>CAVWIK010000001.1:0-241431 GCA_963755115.1 uncultured Chloroflexia bacterium
GAGCGGTCCCGCCTTCAACGCCAGCAGGACACCCTTGATCGCGCGCGCCGCTCGGTCGTGGGCCGTATCCGGACCACTCCCGATCTCAGGCTCGGGTGCGACGTCGGCGACGCCGGCAGCAGTGCGAGTCACCGACTCGTCGTGCACGTCGCGCCCTCCCTTGTCCTGCATCGTCGCGGACTATGCCAGCACGCTTTCCTAATGTCTATAGGATAGAGACAATTGGGATGCTGTAATGTAGCCGTCGAGTACCCGACACGCGAAGGCCGAGATGGACCGTTATCAAATCGAAGCAATCCATCAGTCCGCCGCAGGACAGCGCCTGGCCCAACGGAAACCGCTGCCCGGCTCGGTCTACGAGATCGTCACCGACATGCTCATGACCCACGCGTTCGAACCCGGCGCCAGGCTGAACATCGAAGAGCTCGCCCGCACCCTCGGCGTGTCGCCGACACCGGTGCGCGAGGCCTTGGCACGCGTCGAGGCCGACGGTTTGATCGTGAAGCAGCCAGGGCGCAGCTACACGGTGGCGCCCCTAATGGGGATCGAGCAGGTGCGCGAGCTCATCGAGCTCCGGCTGCTCGTGGAACCCGCATTGGCCGCCAAGGTCGCTGCCCAGGCGGAGCCGAACGAGATCAAGGAGCTGCGCCGCGCTGCCCGGGCCGGTGGAGCCGGCGGCGAGATCACGGCTGCGGCGAACCGGTTGGACATGGTCTATGACGCGACCTTCCACGCCATGGTCGCCGACCTCGCGGGCAACCAGATGATCAGCGACATGCTGACCCGACTGCGCAGCCACCTGCACACCTTCCGGCTCTACTACCACGCGGGCCTTCATTCGGTGACGAAGAACGAGCACCTGGCGGTGGCCGATGCGGTCGCCCGGCAGGATCCCGACGGGGCCGAGGAAGCGATGCGTGCCCACCTGGTGTCAGCGCTGGAGCGGCTGGAGACGTTTGTCGTCGGCGGGAGCGCGACCGATGAAGCCAGGCGGAACCCGAAGTCCACCGCTGGGAGCGTCAAGGACTGACCCGGGCAGTGAACGACGACGGGAGTGGGGCGATGTTGGCCGGTTCCGACCGCGTGTTGTTCGGTGCGGCTTACTACCACGAGTACCAACCGTATGACCGGCTGGATGTCGATCTCGATCTCATGCAGGAGGCGCACTTCTCGGTCATCCGGGTCGGTGAGTCGGTCTGGTCGACCTGGGAACCGGAGAACGGCCAGTTCGATCTGGACTGGCTCGAGCCGGTCCTCGACGGCGCCGCGCGGCGGGGCATCTCCGTCATCCTTGGCACCCCCACGTATGCCGTGCCGCCGTGGCTGGCCCGGCTGTATCCGGAGATCGCCGGCGAACGATCCACGGGCGAACGGATCCCTTGGGGAGCTCGGCAGGAAGTCGATTTCACGCACCCGGCATTCCTCTTCCATGCCGACCGGGTGATCCGCAAGATCCTTCGTCGCTATGCGGGGCATCCCGCCGTCGTCGGCTTCCAAGTCGACAACGAACCCGGCTTGCATCTCCTTCACAACCGCGGCGTCTTCCAACGCTTCGTGGACGACCTGCGTCATCGTTACGGCGACGTAGACAGCCTCAACCGTGAGTGGGGCCTCGTCTACTGGTCGCACCGACTCTCGACCTGGGACGATCTTTGGGCACCCGATGGCAACACGCAGCCCCAGTACGACGTCGCATGGCGTCGCTTCCAGGCCGCGCAGACCACCCAGTTCATCAACTGGCAGGCCGACATCGTCCGGGAGTACTCCTCCCCCGGACAGTTCGTCACGACCTGCATCGCCTACGACCGGCCCGCCGTCGACGACGACCTGGTCACTGATGCCCTCGACGCCACTGGAGGGAACCTCTACTACGGCATGCAGGACGGGCTACAGCTCCCGGACGACGGCTCCGGACCGCACGATCAGAGCTGGACCACCACCGGAACCTGGGCGCTGTACTTCTCCGCGGACCGGATGTACTCCTCACGCCAAGAGGGCTTCCTCGTCACCGAAACCAATGCCACGCACATCGGTCCTCCCTGGGACAACCGCCCTGCCTTTGACGGCCAGTGGCGTCAGGTCGCGTGGGCGCTGGTCGCCCGTGGAGCGCGGATGGTCGAGTACTGGCACTGGCACACGCTGCACTTCGGTACCGAAACCTCCTGGGGTGGGGTCCTTCCCCACGCGGGTCACCCGGGCCGAACCTTCTACGAGCTCCGCCAGGTCGGTGACGAGTTCCGGCGCGCAGGACGGCTGGTGGCGGGATGTCGACCCGACGCAGAAGTCGCCTTCCTGTATTCGCTCCCGAACCGCTGGCTCATGCAGAAATACCCGCCGTTGGCGGCAGCGGGAGGCGGACCCGATGCCCGGGCGTACGACGGGATCTTCGCCCCCTTCTACCGCGGCGCTTTCGACGCCGGACTCTCGGCCCGGATCCTGCATTCCCGGAAGGCGACCACCACCCATCCGGCCGAGTTCGCCGCCAGTCATCCGCTCCTCGTCGTGCCCGGCCACTACATGAGCCCGGACCACCTACTCGACTGGCTGGCGGACTACGCGGCCGCGGGAGGGCATCTCGTCATCGGCCCACGGACCGGATACGCGGATCACGAGGCGCGCGCTCGGACCGAGACGGCTCCCGGCCGCCTGGCACAGGCTTCCGGCGTCCACTATGACGAGTTCAGCAACCTGAAGACCATGATCCCTGTCCTTCCTGCCGACGGGGCCACGATCAAGCTCGACGCGGCTAAAGCCACGCGATGGTGTGACGGACTGCTCGTGGACGACGCGCAGGTCGTCGCGACATACGAACACCCGCACTTCAGTCGATGGCCAGCGATGACCACGCGTGACCACGAGAGGGGTCGCGTCACATGCGTCGGCACCATCCCCGACTCGAGCTTTGCCAAGTCGCTCTTCCAGTGGCTAGCCACCGACCTCGTTCAACCCTGGTGCGAGCTGCCGGCCACGATGACCTCGACCGGCGCAGCGGCCGTCGACGGAACCAGGCTCCGGTTCCTGCACAACTGGTCCTGGGATCCCGCCTCGGTAGCCGTGCCCACCGAGGTGCACGACATCCTGACTGGGGAAACGTTCCACACCCAGGATCACGTCCGACTCGGGCCCTGGGATGTTCGGGTGCTTGCAGAGAGACAACCGTGACCGCCGACGGTCGGGCGCCGCGGTCGGCGTCGGCACCGTGCGCGAACGGGACTGGCTGTTTGACGGCCATGCGCGGATGGGAGGCCCGATGACTGACCCGTTGCCCACGGATTGGATCCGCAGACTGGGCAACACGTCAGTTTCGACCTCGGCGATCATCGCGGGTGCTTCCCCCCTTGGGACCATGCTGTCGCTGTACGGCTACGCGGTCGCGGAGGCCGATGCCATCGATCTCGTCCAACAGGTACTGAAGAGTCCGATCCGGGCCTTCGATACCTCCAACGCGTACAGCGAAGGCGAGAGCGAGCGCCGGATCGGCGCCGGCATCGCTGCCGCGGGGGGATTGCCAGAGGACTTCACGGTGATCACCAAAGTGGACGCACGAGACGGTGACTACTCCGGTGATCGCGTGCGACGCTCGCTTGATGAGAGTCAGGAGCGGCTCGGGCTTGGTGTCCTTCCATTGCTCTTCCTGCACGATCCGGAATACCACGACTTCGCCATGATCACGCAGGCAGGAGGAGCAGTCGACACGCTGGTTGCCCTGAAGGACGAAGGCCGGGTGCAACACATCGGCATCGCCGCAGGCGATGTCCACGTTGTTTCACGCTACCTTGACCTGGGCGTCTTCGAGGTTCTCCTCACACACAGTCGTTGGACCCTTGTCGATCGAAGCGCGGACGAGCTGATCGACCAGGCGACCGCGGCCGGCATGGGGGTGCTGAACGCCGCGATCTACGGCGGAGGTGTCCTCGCCAACCCGACTGGGTCGTCCAGGTACGGCTATACCCAGGCACCCAAGCTCGTCCTCGATGCCGTCGCTGCCATGAACGACGCCTGCTTGAGAAACGGCACTGATCTCGCCACGGCGGCCCTGCAATTCTCGATGCGTGATCCCCGCGTCCACGCAACCGTCGTCGGTTTCACGAAACCTGGCCGGATCTCGACGCTCATGGCATCAGCCGCCGTCGAGCCGCCGCCTGACCTGTGGATCGAACTTGAGACCTTGGTACCACCCAGGTCATGCTGGCTCGACTTCCAGGCGAAAGGCTGAGCCAGTTCCCTGCGGTCGTCATCGGTCGCCAGAAGCGGACCCCGCCGGAAGCCTTACCGGCACGGTCGTGATCAAGCCGATCTAGGGCACCCCGGCCTGGCCGCCAGCCCAGCCGTCCGCCTGATCGACGCGACGGCGAACGCCGCCGCGGAAGCCGGAGCCGTGATAGAACTCGGACGATGTCCGCCAGGGCTGTCGCCCGGGATCACGCGGCGCCCGCGCCGCCCGGCTCGGGCCCGCGGATCGCGTGCCCGCCCATCAAACCGTTAGAACGGAGACCGCGTCCCGCATGCCGACTGCCCCATCGAAGCTCGCCATCGTCGTCCGCGGGGGCTGGGACGGCCACGCGCCCATCGAGGCGACGGACCTGTTCATCCCGCACCTCGAGGCGAACGGCTACGAGGTCCGGATCTTCGACTCGCCGGCGCCGTACGCCGATCCGGACCTGATGGCGCGGACCGACCTGATCATGCAGTGCAACACCATGGCGACGATCGCCCGCGACGAGCTTGCGGGCCTGCGAGCGGCGATCGCCAACGGGACCGGCATGGCGGGCTGGCATGGCGGGATCGCCGAATTCGTATCGCAACTCGTCCGACTACTTCCAGCTCATCGGCGCCCAGTTCGCGTGCCATCCGGGCAAGGACCCGGCGACGATCACCGGCGACGGACCCGAGAACAACTACGTGCCGTACACGGTCAACCTGCTGCCGGCCGCGGCCGACCACCCCATCACCCGGGGCCTCGCGGACTTCGACCTGGTCACCGAGCAGTACTGGGTGCTCTGGGACCGCTATCTCGACGTCCTCGCGACGACGACCCAGAAGGTCCGGCCGTGGGATGCGTGGCACCGCGAGATCACCTCGCCCGCAATCTGGACGCGGCGCTGGGGCAAGGGCCGGATCTTCGTCTGCACCCCCGGCCATAGCCTCGACGTCCTCGCCCATCCGACCGTCCACACCGTCATCGAGCGGGGGCTGCTGTGGGCCGGCCGGTGAGGATCGGGATGATCGGTTGCGGCGCGATCGCCCGGCAGTACCTCGACACCGCCCGCCGGCTCGACGCGATCGAGATCGTGGCGGCGGCGGATCGCGTCCCGGCCCGCGCCGCCGCGGTCGAGGCGGCCGAGGGCATCCCCGCGATGCCGGTCGCCGACCTCCTCGCGAATGCCGAGGTGGAGGTCGTCCTGAACCTCACGATCCCGGCCGCCCACGCCGCCATCGCCCTCGAGGCGATCGCCGCGGGCAAGGCGGTCTACGGCGAGAAGCCGCTGGCAGCGACGACAGCGAAGGCGCGCTCGGTCCTCGAGGCTGCCGGGGCGGCCGGCGTGCAGGTCGGCTGCGCGCCCGACACGGTCCTGGGAACGGGGATCCAGACGGCGCGGAAGGCCGTCGACGACGGACGGATCGGGGCCCCGATCGCGGCGACCGCGACCATGGTCACGCCCGGCCATGAGCGCTGGCACCCCGATCCTGACTTCTACTACCAGCCCGGCGGCGGCCCGCTTCTGGACATGGGGCCGTACTACGTGACCGCCCTCGTCACGATCCTCGGCCCGGTCGTCGCCGCCATCGGCGCCGCGAGCCGCACACGCGGGACGCGGACGATCCGCTCGGGCGCGCGCGCCGGCGAGACGGTCCCGGTCGCCGTCGACAGCCACGTGACGGGCGCCCTGATCCACGAGTCGGGCGCGATCTCGACGCTCGTCATGAGCTTCGACGCGGTCGCCTCCAGGGCGTCGCGGATCGAGATCCACGGGGAGCTGGGGTCGCTCATCGCGCCGGACCCGAACCTGTTCCGCGGCGACGTCGAGCTGCGCGAGCTCGACGGGACCGGCTGGGTCACGCTCCCGATCAGCGCCGGGTACGAGCGCAGCTCGCGCGGCTACGGGATCGCGGACCTGGCGGCGACCCCCGCCGGAGTGGAGCCGCGCGCCGGTGGCGCCCTCGCGTTCCACGTGCTGGACGTCATGGAATCGCTCCTGGGGTCGGCCCGGACCGGTTGCCGGGTCGACGTCGCGAGCCGCTGCCCGCGGCCGGCGCCGGTGCCGCTCCAGTCGCTGCCGAGCTCGGACGCGGAGATCCCGACCTACCGCTAGCCGGACCGCGTTCGCGGCGATGACCGCGGCTCTGGCCGTGCTGAGCGACTACGTCGCCATGTCTTGACGATGTCCCGATGGGGGCTGGCGTGCCGGGCTCGTGGGAGTAGTGGGAACAGCGGGAACCGCTCCCCTTTCCAACCGTCGTCGGCGCGATACGGTCGATCCCGGAGTCACTTGAACGAATGACGTTCACCTGACTCCGTACGGCCTGTTCAACCTGATTGCCCGCCGAATCGACAGAATCCGAGTCCGCGCCACGCTCAAATCGCACCGACCATCGGCAGAACGTCGGGAGTCCTCTGGATCAGGAGATCGAAGGTTCGAATCCTTCCTCGCCAGCCAAACTCACGGCCTGTTGGGGTGTCGAGGAGAAGGGACCACAAACGATCGTGTGGAGTGGTCACGGTCCCCAGAGCCCCGTGGAGCCAGTCTGGCGGGCCGTCGAGGGCTCGCCTAGCATCTTGGCATGAATTCGCGACTGCCGGCCCTCGGTCCCAATGGTGAGGGTTGGGTCGCGGCTCAGCTCGTCCTGTTCGGCATCATCGCCTTGGCAGGCGTCCGCCAACTCGTCGAACAGGGTTCGGGGAGTGCATGGCCAACGGCAGCCGTACTCGTCGGACTCGGTGCGATCATCGTCGGCGGCTTCGTCGCAACGCGTGGTGTGTGGGACCTGCGCGCCGGCCTCAGCGTCTTCCCACGACCGGTCGCCGGAGCGCCGCTCATCGAGTCCGGCGCATATCGGTTGATCCGTCATCCGATCTATAGCGGGCTCGTCCTCGGGGCGATCGGTTGGGGACTGGTCACCGGCTCGCTCGTGGTGATCGGGGCGTCGGGACTGCTATTCCTGTTGTTCGCTGGGAAGTCGCGGCGCGAAGAGGTCTGGCTATCGGCCGAGCACCCAGAGTACGACGCCTACCAGCGGCGAACGAAGCGCCTGATCCCTTGGATCTACTGACGGCCGCCAGATCGCCGGTCAGCGCGAGCAGGACAGCGGCCACGATCTGGATCAAGACGGACGCTCCTTGGGCGACGAGAACAGCGCCAGGCCCGCGAGCGCGGCGGCGATCATCGTGACCAACCCGAAGATCACGACCGGAACGGGTTCGATAGCGATGCCGGCGGCGGCATCGATGGCGAAGATGGCAACGACGGATGATCCCATCAGCACCGTGAAGCCGAGCGCTGCGAGGGCAGATGCCGGGCCCCTCCGCTCGCGCCGGATCAGCCACGCGCCGGCGATGGCCAGCAACGGAAGCGCGAAGGCAAGATCGAGCGCATAGACCGCGTTCGTCGGCAGGTTCAGATCACTGACGGACGCCGGCAACGTACCGGTCGTGATCGCCGTCATGATCTGGCCGAGCCAGGTCAGGACGAACAGGACGACCACGACGATGAGGAATCCGCCGGCCGTGCGGCGTGGCAGCCGGATCCGGGTCGCGCCGTCGACCGTCGCGTGGTCGAGCCCAAAGACGGCGAGCACGAATGACCAGGTCGCAAGTCCCAGGATCGCGATATGGACCGGCGTCAGCGGGTTGATGACGACCGAGAACGCATAGATCGCGTAGGAGTACGACAGGTAGCCCAGAGCGCCGATCGCGATGAGTCGCCCCCTCGCCGACCCGGATCGGGCCCGCCATAGGCCCAGTCCGAGTGCGGGTACGGCGGCGGCCAACGTCACGAGATCGGCCGCTCGGGCCTCGCGGACCATCTCGGCCGTGTCACGGTATAGACCCGTCGCAACGAGGCCAACGCCCGCCGCGATGGCGGCGAGCAGGAGAGCGCCGACGGCGAGGCCGTCTGCGACCCTGAGTCTCGGAGTCATGCCCGGATCACGTCGCTGACCGCTCGGCGCGGTGTTATGCCCGGCGTGCGTGTCGGATGACCGATCCGAAAGGCTGTCACGATCTCCCAGCCAACCGGGGTAGGTTCCGCCCTCCCCGCCCCCGTGCGTATTGCCGACTCCACGGTCGCCTCGCGGTCGGCACGCTCCAGGGGCTGGTTCAGCGGCTGGACCGCGACGCGCTTGGACGAGCCGTTCTTGTCTTGGACGATCGCCTTCATCAGGCCCTCAGACTTGCCGTGCAAGGTAGGTGCAGAGCTGACCTTACGCTGCAACTGGGAGCGCCTAGGCCCTGCGCTCGGAGTCCGGACCTGTCGGTTGCAGTGCGATACTCGATGCATGCCTGTCCGCACCGTCGTCGAACGCGGCCCCAAGGAGAAGCGGTCGGTGGCCTTCGCACTAGACTGGCCGGGCTGGAATCGGGGCGCGAAGAGCGCCGATCTCGCCGTGGAGACGCTCGAGTCCTATCGGGAGCGCTATCGGCTGATCGCGGACCTCGCCGGGATGGCCCGCGAGTTCGACGCCGCCGGGCCGTTGGAGATCGTCGAGGACAGGGTCGGACCCGGTTCGGTCGACTTCTGGGGCATCTCCTTCTCGCCTTCCTCGACCGAGCACGGGCCGATGGGCGAGGCCGAGTTCGATCGCGCGATCACGCTCCTGCGGGCATCCTGGGCGTTCTTCGACAGCGTCGCGGCGCGGGTCTCGGAAGAGATGCGCAAGGGCCCGCGCGGCGGAGGACGCGACCGTACCCGGATCATGCGCCACACGATCCGCACCGAAAGCGAGGACTTCGCAAAGCAGGTGGGGCTGCGGATCCCGGAGGAGGCGGCGCTGACCCCGGAGGGACTGCGCCAGCATCGTGAGACGTACGTCGCCGCGATGCGCGCCTACAACGCCGGGGAGGTCGAGAAGCGCATGCGGTCGTGGACCCTGCCGTTCCTCATCCGACACTCCGCCTTCCACACGCTCGACCATGCGTGGGAGATGGAGGACAAGGACCTCTCCGCCGAGAGCCCAAAGGAGGCATCCCGATGACCGCCTGGACGGCCGACGATCTCGCGACGATCGGCGATGCCCAGGAGTTCGAAGTCTCCTCGGTCCGTCCGGACGGCAGCCTCCGACCGTTCGTCACGATTCGGGGGGTCTGCCATGGCGACGACCTCTACGTGCGCTCGGCGCATGGGCCCGACAACCCATGGTTCCAGCGCGCCCTTCGGTCGGGCAAGGGCCGGATCCGCGCCGGGGGTGTGGAGCGCGACGTCTCGTTCGAGGAGCCCGGGCCTGAGGTGGCCGACGGGATCACGGACGTGTATCACGCCAAGTACGACCGCTACGAACCGGGGCCTGTCGGGGCTGTCGTCACGCCTGAGGCCATCCGCTCGACCCTCCGGCTCGTTCCGCGCTGACTTACCTCGTCTGTGTCTTTGGGGGCACAGTCCGGCGGCGGTCCGGGAATAGCGGGACCACTGAGGAGATCGAAGGTTCGAATCCCTACCTCGCCAGCCACCTACCCCACCGGTAACAGAGGACACCCGACCACCATCGGTGTGGTTCGCGGGCGAGGAGCGTGACGCCGGCTCCAAGAAGGAGTGCGCTCGACGGTGGAGGCGATCGCGGTCCGCCTTGGGGCACCGCGGTGAGGCTGCGACCCGTCCGGTACGCTGACGCGATGACGGCGGACGACGACATCGATCCGACGGTCCCGCCGAGCGGCACGGGATGCGTGGAATGCCTGGCCACCGGCGGCTGGTGGTTCCATCTGCGACGTTGCGCGCATTGCGGCCATATCGGGTGTTGCGACTCGTCCCCGTCCCAGCACGCGAGTCATCATGCTCTCGACGCGGCCCATCCTGTTGTCCAGAGCTTCGAGCCCGGCGAGGACTGGTTCTGGGACTACGTGCGGGAGGTCGACTTCGAGGGACCCGTCCTGGCGCCGCCGCGTCATCATCCACTCGATCAGCCCGTGCCTGGACCGGCCGGCCGCGTGCCCTCTGATTGGCAGGAACGGCTGCATTGACGGTGGCACGCCCCGGCCGCGGCGATGCGAGCGAACCCTGGCCGGAGCTTCCCTGGCGCGACTGGGGGCCGACGATGGACACCGCGAGGGTGCTGCACCGTTCCGGGCCGCCGGTTCACCCGTTCGGCATCGACTCCAAAAGGCTCTTGAGGCGCTCCGTCGCCTCGACCTCCGCGTCCATCGTCTTCTGGACGGCTCCGCCCATCAGCAACTTCTTGATCCCGCCCAACTCGGCCCGCAGGGCGAAGGTCACGCGTGTCCCGCCGTCGACCTCTTCGAGGACGTAGTCACCCTTCGGACGAACCGGGCCGGCGATCGCTTCGAAGGCCAGCCGGGAGTTCGGCTCGTACGTCGTGACCCGGTAGTCGGCGTCGATGCGGCGACCGCCCGGACCCTTGACCCCCTGCTTGTACGTCGCACCGACGCCGGTCCCGGAGACGTGGGCGATGTCGAGGATCCCGGTCCGCCACTTCGGCCCGTTCAGGCCATCCGCGAGGAACCCGAACACCTCGCTCGCGGGCCGCCGGATCGTCACCTGGTGTCGCGCTTCGGGCATCGCCCAGCCTCCTCGCCGTACGTCCCACCACGATACGCCCAGCCTCGCCATTGATCGCAGTCATCCGACGAGCATCCACGGCCGAATCCGTGATCGGACGATCACCCCCGCAGTTATCCTCGCGTCGGATCCGTCCGACGTTGCAGGGGATCGCAATGCCCGACCAGCCAGAGCCCGCGTGTCTCGTCCTCGCCGACATCAGCGGCTACACGAGCTACCTCGCCGGCGTCGAACTCGACCACGCGCAGGACATCCTGGCCGACCTGACCGACGCCGTCGTTCGCGCCCTCCGGCCGACCTTCCGCCTGGCCAAGCTCGAGGGCGACGCCGCCTTCGCCTACGTCGTCACCGACGTCATCGATGGATCGATCCTCCAGGACACGATCGAGCACTGCTATATCGCCTTCCGGAGGCGCCTGCGCGACATCGGCCAGGCGTCGCAGTGCGACTGCAACGCCTGCACCTACATCCCCCGGCTCGACCTCAAGTTCGTCGTCCATCACGGACTGATCGCCCGGCAACGGATGGTCGGTCGTGAGGAACTGGTCGGCCGTGACGTCATCGTGGTCCATCGACTGCTCAAGAACGACGTCCAGGCCAAGTTGGGCATCGGTGCCTATGCGCTGTACACCGACGAGTGCGTCCGGATCATGGGTCTCGCCGATCCGGCCGCGGCCGGGCTGATCGAGCACCGGGAGACCTACGACGTTGTCGGCGAGGTGTCCGGCTGGGTCCGCGACCTCGAGGCCGTATGGCAGGAGGCCGAGTCAAGTTCGGCACTGGTCGTCGGGGCTGCGCAGGCGGCCTGGACGACCTCATTCACCTTCGACGGTCCGCCGGCGATCGCTTGGGAGTGGATCACCTCCCCGGCCCGTCGACTCCAGTGGCAGATCGGCGTTGAGGCCGTCAACGAGGAGGTCACCGGTGGGAGGCGCGGCGTCGGGACCACGAACCACTGTGTTCACGGCCGCGACGCGATCGTCGAGGAAATCCTCGCCTGGCATCCGGCGGAAGTCCTTACGACCAGGTTCCAGATGCCGATGCCGGGCATCCCGAAGTTGACGCGGAGCGAGCTGTTCGAGGCGACGCCGGAAGGGGACAGGACGCTCTTTACCGTCCGCGTCCAGCGACCGTCGTCGGCCAAGGACCGCGCCAAGCTCGAGGAGATGGCGCCGTTCCTCTTCCATGCCTACGCCGACGGCCTGGCGATGTTGGCGCCGATGATCGCCGCTGACGTCGTTGCGCGATCGGCGCGAACGGTGCCGGAACCCGAGCTGCCGGTCTCGGCCGGGCGCAACCTCACCGCACGGAGATGAGGCCCGCTCTCCCCCACCTCGATGAGATGATGCGGGTATGCCTCGTCTGCAGCGCAAGGCTCTGTCCACGCCGGACGTCGTCCGGACGTTCCCGCACGGGCACGTCGACATCGTCAACCTCGATGAGACCTACATCGCCCGCTTGAGCTGGGAGCCCGGCTGGCGCTGGTCAAAGGATGTGGCACCCGTCGTCCAGACCAGTTCCTGCCAGAACCGCCACCTCGGCTACGTCCTGTCCGGGACGCTGCGGGTAGTGATGGACGATGGCAGTGAGCTCGACCTTCGCGTCGGCGACGCCTTCGAGATCCCGCCCGGTCACGACGCATGGGTCGTCGGAGACGAGGCGTTTGACACGGTCGAGTTCGCGAGTGCGGCCGTGTTCGGGGCGACACCCGACGAGAATGAGAGTGTCCTGGCAACCATCCTGTTCACCGACATCGTCAATTCCACGGCTCGGTTGAACCAGATCGGCGACGCGCGCTGGAGGCGTCTGCTCATCGAGCACAACCAGGCGATGCGGGTGCAACTCGATCGATATCGCGGACGCGAGGTCGGGACGACCGGCGACGGGTTCCTCGCCCTGTTCGACGGAGCGGTGCGGGCCGCCCAGTGCGCGAAGGCGATGACCTCCGCGGTCGGCGACCTGGACATCCAGATCCGGGCCGGGCTGCACTCGGGTGAGGTCGTCATCGCCGGCGGACAAGCCCGCGGTCTCGCAGTGCATGCGGCCGCTCGTGTCGCGGCGCTCGCGGGCCCAGGCGAGGTCCTGATCAGTTCGACGACGCGGGACCTGCTCGACGGATCGGGCCTGGCATTCGTGAGTCGCGGCGACCACCAACTGAAGGGTCTCAGTGGTGCGCGAACGGTCTACGCCCTCGAGCGGGACGAGGAGTCGAGCCTTCCCTAGCTGCCAGACTTGACTCCCTCGGCGGCCCCGACGAACTCCTGGTCAGCCGCGTCGCCTGGAACTGCGGTCTCGTGCGGTCAGAGCGTGGCGCGGGCTCCGATCGAGTCGCTCAACGGGTACCTCCCCGCCGGGCCGTCGGCGAGCGCCATCCCGGGACCAACCGCGGCACCCGTTGGCTGTAGGCCGCGTATTCGTCGGGAAACGTCGCGAGCGAGGAGCCGCTCCTCGGACCGGATCTTGAGCCCGACGACGACCAGCCCGGTGGCGATGAGCACGATCCACTGCCCCAGCCCGCCCAGGAGCGCGCTGCCCAGCAGCATCCCGAGCAGGCCCGTGTAGATCGGGTGGCGGGTGATCGCATACGGGCCGTCCGTGCGCAGCCCGCGATCCGTCGCCGCAAGCGGACCGACGCTCCACGACGATCCGAGCGCGAGACGTGCCCAGATGGCGAACAGCGTGGATCCGACGAGGATACCGGCGCCGATCATCCGGACCCAGGGTGCCTCCAGCGTGAACGGCGCCACGATCGAGGGTCCGACGAGAACGATCGCCGCGACCGCGGCCACCGCGAGCGCGATCGCCACGACGTCGGTCGAACCGCGGACTCGCTCGGCCGGCCGGGCGCCGACCTCGCGGACGGCCGCGGCGATCCAGACCACCACGACCGCGCCCCAGCAGGCGACATTCACGGCGAGCACGAGGTCCATCGCGCCGGCAGCGTAGCGCACGCGGTCGGCGACGCTCCTCGAGCCAGGGCTCCCATCGCCGTCTTGACAGCGCGCGTAGGCTACTGAAAGCGGTTACATGAAACCGGTTTCATGTGAGGCCCCATGTCGAAGCGCGCGACGATCCGGGATGTTGCCCAGCGAGCCGGCGTCAGCCTGGCGACCGTTTCGAGAGCCCTCAACGACAGTCCGCTGGTCAACGAGGAGACGAAGCAGCGGATCGTGGAGGCGGCCGGCGAACTCGACTTCGCCCCCAGCCTCTCGGCGCGACGGCTCAGTCTGGGAAAGACCCAGACCATCACGGTCGTCACCTCGTTCCTGACGCGACCGCAAGCGGCCGAGCGACTCCGCGGTATCGACGCGGCGCTCACGGACAGCGAGTTCGATCTCGTCATCTACAACGTCGAGACGGTCGAGAAGCGCAACCAGTACTTCAAGACGCTGCCCCTTCGCCAGCGGACCGACGGCCTGCTCGTCGTCTCCCTGCCTCCGCCCGCCGACGTGGTGCCGCGGCTCGAGCGCGCGGACATCCCGATCGTCTTCGTGGATGCCCACGAGAACACGTCCGGGCTGCCGCGGGTACTCGGTGACGATGAGAACGGCGGCCAGCTTGCGACTGAGCACCTGCTCGGGCTCGGGCACCGCCGGATCGGGTTCATCGGCGACGAGTTCTCGAACCCGTTCGGGTTCACCTCCAGCCGCGATCGCTTCGCCGGGTACACGCGGACCCTGACCGACGCCGGCCTCGAGCCTGCGGCTGAGGACATCGCCCTCGGCGCCCACGGGCGGTACGAGGCTCGCGATCTCGCGGCCAGGATGCTCTCCCGCGCAGACCGCCCCACCGCGATCTTCGCCGCCAGCGACACACAGGCCCTCGGCGTTCTGGCCGCGGCCCAGGACCTGGGCCTCCACGTACCCGACGACCTATCGGTCATCGGCTACGACGACATCGAGGCGTGCGACTTCGTCGGTCTGACGACCGTTCGACAGCACCTGTTCGAGTCCGGCCGCCAGGGCGCGCAGCTGCTCATGGCCGAGATCGTGGAACGAGCTGCGCCACCGCCGGTGGTGGTCATCGCACCGGAGATCGTCCGACGACGTACGACGGGGCCCCGGAAGGAGGGCCGCCGCCCGGAGTGACGGACTGGAAACGCGCCCTGCCGATCGCAGATGCATGGAGGAGGACTCAGATGTTCAGCACCAACCCTGACGGGTCGTTGGCCCGACGCCGATACGTCCGCGGTCCTGGGACCCTGGTCGCCGCCCTGGCCATCCTGGTAAGCGCCTGCGCGCCCGGCTCGTCGGTCGCGCCATCGGTCTCGACGGCTCCGTCCACCGGTCCCACGACCCCGGCGGCGTCCGCGAGCGCGGCTGCCAGTCCGGCGGCGAGCGCGGCCGCGGTGCCCAGTTGCGGGACCGAACCGGTCGTCCTGAACGCCGTGTTCGAGACCGGCTTCGATCTGCCGTTCAAGCTGTCCGAGGAGTTCACGAAGCAGTTCCCGAACGTGACCTGGAACATCAGCCAGGACCAGTTCGCCAACCTCATCAGCACGACGCCGCGGCTGCTCGCGGGCGCCAACCCGCCGGACCTGATCCGGCTGCCGACGATGGTCTCGCTGGTCAAGGACAACCTGCTGAAGAACCTCGACGACTACGCTACTGCCTTCGGCTGGGACAAGTGGCCCGCCGCCCAGCTCGCCCAGAACCGGGTCGGCACGGACGGCACTCGCGGTGCCGGTTCGCTGTACGCAGCCGGGCTGAACTACAGCCTGACGGGCGTCTTCTACAACAAGCAGCTGGCGGCGCAGATCGGCATGACCGAGCCACCGAAGACGGTCGCCGAGTTCGAGGATCTCCTCGCCAAGGCGAAGGCGGCAAAGCTTCAGCCGATCATGGCCTGGAACGCTGCCGCCAGCGGCGCCGGACTCGCCTTCCCGCTGCAGCAGTTGATGGCCGCTTACGGCGAGACCGCGCCGATCAACGACTGGATCTTCCAGAAGCCCGGGGCCACGATCGACACGCCGACGAACCTCACCGCCGCCCAGCATCTGCAGCAGTGGATCGAGGCGGGATACTTCCCGAAGGACACGAATGCGACCGAATACACCGATGCGAATGCCCGGTTCGGCAAGGGCGAGGGCGTGTTCATGTTCAATGGCGACTGGCAGAACGCCGTGTATGACAAGGACCTCTCCGGCAACGTCGGCTTCTTCGTCTTCCCGTCCGCGACCGATGGCGGAGCGGTCGCGGCCATGTCGGCGCCGCTGACGTACGGGATCGCCGCCAACGCCAAGAATGCGGATTGCGCCGCGGCGTTCTTCAACTGGGTCGCCACCAACGACGCAGCCCGTCAGGTCGACGTGACCGTCGGTGGCTCCAACCCCGGTGGCCCGACGGATCTCGCCATCCCGCCCGCGGCCGCGGGGTCGATCACCAACGACACGCTTGCCGCCGGCGGCGATGTCGCCAAGGCGAACGGTGCGATGGACTTCATCGCGAACGCGACCGGGACCATCTTCGCCCAGGGGTGGACACCCGAGCTGCAGAAGATGGTGGGAAGCAAGCAGACTCCGGAAGGCTTGCTCAAGGCCGTCCAGGCCGAGTACGAGAAGGAACTCGCCCAGTGACCTGTGCCGTGGATCGTCGCGTTGGCTGACCGTCTCCTCCGAGTCGACCAACGCACGACCGCGGCTTCGAATCTGCGGACCTCGCGCCTGCGCGGGGTCCGCAGAACCCATCTCATCGGCTGGCTGTTCGTCGCGCCCGCGCTCCTCATGTACGCGGCCTTCGTCCTCATCCCGTTGGCGCTGACCCTTCAGTACTCGCTCTATCGTTGGGATGGCATCGGGCCCTCGGAGTTCGTCGGGCTACGGAACTACGTCAGCGTGCTCACGGATCCCGATCTCGTCGGGATCATCCTCAACGCCTTCAAGCTGATCGTGTTCTTCTCCTTCATCCCGGTCGGCCTCGGGCTCATCGTGGCTTCGGTCATGCGGCGCATCGCCACCGGGCGCTTCGGTGCGGCCTCAAGGACCGTGCTCTTCCTGCCGCAGATCATCCCGCTGGTCGCCGCCGGGATCGCGTGGAAGTGGGTCCTCTCCACGTCGGGCGTCGTGAACCAGGTCCTGTCGGCGATCGGGCTCGGCGACGTGACCCGAGCCTGGCTCGGCGACTTCGACACCGCACTGCCTGCCGTCGGGATCATCGGAGCCTGGGTCCTGATCGGACTGTGCACGATCCTGCTCCTCACCGGCATGAGCAAGATCGACGCTGGCCTCTACGAGTCGGCCAGGATCGATGGTGCCGGTGCGTTCCAGGAATTCCGGTCGATCACGCTCCCGAGCCTTCGCCAGGAGATCGGTGTCTGCATCACGGTCACGGTCATCGCTGCGCTCGCGAGCTTCGACATCGTGTACATCGCGACCGGCGGCGGACCCGGAGGCTCGACCACGGTGCCCGGGCTCGAGATCTATCAGCTGGCCTTCGCCGGCAGGCAGGTGGGCCTTGCGTCGGCGCTCGCCGTGGTCCTGTTCCTCCTGGTGCTCGCCTGCGTCCTGCCGATCCAGCGGCTCGCCCGAGGCGACGAGTCGTGATCGTCGCGCGCCGCGAGATCCTGACGGGGAGGCTGTTGCTGCTCTTGCTGGTGGCGTTGACCCTCCTCCCCTTCCTCAGCCTGTTGTCGGCCGCCCTGCATCCGTCGGACTCGACGCCCCTGGGGATCGAGTGGCCATCCGACCCGCAGTGGGGCAACTTCGTCGACGCATTCAATGTCGCCCAGATGCCGGCCCTGCTCTGGTCGAGCATCACCATCGTGCTCGGGGTCGTGCCCGTGGCCGTGGTCATCTCGACGATGGCGGGATTCGCCATCGGGCACCTGCGCATCCCCGGAGGGCGGTTCCTCTTCATCCTGTTCCTACTCGGTCTGACCCTCCCCTTCGAGGGCATCATCTCGCCGCTCTACTACCTGGTGCGGGACCTCGGGATCCTCAACACCAAGTGGGCCATCGTCCTGCCGCTGATCGGCCTGTACATGCCCTTCGCCGTCTTCTGGATGCGGGCTCACTTCGTCAACATGCCGCGCGAGCTCTCCGAGGCGGCGCGCGTGGACGGAGCGAACACCTGGGACCTCTTCTGGCGGATCCATCTCCCGCTCGCGCGACCTGCTGTCTCGGCCCTGGCCATCCTGCTGTCCGTCTGGACCTGGAACCAGTTCCTGCTCGCCCTGGTGCTCGTGGAAGACCCGCTCCAGCGGACCATGGCCGGCGCCCTTGGTGCCTATCAGGGCCACTACGCGACGAACATCCCGCTCCTGTGCGCCGGGTCGCTGCTGATCCTGACCCCGACGCTGATCGTCTTCGTGCTCTTCCAGCGGCAGTTCATCTCCGCCCTCCTGCAGGGTTCCCTGAAAGGCTGAACGCGGATGACCCTGCCTCGGCGATGTTCGAGCGCTACCCTGTGACCGCCGCCATCCGATCGTGCCCTCGTGGCTGATTCGCCGTGCTTGCAGCGCTGAAAGGGACCCAGTGCGGATCACGCCCCAGCTGATGACCTATGCGGATTCCATGGGCGGCGATCTCGCGGCTCTCGAGGCGCTCCTCGACGGCCCCCTGGAAGGCCTGTTCGGCGGGCTCCACATCCTTCCGCCGTTCCCGTCGTCTGGTGATCGAGGCTTCGCGCCGATGACCTACGACGAGATCGAGCCGGCGTTCGGTTCGTGGGCCGACATCGAGCGCCTTGCGGCGCGCCGCGACGTCCTCCTCGACGTCATGATCAATCACGTCTCGCGCCGGTCGCCCGCGTTCGAGGATTTCCTCCGGTTCGGTCGACGGTCTCGCTTCGCCGACCTGTTCATCACCCTGGACAAGGTCTGGCCGAACGGCGATCCGCCGGCCCGCGACGTGGCGATGATCTTCCTGCGCAAGCCCGAGGCGCCATTCTCCACCGTCACCGTCTCGAGCACCGGCGAACAGGAGCGGATCTGGACCTCGTTCGGCACGCGGGATTGGTCCGAGCAGATCGATCTCGACGTGATGTCGGCACAGACCCGCGCCCTGATCACCGAGTGGCTCCGTGCGTTCGCCGGGCACGGCGTCCGGATCATCCGGCTGGACGCCGTCGGCTACGTCATCAAGAAGGCCGGAACCAGCTGCTTCATGGTCGAGCCCGACATCTACGCCTTCCTCGACTGGATCGTCAGCGTCGCCAATTCATTCGGGCTGGTCCTGCTCCCGGAGGTCCACGACCGGTACGCCACGCACGAGGCCCTGGCGCGCCACGGGTACTGGACATACGACTTCGTGCTCCCAGGTCTGCTCCTGCATGCCTTCGCGACGGGGTCGGCAGCGCGCCTGGGACAGCACCTCGCACGATCACCCGAGCGGCAGTTCACGATGCTCGACTGTCACGACGGGATCCCGGTCCGACCGGACCTCGATGGGATCCTCGGCGACATCGAGATGCGGGAGATGGCGGACCTGGTCCAACGCCGCGGCGGCAACGTGAACCGGATCCTGTCCGAGGCCCACGCCGACGGCGACGTCGACGTCCATCAGCTCAACTGCACCTACTACGCGGCTCTCGACTGCGACGATGACCGGTACGTCACGGCGCGAGCCATCCAGCTCTTCGCGCGGGGCGTCCCGCAGATCTACTACGTCGGGCTGCTGGCCGGCGAGAACGACCATGCTGCCGTGGCCGAGTCGGGCGAGGGGCGGGCCATCAACCGCCACAACTACTCGACCGGGGAGGTCACGGCGGCCCTGGACCGACGGGTCGTCCAGCGGGTCCTCGACCTGGTCCGCTTGCGCAGCGTCGACCTGGCCTTCGGCGGCGTGCTCGACGTGAGCTGCCCGAGCGCGTCGAGCGTCCGCATGACCTGGACGTCGGGCGATGACTGCTGCGAGCTCGAGGCCGACCTGGTGTCGGGGCGCTCACTGATCAGGACCCGCCACGACGGGGTCGACGTCCAGTTCGCGCCCTGACGTCCTGGGCCGGAACCCGATCCGGGGCGCCATGCGGCGCCGACGTGCCAAACCTCGCACGCGGCCTAACGCTGACCGTCTATCGTGGGTACCGTGACTGATGAGGCCCGTTCCGATCTGCCCGTCCTCGTGGTTGGCGCCGGACCGACCGGACTGATCCTGGCTGCGGAGCTGATCCGGCACGGCACCACCTGCCGGATCATCGACAAGGGCACTGGACCGACGCCCCTGTCGAAGGCGACCACCGTGCAGGCGCGGACCCTGGAGATGCTCGACGACATGGGCATCGTCGACAAGATGCTCGGCGCCGGTACGAAGAGCCACGGGGTCAACATCTATCACGTGGCCGACCGCCTCCTCCACGTCTCCTATGACGATCTGGAGTCTCCGTATCCGTTCCTGCTCAACGTCCCGCAGAGCACGCTGGAAGGGGTGCTGGGCGAGTTCGTCACGAGTGTCGGGCTGCAGGTCGAGTGGGGCACCGAGCTCATCGGCTTCACGCAGGATGCCGACGGCGTCACCGCGACGCTGCGCCACGCCGACGGGCAGGAGGAATCGGTACGTGCCGCCTGGCTGGTCGGCTGTGACGGCGCGCACAGCGTGGTCCGGCACACGCTGGAGATCGGATTCGAAGGCAAGAGCTACACGCAGTGGTTCGGGTTGGCGGACGCCACGCTCAAGTGGGGTCTGCGGCACGACGAACTGCATGGCTTCGTCCATCCGACCGGACTGTTCTTCGCCATCCCCCTGCCCGGTGACGAGCGCTTCCGAGTGGTGATGGAGGCGGAGGTGCCGCCCGTCGACACCGAGCTGACCCTGGAGGACTTCCAGGCAGCCCTCGACCAGCGCGGACCGGGGAACGCCACCCTCAGCGATCCGGGATGGATCACGCCGTTCAAGGTCAATGCGCGGCGCGCGACCACGTATCGCGTGGGACGAGCCTTCATCGCCGGAGACGCCGCCCACATCCACAGCCCGACCGGCGGACTGGGGCTGAACACCGGGATGCAGGACGGGTACAACCTGGCGTGGAAGCTGGCCCTCGTCATCCGCGGGCTCGCCGACGCGACGCTGCTCGACAGCTATGAAGCCGAGCGCACACCGGTCGCGGATGCCGTCCTCGGCCTCGCCGGTCGACTGACGATGATGCTGACCTTGACCAACCCCGTCACCCAACAGCTCCGCAACCACCTGATGCCGATGTTCAGCGGATTGGGAGCCGTGCAGCACTCGATCGCGGTCCAGGATGCGCAGCTGAGCATCGACTACGGCTCCAGCCCGATCGTGAGCGAGTACCACCACGGTCGGTTCGGGCATGTGCGGTTCGGCGGCGGGCCGAAGGCAGGCGACCGAGCGCCCGACAGCAGTCCGCTGCAGGCTGCCGATGGCACGGCTGTCCGGCTCTACGACCTGCTGCGAGGCGTCCATCACACGCTCGTGCTGTTCGGCGGTCCCGAGCCGGACGCGGCCAGCTGGCAGGATCTGATCGCCATCGCGCAGGCGGCGCGAGACGAGCGCGGGGCACCGATCCAGGCGTTCATCGTCGCGGACGGGACGAGCATCCCGGACGAGCTGGCCGGGCAAGACGGTGTGCTGCTCGACACCGAAGGCGCGGCGCATCACCGGTACCAAGCGGATCAGCCGACGTTGTTCCTGATCCGCCCGGATGGGTACATCGGGTTCCGCAGCCGACCGGCCGAACTGTCAGCTTTGACCACGTACTTGACCCGGATCTTCACGTAGTCGTCCCGCCCGCGGGGACCCGCGATCGGCTCGTGAGGCGTGGGATGATCGACACCGATGGACGCCGTCGCCTTCGCCCTGGGCATCTTCCTGTTGACCCTTGCGTACTGGGACCTGTTCGAGACGGTGGTCGTGCCCCGCCCGACGCCCGGCTACTTCCGGATCGGTCGATACCTGATCCGCTACTCGTGGCGAGGCCTTCGGGCCATCCGGGATGGCCGGCCGGGCCGGTCTCACGAGCGAGTGCTCGGACTCTTCGCTCCGGCTGCCACGGTCGCGCTCCTGGCCGCCTGGCTGATCACCTTGATCGTCGGGTACGGCCTTCTCCTGTACGCCCTGCGCGACGAGCTGCGACCTGTCCCTCCGGATCTTGGAAGCAGCCTGTACTTCGCGGCGACGTCGGTGCTGACCCTGGGATTCGGGGACATCGTGGCCGTCGATACGCCTGCCCGACTGATTGTCACGACGGCCGCCATCAGCGGCCTTGGCGTCGTCGCTCTCGTGGTGACCTTCCTGTTCTCGCTCTACGGCTCCTATCAGCGTCGAGAGATCCAGGTCGTTGCCCTCCAGGCCGCCGCAGGCGCCCCGCCGTCGGCCGTGGCGCTCCTCGAAACGTACGCTCAGCTCGGTCTCGTCGAGCGCCTTCCGGAGCTGTTCCGCGAGTGGGAGCACTGGGCGGCGGAAGTGCTCGACTCTCACGTGGCCTACCCGTTGCTGGGCTACTTCCGCTCAAGCCACGACGACCTGTCGTGGATCAGCGCGCTCGGCACCATGCTCGATACCGCCAGCCTCGTCCTCACGACCATCGATGGACCGCCGCGGGGCGAGGCCAAGCTCTTCAAACGCGTGGGCACCCACCTGGTGGAGGACATCAGCAACCTCGGCTTTCGCGCCGGTGCGCCGACGAACCTGGCTCGATCGGACTTCGACGCCGCGTGCACGCGACTCGAGGGGGCCGGGTACACCCTCGAACCCCGAGACCGGGCCTGGCCCACGTTCGAGTCGGCGCGGGCCACGTACGCGCCGCGTCTCGAGGCGATGGCGTCGTACTGGGCCACTCCGGCTACGTCGTGGCTCGGCGATCCCCTGGCGCTCCGTTCGCCGATCCATCCGCGCGACGATCCCTGATGTTCGGCGGGTCGATCGCAAGCGAGTGTCGCATCGCCTGAACGCGCGATGGCTTCGTGCGATCCAGCGGGTGACCGCGGGCAAAGGAGATCTCGCATGGCAAGGATCATCACCTTCAACAGCGTCACGCTTGACGGTGTCATGCAGGCCCCGGGCAGACCCGATGAGGATCGACGCGGTGGGTTCAAGCATGGCGGCTGGAGCGTGCCGTATTCCGACGAGGAAACCGGCAAGCTGGCCGCCGAAGGTATGCAGACCACAGGTGCGATGTTGCTCGGCCGGCGAACGTACGAGGACCTCCTGCCGCACTGGAACAAGGCGGGAGGGCCGTTCAAGGACATGCTCAACAACATGCCGAAGTACGTTGTGTCGAGAACCTTGAAGGAGCCGCTGCCGTGGCCCAACTCGACACTCCTCGACGGCGAGCTCACGAAGGCGGTCGCGACGCTACGGAAGAAGGAGGCCAAGGACATCGTGATCCTGGGCAGCGGCGAAGTCGTCCGCAAGCTCCTGGCGAAGCAGCTCGTCGATGGGCTCATCCTGCTGATCCACCCGCTCGTCCTCGGCGATGGGCAGCACCTGTTCGACGACGGCGGCCCGGGCGTGCTGTTCGAGCTTGCTGACACGCGGACCACGACGACTGGCGTCATCGCAACTACATACCGTCGGACTGATCACGGACCAAAGCGTCGGGCACCGTGAGCCCTGCATGAACGTAAACGGCCGTCATGACCCGCACGTCCTGCTTGCCGACCTGGCCTTCCCCGAGTCGCCACGATGGCACGACGGACGGCTATGGGTCTCCGACTGGGGAGCCGGCGAGGTCGTCGCCGTCGATCTGGCGGGCCAGAAGGAAGTGGTCGCCAGGGTCGAGTCCTTTCCGATGTGCATCGACCACCTGCCCGACGGGAGGCTGCTGATCGTCTCGTCGGCGGATCGGCGCCTTCTGCGCCGGGAACCCGACGGGTCGCTGGCGACGCATGCTGACCTGGCCCAGGTCAACGAGCACCCCTGGAACGACATCGTCGTCGACGGTCGGGGCAACGCCTACGTCAACAACATCGGGTTCGACTTTCCGGGTGGTGAGTTCGCGCCCGGCATCGTCGCCCTGGTGACGCCCGATGGCGTCGTCCGCCTCGTGGCCGACGGCCTGGCGTTCCCCAATGGCATGGCCGTCCAACCCGACAACGCCACGCTCATCGTCGCGGAGTCCTACGGCCAGAAGCTGACGGCCTTCGACATCGCCCCCGACGGCAGCTTGTCCGGCCGACGAACGTGGGCCGAGGTCGACGACCACCCCGACGGTATCTGCCTCGACGCCGAAGGAGCGGTCTGGTATGGGGACGTCGGCAACAAGCGCTGCGTGCGGGTGCGCGAGGGTGGCGAGGTGCTGGAACGGATCGATCTAGACCGCGGCTGCTTCGCCTGCATGCTCGGCGGCCCGGACCGGCGAACACTGTTCATGACTGTCAATGAATGGCGCGGCCCAGAGGGCATGCGCGGGGACCGGCAGGGTCAGGTGCTCGCCGTGGAGGTCGACGTGCCAGGGATCGGATGGCCGCAGACCGATGCCTTGATCGGATCGATAGGATCAGCGGATGCCACAGAAGTCGGGAGTCCCCGGAGACCATGACGGGTACCTGCTGGGGCACCATCCGGATGAGCTGCGGCGGCTGGGCCTCCAGGCGAGGCTGATCGATGGCGTCACCCGGCGCTTCCTCGTCGCCGCCGGGGTGGCTCCGGGCATGCGGGTGCTCGACGTCGGCTGCGGCGCAGGCGATGTCTCGTTCCTCGCCGTGGACGTCGTGGGCGATGGCGGCAGCGTCACCGGCGTGGACCGGTCGGCCGACGCCATCGCGACCGCGACCGCGGCGGCGGCGGCGCGGGCCTTGACCAATGTCAGCTTCGTGGTCAGTGATCTTGACGCGCTACCTGTGGGGCAGCCGTTCGATGCGATCATCGGCCGCTACGTCCTGGAGTGGCTGCCCGATCCAGCCCTAACACTCGGCGCGCTTGCCCGCCATGCCAGGCCCGGCGGCGTGGTCGTCTTCCACGAGGTCGACTGGAGCGGCTCGGCATCGCATCCAGCGGCTCCGCTCTTCGACGCGACCTGCCGCTGGCTCACGGAGACGATCCGGCGGTCGGGCGCGGATGTCCGGGGCACGAATGTCTACGGCGCGTTCAGGCGGGCGGGACTCGGCGCCCCGACGATGCAACTCGACGCGCTCATCGGCGGCGGGCGCGACGCCCAGCCGATCGACCAGGTCGCGAACCTCGCGATGACGGTCGCCGAAGCAGCTGAGAAATACGGCGTGGCCTCGATCGCCGAGCTCGACCTCGAGACCTTGCGTGAGCGACTTCGCGCCGAAGCGGAGGCCTCGGACAGCGTGCTCATCGCGCATACGGAGGTGGGCGCCTGGGTGCGCTTGCCCTGACCCGTGGCGGGCACTCGGGCCTGCCAGCTGGCCATCGGATGGATGGTTCCTGGTCGAATCGGTGACGCGGGCCGTTCGGGCCAGCCTGATCGGGCCGAATCGCTCTGGCGCTCCATCCAAGCCTGCCGGACCCTGATACGGCGCAAGGCGAGGAGAACGACCGATGAACCTGAAAGGACTCGTCGGAAGCGGCGACAAGATCGCGCTTGTCGTGTTGCCGTTCCTGATCGTCGGTCTGATCCTCAACGTCGCCTATCCGGGGTTCTTCGACGTCGGCGGCCCCTCGGAGACCCTCCGGATCGTCTCCGTCGTCGTGTTGATCGCGGGCGTCACGATCTGGATCTGGTCGGCTGTGTTGATCCTGACGAACGTCCCCCGAGGCCAGCTGATCACGAGCGGACCGTACGCGGTGGTGAGGCACCCCCTCTACACAGCCGTGGCGTTGTTGGTCCTGCCGTGGATCGGCTTCCTCCTGAACACCTGGCTCGGGGTCGTGATCGGACTGGTGCTCTACGTCGCGAACAGGATGTTCGCGCCTGAGGAAGAGGCTGCGCTCGCGAAGACGTTCGGGGTCAGGTGGGATGCCTACCGCGACAGCGTGAAGATGGCGTGGCTGTGAAGGAAGATCCCTTCCAGCCTCTCTGACTGGTCAGTGCCGGCTCAGGAGCCGGCCGCTGGTGCATATTCCTGGGAGTGCTGCGCGCGATCCTTCGCCTCGGTCCGCTCCATGATGTCGATCGTCTCGGCCACGCTTCGGCCATTCTTGTCGGCCGCCCGCTTGAGGTCCTCGTAGCGGATGTTCTCCTCGCCCATCTCGAGATGAGCATCCATGCAGCCACAGGTCAGACACATGATCGAGCTCCTTTCCATCAGCGTCCCGAGCCTATGGTGGAAGGGCATGAGCGCGGCCGGACACGCAACGAGCCTTGGCCCCATTCCAGTTCCATTGCAGTCCCGATCCGGGCCGGTGCCGCATCGGTGGAGGGTCCGGTCCACCGGTCAGTGCGGCCCCGGGCTGGACCACGGCGAGTAGGCTTGTACGGAGGCGTGGGCTCCGTGCTGGATGTCCCGCGCCACGGACGGCGAAGACCTGATGGATCGACAGGAGGGCCGACCGATGCCGCGTCCGAATCGCTTGGTCATGGCCATCATGGCGAGCGCCGCCGTGCTGGCGATCCTGACCGGGGTCGCCCTCGCCCAGGGCGCGGTGAACGACAAGCTGCGGGGCGGGAACACCGTGACGATCGCGGCCGGCGAGACGGTGCCGCACGACCTGTACGCATTCGCGGGGACCGTCCGCGTCGAGGGCACGGTGGACGGTGACCTGGTCGCGAGCGGTGGCCTCGTCGACGTCACGGGGACCGTCACCGGCGACGTCCTCGCGGCCGGCGGCAGCGTCAACATCAGTGGCACGGTCGGCGGCGACACCCGGATCGCCGGCGGGACGCTGACGGTCGGCGGCGCCATCAAGGAGGACCTCCTCGCGACCGGCGGACAGCTCACGGTCACCTCGTCAGGCACGGTCGGCGAGGACCTCATCGCGGGCACCGGCCAGCTGACCATCGACGGCGCGGTCACGGGCGACGTGCTGGCGAGGACCGGGACGTACACGAAGGGCGGCACGATCGGCGGGTCGGAGGACGTCACGCTGACCGACCGCGACGGTGAGCCGAACCAGCCGGCGGTCGGCTCGACCACGACCCAGCAGGTCATCGACGCCATTCGCCACTTCCTCGTGGTCGTGCTCGTCGGCGCGCTGCTGATCTGGCTCGTCCCGCGACCCTACGCCGCGATGAAGGCAGCACTCCGGCAGCGGCCGTTGCCGGCAGCCGGTTGGGGGATCATCGCGATCTGCGGCTTCGTCGTGCTCCTCTTCGCCCTGCTGGTCGTGATGATCTTGCTCGCGATCGCGTTCGGGATGCTCGGCTTCTCCGACCTGGTCGGCATCGACATCCTGGCGGGCATCGTGGCGATCCTCGGGGCCAGTCTCGCGTTCTCGGTCGTCGCGGGGTACGTCGCGGACGCGCTCGTCGGCGCGGCCCTGGCCAGCCTGGTCATGCGCGACGAGAACCCGAGCCGGTGGCGCGAGCTGGCCATGCTCGCGGTGGGGGCAGCCGTCGTCGTCCTCCTGTCCTCGCTGCCCGTCGTCGGGCCCTGGGTCAAGCTGGTCGTCATCCTGCTCGGGCTCGGCGCCGTCCTGATCGCCTGGTTCCGACCTCGTCGACCCGACGCGGCCGTGGCCGGGCCCACCGGATGGGTCCAGCCACCGCAGACGCCACAGGCGCCGCAGACACCGGCGACCTGAGGCACGCGGAAGGGATCGAGGCGATGGACCTCCTGTTCGCCATCCTCATGCTCGGTCTCGGTGGCGTCGTGCTCGCTCCCCTTGCGGCGTGGTGGGTACGCCGCGGATACGAGGGCCTCGGCTCGTTCGTCAATCTCGGCGACGGTGACTGGTGGCGCGCCACCATGCCCTGGCCACAGGGCGTCCAGGAGGAGGACGGGGTGAGGTGGCGCTTCCGGGATGCCGACCCCTCCCCCGGAACGTCCGCGAGGCGGACCGAGCGGTCAGAGCCCGTGGCGGACGCCTTCGACGTGGCGCCGACCCGCGCGCGGGCTCACGTCGGGCTGCGCCACCCGGCGCCACCGCGCTGACCCAGGGCGCGCTGGCGCGGGCATCCCGGCCCGCCCGTATCCTTACCGTGCCGGACCGGATCGGGCCGCAGATGGCCGTAACACCCGCGAGACCCAGGCGTTCTGTCGGCTGAGGAGGTCATGTCCGTTGCCCTACCAACGAGAGGCCGAGATCGTGCTCGAGATGTGGCGCGCCATCGAGCGCGAGCTCAAGGACGCGCCCGACGGCAGCCGCGAGGCGGAACACCTCCAGGCCGAGGCGGCCCGCCTCCGCGACGAGTACCAGCGGCTGATCAGGGAAGCCCTGGCCCACCACCGCCCGGTGCCGCCGCCCATGCCCGACGAGGGGACGACCGACTGACCGTCGGCCCGGAGGGAGTCGCGGCCCAGCCTTCAGCCGAATGTGAAGCAGTACGCCTCGGCGCCCGCATCGAGGAACTCGATCTCGAACCGCCTCTCGGCGATCGATCCCGACTGGCGGATCAGCTGGTACGTGCGCTGGGTCGCCCACGGTGCCGGTGCCGTCGGCGGCCACGTCGGTCCCGATCGATCCGCCCGCTGGCTCGCCGTCGAGCGACACCCGGTAGCGGATGGAGGCGCCCTTCGGTGCCGGCCCCATGACGAGGTTCACGTCACGCGCGTGGAACTGGAACGCGATCCGTCCGCCGGGCTCGTTGACCACCGCCGCATCCCGGTTCACGGTCCAATCCCCCGTGAGGGCCCAGTAGTTGAGGGGCAGCCGCGCGGGTGCGCGGTACGCGGCCGACGCATCGAACGCGGCGACATCCGCCTGCGCGAACCCGAGGCTTGCCCATAGCCCACGTAGGTCTCGGGCGACTGGAGCGTCCGCCAGTCGGCAGCCACCTCGAGTCCCTGCGGCTCGACCGCGACCAGGTCCTGGTCGAATGTCCTTGGCGCCGGCGTCGAGCAACAGCTGCTGGATGACCATCTCGATCATCGCGTACTCGCCCTCGCCGAAGTGATGGAAGCGGATCCGGCCCTGCGCCGTCGGCGATGTAGGCCGCGGGCCAGAAGTGGTTGCTGAACGCACGCCAGACCCCGTAGTCGCTGTCGATGGCGACCGGGTACTCGACGCCGTAGGCGTGGGTGTGGGCGACGACGTTGTCGAGGTCGCGCTCGAAGCCGAACTCGGGCGTGTGGATGCCGACGACCTTGAGCCCGGCGGCCGCGTATTTCGCGGCCCAGGCGCGGACGTAGGGGGCCGTCCGCAGCCAGTTGACGCACGTGTAGGTCCAGAAGTCGAAGAGGACGACGCGTCCGCGGAGTCCCTCGGGTGTCAGCGGCTCGGAGTTGAGCCAGCCCGTCGCGCCGACGAGTGACGGGACGTGCCCCTCGATGGGCAGTTCCGGCTGCTCGCCGGCCAGACGATGGGCGATCGAGCGGATCAGGCCGGGTCGGCCCGGCGGTTCGGATATCGCCGCCGCGCCCGATGCCTCGTTCGCGCTGCCGGTGTCGTCGAACATCGGGTGTGCCTCCTGGGTGCTGGCCATCGGTCGTGCTGGTGCTGGCTAGTCCTTCCGGAGGGTCCGGAACGCGGCTCGGAGCTCGGTCGTGAACAGCTCCGGTTCCTGCCACGCGGCGAAGTGGTTGCCCCGGTCGAGCTCGTTGAAGTAGATGAGCTTGGGGTAGGCCTGCTCCGTCCAGCTCCGCGGCGCCTGATAGAGCTCTCGCGGGAACACGCTCACGGCAGCCGGGACGTTGACGTCCTTGGTGTCGAAGAAGCCGAGCGTGTTCTCCCAGTAGAGCCGACCCGACGAGACGCCGGTGTTCGTCACCCACGTCATCGTGATGTTGTCGAGGACCTCGTCGCGGGTGAGATTGTCGACCGGGTGGCCGTCGAAGGCGTTGGCGATGTCCTCGAGGCTGAGCGCATCGTGGTCCAGCATCCAGGCGGCGAGGGCGACCGGCGAATCGGCCAGGCCGTACAACGTCTGCGGGCGATTCCCCATCTCGAGCGCGTAGCCGACGCCCTTCGTGAAGAGGAAGCTCAGCCGGTCGTACGCCCGTTGCTCGTCCGCTGACAGGCCGGTCGGGGCCGGATGGCCGGTACCGAAGACGTTCGAAGTGAGGGCCTTCGAGACGTCGGGCGCAACCGTGCCGGGCATGTTGGAGTGGATGCCGAGCAGCTCCGGCGGCGCCTTGGCGCCGATGACGTCCGTGATCTGCGCGCCCCAATCGCCGCCTTGCGCGACGTAGCGCGTGTATCCCAGGCGCCGCATGAGCTGGATCCATGCGTCCGCGATATGGACGGGGCCCCAGCCGGTCGTCGACGGCTTCTCCGAGTACCCGTAGCCGGGCATCGAGGGAACCACGACGTCGAACGCGTCCTCCGCGTTGCCGCCGTGGGCCGTCGGGTCGGTCAGCGGGCCGATGACGTTGAGCATCTCGATGATGGAGCCCGGCCAGCCGTGCGTGATGATGAGCGGCAACGCGTTCGGGTGCGGGGACTTCGCGTGGATGAAGTGGATGTCGAGGCCGTCGATCCGCGTGAGGAACTGCGGGAACGCGTTGAGCCGCGCCTCGACCCTGCCGAAGTCGTAGTCGTTCGCCCAGTACGCCACGAGCGCCTGCATCGTCGCCAGCGGCACGCCCTGCGACTGGTCGGCGACGGTCTCCTTCTCGGGCCAGCGCGTCGCCTGGAGCCGCCGGCGGAGGTCGTCGATCTCCGCCTGGGGGACCTCGACCCGGAATGGACGGATGGCCCCGGAGTCCACGGCGTTGGGATCCGTGGCGGTGGCGGCGTTCGACATCTCGATCCTCCTGTCGCTTCCCGGCCGGGATGAACAGCCGTTCAGCAGCCTTCCCCGCGAGGCGGCGGGCGTCGACAGTCGAAGGATTCCTCGGTTCTCTCGTCGTGTCCAGTCGCCGTGGTGGCCTGCACGACAGCATCGGTGCTGCGAGTTTCCGGCGTGTTTCCCGCGACGAGCGGCGCGTACCATCGATGCCATCGACTCGGCGATGTCGTTCGGCCGCCGGACCCGGATCGCTTCCGCGCGTTGGCCGACCGCGACCGAGTCGGGGAAGGACACCTCGTGGACATGAAGCTGGCCGGCAAACGGGCGCTGGTCACGGGAAGCAGCATGGGCATCGGCGAGGCGATCGCGCGAGGGCTCGCCGCCGAGGGGGTGGCAGTCGCGGTCCACGCCCGACACACCGAGGAGGCGGAAGGCGTCGCGGCGTCGATCCATGCGGACGGCGGCTCGGCGGTCGCGGTCGTCGGTGACCTCGCCACGGACGAGGGAGCCAAGGACGTCGCCACGAAGGCCACCGCGGCACTCGGTGGGATCGACATCCTCGTCAACAACGTCGGCATCCTGACCTTCGCCACCTGGGCCGACGCGACGCCGCAGATGTGGGCCGAGCTCCACAACGTCAACGTCCTGGCCGCGGTCCGCATGATCCGCGAGGTCGTCCCGACCATGCGCACGACCGGCTGGGGGCGCGTCGTCCAGATCTCCAGCGCCGAGGCCAGCGACCCATTCGCGATGTTCCCGCACTACGCGGCGACGAAGGCTGCGCTCGTGAACCTGACCGTCAGCCTGTCGAAGGACCTGAGCAGGACGGGCGTCACCGCGAACACCGTCACACCCGGCATCATCCGAACGGCGGGGGTCGAGGCCTTCTACCGCCAGATGGCCGGAGCCCGCGGCTGGGGCGATGACTGGGCGGAGATCGAGCAGCACGCCCTCCACGAGATCCTCGACAACCCGGTCGGGCGGTTCGGACTGCCTGACGAGGTCGCGGATACCGTCGTCTTCATCTGCAGTCCTCGGGCCGCGTACATCACCGGCGCCGACATCCGCGTCGATGGCGGCAGCACGGGGAGCGTCAACTGACCGGGAGCCTTGTGGCCTCCGTGCGTGAGCTACATCCCGCTGTGGGCCATCTTCAGGATCGACCGGAGACCGGGGCGCTGGCCGTAGAGGAGGACGCCGGCGGCGTAGATCCGGGCGGCGATCCACAGCGCCACACCGATCGACGCGACCAGGAGCACGATCGCCAGCAGCACCTCCGGGGCTGACACCTTCCCGGCGGTCACCAGGCCGAGCATCAGGAACGGGCTGACGAACGGGATCTGCGCGAGCACCGCCATCCAGTCATCGCGGATCGCCAACAGCCCAGTCGAGGAGTACACGGCGATGAGGTACGCGGCGGTCGACACGAGCGCCAGCGGCATGACCGCGGCCTGCACGTCCTCCTGCCGGCTGACGAGGGAGCCGGCCGCCGCGTAGAGGACACCGTAGAGCAGGAAGCCGAGGACGCCGAACACCCCGAGCAGGAGCAGCAGACCGACCGACAGGCCGGCCGGCAGGCTGACATCGCCACCGCTCTCGCCGAGGACCATGCTCGCGACGGGCCCCTGCACCACCAGGGCCACCACGCCCGTCGCCAGGATCGCGGCGTACTGCGTCAGCGCTACGGCCCCGACGCCGAGGACCTTGCCGGTCAGGAGCTGGAACGGCGTGGCCGCATTGAGGATGACCTCCATGACCCGCGACGACTTCTCCTCCACGACGCTCATCGCGATCCAGTTCCCGTAGAGGACGATGAGCATGAAGATGAGGATCGTCAGCCCGAACCCGAGCAGATAGTCGGCGCCGGCCTGTGCGGGATCCGGGGCTGGGCCGACGTGATCGGGATCCGGCCAGCTCACCTCGTACCTGGACGGGGCCAGCAGCCCCGCCTGCGACGCGGATTGGATGCCGAGACGGTCGAGGCGATCGGCGATGGCGAGCGATGTCGTCGCGAGGAGACCGATTCGCTCCGCTCCCGGATCGTCGGTGTAGAGGGTGAAGCGGAGCTCGCCGTCGGCTGCCCGCTCGATCCCGAGTGCCGCCACGAGCTGCCCATCGACGACGGCCCGTCGAGCGGCGACCAGGTCGGGCACCCGCTTCACGACGTACGGCGCGGCTCCCGCCGGTCGCGGCGGTCTGGTCTGCGGTCGGGGCGTTCAACAGGACCTCGAGCGCGGCGGCCGGATCGGCGGTGATGTCGTCTGCCCCGACCCACACGCCGATCGTCTGCGTGCCGGTCCGGTCGAGGTAGCGGACGATGACCGGCAGCATCGCGACGGCCAGGACGGCCACGACGAGCAGGGCCGTCCCGAGGACGAAGCTCCGCGTCCGAACCCGGACGAGGTACTCGCGCCTGGCGACGGAGATGGCGTTGGTCAGGCCCCTCATGTCACGCCACCTGGGAGCGCCAGCGTCTGCTCCTCGCGCACGAACGCCCCGACGCGCTCGACGAAGACCTCCTCGAGCGAGGGGTCGGCGACCTCGAAGCGAAGGACATCGCCACCGTGGGCGACGGCCGCGCGGAGGATGTCCTGCGGATCGCCACCGGAATCGACCCGGAGCTCCGTGTAGTCCTCGCCGGGTCTCGTCACGACCACGTGGGGAAGCGACTGCAGCCAGCCGCCGTGCCCGTCGCGACTCGTCGCCAGCCGCACGGTCTGTCGTCCGGTCGATCGCTTCACCTCGCGAGTGGGCCCCGCGGTGACGATCCGTCCGTGGTCGATGATCGCGACCGACTCGCACAGCTCTTCGGCCATATCGAGCTGGTGGGTGCTGAACACGAGGGTCTTGCCCCGATCGCGCATCTCGAGGAACGCCGACTTTAGGAGGGCGACGTTGACCGGGTCGAGGCCGACGAATGGCTCGTCCATGAAGATGACGTCTGGGTCGTGCAGCACCGTCGCGATGAACTGCACCTTCTGCTGATTCCCCTTGGACAGGCTCTCGGCCCGACGATCGGCGTAGTCGCGCATCCGGAACCGGTCGAGCCAGTCGAGCGCGGTCGATCGGGCCGTGGCCCGAGGGACGCCGTACAGCGAGGCGTAGAAGACCAGCTGCTCGACGACCGGCATGCGCAGGTACAGGCCGCGCTCCTCCGGCATGTATCCCCAGGTCCGTCGCGGCCACGCACGCGTCTCGCGATCACGCCAGGTGACGCTGCCCTCGTCGGCATGGAGGAAACCGAGGGCGATCCGCATCGTGGTCGTCTTGCCCGCCCCGTTCGCGCCGAGGAAGCCGAAGACCTCGCCTGGGCGAACGGCGAACGTCACGCCGTCGAGCGCCTGGACCTCGCCGAACCGTTTGCGCAGGCCATCGATCCTAAGCATGACGCAACGGTCGCGCGCGCACCGCCTCGGACACAAGGTCCGAACGGATCGATCCTGCGGGACCGACGGCTCACCCTGTAACGAGTCCGGTCCGGCCGGCATCTGTAGCGCATGATCGGAGGCGTGGTCGCGGAGGCTGAGCCTGGGTGGTCGATCGTCGAGCGCGCGATCGCCGGCGATGAGGTGGCGTTTGCCCGGATCGTCGCCGCGCACCACGGCGACATGGCGCGCATGGCCTTCTTCGTCTGCGGCGACCTCGACATCGCCGAGGAGGCGGAGCAGTCGGCCTGGGCGGTCGCCTATCGTCGGCTGAACGAGCTGCGAGACCCCGACCGGCTGCGCCCGTGGCTGATGTCGATCGCGGCCAACGAGGCGCGCCAGATCGCCCGGAGCCGCCGCCGCCGCACGGTCCGGGAGCTTGCGGTCGGCGACCAAACGCCCCGTGACACCGACCATGCCGCGATGATCGACCTCGCCGACGCCCTTGGACGGCTCGACCCGAAGGACCGAGCCATCGTCGGCCTGCGCTTCATCGGCGGTTTCGGATCGGCGGAGATCGGCCAGGCGATGGGGATGACCGCGTCGGGTGTGCGCGTGCGCCTCCATCGCCTCCTCGAGCGGTTGCGAAAGGACCTCGGCGATGACTGAGCCAGAGACGATGGATCCGTTCGAGACGCGCTTGGCCGCTCGCGTCCGCGACTACACCGAAGAGGCGACGACGCGGCCGATCGACGCGCTCGCGGTCGCTCGGACGGCGATCTCGTCCGAGCGCGCCGCCGGCTGGTCGACGGGTGGCCTGGGCGCCGACGTGCGCGGTGGGAGGTTCGCCGGCGCCCGCTGGGCGGCGGCTGCTGTGGCCGTCATGCTCGTGAGCATCGTCGCCATCGGCGTCCTCGGGCCAACGTCGCGGTCCGGGATCGGCCCGCAGCCGACGCCCTCGGCATCGTCGACGGCTGGTCCCGCGGCCATCGCCAGCGGACCGATCCCCGACGTCCTGCTCAATTCGTGGCAACGGCCGTATGCCGTCACGCCAGGTCTGGATCAGTGGGGGTCGGGGTTCCTCACCGTGGCGAGCGGATCCGTCGACTTCGGGCCCGAGCCGGGTTCCGCGGCGTCGAGATCCGCGATCATGGCCACCGGCCCCGACACGCTCGCGGTCACAGCCACCGGCGAGACGCAGGGCTGCGCGATCGGAGACGTCGGGACGTACCGCTGGTCGATGGAGGGGAAGGGCACGATCATGGCCCTGACCGCGGTCAGCCCGGACGCCTGCGCGACGCGCGAAGCAGAGCTCGCGGGGCAGTGGGTGCGGACCGAGCCGCCCCTCCCGACTGAGGAGGCCACGCTGCCGCCCGGGACGTACCTGACATCAGCGTTCGATCCGTTCGGCCGCCCCGGCCCGTCCGGCCAGCTGTCGTACACGGTCCCGGCGGGGTGGAAGGTCAAGGAGGACCGGCCCGCGTCATTCCTGTTGCATCATCCTTCCGACGGCTCCCAGGGCGAGCCTCCGATCGACTCGTTCGTCGCCCTGTTCACGGAGCCCCGGGTGGCTGCGGTCTACAAGGACGGCGCGCCCTGCGATCCGTTCAGCGAGGATCCTGGCATCGGGCCCAAGGTCGATGATCTCGTGGCGGCGATCATGGCCCGACCGGGCGTGGTATCGACGCCGCCGGCACCGGTGACCGTCGGCGGATACGAGGGCCGGATGCTGGATCTCTCGATCGCACCATCCTGGACCGGCGGCTGCCAGTCGCCGGGCGGCCCGATCGTCGGCGTGCCGATCATCGTCGGGGCGGGATCCGGCCCCTCGGCAGGCCTCGATCCCGATCACCCGCTGCGGCTGATCCTGCTCGACCTCACCGATGGACGGACCTTGGCCATCGCCATCGTCGGCTTCGACCCGTCCCAGGCCTCCTCGTTCGAGGCGCAGGTCGCCGAGGCGATGCCGATCATCGAGAGCCTCGAGTTCCACCAACCGAAGCCATAGGGTCGCGCCGGCGCTCGGGCGACGCCTCTGTTCGCCGTCGAGGGCGCACCGGCAACGCACCGGGGGATCGGGCTTGGCATTGACGCCTGACGCCCGGCGTGGGAGCGTGGACCGCTCCGGGGCCCGTCCTCGAGGTCGAACCAGCGCGGTCGCGGGAGTCGACCGCCTGCGCGTCGAGCCCGAGGCGATCCAGGCGTTCGCCGGTCGCACGCGACCGGCCCATCAATGTTGCACATGAACCGATGAGAAGGAGCCGACGTGGGGGGATCCTGGCGAATGGACAGGAGCGTCATCGTTCGGCGGGATGAAACAGAGCATGCCTGCTCGCGGAGCGGGACGCTCCTGCTCGCGGCGGCGCTCGCGGCCGTGGCCTTGGTCGGCTCGGCCCTGCCGGTGGCCGCGGTCGACCACAGCGCCCCGGTCCAGGTCTCCGACGACGCCAAGGCGCCCGAGGGGCGTCTGATCGTCGTCTGGCGCAAGTCGGTCGACACGAGGGTGTCCGCACGCATCGCCGGAGTGCGTCGGGAGGTGCGCGGGCCGAACCCGCGCCGATCCCTCGTCATCGCCGAGCCAGGCCACTCGGCGGCCGTGGCCGCCGCGCTGCGCGCGGATCCAGGCGTCATCTCGGTCACCGTGGACATCCTTCGTCAACTGTCGGACTTCCCGACGACGCCGCCCGATGACCCGTACTTCGCGCCATACCAGGCCGACCTTCTCGAGATGCGAGTCCCGACGGCGTGGTTGACCACGACCGGCTCGCCGTCCCAGGTGGTCGCGGTGCTCGATACCGGGATGGACCGAAGCCACGTCGATCTCGACGACATCCCGGTCGTCAGCCCCTGGAACGCCATCACCGGCACGACCGATGTGACGGACACGGTCGGCCACGGCTCTCACGTCATCGGCGAGATCGCCGCCGAAACCAACAACGGGTTAGGCGTCGCCGGCATCGCGCCGGGCGTCACGATCATGCCGGTCAAGGTGTGTGGCGGCACCGGTTGCTGGACCAGCGACGTCGACAACGGGATCGACTGGGCCCGGCTCCACGGCGCAACGGTCATCAACATGAGCCTTGGTGGCCCGGTTCCCACGCCGTTCGAGCAGTCGGTCATCACCGACGCCTATAACGCCGGGGTCACGATCGTGGCCGCGGCCGGCAACGACGGGGACGGCACGATCGATTACCCGGCCTCGTACGCCAACGTCCTGTCGGTCGCCGCCACGGACAACGGCGATGGCCACGCGTCCTTCTCGAACGCGAACGCCGCCGTCGACCTGGCTGCGCCGGGGGTGGGTATCCTCTCCACCGTCCCGGGTGGCTACACCTTCTACTCGGGCACCAGCATGTCGTCACCGCACGTCGCGGCGGTGGCTGCCCTGGTGCGCTCGGCCCACCCGACCTACCACCCCGCCCAGGTCGAGCTGGCATTGCGGTCGACCGCCGTCGACCTCGGCAGCCCCGGCCGGGACGACGTCTTCGGCTCCGGTCGAGTCGATGCCGCCGGGGCGGTCGCCTACGTCGGCTCGGATACGACTCGCCCGACGATCGCCCACAGGTCGCCCTCCGCCGGGAAGACCGGCGTCGACCGCGACGGGAACGTCAAGATCACCTTCTCCGAGGACGTCCTCCACCTCAGCAAGACGACCGTCCGCCTCGTCAGCAACAAGACCGGCTCGGTCCTCCGACTGAAGAGCTTCAAGTACAACGCCACGACCCATGTCCTGACGCTCGATCCCTACTCCCGGCTGCGCCCGCTCAAGACCTATCGGGTCGAGGTCCGCTTCGGGATCACGGACCTCGCCGGCAATACGCTCGCGACCAAGAGATGGACCTTCAAGACGGGTCGACGGTAGCCGGTCATCCGGAGGCCAGCCGCACAGAGCGGCGGAATGACACCGGCCGCGCGGCCTCCAGACCGACGCGCCCGCGTCGGACGGCGGTGCGCACCGGGCCTGCACCGTTGCTCTCGTAGTACGAAGGTGTGCTTGCGGCCTCCGAATCGGTAGCCACAGACTGAGTGCGACGACCCTGGATTCGGGGCGCACTCCGAGGACCTTCGTGCTGGATCAACATGTCGCCTTCCCGATCCTGCGTGGATCGCCCGCGCAGACCCGCGTTCCCCCGACGACGGAGACGGCGCGTCCATTCGACGCTGACGATCTGCCGCTCGAGGTGGACCTGACCGACAGCGAGCGCGACGCGCTGACGGCGACCGACCTGTCCGTCGATGTCCCGGCCCCGCGGCGAGGCTTCCTCCGACGCCTGGTCGGACGCTGAGGTAGGGATCGGGCGCTCAGGGCGTCGCCGGCCGGGGCTTCGGCGGTTTCTTCGGGCGTGGATCCTGGTCCGGCGGTGGTGGTCGGTTCCAGAACTTCGGGAAGACAAGGTCCTGCGGGTCCCAGTGCGGCCGGGTGATCGCGTGGATCCCCATGAACGGCGCTCGATGGTGGACGTCGCACAGGACCCACAGGTTGTCCGGGTCGTGGTCGATCCAGTCGAGCATCTGCTGCCGATCGAAGTCCGTGGCGTACTTGGCGTTCGTCGGTTCGAGCGCCCGACGGCGCGCGACGAACCGCTCGTTAAATCGCTTGACGTCGATCGCCTCGCCGAGGGCCCACTCGATCACCCGATGATGGGTCTCGAGCTGGACGGCGTTGAACGGGTTCTTCGCCTCGTCCTTCCGTGCCACCGCATCGTGCAACGTCGCCAGGTCGACCCCGCAGACCAGACACGATCCCGTCGCGACGAGCTTCTTCCGGGCGGCCCGGTAGGCGCTGCTGTCGCTGTCCTTGCGTGAGTCATGCTCGGGATAGAAGGTCCACTCGTAGACCGTGCTGGCCACGGAGTGCTCGGGAGTGCGCTTCGGCTCACCGCCGCGCTCGCGCCCACCCCGGCCTCGTTCGGCGGGGCGTCCGACCGGCGTGCCGTCGGCTCGGAACCCGACGAGCTCGTCGAGGAGCGCGTCCATCGCCGTCTCCCCGGCGACGAGACCGGTCCGGCCGCGCTCGCGGTGTTCCGGCTCCACCTCCGGCGGACGGCCGCCGTTGCGGATCCAGATGTCCATCGCCGCGACGGTCCTCGCCTGGTCGATGATCAGCTGGCGGTCCAGCTCCTTCTCGGCATCGCGATCGCCACCCATCTCTCCCCTCCTACGCGTTGGCTCGCAGCCCGAGCTTGACGTTCGGCTGGCAATGGACCGTGTAGGCAAGCCAGCTCGGGTGCGGATCCTCGTGGTACCGGGCCCGGATGGCCTGGACGGCCTCGGCCACCGTGCGTCGTCGCCGCAGTGCCCCGTAGAACGTCTCGGCGGCCTTCCCGGCGATCTCGTCGTCGACCGGCCAGTACGGTCCGACGAACCCGGCGAACCCGCGCTTGCAGAATTCGGGCGCCCAGCCGCCGAGCGCCGTGAGGTCGAAGCCGAGCTCGCCGACCTCGCAGGCATTGAAGAAGACGAAGGCTCGGCGGACGTCGCCCTTGGCACGCATGGCTGGGAGGTCTTCGGGAGTCACCGAGCCGTCGACGACGTCGATGGAACTGAGCTCGACGAGCTCGGGATCGAACAGGCCGTGGCCCGAGAAGTGGACGATCTCGTAGTCGCTGGAGGCGAGCAGCTTCCGCACGCCGGCCCGCCGCTCGGGTCCGCGCTTGGCACCGAACCGCCGTTCGAGACTCTTGGCCTCGTCCTGGGCGCTCGGCAGGGCGTCGGTCTCGTAGTTCGGGGCGATGACCGCGAGCCGGGCATCGGCGACGGGGCTCGGGAAGGCCAGGCCCTGGGTCCAGCGCGCGATCGGAAACGCGATCCCGAGGACCTCCTCATATCGACGGGAGCCGCGCTTCCATTGCGGCACGATCAGCTCCCACGGGATGTACGGCTCCTGCGAGTAGATCGCGATGCTCAGCTTCCTCCCGTGCATCTCGTCACGGTAGAACGCCTGGAACTCCTCCGGCATGAGCCACCAGAGATGGCTGCCGACCCGGTTGATCATCTCCCGTCGTTGGCGTGGCTCGAGGTCGATCGCGTCATGGAACCGCCGGAGCAGGCCCTGGGCCTCGACCACGGCATTCACGGATACCCGGAACTGACCGAGGGGCTTCTCGAAGTAGTGCCCTTCGCGACTGACCCGGATGTCGAACGGGCCGGCGCCGACGAGGCTGTCGCTGCGATCCGTGATCACGAAGGTCAGGTCCGGATCCGGCGCGCGATCCAGCAGGTTGAGGCGAAGCGTGCCGGTCGGCTGCCGATCAGCCTGGGCCGGATCGACGGCCGTCGCGAGCGTCAGCTCGCCGATCGGGGTGGCGCCCCGGTAGAACGTGAGCTGGATCGTCGTCTCGATGCGTCGCGTCGTCGGGCGCGCCCGCAACGTGAACCGCGCCGATGCCTCCGCGATGTCCGCCACCGGAAGCTCGATCCTGGCCCAGTCGCGTGCGATGCCGTCCGGGGTCATGACCTCGAAGGCCGGCGCGAAGACGCCGACCTTGAGCTCGAGGAACTTGGTCTCGGTGGGGATACGAACCGGGCCGAGCGACGACGCGCGCGCGAACCTCGGCTTCTTCCCGACGGAGAGGCTGATCTCGAGGGTGCGCTCGGCGCCGGGCGCAACCGTCTCCGGGAAATCGGCGGACGCCGTCGGTTCGATCGTCTTCTCTCCGGTGGTCGGCCGGGACGCGGCGGCAGTAGCCTCCGCTCGTGACGGGCGGCGCTCCCCACGACGGGCCGCCTTCGCGACCGGTCGCCTGGCACGCCGCGCCCTGGGAGCAGGCTCGGCCGCAACCTCGAAGTCCGCGCCGGCGGCCGGGATGCCAAAGTCGACGGCAGCTCCGCCTCCGAAGCCGACGTCGCGCGGCTTGGCACGCACGCCGTGTTGGGGCGGCTTGGCACGTGCGCTTCGTTCGGCGGGCGGCTTCGCACGGGCTCCCCGTTCGGCGGGCACCGCGCCAAGCACGCGCGGGCGGCGGGGCCCGCCACGCTCGCCCGTCCGGGTCGGGCCCGGGCCGCCCTCGACGAGGGTGACGACGGCTTTCGCGAGCGCCTCCGACTTGAGGTAGGCGATGGGGTCGTGGCCGCGCCCGGGATCGTTCAGGGCCGGCTGACCGGCGATCGCCTGGACGTCGACCAGTCGCTTCCTGCCGGTCCCGTCCTTGAAGCGCGCCGCCAGGTCGTGGTTCACGGTGGCGAAGTCCTTCTCGTTCCAGACGTTCTGCCAGCCGTCGATCGAGTCGGGCACCGGGGTTCCGGGCACCAGCGCATCCATCCGCCGGTAGATCGAGTCGAGCCCAAGGGGCGACCCGAAGGTGACGAGGCCGAAGAGCCCGCCGATACGTGCCCGGGCGGACGCCAGCGCGTGGTACCCGACGATCGAGCCCATGCTGTGGCCCAGGAGGACCAGCGGCCCGGGGTGCTCGCGGGTCTTCTCGACGATCCGCTGATCTGCCGCGTCCCGCAGGCCGCGCTGGTCGAAGTACTCGTCGAGGTCGCGGAGGAAGAACTCGATGATCGGGTCGCCCACGTGGAGGTGGTCTTCGAGCGTGACGATCACCTGGTCGAGCGTCCGCCAGCTGAACCGTTCCCGCCGAGCGCCCGTGCCCAGGAGGATCTCCCGGGCGACTTCCGCCTGAAGGTCGCTCGGCGGCCGGCGACGGCGATCGCCGCGCTCCGCCTTCGGCTTCCAGAGATCGCCGTAGAAGGCGAGATCGACCTCGATCGTCCGAGCGTCCCGCAGGCCGACTGCCGTGAGCCCCTCGCGCAACGCCTTCGTCCAGTCGCGCTTCATCGCCACGGGATCGGTCTGCGCCTGCCCTCGACCGTGGGTGATCAGAAGCGTGGGCCGTTCGGTCGCCATTCCTGCCCTCCGAGCCTGTTTGCGCACGATCCTGCACGCAGGCCGTCTCGGCGGCGTCGCGCCGTCGCTCGAGCACCCGTGTCATTCGGCCCCCCGTTGACGGGCCACTCGCGGTCAGTAGGGGCGGCATGGCCCCTGTCGTCGGTCCACACCCGCGCCCATCCTCGGTTGAGTCAAGCCAGTTGAACAAACGTCAGTGAGGTTGAAATCGTGAACGGTCGACTGAAGGTTCTCGGAGTGTTGCTCGCCGTCATCGGGCTCGCATTCATCGCGGGCGGTGGGTTTGCCTACTACAAGACGGAACAGGGAGCGCATTCGCTGCAGGCATTCAGCGCCGCGCAGAACGTCAAGCTCAGCTACAACGAGGCTGGACAGCTCGTCGACCGCGGCGAGACCGCCGGCGCCGACGCGATCATGTCCCTGCTGACGAACGACTGGGGCTACGCGGTCAACGCGTCGGACTTCAACCCGAACGACCCGCTCGTGAACACCGCCAGCGAGTACATGTACCAGATGGCGACGATCGCCCACCACACGCTGACCGGCACGGCCACCGTCGTCCTCGACAAGGACGTCACGGCCGCCGACGGCACGGTCACCAAGGCCGGCACCTACGAGTTCGTGAACGACGGGCGCTACTGGGCCGCGTTCGACCGGACCAACCCGATCGAAGCCGCAGCTCGTGAGCAGTTGTGGACCGGTACGGCGCACGCGCTCATCGCCGAGCTCGGCGTCGGCAGCGTGACCGCCTCGACCCTCCAGGTCGGCTACGGGGTCGCCGCCCTCCTCGTCGGCTTCGGCGGCACGATGATCTTCATGGGCCTCGGCCTGGTGTGGGCGACGCGAGCCGCCACGGAGCGCGTCAAGGCTCCGGCGCTCAAGCCCGCGAGCACGCTCGTCTAGGCGACCGCGACCGGGTCAACGACCCGGAACCACGCACCACGGATGGCGTGGGCTCCCTCGGGGGCCCGCGCCATCTCCGCATGTCCAGCGTGAGGCTCCGCAGATCCCCGTGCGCAACGGGCTCGTTGGCCCGCTCGATGGGGCGGTCCAGCCCGGAGGCAGGACCCGGTCCTGGTCGTAGACTCGATGGATGCCCGGCATCGAAGCCACTCCTGACCACGTCGCCCCGGCGCGCGGGACCGAACGACGCATCGGACCTACCGAACGGGTGCGCGACCTGATCGAGCGGGCGATGCTCCCGATCACCGTCGTCGGGCTCGTGGCCGGACTCGCGCTCACGTGGGCCGGGAACGAGAGCGCCGGCGGCCTCGCCTGGACGATCCCTGCGATCATCGTGGCGGTCCGGCTGGCATGGTCGATCGTGCGCGATCTCGCACGCGGCGAGATCGGCGTGGACGTCATCGCGATCCTCGCCATCGTCGGGGCGCTGCTCCTGGGCGAGCCGTTCGCGGCCTCGGTGATTGGCGTCATGCTCGCGACCGGCGAGGCACTGGAGCGCTTTGCGCAGGGCCGCGCGAACCGCGAGCTGACCGCCCTCCTCGGACGGGCGCCGCGCGACGTCCAGCGCTATGTCGACGGCCGCCTCGAGACCATCCCGATCGAGGCGACCAACCCGGGCGACCTGCTCGCCATCCGGCCCGGCGAGGTCGTGCCGGTCGATGGGATGGTCGTCGGGAGCCCGGCCGTCCTCGACGAGTCCGCGCTCACCGGCGAGTCGCGGCTGATGACCCGCGAGGAAGGCGATCCGGTCTCGTCGGGGACGGTCAACGCCGGTTCCTCGTTCGACCTCCGAGCCGTGTCGACCGCCGCCGACAGCGCGTACGCGGGGATCGTCCGCCTCGTCCAGGAGGCGCAGGGCAGCAAGGCGCCGTTCGTCCGCCTCGCGGATCGGTACGCGCTGATCTTCATCCCGTTCACGCTCGTCATCTCGGCCGCGGCCTGGATCGCATCGGGCGACCCGGTCCGCGCCCTGGCCGTCCTCGTCGTGGCGACGCCGTGCCCGCTGCTCCTCGCCGCCCCAATCGCGATCGTCGCCGGCATCTCGCGCGCGGCCCGCCGTGGCGTGATCGTCAAGGGCGGCGGTCCGCTCGAGACCCTGGCGCAGGCCAGGGTCGTGCTGTTCGACAAGACCGGCACGCTCACTGCCGGGCGACCCCACCTGGCGACGATCGAGGTCGGCCCGGCGACGGAGCCGGCGGCCCTCGACGAGGACGACGTCCTGCGGCTGGCGGCGTCGGTCGAGCAGCTCTCGCCGCATGTCCTCGCGGCATCGATCGTGCATGTCGCCCGCGAGCGCGGCCTCGAGCTCTCGATGCCCGAGGAGGTCGTCGAGACGCCGGGCGCCGGCGTCACCGGAATCGTCGACGGCCGGCGGGTCGCGGTCGGCACGGCCGAGTTCTGCGCCGGCGACGGGGGGCTGCCGCGATGGGCCCGTGACGTCCGGCGACGTGCCTCGATCGAGGGCTCGACGTGCGCGTTCGTCCGGGTCGACGACACGGTCCGGGGCGCGCTGGTCCTCGACGATGCCTTGCGTCCCGAGACGCCCCGCGCCATCCGATCGCTTCGCCGGATCGGCTTCACGCGCATCGTGATGGTCACCGGCGACAACGCGGCGGTCGCCGACATCATCGGGTCGGCCATCGGCGTCGACGCGGTCCTCGCGGACCGGCTACCAGGCGAGAAGGTCGATGCCGTCCACGCCGAGCGGACGAGCGTCTCGGGGCCGATCGTGATGGTCGGCGACGGGCTCAACGACGCGCCTGCGCTGGCCCTCGCGGACGTGGGCGTGGCCATGGGTGCACGCGGCGCGAGCGCCTCCTCCGAGGCGGCCGACATCGTCATCGCCGTCGACCGGCTCGACCGCCTGACCGAGGCCGTCCAGATCGCGCGCCGGGCGCGCTCGATCGCGGTGCAGAGCATCGTCCTCGGGATGGGGATGTCGATCGTGGCGATGGGCGCGGCGGCGCTCGGCTTCCTGCCGGTCGTCGCCGGGGCGATCCTCCAGGAGGCCATCGATGTCGTCGTGATCCTCAACGCGCTCCGCGCGCTCCGCGGCGGCGTGGAGGCCGCGGTCCGGATCCCTGGCTGGACCGAGACGAGCGCGCGGTTGCGCGACGCGCATCTCGAGCTCGCGCCGTCGATCACCCGGATCCGCGCCACCGCCGATGTGCTCGACGGCCTCTCCGCGACCGCCGCGACGGCCGCCCTCGAGGAGATCCGACGGTTCATCGCGGAGGACCTCCTGCCGCATGAGGAGCTCGAGGACCGGACGATCTACCCGATGCTCGCGACGGCCATGGGGTCGGACGACGCGACCGCCTCGATGCACCGGACGCACCAGGAGATCTTCCGGCTCGCGCGGCTGCTCGATCGCCTTGTCGCCGACCTCCCGCCGGAGGGTCCAAGCAGCGATGACCGGACCGATCTCCAGCGCCTGCTGTACGGCCTCGAGGCGATCCTCCGACTGCATCAGGCGCAGGAGGAGGACCTGTATCTCTCGATCGGCGACAGCACCCCTCCGGCGCAACGTCCGAAGCCGGCCGCGGGGACCGTCCGCCTCTGAGCCCCGCGATCGGCGCCCGAGCGGGCCCGGACACGTTCAGCTGATCAACGTGATCTCGCCGGTCGTCTGGTCGATGTGGATCGGCAGGCCCGGTCAGCGGCTGGTCGGTCGGGCCGGCGATCGCCCGGGCGCCGTGCGCCGGATCGAACGTCGCCCCGTGACACGGGCAGATCAGCAGGTGGGACGAGGGGTCGTACTCGACCGTGCAGCCGGCGTGCGTGCAGGTCAGGTCGAAGGCGACGATCTTGCCGCTCGCGAGCAGCAGCACCGCGCTGGGATCGCCGGTCGTCGGGTCATCGAACGCCAGCGGGCGACCACGTGACAGGTGGTCCAGGGTCCCGATGACCGGCCCGCTCGGCGGCGGCGTGTCCGCAACGACGGCGCCTCCTCCAGCGTCGGCCGACGCGGCCGGGGCGGGTGCTTCCTGGGCCGGGTTCGGCGCCCCCGCGGCTGACCCGCGCGACGCCGTCGAGGCCAGACCGGCATGGTCCTGGGTGCGGCTGCGCGTCAACAGCCCGACCACCCCCGTCACCGAGGCCAGGAGGACCGCGACGCCACCGATGAGGCCGGCCTCGAGGACGACCCGGCGGGTGATGTCCTCACCGGGCTCGGGCAGGGGTCGGCCTCGGGATGCGGCAAGCCTGCGCTGCTGTAGCTCTCGAGGCGATGGCTCGGGCCCGAGCGCCGAGAGCCACGCCGCCATGGTCCACATCCCGCCGGTCCCCGCGATGGCCAGGGTGATCCAGCCGACGGCGTAGGGCAGGTCCGGCCCGTAGTAATAGGGCTTGATGGCCCACGAGGCGGTCAGCCAGAACAGCAGGGAGAGGGACGCGCCGAGGGCGGCACTCGCCCTGAACAGGAGTCCGGTCAGCGCTCCGACGCCGACCGCGATCTCGGCCAGGCTGATCCCGAGTCCGACCGCGATCGGAAACGGTTCGCCGACGGCGACGACGAGGGGCCCGAGCGGCGACGTGTGGGCGAAGGCCGCCATCTGCGCGCCGATCGACCCCGGACCGCTGGCACTCAGGAACGCCGGGTCGAGGAGCTTGTCGAGACCGGCGTACAGGAACGTCACACCGAGGAAGACCCGCAGGGGGACGAGCGCGATAGGCGCGGATCCCCACCCGTGGTTCGGCCTGGGACCAGGGCGCCTCGACCGGCTCCCCGGCTTGCCCTCGCGTGCCCGGACGCGCGACGTACTCGGGTGCCCTGGGGGATGCCCGGTGTCGAGCGCGGTCGCGAGAACTCATGGATCTCCTCGTTGGCGGAGCACCGACGATGGAGCGGCACGATGAGACGAAGATGAATTCAGTCTCCCGAGGGGGTCGCCCCGCGTCGCGCAGGTGCCCGGGACCGCCAATGTGATGCCTCGAGACGCGCCACCGGACGCCGAATACCGATGCGGCTACGATCGACGGGATGCCGACCCGGCCCCGGGTCGGCCGGTACGGAAAGGTCCAGCGGCCCTGCGAGTCCTGGTCGTCGAAGACGAACCCGCGATCTCTGCCGCGGTGCGTACGGCATTGTCGGCGGATGGCCACGCCGTCGACGTCGCCGAGGACGGTCTCGAGGCCCTCGAGTGGGTCGACGCCTACCCCTACGACCTGCTCATCCTCGATGTCGTCCTCCCGGGTCTTGACGGGTTCGGTATCTGCGCCCGAGTCCGGGAGCGCGGCCTGACCACGCCGATCCTGATGCTGACCGCGCTCGACCAGGTGCGGGATCGCGTCACCGGGCTCGACCGTGGCGCGGACGACTACCTCGTCAAGCCGTTCGCGATGGCCGAGCTCCGCGCCCGGACCCGCGCCCTCGCGCGGCGGCAGACCGAGGGGCGCCCCGTCACGATCAAGGTCCACGACCTCGAGCTCGACCCGGCCACCCACACGGTGCGACGCGGCGGCGAGACGATTCGCTTGTCGGCCCGCGAATTCGCGATGCTCGAGCTGTTCGCGCGGCACCCGGGTCATCTGTTCCATCGCGATCGCCTGATCGACAAGCTGTGGAACGCCGACTTTTCCGCCGAGTCGAACATCGTCGAGGTGTACGTCCGCAACCTTCGTCGAAAGGTCGACGGCGGCCGCCGCGATGGGCTGATCGAGACCGTTCGAGGATCTGGCTACCGCCTCCGGGCCGATCCTCTGACGCCGGACTGATGTTCGAGCACGCGCGACATCGATTGACCCTGCTCTACATCGCGATCTTCGCCATCGTGCTGGGGGTCTTCAGCGCGGTCTTCTACTTCGCGCTCGCCACGGTCCTCCGACCGACCCTGGACATCGATCCGGACGTTCCGAACCTCGCGGCGGCCGAACTCGCGTACGCGGCGACCATCCAGAGGATCGGCCTGGCCCTCATCGTCGCCGACATCGCGGTCGTGGGGATCGTCGGGGTGCTCGCCTGGTTGCTCGCGACCAGGACGCTTCGTCCGATCCAGGACGCCCACCGGCGCCAACGCCGATTCGTTGCAGATGCGTCCCATGAGATGCGGACGCCGCTTGCGGGGATCCGCGCGTCGGCCGAGGGCGCCCTGGAAGGCAGCGGGTCGACGGCAGAGACGCGCGCGAGCCTGGAGGCGATCGTCGCCTCGACCGAGGGGCTGACGCGACTGACCAACGACCTCCTCCTGCTTGCGCGGACGGACGACCGACTGCTGGAGCCGCGACGCGAGACGTTCGACCTGTCGGTCGCCGTCGCCGAGGTCCTCGACGCTGCTCGCCAGGCCTCGCCCGCCGATCGCCCGCCCGAGGTGCGGCTCGCCTCGGATCTCCTCGTGTCGGGCGACTCCGACGAGATCCGACGCGCCGTCGCGAACCTCGTCGACAACGCCTATCGCTACGGCGGGCCGGACGCGGCCGTGCAGGTCACGACGATGGCCACCGATGGCAGCGCGATCGTCGAGGTCACCGATGACGGACCAGGGATCGCGGCCGCCGACCTCTCCCGGATCTTCGATCCGTTCTACCGGGTCCGGGCGGACGCCACGGTCCCCGACGGGAGCGGCCTGGGGCTCACGATCGCGCGCAGCGTCGTCGAACGAAGCGGGGGCAGCCTGTCGGTCGCCAGTCGGCCGGGTGCGGGCACGACGTTCGTCCTCAGCCTGCCTCGGCACCGCGCGCCGGCGGGCTCGTCCGGCGACCGTTAGCCGCCGCTCGCTGCTTCTCGCCGCGCGACCGCCGCACGACCGTCCCGCTGGCGCCAGCCGCCCGTATTGCGTCGGACCGTGTCGTCGGTCACGATCCGGGCATGTGGCAGATCAGGGAGCTGACGCCGGCCGAGATCGAGCCGGTCGGTGCCGTCCTTGGCCTCGCACGCCTCGAACAGGGCGACGGCGTCTACCTCGTCGCCTGGGAGGGCGAGGAGCCGCTCGGGCACGTGCACCTGGCGCTGACCGACCCACCCGAGCTGCAGGATGTCTCGGTGCGTCCCGAGCATCGCCGGCGCGGCGTCGCATCGGCTCTGACGGTCGCGGCCGAACGAGCGGCCGAGGCCAGGGGAGCGGACCGCCTCCGGCTCGAGGTAAGCGTCACCAACGATGGAGCGCAAGCGCTCTATCGCGGCCTGGGCTTCAACGACGCGGGGCTCCCGCCGCGTCGGGTGCAGGGCACCTTCCAGCTCCGCACCGGCCCGCTCGAGGTCGATGACACGCTCGTGACGTTGGAGAAGTCGCTCGTCCGCGCCGGGTCGGGACGACGTTAAAGGTCGTCGCGATCGGATCGGCAGCGTGATCTTTCGACATCCGACCGCCGCGAGGCCCTGCCCGCGGCGGACTTCGTCGAGACGGCTGTCGCCGTCGTCGGCGCTCGCGTCCGGTCAGGCGGCGGTGCGGAGGATCTCCACGACCGGCGCGATCTGCGCGGCCGTGTTGTGGACGTGGAGCGACAGCCGGACACGACCGGCCCGGGCCGCAGCGACGACGCCGGCTTCGGCCAGCCGCTCCGGGATGCCCTCGCCCGTCGGGGCGCACGAGAAGATCGTCGAGCCGTGGGCCTCACCGTGGTCGAGGAAGGGCACACCCGCGTCGCGCAACGCGTCGCGCATCAGCCCGGCGAGCCGGGCGTCGTGCTCGCGCACCCGCTCGAAACCGAGCTCGCGGAGCACGCCCAGGGATCGACGCTCGGCGAACGCGATGATCCAAGCCAGCGACATGTCGAGCCGGGACGCCGTCGTCGAGAGGGTCATCGTCGGCCCGTAGAAGCTCGCCATCGGCTCCGCCGCGGCCTTCCAGCCGGGCCAGAGCGGGTCGAGGACGTCGCGCAGCTCGGGCGTGAAGGCGCCGTACCCCATTCCCCGTGTGCCGAGCAGGAACTTGTGGCTCGGTGCCGCAAGGGCGTCGATCCCGAGCGCCTGCATGTCGAGCGCCACCGCGCCGGCGGCCTGTGCCGCATCGACGTAGAGGAGCGCTCCCCGGGCGGCCTCCCGCAGCCGGGCCAGGTCGGCCCGGTAGCCTGTGGCCGACTGGACGGCACTGACCGCGACGAGGCGTGTCTCGCCATCCACCGCGGCCGCGATGTCCGCCTCCGATAACACGCCCTCGTGGAACCGCAGCATGCGGATCTCGAAGCCGCGCGTCTCCAGCACGCGCCAGGGGTACAGGTTGGAGGTGAACTCCTCCGCTCCGACGACGACGTTGCCGCCCTGCGGGAACCGGTGCGCCAGGTGCGCGGCGATCAGGCCGGCGACCGCGCTCGCGGCCGGCACCAGGGCGACGCACCCCGGGGCGGCATTCACGAGATGGCCGAAGAGGTCGCGCGCCTCCTCCCCTGCCCGCTCCGCCTCCGGCCAGTCGAGCCGGCCATGTGCCCACTCGTCGGCAGCGGTCTTGAGCGCCTCGACCGCGGGCTCGCAGCCCGGAGACAGTGATGCCGTGTTCATGTAGATGATGCCGGCCAGCCCGGGGAAGAACCGTGCAGCCTCCTGCTCGAACATCGCAGCCCTCCTCCGCGGATGGTCCCACCACCGCTCAGGCCGCGTCGTCCCGATCGGGAGCATCAGATCGACGATCGGGGCGTGACGGCACGTCGCCGCATCGTTTGACCCCAGCCACCAGGCGGTCCACGCTTCCGACCAAGGAGCGCTGATGGCCGTGACACCCTCGATGACCGGCAGGACGGTCCTGGTTACCGGCGGCACCGGCGGGATCGGCAGGGCGGCCGCGACCGCCCTGGCCTCGATGGGTGCGCGGGTCGGGATCACCGGCCGCGACCGGGACCGGGCCGAGGCGGCCGCCGCCGAGATCGCCCGCGTGTCGGGCGGCGCGGCGGTGGACGTCTTCGTGGCGGACATGTCGTCTCAGGCCGAGGTCCGGCGGCTGGCGGGCGACGTCCTCGCCACGTACCCGCGGCTGGACGTGCTGCTCAACAACGTCGGCGGGTTCTGGGCCCACCGTCACATGACGGCCGACGGTCTCGAGCACACCTTCGCCCTCAACCATCTCGCGCCGTTCCTGCTGACCAACCTCCTGCTCGAACGGCTCGTGGCGAGCGCACCGGCCCGCATCGTCACCGTGTCGTCCGGTGCCCAGTCGCTCGGCAGGATCGACTTCGACGACCTGATGGGCGAGCGCAAGTACTCCGGTCAGCGGGCGTACAACCAGTCGAAGCTCGCCAACGTGATGTTCACGTACGAGCTAGCGCGGCGACTCGAGGGGACCGGCGTCACGGCGAACGCGCTGCACCCTGGGGTGACCAACACGAGCTTCAGCGCGGAAGACCCCACGCGTGCGTTCGCCGTCATCATCGCCCTCATGCGACCGTTCATGCGCAGCCCTGAGCGAGGCGCAGACACCGCGGTCTACCTCGCGAGCGCTCCTGAGGTCGAGGGCGTCACGGGCCGGTACTTCGCCGACCGCAAGCCCAGGAAGTCCCACCAGTCCTCGTACGACGCCGCGACGACCGCCCGGCTGTGGCAGGTCAGCGCCGACCTCGTTGGTATTTGAAGGCTGCACGTATCCTGGCTATTCGCCGCGAAGCCAGGGGCACGAACGCCGGTGGTTCACGCTTTCTCCATCTCCGCCAGCCGCTTGTCAGCAGCGCTTCGGGCGTCCCGCCCGGGAGCGAACACAGCGATGACGGAGAGCAAGGCCGCGATCCCGATCGGAACGATCGTGAACAGCCAGCCAACGTCGGGGATCTGGGCACCTGCGATGATCCCGAGCGCCGTCATGAACCCCGCCACGAAGAGCGCTATCCAGCCAACATCCTTCTTCGGATCGCGACTGCGGTGCCGCTTGAGATGGGCATACGCTCGCGCTCCCTCCGAGGTCGTGCGGGCTCGGGTCTTCCCACGTTCGTCGACGGTCGCGTCTATGGCCTTCTCAAGCTCCGCGATCCACGCGAGGTGTACCGACGAGAACACGGCCGCTGCCGCCGAGACCACCGCCAGCGACAGGCCGACTAGGCTCCCCGCCCATTCGGGCGTCGGCAAAGCGAACCAGTCCGCACTCGTCATGCTCCACCAGCAGCCAACAAGCGTTGAAGGATCTCGACGGCAACGTGAGGACGCATGACCAGCTGGACATACGAATCCGTTCGCCGGTGCTTGATCAGAGGTGGAAACTTGTCGATCTCGAGGCGGTGGGAGTCGCTGAACTGGGCGTTCAGGAGCTCTTCGTGAGTGGCAGACGCCAGATCGCCCTCTGCGCGGGGGACATCGAACACGACGTCGTCGTCCTTGACGGCGATCTCCCGAATAGCGCTGGCGCCGAGGTGGTCTGGATCGACGATCCCGATCAATTCGATTGCGGTTCGCAGCCGCCCGATCAACCCGTCACGGACAGCTGCTGCGGCCGCCGGGTCCTCGAGCGCCAGAGAGGAGACGATGTATCGCGCCTGGCCCAGCGTCAATCTTGTCCGTTGGGCAATGACGGGAGCGGTCGGGATCTGGGGCAACAGACCGCCGTCAACAAGGGCCTTGACCCTCCGCTTCGAAACCTCCGTCAGCGACGCAGGCCTGTCGTCGGCGACGAGCCACTCGAGCCACTCCCGCATGGCGATCCCGGCCACGATCGGAAGCGCATCCTCGATAGACTTATCGCCTAGTGCCCGCACGGCGGCGGACTGCGCACCCGATAGGTCAGTGTCGAGCTCCAATCGCTTGGTCGGCATCGCTTCCTCCGATCAATAGGCGACTCGGTCTGTGGCCTAGTCGAGCTGCTCCAGATCGAGGTTGAACTGGTCGAGCTCAGGAAAGGCTCCGTCGGCTTTCTCTCTCCGGATCCAGTCGCGGAGCATCCCGAGGTACTCGGACCGCGGGGCCAGCATCCGCTTTAGCTGTTGCTTGATGTCCCGAACCTCATCGAGCGCATCGGCGAGTTCCACGTCGTCGCCGGTGACCTTCAGCCGGTTCACCCTCCGAACTGTTCGCTGGAGTTGCCGAACCTGGAACCGGAATGCATCGAGCTTCTCGAGACGTGCCTCTACAAGACCCTTTCTCTGGAGCGCGTAGACCAAGATCGATGTCTCACCCTTCTCGCTCGGCACGTCGGCGGCGTCGCGTTTGGGCAGGATGAGGGCCTGATCATCGAACGTGAGGTGGTCGGCCGGCTCCTCGCTGCAAGGGTCGATAAGGAGTCGCTGTGGCTCTTCATCGCCTGTCCCGGGTCCGGGGCCACGGAACCGCATTTGCTCGTCAGCAAGCGGGAACTGTGTGGACTTGCCGAGCTTGATCGCCGCTTGCTGACCTGGGACCTCGAAGTTTCGGCCCCGGTTGCAGTCCGGACACGACACCAACAGGTTCGTCCATTCCCCGGCGAGCCAGTAGTAACCGGGTGCAAGCTCTCCCGATCCAGTATCTATCTCGGATTTCGGCCGGAAGTGTTCGACATCGTCCGGCGTGACGGCGCCGAAGTTGCTTTCACAGTACGCGCACTTCGTGCCGAAGACACGATCGAGCTCCTGCGCGAGCTCTGGGTCCTTGTAGATGGCGAAGTCGAACCCGGCCTTCGTCTTCTTGACGTTGTTCGCGAAATGGTCGACGTTGGTGAAGAAGGCTTCGGCGCGGTCATACTCGCGCTGGGCTCGGGTGACCAGAACGCCTTGATCGTCCTTGACGTCGGCGACAGAGAACGCCCGGACGGAAACCGGTACGGGTCCTCGATCGATCCGGATCAAGGCATGCCTGGCGGATCATCGCTCTCCGCCCAGACCCGCGTCACAGCGTCGACCGCTTCCTGACGAAGATCGGCGATCGGCTCGACCGGGTGTCTGCTTGTAGCGTGCAACGATCTGATCGACGGCCTCGTACATCAGATGCTCCCGCGGCGTGGTGCCGAGATACCGTCGATCCTTCAGGCTCGCCGTGAGCCCCGCGAGCTCCTCGTCTTGCGCTGGCGATCGGTCAGGCAACGCGAGTAGGGCGTAGTACTTGGTGAACGCCTCATCGGTGTCTGGGTCGGCGGTGGAGTTGAGGCCGAAGAACGCCGAGGTCAATAGCTGATCGATCCTGAAGTCGGCCGGTGACGGGAGGGCGGTCAGGGCGCGGACCCGTTGGTTCTCGTCGCGCTGCATGACGACGACTTCGCCCGCCCCGAGGCCCCTCAGGCAGAGCGGATCGTGGGTCGATGTGACGAATTGGACCGCCGGGGCGGCGCGACGGATGGCGCCCACGATCCGCATCTTCCAGGTCGGGTGGAGGTGAGCGCCGATCTCGTCGAGGAGGACGATCCCTTCGGCTTCGAGCAGGTTTGGCCAGACTTTCGTCATCACTTCGAGGATGTCCACTGCCGTTGCAACAACGCTCTGGTAGCCATCGCTCAACTGCCGGAGCGAGACCTTCTCGCCATGATCAACCACCATCACGCGGCCCTTCTCGACAATGAAGCGCGCATTTGCCGCGAGGCTCAAGAGGTCCTTGAGGATGAGCGTCGCCGTATCGAACTCCATGATTCGAGGTCGAGGTCGCGGATCGCCTTCACGTTGTGGATCACGACCCGCTCGATGAGGCGACGTTCCGACTTGTAGGTCTCTCGACCCTGTTCGGTCGCCAACGAGAAGCTGGACTGCGAGGTCTCGAAATCGAGGAATTCTCTCCTGGCTGATGCCTTACGCGCCTTGGTGATGATCGGTGTCGATGCGACCGACGCCGGGGCGTCCAGCGAAACGCCGAGGGTGCGAAGGCGGTCCACGAGCGGGCGGAGAAGCTGTCGCTTCATGCCCGCGAATTCCTGACTGTCCGCCTGGAGCTCTCGGATCTGAGCAACTGCGCGTTCGAGCACTCCCTCGGTCGGCGGTGCGCCGAACTTCCGTGATTCCTGTTCGTCCTGCAGGAGCGTGCCGAGGATTGCGATCGTTCCCTGAATGCCCGTGGCTGCGCCCTTTCGAGCATCCACCAAGTGCCTGCCATTTAGCCCGACCACGCTGATCGTTGTCTGACCGCGTCGCGTATCGCTAGCGGTCGACGTGGATCAAGGCGGTCGCACACTACCTCCGCCGTGTCTTCGGAATGTCTCGACATCTGACGAGTTCTGGTTCGGCGCCGACCGCCGCATCTGCCCAGCGTGCGGTCGGTACCATGGGCCGGCCGGACATCGTGGCGTCGGCTGGCCAGGGATACGGAGGCACGACTCGATGTCGGTGGACGAGAACACGGATCTCATCGAGCGGTACTTCGAGACCATCTGGAACCGGGGTGAGCTCGATCGAGAGCCCGAGTTCGTCGCCGCGGACGTCATCGTCCATGCGCCGCCGATCCCCGACATCCCCGACGGACGGGACGGCCCGCTCGCGATCGTCTCCACCTTCCGGGCGGCGTTGCCCGACCTTCGGCTGAGGAGCACGGTCGTCGTCGCCGAGGGCGACCGGGTCGTGCAGCGCTGGATCGTCGACGGGACGCACTCCGGAACGGACCTGTTCGGCATCGCGCCGAAGGGAGCGCCACTGACCCTGACCGGGATCAACGAGTTCAGGATCGAGAACGGCCGGATCCAGGAGCGCTGGGGCGTCATGGATGTCCTGGGGATGCTCCAGCAGCTGGGCGCCGTGCCGGATCCGGCACACTCGACGCCGCCCGAGAAGTGATGGTCGCCACCGGAGGGCACGCATGACACCCGACGAGATGCAGCTCGGCCTCCGCTCCCATCGGGACTTCCTGGAACATGGACGGCTCGAGACGGTGGACGAGATCTACGCGCCCGACTGCGTCCTCTACGGTCGGAACATCCCGGCCGAGTGGCGGCACGGGACCGAGGGCTTCAAGGCCTACGGCCAGATGTTGCGTGCGGCGTTCCCCGACCTGAAGATCACCCACACCTCGACCGTGACCCAGGGCAGCTACCAGGCGATCCGGTGGTCATTCCACGGGACCCACCTCGGGCCGCTGTTCGGCGCTCCCCCGACCGGCAAGGCCGTCGCGATGGACGGCTACGACATCCTCTTCATCGAGGGCGGCAAGATCCGCGAGCTGTGGGTGGAGCAGGACATGCTCACGCTCCTGCAGCAGATCGGGCTGGCACCCGCACCGGGACAGGCGCCGCCGTCCTCGCCTGCCGGAGCGGCGCCTGCCTGAGCCATGGCACACGTGCTACACGGAGATCAGCGATGACGACGGACGATCCGCGTGTCTGCGAGGTCTGCGAGGGCCCGATCGAGCCCGGGCAGGCCGTCGTCCTGGGGCAGGAGAGCGGCGGCGTGACGCTGCCCGGGATCTTCGACCCTGGCGCGGACGGGCGCCTCGCGATGTTCCACGAGGAGCACTGGCCGATGCGGGTCGGTGACTGGCAGGAGCGCGATCGCGGCCACGCCACCGAGCCCTGACCGGAGGCGGAGCGCTCGCTATCGGCTGGCCCCTGCCGCGGCCATGTACCCCTCGGTGACCTCGCCCTTGTGCGCCGCGAACGCCCCGAGCACCTCGGCCTTCTCCGGTCCGGGCACCCCGACGGCGTCCAGCGTGCGCCCGAGCTCGGCCGCGACCTCGTCGAATTCCTCGGGGGAGATCCGCAGGTTGCGGTGGGCCTCCTCCAGGCCGAGGACGGTGCTCCCGGGCCGGGTGGCGGTGAACTCGTACGGGCCGCCGGCCACGTTGCAGACCCACAGCGTGCGCATGAACTTCAGCCCCGGCAGCCGGCCCAGGTTGTTCGTATGCCACTCACGCAGGGCCGGATTCCTCGATCCCTGACCGACGATCGGGTTACGGACGACCGCGTCGCTGAAGTGGTCGACCACGGCCGCGATGGCAAAGACGCCACCGAGCCGGTCGTACAGGCTTGCCTCGGACATCGATCCGCCTCCTGGTGTGGTTCTACCGGTAATGCGCGCTAGCGTTACAGTCGCCCGCGCCGGTGTCAAGTCTTTTCGTAATCAGCACCCTTTTTAGAGCCGGACGGCGCTGGAGGCGCGGCGGCGGTCGAAGGCGCCCGACCGCGTCGTCCTCTATCGTCATGACGTGAGCAGCCCCGCCCCGTCACCGCGCGCCGGGATGGGTGCCGTCCCCCATCCGGGCGGCACCACGTTCCGGGTCTGGGCACCGCACGCGACGGCGGTCTTCGTCACCGGCACCTTTGACGACTGGGCCGGTGACCGGACGGCGCTCCAGCGCGATGGCGACGGATCGAGCGGCACGTGGTCCACCGACGTCCCGGGCGTCGAGCCGGGCGCCGAGTACCGCTTCACGATCCGCACGCCCGACGGCGACCTGTCGCGCATGGACCCGTACGCGCGTGACGTGACCAACTCGATCGGCAACAGCATCGTCTACGACCCGGACGCGTTCGACTGGGGCGACGACGAGTTCCATACGCCGACGTGGGACGACCTCGTCATCTACGAGATGCATGTCGGCACGTTCGGGGCGGCGGGCGACAGCCGAGGCACATTCGACCTCGCTCGTCACCGGCTCCCCTACCTGCAGAAGCTCGGGGTGTCCGCCGTCCAGGTGATGCCTCCGTTCGAGTTCGCGGGGGACATCTCGTGGGGCTACAACCCCGCCCACCTGTTCGCCATCGAGTCGTCGTACGGCGGGCCGGACGCCTTCAAGGGGTTCGTGCGCGATGCGCACGCGCACGGCATCGCGGTCATCGTCGATGTCGTCTACAACCACCTCGGTCCCTCGGACCTCGACCTGTGGCGGTTCGACGGCTGGGCCGAGGGCGAGGGCGGCGGGATCTACTTCTACAACGACGATCGGGCCGACACGCCGTGGGGTGCGACGCGACCGGACTACGGGAGCGGCGAGGTCCGCACCTTCCTGCGGGACAGCGCGATGACCTGGCTCGAGGAGTTCCGGTGCGACGGCCTCCGCTTCGACGCGACGGTGCACATCCGCACGAGGGAGGGCTTCCCCTCCAGGCCCGGGTCGGTCGAGCTGCCGGATGGCTGGTCCTTCCTGGCCTGGATCAACGACGAGATCCGCGCCCGTCAGCCCTGGAAGATCACCATCGCCGAGGACCTCGAGGACGACCCGATCCTCGTCACCCCGACCGATGCGGGCGGGGCCGGGTTCGGGGCGCAGTGGGACGTCGGGTTCATCCGGCGGGTCCGGCCGCAGCTCGTCGTCGCGGACGACGCGGCCCGCGACATCGGTGCGGTCGCGACGGGCATCGTCGGCGACGGTCGCGGCGCGCCCGAGAGCCGGGTCATCTACACCGAGTCGCACGACGAGGTCGCCAACGGCCTGACCCGCGTGCCCGAGGCGATCACGCCCGGCGGCGCGGACGGCTGGTGGGCCAGGAAGCGCGCGGTGCTCGGCTCGGCCCTGGTCCTGAGCTCACCGGGGATCCCGATGCTGTTCCAGGGTCAGGAGCTCCTCGAGGATGGGTCCTTCGACGATGCGGTCGCGCTCGACTGGGAGAAGGCGAGCACCAACCAGGGCATCCTCCGCCTCCACCGGGATCTCATCGCGCTCCGGCGGGACCGCGACGGCACGACGCGGGGCCTGCGGGGCCCGAACGTCACGATCCTCCGGGCAGATGAGGAGGCCAAGGTGCTGGCCATGCACCGCTGGGCGGACGGCGGACCCCACGACGACACGGTCGTCGTCGCGAACTTCGCCGATCGGACGCTCGACGACGTCGCCGTCGGCTTCCCCTCGCCGGGCCGCTGGAGCGTGCGGTTCAATTCCGACGCGTCCGCCTACGCCCCCGATTTCGGTGGGCACGAGTCGTTCGATCTCGATGCGACGGGTCCCGCCTTGGACGGCTGCGCCCAGAGCGGTCTCGTGTCGGTCGGTCCGTACAGCGTGGTGATCCTGTCGCGCGAGAGCTGAGACGCTCGGATGACGACGCGCCGATATCGTGCACGCACCGAAGCCGCCGGGGGGAGTCGCACACGATGACGCTGCGCCATGGCCGGGCCGGTACGCGCCGTCCGGACCTCTCGATCATCGTTGTCACGCATAACGAAGGCGACAACCTCACGGCGACCGTGACGGCACTCCGCGAGACGTCGCCACGGCACACCGAGCTGATCGTCGTCGACGACCACTCGACGGACGCGAGCATCGACGACCTCCGCGTCGCCCACCCGGCCGTCCTCGTGACGCGACCCCCCGAGCGTCTCGGACCGCCGTCGGCACGCAACTTCGGCGCCCGCCTCGCCACCGGCCGCATCCTCCTGTGGAGCGACGCGCACGTCCGCCCGTCCGAGGGCTGGGTCGACGCCTTCGTCGCCCAGCTCGATGACCCGGACACCGGCGCCGTCGGTCCGGCCATGGCGGTCATGGGCAATGAAACGAGCGTCGGGTACGGGATGCAGTGGAAGAACGCCAACCTCGAGGTCGAGTGGCTGCGTCGCCTGGGCGATCAGCCGTACCCGGTGCCGATCCTCGGGGGCGCATTCATCGCGCTGCGGCGCGAGGTCTTCGAGGCGACCGGAGGCTTCGACGACGGCCTCATCCTCTGGGGCGGCGGCGACGTCGAGCTGTCGTACCGGCTGTGGAGCCTCGGCTTGGAGTGTCGGATCGTCCCGACCGTCCAGGTCGCCCACCTGTTCCGGCAGCGTTTTCCGTACGCCGTGGACGGGATGGCGGTCCTCCACAACCTGCTGCGGATCGCCTTCGTTCACTTCGACCTTGCCCGGGTCGAGATCGTCGTCAACGCGCTCCGCACGCACCCGGCATTCGGGCGTGCCATGGCGCGCCTGGCCGAGAGCGACGCCTGGACACGCCGCGACGAGCTGCGCGCTCGCCGGCGGCGCGATGCCTCGTGGTACTTCGAGCGCTTCCCGATGCCGGAGCTCGCGAACCAGCCCCGCGATGCGGTCGCGCCGGCATCGATCGCAGCCGACGCGAACGAACCGCTGGCGCCGTCCGCCTGACCCGGTCGTCGCGCCGGACGGACGGTCGCGAGGGGCTCGGCTCGTCCGGGGCCGGCGACGAGCCCTGTCAGCGACCTACGGTTCGGTGCCCGTGACCCCGATCTGGACGTGCACGTGTCCCTGGTGGGCCTCGCGACCGTTCGGGGTCCCGGGCTTCGAGGTCGGATGGTCCGGATTCATGATGAAGCTGTGGTCGCCGATGTGGGTCGGCGTCGTCCGCGGATCGGCCGTCGACGACTTGTCCTGGTACTCACCAGCCACGAAGTCGTAGAAGGCCTGGAAGAACCCACGGGCCAGCGCCCGATCGTTCACGTCGTTGAGCCGGAAGTGGGTCGTCCCCGTCCCGGCGGGCGTCCACGTCCCGCCCGGCGTCGATGGCGTCGTGACACGGCCCCAGTCGTCAAAGACCGTCAGGACGTAGTCCGCCCCGTCGTGCGTGCCCTTGACACCCACGAAGTCCACGGCCCGGCCCTGTCCATGGCAGTCGACACGGGTCGTGCTGCCGTTGATCCCGGCGTGATAGAGCTCGGTCACGCCCCAGTTCGCCTTCAGCCACTGGCACATCCGGATGAGCGCGACCGCAGCCCGTGGGTCGAGCCCATCGGGCGCATTGCCACCCGACGGCGGTGCGCCGGCCTTCAGGCCCGAGCCCCAATAGCGAACGATGACGCCCATGACGTTGCCGTCCTGCTTCGTCGTCGTGCCCGGCACGAGTCCATCGAGGTCGACGTGGCCGGGGAGGATCTTCGAGGGGTCGAACTTGATCTGGTTGGCCGTCTGCAGCCGCGTGAGCTCGGCCGTTGCCTCCGCCTTCGTCAGCTGACGCGCCGGCTTCGTCGTCGCTCCCGGTGCAGGGGTCGGCGCGGGCGTAGGCGCCGGGGTCGGCGCGGGAGTCGGGGCCGGCGTGGGAGTGGGCGCAGGTGTGGGCGTCGGCGTCGGTGTCGGTGTCGGAGTCGGCGCGGGTGTCGGTGTCGGTGTCGGAGTCGGTGTGGGTGTGGGCGTTGGTGTTGGCGTCGGCGTCGGTGTGGGCGTCGGTGTGGCGTCGGCGTCGGTGTGGGCGTCGGTGTGGGCGTCGGCGTCGGCGTCGGTGTCGGCGTCGGTGTCGGCGTCGGCGTCGGCGTCGGCGTCGGCGTCGGTGTCGGTGTGGGCGTCGGCGTCGGTGTCGGCGTCGGCGTCGGCGTCGGCGTCGGGTCAGTCACGGTGCGTCCCCCCTCATGCGGTCATCTGGTCTCACGGAAGCAAGGGAGCCTGCGGCACGACGAAGATCGGGTCCTCCCAGAAGTCGTTGCTCAGCTCGACATCCCGCGGACCACCTGGCGTGGTCAGCCTGATCGCGACCGTGGCGTGCAGGCCGTTCACGACCGCGTCGATCGGGACGAGCACCTCCACGCTGTCGATCCGATGCAGCGGCGTGATGACGATCCGCGAGATCGACAGGGTCGGATGATCCGTCAGGGCGATCTGGATACTCATCTCCGAGGCGCCGACGGTCGAAAGGTCCACCCCCGTCGCGTTGATGCCGAACACGAACCGCGACTGGGAGACCGTCTGGGTGTTGAACGTCATGAACCGGGACAGCTCACCCATCGACGCGGCCTCGGCGAGCGCAGGGCTTCGACGGACCAGCAGCGGGCTCCCCTCCTCCGTTCCCGGCGCCAGGGTGACCTGCCCGCTGGCTCCGGCCTTCAGCGTCAGGTCGGCGTCACTGACGACGAGCCCGGTCGCTCCGAAGGTCCCGCAGCCGGTGACACGGATTTCGAACGGCGACGCGTTCGAGATCGTCGCCGTCGACCGATCGTCGGCGAGCGCGGCGACGATGTCGCTGTTGTCGACGGTCCCGGTCGCGTGGAAGTTCAGGACGACCATCGTCGTCACGGGGGGCTCCATGATGTCGTCGATGCGAACGGCGACGTGTCCGAACAGGGGCGTGGAGATCCGCGCTCGGAGCGCCGCCAGGAACACGTTGACCTTGTTGATGGCGGGCACATCGGTGTCCTGGATGTCCACCGACAGCAGCAGCGATGTCGGATCCAGGCCATCGGCGAAAGTGACCTCGGCCATCGGTGCCTCGAGGGTCGACGGCTGGCGGTGGTCGAGACCCGTCGGAAGCTGGAGGTGGAGCTTGAGGCGCTGGGCTTCCGGCGTCGTCTGGAGCGCGTCGGTGAGCTTCGCGAGGTCGATCGGGTCGACGATGGGACAGATGGCGAAGGTGAGGTGGAACTGGCAGCCGGTGATCGTGTTCGGCCGCTCGTCGACGATCGCGTCGCAACGCGCGGCACATCCCCAGGCGCCGCGGGCGATCCCGTAGGTCACCGGCACCGCGATCACCGTCCCCGTCACGACCCCGACGTACACCCGCCGGAACGACGGGAACAGCGCCTGGATGTTGCCGAGCGACGTCAGCTCCTGGAATTCCGAGCGGTTGACGTGGAACTCGGTCAGGTCGTGCTCGTCGATGATCGGGCGGGTCGTGTCCTTGGTCGTGAGCGTGAACTTGGTCGGGTAGTCGCCGGTCCCGAAGATCGTCGCGAGGGCGAGCTCGTTCGCCTTGCCGACGTCGAACTCCATGAACTTCGGCTGATCGTCGCCCCCGTCATCGACGGGGAAGGGCGGGAGCCGCCGGTGATCCCGGATGCGGGTGAACCGTCGATCCGGATCGTCGTCGGAGACCACGCGCAGCTCGCTCGTGTCGAAGCTCCGGACGGTCCGGGCGTCGGCCGCAGTGAAGAGGACGGACCGGTCGACCCGCGCGAACGTCGGATCCACCATCGGCGCCGCCGTGGGGGCGACGGTCGGCGCGACCGTGACAAGCAGCGGTGTCGTGGCCTCGAGCGGCCGGAACAGCTGCAGCGAGTCCGGGAACGGCGTCGGGCGGGCGATCGCCCTCGCGGCCCGGTACCGGACGGTGACCGTGATGGTCGCCTGGCCGGCCAGCCGCAGCTGGGTGTAGGCGAGGACGACATCCTCGCCGAGCAGCCCGTCCACGAAGATGCGGTGCGTGTCGCCTTCCGGCGGGTCCACGATCGCCGGGAACCGCTTCACCTGCGGGTTGCCCCCGCTGTCGGTGTAGGGGAGGTCGAGCGTGGCATCGACGCCGATCAACGGGATCGGCCGGAACGTGGCCGACGGCAGGGCGGCACGTGCCCCCGCGAGATCCGGCGGATCGCCCACCCTGATGTGTGCGGTCAGGCTCGCTCGAGGGAACGGAAGACCACCATCACCCAGTTCCTTCTGGCTCGCGGCGAAGGCGAACGCGCCGTCCGGATCGACCAAAGTCACCGCCGGGAGATACCAGCGCAGCGACCCGTCGAGCCGATCCTCGAAGACGCTCCCATTCGCGCTATCGGCCAGGGGAAGGTTGTCGAGGGGTGCCGGGGCCGGGGTCCGGCCCAGGCGTCCGAGCATCTCCGGCGAGAGACGGAGGAATGGCCGGATCTCACTGACCTCGCCGGTCTCGGGCACCGCCACGGCCGCGACGACGTCGACCGCGTCGCGGCTGAGCGCCACGCCGGACGCGGTGTCGGTCGGATTCGCGACGAGGGTCTGCCGCCCGGCGAGGAACCGGGCGGCAGAGACCTGTCCGAGGTTCTCGGGACTCATCTCACGGAACGGGCTCGCCGCCACCCCCACCGCCGGCCGGCTGGAGGACGGGGGCAGGCGCCGGCGGAGCCGCCGGAGCCGGCTTCGACCGCTTGATGTAGTCCTCGATGACCGCCGTCATCTCTGGCGGCTCGTTCGGGATCGAGAGCTTGAACGGGTTCAGGTACTTGAGCCGGCCGACTGGCAACGGCACCGTGATGTCGGCATCCGTGCTCCAGACGACGTCGTCGTCGGTGAAGTTCGGCCCCGTGGCCGTGATCTCGAGCCGGTAGGTGAAGTGGTCCTCCTGGAAGAACTTGTCCGAGAAGATCTCCCAGAGGATGTTCTTCTGGTTCGCGCTGTTGATCTCGATCGTGTCCGTCCGCTGCCCGATCGTCGCGGTCAGCGTCGCGGAGATGTTGGGCGGCAACTGCTTGCCCAGGATGAAGTGGATGAACACGTAACCGACCTCGGCAGGATCGAGGATCGGCGCGTGGTCCTCGGAGATCCGCTCGATGACGAGCTGGTCGCCGCCGTTCTTGAGGTCGACGCGTGGGTCGCTCGGGTCGTACACGAGCGTCTTCCGGACCTTGACCTGGTTCTTCGGCCACTCCGGCACGTTCTGGTCGAGGCGCAGGAACGGGACGTTGACGATGTCGAACGGATCGTCCTTCGACCAGGTGGCGAGCGAGGCGGCCGCGCTCAGGTCCTTCTGCCCGATCGTGTAGTGGAAGCCTTCCGCGTGGGTGACGAGGTTGACCTTCCCGTCCCCGAGGAGCGGGTTCGTGAAGTCCGGGTAGCTGACCTGCATCTGGACGGACTGGATGGGGTCGCGGAGGTCCGTCCCGTCGGGCAGCTTCTCGCCGAAGTTCACCGAGCTCGTGCCGATGACCTGGACCTTCTTGAAGAACTCGGCGATGTCGAGGACGACCAGGTACCGGTCGAGGTGGGCCCGGACCGCCGGCTGGAGGTCGGTCAGGTCACCCGACACCATCTGCTCCACGGCGATCGATTCGTTGAGGATCAGGGTCTGGTTGAAGTGGACCGCGCGCTTTTCGTGCTTGGCCTTCACCGAGACCGATGACCCGCCGAAGATGCTGCTGAACCAGCCGCGATCGGTGCTGGCCGGCGCGTCCTCGGTCGGCTTCCAGTCGAAGATCTCGCTCTTGACCAGGTCGATGGCGGTCTTCCGCATCTCATCGACGTTCTTCGTGATCCAGTCCTTGATCGGCTGCTCGAGCACGGCGCCGTTCATCGTCATCTTCGTCGTGATGCCACCGTTGGTGACGCAGCTGGAGTACGCATAGCTCGCGTTGATGCTGTCGATCCCGAGGAAGCCGCCGGCGGAGACCGCCGCGGAGAACGAATCGAAGACCTTGTCGACGTCGACGTCGACTTCGACGGTCACGCCGTTGATGTAGAACTGCTCGGTCAGGAGGTTGTGGACGGTGATCCCGACCTGCCCGTTCTTCAGGCCGCCGGCGATCGCTCCCGCCGCGAGCTGGTTGCACGTGACCAGGAAGCTGTTGAAGCCGTGCGCCTCGATGCTGCCCTTGCCGGTCCCCTGCGCGGAGATGAAGAACGGCATCTTGTCCGGCCCGACCTTCGACAGCTCCGGGACCTCGATGGAGACGGAGCTCTTCGTGATCGGGACGATGCCGAGCTCGGGCTCGGGATCGTTGTCCTGGTAGTTGAAGAAGTTCATCAGGCGCGGGATCGGCGGATTGTGGTCGTGCGCCTTGAGCTTCTGCTTGACCTTGGCGATGACGTTCTCCGGGATCGCGAACGTCGTCGAGAGTGTCAGGAAGCCGCCGCCCGCCTCGACATCGCCGCCCGTCGTCCCGCCCTCCGGGATGCCGATCGTGTCCTCGGCCGTCATGAGGCCCTTGAAGACGACCATCCCGAAGTCGAAGTCCTCCGGAGCGGTCTCCTTCTTGGCGAGGTAGACATGCGCCGGCTGGAAGTAGTACTGGGTCGAGAGCCCGGCCGCCCGGAGCTCCTGATTCATCGCATCGGGGTAGACCTCGATGTCGTACTGCCGACCCGTGTCGTCGTTGACGGTGACGACCACGAAGTCCGGCCCGAACAGCGGGCCTACCGGCGCAATGAACGTGGCCATGCTGGCCTCCCTTCTAGCTGGCGATCGGCGGATCGCGGCGAGGTCCCGTCGTGGACGGGGATGTGTCGGATGCAGACGCCGCCGGCCGATCCGGGGCGAGGGCGTCCTCGAGCGAGCGGTGCAGGGTGTACGAGGTCCCCGGCTCGTCCGAGCCGAGCGCCTCGAGGACCTGCGGCTGTGAACCCACCACCTTGACGGATCCACGGAAGCGCTCGACGCGACGCGCCGCGTCGTCGAGCACGGGTCGGACCGCCGACGACACGCCAGTGGCCTGGTCGAGGTCGACGACGAGCCGGAACGAGCTTCCGGCGATGAGCCTGATCAGGTCGCCCTGGAGCTGACGCGCTCCGGCCTCGTCGACGTTGCCCCGAACGTCGACGATCGTGCGCCCGTCCGCCTCGCGTGCGGAGACGGTCAGCGCGTCTGTGTCCATGGTCGAACCGTGCGTCGTTCCACAGATCGTGTCGGGAAGACCCCACCCCCCCAGGTTCGGGCGCCGGAAAGGCGCACCGGGACCATACCCCTATCCCGTCTCGTTTGCGTTTGGGATCCACGACCCAGGCGCGTTCACCGGGCGGCGGGGCCCTCGTCTCGCGAGACGTCGCCGTCACGGCGGGCTGCTAGCGTGGGCCGATCCGAGCGTGCCGAGCAGCGGATCGAGACGCGGAGAAAGGGGGGGTCTATGTACCCGAGCGTGCAGGCCATCTGGCGGCCCTTCAACGAGCCACTCGAGGCCATCGTCGACTTCATGTACCTGGATGTCAGGGGGCTCCTGACGACGGGGATGGGCAACCTGATCGACGCCACGAGCCTCAAGCCCGGCGACCCGCCCCGGGCGCCCACGCAGACCGAACGGGTCGCATCCCACGCCCGGGCACGGGCTCTGGCCTGGAAGAAGAAGGATGGATCCGCGGCCACCGGGGCCGAGGTCGACGCCGAGTGGGATCTGATCCGCGGACGGCTCGATCTCGCGCCGAAGGGTGGCGGCCATTTCAAGGGCGTGGGCCAGCTCCATCTCGAACCGGCCGAGATCACACGGGTCATCAACGCGACCCTTCAGAGCTTCGAGAAGTCACTCAAGGCGCAGGCCGACTTCCACGGTTTCGACAGCTGGCCCGCGGATGCGCAGCTCGCACTTCTGAGCATGTCGTGGGGCATGGGCCCGGGCTTCGGGTTCCCGAAGTTCCGCGCAGCCGCGCGGGCCGGTGACTGGACCGCCGCCGCCAATGAATGTCGCTTCACGCCGGATATCGGCACGATCAAGACCCGCAACGACCGCAATCAGCAGCTGTTCCGCAACGCCGCAACCGTCGCCGCTCCCGGCAGCGGTCTCGACGTGACGAAGCTCGTGTTCACGCCCCCGGGGTCCGGCACACCTGCGCAACCGCCGAAGAAGACCACGCCGTCACCGACGCCGGCGCCGAAGAAGACCACGCCCGCGCCGACGCCCAAGCCGACGCCGACGTCACCGACGCCCACACCGGCTCCGTCCTCACCCACGCCGACCCCGACGCCCACACCGACTCCGTCACCCACGCCGACGCCGACGCCTACGCCGACACCCACGCCGACGCCCGACGCCGACGCCGACACCCACGCCGACGCCCACGCCGACGCCCACGCCGACGCCGACGCCGACGCCGACACCCACGCCGACGCCGACGCCGACACGCCGACACCCACGCCGACACCGACGCCGACGCCGACGCCAACACCGACGCCGACGCCGACGCCGACGCCGACACCCACGCCGACGCCTACGCCGACGCCTACTCCGACGCCGACACCCACGCCGACGCCGCAGCCCACACCGGAGCCGGAACCCACACCGACGCCCGAGCCGTAGGCCGGCGATACCGGCACGAGGCCCTTCGTCGACCTCGGTCGGCGAAGGGCCTCGTGCGACCCGTCGGCATCGGCGATGCGAGCATCGTCTCCGGCTACACTTCGCCGATGGGCACGTCACGCGCCGCGACCGCATCCCCGGGGATACGTCCTCTGGCTTGGTGACGAACGGGCGTTTGACGGATGATCCCCCTGGCCGACGAGCCATGACCGCGGTGCGACAGCGACACCGTGGCGTCCTCCCGACGGACTCGTGTCGGATGACGCGATGACTGCCCGGACGCTCACCGTCGGGAGCACGACCTACCCGCTGGTCCTCCCGAGCACCCGTGATCCGCGCCTGCACGTGGCGGCCGTCATCATCACGATCCACGTCCTCGGACAGGTCGGGCTGCATTTCCGCGTGAGCGTGCCGCAGATCCTGGCGGCCATCATCACGTGCGCCATCATCGAGGTCACCCTGACCTTCCGCCAGAGCCGGTCCTTCGTGTGGCCGGCCAGCGCGATGCTCACGGGGAGCGGCGTCGCGCTCATCCTTCGCGTGGTCGGGACGCCCCCGGACGACCCCTGGAACACGTACGCCTGGTACGTGTTCGCCGGCGTCGCCGGCCTCTCCCTGCTGACGAAGTACGTCATCCGGTACCACGGCTCGCACGTGTTCAACCCGTCCAACATCGGGCTCGTCGTGGCTTTCGTCGTGCTCGGCAGCTCGCGCGTGGAGCCGCTCGACTTCTGGTGGGCTCCCCTCAATGTCTGGATGATCACGGCCTATGCGGTCATCATCACCGGCGGGCTCCTGATCACGAGGCGACTGCATCTCCTCGCCCTGGCCGCGACCTTCTGGGTGGCATTGACGGTCGGCGTCGGGATCCTCGCCGGCTCCGGACACTGCATGACCGCGAACTGGGCGTTCGCGCCCGTCTGCGGGTTCGACTTCTGGCGCGTGATCGTGACCTCGCCGGAGGTCCTGATCTTCCTGTTCTTCATGATCACGGACCCGAAGACCGTCCCGGGCGGGCAGGTCGGGCGGATCGTGTTCGGCCTGCTCGTCGCGGTGGCCAGCACGCTCCTGATGGCGCCCCAGACCAACGAGTTCGGCACGAAGGTCGGCCTCCTCGCCGGTCTGGTCGTGCTCTGTGCCGCCCGGCCGATCCTCGACCGCCTGGTGCCCGAGCCCCGTTCGGCAGCCGACGACATCCGCCGGTTCGGGAGTCGCCTGGCCGGCGGCCAGACCGGCAGTGGGGTCGTCCGTGGCGCCCTCCGGGTCGGGCTCATCGGCATCGCCGTCCTCGCGGTCGGCGTCGGCATCGTCTTCGCCGGGACGCCCGCACGGGGCGCCGCCGCTCCCGATGTCGCCGAGGTCCTGGACCGTGTCCCGCACCAGATCGATCCCTCGACGTTCCCCTCCATCGCCGTCGGGCAGGACGTCACCGATTTCGACCCGGCGATGGCCGGGCCGGGAGCCCAGCAGCTGCTGCTCACGGTCGCGGAGAACCTCGAGCTCGAGAGCCAGGCGCTCCTGCGCAAGGACGAGTCGATCCTCACCGCCGTCGATCACGGCGACCGGCTGATCGAGATGCAGGACCGGCTCCGGTCTTCGACCGCCAGCGGGACGACGACCGTCGACCGGTACCACATCGACGACGTCTCGATGTCGCTCCTGAAGCCCTTCGGCAAGCAGACCGGGCTGAGCATCGGGATCCACGCCCGGGGCACGGTCACCGAGGAGACCTACGACGCGGCCGGGACGCTCCAGTCGAGCACGACGTCCCCGTTCGCGAAGACGTTCGTCACGCGCCGGGCGACCGGCGGGCGCTGGCTCAACGTGGCCACCCTGCCGTTCGACGCGAAGGACTGACCGAGGACCGAGGGCGGCCCCAAGCCGGTCGCGACCGGGACGGCTAGACCCCGAGGGCGCTGGACGCCATCTCCGTGCCCTTGATCCGCGCCTCGATCTTCGCGAACGCCGTGTCCCGCGACGTCGAGGTGTCGTCCCCGAATGGCGAGAACCCGCAGTCGTCCGTCGTCCCCAGGTGGTCGGGGTCGATGAACCGCGCCGCCTCGAGCACCCGGTCACGGACCTCATCCGGTGTCTCGACGCGCGGGTCGAGTGGGTCCGTCACGCCGACGAAGATCCGGCGGCGCCCGGTCGCCAGGTCGCCGAGGGCCTTGAGGACCCGGGGGCGATCCGGCTCGCTGGCGAGCTCGACGAAGAACCGGTCCACGTGCATGCGGAAGAGCGACGGCAGCAGCTCCAGGTAGTCGATGTCGGCGCTGTGCGTCGAGTCCTGGTCACCGCCGGGGCAGGTGTGGACGCCCACCTGGGCCCGTTCCTCGTCCGTGAGCTGGTCCAGCACGCGGTTGTTGAGGTCGACGAACGAGTCGAGCAACCCCTTCGACGGGTCGAGCTTGATCGACAGGCGGGCCTCCGTGAAGTCGATCTGGACGGTCGCACCACGCTCGATGCAGCCGCGGATCTCCGAGACGGCCTCCGTCACGAGGTCGTCGAGGAAGGCCGCCTGCGGATAGCCCGGCATCCCGTCCGGCGGGTACATCAGGCTGATGGCCGAAGCGGAGATCACGGCCTGCTTCAGCCTGGCCGTCGTCTGCCCCCTCGCGCCGTCGAGGTACGACCACGCGTAGGTGCTGTACCGGAACGGGCTCTGGGTCAGCACGGGCAGCTGGCGCGTGTGGCCGTCCTCGAAGGGGATCGTGACGCCACCGCTCGCGAGGGCCAGACCGGCCACGGGGTACGTCGCGAAGCTCGGCTTGCGCTGCTCGCCGTCGGTGACCACGGGCGAGCCCGTCGCCTCGAAGCGCCGCAGCGTGTCGCGGACGGCGTCGTCGAACAGCGCGTCGAGCTGCGCCGGTGGGATGGTCCCGGCCGCTGCTGCCTGCATGCCTTCGAGCAGGGCCTGCGGCCGGGGGATGCTGCCGATCGGTTCAGTGGGGAGTGCCATCGGGGCATGCTATCCGACCGAAGTGGGTCCCGACCGGGCGGTACGCCATACTTGCGGGGACCGCCCTCTCACACACAGGAGACGATGCGCATGGCACGCGACGAAGAGCGCCTGGAGCGATCGCTGGAAGACCCCATCGTCGGCGGATTGCCCGACGTCCCGGGCATCCTCACGGCGCTCCGGTTGACCCCCGAACTCGGCATCCACCTGCGTGGGCTCGCCGATGAACTGCTGGTCAACGACTTCGCCGGCGCGACCATCGGCCGTCCCGAGCGCGAGATGCTCGCCACCGCCGTCTCGGCGGCGAACGACTGCTTCTACTGCATGGACTCGCACGGCGCGTTCGCCGGCGCGCTGCTCGAGGTCAACGGGGCCCCGGAACGGCTGCCGCTCATCGACGTGATCAAGCTCGGATCGTCCGAGGGGTTCGACGACAAGATGCGCGCGCTGCTCCACATCGCCCGGACCGTGCGGCGCGAGCCACGAGACCTGACCGCGGACGACGTCGCCGCGGCGCACGACGCCGGTGCGACCGATGCGGACGTCCAGCTCGCGGTGCTGATCGCCTCGGCGTTCTCGATGTACAACCGGATGGTCGAAGGGTTCCGTGCCAGGACCCTGCCCAGCGCCGACGCGTACCGCGGCCGAGCTTCCGAGATCGCCGCGCATGGCTACAGCGACCAGCGGGTGACGTCCGTCCCGGGGTGAGGGTCGGGGGACCGAATGCGGCCACCGCCGTGACGTCGCGTTGACGGCACGTTGCTACGGTCTGGCGATCCGGGGCGCGTGCGGAGCGATAGGAGGGGTGTGTCGCATGAGCGAGAAGCCACGTCTGGATTCCAACATCAGGGTCGCGAGACGCAACCGAAAGAGGACCCAACAGCACGGCCAGGACCACGACGATCTGGTCTGGAACGGCTCGACCGCGTGCACCCACGCCATCTGCCAATACCTGAATCTGGTCTGGAACGACGAGTTCTTGACGCTCAACCAGGTCAACGAGAAAGCCGGGATGCCGCCGAACGCGAAGGACGAGCATGGGAAGCCCCGAGGCATGCGGCCCGATGAGCTGGCGACGTTCTTCAAGAACACGAACATCCCGATGGCGATCCACTACGGCAAGCGGTTCGAGAAGCTCCTGACCGCCTCGGAACGTGGCCCCGTGTTCTACGCGATCCGGTATGGATCCGCGCCCCGTCGGAAGGGCTCGCCCAGCGAGAACGGATTCGCCCGGCCAGTCCCACCGTTGCGACGCGGCGCGACCCAGGTCGGCGCCGACAAGGTCCGCCACGCCGTGGTGATGCTCGGGTTCCTGGAACGACGTGACGCCCAAGGGACGGTCACGGCGGTGAACGTCTACCGCAAGGAGCCGAACCACGGGTCGGCGAGCCGGCCCGAACGGCCGCCGTTCGACATCATCTCCGGCGGCCAGGCGAGGCGGGAATACGAGGATTACCACAAGAAGCTCAAGTTCAACCTGTACGCCGCGTGGCCCAAGAAGGGACACTTTTCACCGATCAAGGAGGGCTGAGACATGAGCCCGAACGATGACGCGACCCGGATCGCCGAGGAGCTCGCTGACGACGAACTCGAAGATAAGGATGTCGTCGAGGACGACGACGAACCCGACCCCGATCCGGTCCTGCCGATCGCCCTCGACGATGACGATGATGCGGACGAGGACGTGAACGAGCCCGACATCAACACGAGGAACACCATGTCGAACGACGAGTTGCCGACCGACGAGTTGCCGCCCGACTAGCCGTCCCGGCAGACCGCGCCTCCGGACTGGGTCGCGGAGCCCAGGGGCGGTGCGCCCTCAGCCCTCGTCGTACGTGGTCAGGGCCATCGCGTCCCAGTCGACCGTCGCCGGGTTCGAGGTGATGGCCGCCAGCGCCGCGCGCCGCTCGCCCTCGCGAGCGTCGTCGGGCCACGCGCGGAGGAGCTTGATCAGGAGCGCGAGGCCGTCGCCGAACAGGGGTCGCCGTGGCGCGACTGTGAGCAGCGTGTCGAGGCCGCGAGCCCGCTCGGCCGGGTCCGGGTCGTTCGACAGGAGGGCGGCGAGGAGCACGCGGCCGTCGGCCACCCAGGCGAAGTCGCGGGCGAGGTTCTCGACCCAGCCCGATCGCTCGCGGAGACGGCCCATGCGATGCAGGGTGAGTCCACCGAGGGCTGCGGCAGGAGGATCCTGGTACTTCTCGAAGAGGATCTCCTCGGCGTTGCGGAAGAGCTCGGCGGTCGAGACCACGTCGCTCGACTTGACCAGACCTTCGAGCGTCCAGGCCACGCGCCGCTGCTTGGCGAAGCCGACATCGAGGCGGATCCTCCCGGCGCGTCGACGGAAGGTGACGCTGCAGGCTCGCTCCTCGACCTTGCCCCTCGGGTTCACGGGCAGCGAGGTGCTGACCGCCGTGCCCTCGACATCGAACCTCGCCATCGGCGTCTCCGTCGGGTCGGGCACCGGGTCGAACGTCCAGGTGGAGCCGTGCTGGTCGAGTGGCTCACACGCAGTGTGCTCGAGGAGCTCGACGCTGGGTGCGTCCCGCGTGGCCGTCGAGTCGGTGGCCCCGTCATCGTCGCCGGTCGCCTTGAGCTCCTTGCCCTGGAGCACGACCTGCGTGGGCGGACCGGCCGCGACGGAGACGACCTCCAAGAGCCGCCGACCCCCGGGGAGCGTCGCCTCCACGATATAGAGGCCTTCGGGCACGTCCACATCGACCGTGCCGGCCGAACGGGTGACGAGCGTGTTGCTCGCGTCGCGGACCTCGACGGGCAAGCTCTGGGTGAGGAACCAGGAACTGCTCTTGAACGTGATGTGCAGCTTGCCCGCGGCCATCACGGCACCTTGACCTTGTAGGTGAACTCGAGCGGCATGACCGGAACGAGCTCCGGGCTCACCGATCCATACGGCGCCTCGGTCTCGACCCTGATCAGATAGGGCCCCGCAGGCAGCGTCCGAACGAGCGGCCAGTCGGCGGCGCGATCGACCTTGGCCTGGGCCTCGTCGGCACCGAACAACAACGAGACCTTCGTCTTCGACCCTGCCTCGGGTGGATCCAGTGTGAGGACGACGTGGACATCGGGCGGCGCTTCGAACTGATGCACGACGCCACGACCCGGCCATCCATACGGCTGGACCGACTGCTCCTTGCCGTTGGCCGCGGCGAGCTTGTCGACGATCTCCTTGACGACGTCGCCGAGACGGCCCGCGGGGACGTGCCAGCCCAGGCTCAGCTTGTCCTCGGGTCCGACGGCCGCGGCGCCGCGCAGGCCCTCGAGCATCGCCTGGCTGAACAGCGTCGTGCCGCCCACGTCGGCAAAGGCCACGTCCCGCGACGTCGAGGCAAGGTAGAGGGGCGATGATTCGGTCTCGCCTGGCGGCACCTTGAGCCCCAGGACGCCGCTGTCGAGCTCCTCGAACTGCCGCGCGATGGCGGGCAGTTGCCGGCAGGCATCGACGAACCAGAACTGGTTGGCGGCATAGGCCGTGCCGTCCATCCCGTCGTGGCAGCTGACCATGTCGATCGCGCCGTACAGGTCGACCCGGCCTGGGTCGCCGAAGTCCTCGAGCAGGACGATCGCGCCGCGCTTCGTCAGCTGGATCCCGTGACCCGCCACGTACACGAACGCGACGTCGTCGCGGCGTTGACTGCAGCTCGCCTGAAAGGCCAGCAACTCGCGTTCCACGGCATCGCGAGTCGCGGCGTATGGGGCGGTCAGGCGCTCGACGACGCCGTCGGCCATGGTCTCGCCGTCGGCCGGCGACAGGAGCACGCGGACGGTCGCCAGCGGCGCACCCGGGTTGCGGTATTCGTTCAGCAGCCAGGCGGCGATCTCCGAGGCGGAGCGAGCGGCACTGCTCAGGTCCGTGAGCCCGTAGTGTCCGCCCGCGTCGCTGGCGGTGGCTCCGCAGAGGAACGGGTAGTGACTGACGCCGATGACCAGGGCGTGGGTACGCGGACCATCGCCGGTCGCACCCAGGTCGATCACTGCCATCGGGCCCTTCTCCGAGCGTCGCGGACCATCGCCGTTCGAGGCGAGCCATCAGCCTACGTGGCGCGCGTCACGCCGTCATCACCCATCGCGCCCGACGCGTGTCCGATGCGTGGGGCGCCGGGGTGCGCCGTTCCGATCCGCCCGCGCGTCGCTAGCGGTGGCCCGACGCCATCGCGACGGCCTCGGGCCGGCGGCGAAGGAGGGCCATCGCCGTGATCCCGACCAGCGGGCCGATGGCGAGGAGCGTCCACGCGAGCCGCCACCCATCGGCATCCGAGGGCGCGATGAGCCCGATCCCGAGGATCGTGACACCCGTCAGCACGAAGCCGAGGGCGGTCTGGACGGTGAGGGCCGATCCGGCCGTGCCCGGCGGTGACAGCTCGGTGATCGCCGACGAGAACTGGGCCGAGTCCGCGACCACGGACAGCCCCCAGACGACCGCGACCACGAGGATGACGCCGGCCGCGGCGCCGTAGAGCTGCGCCGAGATCAGCGCGCAACCACCCGACACCGCCATCGCCACGATCGTGGTCGCCGTGCGCCCCACGCGATCGGCGACCGCGCCGGCGACGACCGACCCGACGGCACCGGCACCCACGACGATGAACGCCAGGAGTGTCGCGACCGCCGGATCGTCGACACCCGCCGCGCCGAGCGCGCCGACGAGGAAGACCGGGATCCAGGTCCACATCGCGTACAGCTCCCACATGTGTCCCAGGTACCCGAGGTTGGCGAGACGGACGGACGGACGGCGGAAGGCCGCGGCGGCGATGGACGGCGAGAAGCGCGGCGCGGCGACCTCGAGCGGCCCGGGCCGGACAAGGAAGAGCGCCAGGACCGCGCCGACACCGCCGAGCACGCTCATCGCGAGCACGAGCCTGGGCCACTCCGGTCCCGCACCGATCCGCAGACCCTGGGCGAGGTACGGGAGGCCCGATCCGAGCGTCAGGGCGCCGATCAGGATGCCCACCGCCAGACCGCGCTCGCGGCGGAACCAGCCGGCGGCCACCTTCAACGACACCGGGTACACAGCGGCCAGGGCCGCGCCGGTCAGTACCCGGAACGGGAGGGCGGCGACCGGATCGGCTCCCGCGAGGGCGAAGCCGACGTTCGCGAGCGCGGCCGTCGCCATCCCGGCCGACATGAGCCAGGCGGGCCGGATCACGTCCGGGGCGCCGGCCACGGCCAGCAGGAGCGCTCCGGCCGCGAAGCCGAGCTGAACGGCGACGGCGAGGACGGGCAGCCCGATCGGACCGGCCTCCCATGCCTGTCGAAGGCTCGTCGCGACCGCGGACGCGCTGAACCAGGGCGCCATGCCGAGCACGAGACACGCCCCGAGGACGGCGAGTTGCCGCCAGCGGCGGGGCGCCTCGGGGGCCGGAGGGCCGGGGTCCTGGCTCGGCGACGGCCCGCCCGGGTCCGCGCTCGGCGCCGGCTCGCCGAGGGCCCCGCTCGACGCCGGCCCGCTCACTCCGGGAGCATCGTGTACACGAGACACTCGCCGCGCAGGACCTCCTGCCCGTCGGCCCGGCGAGCCACGCAGCGCAGACGGGTGATCGGCTTGTCGGCGCGTGCCTCGATCACGGTCGCCTCGGCGGTCACCGTGTCGCCGACGAACACCGGCGCCGGGTAGTCCCACTCCTGGTGGAGGAAGACCGAACCGGGCCCCGGCAGGTCCATCGCCACCAGCGCATTGAACAGACCCGTCGTCAGGCCGCCCTGGACGACCAGGGCTCCCACCTTGGTGCGGCTCGCGAACGCCGGGTCGAAGTGCAGCGGATTGCGATCGCCCGAGATCCGGGCGAACAGCTCGACGTCCTCGGCAGAGAACGTCCGGGACCTGCGCGCGACGGTGCCGACCGCGGGGGCCGTCCATCCCATGCCATCACCTCGGCCTGCTCGTGGATGTTCGTCGCACGGAGTGTGTCACGCGACCCACCGCTCGCGTCGGTGGCCGCGGCCCCTCGAGCCGACGAGAGCCGGCGCTCCCGCCTCGATCCCGGCCGCCGTCAGCCCGGCCGTGATGCCTGGAGGTCCTCCGCCAGGCGATCCGCCATAGCGCCGGCCGCCTTGTAGAGCCAGTCCTCGTCCTTGTGCTTGCGGCGTTTGAGATCGTCCCGGACATCCCCGAGCGCCACGTGGACATTGGCGGTCTCACGGCCCATCGCGCGCAGGAGTTCGTCCTCGAGGTCGCCGTGCTTCGGCAGGCTGCTGAGCTTGACCCGTCCCGAGTCTGGCGCGAGGCGGCGCACGACCCAGCGCTGGTCGTCCCCGAACACCGACACCCAGGGATCCCGTGCGCGCACGGCAAGATCGAGCACGGTCATGTACAGGTAGGACCGGTTCCGGCCGCCATCGGCAGTCCACCACCGCCACGCCGTCGGTGCGAGCGCCTTGGCCTCGCGGGCGATGACGCCGCCGTCCCAGTCGTCGACGACGGCCGTGAAGCGCTGACGCCCGAGACTGCCCAGGCCGGCTTCCCGCCGCCCGACACGGAACGCGTGGACGTGGTCCGGCATCGCCGCCCGGAGCGCCGCCCAGGCGGACTCGGGCACGTCGCCCTTGATGTCGGAGAGCTTCTTGAGCGAGACGAGGAACTTGGAGAACTCGCTCTCGTCGTCCTTGGCGCGGAGCTTGTTCATCACGATGTCGCGCAGCCAGGCCGTGCCCTCGTCCTCGGCGAGGACGATCGGACGCCGGCCGACGCTTCGATCGCCGGGTTGCAGCGCCTCGGTATAGCCGTCGAGCAGGGCCTGGCAGGCGGCACGGAACTCGCGATCCGCATTGGCGAGGAGCTTCGCTTCGTCCGCCTGGTCATCGGCGGCCGATCCAGCCTTCTCGGCTTCCGCGCGGCGCCGGTCCTCGATCGCGAAGCGGACGCTGGCGGCCAGACGGACGAGGTCGTGCGTGTACGGCAGGCAGCAGGCCTCATCGAGATCGTTGATCCCCCAGACGAGCCGGGCCTCCGCGTCCCGCCACGTCCCGAAGTTCTCTACGTGGAGGTCGCCGACCCCGAGCACCTGCGGAGCGTCGTCGAGATCGGCGCACACCACCGGCCACCACTGCGCCCAGCGGTAGAACGTGGCGCGGAAGAACTCGAACGGGCTGCACGTCGCCAGGGCATCGAGCCGCATCCGCCACGCATCGTTCGTGATCGTGATCCGCCCGCCGAGCCAGGTCCGGTAGCGCTGCGTCGCTTCGTCGAACGTGGCTGCCCCGTGTGGCTTCACGGCGATCCGCTCCCCCTGCCGGCGCCGGTGCGGCGCCCCGACCGGACGCTAGCAGCCGCCCGTCACCACGCCGTCTCGGCGGCCGCCTGCTATCGTCGGACCGATGGACGCGATCCGCCGAGCCGTCGGGTGGGTCAAGGACGACCGCTACGGCCACGAGTTCGTCGAGGTGGCGATCCGGCGCGACGGCCTGTCGGCCGACGGGGTGGCCGTCGGGGCCGGACCGATGGCCTTCCGCCTCGACTACCGCCTCGAGACGGGCCCGGCCTTCGTCACGGCGCGCCTGTCGGCGACGACCCGGGGTGACGGCTGGTCCCGGTCGCTCGACCTCCGGCAGTCCGATGGCCGATGGACCGCCTCGACCACGTCGGAGGGCGACGTCGACCTGCCGCCCCCCGGCGGCGATGTGGGACCGCTCGCCGGCGCGCTCGACTGCGACCTGCAGATGTCGCCGCTCACCAACTCGATGCCGGTGCTGCGCCACGACCTCCTCGCCGGCGGTGACCCGCACGACTTCCTCATGGCCTGGGTCGCCGTGCCGGCGCTGTCCGTCGTCCCGTCGCGCCAGCGCTACGTCCCGCTCGGCGCGCTGCCGGATGGTGGGAGGTCCATCCGCTATGAATCGCTCGACAGCGACTTCGTAGCCGACGTCTCCTTCGACGCCGATGGCCTCGTCATCGACTACCCGCTGCTCGGCAGACGACTTCGATAGCATCGGCCTGCTCGGCCACCGGGACGTAGAGCCCGGCAGGGCCGACGCGGTCGTCCCTGTCGCCGACCGGACGCCCTACGGCAACGGCCGCCAGGCCTGGCCGAGGAGGATCGCGAGCGCGAGGAACAGGACCCCGGCCGCGGCGAAGGCCACGCTGACCTCCATCACCTCGTGCTTGGTGACCAGGTTCATCGGGAGGCTCGCGAACACGGTGTTCAGCTCGTCGGCACTCTCGGCCGGGTAGTACGTCCCGCCGGTCGCGTCGGCGACGGCCGTCAACGTGGTCTCGTCGATCGCCCGGCGGAAGCCGGCGCCGCCGCCCCCACCCCCGCCGAACCCGCCGAACCCCCCGAACCCTGGGCTCTCGGCCGGCTCGCGTCCGATGAACTGCGCCCCGCAGCTCGGGCTCTGCGCGCCTGGGTCGTCGGTCCCGAAGCCGATCGTGTACACGCGGACCCCGCGGGCCGCCGCCTGCTGCGCGGCCTCGTCCGGGAGCGGGCCGGCATTGCTGGCCCCGTCGGTGAGCAGGACGATGATCGCCGGGGCATAGGCCCCCTTCGGGACGGGCGAGGGCGCCGTGTCCGGGGGCGCGCCCTCGCCCTGGCTCGGCGCGACGCTCTTGTCGATCTCCGAGATGGCGTCGAGCGCCTTCAGGATGGCGCTGCCGACCGCCGTCCGACGACCCGTCGTCAGGCTCTGGACCACGTCGAGCAGGACCTCCTGGTCGTTCGTCGGCGCCTGGACGATCTCCGCGAACCCGGCGAAGGCCACGATCCCGATCTGGGTGGTCGGGCCCTGGCGTTCGATGAAGGACGCGGCGGCAGCCTCGGCCGCGAGCAGCCGGTTGGGCTCGATGTCGGTCGCGCACATGCTGCGCGAGACGTCCATCGCGAGGATCACGGTGGTCTGGCCGGCCGGGATGCTGACGATGTCCACCGGCCGGGCCATCGCGACGACGAGACTGCCGAGCGCGACGACGAACAGCGCGAACGGCAGATGGCGCCGGATCCGCGACCCACGCGGCGACGCCTCGCGGACGAGGGACAGGCTGGAGTAGCGGACCCCGTCCCGGCGGCGGCGCAGGATCCAGACCCGGATCGCGACCAGCACGGGCAGCAGGACGAGGGCCGCGAGGAACCCCGGCCACAGGAAGTCCACCTACCGGGCCCTCCCGGAGCGATCATGCGCCACGATCCGGCGGTTCACGGCAGCCGCCCGAGCCACAGGAGCGAGGCGAGGCCGCCGACGAGCAGGAGCACGACCCCGGCCCCGGCGAACAGCGACGTCACCTCCATCTCCTCGGGCTTGACCACGAGCCGGGTGTCGATGTCGTCGTAGATCGCGCTCATCGTCGCGGCGTCGTCCGCGGCGTAGTACGTGCCGCCGCTGACCTGCGAGATCCGCTCGAGCATCGACGCGTCGAGCTGGCTGTGGACCTTGAATCCCTCGACCTGGATCGTCGCGCCGGCCGCGCTGCCGATGCCGACCGTGTAGATCCGCACGCCCCGATCGGCGGCCGCCCTGGCCGCATCGAGCGGGTCGGGCGACTGGGTGTTCTCGCCGTCGGTGAGCAGCACGATCACGGCCGGCGCGTGCGTACCGGCGGGCACGGGCGTCGGCTCGGGCGTGGGCGCCGGCGAGCGGTTCGTGTAGTAGCCGGCCGTCGGATCGGCGTCGGCGGTCTCGATCGTGGTGAGCGAGGTCATGATGCCGCGAGCGAGTGACGTGCCCCGCTCGGGTGCGAGGCGGTTGATCGCGGCCAGCACCTCGGTCTCGTCGCTGGTCGGCACCTGGATCGAGAACCCGCTGTCGCTGAACGCGACCACCCCGATCAGGACGGACGCGGGCTGACGCTCCACGAAGGCCCGCGCGGCCGTCTTGGCCGCCTCCATGCGGGTCGGCGAGAGGTCGTCGGCCGCCATGCTGCCCGACACGTCGAACGCGAGGATGACCGTGCCCTCGACCCGGGGCACGCTCACCACGCTCTGCGGTCGTGCCATCGCCACGACGAGGACCGTGAGGGCGACGAGCATCAGGGCGGCCGGGATCCGCCGGCGGAGGCCGACCGTCCGGCGCGCGGTGCCGTCCGGCCCGGCCACGGCGACGGCGCCGTAGGCCGCGATCCGGCGGCGTCGACGGCGATCGCGGACCAGGTAGAGCGCCGTCCCGAGCGGGATCGCGAGCACCAGCAGGAGCATCGGCGGCCAGATGAACGTCACGAGCTGGCCTGCCGTCGCTGGCGGCGCGTCGCCATCCGGACGATGGCCTGGACGATGTCCTCGTCGGTCGAGAGCGACACGGCGTCGACCCCGGATCGCCGGAAGGCGTCACGCAGGGTGGCCTCGCGTCGGTCGCCGGCCTCGCGGAACCGCCGGCGGAACGCCTTGTCGTGCGTGTCCACGTACAGCTGCTCGCCGGTCTCCGCGTCCTCCATGATCAGCGGGCCGACATCGGGGAGCTCGACCTCGCGTCGGTCGAACAGGCGCACGGCCAGGACCTCGTGCCGCTGGGTGAGCAGGTTGAGCGGGCGCTCCCAGCCCGGCGCGCTGATGAAGTCCGAGATCACGAAGACGAGCGACCGCCCCTTGATCGCGTGCTGGCCCGCCTCGAGCAGCGGCGTCAGGTCGGTGAACGGCGCCCTGGCCAGCCGGGGCTGCTGGAGCAGGTCGTTGACGAGCCGCAGGACCTGGATCCGCCCGCCCCGGGCCGGGATCGTGCGCTCGACGCGGCTCCCGTAGAACACGGCGCCGACGCGGTTGCCGTGGCGGGTCAGGAGCCGGGCGAGCGTCGTCACGAAGTCGACGAGGACGCTCCGCTTCAACCGCTCGGTCTCGGTCGTCCCGAAGTCGACCGACGGGCTCAGGTCGAGCAGGAACCACGCGGTGATCTCGCGATCCTCGAGGTACTCGCGGATGTACGGCACGTCCATCCGGGCCGTGACGTTCCAGTCGATGTACCGGACGTCGTCGCCGTACTGGTACTCGCGCAGGTCCGCGAAGTCGACGCCGTTGCCCCGGAACAGGCTCCGGTAGTCGCCCTGGAGCAGCCCGTCGAGCCGGCGGATGACCTGCCAGTCGAGCCGCTGGAGGATCCGCTCAGGCGCTGACGCGGACGTTGCCATGCTCTCGGAGCGGGACGACCGGGACGGGGATCCGGTCGAGGATCGTGCGCAGCAGCGCGTCGCTGGTCACATCGTCCGACAACGCCTCGAACGACAGCACGAGGCGGTGCCGGAGGACGTCGAGGGCCATGTCGAGCACGTCCTCGGGAAGCGCGTAATCGCGGCCCCTGACGAAGGCGAGCGCCCGGGCCGTGAGGATCAGGTTGATCGAGGCGCGGGGACTCGCGCCGAAGGTGATGTAGCGCTTCAGCTCGGCCAGGCCGTGCGCCTCCGGGCTCCGGGTGGCCGTGGCGAGGCGGACGGCGTACTCGAACAGCGCCGGGTCGACGTAGACGCGGTCCGCGGCCTCCTGCATCGCGAGGAGCCCGTCGGTCGAGAGCACCTGCTGGACCGCCGGCAGCACGCCCGTCATCCGCTCGACGATGACGAACTCCTCCGATGGACTCGGGTAGCCGACGAGCACCTTGATCATGAAGCGGTCGATCTGGGCCTCGGGGAGGGCGTAGGTCCCCTCGGTCTCGATGGGGTTCTGGGTTGCCAGCACGAGGAACGGGGTCGGGACCTTGTGGGTCTCCCGCCCGATCGTGACCTGCCGCTCCTGCATGACCTCGAGGAGGGCGCTCTGGACCTTGGCGGGCGCCCGGTTGATCTCGTCGGCGAGCAGGAGGTTCGTGAACACCGGACCGAGCGTCGTCCCGAACTCGCCGGTCTTCTGGTTGTAGATCCGCGTGCCGATCAGGTCGGCCGGGACGAGGTCGGGCGTGAACTGGATGCGCTTGAACTCGCCCCCGATCGACTCGGCCAGTGTCCGGATCGCCATGGTCTTGGCGAGACCCGGGACGCCCTCGACGAGGACGTGGCCACGGGCGAGGAGCGCCACGATCAGCCGCTCCAGGAGGTGGTCCTGGCCGACGATCACCTTCTTGACCTCGTAGAGCAGCCGCTCCATCGGGGCGGCGCGCTCGGCGCTGGCTGACTGGTCCACTCGCATCTCCCCTGCTAGTACGGCGGGAGGCCGGCGGCCCCGCCCGCGACGTCGATCGGCACGGCGAGGCCGATGCCGATGAAGACATCCTCCTTGGTCGGATTGAGGAGGGCCGTGACGATGCCGATGACGTGGCCGTCGCGGTCGACGAGCGCCCCGCCCGAATTGCCCGGGTTGACCGCGGCATCGATCTGGAAGAGGCCGGTCAGGACCCGGTCGCTGTTCGGCACCTTGAACGAGCGGTTCAGCCCCGAGATGACGCCGGCGCTCATCGACCCGTACAGCCCGAACGGGCTCCCCATCGCATAGGCCTCGCTCCCCTCGCGAACGGCCGCGGGGTTCCCCAGCGTCGCCGGCACGAGATTCGGGGGCGGCACGGTCGCCCGGACCACGGCGATGTCGTCGTCGGGCTGGCGGACCACGACGTCCGCGCTCGACTTGGTGCCGTCGGCGAAGGTGAGCTCGATCTTGGTCGCGTCCGCGACGACGTGTAGGCTGGTCAGGATGTCGCCGTCGAGGTTGACGACCACGCCGCTGCCGAGGCCGCCGTTGGTCCCGTTCCGGCCGGCGGTCTTCGTCTCGATCAGCACGAGCGACGGCTGGACCGCCTGGTACACGGACTCCGAGAAGGCCGGCGCCGGGGTCATCGAGGCGAGCGCGTCGGTCACGGTCTTGTCGACGTCCTGCTGGGTCAACGGCGCCGTTCCCGGAGCCAGCACGCCGTAGAGCGCCACCGCGACGAGGGCGACGAGCACACCGGACGCGAAGGGCGCACTGCGCCCGACACGGGCCCGGAGGCCGGCCCGTCGGGGTGGATCCGGTGTGGGATCAGGGAGCGCCTGAGCCATCTCTCAGCCCCGGATGCGTGCGGGTTCCACTCGGGCGCATCACCCATGCCGGCGGTGTCGCCGGCGCGATCCGACGGGTGACGACCTCTGGGCAGTCTACCCCGAGATCGCCGGGAGCCTGCCCGGAGCGGCTTCGTGGGCGATCGGTGTCACCGCTCGGAGACGGTCGAGGTCAGCCCCGGAGGGGTGACCCACGACCGCAGGGTGTGCATGTAGTTGACGCGCTCGAAGGCCGATGGATCCTCGACCGTGGCCTGGCTCGCGCTGCCTCGGAGCTGGGCGACCGAGACGTACTCGTGCTCGCTCATCCAGGCCCGCAGCCCCGTCTCCACGGTCGCGACGTACTCGGGGCCGTGGCGCAGGAGCGCCGAGGTCATCATCACGACGTCGGCGCCGACCAGCAGGCCCTTGACGACGTCGGTCCCCGACTGGGCGCCCGAACTCGCCGCGAGCGAGACGTCCGGTCCGAGCTGCGGCCGCAGGATCGCGATCCACCGCCCCGGTAGGCGCAGCTCGACCGCGTGGCTGAGCTCGACCCGCGGCACGACCTCGAGCGAGTCGAGATCCAGGTCGGGCTGGTAGAAGCGGTTGAACAGGACCAGGCCGTCCGCGCCGGCCCGCGTCGCCGCGGCGGCGAAGTTCGCCAGCGACGAGTAGTAGGGACTCAGCTTCACCGCGAGCGGGATCGTGACCGACGCCCGGACCGCCGCGATGAGCTCGAGGTCGGCGGCCTCGATGTCGGCGGCCGTTCGGAGCGGGTCCGCCGCGACGCGGTAGAGGTTCAGCTCGAGCGCGTCGGCGCCCGCGTCCTGCATCCGCCGGGCGTAGCGGACCCAGCCACCGACGCTGGTGGCGTTGAGGCTGGCGATGATCGGCACCCCGCTCGTGCTCTTGACGCGCTCGAGGGCCGCGACATAGCGATCGGCCATGCCGACGAACCCGTCGACGGCCGGGAAGTAGTCGAGGGCCTCGGCGAAATGCTCGGTGCCCTGCTCGAGCGAGCGGTTGAGCTCGAGCTCCTCCGACACGATCTCCTCCTCGAACAGCGATGGGAGGACGATCGCGCCGACCCCGGCGCGTTCGAGGCGCGCCGCCGTGCCCGGCTCGGCGTTCGGCGGCGCGGCCGAGGCGACGATCGGAGACCGGAGATCGAGACCCAGGTAGCGGGTCCGCAGGTCGACGGTCATGCGCCGTCTCCTTCGCCCTCGTAGCGATACCCAGCGTCGCTCTCGACGTCAGGGACGATGTCGGGATCGGGCCGATGGATGTGCGGGACCGTCCGTTCGATCCCGGCGAGCTGCTCGTAGTAGTGCCAGCGCTCGTCGGCGTCGGCCTGGGCGAGCGTCGCGAGCTCGGCGGCCCGCTCCGGGTTCGTCCGCTGCAGGACGGCGAAGCGGGTCTCGGTCGCGACGAACGCGGAGATCGGGATCGACGGTGTCGACGAATCCAGCTTGAACGGGTGGCCGCCGTCGATCTCGGACGGGTGGAACCGGTACAGCGGCCAGTAGCCGCTCTTGACCGCATCCTTCTGATGGCTCATCGACTTGCTCATGTCGATGCCGTGGGCGATGCAGGTGCTGTAGGCGATCACGAGCGACGGACCCGGCCACGCATCGGCTTCGAGTAGGGCCTTGGTGGTCTGGAGATCGTTCGCGCCCATCGAGACCTGCGCGACGTAGACGTTGCCGTACGAGCGGGCGATCGCGCCAAGGTCCTTCTTGGCGGTGCCCTTGCCGGCGGCGGCGAACTTCGCGACTGCGCCGCGTGGGGTCGCCTTTGATGATTGGCCGCCGGTGTTCGAGTAGACCTCGGTGTCGAGGACGAGGATGTTGACGTTGCGCCCCGACGACAGGACCTGGTCGACGCCGCCGAACCCGATGTCGTAGGCCCAGCCGTCGCCACCGATGATCCATACGCCCTTGCGAACGAGATCGCCCGCGAGCGCGATCAGGTGACGGGCATCCGATGCTGCGGGTCCATCGACATGGGCGAGCGCCTCACGCAGGCGGTCGACCCGCTCGCGCTGGAGCCCGATGTCGAGCTCGGTGTCCTGCACGGCTCCGAGGAGCTCGCTGACCAGGTCGGTGCCGACCTCGGGAGCGAGGCGCTCGACCAGTCGACGGGCGTGATCCGTCTGGGCGTCGAGCGCGAGGCGCATCCCGAGCCCGAATTCGGCGTTGTCCTCGAAGAGCGAGTTGGCCCAGGCGGGACCCCGTCCGGCCGCGTTGACCGTCCAGGGCGTCGTCGGCAGGTTGGCGCCGTAGATCGACGAGCAGCCGGTCGCGTTGGCGACGATCATGCGGTCGCCGAAGAGCTGGCTGACGAGGCGGATGTACGGCGTTTCGCCGCAACCGCCGCAGGCACCCGAGAACTCGAACAGGGGCTCGAGGACCTGGCTGCCCTTGACCGTATCGTGCGTGATGAGGCTGCGATCGAGCGGTGCGATGGACTGGAAGAAGTCCCAGCGGACCCGTTCCTCGTCGCGGTGCTCGGCGACCGGCTCCATGTTGATCGCCTTGTGGCTGGAGTCGGTCTTGCTCTTCGCGGGACAGACGTCGACGCAGACGCCGCACCCGGTGCAGTCGTCCGGAGCGACCTGGATCGTGAGCCGGTGATCAAGCAGGTCCCGCGAGCGGAACTCCTTGTGCTTGAATCCGTCCGGAGCCGCCTCGACATCCGCCGTCGGGAACACCTTCATCCGGATCGTCGCGTGCGGGCAGACGATCGCGCATTTGCCGCAGTCGATGCAGATCGAGGAATCCCAGATCGGGATCATCTGCGCGATGGCGCGCTTCTCATACTTCGTGGTCCCCGTCGGGAAGCTGCCGTCGACCGGGAGGGCACTCACCGGCAGCTGGTCGCCGTCGCCGGCGATCAGTCGCGCCGTGATCCGCGCGACGAAGTCCGGCACGTCGGCCAGGACCGGCGGGGTCGTCCCGCGCTCGTTGGTGACGCCGCCCAGCGGCACGTGGGCCAGGTGCTCGAGCGACCGGTCGATGGCCTCGAAGTTGCGCTTGACGACGGCGTCGCCACGCTTCGCGTAGGTCTTCTGGACGAAGCCCTTGATCTTGGTGATGGCCTCCGCGGCCGGCAGGATGCCAGCGAGCTGGAAGAAGCACGGCTGCATGACGGTGTTGATGCGGCTGCCCATGCCGGCCTCGTCGGCGACGGCGAGCGCATCGATCACCCAGAAGTCGATCTCCTTGTCGAGGAGCAGGCGCTGGACGCCGCCTGGCAGGTGGTCCCACACCTCGTCGGGCCCGTACGGCGAGTTGAGCAGGAACGTCGCGCCGTGCTTGGCAAGCTCGAGGACCTTGGTCTTGCCGAGGAGCCCGAACTGGTGGCAGGCGACGAAGTCGGCGTCCTCGACCAGATACGTGGACCGGATCGGCTCGGGCCCGAAGCGCAGGTGCGACACGGTGACCGAGCCCGACTTCTTCGAGTCGTACACGAAGTAGCCCTGGGCAAAGAGGTCGGTGCTCTCGCCGATGATCTTGATCGATGCCTTGTTGGCACCGACCGTCCCGTCCGAGCCGAGGCCGAAGAACACCGCCTGGACCTCGCCGGCCGGCCGTGTGTGCCGGAAGCCGGTGTCGATCGGCAGGCTGAGGTGGGTCACGTCGTCGTAGATGCCGACCGTGAAATGCCGCTTCGGCTTCGGCGCAGCCAACTCCTCGAAGATCGGCTTGATCATCGAGGGCGTCATCTCCTTCGATGAGAGGCCGTATCGACCGCCGATCACCCGCGGGGCGGTCTCGAAGGGTGGCTTGTCGCCATCCATCGCCTCGGCCAGGGCCGCGACGACCTCCAGGTAGAGCGGCTCGCCGACGGCGCCGGGCTCCTTCGTCCGGTCCAGGACCGCGATGGCGCGCACCGTGGACGGGAGGGCGGCGACGATCTGCGCGGCCGGGAACGGCTGGAAGAGGCGGATCCGCAGCATCCCGATCTTCTCGCCCTCGGCGACGAGCGCGTCGACGACCTCCTCCACGGCGCCGCTGGCGGAGCCCATCAGGATGACCACGCGGTCCGCGTCGGGTGCGCCGTGGTAGTCCACGAGGCCGTACTGCCGGCCGGTCCGCACGGCGAGCTCGTCCATGACGTCCTGCACGATGCCCGGGACGGCCAGGTGATACGGGTTCGAGGCCTCGCGAGCCTGGAAGAAGACGTCCGGGTTCTGCGCGGTGCCCCGAACCAGCGGGGCGTCGGGCGTCAGGCCACGGCCGCGGAAGGCGAGCACGTCGTCGTCACGGATCAGTGCCCGGTAGTCGTCGTCGTCCATCACCGCGATCTTGTTGATCTCGTGGGAGGTGCGGAACCCGTCGAAGAAGTGCAGGAACGGGATCCGGGCCCGCAGGGTCGCGGCATGCGCCACCAGGGCGAAGTCGTGCGCCTCCTGGACCGACCCGGCCGCGAGCATCGCCCAACCCGTCGTGCGGGCGTGCATGACGTCGCTGTGGTCGCCGAAGATCGAGAGGGCGTGGGTCGCCAGCGTGCGGGCCGCGACGTGGATCACCGCCGGGGTCAGCTCGCCCGCGACCTTGAACATGTTCGGGACCATCAGGAGCAGGCCCTGGGACGCCGTGAACGTCGTCGCGAGGGCACCTTTCTGGAGCGCGCCATGCAGTGCTCCGGCCGCGCCGGCCTCGGACTGCATCTCGACGACGTCCGGGACCTTGCCCCACAGGTTCGGGCGGCCGGCCGCCGACCAGTCGTCGCAGTGTTCCGCCATGGGGGTCGCCGGGGTGATCGGGTAGATCGGGATCACCTCACTGGCGGCGTACGCGACGCGGGCGGCGGCCTCGTTGCCGTCGAGACACTCGTACCGCTGGACCACCTGCGGGTCTCCTTCAGCTCAGCGGAGGCGGATCAGGCCTCGATCTCGTTGCTGTCGCGGCCACCACCGAGCTCGCCACGCACGGCGGCGGCCCCATGAAGGGCAGACCATGCGCCCACGGCGTCGGCGAGCGCCAGCGATCCGGGGCGGACGGCGAGGCGGTCGTTCGCGCCGCGGATCCCGGCACCGAGTTCGGCCAGCCGGCCTCGATAGGCGGGCTTGTCCCCGTTCGACCGGTCGGACGACGGGTAGACATCGAAGTATCCGTCGCTGCAGACGACGATGTTCGCCTCGGGCGACGAGAAGGGCGTTCGGGCCATGGTGCAGATTCCGATCCGCCGCGCACTTCGGACCACGGAAAGGGAGCCCGGCGCCTGCGACGTGACCCCACCATCGGGCTCACGCTCGATTCCGTCAAATGCCGTCTGTCCCGCGATCTCGTGACATCGCGCAGATGTGCATGCCGTATGTCCGGGCTGCCGCGCGCATCCAGGGAGCAGGGCTCGACCGTTCGAGCGGCACGACGTGCGGACCCGGCCGATCGGTCGGTCAGGCGGTCTTCGCGTGCGGGGCGGCCTGGTACCCGAGGGCGCCGGCATGGCTGAGCGCCAGGATCCCGACGATGCTCGCGCCCAGCGCCGGGAGCTGCAGGGCGCTCGACGGATCGGTCGCCGATGCGCCGAAGGCCGACAGGATGCCGGCTCCGTAGACTCCGATGGCCACCGCCGTGAAATAGAGGAGCTGGAGCTTTCCGAGGTCGACCTTCGAGACGTTGCCGGTCTCCTCGCCGCGCACCAGGTCCGCCCAGCTGGTGATCTCGGGGTCCGCGTAGGCGACGACCGACCCTTCGGTCATGACATCGGGCCCGGCATCGGCTGCGGCAGCAGCTGCGGCCGCCGCAGCCGCAGCGGCAGCCGCATCGGCCGGCGCCTTGAAGGCGACCACCCGGGTCCCGTCGACCTGGGCATCGCCCTTCCCGAGCTTGTCGATCTCCCGTCGCGCCTGGTCGAGGTCGGGCGAGTTGTCGAGCTTCGTGTTCCGGATCAACGGCGTGCCGACGACCGACGTGACGCTCAGGCCGATCGCCGCGAGGAGCTCGACCGGGATCGCGAGATCCAGCGGGTTCGCGATGCCGCGCTGGACGTTCGAGACGCCCGCGGCCACGAGAGCGCTCGAGACGACGACGAGCCAGATCACGGCCTGGGTCTGGGCGAGGCTGTAGCGGTTCCGGGAGTCGATCAACGCGCCGGACCAGCGGCCGTTGACGGCCTGGCCCGCGATCAGGACGCCGATCCCGATGACCACGAGACCGAGCAGCCAGCTCCACTGGGCCCCCGACAGCGGCGGCGACGAGCCGGCGACATCCAGCCTGCTGTCGAGGAGCCAGGAAGCGACGAACAGGCCGACGAGCAGGATCCCGAACGAGATCCAGCCGTTGCGTCCACCCAGGTCGAGTTTCACGTGGTCCCTCCCATCACGGACGGGGATCCAGTCATGCGACCAAGGCGCCCGCGTGCGTCGCCGCACGGTGCGGGCGCGTCCTGAGACGTCCCGTCCGACCCTCGGCGGTATCTTATGCCTCGGGGCACCCGCGATGGTCGTCCACGCCGAGGTCGGAACCGGCCCGCACCATCGACCCGGGGCCCGCCGGAGGGGAGGGCGCGGCCATGGCCAGCGTGCGTGTCGGGTTCGATGTCAAGGCCAACGGGTTCCATTTCGCGAATGCGTTTCCGCCACGACCCATCCGCCAGTTCAAGCTCGGGAGCGTCGCCACCCTCGACATCGGCGATGCCGCCAATGGTCTCTGTGGCGGGATGTCGTTCACGGTGCGCGACCTGTTCGAGCACAAACGAACCCCGCCCGCCGGCAACCAGGCCCCGGACACGGGGGCGCTCCACGACTACATCGTGAACCGCCAGATCGACAGCTTCGAAGGCGGCGTCGTCCCGCTGCGGTTCTTCACCCTCATGAGCCCGGCGCGCCCGGACCGCGAGCCGATGTGGGCCGAGCTCATCGGCCGGGTCGGTGTCGATCGGCACAGCCGGACCTACGTGATGGTCCACGAGGAGTGGCCCGCCATCAAGCGCGACCTGGACGAGGGGCATCTCTCGACCCTGGGCTTGGTCCGCGTCGTGAGCCTCGATCCGAACATGCTCGGGCACAACCACCAGGTCGTCGCCTATGGGTACGACCTCGAGGGGTCGAAGGTCACCATCCACATCTACGATCCGAACCATCCCGGCGATGACGGGGTGACGCTCTCGTTCGACATCTCGGACCCGCGCGGTCTCGTGACGCCGACCTGGTCGAGGCCCGATCCGGCCACCGTCTGCTTCTTCCGGGCGCCGTACACGGGTCGCGACCCGGGCACCCTCAGCTGACGACGCCCGCCACGCCCAGGCGGGCGGGGCGCAGGCGCCACCCGGTCGGTCGGGCGCGTCAGAGCTCGACGCGCAGGTGCCCGTTGCCGGCGGGGTCCGGGTAGGTCGGCTCGTAGCGGAACTTCTGGCGGAGCGTCGAGTCCTGCCAGATCCGGTTGTCGTCGCTCAGGTAGTTGAAGCGGAGCTGGACGGGCGGGGCCGTCGGTCCGCCGGTGGCGATCAGCCGGGACACGGTCTGATGGTCCGGGTGATGGAAGATGGCCCCGTTGGACGAGATCAGGAAGGTCGAGCACCGGACGGTCTCGAGCAGGCTGTTGCTCGTGTTGTTCTTGCTGCCGTGGTGCGCCACCTTGTAGGCATCGAGCGGGAGCGCCGGGATGCCGCGCTGCGCCAACAGGCGACGGATCCCGGACTCCAGCACCGGCGCCCAGGCGTCGCCCGTCAGGAGGCACGCCTTGCCGTCGAACTCGGCGAGCAGCCCGATGCTCGTCGAGTTGGCGACCGCCCGGTCCGGGGTGAAGGTCGAGCGTGCGTCGGCCTCAACGTCGGGGGTCTCGTCGCCGAGGACATCGGGCGGCTGGACACCCTTGTGTCGCATCGCCTCGAGCAGCCCCGCTTCGAGATCGTCGCCGTCGAGCCCGGCGTCGTGGAGCACCGTCCGCCACTCCTTCTTGAGGGCCCCGAGCTCGACGGATGAGGGTGACAGCAGGGTGAGGGCCATGCCGCCGGCCAGGGTCGTCGTCGGCAGGTCGGCCGCGGGATCGTCCGGGACCATCGCCGCCGCGCCCCCGAACGCCGTGTTCCAGGGCACCTTGGCGGCCTCGATGAGGCGCTGGAGGATCTCCCCGTCGATGGGTCCGAGCCGGTCGTCGTGCCGGGTCCCCGGCAATTGCGGCCAGGCGTTGAACCAGAAATCGTCGGTGGTGATGCCCAGGGTGCGGTCGCTGAGCAGCCTGAGCATCCCGCCGATGTGGTCCGTGTCGATGTGGGTGACCGCGATCAGGTCGAAGTGGCGGTCGGTCGCGGGGAGCCCGAGGATCCGTTCGCGCAGGGGGTCCACGGTCGGCGGCGTCCCGCCGTCGATCAGGATTCGGTGCGGGGTCGCGCGCTCCCCGTACTCGATCCACAGCGCGTCGCCTTGCTGGGCCGGGAACATCTCGATCGAGAACACCGGATCGCTCACCTGTCTGCCTCCGTCGAGTCAACATCGGTTCGTCCGCCGGGGAATCGCCAGTCCGCGTCGCCGTACGCCGTGAGCGAGAGCGCCATGACCTCGCCATCGGCCAGAAGGCTGCGACGGACGTCCCGCAACAGGTCCCCGAACGTCTGCCACTTCACCTCATCGGGGCGCTTGACCGCCCGGGACAGCGAGGCCGCGACGCCCGCCGCGTGACTGCCCGCGACGGTCGAGATGGTCCCGACGACGATGGCCGCGCCGACCTGGCGGAAGCGCGACACGAACGTCTGGTACTGCATGTCCGCCTTCGCCGTGTCGCAGCCGAGCAGGAACACGAGCGGTGGCGTCCCGGGCTCGCTGTCCGGGGCGATGAACCGGGACGTGATGTCCGAGGCGTCGCGTCGCTCGTCGGTCTCGATCTCGAGCGACGATGTCGCGGTCAGGTCGTCGCGGACGTTGTGAGCGAGCAGGACCAGGAGGGACGGCCTGGCCTCGCCGACGGTCTTCACCCAGTCGCCCCAGGTCCGGACGCGGGTCGACCGTCCGCCGGTCATCTCGGCGAGCGTGGTCTCGACGAGCGTGGAGCTGCCCGGTACGAGCGAGTCCACCCTCGCGCTCGCCGCGAAGACGGCACCGGTGAGCCCGGTGAGCCGGTCGCGGTCGCGCATCGGCTCCGAGGCCAGCTCGTGGGGCGCTCCGCCTCCGTCGCGCGCGAGCGCGTCCGGGTCGGCGACGTGCCGCTCGATGACCCGGGTGATGGCCCAGAAGCCGGCCGGGCAGACGACGTCGATGTGGCCCTCGGCGTCCTCGTGGTGGTCCCGGCCGTCGCAGTGGCCGTCGAGCAGCGCCTGCCTCGCGTTCGGGCACAGCTTGGGTGGTCGCGCCGGCGTCGGGAAGTCGTAGGCGAACTCGAGCGGCAGGATGTCGTTCGCGCTGGCGCTCAGGATCTGGATCCGCTCGGCGCCGGCGACGAGGTCGGCGATGGCGGGCCGCCCGAGCAGGTCGTCGCGCAGGAGGACGCCCTGGTGCGCGAGCTTGAAGAGCAGCGCCACCGTGGCGTCGGCGTCGAGCGTCGGCCCGTACGAGGCTGGATCCTGGGCGGCATCGCTCAGGAGTGACCGGATGGTGTCGACCGTCGGGCCGATATCGCCGAGCTGGAGCGGGACGGCGCGGCCGCCGGCGAGCGCGGTGCCTCCCGGCGTCCCGGCGTCGTCATGGTTGTGGACGAGCGCCACGCCGAACGGCCGACGGTGCCTGAGCTCGGCGAGTCCGGGTCGGACCACGGCCTCGGTCCTCAGCACGATCCGGCGACTGGTGGCGCCTCGGGTGGCGGCACTCGCCGCAGCGCGGCTGGGGGCGTTGACCGGCGCGGTCAACACGGCCGTCTGGAGGATCCGGTTCTTGTAGGACAGGATGATCCGCGCCCGGAACATGCCGGGAGCCGTGGGCTGGAAGAAGAACCGATGCGGTCGAGCGGCCCCGGTCGGTGGGAGGACGATGGTCGCGGTCCGGGTCCGCCGTTCGCCATCGAGCTCCGCGAATGCGACACGGAGCTCGATGGGCCGATCATCCGGTAGACCCTTCAGGTTCACGGGGTCCGCTCCGTGGATCGGCGCAGCCTCGTGGATCGGGACCTTGACGGGGCCGACCCAGACGTCGATCGCGTGCGGCGTTCCGGCGACCAGGGCGGTCCGTCGCGGCCGGCCGACGAACCGGGGGCCTTCCCGGATCTCGACCTGGATGAACCGGCGCTCGACGCGGCGCGGCGCCGCCTTCCGGCGTTCGCGCAACCGGTGCGCCAGCGCCGCCGTGGCGGTCGCGCCCTGGCCCTCGTGCCCGAAGTTCGCGGGATCCGTGGCCTCGGCGATGAGGGTCTCGGTCGACGTCTGCGGGGGTAGCCCGAACGACTCGAGTCCCGGGAGCGCGACCGGCTCCGGCGGCTCGGCCCGCGCGAAGGACGGATCGTCGAGATCGATCGGCTTGCGCATCGGTTCCGGCAGTGGAGCGGCCATCGCCGTGGCCATCCGGGCCGCCGCGTGCATGACCACCGACGATGCGAGTGCCGCCGGCTCGGCGAACAGCACACCCCGCCCTCGATCCACCAGGGACGCCCGGAGGGCGCTGTCGAAGGTGGCGTTGTGCGCGAGGTTGGCGATGAGGTCCGACATCCAGGCATCGGCGGAATCCGCTGACACGTCGGCGATGGCCATGCCCCATCCCCGGCTCCCAAGGCGGAGCGTCCCGACGATCCCCGCGACCGCCATGTCCGACCGGCCGGCCAGCCCGCCGAGACTGAGGATGCACCCGACATCGAGCGGGTCGCGCAGGGCGGCGAGCCTCGCGAGCGCGTCGGGCAACGCCTGGGGCAGGATCAGCAGGTCCGCGGAGCCCGCGACATCGATGCTGACCAGACGCGCCAGCGGCGACGACCAGTCCTGTGGCTTGATGCGAGCGCGGAAAGCCGCCCCCGCCGCGTCGTCGAAGAACCCGATGCGCAGCGGCCAGTGCCAGCCGTGGTCGCTCTTGAGCTCGCCGGCCACCACCGATGCCGACGCGTTGACGCCCGGCTGCGCCAGCTGGTCGGCCAGCCAGTAGTACGGTCCGATCTCGTCGGTGAAGCGCTCGATGGCGAGGCGAGGGAGGTCGACGGTGTCCGGCGTCCCGACGGCCGCCGCCCAGGCCGCCGCGAACGGTGCAGCGGGATGGCGCGCGGCCATCCCTGCGAGCGCCGCTGGTTTCACGGCCGTGATCCGGGCGATCTCCCAGCGCGTCGGCGCGCCGGCCGCGAGCACGGCGCGAAGCCCGTCCGCGTCGGAGCCCCGGTCGAGGGCGGCATCGAGCGACGACCTGGGAGGCGCGGCGCCGAGCCCGACGCCGAGGGCCGCGAGCGCCCGGCCGAAGGCCGCGTCATCGAGGTCGACGCCCCACGGCCCGAGATCGATCTCGTAGCTCATCGTCCATCCCCTTCGACAGCGGCGATGCGAACGGCGGTGGGGGCGTCGGTGATGATATCGACCACCGGCATCAGGACGTCGATGACGTTCGATCGGTTGTTCTTCTCGTCCGACTCCTCGATCGCGCAGTGGGCGACGGTGAAGTCGTCGAAGATCTCCAGCCCGAGACAGCTGTCCGCTTCCACCGACAGCTGGATCGTCCGCCCCGAGCGCTCGGGCCCGATGGTCAGCCGGCCCGTGAACTTCATGGCCGATCCGGGCGGCATGGGGGCGGTCGTACGGACCCCACCGAAGCCGTCTGGCTCGACCCCGAAGTCCGGATCCGGGGTGAGCCCCGTCGGCAGGATCTGGGTCTGGTCGACCTGCGGATCCAGGAGCTCGCCACGGATCGAGAACGGGGCAGCGTCGGCGTCACCCTCGTTGCGCACCACGACGATGACGGGGACCACGATGCTCCCGTCATGCTCGACGAACGGCTCCTGCATGAGGTCGAAGTTGGTCTGCAGATCGGGCAGTCCGACCTTGCCGGAACCGATGAGGGCGATATCGTGTCGTCCCTCCGCGGTCGAATCGATGATGGTCAGGACCGCCTTCCGGTCGCCCGGCCCCGACGGCTGGAAGGCCACCTGGATCGCGCAGCCCTTGCCCGGCGTCAGGGTCTGACGCGAGCAATCGTCGCCGACGATCGCGAAGTCGGCGCTGTCGGGCGGGACGACCCCCGAGATCAGGACGTCGGCCGTGCCGGAGCTGACCACGGCCACCTCCTGCTGCGCCGCCGTCCCTTGCGGGACGACGCCGAAGTCGAGCGCCGGCGGCTTGATCTCCAGAGCCGGGACCCCGGCCGGCGTCGCGCCCTGAGCCGTGACCGGGAGGGCGTGACTGCCGTCGGCGGTGTTGTCGTCGAACGTGAGGGTCGTGCCGCGGTCGCCGGCGGCGGTCGGCGTGAAGAGGACGCTGATCGCGCAGCTCTTGTCGGCGGGCACGGGCTTGAGGCAATCCGTCGTGATCGTGAGGTCCGTGACCGGCGGTTCCAGCGCGATATCGCTGACGGTGAGGTCCTCGTTGCCCGCGTTCGTGACCACGAGGGCCGCCTCCGACGACCCGCCGATCTCCACGGTCCCGAGCTCGAGGTGGTCGGGCGCCAGCTGCGCCAGCGGGGCGAAGTTCCCCGGGACCTCGGCGGTGCGGCTGTGCACGACGTCCACCGCGACCTTGGCAACGAGGACGCCGGTGAGGATGAGGGCCCCAGCGACGCCGAACACCAGGGGCGGGCGCAGCCACCTCGGCGGCGGGTGCGGGTCGGTGCCCCGATGCGGATCCCGGCCGTGATCGCCATCGGGCGGCGGGAGCGCGCCGAGCAACTGGAGGTTGTGGCGGGTCACCGCCGCGCCGGCCGTGTCACCGAGGCGTTCGCGGATCTGCAGGGCCTCCGTCAGGCGGGCCTTCGCGGCGTCCTCGTCGCGCAGGGCGAGCGCACGCGAGCCTTGCTGGTGCCGGACCCAGCCGAGAGCGGCATCGTCCTTCGTCGCGGCCGCGAGCGTGGCCTCCCGGTCGAGCAGGCCGTCCCAGCGGACCCAGCGCTTCGAGAGGATCAGGGCGCTCTCGGTCCCCCGCGCGAGCTCGAGGACCTGCGCCGCATCCGCGGCGTCGTCGGCGCGGTCGATCGCGGCGAGGATGACGTCGAGGTCCCGCAGGAGCACGCCCGGGGAGCGACGGTTCTGGCCGACCCATCTGACCAGGTGCGCGAGCAGACGCTTCCGCCAGTCGGCGACGCCGAGGGACACCTCGTAGCCCGGCGGCAGCGCCTCCGCCAGGGTGTAGCGAGGGCTCGCCGTCCGGATGAGGCCCGCCTTGCGGAGCGATTCGCACGTCGCCGACGCGTCGGGCTGGCCGATGACGGCCTCGATGCGCTCCAGCCGGATCGGGGCCCCGGCCGCCGCGATCACGCCGAGCGCCTGGCGTTCCGGACCGCTCAACGCGTCGATGGCGCCCGTCTGCATCGTGGCGGCCGGGGGCGATGCCTCGCTCGCCGGCGGCGACGGGGATGTGGTGGGCGTGGCGGGCTCGGCGGGCGGTGTCGGCGCCTCGGGCGCGGCGGGCGGTGTCGGCGCCTCGGTCGCCGGTGGCGGCATGGCGGCTGGGGTGGTGGGCGCAGCGGCCGCAGCGGGCGCTGGCGTGAGCGTCAGCGTCCCCTTGGCGACCCGATCGGCCGCCTGGAGGATGTGGAGCGGGATGCCGCCGAGCGACGCGCAGAGGGCCTCGGCCTGGGGCCGTTCATCGGCGGTCAGGTGGCGCCCGAGCCCTCGCTCGAAGAGCTGCACGGCCGCATCGCCACGCAGGCCCTCCAGCTCCTCGGCGCTTCCCTCGCCCCACAGGTTCCGCTCGACCGCGGCGAAGACGAACCGGCCCTTTGGCACGAGCTCGACGAGCTTCCCGATGGCGTCCTGCGGCACGTCGGCGTCGTCGACGGCGATCACCGTCTCGCACCCCGCGAGGTAGCGCCGGAGGTCGGCGTCGGTCGGCCGGAGCGACGCGTCGGCCTCGTAGAGCGCGTCGAACAGGTATTGGAGGAGGTCCTGGACCGGCTCGCCGCCGTTCGGGATATGGACGACGCTCGCGCCGGTGGCTGCGCCCGCACGGTTGGCCAGGTACCGCAGGAGGGCCGTCTTGCCGGAGCCGGAGGGACCGTAGAACTCCGCCACCGACCCGGCCGACACCGCAGCGAGGGCCCCCTTGACGTCGTCCTCCCGGCCCAGCAGGTCCGGGAAATCGCGCGGCAGGAGCAGGACCGGCGCCGGCCGCAGGTGCGGCACCGGCACGGACGCCACGCGATCGGCGACGGCGCCGTGCTCGGGCTCTGGCAGCAGCATCACGTCGTCGGAGATGACGCGATTGGCCAGCGCGTGCTCGACCAGGAGCCGGCCACGGTGCAGCCGCGTGAACAGGATGGGGATGGTCCAGGCCGGCAACTGCTCGTCGAAGAGCACTGAGCGGGCGCGGTTGACGGCCGCGTCGACCAGCCCGGTCGAGAACAGCGTCTGGTAGAAGTCGGTCGTCATCGACCCGGCCGCCTCGACCGGGATGCGATCCTGCATCGCGACGACGGCCGCGACCCCGGCGTCGATGAGCCGCGGCGCGATCCCGAGGAACGGGTGGGGCCCGCCCGTATCGCTGAGACCGCTCTCGCATGCCGAGAGGTACACCAGCGACGGGGTGGGTTCGGCCGCCGCGAACCGCGTCACGAGCTGCGCGCCGGTCACCGGGTCGAACTTGTCGCCCTCGTCCGCTTCGAAGAAGAGGGCGGCCTCCCGTACACCTCCCGGGTCGGGATCGTCGGCGAGGTTGCCGTGACCGACGAAATGGACGATGTGGCTGCCGGCCAGCCGTCGGACGAACTCCGTCAGCGTCGTCCGGCCATCGACGATCGTGTTGCCGCCCCCATCCAGACGGGCGCACAGCGTCGGGCCGAGATCCGCGCGCCGGGCGAGGACCGTGACATCGACCTCATCGGTCTCGGCCCCGGGACCGAGGGCGTCGTAGAAGGTCTTGACCTCCTGATGGACCTCGACGGCCTGGAACCCGGGCGGCAGGACCTTCGGGTTCGACACCGCCAGCAGGATGCGAAGCGGCAGGGTGGCGACCGGCCTCGGCTCCGCGGCCGGGCGTGCCCGGTAGCGCGAGAAGGGCGTGTCGCCCGCCGTCGAGAGCGGGATCCAGGTCCCGTTCCGCTCGCGGTAGATCCGCTCCCAGCGGATGACCTCGAGCTCGACCGCCTCCGGGTCGATCTGCAGGCGGATCCGAAGACCACCGGGAGCCGCGGCGACCGCCTTGTCGTAGGCCGTCCGGATCTGGCCCGCGAACAGCGCGTCGAACAGCTGGCGCCCGTACGCCTCGTCCTGGCCATCGGGTGCCGGCGCCGCCGGGTCGATGGTGAGGGAGCCGGTGAAGCGGCTGCCATCGCTCAGCTCGGCCTCGACCGGATACGCCGTCGCGCCCCCACGCCCGCGGATCCGGACGAGGAGGTCGAACGGTTCGACGCTCACAGGGCGCCGGCCGCCTGGAGGCGCACGGCGGGGTCGCCGAGGATGACGTAGTTCCGGGCGTCGTTCCGGGCGGTCCAGAACATGGCGATCTGGGTCGGGTCCGGTCGGTCGCCGAAGCGAGCGGTCTCCTGCGCGTCATCGAGGGCGGTCGAGAGCTCCGTGTAGCGACGACTCAGGTACTCCATGGCGGCACCGACGCGCTTGCCGGCCAGGAGGGCGGTGAGCGGGCTCTTGAACACCTCGAGCTGATCGCCCGCGTTCGGCCACAGGAACGAGTAGCTCATCGCCCGCTCGACATGGCCGACGACCGCGAGCGCTGGGGACGCCGGGTGGCCGAGCATCCGCTTGGGCAGCCCGGCGACGAACGGCTTCGGCGCGATCTGCTTCGGGACGCCCGCGGTCTGGATGAAGTCGTCCTCGCGTGGCGTTCCGGCCCCGTAGCAGGCGAACAGCATCGCGATCATCGGACCGGGACCCGTCGCGTCCGGCAGGTCGGCGCCCGAGAGGTAGAAGTCCGCCGGGATGGGCTTGACCCATCGCTTCGGACCCGGCCAGTCCTGGCACAGGATGGCGCCCTGATGCGGCGACTGGGCCGGATCGCCGTTCGCGAACACCATGCCGTGGCTGGCGCTGAACAGCAGGGATGGCGGCTGCGGGCCGGCCACCAGCTCGACGAACGTCGCCTTGGTCGCCTGGTCCGGCCCGATGAACGAGTCGAACGTCCAGTCGTGGGGCGCCGCGGCCGGCAGGGCCGCGGCGAGCGGGCCGACGAGATGGTCGGCGCTCATCGTCGTCGCCGGGTCGTCCGCGTTGCGCGGGCCGAAGAGGACGGCCCGGCGCTTGGCCGGCGGCGCGGTCTCGGCCGCAACGACGGCGCGCGCGTACCGCGCGTATCCCTCGACCGTGTCGAACTCGATCCGGCCCACCGCGCACATCACGTCGAGGCCGTACTGGAAGCGGAACGGGATCGTGTCGGGGCCGCCGACGATGAGCAGGAAGTACGGCAGCTTGTCGGGGTCGGCAGGAGAGCCGGGCGCGAGGCCGTGGCGTGCCAGGAAGGCGATGTAGGTCTCGTCCGGGCGGTACCCGTCGTCACCGGCGAGCTCGAGGTAGCGGCGCGGCACGACCGACGATGCCTCGGCCCGGCGTCGGTCGAGGAGCGGCCGGAGGGCCTTGCGGATCTCGGGGTCGGCGTCCTTGGCGAAGATCACGCCCCAGCCGGCTTCCGAAAGGTCGGCGGTGTCGACACCCTCCGCGACCCCGAGCGTCTCGGTGCTGGCCGCCTTGAACCTGACTCGGAGGGCGTCGATCTCGTCGCTGTCGAGTCGATCGCCGAGGGCGATCCGGCTGACCTCGTCCGCGGTCAGGGGCGGGAGGGCGTACTCGCCGCTCGCGGCATCGATGCCGTTGAAGAGGAGTCGGTCGGGACCCGGCCCGGCGGCCGCCCCCGGACTCGGGTCCGACATGGCGTCACCCCCTCTCCGGCGAGGGGTCGCACGCCTGCCGGAAGGCCCTCGGGAGGACCCACCTCGACCGGGATGTCCTGGCCAGACCCGGAGTGCTGTGCATGTCGGGTGCCCCTCGCCCGTCCCACCCTGCCTGCGCGCCTGCGACAAGCGTAGCGGCCTTGATCCGATCGTTCACGGTCGGACGACGAGCGGTCGCCCGTCCAGCGCTGCCAGCGTACGGTCACGACGTCTCGATGGCGTCTCGGATCGGGGTGCCCAGGCGCCGGATCGGACGCACGACGGCGACACTCGACGCGGGTGATAAGGTGCATCCGGTGCGCGTGCTGATCCGCGCACAGCCGGGCACGCGCAGCGCCGGCCCGAGGCGACAAATGAATACCGATGGCACCAACGGAGATGGACCCGAGCCGGTCGGCGGCCCCACGGTCAAGACTCGGAGGGCCGGGGACGACGTCCAGCGGGTGATCGGCGCCGACCAATCGGCGGCCGATGCCGACCAGTCGGCGGCAGATGCCGACCAGACGTCTTCGGACACGGACCAGACCGCCTCGGGGAGTGACCAGATCACCGCCGACCGGGACCAGCGCGCTTCGGACCATGACCAGGAGGCTGCGGACCGCGATCACGCGGCGCATCCCGATCTGTCGTCGGCCGACGAAGCCGCGTATGTCGCCTCCCGGGAAGAACGCACGAAGGACACCTTCGACCGCATCCGGGGCCGCCTCAGGCGCTCCGCCGAGGCGCGCCAGCGCGATCACACGGCCGACGAGCGCGATCGGACCGCCGACGAGCGCGATCGGACCGCCGACACTCGCGACGCGATAAGCCGCGCGCGCGACAAGGCCTCGGCCGACCACGCGCCCGCCGTATCCGAATCCGAGGTGGCCCTGCTGCGGCAGCTGGACGAGCTCGCTGCCAAGGCCGCGGTCGATCGCGCCCGAGCCGCCGCGGAGCGCGAGCGGGCCGCCGTCGATCGAGCGGTCGCCGCGCGTGAGCGGGCCCGGCTCGAGGCGGAATTGCGGTCCGCGCATCTCGATGAGCTGACCGGCGCGTATCGCCGTGAGATGGGTCGTCTCGCGATCTCCCACGAGATCGACCGGGCGCGACGCAGCGATGGGCGGTTCGTCCTCGCCTTCGTCGACGTCGACCGGCTCAAGGCCGTGAACGACCGTGATGGGCATGCGGCCGGCGACCGTGTCCTCCAGAGCGTGGTCCATGCGATCCGCACGAGACTTCGGTCCTTCGACCCGATCGTGCGCTACGGGGGAGACGAGTTCGTCTGCGGACTCGGCGGGACCGACATCATCGAGGCCAGGCGTCGGTTCGAGTCCATCGGGATCGCGATCGAAGCGGATGCCCAGGTCGGCATCAGCGTCGGGCTGGCGGCACTCGCGCCGGATGACACCACCGACCTGCTGACCGAGCGTGCCGATGCGGCCATGCTCGAGGTGAAGGCGCGACACCACTCCGGCGACTAGCGCAACCCCGGGCCGGACCGGCTGACCGGGCCGGCGGCGGCCCCTGGCGGTTCCCCGATGCACAGGCCAAGGGTCACGCTCCGCTGGTCCGCGTGGCACCTCTGCTCGGACCGCGGCGCCGTGTACGCTTCGCACATGCGGATCGTGTCACCCGCGGAGGCGGCCGCCTGTGTGCGCTCCGAGGATCAGCTCTACATGCAGGGCGCCGCCGCCACGCCGTCGATCCTGCTCGACGCGCTCGTGGCCCGTGCGCCCGAACTCCGCGACGTCGGCATCATCCACCTCCACACGGAGGGACCCGGGCCGCACCTCGCTCCCGAGATGGCGGGGCACTTCCGTCATCGGGCCCTGTTCATCGGGCCCAACGCCCGAGCGGCCGTCAACGAAGGTCGAGCCGACTACGTCCCGATCTTCCTGTCCGACGTCCCCCGCCTGTTCGAGTCCCGGGCGCTCCCGCTCGATGTGGTCTTCGCGAACGCGACCCCACCGGACGCGCACGGCTTCTGCTCGCTCGGCACGAGCGTCGAGGCGATGCAGGCGGCGATCCGAGCCGCAAGGACCGTCGTGGTCCAGCTCAATCGGGCGATGCCGCGGACCCTCGGCGAGAGCTTCATCCATGTCAGCGACATCGACCTGGCCGTCGAGGTCGACGAGCCGCCGTACGTGGTCCCCGGGGGGGCGATCGGCGAGGTCGAGCGGCGGATCGGCGAGTTCGTCGCGGATCTCGTGCCCGATCGGGCCACGATCCAGCTCGGGATCGGGGCGATCCCGACGGCGACTGCGCTCGCCCTCGGCAACAAGCACGACCTGGGGGTCCACACGGAGCTGTTCACCGACGCCGTCGTGGACCTCGTCGAAGCCGGGGTCGTGACGGGCGCCTACAAGCAGCGCAACCGCGGCAAGATCGTCAGCGCGTTCATGATGGGCACCCCGCGCCTGTATGCGTTCGTCCACGACAACCCGATGGTCGAGATGCGCTCGGTCGATTTCACCAACGACACCCACGTCATCCGCTCGTTCCGGCGGATGGTCGCGATCAACTCGGCGATCGAGGTGGACCTCTCCGGCCAGGTCGTCGCCGATTCGATCGGGCACAGGCTCTATTCCGGCGTCGGCGGGCAGATGGACTTCATCCACGGCGCCGCCCTCGCCCCCGAGGGGCGGGCGATCATCGCGTTGCCGTCGACGGCCTCGGGCGGGACGGTGTCGCGGATCGGCTCACGCCTGCACGAGGGCGCCGGCGTCGTGACCACGCGCGCGCACGTCCGGACCATCGTCACCGAGTGGGGCGTGGCCGAGCTCTTCGGCAAGAGCCTCCGCGAGCGGGCCGAGGCCCTCATCGCGATCGCGCACCCCGACTTCCGCGCCGAGCTGACCGCCACGGCGAAGCGATTCCACACCCTGTAGGCGACGGGGGCCGAATGGCCCGCGGGCCGACGACGACTGGCGCTTGGGCTACGGCGGCCGCCACCCCAGGCTATGCCTCGACGATCCCGCGCGGTGCCACCGGCACCTCGACGCGCGGTCCCCACGTGGAGGTACCCGACATGCAGCGCTTCCTGCCCCTGATCCTCGCCCTCGTCGCGACGGCCTTTGCGGTCCTCCTGACGACGTTCCTGGCCCGCTCCGGGGTCATCAAGGGATCGCATCTGCCGGCGTTCGAGCACGGCGAGCCGGCGGCCGCCTGACCGTCGGCCGCGCGCCTGGGCCGGTACCCGACCGCGGGGTCAGCCCCCCGGGTGGTCCTTGAGTCGGGCCACGTACGCGGCAGCCTGGGCGCGTCGTTCGAGGTTGAGCTTGGCGAGGATCGAGCTCACGTAGTTCTTCACGGTCTTGTCGGAGAGGAAGACCTCGGCCGCGATCTCCTTGTTGGTCTTGCCCTCCGCGACGAGCGCGAGGATCCGGCGCTCCTGCTGCGTCAGCGAGGCGAGCTCATCGGGCTGATCGGACGTGGCGATCCGTCGCATCCGCTCGAGGACCTTGCCGGTGACGGCCGGGTCGAGCAGCGATTCGCCGCGACCGACCGCCTCGAGCGCCGCCACGAGGTCCCGGGCGCGGACCTGCTTGAGCAGGTAGCCGCTCGCACCCGCGATGATCGCAGCGAGCACCGCCTCCTCGTCGGGATAGCTGGTCAGCATCACGACCCGCGTCTCGGGCAGCTCGGCGCGGATCTCGCGACACGCCTCGATGCCCGAGCCATCCGGCAGCCGGACGTCCATGACGACCAGGTCCGGCTGGAAGCGGCGGGCGGCATCGAGCGCCTCGGCGACGTTCGCGGCCTCGGCGACGACCTGGAAGCCCGGTCGTCGATCGAGCATCGCCGACAGGCCCTGGCGGACGACCTCGTGGTCGTCGACGACCAGGAGGGTCAGGGTCCGCGCTGGTCGTCCGCTCGCGTCGGTCATCGCTGTTCACTCCCATGGTCGCCGGCCGATCCGTGGTTCGGAAGGACGATCCGGACCGTCGTGCCATCCGTGGCGCTGTCGATGGCGATGGTCGCACCGATGCCGGCCGCGCGTGAGCGCATGTTGGCAAGCCCCTGATGGCCCAGGCCCGTGGCGGTGGACGCTTCGAACCCGTGGCCATTGTCGGTCACGGAGATGCACAGCCCGTCAGCCTCGTCGAGGGTCACGACCACCAGCGCTCGCGACGCGCGCGAATGCCGGGCGACGTTGCTAAGGGCCTCGTTGACCATCCCGAGCAGGTGCGCGGTCGCGTCCGCTGACGGTTCGACGTCGATCGCGGGCGCCAGCAGCTCGACATCGATGATCGAGTTGTGGCGGAACTCCTCCACGATGGCCACAAGGCCGGTGATGAGCGTCGTCCCGCTCAGCAATTCGGGTCGGAGGCCGAAGATGAAGTTGCGGATGTCCCGGATCGTGAGGTTCAGGCTCTCGATCGCCCGCTCCACCCGGCGGACGACCTCCGCCGGGTCCTCCTCCATGAGCTCCGGGACGTCCTCGAGGGAGAGTCCCACCGCGTAGATGCTCTGGATGATGCCGTCGTGCAGGTCCGTGCCGATGCGCTCGCGCTCATCGACGACGGCGAGTCGCTGGACCTGTTCGTGGAGCCGGGCATTCTCGATCGCGATCGCGGCATGGCGCGCGAAGGTCTCGACGAGATCCTGGTCGTCCTTGGAGAAGGCCTGCCCGCCCGCCTTGTCGGTGAGGTACAGGTTGCCGACCGAGCGGCCCTTCACCGTGACCGGCACCCCGAGGAAGCTGTGCATCGGCGGGTGGTTCGGGGGGAAGCCGTAGCGTCGTGGATCCTCCGCGATGTCCGGGATCCGGAACGACCGGCCCTCGCGGATGATCAGGCCGAGGAACCCGTGGCCCCGGGGCAGCGGTCCGATCCGTGCCCGGGTCGCGTCGTCCATTCCGGAGGTGATGAAGCGCTCGATGACCCCGTGCCCATCCACGATGCCGAGGGCCGCGTAGCGGGCGCCGACGAGCGGGCGGACCTGGTCCACGATGACCTGCAGCCCCTCGTCCACGGAGACGAGCCCGGCGATCGCCCGCGTGGCGGCGTCGAGCCCCTCGTAGACCTGCGCTGGCGTCGCTGGCCCATCGGTGACACTCACCGGTCGAGCGTAGCAGAGGGCGCCTCGCCGACGTCCCGCGCGGTGGGGCCGCTCGGCCCCCCCAGACCTGCCGCATGGACCTTGGGCCGTGTGCCCCCGGCCGCGACCATCGGACCATGGAAGACCCGAACGCCGAGCCGGTCCGCAAGGTCCTGCTCGCCGTGGATCTCACGAGCGCGTCGGAAGGCGCCATCAAGCAGGCGATCGACCTGGCCGCCTCCGAAGGCGCGGGCCTGATCGTGCTCAGCGTGGTCGACCCCTCGAACCTGCACCTGCCCGGCGGCCGGACGCGCCGGGTCGACCAGGAGCGGAGCCGCCTCGAGGCAGGCGTCCGCGCCATCGTCCGACGCGCGCAGGACGCGGGCGTGTCCGCGACGTACCTCATCTGGGAAGGGGACCCTGCGGAGTCCATCGTCGAGGCCTCGAGCGCCGAGGAGGCCGACGTGATCGTGCTCGGGTCGCGCCCGCGGACGAACCTGCGCCGGCTCTTCCTGGGCAGCGTCTCGTCGCAGGTGACGCGGACGGCAGCCTGCCAGGTCGTCGTCGTCCCCGCCTGACCGCAGCCGGACCGGGGAACCGTCGGGCGCCGGGTCGCCGATCACGTTGGTAAGGTATGCGCATCGCGGAGGGCTCACCGCCGCGCCCCAAGGACCGAAGCTGAGCATGGCCGCGCCCACGCCACCCTGCACCCACCTGGACATGATCCGCGACGTCAGCTCCTCCTCCGCGGGCTGTGAGGACTGCCTGCGCATCGGCGGCTGGTGGGTCCACCTGCGGATGTGCCTGACGTGCGGCAGCGTCGGCTGTTGCGACTCGTCGCCGAACCGCCACGCATCGAAGCACGCGAAGGCCGTCGGCCACCCGATCGTCCGCTCGCTCGAACCGGGCGAGGACTGGGTCTGGTGCTTCGTCGACGAGATCGTCCTCGAGCTGGCCTCGTGACCGACACCGATCCGCCGATCGCGATCACCCCGGAGACCCCGATGGCCCCGCTGGGACACCCCTACGCGGCCGACATCGAGGCCGAGCGCCGCGGTTGGTACGTGTTCGAAGGGCTCGTCCGATCCCTGACGGTGGACGAGTGCCTCGTCCCCGGCTACTACCACGATCCGAGCTGGACGGTCCGGGACGTCGCCGCCCATCTCGGCACGTGGCTCGCCGAGGCGGCCGTCCAGTTCGAGCGGATGCGCGCCGGGACGTACGAGGGCCACGACATCGACATCGACGCCATGAACGCGACCTTCCTCGCCGCCATGGGCGATCAGCCGTGGGCCGTCGCGTGGGTGCAGGCGTGCGCCGGCCGGACCCGGATGATCCAGGCCTGGACCGAGCTCAGCGAGCCGACCGAGGACGCCGCATGGTGGATCCGCAAGTCCGGCGTGGACCACTACGCCGAGCACCTCGGGCGACTCCGCGAGTGGGTCGACGAGCTGGTCGCCCGGCGCCCCTCGCCACACCGACCCTGAGCCCGGGCGCTCGCCGGGCGGGTCGTCGGCGGTTTGTGTTCCTCTCGTACAAAACTGCGCTATGCTGGACGGCCAGCGGGTATCGTTACGATCCGGTGACCGTCGCCGGTCGAGCCGGAGCAGGTCGGAGCAGGAGGGATCGGGCGTGAGCGAGGACTTCTTCTCGGACGTTGCGGGGCCGATCCCGTTCGGTGGGCTCGGATCGACCGACCCGCTCTCCTTCAAGGTCTACGAGCCCGACCGGCTCGTCCTGGGCAAGCGGATGGAGGATCACCTCCGACCCGGCGTCTGCTTCTGGCACTCGTTCGCGTGGCCCGGTGTCGACATGTTCGGCGCGGGGACGATGGATCGCCCGTGGCTGAGCGGCGCCGGCGACGAGATGGCCGCCGCGCGCACGAAGATGACCGTCGCGTTCGAGTTCTTCACCAAGCTCGGCATCCCCTGGTACTGCTTCCACGATCGCGACGTCGCGCCCGAGGGGAACAGCTTCGCCACGTTCCGCTCGAACCTCGACGCGCTGGTCGACGACGCGCTGGCCCACCAGGAGCGGACCGGCGTCCGGCTGCTGTGGGGCACGGCCAACCTGTTCACCCACCCGCGCTACCAGGCCGGCGCCGCCACCAACCCCGATCCCGAGGTATTCGCCTACGCGGCGGCGCAGGTCAAGCACATGCTCGAGGTGACCAAGCGCCTCGGTGGCGAGAACTACGTCCTGTGGGGCGGCCGTGAGGGCTACGACACCCTGCTCAATACCGACCTCAAGCGCGAAGGCGACCAGCTGGCACGCTTCCTCCACCTCGTCGCCGAGCACAAGCAGCGGATCGGGTTCGGCGGCCAGCTGCTCATCGAGCCCAAGCCGATGGAGCCGACCAAGCACCAGTACGACTACGACACCGCGACGGTCCACGGCTTCCTCGTCAAGCACGGGCTCGAGGGCGAGTACCGCGTGAACATCGAGGCGAACCACGCGACGCTCGCCGGGCACAGCTTCCATCACGAGGTCGCGTTCGCCGTCGCGAACGGGGTCCTGGGCAGCATCGACGCCAACCGCGGCGACCCGCAGAACGGCTGGGACACGGACCAGTTCCCGAACTCCGTCGAGGATCTCGCGCTCCCGATGTACGAGATCCTCCGCCACGGTGGCATCGCGCCCGGCGGGTTCAACTTCGACGCCAAGCTCCGTCGCCAGAGCACGCACCGGACCGACCTGTTCCACGCGCACATCGGCGCCCTCGACACGCTGGCGCAGGCGCTCCTGGTCGCCGCCGACCTGCTCGAGCAGGGCGAGCTCGCGAGCCTCAAGGACCGGCGCTACGCCGGCTGGGACGGCTCGCTCGGGACGGCCATCCTCGCCGGGACCGAGACCCTCGAGACGCTCGAGGCGCGGGTCGCGAGCGGCGCGATCGACCCCCGACCGGTGTCCGGTCACCAGGAGCTCCTCGAGAACGTCGTCAACCGGTCGATCTGGGCGACCGAGGCCGCACGGGTGAAGACGGGCGCCGGCCGCTGACCCGATGGCGTACGTCATCGGGATCGATGCCTCGACCACCGCGACCAAGGCCGTCCTGATCGACGAGGCCGGCGCCGTCCGCGGCGTCGGCGTCACCGAGTACGGGTTCGACGTCCCGCGGCCGATGTGGAGCGAGCAATCGCCCCAGCTGTGGTGGGACGGCGCGATCCGTTCCGTCCGGTCGGTGCTCGCGACGAGCGGTGTCGCCGGTGCCGACGTCGTCGCGGTCGGGCTGACCGGACAGATGCACGGCGCGGTCCTGCTCGACGCCGCCGGTGACGTGCTGCGGCCCGCCATCCTGTGGAACGACCAGCGGACGGCCGCGGAGTGCGACGTCATCCGGGGGGCCGTCGGCGCCGGGCGGCTCATCGAGATCACCGGCAACGATGCCCTCACCGGGTTCACGGCCCCCAAGCTCGTGTGGGTCCGCGATCACGAGCCGGACGTCTGGGCGCGGATCGCCCACGTCCTGCTGCCGAAGGACTACGTGCGGCTGCGGCTCACCGGGGAGTACGGACTCGACAAGGCCGATGGCGCCGGGACGCTGCTCTTCGACCTCGCCGCCCGGGACTGGTCCCCGGAGGTGCTCGCGGCCCTCGGGATCGACCCGGCGTGGATGCCGCGGACCTGGGAGGGCCCCGAGATCACCGGCACGGTGACCGCCGAGGCCGCGGCGGCCACCGGTCTCGCCGCGGGGATCCCCGTGGTGGCGGGCGGCGGCGACCAGGCCGCGAACGCGGTCGGGGTGGGCGTCATCGACCCCGGTCGGATGGCGCTGTCACTCGGGACGTCGGGCGTGGTCTTCGCGGCCACCGACCGCCCGATCCACGAGCCGCACGGGATCGTGCACGCGTTCTGTCACGCGGTGCCGGATCGCTGGCACATGATGTCCGTGATGCTCTCGGCAGCGGGGAGCCTGCGCTGGTTCCGCGACGCGCTGGCGCCAGGTGTGGCGTTCGGCGACCTGGTCGCGTCCGCGGCGGAGGTCCCGCCGGGGAGCGACGGCCTCGTGTTCCTGCCCTACCTGACCGGTGAGCGCAGCCCGCATCCGGACCCGCACGCGCGCGGGGCGTTCGTCGGGCTGACCGTCGGCCACGACCGCCGCCACCTGACCCGGGCCGTGCTCGAGGGGGTGGCGTTCGGCCTTCGCGACGGCCTCGATCTCATGACCGCGGCGGGGCTGCCCGCGCCGACCCAGATCCGCGCGTCGGGGGGCGGGACCGTGAGCCCGCTCTGGCGCCAGATCCTCGCCGACGTCCTCGACGCGGAGATCGCCACGGTGGATACGGCCGAGGGCGCGGCCTTCGGGGCCGGGTTGCTCGCGGCCGTGGGGGCGGGCTGGTTCGGCTCGGTGGCCGAGGCGGCCGCGGCCACCGTCCGCGTCACGCCGGTGGCGACCCCCGGCGCGGATGTCGCGCGGTACGCGGAAGCGCACGAGCGCTATCGGGAGCTGTATCCCGCGCTGGAGCCGACGTTCCGGCGGCTCTGACCACGCGGGGCCGCGTCCGGCCTCGCTACGAGGACCGCCGTCGCAGGAGGATGTCGGCCCCGACCGCGCCGACGAGCACGAGCGCGCCGTCATCCCGCACGACCCGGAGGCGTGAGGCCATCCGGCCGGATCGCGTCGCCGACGACTACGAGTAGTAGCTGCCCCCGTTGATGTCCGTGACCGTCCCGGTCACGTACCCGGCGTCGGGTGAGGCGAGGAACGCGACGACCGCCGCGACGTCCTCGGGGTCGCCCGGCCGGCCGAGCGCGGTCTGCGCCACCATCGCGCGCTGCGCCTCGACCGGCGTGAACGTCGCGTGGAATGGCGTGTCGTCGATGAAGCCCGGCGCGACCGCATTCACCGTGACGCCCTTGGCGCCGAGCTCCTTGGCCGCCGCGCGCGTGAAGCCGATGAGCCCGGCCTTGGCGGTCGCATAGGCGGCGGCACCCGGTCCCCCGCCGTTCTCCGCGGCCAACGAGCTCACGTTGACGATGCGTCCGCCCGGCCCGAGGTGCGGGGCCGCGGCCCTCGTGCAGTAGAACGCGCCGGTGAGGTTGATCGCGAGGACCCGGTGCCAGTGATCGTCGCTCATGTCCGCGATGGGGATCCGTGCCAGCAGGCCGCCCGCGTTGTTGACGAGGACGTCCAGCCGCCCGAGCCGCGCGACCAGGTCGGCGACGGCCTCATCGACCTGCGCGCGATCCGTGACATCGAGGGCCACGGCGCACGCCTCGCCCCCCTGCGCCTCGATCTCGGCGATCACGTCGTCCGCCGGGTGGCTGTGGTAGCCGACAGCGATCGATGCCCCGCCAGCCGCCAGTCGAAGGGCGATCGCGCGCCCGAGACCCAGTGCCCCGCCGGTCACGAGCGCGACCCGCCGCTGCTCCACCCTCACCCTCTCGGAGGCCGCGTCGAGACGATCGTCGTGCCGCGCAGGAGCTACCCGCGCAACTCGATGGCGGCCTTGTCCTTCTCGGTCACCTCGTCGGGCTTCTTGCCGAGGATGATCATGCCGAGCACGTCGTCCGCGGTGACGTCGCCCTTGTTGACCGTGTCGACGATCCGGCCGTGGTACATGACGCTGATCCGGTCGGACAGGTCGAACACGTCGTGGATGTCGTGGCTGATCAGGAAGATGCCGATGCCTTCGTCCTTGAGCTGCCGGACGAGGTTGCGGACCTGCGCGGTCTCGGCCGGGCCGAGGGCCGCCGTCGGTTCGTCCATGATCAGGATCCGCGCGTTGAAGTAGACCGCACGCGCGATCGCCACGGCCTGGCGCTGGCCGCCGGAGAGCGACTTGACCGGCAAGGTGAAGCGGGTGAAGTTCGGGTTCAGGCGCCCCATGATCTTGCGCGTCTCCGACTCCATGCTCGAGTCGTCGAGGGAGCCAAGCCGGGTCGTCAGCTCGCGGCCGAGGAACAGGTTGCCCGGCGCGTCGATGTTGTCGGCCAGGGCGAGCGTCTGGTAGATGGTCTCGATGTTCAGCGCCTTCGCGTCGCGCGGGTTGCGGATCATCACCGGCTCGCCATTCACGCGGATCTCGCCGCTGTCGGCGGGATGGGCACCGGACAGCACCCGCATCAGGGTCGATTTGCCAGCGCCGTTGCCGCCGACCAGGCCGATGACCTCCCCGGCGATCAGGTCGATGCTGACGTCGCGCACGGCATGGACGCCGCCGAAGGCGACGCTGATGTCCTTCATCTCGACGAGCGGCGTTCGCTCTGCGACGGTCACGTTCGTTCCTCCTCGCCGCTCAGGCGCCGCGTCGGCGGTTGATGGTGTCGAGGCCGACCGCCACGATCAGCACGATGCCAGCCGCCACGTTCTGGCCGGGCGAGTTCACGCCGATGAAGCTCAGGCCGTACGAGAGCGACTGCATCACGAAGGCCCCGATGACCGCGCCGGGGATCGTCCCGATGCCGCCGGCGAACGACGTGCCGCCGACGACCGCGGCAGCGATGACATACAGCTCGTAGCTGACGCCGATGTCGAGCGTGGCCCCGTTGAGGCGCGCCGCGGCGATCGCCGCGGCGAGGGCGCACAGGATTCCCATCACGACGTAGGTCTTGAGGATCGTCCAGCGGGTGTTGATGCCCGCGAGTTCGGCCGCGTCCGGGTTGCCGCCGTAGGCGTACACGTACCGGCCGAACCGGCGCCGCGTCGCGATGAAGGTCATCGCCAGCGTGACGCCGATGAGCAGGACGATCGGGAACGGGAAGCCGGCCGGGATGTGCCAGCCACCCTCGGGTGCCGGCCCCCAGTTCTGCTCGGTCGCGATGCGGTTCGCGAGCCCAACGGGCCAGAAGTTGTTGTTGGCGAACCAGGCGAGCCCGAGGGCGACCCCGCAGCCGACGATCCCGATCAGGACCTCCGCCCACATGGGTCGAAGCGGGAAGCCGTACCGGCGACGCTGACGGCGGCCGCTGAACAGCAGGAAGATGATCGCGACGCAGCCGATGCCGCCGAGGATCCAGGTGATGAGCCCGCCGATCGAGCCCTGGGCGCCACCGCCGATGAGCTGGAAGGTCGGATCGAGGCCGGTCACCGCCGCGCCCTGCGACTGGTACCACACGAGCCCGCGGATCGAGAGCAGGCCGCCGAGCGTGACGATGAAGGACGGCACGCCGATGTAGGCGATGATGAATCCCTGCAGGGCGCCGATCAATGCCCCGAGGCCTATCCCGAGCCCCAGCGCGAGTACCCACTGGAACGGGACGCTCGGACCGAGACCGAAGATATGGGGGAACCAGTCGGTCATCAGGATCGAGTAGCTCATGGCGATGAGGCCGACGAGTGACCCGACCGAGAGGTCGATGTTCCGCGACACGATGACCAGGACCATCCCCGTCGCGATGATCGCGATCCCGGCGGCCTGCACGGCCATCGTCGTCATGTTGGTCGGCGAGATGAGCTTGCCACCGCTGATGACGTGGAACGTCAGCAGGATGACGATGAACGCGATCAGCATGCCGAACAGACGGAGATCGATCTCCGTCTGCGCGAAGAGGCCCCGGACCGAGGTCCTGGCTGGCGGCGAGACCTGACCGGAAACCGGCGCCGCGTCGGCCACGTTCGTCACGACGGCCCTCCTGGTCGTGGGCGTTGAGGAACGAAGAGTAGAACGAACCTGCGCCCCCGGGGGGACCCGGGGGCGCAGGCGTGATGGCTAGATCAGCGGTCGGCGACCGCTACTTGCAGGCCGCCGGCGCCGTCGCGGCGTCAACGCCCTTGCAGAGATCCTCCTTGGTGATCTGGCCACCGTCGATGGCCAGCTGGAGGTTGTCCGCGGTGAGCGGTGTCGGCTGCAGGATGAACGAGCTGACCGAGTTGCCACCAGGGGTGGTGAACGGCTGTGCCGTCAGGCCCGCGACCGGGGCGACCGCCGGGTCGACCAGGCCGTCCTGGAGCGTCAGGGAGGCCATGTCGCCGCCCGCGCACAGGGCGAGGGCTGCGGCGCCGGCCGCCTTGCCGAGCTCGTTGGCGTTCTTCCAGACGTCGACGTACTGCTTCCCGAGCGCCACGTTGTTCAGGTTGGCGGGGTCGCCGTCCTGACCGCTGAGGGGCGGGTAGCCGTAGCTCTTGCCGGTGAGCGCGCCCACGACGCCGAGCGCCGTGCTGTCGTTCTCGGCGAGGATGGCGTCGATCTTCGTGCCGTCGGCGACGGCCTTGTCGATGATCGCTTCCATGTTCTTCTGCGCGGTCTCGGTCTTCCAGGCGTCGGTGTAGGTGCCGTCAGCCGGGCCGAGGATCTTGATCTTGCCCGAGTCGACGGCGGCCTTGAGGCCGGCCTCGTCCCAGCCCTGCGGCAGGAACGTCTTCGCGTTGGGATCGCCCGGGTCGCCCTTGATCAGGACGTAGTTGCCCTCGGGGACCTTCTTGAGGACCGCATCAGCCTCGGCCTTGCCGACGCCGACGTTGTCGAACGTGATGTACAGGACGCTCGGGTCTTCGATCAGGCGGTCATACGCGATGACCTTGACGCCGGCGTCATTGGCCTTCTGGATCGACGGGAGCACGGCCTTGGTGTCCTGCGCGAGGACGATCAGGACGTTGGCGCCCTTCGAGATCATCGTGTCGATGTCGGTGGCCTGCTGCTCGTTGACGAGGTTGGCGTCGGCATCGATGTACGTGCCGCCACCGGCCTCGACCGTCGACTGGATGCCCGGCTTGTCGTGCGCCGCCCAGCGCGGCTGCTGGAAGTTGTTCCACGACACGCCGACGGTGCAGGCTGCCGCGGCACTCGCGGGAGCACTGGCCGGCGCGCTGGCCGCGGGTGCGCTCGCCGGCGCCGCCGATGGGGCGGTGCTGGCCGGAGCGCTTGACGCCCCGGAGTTCGAGCATGCGGCCACGATGATGGCCGTCGCCCCCAATAGGGAGGCAAGCCTTCGAATATCCATGCGCGGTTTCTCCTCCTCGAGTTCGTCGCGATGAAAGCTCCCCCGGAACGCGCTAGTTCCGGCCCGTAGGCTACATCGTTAGGCAACCCCTTTCATAGGATCGGTGTGAGCGTTGCGAGTCGTGCACGACGAACGGTCGTGACGACCCTCCCCCGGGCATCAGGCGCTCTCCAGTCGATAGGCGGGCTCGCGCCCCGCGAACCAGGCGGCCGGGTCCTCGAGCAATGGCTCGAACGCGAGCTCGGCGGCGCCGATCAGCGGCGCGTCGACGCCGAGTGCCGCGGGGACGATCCGGACCTGCGCCCGTGAGGCCGGCAGGCTGTGCCGGGCCATCTCCGCCTCGAGGATCTCGCGGACGAACGGGTAGGTCCGGGCATTCAGCCCACCGAGCACGATCATCCGCGGGTTGAGGATGTTGACCAGCGCGCCGATGCCGATGCCGAGCCAGCGCCCGACGTGGGCGAGCGCCGCCAGCGCCGCGGGCGATCCGTCGGCGGCATCACGCAGCACCTGATCGACCCCGGCCCGGCCAGCGTCGGGCGGATAGCCCGCCCGGGTCAGGAGCACGCCCTCGCCGACCTCGGTCTCCCAGCAGCCCGTCGAGCCACAGCGGCACACGGCGCCATCCGGGTTGACGGTCATATGGCCGATCTCCCCGGCGAACCCGCCGTGACCGACGAGTGGCAGGCCGCCGACGATCGCCCCGCCTCCGACACCGACCTCGCCGGACACGAAGAGTGCGTCATCGACGCCGACGGCGGCGCCGCGACGATGCTCGGCGAAGATCCCCGCGTCGGCATCGTTGCTGACGACGATCGGCACCGCCATCGCCAGGCCCCTCGCGATCCTGGCTCCGAGCGGGACGTCCACCCAGCCCAGGTTCGGGGCCATCGAGACCAGGCCGTCGGATTGCCGGACGACCCCCGCGACCGCCACCCCGATGCCGATGATCGGGCCGTCGTTGCGGGCCCGCAGCTCGCGGGCGAGCGCGGCGAGGTCCGCGACCACGTCGTCGACGGCGAGGTGTCGCCGGGGTCGGTCGATCCGGATCCGGGCCTGGGTCTCGCCACCGAGCCCGACGATCGCGGCCGCGATCGAGTCGACCAGGATCTCGAGGCCGAGGACGACGGCCCCGTTGGGGATGAGCCGGACGAGCGGCGAGGGGCGACCCGGCGTCCCGAGCCGGACGGGGAGCTCCTCGGTGGCGAGCCCCGCGCCGGCGAGCTCACCGACGAGGGTGCGGATCGCGCTGCGCGTCAGCCCGGTCGCGGCGACCAGCTCCGAGCGCGACTCCGGGCCCCGCTCATGGAGGCCCCGGACGATGGCGCTCAGATTGGCCCGGTGCGCGGTCTCGCTTCGCTGGCCGATGTCGACGCGGCCGACTCGCACGGTTTGTGATCCTTTCTTGCAAACTTGTGCCAGACTCGTACAAGGGGTCGGGTCGTGTCAAGTCGAGGTTCGGAGGACAGGTCCCCCCGGGTGCCGGCCGACGCGGGGCGGCCGGACCGCGCGTCAAGCGCATCGAGGAGGAGGATGGGGATGAGTCCGACGACCGATCGTGTTCGCTGGGGCATCCTCTCGACCGCCGACATCGCCCTTCGCAAGGTCATCCCCGGCATGCGCCGCTCGCCGCGCAGCGAGGTGGCGGCCATCGCGTCGCGCGAGGACGGGCGAGCCGCCGAGGCGGCGGCACGACTGGGGATCCCGCGGTCGCACGGCTCGTACGAGGCGCTGCTCGCCGATCCCGGGATCGACGCGGTCTACATCCCGCTCCCCAACCACCTGCACGCCGAGTGGGCCATCGCGGCGGCGCGGGCCGGCAAGCACGTGCTCTGCGAGAAGCCGCTGGCGCTCGACGCGGCGCAGGCCCAGACGATCGTCGATGCCGCGCGCGAGGCGGGCGTCCTCCTCATGGAGGCGTTCATGTATCGGCAGCACCCATCGTGGATCGCCGCGTGCGAGCTCGTCGCGTCCGGCCGCATCGGCCGCCTCCAGGCCGTGGACAGCTGGTTCTCGTACCACAACGACGACCCCGCGAACATCCGCAACGTCGCCGAGATGGGCGGAGGCGCCCTCTACGACATCGGCTGCTACTCGGTGAACCTGTCGCGGATGCTCTTCGGCTCCGAGCCGACGGGGGTGCAGGCGACGATCACCCGCGATCGGGGGCTGGGCGTCGACACGACGACGAGCGCCATCCTCGAGTTCGAGGGCGGGGTCGCGACGTTCACCTGCTCGACGCGCACCGAGACGGACCAGCGGGTCGACATCTACGGCACCGACGGCCGGATCTCCATCGAGATCCCGTTCAACATCCCGCCCGATCGGCCCACGCGGATCTTCCTGACCGCTGGCGGCGACGCGCCCGTCGCCCCGGCCACCGAGACGATCGTGTTCGATGTGGCCGACCCGTACGCCTGCGAGGCCGATCGCTTCGCCGACGCGGTCCTCGACGGGGTCCCCTTGCCCGTCGAGCCGGACGATGCCGTCGCGAACATGCGGGTCATCGACGCGATCTTCGCGGCCGGCGCCTGAGCGCCCGGCTGCTGACCGCCCGGCGCCACGCGCGCCGATGGGCGATACCATCCCGCCCGTGATCGGTCCCGAGGCCTCCGCACCGCGCCGACGCCGGACGCCGATCGTCGTCGGGCTGGCCATCGGGCTCGCGCTGGCCGTGGTCGCCGGCATCCTCCTCGTCACCGTCGGGCCCCTTCGCGGCGGCGGCGCGCTGGGCGCCCCGAGCTATGTCGAGGGGACCGCGGTCGCGGGGCTCGCCCACACCTACGGCGGCGATGACACGTTCGATACCGGCGGAGGCGTCGCCGTCTTCGACTGCGACGGCGACGGCCGTCCGGACGTGTACCTGGCGGGCGGCGGCAACCCGGCCGCGCTCTTCCGCAACGAGAGCCCGACCGGCGGCGCCCTGCGGTTCACGCCTGTGGCGTCCCCGGCGACCGATCTCACGGGTGTGACCGGCGCTTACCCGATCGACATCGACGGCGACGGGAACGTCGACCTCGCGGTCCTGCACATCGGAGGGCCGGAGCTCCTGCGCGGCCTCGGCGACTGCCGCTTCGAGAAGGCGAACGACGTCTGGGGCCTGGCGGCGACGCCGGGGAACACGTCGGCGTTCAGTGCGACGTGGGAAGGCAGCGCGAGCCTGCCGACGCTCGCGTTCGGCAACTATGTCGAGACGCAAGCGGACGGGACGTACGTCTGCCCGGCCAACGAGGTCTTCCGGCCGGATGCGTCCGGCACGCGGTACGCGCCCATGACGCCGCTGTCGCCCGGGTACTGTCCACTCTCGATGCTCTTCAGCGACTGGGACGGATCGGGACGACGCGACCTGCGGATCAGCAATGACCGGCAGTACTACGACAACGAGGTCGGCGGCGAACAGCTCTGGCGCTTCGAGCCCGGCGTGGCGCCGCGAGCCTACGACGCGGCGGACGGCTGGGGCCTGGTCCGGCTGTGGGGCATGGGCATCGCGAGCTACGACGTGACGGGCGACGGCTATCCGGAGGTCTACCTCACGAGCCAGGGCGCGAACACCCTCCAGACGCTCGTCGCGGGGCCGTCCTCGCCTGCCTACCATGGCGAGACGCTCAAACACGGCATCGAGGCGACCCGGCCGGTCGTCGGCGGCGATCCGCTCCCGTCGACGTCGTGGCATCCGGAGTTCGAGGACGTCAACAACGATGGCTACATGGACCTGCTCGTGACCAAGGGCAACGTCAACGTCATCCCGGACTACGCCCAGAAGGACCCGAACAACCTGTTCCTGGGTCAGCCGGATGGGATGTTCCTCGAGCGTTCCGAGGAGGCCGGGATCGTGTCGTTCGACCGGGGACGCGGTGCTGCCCTGGCCGACTTCAACAGCGACGGCCTGCTCGACCTCGTCGTCGCCAACCTCGGGACGCCGGCCCGCCTGTGGCGCAACGTCGGATCCGGATCCGCGGATGCCCCGGCGCCGCTGGGGAGCTGGCTCGGGGTCCGGCTGCATCAGGACGGCACGAACCGGGACGCCATCGGCTCGGTCATCGAGACGAAGGTCGCCGACACGGTGGCGCGGCGGGAGGTCGTCATCGGTGGCGGTCACGCCGGCGGGCAGCTCGGCTGGACACACCTCGGGCTCGGCGACGCCCAGGCGGCCGACGTCCGGGTCACGTGGCCGGACGGCGAGGTCGGTCCGTGGATGACGGTCGCCGCGGATCAGTTCGTCGACATCGCGCGAGGCGCGACGGCCGCCTCGCCATGGGCGCCGCCGGCCCGATGAGTGCGCGTCGATGACCAGCGCCCGTCTCGAGACGATCGAGCTGCCCGAGTTCGGGGTCCCGGACGAGCGCCCGGAGCTGCCGCCGGAGACGTACGCCGGGCGCGTGGAGCAGCTCCGCGCCCGGGCGGAGGCGCGCGCGTACGACCGGCTGGTGGTGTACGCGGACCGCGAGCACAGCGCGAACCTCGCCTTCCTGACCGGGTTCGACCCACGGTTCGAGGAGGCGGTGCTCGTGCTCGGACCGACCGGTCTGCCGGCGATCCTCGTCGGCAACGAGTGCTGGGGGATGGCCGGCGCGGCGCCCCTGCCGATGGAGCGCCACCGGTTCCAGGACCTGAGCCTCCCGAGCCAGCCACGCGACCGGTCGCGGCCGCTCGGGGAGATCCTCGCCGGCGAGGGGATCCGTGCCGGGAGCCGGGTCGGCGTCCTCGGCTGGAAGACCTACGCGCGTCGCGAGACCATGGAGGTCCCGGCCTTCATCGTCGACGAGCTGCGCGGGCTCGTCGGGTCGTCCGGGCTCGTCGAGAACGCGGGTGACCTGCTCATCGACCCCGCCGACGGGCTCCGCATCGTCAACGACGTCGATCAGCTCGCGGCGTTCGAGTGGGCCGCCTGCCAGACGTCGCAGGGGATCCGCCAGCTCCTGGCCGGGCTCGAGCCCGGCCTGCGCGAGTCGGAGGCGGTCCGCCTCCTCGGCTGGAACGGCATGCCCCTGTCGTGCCATCTCATGCTCACGGCCGGCCCGCGCGCCACCCTTGGCCTGCTGAGCCCATCGGATCGCCGGATCGAGCTGGGCGACCGCTTCACCACCGCGTTCGGGATCTGGGGGTCGCTCACGTGCCGGGCCGGGTTCGTCGCCGAGGACGCGACCCAGCTCCCGGCCGGGATCGGGGACTACGTGGACCGGCTCGTCGCCCCGTATTTCACGGCCGTGGTCGAGTGGTACGAGGCGCTGCACGTCGGCCAGACCGGCGGGACCCTCCAGGCGATCATCGACCGGAACCTCGGCGACCCGTTCTTCGGGATCTTCCTGAACCCGGGGCACCAGCTCCACCTCGACGAGTGGGTGAACTCCCCGGTCGGACCGGGCTCGACGGTCGAGCTGCGCTCGGGGATGGCGCTCCAGGTCGACATCATCCCGGCGACCGGGACGGACTACTTCACCACGAACATCGAGGACGGCATCGCGCTCGCGGACGCCGGGTTGCGCGACACGTTCGCGACCCGCTACCCGGGCGCGTGGGGCAGGATCCAGGCACGGCGTCGGTTCATGGGCGAGGCGCTCGGGATCGACCTGCACCCGGACGTCCTCCCCTTCTCGAACCTCCCCGCCTACCTGCCGCCGTTCCTGCTCCGGCCGGACCGCGTCATGACGGTCGCCTGATGGCTGCGCCCGTGATCGAGCGGATCACCGACGGCGAGGTCGGGGTCGAGGTCATCCCGGAGCTCGGCGCCCGCCTGCACCGGCTGACCGCGTTCGGGCACGACCTCCTGCGGACCCCGGACGACCCGGCCGCCCACCGCGACGACCCGTTCTTCTGGGGCGGGTACGTCATGACGCCGTGGTGCAACCGCATCGAGGCCGAGCCCATCGACGTGGCCGGGCACCGGGTGTCCCTGGGCTCGAACTTCCCCGACGGGACCGCGATCCACGGCCAGGTCTACCTGCGCCCGTGGGACGCGGCGGGCGACGGCCGGTTCACGGTCCGCGGCGGTGGCGACGGCGATGGCTGGCCCTGGGCGTACGAGGCCGGTGTCCGCTATGCCGTCGCCGACCGGACGCTCTCGATCGAGATGACCGTCACGAACCGGTCCGCCGACGCGATGCCGGCGGGGATCGGGATCCATCCGTGGTTCCGCCGGCCGTTTCATGTCGCGATCCGGGGCGACGCGGTCTACACCGACAACATGGCGACGACGCCGGTGCCCGAGCCGGTCCGCGGTCCGTACGACCTGCGCGAGATCGGGCCGATGGCCGACGACCTCGACGCGACCTGGGCGTCGATCACGGAGCCGCCCGTCGAGATCCACTGGCACGAGATCGGGGTCCGGATGACGATGCGCACCGTGTCGCCGACCACCTTCATCGTGGCGGCGAGCCCGCACACGGTCGACGCGGTGGCGATCGAGCCCGAGACCCACGCGCCGCAGGCGCTCCGGCGGCTGCTGAACGGCGAACCCGACGGCCTGGCGATGCTCGGCGCCGGGGAGACCCTCCGCCTCCTGGCCACCTACCAGTTCGACCGAACTCGAGCCGGGTGACCGTCGACCGCGTCGCCAGCCTCGTCGTCGTCTTCGCGTTCTCGGTCGGCCTCGGCGTCGCGACGGTCGCCATCCCGTTGCTCGCGCTCGATGCCGGCTACGACGCCGCGGCGGTCGGGTTCCTCGCGGCGACCTCCGCGGCGAGCCAGCTCGGCTTCCGGCTCGCCCTGCCCTGGCTGCTCGGCCGGTTCGCCGACCGGACCCTGACCGCGGTCGCGAGCCTGCTCATGCTCTCGGCCTTCGCGATGCTGCTGGTCTCGACGGCCGTCGCGGTCTTCGTGCTGGCGCAGCTCCTCCAGGGTGCTGCCCGCGCGATCTTCTGGACCAGCAGCCAGACGCATGCCGTCCGCGCCGGCGGTCGCGCCGTGGACCGGCTCGTCGACCTGAACATCGCCGGCAACGCGGGCACCCTCGTCGGGCCGGTCGTCGCGGGCACGCTCGCGGTCTTCGGCCTCCCGGTCGCCATCGCGGCCGCGGCGGTCGGGGCGGCGCTCGCCGCCGCGGGCACGCCCGTCCTGCGTCGCCTGCCGGCATACGATCGGCGCCGGTCGGCGGGGACGACGCGGCTGCTCCGGCGCGACGGCGTCGACATCGCCTGCTGGGCGAGCGTCGTCGGCGGCGGCTGGTGGGCGATGCTGGGGTCGTACATCCCGGTCATCCTCGTCGGCGCCGCGGTCGGGCCGCAGGGCATCGGCTGGCTCATCACGCTCTCGGAGGGGGCGTCCATCGTCGGGATCCTGGTCCTGCGACGCCTCTCGACGGGACGCATCCGGAGCGCCGTCCAGATGGGGTCCTTCGCCACGGCCGCGACCCTCGCCGGGCTCGCCGTCGCGCCGGCCGCCATCGCCGGCTATGCCCTGCTGCTCATCGTGGGCGGCGTCGCCAGCGGCACGATCACGACGCTCGCCCCCGCGATGGCGAGCCTCGCGGCGACGCCGGACGAGCAGGGGGACGTCCTGGCGCTGTCGGGCACGTTCCGGGCCGCGGCCCTGCTCGGCGCCCCGGCCGCGGTCGGCGCGTTGCTGTCGGCGGTCACGCTGCCGGTGGCGGTGGTCCTGCTCGGCTCCGCGCTCGGGCTGCCGGGACTCGTGGTCGGGCGGACGCGCGAGCGCCCGGCATCGCAGGCTTCGCCGCCGCCCGGCTGACGCCGTCGAGCGCGCCCGGGTGGCTCGCTAGCCGGAGGCCGGCCGCCCGAACAGGTAGAGCGCCCAGCCGAGCGTCTCCCGGCCCCAGCGCAGGTACTCGTGCCGCCCGTGTTCGACGCGTTCGAGCAGCTCCGGGAGGTCCGGGTCGTCCGGATGCGTCGCGGCATAGCGGGCCGCGGCGCGCCATTGGAGCGTCTCGTAGCGATCCCACTCGTCCCCGTTGCTCACGAGCGCGAGCATCGGGACCAGCCCGGCCTGCACGCCGGCGTCGACGTTCAATTCGTGCGTCCCGAACTGGTCGCGCGTCAGCCCCGACCAGGCGAGGTAGGCCGCATCCGGCTTCGAGCGCCAGAACGGCTCGCCGACGAGCACGTGGCCGCCGGGGCGAGCCGCCTCGCGGAGGGTCTCGAGGGTCGGACGGTGGCCGCCGTAGGTCCAGCTCGCCCCGAGACAGCAGGCGAGATCGAACGTCCCGGGCGCCGGTCGGAAGTCGGCGCCGTCCATCTGGAAGAGCTCGAACTTCGCGGCGGGGACGCGGCTGTCCGCCGCGGCGCGCAGCTCGGCGATGCCGAACGGCGAGATGTCGACGCCGACGCCGTGGAACCCCGCGCCGGAGCGTGCCGACGGCGCCTCGGCCAGGCGGAGCAGGAACTCGCCCTTGCCGCAGGCGATGTCGAGGACGTGCGGCTGGGGCGAGAGATCGATGAGCTCGATGAGCTCGTCGAACTTGGCGATGCTCGTCGGGTTGCACACGACGTGATCGCGGTGGGTGATGTCGAAGAACTTCCAGGTGTCCATGTCGGCCTCCATCGATGCCGACCGGGTTCGGCGATGCGGCGTGCGCCCGGATCGGATCGGAGCGGATCGTCAGTCAGGGTCGGCGAGGGTGGCCTCCAGGCGCTCGAGCAGCGGGATCTGGGTGGGCTTCACGCGGCGCCTCGCCTCGGTCGGGTCGAACCACGCGACGTGGTCGATCTCGGGGAAGGTCCCGGTCTGGCCCGATCCGGGCGGCCACTCCATCTGGAAGGTGTTCGAGATCGCGACCTCGGGGTCGAGATCGCCCTCGACGGCCCAGGCGTGCACGACCTTGCCGCCCTTCTGGACGATCGAGCCCAGCTCGGTGACGGGACCGTTCGGCACCGGGTGACCCGTCTCTTCCTGGAACTCGCGCCGGGCCACCTCGAGCAGCGGCTCGTCGCCATCGGGCTCGCCCTTGGGGATCGACCAGTGACCCTCGTCGCGTGCGCGGTAGAACGGGCCACCGGGATGGGCGAGGAGGAACTCCAGGCGACCGCCGGTCCGCCGGTAGAAGAGGATCCCCGCGCTCGTTCGCGTCGCCATGGACGCCATGGTACGGGGAGTGGGCGGCGCGGCCGCCGGATGGATGATGGGGCGAGCCGGGCCCGGGGATGGAACGGGCCCGCTCGCCGGTTGCCTAGGCCTGCCCCACCGCGTCGCGCGGGAAGAACAGGTACAGGTTGAAGATCGCGAGCCCGCCGACCAGGACGAGGCGGATGACCAGCGGCCACGTGCTCTCCCAGATCCAGAGCCCGGCCACGACGGGCAGGAACAGCACGCCCACGATGAGCTGGAAGATCAGCGGCAGCTCGCGGATCCAGGACCACGCCTGGTCGAGGCCGCCCTGACCGGCGACGAGCGCCCACGCGAACGCCACCCACAGGACGGCGAACACGACGAAGACGGCGACGTTGAACATGGTCTCCCTCCGAGTCGGCCTCCGCGTCGTGCCGGCTTGCCGATCCGCCTCCCGCCCGATATCGGGCCTCGACATCGATGTCATGGCCGTCTCCTTGCCTGGCGCGAGCCCGCTACCCGGTCGTCGGCGAGCCGGCCGGCTCGTGCCGGCGCAGCGCGTCGGGGTCCTCCAGCACCGGGAGGAGCACGCGGTCCTCGGCCTCGATGTGGGCGCGCAGGATCGCCTCCAGCCCGAAGACGTGGCTCGCCAGCTCGGCCGTCAGGAACGGCGTCAACTCGTGCTCGAGGAGCAGCTCCTCGGCAGCGAGGCGGCGGACCGCCGCGCGGATCTGCTGGTGCTCGAACCGCATCGTCCTGGTCGCCCAGGTCGTCCCGGTCCGCTCGTCGATCTCCGGGTAGAGCCAGCTCTCCTCCCAGGCGGCATGGCCCTCGAGGTCGCCCTCGAGCCACACGATGACCCGGCGCAGGGCGACGGCCAGCTCGCGGGCGGGACGATGACCGACCGCGCAGCCGACGTCATGCATCCGGTCGATCCACGGCATCAGCTCCTTGTGCTCGTGCATCGCGAAGCCCCGCTCCGCCACGGCACCGGACATCGGCGTGGTCATCGCGCACCTCCTTGATCGGCCCTGCGGGCCGACTCGAGTGTCCCCCGGGAGGGCTCGGGCGCGAGAGGGCCGTCGTGCCCCTCGTGGTGGGCCGATCGGACCGATCGCGGCGGTCCCCTGGCGGCGGACACGCGAGAGCCGCCCGGGCGGGCGGAGCAGGGACGTTCGGCGTGACGGGGACGACACGCCGGATCCGGACTCCGCCCGCGCGGGCGGCTCTCGGTTCCTCCGGCAGGAGGTCAGCGGGCGATGACGACCGTGGTCTCCGCATGCGTGGCGACATGGTCGGACACGCTGCCCTGCAGGATCCGGCCGATCGAGCTCAACCCGCGGGACCCGACGACGATCACGTCGAAGTGGCCGACGACGGCCATCCGCTCGATGAGCTGCGCCGGGTTCCCGGCCGGCTCCATCAACTCGGCCTCGATGCCGAATTCACGGAGGGCGGTCGCGGCCTCCTTGAGTTGCGCGTTGTGGACTTCGCGGTCATCCCAGGGGTCGATCGGGGTGCGTCCGGGATGGACCGGCACGACGCTGATGACCGTCACGCTGGCATCGAACTTCTTGGCCAGTTCGGCCGTCGTCGCGAGCGCCTTCTGCGCGGGCTCCGCGCCGTCGTAGGCTAGCAAGATCCGCTTCATGGCGACTTCGCTCCTTCATAGGCTGGACTCGGCGAGATCCGTCGAGCGCCACGTCGAGCGTGCGACGGGCGAGCGGCCATCCGCACCGGCCCCAAGTCACGTCTGGACGGGCCATCCGGCCCGATATGGCCGGGGGATGCGTCAGGCGGCGGTCGGGACGGCCGGCGCGAGCTCGAGCGTCGCGGTGACGACGCCGGCCGCGGTCTTCGAGAACCGCAGCGGCAGCCCGGGCGACCGGAGCAGCCCGACGATCGCGCTGTTGGTCGTCAGCATCGAGGCCTGCAGCGACCCGACGGCATGGTGTCGGGCCCAGGCGATGGCCGCATCGAGGAGCGCCCGGCCGATGCCCGCCCCCTGTCGCGGATCGCTGACCGCGACGGCCATCTCGACGCCGCCGGCGCCGGCCGGTTCGAGGCACAGATGGCCGACGATGGTCGGCGGGTCGGCCGGCCGGTCGGACGCCACGGCCACGAACCCCTCGCGGTGCTCGTGATCCGGCCCGCAGAACGTCGTCGCCGCCCGCGCCGAGATGCCGTGCGAGACGCCGTGGAACCGGGTCTGGCGGCTGTCGTCGGACAGGCCGGCGTAGAACGTCGTCAGCCCGTCACGGTCGGCCGTGGTGATCGGCCGGATGCTGATCCCGCGCGGCGGTGTCCGGGGATGGTCCATGCGTCGATGGTCGGCCACCCCCGCGCTCGGGACAAGGGGCCGAACGTCACGCCGGAGAGGGCCACCCGACCGATGCGCGTGGCCCACGCCACCGCAACGATGTCGGCATGACCATCGAGCCTGGCCGCCGGACCCATCATCCGATCCGAGTCGGCGCCGTGATGACGCCCTTCCCGATGATCGTTCGGGTCGACACGTCGCTCGACGAGGTCGCCGAGCTGCTCGCCGAGAACGACATCTCGGGCGTGCCCGTCGTCGACGACACGGGAGTCCTCGTCGGGGTCGTCAGCCAGACCGACCTCATCCGCGCGGCCGCATCGTCCGGCCACGGGCTTCGTCCCTGGAGCGGGTACACGGCGCGGCACATCATGAGCCACCACCCGGTCATCGCCTTCGAGGACACGCCGCTCGCCGAGGCGGCGCGTCGGCTCGAGCGCCACGGGATCCATCGCCTGGTCATCGTCGCCCCGGACGGCACGACCCCGATCGGGGTGGTCTCGATCAGCGACCTGCTGCCCCTGCTGGTCGACGCCGCCGACCTCTGAGCCGGCCATCGGACATCCGGCACCACGGCCCGGCATCGCCGCGTCCCACGACCTCCCGGTGACGACCCGCCACGTTGCCGGGTCGCTGTGACGTGTGGCCGCACGAATAGGGGCCGATTGGCACACGGGCCGGCCAGCGGGCCGCCCTAGGGTTGGAAGACAAGGAGGCCCGCGATGAACGCAGGTTCGCAGTCCGTGACGCTTGGCAGCACCGAGTTCGGCGCGCGCTTGCCCGAGAGCGCGCTCGCACGGCTGGAACCGCTCGTGCGGACCGCCTCGTTCGAGCCCGGCGTCGAGATCCTGCGCGAGGGGGACACGACGATGGATCTCGGCATCGTCGTCGAGGGCCGCGTCGCCCTCCGGCTCCGGGTGCCGGAACGAGGCCCGACGACCGTCCTGACCGTCGAGGCGGGCGACATCATCGGCTGGTCGGCCGTCGTCAGGCCCCACCGCGCGACGTCGAGCGTCGTCGCCCTCGTGCCTACCCGGCTCCTGCTCCTCGACGGGGCGGGGCTGCGAGCGGCGCTGGACGCCGACCCGGTGCTGGCCGCCGAGGTGTACCGAGACCTGCTCGAGGCGCTGGCCACCCGCCTGACCGCGACACGCATGCAGCTCCTCGACCTCTTCTCGCGCCCGGGGGATGAGCCGTGGTGATCGACAGCACGGCGACCGCACCCGCCTTCCTTCCGCGCTCCGGGCTCGACGGCCTGCTCGCGCTGCTCGCCCAGGACGGGCGACGGATCATCGGACCGACCGTCAGCCAGGGCGCCATCGTCTACGACGAGATCCACGACGCGTCCGACCTCCCGGCCGGATGGACGGCCGACCAGGCGCCCGGCTCGTACCGGCTCCGCGAGACGGGCACGGACCGGCAGTTCGACTACGCCGTCGGACCGACCTCCTGGAAACACGAGACCTTCCCGCCCCGGGTCCCGATCACGATCGGCCGTCGCGTAGACGGCCAGGTGACGTTCGAAGACGCGCTGCCGGCCGCGCCGGCCGTGGCCTTCCTCGGCGTCCGCGGGTGCGAGATCGCCGCCCTGCTCACGCAGGACGCCGTCCTTGCCCGCGGGATCGCGGTCGACCGGGACTACGCCGCGCGGCGCGCGGCGGCGCTCATCATCGCCGTCGAATGCGTCACGCCGGCGGACACGTGCTTCTGCACCTCGATGGGAACGGGTCCGGAGGTCACCACCGGCTTCGACCTCGCGCTGACCGAGCTCGACGACGGGTTCGTCGTCCGGGCCGGGACGCCAGCCGGCGAACGCCTGCTCGCTCGCCTGGACCTCGCGCCGGCGGACGAGCCCCGAACCTCCGCGGCACGCTCCGCGGTCGCCGCCGCTCGCGAGCGCATCGGCGACCCGGTCCCGACCGCCGGGCTCCCGGCCCGCCTGATCGCCGCCGCGGACAGCCCCAGATGGGCGGAGATCGCCGACCGCTGTCTCGCCTGCGCGAACTGCACGCTCGTCTGCCCGACCTGCTTCTGCACCGGCGTGACGCAGGTGTCGGACCTCGACGGGGTCGAGGCGGTCGCAGAGCGGACGTGGGACAGCTGTTTCACCCTCGGGTTCGCCCGCGTCGCGGGCGGCAACTTCCGGCCTCGCGTCGAGGACCGGTATCGCCAGTGGCTCACGCACAAGTTCGGGACGTGGTGGGACCAGTTCGGCATGTCCGGATGCGTCGGGTGCGGGCGGTGCATCACCTGGTGCCCCGTCGGCATCGACGTCCGCGAGGAGCTGCTGGCCGTCGCCCCGCCACCGGTCGCCCCGTCACCGGTCGTCGCGAGTCTCGAGACGGCCGCCGCCCCCGTCCCGGCGACCCGCGTGATCAGCGCGGCGCTCCAGACGGCCACGTTGCCGCTGCCCGACCCGAGCGAGACCTCCCCGACGTACGCCCGGGCATTCGTCATGGAGCGGCGGCGCGAGACGCACGACACCGTCACGCTCCGGCTCGAGACCGACGACCCGGACCTCCTCGCCGGTCGCCCCGGCCAGTTCGTGATGGCCGCGCTGCCGGCCTTCTCGGCCGCGCCGATCTCGGTCTCGCGGTTCCACCCCGACGGGCTCGAGCTGACGATGCGCGCGGCGGGTGCCGCGACGCGCGCCCTGTGCGGGCTGCGCCGCGGCGACTCGCTCGGCCTTCGCGGGCCGATGGGTCGCGGCTGGCCGGTCGACGCCGCGGCGGGCCACGATGTCGTCGTCGTCACCGGCGGCATCGGCCTGGCGCCGCTGCGGCCGCTGATGGATGCCCTGCTGGCCGACCGGACGAGGTTCGGCGAGATCCGCCTCCTGTACGGCGCACGGACCCCGGCCGACCGCCTGTACGTCGAGGAGCTCTCCAGGCTGGCCGCCCGGCCAGACCTCGACGTCGGCCAGATCGTCGACCGCGCCGGACCCGACTGGTTCGGGCGCGTCGGCGTGGTCACCGGCCTCTTCGACCAGGGGCACCTCGACGGCCCGAATGCCGCGGCGTTCATCTGCGGCCCCGAGCGGATGATGGAGGCCACGGTGAACGTGCTCCGCGACCGCGGCGTCACCGACGACCGGATCTTCGTGACCCTCGAGCGGCACATGGAGTGCGGCGTCGGCCTGTGCGGGCACTGCCAGCTCGGCAAGACGTTCGTGTGTCGCGATGGCCCGGTCTTCGCGCTCGACGAGCTGGGTCATGCCTTCGGACGGGAGGGGCTGTGATGACCGGCGCCGTCCGAGCCTCCATCCCGTCGCGACCGCGGCTCGGCGTCATGAAGTTCGCCTCGTGCGACGGCTGCCAGCTGACGCTCCTCGACCTCGAGGACCACCTGCTCGAGCTGCTCCAGCGGTTCGACCTGGTCGAGTTCGCGGAGGCATCCTCCTACCGGTCCTCCGGACCGTTCGACATCGTCCTGGTCGAGGGCTCGATCAGCACGCCCGAGCAGGCCGAGGAGATCGTCCGCATCCGGCGCGAGACGCCGCTGCTCGTGACGATCGGCGCCTGCGCCACCGCGGGCGGGATCCAGGCGCTCCGCAATTGGGCCGACCACGATGCCTACCGCGCCGCCGTCTACGCCCAGCCCGAGTACGTCGAGTCGCTGGCGACGTCCACGCCGATCGCCGATCACGTGGCCGTCGACGCGGAGCTGCGCGGGTGCCCCATCGATCCGGGCCAGCTGCTCGAGCTGCTCACGGCCCTGACCATCGGTCGCCGGCCGCAGCTGCCCGACGAGTCGGTCTGTCTCGAGTGCAAGCGGCGCGGGACCGTGTGCGTGCTCGTGACCGGCGTGGGCCCCTGCCTCGGCCCGGTGACCCAGACCGGGTGCGGGGCGCTGTGTCCCGCCTACGCGCGGGGCTGCTACGGCTGCTTCGGTCCGCGCGAGCGGGCGAACGCGCCGAGCCTCGCCCGCTGGTTCGGCCGGGACGGCCGGTCCGACGCGGACACGGCGCGACTCTTCTCCGGCTTCACGGCCTACGCGCCGCCATTCCGCGAGGTCATCGACGCCCTGGGCGGACCCCCGGTCGCCGCCCCAGCGAAGGAGGACGCCTGATGCACGGCACGGACATCGCGACCGGCGAGCGACGGTTCGAGGTCGCCGGCCTGACACGCGTCGAGGGCGAGGGCTCGCTCCGCCTCGTGGTCCGTGACGGGCGCGTCACGGAGGCGCAGCTGGCGATCTTCGAGGCGCCCCGCTACTTCGAGCAGCTGGTGGTGAACCGGACGCCCGACGAGGTGCTCGACATCGTGGCGCGCATCTGCGGGATCTGTCCGATCGCCTACCAGATGTCTGCGGTCCATGCCTTCGAGGACCTCGCCGGGATCGCGATCGAGCCGTCCGTCCGGTCCCTGCGCCGCCTGCTCTACTGCGGGGAGTGGATCGAGAGCCACGCGCTCCACCTCTACCTGCTCCACGCGCCCGACTTCCTCGGGTGTGCCAACGCCGTGGAGCTCGCGGCCCTCGACCGGGCGGCGGTCGAGCGCGGGCTGGCCCTCAAGAAGGCCGGCAACCGGATCGTTGCGATCCTCGGCGGCCGGCCCATCCATCCGGTCAGCGTCCGGGTCGGCGGGTTCTCCAAGGTCCCCACGAGGCGCGAGCTCGACGTCCTGCGCCCGGACCTCGAGGCGGCCCTCGGCCATGCCCTCGCGACGGTCGATTGGGTCTCGACGTTCGTGGCCCCCGAGTTCGAGCGCGAGGAGCGCTTCGTGTCGCTGCGGCATCCGTCCGAATACCCGATGAACGACGGGCGGATCGTGTCGTCGGACGGCCTGGATCTCGCCCCGACCGACTGGGAGTCGGCCTTCCACGAGGAGCAGGTGCCGTGGTCGCACGCCCTCCAGTCGCACATGGGCGACCGCGTCCCCTACCTGCTCGGGCCGGCTGCCCGGATCACGCTCGCCGGCGATCGCCTGCACCCCGAGGCCGCCGCCGCCCTCGCCCGGACCGGGCTCGCGACGGCGATCCGGCGGAACCCGTACTGGAGCATCGCCGCGCGCGCGGTCGAGCTGGTCCACGCGGTCGCCGAGGCCCTCGACATCGTCGATGGCTACACGCCACCGGACCGCGCCGCCCAGCCGTGGACGCCGCGAGCCGGGACGGCGTCCTGGGCGACCGAGGCGCCGCGCGGCCTGCTGTTCCATCACTACGAGCTCGATGAGCGCGGCCGCATCGCGACGGCGAAGATCGTCCCGCCGACGAGCCAGAACCAGGCCGCCATCGAAGCCGACATGACGTCCTTCGCGCCGACGATCCTCGACCAGCCGCACGACGTCGCGACGCACCGGCTGGAGCAGCTGATCCGGAGCTACGACCCGTGCATCTCGTGCGCGACGCACTTCCTGGACCTGACGGTGGAGGCAGCGCCATGAACAGCATCCTCGCCGACCCGATCGTCCGCCTCGTCGTATGCGGGAACGCGGACCGTGGTGACGACGGCGTCGCGCTCGAGACCATCGCCGCGCTCCTGCCGGCCCTGCCACGGGAGCTCCTGGTGAAGCTCGACGTGCGCCGGTGCGTGGAGCTCCGCGTCGAGGACCTCGTCGACCTGCCCGCCGGCCTCTCGTGCCTGATCGTCGACGCCGTCGTGGGCCCGGAGCCCGGGACGGTCGTGACCCTGACGCTCGGCGAGCTGGTCGGTCGCCCGCCGTTCACCCCGCGCTCGTCCCACCAGCTGCCCATCGACCTGGTCGTCGGCCTCGCGGGCATCCTGCGCGACCGACCGGTCGACGGGACGTTCGTCGGGCTGGCCGGCCGCGCGTTCGGCTACGGCACCCCGTTGTCCCGCGCCGCGCAGGCCGCGATGCCGGCCTTCGGTGAGGCGATCGAGATCGAGCTGTACCACCTCGCGCACGTCGAGCGCGTGCTCGCGCCCGTCGCGGCCGGCCAGGCCTGAGATGTGCCGGACCGCGATCGGGCAGGTGCTCGAGGTCGGCCAGGGCGAGGTCGTCGTCGATCTCGACGGGCTGCGTCGGCGGGCCATCTCCCTGATGGTCCCGGACCTCGCGCCGGGTGACCTCGTGCTCGTCGGTCTGGGCACGGTCCTCGGACGCGTCGACCCCGCCGACCGAGCCGTCCTCGACGCCATCGAACCACGCCCGGCCACCTCACGGCCGATCCATCCACCCGACCGACCCACAACCTGAGGAGAGCGTCATGTCGATCCCGCGAACGACCGGATGGGGGGTCGTGCTGGCCGCGGCCACCGCGACCATCTCCGGCGTGTCCATCTTCGTGAACGGGCTCGTCGTGAAGGAGTTCAGCGATCCCGTGGCCCTCACCGGCGCCCGGAACGCGATCGTCGGCCTCGTCCTGCTCGGCGTGCTGCTCATGAGCGGCGGCGCGCAGGAGGTCCGCTCGCTGGATCGACGGCGCTCGATGGGGCTGCTCGCGCTCGCGGTGATCGGCGGCAGCATCCCGTTCATCCTGTTCTTCTCCGGTCTTGCCGCGGCCACCGGGCCCGGCGCCGCACTGATCCACAAGACGCTGTTCATCTGGGTCGCCGCCCTGGCCATGGTCTTCCTCGGGGAGCGCCTCGGCGTCGCGCAGGTGGTCGCCCTGGTCGCGCTGCTCGGGGGCACGTTCCTGATCGGTCCGACGGGTGCGCCCGGGGCGGGACCGGCGGAGCTCATGATCCTCACGGCGACCCTGTTCTGGTCGGTCGAGGTGATCGTCGCCCGGCGGCTGCTCGGCGAGGCGGGCGTCAGCGTCCGGCTGGCCACCACGGCACGGATGGCCCTCGGGGCCGTCATCGTCTTCGGGTTCCTCGTTGTCTCCGGCCGCGTCGACGCCGTCGCCGCGTTCACCGTCCAGCAATGGGCGATCGTGGGCGTGACCGGGCTCCTGCTCATCGGCTACGTCACGACCTGGTATGCCGCGCTGCAGCGCGCACCGGCGAGCCTGGTGACGTCGGTCCTCGTCGGTGGCGCGCTCGTCACCGCGGGGCTGGCCACGATCCGAACCGGCGCGATCCCGGCACCGACCGTCACGGCCGGCCTGGGGCTGCTGGCGATCGGCATCGCGGTCGTCATCTGGACGACGATCCGGCGCGGTCGCACGGCCCCGGTGCCGGAGTCGTCGACGCGGGTGGCTGCATGATCGAGCCGGTGGCACGCCAGCTCGACGAGCCGCCCGGCGACGAGCGCGGCCTGGCGGGCGCCGTCGGCGCCTGGCTCCCCGGCCCGCTCCTGTTCGCACGCTTCGCATTCCCGCCGAACCGGCTCGGGCTGTGCGGCCCGGAGACGGGGGAGACGCTCCCGGACCGTGTCCGGTCGGGCCGGCCGGACCCCGAGCTGGTGCGGATCGCCCAGGGGTTCGAGGGCGCCTACCCGTACCTCGAGCTCATCGCCTCGGAGAACGGGATCGCCGACCCGCTCGATGCCCGCGTCGTCGAGGCGTACTGGCTCGGGAACGGCCTGCTCGGCCACGTCGGGCCGCGGGCGCGCCACGACGACCTGACCGAGCGGTTCCGCCCGCGGACGCAGCCGCGCGAATGGCGCTGGCTCGAGGCCAAGGCCGATGGCGTGTCGAGGGTCCACCACAGCTTCCACGTCCTCGAGATCCTCCCGCGCATCGGGCTGATCCGTGGCGGCCTCCCGCCCGACCTGACCCGGGTGCTGGAGCGCTGTCTCGTCCGACCCGGCCGGGTCGTCACGGTCGGCGACGAGACGCTCGATGTGGCGCTGCCGCCGCTCGACGATCGCGACGGGCGTCTCCGGCTGGGCGTGCCGGTGGTGACGCGGCTCCCGTTCGGCGACGGTGACGGATTCGGTGACACCCTGCGGCCGGGCGACAACGTGGCGATCCATTGGGACCGCGTGTGCGGCCGGCTGGACGAGCGACAGGTGGCTCGCCTCACCGCGGTCACGGCTCGCAACCTCGAGGTCGCGAGCCAGACGATCTAGCGGTCCAGGCCCGCCGCCACCCGGAGCGCACGACCGGCCGCCCATGCGTCACCGTGCTCGTGCTCGAGTCGCTGTTCCTCGATCCGCATGAGCCGCCAGAACGCCGGGTTCGCCGCCCGCAGCGATGCGCCTCGCCGGTAGCGCTCGCCGACGTCGATGACGAAGGCCGCGTACCGGGCGACCGGATCGGCATGGGCGATCACGGCCTCGAACCCGGGCGCGTAGTCGACGGCGATCAGGAGCCGCGCGAAGAACGCGCCGAGATCCTGGGCACCCTCGTCCCACCCCTGGGAATGACCGCCGCGTCGAAGGAGCGGAGCCGGCGACCGGAACACCGCGACGGTCACCCCGCCGACATCGGCGGCCGACAGCCGGCCCCCGAACGTGAGGTACTCGTTGGTGACCGAGAGTCGGTCGACGATCCGGATCGGGCCCCACGAGAAGTCGGCCGCCATCGGCATCCGGCTCTGGTAGGTGAGCATGGCCTTCGTGCCGCGCCCGTTCGACGAGACCCAGTACTCGACGCTCTCAGGATCGTAGTGGCGGAGGGTCGGGTGGTCGCGCAGCGCCACCGACAGGTACGCCGGTCCGGGGCGATTCGGCAGGTCGGGGTCCGCGAGGAAGCCGAAGTCGGCCAGCCGCACAGCGGCGGCCTGCGGATCCATCTCGTCGGGCAGGTACGGCATCGCTGGCCCCAAGGTTGTCATCGCTCCCATCGTCCCGGTCGAGGGGGCGCTCGACGAGGGCCAAGCGGCCCGTTCTTGAGCGGGCCGAACGGGTCGTGCCACGGCGGCAGCGCCCCCTCCCATGTGACCTTCGACCCTGTCTGCCGAGGTGGCTCGAGGCTCAACCTGTGGACAGCGCGACGATCGTCGCGGTCGGAAAGTTGGTGTCCACGATGTTGACCGTTCACGACGTCATGACCGAGGCGGTCACGGCGGTCCACCCCGAAACATCGCTCAAGGATGTCGCGCGCGCGCTCGTCGCCGGCGGCATCAGCGGTCTCCCCGTGGTCGATGCCGGCGGCAAGGTCGTCGGCGTCGTGTCCGAGGCGGACCTCCTGATCAAGGAGCAGGGCGCCGGGGCGCTCTCGCACCGGCGCGGCGCGCGGATGCGCGGCGAGTCGAAGGCGACCAAGGAGGGGCTCGTCAAGGTGGCGGCCACCACCGCCGGTGAGGCCATGACCACGCCCGCGATCACCATCGAGCCCGAGGCCTCGCTCGCCGCGGCGGCCGCGATCATGGTCGACCGTGGCGTGAACCGGCTGCCCGTCACGAAGGACGACGTCCTCGTCGGCATCGTGTCGCGCGCCGACCTCGTGCGCGCCTATGTGCGGAGCGACGACCAGCTTGCCGAGGCGATCCGCCACGACGTGCTGCTCCGTCATCTGCTGGTCAACCCCGTGCTCTTCGACGTGAGCGTCCGCGAGGGCGTCGTCCGGATCAGCGGCCGGGCCGACACCCGCTCGCTGGCCGAGATGATCGAGCGGCTCATCGCCGCGCTGCCCGGCGTCATCGCCGTGGATGCCGATCTGACCTGGGCGTTCGACGATCGGAAGGTCGAGGCGCCGCAGCCCGAGCTCGTCTACACGACGACCCGGTAGCGCCTCAGCCACCGCTCCTCGCGGTGACGGCCGCCGCGTCACGCCGTCGGAGCGCCGGCTCACCCCCGGCCGGTCGAACGCGCCCGGTGGGCGCCGACGAGTCCAGCATCGGAGGGCTTCCCATACGGTGACCGGCCTGTTACGGTAGCCGTCCTGTTACCGATCACGGGCGCGGCCCGGTGGCTGAGGAGGAGCGGATCATGGCGAGCGGCACGCGCGAGGACCCCTGGGACCTGAAGACGCCGCCGGGCACCTCCAGCTATCAGATGTGGCGTGACGAGGCGGCCGATCCACCGGCGCTCGTCTGCCAGGTGGGCGGCACGCAGCTCAGGTACGACCTCCGCTGCATCGACGACCTGCACGCGATGCTCAAGGCGCACGGCGACTGGATGCCGCTCGGTGGAGCCGACGAGCAGAAGCCCGCGCTCGACGGCACGGTCGAGGCCTGGGGACGCTCGCCGTCCAACCCGGTCGGGGGCTGGTACGGGCTGAAGAAGGGGCTCCGCGGCCGGTTCGGCGTCTACCTGCCGCCGTTGCTCGAGGAGCTCGGCCTCGCGGAGATCACCCACGACGCCAAGAACAACCGGATGCGCGCCCGCTGATGCCGGGCCCCGTCGGCGGGCGATCCATTCGAGGCGCTCGGCGATCCCAACCGCCGCGCGATCGTCGAGCTGCTCGGCTCGGGCGGGCGGTCCGTCCGGGAGCTGGCCGATGCCCTGCCGATCAGCCGGCCGGCCGTGTCACGCCACCTGCGCCTCCTGAAGGAGGCCGGGCTCGTCGTTGGAGGAGCCGCTCGGCACCCGACGGATCTACCGGCTCCACGATCAGGGGGTCGAGGCGGTCCGCGCCTACCTCGAGCGGGTCTGGGGCGATGCGGCCGGACGGTTCCGGCTCGTCGCCGAGAACACGTCCGAACGGCCACGGTCGCGCGGATGATCGAGCCGATCCGGCTGATGTTCGAGGTCGACTGCCCGGTGGAGCACGCGTTCCGGACGTGGACCGGCCGGATCGACAGGTGGTGGCCGGCCGACCACACGGTCACCGCCGCCGACGGTCTGAAGGTCGTGCTGGAGGGCCGGGCCGGCGGCCGGATCTTCGAGCGCACGCCCGACGGCGTCGAGCACGACTGGGGCGAGGTGACCGTGTGGGAGCCACCGACGCGCTTCGGGTACGTCTGGCACCTGCGCCGCGATCGCGCGGATGCGACGGACGTCGAGATCCGCTTCCTCGACCGGGGTGACGGGTCCACCCGGGTCGAGATCGTCCACAGCGGGTGGGAGCGCCTCGGCACCGAGGGGGAGGCCTGGCGCGACCGCAACCACGGCGGCTGGGACACCCTGCTCCCCCACTTCATCGACGCGGCCGGCCGCCCGGCCTGATCCGGCGACGGGTCGCGGCTCGGGGCCGCCGGCTCAGGCGATGCCCGCCAGCACCTCGTCCGAGAGCCGCGGCCACGCCTCGAGCGCCCACGGCCCGAACTCCCGGTCGGTCATCACCGCCAGGGCGATGTCCGCGACCGGGTCGACCCAGAGGAACGTCCCGGCGCCCCCAAAATGGCCGAAGGCTTCCGGCGAGTTTCGTTCGCCCATCCAGTGCGGGTGCTTCGCGTCACGGAGCTCGGGGCCGAGGCCCCAGTCGCACGGGTCGAACGCGCCGACGCCGGGCACGACGCCCTTGATCCCGGGGAACGCGACGGCCGTCGCGAGCCGGGCCGTCGCGGGCTCGAGGAGCGTCGGGCGCAGGAGCTCACGCGCGAATGTCGCGAGGTCGGCGATCGTGCCGTGGAGCCCGTGCGACGGCCGGTCGACCAGGTCGGACGAGGTCATCCCGAGCGGCACGAGGACCCATCCGCCCAGCGCCTCGGCGAACGGCTGCGCCGCCCGCTCGCCGACGATCCGTCCCACGAGGTCGAAGGCCGGGTTCGAGTAGATCCGGCGCCGGCCCGGCTGGGCCAGCACGGCGTCGCCCTCGAAGGCCAGGCCCGAGGCATGGGCAAGGAGGTGCCGGATCGTGGACCCCGGCGGACCGGCGGCCTCGTCGAGCTCGAGCAGGCCGCGCTCGACGGCGCTCAGGGCGGCCCAGGCGGTGGCGAGCTTCGTGATCGATGCCCAGCGGAACACATGCGCGCGGTCGCCGTGCACGGCCCGGATGCCGTCGGGGCCGACGATCGCCGCCGCGGCGTGATCGGCGCCCCATGCGTCGATGCCGGCGAGCGCGGCGTCCACGGGGTCGGTCACGGGTCGATGCTAGCGACTCGGCGGCGATGGCGGCCGGACGTCTGGGCACGTCCGTCGTGGGTCCACCGTACGGTGGTGCGACTTGCGTGCTGGGGGCACCATGGGGGACGTGTCGTCCGGCTGTCTCCCGAAGATCGCGCCACCGTCGCTCGCCCTGGCCCTGCTCCTCGTCGCGCTGATCTGGCCGTCGACGGCCCTCGCCGCAAGTGAGTTCCCACCCGGCTACGAGGGCTATCACACGTATACCGAGGTGGCCGCGGACGTCGCGGCGGTCGAGGCCGCCCACCCCGGCATCGTCAAGCGCTTCTCGATCGGCAAGAGCTATCTCGGGCGGCAGCTGTGGGCGGCCAAGATCTCCGACAACGTCGCGGTCGACGAGAACGAGCCCGAGGTCCTCTTCGACGGCGGCACGCATGCCGACGAGCACATGGGCGTCGAGATGACCCTGCGGATCCTGCATTGGCTCGCCGACGGCTACGGGACGAACCGCGGATCACGAGCATCGTCAACACGCGGGAGATCTGGATCGTCTTCCTGGTCAACCCGGACGGCGCCGAGCACGACATCGCCGGCTTCAAGTTCCACCACTGGCGCAAGAACCGGCAGCCGACCCCGGGCACGAGCTCGACCGGTACCGACCTGAACCGCAACTTCGGCTACCACTGGGGCGGCGGCGGGCGAACGAGCTCGAAACCGGCGGCCATCACCTACCGCGGGCCGAAGGCGTTCTCGGCGCCCGAGACTCGGGCGATGCGCGACTTCCTCGCCAGCCGGGTCATCGGTGGCCGGCAGCAGATCCGGACGGCGATCACCTTCCACGAGGACGGCCGGCTCGTCATGTGGCCGTACGGCTACACGATGACGAACGTGCCGGGCGACATGACGACCGACGATCACCGCGCGTTCGTGAAGCATCGGCAAGCACATGGCCTCGACGAACGGCTACAGGCCCGAGCAGGGAAGCGACCTGTACATCAGCTCCGGGACGACCCGTGACTACGAGTACGGCGTGTACCGGATCTTCTCGTTCACGTTCGAGATGTCGACGACGGACTACCCCGACGACTCGAAGATCGCCAGCGAGACCGGTCGCAACAAGGAGGCCGTGCTCTACCTGCTGGAGCATGCCTGGTGCCCGCTCAGCGACGCTCGGCGCGACGGTCCGGACCGCGCGCTGCGGCGCGTTCGACGACGACCTCGAGGTCGCTCGCGGCTGGAAGGCCGACCCCGACGGCACGGACACCGCACCGGCCGCCGCGCGGTTCAGCCGCGCGAACCCGGAGCCGGTCCGACGGCCGGCCCGAAGCAGCGCGGCTCACGCCGTCGGGCTCGAAGGCGTTCGTGACGGGGCGAAGGCGGGCGTCGGCGCGACGCTCGAACGACCTCGACGGGCGCACGACGCTCCGATCGCCGGCGATCCGGCTGCCGACGACCACCGGCCAGACGCTGACCTTCCGATACGTATTCGCCCACGACCGAAGTCGTCGGCTCGGCGGACTCGTTGCGGGCGATCATCGAGCACGCGGACACATCGCAGGCCGTGGTCTGGGCGCGGTCGGGTCGGCGCGTCGATGCAGGACGGCACATGGAAGACGGCCACGATCCCGATGGACGCGTTCGCCGGAGAGACGGTCCGGATCCGGTTCGTGGCCGACGACGGCGGCACGAACGGTCTCGTCGAGGTCGAGATCGACGACGTCCGGGTGACGCGTGGCGACTCGTACGCGGATCCGTCACCGAGTCGTCACGGACCCGGGCTAGACTCCCGGCATGAGGTTCTTCACACCAAGCCCGAAACCGTCCCCTCCCCCGCCGACGCCCTCCCCGGCCGTTCTGAGCCGATCATGACGCCGGGCATCCACCGAGTCCTCGGCACGCCGCTCGCCGGCCCGTGGCCGGAGGGCACGAAGACCGCGATCTTCGGCCTCGGTTGCTTCTGGGGCGACGAGAAGGATTTCTGGCAGCTCCCCGGCGTCGTGACGACCGCCGTCGGCTATGCCGGTGGCCGACGCCGAACCCGACCTACAAGGAGGTCTGCTCCGGCCGGACGGGTCACGCCGAGGTCGTCCTGGTCGCCTACGACCCGGCGCGGATCACCTACGAGCAGCTCCTGAGACCTTCTGGGAGAGCCACGACCCGACCCAGGGCATGCGCCAGGGCAACGACGTCGGCACCAGCTATCGCTCGATCATCATCGTCGCCGACGAGGAGCAGCGCACCGCCGCCGAGGCCTCCAGGGCGATGTTCCAGGTGCAGCTGTCGAAGGCGGGCTACGGCACGATCACGACCGAGATCGTCGACGCCACGGCGTATCCGTTCTACTACGCCGAGGACTACCACCAGCAGTACCTCGACAAGAACCCCCGCGGCTACTGCCCGAACCACGCGACCGGCGTCAGGCTGCCGGATGACTTCGTGGTGACGCCGCTGCAGTACGTGGACTAGCCCGACCGTCCATCATCACGCCCCATGAGGGCGAAGCCGTTCGTACGCATTGCCGACATCGGGGTTGACCCCGCACAGCGCGAGGCTTTCATCTCGGCGGTGAAGGAAGAGATGGACGAATCCATTCGAGTCGAGCCGGGCGTCTTGGCCCTTTATGCCGTCGCCGAGAAGGACAGCCCATCCCGCCTGCGGTTTTTCGAGGTGTACGCGGACGAAGCGGCGTACGACGCGCACCTGCAGTCGCCCCACTTCCGGAAGTACCGGGCGACCACCGAGCCGATGATTCGGACGCGCGTACTCGTTGAGACGGTGCCGATCCAACTCAGCTCCAGGACGCCGTGGTAGGGCCAAGCAGTAGTCCGGCTGAGAATCCCCGCGGCTACTCCCCGAACCACTCGACCGGCGTCAAGCTGCCGGATGACTTCGTGGTCATGCCGCTGCAGTACGTGGACTAGGGCAGCGCGGACGCCCGTCAGACGAGCCAGAGAGGACGTCCATCAAAGGAACACTCATCAGCGCCACGCTGGCGTACGACGGGGGCCGGGATGTCACCGTGTACGTTCCGCCCGAGCCGCCCCTGACGGTCGTATACGCCGGTGATGGCCAGTTAGTCTCGCAGTGGGGCGGCCTGCTTGAGGCGGCGGGAGTTCCTCCAACATTGATCGTCGGCGTCCACCGTCTGGCTGATGAGACGTTGCGACTCCACGAGTACTCGCCCGGCTTCGACCCTGAGCGGTTCGCATCGCACGAACAGTTCTTCGTCAAGGACGTGCCCCGATGGGTGCGGGAGCGTTTCGATGTCGTGCTACCCGCGAACCGAACCGCGGTCTGTGGTGTGTCCGCCAGCGGCGAGTTGGCGCTCGCCATCGGTCTTCGCCACCCGGATGACTACGCTGCGATCTTCTGCGCTTCTCCGGGTGGCGGCTACCGACCACCCGACCATATGGCGAGGAGGATTCCGAGGACGTACCTCGTCGCGGGCACAGACGAGCCGTTCTTCCTCGCGAACGCGGCACGCTGGGCGGACGCGCTGCAGGACGCAGGCGCGGATGTCGTAATGAAAGAACGTCCCGGCTCGCACGGCGGTGTGTTCTGGCAGGAGGAGTTTCCCCTGATGGTGGCGTGGGCGTTTGGTGAATGATGGTTCCGATGTGCGCGGACACGTCAAGACAGGGCGGCCGCAGCATTCCTGAGAATCCCCGCGGCTACTGCCCGAACCACGCGACCGGCGTGAAGCCACAGCCCCGTTCGCAGGACCGTGCTTGGATGGCGCTCAACGACGACGGAGTACCGGCTGATCGACACGGCCGCCTCGTACCTGAACGATCGCGAGGTCGGGGCCGCCATCGCCGCCAGCGGTGTCGAGCGGTCCGAGCTGTTCGTCCAGACCAAGCTGTGGGTCAGCGATCACGGGTACGACGAAGCGCTCCATGGCTTCGACGTCAGTACCCGGAAGCTCGGGCTCGACACGGTCGACCTCTACTTCCTCGACCAGTCGCTCCCGCAGCATTTCGACAGCATTGTCGACGCCTACCGAGCCGCGGAGCACCTGCCCGCCCTAGGGCCGGCCGACCTCGACATCGAATGACGTCGCATCGACGTCCAGCGTCCGTGCGATCAGGCCTCGCGCGCCATCCAGCACCCGCGCATGGTCGGGCACGAACGCGTGGATGATCGGCAGCTCCTCGATCGTGACGTCGACCGTCGACCCATCCGGGGTCGTGGTCTCGATGACGTGATAGCGCGGACGGTCGCCGGCCGCGATACGGCGCCGGTCGTGGGCGATCGTCGCCTGGAGCTTCGCACGTGACGATGGCGCGCCCATCGGCCGAGTCTAGCCGCCGTCCGCGCCGTCTCCCCGGGCCCCTCGGGCCCATGCAGGTACGTCGAGCGGCGGCCGCGCCGGCGACGATGATGACGAGCATGAGGAGGTGGCCATGGGCGTTCTCAACGACAACCCGGTGTTCCCGATCCTGCTGTCGGTGGATCTCGACGCGAGTCGAACGTTCTATCACGAGCTCCTGGGGCTCGAGATCGCCCGCGAGGACGCCGGCGATCGGATCGTGTTCCGCGGCGGTGGCGGGACACAGCTCGCGGTGACCGCCAGCACGGTGGGCACCGAGGACACCCAGACCCAGATGGCCTGGCGCGTGCCGGACATCCACGCCGCCGTCGCCGAGCTGAGAGCTCGCGGGGTGCGGATCGAGGAGTACGAAGCGCCCTACCCCGTCACGGTCGATGGCGTCGCGGACATGGGCCACTCATGGGCGGCGTGGTTCATCGACCCGAGCCGTAACGTCCTCGCCGTGGTCCAGCCGAAGACCTGACCCCCGGCGGGAGCCGACGGTACCCGGCCCAGGCAGGGCGACGGTTCGGGGTACCATCGCGGCGGCCGAACGACCACGACGGCGAAGCATCGACTGTCAGGGGAATCCATGGAGCAAGCGACGCCATCAGCGCGACCGGCGGTGACCGACTCGTCGTCGGGTGAGCGCTACCTGTTGCTCGCCGACATCTCCGGCTACACCGGTTTCATGGCCGGCGTCGAGCAGGAACATGGGGCCGACTTCAGTACGGGCATCCCGGCCGCCTACTCCGTGCTTGGTGCCCTCCTCGATGCCGTCGTGGAGGGCCTCGGGCCCGATTTCGCTCTCGTGAAGCTCGAGGGCGATGCCGTCTTCGCGGCTGCGCCGGCGGCGACCCTGGACGGCCAGGGGGATCGGGTCACCGGGAAGCTCGAGACGACGTACCGGGCGTTCGTCGATGCGCGCACGCGAGCGATCCCCTCGAGCGACCACGTATGCACGGCCTGTCCCGCCGTCGCCCACCTCGACCTGAAGGTCGTGCTCCATCGTGGGCAGGTGGTCCGCCAGGCCGTGGGGACCAGCAGCGACCTGCTGGGTCCGGCCGTGACGGTCGCGCATCGGCTGCTCAAGAACACCATCCGCGAACGGATCGGCTATCGGCCCTACATCTTCGTCACCGATGCCGCGGCCGCCGCCCTCGGGATCCCGGAGGTCGGCCTCGCGCATGGCGAGGAGTACCCGGACGCCGGACGGATCCAGGGTCGCGTCGTGGAGCTCTGCGAACCCGCGGGCGGGGCCGTCTCGGCGTAACGCTCGTCAGTGGCAGCTGGCCGAACCCGAGTCCGTCCACGTCTTGCCGGCTACTGGGACGAAGCGCCATGTGTAGCCGGTGGTCTTCAGCTCGAGCTTGAGGACGCCGAACACCTTCGCCTTGTGGGCCTGGGAGTTGGCCCGGATGGTCGCGAAGGACCGCAGCCCGCCGCCCCCGACCCCGACGACGAATTCGCGGATGCCGTGGGCGGGATCGGCGGTGCCGTCCGGCCGCTGGGGCGCGAAGCGTTCGTAGTCGTGGTCGTGGCCGTTGAGCACGAGGTCGGCGCCGGCCTCGTACAGCGCGTCCCAGAGCGGGCGGGTCGACGTGGTTCCCCCGTGGACGCCGGAGCTGAACAGCGGGTGGTGCCAGATGGCCGCGACGCAGGCGCGTGGGTTCGCCGCCAGGTCCGCCCGGAGCCACGTCACCTGGGGAGACCCCGGACCGCACCCGCCGACGTGGGCGCAGTCCGAGTTGAGGCCGTAGATCCGCCACGCCCCGAGGTCGTACGCGTACCAGCCCTGGTGCGCGGTCCCCGCCCGCGAGCCGAAGTACGCGAAATAGCGGAAGCGCATCGGCCGTCTCGTACTCGTGGTTGCCGGCCACCGGGCGCGTCCGGGACTTGAACCGGCCCCAGGTCGGGTGGTAGCACTTCGCGAACTGGGCGGCGGACCCGCGCGGGTACGCGTTGTCACCGGCCGTGAAGACCGTGCCGGGGATCCGCGCGATCAGCGCGGCGGTCGCCGAATCGCCCGACGAGGTGCAGGAGGCGACGTCGCCGGCGCCCACGAGGACGGGGTAGGCGCTCGCCGTATCGACCGCCACGAACCCGTCCACGTCCGCGCGCGGGTGGCCCGCGGTCCCGGACACTCGGACGGTGATCCGGTGCGTGCCCACCTTCGTCCACACATGGCTGAACACGACCCGGCGCGGGAGCAGGGTCGGATCGTGGAGCTGGACGGTCGCCACCTTCCGGCCGTCGAGGTAGACGCGCGCCGTTCCGCGCGACGGCCCGAGTGCCGCGATCCACGCCACCTGGTTGCCGATGAAGGTGTAGCTGGCCCTCGCGCCTGCCGCGTGCGACGACCTGACGGCACCGCCGAGGTATGCGGACGAGCGGTGGGTGGCCCACGTTCCCCGTGTACCGCACCGCCGAGGAGTGCTCGGACGGGACGCGCAGGTAGAACGTCGCTCCGGTGCGCCAGGCGCCCGTGTTCCCGGCGTTGTCGGTGGCCCGGACCTCGTACTGCACCGCCCGGCTGGTCGGCAGGAGCTGCGAGACGGTCCTGGTGGTCGGGGTCGGCAGGGCGACGTCGACCCATCCTGCGCCGTCGAGCTGGCGCCGGAGCTCGTACGCGGCCACGCCCGTCCCGATGTCGGTCGCGGCCGGCCAGCTGATCGCGACCGGCACCGAGTCCGCTCCGACGGTGGTGTGCTGCAAACGCGTGACGGGGCGGAGCGCGACCGGGGCGGACGTGTCCGGCACGACATCCACGACGGCGCTCGCCGAATCCTCGCCCATCGTCGCCGTGACGGTGACCTCGCCCGGCGTGGTGGCGCGGAAGCGACCGGCGCCATCCAGCGTGCCCGCGCCCCCCGACATCGACCAGGTGACGGGCGCGCCCGAGATGCTGACGCCGTTCAGGGCGGCATCGACCCCGCCCGCGTGGAAGGCGACGGTCTCGCCGACCATCACGTGCGCCGAGCCGGGCGCGACGACGATGCCGGAGCGTGGACCCGTCGGCGCCGACGAGATGACGAACAGGGCATCGTCGACACGCAGCTCCCGTCCCGCCGACGGACGATTCGCGAGGGACACCTCGATGCCGCCCGGACGCCGGACGAGGGCGGTCGTCGAGGACCCGCCATCGAGCATGATGGCCTTCTCGGCACCCTGGTCGACGAGGAGGCCGGCCAGGTCGGCGGCCGTGACGCCGACGCTGTATCCGTCCCAGCGGCCGTCGACGGTGACGAGGACGAGATGCCCGTCGGGGCGGAGGGCGACCGCCGTCCTCGGGTGCTCGTTCGTGGTGATCGCCGAGACCGGCCGGATGCTCGTGTGGGACGCCTCGACAAGCCATTCGCGGCCGCCGATCGCCTCGGCCACGCCCTCCCAGCCGGGGGTGATCGTGGTCGTGATCGTCACCGTGGACCCTTTCTCGAGTCCCGCCAGCGCCGCGGCATCGCTCCCCTTGGCGGACAGCACGAGGGAACCCGCCGGGATGGCCGTGTCGCGGCCCTTCGGCGCCACGGACACGACCGATGCCGTCCAGCTGCCGCTGACACGGAGCGGCAGGCCGGCCGCCTTGAGGACGACCTCCGTGCCCCCTGCCGTCGTGTGCGTGGAGGCACCCCAGCGTCGCGTATAGAGGACGAGGTCGCCGCTGCGACGCGGCTTGTTGACGCGGTCGATCTTCAGCGACGTCGTGCCGTCGGGCAGCGTCAGCGCGGCCTTCACCGAGACGTCGGCCATCAGCGGCTGCTCCGCACTGTCGAACCCGAGCGTCGGCTTCGAGGCCCGGGTTGCCGTGATGAGCTTCACCGCGGTGGACCTGGAGGCCCGCCGGCGCGCGGGTCGCCGCGCCGACGGCCCCGAATGTGTCGCCGTTGATCGCCGCGACCACCCGGTGGCCGTCTCGCGACGCGCGCGCTGCCTGGCTCCGGACCGTCTCCCGCGCGTTCGGGCCAGCAGCAGGGCCGGAGGCCTCGAGGCTGATGCCGGGCGCCGCCGGGTCGACCTCGACGAATCCGACGACCTGCGGGCCATCGCTGGTCATCCACCGGCCGTGACGGTGGACGACACCGTCGGCGACGGCGTCGCTCGTCGTCTCGGTGAAGGCGACCGTGGTCGCTGCCGGCACCGCCGGTCCGCCCGGGCGGGTGCCCGTCCCGGCCGAGTGCGCCGGGCTCGCCGGCCAGGTCGATCCGAGGATCGCCAGGGCGAGCAGCGCTGCGCCGGTGCGTGACCTCACGTTCCACCCCTGTGGCGGGCGATGGTGACTTGGCTTGAGCGCGATGGTAGCGCGGCGAATCTCGCTGCCGATGCGCACGCACGGGTCGGCACGGGAAGGCTGGCCGTCCGGGACGAACCGCGCCATGGCTCGTACGTCGGGGGCCGGCGGCCGGACCCGGGCCTCAATCCTCGGTCGGGAAGCGCTCCACGAACGGGGCACGCCAGTCGGGCGCCTCGAATGGCGCGGCGTAATACGAGACGATCCGGTAGATCCGGCCGTCCTTGAGGCGGATCAGCTGGATCACGTGCCATTGGCTGCCATCGGGGTACGAGACGTGGGCCACGGCGGTGTACTGGTCGCCGGACCCCTCGACCCGCATCGGGATGTACGACGGCGAGACCACCCAGCGATCCTCGGTGCCGATGACCTGCTCGACCTTCTCCATGCGCGGCTCGCCGCCCGGGTAGTGCGACAGGATGTTGCCCAGGTTGGCCGCACCGCGGATCCGTTCGCCGGACTGCGGGTACTCCTCGACGAAGTCGTCGTGCAGCGTGGCGAGGACGGCGTCGATGTCGTGGGTCTCCATGCCGACGCTGTATCGATCGACCACCTCGCGGGTGTTCATGTCCGCCATCGAGACCCTCCAGCCCCGTCCACCAAGGACGGTGCCTGCAGCGTACGCCGTCGCCGAGCGGTCAGTCGACATGCAGGGGTCGCTCGTTGCGGATGCGCCGATCGTCGCGTCGGCCAAGGCGACGCGACCGGATCAGGGTCCGCAGGCTCCGATGTGTCCCGTCGAGGCCCGGATGGCGACCGGCTCCGGGGGCGCACTTGGCTCGTACGGCGTCATGGAGAGCGATGCGGGCAGCGTTGCTTCCGCCTCGACGAGCTTCGGTCCGTTCTTGGTCTCTCTCAGGCCGACACCGACGATCGCATCGTTGACGCCGACGATCGACTCGATGGCCACACCCTTGAGCGTCCGCGACTTGCGCCATGTGCGCCCATCGGTGGAGGTCCACGTCAGCGTGGCGTAGGCGGGATACGGCCCGGAGCCGCACGTATCCATCACCGGGCCCTGCGAGGACATCGCTATGAAGCCCTGGGCGTATCCGATCACATCGATGAGTCCGTACGTCGCGTTCGCTCCCGGACGCCTACCAGGTTTCCAGACCTGACCATCCGTCGACGTCCAGGCGACCGGTGCGTCGTCACCCTTGGTGCTGCGCCAACCCATCGCGAGCCACCTGCCATGGCCGTAGGTGAGGTAGTCCAGTCGAGTCCCCTTGGATCGCGGGAGCTCGCCGATCCTCGTCCAGGCCACGCCGTCCTCCGACTGCCACGACTCGATGCGAAGGACCTCGTCGGACGTCTTGCCGGCGACAGTCACGAGCGCCATGAGGTTGCCGTCGTGCTCGGCGATCAGCCTCACGCCCTTGGCGACCTCGCGCGCCGACGCGCCTGTCGCCTCGAGCCAATCGGCACCGTTCGTCGACGACCAACTCGATGGGCCACCGTTGCCGGAGCCGAAAGCCACGATCCCATGACGACCGATCCCCACCAGCTCCAGACCCGCACCCTTGAACGTCAGGTCGGTGATCCGTTGCCAGTGCTGACCATCGGTCGATGTCACGACGACGGCGCCTCCCGTCGACGTCTCGTCCTCGTTGGACCCGACGGCGATGAAGCCGCCATCGCCGGCGTCCAGATCCTGGAAGGCGACCAGGTCAGCATCTTCCCCGGCGGAATACGCGGTCTTCCAATGACGGGCATCTGTCGAGAACCAGATGTCCGATCCGCCGATCGACGGGAGCATCACGTACCCCTGGGCCAGATGCACGAGGCGGTTCCCGGACGGATCGACCCACGAGCCTGCCGCGGGAACCGGCTTCCCCCAGGTGAGGCGCCCGACCGCCGGGGTCGGGCGCGGTGACGCGGATGGCGGGATCGCCGAGCGGGCGATCCAGGGCTCGCCATCCTTGCCGGCCATCGCGATCCAGCCGTAGCCGGGGCCGTCGAGCTTGGTGAACGTCGTGGGCGCGACCTTGTACCAGGTGAACCCCGACGCCGTCACCGGACCATCCAGGACGCGCAACTCCGTTCCGAGCGGCAGTACCGGTTCGTACTTGATGGAGTCGTCGCTCACGCGCGGTTCCGAACGGACCCGGAGCCGATCCGAGACGGTCACGACGAGCGCGCCCAGCAACAGGTCACGCGGAGCCGCGGACGCGGTCGCCGACGCGGTCGGCGCGGCGAGCGTCTGGGTCGGCCTGACCACGGCGCCCGACGGGGACGCGGCCGGCACTGATGACGGTGCGGACCCGCAGCCTGCGGTCAGGACGACCAGCGTCACGACCATCAGGGCGACGAGGCTGGGCCGATTGTCGGTGCCTTGCATGTCGGGCAACCCGGTGGGTGGACTGGTCGGTCCTTGACGGCGATTCCGATATCGATGGCGGATCCGGTGACTTCATACCATTCGGGCGTCACCGTCTCATCGGCGTGCCATTGAGACGCGAATGCCGGGCTCATGTTGCGCCGACCCCCGGCTTTGGCGTCAGGAACGTGTTCGACGGGTGAACGACAGCCGATGCTCCGGCGCTACGCTGTCCGGCGTGACGAGCCCAACAGCGCGCCCGGCGATCCCCGCGGGCCTGATCGAGGGCGGCGTAGTCGCGATCGCCCGGCGGCTCGGGCCAGAGGTCGCGCCCCGGGTCAGCGATGCCCTTGCCGAGGGCGGGGTCCGGGCGTTCGAGATCACCCTGAACGAGCCCCAGGCCGTCGCCCTACGCGCCATCGAGGCGGTGGCGGCCCGCGCCGCCGCGACGGGTTCGGGCCTTGCGATCGGGGCCGGGACGGTCCTCACCATCGAGGCCGCCGGCCACGCGATCGACGCCGGCGCGACCTTCCTGGTGATGCCCCACATCGACGCGGCGCTCGTCGCCTGGGCGACCGCGCGCGGCGTCCCCACGCTCCCCGGCGCGGCGACGCCGACCGAGGTCCTCACGGCCTGGCGGGCGGGCGCGGCGGCGGTGAAGCTCTTCCCGGCGTCCGCCGTCGGCCCGGCGTTCGTCCGCGAGTGCCTCGGCCCCTTCCCGGACATCCCGCTCGTGCCCACGGGCGGGGTGACCGCGGCGACGGCCGGTGCCTTCATCGCGGCCGGGGCGGTCGCCGTCGGCCTCGGCAGCTGGCTGGTCGGCGATGGCGAGCCGGCCGGCGTCACGGCCCGGGCGCGAGAGATCGTCGGGGCCGTCGCCGTCGCACGCCACGGAGGGCCGGGTTGACCGCCACCGTCGTCACGCTCGGCGAGTGCCTCATCTCGCTGGTCGCCACCGAGCCGGGACCGCTGGCGGAGGCCGGCACGTTCGAGCGCCACATCGCCGGGGCCGAGGCGAACGTCGCGGTCGGCCTCGCCCGGCTCGGGCATCCGGTCGCGTACATCGGGCGGGTCGGCAGCGATGGGTTCGGGGTCGCCATCGTCCGGCGGCTCCGGGCGGAGGGCGTCGACGTGCGGCACCTGACGGTCGATGCCGCCGCCACCGGGTTGATGCTCCGCGAGCGCCGCGTCCTCGGGCCGGCCCAGGTGGTCTATGCGCGGACCGGCTCGGCCGGCTCGCGGCTGAGTCCCGACGACATCGACCGCGCCGCCGATGACGGCCTCTTCGCCGATGCTCGTTGGCTGCACCTGACCGGGATCACGCCGGCGCTCTCCACCACCGCCCGGGACGCGATCATGCGTGCGGTCGGGCTCGCCGACGAGGCCGGGCTCACGATCAGCCTCGACGTCAACCTGCGACGGCGCCTCTGGTCCGATGAGGCCGCGGCGCCCATCGTCCGGTCCCTTGCGGAACAGGCGCACGTCGTGCTCGGGAGCCCTGAGGAGCTCGCGGTGGTCACGCGAGCCGATGCCGCCGATCCGGCGGCCCTGGCGCGTGCGGTCCTGACGCTCGGGCCGAGCATCGCCGTGGTCAAGCTCGGCGCGGACGGGGCGCTCGGCGTCATGGAGGGCAGCGCGCCGATCAGCGTGCCGGCGGTCCCGGTCCTCTCGGTGGTCGACCCGGTCGGCGCGGGCGACGCGTTCTCGGCCGGCTTCATCGCGGCCCGGCTCGCCGGCGGCGACCTCCTCACGTCGCTCCGGACGGGCAACGCGTGCGGCGCGGCGGCGGTCGCGGCGATGGGCGACCTGACGGGGCTGCCGGACACCGTCGAGCTCGAACGGCTGCTCGGGACTGCCGGGCCCGACGTCCTGCGATGACCGGCGCGGGGCCGGCGACGGACCGGGGCGAGTCCGATGCTCTGGCGCGCGATGCCGCCGACCCGCTCAGCGCGTACCGCGACCGGTTCCTGCTCCCCGACGGCGTCGACGGTCCGGGCGGACCGCCGGCCATCTACATGGCCGGCCAGTCCCTGGGACTCCAGGCCCGGACCGTGCGAGCCGCGGTGGAGGGCCAGCTCGATCGGTGGGCGCATCTCGGCGTCGAGGGCCACTTCGCGACGGACGGTCCGTGGTTCACGTACGACGAGACGTTCCGCGCGCCAATGGCCCGGATCGTCGGGGCGGACCCCTCGGAGGTCGCGGTCCTCAATACGCTCACGGTCAACCTGCATCTCCTGCTGGCGTCGTTCTTCCGGCCCGCGGGGGTGCGGCGGCGGATCCTGACCGATGCCCCGATCTTCCCCTCGGACCGGCACGCGCTGAGGAGCCACCTCGAGTGGCGCGGGCTCGACCCGGCCGCGGACCTGGTCGTCGTCGCTCCCCGGGCAGGCGAGGACACCGTTCGGGTCGAGGACCTCGAGGGGGCCATCGCCGAGCACGGGCCGACGCTGGCCCTCGTCCTCCTCGACGGCGTGAACTTCGCGACCGGGCAGGCGCTTCCCGTTCGGCGGCTCACCGCCGCCGTCCATGAGGTCGGCGCGATCGCCGCCTGGGAGCTCGCGCACGCCGCGGGCAACGTGCCGCTCTGCGCTCCACGACGACGACGTCGACGTCGCGGTCTGGTGCACGTACAAGTACCTCAACGGCGGTCCGGGCTCGATCGGGTCGATCTTCGTCCACGAGCGCCACACGCGGCCGGAGGCGCCGGTTCCGCGGCTGACCGGCTGGTGGGGCGCCACGCCCGAGCATCGCTTCGATCCGAGCGGCCCGTTCGTCGCCGACGCCGGGGCGGCCGCCTGGAAGATGTCGACATCGCCGCTCTTCAACATGGTGGCGCTGGCCGCGTCGCTCGCGATCTTCGACGAGGTCGGGATGGCGGCCCTGCGCGACCGGTCGATCCGCCTCACCGGCTATCTCGCCGAGCGCCTCCGCGCGCTCGACGTCGAGATCGTGACCCCGCCCGAGCCCGATGCGCGCGGCGCGCAGCTGTCGCTCCGATTCCCGGACGCGCCGGCCGTGCTGGCCGACCTCGCGCACCGCGGGGTCATCGCGGACTTCCGTGCGCCCGACCTCATCCGCGTCGCGCCGATCCCGCTGTACAGCTCGTTCCACGAGCTGTGGCGGCTCGGCGAGATCCTGCAGGGCCGGTCCTAGCCGAGCGTCTCCGCCGGCTTGGTCGCGGTGATGCGCCAGCCATCCTCGGCCGCGATGACGCGGTCGGCGGTCTGGCCCTTGAGCTGGGCCCGCGCGGCGAAGTACGCGGCCTTGCGGCGCGACACGATCCGCGCGTCCTTGCACGGACATCCTTCCGCCAGACAGGGACGTCGCGATGTCGGCGTCCGGTCGATGGTCTCTTCGGATCGGTTCATGGTTCCTGCTCCTTCGTCGACCGACGCTCCTCGCGTCCGGTTCGATGAGAGCAGACTCGCGCTAAGACGGACCCGAATTCATCGGGCGCCGGCCATCTCGATGACCTTGCAACGCCTCAATCGTGGTGGTCCGGCCGGCGCGACTACCTTACGGGCCTACCCCGCGAACTCCACCGGCGGGAAGCCGCGCACGCCGGGCCGGACCCGGAAGAGGCCGCCGGCGTGCGGCTGGGCCGCGCGCTCCGCATCGGTCAGGTCGGACCACGCGGAGGTGATGTAGAGATCGGCGAAGTCCGGGCCGCCGAAGGTGCAGCTCGTCACATGCGAGGCATCGACCTCGACGATCGTGTCCAGCCGGCCGTCCGGACCGAAGCGGACGACCTTCCAGCCCTCCCACAGGGCGAGCCACAGCCCGCCCTCCGTGTCGATCGTGAGGCCGTCGGGGTTCCCCGGCTCGTCGTCGGGGATCGTGATGTGCGAGCGGCGATCCCCCAGGCGGCCGGTGGCGGGGTCGTACGTGAAGACGTCGATCCGGCGCAGCGGCGTATCGACGTAGTACAGCGTCCGGCCGTCCGGCGCCCAGGCGAGGCCGTTCGAGATCGTCACGCCGCCGAGGAGCTGTTCGACGGTCCCGTCCGGATCGAGCCGGTAGAGGGCGCCGGCGCCGGTGTGCTTGCCGTACGCCATCGAGCCCGCCAGGAAGCGGCCGGCAGGGTCGCACTTGCCGTCGTTGAAGCGCAGGTCCGGCTGATCGGCCTCGACGGGTCGGTAGCGGACCCATTCCTCGGAGTCGGGCTCGTTGAGCCAGAACCCGTCCGCCATCGCCGCGACGAGGCCACCCCCGCGTCGGACCGCCACGGACCCGATATCGAGGGGCGTCGGGAGGGCCTTGGCGCGCGGCCGCCCGGGCCGGTATCGCAGGACCTGCTGGCCGATGATGTCGACCCACACCAGCTCGCCGGTCTGCGTGTCCCAGATGGGCCCCTCGCCGAGCTCCCAGCGCCCATCGAGCACCAGATCCGCGGTCATCGTCGTCGTCACACTCGCCTCCCTGGACGTGCCCCGAGCGCGGCACCGGCGCCGATGCCACATCGTCATCGTGCCACGGCGGTACGCTCCGCGGATGATGCCTGCGACGCAGTTCCAGCCCGACGAACTCGTGGCGGCGCTCAGGATCAGCGTGCCCGAGTCCGAGGGCCGCCGCCACGAGGTCCGGGTCGTCCGCGCCCCGGGCCGGGTCAACCTCATCGGCGAGCACACGGACTACAACCTCGGCTACGTGCTCCCCGCGGCGATCGACCTCGAGATCCGGGTCGCCTACCTCCCCACGGACGACGGACGGGTCGAGCTGACGCGCCTCGACGACGGGGCCCACGACGGGTTCCGGATCGGCGAGGACCGGCCGCGATCCGGGACGTGGCTGGACTACGTGGCCGGCACGGCCTGGGCGCTCGCCGAGACCGATGCTCCGCTCCGCGGGTTGCGCGGGGTGATCGGCTCGACGCTGCCGCCGAACGCGGGGCTCTCCTCCTCGGCCGCGATCGAGCTCGCGTCCGCCTGGGCGATGCTCGACGACCTCGCGCCGCAGGTCGAGCCGATGACCCTGGCCCGCATCTGCCAGCGCGCCGAGAACGCCTACGTGGGCGTCGGGAGCGGGCTGATGGACCAGTTCGCCTCGGCCTGCGGCGTCGCCGGTGCGGCGGTCCTGCTCGACTGCCGCTCGCTCGAGTGGCGCCCCGTGCCGCTCCCCGACGACATCCGGCTCGTCGTCCTCCACACCGGCTCGGACCGGCGCCTCGACGGCTCCGCGTACAACGAGCGACGGGCCCAGTGCGAAGCGGCGGTCGTCGCCGTGGCGCGCGACGACCCGGCGGTGACGTCCCTGCGCGACGTGACGCCGTTCCACCTCGCCGCGGCCAGGACCCGGATGGACCCCGTGGCGTACCGGCGCGCGGAACACGTGGTGACCGAGAACCAGCGCGTGGCCGAGGTCGTGACCGCGCTCGAGGCCGGCGACCTCGCCGAGGTCGGCGTGGCGTTCGCGGCCAGCCATGCCTCGCTCCGCGACCGGTTCGAGGTCGTCTCGCCCGAGCTCGACGCCATGGTCCAGATCGCGGTCTCGGTCCCGGGGGTCGTCGCGGCGCGGATGACCGGGGCCGGTTTCGGGGGGTGCACCGTGAACCTGGTGCGGCCCGAGGCGGTCGAGTCCCTCCGCCACGCGGTCGAGCGCGAATACCCGGCGCGCACGGGCCTGCGACCCCTGGTCCTGCCCGTCACAGCGGTGGACGGAGCGAGCCGGCTGCGCTGAGAACGCCACAGGCCGTGGGTGCCACTCGTCCCCTGACCTGACGGTCGACCGCACGATGCGGCGACTTGCGGCATCCTTAGCGCCGCCCCCACCCGATCGACCACGATCCCCAGCGGAGTCCGCCCCTCTTGCAGCAAGCCTCGTACCAGGCGCCCGGTCGTGCCCGCCGCGCCCGCCGGACCAGTCCGACAACAGTCGGGTGGCTCGCCCTCATCGTCTTCGCTTTCCTCGCCGGGATCGGCGCCATCGCGGCCTTCGCCGTCGTCACCACCTATGCGGCGATGGCCAACGATCTGCGGACGCAGGATCCGACCGACCTGACCAAGATCGTCCCCGAGGAGGAGTCGATCATCTACGACCGGACCGGCTTGATCGAGCTGGCCCGGTTCGGCGAGCAGCGCCGCGAGATCGTGACGTTCGACCAGATCCCGCCGATCCTGCTCGATGCGACCACGGCCATCGAGGACAAGACGTTCTGGGACAACGCCGGCTTCGATCCGGTCGCCATCATCTCGGCCACGCTCGACTCGCTGCGCGGCAACAGCCGCGGCGCCTCCACGATCACCCAGCAGCTCGTCCGCGCCCGCCTGCTGCCGTCGGACCTCGTCCAGGACCCGAACCGGACAGCCGAGCGGAAGATCAAGGAGATCATCCAGTCGATTCGCGTGACCAAGGCCTTCCCGGGCGAGGAGGGCAAGCAGAAGATCATCACCGCCTACCTCAACCAGAACTACTACGGGAACCAGAGCTACGGGGTCAAGGCGGCGGTCGACAACTACTTCGGCGTCCCGCTGTCCGAGATCACGCCCGCCCAGGCGGCGATCATCGCCGGCTTGCCGAAGTCGCCGTCGAACTACGATCTCGTCCACAACGCCATCGAGCAGTGCAAGGTGGCCCTCGACGACCAGGGCGACTGCCCGTCGGGCGAGACCGAGCAGATCGTCGATCCCCAGGCGCAGATCGTCCAGCGCCGCGACGACATCCTCGACCTGCTGGCGCAGGGCGACCGCACGCCGCGGTCGGGGGACACGTACTCGTCGGCGGACTTCGAGGCGGCCAAGCACGACGACGTCCTGCTCAAGACCCAGTCGACGACCCGCTGGCTGGCACCGCACTTCGTGTGGGCGGTCCGCGACGAGCTGACCCAGAAGCTGTGCGGCCCGGACTCGGAGACGTGCACCGCGCTCGAGCACGGTGGCCTGCGGATCACGACGACGCTCGATATGCGCCTCCAGAAGATCGCCGAGAAGTGGGTCCAGGCGGCGGCCATCGTCCCCCACAGCAAGGACCCCGAAGCCGCCGCGAAGGCGCTCGGCTTCAAGAGCTACGCGGCGTGGATGCGCAACCTCGAGAACAAGAACATCCGCAACTCCGCGCTCGTGGCGATGGACTACCAGACGGGCGAGATCGTCACGTACGTCGGCTCCGCGAACTACTACGCCACCAAGAGCAGCAAGCGGTTCCAGCCGCAGTACGACGTGGTCGGCCATGGCTACCGCCAGCCCGGGTCGGCCTTCAAGCCGTTCAACTACGCGATCGCCCTCGATGACAAGAAGCTGACCGCCGGGTCGATGCTCATGGACAGCGCGACCGACTTCGGTGGCGGGTACTCGCCGAGCGACGCCGACAACCTCGAGCGCGGTCCCGTCCGCGTCCGCAACGCCCTCCAGTTCTCGCTGAACATCCCCTCGGTCAAGACCATGGGCATCAACGGCGTCGAGCACGTGTTCGAGCGGGCCCGGGACTTCGGGATGCAGTTCCAGACCGAGACCTCCAAGGCCGGGCTGGCGCTCGCGCTCGGCGTCCAGGAGGTGCGCCCCGTCGACCTGGTGACGGCGTACAGCACGATGGCCAACGCCGGCAAGTACATCGGCCACACGACGATCCTGACCGTGAAGGACACGCAGGGGAACGACGTCGTGGACCCGTACGCGCCGCCCAAGGCCACCCCGGCGGTGAGCCCGCAGGCGGCCTACATCGTCACCGACATCCTGGCCGGCAACACCAACCCGAACGTCAACCCGTACTGGGGCAAGTTCGAGGTCGACGGCCCCGACGGCCGGCGCCCGGCCACGCTCAAGACCGGCACGAACAACGACGCCAAGGACCTCAACGCGTACGGCTACATCGCCCCGCCGACCGAGCAGGGCCGGGCCGACGGCGCCTACGCGCTGACGGTCGGCGTCTGGAACGGCAACAGCGACAATAGCCCGGTCTCGACCGCCGCGCGGCCGATCTTCTCGATCGACGTCGCGACCTACGTCTGGCAGGGATTCCTCCAGGAAGCCAGCCGGAAGTGGCCGATCACCCGTTTCGAGCGACCCGACGGCCTCGACCGCGTCGCCATCGACCCGTGGACCGGCCTTCGCGCCGGCAAGGGCGGCAATGCCGTCAACGAGTGGTTCATCACCGGCACCGGCCCGAAGGACAGCCTTCCCGCCGACACCTGCGGCGTCGAGGTCATCCGCCATGTCGACGTCGAGACCGGTCACGACGCCTGGATCAAGGCCGACCAGGACTGGATCCGCCGGGCCGAGAAGGGCCCCGGGACGCGCGGCGGACCGGATCGGACGCGGACGGCCTACTTCTACAACGGGGCCTACCGGCCGTACGGATCGTCCTGGGGAGCGCTCGTGGTCGGGCACGGCTGCGGGAAGCCGAGTCCGTCGCCGACCTGCATCCCGCTCCCGACGCCGGATGCGAGCGGGCTGATCCCGTCGGTCGAGCCGACGCCGACGCCATCCGGCTCCGGGGTCGCGGCCGTCCCCTGCCCGCCCGCGTCGCCGACCCCGTTGCCGTCGGAGAGCGCCCCGCCGTCGGCCGAGCCGACCCCGGTCGAGACGCCGGCGGACACGCCGACGCCCGAGCCGACGCCGACGCCGACACCGACGCCGACCCCCACCCCCACGCCGACACCGGTCGACACGCCGACGCCGACGCCGCCGCCGCCCGCCGACGAGCAGCCGCCGCCGGCTCCGTAGCGCTGGGCTAGCATCCCGGCGTGATCATCGACGTGCGCGGCCTCGTCGTCCGGCGGGCCGGCCGGACCATCCTGGGTCCGCTCGACTGGCAGGTCGCCGAGGGCGAGCGATGGGTGGTCCTCGGGCCCAACGGCTCGGGCAAGACCACGCTCCTGTCTGTGGTCGGGTTGACCCTGTGGCCCACCGCGGGCACGGTCGACGTCCTGGGCTGTCGCTACGGGACCATCGACGTGCGCGAGTTGCGCCGCCGGATCGGTGCCGCGGGGAGCGCCATCGAGCAGGAGCTGCGCGAGACGCTGCGCCCGGTCGACCTCGTGATGAGTGCCGCGAATGCGGCCATGGAGCCGTGGTGGCACGAGTACTCGGACGCCGACCGTGCCCGGGCCAGGGCGGTACTGGCCCGCCTCGGGATGGCCGCCGCGGCCGACCAGCCGTTCGGGACGCTCTCGGCCGGCGAGCGCCGCCGAGTCTCCATCGCCCGCGCGCTGCTGCCGGACCCGGACCTGCTCCTCCTCGACGAGCCGGCGGCGAGCCTCGACCTCGCCGCCCGCGAGACGCTCCTCGCCGACCTGGCCCGACTCGCCGCCGACGCGCGACCGGCCGGGATCGTGCTCGTCTCGCACCACGTCGAGGAGATCCCGCCCGGGTTCGATCGGGCCCTGGTGCTGGCCGCCGGGCGGGTCGTGGCCGCCGGACCCATCGAGGAGGTCGTCCGCGACGAGGTGCTGTCGGCCGCGTTCGGGATCCCGCTGGTCGTGGAGCATCGCGACGGCCGGGCGTGGGCGCGTCTCGACACGCCAGCGTCACACGACGGCGGCACGATCGCCGGGTGACCACTTTGACCGGATCCCGTCCCGCGCCGCAGGCCGAGGCCGCGGCCACGACCTCGAGAGCCGCCATCTCCGGGATCGCGGCCACGGCTGCCGCCCTGGGCACCGCCGAGCTCCTCGGCGGCCTCCTCCCCGGCGCGACGTCGCTCGTGGCGTCCGTCGGCCAGCTGATCATCGACCTCCAGCCCGCGGGCGCGAAGGACGTCGCGGTCGCGCTCTTCGGGACGAACGACAAGCTTGCCTTCGAGCTCATCATCGTCTCGATCGCCCTCATGATCGGGGCCGGGATCGGCATCCTCGCGCGACGGAGCTTCGCCGCCGCGGTCGCGGTGTTCGTCGGCTTCGGCGTCCTCGGCTTCGCGACCGCCCTGCGCGACCCGCTCGTGTCGGCGGCCATCGCCGGGACCGTGGTCGCGGTCGCCATCGGGACGGGGATCTGGGTCCTGAGCTGGCTCCTCCAGGGCGCCGCCATGACCGACGCCACCGGGATGCCGGACTGGTCGCGCCGCGCGTTCCTGCTGCGCGCCGGCGGGGTGGGCGTGGCGGCGGTCGCCGCTGGGTTCGCGGGGCGGACGCTGCTCGAGCGGCAGCGCGTCGCCCCTGACGCCGGGACGACGACGGTCCCGCCCGCATCGGAGACGGTGCCGCCGCCCGGTCCGGATGCCGACCTCTCGACCACGGTCGCCGGCCTGACCCCGATCGTCATGCCGAACGACCGGTTCTACCGGATCGACACCTCGCTCCTGACCCCGAACGTGTCGACCGACGGGTGGACGCTCCGGATCCACGGCCTCGTCGACCGCGAGACGACCCTCACGTGGGACGAGCTGATCGGGCTGCCGATGTTCGAGCAGTACGTCACGATCGCGTGCGTCAGCAACGAGGTCGGCGGGAACCTCGTCGGCAACGCGAAATGGACGGGCGTCCGCCTGCGCGACGTGCTCGACATGGCGGGCGTGCAGCCCTCAGCGACCCAGCTCGTCGGTCGATCCGTCGACGGCTGGACCGCCGGCATGCCGACCGCCTGGGTCATGGACCCCAACCGCGAGCCCATGATCGCGGTGAAGATGAACGACGAGCGCCTGCCGCCCGCGCACGGGTACCCGGCGCGCCTCATCGTCCCGGGTCTCTACGGCTACGTGTCGGCGACGAAGTGGCTCGCCGAGCTGGAGTTGACCACGCTCGAGGCGTTCGATGGGTACTGGGTGCCGCGGGGCTGGGCCAAGGAGGCGCCGATCCTCACGCAGTCGCGCATCGACACGCCGCCGTACGGCTCCGGGATCCCCGCCGGCCGGACCCCGATCGCGGGCATCGCCTGGGCGCCCGACCGCGGCATCAGCCGGGTCGAGGTCAGCATCGACGGGACCTGGAGCGATGCCCAGCTGTCGCGGCCGATCTCTGACGCGACATGGGTCCAGTGGGTCGCCTACTGGGACGCCACGCCGGGCGCGCACATCATCGCGGTGCGGGCCACGGACGGCACGGGCGCGGTCCAGGACGAGCAGCCGACCCCGCCGCCGCCCGACGGGGCCCGCGGCTGGGAGACGATCCAGGTGACCGTCAGCTGAGCCGACGGGCGCGGTCCCGCCGGCTCCGGCCGGTCGGAGCCCGGCCTCGCGCCCGAACCGGCACCGCGGCGAATCGGTATAGATTCCGGGCATGGCACGACGTCGCTTCATCTTCGATCCGCCCGAGCGCTTCGTCGCCGGCACCATCGGCGAGCCCGGCGATCGGACGTTCTTCCTGCAGGCCCGCGACGGTCCCCGCGTCGTCAGCGTGGTCCTCGAGAAGGTCCAGGTCAGCGTCCTCGCCGATCGGCTGGGGCAGCTCCTCGCGGAGCTCGAGCGACGCGGCGTCCCGGAGATCCCGACACGACCGACGGCCCCGGGGACACCGGCCCCCTCGACGAGCCGCTCAACGAGGCGTTCCGTGCCGGCTCGCTGACCCTCGGCTGGGACGTCGCGGCGGAGCGCGTGCTCGTCGAGGCCCGGGCGCAGGACGAGGACGGCGAGGCGATCGACCCCGACGACGATGACGACGAGGACGAGGACGGGCCGGACCTGCTCCGGGTCCGGCTGACGGCGAACGCGGCGCGCGCCTTCGTCGAGCGGGCGAACCGGGTCGTGTCCGCCGGGCGCCTGCCGTGCCCGCTGTGCGGCAACCCGCTCGACCCGCAGGGGCACATCTGCCCGCGTCGCAACGGGCACTACGTCAACTACGGCGGTCCCCGATGCCGGACCCCGCGACCACGCTCGCGGTCCTCGACGAGGGCGAGCTCGAGGTCGTCGGGCGCATCGTCGGCTCCTCCAACAACGCGCTGCTCGTCCGGGTGACGCGGCACTGCCCGGAGCCGGAGCAGACGGTCGTCATCGACGCGATCTACAAGCCGACGATCGGCGAACGCCCCCTCGACGACTTCCCCGACGGGACCCTCTGCCGTCGGGAGGTCGCGGCCTGGCACGTCTCCGAGGCGACGGGTTGGGGGATCGTCCCGCCGACGATCCTGCGCGACGGCCCGTACGGCGAGGGGATGCTCCAGGCCTTCGTGGACGCCGACCCGGAGGTCGATGTCGTCGCGATGGTCCTCGAGGACGACCCGAGGCTGCGCCGGATGGCGACGCTCGACGCGGCCATCAACAACACCGACCGGAAGGGCGGCCACATCCTGCCCGTCGACGGCGGGCGGCAGGTCCACGGCGTCGACCACGGCGTGTGCTTCTCGGCCGTGCCGAAGCTCCGGACCGTGCTCTGGGGCTGGCGCGGGACGCCGTTCGAGCCTGACGAGCTGGCGGGCCTGGAGCGGATCCGCGACGGGCTCGGCGAGGGGCTCGGCGAGCAGCTCGGAGCGCTGCTCTCGCCGGTCGAGGTGCGGGCCATGCGGCGCCGCGTCGAGGCCCTCCTGGCCGACGGCTGCTTCCCGTTCCCGTCGCCGACCTGGCCCGCGATCCCCTGGCCGCCGTTCTGAGGCACGGGCCAGCGACGGCCGAGCCGGCGGCCGTGCCCGCGTAGCCGCGCCCCCACGGCCACCGTCGCGAGGCGCACGATACGCGCGGGAGGTGGCGATGCGGCGCTGGAACGGCTGGGGCGAGGACGGCATCGACGCGCCGCTGCCGCCGGCCGCGGCCGACCTCCTGACGCTCGTGGTCGGCCCCGGCGACGCCGCCGCCGGACGCGACCCTCGCGGAGGTCGTCGCCGCCGTGCCGGCCAGCGCGCTCGCCGCGACGATCCCGTCCTCGACGACGACCCCGAGGTTCGCGTGCGCCACGCCCGCGGCCAGAGCCTGCCCGACTGGATCGCCCTCCGGAGCGGCCGGCTCGGTGCGGTGCCGGACGCGGTGGCGCCGCCCGGCGGATGCCGACGACGACGTCCGGCGCCTGCTCGCGCCGCGGCGCGGAGCGCCGGCGCGCGTTCGTGCCCGTACGGCGGCGGGACGAGCGTCGTCGGCGGGGTGACGGCGCCCGAGCCGACGACCGGCCGGTCGTGACGCGTCGCGACTGGACCGGCTCTCCGGGCTCACGCGACCTCGATGAGCGGCCAGCGGCCTCGCGACATTCGGTGCCGGCACGGTCGGACCGGACGTGGAGGCGGCGCTCGCGCCGCGCGGGCTGACCCTCGGCCATTTCCCGCAGTCGTTCGAGCGCTCGACGGTCGGCGGCTGGGTCGCGACCCGCTCGGTCGGGCCAGCAGTCGATGGGCTTCGGCCGGATCGAGGCGCTCTTCGCCGGGCGGCCGCCTCGGTCGCCGGCCGGGCCGCTCGACCTCCCGACCTATCCCGCCTCGGCGGCCGGCCCGACGTCCGCCAGCTCATCCTCGGCTCCGAGGGCCGGCTCGGGATCCTGACCGACGACGTCGTCCGGACGACACCGGTGGCCGCCGCGCGGAGCGCTTCGACGCCTTCGTCGTGCCCGGCTGGGACCGAGCGCCTCGACGCTGGCCCGCGCGCTCGCCCGGTCGCGGCTGCCGCTCTCCATGGTCCGCGCCTCGACGCCGCTCGAGACCGCGACGGCGTTCGCGATGGCGGGCCATCGCGCGCCGCGACGCTCCTGCGCCGGTACCTCGGCCTGCGCGGGCTGGGCCCGGACCGCTGCCTCGTGATCGTGGCGCGACCGGCCTCGAGCGCGGTCGTCGAGGGCGCCGGCGAGGTCGCGCTCGATCGTGCGGGGCCAGCGGTGGCGTGTCGGCGCCCGGGTCGGGCGGCGCTGGATCGCGACCGGTTCGCGGCCCCGTACCTGCGCAACACGCTCTGGGACGCGGGCTACGCCGTCGACACCCTCGAGACGGCCGCCGACTGGACGCCGCATCGCCGGCCCTCGCCGCCGCGATCGGCCGGGCGCTGCGACACGGCCTCGACGACATCGGGGAGCGGGTCCATGCCTTCAGCCACCTCTCGCACGTCTACCCGAGCGGCTCGAGCCTGTACGTGACGTACGTCTTCCGGCTCGCGGCCGACCCGGACGAGACCCTCGAGCGCTGGCGGCGCGCTCAAGGGGGCGGCGAGCGAGGCGATCGTCGCGCGCGGCGGCACGATCAGCCACCAGCACGGCGTCGGGCGGGACCACGTGCCGTACCTGGCGGCCGAGAAGGGACCGCTCGGCATGGCGGCGCTCGCGTGGCGCCGCCAGGCGCTCGACCCGGACGGCCTGATGGCCCCGGGCGTCGCTGCTGCCCGAGGACCATGCGATGACCGCCGCGCGAGACGATCCTCGCGATCGACGTCGGGACCCAGAGCGTCCGCGCGATCGCGTTCGACCCGCGTGGCACGCTCGCTCGCCTCCGCGCGGGTCCCGATCGAGCCGTACGTCTCGCCGCAGTCCGGGCTGGGCCGAGCAGGACCCGGAGCGTCTACTGGCGGTCGATCGGCGAGGCGTGCCGGCGCGCTGCTGGCGCCGGCGGTCCGTCGCGAAGGACGCCATCGCCGGGGTCACGCTCACGACCCAGCGCGGCACGGTCGTCGTCACCGACGACGACGGCGAGCCGCTCCGCCCCGCGATCGTCTGGCTCGACCAGCGCCGGGCCGCCGGATCCGCCGGAGATCGGCGGGGCGATGGGCCTCGCGTTCCGGGTGACTCGGCGTGCGCGAGACCGTCGCGGCGTTCGCCGCCGACTGCGAGGCCAACTGGATCCGCGAGGCCGAGCCGGAGTCCTGGCGCGGCGACCCGCCACTACGTCGTTGCTCTCGGGGTTCCTCGTCCATCGGCTGACCGGGCGGTTGGTGGACTCCGTCGCCGCGCAGGTGGGCTACGTCCCGTTCGACTACAAGCGCTTCCGCTGGGCCCGACCGCGGCGACTGGCGATGGCGGCCGCGCCGCTCGATCCGGCCTGGCTGCCGGAGCTCGTGCCGCCGACGGAGCGCCTCGGGCGAGCTCGAGCGCGACGCGCGGCGGCGCTCGCGGGCTGCCGGCCGGGACGCCGGTCGTCGCCTCCGCTGCCGACAAGGCATGCGAGGTCCTCGGCTCGGGCGCCGTCGACGCCGTGAGGTCGCTCGGGCTGTCGTACGGCACGGCCGCGACGATCAACACGACCCAGCGCCGATACGTCGAGCCGATGCCGCTCGTCCCGCCCTACCCGGCGGCGATCCCGGGCGCGTGGTACCTCGAGATCCAGGTCTACCGCGGCTTCTGGATGGTCGAGTGGTTCAAGCGCGAGTTCGGCGAGCGCGAGGTGGCCGGGCGGCGGCCGGCGGCGTGGCCCCCGAGGCGCTGTTCGACGAGCTCGTCCGCGCCGACGCCGGCCGGGTCCGATGGGCCTGATGCTCCAGCCGACTGGTCGCCGGGCGTGCGCGATCCCGGGCCGCGAGGCCAAGGGCGCGATCGTCGGCTTCGGCGACGTCCACACCCGCGCCCACCTCTACCGCGTCGATCCTGGAGGGTCTCGCGTACGCCCTGCGTGAGGGCGCGCGAGCGAACGGCGGCGCGGGCGAAGCGTGCCGCTGACGCGAGTCCGGGTCTCGGGCGGCGGCGCCCAGAGCCCGGCGGTCGTCCAGCTCACGGCGGACGTGTTCGGGCTGCCGGTCGGGCCGCGCCCACACGCACGAGACGTCGGCGCTGGGCGCGGCGATCGACGCGGCCGTGGGGCTCGGGCTCCATCGGGACGTGGCGACGGCCGCGCCGCAGATGGTCCGGACCGCCGAGACCCGCGACCCGGATCCGGCGGCCACGTGCCTGCTACGACGACCTGTTCCGGACGGTGTACCGCCCGATGTACGGGCGGCTCGAGCCGCTCTATCTCGAGCTTCGGCGGATCGTCCGCGCCGACGCCTGAGGCGGGATCGACCGCGGCGCCCTGCGCCGCGACGGGTCAGCCGGCGACGCGCGCCGCCTTCACGACCATCGTGTTCGCGAAGATGTCCTGGAAGCCCTGCTTCGTCGGGCTCTGCGCCATCGTGTACAGCAGGTAGATGACCCAGCCCAGGGCCGCCAGGCTGAAGATCGAGCCCGATGAACCCGAAGCCACTGGCGATCTGGGCGAGGACGAACGGCGCGAACAGCGCGAACCATCGACGGCCCGCCTGGTTCGTGGTCATCGTCGCGCCGGCACCGGCGTTGCCGATCTGCGTCCCGAGCGCGCGCATGCCGATGGTGGCGCGCATCCGCGTCCAGGTGTAGACGAAGTAGGCGGCGCTCGATCGCGAACGCGATGATCGCGTACAGGAAGACGCCGACGAAGTTGACGCTGACGCCGGTGACTGCTCGCCGTGAACGGGTTCAGTCCGATCGCGCTCAGCGACGATCGTGACGAGCACGTCGATCACGCCGATGATGATCGCATCGATGATGTAGGCGATCACGCGATTGGGGACGTCCGCATAGACGAAACCAGCCGGCCCGACGGCCGCCGGCTCCGGGGGCGGTGCCGCCCACCCTGTCGACGGAGGGGCGCCCTGGTCGCCAGGTGATCCAGACTCGGTCATCGATCCACCTCATACCCACGCCGACGGGCCCTCGCCCGTTCGTACGCCACTGAGCATACGTGTCCGGCGCGCCCCCGGCATAGACCGATTCGCGGATTCGCCGGAAGCGACCGGACCGGATGGCTAGGCGCGCACCTCCTGGCGCATGAAGATCGCGTAGGCGGCGGCGAAGCAGAGCGATGGTGAGCGCGAGGAGGGCGACGACCTGGGGCCAGACGAGCAGCATGCTCTGGTCGAGCGGAGGAGGCGCCGGGCCTGCTGGCTGGCCTGATGACCTGGCCGATCGTGCGGCGGCGTCGAGGCATGGAGATCCGGTCGGAGGATGGCGGATGCTGATGTTCGCTGTAGAGGTTGTCGGCAGGAGCCGTCACGATGTCCTGGGCCTGATAGCCGGCCAGGGCCTGCTCGGGCGGTCGCGTTCGCCGCTGGCGCGAAGATCCCGACACGAGCGTCACGATCAATGGCCGAAGATCGTCACCAGCAGCCACGACCCGAACCCGACCAGCGCCGACGTCGCCGCCCGCCGGATCACGACCGACAGCAGCAGCCCGAACGCGAGCCAGAGCGCGACGTAGAGGAACGTCGCGAGGAGCCAGATGACGATCGCGGAGGATCTCCTGGGCGGCGGGCACGATCCCGAGCCGGAGCATGCCGAAGCCGCGTGATGAAGAGCGACGACCGCGACGAGCACGAGCGCCGATCACGGCCAGGCCGGCGGCGAACTTGCCGTTGATCGACGTCGTCGCGGTAGATCGGCTGGGCGAGCAGGCGTGGCAGCGTCCCCTCGGATCGCTCGCCGTTGACCGCGTCGAACGCGAACGCCAGGCCGAGCAGCGGGTGCCGACGATCGCGACGAACTGCGTCGATCCGCAGGACGGCGATGTCGGCGGGACCGAGCGGTGAAGAGGGCGAGGAACAGGGCGAGCGCGCCCTGCTGCTGCGCGTCGACGGCGGCGGACGCGAGCGACCGGATCCGGTCGGCCGCGAAGTAGAGCGGGATCGCGGCGGCCAGTCCCAGCACGAACAGCAGGACCACGAAGCGGACGCTCGTCACGTGGTCGCCGAACTCCTTGTTGGCGACGACCCGCCAGCCCGAGCTCGGCACGCGCAGCGTCTTGGTCGTGGCCGGGGCGTCGGCCGGTGCTTCGATGGGTGCTGCGGCGGCGGTCATGCGGCGGTCCTCCCACGTTCGGATGCCGGCCGGATGTCTCGGCGGCGCGATCCGCCGCGCCGCGCCGCTGGAGCGCCGTGCGGTAGATGTCGTCGAGCGAGGGCACGATCGGGCGCAGCGCCGTGAGGCGCAGCCCGTGCTCCACGGCCGCGATGAGCAGGCCTGGCGGACGTTCCCCTCGTCGGCGGCCGGGCGGACGGTGAGCCGCCACGCATCGGAGCGCGGCGCGGGCGCCTCGACGGCGACGACGCTCGGCAGGCCGGCGAGCACGGACCGGGCACGCTCGTGGCCATCGGGCCCGGACAGCTCGAGCCCGACCTCGAGGGTCGCGGCGCCGTCGCCGAACAGGCTGGCCAGCCGCGTGACCGTCCCCTCCCCGACCATCCGTCCGGAGGCGAAGATGCCGATCCGGTCGCACACCGACTGGACCTGGGTGAGCAGGTGGCTCGAGAGCAGGACGGCCAGGCCGCGATCGTGGACGAGCCCGCGGAGCAGGTCGAGGATCTCGACGACCCCGAGCGGGTCGATCGCGGTCGTCGGCTCGTCGAGGATGAGGATGTCCGGCGACTTCACGAGCGCGTCGGCGATGCCGAGGCGCTGGCGCATGCCCCGCGAGTACGTCTCCGACGCGGTCGTCCGCGCGGTCGGTGAGGCCGACCTGCTCGAGCACCTCGGCCATCGGCGCGTCTCGGCCTCGTCACCGCGCAGGCCGTTGAGCCGCGCGGTGTACCGCAGGTTCTGGCGACCGGTCATCCCGTCGTAGAAGCCGACGGCATCGGGGAGGTAGCCGACCCGCCGCTTCACCTCCCGCGGGTGGCGGGCCGGGTCGAGCCCGGCGACGCTGGCCTCGCCGCTCGGTGGGCTCGGTCAGCCCGAGGAGCATGAGGATCGTCGTCGTCTTGCCGGCGCCGTTCTGGCCGAGCAGCCCGAAGATCTCACCGGGCCGGACCTCGAGATCCAGGTGGTCGACCGCGGTCAGCGTCCCGTAGCGCTTGGTGAGGCGGCGGGTCCGGATGAGCGGTTCGCGCCGCTCGTCCCGGCTCATCGCACGTCGTCCCGCATCGATCGGTCCTCGCCGCTCACCGGCGGCCGTAGCGGCGGAAGATCCACCACAGGCCACCGAGGACGAGCACGATCAGCCCGATCCCGACGGCGCCCCACAGGAGCGACGTCTCGATGGTGACGCGGATGTCCGCGCTGGCCGTCGCCAGGTCGGACGTGGCCTTGAAGGTCGTCGCGTAGTCGCCGGCGATCGCATCGGCCGACGGGGTCAGCTTCGCCGTGACCGGGACCTCCTGCCCCGGCTGGACATCGACCGCGGGCGGGTCGAACTCGGCCTTCCAGCCCGTGGGCATCGTCGCGGCCAGCGACACGTTGGTGATGACCGCCGTGCCGTCGTTCCCGAGCACGAGCGAGACGTCCGTCGGCGAACCGGCCGTGGCCTGGGCATTGAGCCGGCCGTCGGGCGTGGAGAGCGTGAGCTTGTACGAGCCGGTGATCTCCACGGAGAGGTCGGCGTGGGCGGACCGGTCGCCGCTCGTGACGTCGACCCCGATCGGGTACTGGCTGGCCGTGACACCATCGGGGGCGATCGCCGTGACCTTGACCGGCGTCGTGCTGCCGGCCTTGACGATCGTGCTCGCGGCCTGGCTCTCGGTGCCCACCTGGGCGGTGACCGTCCAGCCGCTCGGGCCGGTGGCGACGCCCGTGAACGTCAGGTCCTCCGCGGTGTCGTTGTGGAGCGTCAGGTCGAACGAGAACGTGGTCGTCGACGGCCCCTTGAGCTGCGGGAAGTCCGTGGTCAGGGTCACGGTGCCCGCCGCGGTCGGGGTCACGCGGATGTCGAGCGGGAGCGTCACCAGGTTGCCGCCGGTCCGCGCGACGACCTCGATCCGCTTCGTCGCCGCGGCGGCGGTCGCTGGCAGCGTGACGTCCAGGCGCACCGACGTGGGCGCGCTACCGGTCGTGTGCACGCCGTCGACGACGAACCCGCCGCCGAACAGCGACGCGGTCCAGTCGGTCGGGACGCCGCGGACCTCGAGGTCGACCCGTGCGGGATCGGGGGTGTCGACCGACAGGTCGAAGCTCACCTTCGTGCCCGGGGCGACCGCGACGGCCGGATACGGCGTCGTCAGCGTGACGGCATCGGCGGCGGCCGCCGGTGCCCCGATGATCGTCGTCAACAGGGTCATGAGACCGAGTGCGGCCAGGGTGCGTCCGATCCGAGCCATCCCGAGCGGTACCTCCTCCACGAACCGAGCAGCCAAACATGGCGGACCCGGGGAATCTGCGGCTCGCGACTGCCGGATTCAACCAATTGATGGTGAAGAGTCCGCAACCTTCGAGCGTGACGTTTGACGAATCGCCTTCTCCTGCCCCATAGTAGAAGGGTCGCAGGTCCACCATGACGGCCCCGGTAGAGCGCCCTGAAACGTCGCTCCCGGCTCGCCACCCGGACCACCAAGACCGCTCCGGCCCTTAGATAGCCGTGGAGCGAAACGCACAGGCCGCGCAGCCGATGGCCCATCACGCCGACGGCGCGCACCAGAAAGAGAACCGATCACATCATGTTGACACGAACCGCCGCCTCGTCTGTTGCCGGACGAGCCACGGCCATGCGCCGCCTTCGGCGGCGCGCCTCGACGGCCACGGCCATGCGCCCCTATTGCGGGACGAACGGCTGCGCCAGCTTCCTCGAAACCGATCCCGAGAGCGGGATCGCCCGCTGCCCGATCTGCGGCTTCACCCGCCGGGCGCACTGACCCGACACCACATCCAGCCCCGACCACGCCGGCACTCGACCACCCCGAGGCCGGCGTCGTCATGTCCGGCGCCATCGTCATGTCGGGCGCCGTCGTCGCGTCCGGCGGGATGAGCGCGTGGCGCACTCGGCAGGCTGCCATCCTGCCCCGATGACGACCGGACGGACCGTCGACCGCGCCCGCCTGGCGAGCCTGATGGCCGACGAGTCGAGCCGGTTCGCGCGCGAGCACCCGCGCAGCGCGGCGATGCACGAACGGGCGAAGGCCTCGCTCCTCGAGGGCATCCCGATGCCCTGGATGGTCAAGTGGGCCAGCCTCTTCCCGTTGTCCGTGGCGGCCGCCGCCGGGGCGTCATTCACGTGCGTCGACGGGCACGACTACGTCGACTTCTGCCTCGGCGATACCGGGGCGATGGCCGGCCACGGGCCTGCGCCGACGATCGCCGCCGTCGAACGGCAGATGCGTCTCGGCATCACGCACATGCTCCCGACCGAGGACGCCGCCTGGGTCGGCGAGGAGCTGACCCGCCGGTTCGGCCTGCCGCTCTGGCAGTTCGCCTTGTCCGCGACCGACGCCAACCGGTTCGCGCTGCGGCTCGCGCGGCACATCACCGGACGCTCCAAGGTCGTCGTGCACGACCATTGCTACCACGGCTCGGTGGACGAGGCGATCGCGATGCTCGACGAGCGACGGGCGCGTCGTGCCGTCGTGGGCTCGGTCGGGCCGCAGGTCGACGTCGGCGGAGACGACCCGGGTCGTGACTTCAACGACGTCGCCGCGCTGGAGGCGGCCCTTGCCGATGGCGACGTGGCGGCCGTGCTCGTGGAGCCGGCGCTGACGAACGTCGGGCATCGTGCTGCCGGAGCCGGGCTACCTCGAGGCCATGCGCGAGATCACGCGCGCGGACCGGCACGATCCTGATCAACGACGAGACCCACACGATCTGCGCCGGGCCGGCCGGCGCGACGGGCCTGGCGGACCTCCAGCCCGACATGCTGGTGATCGGCAAGACCATCGGCGGCGGGATCCCGGTCGGCCGCCTACGGGATGTCACCCACGAGGTCGGCGACCGGATCCGCGCGTCGCTCGAGGTGGTCGACTCGGACGTCGGTGGGATCGGCGGCACGCTGGCTGGGTATGCGCTGTCACTCGCGGCGACGCGGGCGACCCTGGGCGAGGTCCTCACCGAGGCGGCCTTCGAGCGGATGATCCCGCTCGCCGAGCGCTGGGAGTCCGGCGTCAACGACGTACCTGGCGCGGTACGACGTCCCGTGGCACGTCACCCGGTGGGCGCGCGTGCCGAGTACCACTTCATGGCCGAGCCGCCGCGGACGGCGCCGAGCAGGCGGCCCACGCGGATCCGGACCTCGAGCGGTACCTCCATCTCTCGGCGATGAACCGGCGGGTGCTCATGACGCCGTTCCACAACATGGCGCTGATGTCGCCGGTGACGACCGAGGCCGACGTCGACCGCCACACGGAGGCGTTCGCCGGGGCGGCCGAGGCGCTGTTCGGGACGTAGCGAGCCGGCCCGTGGGCGAGGCGTGCGGGGTCGAGCCCCGCGCGGCCCGCCCGATGGCGTCGGCCGTTCCTGCCATGTGCCGTCCTGGTTGGCACCGGACACGAAGCGGGCGGTCGCTCCAGCCTTGGGGCGGCGAAATCGTGCGTGGGGCGACTGGCGTGTTTCCCGGATCCTGCCAAACGCTCGATCACACCGGCCGGTGTCAGCGATCGCGGTGTCGCATGACGTCCTGGTTGGCATCTGGCAGAGACGGCACCCGAGGTGGACCTGACGGACGCACCCGGGCGCGACAATTCTCGCTGAAAGGGACGAGATGACAGCGTCGCATCACTCGATCGCCTGTTCGGCGGGGCCCTCCCCAGCCAGCAACAGCTCCAGCGCCCGGCGCTCCGCCTCCGGATCCAGGCGTCGGCGGTGCTGGCGGTCCGTGGGGGCCTCGGCGTTGAGCCGCTCGATCGCGCGGTTCGCCTCGCCGACGATCCGGTCGAGATCGGCGCGCAGGCGCCGTCGCGCGAACTCGGAGAGCGGTCCCCGGCTCGCCCGCTCGAGGAGCCGGTCCCGCTCGGCCAGCCGGCCGCGCGCCTCCTTGTCGGCCTGGATCCAGGGCGGCGCGATGCCTGCGTTCCGAAGCATCCGGTGCGCGAGCGCCCAGTCCCCGGCTGCCGAGTCGTCCTCGAGCGGGAGCCGTTCGCCGCGGTACGGGAGATCGTCGAAGGCGCCACTCTCCATGGCCTCGCGGATCTGGCGCTCGACGAGGCTCTCCCACGACGGCCCGAACTGCGTGGCCACCCGCCGAGTCGCGTCGATGTACCGGCATGCCCGCAGCGTAGCGCGCTCGTGACAGGCGAGCTGGCGCGGGTCGTCGCTATCGTTGGCGCGTGCAGACGATCGATGGCCGACCGGTCTACGCCGCCACCGATCTCGTGGCCTACCTGGCGTGCGAGCACCTGACCCAGCTCGAGCGGGCGGCCCTCGCGGGGCTCGTCAAGCGGCCGATGCGGGACGATCCCGAGCTCGACATCATCCGCAAGCGCGGGTTCCAGCACGAGGCCCGGTTCCTCGCCGACCTGCAGGCCGAGGGCCGCTCCACCGTCACGATCCGGCTCGATGGCTCGATCGCGGACCAGGGCGACCAGCTCCGGGCCGCGGCCGCCGAGACTGTCGCGGCGATGGAAGCCGGCGCACGACGTCATCTACCAGGCGACGTTCTTCGACGGCACGTGGCGCGGGCACGCGGACTTCCTGCTCCGCGTCGACGATCCGGCGCGCCCTCACGGTTCGGCGGGTATCACTACGAGGTGGCGGACACCAAGCTCGCTCGCCACGTGAAGGCCAGTGCCATCCTCCAGATCTGCTCGTACATCGACCAGCTGGAACGGATCCAGGGCGTCCGGCCGGAGTGGATGCACGTCGCGCTGGGCGGCAGTGCCCGGGCCGTCGAGCGCCTCCGCGTCGACGACTACATGGCCTACTACCGCGGCGCCAAGCGACGCTTCCTCGCGACCATGACCGACGAGACCGCCGCCACCTATCCGCCGGCCGCCACCTACCCGGAGCCGGTCGAGCACTGCGACGTGTGCCGGTGGGCCGCCGAGTGCGTCGCCCGACGACGCGCCGACGACCACCTGAGCCTCGTCGCCGGGATCTCGGCCCGCCAGCGCCAGGCACTGTCCGGCCGCGGGATCGACGACGCTCGAGGCGCTCGGCGATCTGACGCTGCCGATCGCAGCCGACGATCGAGGGGACCAGCGCCGAGCGCTCGTCCGCGTCCACGAGCAGGCACGGATCCAGCTCGAGGGTCGGCGCGACCGGCGGCCGCGCTACGAGCTGCTGCTCCCCGATGGCGATGGCGGATCGATCCGGAGCGCGGGCTGGCGTCCTCCCGCCGCCCTCGCCGGGCGACCTGTTCTTCGACATCGAGGGCGATCCGTACGCCTTCGACGACGGCCTCGACTACCTCTTCGGCGTCCAGCGACGGCGACGGCATCTTCCATGCGTTCTGGTCGCGCGACGCCGACGGGCGAGTTCACGCTGGACGGCGAGCGGCGCGCCTTCGAGCGTTGATGGACTTCATCGGCGAGCGCCTGGCGGCGCGACCCGACCTGCACATCTACCACTACGCCCCGTACGAGCCGACCGCGCTCAAGCGCCTGATGGGCCGCTACGGCACCCGCGAGGACGAGGTCGACGACCTGCTGCGTCGGGGCGTCCTCGTCGACCTGCTGCGGGTGGTCCGCCAGTCGCTGCGCGCGTCGGTCGAGAGCTACTCGATCAAGCGGATGGAGGTGTTCTACGGGTTCGCCCGCGAGATCGACCTGCGCGATGCCGGGTCGAGCATCGTCGCGTTCGAGCAATGGCTCGAGCTCGGCGAGGGCGAGCGACCTGCAGCGCGACCACCTGGAGCGCATCGAGGCGCTACAACCGCGACGACGTGGTGAGCAACGAGCGCCTGCGGGACTGGCTGGAAGGGCTGCGGACCGAGCTCGCGGAGCGGACCGGCCGGACGGTGCCCCGTCCCGGCGTCCGAGCCGAGCCCCCAGCGGACCTGACCGAGGCCCAGGCCCGTGTCGAGGCGCTGGCGGACCGTCTCGCCGACCCGGCGATCGTCGCCGACCGACCCGGCCGAGCGGGGGCCGGAACAGCAGGGCCGCTGGCTGCTCGCGCACCTCCTCGGGTGGCACCGCCGCGAGGACAAGGCGATGTGGTGGGAGTTCTTCCGGCTGATGGCGCTCGCGCCCGAGCAGCTGATGGAGGAGAACGACCCATCGTGGCCTGCGGCCGGTCGGACCGCTCGACGAGCCATCCAGGGGCAGCAAGCAGACCTGGCGCTACACCTTCCCCGATCAGGACTTCGACCTCGGACGGGGCGACCTGTTCGACCCGGCCAAGGCCCAGGCCGACCCCGGCGGCAACCCGTTCGGCTGGGACGCCGGCGAAGATGGTCGCGGTCGACCTTGCGGCGCTGACGATCGATATCCGGCGGACCGTCGACGACCCGCACCCGCGAGTCGGTGGTGGCGCTCGACTGGATCCGCACGGTGGACCACCAGGCGTCGCTCTTCGAACTCGGCGAGTGGGTCGCCGAGCACGGCATCGACGCGGACGGGCCGCACCGGCTGGCGCGCGAGCTCCTGATCGGGCCGGGCGCCTCGTGTCGGTCAGGCCCCGGGAAGCCCGTTGCGACTCCCCGGTGAGGGCGACCTGGACGTCACCGAGCGTATCGCCACGCGGCTGGACGGGACGACGCTCGCGATCCAGGGGCCGCCCGGTTCCGGGAAGACCTACGACGGGGCGCGGATGATCGCGGCCCTGCTGCGTGCCGGGAAGCGCGTCGGGATCACCGCGACGAGCCACAAGGTCATCGGTCACCTGCTCCGGGAGGTGATCGAGTGCCTCCGAGCCGGGCGTCGTCCGGGCGATCCAGCACGGCGCCGAAGGACCAGGTGCTCGACCACCCGCTGGTCACCCACGCGAAGGATCCATCGGACGTCCGAACCCGGCTGGACGATGGCCGCGCCAACCTCGCGGCCGGGACCTCGTGGCTGTGGGTCTCGGCGAAGCAGACGGCTGCCGTCGACGTGCTGTTCGTCGACGAGGCGGGTCAGATCTCGCTGGCGAACGTCGTCGCGATGGCACGCGCGACCGAGAGCCTCGTCCTCCTGGGGGACCCGCAGCAACTCGACCAGCCGATGCGTGGCTCGCACCCGCCCGGCGCCGACCGGTCGGCGTTGGCGCACGTCCTCGGCGAGCACGCGACGATGCCGCCGGATCGTGGTCTGTTCCTGGAGCGGACGTGGCGGCTCCACCCGGTCCTGTGCGCCTTCACCTCCGAGGTCTTCTACGAGGACCGCCTCGAGAGCGAGCCCGACCTCGTCAACCAGCGCCTGCTGACGCCCGACGCGCTCGTGCGCGGGGTTGGGCCGCGTCTGATCGAAGTGGCGACCACGGGCGCGGACAGCGAGTCGCCGATCGAGGCCGAGCGGGTCGCCGCGGTCGCGAAGGACCTCGTCGGCGGCGGCGCCACCTGGATCGATGCGAAGGGCACCGAGCACCCCGTCGGCTGGGAGCAGATCCTCATCGTCGCGCCGTACAACGCCCAGGTCGGGGCGATCCGGCGGCTGCTCCCGCCGGCCGCCGCGGACCGGGTCGGCACGGTCGACAAGTTCCAGGGCCAGCAGGCGCCGATCAGCCTGTACTCGCTCACGACCTCGAGCCCGGAGCTCGCCCCGCGAGGGATGGACTTCCTCTACAGCCGCCACCGGCTCAACGTGGCGACCTCGCGCGCCCGCTGCGTGGCGGTCGTGGTCGGGTCGCCCGACCTGTGGCGGGTCCGGGCACGCACGCCCGAACAGATGCGCCTCGCCAACGCGTTCTGCCGGTTCGTCGAGCTCGCAGCCGCACTGCCCGCGGACGCGAAGCCCGAGTTCGCCGGCGGTGGCCGCATCGAGGCGCTGACGCTCGGTCTGGACTGACGCCGCCGCCTATCATCGGACCGCATGGATGCCACCCTGGCGCTGCCGCCGGCCCGACTGCACGAGCTCCGGCGCCGGACGGTCTGGTCGCTCGTGGCGGGCGTCGCGCTCGGCAGCACGGGGCACATCGCCGCGGTCACGGTGTCCGCGATCGTGGCCCAGCACCTCGGCGGCTCGGCGGTCTGGGCGGGCGTCCCCGGCGCGGCGGTGGTCCTCGGGGCGGCCGCGGGGGCGGTGGTCCTGGCCCAGTCGATGGTCCGTCGCGGCCGGCGCTTCGGTCTCGCGCTCGGGTATGCCGTCGGCGTCTTCGGGGCGGTCGTCGCGACCGTCGCGATCATCGGCGGATCGCTGCTCGGGTTGCTCGTGGGCACGGTCTTCATCGGCTTCGGGAACGCCTCGAACCAGCTCTCCCGCTACACGGCCGCGGACCTCTATCCCGACCATCGGCGGGCCTCGGCGATCGGGATCGTGGTCTGGGGCGCGACCGTCGGCGCGGTCGTCGGCCCGAACCTCGTGGCACCGGCCGGGGCCTTCGCCGTCTCGCTCGGCCTGCCCGAGCTCGCCGGGCCGTACTTCGTGCCGATCGTCTTCGTCGGCGCGGCGGCGATCCTGTCGTTCGCGCTCCTTCGCCCCGACCCGTACCAGCTCGCCGACCGCTCGTCGCACGAGGATCTCGACGCCACGCACGGGTCGACCGCGGCGTCGCTCCGGTCGGTCTTCCAGCGGCCGCACGTGCCGGTCGCGGTCGTGGCGCTCGTGATCGGCCAGATCGTGATGGTCCTGATCATGACGATGACGCCACTCCACATGACCGACCACGGCCACACGCTCGGCGAGATCGGGATCGTGATCAGCGGGCACACGTTCGGGATGTACGGCCTGTCGCCGATCTCCGGCCGCCTGACCGACCGGTTCGGGAGCCCCCCGGTGATCCTGTCGGGGCTCGCGATCATCGCGCTGGCGTCCGTGATGGCCGCCGCCGCCCCACCCCAGGGGGATGCCCTGCTCTTCATCGCGCTGTTCCTGCTGGGATACGGATGGAACCTGGGCTACGTGGCGGGCTCGGCCCTCCTGACCACCGGCCTCGGCCTTGCCGAGCGGACGCGGCTCCAGGGGTTCACCGACGCGCTCATCTGGAGCTCCGCGGCAGCCGCCAGCCTGACATCCGGCATCGTCATGGCGACCGCGGGCTACGCCATCCTCGGACTCATGGGGGCGGCCATGGTGATCGTCCCGGTGTGGCTCCTCCTGGCGCGCCGGAGCGCCCTTCAGTCCTCGGGCACGTAGCGCCGGTCGGGCTGCTCCAGCACCGGGACCGGTGGTCAGCTGCCGCCGATCTCCCGGCGCACCCACGCGGCGAGCACCCGCGCGCAGGCCTCGACCTCGTCGAGCGGCACGTACTCGTCGGCGCTGTGGGCGACCTTGACGTCGCCGGGGCCGAAGATCACGCACGGCGTGCCGCCGACGTTGACGAACATCTGCATGTCCGCGCCGTAGGGCTCGCCGAGGAGCGCGGGCCGGCGCCCGGTGACTGCCTCGGCGACGTCGGCCAGGCCGACGGGCAGCGGATGATCCGATGGCACGCGGGCCGACCCGAACTGACCGCCGGTGATCTCCACCGTGGCCGGGTGGTCGCGCAGGAAGTCGTCGGCGGCACAGGCTGTCGCGATCGCCGCGCGGAGCTCCGCTTCGGCCTCAGCGGCGCTCTGCCCGAGGCGGACGCCGTACCGCCCGTCGGCGACGACCCGGTCGAGCACGGTGGATGCCCACTCCCCGCCCGAGACGATGCCGATGATCGTCGGGTACGGGAGGCCGAGGACGGTCATCAGCGGATCGGTCTCCGCCTCGTTGCGGCGCGTCTCGTCCGCCTCGAGCGCCTGGGCGAGGACGAAGAGCTTGTCGAGCGCCGAGATCCCCTCGCGACGCTGCGAGGCGTGCGCGGCCCGGCCCGGAACGGTGAGCCGGAACGTGATGGCGCCCGCGTGCGCGACGACGATGTCGAGGTTCGACGGCTCGGGGATGATCGCGAGGTCACCCGTGACGCCGGCGCGGATCGCGGCGAGCGTGCCCTGGCCGCCGTCCTCCTCGGAGGGCACGAGCGCGACGACGAGCTCGCCGTCGAGCCGGCCCAGGTCCCCCGCGTCGCGGAGCGCGCGGACCGCGCCGAGGATCGCCGCGACGCCGCCCTTCATGTCGTTGGCGCCGCGCCCGTACAGCCGGCCGTCGCGGACCTCGCCGGACCACGGATCGGCGGTCCAGGTCGCCAGGTCGCCGGGCGGCACGACGTCGAGGTGCCCCGAGAGGATGACCCGCCGCCGCCCGCCGATGCCCACGCCACCGATCACGACCGGCAGCGACGTGCGCGGCATCTCCTGCCCCGGCCAGTCCGGGTCGGCGCGGATCGTGGCCGGGTCCGGGGTCACGACCTCCACGGCCAGGCCGAGCTCGCGGAGCGCGCCGGCCGCCCAGGCGGCGACCGCCTCCTCGGACCCGGTGACGCTCGGGATCCGGACGAGCGTCTGCAGGTCCCGGACGAGCCGGTCGGCATCGAGCCGGACCGACTCGCCGACCATCGGCGCAGGCACCTCAGCCACGGAGGATCGGCCGGGTCATGCAGGTCGGGCCGCCGGAGCCGTTGACCCCGATCTCGGTCGCGGGGTAGGTGTGGACCTCGCAGCCGGCGGCCGCCAGGGCCGCCGCGGTCCACGGGTTCCCCTCGGCCAGGATCACCACCCCGGGCCGCACGGCGAGCACGTTGCACCCGAGCGTCGGGAACTCCGCGTCGGGCACCTCGATCAGGCGGATGCCGAGGTCCCCGAGCAACGCCCACAGCCCGACCGGGAGCAGCGGCAGGTAGACGACGGCGAGATCATCGGCGATCGGCGAGATGACCGACATCAGGTGGATGAGCTCGGCGGGACCGCGCCAGTACGGGACGTCGAAGATGCGCACGTCGCCGCCGACGAGGGTCGCGAGCTGCCGCGCGCCGGCATCGTTGGTCCGCAACGTCCGCCCGATGCAGAACAGGTCGGGCCGGAGCCAGAACGTGTCGCCGCCCTCGACCGTGCCGGGCGCCTCGATCCGCCCGAGCGTCGGGATGCCCGCGGCGGCCGTCCAGGCCTCGAGGACGGCCGGCTCGACGGCGCGGTTCGGCTTGCCGGGTCGCAACGGGATGGCGCCCCGGTCGGTCACGAGGAGCGGGTCGAACGTGTAGACGAGATCCGGGCTGTCCGTCTCCGCCTCGAGCGGGTGGACCCCGACCCCCAGCGCGGTCAGCGTCTCGACGAAGGCGTCGTGCTCACGTCGGGCCCGGTCGAGGTCGACCGCGTGCAGGAACCCGTGTGCCGGATCGTCGAAGGCCGCCCCGAAGGCCGGGCCCGGGCGCTTGACGACGACGTCGCGGAGCGGCGCCGACATGCTCTGGGCACCGAAGCGACGGGCGGTCGTGGTCATCGACGCAGGATAGTCGTCGCCGTGGCCCGACCGTCGTACCGGGACGACGCTCGAAAGGACCATGGCCGGGGCCGCGCGCCGCCATGTACCCTGTGCGCATGGCCGCCTATGCCGCGACGGCACGCATCAGCGACGTCCGACCCCGCCGCTCGGATCCGCCGCGCGCGCTCGACCGGGTGCCGCGGACGGTGCGATCCGGGGTGGAGGCCGACACCATCGAGCTGAGCGGCCGCTCGTTCGACGATCGGGTCCGGGAGTGGTGGTCGAACGCGACCGCCAACTGGTCGCAGACCGTCTTCTTCCTGTTCGACCCGGAGAGCTGGCGCTGACCGGCCGGCGATCCCGACGAGCCGCCACGCTGACGCTCGCGGCCTGTCTCATGCTGCTCGGCGCCGCGACGCCGGCCAGCGCCGCGACCACGCTCGAGCCGGTGGTGACGACTGGTCTGACGAAGCCCCTCTTCGTCACGAACGCCGGCGATGGCAGCGGGCGGCTGTTCATCGTCGAGCAGGGCGGCACGATCCGGATCCTCAAGGGCGCGACCCTTGAGACGACGCCGTTCCTCGACATCAGCTCGAAGGTGGCGCAGGGCGACGAGCAGGGCCTGCTCGGTCTCGCGTTCCACCCGAACTTCGCGACGAACCGCAAGTTCTACGTCTACTTCACGAACATCTACGGGAACATCGCGATCAACGAGTACCGCGCGTCCGTCGGCGACCCGGACGTCGCCGACCTATCGGTCGGTCGGCGGATCATGACGATCGACCATCCGCCGGCCACGAACCACAACGGCGGGATGCTCGCGTTCGACAAGCACGGCTACCTGTTCATCGGCATCGGCGACGGCGGTGGCGCCGGGAACCCGGGCAACAGCGCCCAGAACAAGGGCACCCTGCTGGGCAAGATCCTGCGGATCAACGTCAACGGGACCTCCGGGTCACGCCAGTACAAGAACCCCGTGTCGAACCCGTTCGTCGGCAAGGCCGGGCGCAACGAGGTCTGGTCGTACGGGATGCGCAACCCGTGGCGGTTCTCGTTCGATCGCCTCCTCGGCGACATCTGGATCGCGGACGTCGGCCAGTACAACTACGAGGAGGTCAACCGCAAGCTGGCGACCTCGAAGGCGGCACCGAACGGCCGCGGCTCGAACTACGGCTGGCGGGTCATGGAGGGGAGCCACTGCTTCCTGCCGGCATCCGGCTGCAGCAGGAAGGCCAAGGTCCTCCCGATCACCGAGTACACGCACGCCAGCGGCCGCTGCGCCGTGACCGGCGGCTATGTCTATCGCGGGTCGCTCTCCCCGAGCCTGGCCGGCCGCTACATCTTCGGCGACTTCTGCAGCGGGACCATCTGGACGGTCTCGCGCGGCGCACCGGTGGGGACGACGCGGACGCTGCTCCTGCAGACCGGTCTGCTCATCAGCTCGTTCGGCGAGGACGAGGACGGCGAGGTTTACGTGGTGGACCTCAACGGCGGGGTGTACCGGATCGCGTCGAGCTGACGGACGCGATCCGGACCCACTGGATCCTCAGGCCGCGACCGCGACCTGCTCCACGAGCGCGACCTCGACCTCGAGCTTGATCTCGTCGCCGACCAGCCACCCGCCCGTCTCGAGGGCGACGTTCCAGTCGAGGCCCCAGTCCTTGCGGTTGACCCGTGGCCTGGGCCGAGAAGCCGGCATGGCGCGAGCCGTCCATCGAGGGGAAGAAGCCGAGGAACTCGACGTCGAAGTCGACCGAGCGGGTGACCTCGCGGATCGTGACGTCGGCGGTCACGACATAGTCGTTGCGCCGCTTGTGCCGGATGGCCGTCGAGCGGACGGTGATCTCCGGGAACTGCTCGACGTCGAAGAAGTCGGGCGAGCGCAGGTGGTTGTCCCGCGCCCCGAAGCCGGTGTCGATGCTCGCGGCCTGGACGCGGAACTCGGCACTCGAGCGGGTCGGATCCTGCTCGTCGAGCTCGATCGTGCCATCGAACGCCTTGAAGGTGCCGCGCACGTTCGTGACCATCAGGTGCTTCGCGGAGAAGAGGATGTCGGTGTGGGCTGGATCGATGGCGAATGCGGTCATGTGGGGCCTCCTGGTGCGCCCCTCCGGGTTCGCGGGGGTCGCTGTTTGGTTGACGAGACAACCATATCGCGATATCGTTGCGGTGTCAACGACCCAGCCAGCCCGACCACAGGGTGTAGCATCTCCCCGCCATGATCCCCACCAGCGAGACCGACCGCCGGCTCACCTCCCACGACCCGCGCCTGGGTCCGTGGCGCGCCTTCCTGCGCGCGCATGCGCGAGTCGCGCGACGCCTCGATGAGGAGCTCCGGGCCGAGCACGACCTCTCGGTCGCCGAGTACGACGCCCTGCTGAACATCGCCGAGGCACCCGGCCGCCGGATCCGGATGCGACAGCTCGCCGACAGTGTCGTGCTCAGCAAGAGCGGCGTGACCCGGCTCATCGACCGGCTCGTCGCCGACGGGCTCGTCGAGCGGAGCGCCTGCCTGGTCGACGCCCGCGGCGCGGAGGCGGTCCTGACCGAGGCCGGTCTCGTCCGCCTCCGGGCGGCCGCGCGGACCCATCTGCGCGGGATCGAGGACCACTTCCTCGAGGTCCTCGACCCTCGCGACCTCGAGGCCGTCGAGCGGGCGATGCAGGCGGTCGCGGATCACGCGGGCGCCGGACCCACCGACCCGGGAGCGTGCCTGACCGTCGAGACCGAACCGGCCGACGCCGCCGAGGCGTGAGCCCGGGCGTGCCCGGACGGCTGTTCGCCGGGACGAGCGGGTTCGCCTATCCCGACTGGGTGCCCCGGTTCTACCCGACCGGCCTACGCGGCGACGGCTTCCTCTCGCACTACGCCTCCAGGCTCCCGGCCGTCGAGCTCAACAACACCTTCTACCAGCAGCCGTCGGCGGCCAAGGTCGCAGCTTGGCTCGCGGCGACGCCGCCGGCGTTCCGGTTTGTCGTGAAGGCCCAGCGGGGCGGCTCGTTCCGTGCCTTCCGGGGTGCCGAGGGTCCGCCTCCGGGCCTGCCCTGGCTGACCGATCCGTACCGGGCGTTCGGGGAGCGGCTCGGGTCCGTCCTCTTCCGGGTGCCCGACGGCGTACCCCGCGACGACGCCCGGCTGGCGGCGCTGCTCGGCGCGTGGCCGGGCGACCTGCCCCTCACGCTGGAGTTCCAGGACCCGACCTGGCACGTCGACGAGACGTTCGCCGCCCTGACGGGCGCCGGCGCCGCCTTCTGCACGACCGAGCTGCCCGAGGACGAGACGCCGCCGACGATCCGGCGGACCGGCGCGTTCCTCTACCTCCGGCTGCGCCGCCACGACTACGACGAGCCCGAGCTCGCCGCGTGGGCCGCGCGGCTCGAGCCGTTCCTGGCGGACGGGGTGGATGCGTTCGTCTTCTTCCGGCACGACCCGGTGGGTCGCGGCGCCGAGCTGGCCCTCGCCCTGCAGGACCGGCTCGCGGCCTTCGCCGTGGACCGCGGCTGAGGCAGCGTCAGGCGCGATCGCCCTCCGCGGGGCCGAAGAACACGAGGAGCTCGAGCCGCTCGGCGATGTCGTGGAAGCGGTGCGGGACCGTGGCCGCGACGAAGACCAGGGAACCGGCCCGGACGTCGCGCACGTCGTCGCCCACGGTCACCCGCGCGCGGCCGCGAACGACGTAGTAGAGCTCGTCCTCGGTGTGCGGAGACTGCGGGTCGGTGGCACCGGCTTCGAGCGTGTAGAGCCCGGCCGACAGGTCGGGCACGCGCAGGAACTCCTCGTAGAGGACCCCACGACCGGCTCGGCGTCGTTCGATCTCGGCGAGTTCCCAGGCGTCCAACTCAGGTCTCCTCGGTGACGGGTTCGGACTCCGGCGCGGTCGTGGAAGGTACGTCGGGCTCGGGCGCAGCGGGCGCCGGCGCGAGACGGTCCAGGGCGGCCTCCTCGAGCAGCTCGGCCGCGGCCCGGTCCCGCTCCATCTCGGTGTCGAACGACAGCAGGAGCGGACCGGTCCCGGCAACGGCGCGCAGGGCCGGCCGGCCGCCGCGGAGCGGGAATACCGTCCCGGCCGTCAGCCGGGTCAGCTCGCCGAGCCCGACGGCGACGCCCTCCGGGCGGCCGCGGCGCTCGACGATGAGGGTCGAGCCGGGTTCGGTGGCGTCGGAGGTCGTCGCGCCCGACGCCGCGGTCCCGAACCGCAGCAGATCGGCGGGGGCCTCACGGACATGGATCCCACTGCCGGGCGCGCGGAGGATGCCGGTCACTCGCAGCGGGATCCGCTCGCCGATCGCCAGCGAGGTGGCCGGCGCCGGGAGCGGCGCGTCCGCGCGACGGTAGCTGAGATAGCCACCCGCGAGGCCGATGAGGATGATCCCGGCGGTGATGCCGCTCAGGCCGGCGAGCCCGAAGGTGAGCATCGCGCTCGCCGGGGCCCGGCCGTCGTCAAGCACGTAGCGATCGCTGACGGTGATGCCGAGATCGCCGTACTCGAGGCCCTCCGTCGCCTGCGCCTCGCTCACGGCATGCTCGTCGCGGCGCAGCATCCCGGTGAAGGTCGCCGCGGTGAACTCGGGCGAGTCCCGCGTCACGACGATGACGCCCCGCCTGGCGGCCGGGTCGTAGACCACGACGTCGTACGCGTCGACCTCGTCCTTGTCGCAGGTCCCGTCGAGATCGCGGTCCTCCCCGCAGACCGGGACCCAGGCACCCGACCGCGCGCCGGTGACGGACACCGACGTGCCATCGGGCGGCAGCCCGGCGGCGAAGTCCACGGCCTCCGGTGCCGGGCCGGCGTCGAGCGATGCATCGACCAGCAGGTGGTCGTCGATCGTGAAGCCGAGCTCCGCTGCGCTGTTCGCGAAGGCCGAGGCATCCTCGGCGATGTAGTCGGGGTCCTCGACGACCTTGCCCGTCGCCGCGAGGCGGAACACCTCGCTCGGCGGTCGGATCGACCGGACGGTCACCCCGGTGCGCGTCCCCGGGTCGACGAGGAAGTAGTACCAGGAATCGGTCGTCTCCCCGGCGTCCTTGACGTCGTTCGCGTTGGCATCGCCGTACGTCTCGACGTAGGCGCTCGAGACGCGACCCGAGATCGTGGCGTAGGTCCGGTTGCCGATCGCGTCACCCGCGCCGATCGCCGGCGCCATGGTGCGCGGGACCGGGTTGTCCGTCGCCTCGAGGCCGACGAGGAGGAGGGCGATCGCGACCACGACGAGGATCCCGGCGACCACGACGGAACCCGGCCGGTGGCCGAGCGCATCACCGCCGCCCTGCCGGCTGAAGATCCGCGCAAATCGATCGGCCCGGTCGGTCAGGGCACCGGCGCCGGAGATGAGTCGATCGAGCATGGCGCCTCCGTCGCGAGGGTAGCAGGGCACTCCCGGCGCCCGATGTGCGGTTCTGCCGTAGCATCCGCGGATGCCGTCACGCGCCCCACGCCGTTCGGGCCGCCTCGCCGGGGTCGCGTTCGCGGCACTGGCCCTCGTCGCGTGCAACCCGGTGACGTCCCCGGCGCCGACGGCGACACCCCCCGGTCCCTCCCCGAGCGCTGCGGCGTCGTCGAATCCGACGCCCGCGTCGACCCCGTCACCGGTGCCGACACCGACACCGCCCGCCGCGAACCTGCGGCTCGACGTCGTCGCGGGCGGCCTGGAATCGCCGGTGGACGTGACGGCCGCGGACGACGGCAGCGGTCGCCTGTTCGTCGTGGAGCAGGTCGGGCGGATCCGGATCGTCCGCGGCGGGGTGACCGAGGAGACGCCGTTCCTCGACATCACGGACCGGATCGCCTCCGGGGGCGAGCGTGGCCTGCTCGGCATCGCGCTCCATCCGGACTTCCCGACCGACCCGCGTGTGTTCGTCGACTACACCGACCTCCAGGGGAACACCGTCGTGTCGTCGTTCGCGCCGTCACTGGATGCGGACGTGCTCGATCCGGGGAGCGAGCAGGTCATCCTCCAAGTCGAGCAGCCATTCCCGAACCACAACGGCGGCGCGCTGGCCTTCGGCCCGGACGGGATGCTGTACATCGCGCTCGGCGATGGCGGGTCCGGCGGCGATCCGATGGGCAACGGCCAGCGGCTCGACACGCTCCTCGCGAAGATCCTGCGGATCGACGTCGACGTCGCGGCCGACCAGGACCCGCGCTACGACATCCCGCCCGACAACCCGTTCGCCGACGGCGCGAACGGCGCGCGACCCGAGATCTGGCTGTACGGCGTCCGGAACCCGTGGCGGATCCGCTTCGATCCGGCGACCGGGGACCTGTGGATCGGCGACGTCGGCCAGGGCGCCTGGGAGGAGATCGACGTCGCCCGTGGCGGGCAGGGCGGCCTCGACCTCGGCTGGAACGTGATGGAGGGCTTCCACTGCTACAACCCCTCCGACGGCTGCGACCAGACCGGGCTCACCCTGCCGATCGCGGAGTACGGGCACGACCTGGGCTGCGCCGTCGTCGGCGGCGTGGTCGTCCACGACCCGACGACGCCGTCGATGGACGGGCGGTACCTCTTCAGCGACAACTGCTCGGGCCGGATCTGGCTGCTCGACACGGCCGGCAACGACCGGCGCGAGCCCGTCGTCGCGTTCGAGAGCGGCCGCAACATCTCGGCGATCAGCCAGGACGGGTCCGGCGCGGTCTACGTCACGGACCTGGGCAAGGGCGAGCTCTTGCGGGTCGTGGACGCGGGCAGCTAGCGACCCGAGCCGGTCAGACCAGCGCCGGAGCGAGCATCGGAGCAGGGGCAGTCGGTCAGCCGGGACGTGCTGCGCGGCGAGACGTCCGATCGGACCCCGCCACGGCGAGAGGCGTGCGCCGGCCGTCACCGATGCCAGTGGCGTGAAGTCGACGATCGTGACGGGATCCGCGGCGAGCAGACGATGGCCGGGCGGGCCGGGCGGGCAGTAGTAGACGTCGCCGACGCCCAGGATCTCGACGTCGTCCTCCCACTCGAGGACGGCGCCCCCGGCGGCGACCACGCCCCAGTGGGGCACATCGCAGAACGATGACGTGTACCCGCTCGTGGAGCCCATCCTGGCCCGCGTCATGACGAGGGACGACATCACCGTGAAGGTCGCGCCGACCTCACCCGCCCCCGGATCGACCTCGAGCTCCGAGGCGACGATCTCCACGCCGGTGATCGGGTCCGTCGGCACGAGGCCGAGCGCCCGGAGCGCTTCGTCGCTCGTGTCGACGGCCGCATCGACCGTCTCGAACGCGCCGATGCGTGCTCCGGGGCCCGCCACGAATCGATGCGGGGGCCCACCCGACGGGACGTGGAAGGCGTGCCGGGGCGGGATCACGAGGCGCCTGCGGCCGTATCGGAGCTGGACCTGACCGGCAAGCACGATCCCCCAGTGGCTACGCACGCACGGTCGCTCGAGCGCCGTCCCACTCGACCCGCTGGCCGGCGTCTCTGCGACGACGTAGGCGATCGGCCCGACGATGCCAAACCCGATCGACAGCCCGTCCTGTCGAACGAATTGGAGATCGGCCTGGGCGAGATGCACGCGTCCCCTTCCTCCCTCGGCCGATCCGGCGCCGTGACCACGCGACCGGACCCGGAGTATAGGTCGGCCGCGGCCGAAGCCCGCTCCGAGCCGGGGACGTCGCCCGTGATGCGACGTGGCTGCAATGCGCGCCGGTGTCTGCGCGCACCCGCTGCAAGTCCCCGCATGGTGCGATGGACGGACGATCGGTCACCGCGTCAGGATCCGTTTGTCCTGTGTCGTCGGCCGGCGAAGGCGAGGCATCGTGGCACATCCCCATACCGCTGCGAATCGGGCGCCACCCGAGGCCGACCGTCGGGCCCCGGGGCCGCAGGGAGTGGGGGGTCTCGGCGACACCGGTCCCGTGCGCGGGATCCTGGACATGGTCGAGGAGGCGATCGTCGCGTTCGAGCCCGCGACGCACGTCGTGATCGATGCCAATCGCGCGGCGGCTGACCTCTTCGGCGAGGCGCGCGATGGCGTGATCGGCCGCCCGCTGTCGCAGTGGATGGTGGACGTGGACCACCAACGGCTCGACGACCTGATCCGGCCGCTGACCGACGGCGCGATCGGGTCGCGGACCGTGACCCTCGCGGTCCGTCGCGCCGACGACCGGATGGTCCCGGTCGAGATCCTGTTCCAGGCGATCGACCTCGACGGATCGCGGAGCCTCGTCGCCATCGGCCGCGACGTCGGCGAGCGGATCCAGGCGCAGGCCCGTCTCCAACGCCTCGCCGAGGCGGAGCACGCCCGAGCGGCCGAGCTCGACGCGGTCATCAACGCCATGGGCGAAGCCGTCATCGTCTGCGCACAGGATGGAGGGATCAGCCTGGCCAACCCGGCGGGACTGGCCCTGTTCCCGGGGTCCGAGGCGCGGACGTACCGGGACCTGCTCGACCAGGTCGACGACCCGACAGGCCTGGCGCCGACGCTCGGGACGCGGGGCGGGCCGGTGGAATTCGCGACCAGGGCGGATCCGAACCGGTGGGTCGAGGTGTCGACGTATCCGGTCGGCGGCGGAGCGCTGGCGCCACACGACGGCGAGACCATCGTGGTCATGCGCGACACCACGGAGACCCGGCGGCGGGAACGGATCCGGGAGACGTTCGTCGGGGTCCTCTCCCACGAGCTCCGGACGCCGGTGACGACCATCTTCGGCGGCGCGAAGCTGCTCGCCCGCGAGGGTTCCACGCTCGACGAGGACACCCGGCGAAGCGTCTTCGCCGACATCCAGGAGGAGGCGGAGCGGCTGCATCGCCTGGTCGAGGACGTCGTCGCCCTCAACCGTTTCGGCGATCCCGGCGGCGATATCGGGATGGAGCCCGTCCTGCTGCAGCGGCTGCTCCCCCGCGTCGTGGCTTCCGAGGAGTACCGCTGGCCGGCGGTCTCCTTCGCGCTTTGGATCGAGCCGGACCTGCGGACGGTGGCCGGCGACCCGACCTACGTCGAGCAGGTCATCCGCAACCTGCTCTCGAACGCCGCGAAGTACGGGGGCGCGGGCTCGTCGGTGACGATCCGCGCGGCGGCCGCGGGAGACGAGGTGACCGTCCGGATCCTCGACGACGGGCCGGGGTTCTCCGCCCAGGAGACATCCAGGCTGTTCGAGCTGTTCTATCGCTCGCCCGAGACCGCGCGAGCGGCGACCGGCGCGGGGATCGGGCTGTTCGTCTGCGCCCGGCTGGTCGCGGCGATGGGCGGGCGGATCTGGGCGCAGCCGCGACCCGTAGGCGGTGCGGAGTTCGGCTTCGCCCTGCCGACGTTCGCCGAATGACGGGCTCGGGATCGGGCGGCTAGAGCCAGCCGCGCGCCTTCGAGACCCCGAGGATCGCGATGGCCAGGAGTCCCATCGCCCCGATGACGACGCCGAAGTTCGACGCGTCGTCGAAGAACGCGAGCTTGAAGTTCATCCCCATAACGCCGGCCAGCACGACGGACGGGAGGAGGACGGCCGAGACGATCGTCAGGGTCTTCATCACCTGGCTGTCGAGCTGGGCGGCGCGGCCCATGAAGATGTCGTACGTGCCGAGCAGCGAGTCGCGGAGCTGTTCCACGGCCTCTACGGCCCCCTCGAGCCGGTCCAGCAGTCCCGGCCACGGATGACCCAGTTCCTCGTGCAGCTCCATGTCGGGCCGGGCGAGCACCGCGAACGCCTCCCGATGCGGGGCCAGGATCCTGCGCACCCGGCCGATCCGGCGACGCATCCGCACGATCCCCGCCAGGACGTCCTCGCGCGGCCGCCGTTGCAGCGCCAATTCGTCGAGCCGGTCGATGGCACGTTCGAGCCCCTCGACGACGCGGTAGTAGCCGACGATCACGGAATCGGCGATGGCCGCCAGGAACCCGCCCGCGTCGAGCGCACCGAGTCGGGACTCCCCCTCGATCCCGTCGAGGATGCGGTCGATGGCGGGGAGTCCGCCGTCGTGGACGGTGACGACCCAGTCCCGTCCCGCGACCAGGTCCAGCTCGCGGCGCTCCTCGCTCGGCTCCTCCGCGATGCGACCGTCGCGAGCGGGCGGCGTGTCGGCGGGGAGCGCCTGCTCCCGATCCCGGGCAGCCTCCTCCGGAGGTTCGTCCAGCACGCCGAGCGAGAGGTGGATGTAGTCCGGATACTGCGTGAGCCGCGGCCGGGTTTCGACGGTCGACAGCGCCGGTACGAGGTTCGCATCGAGGTCGAGCTTCCGCACGACGACTTCGATGTCGCGCTCGTCCCGAGCGTCCAGGTCGATCCAGAGCAGGCGCCGATCGTCGCCGGTCGGGAGCTCGCCCGACGCGAGATCGATGTCGCGGTCGCGCCCGTCCGCGTCGAAGAGCCGCGCGTGGACCGTCAACGCGCGAGGGCCAGTGCGAGCGCGACGGTCAGCGCGATCACCGCGACGGCGGTCTCGAGGAGGCGCATCGCCCGATCGCCGGATCGCGCCTGCGGGGCTGCCGCAGCGACTGGTTCGAGGTCTGGAGCCACGCGTCTTCCTCGCATCGGTCCGAGAGGGTATGGACGGATCGCGCGTAGCGTGTCGCAGCTCGCCTGCTCTGGGCCCACCCCCGACGGCGCTGCGCCTTGCAGTCACGTCGCAGGCGGGACCGGGGCCGGTCATGACAGACCCCCGGCAACCCGAGCGCGGGCGACCGCTCCGCCAGGCCAGACCTTGCGCTGTCAGATGGTTGATATGCGCGAAGCCATCCGTGTCGTCCGCGCGCTGGTCGTATGAGCCGAAAGTACTGACCGTCCGGGCCTGCCGGAGCCGACCAACATCGGCCGCACAACCTGGGATGGAGGTACTCCGACCATGAGCATCATCGCGTGGATCATCCTCGGCGCCATCGCCGGCTACATCGCCGGCTTCCTCGTCACGGGTGACGAGGGGCTCGGCGTCATCGGCCATATCGTCCTCGGCATCGTCGGCGCCCTCGTCGGCGGCTTCCTGGCGAGCGTCCTCTTCAACACCAAGCCCATCGACGGCCCATTCGACATCAGCACGATCGTCGTGTCCGTCATCGGCGCGATCCTCGTCGTGCTCGTCGTGGGCGCGGTCACCGGACGAAGCCGAGCCGGTCGCGGCTCGATCTAGGACACGCCGGCGGGGCATGACCCGTCTTTACTCCAGGTCACAGGCCGAACGCCCGTCCAGCCCAGGACGGGCGTTCGTCATTCCTGGTCCGGCGCCTCCCAGGGTCGGGGACGCCCGCAGGGCTCGGGCGTCCGGCATATGGCTGCAACGGGATGCTTCCGGGCCTCGGCGCGACCGCGAGCCGCACTCCGGCATGGTGGATCGTGTCGGTCCCCGTGCCACTGGGGGTTCCGGGGGCCGACATCCCTCGGGGCGTGCGAGATCAGTGGTAGTTGCGAAGTCAGAGACCGACGGATCGCAGCCCGGAGCGTCTGGCCGTCGCCTTCGCGATGGAAGCCTCGGGAAGGAGCGGTCCGGATCAGCTGCCCGAGGGCTTCGCCGTCGGACTGCCGTCGGGCGCGGGAGGCCAGTACAAGAAGTGGTCGAACGTCGACGGCGGCTTCTGGAATGACGCCACGGTGCCGGTGTAGCCATGGGCGCCCTTGCTGAGCGCCACCGCCGCGACCTTGTCGGTGCCGACGAAAAGGACATACGCGACAACGGTTCCGGGCACGCCCGGGCAGGTCTCAGCGGGCTGCCGGTCCACGAACGGCTCGCCGCACGGGAAGCCCCCGGGGAAGATCTCGACGTACAGCGGGTAGTAGCCCAGAAGGCCCACCGCCGATAGCGTCGCGGCGCGCTCGGGTTCGCAGTCGTCGATCGGGTTCGCGTACGTGTCGCTGCACGATCCGCCGATGAATAGCGGGGGCTCCGTTGGCACCGGCGTCGGGTCGACCCATGGCCGCGGATCGGCGACAGGAGGACAGGTCAGAGACGGTGCGAAGATGCCCGGCTCATACGCCTGTTGGTCGGCCTGCCAGAGGACCAGGTTTCGGTCCCGGTACATCTCCGCGCCCCCGGCCGGGACCACGACCCCACACCAGAACGCATCGACCTCGTCGCGGGTCGAGTCGTGTGCGAGCGTGACCCAGACCTCGCCCGGCGCGCCGCTGATCAGATTGGGCTCGCGGTACTTGACGCCCACTACGAGCGGGTCGCGGGCGGCCCGGATGCGGTCGGCCACGCCAGATCCAGGGCCGAGGTAGACCGACCACGCCCAGGCGACGCCTGCAGCGCATACGGCGACGAGGATCCCGAACGCGAGCAAGCCCGAGACGAACTTGCCTGCGATGGGATGGGCCGCCAGCCACCTGTACAGGCGCAGCCGCGGGGACATCCTCGGGTCATTCATGGGCGCTCCGGGTCGAGTTCGGGTCCGACTCCCAAGAGCCCATCGGGTGACCATCGGGTTCTCCATGTGGTCGGCCATCCACCGTCCTGCCGCGAGCGTCGGCTGGATACGGGCCAGAAGGCCTATGCCTTGCCACGAGCCCGTTGGCCCCAACGCCACGCCATCGATGGGCTGTCACGCCGATGCAATGCACGTTCGGCTCGCCGTGAGCCGAGGGCGGCCGGTCACCCGGTACCGTGCTGCTATCCCCAGTCCGGCGCCACACGGGAATGGGCGGCGGACAGGAAACACGCTTTCGACGGGATCGCCAGTGACGGGGCGTTTCCCAACCTGTACGGACGGCCCGAGACCCCTCCTCGGGCCGTCCGTCATCTACCGGCCCATTCCAGGAGGATGACGATGACCACCGAGACACCGACCACGACGACCCGAACCTCGAGCCAGGCCGACAAGGCCGCCGATCAGGCGGCCGACGCCGCGCACACCGCGCGCGAGACCGTCGGTGAGGCCGCGGGCGCCGTCCGCGACGCCGCCACCGAATTCGCCGCCCGGATCCCCGAGGCCGCGTCCACCACCCGCGAGGCCCTCGCCGAGGCCGACCGCCGCATGGAGGCCGGATCCGACGAGATGCTCGCCACCGGCTCTACGCTCGCGTTCGGGCTCGCGCTGGGCCTGCTGCTCGGCGGCGCGAACCGGATGCTGGTCGCGCTCGCCCTCGTGCCGGCCGCCGCGATGGGGCTGAAGCTGTTCGACCGCTCGCGCGGGTCCAAGGGCAGCCGCCGCGTGCAAGGCAGCTGATAGCGATCCGGGCGACCCGCAGCCGTCGCGAGACGACGGCGGGGCTACGGTCTCTCCACGGGCTGACCCGCTCGGGGAAGCCAGCCACCAGGAGGTCCATGACCATGGACGACGTCAAGAAGACCTATCGCGACGCGGAGCAGGGCGCCAAGGAAGCCTGGCGCAAGGGCGACGGCGAAGACCTTGCCGACAAGGTCGGCAACGCGGGCGACGAGGTCCGCAAGGATCTCGGCAACGCCGGCGACGACCTTCGCCGCCAGCAGGATCAGCCGGTCGAGCAGAAGCCCCGCTGACCTGTTCGCCGAACAAGACGCCCCCGGCTCACCCCGGGGGCGTCTTCCTGTGTCGCCGGGGCCGGGCCGCCGCCGTCGAGCGACGGGCATCCTCCGCCAGCCGCTGGCGGAGGAGCTTGACGACCTCGGCCTCCTCGGCCCGCGTCGCCTCGGCCGGCAGGTCGCCGCTGTCCTCGACCGCCTCGACGAGAGCGCCGCCGATCGAGCCCTCGAGATACGCGTCGATGACCGCCGGATGGACGTAGCTGCGGCGCGCGACGGCGCGCGTGTTGCCCAGCCGGTCGGCGGTGGTCTGCATCGCCGCGACGACGTTCCGTCGTGAGGCCGCGTCCCCGTCCGCCGGCTGGAGCGCCTGGAGCGCCCGATATGCCAGGACGGTGCCCGCCCAGGTCCGGAAGTCCTTGGCCGTGAAATCCCCGCCGCTGATCTCGCGCAGGTAGGCGTTCACGTCATCCGAAGCGACGTCGCGGACCGCGCCCTCGTCGTCGACGTATTGGAAAAGCTCCTGGCCAGGGAGCTCCTGGCACCGCTTCACGACCGTCGCGAGGCGCCGGTCGCGGATCCCGACCTCGTGCTGCTTGCCGGACTTGCCCCGGAACCGGAACCGGACCGCCGTTCCCGCCACGCGGGCATGCCGGTCGCGCAGCGTCGTCAGCCCGAACGAGCGGTTGAGCCGAGCGTACTCGTCGTTGCCGACCCGGATGAGGGTCAGCTCGAGCAGCCGCACGACGGCGGCCAGTACCTTCTCGCGGGGCAGTCCGCGCCGTTCGAGATCCGCCTCGCACCGCTTGCGGATCTTCGGCAGGGCACGGGCGAACGCGATCAGCCGATCGAACTTCGCACCCTCCTGGCGGTCGCTCCAGCGCGCGTGGTAGCGGTACTGCTTCCGCCCTCGCGCGTCCCGTCCCGTGGCCTGGATGTGGCCGTTGGGGTCGGTGCAGATCCAGATGTCGGTCCAGGCCGGCGGGATGGCGAGCGCGCGGATCCGCCGCAGGACGGGCGCGTCGCGGACCGGCGTGCCGTCGGGTGCGCGGTACGAGAACCCGCGACCGGCGCGGCGGCGCGAGATCCCCGGCCGGTCGTCCTGCGAGTAGCGCAGCCCGGCGAGGCGCGCTGCGTCGGCAGGGGACGTGACGGACGTCATGGCGCGCATCGTCGCAGGTGACGCATCGCACGGCAGACGCGGAGCCGATCCCGCGACCTCACAGCCCCATCGCAGCCTGCGATGGGGCTGACACGCGGCTCGCGGGCGCCGTCAACAGTGGGCAGGAACGAGCCGATGGGTCGGCTCGCGTCGCTGTCATGCGATTGCAATTCCCCGCAGTCCGTCGGCCAGCGCGGCCGTCGCCGTCGACACCCGACGCTGCGTCCATCGACCACGCATGGAGGATCTCGGGATGCCGCAGAAGGCGTGGAGCGCCAAGCGCGAACGGCAGTACGAACACATCAAGGACTCATACGAGGACCGGGGCGTGTCCGAGGATGAGGCCGAGGAGCGCGCCGCACGAACCGTCAACAAGGAACGCACCGAGCACGGCGAGACCAAAGCGCAGCGTGCGAAGCCGTCGTGACTCGCATCGACGGGGCGGTCTGACACGGACCGTCATGCCGTTGCAATGCCCGCCTTCGACGGGCGAGATGCCACAGGGATCACCCCGCCGATATCGTCTGGACCGGCGACGATCCGCACGATGACCTTCCGGCCCGGACGTCGACCTGAGCCCGGCCCCACCACCTGGGCCGGGCTCCTTCATCGCCCCGGAACACCTCATGCAGCCTGTGGCCAAGGACCGACTGACGAGCCGGCGTCCCTTTCCGGGACGCGGGCGACTACTGGCCCGACGCGAGCGCCTCGAGCGAGTCCGGATCGCGATTCGCCGAGCGCGCCGCGCCGAGCGGCGTGGGCTGCGCCGGATCGCCTTCATCCGAGGAGGATCCCAGCATCGCGCGATACAGCTTCTCGTAGGAATCGGTCATCCGCTGGGCCGAGAACCGGTCCAGCACCGAGGTCCGGATCGCCTCGCGATCCAGCTTGTCGACGCCGGCGATCTTGAACGCCAGCTGGTCGACGTCATCCCCGAAGAACCCGTCGACGCCGTCGCGGATGATCTCGGGCAGGCCGCCGATCCGGCGCGCGATGACCGGGGTCCCGCAGGCGAGCGACTCGATCGCCACGAGCCCGAACGGCTCGGGCCAGGAGCCCGGCATGAGCGAGGCGTAGCTCTCGGCGAAGACCTGGTCGCGTTCGGCCTGTTCGAGCTCGCCGAGGAACTCGACGTCCGACCCGGCCGCCTCGAGGGCCGGCCGGAAGACGGACTCGTCGTAGTCGCGCTCGTCGGGGGTCCGGCCGACCTTCGCGGCGATCCGCAGCGGCCGGCCGGCCTTCTTCGCGACCTCGATGGCCTCGACGATCCCCTTCTCAGGCGCGACCCGGCCGACGAAGCACAGGGCCTCGCTTCGGCGGCGCTCGAACGGCGCGTCCACGAGCGTCAGGCCGTTGTGGATGACGGTCCAGGGCACCTCCGGGTGGGTCGAGGCCTGGTTCTCGCTGATGGCGACGAGCCCGGCGGGCGGATCGGTCAGCGCGTCGGTCGCCCAGGGCAGGTCGAGCCGCCCGTGGAATGTGGAGACGACGGGGACGGGCGAGACGCGGGCGAGCGTCGGGCTCGCCCATTCGAGGTGCGAGTGGATCACGTCGAACTCGGCCGCGTGGTCGAGCACCAGGCGCATCGTCGCGAGCATGTACGGCAGCGAGTCGCCGCCGTAGCCGGCCGGCCGGAGCGGTTCGTCGACCGTGGCGATATGGCGGCCCGGGACCTCGGAGTCCGCGCTCGCGAAGGTCGTGACCTCGTGGCCGCGCCGGTCGAGCTCGACGACGAGTTCGTAGATGATCCGCTCCGTCCCGCCGTAGGCGAGCGGCGGGACCCGCTCGAAGGGCGGGGCGACCTGGGCGATGCGCAGCGTGCGGGTCATGGCGGGGATACCTCGAGACGATGATAGCCGTCGACGACGTGACGGGCCCAGGCGGCGCTCCTACGGTATGGTCGGACGCACATGGCGAACATCGCACGACCCGGTCGGGGTCATGTCAGTCCCATCTCAGCGACAGCCGACGCGACCGGCTCGTCATCCCGCGTGGGGGGTACGGGATGACCGGACCCGCAGCGGAACGGGGCGTCATCACGAGGCAGGCTCGCGCGGCGCTGCGGCGAGCCCGCCGGGACCTGCCGCGCCTCGGGCGTCTGCGCGTCGGACCGGGCGGCGGGATCGCCATCGGCATCGCCATCGGGGCGGCGGCCATCCTGACGAAGGCCGGCCTCAACGCGGTGCTGGGCGGCGAGACCGGCTTCCTCCTGCTGACGGGCGCGGCGGCCCTCGCGGCCTGGATCGGCGGCATGAGCGGCGGCCTGTCGGCGACCCTCGTCGCGGGACTGCTGAATGCCGTGTTCTTCGAGGGGCCCGACGGCCCATCGTTCGTCCTGACCGGCATCGACCTCGCTCGCACCATCCTCTACGTCCTGGGTGGCGTGGTCGTCTCGCTGCTCATCTCCTCGCTCCGCTCGTCACGCGACCGCCTCGCCGCCTCCCTGGACGAGCTCGGCGGGCTCGCCGCGGACATCGAACGTCGGGACGAGCGCCTGGAGATCGTGCTGGCTGCCTCGGGGACCGGGTTCTGGGAGTGGGACATCCGGACCGGCGACCTCACCTGGTCCGAGGCGATCTTCCGCCAGCACGGCCTCGAGCCCGGAGGCGCGGCCCCCACCTACCCGAGCTACATCGAGACCATCCACCCCGACGACCGCGCCGTGTTCCAGGAGGACATCGAGAATGCGCTCCGATCGGGGACCCCGTTCACGCGAGACTTCCGGCTGGTCTGGCCCGACGGTTCGGTCCACTGGACCCAGGGCGTCGGGCGCGTCTTCCGGGACGCAGCCGGCGTCCCCGTCCGGATGGTCGGCACCGGCACCGACATCACCCAGCGCCGTCGGCTCGAGGCCGAGCGCGACCGCCTCGTCTTCGACGAGCGGCGAGCCGGCGCGTTCCGCGAGGCGTTCCTCGACGTCATCTCGCACGAGCTGCGAACGCCGATCACGACGATCCTGGGGCTGACCCAGATCCTCTCGCGCCCTGGCCGGGTCGCCAACCCGGCCGAGCAGGCCGGCCTCATCGCCGACATCTCCGACGAGTCCGAGCGCCTGCATCGTCTCGTGGAGGACCTGTTGGTGCTAACCAAGGCCGAGCGCGGCGAGTTCGCCATCGAGGCCGAACCGCTGGAGCTGCGTCGCCTGCTCGCCCGGGTCGTCGAGCGCGAGGCAGGTCGCCTGCCGGGGTTGTCGATCTCGGCCGAGATCCCGCGTGACCTGCCGGTCGTGGCCGGTGAGGACGTCTACGTCGAGCAGATCGTCCGGAACATCCTCGGCAATGCCGCGAAGTACACGCCGATCGGCACGAAGGTGGTCGTCCGCGCGACGGAGGAAGGCGACGCGGTGGCCATCCGGGTCCTCGATTCGGGGCCGGGCATCGACGCCGAGACCGCGACGCGGGCGTTCGAGCTGTTCTACCGGGACGAGACGAGCGCCCGCAGCGTGGCCGGCTCGGGGATCGGCCTGTTCGTGTGCGCGAGCCTCGTCGAGGCGATGGGCGGCCGGATCTGGGCCCGCCGCCGTCCCGAGGGCGGCTCCGAGTTCGGCTTCACCCTCAAGGTCCTCACCGACGACGAGTCGACCGGGAGGGTCGCCGTGACCCCCGATGCCGGCGTGGCGTCAGCGACGCCCGACTGACCCCCGCCGGTCCCCTGCATGTGTGGGAGAATCGCCGTCCGTCACACAGGGGAACATCGGTGGACGACCGGCCCGTCATCCGCCTGTTCAGGTTCCGCGCCGTTCGCCCTGCGTTCGACGGGATCCTGCGCGATGAACTGATCCCGGAACTGAGCGCGCAGGTCGGGATCACCGACTGCTACAGCGGACGTCAGGGGCCCGACGAGGTCGGCCCGCGGCTCGTGGCATCGGTGTGGTCGTCGGTCGAGGCCATGACCGCGGCACTCGGCGACGGCCTGGGCGTGTTCCACCCGGAGTACCTCGACGAGACGACGGACCAGGTCCTCGAGGTGCTGCCGCTCGAGATCGGCGAGCGGTTCGAGGTCCCTGGGCCGGCGCGCATCCTGCGTACGCTGCGCGGCACCGTCCGGCCGGGTGAGCTGGACGCCTACCTGGCCGATGTCGGCGAGGGGGTCGGGATCGATGCGGCCTCGCCGAACGGGCCGGTCGCCCTCTATCTCGCGACGATCAGCCCGCAGGCGTTCATCACGGTGTCGGCGTGGCGCCAGTGGAGCGACATCGAGCTTGCCACCGGCGGTGACGTGCGCCGACCGCGCGCGACGAGCCGCCCCGAGCATCTCGTCGATTGGACGGTCGACCACTTCGAGGTCGTGGCGGACTCCAGCCGGACGGCGCGACGCGCCGTCGTGGGGCGCTCGACCGTCGACGGGGGCGAACCCGTCGTCGAGCGCTAGAGCGCGAGCGGGCCCGCCTTCTCGGGGTCGATCCCGAGCTCCTTGATCGCCTTGGTCGCCCGTGACGGGTTCATCGCGCCGCAGCGCGCCAGCTCGGCGAGCGTCGCTGCAGCGATGTGCGCCGCGTCGATCTCGAAGAGGTCGCGCAGCGCCTCGCGGGTGTCGCTCCGTCCGAACCCGTCGGTGCCGAGCGCGACGTAGTGCGCGGGCAGCCAGCGGCTCACCATGTCCGGGAGCGCCTTCATCCAGTCCGTCGCGGCCACGATGGGTCCGCCGTCGCCGGGCAGGATCTGGCTGACGTACGGAACCCGCGGGGTCTTGGCCTCGGGATGCAGGCGGTTCCAGCGCTCGACATCGAGCGCCTCGCGGCGGAGGAGCGGGAACGATGGGGCGCTGAAGACCTCGGCCGCCACCCCGAACCGCTCCGCGAGCAGGTCGCGCGCGAGGAGCGACTGCTGGAGGATCGCCCCCGAGCCGACGAGCCGAGCCGGATGGGCGTCGCGCCCGAGCGAGGGCGCCTCGGCGAACCGGTAGACGCCGCGCAGGATCGCCTCGTCGGTCAGGCCCTCGGGCCGCGGCGGCTGCGGGTAGTTCTCGTTGTAGATCGTGATGTAGTAGTAGACGTCCTCGGGCTTCGGCCCGTACATCCGCTCGATGCCGTCGCGAACCACGGCCGCGAGCTCGTAGGCGAACGCCGGGTCGTAGGCGCGCAGGTTCGGCACCGTCGATGCCTGGATGTGCGTGTGGCCGTCGTCGTGCTGGAGCCCCTCGCCGGTCAGCGTGGTCCGTCCGGCCGTCGCCCCCATGAGGAAGCCGCGGCCCCGCGCGTCGGCGAACGCCCACATCTGGTCGCCGGTCCGCTGGAACCCGAACATCGAGTAGAAGATGTAGAACGGGATCGTGGCGAGGCCATGGCTGGCATAGGCCGTGCCGGCCGCCTGGAACGAGGCCATCGATCCGGCCTCGGTGATCCCCTCCTCGAGGACCTGCCCGTCGGTCGCCTCGCGATAGGACAGCACGAGATCCGAGTCGACCGGCTCGTACCGCTGGCCGAGGGCCGAGTAGATCCCGACCTCCTTGAAGAGCGGGTCCATGCCGAAGGTCCGCGCCTCGTCGGGGATGATCGGCACGATCCGCGGGCCGAGATCCTTGTCCCGGATGAGATTGCGCAGGATCCGGCTGAAGACCATGGTCGTGGAGACCGGCGTCGGACTCCCGGCGTCGAACTCGGCGTCGATCTCGCGTGACGGGGACGCCAGCGGCTTCGCGCGGACGGTCCGCTTCGGGAGCGGGCCGTCGAGCGCCCGCCGGTGCTCCATCAGGTACTCGACCTCCTCGGACTTGGGGCCCGGGTGGTAGTACGGAGCGTCCTTGAGCTGGTCGTCCGGGATCGGCAGCTGGAGGCGGTCGCGGAAGACCTTGAGCTCGGCCTCGGAGAGCTTCTTGGCCTGGTGGGTCATGTTGCGGGCCTCGACGCCGGGGCCCAGCGTCCAGCCCTTGACGGTCTTGGCCAGGATGACCGTCGGCGACCCCTTGAACTCGGTGGCGGCCTTGTATGCGGCGTAGACCTTGCGGTAGTCGTGGCCGCCCCGGCGCAGCTTGGCGAGGTCGTCGTCGCTGAGGTGCTCGACGAGCTTGCGAAGGCGCGGATCGGGGCCGAAGAAGTGCTCGCGGATGTAGGCACCGCCCGCCACCGAGAACTTCTGGAACTCGCCGTCGAGCGTCTCGTTCATCTGCTGGACGAGCACGCCGTCGACGTCGCGGGCGAGCAGGTCGTCCCATTCGCGGGCCCAGATGACCTTGATGACGTTCCAGCCCGCGCCCCGGAAGACCGCCTCGAGCTCCTGGATGATCTTGCCGTTCCCGCGGACCGGCCCGTCGAGACGCTGGAGGTTGCAGTTGACGACGAACGTGAGGTTGTCGAGCCCCTCACGGGCGGCGATCGACAGCGCGCCGAGCGATTCGGGCTCGTCGGTCTCGCCATCGCCGAGGAACGCCCACACGCGCGACTTCGAGGTGTCGGCGAGCCCGCGGTTGTGGAGGTAGCGATTGAAGCGCGCCTGGTAGATCGCCGAGATCGGACCGAGGCCCATCGAGACCGTCGGGAACTCCCAGAAGTCGGGCATGAGCCGTGGGTGCGGATACGAGGACAGGCCGCGGCCGGGTTCCGTCTCGCGCCGGAAGTGGTCGAGCTGGTCCTCGGTCAGGCGACCCTCGAGGAAGGCCCGCGCGTAGATGCCCGGGGCGGCATGACCCTGGTAGAAGATCTGGTCGCCACTCCCCTCCCCATCCTTGCCGCGGAAGAAGTGGTTGAAGCCGGTCTCGTACAGGCTCGCCGAGCTCGCGTACGTCGAGAGGTGACCGCCCAGCCCGGGGAACCGCGTGTTGCCGCGCAGGACCATCGCGACCGCGTTCCAGCGGACGATCCGGCGGATCCGGAGCTCGATCTTCTCGTCGCCCGGGAAATCGGGCTCCTGCTCGGGGCTGATCGTGTTGATGTAGCGGGTCTGGGTGAGCGGCGGAAGACCGATCTGGAGCTGCCGGGCGCGCTTGAGGAGCTTGTAGATCAGGAAGCGGGCCCGGGTCTCGCCCTCCTGCTCGACGACCTGGTCGAGCGACGCCAGCCACTCGTCGGTCTCGGACGGGTCGATGTCGGGCAACTGGTGCTTGAACTGGTCGAAATACATGTCACCGGCCAGCGTAGCCCATCTCGCTCACGGACGAAGGTGGCGACCCGGCAACGTCGGGCTGGGGCCTGCAACGCTGCTGCAACGCCGGCACCCGGGCGCGGCGACATCGCCGCGACCATGCCTCCGCGATGCTCGGTCGAAGGCACACATCCAACGAAGCACGACATCCACGAGAGGAAACGGCCATGACCAACAAAGACACGGTCGTCGTCAAGGACGGCGGCGGCGGATCCACCTCGGCCGTGATGCTCGGCATCATCGCCATCATCGTGGTCCTCGCGGCCGGATGGTATTTCCTGATAGGCCCGGGCGCGGGCTCCAAGTCCGATTCGAACACCAACGAAGGCCCGACGATCAACGTCCAGCTGCCGTCGGGAGCGCCCGCGGCGTCCTGAGCCCGTCCATCTGCCCGCCGCGCGGTCGCGCGGCGGGCGCGTCTCACTCGCGTGCGTCACCATGTCACCAACCCAGGAGGTGAGGGTGAGTACCCAGCCACTCGTACTCGTCGCCGACGACGAGCCCCGGATCACGAAGCTCGTGTCGATCGCCCTCAGCGAGGAGGGGTTCCGCGTCGTCACCGCCAACGGCGGCGAGGATGCGCTCCGGAAGGCCGAGGAGGTCCGTCCGGACATCGTCCTGCTCGACATCGTCATGCCCGACCTCGACGGCATCGAGGTCATGCGCCAGCTCCGCGAGCGCCGTCCGGTCGCGGTCATCCTGCTCACGGCCAAGGGCTCGACGGCCGACAAGGCCAAGGGCCTGGACCTCGGCGCCGACGACTACATCGCGAAGCCCTTCCACCCCGACGAGCTCGCCGCCCGCGTCCGCGCCGTCCTGCGCCGGTCGTCGGGTGCGCAGCCGGGCTCCGGGATCCTCAGGTTCGACGACATCGAGATCGACCTCGAGCGCCGGATGGTCACCCGCGACGGGGAGCTCGTCCAGCTCTCCCGGACCGAGTGGCTGCTCCTCCAGCACCTCGCCGCCAACGCCGGCAAGGTCGTCCTGCACACCGAGCTCCTCACGAAGGTGTGGGGGCCGGAGTATCGCGACGACCTCCAGTACCTGCGGGTCTGGGTGTCGCGCGTGCGGCGCAAGCTCGGCGCCGAGCCCGGCGAGCCGGGTCGCATCAAGACGTTCCAGGGGATCGGCTATCTGCTCGACGTCGAGCCGGCCTCGGCCGGCGAGTCGAATGCCGACGTCGTCTCCGAGCGCGGCGAGGACCCGGCCCTCATCGGCTGACGCGCAGCGGACCAGCGCACGCCGCGTCCGCAACGCAGGCGCAAGGGAATGGACTCTGATCTTGGTCGGCCGCGCCGCTTCCGTGAGGGATGCTGCCGCCAGACCCCCGAAGCTCGAAGCGAGGTGCAGCATGGGTGAGGCGTTGGAGCGGCCCCGGCCGATGACCGAAGAGGAACGACACGACCCGGGCTCGGCGCCCGGTGACCCGCCGGGGAGTGCTGCGAGCGAGCCCGCCCTCGATGAGGCGGTGGCCGATCGGACGCGTCCGGGCGGCAGTGATCCGTCGCCGGACAAGGACCCGGCGGATCCCGCGCCGGCCGCGACCGGCGGCTGACGATCGCGAGTCCCGCCCGGTCGGTCGGCGCCGACCCATGGCGCCCGCGCCATGAGGCGCGGGCGCGGTACTCTCGGCGCATGCAGCGGTATCACCCGGGTGCGGCGCTCGTCGTCGTCGATGTCCAGAACGACTTCGCGGACCCGGCCGGCAACCTGGCCGTGGCCGGCGGCGAGGCCGTGATCCCGGCGATCAACCGCGAGCTCGAGATGGCGACGAACGCGGGCGCGACCGTCGTCTTCACGCAGGACTGGCATCCCGAGTCCACACCGCATTTCGCGAAGGACGGCGGCCCCTGGCCCGTCCACTGCGTCGCCGGCACCTGGGGCGCCGAGCTCCACCCGGAGCTCTCGGTCCCGCCGGATGCGGCGCGCATCCACAAGGGCGTCAACGGCGAGGACGGCTACTCCGGCTTCACGGTCCGTGACGCGGTCACCGGCGACCCCTCGCCCACGGATCTGGAACCCCGGCTCCGCGCCGCCGGCATCGACACGGTCGTGGTCGTCGGGCTCGCGACCGACTACTGCGTCAAGGCGACGGCCATCGACGCCAGGCGGCTCGGGTTCGAGGTGTCCGTGCTGACGGATGCCATCGCCGCGGTCGACGTCCAGCCGGGCGACGGCGAGCGCGCCATCGACGAGATGCAGGCGGCCGGCGTGTCGCTGTGGCGGACGGTGATGCGGTGATGCGCGGCATCATCCGCCTGGGGGTGATCGGTGTCGGGGCCGGCATCGCCGCCGACTTCGTGCTGCGCCGTCGCGCGGGCGGCCGTCCCCCGGAGCCCATCCGCAGCCTGATCGTCATCGATGCCCCGATCGAGCGCGTGTGGGCGGTCGTCGCCGACATCGAGAACCAGCCACGCTGGATGCTCGAGATGAAGTCCGTCCGGCTCCTCACGCCGGGGCCGGTCGGCGTCGGGACCCAAGGCGAAGCCTCGATCCGCATCCTCGGCGTGACCACGACGGACCCGGTGACCGTCACCGAGTTCGAGCCACCGACGCGGTTCGCCGTCCGCCACGAGGGTGCGTACACCGGCGGCGGGGTCGTCACGCTCGAACCGGGTGTCGACGGCACCACGACGATCGTCCGCTGGGAGGAGACCCTCATGGGACCGGTCTTCCCGTACCTCGGTGCCATCGTCCAGCGACCGGTCCTCGCGGCCATCTTCCAGGCGGACCTGGAACGCCTCCGAGCGATCGTCGAGTCCGGGGAGGACTGAGGCGCGAGGGCGCCGGCATCGTGCAGCTCCACCTGGTCGACGCGACGTACGAGCTCTTCCGCGCGCACTTCGCGCCGCGACCGCCGGTCCTGGGCCGGGACGGCATCAACCTCTCCGGGGTGTCCGGCCTGTGCGACCAGCTCCTCTTCCTGCTGCGCGAGGAAGGGGCGACGCACGTCGGGTGCGCCACGGACCGGGTGATCGAGTCGTTCCGCAATGACCTCTACGCCGGATACAAGTCGTCCGCCGGGATGCCGCCCGAGCTGCTCGCCCAGTTCCCGATCGCCGAGGCGGCGGTCGAGGCGCTCGGCGCCGTCCTGTGGCCGATGGTCGAGTTCGAGGCCGACGACGCGATCGGCGCCGCCGCCTGGCGGTTCGCGACCGACAAGCGAGTCGAGCGGATCGTCGTGTGCACGCCGGACAAGGACATGGCGCAACTCGTCGTCGACGAGCGGATCGTCCTGTGGGATCGCCGCCGGGGCATCACCTACGACGACGCGGGCGTCCGTGCCAAGTGGGGCGTGCCGCCGACCTCGATCCCCGACTGGCTCGGGCTCGTCGGCGACTCGTCGGACGGGTTCCCGGGGCTGCCCGGCTGGGGTGCCAAGTCCGCCGCGGCGGTCCTGACGCGCTACGGCCACTACGAGGACATCCCGCCCAAGGCGTCGGCGTGGGAGGTGCCGGGGGTCGGCGGGTCGCGGGCGATGACCCTCGCGGCGGCGCTGCGCGACCACTGGGACGAGGCCCTGCTGTACCGCGACCTCGCGCGCCTGCGCTCCGTCGAGGACGGTGTCCCGATCCGCCAGAAGGACCCAGAGGAGCTGCGCTGGGACGGTGCGCCACGGGCCGAGTGGGAGGCGTTCTGCGAGGAATGGGGCCTCGATCGGCTTCGATCACGCCCGCACCGGTGGCTCGAGGCCGAGGCGTCCTGAGCTCGAGGCAGGCCGGTGTCGCGTGGCGGCTTCGGACCTGGAGTCGCCGCTAGCGGACCAGCGCGAGCAGGGCGCCGTGGTGCGCGGGCGGCGCCGCGAGGATGCCGATCGACTTGGGCGTGTGCGAGAGGTCGAACCACGGGCCGCCGTCCATCGCCGTGACCGTGGCCCCACTCCGCTCGGCGATGAGCCCGGCCGCGGCCACGTCCCAGGCCGAGAGCCCGCCCTGCTGGACGAAGGCGTCGAACCGTCCGTTGGCGACATAGGCGAGCGCCAGCGCTGCGGAGCCCATCGAGCGCGGGATCCGGATCGCCTTGCGGACGTTGCGCGCCCGGGTCGAGGCGGATCGCCCGTTGAGCGCCATCGAGATGACGAAGTCCGAGAGCTTCTCCTTGTCGGAGGCATGGATGCCGCGGTCGTTGAGCGTCGCCCGGCCCGTGGCCGTCGCGGCGTACGTCTCGCCGCGCGTCGGGTCGTGGATGACCCCGACGACCGGGTGCCCGTCCGCGACGAGCCCGATCGACACGCAGAACACCGGGATGCCGTTCGCGTAGTTCACCGTACCGTCGAGCGGGTCGACGATCCAGACGCGGCCACGCCCCGAGGTCGGCGCCTCGCCCGCCTTCGCGCGGTGCTCGCCGGTCTCCTCGGCGAGGATGGCGTCGTCCGGGTAGCGCTCGCGGATCGCGTCGAGGATGAGCGCCTCCGAGAGGTGGTCCGCCTCGGTCACGACGTCGCGGGCGCTCTTGTAGTCGATCCGTTCGAGCCGCTCGTAGTGGTCCATCAGCACCGTGCCGGCACGCTCGGCGAGCGCGAGCGAGAACGAGCGTTCGTCGTCGTGGTCGCCGGCGCTCACGGTGAGCTGCATTCGACCGTCAGCTCGCGCGCCACGGCGCCGAACTCGGTGACGGTCTGGCTGAAAGTCGCGGTCGCCCCGGCATCGATCTGCGGGCTCAGCACGATCGCGCCCTTGCCGCCGTTGCGATCCTTCGGGTCGGTGACCCGGCAGGTCGTCTGGCCGGTCGAGCTGCCGCCGTTGGTCACGGCGAGGGTCACGGCGAGGCCAGCGCCGGCGGGGACGACATCCGTGACCTGGGCCGTGAACGGCCCGACACCGCTGAGCGCGACCTTGGCGAGCAGGGCCAACAGGACGACGCCCACCAGCACGGCGATGATGACGGTCCCATGGACCTGCGACGCGGACGAGTCGCGCAGGCCGAGGGGATTGCAGCGCTCGCACAGGCCGACGTCGAGCGGGACCGGCGCACCGCACCGGGCGCAGCCATGGGTCAGGGGTTTCGGGCCAGGCGCGGCGCCGGGGCGCCGGGGGTCGGGGCGGGCGCCGGGGCGATCTCGGGTGTCGTCACAGGCTCGATGGTGCCACGAACCGGGTGGCGCGGCGCGGGAGATGCCCGCGGCGTCCGCCTCCGCGACCGCCTACCAGCGCTCGGCCGCCTCCACGAGCGCGTCGACGTCGGCGGTCGTGCGAGCCAGGACGATCGCGCCGTCCGCGCCGGCCGTCTGCCACCGGGCCCACGTCTCGCGCGGCGCCGTGACCCACGGCGACCCGACGATCGACTCGTCGCTCAGCCACTCCCCCTGGAACCCGACGTAGACACGCTGGTCCTCGCGCCGCTTCCCGGCGGCGTCGAGCGCCTCGAGGTAGAGCGGCAGGTTCGTCTCGAAGTTGTCCTCGAAGGCCGTCCAGCCATCGCCGATGCGACCGGCGAGCCGCGCCCCGGCCGGTGTCTCACCGCCGATGACGATCGGGGGCGGTGGCACCGGGACGGGCCAGGCATGCGCCTCGTGCAGCGGATAGAACGGCGACTCGCGCGTGACCGGGCCGCCGGTCCACAGGGCGCGGACGACCGCGACGGCCTCCTCGAGGCGGGCGACCCGCTCGGGCGCGTCGGGGAAGTCGATGCCGTACGACCGATGCTCGAGCACGTGGCCGCCGATGCCGATGCCGAGGATCAGCCGCCCGCCGCTGGCCAGCTGGAGGGTCGAGGCCATCCGCGCGAGGACGGCCGGATGGCGGTTCATGACGTTGATCACGAACGACCCGACCGTGATCCGGCTCGTGGTCGCGGCCGCCATCGCGAGCGCGGTCCAGCTCTCCACGACCGGGACGGTCAGGTCGCCTCGACCCATGAAGTGGTCCCACGCCCAGACCCCCGAGTATCCGGCCGCATCCAGGCGACGGGCGCTCTCGAGCCACCAGGCGGGTTCGGCGCGGATCGTCCGGAGCGTGATGCCGATCGGGAGGCGCGCCGTGCCGGCGGAGCCCCGGGCGTCGCCTGGCGACGGGCCCGCGGCGCCCGCCGCGTCGGTCACAACCCCGTCTCGAAGAGCCGGATGTCCTCGGCGGCGATCGTGTGCCCGTCGCCGCGTGTCGGATCGAGCGCGGCGCGCGCGCCGAGCGCATCGAGGTCGGCCGGGAACCGGCCGATGAGATCGAGGACGACCTTCTGGATCCGCTCGGCGTTCGCGGTGAAGACCTCGAGGACGTCGGTCGCGTTGACGGCCTCGGTGCCCTCGTGGACGCCCGCGTCGTAGTCCGTGATGAGGCTGATGTTGACGACCGCGATGCCCAGCTCCCGGCACAGCCACGCCTCGGGGTACTGGGTCATGTTGATGACCTCCCAGCCGGCGTCGCTGAACCACTTCGAATTCGGCCTTGGTCGAGAAACGCGGGCCCTGGATGACGACGACCGTGCCGTGGTCGTGGACCTCGATCCCGTGGTCGCGGATCGTCGCGATCGCGAGGCCGCGCAGGACCGGGTCGTAGATCTCGGCCGACGACAGGTGGGTCACGATCGGTCCGTCGAAGAATGTGTCCGCGCGGCCACTGGTCCGGTCCACGAACTGGTCGCACACGACGAAATCGCCGGGCTTGACGGCGAGCTGGAGCGAGCCCGCGGCGCACGGCGAGATCGCCGCCTTGACGCCGAGCGAGCGCATCGCCCAGACGTTCGCTCGATAGTTGATCCGATGGGGCGGGAGGGTGTGGCGGCGGCCATGCCGCGGGAGGAACGCGACGCGGCGGCCCGCCACGTCCGCGAGGAAGATGGAGTCGGACGGGGCGCCGTAGGGCGTGTCCACCTTGATCTCGCGGACGTCGTCAAGGAGCGAGTAGAACCCCGACCCTCCGAAGACGCCGATCTCCGCCGTGTCCGTCACGCTCGCTCCTCCGATCATGCTCGATCGCCGGCGACACGGCCGACCGACGGATTCTAGGCGGACCGGGCTACGATGACGTCGACCGGCCGCAGAGCAGCGCGAGGTTGGCATGGACGACCAGAATCCGAACCCCACCATCCGCATGGATACCCCGACCCCCGCCCCGCAGCCGGACGCGGACAGCACGAGCTTCGGTGCGCCCGCCGATCCGCCGCCCGGCGATCCGCCGCCGGCGGCGAGCGCCACGTTCGAGCCCGCGACGCCACCGTCGTACGTCCCACCGGCCCTGCCGCCCGAGGCACTGCCGCCGGCACAGCCGGCGGCTCCTGCGGCTCCCGGCGCCGGCTTCCCGCTCGTGCCGCAGCAGTCGAGCTGGGCGCAGCCACACCATCGGGACCGGGGCGGCCGGATGTGGTCGGTGATCGCCGGCCTCGGGCTCCTGGCGCTCGGGCTCTGGTTCTTCGCCGACCGGACGCTCGGCCTCGACATGCCCGACCTCCGCTGGAGCCAGCTGTGGCCGGTCATCCTCATCGGCATCGGCCTCCTGATCCTGTGGGGCGCGCTGCGCCGGGAACGACGCTGATCGACGCCGGCTGGTCCGCGGGCGACCGCTCCCTCGGGGACCGGCTGTGGCTGGCCGACTGGCGGCGCCGGATCGCGGCGCTCTACGCCGAGGTTCGGGCCATGGCGGTCGACGACCCAGCGATCGCGCTCGCCCACTGGCGAGCCGTGCGCGAGACCCTGTACCGCGAGCACCCGCAGTCGCCGGTCCCGCCGGAGGCACGGAACGAGTTCCAGGCACGCCACTTCGAGCGCGATCCGAGCCTGCGCTTCGAGGTCCCGATCGAGCCGGCCCCGCCCCCGGCGCCCGGGGCGTTCGCGCTGGAGCTGCCGAACAGCGGAGCCGACACGCTCTCGTTCAGCCGGCTCGGGACGGTGACGCTGCCACTCCCCAGCGAACCGAGGCGGCTCTCGGTCTTCTGGATGGCCGGCTACGCCGGCGGCCTGTTCATCCCGTTCCGCGACGGGACGAGCGGCACCGAGACGTATGCCGCGGGTCGATACCTCGTCGATGCCGCGAAGAGCGCGGACCTCGGCGGCGACCCGGCGACCGGCACGATCGTCCTGGACTTCAACTTCGCGATCCAGCCGTCGTGCGCGTTCGATCCCCGCTGGGCCTGCCCGCTGGCACCGCCGGAGAACCGCCTCGATGTCGCGATCCGGGCCGGGGAACGGCTGGCCTGACCCGCACCGATGACCGTGCCCACGGTCCGCCTGGCCACGCCTGCCGATGCGCCGGCGGTCGCGGATGCGCATGTCCGCGGCTGGCAGGTCGCGTACCGCGGCCTCGTCCCGGACCCGATCCTCGATGGCTTCTCGGTCGAACGCCGCACGTCGTACTGGCAGCACACGCTCGAGGGACGAGGCCACGACGACCCGGTGCGGACCTGGGTGATCGAGATCGACGGACAGGGCCCGCTCGGGTTCGCCTCCACGGGGCCCGGCCGGGACGAGAGCGCCCCGCCGCCGGACGGCGCCGGCGAGATCTACGCGATCTACCTCGCACCGGAGGCGCGCGGCCTGGGGCACGGGCGGGTGCTGTTCGCGCACGCGGTCGCCGACCTGTCGGCCCGCGGCTTCGACCCGATCGTCGTCTGGGTCTTCGATGCCAACCCGGTCGCGCGCCGCTTCTACGAGGCCGCCGGCTTCCGCACCGACGGCGCCCGCCACACCATCGACTTCGACGGAACCCCCCTCGACGAGATCCGCTACCGCCTCGACGCCCCGTCAGCCAAGGGTGCGTGAGCGAGCGCGCGCAGGCGGCAACGCCCGGATGACGTGCGATGCGGGCGTCCCCCTCTAGACTGCCTCGCTCTACCCCGGACTAGTACTTACGGACGCGCCGCCCCGGACCGTCGGGTGCGCGTCGGCACCGGACGTTCGGCGGATGATGTCGAGGTGCGCATCTTCAGCGGGCGTAAGCCTGACCCCGAGCGCCTCCTCTGGGCCCGCGACATCAAATTCGTGAACCGGATCGCGATGATGGTCGAGGGTGTCCGGATGCTCGAGCTCGACTCGGGGACCGTCGTCATCGGCCCGGCCTGGATCCTGACCGAGAAGGCCGTCGCCGAGATCGCCGACGGCGCCCACGACCCCGAGTACGGCTTGGTGATGGTCGATCCGACCCTCCCCAAATCCGACCGCTACCTCCTCGCGACCTCGTCCGCCATCCAGGCCTCGGGCATCGCCGACCGGATCGGCATGTCGCAGACCTCGCAGGTCGTGCAAACGAAGATGCTCGACTACTTCTTCAGCCTGCGGACGCTCCACGGCGTCGTCTTCCAGCCGATCGTCGTGCTCGCGACGGGGGAGCTGCACGAATACGAGTGCATGTTCCGCCCGCAGATGCCGATGCTCCCGCAGTCGATCACGTCCGTCGTGACGGCCGCGATCCAGACCGAACGCTCGGTCGAGCTCGACATGTTCATCGTGAGCGCCATCCTCGACCGTGCCGGTCGCCTGGAGGCCGTCGCCCGCGAGGCCGGCAAGGAGCCCCGCCGGTACGCGGTGAACCTGACCCCGGAGAGCCTGCTCGACCCGCGCTTCGAGGCCGCCCACATCGCCACGATGGTCCGCGCCGCCGGTCTCGCCCCGTCGCGCATCACCATCGAATGCACGGAACAGCAATCCGTCTCGGACCTCGACCAGCTCAAGCGCCGGGTGAAGGCGCTCCGCCGGCTCGGGTTCGGCTTCGCGGTCGATGACGCCGGCGCCGGGTATGCGAGCTTCGCGCTCGTCGCCGCGCTCCGCCCGAGCATCATCAAGATCGACCGCGAGATCACCCACGGGATCAGCCACGACGACGCCCGGCACGCGCTCGTCGAGGCGTTCGTCTCCTTCAGCCGCCGCATCGACGCCAAGCTCGTCGCCGAAGGCATCGAGACCCGCGCCGACCTCGCCAAGCTCCGCGAGCTCGGCGTCGACTACGGCCAGGGCTACCTGCTTGGCAAGCCGAAGCCGGAGCCGCAGAAGCCACGGATCATCCTGCCGGTCAAGTCGCGGGTGCGCGCCCCAACGAAGCGCGCGGCTCGCGTACCATCGAGGGCATGACCGAAGCCACGACGGCGCTCGATCCCCGCACGCGCGACTTCCTCTCCACCGGCCGCCATTTCGCGACCATCGCCACCATCGATCCCGACGGCGCCCCGCGCCAGGCCGTGATCTGGTACCGGATGGACGGCGACGACCTCATCATCAACAGCCTCGTCGGGCGGCGCTGGCCGAGCAACCTGCTGCGCGACCCGCGCATCTCCATCGCGGTCACCGACCGTGCCGACGGCTATCGCTGGGTCGGGGTGACCGGCACGGCCGAGCCGATCACGGACCAGGCGACCGCGCAGGCCGACATCGCGGCCATGGCCGAGCACTACGACGGCGACGATCCCGAGTCGGTGGCCAACCAGATCCGGAAGTTCTCCGCGCAGGAACGGATCAGCTTCCGGATCCGTGCGCTCGCCGTGCACGATCACCTGGACTGACCAGGCACTCCCCGGGCAACTGAGGCAGGACGATGCGGTTCGGACTCCAGCTCTGGTCGCAGCAGACGCCGTGGTCGGGCTTCCGCGACGCCGCGCTCGCGGCCGACGACGCCGGCTGGGACTCGATCTGGACGTGGGACCACCTCCTCGCGATCTTCGGGCCGTGGGAGCAGCCGATCTTCGAGGGCTGGATGGTCCTCGCCGGGCTCGGCCCGCTCACGAAGCACGTCCGGCTCGGGCTGATGGTCGGGGCCAACACGTTCCGGAACCCCGGGATCACCGCGAAGCTGGCCACGACCCTCGACCACGTCTCGGACGGTCGCGCGGTGCTCGGCATCGGCGGGGCCTGGTTCGATCGCGAGCACGAGGCGTTCGGGATCCCCTTCGGCGAGACACCCGGTTGGCGCCTGGACCGGCTCGACGAGGCCGTGATGCTCATGCGCCGGCTGCTCGACGGGGAGCGGTTCAGCCACGAGGGACCGGCGTACCAGTTCCATGACGCGCTCGTCGAGCCACGTCCCGTCCAACCGCATCTTCCCATCCTCGTCGGCGGCTCGGGCCGGCGGAAGACGCTGCGGACCGTCGCGCTGCGCGCCGACGCCTGGAATACTTCCGGCACGGTCGAGGTCGTCCGCGAGACCCTGGGCACGCTCGAGGCCCACGCCGTCGAGCAGGGCCGCGACCTCGGCACGCTCGAGATGACGATCAGCTTCCCGCTCATCGTCCGGGACACCGCGGCCGCCGCCGAGGCACGGTACGGGGAACTGCTCGCGGCCAACGGCACGCCCGACATGGGCAACGGACCGGTCCTCCTCGGCCCGCCGACCGCGATCGCCGACGCGATCCGCCCCTACCGCGATATGGGCTTCGAGACGGTCATCGTCCGGATGCCGGCCCCGTACGACCGTGAGACCATCGACCGCATGACCGAGATCCAGGCCCTGCTCGCGACGTGAACGTCGTCGTCCTCGCCGGCGGCACGGGCGGGGCGAAGCTCGCCCACGGGCTGCAGCTCGAACTGGCACCTGGCGACCTGTCGGTCATCGTCAACACGGCCGACGACGTCGAGCGCCACGGCCTCCTCGTCATGCCGGACCACGACTCGGTCATGTACATGCTGGCCGGGCTGTTCGACGACGAGCGCGGCTGGGGCCTGACCGGTGAGACCTGGGCCACGATCGGGATGCTGGAACGCTTCCGCGAGGAGACCTGGTTCCGCATCGGCGACCAGGACTTCGCCACGCACATCGCCCGGCACGTCCGCCTCCGCGCGGGCCTGACCCTGACCGATGCGGTGCTGGAGCTCCAGGCCGCGCTCGCGATCCCCAGCACGATCCTGCCGATGACCGACGAGCCCGTCCGGACCGCCATCCGCACCGACGAGGGATGGCTCGGGTTCCAGGAGTACTTCGTCCATCGGCAGCAGGCGCCCGAGGTCCGCGAGGTGCGCTACGACGGCATCGATGCCGCCCGACCGACGACCCAGGTGCGGGCCGCGATCGGCGCGGCCGACGTGATCGTCATCGGACCGTCGAACCCGATCGTCTCGCTGGGACCGATCCTCGCCGTTCCCGCGATGGCCGAGCTCCTCGGTCGCGCCCGTGCCCGAGGGACGCCGATCGTCGCGGTGAGCGGCATCGTCGGCGGCAAGGCCCTGAAGGGGCCGGCCGATCGGATGCTGGTCTCTCTGGGCACGAGTCGAGCGCGCGCGGTGTCGCCACGATGCTCCGCCCCCACATCGACGCTTTCGTGCTCGATGCCGTCGATGCCGAGCAGGAGGCCGAGATCGCCGGGCTCGGGCTGAAGACCTTCGTGACCGACACGATCATGGCCGACGACGCCGGCCGTGCACGGGTCGCCCGGGCCGTCCTGGACTTCGCCGCGCCGCCGGAACCCGAGCAATCCGGCACCGATGACGAGGGCGCGGCAGGCCCGGACGGCGACTCGGTACCATCGGGGGCGTGAGCCCAGACACCCAGGCACGGAACGGCGAGCCGGCACGCCCCTCCGCCGCGGCACGGAACGGTGAGCCGGCACGGAACGGCGACCCCGTGCGCATCGCCGCGATCATCCCGGTCGCGACCCTCGAAGGCGCGAAGACCCGTCTCGGCGATGCCCTCGATGCCGAGGAGCGGCACGACCTGGTCACGGATCTCCTGACCCGGACCGTGGAGGCGGCACTGGCCGTGGGCCGGCTCGATGACGTCCTGGTCGTCAGCCCCGACCGCGAGGTGCTCCGCCGCGCCGCCGACCTCGGTGCCCGCACCCTGCGCCAGCGGTCCGGCGGCCTCGATGCGGGCCTCAACGCCGGCCTCCTCGAGGCACGCGACGACGTCGTCGCGGGCGGCGCCGATGCGATCGTCATCCTGCCGATCGACCTGCCGTTCGTCACCGCCGAGGCGCTTCGAGATGTCGTCGAGGCCCTCGTCGTCGAGCAGCGCGCCGTCGTCCTCGTGACCGATCGCCACGGGACCGGCACCAACGTGCTCGCGCTGCGGCCGCCCGGCGTCATCGAGTTCGGGTTCGGGCCCGGGAGCCGGGCCGCGCACCGAGGGCGCGCCGAGGCGGTCGGCGCCCGCTACGTGGAGATCCCCGATTCGCCGCTGACCGTCGACCTCGACACGCCCGAGGATCTGGTGCTCATCGAATCGACCGCCACGGAGCCCATCGATGCCGTCTGACGGCGCGGCAACGTCCAGCGCGCGGGACGCGGCTCGATCGAGATCCTCGCGATCGACGATATCCCCGAGATCCGGATCCGCGATGACCTGCCGGCCATCATCGGCGACGCGATCGCGGGCACGCCCGGTGCTCTCCCCCTTCGCGACGACGACGTCCTGGTCGTCACGCAGAAGATCGTTTCGAAGGCGGAGGGCGCCGTCGTCGATCTCACCGGCGTCTCGCCCCGACCCGAGGCGATCGAGTTCGCGGAGCGCTTCGACCGCGATCCTCGGCAGGTCGAGGTCGTGCTCCGCGAGGCGCGCCGGATCGTGCGGATGGAGAACGGGGTGCTCATCACCGAGACGCCCCACGGGTTCGTTTGCGCCAACGGTGGCGTCGACGCGTCGAATGTCGGGCCCGATTCCGGGTCGATCGTGACCCTGCTGCCCCGGGATCCCGATGCATCAGCAGCGACCCTTCGCGCGGCGATCCGCAAGCGGTTCGGCGTCGACGTGCCCGTGATCGTCTCGGATTCGTTCGGGCGACCGTGGCGGTGGGGCATCGTCGATGTGGCCATCGGCGTGTCGGGGTTGCTGCCCCTCGAGGACCTCCGCGGCGTCGCCGACGCCGACGGGCGGGTGATGCGGTCCACCGTCCGAGCGGTCGCCGACGAGCTCGCATCGGCCGCCGAGCTGGTCCTTGGCAAGACCGCCGCGCGGCCGGTGGCGATCGTCCGGGGCGCCTCGTTCACCCGCGGCGAAGGCACGGTCCGCGACCTCGTGATGCCCCCCGCAAACGACCTGTTCCGCTGACGGATCGCCGTCCGGGCGTTCGGCGGCGGTCGGTCGGCGGCAGGCGGCCCGCGGGCGATCGGTCTGCGGCCGGCGGCGGGCTGCCAGCAGGTGCGGCTGATGCCCATTTTCTGAGGTCCGAGAAGCCTGCTCCCGTCTGATGCTCGTCTGCTGCATCTAGATGCCCATGTGCATCAACGGCAGCCGCTCGTCCGGGGCGCGTTGGCCGGCTCCGGTCCCGGCGACACCGCGCGACGATCGGCTGGGGAGCCAGCGACCGCCGATCCGGGCGCCGCGCCCATCCGGGCCGCGCCCATCTTGGCGGCTCGCGTTGATGCAGCAGACGAGCATCAAGCTCGGCGGGTCCGGCCCAGCGGCCGAAAATGTGCATCAACAGCGGCGCGCTTGGCGGGCGGTCTCAGGACGCCCCGGTACCAAGCGATATCGGCAGAAGGGCTATGCCCCGATGACGCTATGCGGTACTGCCGCTCGCGGCACGCCTCCGATACTGTCGGTAAGTGGACGGCGTCCGCTCGGCAACTCCAGCGGCAGGGCCCATCGGGGTCATTGCGCCCCTTGGGGCTTCTGAGAGCGCGCGCCCGGCGGACGCCGAGCGTCCGCTCGGCCACGCCCTGACGCTCCCGACGCTCGTGTTCCTCGGCGGCGCCGCGCTCGTCGGGGCGCTGATGCTCCTCACCGCGCTCGACGTCGGCGGGCAGAGCGTGCTCTGGGAGAACGGCCATTGGACCGTCGCCAGCGGTACGGCCTTCCTCTATGCCGTGCTCTCCGCGCGTCGCGCGACGGGCCTCGAGCGTCGACTCGCCGTTCTGGTCGCCCTCGGCACCGGGTCGTGGTTCGCCGGGCAGGTCATGTGGGACCTCCAGACCACCATCGGCTACTTCGACGTCCCCTCCCCCTCCGACCTCGGCTTCCTGCTGCTCGTCCCGCCGATCGTCCTCGCCTTCGCGGTCGCGCTCGACGGTCGCCTCCACAAGGCGGAGGAGATGGCGGTCTACCTCGACTCGCTCGCCATCTTCCTCGCGATCACGGGCATCATCCTCACGATCTACGGCCACGAGATCGCGGCCGCGCTGCCGATCGAGACGGCCACGATCGCGATCCTCTACCCGGTGCTCCACCTGGCCACCGCCGGTGCCGGCCTCGTGGCGCTCATGGCGATCCGCGCCGCGCCCCGTGGCGGTGGCTACGTGATGCTCGTCGGGTTCGCGGTCCTTGGGTTCGCGTGGATCGAATGGCTTCGTCAGGCCATGGTCGCGCCACCCGCCGCCGGCACCCTGGGCAACTACGCGTTCTCGGTCGGGATCCTCGCCGTCGGGATCGGAGCGGGCTCGTGGCGCCTCGGGCAGGGGCAGAGCATCCGGTTCCGTGCCGTCTCCTCGGCCGTGCTCGGCGGCATGCCGCTATTCGCGCTCCTGACCAGTGCCCTGATCCTCACCGGGCGCAACATCGTGAGCAACGACTTCGGCCCCGTGGAGCTGTGCGCGCTGGCCGTCATCGTGATCGCCGGCGTGCGCCAGTCGTTCCTCGTCCACGAGCGCGGCCGGCTGCTCACCGACTCGCACCAGGCTCGCGACGAGCTCGAGGTCGCCCTGCTCCAGCGCGCCGAGGCCGACTCGCGCTACCAGACCCTCGTCGAGCGCGTGCCCGCGGCCGTCTACATCGATGTCTCCGACCCGGCCGTGTCCGACGGCGGCCGGCTTGCCTACATGAGCCCGCAGATCGAGGCGATCCTCGGCTACCCGCCGGCGGCGTTCGTCGAGGACCCCGAGCTATGGCCGAGCCTCACCCACCCCGAGGACCGGGAGAAGACGCTCGCCGCGCTCGCGGAACACTGGGCGACCGGGCTGCCGCTGCGGATCGACTACCGGATGGTCGCCGCCGACAACTCGCTCGTATGGGTCCACGACGAGGCCTTCCTGATGCACGACGAGACGACCGGTGGGCGGCGCGTCTCGCAGGGCCTGCTCGTCGACACGACCGAGCAGAAGCGCCTCGAGGCGCAGCTCCTCCACGACGCGTTCCACGATCCCCTGACCGGCCTCGCGAACCGGGCGCTCTTCCGCGAACACCTGGACCGAACGCTCGCGCGCGTCCGGCGCCGCCGCTCCGCGGTCGCGGTCCTCTTCCTCGACATCGACGACTTCAAGGTCGTCAACGACTCGCTCGGCCACGGTGCCGGCGACCGGTTGCTCGTCGTGGTCGCGGAGCGATTGGCCGCGATGGTGCGGGCCGGTGACGTCGCCGCGCGACAGGGTGGCGACGAGTTCACGATCCTGCTCGAGCGCGTCCGGGACGAGGATGAGGCCGTCGGGATGGCGCAACGGCTGGCGGCCGAGATCCGTCGGCCCATCGAGCTCGATGGGCGGCCGCTGGTCGTGGGCGTGAGCATCGGGATCGCGCTGGCGCGCGGGCGAGACACCATCGCGATCGACCTGCTGGCCCACGCCGATGCCGCGATGTACGTGGCCAAGGAACAGGGCAAGGGCCGCTATGTCGTGTTCGATCCATCGATGCGGCGGCGCGCCCAGAGCCGACTGCAGATGGAGGCGGAACTGCGCACCGCCATCGACGACCAGGCATTCGAGCTGCACTACCAGCCGATCGTCGAGCTGCCGTCGTTGGGGATCGTCGGGTTCGAGGCGCTGGTCCGGTGGCGCCACCCGGACCGTGGACTGGTACCGCCCGGTGAGTTCATCCCCCTCGCGGAGGCCACCGGCCTGATCGTGCCGCTCGGCCGGCTCGTGACGGCCGAGGCGTGCCGGCAGCTCCGTGCGTGGCGGGACCAGGGCGACGGTTTCGCCCAGCTCACGGTCAGCGTCAACGTGTCGGCCCGCCAGGCCAGCGAACCGGGGTTCGTGGCGGAGGTCCGCGAGATCCTGCGCGCGAGCGAGCTCGAGCCGACGGCGCTCGTCCTCGAGATCACCGAGTCGCTGACCCTGCGGGAGTCCGCCAGCAGCGACGGTTCGCTCCGCCAGCTGCGCGAGCTGGGCGTGCAGCTCGCCATCGACGACTTCGGGACCGGGTTCAGTTCGCTCGAATACTTCAAGCGGTTCGCGGTCCAGGACCTCAAGATCGACCAGTCGTTCGTGGCGGGACTCGGTCGCTCGCGCGAGGACACCGCGATCGTGACCGCGACCATCGCGTTCGCCTCGGCACTCGGGCTGAGCGTGACCGCGGAGGGCGTCGAGGAGCCCGAGCAGCTCGAGCGGCTCGAAGCCCTCGGCTGTCACCGCGCCCAGGGTTTCCTCTTCTCCCCGGCCGTGCCCGCGGACGACGTTCCGGGCCTGTTCCTCGACGCGACCTGGGGCCTGTCGCGCGACGCGGTCGCCTGAGCGTTCGCCTCGGCGCTCGTGGCCGAGCCCGAGCGGTCGCGGCCGAGCCCGACACGCTCGGCACGCTACGCTTCCGCGGGCGCCCGGTGGCGGGCGCGAGCCCGTCCGGTGGCGGGCGCGAGCCCGTCCGATGGTGGGCGCGAGCGAAAGGGAGCACGCATGGCCACGGTCGATGCGACCTCGCAGAAGGTCCAGCGGATGCTGGCAAGCTCGTTCTCCGATGTCCGCCTGACGGCGCGTGGGTTCGCGGTGCCGTACGGCAGCAGCGAGGTCCTCGTCGAGATCCGCGACTGGGGAACGGACTCGAAGGGCGAGCCCCAGACGCTCGTCTACCTGTGGGCGCCGCTCGGTCGCGAAGTCACCCTGACGCCAGAGCTCTACCAGTGGGCCGCCGTCGATGGCCAGGCGAACTACTTCGGGAGCGCCCGGGTCATCCCAAACGACGATGGCAAGACGTCGCTGGTCACCCTCGAGCACACGCTCCTTGGCGACTACCTCGACCCGATGGAGCTCAAGACCTCGGTGATGATGATGTACGTGAGCGCCGACAAGCTCGACGAGATCGTCCACGACCGGTTCGGGGGCAAACGGTTCACGGACACGGACACGTGACGACCCGCGGATGACGGCGCTCCAGGACAACGTCCGCGACGAGTCGATCGCCGTCGCGAAGGCCTACTCGCACCCCACGGTCGAGCGACGCCACGTCCTGTGGGGCGTGCTCTCGGCCCTGAACGACCTGGCGCCGAGCGACATCACGTTCGCGGCGGTCCGAAAGCTGCTCGAGCCGGCCGGATCGAGCTATGCCGTCCCGATCGTCTCGCCCGAGGCGGAGGAGGCGCTCGCCACGATCACGGAAGCAGCTTCGGCGGTCGCGCTCGCCCGCCAGCTGGCGACCGAGTTGGGCTTGTTCGGCGGGCCGGGCGCGGCCGGGTCGCCGGGCTCGGGGCCGACGACGACCGACGCCGGGTCGGGCGGCGGCGCCACGACGGTGAGCGGCACGGCGAGCGGCAGCACCGCCGGCGCGACGACCGCCGCCGGCGCTCCCCTGGCGGCCGACACCGAGGCGTCGGTCCTGGCCGAGCTCGACGCCCTCATCGGCCTCGGCGAGGTCAAGGCGACGATCCGCCGGCTGCTCGCGCTCCACCACCTCAACGAGGAGCGGCTGAAAGCCGGCCTCCCGGAGGTCAACCCGAGCAAGCATCTGGTGTTCACCGGCGATCCGGGGACCGGCAAGACGACCGTCGCCAAGCTGGTCGCGCGCCTGTACAAGGTGACCGGTGTCGTCAGCAAGGGCCAGTGCGTCGAGACCGGTCGGGCCGACCTCGTCGCGGGCTACGTCGGCCAGACGGCCCTCAAGGTCAAGGACGTGGTGCAGCGCGCGATCGGTGGCGTGCTCTTCATCGATGAGGCGTACGCGCTCGCGGGGATGGGCGTCGAAGATTTCGGCACCGAGGCGATCGCGACGCTGGTCCAGATGATGGAGGAGCATCGCGACGACCTGGCGGTCATCGTCGCCGGCTACAGCGCCGAGATGCGCGAGTTCATCGAATTCGAACCCGGGGCTGCGCAGCCGGTTCACGCACTACGTGCACTTCCCCAACTACTCCGCCGACGAGCTCGTGGCGATCTTCGAGCAGATGGCGGCGGCAGCCGACGTCACGCTGGCGGCCGGCGTCCCGGCTCGAGTCCGGAGCGTAGTCAGCGGGGCGGCAACGCATCCGGACTTCGGCAACGCCCGATACATCCGATCGATGTTCGAGGGGGCCTACGGGAACATGGCTGCACGGGCTCTCGCCGACGGCAGCATCTCGACGATCGAGCTCAACGACATGCAACCCGATGACATCACCGCGCCCGACGACGGCGGAGACCCCGTCGAGGAGCGGCACCCGATGGGCTTCCAGCCGAGATAGGGCGCGGGGCGGTGGCGCCGGGCCGTGGGCGTGGTGCCGATCTTGATGCACATTTTCGCCGGCGGGGCGGACGGTCCCCAGCCTGATGCTCGTCTGCTGCATAACTCGGTGGCTGCAGAGCCCGTTTGCTGCCCCGATATGCAGCAGACAGGCATCAGCTAGAAATGCCCTCGGCGCAGGCCCAGAAATGTGCATCAAACGCCTACCGACGACGGCCTCGTAACGCGCCGCTCGCATACTCCCGCCGAGGAGTCGAGCGCATGACGGCCATCAGCGGACTTCGCGGCGCGCACGTCAAGGTGTTCAACCGGTTCACCCGGCGGGTCGGGGCGTGGTTGCCCGGATTCGCGGTCCTCGCGTACACCGGCCGGACGACCGGCCGCCGGTACCTGATCCCGGTCAAGGTCTACCGGCACGGCCCCGACCGAGTCATCGCCCTGATGTACGGACGCGACGTCCAGTGGGTGAAGAACGTGGTGGCGGCCGGCGAGTGCGAGCTCCGCGTCCAACGCCGGACGACGCGGCTCACCGATCCGCACGTCGTCGCAGATCCGAGCCACCGTCTGATCCCGCGCTACGCCCGTTGGTTCCTGGCGCTCCTTCGGGTGGACGAGTTCATGACGCTACGCCCCGCGACCGAAGCCGATCCGCCCGCGACCTAGTCGGCAGCGGGCGCCCGGCCGAGCCGGGCCGCGCGGGTCCGACTGGGCCGCCCGGTTCGGCCGAGCCGCCGAGCCCGGCGAGGCCGGACGCCTGCCGCGCCCTTTGTTACGTCTTCGGGTCCCAGATCGTCGCGTCGACGACGTCCTTCATCAGTTCGTTGCTCCACGGCGCGTTCAGGTCGAGGTCCGTGAACTTGCTCGACTCGAGGAGGAGTTTCGCCCACTCGCTCTTCGGGTCCTTCATCGCGGCCGCGCCGACGTCCATCGCCCCGTAGCTGTCGAGCTCCATGAGGAACCGATAGCTGCCGGCCTGCTTCTCCGAGCTGAACACGACCGCGAACGTCCCGAGGTACTTCGATCCCTTGGGCGCCGCAGCCTTGAGGCGCGCGTCGTTGTCGATGACCCACTTCTGGTGCGCCCCGTCCTGCCCGACCTTGACGGTGTACCCGAACGACTGGATGAACCGCATCGAACCCACCTCCCTATCCGCTCCGATCCCCGTTGGCCCCGAAGTATGACCGCGGGCACAGCGACCCCTGAGGCCGGCGGCCCGAACAAGGCGCAGGCGCCGGGCCGACGACGGCCTACTTGAAGAAGTCGACGATCGCGGCCGTGTCGTCCGAGAACGCCCAGCGCTCGGTGACCTTGCCGTCGCGGACGTGCATGATCTCCGCGGTCCGGTATTCGAATGTCTTGCCGCCACGCGTCGCGGTCGCGTTCACGAGCGCTACGACGTGCTCGTCGTTCGCGACGACATCGTGCAGGGTCGCCTTGACCTCGTAATCGGCGGACCCGCCTGCGGCCATCAGCGAAGCCTTGCCGCGCTTCGGTTCCGCGACACCGATCTCATGCCACACGACATCGTCCGCGAGGGCCGCTCCCATCGCCTCGAAGTCACCGCGATTGAGGCCGTCGAGCGCGGCACGCGCCATGGCGGCATTCGGATGCTCTGCCATCTCGTCTCTCCCTCGTCGAGCCGATGGGCTGCCCGGGATCCTCCGCCCGAGGCGCCAACAGCAAGTCGGGCCAGTATGCGCCGCACGCGACGAGGCCCCAGCATCTCCCCCAGTGCCGGGGCCCGTCGCGGGGAGTGTCGCCAGAAGGCGACTTACATCTCGGTCAGACCGATGACGTGGCCTTCCGGATCGGCGACGAGCGCCAGCTGCGCCTGACCGTCCGGGCTGAACTTGGGCATGACCGTCGAGCCGCCGAGCTCGCCGGCCTTGGCCAGCGTCGCGTTGATGTCGGCGACCGTGACGTAGCCCGTGACGAACCCGGGTCCCTGCGGCGCCGCGCCGACGCCGACGATGAGCCCGGTCTGGGAGGGATCGGTCATGCCGTAGCCACCGGGATTGTCGGTGTTGAGCTTCCAGCCGAACAGCGAGCTGTAGTAGCCCTGCAGGGCTTTCTGGTCCTTGCCCGTGATCTCGAAGTGGATGACCTTCGCGTCTGCCATCTGATCGATCTCCTTCTCTGGGACCCGGAGCTTTCGTCGCCTCGGTCGCCCTTCGAACCAACGACGAACGGGCACCGACCGAATCGACATCGCTCGACCGCGCGATTTCCCCGTTGACCGGGCGGGTCTTCGAGCCTACGTTTGCCGCGAACGACCGCGCCTCGCCGCCCGCGCCGAGGCCTTGTCGCCGGAGCCGAGGGGGCGCACCCATGCACGAACCGATCCGCGTGTCCGCCAAGCGGGTGACCGCGGTCCTCCTCACATTCGCGCTGGGGCTCGCCGGTTGCAGCGCCGCCTCGACGGCGTCGACCGGCACGGGCGGCGGCACGACCTCGGGTGGCTCGGCGGCCTCGGCCCCGGAACCCGCGGCCGGCGCCTCGATCGACGCCGGGGCCGGGGGCGCGCCGGCCGGCGCCGAAGGCACCGTCACCGGGAGCCTCGTCAGCTCCGGTCTCTACGAGGCGACCTGGACGTGGCAGCCGGACCTCGCGGCCGACATCGGCATGGGCGGGACGACCGTGAAGTCCGACAAGGGCACGTTCGGGAACATCCAGGTTCTCGCCGACGGCACGATCACGTTCACGAGCGGCGCCCCGGAGCTGCATTCCGGCTCGTACTCCGGCACCGGCGCGCAGGTCCACATGAAGGACGCGTCGGGCACGCAGCTCCCATGCGGGTGGACGCTCGACAACGACGTGACGGGTACCGACGGTGTCATCCACCTCAAGGGCGAGATGGACGTCCACGGGACCGTGTGGGGCTGCCCCTGATCACGTCGCGGTCTTGATGCACATTTCGCGGCGCCGGGGGTGACTCCCCTGGCTTGATGCTCGTCTGCTGCATCAAGCATGAGCCGGAACCGGGCGCCGCCGGAAGACGCCGCTTCGATATGCAGCGGAGGAGCATCAGACCCACGGGACCCGTACTGGCGCCCGAAATGTGCATCAGCGGTGAGGGTCGCCGTGCCGGAGGTCGCCGTGCCTGAAGTCGCAGCGCCGGGTGCCGCGACGAGCCGTCGCACAATTGGCATCGATGGCGTACGACCTCGGTCGATTCCGGCAGGCGCAGGCGGGCGTCTACGACGGCGTGCTCGAGGAGCTGCGGCGCGGCCGCAAGACCGGCCATTGGATCTGGTTCATCTTTCCGCAGATCGCGGGCCTCGGGCGCAGCTCGACCTCCCAGTACTACGCGATCGAGTCGCTCGACGAGGCGCGTGCCTACCTCGCCGATCCGGTCCTTGGCGCCCGCCTCCGGGAATGCGCCGCGCTCGTCCTGGCGATCGAGGGGCGAACAGCCGAAGGGATCCTCGGCGGCATCGACGCGATGAAGCTGCGCTCGTCGATGACGCTCTTCCATCGCGGCGGCGCCCGACGACCCGGTGTTCGACGATGTCCTGCGGCAGTACTTCGGCGGCGTCGCCGACGATGCCACGGACGCGATACTCGGGATGGCCTGACCGCGCGCGGCTGCAACATCGAGTCGCCGATACTGGACCGATGGCCAAGTACACCCTCAACAAGGCCGCCGTCGAGAACGCCCGCCGTCTGATCGAGGCGCGCCAGTACATCCTCGACAGCGACTGGGGCGAGGTCCAACCGGGCGCCGACGAGGAGAACGCCTTCCTTGCGAACCACTCCTGGGACGAGTACGCCGCCTGGCACCTCGGGCTGACGGTCGGGGCGAGCGACGAGACGAAGGGTCGGTACGCCTTCGTCATGGGCGACTTCCGGCGGGTGCATCGGTCGGGCCTCATCGCCTGCGTCTATCGCGCATCCGAGTGGCGCCACAAGGCGATCGAGCTCGCAGCGCACGACCTCCTCCAGGCGCTCGACAAGAGGGCCGGGATCGGCTGACACGACACGTGCCACTGGCCGTTGGCGACGCGCGAACGGCGCTCGGTTAGGCTTCGGCCGGTGACCATCCTCCGACGGGCATCGATCCTCGCGCCGCTCATCCTGCTCGCGGCCTGCGGGACGCCGAGCCCGAGTCCATCGCCGGCCCCGGCCGACGCGACACCGACGACCTCTCCGACCACCGCAGCCAGCCAGCCCGTAACCCCGACCGCCACACCCGTGGCCACCCTCCCGAAGCGCGGCACCGAGGTGTTCGGCGGCCTCGAAGAAAGCCATTGGGAGCTCGCCGCCTCGGATGAGAACTTCGACGGCGTCGGGCGAGCGGCCGTCCTCCGAGGGCTGACGGAATCCGTCGACATGTTCGCGGCCTGCACCGGCGAGGGGACCCTGCACGTCACGGTCGTCGCGGTCCCGAACGCCACGGACGAGTCCGTGCCCCTCGCCGACACGACCGTCCAGTGCCCGGCTCCGGACGGTCAACGCATCTCGATGTCCAGCGCCGCCACGGCCGGCTGGTTCGCGAACGTCAACACCGATCCGAGCGACCCGTCCCTTCGCTACCAGGTCCTCGTCGGCACCGTCGTCGACTGACGTCCTCCGCCCCGACTCCCCTACCCTTAGGCCATGCCCGCCGAATTCATCTACTCGACCTACAAGCTCGCCCGCCACTACCCGCCCGACCGGACGGTGCTCGAGGACATCTCCCTCAGCTTCTATCCGGGCGCCAAGATCGGCGTCATCGGGCCGAACGGCGCGGGCAAGTCCTCGCTCCTCAAGATCATGGCGGGGCTCGACGACGGGTTCACCGGCGAGGCGCGCCTGACCCCAGGCTTCAGCGTCGGCTACCTGAGCCAGGAGCCGCAGCTCGACCCGGCCAAGGACGTCAAGGGCAACGTGCTCGACGGCGTGCGGCCGGTCCAGGACCTCATCGACGCGTACAACGCCGTCATGGCCAAGTGGTCCGACCCCGACGCCGACTACGACGCGATCGGCGCCGAGCAGGCCGCGCTCGAAGACAGGATCAACGCGGCCGACGCCTGGAACCTCGAGCGCAACGTCGACATCGCGATGGACGCCCTGCGCTGCCCGCCCGACGACGGCGACGTCACGACCCTGTCCGGCGGCGAGAAGCGCCGCGTCGCGCTGTGCCGCCTGCTCCTCCAGCACCCCGACCTGCTGTTGCTCGACGAGCCGACCAACCACCTCGACGCCGAGTCGGTCGACTGGCTCGAGCGCTTCCTCTCCGAGTACGCCGGCACGGTCGTCGCGATCACCCACGATCGCTACTTCCTCGACAACGTCGCGAAGTGGATCCTCGAGCTCGATCGCGGGCGCGGCATCCCGTTCAGCGGCAACTACTCGTCGTGGCTCGAGCAGAAGCTCGAGCGCATGTCGCACGAATCGAAGGCGGCCGACGCGCGCCAGCGCACGCTCGCCCGCGAGCTCGAGTGGGTCCGGATGGGCGCGAAGGCCCGCCAATCGAAGGGCAAGGCCCGCCTGACCGCCTACGAACAGCTGCTCAGCGAGGCCAACGACGCCAAGCGCAGCGAGCGCGAGCTCGAGATCGCGATCCCGCCGGGGCCGCGGCTCGGCGACCAGGTCATCGAGGTCAACGACCTGCGCAAGGGCTACGGCGACCGGCTCCTCATCGAGGACCTGACGTTCTCGCTGCCGCGCTCGGGCATCGTCGGGATCATCGGCGCGAACGGGGCCGGCAAGACCACGCTGTTCCGGATGCTCGTCGGCGAGGAGGCACCCGACGCGGGGTCGATCACGATCGGCGACACCGTCCAGCTCGCCTATGTCGACCAGTCGCGCGACGACCTCGACGCCGCCAAGACCGTGTTCCAGGAGATCACCCAGGGCGTCGAGGTCGTGAAGACCGGCGCCCGCGAGGTCCCGGCCCGGGCGTACGTGTCGTCGTTCAACTTCCGCGGCACCGACCAGCAGAAGGTCGTCGGCCAGCTGTCCGGTGGCGAGCGCAACCGCGTGCATCTTGCGAAGCTGCTCCAGGCCGGCGGCAACGTGCTACTGCTCGACGAGCCGACGAACGACCTCGACGTCGACACCTTGCGGGCGCTCGAGACGGGGCTGGAGTCGTTCCCGGGCTGCGTCGTGGTGATCTCGCACGACCGCTGGTTCCTCGACCGGATCGCGACCCACATCCTCGCGTTCGAGGGCGAGTCGCAGGTCCGCTTCTTCGCGGGCAACCTCAGCGACTACGAGGCATTCCGCCACAAGGAGCTCGGCACCGCCGCCGACCAGCCGCACCGGATCAAGTACAAGCGCCTCGTCGCCTGATCTAGCGCGGCTCCAGGATCACGACAGCGGTCTCTCCGGGTCGTCGCGAAGCCCAGCTGGTGAGTGCCTCCTCGCCGTCGTAGTGGGCCCATCTCGCCCAGAGGCGCGGCCGCTCGTCCGGCGTCGCGGCGCGCCCGTGGACCGCGCGGGGCCCGTCGGGCAGCTCGACCGTCGTGTCCGGGTTCGCCTGGAGGTTGAGCCACCACGCCGGCTCCGGCGCGCCCCAGCCGTTCATCGCCATCGTGACGAGGTTCGGACCATCCTCGAAGTAGCCGAGGATCGCGACGCGATGCTCGCCCGTGCGCCGGCCCGTCGTCCGGAGCCGCATCATCCCCCACTTGTCCGGCGTCGCGGGACGGAGCCCGAACCGGCCGCCTGTCACCGCGTACAGCGCACGATGCAGCACCCATGCCGTTCGGACGACCCAGCGCGGAGGGAGTCGGGCGCCACGGGTCGGAGGGGCGGGCTTGTCAGCCGTCATCGTCAGGGTTTGGCCCGGGCCGCGCGGCGGCGGGACCAGGCGGCCACGCCCATCACAACGAGCCCGACCGTCGTCAGCACGAAAAGGGCGACCAATCCGAGACCGGCCGGGGTCTCGACGAGCTTCCCGAGGGCCGTCCCGATCGTGGCGGTGTCGGGCGCGACGGCGCTCTCCTCGAAGACCCCGAAGTCGGCCGTGAGGTTCTCCTCACCGCCGGCGAGCGTGATGTCGTAGGACCCCGGCGTGGTCAGCGTGCTCCCGACCGACGACATGTCGAGGGCGGCGCGGTACGAGCCCGCTCGCAGGTCGAGGCGATAGTGCCCGGTGCTGCCCGTGGTCGCGGTCACCGTGCCGCCGCGAACCAGGTCCGTGACGTCGATGCGCGCTCCCGCGATGCCCGGTTCGCCCGGGTCCAGGCGACCGTTGCGGTTGTCGTCCTTCCAGACGAGATCGCCCAGGATCGACGGGATCGGCGTGACCTGCGCGTCGTCGTCGTCGGTGACCGTGCCGCCGCCGGGTGCCGTCCCGACGACCGCGGCCACGTTGTCGATCGCCGCGAGCACCTCGGCGACATCGCACGTGTAGCTGGTCGACGCGCCCGCCGCCAGGTCGCCGATCACCCGCTCGCAGGCGGGCGTCACGGGGTCGGTGACCGTGACGTCGGTGAGGTCCGCCGTTCCGGTGTTCGTGACGGTGATCGAGAACGTGTGCGGATCACCCAGGTCGACCGTCGCCGTATCCGGCGTCTTCGCGATCGCGATGTCGGCCTCGAAGCCGAAGTAGTTGGAGGGGTCGGTGTCGGTGACGGGCTGCTCGAGCACGTCGAACCCGTCCACGGTCGCCACGTTGGTGTACTGGCCGGCTACGGCCGTTGCGGTGGCCTGATAGGTCCAGGTCTCGCCGGGGTCGAGCTCGGTATCACTGTCGGCATCGCCCCCCACGAAACTCGGGACGACACCCTGGTCGTCTGTCACCGTGAGCGTCTTGATCGGGACGTTGCCCGGGTTCGTGACCGCGTACGTCCAGGTCACCGGGTTGCCGACGGGGATGAGGACGCCCGGCGCCGCGTCGGCGTCCTGGCCGTTCGTCGACTTCTCGATGTGGATCGCAGAGACCGTGCCGAAGTAGTGCGACGGGTCCGTGCCGGTCACGACCTGGCCGGCCGGCCCGAGGCCGGTGACCGTGCCGACGTTGGCGTACTGGCCCGCGACGCTCGTGCCGGTCGCGGTGCAGGTCATGTCCGCGCCGACCGCGAGCGTCGTCGCCGGGCAGCTGACGGCCACGCCCTGATCGTCGGTGACGACGAGGCCGCTCAGCGGAGCGTTACCGCTGTTCGTGACGACATACGTCCAGTCGACTGGCGCGCCGACCGGGATGAACGGACCTGGCGCCGCATCGGCGTCGTCGCCGTTGGTGGACTTCTGCAGGTCGATCCCCGGCACCGACCCGAAGTAGGCGGACGGATCCTCGTCCTGGACCGGCTGGCCGACGGTCGTGATGCCGGTCGCCGTGGCGAGGTTCGAGTACTGGTCCGGCTCCGCCGCGCCGGTCGCCGTACAGGTCATCGACTCGCCGACGGCGAGCGTCGTCTGCGGGCAGTTGGCGAAGATGCCGCGGAGGTCGCTCTGAGGGTCGTTGACCGCGACGTTGGTCAGCGGGACATTGCCGGTGTTGGTCACCACGTAGGTCCAGGTCACGGTCGAGCCTGGGACGAGGAAGGGTCCAGGCGGCTGCACGACGTCGATGCCGTTGGTGAACTTCTCGATGTCGATCCCGCCGACGGCACCGAAGTAGTGCGATGGGTCCGTATCGCCGACGACGGCCCCCGACGGGCTGACGCCCTCGACCGTCCCGACGTTCGCATATGGCCCGGCCTGCGCCGTCGCCCCGGCCGGGCCGGAACAGGTGATCGTCTGGCCGGGGACGATGATCGGCAGCCCGGGGCAGTCGACGGTCGGAAGCTGGTCGTCGGTCACCGACCAGGCGAGTGGCACGTTCCCCGTGTTCGTGATCACGTACGTCCACGCGACCGGATCGCCGACCGCGATCACGGGACCTGGCGCCGTGTCGGCGTCCTGCCCGTTGGTGGACTTCTCGATGTCGATCGCGGGGTCCTCGCCGAAGTAGTGCGACGCATCCGAGTCCTGGACCTGACCGGTCGGGCTGGTCGCGGTCACGGACGCGTTGTTCTCATACGGCCCGGCTACCGCAGCGCTCGTAGGCGCGGTGCAGGTGACGGTCTCCCCGACGTCCAGCGGATCGATCGCCGCCGGACAGGTGATCGGCCCGATGACATCGTCCGTGACGGTCGCGCCGGTGAGCGGCGCATTGCCGGTGTTCGTGACCACGTAGGTCCATGTCACGGGATCGCCGACCGGGATGAACGGGCCGGGCGCCTCGTCGGCGTCGACGCCGTTGGTTGACTTCTCGATGTCGATCCCCGGCGCGGTCCCGAAGTAGTGGGATGGATCCGTGTCGCTGACCGTGACCGTCCCCGAGGGACCCGCCCCTCTCGCGGTGACCCTGCCGACGTTGGCGTACTGGCCCGCGACGCTCGTGCCGGTCGCGGTACAGGTCGTGTCCGCGCCGGGTGCCAGCGTGGCGACGGGGCAGGACACGGCCACGCCCTGATCGTCGGTAACGGCGATGCCGGTCAGCGGGACGTTGCCCGTGTTGGTCACCAGGTAGGACCACGTGACCGTGGAGCCGATCGGGACGAACGGCCCGGTCGGCGAGTCGGCGTCGTCGCCGTTCGTGAACTTCTCGAGGTGGACCGCGGGCGCCGGCAAGATCCTGTTCACCATCTGACAGGTGACGATCGCCTCGTCGGGCACAGTCCCGCGGAACCCCGTGGCGGTGACCACAAAGCCCGGCAGCGGTCTATCTGTCGGCGTGTCCGGTGTCCGGTAGGTACAGGTCGTGGCCGAGCGGTCATAGTCGAACCCCGGTTGCACCACCTCCGTGACCGTCACCGTCGAGTCCACTGGCGCGACCGTCGTCCACTGGAAGTTCACGAAGCCGTCGGGACCCGTCGGGCCCGTCGCCGTCGAGCCGGTCGCGCCGGCCGGCGCGATCCAGGTGGCCGGCCTCGGGTCCGCGGTCGCGCTCATGCTCCAGCCCTGGGCCGGCTGGAGGTCATCGACCGCCGGGTCCGGGTTCTGATCGACCATCTTGCGGACATTCACCGAGGGTGCGCACAGCTGGAAGGCAGCCTCCCGGAGCGCGGCTTCGAGGAGCGCGAAGTTGGGCTCGCGGTAGACGTCCGTGGTCGCGATGTCGAATCGGCCGGTATCGGGAAACACGTCGGGGCCGGACACCGCGATGATCCGGTTGAGCGACGCCTGACTCTGGAGCCCATTGCCCACCGCGATCGAGAGGATGTGCGAGCCCTGGGACTTGAGGGCATTGGCGTTTGAGACCGCACGGTCCTTGGCCGGGTTCTCGCTCGCCGATACCGTCTGGTTGGCGAGGACCGGCGTGGTCACGAACGGCACCTGCAGTTCGTACTGGTTCTGCGCGACGACCGGGTTGCCCGGATCGAACGTCACGCGGTCGTGGCGGACGATCACGTTCGGGTCGCCATCGGTGATGAAGACCGTCAGATGCGGGACGTTCGGTGAGGGCCGCGGCAGGAAGTAGCGCCCCACACGGAAGCCATCCTCCCAGTTCGTGCTGCCATTCGGGTTGAAGCCTGCGATGTACGGGTCGAAGGTCGATGCGAGCGTCGCGTCGGTGACCGTCGTGTAGGACCGGGCCGCGGCGCCGGGGAGGGGCAGCCGGGCGACGGTCGAGAACTCCGCTACCGCGAGGCGTGAACCGGTGTTGTTGAGCGCGCGGGTGAAGGCCCGGAACGCGCTCTTGACCGCGCCGGTCGCGCCAGCCTGGCCGATCGACCCGGACTCGTCGAGGATCATCAGGATGTCGATGCCGCACGACGTGTGCAGATCCGGGTTGGCGATCGGGGTGTCGTCCTCGCCGGGGGCCGCCGAGGCGGTCGGGACCATCAGGCTGGCGAGCAAGCTCGCGAGGACCGCGGCCGTGGCGAGCGCGACCCGGCCGTGGGTGCGAACCGACGACCGGCGACCTCGGTGGTCCATGTCCCTCCCCACCCCCAGGGCCTGGGGGTCAGGGCAAGGATACGCGGGCGAGCAACGCGCCGGGCCGCGATGCAGCGGGCACGGTCCGGCCGCCGCGGTTCCGGCCGCCGCGCCTACGAGGGCGGCGCTGCGCGCGGCGTCTCGCCCGAGGGCGGCGTGATGATCGACGCGGGTGTTCGCGGCATCCCGCCGGGCTTGCCCGGGTAGGTCGGCACGCCGACGCACGTGAACAGCAACGCGGCGAGGGGCACGCCGAGCAGTGGTTCGATCTCCGAGTCGAGGAACGACATCCCCGAGGCGCCGATCCCCAGCGCATACGCGGCGAGATGCAGGCGGCCCGAGACGATGCCGGCGTCGAGCTGCGCCTCGCGGTAGCCGCGGTCGTCGACGGTCTCGAGGTCGATCGCGCTCATCACGACGAACGCGGCGTCGCGCCCGAGGTCCATGTCCCAGCAGGCGATCAGCAGCTCTTCGCGAAGAGGGCCGCGCCGGATCGGATGGTCCATGTCGGGCCAGCGATAGAGGCCCGGTTCCAGCCCATCGACGGCGTGGACGGCGACGAAGTGCTCGACCTGCGTGCCACGCAGCGCGGTGGCCATCGAGAAGTCGAACACGTCGCGGGCCACGGTCGCATCCGGATCCATGATCCGCGCGGAGCCGCGACGGAGGAGCACCGTGTCGAGATCGTCCGAGGCAGGAACGGCGCCCGGCATGCGGCGCGACTGATGGCCACGGATCGGCGAGGTCCTCCATGTCGCCGGCATGCTGCGCGAGGGTGATGAGCGGGAACTCGGTCGTCGCCTCGCCGATCGAACCCCGATGCGCCTCGCCACCCGGGCGGACCGCCGGATCGCCCTCACCGAGACCGACGAGCGCGATCGGGAACTCCTCGACGCCGTCCGCCCCGACCAGGGCCGACACCTCGGCGTCGGCGAAGCGCGTCCACAGCCGTGGCCGGAACCCTGCCGACTCCGCGAGGGCGAGCGTCTGCGCCAGCATCGAGCCGCCATCCCAGTAGATGTGGCGGAATCCGCGCTCCGCGTACTTCCACGTGGTCTGCCAGGGCGTGCCCGTGACGATCAGGGTGGTGGCGTCACCGCCGGCCGGCGGCCCGACCTGGACGAGCGCGTGCCCGATCGGGTCGTACCAGTGGACGCCGTCCGGCAGACCCTCGACGCCGCAGGGCCGAGACGTAGAGCTCGAGGGGGAACCGGCCACCCGCCGAACCCGCCGCGCGGAACAGCCACGGGCGGGTGAACGGCGGATTCGCCCGTGCGAACGCGGACGACGCCGGCCGACAGATGGAGCAGCCGAGCGAGCCCGGCGCAGGTCGACGACGGCCGGCGAGGCGGCGAACACCGGCCGGCGAGGACCGCGGTCGCGGGCACATCGATGGTCGGCCACGTGCTCGGCAGCTCGATCGTCGGGAGCCCAGGCGGGTACGTCTTGCACGGCCACGGCAATCGGTCGGCGTCGTATCCGACGAAGTCCTGGATCACGAGCGGGTGGTCGATCGGGTGGGCGTCGTACGGCGGCGGCACGTACGAGTACGAGCTCAGCCGGTGGTAGAGGCGGGCGGTGTCACCGGGGGCCATCGCCGGTCAGTCTCGCACGCGAGATCGCCTTGCAACCTGTCCTGCCGCGGCGGCCTCAGCGGTACGTCCGCTCCGATCGGCGAGCCACCTTGAGGACGACGACAAGGCGATCGGGGTCGTCGATGAGGTAGACGATCCGCAGGTCGCCGACCCGAAGGCGCCAGAACTCGGTGCCGCTCAGCTTGACCGTGCCCGGTGGCCGAGGGTCGATCGCCAGCGCCAGGATCGGCCCACGCAGTCGGGCGGCGTCACCGGCTGGCAGGCGTCGAAGCTGGCGTTGCGCGGCGGGCGCGAGCTCGACTCGATAGCGACCCTCGGTCACGCCTCGCCGGGTCCGTAGGTCGCCTTGGTCTCCGCGGCCAGCGTCCCCAGGAACGCCTCAGCGGAGGCGCCGCCATCACGCGTGTACTCCTCGAGGGCAGCTTGCGCCGATTCGCGATCCTCCTTGGCCTCGGCCGCATCCAGCCATGCCTCGAGAGCTTCGTCGACGATGTCGCGAACGCTTCGATCGGTCCTGGCGGCTTCCACCTTGACGGCGCGGTACAGATCGCCGTCGAGGTCCATGGTCACCTTCATGGCGCCATGGTACCAGCAAGCTGGGTTGCTGGCAATCAAGCCAACCGAGGATCGGTCAGGCGTGGAGGGGGTCGTACGGGCGCCAGATGTAGACGGGCTCGAGGTCGTGGCTGCCGAGCGCCAGGGCCAGCTCGCCGTCGTGGTACGCCTCATGCGTCAGGACCCGCTGCAGGATCGAGGTCCGCGAGTGGACCTGGAGCTGGTCCGCGTAGGTCCGCTCGAACTCCTGGGTGAGCATCTCCGGCGTCCAGCGATCGAGCAGGCCGTCGATGATCGCGAAGGTCGCGTCGAGCGCGTGGACGAGCTCCGCCGCGCTCCGTGGATGCGTCAGGTCGTCCTCCCAGCCCTCGCTCTCGAGCTGCGGCCACGGCGTCGACTCGGCGCCGGGCTCGCCCACGATGTGGCAGAGCCAGTAGACGCGCGAGCCGGCCAGGTGCCCGACGATCGCCCAGACCGGCCAGTGCTCGGGTGACGCCCGCAGCGCGAGCTGCTCGTCGGTCAGCGACCCGATGACCTCGGTCAGACGCCGGTTGTACTGCGGCCAGCGGTCGTAGAAGACGCGGATCGTCATGGCAACTCCCGTTGGCTCATTCGGCACGCACGCTATCGCGCATGGTGTGCCAGGCCTCGGTGATTCCCAATGCGGCGGCCCAGCGATCGATGTAGGCCTCGTCCAGATGGTCCGCTACCGCGATGATCGCGCCGACGTCACGCAACTGGCGCTCCGAACCTGATGCGGCCGCCCATTCGAGCTTGGCGATCACGACGTCTTCTGCCGTCGCGATGTAGCCCGTCGTCCCGAGCAGGTCTGCTCGCTCGCGGCGGCCGAACTCCTCGACGGAGAACGGTCGGGCCTTCCGGACGATGAAGTCGACCTTGACGGCATCCGATCCGATCGCGTTGAACTGCGTTCGATCCCGGAATGCCTCGAGCGCCGCAGAGCGATCGACGTAGTAGCCGCCCGCGAGCAGGCCGTCGATGAGTCTGGTCAGGCTCCCGGGCGCTGGGTCGATCACGATGTCGGCATCGAGGGTCGCTCGCGGCTGGCCGTGGTACGAGCTCGCCAGTGAGCCCGTGACCATGTACGGAACATCGGCCGCATCGAGCCTCGCGATGACGTCCGCGAGCAGTTCGGCAAACGTCACCGATCAACGCCCGAGTGCTCCCGTCGAGCCGCGGCAGCAAGCTCCTTCCCCAAGAGGATCTCGGCGAGGTCGGCCCGTCGCTCCTCATCGGCAAGGTCCGGCCGCCTGCGGTGCAGCCCCGCCTCGGCGAGGTCGCGGACCGCCGAACTCATCTCGTCGGCGATCTGCAGGCGTCGGGCCGGCGTCATCGACCGGAACGCCGCAAGCTGCAGGCGGTAGGCGTCCGCTGACGTATCCATCGGTCGACCCACGGCCGAACTCTACGCCCGCGGCCTCATCGAAGGTCGTCGACGTGCGTGCGCTTGGTGGCCTCGCCGTAGGCCCAGACGTCGATCTCGGGCGGCTCGATGCCGAAGCTCGTCAGCGCCGTGCAGATCTGGCTCCGGTGATCGGTGCCGTGGTGGATGACCTGCGCGAGACGGAACCCGAGCGGCGAATGGAAGGCCCAACCCTCGCCGCGCTCGACGATGTCGGTCTCGCCATCGGGACCCGCGGCGAGCAACGCCATCCACGCGGCGCCGTTGGTCGTGTTCGCCGATCGGAGGTGGGCGAGGGTCAACGAGGTGTCCTCATCATCGATCGGCGCCGGTTGCTCGCGGAAGAACCCCAGGTACCAGCCGTCGGAGCTGACGAGGTGGCGGAACGTCGCGATGATCGAGCCGTACGTGCCGGGCGCCGGCGTATCCAGCTGCTCGGGTGTGAGGGTCGCGCAGGCGTCGATGAGGCGCTCGGTCGCCCAGATGTGATGCGCGAACGCGTCGTCGAGGAGGGTCGCGGTCATCGGGCGCTCCCGGCCTTGGCGGCGGCCGCGCCGGCCTTCGTGGCGACGTCGCCGATGATCTTCGCGAGCTCGGCCGGGCGCGACCACATCGGCCAGTGGCTCGTCGGCAGGTCGATCCAGGTCGCGTTGCGCACCTCCGGGATGCCCGCCAGGAACGCGGGCGCAGGATCTCCACTGGCGTATTTCTGGTAGTCGGCGGCGCTGAAGCCCGTGCAGATGAACGTGCTCGGGATGTCGCGGCGCGCGTCGTTCGTCAGCGAGGCGCCCTCCCGGATCAGGCTGCCCGGCACCGGGACGGCCCGCTGCCGGAACGTCTCTTTCTGCGCCTCGCTCAGGCCGTCGAGGTTCTCCTCCGCCTCGATATTCGCCCACACCATCGGCATCTCCACGTCCGCGAAGTCCGGGTCGAGCGCGCCCAACCCCGGGGCGGTGTCGACGTAGACCATCGCCGCGATCTTCTCCGGCACGCGGTCGCTCGCGGCGTAGCCGGAGAACCCGGTCGCGCTGTGGACGGCCAGAACGACCGGCTCCCCGGCGTCTTCGATGGCGTCGACGATCGCGTCGACGTGGTCGCTGAAGTGCACCTTCGAGCGGTCGGCGCTCGCCGACTCGAGGCCGGGCAGCGTCAGCGCCGTGACGTCGTGGCCGTCGGCGCGGAGGGCCGAGGCGACCTCGTCCCACGCCCATGCGCCGAGCCAGAACCCGGGGACCAGGATGATCGGTGCGCTGCTCATGGTCGAATCTCCTCGCTGTAGTCTGGTTGCCGTGATGGTGACCTTGTCGTGACCCGGCTGATCCGGGCGCCGAGCGCCTGGGTACCGATGGTGCTGTCGCTCGCGGCGCTTGCGCTCATCGTGGGCTTCGTGGCGCGGTTCGGCGTCGTGCACGAAGCGGACGAAGGGACGCCCGCCCACCTCTTCCAATTGCTCATGGCCGGCACCGCCGTGGGGATCGCGTATTTCGGGATCCGGTGGCTGCCCGAGGCACCGAGACCCGCGATCGCGATCCTGGCGGTCCAGGTGCTGGTCGCCGCGGTCCCCTTGGTCACGCTCCGATTCCTCGAGCTGTAGGCGCCGAAGCCGGCTCGAAATCGATCCGCATGATCACGCGCCGAAGGGTCGGGTGGGCGACCTCCTCGAACCCGGCGGCTTCGAAGATGTTGCGGGTGCCGACGTGGGTCTCGCCCCACGTGACCTCCTTGCCCGGCTCGGTGATCATCGGGTAGCCCTCGAGCGCCCGGGCGCCGCGCCGGCGGGCGTGCTCGACGGCGGCCTGCACGAGCACGCGCGTGACGCCGCGCCGCCGGTAGCCCGCGCGCGTCGCGAAGCAGGTGACCGCCCAGACGCTCTCGTCGTCGGGTTCCTCGCCGCGCGCCTTGAAGATGACCCGCTGGGGCGGGAGGCGCGGGTAGGCGGAGCGAGGCTCGACCGCGCACCAGCCGACCGGCTCGCCGTCGAGGTACGCAACGAGGCCGCTCGTCCTGGGGGCGCTGGGGTAGCCGGCGTGGGTCTCCTGTTCGAGCCGCTGCATCCGCTCGACGAGCGTGGTCCCGCTCCACCCGGGTGGGCCGGTCTTGAACCGCTGGCACTGGCAGTGGGCCGTGTAGCCGCGCATGCCGAAGATGGCCTGCACGTCTCCCCAGGACGCCTCGTTCGCGGGCACGATCGTGAAGCCGCTGGCTACCGGGGCGGCGGTCCGGGCGGCCGGCTCCAGCTCCAGGCTATCCACCGTTCTCCCCGTGGTACCAGCGCAGGACCCGCATCGCTCGAAGGGTATTCCAGCGGCTCGGCTTGCCCTCGCCCTCGTCCATCGCGAAGTGGGCCTCGCCCTTGTGGACGTTCTGGAGCGGCCAGCGGCCGTCGGGATCGCGGTTGCCCTCGACGACCTCGATCGCCTCGGCGACGCGGTCATCGGGCTCGGCGTCGGCGTCGCGCAGGTAGTCGAGCCCGCGCAGGACGTCATAGAAGTACCAGGTCGGGAACGAGAACTCGAGCCAGCTCGGGTCGATGACCTCGCCGGTCGACTTCCGACGGAACAGCCGCCGCTCGAGCATGTATTCGTGGCCGCGCTCGCGGGCTGCGCGCACCTCGGCCGAGCCGCCGATCGCCCGCTCGTGCTCGAGCAGGCCCTCGAGGACGTTGATCGTCGTCCCGAACGACGACACCGTCGCGCCGTTCTCGACCTCGCAGTTCCAGCCGCCGTCGGGGAGCTGCTCGCCGAGGAGCCGCTCGACGAGCGGCATCATGTCCACGCCGAAGTACGCGCCGGTCGAGACGACGTTGCCGTTGATGCACGGCTCGACCTCGCCCTCGAAGAACCGGTTGTCCTCCCACGGGGTCTCGAAATTGGGGTACTTCCACGTGACGTGCTCGCTCACGAGGCCGACGGCTCGGCGAGCCTGGTCGCTCTCCGGGTCGAGCCCGAACCGGCGCAGGAGCTCGAGGACGTGGAAGGTGTCCGTCCAGTCCTGCGACCACGGCATGCCGGCCCAGCGGCCGTCCGGCGCTTGGAGGGCGACCAGCTGGGCGCCCCAGCCTTCCGTCGCGACCTTCGCGCGCTCGGCGGCGACGACCTCCGCCGGCTCGTCGGTCAGGTCACGCAGCACCTGCCACCGGATCGAGGGGTCGGCGTCGAGCAGCCAGTCGATGACCGTCATGTCCCTTCCTCCCGTCGGGCTCGGTGTTCGTCCGTCCATGGTCGGTGGCGTTGATGTCAGGTTCTGTCATGTATCGCCGAGGACGCGGCACTCGGCGCTCGGGAGCTTGTCCCACCAGTGCGCGAACCGCCCCTGGTAGACGATGGGTTGGCGGTCGGCCAGGAACGCCCGCATGCCCTTCGCCTCGGTCTCGAGACCGGCCCAGGCCTCGTCGGGGAGGCGATGGAAGGCGGTGGCCTCGATGCCGCCCTCGACCGGGCGCCAGACGCCGGCGACGTAGCCGTCGACGAGGAGCGTCGGCAGCACGTCGCCGTTGTTGCGCATGATCAGCGTCCGGTATTCGGGCGGCATCACCCGGCCCCGATCCTTGTAGGCGAGCAGCACGCTGTCCCACATCCCCAGGAGCCGCGGCGGGGCCGGCGTGTCCTCAGGCGGAAGGAGGCCGTCGGGGACGTCGTACAGCGTCTCGCCGTTCGGGCCGTCGTATCGGACGAGGGCGTCGCCCAGCGACGTCAGCGCCTCCTGCACCGGCGGCCGGTAGTACGTCCCGAACTGCGCGATGTCCTGCACCGTCGCCGGACCGAAGCCCTCCAGGTATCGGCGGACGAGCGCCTGCACTGATGCGGCGGGATCCCCGGGGCGGGTCTGGTCACGGGCTCCGACGTAGGACGGCCGCGGCGCGAACGACCAGGGCCCGCCGGTCGCCGCGTGGACGAACGGTCCGTACTGTCGAAGCGCCCACCAGATGCGGGGTTTCGGCGCGCCGAAGCGCGCCTCGAGCCAGCGCTCCACGTCCGTGTTCATCCGCGGCGACGCGGTGTACTCGAGCAGATCCGGCACGAGGGCGTCGGTGTCCGCGATCGAAACGCCCTCGCTCGTGAAGCGCCGATCGTAGAGGCGGGCCGCCCGCAGCGGCACCTGCATCGCCTCGTGGAAGGCGGGGTAGTCGTCCGCGGCCACGGCATGCAGCGTGACGCGCAACAGCGTGGCCTTGACGACACGCTGGCCGGCGAAGGCCGCGTCGAGGTCGGCGGGATCGAACTTCGAGACCCGGTTCCAGAGCGCGATGTACGGCGATGCCGGCTCCTGCGCCTGGAGCGCGACGACACGATGCACGGCGTCTTCGACGTCGAGCGACTCGCGTCGGAGCAGGAGCTGGCGGCCCAGCGTGGCCCGGTTGAGCTGCCGGGCGGTGAGGCTCATGCGCTAAATCCTAGCGAACGGCGTCAGGCTCCTCACCGCTGACCGCCAGTTTCGGCGACGCCAAGAATCAAAAGAGCGCCAGCGAAGCCGACGCTCTCAGAGACTGGAACTCGACCGTCTAGCTCGCGGTCGGGCCATCCATGCTTACGCTCCCGGTGCCCGGGATGTTCGCGGTGCCTACCACGGAGTCCGCGATCGACGTTGCTGTCGTGCGGCGACGGCGGATCATGAGTGCCGCCGCGACGCTCATGACGACGACCACGGCGAGGACCGCCGCGACGCGTAGCATCCCGGTACTGGCAGCGCCGTCTAGGACCTGGTCGAGGTCCGAGATCTGGGCATTTGCCGTTGCCAGGTCAAGGGCCGCGACGCTTGAGATCGCGTCAGATGACATCGTGTCAATATCGGTACCGACAAGGCCGACGGCTTCGATCGGACCGGCGTTGTGCGCCTCGTCGATGTCGGTCGCCAGCGCGTTCGCCGTCACGAGCTGATCGTGCGCGACGCTCTGGACCGCGGTGACATCGGCCAGCGTGGTTGCCGTCTCGAGCCTGCCCTGGAGCGGGCTCGTGGCGACAGAAACGGTCGGCAGCGCCGTCGAGACGGCGTTCGCATCAGCGATCGTCGATCCGACGCTCTGCATGGCGGATCCGGCCTCGCCGAATTGCCAGTCGTTCATCGGGCTGTATACGGCGGCCGGGATGGTCCAGGTCGTCCCAGCCACCGCGCGGAGATCGCGAAGTGACGTACGAGCGTCGTGGCGATCCGAGAGTTCCTGCTGAGTCGCGACCTTGTAGCCGGTCAGCATCGACTCGATCGACACGGACGGATCCTTCGAGGCACCCGCATTCTCGTCGACCGCGTCCAGCCACTGGCGCCAGGTGTTTGGCGTTCCCGCGGACGCATCGAGGGTCCCGGGATAGGCTCCGTCGGAGGTGGTCAGGGTGTTGGTCACCCCTGCCATGGCCTTGTCGTCGACACTGGTGGCCAGGGTACTCACGACAACACATGCGGCTTGGTACTCGTCGTCGACGGCCTGCTGCTGCGCCGCGGTGGAGCGCGGGTCGGCGTATTTCCAGTCCTCGAGATCCACTGCGGCCGCAAGCGGCGCGGCGCATGCCACGGGGTTGGCGCCGACAGCACGCTCGGCCCAGCCGGCATAGCCCTCGGACAGCCACTTCGAGGCAAACATGTTGTGGTTGAACCACGCGTGGGACAGCTCATGCGCCACGGTGCCCGGCTGCTCGTAGTTCTCGGAGACCGTTGCGGCCTTGGTGCTGTCGCTGTATTCCCCGACATAGCCGTCACCGAGCGCTGCCTGGGTGACTTCTCGGATGACGATCGGCGCGGTGCCGGGAAGAGGCGCGCCGACGAGGTGCTCGAGCTTGGAAAGCGACCCGGCGGCCTCAGCCTTGATCGACTGCATCCACGCCTTGTCGCCGGGCCAGGCCTGGATCTCGACGTCTCGGCCCGAGTCAGACTGGATCGTCGCGGTGGCGAAGCCCTTGACGTTGGTCCCGTTGACGCCCACCCAGTACTTGGCCGGGTTCGCGACCTTACCGCTCAAGAAGACGTGCTGCGAGCCCTTGACCGACGACGTCGCCTTGCCGCCCCAGCTTGATGCGTCGAATGTGGCGGGGACGACGACCTTGACCGAGGCCCGGTCGGTAGGCTGCGTGATCGCCCCGAAGTTGAGGTACGCGCCATTGATCCGGGTCGGCGAAGACGACCTCGGAGCGCCACCCCTGATCGTGTAGGTCGCCGTGATGGTCCTTGTGTGGCCCTTGAAGATGCGCGGGAACTTCAGGTCGTAGGCCTTGAAGTCAGTCGACGAGGTCGAGGCGGCTTTCCGCGTGACGGCGCCGCCGTCGGACGTGACCTTGAGATTGCTGATCCCCTTTTCCGTCCAGAGTCGGGTCGACTTGATGTAGTAGTTCGTCTTCGAGTCGCACAAGCCGGGAACGGGAACCCAGACGCCGTACCACGGGTCCAAGTAGCCCTTGTCGCATTCAACCTGCGTGACCTTCGATGGGATCCTGTTAGTGACCTTGAGGGTCACGCGCACGTTGACGATCCCTTTCGCCGGCACGGCGGAGTAAGTGCTCGTCGCTGAGGTCGCTACCTCGGACACGCCATCGCCGCTCGCAGCGAAGGTGGGCGCGACGGTCGCAAGGACGACGCCAACCGCGATGAGGCCGCTCAGCGCGATCCGTCGGCCATGCCTTGATGCGGAGATGGAGGTGCGGGACATGATAAATCTGGCTCCTGCGCGTGAGAGAAACTGCTCTCAGCTGATGTTCGTTGGCGATTGACCCGCAGACAGCGGGGCACATCCGCAAACCGACAGGTGATCGGTTGCAGGAGTTCGGCAGTCGCCTTGGGTCGCGGCGAGATCGCGCCCCCGACCCCCGACCGGGATCGCCAGAGGGCCTCGCTCGCGGTGGCCAAGGCTTTCTTGTCGTGGTGGACCGTTGCCTCAAACCCGCAAGCATTCGGCCCACGACAGCCGCCGAACGAGCCATCGAATGCCGAGGTGTTGCAATCACCACCTCTGAGGGACCAGACTTGGGACCTCGTGCCCAACCCGACGCGAAACGTCATCACCCAGGTCCTTCCGGAGGTCGACGCGGTCGTGGCCGCGATGCCCGCGGCTCTGGTCGAAGGCCAGGGGGAACTGCATGCCCGTGTCCGACTCGCGTACTTGAGTACCCATGTAACGGCCGATGCCGGCGACCTGAAGACGGCGATCGAGGTCCTCAGCGCGCGCGCGGCGGGCGATACGGCCGCGGACCCGTTCGGTCCACATGTCGACGCTCAGACCTACGACGATCTGGTCGCGGCAGCCGAACAGGCCATGGCCGAGGATCGACTCGACCTGGCGACCGTTCTGGCGCTCCAACACGAGTCCGGCGCCATCGCGGCGCGGCAAGGTCGCCGGCTGATCCTGTTCCTTGGGGTCAACGCCGAGGCGCGGCGGCTGATGTGGGACCACGGAACGGCCGAGCTCGAGCGGCGTGGGGAGCAGCGAGAGCGATTCGAAGAGCTCGGCCGATGGTTGCTGCTCTGGAGCGAGATGTCGTCGCTGGCCATCGGCGAGGGCTATCGAGCGACCGAGCGCGAGTTGATCGCCAGAGACGTGGCGGCGCGGCGTGCGGCACTCGATGAGCTACTCGGAGCGGTCGCGGTCGACGCGCGTTCCAGGGCACGGCTCCGGCGCTTGGCGATGCGCTACGGCCTCGACCCAGATGCGGAGTTCCGGATCGTCGCGATCTTGCCAGGAGTAGATGCCGATCCGACACCAGACCAGCCGGGCATCGACGACCAGGACCTCGACGACCTGGCTCGGAGAGTCGACCACCTGCTTCGGCGGCGGGGATCTCGCGAGGGTCCCGGCCGCGGGATCACGGTGCCGCTGGCGATCAGTTGGCGTGGTGCGATCGTCGCCATCCTAGGGCCGGACACCCAGGAGTGGAAACGGCTCCAGGAGGCGGGGGGAGCCGTGCTCGGTCCCGACGCGACGTGGACCGCTATCGCGATGCGCGCCGATGGGTTCGGCGCCTGGTCCCGCACGATGGTGGAGCTCCAGGAGGGCTTGCGCGTGGCCGCGGCCATTGGTCGCCACGGTGTCATTGACGACGTCGCCGAGCTCAGCGTCGAGCGGCTTCTCTTGAGTGACCCGGACCTCGCCGACACGATCATCGACCGCGAGCTCGGTGTCCTGCTTGCGGAGCCGCGTATGGGCGAGGAGCTGGTCGAGACGCTGCAGGTCTACTTCGATGCCGGCGGCAATCGCCGCGAGACCGCCCGTCGGCTACACCTGGCGGACCGGACGGTGGCCTATCGCCTCGATCGTGCTGAGGACCTACTCGGCCACGGATTTGACGGTGAGGCCGGGCGGCGGCTCAACGTCGCCCTGACATTGAGGCGGTTGGCCAACCCATCACGGTAGCCGGCAGGTAGTCGCGCGCTTGCGCGGCCCCGCGATCACGGTTGGCGGATGGCGATCCCGTACCGAGACTGCGCGCGGTCGAACGTCGCGAGCGGCAGCGCGTCAGACGCGAGCGACGCCGCGGCGATCATGGCGTCGGGGATCGGGCGGCCCGGCATCGTCCGGGCACGGACGAGCATCCCGACGAGGACGTCGGCGCGAAGCCCGAGCACGCGCACGTTCTCGCGCTGGATCAGGCCGATGAGGCTGTCGATGATGTCGATCGCGGCGACTCCGTACTGCGTCCGAAGCACATGGGCGCACTCGGCCAGAGCCACGGTCGATACCCCGATCTCGACCGCGTCGTCATCGATGAGGTCGGCCGCACGGCGCGCTTGCCGGACCGGCGTCCCGACGAGGTAGCGCACCAGCACCGACGTGTCGACCGAGATCACCCCGGTCGATCCGGGTCCCGGGTCTCCCAAGCGGCCTTGCTGAGCGCCGTCCAGTCCTCATCGGACGGCGTCCTCGCGACCTTGCCGCGCAGTGCGCCCGCCAGCGAACGCCGATGTCGGCCAGGGATCACGTCGATGACGATGCGGCCATCCTCGACACGCTGGACGGTCTCGTCACCCGCATAGATCGCAAGCTCCTCGCGGATGGCCTTCTCGATCGTGATCTGGCCCCGCTCACCTACTCGACTTGTCATGGTATGGATGATCGT
>CAVWIK010000002.1:0-2336319 GCA_963755115.1 uncultured Chloroflexia bacterium
TACCTTGTCGCTATCGAATGGGTGATTTCCTGCGCGGAATACGTGGGCTATGAGCAAAAGCCAACCGGCATTTCCGTTAGGCGTGGCTTCGGCCGATCCTGCTGGCTATCGAAAGCGGCCGTCCCTTTCGGCCGACGCCCTAGCCAAAAGGAGATAACGGAGATGTTTCTGTCAAAAGAGAGAGGCCGGTTCGGCCGCTATGCCATGCTTGCTGGCGTCATCGCTTGCGCAAGCTTCGTCGCCACCGCCGCACAAGCCGGCGGATGCCCCGCCGATCAGACCAAGCCCGACGTGCGCCCGCCCATGGACTAAAGCCGGTCGGCGTTACCGACACGGTGATTGCCATGATCGACGTGGACAAGGAGCAAGGCATAAGGATTGCACCATGCGCATGCGCAAACTTGTCGTCGAGCCCGGCGGCGTCGTGCCGTGGCACAGCCACGTGGAGCGGCCAGCGATCATCTACATCATCGAAGGCCATCAACGAATATGCCAGCAACTGCGCGGTGCCGATCGTGCACAAGGCCGGCGATGTCGTCGCCGAGACCAAGGGCATTTCGCATTCGTGGAAAAATCTCTGCAACAAGACCGTGGTGTTGCTCTCCGCCGACCTGCTGAAGGACCCGACCGACCACACGATGTAATAACCCCTCCCCCTTCGGCTGTGACGCCCTTCTCCCCCCGAAGGGCGTCACACTTTTTTTTCGCCCTCGAGGAGCATGCGCCATGAACGATACGTCACACGCCGTCGCCGCTCCAGACACCGAGGCGCATCATTCGCCGGCGCCGCCCTCCGCTATCTCGTCATCGCCCTGACCGCCTTCCTCACGGTCGTCGATCTGTTCGCCACGCAAGCCATCCTTCCCTCACTGACTAAGCACTAGGCGTGACGCCGGCGCAGATGGGCTTTGCCGTCAATGCCAGCACCCTGGGCATGGCCTTTTCCGGTCTGGCCGTGGGCTATTTCAGTCGCGAGATCGATCGCAGGAAGGGCATCCTGATCAGCCTCATCCTCCTCGCCATCCCGACCGCGCTGCTTGCGCATGCGCCGGACCTCACCACGTTCACTGTGCGCGTATCGCAGGGATTGTGCATGGCGGCGGCCTTCACGCTCACGCTAGCCTATCTGGCGAGCACTTTACCGCCGCCAATGCGGCCGCGCCTTCGCCGCCTATATCACCGGCAACGTCGCGAGCAATCTGATCGGGCGCCTGATCTCTGCCGGCGTCGCCGATAATTTCGAACTCGCCGCGAATTTCTATTTCTTCGCCACGCTCAATCTGCTCGGTGCGGCGCTGGTCTACTTCACCGTCGAGAAGACCAAGCCCATGCACGACATGGGCAGCAGCATGAATTCGCATTTCGAGGCCTGGATCATGCATTTGCAAAACCCCGCCTTGCGCGCGAGCTTCGCATCGGCTTCTGCATCCTATTCGCCTTCATCGGCACCTTCACCTTCGTCAATTTCGTGCTGGTGCAGCCGCCGCTCGGTGTCGGCGCCATGACGCTCGGCTTCGTCTATTTCGTCTTCGTCCCCGCGATGGCGACCACGCCGCTGGCCGGCCACGCCGTGAAGCGCTTCGGCACCAGGCCCACCTTCTGGGCGGCGCTGCAGTGGCGGGCCTTGGGCTTCCGCTTCATCCTGCCGAGCCTGCCGGCGGTGCTGATCGGCATGGTGCTGGTCGGGGCCGGCACCTCTTCGCCCAGGCCTGCGCCACGGGCTTTGTCGGTCGCGCGGCGACCTCCGACCGCGGGGCGGCAAGCGGGCCTTTACCTCGCCAGCTATTTCTTCGGCGGCCTGATCGGCAGCGCCGTACTGGGCGTGCTGTTCGACATGTTTGGCTGGACGGCTTGCGTCGGCGGCGTTGCCGCGGCGCTCATCGTGGCGGCGCTGCTTGCCGTGTTTTGAAAACGCCGATGGCCCCCGAGGGTCTGGCGCACTGATCTCGGTCAGCGTCAGGCGGGGATTCCTCTCCCCAGTTTGATCCAGCGCAAAGACTCTCTGGGGCCCGCGGCTTACGCTATCAGCCGGGGTGGAAAGGGTTTCAGAGTGGTCCTCCTACCTCCGCCCCCGGCGCCCCTGAACTCGAGTCGCGAACGCGTGAGAGGGGGCGCCGCGCCGCTCTTTCGGAATGATAGCGGCTGCCCGCGCAAGGGGCGCCAGCCTGAGAAGTCCGGCCTCGCGCCGGCTTGCTTTGGTGGCAAGCGATCCCAGCAAGCACAGTTCTAAAATGGTCCGGGCATTAACGCTTTTCTAAGCCTAACGCGGTCAGATGGGCGAAGTCTCGCGTACCGAATTGAGTGACAGTACCAAGTAGAGGGATCCCGCCATGCGCATTATCGTTGTCTCGCCGCCATCGCCGCCTGTTTGGCGCTCGGCGGCTGCTTCCATCATTCCCAGCAGATCTACACGGCTGAGATGCCGCCAGAACCGATCTCCACCCCCATCAAATAGGGCGGAAGGGAAGGCCTCCAGGACCGGCCGATCCCCGCCCAGCGCGCCTTGCCGGCAGGCTGATCGAGATGGCCACGGAATTGGACTCGCCTGTCCGGAAGTTCCTGTCTCGCGTAAAAAAGCCCGGCCTTGCTGCCGGGCTTTTTCTTTTGGGCTTAGCGCCGCGGCGGTGGCAGGCGTCAGGCCGCACCAACGGTGCAGCTATGCACCCAGAAGAGCAGCAGGATCGCGGCACCGAAGGCCCCGGCCGCGACGAAGGCATTGAGCCAAGTCCGCTTCCTGAGCGCGAAGTCAATGTCGCCGCCATGCAGCGCTTGGGCGATCCTGACCCAGAACATTTCCAGCCACACCACGATGATCAGGTAGGTGAAGGCGGCGCCGAGAAGGTGGATCGCCGAGATACCGGTACAGACGTCATCGGATCTTCCCTCACTCGGCGGCGAGCTTGTAGGGACCGCGGTCGGACGAGCCAGCCTGAGGCTTGCCCGGCTCGATCTCGGCCGCGGCTCTGCTCCGGGCCGAGGCTCATCCAGGACAACCCCATCGAGCAGACCCCACTCCCCGATCCAGGCCTGCTGCTCGAGCGCGCGCTGGGTCTCGGCGTCGCCGGCCTCCCAGCGACTGCCGATGCCGGCCGGCGAAAAATCGATATCCTTGGTATGGGTCTCGTTGCCGAGCCGCGGGCTCAACAGCCACCACATGCATGCGCGTGTCGCAGCGATAGCCGGCGAGCTCCTGGTAGAGCGGATCGTGCTTCTCCGCCTCGGGCACGAATTCGAGGAGATTGGTGATGACGTGACGGAGCTTATGGGTCTCGCGCTGACGCACGATGTGGCTCGCGATCCGGCTTGAACTTGGATGTCCTTTTGGCGGTTGAGGATCTGCCAAATGGTCTCCGGCGCTTCGCCGGTGGGATGCCAGAGATGGACCGCGAAGATCAGCGAATTGCGGCGGGGGCTATCGTCGAAGATCCGCTCGGTTGGCGTGTTGGAGAGGATACCGCCGTCCGGGTAAACTCGCCATCGATCCGTACGGCCGGGAAAGCGGGTGGAAGCGCGCCCGACGCCATGATGTGACTCGGGGAGAGCTCCATCTCCTTGGAATCGAAATAGCGCATCATGCTGGTCCGCACATTGGCGGCCCCCACCGTTAGCCTCGGGTGGCCCTGGCCGACGAGCGAGAAGTCGACCAGTTCCTCCAGCGTCCCGCGCAAGGGCTCCGTCGAGTAATAGCCGGCATGGTCTGCGCCGAGCGGCACATGGGCACCGGAAAGGCACGCGTATTGTCTCGAAGAAGCCGGGAATGCCGTTGGTCAGCGTGGTCCAAGAGGACAGCGCGTCGGCGACGCCGGCGAAGGCCGGAAACGCGCCCAAAAGGTCGAGCGCTCCACACGCCGCCAGAACTCCTGGAGCCGGAAGGCGATCCGGGCTTATTGCCGGCGATGATCCCGGCATTGATAGCGCCAATCGAAGTGCCGATGATCCAATCCGGCTCCACACCGGCCTCGTGCAAAGCTTGGTAGACGCCGCATTGATAAGCGCCAAGCGCGCCGCCGCCTTGCAGCACGAGCACGACTTGGCCGTTGTTGTTGTTGCGAATCTCGTTGACCGCGTCGAGCGGCGTAAGCGTCTTGGTCTTGGACATGGTTGCCTCCCGGCTCGTTGTCTTGTCGCTCAATGCGCGGTCCAGCCGCCATCGACCGGGATCGCGGCTCCGGTAATCGAGGCGGCGGCGTCCGAGCAGAGGAACACCGCGATGCCGCCTAGCTCATCGGTGGTGGCGAAGCGCTTGTTTGGCTGCTGCGCCAACAACACCTCACGGATCACTTGCTCGCGCGGAATGCCATGCGCCTTGGCCTGTCCCTCGATTTGCGCCTCAACGAGAGGCGTGTAGACGTAGCCCGGGCAGATGGCGTTGCAGGTGATGCCCTGCTCCGCTGTCTCGAGCGCCGTTACCTTGGTCAGGCCGAGCATGCCGTGCTTGGCCGCGACATAGGCCGCCTTGAAGGCCGAGCCGACCAGGCCATGGGCCGAGGCGATGTTGAGGATGCGACCCCATTTGTTGGCGACCATGGACGGCAGCGCGAGCCGCGTGGTGTGGAAGGCCGAGCTGAGATTGATGGCGAGGATGGCATCCCATTTGGCGGTGGGGAATTCCTGCAACGGCGCCACATGTTGGATGCCGGCATTGTTGACGAGCACGTCGAGCCTGCCGAACGTGTCGAGGGTCATCTTGATCATCTCGGCGATGAAGTTCGGATTGGTCATGTCCGCGTCGGAATAGGCGACCTTCACGCCGAAGTCGGAACCGATCGCGGCTTGGGTCGCCTTGATCTCCTCCGGCTTGCCGAAACCGTTGAGAACCACGGCGGCGCCTGACGCAGCCAGAGCGCGCGCGATCCCAAGCCCAATTCCGCTGGTCGATCCTGTCACCAAGGACACCTTGTCCTTGAGGAGTTGCGCGGTCGATGCCCCGCGCTGTGTCATGGCGATGTTCATAACCCGGCACTCCTCGGTTTGCCTTGCGCGCCAAGGCGTTCTGTTGGCGAGGATCATGCCCAGGCCCGGGGGCTGACCGGAAATGCCCTTTGGCTACGGACTCGATAGGGTTGCGCTATGGCAGGTTAAGGGGTTGACTAGGCTTGGTAAACTTCGATTTTGAGGGGGCGGCCGCGACGTGGCGCCTGCCCAAAAAGCGGTCTTGGCCCTCAAATCATCTCGACGGGAAAGCAGTCGCGAGCGTACAACTCCGTCCCAACAACGGCGCGAACCCAGACTTTTTTGTCGATGATCGCTTGCAGGGTGAGATTTCGGGCCGGAACTTTCTCCCAGGCCTGCCGCGGAAACGCGGAACTCGTTACCGTGCCGCGATCATCATGTCTCCTTCACCCCTAGACTAGGCAGCGGAGCGCATCTCCCATGGAAATGCATCAGGTCCGCTACTTCCTCGCGGTGGCGCGAGCGCTCAATTTTACGCGCGCGGCCGAGGAATGCCACGTTGCTCAGCCGTCGCTCACGCGCGCCATCCGCCAGCTCGAGGGCGAGCTTGGCGGCGATCTGTTCCGGCGGGAGCGGCCGCAGGCTCAGCTCACCGAGCTCGGTCAGCGCATGCTGCCGCTGTTGAAGCAATGCTATGAGAGCGCGATCAGCGCCCGCCTGCTCGCTTCCGCCATTAAGAAAGGCGAGGTCGGCTCACTGCGGCTGGCGCTGTCGCGCACCATCGATCCTTCGCTGGTGACCCCCCATGTCGTCGAGCTGGGCAAACTGTTCCAGGGATTGGAGTTGAAGTTGCTGCGGGGAACGGGGGTTGAGGTGCTCGAATATCTCAAGAAGGGCGAGGTCGAGCTTGGGCTCGCCGCGCAGATCGGCGAGGAATGGGATCGTCTCGACAGCTGGCCTCTGTTCACCGAGGAATTCCAGCTCACCGTCAACAGCATGCACGCCTTCGCCGAGCGTCCAGCCGTCGCGCTCGACGATCTCAAGCAAGAGCGGCTGATGATCCGCACCTATTGCGAAACCACGCCTGAGATGCTCGATCTCCTGCGCATGCGCGAGTTCGACGTGACGCGCTTCCACGAGGTGAGCGCCGACGGCGATCTTCTCGCCTTGCTCGAAGCGGGTCTTGGCGTGGCGTTGCTGCCCCGCAGCACGCAGGGCCCGACGACCTTGGCGCGCATCGTCGTGCAGGACATGAAGCTCAAGCGCACGATCAATCTTTACGGCGTCGCCGGGCGGCAACGCACGGCCGTGGCTTCGGCCATGATGAAGATGCTGCGGGCTTTCGATTGGTCGCGCTACGCCGCCGCTTAGTGCGCGGTCCGCAGCGCCGACAAGAGATCCTCGATGGTCATGCGCTTCCGGTAGTCGGGATCGACGAAGCGCGCCTTCACCTCGCCGTCGGTGCCGACGACGAAGGTCGCGGGGACCGGCAGTAGCCAGGTGTCGCTGCCTTGCGAGCGTGACACGTCCCAGCCGGCGCGCGTCATCAGCTCCTGCATCTCTTTTCCGACCCAGAAAGCGAGATTGAGCGAGAGCGCATAGCCGTTATCAAAATCGGTGAGGATTGGGAACGGCGCCGCCGATTCCACCTTGAGCTCGGCGGTGAAATGCTCACGGTCGGGCATGATGGCGGCGACCTGACCGCCTTCAGCCGCGATCTGATCCTGCGCCTCGGCCAAAACGCGCGTGTTGATGCGGCAATAAGGGCACCAATGGCCGCGATGGAAGGTCACCGCGACGGGCCCCTTCTCCAACAGCATATCCAGACTGATGAGTTGGCCGGTTTCGTCGGGGAGAACGAAATTCGGCATCTGCTCGCCCGGCTTCGGCGCGTTCTCGCCGACATCGTGCTGTCTCAGCCGGTCAACCAGATCGTCGACCGCGGTCTGAAATTGCGGGCCGAGCCGGCGCACCGCCTCGGCGAAGGCTTGCAGACGCTCGGCAAGCGACGCGTCCATGTCGCGGCACTGAACGAAGGCCTCTTCGAGCAGTTGCGAGAGCGGTTTCGAGTTCATTCAACAGTCCTGTAACCCCCGGCAACCGGCCAACGGGCTGAAAACTGAACGCTTATGCGAAGTCCCAGTTTCCCCGACCCTCTTTTCATATCATCCGATGGTCGCGATGGGTAGCTGGCATCACCACGATTTTGGATCGCTTTCGGCAATGATTTGCGCGCTTTTCAGCGCTGTCAGCAAATCCTCGATGGTCATCCGTTTCCGGTAGTCGGGGTCGATGAAGCGCGCCGTGATACGGCCGTCCTGGGCGATGACGAAGGTCGCGGGAATGGGCATCACCCATGCCTGGTTGCCTTGGTAGTCGGGGACCTTGCGACCCCCCGATTCCAATATCTGTTGCATTTCCTCGCCCACCCAAATCGCAAGGTTCAGCGACAGGGCGTAGCCATTGTCGATGTCGGTCAGGACGGGGTAGTGCACCTCCCCCTCGGCTTTGAAGGTCGCCGCGAATTCTTGCCGCTCCGGCATGATCGCCGCGAGCCGGCCGCCTTCTGAGGAGATCCGGGTCTGGGCTTCGGCCAAGGCTCGCGTATTGATCCGGCAATACGGGCACCAATGGCCGCGGTGGAAGGTCATCGCCAGCGGACCATCCTTCAGCAGCGCGTCAAGCGTAACCAACCGCCCCTGATCGTCAGGCATGGCGAAAGGCGGCATTTGCTCACCCGGCTTGGGGGCCGCTTCACCGGCATCGTGCGCCTTCAGACGCCCAACCATCCGATCCACGGCCTCCTGATAACCCGGGATCAAATAACGGGTGGCTTCGCTGAAGGCCTCAAGCCTCTCATTCAAGGAAGCATCCATGTCGCGGCAATACAGAAAGGCCTCCGTAAGGCTCGGGAATGCCGGAGTGCTCATACATTGGCTCCTCTACCGCCGGCGCGGCTTCCAATCTCAACACCTTGTGAGCCGATATTGAGCGGCAATCGGCCGGTCGGTCCAATAGCGACCGGCTATGGTGTCAATCCTCGATCGGCATTTCCTTGAAACGCGCCGATCTTGTTTCTTAGGGGCAGGAAAAAAACGGGAGAGATCCAAGCAATGTCCACGCTGATCGATTGGCTGGAAGCCGGCCGGCGGCTCGCGGAGCGGATACCTTACAGCCTGGTGGCACTGGTCGCACGCGTCGCCGTGGCGAGCGTGTTCTGGCGATCGGGCCAGACCAAAGTCGAAGGCTTCCTTCACATCAAGGACAACACCTTCTTCCTGTTCCGCGAAGAATATAAGGTTCCGCTCCTGCCGCCCGACGTCGCCGCCTATCTTTCCACCACCGCCGAGCATGTATTTCCGATCCTGCTGCTCGTTGGGTTTGCCTCACGGCTCTCGGCTCTCGGCCTCATGGCGATGACCCTGGTGATCCAGCTTTTCGTCTATCCCGACGGCTGGCCCGAGCACATTCTCTGGTTCGCCTTGTTGCTCCTCATCGTCGCGCGGGGACCCGGCGCGATCTCGCTCGACCATCCGATCTGGACACGCGTGCAGCCAGAGCCCGCGTGCCCCTCGCGGCTAGCCGCCACGTCTTGATGAAGTTGCCGATGCCCAACGTCACCGAAGTCGACAGTGCGACGCCGGCCACGCCGAACGAAAGGCCGAAGCCGACATTGAAGACGGCGTTGAGGATCGGGATCTCGCGAGGATCCCATCGACATGAGGAACGTGCCTCGTTGGCGTGCGTTGTGGGCTCCACCAAGAGCCCATGGCCAGTGTCAGGAAAGCGAGGGGCAAACCCAGCGAGTGCGCGGAGGTAAGGATCGCAGCACGTTCCTCGAATGCGCCTCGGACGTAGGCGACCTCGACGATCACCGGCGCCATCGCGGCGGTCGCGACCAAGAGTGGGACGAAGATGACCATCACGTAGCGCAGTGAGCTCTGCCGCTTGCCGAACGAATTCGGCCCTTCACCAACGACGCGCGGACAAGGGCCGGGTAGATCGCGGCGAACCATGCCGGGCCGATCGCCGCCAGGGGGATCCGGATGACGCCCTCGGCGTAGCGGAGCGCACTGACGGCGCCGGGCGCGATCAGGGTCGCGACGGCGCGATCGGTGAGGAGGTTGAAGTTGAGGACCGAGGCGCTGATCGTCAGGGGCATCGCGTGTCGAGGAACCGGTGGATTCGGCCCGGTCGGCGCGTAGCGTGATCGGCGGCAGGATCCCGAACCACATAGCCAGCGCGAGCAGGACGACGACGATCGACGCCTGCTGCGCGGTCATCGCGACGGCGAGTGCCGTCAGACCGAGCCGCCTCCAAGGACCGATGGTGATGACGAATGGACGACGCGGTCCGGCCATCCAGGCGAGCGCGATGCCCGCATCCGGTCATGGATCTGGAAGTCGCGCCCAGGAGACTCGCCTGGCGGCCGAGAACACGAGCATCGGGGCCAGCAGCGGCACGATAGCCGATCGCGAGCGGATCGCGGCGCTTCGTCGAGACCGGGTCCTGCGATCGCGACGGCCAGGCCCGGCCGAGCACGACACAAGGAGACGGCGATCCCGATCAGGACGGTCCAGGTCAGCGTCGCACCGAGGAGCCGGTCTGCTGCGGCGTTCCGTGCTCCGGCTCGTCGCGAGATAGCCCGGGACGATCGCCGCCCCGGTGCCGCTCGCGAAGGAAGCTGGCCAGCATCATCGGGACGACGGCGGCGATGAGCAGGGCATCGAGATCGGGCGACACGCCGACTTTGGCGGCGACGAACAACTCTCCGGACGAGCGTGAAGACCTGCCCCACCAGTCCGGCGCCCGTCAGGAGCACGGCGGCTCTCGCGGCGCCCTGCAGGACGCTCGTCGACGTCCCGTCGCCCTCGTCGAACGGAGCCTGAGCGATGACCGCCCGTCGCCCTCCTCGAAGGCCTCCTCGATCAGGCGGCGGGCCGTCCGATGCCCGCTCGCTTCGTGGCCCGCTCAGTCCCGGCCATTGGGGTCACGACCGCTCGCCCGGTGCCACCTGCTGCTGCCGGTACCAGTCGACCGTGCGGCGCACGCCCTCATCGAACGAGACACGACCTCGTATCCCAGCCGATCGCGGGCGACCGTGATATCCGCCTCGGAATCGCGGACATCGCCCGCACGAGTCGGGGCGAAGATCGGGCTCCTCCATCGTTCCGACCGCGTCCCGGATCCGATCGAGCAGCTCGAGCAGGTCGAATCGCCCCCCGCAGCCGATGTTGGCCGTGAGACCGGATGACATCGGGGACCGTGGCCGCGAGGAGGTTCGCCGACACGACGTTGTCGACGTAGGTGAAGTCCCGTGACTGCCGTCCATCGCCGTGGACCGTCGGTCGCTGGCCCGTCAGGGCCGCGGTGACGAAGAGCGGCACGACGGCGGCGTACTGGGACTGCGGGTCCTGGCCTGGGCCGAACACGTTGAAGTAGCGCAGCACGACCGTCTCGATCCCGTGGAGTGCGCCGATGGTGTGCACGTATTGCTCGGTCGCGAGCTTGCTGACGGCGTAGGGCGACCGAGGATCGGGGCGCTGCGTCTCGCGCCGCGGCAGCTCCGGGCTCGCGCCGTAGACGGATGACGACCCGGCGGCGACGACGCGGCGAACGCCGGCCGCCGCACAGGCCAGCATGAGCTGGATCGTGCCGTCGACGTTGACCGAATTCGATCGCAGCGGATCGGCGACCGAGCGCGCGACCGAAGGGATCGCCGCCTCGTGCAGGACGACGTCGACCCATCGGTCGCCCGGGCGACATCGTCGGGGTCGCGGAGGTCGCCCTCGACCAGGGTGATGCGATTAGGACGGTTCGAGTCGCCATCGGAGGCCGGTGCTGAAGTCGTCGAGGACCACCACATCGTCGCCCCGCGTAAGGAGTGCGCGTGACGAGGTGGTGTCCGATGAACCCGGCCCCACCGGTGACGAGGACGCGCATCAGGCTGGCCTCCGAGGCTGGTCCCGCGCGGGGCCAGCCGCCAATGTCGCGGCCAGCACAAGCCAGATGAGGCTGGAACTCTGGAAGACCGTAGCGGTATGCAGGAACAGCGAAACGACCAGGTACGTGACGCCCATCGCGATGGCCGTGTCACGCAGGGGCTCGTGGACCGGATGAGCGCGATCGTCGTGATGGCCAAGAGCGCATCCGACGATGAGCAGGCCAACGATGCCCTGCTCGGCAAGGACGTTCAGGTACTGATCGTGCGAGTAGGTCGGCCGTTGCCGCGCCGCCGGTAGTACGAGGGGCTGACGAACTGGAACACGCCAAAGCCGACGCCGAAGACCGGATAGGTCGCGAACATCGCGATGCCGCCTCGGCGCACAGTCGTCTCGCGATGCTCACTGTCATCATGCTCGAAGTCATGTCTCGCCGGGCTCAACACGACCCCCTGGCGGGCCTCGAGGAACGCGGGGTAGAGGTCATGTGCGACGACAACGCCGCGACCAGCAGGGCAACGGCGGCGAGCGATTCTGGAACCCGACCAGGACGACGATGCCAGCGCCGATCCCAATAAGGCGGCGCGTGAATAGGAGAGGGCACAAGGCGAACAGGCAGGATCACCAGCGGGACCGAGGATCGAATTTCACCCACGACGGCCACTAGCTGAGGAGACCGAGCGCGAACACCGCGGCCGTGCGCCATGTAGAGGCCGAGGAAGTTCGGATCGGCGAACGCGCCGCCGGCCCGGAGCCCTCCGGTCGGCTCGAGCGAGGCCGCCGATGAGCGCTGTCGAATGGCAGGAAGTCCAGGATCTCGCCGACGGCGAGCAAGGCGGCGAGGGCGGCACCCGCGAGCGCGAGCCGAGGATCGGCCATGGCGACATCAGCCGGAAGAGGTAGATGGCCGACACGAACAGGGCGACCCCGGTCGTCAACTCGAGCAGGATGTTCAATGCCGACGGTGTCCACGCCGGCGGATGCCCGCTGAGCAGGCAGGATGCTCAGGGCGGAGATAGACCAGATACCCGATGAAGCAGGACGATCCCGGGGTGGATCCTGCATCGGGCGGATCGATCGGGAGCCGAAGGACGCAGCCGAACGTGATGGCGCCGGCGATGATCGCGTTGAACCGGACGGGCACGAGAAGATCTCGGTCTCGCGCATCGGCATGATGAGCACGAACATCGCCAGCCCGGCCGCCGGCCAGATCGACGGCCATGCAGCGGCGGCCAGGCGATGATGCCGGTGGCGAGCCTGGTCTTGTCCGGCCCCGAGTGCGAGCAGGTACAGCGAGCGCGAAGCCGACGCCGAGCCGTGAGCTGGAACCGCGTGCCGATGCCGACCGCCCGCCGACGGTGGTCATCCGCGCGTCGACCGGTCCCGTGGCCGTCGCGATCCGTGGCCGGTCGTCGCGTACTCATGTCCGCCGGCGCAGCGCCTCGACGAAGAGCGCCTCCCACTGCGCCGAGACGGCCGATCGTGAAGCGCTCGCGGACCTCGAATGCGCGTCCTGCGCGAGGCTCGCCCGACGGGCATCGTCGCGCAGGAGCGCGTCCATCGCCTCAGCGAGCGCCTCACGTCCCCGGCGGGACCAGGACGCCGTCGACGCCGTCCCGGATGATGTCGCGCGGGCCGTGCTCGCAGTCGTAGGCGATGACCGCCCGCCCGAGGCCATGGCCTCGATCAGGACCATCGGCAGGCCCTCCTTGCGAGAGGAGAGGACGAAGATGGTCGCCGATCGGAGAGATCCTCCTCGGGGTCCGTCGTGTTGCCCGGGAGGGCGACACGAGTCGATCAGACCGAGCTCGGCACGGAGCTGTTCGAGGTTCGAACGTTCGTCGCCTTCGCCCCAGATCACCAGGCGAGCCGTCGGCCACCTCGGGGCGATCCGGGCGAAGGCCTCGATGAGCAGGTCGAACCCCTTTTCCGGTGCCAGGCGACCCATGCCCGACGATGATCGGGATCGCACCGCTCGGCGAGGTCATCGCGCGTCAGCGCTACGGCCTTGCGCGACGAATGCTGCCGGCAATGGATTCGGGATGACGCGACCGCGCCGTCGGAGCGACCGGGAGAGGTGGGCCAACGCGCTCGGCGTGAGCATCACCACGAACGCCGCTCGCGGATAGGTGAACTCGCGAAGGATCTCCCAGGGCAGAGCTGAGTTCGCCGCGAGGCCCACGGTGCTCGCTCCTGACGATCACCGGGACCCGATCCCGGCCGTCGCAGAGCAGCGTGATGACGTCGGCCATGAAGGACAGGACGATCTCCGGGCGCGACGCGCGGATCGCCCGGCGAAGGACCCGTATGCGACGAAGGTTGTTGCGGACCGCGTCGAAAACCTTGGTCCGCGAGCACGCGTGAAGAGCCCAGGCGGACTTCCGTGACCCGGGGGTCGAGTGGGAACGTGGGCGGTGTCCCGGGCGGCGAGTAGTGGATGAGCGTGATCGTCCAACCCTGAGCCGCCCAGTGGTTGGCGAGCTCGGTCATGACCCGCTCGGCGCCGCCCGTGACGAGGGACGAGATCACCAGGGTCAATCGCGGCGGCTGTTCCAGTCGGCTGACTGGTGGCTCGATCGGGGACGGGATCCACGACGTCGTCAGCGGACTGGTCCCCGAGGACGGTTGCCGTGGACGCGTGCGGCGACGCGCGATCCGCCCCGATATGGAGCGGTCAGCTCGATGCCCGCACGCATGTCGGACTGACGGCGACAGTGGTCAGGGGCAAACACTCAGGGCGGCCGCTGCGGCGAGCGCGGTATTGAGCATCACGCGTGGGCCGGATGGGTCCTTCGGGATCACGGCTCGCTCGACGATCTGGAGGATGTCCTGCTTCGGGACTGCGGGGGTCCCGGCGGGCGTGGCGTGCCGGTGACCGCTGGGACCGCCGGGATGCTCGCCTTCTGCGACGAGGATGTCGGCCAGGGCGTTCGCGGTCGGCTTCGGCGCGAGTGGGGCTCTCGTCGGTCGCCGCGATCGTGATGAATGGGCTCGTCGGGTCGGCGGTGACCTTCAGCCGGGTCGCCAGCTCGGTCGCGTCATACGGGAGATCGGCCTGGCTGATGACCTGCAGCAGGACCGGCCGCGTAATCGCGAGCGTCGCGTAGGTCTGCGCGATGCGCGGCGCCGTCAGAACGTCGCCGTTGCCGCTCGCGTCCATCCCGAGGCCGGCGATAACGACGAGCTGCGCCTCGGCGGTGTAGGTCCTCTTCGACGTGTTGCTGATCACGAACGTCAGGCCTGCGGAGATCGTGACGGCGATGGCGATGAAGAGCAGGTAGCCCAGGATGTTTCGGTTCGGTTGGCTGGACCGCATCACGGTCGCGGGCCCAGGTTCATACGTGACTCCCGTGGTGGCCATGGGAGGGGAGTATATCGGCGGATACGAACTGCTCCGACTCGAGCGTGGGTCGTAGGTCACAGGACGACCTTTCGGCAGTGGAACCCCTCGGCGAACCGCGTCGCGGCCTCGATGCCACGGAGACGAGCGATCGCCGTGAATGTGTCGGCACCCCACCACGTCCGATCGTGCTGCGAGGGGAAATGGGTCTGGAGCAGGTCGATCTTGCGCTGGAGGGTCGCTTGGTCGATGTCCACGAAGAGATTCGGCCGTCCGAGGTCGCCGTCGTACTTGGGGATCTCGTAGCCGACGACGAGGTGATCGTCGGAACGTCTGCCACACCGTCTCGGCGACGAGGCGGTGATCCTGATGGGCGTCGTCGGCGTGCGGCGCCACGACGAGGTCGATCTGCCGCGACTTGACGGACTCGAGGAGGTCCTTCATGGCCGCCATGGCGGCAGGCAGCCGCCCATCCGGCAGGTTCCCCAGGATGACGTCGTGACTGGCGGCTGCCGAAGAGAACGCCGCGGCGCTGGCCCGCGCCTCACGCGCTCGCGACGCGTCGGCGGACGCCACGATCCACGACACCGTGCTGCCCGGTCGCTCTGCGAGGAGGCGCAGGATGGTCGCACCGGCACCGATCTCGACGTCGTCTGCATGCGCGCCGACAGCGAGGATATGAAGCGGACCCGGATCGACGAAGGTGAGTCGTCGCATCCTTATCCTTCCGAGCCTTCAGGTTGCCAGGGTGTCCAGGGCGGCCGGCCCGACTCGAGCGCGCGCTCCAAGGCTTGGACGTCCTTCAGCGTGTCCATCGGCGCCCAATACCCCTCGTAGTTGTCGCCCTGGAGCTTGCCGGCCTCGATCAGCCGGTGGAATGGCTCCTCGACGAGTTCCTCACCGGGCCCGATGTAGTCGAAGATCTCCGGGCGGAAGATGAAGTAGCCCCCGTTGATCCACAGGTCCGACGTGCTGACGTCGTTGATCCCGGTGACGACCGCGTTGCCGTTGTTCTGACGGACGATGTGGAACGAGTAGCTCGTGGGTCGGACGCACATGAACGAGGCCACCGCGTCGCCGGCGAGGAAGCGGTCGATGCGCTCGTCGAGTGGCGCGTCGGTCAGGACATCCCCGTAGTTGGCCAGGAAGGGTGCGTCCTCGACATATCGACGGACAGCACGAAGTCGCTGTCCGACGCTCGTGGTGAGGCCCGTATCGACGAACGTGATCCGCCAGTCCGCGATATCGCGCTGGAGGAGCTCGACCTGGCCGCTCTCGCCCGAGAGGACGAAGTCGTTCGAGAGCGCTTCCTCGTAGTGAAGGAAGTAGTTCTTGATCGCGTCCGCCTTGTAGCCGAGGCACAGGATGAAGTCCTTGTGCCCGAAATGCGCGTAGTAGCGCATGACGTGCCACAGGATCGGTCGGTATCCGACGGTGACCATGGGCTTGGGGAGGTGCTCAGACGCCTCCCGCAGGCGCAGCCCCTGGCCTCCGCAGAACAGGACGACCTTCACGTTTCGCGGACCCCTCCGTGCCACCGCCCGCGGACGCGGGTGCCTTGGGCCAACCGATGATAGACGCACGACGTACCCGATCCGGCCTATGACGGTGCTCGAGAGCACCACCGACGGCGGTGGCGATACGCACCGTGATGGTCGGGTTCGGGCCGCCGGAGGTACCATCACTCGAAGGTACCGGTCATCGCCGCGCGGCCGCGGACACAGGAACCTTGTCGTGAGGGGGCGATCCTTTCGTGCGCACGCTCATCCTGGCCGGTGGGCTGGGCAGCCGGTTGTCCGAGGAGACGGTCACGAAGCCGAAGCCCATGGTGGAGATCGGCAGCGACCCCATCCTCTGGCACATCCTCAAGCACTACGCCCACTACGGCTACGACGACTTCGTCATCGCCCTCGGCTACCGGGGCGAGCTGATCAAGCAGTACTTCACCCAGTACGCCGCGCTGTCCGGGGACCTCATGGTCCGGACGAACGGCGGCGTCGTGGAACGGTCCGCATCCGCTACCACGCGGGACGACTGGACCCTGCACCTCGTCGATACCGGATACGACACCGCGACCGGCGGCCGGATGCGGCGCGTTGCGCATCTCCTGGATGACACCTTCATGATGACGTTCGGGGACGGCGTCTCGGATGTGGACATCTCGCGGCTCGTCGCCTTCCACAAGGCCCACGGTCGCCTGGCGACCATCACCGCAGTGCGCCCGCCGGCCCGCTTCGGCCACGTCGAGATCCAGGGCGATGCCGTCATCGAGTTCTCCGAGAAGCCCCAGACCGGCGAGGGCTGGATCAACGGCGGGTACATGGTCCTCGAGCCGCAGGTCCTCGACTACATCACGGACGACGACGTCTATTTCCAGACGGAGCCGATGGAACGCCTGGCGGCCGACGGCCAGCTGATGGCCTATCGCCACGACTCGTTCTGGCAGTGCATGGACACGATGCGCGATCGGAACATGCTCGAGAGCCTGTGGCAGTCGGGACACGCGCCCTGGAAGGTCTGGGACTGATGCGCGTCCTCGTCACGGGAAGCGAGGGCTACATCGGCACGATCCTGGGTGCCTACCTGATGGAGCGAGGCGACGAGGTAACCGGCCTCGACACGGGGTTCCACCGGGTCGGCTGGATGTATCACGGGGTCGACCAAGCGCCACGTTGGATCGCGAAGGACGTCCGGCAGGTGACCGTCGATGACCTGCGTGGGTACGACGCGGTCGTCCACCTGGCTGAGCTGTCGAACGACCCGGTCGGGCAGCTCGATCCGGCGATCACCTTCGAGATCAACCACGGTGGCAGCGTGCGTCTTGCCGCACTGGCCAGGGATGCCGGCGTGGAACGGTTCGTCTACATGTCGTCGTGCAGCGTCTATGGCGCCGCCGGCGATCGCGACAGCACGGAAACCTCGGACGTAGACCCGCTGACGCCGTACGCCATGAGCAAGGTGATGGTCGAGCGCGATGTGCTGCCGATGGCGGACGACGACTTCTCGCCGACGTCCCTGCGCAACGCGACGGCCTATGGCGCCAGCCCGAGGATGCGGTTCGACCTCGTGGTCAACGATCTGGCCGGGCACGCCTGGACCGAGCAGGTCATCCGCGTCGACAGCGACGGGCGCCCGTGGCGCCCGTTCATCCACGTCTTCGACATCTGCCGGGCGGTCGACCTCGTCCTTCGGGCTCGGCGCGACGTCGTGCACGGCCAGGTGTTCAACGTCGGCACGAACGAACAGAACTACCAGGTGCGGACGATCGCCGAGATCATCGCCGACGCGTTCCCCGGCTGTCGCACGGAGTTCGGCGAGATCCCCGGCGATCGACGGAACTACCGGGCGAACTTCGACAAGATTCGCGACGTGCTCGGATTCAAGCCGCTTCACGACGTCGTCAGCGGGACCCAGGAGCTGCTCGCGGTCTTCCGTCGCATCGACCTGAGCCTCGAGCTCTTCGAGTCCCCGGCCTACACGCGGCTCAAGCAGATCCGGCACCTGCGGACCACCGGCCAGATCGACGAGCGCTTCTTCTGGGTCGATCCGCCGAGGGCCGCCCGACCGGACCGCATGCCCGAAGCGGCACGGTCGCGAGCATGAGAGTGACCCCCGCCGACGTGGACGGCTCGTTCCTCGTCGAACTCGACACCTTCGTCGACGCGCGGGGCTCGTTCACCCGCATCTGGGATGCCGAGTGGATCTCGGCGCTAGGTGTCGACGGTCCGATGGTCCAGACGAACCTCTCGACCAACGAACGTCGGGGGACGACGCGCGGACTGCACTGGCAGGTGACCCCGCACGACGAGGCGAAGCTCGTGCGGTGTTCGCGCGGCGCGCTCTTCGATGTCGCCGTCGATCTGCGTCCGCATTCGCCGACGTATCGACGATGGCAGGGCGTCGTTCTGACGGCAGCCGAGCCGCGTCTCGTCCTCGTCCCGGCAGGCTGTGCCCATGGCTACCAGACGCTCGAGGACCGAACGGAAGCGACCTACCAGGTGTCGATGGTGTACACGCCGAGCGCCGAACGTGGGATCCGCTGGGATGACCCGGCCATCGGCATCGATTGGCCGATCAAGGAGGGCGTGATCGTCTCCGACAAGGATGCATCGTGGCCCGACCACCACTGGGAGAACCTCGCATGACGACCCTGCTGCGCGCGCTCGAGGCCCGGGCGGCCGCCGGCGACCCTATCCGGGTCGGGCTGGTCGGTGCCGGCTACGCCGGGCGTGGATTCGCGAACCGGATCATCCGCCGGACCCCCGGCATCGAGCTCGTGGCGATCTCGAATCGCACGGTCTCGCAGGCGGAGCGCGCCTTTTGCGACGCCGGCCTGGACACGCCAGGGCGAGTCAGCTCGGTGGCCGAGCTCGACGCGGCGATGCGCAACCATCGCCCGGTGGTCACCGACGACCCGTCGCTGCTCACGGAATCGGCGGGGGTCGAAGCCATCATCGAGGCGACCGGCGAAGTCGAGTTCGGCGCGAGCGTCGCGACCCGAGCGATCGACGCCGGCAAGCACCTGGTGCTCATCAACGCCGAGCTCGACTCCTGCCTCGGGCCGCTCCTCAAGACGCGGGCGGATGCAGCCGGGGTGGTCATCACGGACATGGCCGGCGACCAGCCGGCCGTGATCATGGATCTCTTCGACGAGGCGAAGCTGCTCGGGTTCCGGCCGATCCTTGCCGGCAATATCAAGAGCCTTCTGGATCACAAGCGAACGCCGACGACGCAGCAAGGCTTCGCGGACGCCGTCGGACAGCGCACGAAGATGATCACGTCGTTCGCGGACGGCACGAAGATCGCCGCCGAGATGGGGGTGGTCGCGAATGCGACCGGATTCGGCGTCGCGACGCGAGGCATGCTCGGGCCGCGGGCCGAGCGCGTCGAGCAGGCGCCCGAGCGATTCGATCTCGATTCCCTGCTCGAGCGCCCGATCGTCGACTACATCCTTGGCGCCGAACCGAGCTTCGGCGTCTTCGTCCTGGCGTACGACGAGGATCCGCTTACCAGCCGATACATGAAGTTCTACAAGATGGGCGACGGCCCGGTGTACACGTTCTACCGGCCACTGCACCTTGGCCCGATCGAGACCGTCCAGTCCGTCGCCCGGGCCGTGTTGTTCCACGATGCCGCTGCGGCGCCGATCGGCGGCCCGGTGACCGAGGTGGTCGCGCTCGCCAAACGAGATCTCAAGGTCGGCGACACCCTCGATGGGATCGGTGGCTACACGGTCTACGGCATGCTCGAGAACGCCTCGACCGCCCGACGGGAGCGGCTCCTGCCGATCGGCCTGACCGATGGGGCCGAGATGGTCCGAGAGGTCGCCGAGGACCAGCCCGTCACGTTCGACGACGTCCGCCTGCGCGCGGACGCGCTCGCGCCACGGCTGTGGGAAGAACAGGCGGCACGCTTCGGCCTCCCGGACTGACCCCCTGGTCGCGACGGTCATCAAACGCGCCGATGACGACGGTGTTCTACGGTCGCATGCGGTTGAATTGGGTGCCCTTCGGGGTGGTGCGCGGAAGCACCAGCAGATACCCAAGAGTCGCGAGGACGACACCCAGAAGTACTAGGCAGCGTCCGCCATCAGGACTACGCTACGGGTGCCGGGGTATCCCGGAGTGCGCAATCGATCATCCGAAACTCATTCATCTGTCCGTCCGAACCACTAGGTATACCGCCGCGGTGCCGCCAGAGGCCGAGATCGTCTCGGCACCTGGACTGAGGGGCGACCGCCGAGGGGGCCGTAGCGGCCCGATGTGGGGGGCCACGGCGTAGGGGGCACTGTATTGGTCGTCTATCGACTTCCGGACCACCGGTCATGAGCAACTCCGCCCGATCGCTCGGGACCGGGGCCAGTCATGGACTCCGGCACTTCGACCTGGTGCGCGCGTCGCGCGTCGCCGCTGTTCACGTCGTGACGCGGCTGCGCGGCCGACACCTCTTCGTCATCGACTTCTTCGCGGTCGCCCTTGCGGGCTACCTCGCCCTATCGATGGGCTATCACCGTGCCGTGGGCATCGACGGCGTCGCCCCGTTCGCTCCGATCCTGGTCACCGTGATCGCCGTCAGGCTGCTCACGAATACCCGGTTGGGGCTCTACGCCCGCGGATGGCGGTTCGCCAGCGTCCCGGACCTCACACGGATCTGCCTCGCGGTGGTCGTCGGCACGGCGATCTCATATCTGATCGTGCTCAGCGCTTCGGTGGTCCTGGCCGAGCGTTGGCCTGTCGGCCTGCCGCGCTCGTTCTGGTTGATCGAGATGTTGCTGGCCGTCGCGGCCATCGGCGGCGTGAGGTTCGCGATCCGGGCCGCGTCCGAGTGGGCACCTGACCAGCGCCGAGTCGCCCTCCCGAACCGTCGGCCGACGTTGTTCTACGGTGCTGGTCGGACCGGGGTCATGATGGCCAGGTCGGCCCTGCGAAAGCCTGAGGCGGGCGTCGTGCCCGTTGGCTTCCTCGACGACGACCCCACGCTGAAGGGCGGTCTCATCGAGGGCCTGCGAGTCTACGGTGGGCTCGGTGCGCTCGGCGACGCTGTGACCGAGACTGGTGCTCAGGTGCTGCTCATCACCATGCCAAGCGCGCCGGGCGGGGCGATCCGGCAGGGCGTCGATGCGGCGATCGCCCACGGTCTCGATGTCCGCACGGTCCCGTCCATGAACGACCTCCTCGATGGGACGCTGGACGCCTACCGCGTTCGACGGGTCCAGGTCGAGGACCTGCTGCGGCGCCCGACATCGTCGGAGCATGCCGAGGCGGTCCGTGAGCTCATCGCCGACCGCACGATCGTGATCACGGGCGCCGGCGGCTCGATCGGCTCCGAGCTGGCGCGCCAGGTCTACTCGCTGGGTCCGCGCCGACTGGTCCTGGTCGACCGCGCGGAGAGCGCCCTGTACCTCATCCAGCGCGAGCTCGAATCGCGACGATCACGGGCCAGGGCAGCGGTGAGCTGCGCATCCATCTCGCGAAGTCGCCAGTCGCGCCGTGATGTTCCGGATGATCGCGCGGAGTCTCCCGACGTCATCTTCCACGCCGCCGCGTACAAGCACGTGCCGATGATGGAGGACCACCCGTCCGACGCCGTCCACGTCAACGTCGGCGGGACGCATGGCGTGCTCGATGCCGCAGAGGCGGCGGGCGTCGAGCGGTTCGTCCTGGTCTCGTCGGACAAGGCCGTCCAGCCGTCCAGCATCATGGGCGCCAGCAAGCGCGTCGCCGAGATGCTCGTCGCCGACGCCGCGCGACGGACCGGCCGGCCCTATGTCTCGGTCCGGTTCGGGAACGTCCTCGGATCGAACGGCAGCGTCGTCCCGATCTTCCAGGAGCAGCTCGAGAAGAGCGAGCCGATCTCGATCACCGATCCCGAGATGACGCGCTACTTCATGACCATCCCCGAGGCCTCGTGGCTGATCATGGACGCGGCGGCGCTCGGGCGAGAGCGGCGACCTGTTCGTCCTCGACATGGGCGAGCCCGTCAAGATCATGGACCTTGCCCGCGACCTGGTCCGCCTGGCCGGACGCGACCCCGACACGCAGCCGATCGAGATCGTGGGCCTGCGGCCGGGCGAGAAGCTGCACGAGGAGCTGTTCTACGACTCCGAGAGCGTGCGGCCGACCGAGGTCGCGAAGATCCTTCGGGCCGTCGCGGAGCCTCCGCCGGACAGCGTTCGGACGGACGTCGCCGGGCTGCTGGCCGATCGCAACGGGCAGCCACGAGGATGACCTGCGGCGGATGTTCATGGACTACGCCCTCGGGACGGGCGTCCCGCGGCGGCCGTCGGTGTCTTCGACCGCCAGGATGTCCAGGCGGCCGTGCCGGACGATGAGGCCCCGGCGGATTCGAAGCTGTCCGGCGATGGCCGCGAGCCGACCCGCGACCTTGAGGTGACCCTCACCTTCTAGCCGGTCGGCGCCGGCCCGTGGATGCCATTGCGACGCGCCAATCTCCTCATAGAACTCGGCCGTCTCCCGGATGAAGCGGTCGATGCCGAACGCGGTCGCTGCATGATCCCTCGCCGCCGATCCGAGTCGGCTGGCGGAGATCCTCGTCGGTCGCGAGTCGGACCAGGCCGGCTCGCAGCGCCCCGTCGTCGCCGACGGGGACGAGGATCCCCGGTCCGATCCGTCCGCGACGATCTCGACCGTGCCGCCGGCGGCCGTTGCCACGATCGCGACTCCCGCGGCGGCGGCCTCGAGCACGGAGTTCGGGAGACCCTCCGCCTCGGAGGCGGAGACGAAGATGTCCAGGGCCCCGAAGAGTGGGCGAGCATCGAGGACGTCCCCCGTCAGGGTGACCCGGTCCCCGATGCCGAGCGCCGCGATCTGCCGCTCGATCGCCGGGCGCTCGGGGCCGCCCCCGACAAGGACGAGCCTGGCGTTCGGGACCTGCGCGAGCAGGTCCGGCATCGCCGCCACGATCCGCTCGTGACCCTTTCCAGGTCGCATGGAACCGACGTACCCGACCACGAGATCGTCCGGTGCCATGCCCCATCCCGTTCTGATAGCGACCCGCTCCGCGTCGCCCATCGGCTCCGGGATCAGCACGCCGTTGCGGATGATCCGAATCGATGCCCGGTCGATGCCCTTCGAGGCGCGCCACGTCGTCGGCGACGGCCTCGGAGTTGGCGAAGATCACGTCGGACGATCGGCGGGCGATCGCATCGGCCGCCCGCTCGAGCGGGCCGAACCGCGCCTTGAACCCGCTGAGGCTGACTCGGCCACTGATGAGGACCGGCACGCGCGTGAGCGGCCGGGTCACGCCGGCGACGGCGTACCCATGGAAGAGCCACGCGTCGACGATGTCGAACCGTTCGCGGCGGCAAAGTCGGATGAATGTGATCACCCGACGGCGGCCTTCAGGGCGAGCAGCGGCCGGGGTGTCGGAGTCGCGGCGGCTGGCGCCCATGGCATGGACGTGGGCGCCGGCCGCCACGGCCAGGTCCGCGTTGGGCGTCCAGTCGCCGAATAGCACGAAGCTGACATCGAACCGTTCGCGCGGCAGGCGTTCCGCGAGCAGGATCATCTGCCGCTCGGCGCCGCCGACGGTCAGCGAGGCGGGATACAGGACCCGCAGCCGGCGCCCGGCTGGGGATCCGCCGAGCGAGTGGGGCATCCCGCTCAGGATACGATGGCGACTCGGGCCTGGATCAGCCACCACGGCCCACCCGTCGGATGGGCCGTGGTGGCCGACGGGTCACTCGATGTGCTTCGTGATCCGAACGTTGCCGCGTGAACGTCAGGTCGACGACGTTCTCGAAGTACGCCTGGGCCGAGTGGTCGACACATTGCCCTTGAACGATGACGCCCGGTATGTCCCGCCGCCTGGGACTCAGGACGCGACGCGTGGAACGTGGGCGCCCGGTTGTACGATGACCCTGATGACGCTCATGTAGCCGGCCTTGGCATAGGCGTTGAAGGCATACCCGTTCCAGGCGTCCGACATGCCGTAACGCGCTGAACCGTCGAGTACTCGACGGTGACGTGGTGGATCGTCGGCGTCGCTGTGTCCGGCTCGAGGTTGACCGAATGCATGCCGGTGTGCGTGATCGTCGAGCGGCTGAGATCATGTGGTCGCCGCCGACGATGGCGACGCCGCTGCGGCCGGCGCGGGACGATGACGTGAGCACGGGATCACGGGATCGGGGGCGTTGCGCCCGGGATGTAGCCGATATAGATCCCGTCGCCATACGTGTTCCGGACGTTGAATGGTCAGCCTGATGGTGCTGCTCCCGCCGTAGATCGCGATCCCGTGCTCCTGTTGGCGGCTCGCGTTCCAGTGCGTGTAGTCGGGATTGGTGCCCCGGACCTTGAGGTTCCGGATGCTGATGTCGCGCCCGTTCTCGATCCTGAGCTGGTTGCGCTGCGTCCGACGCGGAGGCGTTGCTGTAGGCCCGGATGGTCGCGTTGCGGCCGTTCAGGCGGAGCCCGGAGACATTCGCGAGCCGGATGGTCCCGTTCACCCGATAGACCCCGTTCGTCCTGAGGCAGAGACGCCTCCGCTGTGGTATCGGAAGAAGCTGGTCAGGCTCGAGGTGACGTCCCGCGATCCGGTCGAATTGCCGGTGAAGACGCGGTCGCAGGTGGTGGCTGCGGAGGCGGTGGCCGCGGCCACCGGGATGCTCAGGGCGGCGATCACGATCGCGAAGATGACGATGCGGATCAGGCGACGCCCAGGGCGGGCAGGGTACGGGAATCGGGCCATCATGGGCACGCCTCTTGGTGCGGGGAGTCGTCGCGCACCGCTGGGGGGCGCACATCAAGGCTCTTGGGGGAGCCGATGACTCCGTGTCCGGACCACCTTACCCCGGGACGTTGACAGAAGGCAAACCACGCTTGTGGGCCGGCCGTCAGGGGTACTAAAGGACCTCGAGGCGCGGGATCGGGACGACGAGACGCGCGCCCCAGGCGGCCGTATACGCCAGCTTCTTGGCGATCTCCGTCCGCAGGTTCCAGGGCATGATGACGATGACGTCGGGGCGATCGAGCTCGATGCGATCGGGCGCATGGACGGGGATGTGCGACCCGGGCGCGAACCGGCCGTGCTTGTACGGGTTCGCGTCGACGAGGTACTCGATGAGGTCCGATCGGATGCCGCAGTAGTTCAGGAGCGTGTTGCCCTTGCCCGGCGCGCCGTAGCCCGACGACGCGGTGGCCGGCCTTGCGTTCGGCGATGAGGAACTCGAGGAGGTCCATCTTGGTGGCCTCGGCCTTCGCGGCGAACCCTTCGTAGCCGGCGACCGTCCCGAGGCCGGCGGCCCGCTCGCGGGCCTTGATCGCGTCGACGCGCTCGGTCGAAGGACGCGGATCCCCGTCCTTGACGACCCACAGCCGGATGGAGCCGCCGTGCGTCGGCAGTTCCTCGACGTCCTGGATGCGAAGGCCGTGCCGTTGCAGGACGGACTCGGCGCTGAGCACCGAGTAGTACATGAAGTGCTCGTGATAGATCGTGTCGAACTCGTTGTCTTCGATGAGGCGCGCGAGGTAGGCGACCTCGATCGACAGCAGGCCGGTCGGGCTCATGAGCGTCGCGAGCCCCGCGGTGAAGTCGTTCAGGTCCGGCACGTGGGCCCACACGTTGTTGGCGACGACGAGGTCAGCGTGGCCCTTCTCGGCCACGATCTGCCGCGCGAGCTCGCGCGTGAGGAACTCCGAGATCGTCGGGATGCCCTTCTTGCGGGCCGCCGCCGCGATGTTGCGGGCCGGCTCGATACCGAGCGCGGGGATACCGCGCGGGAATGACGTGCTGCAGGAGGTAGCCGTCGTTGCTCGCGACCTCGATCGACCAGGGAGCCGGGGCCGAGTCGCTGGCGTTGCACCGCTTCGTCGACGAACCGCGCGGCGTGCTCGACCCAGCTGTCGCTGTACGACGAGAAGTAGCCGTATTCGCGGAAGATGTCCTCGGCCGAGATGTAGGTCGGGAGCTGGACCAGCAGGCAGGCATCGCAGATGCGCACGTCCTGTGGGTAGAAGACCTCCGGCTCGAGCAGGCGGTCCGCGGTCAGCCAGTCCTCGCACGGCGGGGCCGGTCCGAGGTCGACGAAGATCCGTTCGAGCGGGGCCCCACAGCCGCGACAGGCGCGGGCCCCGATGACGGGAGGGACGGCCGGTTCGGTCGTCGGACGGGTGGTCGGAGTGGTCGGTCGTGTCTCGAGTCGCATGAGATGGTCGTTGGGTCCCACCGGGGCATTCTGCGGTGCCCGGCTCCGGAACGCACGTGCCAGGTGTCCGTGCGTCTCGTTCCGGAAGGTACCGCCCGGCGGTCGCCTCGCGCCAGCGTCGCCCGGCCTTGCCGGTGTGATGGCGCACCACACGGGACCGATTGCGGCGTCCGTCAGTGGGCGGCCGACGGCGGCGTGCTCGTCTTCGGCGACGGGATGACGAGGCCCGGGAACGGGTCGGGCAGGCCGGCGGTCGGCGGCCAGGTCCCGCATCAGCAGCTCGAGGGACTCGAGCGATGTCACGACGGCCTTCGACGCCGTTCGATAGCCGGCGACGTCGTCGATCGGGTGGCTGAGCGCCTCGAGCGCGGCGTCCGCCGCGGCCTGATGCGGGGTCATGAGGCGGTCGACGAGGTCGCCGGGCGCGCCGGCCGCAGTCGAGGGTCCGGATCGAACCGAGCGCGACCTGGATCTCGGCGCTCGTGGAGCGCATCTCGCGGGCGAGGTCGGCGGCCGTCTTCGGTTTGGTCGCCAGTAGCGTCGCGCAGGGCCTCGCGCCGGGTCGATGAGCCGCGTGTCGGCGCCGAGGAGCAGGCTTGCCGTCGAGGCCCATGGGGCACGGACCACGGGACCGACGGTGCGACGCTCGTCGAGGCGACCGGTGGTGCGGTCGGACGCGCTCGGGACGACGACAGGACGCGCTCGGAGACGACGGACGCGAGGCGTCGGACTCGCCCGCGATCGCCGCCGAGCCGTCGGGCGCCGAGACTCTCCGGGGCGTGCGAGGGTTGCGAGCGTGTCGTCCGGGCCGATCGGCCCGGACGCCGCGTACGTCGCCACGCCGCCGAGGATCAGGATGACCACGAGCACGGCGGCGATGAGCTCGGGACCCGACCCGGTCGCCGAGCCTTGACCGGGCGCCCGTGGACGGGTTCGACCGGCGCCGTCATGGACGGGAGCCGTTCGCGAGCGCCGCGTCGCGGATCACCTGGGCGAGCGCAGCCGGCTTGCCGCCGTCCACGGCGACGAAGACGAGCAGCGTGGTGTTCCGTCCGTCACCGAGCGAGATGACCAGGCGGTCGTCGGTCACGTCGGCGTCCGCGCCCGTCACCGACCGTTCGAACGCAACGCGACGAGGGTCGCGGTCGTTGGGCCCGAGGACCTGGAGGTTCGGGCCGAGCAATCGCAGGGAATATCGCGAAGCCCGGCGCTGAGTGGCGCCGTCCCGCTGTAATAGACGCCACCCCCGACCGGCTGCGGCACCGCCGGCTCGGCGGCCGGGTACCTCGGCGACGGCCTTCCTGCGGCCGCGTTTCGGGGCGACGGCCGGCGCCACCTCGGGCTGGGGACTCGGGACGGGCGCCGCCTCGGGGGTCGCCGTGGCTGGTGCGGTCGGCGCGGCCTCGGCCGTCGTCTTGGCCGCGCCCTTCGGGGCCGCCTTCGACGCGCGCCTCGTCGTCGCCTTGGGTGCCGGTTCGGCGGCCGCAGCCACAGCCACCGGCGGGACGGTACCCGCTGGCGAGGGCGTCGCCGGTACGAAGGTCGCCGAGGGCGTCGGCGGAAGCGGCGTCGAGATCACGTCCGGCTCGGGCTGGCGAGGCGCGGGCATGGGCACCGGGTCCGTGGTCATCGCCGGTTCCGTGCCCCGCGGACCCTGGTTCAATGCCGTGGCCACGACAAAGGGGTGGAGCGCAGGCGACATCGGTCGAGACGACCCGTTGGGTGGGGACGACCGAGATCAGGCCGTCGCCGCGCGCACGCGCAGCGGCGCCGCGACGCGGGCCGTTGACGTCCAGACCGCATCGGGCGCAGGTCGTCGACCAGCCGTGGACCCGCGCATCGCAATACCGACACCGACCCGGCGGCGCCATAAGCAGGAGCACGAGTGCCAGTGGCCCCAGGAGGGCACCGAACAGGGTCCACAGGACCACTGTCCTCCGGCGCTCGAAGGCAAGCCACGCCGCCGCGCCCGCGCAGAGCGCAGCCACGACGGACAGCCCGATGACGATCGGATCGATCTCGGCTCCTCCTGGTCAGTCCGGCCGACGGCCGGCGCTGCGCACGCTACGGTACCCGGTGCCGCGCGTGCCGGCGTGCAGGGCCGGCCCGTCAGTCGAGGCTGGCGCCCGGTTCGAGCGCGTGGACGGTCACGTGCGTGAGCTCGCGCACGGCCAGCGCCGAGCGCAGCTCCTCGGGCGTCCCGGCCAGGATCGGGAAGGTCCCGTAATGGATCGGGATGACGTGGTCGACGCCGAGGAACTCGACCGCCATGGCGGCCTCGCGCGGGCCCATCGTGAAGTGACCGCCGATGGGGAGCAGCGCGATGTCCGGTTGGTACAGCTCCCCGATGAGGCGCATGTCCCCGAACACCGCGGTGTCGCCCGCGTGGTACAGCCGGAACCCGTTCTCGAGCTCCACGACGAAGCCGGCCGGCTCGCCGAGGAACAGGGGCACCTCGCCGGGCGCGTTCCAGTCGCCCGAGGAGTGGTCGGCGCCGGTCATCGTGATCTTGATGTCGCCGACGGCGACCGTCCCGCCTTTGTTGAAGCCGATGACCGCATCGCCGCCACCGGCCAGCCGGCGGGCCAGCCACAGGCTCATCTCGTGGATGCACGGCCACGCCGGCCTGAGCCGGCTCGCGATCGCCACCGCCTCGCCCATGTGGTCGCCGTGCCCGTGGGTCACGAGGAGGATGTCGCAGCGATCGATGGTGTCGGCCGACCTGGGCGAGAGTGGGTTCCCGAACCAGGGGTCGATGAGGATCACCTTGCCCCCGGGCGTCCGCACCTCGACACAGGCGTGCCCGTACCACGTGATCGTCGTGTCCCGACCGAGTCCCATCGTGACTACCTCCTGTGCCGCCTGCCTCCTGTGCGGACGATGCTAGCGACGCGGCTACACTCGCGTGCGTGCCCGCAACGCAGATCGGCCAGAACCTCGCCTTCATCAACTGGACCGTGCTCACCGGCCTGGCGCTGGGGACCTACGTGGCGGTGGTGCTGCTGCGCGAGCGGACGACCGCCACGAGCGGCTATCTCGCCTTCACGACCGCCTGCGCCGTCGGGTTCGGCGCGCTCGCGTTCGTCTCCGACGGCGCGCTGCCGACGTCGCTTGGCGACTCGCCGGTCGTCGTCGACCCGGCCTGGGACGAGCCGCGCCGGATGGCCCTCGCCGCGTTCATCGCGTTCGTCTCGGCCGCGCTCCTGCTCCGGCGCGTCCATCTCGGGGCGGCGACCGCGTGCGCCTGGGCCGGCCTGGTCGCCGGCGTCGCGACGCTCGTCTTCGGGGCGCTGGCCTGGGGCGGGGGCGGCATCGGCAACGTCGCGCTCCTGGTCCAGCTCGCGGTCCTGGCGGCCGCCATCGGCGGGTTCTTCGCGGCGATGATCCTCGGCCACTGGTACCTGGTGACCCCGAAGCTCCCCGAGGCGCCGCTGATCCTGCTGACGCGGGTCCTCGTCGCCGTGATGGCCGCCCAGGTCGTGCTGTTCGCGGCCTGGACGGCGACCGGTGCCGGGCCGGCGGACGTGGCCCCGTTCGCGGCCCTGGTCGGGCCGTGGGCGCTGTTCGTCTGGCTGCGCCTGCTCGTCGGGCTCGTCTTCCCGCTCATCGTCTCGGTCGCGTCCGTTCGGACGGCGCGGACTCGCTCGATGGAGTCGGCCACGGGACTCCTGTACATCAACGTCGGCTCGGTCGCGGCCGGCACGATCCTCGCCGCCGGACTGTATTTCGGCGCGGGATTGCTGGTCTGAACGGCCGAAGGAGGAAGCGCGTCGTGGGTAAGAACGATCGGACCTGGGTCCCGGGACCCGCGGACCTTGACTGGATCGAGTCGCTCGCCCGGCCCGTGCCGCCGGCGCTGACGGCGATCGAAGCCGCGGCCGAGCCGCTCGGCATCCCGATCGTGGATCGCGACACGGGACGCGTGCTCGCGGCACTCGCCGGTGGGCGGCGCCGCATCGTCGAGGTCGGGACCGCGTACGGCTACTCGACCCTCTGGATGGCCTTCGGCCAGCCGGCCGACGGGACCATCGTGACGATCGATCCGGATCGGGAACGCACCGACCTGGCCCGCGGCTGGTGGCGCCAGGCGGGCATCGACGACGCGCGGATCACGCAGGTGACGGCCAAGGCGCTCGAGGCCCTGGGCTCTGGCGACCCGGCGCTCGCTGGCCCGTTCGACCTCGTGTTCATCGACGCGCTCAAGCCCGAGTACGGCGCCTACCTCGAGGCGCTCGAGCCGCGTCTCGCCCCGGATGCCCTGGTCCTCGCGGACAACGTGCTGTGGAGCGGCCGGACGTCCGGCGCGCGCCCGGTCGACCCCGATGACCGCAATACGGCGGCGCTCCGCGTCTTCTGCGCGAATGTGCTCGCCGATCCCCGGTACACCGCCACGATCCTGCCGCTCGGCGACGGGTTGCTCGTGGCGACCTGGCGAGGCTGATCGCGTGATCTCCGTCCGCATCCGCCTGTTCGCCGTCCAGCGCGAGCTCGCCGGGACGCGCGAGCTGACGGTCGACCTGGCGGACGGGGCGACCGTCGAGGACGCGTGGGCGGCCCTGGTGGAGCGCCATCCGGTGCTCGGTCCCGGCCGTCCATCGGTCCGCTTCGCGCGTAACGGCGCGTACGCGGACCCGGTCGCGGCGCTTGCCGACGGCGACGAGGTGGCCATGATCCCGCCGGTCTCCGGCGGTTCGGGTGTCCGGCTCATCGAGCTGCGCGAGACGCCGTTCGGCAGCGCGATCCTCGGGGAGCTGGCCGAGCGGCTCGCGGATCCGGGCGATGGGGCGGTCGTCGGGTTCATCGGGCGGACGCGGGCGACGCCAGGGACGCCGGCGCCGGGGCAGGAAGCGGAGGCCGCACGGCATGTCGGCCGGGCCGTCGAGTCGCTCTCGTACGAGGCGCACGAGACGATGGCGCTCGATGTCCTCTCGACCATCGCCGACGAGATCGAGGCGAGATTCGGGGTGACCGGCCTGGCCATCGTCCACCGCCTCGGGGACGTGCCGCTCGGGGATGCGTCCATCGCCGTCGTCGCCGTCGCTCCGCACCGGGGCGCGGCGTTCGAGGCGGCCCGCTTCGCCATCGACGAGACGAAGGCGCGCGTCCCCATCTGGAAGGCCGAGCGGTTCGCCGACGGCCACGTCTGGATCGGCGCGCCGGCCCGCACCGGCCTCGAGCACGATGCCCGCGAGGGCGAGACCACGAGGCGACGACCACGACGGCGACGACCATCCGAGGGAGGGGACATGAGGGTCTACATCAGCGTCGACATGGAGGGCATCGCCGGGATCAGCCACCCGCACCCGACCGACCCCGCCAACGTTCGCTACCCGACGTCCGTCGAGCTGATGGTCGGCGAGACGAACGCGGCGATCGCCGGCGCGCTGGCCGCCGGGGCGACCGACATCCTCGTCAACGACAGCCACTGGAACATGTACAACCTGCTCCCGGAGCAGCTCGATCCGGCGGCTCGCGTCCTGCAGGGCCAGAAGGTCTGGTCGATGGTCGCGGGCGCCCAGCCGGGCCCCGACGGGCGCCCGGCGTTCGACGTCGCGATCTTCATCGGGTACCACGCCCGGGCCGGCCACCCGCGCGGGACGATCGCCCACACGTACACGGGCCGGCCGGTCGAGACGCGCCTCGACGGTCGCCCGACCGGCGAGTACGGGGTCAACGCCCTCGCGCTCGGGGCGTGGGGCATCCCGGTGGGGCTGGTCGCCGGCGACGACGCCCTCGCCGATGAGGTGGCGGGCTGGCTGCCCTGGGCCGAGCGGGTGGTCGTCAAGACGGCCGACGGCGGCCACAGCGCCATCTCGGTGCATCCGACCGTCGCCCGCGAGCGGATCCGGGCCGCGACCGAGACCGCGGTGCAGCGAGCGGCCGCGGGCGAGCTCCAGCTCCTCAAGGTCGGTCCACCGGTCGTCATCGAGATCGAGTACGGACGCGGGCTCCTTGCCGACTTCGCTGCGCTGGTCCCCGGTGCCGAGCGGATCGGGGACCGCGGGGTCCGCTACACCTCGGACGATCCGATCGAGGCGTTCCGCGGCTTCCTCGTCGGCAATCGCGTGGCGGACGGCGTCGATTGAGCGGCGGACGCGGTCGATCGAGCCGCGGAGCGATGGTTCCCGGCGCCGTCCATACTGGCCGGAGGACCACCCGGGGGCGCGCGACCGGGTCGACCAGCCGCCCGGAGGAACCCGTGACCGTCCCGCTCCCCCGAGCCCGACCGACCGACCTCGGCGTCCGCATCGGCCGGCTCGAGCCCGGCCCGACCGACTCGATCGTCGACGTCGCCAACGTCCGCGTCGGGCACGCGACGGTGTGGCGCGACGAGCCGGCCCCGCCGGCCGGGCGAGGGGTCGCTCGGACCGGGGTGACGGCCATCGTCCCGTTCGGGGCGGGTGAGCTCTTCCATCGGCGCGTCCCTGCCGGCGCGGCGGTCCTCAACGGCGCCGGCGAGGCGATCGGCATCACGACGATCGGCGAGTGGGGCGTGCTCGAGACGCCGATCCTGCTGACGAGCTCGATGGCGATCGGGCGCGTCTACGACGCGGCGATCACGGCGCTGCTCGGTCTCGATGCGCAGGGCGACGACGACGAGGCGATCATGCCGGTCGTCGCCGAATGTGACGACGGCTGGCTGAACACCGCGTACCCCGTCCAGGTGGATGCGGCCGACGTCGCGGCCGCCATCTCGAGCGCGGCCGGCCCCGAGGCGGGCGCCGTCCCGGGCGGGGCGGTCGGCGCCGGGACCGGGATGGTCTGCTTCGAGCTCAAGGGCGGCATCGGCACGGCGTCGCGGCTGGCGCAGCCCGCCGACCGGCGTCGGACCTTCGGACTGCCCGGCGAGCCGGCGGGCGGGCCGGCGTACACGGTCGGGGTGCTCGTCCTCGCGAATTTCGGCCGGATCGCCTGGCTGACCATCGACGGCGTCCGCGTCGGCGAGGCGTTGCTGTCCGAGGGCTGGTTCGGCGGCGAGCCCCGCGACCGGGAGCGCGGGAGCTGCGTCGTCGTCGTCGCGACCGACGCGCCGCTGCATGGCGCCCAGCTCGAGCGGATGGCCCGGCGGGCCGGCATGGGACTCGCCCGGACCGGGTCGTTCGCAGGCCACGGGTCGGGCGAGATCTTCCTGGCCTTCTCGACCGGGGCCCGGGTGCAGCGCGCGAGCGGCAGCGCCCGCCAGACGATGGAGGTCCTCGACGACGAGCAGCTCGACCCGTTCTTCGCGGCGGTGAGCGAGGCGACCGAGGCGGCCGTCATCGATGCCCTGTTCCGCGCCGATACCGTCGAGGGGCGGGCCGGTCACGTCGCGCGCGGGCTCCCGGTCGAACGGACGCTCGATCTGCTGCGGGCGGCCGGCCGGCTGCACGCCGGGGGCGGTGGATGAGGACCGACTGGGGGCCGCTCGACCGCCTCGTCGAACGCGCCGATGCCTTGGCCGCCTCGCTCGCGCCGGGTGCGCGGGCGACGACCTCGCTCGGTCAGGAACGGGCGATGCTCCGGCTGTTCGGGGTCACCGGGCTCGACGCGACCGGGCGGCCGCTCGCCGGTGCGACCGTGGATCGCTGGCTCGCGCGCGACCGGCGCGGCCTCGGCGGGGGCATCGCCCTGCCGTTCGCGATGGGCCTCCTCGAATACGACCTCGACCCGCAGCAGCTCGCCCTCGACGTGGCGGCCGGATCGGTGGATCTCGGCCTCGAATCCGACCTCCTGCGCCTGCCCGATCGCCGGGCGGTGGCCGAGGCGGAGGCGACGCGGCTGGCCCGCGCCGCGATCGACCGGATCGATGCCGACCGCATCGCCCGGCGCGAGATCATCGACCTGCTCGGTGAGGCCACCCCGCCGTGGATCGGGACGACGATCGTGGAGCCCGACCTCGAGGGCGCGCTCGACGAGGTGGACGAGCTGATCGCGGCGGGCGCGGACCTGATCCGGATCGAGGTGCCGATCGGTCGGGAGCTGGCGGAGCGGCTCCAGGGCGTGGGCCTCGAGGTGCCCGAATGGCGACCCGGCGACCCCCGTCCTTCCCGGTCCGGACGTGAGCAGGTCGACCCGGCGCCGGCCGGCAGCCAGCGGGCGCTCGCCGAGTTGCGTCATCTCGCCGACAGCCTCGCGGCCCAGCGGCGCGGCTACGTCCGGCTGGCCACGGCGGCGCCCGCCCTCTGGTCGCCGGAGGACGCCGTGGTCGCGGCCTTCGAGCGGATCGACATCGTCGAGGCCGACCCGATGGCCGAGATCGTCGCGACGGGCGTCGATCCCGACCGTGCCCTCTCGGACCATGCCTTCGCGCATCGGCTCCACCGGCGGGCCGGCACGATCCTGCTGATCGGGGCCGGGTCGCTCGTGGTGGCGCCCGACCTTCGCGTCGGGATCCCATCCGACCCGGCGACACGTTGCGGCCGAGCCCTCGCCCTCCAGGTCCTCGCGGTCGCCCTCGCGAAGGCCGACGGTGTCCCGACCTCGCAGATCGCGATCGGGGCCCTGCCGGCATGGATCATCGACGAGCCCTCCGCGGCCGCCCGGTCCATCGCCGAGATCGCCGTGCGGCGTGAGCTCTACCCCGATCACCCGCTCGCCTTCGTGGAGCCCGACGCGCCGCCCGACCAGGCCGCCGCGTGGCCCTACATCCTCGCGGCCGGGCTGACCGTCGCCGGCGAGGCGGCGATCGTGATCCGGCGTCCGGGCCGGACCCAGGCGGTCGCCCGGGAGACGCGCGCCGCGGCCCGGGTCGCCGCCGAGGTCGGCGCGGCACGCGAGCCGGCCGACCTCGCGGGGCTCGCGCTCGAGCACGCCCGAGGCGCGATCGGCGTGGCGATGGCGACCATCGAGATGTTGACGGACCGAGGCTGGCGCGCCGTCGCCGGCGACGGACCCGGCGTCGCCGCCGCCCGGGCGCTCGGCCGGGAATCGGTGACCGAGCGGACCGACGCGTTCGACCCCATCGAGGTCGCGCTCGGCCGGTCGAGCTGACGCTCGAGTCGGCGTCAGCCGCCCGAGACGGGGTCGGTCAGCCGCCCGACACCGCCGGGATCACGTGGACCGTGGCCGACGTGCCGACCGGGGTAGTCAGCTCGGCCGGATCGCCATCGACGAAGACGTTGATGTGCCGACGGAGTCGCGGCCCGGAATCGACGAGCCGGTCGCGCACGCCCGGCACCCGAGCGTCGAGCTGGGTGATGAGCGCGTCGACCGAGGTCCCGTCCAGCTCGTAGCGGCGTTCGGCGCCCGGGAAGAGCGCGAGAAGCGAGCGCGGCAACAGGACGATGGCCATTGGACGGTCTTCAGCCGGTCGGGGACCGGTCGTCAGGCCCGGACGACCGCGGCCTCGACGGCCCAGATCTCCGGGAGGGTGTCGGTGATCATCCGCCACGACCGTCCCTCATCGGCGCTGTGCCACAGCTGCCCGGTCTCGGTGCCGAAGGCGATCCCGACGGGATCGAGCGTGTCACGGGCCATCGCTTCGCGCAGGACCGTGAAGTACGCATCACGCTGGGGGAAGCCGTCAGCGTGCCGCTCCCACGTGGTGCCGCGGTCCCGCGTCCGCCATACCGCCGGTTTCGCGTCCGGCACGAACCGACCCTGGTCGGCGCCGTTGAGCGGGATCGTCCAGACCGTGTCGGGGTCGCGCGGGTGGCTGACCATCGGGAAGCCGAACTCGGACGGCAGGCCATTGTCGGTCAGCTCGATCCAGGTCGCGCCGCCATCGTCGGAGCGATACACGCCGCAGTGGTTCTGCTGGTACAGCGTGTCGGTCTGGCCCCCACCGGCCATGACCAGCTTGTGGACGCACTGCCCGGTCTCGGGGAACGGATCGGGGTTGAACCCGGCCCGCACGCCGACGTTGCGCGGCGTCCAGGTCGCGCCGCCATCGGTCGTCTCGAACGTGCCGACCGAGGAGATGCCTACCCAGATCCGCTGCGGGTCGCTGGGATCGGGGACGATCGAGTGGAGGATCAGGCCACCGGCACCCGGCTGCCACGAGTCGCGCGTCGGATGCTTCGTCAGGCCCTCGACATGGGACCAGGTCGCGCCGCCGTCGGTGCTCCGGAACAAGCCGGCCGGCTGGACGCCGGCGAGGATCGCTCCGTCGGGAGCGACCGCGAGGCTCCAGACCGTCTCGATGGACGGGCCATCGTCGCCGTACGTCAGGCCGGCGGACGAGTGGGTCCACGTGTCGCCGCCGTCGTCGCTGCGCCAGACGGCCGGCCCGTACCACGGACTGCCCGCCGCGGCGAGGATCGCCCCGCTCGATGGCTCGACGATGAGGTCGTGGACCGGCCAGCCCTCGCACAGCGGCTTCGAGATCGTCCAGTCGCTGCGACCGGCGTCGCTCTCGAGGATGAAGGCGCCCTTCTTGGTCCCGACGAGCAGCCGGGTGCGTTCGGTCATGGTCGTTCCTCCGGTCGGTCCGGGTCAGCTGCCCGCCTTGAACGGGTAGACGACCCAGCGGTCGGTCTCGACGGCGTAGACGTCGGGGCGGCCCGGGACCCGGGACCGCTCGGGCTTGTAGTGCAGGACCGCCGTCGTGGGGACGCCGCCGGCCTGGATGACGCGCTCCGTGACGGCGTGGATCGTGGTGCCGCTGTCCCAGACCTCGTCGACGACCAGGATCCGCTGGCCGCGGAGCAGGGGATCGGCCGGGAACTGCAGGAACGTCGGGTGCGGGCCGGGCTGGCCGGCGTCGTCGTAGTACTCGACGGCGGCCACGAGGATGTTCCGGATGCGCAGGCGGTAGGCGAGCATCCCGGCCGGCACGAGGCCGCCGCGGGTGATGCACAGCATCACGTCGAAATGGGCTCCGGCCAGCCGGCCGGCGAGGTCCGCGACGAGCCGGTCGAGGTCGTCCCAGCTGACGATGTCGCGTTCCGGGGCCGCGGTCATCTGCACGCCCCAAGGATACGGTGCCGGCGGCGGGTCAGTCCGGGTGCGGTGGCGCGACGGCGCGGATCGCCTCGACGGTGAGCGGGTCGTCGAGCGCCGAGAGGTCACCCGGGTCGAGGCCCAGCCAGCTGGCCCGCGCGACGCGGCGCATGATCTTTCCGGAGCGCGTCTTCGGCAGGGCCCGCACGACGACGACGGTCTCGGGCTTGAGCGGCTTGCCGAGCTGGTCGGCCACGGTCCTCGCGATGTCGGCGCGAAGGGCATCGTCGTCACCGCTCGCCCGGTCGCAGGACGCACAGCACGACCACGACCTCGCCCTTGATCTCGTGCGGCACCCCGATGGCCGCCGCCTCGAGCACGGCCTTGTGCGAGACCGCGGCGCTCTCGACCTCGGCCGGTCCGACCCGCTTGCCGGCGACCTTGAGCGTGTCGTCGGAGCGGCCGTGGATGTACCAGAACCCGTCGGCCTCGATGCTCGCCCAGTCGCCGTGGACCCAGGTCCCGGGGATGCGCGACCAGTACGTCTCCTCGTAGCGCTCGGGATCGCGCCAGAAGCCGCGGGTCATGCCCGGCATCGGGGCGCGGATGACGAGCTCGCCGACCGCGCCGCGGACCGTCGCCCCGGTCTCGTCGGTGACGTCGGCCGCGGTCCCGATGCACGGCCCGGAGAAGGAGGCCGGCCGGATCGGGCCGATGACGTTGCCCGAGACGATGCCCCCGGAGACCTCCGTCCCGCCCGAGTAGTTCACGACCGGGCAGCGGCCCTCGCCCACCTCGCGGAAGTACCACCACCACGGCTCCGGGTTCCACGGTTCGCCGGTCGAGCCGAGGACCCGCAGCGACGAGCGGTCGTGCGCCCGGACCGGGTCCTCGCCGTGGGCCATGAGCGCACGGATGACCGTCGGCGAGACGCCGAGATGGGTGACCCGGTGACGCTCGACGATCGACCACAGGCGGTCCGGCCCGGGGAAGATCCGGCGCGCCCTCGTAGAGCACGAGCCGGGCGCCGCGCAGGAGCGACCCGGCGATCGCCCAGGGGCCCATCATCCAGCCGAGGTCGGTGAACCAGAAGAGGCTGTCGCCGGGGCCGAGGTCGAAGTGGTGGGCGAGGTCCTGCGCGGCCTTGATCGGGAAGCCGCCGTGGACGTGGACCGCTCCCTTGGGTCGGCCGGTCGTCCCGGACGTGTAGATGAGCATGAACGGGGTCTCGGGGTCGACGTCGCGCGGGTCGGGGAGGCCTGGTTCGGTCGCCGGCGTCTCGAGCGGACTCGTCCCACCAGACGTCGCGACCGGCCGTCCACGGCGTGTCGACCGCATCGCCCGCCCGCCGGACGACGAGGACGTGCCGCACCGACGGCACCGCGGCGACCGCCGCGTCGGCGACGCTCTTCGAGTGCGACCCACGAACCACGCCGGAGGAACCCGTCGGCGGTGATGAGGACCGAGGCATCGCAGTCGGCAAGCCGGGTCGCGATGGCCGGCGCGCCGTAGCCGCTGAAGATCGGGGTGAAGATGGCCCGGACCCGGGCCAGGGCGAGCATCGCGATCGCGGTCTCGGGCAGCATCGGCAGCAGGATCCCGACGCGGTCGCCGGCGCCGATCCCGAGCGCGCGCAGCCGCCGGGCGGCCACCTCGACCGCGTCCGCGAGCTCGGCGTTGGTCAGGCGGCGCAGCGCCCCGTCCTCGCCCTCCCAGTCGAGCGCGATCTCGTCGGGCGACCGGTCCAGCCGGGCACCGAGGCCGGCCGCCGCGTAGTCGAAGGCGCCACCGACCCACCAGCGCGCCCAGGCGGGTCCGCCACTCGCGTCGAGGACCTCCCGGGGCCGGCGCGTCCAGGGGATCCCGATGTCGTCGGTCGCGGCACCCCAGAACCAGGCCGGGTCGGCGGTGGCGCGCACCTGGAGCGCATCGAGGGTCGCCTCGCCCGTCGACGCGAGGAACCGCGCCAGGAACGACGCCCGAGCGGTCGAGGGATCGGGCCGCCACGCGACGCCCTCGCCGTCGCGGCCGAAGATCGGCCACGCTGGTTCCAGGTCCGGCATGATGGACAGCCTACGGCAGACGGCCGTCGCCGCGAACCGGTCCACGGTCCGGCGATTCTCAGGATGGTCTCAGGCGACGACCTCAATCTCCGCAGTCATGACCACGCGCCCGCAGGCCGCCATGAGTGCACGACCCGTCCCGCTGCCGCGGACGTGGGGAGTCCGAGGCGTCGATATCGTCGCGGTCCTGGCCGCGCAGGCCCTGATCATCGGCCTGATGTGGCTTCGCCACGGCGGACTCGCCGACCTGGGTTCGCCCGGGCGGCCTGCTGACCGCGGTCGGCCAGCTGGCCGCCCTCTACGGCACGTATCTCGCGCTGATCCAGCTCGTGCTGATGTCGCGGAGCCCATGGCTCGACCAGGCGTTCGGCATGGACCGGCTCGCGGTGGCGCATCGCTGGCTCGGCTTCGCCACCGCCTGGCTCCTGCTCGGCCACGTCATCGCCACGACGATCGGATGGTCGATGGGCGACGGTCAGTCCGTCGTCGGCGAGTTCATCGACCTGGTGACGACGTACCCCTACGTGCTCATGGCGACGGCCAGCGCCGTGCTCTTCGCGGCCGTCGCGATCAGCTCCGCCCGGGCCGCCCGCCGTCGGATCTCGCGCGAGACCTGGTACGGCATCCACCTGTACGCGTATCTCGCGATCGCCCTCGGGTTCCTTCACCAGCTGTTCGTCGGCAAGGACTTCGTCCACGACCAGGTCGCGTCCATCTACTGGATCGGGCTCTACGTCGCGACGATCGCCCTCGTCCTCGTCTTCCGGATCGGCCATCCGATCGCCACGTCCATGCGCCACCGGCTGCGGGTCGCCAACATCGTTCGCGAGGCGCCCGGTGTCGTGAGCCTGTATGTGACCGGCGACCATCTCGACGAGTTGGCCGTCCGGGCCGGCCAATACTTCCAGTGGCGGTTCCTGACCCGCGACGGCTGGTGGCGGGCGCATCCCTTCTCGATCTCGTCCGCCCCGAACGGCCGCTGGCTCCGTGTGACGATCAAGGATCTCGGGGACTGGTCCGGCGAATTGCAGCGGATCGGCGTCGGGACGCGCATCTTCGTCGAGGGCCCGTACGGGGTCCTGACCGGGGCGCGGCGGACCCGCCGGCGCGTGCTGCTCATCGCCGGCGGGATCGGGATCACGCCCCTGCGGGCGCTCCTCGAGGCGCTGCCCGGCGGTCCAGGCGATCTGACCCTTATCTACCGCGTACGCCGTCCGCAGGACATCGTCTTCGGCGAGGAGCTCGAGGCACTGGCTCGCCAGCGCGGGATCGTGCTGCACCTGCTCGTCGGCGAGCGCGGCTCGCGGGCGATGCCCGAGGACCCATTGGCCCCGCGGGCGCTCATCACCCGCGTCCCGGACATCACCGAGCGCGACGTCTACCTGTGCGCCCCGACGTCGATGATGCAGGCCGTCGAGGAGGCACTGGCCGACCTGCGCGTCCCGAAGCGACAGATCCACGCGGAGCGTTTCGCGTACTGAGCGATCGCGTCGCGGACGCATCGGGGCGGTGCCGCGATGCACCACCCGGCGACGGCGACTCTCAGAGTCCTCGAAGGATCGCTCGCCAGACTCTCGTGGCCGGATCGATCCATCGATCCATGCCGACCGACGCCCACCTGCCAGCGGAGAACACACGTATGCGCGAACCGGACCAGGCCGAATTCACCGAGAAGATCGATCGGCCCATCCTCAGCCACGCCGCCGTCCGAGGCGGGATCGTCCTCGGCTCGGCCCTCCTCTTCGCCGTCGGTGTCCTGTCGGTGATGGGCGCGTCGCCGTCGCCCTCGACCGGCACGGATCCGTCGACCGGGGCGACCCCCTCCGCGGGGGCGAGCACGGCGCCCGCGAGCCCGGACACGACCAACCCGACGAACCCGAACGTGGCGCCCGACGGCGGCATGCACATGGGCATGGGCCCCGGCTTCATGCGCGGCTTCGGCATGGGGGTCGGTGACGGCCCCGGCCTGGGCTTCGGCGGCGTGACCATCACCGCGATCGACGGCTCGAACCTCTCGCTCAAGACCGACGACGGCTGGACGCGCACCATCACGGTCACCGCCGACACGACCATCACCCGGGCCGGGACCACGATCGCCGTCGGCGACCTCAAGGTCGGCGACCAGATCGTGTTCAGCGAGACCCGCCAGTCCGACGGCACGTACACGATCACCGACATCCATCTGGTCCTCCCGACGGTCGCCGGGAAGATCACCAAGATCGACGGCTCGACGATCACCGTCCAGCGCTTCGACGGCACGACGCAGGTCCTGCACGTCGACGACTCGACGACGTATCGAGTGGCCGGGTCGACCACCGCCACCCTCAAGGACCTCGCGGTCGGCGACGTGATCGTCGCCCAGGGCACGCAGCGCAGCGACGGTTCGCTCGACGCCGAGTCGGTGGCCGGTGGCCAGACCCCGTCGTTCGACGGTGACGGCGGCCACTTCCGCTTCCCGGGCTGGCCCGGCGACAAGGGGCCGGACGGCACCTCGCCGAGCGCGTCTCCGGCCCCGTCGGCGAACGCCGGCTGACCCTCCCGCGCCGAAGTCCTCGACGCGGTGGCCTGCCGGCCACCGCGTCGTCCAATTCTCACGAGCCTCTCACGGACGAGGCGTTTGATGGGCACAGTCGGGGAGGGACCGACCACCGCCCCGGAGACCGACCCGATGGAAGACACGATGCACTCCGACCCCACCCACGCGCCGCCCCTCGTCCCGCCGCCGCTCGTCCCAGCGAGCGCCGTCCGGCCGGCCATCGAGCCCGAGCCGGTCCCCGCGACCGCCTGGGTGACCCCGACGAACGCGGCCGGCGCCAGGCGCCCGCGCGGCCGAGGCGTCGGTGGTTCGATCCTCGCGGTCTCGCTGCTCTCTGCCGTCCTGGCGTCCGGCTCGACCGCCGTCATCGTCGGCGTCGCGGGTGTCGGCGCGGGGAGCGGGTCGGCGGCCACGTCGACAGCCGCGACCGGTGCGGGGGCCAAGCCGGCGTCCGTGACCGTGTCGCAGCCGGCCGACATCACCGAGGTCGTGGCGCAGGCCACCAAGTCGGTCGTCACCATCACGTCCGACACGGTCGCGCAGGGCCAGGGTCGGTTCTCGCCGTTCTCGGTGCCGGCGACGGGCGTCGGTTCGGGGGTCATCCTGAGCTCGGACGGCTACATCCTGACGAACCGCCACGTCGTGGCGGACAGCACGTCCCTCACGGTCGAGCTCGAGGACGGCACGCAGTACCCTGCGACCGTGGTCAAGGTCTCGGATGACCAGGACCTCGCGCTCATCAAGGTCGAGGCCACGGGGCTGACGGCCGCGAAGATCGGGTCCTCGTCTGGGCTGCAGGTCGGCCAGACCGCCATCGCGATCGGCAGCCCGCTCGGGACGTTCACCGAGACCGTGACCAAGGGCATCGTGTCGGCGCTCGACCGGACGATCACCGTCACCGACGAGTCGACGGGCCAGCCGCAGACGCTCAGCGGGCTCATCCAGACCGACGCGGCCATCAATCCCGGCAACAGCGGCGGGCCGCTGCTCGACGCGAGCGGCGCCGTCATCGGCATCGACACCGCGGTCTCGGCCCAGGCCGAGGGCCTCGGGTTCGCGATCCCGATCGACGCGGCCGCCAGCCTGATCGGCCAGGCGACGGCCGGCGCGGCAAGCTGACGATCCGATGTTTCCTCGCCGCGGGGCGATCGCGCTCGCGCTGACGACGGTCGCGCTCATCGTCCTGATCAACTTCAAGACCCCGGACCAGGTCGTCGAGAACACCAGCGGGTCGAGCAGCGGCTCGACCGCGATCGTCGACTCGACCGGGTCCGGTACCAGAGGCACGTCCGGCTCGGCCGGGTCCTCGGGCTCGAGCGGCTCGAGCGCGACGCCCGCCCCGACCGCGACCGCCCAGACGAACACGGCGACCACGACCGTCACCGGCCCCGAGGTCGACAACGAGTTCGGACCGGTCCAGGTCGAGATCACGGTCAGCAACGGAAAGCTCGTCGACGTCGTCGCCATCCAACTGCCCTCGGGTGGTCGGTCGGGACGGATCTCGAACGCGGCCGCGCCGATCCTGCGCGAGGAGGCCCTCCAGGCCAACAGCGCCAACATCGACACGGTGTCCGGGGCGACGTACACGAGCCTGGCCTACGCGCAGAGCCTGCAGGCCGCGCTCGACTCCGCCGGCATCTGACGGTGGCCGCGACGCGCGTCGAGCACGTCATGGGGACCGCGATCGGGGTCGAGATCCGGGGCGATCGCACCGGGGACCCCGGCCTCGACGCCGTCCTCGACGGCGTCTTCGCCCATCTGCGCGACATCGACGCACGGTTCAGCACCTACCGCGACGACAGCGAGATCAGCCGGCTCGCCCGCGGCGAGGTCGCCGAGTCGGACTGCTCGCCGGACGTCCGACACGTGCTAGCGGCCTGCGACCTGCTTGCGACCACGACCGGTGGCGCCTTCGATGCCCGCCGCCAGCCCACCACCGGCGGTCTCGACCCGTCGGCGTACGTCAAGGGCTGGGCGGTCGAGGAGGCCGCCTGGCTGCTCGACGACGCCGGCGTGACCGACTACGTGATCAATGCCGGCGGAGACGTCATCGCCCGCGGCTGGGCGGCGCCCGGTCGGCCGTGGCGGGTCGGCGTCCGACATCCGACCGAGGCCCAGCGCGTCGCCGTCGTCCTGGAGGTCTCGGACCGCGCGGTGGCGACGTCCGGGACGTACGAGCGTGGCGCCCACATCGTCGACCCGCGAACGGGCGAGCCGGCCATGAGCGAACTCCTAAGCCTGACCGTCGTGGGACCCCGCCTCGGGTTCGTGGATGCCTACGCGACCGCCGCCTTCGTGATGGGCCTCGATGGCCTCGGCTGGGTGGCCGCGCAGCCCGAGCACGATGCCCTGGCCATCACCATCGACGGCCGCGTCGTGCGGACCGCTGGGATGGATCGCTACCTCGCGTCGGCCGCCTGAGGCGCGGTGCGCGGCACCGGCCCGAGGCCGGTCGTCGGCAGCCAGACGAGGAACCGGGCCCCGCCGCCGCCGCGGTTGCTCACCGCGATCCGGCCGCCGTGGCGGTCCACGATCCAGGCGGCGATGGCGAGGCCGAGCCCCGTCCCGCCACCCGGGGCGCCTGGGGCCCGATAGAACCGCTCGAACACGTGCGGGAGGTCCTCGGGCCGGATCCCGGGCCCGTCATCGTCGACGGTGATCGTCGCGCCATTCGATTCAGCACGAACGGTCACGCCCACCCGACCGCCGGTCGGGTTGTGGCGGATGGCGTTGTCGACGAGGATCATCACCAGCTGTCGCAGACGCGCGGCATCGCCGGTCACCACGACGGGCTGCGGCTCGATCTCGACCCGGACCCCGCGGTCCGCGGCCGGCTTGGCCAGGGCGGTCGACCCGTCGGCGACCACGTCGCCCAGGTCGACGGGCATCCGCTCCAGCTCGATCGCGCCGGAGTCGGAGCGGGCCAGGAGCAGGAGGTCCTCGACCATCGCGGTCATGTGGCGGACCTCGTCGTCGATGTCTTCCAGGGCGGTGCCGACCTCGCCCACCGGCTCGGCGTGATGGCGCTGGAGGTGCTCGACGCTGCTTCGGATGACCGTGAGCGGCGTGCGCAGCTCGTGGCTGGCGTCGGCGGCGAAGTCGCGCTGACGGCGGAGCGCCACTCGCTGGTTGGTCAGCGACTGGCGGATGGGGACGAGCGCGCGGCGGGCGTACACGGTCCCGAAGCCGAAGGCCACGACGATGACCACGAGGCCGCCGACGAGGAGCAGGGCGAGCATGACGTCGAGCGTGTTCTGCTCCGCGGTCCGGTCCTGGACGACTTGGATGAGGAACGTGGTCCCCGTGGTGTCCTGGATCGGCTCGGTGAGGAGACGGATCGGGGTGCCCTGGATCTGCGAGGTCCGGACGTCGCGCCCGCTCGTCAGGGCCGCCGTCGCGGCGCCCGCGTCCGGCAACCCCGGCGGGACCCGGAAGTTCGGCCGCTGGATTTGGTTCCCGCTCGAATCCATGATCATCGCGAACGTGCCCGACCCCTGCCCGAAGATGAACCCGTACGGGTCGTCCTCGTCGGACGGGGCGGGCGGCCGCTGGCCCGACGCGATCGACTTGATCTGGCCCATGCGGGCGTCGAGCTGGGCCACGCCCGAGTTCGCGAGCGAGCTCGCGGCCGCGAAGTACAACGCCGCCGCCAGCACGACGAGGATGACCAGCGTCGTGAGCGCCGCTCCACAGCACGAGGTTCCGATTGACGCGCCGGACCAGTGCGGCGTCGGCCTCGTCGGCGGCGCGCTCGAGGTCGCTGCGTTCGTCCGGCGCGACCGGGCTGTCAGGCATCGGCCATCCGGTACCCGACGCCGCGCACGGTCTCGATCAGGCGGCCCGCACTCCCCAGCTTCTCGCGGAGGTAATGGATGTAGGCGTCGACCGCGTTGGGCGTCACGGCCACGCTGAACGGCCATGCCTGGTCGAGCAGCTGGTCGCGCGAGAGCGTCTGGCCGGGATGGCGCAGGAAGCACTCGAGGAGGGAGAACTCGCGAGGCGAGAGGTCGATGCGCCTGCCGTCGAGGGTCACGCGCCGGGCCGTCTCGTCGAGGATGATCGGGCCGACCACGAGCTTGGGCTCGGGCCGGCGGGACGCGTTGCCGCGTCGACCCAGCGCCCGAAGCCTCGCCGCCAGCTCCTCGTAGGCGAAGGGCTTGACGAGGTAGTCGTCGGCGCCGGCGTCGAGACCGGTCACCCGGTCCCCGACGGTGTCGCGCGCCGTGAGCATGAGGATCGACACATCCGAGCCGGAGGAACGGATGCGACGGGCGACTTCGAGCCCGGAGATATCGGGCAGCCCGATGTCGAGGACGATCGCTTCGATGCCGTCCGTCGCCGACATGATCTCGAGGGCGGTCTCGCCGTCGGTGGCGAGTTCCACGACGTGGCGGTCCTCCTCGAGCAGGCGGCGGAGCAGTCGGCTCAGGCGCGGATCGTCCTCGATGACGAGCAGGTGCATCGTGGTCAGCCTACGCCCATCACTGGGGGATGACGGTCACGGAGGACACGGTCCCGCTGAATGCTGGGGCGCCGTTGCCGGTGCCGCCATTGCCGCTGCCGCCATTGCCGCCGTTGCCGTTGCCGTTGTTGCCGTTCCCGCGGAACCCGCCGGCGATGTCGACCTGGACGGCGACCTTGCTGCCGGCCGTCACGTCGGACGCCGATGCCGGGGTCTGCGTGTGGTACGTGGTGTCGCCGCTCAGTGAGAGTGTGACCTGCTGGCCCGAGGCCGTCGTGATCGTGATGCTGTCGGCCGAGACCGAATCGACGGTCCCGTCGATGGTCACGCCACCGCCGCCGAGGCCGAGCCGTCCCGCGAAGCCACCGTTGGCGCCGCCATTGGCGCCGCCGCTCGGAATCGCATTCGGGTCGAAGCTGCCGCCGGGGAACACGAAGTTGCCGTTGCCGGGTCCGGTGCCACGCTGGAATGTGGCGGCCTGGGCCGGCGCGGTGCTGCGCCCGACCGCGAACGCGACGCCGCCGATGGCGACCGCGACCGCGACGCCGAGCAGGAGGTTGAGCCAGCGACCCGACGAGGAGCGTGGCTTGGTCGGGGGCCCGGGGACCGGTCGCACCGGCTCGAGGGCCGGTCCGCCCGCGCCGGCGCGCCGGCGCGCCTGCGCCGGGCGCGCCGCCTGGCGACATCGGGGCCACCGGATCGACCGGCGGCAGCGGTTCACTCGTGGGTGGGACCGGCTGGAAGCTCGGGCGAGAGGTGGTGGGATCGTCGGACACGTGCGTGACTCCTTGTCATTCGTAGCGGAGAGCGGTGATGGGATCGAGGCGAGCCGCCTGGCGCGCCGGCCAGACGCCGAAGACGACGCCGACGGCGAGGCTGAAGAAGACGGCCACGGCGACCGTGGTCGGGTTGAAGGTGAAACCCCAGCCGGCGAGCTGGCCGATGCCGGCCGAGACGATGAGCCCGACGGCGATGCCGATCAGGCCGCCGAGGAGCGAGAGGGTCAGGGCCTCGACGAGGAACTGGGCGAGGATGTCCTGCCCACGCGCGCCGATGGCCTTGCGGATACCGATCTCACGGGTCCGCTCGCGGACCGAGACCAGCATGATGTTCATGATCCCGATGCCCCCGACCACGAGCGAGATCGAGGCGATCCCGCCGAGCAGCAGCGTCAGGGTCCCGCTGATCGACGACGCGGCCTCGAGCAGCTGGGTCTGGTTGAAGACGTTGAAGTCGTCGTCGTCCGCGGTCGCGAGATCGTGGCGGTCCCGCAGTAGCGCGGAGATCTCGGTCGAGGTCGCGTCCATCTGGGCCGGATCCGCCACGCTCACGCCGATCGTGCGGACCTCGTCGCCGCCGACGAAGTACTTCTGCACCGCGCCGACCGGCACCATGATCTGGTCGTCGGGGTCCTGGAACCCGGAGCCGCCCTTCGGCTGGAGGATGCCGATCACGGTGAACGGGATCCCGCCGATCGAGATGGTCGAACCGAGATCACTCGACGTAAGGCCGAGGTCGTCGGCCGTGGTGGTGCCGAGGACCGCGACACGCAGGTTCTGGTCCACGCTGACGTCGGTCAGGAACGAGCCCTGCCAGACCTCGTATGCGCGCACCTGCGGGTACGACGAGGAGGTGCCGATGACCGTCGTGGTCGTGTTCTTGGCGCCGGCCTGCACGAACAGGCTCGTCTCGACCTCCGGCGCGACCGCCGCGACCGTGTCCAGCTTGGCGATCGCGTCGGCGTCATCGAGGGTGAGCGTCGAGGCTCCACCGGTCGGCGAGACCGTCAGGAGGTTGGTACCGAGGCTGTTCGAGCCGGTTCGTGATGTTGGTCGTCGTCCCCTGTCCGACGCCCACGAGGGCCACGACCGAGGCGACGCCGATGATGACGCCGAGCATCGTCAGCGCTGCGCGGAGGCGGCTCGTGCGCAGGCGCGAGAAGGCGAGCCGGAGGAGTTCGAGCAGGCTCATGCCGCGATCCTTCCGTCACGCAGGTGGATCTGCCTGGTCGCCGACGCCGCGACTTCGGCGTCGTGGGTGATGAGGACGATCGTGCGGCCCGCGGCGTTGAGTTCCCGGAACAGGGCGAGCACCTCGGCGCCGGAGTGGCTGTCGAGGTTGCCCGTCGGCTCGTCGGCGAGGATGAGCGCGGGCTCCGTGACGATCGCTCGCGCCACCGCGACCCGTTGCTGCTGACCGCCCGACAGCTCGGTCGGCTCGTGGTCGAGGCGGTCGCCGAGGCCGAGGCGCACGAGCGCCTCCTTGGCCAGCTGGGACCGCTTCGAGCGGGAGACGCCTTGGTAGAGCAGCGGCGTCGCGACGTTGTCGAGCGCCGAGGTCCGTGGCAGGAGGTTGTACGACTGGAAGACGAAGCCGATGGTGCGGCTCCGCAGGTGGGCGAGGCCGTCGTCGTCGAGCTCGCCGACCGGCGTCCCGGCCAGCCGATAGTCACCGGCCGTGGGCCGGTCGAGGCAGCCGAGGATGTGCATCATCGTGCTCTTGCCCGATCCCGACGGGCCGACGATGGCGAGGAACTCACCCTCCTGGACCTGGAGGCTGACGTCGGCCAGCGCGGGGACCTCGACGTGGCCCATCTGGTAGACCCGGCTCACCCGGTCGAGCGAGATGATCGGCCCGGCCATCGTCAGTTCCCGCCGTTCCCGTTGCGAGTGCCGCCGTTGCCGTTGCGGACGAACCCGCCGCCCGGTCCGACACCTGGGATGGCGACGCCGCCGAAGCTCCCGGTCGACGTGGTGCCGTTGCGGGCGCTGGCGGTCCCGGTGACGACCTCCTGGCCCTCGGCCAGGCCGCTCTTGATCTCGGCCGACGTGTTCGTCACGAGCCCGACATCGACCGCCTGGGGCTGGGGTTGCCCCGCCGCGTCGAGGATCAGGACGCTGTAGTCCCCGGTCGTGCCGCGAAGGGCGGCAGCCGGGACCGTCAGGACCCCGTTCGCGCTCGCGATCGTGATGGTGACGTCGGCCGTCATGCCGGATCGGAGCGTCGCCGGTGCGCCCGTGAGGGTGACGGTCACCGGGTAGGACACGACGCTGGAGTTGCCGCTGCTCGTGGCGGCGACGGGCGAGATGGCGGACACGGTCCCGTCGATGACGGCGTCCACCGCGCTCACCGAGACCGACGCCGTCTGGCCGACCTTGACGTCGGTCAGGTCGCTCTCGACCACGTCGGTCGTGACCTGGAACCCCGGCGAATCGACGACGATCGCCGTGCCCGACGGGGCGTCGAATCCGGCGCTGATGTTCGACTCGGTGACGATGCCGTCGACCGGCGACTTCAGGGTGGCCGCGGCGATCTGCGTCTTGAGGTCGTTGACCGCCTGCCTGGCCTGGGCGAGCTGGTTCTCAGCGTTGAGGACCCCGATGGTGGCCTGGCGGATCTGCGCGGTGACGTCGGCGTCCTTGGCGTCGGTCAGCGACGAGTTCGCGACGCGAAGGCTGACGCGCGCGGAGTCGAGGGTGTTCTCGGCGGCGGCGAGTTGACGTCGGAGGTCGGCGGTGTCGGCCGTGGCCAGGACGTCGCCCTTCTTGACGCTGTCGCCGACGACGGCCTTGACCTCCTTGACGCGGAAGGTCGTCTGGGATGTCGGGGCGGTGCTGCTGTCGGTGACCAGGTACGGGTCCGACCCGAAGGCAGAGCCCGTAGCGCGACTGAGCCGCGAGGGTCCCGGTGGCGGCGACGTCATCGGTGACATCGCCGGTGGTCGCGGCGCTGGTCAGGTACTCCGTGCTCGCGGCCGTCCCGGTCTGGATCCCCCCGAGCGCGAACACGGCGGCGCCGACACCCACGACGACGAGCACCAGCACCGCGACGATCTTCAGCTTCATGGATATTCCTTCCGACGTGTCCAGCTCTGATGCAGCCGTGGCCGCCAGACCACGGCACGTGGTCGCACAGACCGGCGGCTCCCTTCGCCCCTGATTCCACGCCCGAACCCTGAGATATCCATGAGAATCCCGGCCTCCGGTCGAGGTCGTGCAGAGATCGCCGATGACCGCCACGGCACGGGACGGCCGCCCGGCGATCCGGCCGCGGCTCCTACCATCACGCGGACATGGACGACCCCACGCCCGACGCCACGAGCGACGCCGCCACGCCGGCCCCTGAGGCCCATCGCCGTCGGCCGCGTCGGACCGGCGGCTTGGTCGAGCAGCTTCCTTGGCGCCGCCTCACGAACCCGTTCCGGCCCCTCGAGATCCTTTCTGCCGACCAGGTCGAGGCCATCCACCACGCGTCGCTGCGGATCCTGTCCGAGATCGGGTTCGAGGTCCTCGGTGACCGCGTGCTGGACGCGTTCGCGACGGCCGGCGCCCGGGTCGACCGACTCGAGCGACGCGTTCGCCTCGACCCGGCCCACACCGAGGAGCTGATTCGGACCGCGCCGTCCGAGTTCCGGCTCCACGCCCGCAACCCGGATCGGGATGTCGTCTTCGGGGGCGCCAACCTCGTCTTCTCGGCCGTGGGCGGGCCGGCGTTCGCCACCGACCTCGACCGTGGCCGCCGTCCCGGCAACTACGCGGACTTCGTTGAGTACGTCCGGCTCATCGCCGCGCTCGACGTCATCCACCAGGAGGGCGGCGGTCCGCTCGAACCCACGGACCTGCCGGTCCCGACCCGCCACCTCGACATGTACGCCACGTTCGCCAAGGAGCTCGACAAGACCTGGCAGTGCCTGGGCTTCGGCGCCACGCCGGTGCACGACGCGATGGCCGTCGCCGCCCTCATCCGCGGGATCGACCACGACGCCCTCGAGGACGAGCCCTCGTGCATGACGGTCATCAACACGAATTCGCCGCTCCGGCTGGACGGCCCGATGGGGGACGGGCTGATCGAGATGGCCAAGCACGGCCAGCCGGTCGTGGCCACCCCGTTCACCCTCGCCGGCGCGATGAGCCCGGTCTCGCTCGCCGGCGCGATCGCCCAGCAGAACGCCGAGGCGCTCTTCCTCGTGGCGCTCGCGCAGGCCGTGCGGCCGGGCGCGCCCGTCGTGTATGGCGCGTTCACCTCGAATGTCGACATGCGGACCGGTTCGCCGGCCTTCGGCACGCCCGAGTCGGTCAAGAGCCAGCTCGCGAGCGGGCAGCTGGCTCGGCGCTACGGGCTGCCGTGGCGCTCATCGAACGCGACGGCGTCGAGTGTCGTCGACGCCCAGGCGGCCTACGAGGCGGAGATGGCCGTGTGGGGGGCCGTGATGGGTGGCGTCAACCTGCTCTACCAGGGCGCCGGCTGGCTCGAGGGCGGCCTGACCGCGTCGTTCGAGAAGCTCATCCTCGACGCGGAGATCCTCCAGATGATGGCCGAGGTCCTCCAGCCGATCCCCGTCGACGAGGCGAGCCTCGGGTTCGACGCCATCGCCGACGTCGGGCCCGGCGGGCACTTCTTCTCGACCGCGCACACGCTCGAACGGTACGAGCATGCCTTCTACCGGCCGCTCATCTCCGATTGGCGCAACTTCGAGACGTGGCAGGCCGACGGCGCGAAGACCGCGACCGAGCGGGCCAATGCGCTCTGGAAGCGGTTGCTCGAGGAGCACGTGCCGCCGGCCCTCGACCCGGCGATCGAGGAGGCGCTGGACGCCTTCGTCGCCCGACGCAAGCGTGAGATCGAAGCCGGTCTCAGCGGCTAGAACCGCAACTCGTACACGTCGATGACCCGATCCTGCGTCGTCGATGACGAGGGCCTCGCGCCAAAGCTGGAACGCCGTGCATGGGTGCGAGATGCCGAACCCGACGAGGTCCCCGACGGCCAGCCGGGCGTCGCCCTCGAGGGCGATGAACGCGTGCTGGTCGTTGAGCTTGGTGACGCGGAAGCCCGGCTCGGCGGCCCGGACCGTGCCGTCGGCAGCCGACCGGATCCGCACGACCACGGGCAGGTCCTGGTCGACCGGGAGATCACGGCGGCCGGCACCGGCGATCGCGAGGCCCGGCTCCGGCGCGGAGACGACCGGTGCCCAGACCTCGATGGCGGGTTCGAGTCGCGGTGCCCCCGGCGCCGCGCGCATGCCGAAGGGCGAGCCGCGCTCGTAGAGGCCGTGGTCGTGGGTGACGTAGGCACCGCTGCGCAGGACGACGCGGACGGGGAGTCTCGTCGTCCACGGCCGGCCCAGCTCCTCGGCCACGACATCGGGATACGTGCTGCCGCCTCCGGTCACGACGATCTCGGCGATCCCGGACCGATCGAGCCGCGACTGGATGCGCTCCACGACCTCTCGTGCCACGGTGGTCATCCCGCGGACGGCCGTCAGCCTGGCCTCGGGCGTGTCGCCACCGACCACGCCTTCGTAGAGCGAGACGCCCGCGAGCCGCAGCGCCGGGGCAGCTGCTTCCACGGCGGCCGCGACGGCCTCCGCCTCGTCGAGCGTCCGGACCCCGGTCCGGCCGCCGCGCACCCCGACGTCGATGAGGACCGGCAGGGGGCGCATCCGCCCCGCCAGCCGGCGCGCCATCCGCTCGACGCCGGTGACCGAGTCGACGAGGACCAGCAGCTCCGGGCCACCGGCGTCGAGGATGCCGCCGATCCAGTCGAGCCCGGCCTCGTCGACGACCTCGTTCGCGATGAGGATCCGCTCGATCCCCGCGTCGACTGCCACCTCGGCCTGCCACGGATGGGCGACGGTGATCGCCCAGGCGCCGGCATCGACCTGCCGGCGGAAGATCGCCGGCGCCATGGTCGTCTTGCCGTGGGGCGCGAACGAGACCCCGCGGTCGCGACAGAAGTCGGCGAGGACCGCGACGTCGTGGGCCAGCGCCGACTCCCGGAGCACGAAGACGGGCAGGCGGACGGTCGGGTCGAAGAGCGAGCGACCGAGCCGGGCGTCCGCGGTCGCGCCGGTCACCGATAGGCGCCATCGTCAGCCGCCCCGGCGGAGGTTGCGTCGGCGCACGGGCCCCGCGGTCGCCGCCAGCGCCTCGGCGGTCGGTTCCGGGGCCGGCGGGAGCTCGGGGAGCGCCGTCTGCGAGACGAGGCCGGCGCGGATGATCCGCTGCAGCTCGTCGACCACGCGGGGGTCCGTCTCGGGCTGTCGATACGCGGCCAAACGCCGGTCGACCTCCTCGCTCGCGCGCTGGTAGGTGTCCTTGGCGCCGAGCTTCGTCCATTGCTCGCGGTTGTCGCGGTCGACGATCGAGGAGGGCAGATACAGCTCGTCCGGCCAGTGGGCCATCGTGTGGTCGGCCATGATCAGGTGCTGGTCGGCCATCAGCTGGTCGATGAGCGGACCGACCGGCAGGTCATCGATCGGGTGGATGTCGCGGACGAAGCGGAGCGCCTGGCCGCACATCTCGTCGTCGAAGACGAGCTTCGGCAGGTTGAACACCAGCAGGAAGTCGAGCATCCCGGGTCCGGAGACGGAGTTGACCCCGGCGAGCGCCGCGATGAGCGCGGAGCCGAACGTCTCCGCGCCCGCCTGCGCGTCGAGGATCGGGCCGTCCGAGAGGGCCATGTACGACTGGCACGGCAGCTCGAGCGCCTTCGCGACACCGACGTACGCGGCATCGAGCTGCAGGGCCTCGATGGCGGCCATCGGCGAGGACGCGATCTTCATGTGGAACGTCGCCGGCGCCCCGCCGAAGAGGACCGGCGCCCCCGGCCGCAGGACCTGGGCCATCGTGATGCCGGCCAGCACGTCGATGGTATGGAAGACCGTGGCCCCGACCGTGGTGACCGGCGCGATCAGCCCCATCAGCGTCACCGGCACGATCTCGACGGGGATGCCCGCCTCGACGCAGTCGATGAGGTTCTGGCACGAGTCCTCGCTGTACCGGAAGTTGCCGGTCGCGGTGATCGTGAAGATGCTCATCGGGCGGGCGATGAGGTCGGCGCGGTCGTCCCGGAAGAGCTGCATCATCTCGACCATCCGCGGGACGCCGTGCTCGGTGAATGCCCCCGACACGACCGGCTTGAGCGAGTTCGTCAGGGTCATGTACAGACGCCACGCGTCCGAGACCTGGGCCTCGATGTCGGCGTTGGTCGAGAACGCCGTCGCGAGATAGGCGATGTGCTTGAGGCCGTCGGCGAGGCGGACGTACTCGACGAAGTCGGTCGAATCCGCCAGGCGGGTCTCGCCGGTCCGATGATCGAGGACCTTGAGCCCGGACGAGCCCGGGACGAAATGGACCCGGTCGCCCCCGAGGTCGGCATGCGGGTTCCCGGCGCGGTCGTAGAGCGTGAAGGCCTTCGGGGCGTCGGCGATGGCCCGCTCGACGACATCTCGCGGGAACAGGACGCGCTCGCCCGTAGCGTCGAGCGGGAGGCCGTGCTCGAGGAGCCGGCGACGCATCTCGGGACCGCGGATCTCCATCCCCACCTCGGCGAGCACCCGCTTCGCTTCGTCGAGGATCCGGCCGATGAGGGCGTCGTCGAGGACGGTCAGTCGCGGCCGCATCGCACCCTCCGAGCTGCGCCGGTCCCGGGCCGGCGTCGCGGCCGTGAGCCTACCGCACGCGGCCGATGGCGAGCCGGGCAGTCCTGACGGTCGCACCGGGCCGGACCCGGGGGCGACCGCACGGCGCCGGTGCGCGCTCGCACCGGATCGCGCGATCTTGTGTACCCTTTGGTCGTCGCCACGCGACGTGGGCCCTGCGAGCCCGTTGCGCCGTCCCCCAACGGTGCCGACCAAAAACCCCCGCGTCCCGCCGCACATGTGCGGGGCGCTCGCAGCCCCCGGCTCTCCCTCTCGTACGGTGAGCGTCGACGCCCGCCCGGCTCCGCCCAGGAGCCACCGCGGCGTGGTGGCGCGCCCTCCGGCTTGTGCGTGGCGGTCAGCCGTGTGCTGCCCGCACGCCGGAGATCATGTCGACAGAAATCTGCCCGACCTGCGGTCGGACCTTCATGAACCGTCTTGCCCTTGGCGTCCATCAGGCCAGGGCACGGACCTGCCACGATCCCGAGGCCGCAAGACGCCGAGCCCGCGAGCGCGAGGCCCGCTACCGGGCCCGCCACGGCGAGCGTCGCCGCCAGCAGGTCCGCGACGCCCAGCGCCGGCTCCGCCGGCGGTCCCCGGAGTACTTCCGGGCCTGGCGCCAGGCCCACGCCGCCGGTGAGCGGGCGCGGCGCCTTCGGTGGCGCGCGGCCAACCCCGACCGGCTGCTCGCCCAGCGACGCCGTCGAGCGGCACGCCGGGCCCCGGAGACGACCCCGTTGCCGGCCTCGCATGCGCACCACCCACTGTTCGAACGCGCGTGGGAGATCCTCCGTGAGATCGGTATCCGGCGCGACGACCACCTCGCGACGATCCGTGACACGCGCTGGGAGGACGCCTGCTCGGAAGCGGTCCTCGCGTTGATCGAGGGCCGCGATCCCGAGGCGGCCGTGCGCACCACCCTCGCGTCCGAGCGAGCGTTCGCCGCGCGGCATCTCCCGCTCGACCACCCCGACCACCTGGCGGCCACGGCCTAGCCCACGCTGGCACGATCCGGCGACCTGTGGCAGGGTGACGCCATGGCCGGACCGTCGGCGCCCATCGGGCGTCAGCGGCGCCTCGGGCGTCGCCCGCTCGCCATCGCCCTCGCCCTCGCGTGTGCCGTCGGGGCGGTCGCGGTCGCGCCGCCGCCCGCTGCCGAGGCGCTGTCGTCGTGGACCGGCGGGATCAGCCTCTACCGTTCCGGCGCCTTCACGACGCAGAAGACCTGGCTGTGGTGCACGGCCGCGGACATCCAGATCATCCGCAACATCGTCCGCGGCACCCGCGACCACACCACCGCGAACCAGCGCCACTACTTCGAGTGGATGCGCCGGCACAACCGCTACACCCTCCCGCTCTCGGCCGGGGTAGACGCCCAGGGCTGGGCGGCCGGGATGGCGCACTACGTCGATCCGCGCTATCGGCTCGTGTCGAGCAGCACGTTCTCGAGCGCCCTTCGGCACGCGGTCACCCGGATGCGCCAGACGAACCTCCCGGTGGGCGTGACGGTCTCGCGCGGCAACCACGCCTGGATCCTGGTCGGGTTCCAGGCCACCGCCGACCCGGCGAAGACCAGCCACTTCACGGTGACGAGCGTCCGGGTGGTCGGGCCGCTCTACGGGTTGCAGAGCAGGAACGGTTACGACATGCGACCGAACACCAAGCTGACCGTCAGCCAGTTCCGGAAGTTCTTCACGCCCTGGCGCTACGCCCCCAAGCGGATGATCTGGGACGGCCGCTACATCTCGATCCAGCCCGTGCCGTCGGCGACGACCACCACGGCGTCGACGACCACGACGTCCGACGCGCCCGCGGCCGCCATCGTCACGCCGCGGGCGGTGCCCACGGTCGGCTGGATCGGCCCCTCGTTCATGGCCGGCCTCGCCGTCTCGATGGCCACCGGCCGGACCCGCGCCCGCCGACGGCGGCCCCGCCGAGCCTAGGACGCGGCCTCGAGCGGTTCGCCGAACTGGCTCTCGTACAGGTCGGCGTAGAACCCACCCTTGGCGAGCAGGCCCTGGTGGGTGCCGTGCTCGACGATGCGGCCGTGGTCCATGACCAGGATCGTGTCGGCGTCACGGATCGTCGAGAGGCGATGGGCGATCACGAAGCTCGTGCGACCCTTCATCAGGCGGTTCATCGCCCGCTGGATGAGCACTTCGGTGCGGGTGTCGACCGAGCTGGTCGCCTCGTCGAGGATGAGGATGCGTGGGTCGGCGAGGAACGCCCGGGCGATGGTGAGCAGCTGCTTCTCGCCCTGCGACACGTTCGTCGCGTCGTCGTCGATGACGGTGTCGTAGCCATCGGGCAGGGTCCGCACGAAGTGATCGACATGAGCGTCGGCGGCCGCGGCGAGGATGTGCTCCTCGTTCGCGGACGGGTCGCCGTACGCGATGTTCTCGCGGATCGTGCCGTTGAACAGCCACGTGTCCTGCAGGACCATCCCGAACGCAGAGCGCAGGTCGTCGCGGGTCAGCGTCCGCACGTCGATGCCGTCGATCAGGATCGTGCCGTCGTCGACGTCATAGAAGCGCAGCAGCAGGTTGACGAGCGTCGTCTTGCCGGCCCCGGTCGGGCCGACGATCGCGACCGTCTCCCCGGGCTCGACGGTGAGATCGAGGTGCTCGATGAGCGGTCGGTCCGGCTCGTAGCGGAACGAGATGTCGCGCAGCTCGACGCGGCCGGCCGGCGCCGCCAGGCGGACCGGTTCCGCCGGGTCGGCGACCTCCTCGGTCTCGTCGAGCAGCTCGAAGACCCGCTCCGCCGACGCGATGGCGGACTGGATGACGTTGGCGATCGTGGCGGTCTGGGTGATGGGCATCGTGAACATGCGGGAGTACTGGACGAACGCCTGGACGTCGCCCAGGCTCATCTGCCCCGAAGCGACCTGGAGCCCGCCGATCACGCAGATCGCGACGTAGTTGATGTTCGCGACGATCTGGAGCGCCGGCTGGATCGTGCTCGAGAGGAACTGGGCCTTTCGGCTGGCCTGGTACAGCGCCTCGTTCTTCTCGTCGAACTCCTCGATCGCCTCGTCCTGACGCCCGAACGCCTTCACGATCGCGTGCCCGGTGTGCATCTCCTCGATGTGGCCGTTGAGGGCCCCGGTCCGCGCCCACTGCGCGGCGAACTGCGTTTGCGACCGCTTGGCGATGGCGATGGTGATCACGATGGAGACCGGCACCGTGAGCAGCGAAACGACCGCGAGGAGCGGGCTGATCAACAGCATCATCACGAGCACGCCCACGATCGTGCAGACGGCCGTGATGAGCTGGGTCATCGTCTGCTGGAGCGACGTCGCGATGTTGTCGATGTCGTTCGTCATCCGGCTGAGCGTGTCCCCGCGCGGATGCGAGTCGAAGTACCGCAGCGGCAGGCGGGCGATCTTGTGGTCGACGTCGCGGCGCAGCCGGTAGACCGTCCGCTGCGACACGCCGGCCATGATCCAGGACTGCATCCCGCTGAAGACCGAGCTGAGGATGTAGACCACCGTCGCCAGGATCAGGATCTGCCCGAGCGCGGTGAAGTCCACGCCGGTCCCGGGCACCACGTGCATGGTCGAGAGCATGTCGGCGATCCGGTCCTGGCCCGCGCCGCGGAGCATCGCATCGACCTGCTCCGGACTCGTCCCGGCGGGGACGCCGGCGGCGCCCAGTTGCTTGCCGACGACGCCTTCGAACAGCACGTTCGTCGCCGCACCCAGGATCTTCGGTCCGATGACCGTGAAGAAGACGCTGACGATCGCGAAGAGGATGACGATGGCGATCCGCCAGGCCTCGGGCCGCAGCGTCCAGACGAGGCGGCGGAAGGTGCCCCCGAAATCGCGCGCCTTCTCGGGCGGCAGCATCCCACCGCCGAACGGACCGCCCATGCCGCCGCGCATCGGCGGCCGGCCGCCCGGTCCGCCGGGCCGCGCGCCCATCATGCCGCCTCCTCCTCGGTGAGCTGGGACAGCACGATCTCGCGGTAGGTCTCGCACGTGTTCATCAGGTCGGTGTGCGTGCCGATGCCGACCACTTGGCCCTCCTCGAGGACCACGATCTGGTCGGCATGCAGGATCGTGCCGACCCGCTGCGCGACGATGATCACGGTGGCTCCGGTGACCTCGGTCGCGAGCGCCGCGCGGAGGTTGGCGTCGGTCCGGTAGTCGAGCGCCGAGAAGCTGTCGTCGAAGACGTAGATCGGCGGGCGCTTGACGAGGGCCCGGGCGATGGCCAGCCGCTGGCGCTGGCCCCCCGACAGATTCGAGCCGCCCTGACTCACCGGCTCGTCGAGTCCGCCCGGCATGGCGCGCACGAAGTCCTCGGCCTGCGCCACGCGAAGCGCCTCCCAGAGCTGTTCCTCGGTCGCGTCGGGCGCGCCGACGCGGAGGTTCGAGGCGATGGTCCCGCCGAACAGGAACGCCTTCTGCGGGACGAGGCCGATCGACTCCCAGAGATCCGCCCGCTCGAGGTCGCGGATGTCGACGCCGTCGATCCGGACCGAGCCCGCGGTCGGGTCGGCGAAGCGGGGGATGAGCGCGACCAGGGTGGACTTGCCACTCCCCGTGCTCCCGACGATGGCCGTCGTCTGACCGGGACGCGCCGTGAACGAGATGTCGCGGACGACCGGGTCCTCGGCACCCGGGTAGGCGTAGGTCGCGCCATGGAACTCGAGCGTCCGACCGGCGCCGGAACCGGGGACCGGGATCGGGGTGGGGGGATCGGCGATGGCGGGGACCGTGGCGAGGACCTCGTTGATGCGCTCGGCCGACACGGCGGCCCGGGGCACCAGGACGAACATGATCACGGCCATCATCACGGCCATCAGGATCTGGGCGACGTACTGGAGGAAGGCGATGAGGTTGCCGATCGGCATCTCGCCGCTGTCGACGCGCAGGCTCCCGAACCACAGGATCGCGACCGACGACAGGTTGAAGATGAGCATCAGGATCGGGATCAGCAGGGCGAACAGCCGGTTCACCCGGACGGCCGTCGACGTCAGTTCCAGGTTGGCGACGTCGAAGCGGGCCTCCTCGTGCGTCGTGCGCACGAACGCCCGGATGACGCGGATGCCCGCGAGCGTCTCCCGCGTGACCTGGTTGATGCGGTCGATGCGGACCTGGAGGGCGCGGAAGAGCGGGACCGCGCGCGCGAGCAGCACCCCGATGACGAGCGCCATGATCGGCAGGATCACCACGAGGATGCCGGCGAGCGGGACGTCCTGACGGAGGGCCATGATCACACCGCCGACGGCCATGATCGGCGCCAGGATCATCACGTTGAAGCCCATCAGCACGACGATCTGGACCTGCTGGACATCGTTCGTGTTCCGGGTGATCAGCGACGGCGTGCCGAACCGATTGAGCTCGGCCTGGGAGAACGACTGGACCGCGCGGAAGATGCCGCCGCGCACATCCCGGCCGAAGGCCATGCCGACCCCGGCGCTGAAGTAGACGCCGATGATCGCGGCGATCCCGAGGACGGCGCTCACCAGGAGCATCACGCCGCCCACTTGCAGGATGTAGGCCGTGTCGCCCTTGGCGACGCCGTTGTTGATGATGTCGGCGTTGAGCTCCGGCAGATAGAGGGTCGCGATCGCCTGGACGAGCAGCAGGAACAGGATCAGGGCGATCGGTCGTGAGTACGGGCGCAGGTAGCGACGGAACAATCGGACGAGGGTCATCCGCGGGCCTGCCGTTCGGTGATCGTCAGCACGAGTCCATGGAAGGTCGCGAGCTCGGTCGGCTCGAGGACCGACAACATCCGCTGCATCTCGGCCAACCGCAGGCCGGCGAATTGCAGGACGACGCGTCGCCCCTCCGCGGTCAGGTCGCACTCGACGACGCGTCGGTCGTCGGCGCGATGGCGCCGCTCGACGAGGCCGTGGCGCTCGACACGCTCGACGAGGCCGGTGGCTCCGGTCGATGTCAGGTCGAACAGCTCGGCGATCCGCCGCATCGGCTGCGCGCCCTGGCGATGCAGCAGCACCAGGAGGCGCAGTTGGCCGAACGTCAGGTCACGGGCCGGCAGCGGCGTTCGCGTCGGGGGCGGCGCGAACATGCGCATGACATCTCGCGCGACGATCTCGAGGTCGGGGGGTGTAGGCCCGGCCGATCCGTAGCCGGGTGATACTTCACTCACACGTGAATAGTACACGATGTCGTGAACTATCTCGATGCACGGTTATCGAGGTCGCCCGACGGATCGGGACCCGGCCGGTCGGATCCTGGGTGACGGGGGAGCCCTCGCCCCGGCGGATGGTCACGATAGGTTCGCGTCGAGCGAGTCGCTGGGGATGGTTCAGCTGGGGACGTCGGTACGCGCCTAGTGCGGGAAGGGCCCTCCGCCCGAGCCCGCAAGGACGGACGATGCCGCGATGAGGACGGCGAGCGAGGCGACCGCGATCGCGGTGACGAGGGAACGGATCTGGTGGGCACGACCGTGGAACATGACTCCGGCTCCTTTCGGTGCCGGGGCGTGGGCTCCACGGTTAGGTTATGCTCTCGCTGTGAGAAAGTCAACTATTGCTAAACAGACGATGGCCGGCACGGGAACGGCCTTCGCCCGAGCCCTGGGGAGCGAGATCCGGCGTCGACGACGGGAACTCGGGCTGACCCAGGAGACGGCGGCCCGACCCATGGGCCGGGCATTCCTGTCGCTCGTCGAGCGTGGCCGGCTGACGCCGTCGCTCGCAAGCTTGCTAATCATTGCCCGACGGTTGGATACTTCGGCCGCGGACATCCTTCGCTCCGTGGACGCAACCCTGGAGGAACCATGAGCCGCGCGGCATCACCGTCACGCCGCAGGTCGCACGCGGCCGAGGATCGACCCCTCGCCCAGCGTGTCGGAGCCCGTCTGCGGAAGGCCCGCCTCGAGGCGGGGATGACTCAGGCCCAGCTCGCGGCCGGTCGGTATACGAAGGCGTACGTCAGCGCCCTTGAGAACGGGTTGTCCAAGCCGTCGATGGCGGCCCTCAACTTCTTCGCCGAGCGTCTCCAGTTGCCGATGGAACGCTTCCTTTCCGACGGTGAGCCCGCGTGGACCCGTCTCGAAGCGGACCTGCGCCTTGCCTCCGGCGACTGGGTGGGGGCGATCGACGCGTACACCGCGCTCCTCGACGCGGGACCGACAGACCGAACCCGGGCCGAGCTACTTCTCGGTCTAGCGGAGGCATTCGCTCGTCTCGATCGCGGACAGGAGGCGGTCCGGGCCGCGTCAGAGGCGGCGACGTCGTTCCGGGTGCACCATCGCGAGACCGAGGCCGCCCTCGCGACGTACTGGGAAGCCTACGGTCTCTACGAGATGGAGCAGGGCGATCAGGCGGCCGCAGTCCTGCGACAGCTCCTCGATGGGATCGCCGCCGGCCTCGCGGTCGAGCCTGACTTCCACGTGCGGGTGCTCATCGCCCTCTCGATGGTCACCTCGCGCGACGACGAGCCGGAGCGGGCATTGGCGTACCTCGAACGAGCGCGAGCGATGGTCGGGGAGCTCGACGATCGCAAACGGGCCGTCTTCCTGTTTTCGCTCGCGATCAGCTACAACAGCCTTGGCGACTACGAGGCGGCGATCACGACGGGGACCCAGAGCCTCGCCCGGTTCCGCGCGGCTGAAGCGGATGGCGAGGCGGCGTCGCTCGAGAACGAACTCGCGCTCGTCCAACTCGCGCTCGGCAACTCGAAGGCCGCCAAGCGGCATGCGGCCGTGGCTCGCGCCTACTTCGAAGGGATCGACGATCGTCGATGGCTCGTCACACGTGACCGACACGGAGAGCCAGATCGCGCTTGCCGACGGGCGCGGCGCCGACGCCGCGACGCTCGCGACGCGATCGCTGGCCCTCGCCGAAGAGAGCGGCGACCGACGGGCCGCGATCACGGCCGGCCTGACCCTGGCTCGCGCGCAGCGCGCGGTCGGGGACGCGGCAGGGGCTGCGTCGACGCTGGACCGGACGGCCGCGCTGGCCCGGGATCTCGGGCGCCGCGGACAGCTCCAGGCCGTGCTCGGGGAGTGGAGCGACCTCCTCGCCCAGCAGGGCGACCTGGCCCGGGCCTACGAGTTGTCCCGCGAAGCGCTCGACGCGGGTCGCCACTAGCCACTCGTGCCTCGTGCGACCGGCGCCACCGCCCCGGCGTGCAGCACCGAGAGAGTCAACTATAGATTGACGCTTGCGTTCGGCCGGACGTACGCTAGCCAGCGGTGTCCGGCCTCCGCCTGAGTCCCCGCACCGCGAGATCGACGATGGGCTGGAACACCATCGAGAACCCACCGTCGCTGATGACCCGGCTGATCCGGTCCACCAACTGGGGCTTCAGCTCGACGATGTGGCGGAATCGCCGAAGGCATCGAGACGGTCGCCGAACGGGACGCGCTCCGATCGATCGGCGTCGGACTGGGCCAGGGCTATCTGCTCGGCCGGCCCGCCCCGGTGGCGGATCTCGCGCCGCCTCGGTTCGTACCGCCGCGCGCGGCCGGGGAGTGAGCGCGTAGCCTTAAGGCATGCGAGTCGTCTCCCCCTCGGAAGCCGCGGACGTCGTGCGGTCCGGCGACCGGGTGTATCTCCACTGCGCCGCTGCCACACCATCGGTCCTGCTCGACGCGCTCGTCGCCCGCGCGCCCGAGCTCGAGAACGTCACGGTCGTCCACCTCCACGTCGAGGGGCCCGGGCCCCACCTGGCGCCCGAGATGGAGGGCCACTTTCGGCATCGAGCGCTGTTCGTCGGACCGAACGCCCGGAAGGCGGTCAACGAAGGCCGGGCCGACTACGTCCCGATCTTCCTATCCGACGTCCCACGCCTGTTCCGATCTGGTGCCCTCCCGCTCGACGTGGTCTTCGTGAACGCGACGCCGCCCGACGCCCATGGCTTCTGCTCGCTCGGGACCAGCGTCGAGGCGATGCACGCGGCCATCGATGCGGCGAAGACCGTGATCGTGCAGATCAATCAGTCGATGCCGCGGACGCTCGGCGAGAGCTTCATCCACGTCAACGACATCGACCTGGCGGTCGAGGTGGACGTGCCGCCGTACCCCGTCGCAAGCCCGCGCATCGGGGATGTGGAGCGGCGGATCGGGGAGCACGTCGCGGAACTCGTGCCCGATGGCGCGACCCTCCAGCTGGGGATCGGGGCCATCCCGGCGGCGACCACCCTGGCTCTCACCGACAAACACGACCTCGGGATCCACACCGAGATGTTCACGGACGCCGTGATGGAGCTCGTCGAGGCCGGCGTGGTCACCGGCGATGCCAAGGAACGCAACCGCGGCAAGATCGTGGCGGCGTTCATGATGGGCTCGCCCCGCCTCTACGACTTCGTTCACGACAACCCCATGGTCGAGATGCGGCCCGTCGATTTCACGAACGACACCCACGTCATCCGCTCCTTCTCGCGGATGGTCTCGATCAACTCGGCGATCGAGGTGGACCTGACCGGGCAGGTGGTGGCCGATTCCATCGGGCACTCGGTCTATTCGGGGGTCGGCGGGCAGATGGACTTCATCCGCGGCGCCGCCCTGGCGCCGGAGGGCCGGTCGATCATCGCGCTGCCGTCGACCGCGACCGGAGGAACGGCGTCACGGATCGTCGATCACCTGCGCGAGGGCGCCGGCGTGGTCACCACGCGCGCCCACGTTCGAACGGTCGTCACGGAGTGGGGCGTGGCGGAGCTGTTCGGGCTCAGCCTGCGCGAACGGGCGCTCGCCCTGACCCAGATCGCCCACCCGGACTACCGCGACGAGCTTCGTCGACAGGCGGAGCAGCTGCACCTCGCCTAGGCACCGAGTGACGCGCGAAGGGCGGCGATCTCCGCTCGCTGGCCGGCGATCTCGGCCCGGAGCCCGGCCAGCTGCTCGGCGATCGCGCCGGCGGAAACCGCATCGAGCGCCGGCGTTCCGGCCGCTGCTGTCTCCGGCTCCGCGGCGGGCTCGTCGGCGGGCGGCGGCGAGACCAGCAGGCTCGCCAGGATGCTCGCGAGGGCGCCGATGATCCCGATGCCGGCGAACATGACGAACACGCCGGTGACCCGTCCCAGGAAGGTGATGGGGTAGTAGTCGCCGTAGCCGACGGTCGTGATCGTCACGAGACCCCACCAGATCGCGTCGCCCCCGGTCTCGATGTTGCCGTGTCCGCGGGACTCGAACTCGAGCACCAGGATGCTCGCGACGCTGAGCACGATCCCGGCGAGCAGGATCGTGATGAAGGCCGCGTACTGGCTCCGGTTGTGGAGGACGTCGAGCACGAGGTCCTTGCCGGCCTGCCCGCGCAGCAGCCGGGTGATCCGGGCGAGCCGGCTGAGACGGAACAGGCGGAGCAGGGCCGTGGCCGGGAAGAAGCCGAAGCTCGGGATCGAGCCGAGGAGATCGAGCCATCCGCGCTGGCTCACGAAGTACGCCCGCTTCGGCTTGGACCCGGTGATGTTGTACGCGAAGTCGATCAGGAAGACCACGCACACGATGTTGTCGTACAGCGTCAGCAGGTCGCGCTCTGCCGGCGTGATCGGCAGCAGCAGCAGGGCCATGATCACCAGCGAGAAGATGGTCAGGACCAGGATGAAGATCTCGTAGGAGTTGCCGTGCTTGCGCAGCACCGGGGACTCGGCCGTCATGCTCGTTGAACCTCCAGACTTGCCCGCGCCCGAGGGCGGCTCGACGCAGACGTATAGTGACGACCCGGCGCGGCCCCGATTCGACGAGGAGCCATGCTCACGAGCGCGCAACCGACCTGCTTGCTGATCGCGGACATCTCGGGGTACACCGGCTACCTCGTCGACGTCGAGCTCGATCACGCGCAGGACATCCTCGCCGACCTCGTTGGCGCCGTCGTCAGCGCGCTGCGGCCGAACTTCCGGCTCGCCAAGCTCGAGGGGGACGCGGCGTTCACGTACATGACCGCCGAACGCATCGACGGCTCGATGCTCCTCGACACCATCGAGCGCTGCTACTTCGGGTTCCGGCGGCGTCGCCGGGACGTGCGCCAGGCGACGTCGTGCGAGTGCAACGCGTGCTCCCGGATCCCCGATCTCGACCTCAAGTTCGTCGTCCACCACGGCGCGGCGATCCACCAGAAGGTCGCCGGCAGCCAGGAGCTCCTTGGGTCGGACGTGATCGTCGTCCACCGGCTGCTCAAGAACGATGTGGTCGAGAGGCTGGGCATCGACGCCTACGCCCTCTTCAGCCAGGCCTGCATCGACGCCTCGGATCTCGACCCCGTCGCGCTCGGCATGCGCCGGCACGCCGAGACCTACGATCGGATCGGCGAGGTCGCGGTGTGGGTGCTGGACCTGGAGCGTCGATGGCAGGAAGAGGAGACGCGCGGCCGCGTCTTCGTCGCGCCGGATGCGTCCATCCTGTCCATCACGGTGCCGACCGACGTTCCGCCGCAGGTCGCCTGGGAGTTCCTCACCAAGCCCGGGCAACGGATGTCATGGCAGCCGTGGGTGACCGAGGTCGAGATCAAGGGCGCCACCGGCGGCCGCCGCGGACCCGGTTCCGCGAACCATTGCATGCACGGCAAGGACGCGGTCATCGAGGAGATCCTCGACTGGCGACCGTACGACTACGTCACCGACCGCACGGTCCTCGCGACGCCGGCGGGTCCGCTCAAGCTCCTCCACACGGTGGAATTCGAGCCGACCCCGACCGGCACCACGATCCACATGCGGTACGCGGCGCCGAAGGCCAAGAAGGACCGAGAGCTCGCCCAGCACGTCGCCGACGCCTACGGAGAAGCCCTGCGATCGAGCATCCCGAGCCTCGTCGAGCAGCTGGATGACGCGCTCGCGGCTCGCGAAGCAGACGGCGGCCCCGAGCCCGAGCTGGCGGCGCCACGCCCGGGCGGCCCCCTGTCCGGGCTGGCGCCGCTGGTGATGATCGACTGAATGGTGTCGCGGGCGAGAGACCGCGCTCCGGGGCCCGACCCTACGGAAGCCGACCGAGGAGGGTCATCGCCTCGTCCTTGACGTCCGCGGCCGATGGGGGCGCTCCGTCCAGCACGAGGTCGCTGAAGCCGAAGAACGTCGTGCCTCGAAGGACATAGATCGCTCGGCCGCCGATCGTGTGGCCCTGGACCTGGATGGTCGCGTCGACCAGGGCGGCATCGGCGCCGGGCGCGAAGCCTGGCAGCTTCGTGACCTTGACCCCGTGGGCACCCATCTCGGCGGCGTTGGCCTTGACATCGGCCTCGGCGGCCTGCTCTTCAGCCTGAGCGGTCGCGACGTCGGGCGCGATGGCCACTTCGACCATGAAGACGTTCTTGGTGTTCGCGCCATAGGTGCAGATCTTCGCGTTGCTATCCAGGGTCTCCTCCTTGCCCGGACCGAACGTGTGCCCAGTGAGCTGGCTCGCTTCGTCGCTCGTCAGCAGCTGGCACGGGTCGATCGCGGTCGGCACCGCCGACGGTTCCAAAGAGGCCGGCTCGGAGGGCGTATCGTTTGCCGACGGTGCTGCCGAAGGCTCGGCCGACGGCGCCGGGATCGCGGGGATGGCCACCGACGGGAACGCGACCGCGTTGGAGGGCCGCGGTACTGGCCGGCGCCTCCGAGCCGCTCGTCGACGATGTCGTGCAACCGGCAAGGCCGAGGATCAGGATGACGGCGATGACCGCCATCGGTCGGGTCGGATGCGGATCGGTGAGATGGATCACGTCGTTCCTCCTATGGCTCGATGGCGGGACGTGGCGCCGACGTCAGGAGCGCGATCGCCCTGGCGATGCGGTCGGCGGGCAGGTCGGCACGCTCGTTGAGCTGCCGGACGAGGGACTCGTCCTGCGCCGCGATGAGCGAGAACACCACCTGGTCGACGGGCATGAGGATCGAACCCACGTGCTCGACGAGGGACCCTTCGGCGGTCATCGCACGTGCCGTCGCGTCCAGCCGCGCCAGACCGACACGAAGCTGCCCAAGGTCCACACCGGGCCAATACCGCTCCACGAGGTAGGTCTCGAACGGGGCGACGTCGACGGGCTGGTTCACGGCCACGACGCTACGGCGACGCGTCCGGCCGACGAAAGAGGCGACCACCCCCATCTGTCAGACCCGCCGCGAGGCGGCGCTGTGCGGTCCATACTCGGATCGGAGGGTCGTGGCTGAGCAGAGGGCATCGCCGATGGACGCGCGCATTCGCGGGTTCGGGCGGATCGAGATCGACGGGCGGTCCTACGACCGCGACGTGATCGTCGATCACGGGCGTGTGGGCAAACGCCACAAGAAGGCCTCGAAGCCGCTCCGCGACCGCTACGGCCACACGCCGCTCAGCCTCCTCGAGCCGATCCCGTGGGACTGTGCCCGGCTGATCGTCGGGACCGGGGTGGACGGCGCGCTCCCGATCGAACCGGATGTGGCGAGCGAGGCCCGGCGCCGCGGGGTGGACCTGGTCGCCGTGCCGACCGACGAGGCGTGCTCGCTCCTCGCCTCCGCCGACCTCCGGACGACGAACGCGATCCTGCACGTCACCTGCTGAACGCGGCCGAGAGATACCCGACGGTCCGGTCCGTGGGGCCGCCGGCGTCGGCGGACGTCGCCGCCGCCACGTGGACACCGCGCGTCACGCCCATCGCGCAGAGCGCGGCGAGCCCGACGACGGTCGGCTCGATGCCGCACATGCCGCACACCACGCCCGCCAGGCCCGAGCGCGTGATCTCGGCTTCACGATCGGCCAGGCCCGTCGGGTCCAGCCGTAGGATGAAGGGCTCCAGGATCTCGGTCACCCGGGCTGCGACGCTCGCCGACGGGTAGTGCGCCATGTCCGTACTGATCGCCAGGATGTCCTGCCCTCCCCTCATGCGGCGATCCGCGAGCAGGACACCCAGACGATGGCCGGCCTCCTCGGCCCCGGCGCTCGTGCCCGTCCCGATCGCGAGCGGGACCATCCGGGCGCCCGGCATCGCGACCGCGAGGAACGGCAGCTGGACCTCGATCGAATGCTCGGACCGGTGGGCATCGCGGTCGATCCGGAACATCGGTCCGCACGCCAGGATCTCCCCGGCGAGCGCCTCGTCCACCTCGATGTCGCCGAGCGGCGTTCGCCAGGCGCCGGCCTCCCAGACCCCGACGCCGTCGAGCCAGCGCGCCCGATGGTTCGTGCCGAGCAGCACGATGGTGGTGCCCGCCGCCGTATGGGTCGCGCGGGCGCCGGATGCCGCTGCGGCCGCGAGGTGCCAGGCTGCCGCGGCGACCCCGCCGCTGAAGACCAGCCCCGCATGCGGCACGAGGATCCCGGCCAGCGAGGCCACGGCAGTGGCGATCGGGCCGCGGTCGACGGTCGGGCCGCCGTCGACGGTCGCGCCAGCGTCGGCCAGGTCGGAGCGGACGAGCGCCAAGAGCTCCATGGGATCGCCCGGGTAGAAGGCGCCGGCGACGGCCGGTGGCCGGATCGCGCTGGTACCGGCTTCGGGAGCGTGCGTCATCCGCATGGGACGCGCCTCGACACCAGGTCGAGTTCGAGCGCCCGACCGGCGAGCCGCCGTCCGCAGCGCGGACAGGACCCGTCTTCGGCGAGGCGGCGGATGAGCCGGTAGCCACGCCGAGCCAGCAGGAGCTCGCCGCAGCCGACGCAGTCGGGTGTCTTCCATCCCGAGCTCGGGCGCGTTGCCGACGTAGACGTGCTCGCAGCCCCGCCTCGCGGCCGATCTCGGCGGCGCGTCGCAGCGTCTCGAGCGGCGTCGGCGGGACGTCCTGCATCCGGAACGCGGGGAAGAACCGGCTGACGTGCCAGGGCGTCTCGACGCCGAGATGGTCGACGAGCCAGGCGGTGAGCTCTCGTAGCTCTCCTTCGTCGTCGTTCTCGCCCGGGATGACGAGCGTGGTCACCTCGAGCCATACGCCCGCGCGCTGATAGGCCTCGAGGGCCTCGAGGACGTGGTCGAGTCGGGCCCCGCAGCGCCGACGGTAGAACGCCTCGTTGAATCCCTTCAGGTCGACGTTGGCTGCGTCGAGGACCGTGGCGAGCAAGTCGATCGCCTCCGGCGTCGCGTACCCATCGGTGATGAACAGGTTGAGCAGACCCGCGGCACGAGCCGGCCGGCCGATGGCCAGCGCGTACTCCAGGAAGACCGTGGGCTCGACGTACGTGTACGCGATCGAGCTGGCACCGAGCCGAAGCGCGTCGGCCACGGCGCGGTCCGGCGGCAACTCGTGGGCCGGCGGCCTGACGCCGAGGCGCGGCCCCTGGGCGATCTCCCAGTTCTGGCAGAAGACGCAATGGAACGGGCAGCCGGCGGTCGCCAGCGAGTACGCCTGCGTCCCCGGCGCGACGTGGAAGAGCGGCTTCTTCTCGATGGGATCCATGGCGACGGTGACGGCCGCGCCGTACGCGGTCGAGTAGAGCACGCCGTCGCGGTTCTCACGAACGCCGCAGATCCCGACCCGGCCCGGTCGGACCAGGCACCGATGCGCGCACACGCCGCAGCGCACCGAGCCGTCCGGGAGGGTCGTCGCGAGCAACGACGCAACCTCCGTGGAGGGGTTCGCCTGCCGCCTGGTGCCGAGCGTCGAGATCGCCATGGCCATCGCCTCGGGACGAGTCTGGCCCGCGGGGCCGGACAACACGAGTGCGGACCGGCCCAGGACGGGCCGACCTTCGGCTCTCGTTCGCACCGACTCGCGCGCGCATCCTCGACAGCGTCGAAAGGGTCGACATCGAGGCACGCATGCCCACGACACCGTTCGCGCCGCGTCAAGCAACGACCGAGCCGCGTTCCAGCACCGACCTCGGCGGGCCGCTGCCTGTGGAGATCACGCCGGAGGCCGCCGCGATCCTGTTGCGCGTCGCGCGCGCTGCGGTCGTGACGGTCGTGTCCGGAGGAACCCGGCCGAGCGACCTGGCGACGCTGCTGCCACGCGACCCTCCTGCCGAGCTCATCGCACCCGCCGCGGCGTTCGTCACCCTGCATGCGGGGGGTGAGCTGCGAGGGTGCATCGGGTCCATCCGGAGTGATCGACCGCTGTGGCGGACCGTGGTCTCCGCCGCCATCGGGGCAGCAGCCGATGACCCCAGGTTCGCGCCCGTGTCCGCCCGCGAGGTGCCGACGTTGTCGATCGACGTCTCGGTGCTCGGGCCGCCGCTGCCGCTGCGCGACCTCGCCGCGTTCCGACCTGGCATCGACGGCCTCATCGTGGAGCGCATCCCGCGGGTCGGGCTGCTCCTGCCAGAGGTGGCCACGGAGCAGGGCTGGGGCGTCGACCAGATGCTGGAGGCCACGTGCTGGAAGGCCGGACTGCCCGGCGATGCGTGGCAAGACCCGGGCACGCGCGTCTTCGCCTTCCGGACCGCCCACATCAGCGAGCGCGACCGAGGCTAGGCCTTCGGGCCGTCCGTCCAGCTCGACAGCGACGCCGGACGCGTGTCATGCGACCTTGGCGGCAGGGTCCAGACGGGACCCTGTGGACCGCTCAGGTCGAGCCGTCCGGCACGGTCCCGTGGGTCGGTGCGGAAGCAAGAATGGATCATCGGCCGCTTCGCGGAGTTCTGATCGAGAGCGTAGCGGACCGTCAAGAGGCAACCGGTCGAGTCTCCGGCCGAGCCAGGCTCAGGGCCCACCGCGATCGCACAGAGAGGCTCAAGGACGGCATATGGACCAGGAACGGGTTTGCCTCGACGGCAACGAGGCGGCGGCTCGGGTCGCCTACGCGCTCAGTGAAGTGATCTCGATCTTCCCGATCACCCCGGCCTCCCCGATGGCGGAGCACGCCGACGACTGGGCGGCGGCGAAACGGCCCAACCTATGGGGCTCGGTACCGGACGTCGTGGAGATGCAGTCCGAGGGCGGGGCGGCCGGCGCGATGCATGGGGCGCTCCAGAAGGGCGCCCTCGCGACGACGTTCACGGCGTCGCAGGGCCTGCTCTTGATGATCCCGAACATGTTCAAGATCGCGGGGGAGCTGACGCCCGCCGTCATCCACGTCGCGGCGCGGACGATCGCGACCCACGCCCTGTCGATCTTCGGCGATCACAGCGACGTCATGCATGCCCGGGCCACCGGCTGGGCCATGCTGGCGGCCTCGTCGGTCCAGGAGGCGCACGACTTCGCCCTCGTCGCACATGCCGCGACCCTCCGGGCCCGCGTGCCGTTCCTCCACTTCTTCGACGGCTTCCGGACGTCGCACGAGATCAACAAGATCTCGCTGCTGACGGATGAGGACCTGCGGGCGCTCGTCCGTGACGACGATGTCCTGGCCTTCCGCGCCCGCGGCATGACGCCCGATGCCCCGGTCGTGCGCGGCACGGCCCAGAACCCGGATGCCTTCTTCCAGGCACGCGAAGCGTCGAACCCGTTCTATCTCGCCGTCCCCGGCATCGTCCAGGAGGTCATGGACGAGCTCGCCGCCCGGACCGGTCGCCGCTACGGCCTGGTGGACTACCACGGGGCAGCGGACGCGGACCGCGTCATCGTCGTGATGGGCTCGGCGATCGGCGCCGTCGAGGAGACCGTCGACACCCTGAACGCCGCGGGTGCGCGCGTCGGTGTCCTGAAGATCCGCCTTTTCCAGCCCTTCCCGGTCGACCAGGTCATCGCCGCCCTGCCATCCAGCGTCCGGGCCATCGCGGTCCTCGACAGGACGAAGGAGCCCGGGGCGGTCGGTGAGCCGCTGTACCAGGCGATCGTCACCTCGATCGCCGAACGGATGGACGGGGACGACCCGCCGTTCGCGACGATGCCCAGGGTCATCGGCGGTCGCTACGGCCTCGCCTCCAAGGAGGTGACGCCGGCGATGGTCAAGCCGGTGTTCGACGAGCTCGCGAGTGAGCGACCGAAGCGCCATTTCACCGTCGGCATCTACGACGACGTGACGCGTCTCAGCCTTCCGATCGATACGACGTTCCGGCGGCCGCGACCCGTGGGCGAGGTCCAGGCGGTCTTCTATGGCCTCGGCTCGGACGGCACCGTCGGCGCCAACCATGCCTCGATCAAGATCATCGGCGAGGGGACGGATCTCCACGCCCAGGGCTACTTCGTCTACGACTCGAAGAAGTCCGGCGGGCTCACGGTCTCGCACCTGCGGTTCGGACCCGAGCCGATCCTGTCGGCCTACCTGATCGACGCCGCGGACTTTGTCGCGTGCCACCAGTTCGGGCTCCTCGAGAAGACCGACGTCCTCGGGCTCGCGAAGCCCGGCGCAACCTTCCTCCTGAACTCGCCGTACGGCCCCACCGAGGTCTGGGACCACCTCCCTCTCGAGGTCCAGCAGCAGCTCATCGACAAGTCGATCGATCTCTGGGTCATCGACGCGTTCGCGGTCGCGAGCGAGGTCGGGATGGGCACCCGCATCAATACCGTGATGCAGCCCTGCTTCTTCCATCTCGCCAACGTCCTTCCGGCGGCCGAAGCGATCGCCCGCATCAAGGCGAACGTCGAGAAGACCTATGCCAAGCGCGGCCAGGCCGTCGTCGAGCGCAACTTCGCCGCCATCGACCGCTCGATCGAGCGGCTGAGCCGGGTGCCGCTTGGCGCGGCCGTCACCGGCGTTCCGATCCCGCCTGTCGTCCCGGCCGACGCGCCGGAGTTCGTCAGGAAGGTCACCGCGGAGCTGATGGCGGGCCGCGGGGACCTGCTGCCGGTGAGCGCGTTCCCGGTCGATGGGACGTTCCCGACCGGTACGACCGCCTATGAAAAGCGGGCGATCGCCCAGGAGATCCCGATCTGGGATCCGTCGATCTGTATCGACTGTGGCAAGTGCGCCATGGTCTGCCCGCACGCGGCCATCCGGATGAAGGTCTTCCCGGCCGCTGCCGTCGCCGGCGCCCCGGGCGGGTTCCAGAGCAAGGAGTTCAAGTCCCGCGATCTCCTCGACCACCGGATCACGATCCAGGTGGCGCCCGATGACTGCACCGGCTGCGGCGTCTGCGTCGACGTCTGCCCGGCAAGGAGCAAGACGGAGGTCCGGCACAAGTCGATCAACCTCGAGCCGGCGGAGGACCATCGCGACGCCGAGCGCCCGAATTGGGAGTTCTTCCAGTCCATCGCGCCGCTCGATCGCAGCCTCATCGCCCACGACACGGTGAAGGGCGCCCAGGTGCTCGAGCCGCTGTTCCAGTTCTCGCTCGCATGCAACGGTTGCGGCGAGACCCCATACCTCAAGCTCGTCTCCCAGCTGTTCGGCGACCGGATGATCGTGGCCAACGCCACCGGCTGCTCGTCCATCTACGGCGCCAACCTGCCGACCACCCCCTGGACGGTGAACGCCCAGGGACGCGGACCCGCCTGGAACAACTCGCTGTTCGAAGACAACGCCGAGTTCGGGCTGGGCATGCGCCTCGCGCTCGACGCGCAGACCGACCACGCACGAACGCTCCTCGAGCGCCTGGCGCCGTTCGTCGGCGACAGCCTCGTCCGTGACATCCTCGACGCCGACCAGTCGACCGAGACCGGCATCGACCTCCAGCGCGACCGAGTAGAAAAGCTGCGCGACGCCCTCGGCCGGGTCGATGGCGCAGCCGCGTCCGACGCTCGACACCTGCTTGCCCTCGCCGGCGATCTCGTCCGCAAGGGCATCTGGATCGTCGGTGGCGACGGGTGGGCGTACGACATCGGCTACGGCGGGCTGGACCACGTCCTGAGCTCTGGCCGGAACGTCAACATCCTCGTGCTCGACACGGAGGTCTACTCGAACACCGGCGGCCAGGCGTCGAAGGCGACCCCGCGCGGCGCCGTCGCCAAGTTCGCGGCGGCCGGCAAGTCGCGCGGCAAGAAGGACCTCGGCGCCGTCGCACGCGCGTACGGCGACGTGTTCGTCGCCCAGGTGGCGATGGGCGCCAACGACGCCCAGACGGCCAAGGCCCTGCTCGAGGCAGACGCCTGGCCCGGGCCGTCGCTTGTCATCGCCTACAGCACCTGTATCGCCCATGGCATCGACATGGGCAAGTCGATGTCGCATCAGCGCGATGCGACCAAGAGTGGGTACTGGCCGCTCTACCGCTTCCACCCGAGCGACATCGAGGACGGCCAGCCGTTCAAGCTCGACTCGGCCAAGCCGACGATCCCGCTGCGCGACTTCGTCGCCGACGAGACCCGGTTCGCCATCCTGGCCCGCACACAGCCCGAACGTGCCGCCGAGCTCGCCGAGCTCGGCCAGGCCGACGTCGACGAACGGTGGCGCTACTACGAGCAGCTCGCCGCGATGCACCGCAGCGTGCCGCACGTCCATCACGGCCCGGGTTCGCTGCCGCCGCATTCGGGCGGTCCGGCCGAGCCGACCGACACGGGAGGCGAGGCGTGACCGTCGACCTGAGCACCCGCTATCTCGGCCTCGAGCTGCGTTCGCCGCTCGTCGCCTCTCCCTCCCCCCTCACGCGCGACCCGGACGGCGCGGCGCAGCTCGCCGAGGCCGGCGCGGCAGCCATCGTCCTGCCGTCGCTGTTCGAGGAGGAGATCCTCCACGAGGAGCTCGAGCTCGACCGGTCGCTCGAGGCTGGGAACGACCAGTTCGCCGAGGCCCTCGACTATTTCCCGGCCATCACCTCGTACTCGGGAACCGGCGATCAGTACCTGGCCCGCCTCCGGCGGATCAGGGCGCAGGTCGCCGTCCCGGTGATCGCGAGCCTCAACGCCAGCACCCCGGGCGGCTGGGTCCGGTACGCCCGGCTGATGCAGGACGCCGGCGCCGATGCGCTCGAGCTCAACCTCTACCACGTCGCGGCGGACTCCTCGAAGACCGCGCTCGACCTGGAGGCCACGGACCTCGAGCTGGTCCGCATCGTCCGCGCCGCGATCGACATCCCGCTCGCGATCAAGCTCAGCCCGTACTACTCCGCCTTCGCGGGCTTCGCGCGAAGGGTCGTCGATGCAGGTGCCGACGGCCTCGTTCTCTTCAACCGGTTCTACCAGCCGGACCTCGACCTCGATTCGCTCGACGTCGTCCCCCGCCTCGAGCTGAGCCATCCGTCCGAGCTGCGCCTGCCGATGCGCTGGATCGCGATCCTTCGACCGCAGCTGCCGCCCGGCGTCTCGCTGGCGGCCACGACCGGCATCCACGCCGGCACGGACGCGATCAAGGCGCTCATGGTCGGCGCCGACGTCACGATGATGACCTCGGCACTGTTGCGACGAGGGCCCGGCTACATCCGAACCGTGGAGGCCGAGATCCTGGCCTGGATGGAGCTCCGCGAGTACGAGTCCGTCGCCCAGCTCCGCGGCAGCGCGAACCAGTCGACGGTCGATGATCCATCGGCGTACGAACGCGCCAACTACATGGACACGCTCCACTCGTGGGCGTCGCCCGATGCGAGTGCGCCAGTCCTGCCGAGCTGAACAGCGAGCGCCGCGAACCACCCGGGGCGCATCGCGGTGACGGGTACCAGCCGACCATGTCCTGCCGGATGGTGCAGCGAGCCGTCATCGGGATCCTGACGGGCTTGCTCGTGGGCTGTTCCTCGCCCTCGACCGCGTCCGACCGGGCGACAAGCTCCACCCCGACGATCGAGGCGCCATCGGCGTCCGCCGCTGCGCCGTCGCCGACCGTCGAGACCGCGTCCGCGCCGCACGATCGCCGTCGGCGATGACGGCCGCGCGGCGCATCGAGGTACCCGGCGGCCCCCTCGACTCGATGTCGCGGCCGGACACGCCTGGGTGGTGGCGGCCGACGCCGGCCAGCTGGTCGACGTCGACCTGGCGACCGGCGCCACGGTCCCGATGGATATCGGTTCGCCTCGTCGGACAGCACCGCTGTCCGACGCGTGCGGGGCGATCCGCTGAAGGTGGACGCGACGATCGATACCGGCGTGGGCGTGCCGTTCGTCGCGGACGGCGGTCTCGTCTGGGGCGCGCGAGCCGATGAGCTCTGGGCGATCGACCCGGCAACCTCCGTCGTGACGCGCCGGTACCCGCTGACGGACGTGGCGGAGATCTCGACCCGACAGCGAGGGCGATGACGCGTGGATCGCCGTCCGTCATCCCGGTCGGGTGGGCGCGGTGATCCGGCTCGATCTCACCACGGGCAACGAGGTCGCGGACATGCCGGCGGACCTGCCGGCCGCGGTCGTGATCGCGGACGCGAGCACGTGGGTCACCGACTACTCTTCGGGAGCGCTCCTGGGCTTCGACCGCTGACGACCTACGCTCTTTCGGGATCACGTCGGCTCGGTGCCTCCGAGCTGAACGTCTATCGTTTGCGGCAGGCCCTTCGGGTCGCGATTTGCCCGCGATGGCAGCGGCTCTGGGAGTGCAGGGAGGTCCACCGTGTTCGTCCCGCTGTCCGTCCTGGAGTTCCGCGACCGCGCCGCCCTGTTCTTCGGCGACAAGGTCGGTGTCATCGACGGCGACGCGCAGTTCACCTACCGCGAATTCGCGACCCGGACCCACCGGCTGGCGAATGCGCTCGTCGAACTCGGCGTCGTGGCCGGCGATCGCGTGTCGTTCATCACCTTCAACACGCACCACCTCCTCGAGGCGTATTACGGCGTGATCGAGGCAGGGGCCGTCCTCAACCCGATCAACATCCGGCTGGCGCCGCACGAGATCGAGTACATCCTCGGGCATGCGGCGTCGAAGGTCGTCTTCGTCCACCGCGACTTCGCGCCGCTCGTCGAGGAGATCCTTCCTCGCCTGGCGTCGAGGCCGGTCATCGTCGTCCTCGACGGCGAGCCCGGCGGCATCGCGGACCACGAATATGAGGCCCTCCTCGCCTCGGGCGCGACCGACCCCCGTCACCCGGACATCGACGAGAACGCGATGGCCGAGCTGTTCTACACGAGCGGGACGACCGGCTTGCCCAAGGGCGTGGCGATGACCCATCGCGAGCTCTACCTGCACAGCCTTGCCGCCGAGATCGGCCTGGGGTTCACCGAGGACGACGTCGTGCTCCACGTCGTGCCGCTCTTCCACGTCAACGGCTGGGGGACGCCGCATTTCCTGACGATGGTCGGCGGTCGTCACGTGATCCTCCGCAAGTTCGACCCCGGCGCCCTGATGGCCCTCGTCGAGCGCCATCAGGTGACCCGCCTGCTTGCCGTGCCCACGATCTTCAACGCGCTGCTCCACAGCCGGGAGCGGTCCCGGTACGACCTCTCGAGCCTCCAGCAGCTGATCATCGGTGGCTCGCCGGCGTCGACCGACCTCGTCCGCGCCCTGGAATCCGAGTTCGCGACGCAGGCGATCGTCGGGTATGGGCTGACCGAGACATCGCCGATCATCACCCTCGCCCAGCCGAGGCGGCTCCTGACCGACAGCGAGCCTGCGGAGCGTCGCCTGGAGCGGCAGGCGATGACCGGCTGGGCGATCCCGGGCGTCCGGATCCGGGTCGTCGACGCGGATGGGAGCGATGTCCGGTCAGACGGCGAGCAGATCGGCGAGATCGTCGTGCGCGGCAACACCGTGATGGATGGCTACTACCTCGACCCCGAGGCGACCGAAGCGACCGTTCGCGACGGCTGGCTCCATACCGGCGACATGGCGACCATCGACGCCGCGGGCTACGTCCTCATCAAGGATCGATCGAAGGACATCATCATCAGCTCGGGCGAGAACATGTCGTCGGTCGAGATCGAGATCGCGCTCGGCTCACACCCGAGCGTCCTGGAGTGCGCGGTCGTCGCGGCGCCCGATGACAAGCGCGGCGAGGTCCCCGTGGCGATCGTCGTCCTCAAGCCCGACATGACGTCGGCCGCGAGCGAACTGCGAGCTCATTGCCGCAAGCGCCTCGCCCCCAACAAGGTCCCCCGGGAGTTCGTTTTCCGGGACGCGCTCCCGAAAGGCGGCACCGGCAAGATCCTCAAGGCCGAGCTGCGCGAGCCGTTCTGGGTCGGACTCGAGTCGCGGGTCCACTGACCGAGGACCGCGGGTACCATCCGACGATGGCCTGGCGGATGGGGCGGCGAGCCATCATCGCGATCCTGGCGGGCACGCTCGCCGGTTGTTCCTCGCCCTCGATCGCCTCCGACCAAGCCACGAGCTCCACCCCGCCGACGGCGGCGCCATCGGGGTTCGCCACTCCGGCGCCGCCGACCCTCGACACCAGTCCTGGCCCGACCGCACTCGCGCCATCGCCGGTGACGGCTGCGCGTCGCATCGAGGTGCCGGGCGGTCCGCTCGGACTCGACGTGGCGGATGGGCACGCCTGGGTCGTGGCGACCGATGCCGGCCAGCTGGTCGACGTGGACCTTGTGAGCGGGACGACCGTCCCGATGGACATCGGATCGTCGCCGAGCTGGGTCAAGGTGCTCGACGATGGCCACCTGGTGGTCAGTCGATACGGCCCGGCGCCCGGCCGGGCGACGCTCGAGATCATCGATCCCGCGGACGGCACCGTGACGCCGGCCGCCGACGACCCCATCGAGGCGCTGGACGTCGACGGCCGGGACATCTGGGCGTTCGCGAAGGACGGCACGGTCCTCTCGGTCGACCCGGGAGGCCGGATCATGGGGACGACCAAGGTCCAGGTCGCCGAGAACGAGCACATGGACCTGGTCGGGATCGACGGTGCGCTGTTCGCCGCATCGGACAGCACCCCGGTCCGTCGCGTGCGCGGCACGCCGCTGGCGATCGACGCGACGATCGAGACGGGCGGCGGCGTGCCGTTCGACGACGACGGCGGTCTCGTCTGGGGCGCTCGTGCCGACGAGCTCTGGGCGATCGACCCGGCCGCCGGTGTGGTGACCCGTCGGTATCCGCTGACGGACGTCGCCGAGATCCTCGACCTCGACGTCGAAGGCGATGATGCCTGGATCGCCGTCCGTCATCCGGGTCGGGTCGGTGCGGTCATCCGCCTCGACCTGACCACGGGCGATGAGGTCGCGGACGTCCCGGCCGACCTGCCGGCCGCCGTGGTGATCGCCGGCGAGAGCGTCTGGGTCACCGACTACTCGTCGGGAGCGCTCCTGGGCTTCGCCCGCTGACGAGACATCGATGCCACACGGGCGTGTGATGGCGTCCGCGTGACGACATCATGCACGCAGACGCCGCACGTTCCCGGAGACATCGGTGCCCCAGCTCGCCCTCCTCGCCCTGGCGATCCTCGCCTACGCGCTTGATCGGCGGTCCGTCTCGACCGGTGGTCGATCAGCGGTCCGATCGTCCTCGTGACGGTGGGGGCGCTCCTCGGACCCTCGGGCGTCGGCGCGGTGACCGCTCCAGCGACCTCCGAGCCGTTCCGCGTGCTCGCCGAACTGACCCTTGCGCTCCTCCTCTTCTCGGATGCGTCGACCATCGGGCTCCGCGAGGCCGGTGGCATCGCCTGGCTCCCGGGACGGCTGCTGGCGTTCGGGTTGCCGTTGACGATCGCCGGCGGGGCGCTGGTCGGGTGGCTCCTGTTCCCGGCCCTGGGCGTTGGCTTCGCCCTGGTCGTGGGATCGATCCTGGCGCCGACCGATGCGGCGCTCAGCCTGCCCGTGCTGCTCGATCGAGCGATCCCCGTCCGGATCCGCCGCGCGATCAACATCGAGAGCGGCCTGAACGATGGGATCGCCACGCCGTTCGTGACCCTTGCCCTGGCGATCGCGGTGGCCGAGGAGCATTCCACGGGGGATTGGCTCATCGTCGCGGGTGAGGAGATCGCCCTGGCGGTCGTCGTCGCGATCGTCGTCGGGGGTCTTGGCGGTCGCCTCATGATCGAAGCCCGCAGGCGGGGTTGGGCATCGCGAGCCTCCGAATCCCTCGCGGTCGTCGCGCTGGCGATCTTCGCCTATGCGAGTGCGACCGCCATCGGCGGGAACGGCTTCGTTGCGGCGTTCGGGGCCGGGATCGCCTTTCGGACCGCGACCGCCCGCTCGGAGCCGTCCGTCGAGTTCGCGGAGTCGATCGGTCTGGCGGCGTCATACCTCGTGTGGCTGCTGTTCGGGGTCGCCCTTGCCGGTCCGGTGATCGCGGCCGGGTTCGACGCGCCGCTCATCGGCTACGCCCTGCTGAGCCTCACGATCGTGCGGATGGTGCCGGTCGCCATCGCGCTCGTCGGTGCGCGGCTTCGACCTGACACGGTCGCCCTGATCGGCTGGTTCGGGCCGCGTGGCCTGGCTTCGGTGGTCTTCCTGCTCGTCGCCTTCGACGACCTCGGTCCGGCCCATCCCGCCACCGAAACGCTCCTGCGGGTCGTCACTTGGACCGTCCTGCTCTCGGTGTTCCTCCACGGACTGAGCGCGGGTCCCGTCGGCGCGTGGTATGGCCGAAGGATCGCTCGGGCAGCACCGGGTGCGTGGGAACTCGGCGGTGCCGATGAGCCTCGGATCAGCCGCCGTCATTCGTTGGCCCGACGTCCGAGCGACGGCGATCGAGCAGAGGTGGAGACTTCCTCCGGTGGGCGCTGAAACGCTGGGCTCCTCCGAATCCCGATTGACGCGGCTCGTCCCGATCCTGGACTGGTCGCGTAGGTACGACCGCGCGTGGCTCCGCGGTGACCTGATCGCGGGCATCGCGGTCGCCGCGATGATCGTGCCGAAGGACCTCGGCTACGCCGGCATCGCCGGCGTCCCGGTGGAGAACGGGCTCTACGCCGCCGCCGCGGCCGCGATCATCTACGGCCTCTTCTGCACATCTCGACACATCTCGACCGGCCCAAGCTCGTCGCTCGCGGCCGTTGCCGGCGGCGCGGTCCTCGTGACCGGGTTGAGCGGGGCCGAGGCGGCACAGCTCGTGGCGGCGATCGCGATCACGACCGGGGCCCTGTTCCTCCTGGTCGCGATCCTGAAGCTCGGCTGGCTTGCCAGCTTCCTCTCGCGGGCGGTCGTGACCGGCTTCCTTGCCGGCGCCGCCATCGACGTCGTGATCGGCGAACTGCCCAAACTCACCGGAACCACCGCCGACGGCGTGAATGCCTGGCAGGAGTTCGCGTCGTGGGTCCGCGGCCTGGGCGATCTCAGCCCGGCGACGCTGCTCGTCGGGTCGGTTGCCCTTGCCGTCATCCTCGGGCTTCGTTTCGCGCTTCCGAGGATCCCCGGCGCGCTCGTCCTCGTGGTCGGCGGCCTCGTCGGCTCGGCGATATTCGACCTTGGCGCGCACGGGGTCGCGCTGGTGGGCCCTGTTCCGCGCGGCCTGCCGATCCCGCAGGTGCCGTCGCTCGAGCTGGCGTCGCAGAACCTCCCGGCCATCGTCGTCGCGTCCTTCGCGCTGCTCCTGATCGGGTTCTCCCAGACGGCGGGCGATGCCCAGGCATTTGCCACGAGGCATCGGTATCGCATCGACCTGAACCAGGAGTCGGTCGCCCAGGGGATGGCCAACCTCGGCGCCGGCGTGTTCCAGGGCATGCCGGTCTCGACCAGCCTTTCGGCGAGCTCCCTGAACGAGTCGGCCGGGGCGCGGACGCCCGTCGCCTCGCTCGCCACCGGAGGGATCGTCCTTGCCACGCTGGTCCTGCTCGCGCCGCTCTTCTCCGAGCTGCCCAAGGCGGTCCTCGCCGCGATCATCATCGATGCCGTCGTATTCGGGATGATCGACGTCGCCGAGTTCCGACGGCTCCGCCGGGTGAAGCGGTTCGACTTCTGGATCGCCGTCGCGGCGGTCATCGGCGTGCTGTCGGTGGGCGTGCTCCTAGGCGTGGTCGTCGGCATGGCGCTGTCCCTCCTCTGGCTGATCCACGTCGCGACCCGGCCGTCCATGCCGATCCTGGGTCGTGAGCGGGGCACCCAGGTCTACCGCGAGCTCGACGAGCACCCGGGCGACGAGACCGACCCTGGCGTGGCGGTGATCCGCATCGACGGCGGCCTGTTCTTCGCCACGGCCGGGGCGCTCGATGAGCGCGTCCGCGCGATCCTCGGGAGCCAGGCCGGCCTCCATTCACTCGTGCTCGATCTGGAGGGCGTGAACTTCGTCGACTCACAAGGTGCCGCGAAGATGAGCGAGCTCCACGAGCTGACCGACGCGAATGGTGTGGAACTCCGCCTGGCCCGCCTGAAGCCCGACGTCTCCGCCGTGCTGGCGGCGGATGGGCTCATCGACCTGATCGGGCGAGACCGGATCCACGGCAACGTCCACCGGGCCGTCGAGGCGTCTCAGGCAGCAGGCGCCAGAAGGCGATCCGACACGGCAGGCCCGCCCACGCCGTAACCCGTCAGCGCCACTCGACGTTCACGACCTCGACCGGCTCGGACAGGCCCTTGAGCGTCGCGCTTCGGAGACCGGACGTCCGGTGCGACTCTCCGACCGTCCCGACGCTCGCGACGATCTCGCCGGCCCCGCCGAGTGCCGCGATCCGGGCCGCCTCGTGGACGCCTTTGCCGTGGAAGTCGCCGCCGACCTGCGTCGCGTCGGAGGCGTGGAGGCCGATCCGGACCTGGGGCGCGAAGCCCTGTGTCGATCGGTGCTCGGCGAGTCGCCGCTGGATCGCGATCGCCGCCGCCACCGCGAGGTCGGGCGAGTCGAAGCTGACGAAGAACCCGTCGCCGGTCGTGGAGATCTCCTCGCCGCCCTGGGCGGTGAACACTTCACGGAGAGCCGCGTTGTGCCAGTGGAGCATCGTCTCCCAGGCCTCATCTCCGAGCGCCTCGACGAGGTTCGTCGAGCCGACGATGTCGGTGAACATGAAGGTCCGGAGGACCCGCCGGGGCGGTCCCTCCTTGCCGCGCAGCTGCCAGGGAAGGAGCTCGGAGACGTCTTCGAGGATGACGGCGGCGGTCGGACACGCGAACGCGGCCGCGCGGAGGATCTCCTCGTCGACGGAGTCGGGCCCCACCACGTCACTCTTGCCGTAGTCGCCGGCGAGCCAGTCGAACGCCGTCGGGGCCAGCGTGATGCAGTTGCCCGCGCCAACGCACTTGTGGCGGTCCACCCGCGCCCGGAGGGCCATCAGTGCGTTCCCACCGCGGCGAGCCCGCGGAACGCCAGGGAGGTGGCCTCGGCACGGCTCGACGCCCCGAGCCGGGCCTGCAGTCGCGCCAGGCGCTTGGCGACCTCGTCCTCATCCAGGTCGAGGTCGGCGGCGATCTCGCCATTCGTCCGGCCTTCGGTCAGGAGCTGCAGGAGGCGACGGTCGGATCCGTCCAGGTCGCGCAGCGATGGACCGGGCGAAGGCGCGGTTCCCCGAGCTGGGGGTGCGGTGGGCGGCGCCGCGCCCATCGGGCCCGCGAGCGCTACGAGCTCGCGCCCGACCGGACCGGTCAGCCACCGCACGCGGACCCCTTCGTCCTGTGTTCCCTGGGCGATCCGCGTGAGCGTCGACTGGAGGTAGCCCCGAACGAATCCCTGGACCTCCGGCGGCGCCCCCGCGAGAAGGGCCCGGGCTGCCGGGATGACGATCTCCAGGCTGACGTCCTCGTGGAGCCCGGCCTGGAGGGCCTCGAGCGCCGCACCGCCGGCCATGACGGCGCCCGGGATGTCGCCGCGCATGAGGGCGACCGTGCCCAGCGCGGCGTCGGCCTGCGCGCCCCAGGGCGCGTGGCCGGGCAACTGCGGAATCAGCTCCTTCACCTGGATCGCCGACCGCTCGACGAGTTCCACGAGCGCCGGGTTCGACGCACCACCCTCGGCCGCTGACGAGCCATCGGAGGCCCCATCGCCGACGAACCGCGACGCTTCGAGCGCGAGGCGGGCCAGGGCCTCGCATCGGGCGGACGCCCGCTCCCCCTCGGTCGCCATCGCGACAGCGCGCTCGAGATGTCGGCGCATCCCCTCCACGTCACCGGCGCCGGATCGGACCATCCCGCGCCAGATCTCGAGCTGCCGGGCGCGCGGTCGCGAGGGGGCCGTCGATGCTGCGGCGGCGGCCAGGCCGATCCACCGCTCGGCACCGACGACGTCGCCGAGCTCGAGCAGGCTCATCGCGACACCGCCGGCAGCGAGGAATTCGATGGCCCGGTCGCCCTGCAGCTTGGCCGCTCGATGGGCATCCTCGCCCCGGGAGAGCGCCACGTCGGGCACCACCTTGGCCCGCGAATAGACGTGTACCCCGAAGAGCATCTGGAGGTCGAGTCGCGCCCGCTCGCTCTCCGTGACCAGCTCGGACAGGCGGCTCGTCACCTGGCGGATCTCCTCGAGATGCCGGGCCGACGACGAGAGGTGCATCACCGGCCCGTACTGCGTGTAGGCCATCGCGATGACCGTCGACATGACGCCCGTGCGGTCGCCGAGGCGCTCGAAGATGCCGAGCGCTCGCTCGAGGACCGCCGTCGCCTCGACGAAGAGGGGACCGACCGGCGTCGCCAGGATCTGGTCCATGAACTCGCCGTCCGACGAGAACCATGCGAGCACCTCGTTCGCCCGGCCGGACAGGACCCCATCGGAGAACCACGCCCGCCCACGAGCGAAGTCGATCATCCCGATCTCGCGGAGCGCGGCAGCCAGGCTGCGGTCGTCCCCGAGCCGTTCGGCGAGCTCGATGGCCCTGCGATAGGCCTCATCGGCCCCCATCAGGTCGACCTCGACGGCTGCCCCACCGAACGACTCGCCGAGCGGACTCCGGAGCAGCGCCTGGCCGAGCTCGAGCGTCGCCCGGAGCTCCGTGGCAGGGTCCCCGCGTTCGGCCGCGCGAGCCTGGACGCGACGGGCCAGCTCAGCGGCGGCATCTTCGTCGTGGCTTGCGCGCAGCGCCGAAGCGCGGCGGAGCTGCACGTCCTGCTCGATGGCCGGATCGCGCATCGCCTCGGCGAGCGCGGCCAGCTCGGTGAGGCCGTCAAGCCGCTCCCCGGTCCGGCGCAGGACGGCGAACGCGTCGTCGCGAGTCGCAAGCAGGATCCGCCGGTCAGCCGGCGACGAGATGACCATCAGCGCCTGCTCGACGAGACGGAGGGCCTCTTCGGGGGCGTTGGAGGCGAGAGCCGCTGCCGCCGCATCGATCGAGAAGCGGCCGGCGCGGGCGGTGTCGCCGGCCGCCAGCGCATGCCGGGCGAGCATCGGCAGCCCGGCGGGGGCTGGTTCGCCACCGTCCAGGAGCAGGTCGACGACGGCGGCGTGGACCTGCCGGCGGCGGGCCGCAGAAAGGAGATTCGAGGCGAACTCGCGGACCTGCTCGTGCGTGAACGTGTAGTCCGCTGGTTCGCCCTGGTCCTGCTGGAGCAGGAGGCCGGCTGCGACCGCCGGAGCGAGATCGTCGGCGAGCGGATCGTCACCGCCACCTGGGCCTGCGGCCTCGCCCTGCCCATCCACGTCGACGCTCGCCCGACGATCGCCAGCCGCGCCGTCGGACGCCATGTCGCGATCACCCAGTCGAGCCCGGATCGCCCGAAGGTCTCGAAGGCTGAAGCTCCGACCGAGGATCGCGGCGTCGCCGAGCACAGCCCGGGTCCGGGTGGGGAGCCGAGCCGCTCGGCGATCGATGAGCGTCCGAACGGCAGATGGCACGAGCCGGGCCGCGTTGCGACCGAGCCGCCACTCCCCGTCGATCTGCTGGAGCGTGCCGGCCTCGCGATGCGTGCGCGCCAGCTCCTCGACGATGAACGGCACGCCTTCGGACTGGACGTGCATGGCGGATGCGGACTGGGCCTCGACCGGACCGCCAAGGACTCGCTTCAGGAGCTCCGCTGTCTCGAACGAACCGAACCTCCCGGGCCGCAAGCGCCGGACGAGGCCCATCCGCTCCATGTCGGCCACGAAGTTCACGGCCTCCGTGACGGATGCGAATTCGTCCGGCCGGATCGTCAGGAACAGGAAGATCGGCCGATCGGCGTCGCCCCGGACCACGTACCGGAGGAGCCGCAAGGTGTCGTCGTCGGCCCATTGGACATCGTCGATGAACAGGGCCAGCGGGCGGATATCGGCGAGCGCCGAGATGCACACGCCCGCTAGGTCGAAGGCCCGCAGCAGCTTGGCATCCGGCGACAGGCTCTCGAACCCGGGCTCGTCACGCCCGGAGAGGGCCTCCGCGACCCGCCTGACCGCAGCTTCGGCCGACGTCCCCGCGGCCGTGTCGTGGATCGCGCTCGAAGCGAACAGGCTGCGCGCGACGAGGAACGGCCCCCGGATCTCTTCGTCGGCGGTGATCGCGACGCACGTGAACCCGCTCGCCGATGCGAGCTCGACGGCGGCGAGTAGGAGACGCGTCTTGCCGATCCCCGGTTCGCCCTCGAGGGTCACCGCAGCCAGGCGGCCCGAAGCCTCGCGCAGCTCATTGGCGATGGCCTCGAGCTCGGCGCTCCGGCCGATGATCGCGCCGGTCGCCCGGCGCAGCTGGACGGCAAGCGAGCACTGCGGCCCGACGAGCGGGTCGAGTGCTCCACCGTCGACCACCCGGGGCGGTGTGCCTTGATCGACGGTCGTCGGCTCGCCCGGCATGTCCGGATTATGGCGCTGTCGCGTCCGAACGACGACGCGCGCTATTGCGGTCAGGCCGGCGCAGCCGTGGAACCACGATCTTGCGCTCCTGCCTCACCGGGCGGCGAGGAGTCGGTCGGCGTACTTCTCGAGCGATCGCGCCGCCTTGGCCAGCGGTTCCATCAGGGCGAGCGAGCACATGTCGCCGCACCGGACCGCGAACGAGGCCGCGTCCCGCAGCCGCTCCTCCATGAGCACCCATGCCGCCTCCCGGTGTGGCAGCAGATAGTCGACCGAGTAGAACAGCTCGAACCCCGGGCCGGCCGTGACGCCCGGCAGGTCGGGCCCGACGGGCTGCGTCGTGACGATGGACCCGAGCGGCTTGATCACGGTGTACATCAGACCGACCGACACGTCGGCCAGGACCTCGAGTTGCTCGGGCGACTCATCGGTGTTGGCGAAGTAGCGCGACAGGAGCTGGAGCAGGACCTCGTAGGCGACGTTGAGGAGGTCCATGGCGCGGGTCGTGCCCGGATCGGTGATGAGCGGCACGACCACACCGGTCGCTTGCTGCCGGACGTTCGCCGCGATGACCGGCCGGGCGGGCTCGAAGCTCGGGTCCGCCCGCTTGGCCTCGAGGTACTCGTCGAGGACGCCCAGGAGGCGCCCGAAGTGGGCGTCCCGCCACTCGCCGCGCGCTCCCTCGCCCTGCTCGACGATCGTGTCGATCGCCTGCCGCGCCGATGCCAGGTCGGTGACCGCGACGAGCTCCGGCCACCGGAAATGCTCCTCTGTCGCCTGGGAGCTGGGAGGTCCGACGAACAGGCCCTCCGGGCCAAGGCGCTCCGCGAGATGCTCCAGGCCGGCCTGGATGGACCGGTAGAGTTGGCCGATCGTATCGAACTCCTGCAGGTGCGGGACGATCTCGTCGCCCTCGTCGTGGGGCAAGGCCACCGCCTGCTCGATCGCCTCGAACCCCTCGGCGTCCTCGATATCCATCCCCTCCGGCCGCTCGAGGAAGGCGAAGTGGCGCAGCGCGGCTTCGCCGAACGGCACCAGCTCGATCCGAACGCCGGCCGGGTAGCTGTATGCCGGCATCGGGAAGTTCGGACGGGCCAGGCGGGGGGCCGCGCCGACGGCCGTCAGCAGGTTCTGGACGAGCGCCAGGTGGAGCATCTCCTGCTCGCCGATCTCCAGCAGCGTCTTCCGCCAGCGGTCGACGGCGGCGAGCGTCTCGGGCGTCAGTCCTTCGTCGACCTTCTGCTTGAGCGAGAACGCCGCGAACAAGTACTGGAGCATGATCAGATGCTCGAGCTCGGCCGCCTTCCCGAGCGTGTAGATGAGCGCCTCGCGGTGTTGAAGGCCGCCGCCTTCCGGATCGCCCCTTCCCCGGCGGACGGCGAGGACACTGGCCAGCGGTCCGTGCGGCCCGGGCGGGACGCTGTCGCTCATCGGATACCTCCATCTCGGACGAGGCGCTCATCAGGGGCGTCACTCGGCGTACGCGCGGTAGTGGACGACCGTCCGGAAGCCCTGGCGCTCGTAGATCGGGCGGCCCATCTCGCTGGCTTGGAGCGCCGCGACGTCGCAGCCGGCATCCACGCCGTCGGCGACCACGCGTGCCGTCATCGCCGCCCCGTACCCGCGGCGGCGCGCTGACTGACGGTTGCGATGCTGTAGACGCCGATCGTCCGGCCCTTCGCCAGCCGAGCCGGAGGCGACGGGGTCACCGTTCGCATAGCCCACGTAGATGACGCAACGGGGCGATCGATGAGGTCCGGGCATGTCGTTCCCAGCGCGACCTCCGGTCTGAGCCGAACCCTGCGGTCACGACCTCGCGATGGATGTCGATGCCGGTGGCGTCGGTCACCCGGTGGATCTCGACCGCGGAAGCCGCATAGCGCGCGATCGAGTCGTGGTCGATCGGGAACGCGACCATGCCGGGCGTCGAGGTCTCCTCCCCCTTGGGTCGAGCCCGGCTTGGGTCAGGGTCCGGACGAAACGATCATCGATACCTTCGCGCAGGCGAACGACGAAGGGTCCCCCTGCTCGCGCGCCCGGGCCACCCCGGCAGCGCGGAATGTCTGGTGTGGCCTGGTCGTGTTCGACCAGGACCTGGTTGAACCAGTCGAACGGCAGGCCGGTCAGGATCGTGACCACTCCGCCGGCGCGAGTCACGGAGGCCCGCGAGGTACAGCTCACGACGCCCGTCAGGTACGCGATCCAGTTCTCGTGCTCGAGAGCCATCAGCTCGTCTCTTGCCGCTCGTCATGGTGTCGCGACCGTGGACGAGTTCGTGCGCGGATTCGTCGCCGCGAAGATCGCCATCGAGCCGATCGTCTCGATTTCGACCTGGTCGAACGATGCCCGGAGGATCTCGGCGAGCCCCTCTTGCGTGTCCCCGAGGTTGTCGAAGGTGCCGCGCCGGTTGAGGACGCCGAGCGCCCTCCGGGAAAGCCACGTCTGTGACCCCGAGGTGCCGAGGATCGAGCTGCCGAACAGCACGCCGGTCGGTGCGAGGACGGCGGCGACGTTGGCCACGGCCCCGGCCTTGCGCGAGAGCGGTCCTGGAAGGCAGTGGAGTACGCCAGCGAGCGCGGCGGAGTCGAAGGGTCCATCGACGGGAAGCGGCTTGCAGACATCGGCTTCGACGGTCGTGATGTCGAGGTGCTTCAGGCGCTGCGAGGCGTGCTCGAGGACGTGCGCATTCGGGTCGAGGAGGGTGACTGGGCTGTGCTCAGGAAGGCCGGCCCGTTCCAGGAAGTAGCCCGTGCCCGGGCCGACATCCAGGTGCCGGTGGCCGACATACCGCCGGTACGGCTCCGCCAGTCTGATGGTCGGGCATCGCCACACGAATCGGGTGAAGAAGCCGAGGATGACCGGGTCGTAGACCTTCAGGAACTGCGGTGAGTACTCCCGTTGGCCTGCGTAGGCGGGATCGTCACGCTCCATCGAGCTCGAGCGCTCCTCCATCCTGATCGCGGCGATAGGATCGGCCCAAGATGGTCTCGCCGTCGAGCGCGGTCAAGCGGATGACGCTGGGCTCGAGATCCGGTCAGACGAAGGGGGAGGTGGAGCGGGAGACGGGATTCGAACCCGCGACATCCTGCTTGGGAAGTCCTGACCTCGTGAGCGCGGTAGCACGGGCGTGAAAGGGCGAGCGAAATCCCCGATAGTCATGGTGCCATGGTCGACGCCGCCGGTCGGTCGTTGGTAGGTCCCCAAGGGGTTGCATCGAGACCCGGTCACCGATCCTGCTACACCGTAACGAACGTCCCAGCCCCCTCCAGCCGGCGGGCGAGATCCTGAAGGGCGACGCCCCGCTCCGCCGCTCACGAACACTTCGGCGGGATGCGCCACTTAGTGACGAACGCCTCTGGCCCTCCCGGAGCCCGTCGGCACATCCTGCCGTCAACGAGGGCGACACGCGTGCCCGACGCTGGGCGCCTGGACGGCGCCGACCCGATGGCGACAGACCGAGGAAGGACAGACGATGAAGGCGATCGTGCAGGAACGGTATGGCTCGGAGGGTATGCTCCGGCTCCAGGACATCGACAAGCCGGAAGTCGGCGACGGCGAGGTCCTCGTGCGGGTGCACGCGGCATCCATCCACGTCGGTGACTGGGTGCTCATGGGCGGCAAGCCGTTCGTCATGCGCATGGCGACCGGGCTGCGCCGACCGAGGCACCCCATCGCCGGCACTGACGTCGCGGGGACGGTCGAGGCGATCGGCGCGAACGTGATGGGCGTTCGACCGGGCGATGAGGTCTTCGGGTGGGTCGCGGGCGCCTTCGCCGAATACGCCTGTGCGACCGAGGATCACTTCGTCATGAAGCCGGCTAACCTCACATTCGAGCAGGCTGCGGCGGTCGGCGTCTCGGCCACCACCGCGCTCCAGCTGCTGCGAGACCAGGGCCACGTCCAGCCGGGCCAGAAGGTCCTCGTCAACGGCGCGTCGGGTGGCGTGGGTACGTTCGCGGTGCAGATCGCCAAGGCCTTCGGCGCGGAAGTCACCGGCGTCACCAGCACGCGGAACATGGAGCTGGTCCGCTCGATCGGCGCCGACCATGTCATCGACTACACCCAGGAGGACTTCACGCAGGGCGGTCCACGCTACGACTTCATCCTCGACAATGTGGGCAACCACTCGTTGTCGCAGACCCGGCGAGCACTGACTCCCACCGGGAAGCTGCAGCCGAACGGCGGCGGCCACTCGGGGGGCGCCTTGGGGACCGTCATCAAGGCAATGGTGATGTCGATGTTCGTGCGCCAGCAGCTGGGCCCGTCGGTCAAATTCCAGAACCACAAGGACCTCGTCGCCCTCAAGGAGCTCGTCGAAGCCGGGAAGGTCACCCCGGTCATCGACGGCAGCTATCCCTTGGATGAAACGCCCAGGGCGTTCGGTCATGTGGGTGATGGGCATGCGAAGGGGACGGTCGTGATCACCGTGCCACTTGGTGTCGGTCTTGCCTGACCAGAGCTGGCCGATGGCCGGCAAGGTCGTCTTCGTCACCGGCGGCACTGGCGGCGTCGGCTAGGCCATGGTCATGGGGCTCGCCGCGCTGGGCGCACGGATGGCAACTGTGGCGCCGGGCACCGTTTGGTTCCCCTGGAAAGCGTTGGAGCACCGAGGAGTACGGCTGGTTGGACTGGTCGCGGAGGCCGTGACTCCGGTGGACTGGCGACTTCGGACGACTGCGACGCACGAACTGGAGACCCATGAGAGCGATCGTGTGCACGGGTTACGGCGCACCTGGTGTTCTTCAGCTGAGAGACGTGGCGAAGCCCGTTCCGAAGGACAACGAAGTGCTGGTTCGGATCCGCGCCACGACGGTCAGCGCGGCCGATTGCGAGCTGCGGAGATTCGACTTCGCCCCCTGGATCTGGGTGCCCATGCGGCTGGCGTTCGGCATCCGCAGACCGAGACGGCGCGTGCTCGGGCAGGAGCTTGCCGGTGACGTCGAAGTTGGTAGGCAAGGAGGTCAGGTCGCTCAGGAAGGGCGACCGGGTCTTCGCGACGACGGGCATCGGCTTGGGAGCCTACGCGGAGTACATCTGCTTGCGTGAGAACCCCCGACCGGGGCGATCGCGACGATGCCGGCGAACCTGGGCTACGAAGAGGCTGCGGCCGTCCCTACGGGGGAGGCGAGGCCCTGGAGTTCCTGCGGAAGGCGAACGTCCGGGGCGGACAGAGGGTTCTGGTCAACGGAGCGGGAGGGAGCTTCGGCACGTTCGCGGTCCAACTCGCCAAGGTCCTCGGGGCTCACGTGACCGCGGTGGACAGTGCGCCGAAGCTGGCGATGCTGCGCACGATCGGTGCGGATCGCGTCATCGACTACGCCCAGGAGGACTTCACCAAGAGCCCCGAGACCTACGACGTCATCTTCGACGTGGTCCGCAACACACCGTCTAGTCGCATGGTGAGGTTGCTGACCGAGAACGGATGGCTGCTGATGGCCAATCCGGGCTTCTTGCAGATCGTTCGCGCCAGGTGGGCGTCGAGGGGGAGCAAGAAGCGGGTGTCGTTCGCGGCATCGGGTGTGACGCGCGAGGACTTGACCCACCTGCGAGGCCTGGTCGAGGCGGGACAGCTGCACCCGGTCATCGACCGGCGCTTTCCGCTCGAGCAGATGGTCGAGGCTCACAGATACGCCGAGACCGGCCAGAAGCTGGGGAACGTCGTAGTCGTCGTCGCATGATCGCGGCCGCGATCAGGCAGGAGATATCGCGACGCCGCACGCGCAAGCAGGGGATGTCGTGACGAGCGGGAGGGAAGGACTGGAGCGGGAGACGGGATTCGAACCCGCGACATTCTGCTTGGGAAGCAGACACTCTGCCAGCTGAGTTACTCCCGCTCGGGGAGGTTGCCATCCTACCAAAGGGTCGGGTCGGCGCCAACCGGAACGGAGCGTGGATCGCACCGCGCAGCACGGACCCGGCGCCTCGGGGCGACGGTGCCCACTGGACAAATTCGCGCAGGATGGAGCGCAGCCAAGTGGCGGCCAGATGGCCGTGGCCGGGCGGGCGGTGTCCGCCAGATGCGATGCAGCCTCGGGATCCGGATGGGCACCGACGAAGAAACGGTGAACGGAGAACGGCGACCTCGTCGCCGGGCCATCGAATAGACCGTCATCTACCGTCAAAGGCTTGGGCAGTCCTTAGCATCGCGGACCGTGACGTGCATGACCGAGCGGATCGCGGTCGCCGTCGGCCCTCCGGTGGCGACGCGAACGTCGATGAACGGTTCGACCCGGTAGACGGCTCGGGTCGCGTCCAGATCGGAATCCGTCAGTCGAAGGATGTACACGGGGCGATCGCAGACCAGTGACGCGATCCGACGCTCTCGCGTGCCCCAGCCCTCGTACACGATGTTCGTGTCGTCGACGACGAGGACATCGGGCCGCTCGCCAAGGACGAATTGGGCGTGCCACAACGGCGTCGACGCGTCCCAGGGTGTCAGCACCACAGCGTTCGGTGGGAGCGCGCCGAACACCGCTGCGACGTACGCCTCGCCACCGTGTTCGCCGCTTCGATCGGATCCCGGCCAGGTGGTGGCGGCCAGAGCCACTACGGCCACGATGGCCACGCCACCCACCAGCCCGCTCTCGGCTGATCGCCATCGCGGTGGTGTCCTGACGGCGATCGCCCGTGCGACGATCTCGACCGAGTATGTCGCGCTGATTCCGATGATGAGCCAGGGCACCAGGAGGTAGTGCTCAAGGCGGAGGTAGTTGGCCCAGACATACAGGGTCGTGGCGAGGATCCCGAGCGCCATGATCCCGAAGGCCGGACGTCGCCAGACGAGGAGGATCAGCCCCACCACTCCGAGGGTCGGCAGGATCACGGTCGTCCGATCGACGAGGATCGTCCAGAGGGCCGGCAGAGCGGAGACCAGCTCGGCGGGGCCAGCCGGCGTGAGGAAGTCGAACTGCACACGGAACTGTGTCCCATCGACGAGCCAGGCCAGCCGCTCGAACGTGACCGGGTCGTTGTAGGGAAGTGGCGGCGCCTGGGCAGCCGCGATCGGGATGTAGAGGTAGACACTCAGGCCGAGCAGCACCATACCCACGGCAGGAACGATGATCCAGGGCCTCGTAGCGATCTCGCGACGGCCCACCCACACGACGAAGGCGACGATGAAGGGCGCGACGAACAGGGTGAGGAGGTGGTTCCCAAGGGACAGCCCGAGGAGCAGGCCGCCAAAGGCGAGGTCGACGAGCGATCGTCGGGCCTCCCAGACCAGAGCGCGATGCACGAGCAGGGCGACGAAGAGCAGGTGGAGGCCATTCACCTCGGCGATGGTCGCCGCGGCCCAGACGGTCCCGATCGCCCCGAGCACGAGCGATCCAGCGATCGCGAGGATCGGGCGGACGCCGAGACGGAGCAGGATGAGGCTCGCCGTGGCCACGGCCAGGGCGACCAGCACTGCCGAGAGCATGTTCGCTCGGAACGCGATCGATCCGATCGGCAAGAGCTGTGCCACCCAGCCCAGGATGACGTAGGAGGGGTAGCCCGTCGGGTGGGCGACGCCAAGGACGTGCGGGACCGTCTGCATCTCGCCCCAGTCCCCGAATGCGATCCCGGGGAGCAGCGTCCGCACGTACACCATCAGGGAGATGGCTCCGGCGATCAGCGGCACCAGCCACCGCCTACGGGTCCGTTGAGGCGTCATTCTCGGATCCGGGTGCCTTCCAGTCTCAAGGGGTTCGCAAACGTCGACCGAGAGCTCAGCGCAGCGCCTCGACGGCGGCGCGTTCGATGGCCAGTCCTCTCGTATGACGTGCGAAGAACGCCTCGAAGCCAGCCACGTCGCGTGGATCAGGGTGGATCGGCTCTCCGATGCGGCCGCTGATCCGCTCGTCGACATAGTCCGCGAGCGTCTGCGCCGTGTCGACCCGGAGCATGAATGCGGCAAGGACGGCCATGCCCCACGCGCCGCCCTCGCCCGCGGTCGACGGGATGCTCACAGGGACGTCGAGCGCGGCGGCCATCATCCGTTGGCCGGTGTCGCTGCCCTTGAAGAGACCGCCGTGGCCGCGGATCTCCTCGACCACCACGCCCTCCTCCTTCGTCAGGATGTCCATCCCGGTCCGCAGCGCGCAGAGCGAGGCGAAGTACAGGGCACGGACGAGGTTCTCGAGGGTGAAGCGGCTGTCCTCCTTGCGGACGAGCAGCGGCCGTCCCTCGGGGAAACCCGTCACGTGCTCGCCCGAGACGTAGTTGATCGACAGGAGCCCGCCGGCATCCGGATCGGCCCGGATGGCCGACGGAAGGATGTGTTCGTAGACAGATTCGGCTGACACCTCGGCCCCGAGGGCGCTGGCGACCTGGCCGAACAGGGCGATCCAGGCATCGAGGTCGGGGGAGCCGTTGTTCGAGTGGGCCATGGCGACCGGGCGGCCGTCCGGCGTGACGACGATGTCGATCCCGTCGTGGGTCCGGGACAGGCTCCGCTCGAGCACGATCATCGCGAAGACCGAGGTGCCCGCGGAGACGTTCCCCGATCGTGGCCGGATCGCATCGGTCGCCACCATCCCGGTGCCGGCGTCACCCTCGGGAGGGCAGAGCGGTATCCCGGCCGGGAGCCGGCCCGATGGATCGAGCAGCCTCGCGCCCGCCTCGGAGAGGCGCCCGGCCGGCGCGCCCGCGACCCGGACGACCGGAAGGATGTCCTCCAGCGTCCATCCGAGGTGGCGAGGCGCGATCAGGGTGTCGAATGTCGCCATCCGCGCGGAGTCCCAGTCACGGGTGAGCGGGTCGATCGGGAACATCCCCGAGGCCTCGCCCACGCCCACGATGTCCTCGCCTGTGAGCATCCTGTGGACATAGCCAGCCAGCGTCGTGATCCGGGCGATGCGTGGCACGTGCGGCTGTCCTTCGAGGATCGACTGGTAGAGGTGGGCGATGCTCCAGCGCTGCGGCACGGCGAAATCGAGGATCGGGCTCAGCTCCGCGCACGCCTGGCCGGTGATGTTGTTCCGCCACGTGCGGAAGGGGACGAGCAGTCGGCCGTCCACATCGAGGGCGAGGTAACCGTGCATCATCCCGCTGACGCCCATCGCCGCCACCGTCGTCAGGTCGATCGCGTAGCGGTCGCGGACATCCTCGACGAGCGATGCATAGCAGGCGGCGAGGCCGGTCCAGACGTCCGCCAAGTCGTACGTCCAGACGCCGTCGACGAGCGAGCTCGCCCAGCCGTGGGAGCCTGAGGCGAGCGGCGTCGTATCGGGCGAGATGAGCGCGGCCTTGATCCGCGTCGAGCCCAGCTCGATCCCGAGGATGCCCTCACCCGCCTGGATCAGCTCTGCGGCACTGTCGGGTCGCCGGTCCACCGATCAGCTCGTTCGATCCGCCTGGCCGTAGTAGGCGCCAGGACCATGCTTACGCCCGAAATGACGGTCCAGGAGGGAATCGTCGATCGGTCGGGTCTCGGGATCGAACTCCAGCGTCAGCCCGGCCATCGTCGCGACGGCCTCGAGGGCGACGGCGTTCGCGAGGGCGTCGGCCGCATCCTGGCCCCAGGTGAACGGGCCATGGGAGCGGACCAGGATCGCCGGCATCTCGAGGGGGCCAAGCCCGAGCGCCTCGAGGGTCTCGATGATCACGGCACCCGTATCGGCCTCGTACGTCGAGCCTAACTCCGCCGGGCGCAAGGTCCGTGTCACCGGGACGGGCCCGTGGAAGTGATCCGCGTGGGTCGTCCCGAGACACGGGATCGGCCGGCCGGCCTGGGCCCATGCCGACGCATGCGTGGAATGGGTGTGGACGATGCCGCCTATCTCGGCGTAGCGGCGATACAGAGCGAGGTGGGTGGGTGTATCCGACGACGGACGGGCCGAACCCTCGACCGTGGCCCCCGACGTGAGGTCGACGCCGACGAGGTCATCCGGCCGCAGGCTCTCGTATGGCACTCCACTCGGCTTGATCGATCATGATCCCGGTCGCCCGATCGACGCCGCTGACGTTGCCGAAGGACAGGGTCACGAGCCCGCTGTTCGCAAGGGCGATGTTGGCGGTACAGACCTGTTCCCGGAGGTCGCCGAGGCTCATGGCCGCCCGTCCAGTCCCGGCTGACCGGGTCGAGGCACGTGGTCGGCGGGAGGTGGTGCCGTGGACTGGCGCACGACCAGCGACGGCGGGAAGACACGGATCGCCGGGCGTCCGCGGTGATGGTTCGTCGACCCGTCGGCCCCGTCGACGTCGTCGCCCGACGGGCCGACGGCCAGGGCGATCGCCTCGGCTGCCATCTCTGCCATCGGCATGCGGAGCGTGGTCAGGCCCGGCACCGTCGACTTCGCCATCGGGATGTCGTCGAAGCCGACCACCGACAGCTCGTCGGGGACCTTCACCCCGCGGAGCAGAGCGCCGCGGAGGACGCCGATCGCGAGAACGTCCGTGGAGGCGACGATGGCCGTCGGTCGAGGAGACAGGCGCATCAGCGCGCCCAACGCGGCCTCACCACCCTCCGGCGTATTCGCGACGTGCTGGAGGTAGCCCGGAGGAACGTCACCGAGGAACTCCGACACCGATTCGGAGTACGCGGACTGCCGCTCGCGGATGTCACCGAGGAGCCGACCGCCGATGAAGGCGACCCGTCGATGACCCAGACCGCGGAGATGCTCGACGGCGATCCGCGTGCCGAGACGGTTGTCGACCTGGACGCCGGGGATCAGGTCGAGGAGGGTCCCCTGCCACATCGCGACGACAGGGACATGCGAGTGGCGAAGATCGGCCAGAAGGCGCGGCTGATCCCCCATGTCGCCGAGCAGGATGATGCCGTCGCACTGGCGCGCCTCGAGGACGGTCGCCAGCTCGAAGGCCTCGGTCGCCCGAGCGTGCGCGAGCCCGAGCACGATGTTGTACCCGCGTGCCCGCGCCGCACTCGAGACGCCCTCGACGGCTCCCGCGAAAAAGGGATCGGTGATGTCGCGGACGATCGCCCCGAGGAGCATCGTCGGCGCCCCGCGCAGCGCCCGTGCCAGCGGGTTCGGCCGGTATTCGAGGTCGCGTGCGGCAGCCAGGACGCGCTCACGCGTCTCTTGCGCGATCGGCACGCTGATCGGGGAGTTGTTCAGGATCCGTGAGACGGTGCTGCGCGAGACGCCGGTCGCGACCGCGATGTCCTGCATCGTCGAAGGCCGGCCACGTCGGACGGGATCGGCAGCCACGTGTCGGCCGCGGCCACCGGACGACTGATCGCTCGGGTGTGCCGGCGACTTCGTTCGATCCATCGGTCACTCGAAGCGGCGTTGGAGTATGGCGTGGATCGAGACCGAGATGAGGATGACCGCACCGTAGACCAGGCTCGGGTAGTAGTCGCTCAAGCCGATGGCGACGAGGCCGGCCTGGATGCCCCCGATCATGAACGCGCCGAGGGCGGTGCCGATCACACTGCCACGACCGCCGAACACCGACGTCCCGCCGACGAAGACGGCGGCCAGGGCCGGCAGCAGATACCCGTCTCCCATCGATGGATAGTAGTTGACGACCTGGAGGCTATTGAGGACGCCCGCGAACGCCGCTGCCACGCCGACCAGGACGAACAGGATGATCCGCGTGCGGCGGATCGGGATGCCCATCAGTGCGGCCGCCTGAGCGTTGTCACCGGTGACATAGGCGTTCTGCCCGATGCGATGCCGGTTGAGCAGTACCCAGGTGCCGACCGTCGCGAGCAGGAACCAGTAGAACTCCATCGGCACGCCGAACAGCTTGCCCACCATCACTTGGTAGGTGACCGAATCCTGTGTTTCGACCAGCGGGTACTGATGTCCGCCGATCAGCACCAGCGCGAGCCCGCGGAAGAGGAACTGCGTTCCGATCGTCACGACCAGCGCCGGGATACCGATGAACGTCACGAAGAAGCCATTGAAGAGGCCGCACAGGACACCGACGCCGAGGGCGCCGACGACCCCTAGTCCGACGTTGCCGGTGGCCTGCCAGAGGGCGACGAAGCCGACCATGCCAAGGGACATCGTGGCCGGGAACGAGAGGTCGATATCGCCGGCGACGATCACCATCGTGAGCGACATCGCGATGATCGCGAAGTACGGCGTCGTCTGGGCGAACGACAGATAGATCGGCGTGTCGAGGAACGTCCTCGGCGCGAGGACCACGAACGCGATCCAGAGCAGAAGGAACGCGGTGATGATGCCGATCTGAGACGCCCAAGGGGCGAGGCGCGTGCCGACGCCGGTCCGCCGCGAGACCGCGGTCCTTGGCACCGCGCTCATGTGAGACCTCCGGCAGCCTCGCTCGGGGCCTCGCCTGGGCGATAGCGTTCCGCCTCGGTGTAGGTGCCGGTCGAGGCGACCTCACGCATGATGCCCATCAGCTCCTCGAGCGAATAGCGCGACGTCGGGAACTCGCCCGCCACGCGGCCTCGGTCAAGGACGACGATCCGGTCCGCGACCGAATACACATGGAAGATGTTGTGGTCGATGAAGATCGCCGACTTGCCGGCGTCCCGGATGCCTTCCACGAAGCCGAGCAGCTTCTCGGTCTCCTTCAGGGACAGGCCCATCGTCGGCTCGTCGAGGACGATGATGTCGGCCTCGAAGTGCAGAGCGCGCACGATGGCCAGCCCCTGGCGCTCTCCGCCGGAAAGCCCATGGACGCTCGTATCCGGCGTCAGCACCGCCGAGGTGAAGCCCATCGATTCACCCATGAGCTCCGCCGTCGCGCGCCGCATCTCGCCGACTCGCAGGAATCCGAACCGGTCGGTGATGGCGCGGCCCATGAAGATGTTGCGCCATAGCGACAGGTCATCCGCGAGGGCCCGCTCCTGGTAGACGGTCTCCACGCCGAGTGCGCGGGCCCGCGGGACGGTGAGTCCTTCGACCCGCTCGCCGCCGAACAGGATCTCCCCATGGTCGGGCTGGTGGACGCCCGTGATGATCTTGATGAGTGTCGACTTGCCGGCCCCGTTGTCGCCTAGGAGACCGACGACCTCGGTCGCACCCAGGCGGAAATCGATGTCGTCGAGGACATGGACGCCGCCGAACGACTTCGACACATGCCGAAGCTCGAGGCGGGGCGCGGCATGGGAGGCAGGCTGGCGGGCGCTCTCACGCCCGCCAGCCTGCTCGCTGGTCATCGGACCAGTCGGTGCCACTAGCGGATCTGCGCCTTCACGAGTGGGTCGACGACATCGACGTTCGACTTGTCGATGAAGCCGCCGCCCGTGTTCACGAACAGGCCGCTGAAGCCGTACTTCTTGGTGAGGCACAGCTGCTCCACGGCCTGGAAGCCCTGGAGGTACTGCTGCTGGTCGATGACCAGGTTGATGTAGCCGTCCTTGATGCCCTGGACCGTCGCGGCCGAGGCATCGAAACCGGCCATGAAGACGCTGCCAGCTGCGAGGTTGGCCGCCTTCATGTAGGTCGGGATCGTGGATGTCAGGTTGCCGTGATCGATGAACATGGCCTTGACGTCAGGATGCGCCGAGACATACCCGGTGAAGGTCGCTGTCCCGTTGGCCGGATCCTTGTTCGTCGCATCGTCGATCTCGAGATAGTCGACTGTCAGGCCCGCCTTCTGGAGCGTGTCGTGGATCCCCTTGGTCCGCTCGCCGCGGCCGGCCTGCGCCTCGAGGCCCCAGACGAACGCGCGATCGCCCGACTTGAGTCCACCGCGCGCGATCGCCTCGTTGGCGAGTGCCGCGCCGGCGTCGTACAGGACGGCACCGACATAACCAAGGCCTTTGGTCGCATAGGCGGCTTCGGCCTTCGGAAGCTCGGTGTTCATCACCGTCACGAGGATGTTCTGATCCATCGCCTGCTTGATGAGCGGGTCGAAGGCATCGTCACCGGGGTGGCCCATGATGGCGATGCCGTCAGGCTTGGTCGCCAAGGCCTGCGAGAACTGGGTGATCATCTTGTTCGGGTCCCAGTCGGACCACTGGTAGGTGATCTTGGGGCCGAACGCGGCCTCGGCCGCCTTCGCCCCGTTGTAGACGACGGTCTCGAAACCGCCGCCCTGGGTGCCGCCCGGGAAGAAGATGAGGTTGACCCCGGAGCAGAACTGCCCGGTGGCCGGAGCCCCGGAGGCGGCAGCGCCGCTGCCGCCAGGTGACGGCGACGAAGACGCGTTACACGCGCTTAGCACGACGAGCAGGCCGGTCACCAGGACCGCGACCCCACCGCGTCGTACGCGGTTTCTCAACATCGCGAGAACCTCCTTGCAGTTGACACATCCCTCGGCCCGCCGGACTCCGATCTCCTCAAATCGCAGAACCCTCCCTACGGCGCGGGGCCGACGTCATGCCGGCGCGGCTGCGGCGCTCTCCCGGGTCGGCTGGGTCGATCCCCTCGTGGAGGGTCTCGCCGACCCGTGCGTCTCGATCGCGTCCTTACCGCCCCCGCGCGAACTGGTGATAGGCGTGGTTCCAGCGCAACTCCTTCTTGATGTCGGAGACGGTCGTCCCGTCGCCGATCGCGATGAGCTCGATGCCCCCCATCTCCGCGAAATCCTCGAGATGCGTCCGGGTCAGGGCGGTGCTGAAGCTCGTGTGGTGTGGCCCCCCGGCGAGCAACCAGGCCTCAGCCGCCACCTTGAGTCCGGGCTTCGGCTCCCAGAGCGCACGGGCGACCGGGAGGCGCGGCAGCGCTTCGGGTGGCCTGACCACGCTGATCTCGTCGAGAACGAGTCGGAACCGGTCGCCGAGATCGAGGAGGCCGACGACCACCCCAGGGCCTGGACGGGCGGTGAAGACGAGCCGCACCGGGTCCGATCGTCCGCCGATCGACAAGGGATGGATCTCGCACGACGGCCGGCCGTCAGCGATCGACGGGCAGACCTCGAGCATGTGGGCTCCCAGGACCTTCGCTCCGTCCGGAGCCAGGTGATACGTGTAGTCCTCCATGAAGGACGTCCCGCCCGGCAGACCGGTCGCCATGACCTTCATCGCCCGGACGAGCATGGCCGTCTTCCAGTCGCCTTCCCCACCGAATCCGTAGCCGTCGGCCATCAGCCGCTGGGCGGCGATCCCCGGGAGCTGGACGAGCTCGCCGAGGTCTTCGAAGGTGTCGGTGAAGGCACCGAAGCCGCCGGCCTCGAGGAAGCTGCGGAGTCCGATCTCGATCCTGGCGGCCTCGCGGAGCGCCGACCGCTCCCTGCCGCCGGGGCGCAGCAACGGCGCCACGTCATAGGCCCCGTCGTACTGCTCGACAAGCCGGTCGATGTCCGGATCGGTCGCCGCCTTGACCGCTGCCACGAGATCGCCGACGCCGTATCCATCGACCCGGACGCCCAGTTGGATCTGGGCCTCGACCTTGTCGCCCTCCGTGACCGCGACCTGGCGCATGTTGTCGCCGAATTGGGCCAGCCGGAGCCTACGAAGCTCATGGATACCGCTGGCGGCCCGGGCCCAGGTGGCGATCCGGTCGATGACCTCCGGATCCTGCCAGTGACCGACGACCGTGGTCCTGCTGAGTCGCAACCGGCTCTCGATGAACCCGAACTCGCGGTCGCCGTGGGCCGACTGGTTGAGGTTCATGAAGTCCATGTCGATCTCGGCCCACGGGAGGTCGCGGTTGTGCTGCGTGTGCAAGTGAAGGAGTGGCTTCTGGAGCCCCTGGAGGCCTGAGATCCACATCCGGGCAGGGGAGAACGTGTGCATCCAGGCGATGACCCCGATGCACGCCGGATCCGCCGTCGCCGCGAGGAGGACCTCTCGGATGGCCTCGGCGGTCGCGACGACCGGCTTGGGCAGGATCCGCACGGGGATCGGGTCGGCCTCGTCGAGTGCGCACGCGATCTGGTTCGCGTGCTCGCCGACCGTGCGGAGCGCGTCCTCGCCGTAGAGCGACTGGCTGCCGGTGACGAACCAGACCTCTCGGTCGCCTAGGACCTTCATGCGACTCCCTCGGCGACCCATTGGGTGGACGGGCTCGCCGTTGCGCAATCGAGTGTATGCACTCGTGTGCACGACCGTCAAGGGCGCGAGTGACCACGGGGACGTCGTCCGAAGAGCCGAACAGGAGACGGGACCGCCGACGATCGACGATCCCGTCCTGGAAGTCGCGGAACGACGTGACGGCTACGTGGTCGTCGGGCGCGTCCCCAGCGTGACCGAGACCGTGGTGGTCTGGCCGTTCCGGAGCACGTCGAGCTTGACCGTGTCACCCGGGGCATGCTGGCTCATCACGAGGTCGAGCGGATGGGTGGCGTCAAGCGCCGTCCCGTCGACCGCGGTGATGATGTCGCCGGCCTGGAGGCCGGCCTGCGCCGCCGGGCTGCCGGCGACGATCGACGGCTGGACCGATCCGGCTGCGCCGTTCGGGTCCTGACCGAGCTGCCCCAGTGCGTTCGGATCGAGCGGATCGATGCCCTGCGTCCCTGGAGCGTTCGGATCGGTCGGAGCGACGCCGGTCGAACCCTGGTCGCTCGAGCCGGAGAGCGCCGACTCGGTCGGGATCCAGGCGCCGTTGTCGACCGGCAAGCCGTTGTCCTGCTTGATCGTCGGGTCGATGGTCTGGAAGACGACACCGAGCCACGGACGCGTCAGCGCCTGGCCGGCCGAGGCCTGGGCGAGGAGCGGACGCGCGATGTTGATCGGGATCGCGAAGCCGATGCCCTGGCTGGAGCTGGCGACCGCCGTGTTGATGCCGATGACCTGGCCGCTCGGGTCGAGCAGCGGGCCGCCGCTGTTCCCGGGGTTGATCGCGGTGTCGGTCTGGATGAGGTTGTTCAGCTGGCCGGTCTCGACCGGGATGCTCCGGCCGATCGCCGAGACGATGCCGCTCGTGACCGAATCGGTGAACGTGCCGAGCGGGCTGCCGATGGCGATGGCCTGCTGCCCGACCTGGATCGTGCTCGAGTCACCGATCGGCGCTGTCGGGAGTCCGGTCGCGTCGACCTTGACGATGGCGAGATCGGTGAGCGTGTCGATGCCGTAGATGGTGGCATCGAACGAGCGCCCGTCCTTCAGGGTGACCGTGAGCTTGGAGGGGTCGCCGCTGACGACGTGATGGTTCGTCAGGATGAGCCCGTTCGCGTCGAAGATGACGCCGGAGCCCACGGCCGTACCGGTACCCGTCTGGCCCGTCGTGGGGTCGGTCTCGGTGACGCCCTCAGCGGTGATGGTGACGACCGCCGGACTGACGGCCTTGACGATGTCGACGACGTTCGCCTGGCCGGCGGCCGGGGCGATCGCCGCGGGAGCCTGGGTACCGTTCGCGACCACCGGGGTGATCGCGGCGGCCGGTGCGGAGGCGGCCGGGCCACCACCGGCCGCGCTGACGGCCACGTACGTCCCGCCCGAGGCGAGGATGGCCGCGGCAAAGACCGCGGCGACCGTGAAGCCGGGGCCGGCGGCACGACGGCGAGGCGCGGCGGGCGCCTGCGCGACCGGGGCGACAGGCGGCACGAAGGCGTCCGACGTCCACACGGGACGTTCGTTCAGATGAGGCGGGGTGATCGGCGACGCCGTCATCGGCTCGCCGGCCCCCGGCTGTCCGCCTTGGGCGGCAGGAGGCGTCAGGGGTTCGGTCATCGAGGGTTCCTTTCGCCCGGGCCGCATCGTCACGTGCGAGCGCCTTGAGTCCGGGCCATCGGAGCCGATGGTGGGCGGCGCAGGTGTCCGAACGGGCGAGGAACCGGTGAAGACTCCGCTACCTTGCGAAACCTTATCGGCCTCGTAACACGGGGGATCGGCGCCCTTCGCGACCGCCCGCGACGGGGATCTAGGGGCCTGCCTCCGGATCCGGGGCGTAGAACGCGGTCGTGTTGGCGACCCCCTGGGCTGCCTTGGTCGCGTCGGCCCCAGCGGCCTCGTTCGCCTCGCCCCATGCCTCGCTGCTCCGCGTGAAGAAGTCGCGCCCTTCGGCCGAGAGCTGCCAGGCGATCGGATCATCGACCGTCCCGCCGCGAAGATGGAGGGCGAGCCCGAGCAGGCCCCCCTCCCAGCCGACGCCGACGGCGCCGGGCCCGAACTGCTCCCACATCGCCTCGGGCACGGCGGCGGTGTGCTCGAGCTCGAACCGCGTGGCACCGCCGTCGACCGTCGCTAGTCGGACCTCGACCAGGGAATCGTCGTCGGGACTCGCGCCCGGCGCCCCCCAGGTCACCCGCAGCCGGTGCGGGCGGTCGCAGGCGACGATCTCGCCGCCGGCGTTGCCCTCGAACTGGAATCGGCCACCGATGCGGTAGTCCCCGGTGATGGGCAGGAACCAGCGGCCGATCCGCTCAGGGTTCGTGAGGGCATCCCACACGTCCTCGATCGGCGCGTCGTAGTCGCGCCGCAGCCGGACGATGCGCTCGGCGCCGTCGGGGACCCCCGCGTCGCCGACCTCGCGCTGCACGGCGTCGATCTCGCGGACGATGTCGATCATGCGGTCTGCTCTCCTTTCGAGCCGTCGAGGGTGGTCGACCGGCGGCGACGCTCGCGCTTGCCGCGCGCGAGCTCGGTCTCGAGCGAGTCGAGGCGCTGGTCCCAGAACCGCCCGAAGTGGTCGAGCCAGTCGTCGACCTCGCTGAATGACGCGCCATCGACGGCATAGAGGCGGCGGGTACCCTCGGGCCGGACGGTCGCGAATCCGCTCTCCCGGAGGATCTTGAGGTGCTGCGACACGGCCGGCTGTGAGATGCCGAACTCGGCCTGGACGACCGCGCTGATGGACCCGGACGTGTGCTCGCCGTCGGCCAGCAACTCGAGGATCCGGCGACGGACCGGGTCGCCGAGGACGTCAAACGCGTGCATCCCTGAATTATAAAAGGCGTGACTTATATAAGTCAATCCTGAGATATCGAGGTGCCGAGCCGTGTGAAGGCACGCGCTTAGCCGATCGCCAGGCCTGCAGCGCGAGCGTCCTCGATGAAGGCGGGAAGTGCGTCGTCGTTCGTGGCCGAGGCGCGGATGATGCCCATCGCCCGGGAGATGCCCAGCTCACGGTAGCCGGCGAGCAGGTCGACGCGCGCCGGGCCGGCCTCGCCGAGATACTCGGACCACAGGTGGATCGACACCGCGAGGCTCGCCGGATCGCGGCCGACCTCCTCGCATCGCGCGTGGATCACGGGGATGGCCTCGGCAACCTCCGAAGGCGTCATCCCGTCGAGGTTCAGCTCGTCGGCGTGACGGGCTGCCAGCCGCCAGGTCACGTTGGGTCCGTTGCCGCCGACCATGATCGGGACGCGTGGCTGCTGGATCGGCTTGGGGACGTTGCGCGCGTTGCGGACCTGGCTGTAGCGGCCCTCGAAGGTGGCGTGCTGCGTGCCGGTCGCCCGCGAGCATGGCCTCGATGACGCCGAGGTCGTCACCGAGCCGGGCCAGCCGCTCCGCGGTCTCGGGGAAGCCGTAGCCGTACGCGTCCCACTCATCGCGCTTCCAGCCGGCGCCGATGCCGAGCTCCATCCGTCCGCCGCTGATGGTGTCCATCGTCGAGATCATCTTGGCCGTCAGGGCCGGGTTCCGGAACCCGGTGCAGATGACGACGTGACCCAGCCGAACGCGGGTGGTCAGTGCGGCCAGCGCCGAGAGCATCGTGAAGGACTCGAACGTGATCTCGTCGGTCGGGCGGGGGATCGTGTGGAAGTGGTCGAAGAGCCAGATCGACTCGAACCCGAGCTCGTCGGCCTGCCGTGCGAGCGTGACGCTTCGTCGCCAGGCATCGAGCGGCGCCCAGCCGTCGTACTCGCCGATCCAGCCCTGGGGGATGATGACGCCGAGTCGCATGGAGGGCCTCCGTCGGGTGTCGTACGGGCTCGGGGGAGCCGGTCCGGGCCGTGAATCATCGCAGACGATCCGTCACGCGGTCGTCATGACGCGATGGCAGGATGGTCACTGTCGGGCGGGACTGAGCCCGCCCGACCTCAGGAGCTGCCAGACCGATGGACACCAAGCCGACCCCCACCCCGACGACCAAGACCGACGCCGACTGGCGCGCCGAACTCACGCCCGAGCAGTACCGGGTCCTCCGCCAGAAGGGCACCGAGCGTGCCTTCACCGGCGCCCTCTGGGACGAGCATCGCGCCGGGACCTACCGCTGCGCCGGCTGTGGCGCCGAGCTCTTCCGCTCCGAGACCAAGTTCGAATCCGGGACCGGGTGGCCGAGCTTCTTCGCGCCGGTCGACGAGAGCGCGGTCGCCACCGAGACCGATCGCTCGTTCTTCATGACCCGCACCGAGGCGAACTGCGCGTCGTGCGGTGGCCACCTGGGCCACGTCTTCGACGACGGCCCGCGACCGACCGGGCTCCGCTACTGCATGAACTCGGCGTCGCTGACACTCGAGCCCGACGAGCCCAAGTAGCGCCCGCCACGAACCCTCAGTAGCGCTCGCCACGCGACCGCTGGGTCGCATCGCTCTTGCGGATCTCGCCGCGCTCGACTGCCTGGGCTGCCTCCATGGCCAGCGCCACGGCCTCGGCACCCGTCGACGCGAACCGGATCCCCACGGTCCGTCGCTCGTCGAGGTAGCGGCCCTCGAGGAGCACGGGTCGGATCCCGTCGGCCCAGCCGCCGGTCCCCTCGATGATGACGATGGGCGTACCCGCCTGGTACGCGATGGTCAGTTCATTGAGGGTCCCCGAGGCTCCGCCGACCATGATGACCGCGTCGCAGCCTCGCGGGGCGAGCAGGTTCCGGGCCGTCCCGAGACCCGTCGTCAGGACCACGTCGACGAACTCGTTGGCCGCGCCGCGGTCCATCCCCGGCAGGATGCCGATGGTCAGCCCACCGGCCTCGCGGGCGCCCCGTGAGGCTGCCTCCATGACGCCACTCGTGCCGCCCGAGACCAGCGCCGCCCCCGCCTGCCCGATGGCGTGCCCGACCTCGTAGGCGGCCGTCAGCGTCGCCTCCGGCACCGGATCGTGGTCGCCCTGGCTGGCGCGGCCGATGACCGCGATCGTGATCATCCGATTCGCCCACTCATGCCAGCCGTCGCCGGAGATCGTCCGGGATGCCGGCGGTGACGCGGCCTTCCAGGGCGGTCAGGCGGGCCTCGGCCTCGGCACGGGTCCGCGCGAAGACCGGGATGGCCGTGCGCTCCTCCACGACGAACGACGCTGCGACCGTGCCATACATCGCCGCCCCGACGGGATCGCCGGTCTCACGCAGGCCGGTAAGGAACCCGCCGCAGTAGGCGTCGCCCGCCCCGGTCGGGTCGACCGTCCGGGCGGGAAACGCCGGGACGAACGCCATCGACCCGTCGCCGCCGATGACGACCGACCCGTCGGCACCGAGCTTGACCGCGACACATCGCGCGCCGGCCGCGAGGAGCGCCACGGCGCCATCCAGCAGCGAGCCCTCCGGCTGGAACTGCCGCAGGTCGTCCTCCGAGGGCAGGACCGCGTCGACGCCCTCGAGCATGGTCAGGTCCTCCGTCACGGTCCCGTCGCGGTGCGCGTAGAACGGCGCATCCACCGTGATGATGCATCGTGGCCGGCGGGCGCGGATGGTCCGGATGAGCGGATCGAGGCTCGCGACGAGCAGGGCCGGGAGGTGGAACGCCGACGCGCCGTCCAGCCAGGCGTCGGGGATCTCGTCCGCGGCCGGTGTCCCGCTCAGGTAGCGCGCGTCGTCGATCGTGTTGTCGAGGAAGGCGTCGTGGAGCTCCGTCGGGATCCGTGCCCGGACCTCGGGCGGGATGGTCCGCGTGCGCGTCCCATCCGGCCGGTACGCGAAGGCGACCCGCAATGGGTGGGCGCCCGGGAGCCGCCGGAGCCCGCTCGTGTCCACGGCTGCGCCGAGCGAGTCGAGGCAGGACCGCGGGTAGTCGTCGCCGACGCGGGCGACGAGGCCGACACCCGGACCCCAGAGCCGGGCACCGACCACGCGTACAGCGCGTTCCCGCCGCAGACCGAGGGGATCAGCGCGCCATCGGCGGTCACGACGTTGTCGACAGTCAGGCAGCCCACTACGACGGACGTCGGGGCATCGAGCGCCATCGATCGGCCGCCGCGTCGGATCGATCAGGCCGACGCTCGGCCTTCGGCATCGGCGGACGACTGGAGCGCGGCCAGGACGTCGTCGCGCGTCGCCTCCATGTTGTGGATCCGGCGGCCGTGCTCGATGGTGGCGTCGACGACCTCGTCGAGCGGTCCGGTGACCTCCCAGCCGCACGCGCAGCGATTCGTCGCGGTCTCGCCCGGCCCCTCGTCGACCTGTGCGCTCATCGCCCGTACCTCCGTTTCAGCCAAGGGCCCGGAACGGTTCCGGGACGTAGCCCGCCAGGACCGGATGCCAGGCCGGTGGCAACTCGGCCGCGACGACCGGGTCATCGGTCGCCAGCCACGCCAGATGACGCAGCCCGTGCTCGACGACCGCGCTCGTGGCGATATCGTGCGGCGCCGCCGTGGCCGCCGAGCGAGCGAGCTCGGCGCGCTCGACGGGTCGGCTGGCCATCGTGCCGACGAGCTCCTCGGGGATGACCACGACGAAACTCAGGATCACCGCACCGCGATCGCGCCGCCACGACGTCGAGTGGACGAGGATCGGTGTCCCGACGACGTCCCGCACGATGCGGTCGACGACCTCGACCGGGTGCTCGGTCACGCCCAGCTGGAGGATCCACGGCTGCGGTCCATCCGGCCCGGTGAGCTGGATCCGGTCGCCATCGAGCCAGATCACGAACACCTCGGCCTGGACCGGGCTGTCGACATCCCATCCGGCGACGATGCGGCTCACGCGCCCATCGTAGAGTCTCTGGTGCGTGGGAAGCGGCCACTGAAGGGAGACGGCGACGATGCGGGTGATCGTGACCGGTGGGAGCGGCAAGCTGGGACGAGCCGTCGTCGTCGAGCTCATGGACCACGGACACGAGGTCTGGAACTACGACACGGTCCCCTCGCGCGACCCGCGCGCCCGGTTCACCCGGGTCGACCTGACCGACTTCGGGCAGGTCTACGAGGCGTTCCGGGGCATGGACGAGGCGTGGGATCGAGCCGACGGCCTCGTCCACCTGGCCGCCATCCCGGCGCCGAGCCAGGTGCCGAACGCCGCGCTGGTCCGGAACAACTTCCTGAGCACGTACGACGTGTTCGCGGCGGCCCGCCACGCGGGCATCCGGAACGTGGTCTACGCCTCGAGCGAGACCGTGCTCGGCCTGCCGTTCGATACCCCGCCGCCGTACATCCCGGTCGACGAGGCTTATCCGCCGCGGCCGGAATCCCACTACTCGCTGGTCAAGACCCTCGAGGAGGCGATGGCCCGCGAGTTCACGCGCTGGGACCCGGCGCTCAAGCTCATCGCCCTGCGCTTCTCGAACGTGATGGAACCCGAGGACTACGCGAGATTCCCGTCCTTCGACGCCGACCCGATGCTGCGCAAGTGGAATCTGTGGGGCTACATCGACGCCCGTGACGGCGCCCAGGCGGTCCGGCTGGCGCTCGAGTCGGACCTCGTCGGCTTCGACAACTTCATCGTCGCCAACGCCGACACCGTCATGAGCCGGGCATCGGCCGAGCTCGCCGCGGAGGTGTTCCCCGGTGTCGAGGTCCGCAAGGCGCTCGGGGAGCACGAGACGATGCTCTCGATCGACAAGGCCCGCCGGGTCCTCGGCTACGAGCCGACCCACTCCTGGCGCGATGAGGTCGCCGGCGGGGGCTGACCGCGAGGGTTCACGCGTGCCGCCGACCGCGAGCCGTCACGCGCGGGCCCGGACAGGGGAAGACCCCTGGGTGCCGATCGCAGGATCCGGGTCCCCCCAACACCCAGGGGCCAACGCCGGGAGCATCGCCCCGACGGCGCCCGCCGCCCATCACCCGTTCGGCGGAAACCGGCGGTACATCTTTACCAAACCCCCTGCGGCGAAGTCGTTGCGGCGCGGCGCCGGGAGCCTGACGAGATCAGGCGGCGAATCGCTCGCGGAGCCAGTCGAGCTTGGCGATGTCGTGGAACCCGCCGCCGCCCTCGTGGTCGTTGAAGGCGTACTCGAGCATCGTCTTTGGCCCCCCGTAGTGGTGATACGCCGCGAACACCGTCGATGGCGGGCAGATGACGTCCATCAGGCCCACCGAGAAGAGCGCGGGCGCGGTCGCCGACCGACCGAGGATGGCCCCATCGAAGTAGGCCAGGGTCCGCATCGCCGCACCGACATGATCGCGATGGGCCTTGAGGTAGCGGACGATCTCCTCGTACGGGTCCTTGTCGACGATCGTCAGTGCCCGCGGGAAGTCGCACAGGAACGGGACGTCCGGCGCGACCCCGGCGAGATCGTCGAGCAGGCCCGCGACGGCGATCGAGATGCCGCCACCCTGGCTGCCGCCGGTGACGACGACCCGGGAGCCGTCGACAAGCGGGTGCGATCGGGCGGCCTCGACGGCCCGCACGGCATCCGCGAAGACCCGCCGGTAGTAGTAGGTGGCCGGGTCGAGGATGCCGCGGGTCATGAAGCCGGGGTGGGCCGGTTCGCCGCCCGTGCCCGCGTCCGGCGTATCGCCCACGGACCACGCCGAGCCCTGGCCGCGCGTATCCATGACGAAGTGGGCATACCCGGCGGCGGCGAACAGCGTCCGTTCGTGGGCGAGGCCGCGGCCGCCGCCGTAGCCGATGTATTCGACGACCGTCGGCAGCGGACCGTCCGCGCCGGCCGGGACGTGGAGCCAGCCGCGGACCGGCGACCCGCCGAAGCCGGCGTAGGTGACATCGTAGGTATCGATGACCGCGAGCCGGTCGTCGAACGGGACGAAGGTCGCGGCCAGGTCGTGCGCGCGGGTCTCGGCAAGGGTAGTGGCCCAGAACGCGGCGAGATCCGCTGGGACCGCGAGGTCGGGGGTGTAGGCGCGGAGCTGGTCGATCGGGAGGTCGTTCTGGGGCACGGGTGGCTCCTGTCAGCGTGACGGCCGGAGTATCGCCGAGTCAGCCGACCGCGATGACCCGGTTGCGGAGGCTCCCCAGCCCCTCGATCCGGATCTCGACGACGTCGCCGGGTCGAAGCGTGAAGTCCGCGCCCGGCACCACGCCCGTCCCGGTGAGGAGAATCGCGCCGTCGGGGAACGGGAGCGCCCGCACGAGGGCGGCGACCAGGTCCTCGAAGGACCGGACGATCTCGTCAGTGGAGGTCGAACCGACGAACGCGGGCGCTCCGTCGCGCTCGATCCGGAGGTGGATCCCAGCCGGGAACGCGACGGCGTCGCACGGCACCAGGCACGGGCCGAGCGCGCAGGACCGTTCGTAGACCTTGGCCTGCGGCAGGTACAGCGGGTTCTCGCCCTCGATGCTCCGCGACGACATGTCGTTGCCGATCACCCAGCCCGCGATCGAGCCGTCGGCCGCGACGACGACGCCGAGCTCGGGCTCCGGCACGTCCCAGGTCGAGTCGGCGCGGATGCCGACGGGGTCGCCGGGGCCCGACACGCGCCAGCCCGCGGCCTTGAAGAAGAGCTCGGGGCGCTCGGCCGCATAGACGCGGTCGTAGACGTCCGCGACGGTCGATTCGTCCTTGCGCGCGTCACGCGACCGCCGGTACGTCACGCCCGCGGCCCAGACCTCCTGGCGATCGATCGGGGCCAGCAGGGCGACGGTCGAGCCGGCCGCGAGCCGCTCCGGCCCGGCTTCGGATGCCACGGCCCGTGCGAGCCCATCGGCGCCGTCGCGGAGGATGTCAGCGACGGTCAGTCCGGCCGGCAGGAGCCGATCGGGCCCGGTCTCGACGGGACCGACGGCGAGCCGGATGCCCGACTCGCCATCGCGGACCCGGAACAGCCCCTCGACCACGCTACACGGCCACCACCGACGTCGGCTCCAGGCCGTCCGGCTGCCCGATCTCGACCGGGTTGTTGAGGGGGTCCTGGCTCCACTCGTACCAGCCGCCGTCGTACACGGCGATCCGCGGCCAGCCAAGCAGGTCCGCGTAGAACCACGTCTCCGCGGCGCGCCAGCCGGTCCCGCAGTAGAAGGCGACGTGCTTGTCGGGGGTGATCCCGTTCTCGGCCCAGTGCGCCACGATCTCCGGGTACGCCCGCATCGTGTTGTCCACGTTGCGGTAGTGCTGCATGTGGTACGCGTCCGAGCCGCAGTTGCCCCAGACGTCACCCCTGATGCGGCCGGCGGGGCCGATGTAGTTGTAGCCGCTGACCGCGCCGATGTGCTCGCGCCAGGTCCGGACGCTGACCAGGGCGGCCCCATCCGGGTCCGCGATGATGGCCTTCGCGTCGTCGATGTCGAGCAGGAGCTCCGGCCGCTCCGGGATCGCCAGCCCGTGATCGGCGACCGGCGACGGCTCGTTGGGCGTCGTCTCGATGGGCAGGCCGGCGTCCACCCACCAGTCGTAGCCGCCGTCGAGCAGCCGGACGTCGCGCACCCCCGCATATGACAGGATCAGCGCCGCCCGAGTCGCGGCGATCTGACCGGCCCGCCGGCCGGGCCACTTCTCGTTGGCGTCACCCGCCGTGTCACGGCCGTAGACGATGACGGTCGTGTCCCGGGTGATCCCGAGCGAGCGCAGCGTCTCGGCGATCTCCGCCGGACCACGCCGGTTCCAGTCGGCCGGGTCCTCGAGGCGGTTGGTGTCAAGGTAGACCGCGCCGGGCAGGTGGCCCTCCGCGTACTCCTCCGGCACGTCGAAGTTGACGTGGAGCAGCCGGACCTCGGCGCCGCCCAGCGTCTCCGGCCGCTCGCCCTCGAGCAGGCGCCGCAGCCAGTCGATGTGCACGAGTCGCTCGAATCGGGGCAGGCGCTCGACCGGTCGCGCCGGATCCGAGGACCAGCCGGCGAAGCCGCCGGTCAGCACGCGGACGTCGCCGATGCCCCGTCCGATGAGGTGGCGGGCGAACCGCGCCGCGTCCTCCTCGTCGTGGCCGGACACGACGACGGCTCGGTCGGCGGTGATGCGCTTCTCGGCGAGCAGCCGATCGATCTCGTCGGGATCGACGGTCTCGAGCCACGCGATCGGGAAGGCCACGGCGCCCGGGACATGGCCGCCGCGGGGCTCGCTGCCGAGGCGCCACCCGTTGAAGGCGGCGATCGGCCGGACGTCGACGACCGTCGGTCGCGCGTCTCCGCGCTCGGCGGCCAGTTCGGCGGGCGTGATGGTCGGGATCTCGAGCGGCGCTCTTGTGGCGCCGCGTCGCTCGTCGGTGTGGGTCATCAGGTCCTCTCCAGCATCGTGGGGAGGGTCCCCGGCCTGGGGCACGGCCGTGCGGGATCGGATCGTCGGACCACCCGTGGCATCACTCGGAGGCACCTTCTCGTCCGCGACCGTCGTGGTCGGTGGCGAACGTGGGACCCGTGATCCATCCGGGTCACGAGCGTTCGGTCAGGGAGTGTCCCACGCGCGCGACTCGAACGGAACCCCGGCCTCCGTGCGGCGGGGCCGCCGACCGGTACACATGTCCCGCGAGCGTCGGTGCGCGATGATCACCGAGAAACCCTACCAGATTGGTCGGGTATGGGACAAGGGATGATATCGGCCCTGTCCGGCGACCCGATCGGACCGCCCCGGGACGGACCGCGAAGCTCGTCCTGCTATCGTGCGGCGATGGCCCCGCCCGTCCTCGATCCCGTCCGGACCGCCCCGCTGCATGCCTCGTGGCTGGGTCGTGTCGAGTACCGCGAAGCCCACGCGCTCCAGCGTCGGCTGGCCGCGGAACGGGCGGACGGCCGGATCGGCGACCAGCTCCTCCTCCTCGAGCATCCGCCGGTCCTGACGCTCGGCCGGAACAGCGACGAAGCCCACGTCCGCGCCACCGCCGACGAGCTCGATCGTCGCGGCATCGAGGTCATCCGCGTCGAGCGTGGCGGTGAGGTCACCTATCACGGACCCGGCCAGCTGGTGGCGTACCCGATCGTCGCGCTGCACGAGCGCGGCATCCTCGTGCGTCCCTTCGTCCGGGCGCTCGAAGCGGCGCTCGTCGCGACGTGCGCCAGCCCTCGGCGTCGACGCGGGGCGACGCGACGGCCATCCGGGCTGCTGGTGCGATCCCGAAGGCCTCGAGCCGCGCAAGATCGGTGCCCTGGGCCTTCGCGTCGAGCGCGGGGTCACCTATCACGGCATCGCCCTGAACGTGACCGTCGACCTGGACGACTTCGAGCTCATCGACCCATGCGGCATGCCCGAGGTCGTCTCGACGTCGATCGCCCGCGAGCTCGGGGCATCGGGCCCGCCGACGACCGCGTCCGTCGAGGACGCCGCATGGCCGTTCGCCGAGGCTCTCGGCGCGGCGCTCGGCGCGCCGCTCGTCGTCGACGGCGAGCGTCGATGACGGCCGGCCTGTTCGAGCTCCGCAAGGATCCCATCACCGGATGGTGGGTGGCGACGGTGGTCGACCGGGAATTCCATCGCGACCGGTTCGCCCGCGCGGCCGAGCCCGTCGACGACCACGTCTTCGGCTGCGCGAACTGCACCTCGCCGCCCGGCGACGGGGTCCGGACCCGGATGCTGCGCGACTTCGCGTTCCACGTCGTCGGCACCGAGGAGGATGCGCGAGCGCTCGATGTCGGGGTCGGCCAGGTCCAGCTCGCGACGGCTCGCTCGACGGGCAGCTGGCGGACGGTCGTCGCACCACCGGGCGAGCACCGGCCACTCCACGCGGTCGGGAGCGGGATCATCGAGTCGCTGCTCGCGGGTGCCCGCGACGCGCTCGCGGACGCGCGAACGACCGCCCAGACCGCGTACCTCACGGTCGTCCAGAACTGGGGCGCCCAGGCGGGCGCTCGAACCAACCACCTGTGCCTCGATCTCTACGACCTGCCCCAGATCCCGCACCGCATCGCCGAGGAACTGGGCGGCGCGGCGCGGTTCGTCATCCGCGAGGGGGAGTGCCCGTTCTGCCGGCTGGTCCGCGATGAGGTCCGTCGTCCGGAGCGGCTCGTCTGGGAGGACGCCGACAGCGTCGCGTTCGCCCCGTACGCCTCCCGGTCCGCCTTCGAGGTCTGGATCGTCCCGCGCCGGCACGAGGCCGACTTCAGTCGCATGGGGGAGCGCGACATCGCGGCGACCGGGGAGGCGCTGCGCCAGGTGCTGAGCCGGCTGGCCACGAGCCTCGACGGCCCGCCCTACAACCTCGTGCTCCACACGGCGCCGCTGCTCGAGCAGGTCGATGCGACCTACCACTGGCACTGGGAGATCCACCCTCGCCTGCGCGAGATCGCCGGTCTCGAGCTGGGAACCGGACTCCCGGTGAACCCCGTCTCACCCGAGGACGCGGTGGAGGAATTGCTCGACCGGACCGGCGCAGCGGGAGGCGCGACGGGTTGAGACGCACCATGGGGGGCCGCGACCGACGTCACACGGCGTGGAGCTCCGCCGTCTCTCGCCCACTGAGCGCGCCAGGCCCGATTCGCGCGTTCCGCGACCCCAACCGCACGGAGCCTTCGTGGCCATCGACCGACCCGCCTCCGACATCCGCGATCCGTTCGGCCGTCCGGTCTCCCGGCCGGCCGCGCCGCGTCCGCCACGCGCCATGAGCGAGCGCTGGGATCGGGACGAGGCCGGCGCCTTCATCGAGACCCTCTTCGCGAAGCACCAGGGCGAGATCTTCGCGTACCTGCTCCGGATGATGCGCGACCCGGAAGTCGCCGCCGACATGACGCAGGACGCGTTCATCAAGGCCTACAAGAACTACGAGACCCTCGAGAAGCCCGAGAACGCCCGCGCCTGGCTGTACCAGATCGCCCACCGTGTCGCGCTCGACGAGATCCGGCGCCGGAAGATCATCCGATTCTTCCCGTGGAGTGGCGAGTCGAGGGGCGCGGCTCCCTCGGCCGAGCACCTCGTGATGGAGGCCCGACTGTCCGGCGACATGCAGCGGGCCCTCGCCCGGATCCCCGAGCGCCAGCGCGCCGCCCTGCTGCTCGCCGAGCTCCACGACCTGACCGGACTCGAGCTCGCCGCGGCGCTCGGCGTGAGCCACGTCGCCGCGCGGGCCCTCCTCACCCGGGCACGCGAGAGCCTGCGCCAGGCGCTGGCCGCCGAACGGGCCGCCGACGCCGCGGCCGAGGCCGCCGCCGACGCCCGGCGCATCGAGCGCCCGCGATGACCGGCATGCCACGTCGCCCGCGCCGGCCGGACCAGTGGTCCTCGCCGCACGAGCGTGCGCGCAGCCGCGCGGCCGAGCGCCTCGACAGCGCCCTCGACCCCGGGGAGGCCGCCTGGCTCGACGGTCACCTGGCGACCTGCCCGGAATGCCGCGCCGCCGCAGCCGCCTACGACGCCGATCGCGCCGACCTTCGCGCCCTGCGCGATGTCCCGATCCAGCCACCGCGCGACCTGTGGGCCCGGACGGCCGCCGGCATCGAGGTCGAGGCGAGGCGGCGCGGTCGCCGCCCGCGCCGTACCGCGCCGGCCGGCGGATCCCGATTCCCGCTCGGCGCGCTGACCGGCGTCATGGTCGTGGTGCTGGTCGTCGGGGCGGCGGTCGTCTCGGGCGGCTGGCTCGACCAGCCGAGTGTCCCGGCCGGGAGCACACCCGCGGTCGCCGCCGCGTCGACGGCCGCCGGCGCCGCGAGCGGCGTCCCGCAGGCGACGCCGATCAACGTGACCGCCGGCAATGTCACCTGGATCCACTCGCTGTCCGACGGCGGCTACGCCTACAACTCGTCCAGCGTCAACCAGGTCTGCCCGGTCGGGGACCAGCCCGGCTGCGCCTCGCTCGCCGAAGGCCCGCCGGAGAAGATCAGCCTCGACTCGACGCCCCGCACGATCATCGGGTCGCCGACCGACGACCAGGCGGTGGTCGTGGGCCCCGACGGGTCGGGCTCGGACAAGGTCTTCGTCGTGGCACTCCCCGAGCCGCCCAAGCGCACGGCCGAGCCGTCCAAGTCGCCGGCGCCGACGCCGGAGACCGCGACGCCCACGCCGACGGCCACGGTGGCATCCGCCTCGCCGGCCGGCCCGAGCACCTCCCCGAGCGGATCGGCCGGTGCCAGCGCCAGCCCCACGGCCTCCGCCGGCACGGAGAGCGCCAGCCCGCCGGCCTCGCCGGCGGCGCCCAGCGCGACGCCCGACGCCACGCCGACCGCCACCCCGCCGACCGAGACCCCGACGCCGATCCCCTCGCCGACGCTGCCGGCCTCGCCGCAGGCGACCGCGAGCGCGATCGCCATCGCGAGCGGGGTGACCGTGGTCGGGCAGTCGGCCGCGTTCTCGGCCGACGGCCGCTGGTTCGCCTTCACGGCTCGACCCTCGGACGGGTCGGCCGGCCCCGACATCTACGTGTGGCAGTTGGGCGAGGGCAAGGCGAAGCGCGTGACCGATGACGGCGGCAGCGTGTTCGCGTCGTGGGCCGGCGACCTCGTGGTCGGCAGCCGGGTCGCGGCCGAGGCAACCGATGCCGGCGATCACATCGCCACGAGCTTCCTCGTGGACCCGGCGACCGGCACCGAGACCGGCGACCCGATCGCGCTGTGGCGGCCGGTCGTCGATCCGACCGCCCGCTACGCCGTGGCCTGGGACGGCCCGGTCCAGACCGGCGATGCCGGCCCGACGCTCGACCCCGCTCGCGGGCAGCTCGTCATCACGAGCTGGCGCCCGGACGCGGCGGCGGTCGCGACCCGGTCGCAGGTCCCAACGGCCGACGACACCATCGGCGACCTCGACGTGCGCTGGGACGAGACCGGCGGCTGGGTCGCGATCTGGACCGCGGACGCGAGCGACCCGGGCATCGGTCGACTGTCGCTCTATCGCCTCGACACGGGGAGTGGCACGCTCGTCCGACCGAAGGGGGCGCCACGTGACGTCCCGGCCCTTCCCGGGTTCTCGATCGGCGACGGACGGCTCGCCTGGGTGACGCCACACGGCCAGGACGCCGAGGGCAGCAAGGTCCAGGTGGTGGCCTGGTCCGGCGACGGCGTCGGGGCCGTCGAGAGCGTGCCCGCGGACGACGTGGTGGTCGTCCGCTAGCCGCGACCGGCTACATCCGCGCGAGGATCTCGGACTTCTTCGCCTCGTACTCCTCGGGCGTGATCGCCCCGCTGTCCCGGAGCGTCGCCAGCTGCATGAGCGTCGCGCTCGGGTCCGGGGTCGCCGCCGGGCCTGGTGCCGCGGCTGCCGGAGCCGATGGCGCCGCGGCGGCCGGTGCCGCTGCTGGGGCGGCCTCGGCCCGGCCGGCGTCGGCCATCTTCTTGTCCATGATCTTGTCGCGGAATTCGATCGGTCCGACGATGGTCGTGAACTGGTCGGCCCCCGCCGAACCCGACTGGGTGAAGATCGTGATGTCGCCGAAGTGGAGCGGACCACCCAGCGCCGGCACTTTGGACTTGACGTCGGACACGTTCGCGAGGAGCGTCGCCGACTGGCGCTTCGAGACGAATCCCTCTTCGCGGATCACCCGGAAGTTGGTGACGGCGAACTCGGCCGACCGCCACACCAGGAAGTTGTAGATGATCCAGACGACCGCGACGATCAGCAGCACGTTGCGGATCAGGTCGAGGAGATTGCCCAGCGCCCCCGTGATGCCGCTCTGACTGTCGGGAGAGAGCCATCCGACCGCGTAGGCCCCGAGGAGCAGCAGGACCGGGATCAGCGAATCGCGGACCGGCGAGAACCAGTGCTTCCTGGTCTCGAAGACGATGGTCTCGTTCGCGATCAGGTTGTCCTTGAGAGCCATGGGTCCTCCGCTGAAGGTGCGCGTCGCCACAGGGTACGCGCCCCGGCGGGCATCCGAAGGGCCGGCTGACCCGCCGCTTCGGGACCAAGGTCCCGCAGATCGGGCTGGCGCGGCGGCCGCATCAGGCGTAGATTCCACGTCCCAATGCGACCCAGGACGATGGTCGTAGGGTGTGCCCTCACTGCCACCCTCGCCCTGGTCGCACTACCGGGTCTGGCAGGTTCGCGGGCTCCCCATCCCATCGAACCCGTCCCGGTCGGTGCGATCCAGCCACGCCTTGTCACCGCGGAACCCGAGCTGGCGACGATCGACGTCACAGGTCCGGATGGTGCCGCGCTCGCCGAGGGCGCCGTCACGCCCGAGGACGTGTTCATCGAGCCGGGGACGCCGCCGAAGACCGGCGCGAAGCACCGCGCGTCGCTCGACCAGCCGGATCCGGCGTCCGGCTCGAGTCGCAAGCCGGCCAAGTACTCCCTGACCGGCACGGCCACGTTCTACGACGAAGGGCTGACCGCGATGCGCCTGCCCCGCGGCACGACGGTCATCGTGTGCGGGGGCGCCGGGTGCCTCACGCGGGTCATCACCGACTACGGGCCCCAGTCGACGAGCCGGATCATCGACCTGGACAAGCAGGACTTCTTCCACATCTGCGGCTGCCCGTCGTGGTCGGGGACGACCACCGTCACGGTCTACGTCTACTGACCGGACCGAGCCCTCGCTGACCCGAGCCGGCCCCGGGCAGGGTATCCTTCGGTCGTCCCTTCGGCTTGCGGCCCCGTGAGGCCGCCAAGGAGGCCCCGAGAGGCCGGGAAGGAGCGATGAGCGGCCGTCAGATCATGACCGCGGACGAGATCCGCCGGGCGACGATCCGCCTCTCCCACGAGATCGTCGAGAAACAGGCGGGCACGGACGGTCTGCTGCTCATCGGCATCCAGCGACGTGGCGTCCCGCTGGCGCAACGCATCGCCGAGGCCATCGCCGAGCACGAAGGCGTGACGATCCCGGTCGGGGCCCTCGACATCACGTTCTACCGCGACGACCTCTCGCTCGTGGCCCAGCAGCCGATCGTCAAGGGCACCGAGCTGCCGTCGGGCATCGACGGGCGTACGGTCGTGCTGGTCGATGACGTCCTGTACACGGGCCGGACGATCCGCGCCGCGATGGATGCCCTCGTCGACTTCGGGCGTCCGCAGGCGATCCGCCTGGCGGTCCTCGTCGACCGCGGCCACCGCGAACTGCCCATCCGCGCCGACCACGTCGGCAAGAACGTCCCGACCTCGCGCGAGGAGCTCGTCAAGGTCCACCTCGAAGAGACCGACGGCGAGGATGTCGTCGAGATCGAACGCCTGCCCCAGCCGGCGGCCACGGCCGCCCCCGAGCCGGTCGGGTGAGCCTGGTGGTCGACCCGGACACCGTCGTGGCGGTCCCCGAGGTCGACGTCGCACCGGAGCAGCAGCCGAGTGGCTGGCGACACCGCCATCTCCTCGACGTCGACGGCCTGTCGGCAGCGGACCTCGAGCTCGTCATGCGCACGACCGACGCCATGCGCGAGGTCCTGGCCCGCCCGATCGCCAAGGTCCCGGCGCTGCGCGGCCGCCAGGTGACGATCCTCTTCTACGAGGCCTCGACGCGCACCCGCGTGAGTTTCGAGGTCGCCGCCAAGAACCTCTCGGCCGACGTCGTCAACATCGCCGCCGCCGCGTCGTCGGTGACGAAGGGTGAGTCCCTCGTCGACACGATCCGGACCATCGAGGCGCTCGGCGCGCACATGCTCGTCATGCGCCACAGCGTCAGCGGCGCGCCGTACCTGGCCGCGGAGATCTTCGGCGGGTCGGTGCTCAACGGGGGCGACGGCTGGCACGCCCACCCGACGCAGGCGCTCCTCGACCTGTACACGATCCGGTCCCACCTGGGCGACGCGTCGCTCGCCGGGCGAAAGGTGGTGATCCTCGGTGACGTGCTGCATTCACGCGTGGCCCGCTCGAACATCTGGACGCTGACCGCGGCCGGCGCCGACCTCTGGCTGTGCGGCCCGGCGACGCTCCTGCGCGGGTTCGAGGCGTGGGCCGGTCGCGGGGCGGCCGCCGGCCGACGGTTCCACGTCACGACGTCGATCGACGAGGCGCTGCGCGACGCCGACGTCGTGATGGCCCTCCGCATCCAGCGCGAACGGATGGCCTCCGGCCTGCTGCCGTCGCTGCGGGAGTACGCCGCCCGGTACGGGTTGACCGCCGAGCGCCTGCGGGCCGCGCGGCCCGAGGCCATCGTCATGCACCCAGGACCGGTGAACGAGGGCGTCGAGATCGCACCCGACGTCGCGGCCGGCTCGCACTCGGTCATCACCGACCAGGTCACGAACGGCGTCGCGGTGCGAATGGCGATGCTCTACCTGCTCGCCGGGGCCGCGGCGCGATGACCGACCTCGAGATCAGCCGGGCGTGGCTGGTGGACCCGGCGGCCGGCCGGTCCGGTCCGGGCGAGATCGTCGTCCGTGACGGGATCCTGGAGGCCGTCACGTGGCTGGCCGGCGCCGACGCGGATGGGGTCGACGCCACCGGGGTCATCGTCGCACCCGGGTTCATCGACCTGCATGCGCACCTGCGCGAGCCGGGCAACGAGGACGCCGAGACGGTCGCGACGGGCCTGGCGGCGGCGGCCCACGGCGGCTTCACGAGCGTGTGCGCGATGCCGAACACGACTCCTGCGCTCGACGAGCCGTCCGTCCTGGCTCGCATCCGGGCCGCGGCGGTCGCGTCGGACTCGCCCGTCGAGCTCCTTGCGCACGGGGCGGTGACCGCGGGGCGGTCCGGAGAGACGCTTGCCGCCCTCGGCGAGCTGGCCGATGCCGGCGTCGTCGGGTTCAGCGACGACGGCTCGCCGGTGACGTCGTCGACGATCCTGCGGTCCGCGCTCGCCTATGCCGGGGCGCTGGGACTGCCGGTCGTCGATCACCCCGAGGACGGCTCCCTCACCGGTGGGGCCGAGGCGAACGACGGGTTCGTCGCCACCGTGCTTGGCCTCAAGGGGTGGCCCGATGCCGCGGAAGAGGCGGCGGTCGCGCGCGACCTCGCGATCCTCGCCGATGTCGTCCGCGACGTGCCGGGCGCCCGGCTGCACCTGACGCATGTCTCGACGGCCGGTTCGCTCGAGCTCATCCGCCGGGCCAAGGCCGCCGGCCTGCCGGTCACGTGCGACATCACGCCGCATCACCTGGCGCTCACCGATGAGTGGATCGCGGGCGCCCGCCGCTGGGCGTGGGACTCCGACGGCGATCCGTGGTCCGATGGAGCGATCACCGGACGGGCATTCGATCCTTCGCTCCGGGTCAACCCGCCGTTGCGCTCGCCGGAGGATGCCGCCGCGGTCCTGGCCGCGCTCGCCGACGGGACGGCCGACGCCGTCGCCAGCGACCACGCCCCGCACACGGAGGTCGACAAGGCGGTCGAATTCGGGTCGGCGGCGAACGGGATCAGCGGCATCGAGACCGCGATCGGCCTGCTCCTGGCCGCGGTCGATGCCGGGCGGCTGCCCCTCGAGCGGGCCATCGAGGCGCTGACGACCGGCCCCGCCCGAGTGCTGGCCGGCCGGTCGCGCCGCAACGGGTCGGTCGGGCTCGTCGAGGGTGCCCCGGCGGACCTCGTCGTGATCGACCGCGCCGAGCGGTGGACCGTGTCGTCCGATGCCCTGGTCTCCAAGGGCAAGAACTCGCCGGTGCTCGGGATGTCGCTCCCGGGTCGCGTCCTGCTGACGATGGCCGCCGGTCGGATCGCATACGAGGCGCCCGAGGCCTAGCGCGGATCAGGGCGCCGCGCTCGCCGCGCCTGGGCCTAGTCGATCCCGTCCACGATGAACGGCCCGCTGCAGCCGAGGAACCCGTATCGGCACTCGTCGGTGCCCGACACATCGAAATGGCCGACGAGCACGACGAGCTGGACGGGGAGCATGCCGGCAAGGGGCGGGCTCCCGATCGTGCCGGCCTCGTCGTCCAACGGCGGGATCGAGATCCCGGGTGGGAAGACCGGCCGCAGGTGCGGCACGGCTGGGTCGACCTCGATGGCCCGGCCATGGTCCCAGCGAAGGCTCGGCGCCGGGTCTGCCGTCAGGATGCCCTCCTGCATGCACGCCGGCCCGGAACTCGTGGCACCGGGCAGGCACATGACCTCCCCTGGCCGGATGGACAACCAGCCGACGACGGTCACCCAGGTCGACCCGGCATCGCCGCGAGCGAGGGCCTCGAGCGCGGCGGGCACGCTGGCCGGATCGAGGCCGAACCTGGACCGTGGCGGCGGCCCGGCAGCAGCGTCGCCCTCGTTCGACGGTGCCGGGCCTGCCCCGGTCGGTCCCGCCTCGGTCGGTCCCGCCTCGGTCGGCGCCGCTCCGGTCGCGGCTGCCACGTCGGCCACGGGTGCGTTCGGCGCCGTCGGTCCGGGTGACGTCGTCGAGGGGTTCGGACCCAGGAGACCCACCCCGATCACGGCAACGAGGATCCCGGTCGCCGCGATCACGGCAGCGACCGCCTGCCGCCGCCGGCGGTCCGGTCGGGGATCGATGGGAGCCGGTTCCAGGAGCACGTGACCCTCGTGATGCCCTCGCGTCCGGCACCAGCGTACGCCTTGTCGCTCCGGTACCCTCGGACGCATGGGCTCGATCGCGACCCTCGGCACCGATTACGAACGACGCTCCTTCTGGCAGGCGACCATGCCGCCCCTGCCGGACCGGGCGGGACGGCCGCTGCCGGACGCCGCCGATGTCGTCGTCATCGGCGGTGGCTACGCGGGGATCAACGCCGCACGTGAGCTGGCCCGCCGCGGCGTGGCGGTCACCCTGCTCGAGGCGAACACGCTCGGTTGGGGCGCCTCGACGCGGAACGGCGGGATCGTCCATGCCGGGTACAAGTGGGGGCCGCGCCAGCTCGTCAAGCGCTATGGCGAGGCGACCGGCCGCGCCCTCTATCGGGAGACGCTCGAGTCGTATGCGCTCGTCAAGCGCCTCATCGCCGACGAGGGCATCGACTGCGACTTCCGCGAGACCGGGCATCTCGAGCTCGCGTTCGCACCGTCGCACGTGGCCGAGCTGGCGCACGCCCGCGATGGGCTCGCCTCGGTCGGGGTGACCGCGACGGTCATCGAACGTGACGCGCTCCACGAGGAGATCGGCACGGACGCCTACTACGGCGGTCTCGCGGTCGAGGGCAGCGGGCTGCTCCATCCGGGGAGGTACTTCGCCGGGCTCGCGGCGGCCACCGACCGCGCCGGCGCGGACCTGCACGAGGGGGTCCGGGCGACCGCGGTCCGACGCCAGGGCGACGGGCGGTTCGTGGTCGAGACCCAGCGCGGCGCCATCCTCGCTCGCGACGTCTTCGTGGCGACCAACGGCTACACCGATGGCGTCGCGCCGACGCTCCGCCGCCGGGTGATCCCGATCGGCAGACTACATCATCGCGAGCGAGCCGCTCCCCGCGGATCTGGCCCACGAGCTGTCGCCCAGGGGCCGCGCGTTCTTCGACACGAAGAACTTCCTCTACTACTGGCACGTCTCGGCCGATCGCCGGATGATCTTCGGCGGACGGGCGAGCTTCCTGCCGACGAACATCGACCGGTCGGCCCGGATCCTCCATCGAGGCCTCCTCGAGGTCCATCCGCAGCTCGCCGGGTACCGGATCGAGTACGCGTGGGGCGGGAACGTCGGTTTCACGTTCGACCGGATGCCGCACGTTGGCCGGACCGGGGACGGTGTCACCTACGCCCTCGGCTGTTGCGGGACGGGCGTGGCCCTGATGACCCACCTCGGGACGGCCGTGGGCGCCTGGCTGGCCGGTGGCGATGCGCCCGCGCTGACCGCGCTTCCGTTCCCGCTCGTACCCGCCCCCTACGAGGGCCGGCCGTGGTTCCTGCCGGTCGCCGGCGAGTGGTTCCGGCTCAAGGACCGACTCGCCGCTCGGTCGCGGCCCGCCTCCGCCTCGACGCCGGAGTGAGCGCATGACCCGGACTGAACGCGTGCCCAAGCCCCTCGCGGCCCAGCTGTACACGTTCCGCGACCCGGCACGGTTCGGTGGCTCGGGCCTCGGCCTCGATCCGGGGGTCCTCGACGGTCTCGCCTCGATCGGGTACCTCGGGGTCGAGACGGTCGATGTGCCCGGCGGCGACCCGGCCGCGGCCCGGCGGGCGCTCGGCGACGCGGGACTGGCCGTGGCCAGCTCGCATACCTGGGCGAGGATCGACGACGCCGCCGGGTTCGAGCGGGCGTGCGCCGGGGTGGCGGCGCTCGGTTCGCGGTGGATCATCGTGTCGGGCGCCGGGTTCGACTCGGTGGAGGCGGTCGAGCGCTTCGCCGACCGCCTCGACGCCGCGGCCGCGATCGCCACGAGCCATGGACTGACGCTCGGCTATCACAACCACAGCGCCGAGCTGCGGCCCGTCGGGGGACGGACGACGCTCGAGCGGCTGGCCGAGCGCGTCGACCCGGCACTCGCCTTCCAGCTCGACATCTTCTGGGTCGTCGTCGGCGGGGCGGATCCGGCCGCCGTCATCGACCGGCTCGGCGATCGCATCGTGTCGCTGCACGTCAAGGACGGGGTGACGTTGCCGAGCGACGCCGGGTCCGGCGAGCCGTTCATGAACGTGCCGATCGGCGAGGGCGTCGTAGATCCGCGACCCGCCATCGCGGCCGCCGATGCCCATGACGGCATCGAGTGGCTGATCGTCGAGTTCGACCACGTCGCGGGCGACCCGCTCGAGGCGGTCGGCCAGAGCTTCGCCTTCCTGACCGAGCACGGCCTCGGTCGCGGCCGCGCCGGGTGACCGGGTCGTTCGGGGCGGTCACGCCGGCTCGGGTCGGGATCGTCGGCTGCGGCAACGTCACCGGCCTCTACCTGCCGGGATGCGCCGCGTTCCCGAGCATCGAGCTCGCGGCCTGCGCCGACCGCGACCCGGCGCGTGCGGCCGCCCTGTCGGAACGGGGTGGCTTTCCGGCGATGTCGATCGAGGCGCTGCTGGCCGATCCGACGATCGAGATCGTGCTCAATCTGACCCCGCCGACGGCGCATGCCGGCGTGACGCGCGCGGCCATCGCCGCCGGCAAGCACGTCTTCACCGAGAAGCCGTTCGCGACCGACCGCGCCGACGCCAAGGCCATCCTGGCCGAGGCCGACGCGGCCGGGGTCCGCGTCGGCGGGGCGCCCGACACGTTCCTCGGTGTGGGGCTCCAGACCGCCCGCGCGGTCGTCGATGCGGGGACGATCGGCGAGGTCGGGTTCGCGACGGCGGCGGTCGCTCATCTCGGGCCGGAGCGCTGGCACCCCGACCCGGACCACTTTTACGCGCCGGGCGGCGGGCCGCTCCTCGACATGGGCCCCTACTACGTGACCGCGCTCGTGCACCTCCTGGGACCGGTCGCGACCCTCGCAGCGGTCGCCCGTGGCGTCGGCGGCGAGCGCCGGATCGGATCGGGGCCGCGCGAAGGGGAGACCGTCCCGGTCGCCGTGCCGACGACGGTCATCGCCTCGCTGACCTTCGCATCCGGTGCCATCGGGTCGCTCATCGCCTCGTTCGACGCCGCGGCGACCGAGCTACCGCATTTCGAGCTCCACGGCACCCGTGGTTCCCTCGTGCTGGGCGATCCGAACTGGTTCGATGGTTCGGTCCGGATGCACGGCCTCGAGGGTGGCTGGACCGAGGTGCCGTTCACTGCGGATCCGTCGATCGGGCGCGGGATCGGCCTGGCGGATCTGATCGAGGCCATCCGGCTCGACCGCCCGGCGCGGGCCTCGGGTGCCCTGGCAGCCCACGTCCTCGACGTGCTCCTGGCGATCGAGGAGGCGGCCGCCACCGGCCATCCCGTCGGGATCGAGAGCCGCTGCGAACGGCCGGCGCCACTGCCCCGCTGAACGGAGCGCGTCAGGCCAGGCGGCGCAGCGTCTCGAGCATCCGGTCGATGTCATCCTCGGTCGAGAGGTAGTTCACGATCCCGGCGCGCAGCCAGGTCGACCCGCGCAACCGGGTCGTGGTCAGCCAGCCGTCGCCGGAGCGCTCGAGCGCGCGCTGGAGGCGGTCCTGGTGGGCATCGAGGGCACCGGGGGTCAGCCGAGCGGCCGCCGCCCGGCCACCGGGCAGGTGGCGGAAGCAGACGACGGAGAGCGCCGGGACCTCGGGGAGGGCCTCGAAGTCGTCGGACTCGGCGCAGCGAGCCGCGAGGTAGGCCGCGAGGTCGATGTTCGCCTCGATGAGCCGTCCGAAGCCCTCGCTGCCGACGTGCTGCCACGACATCCAGAGCTTGAGCGCCCGCCAGCGACGCGTGCCCTCGAAGCTGAGCTTGTAGAAGTTGAGCTGGTCGCCGTGGTCGTCCGCGCCGTGCCCGTCGTCGCCGTGGCCCTCGTCTGCCCGCGATGCCGGGATCCCCGACCCGCCGGACTCGCCACCGCGGTAGTACTCGGGGCTGCGGCCACCGAACGTCGCGGCCAGATGCGACCCATCGTGGACCAGCAGTCCGCCGATGTCGTAGGCCTGGAAGAACCACTTGTGCGGGTCGACCGTGACCGAATCCGCCCGCTCGAGGTCGGGCACGCGGTCCCGATCCCGCGCGGAGAGGCAGGCGGCTCCGCCGTAGGCCGCATCGATATGCAGCCAGAGGTCATGGCGACCGGCGAGGTCGGCGAGCTCGCCGATGGCGTCCACCGATCCCGTATTCGTCGACCCGGCGACGGCCGAGATGGCGAACGGCGTCAGGCCGGCAGCCAGGTCGCGCTCGATCGCCTCCGCCACCGGCGCCGCTCGAAGGCGGAAGTCGTCGTCGGAGGGCACGATGACCAGCGTCTCGCCTGGGAACCCGAGGAGGTCGAGGGCGCGGGCGACCGAGAAGTGGGTCTGGTCGCTCGTGTACACCCGGGCGCCGTCGAGCTCGCGGCCGCGTGGCGGGCGCCCGAGGCCGAGTCGGCGCCCGAGCTGGAGGTCGCGAGCGAGGGCCATGCCCATGAAGTTCGCCATGACTCCGCCCGACGTCAGCAGCCCGAACGACCCGGCCCCGTAGCCGATCGCATCGCACAGCCAGCGGACGACCTCCTCCTCGACGAACGCGGCGACCGGTCCGGCATGCCAGATGTCGACCCCCTGGTTGGCCATCTGGGCGAGGAGCTCGCCCATCATCGACATCGGCAGCGGGGGAGGCGTGAAGTAGCCGAACTGGCGCGGGTGCTGCGACGCGAGTAGTCCGCCAGCCAGCCGCGACCGGAATTCGCCGAGGACCTCGCCGGCGGACGCCGGCCCGACCGGGGCCGGGCCGGGCTGGCCGTCCGGCCCGAAGTAGCGTCGGCGCAGGTCGTCGTACGAGGACGCGTCACCCATCGCGCGCTCCGGGGCGTGCTCGTAGAGGAAATCCAGCGCCTCGTCCCACGTGTCGGCCGCCAGGCGGCGCATCGCCGCCCGGGACGCACCCTCATCACGGAAGCCGATCAGCTCGGGCTCGGGATGCCAGGCGAAGCGGGCAAGGTAGGCGTCGATGTCGATCGGCGCGGTGGGGTCCTGGGTGCCGGCGGGTCGGTCGGTCATGGCGACCGATGGTAGCGGGCGTCAGCCCTCGTCGAACTCGACGGCCGCCAGGCCGCGACGTCAGCCTCGAGGGTAGGATGCGTCGGTGAGCGTTGGTCCTGGCCTTCCGCGTTCCATCGGCGGGATCCCGGTCCCGGCCGATCCGTTCTCGCATGCGACCTGGGCCTGGGCGAAGCGCCGACTTCCGCGGTACCTCCTCTCGCATTCCGTGCGCTCGTACTGTTGGGGCGTCACCCTCGCCGCGGACGAGGGTCTGCGGTTCGACGCGACGATCCTCTGGACCGCGTCGCTCATCCACGATGTCGGGCTGACCCGGATCGCGCGAAATCGCGTCTGTTTCGAGTACGAGGGTGGGCGGATCGCCCGGCGAGTCCTGATCGCGGAAGGGATGGCCGCGGACGACGCCGACCGGGTCGCCCGCGCCATCGAGCTCCACATGGCGCCTGTCGTGACCCTCGCCGACGGGGTCGAATCCGTCCTCCTCGACCGTGCGACCGGCATCGACGTGCGGGGCACCGAGTTCGGCGCCATCGACCGTGTCCGCGACGCCGTGGTCGCCGAGCTGCCGCGGCGCGACTTCGACCGTTCCTTCCTCGCTGCGATCCGCCGCGAGGTCGCGGCCCGACCCGGCTGCCAGAGCGAGCGGCTGCTCCCCAGGCTGGAAGTCGACGGGCGGGTCGCCGCCTCTCCGTGGCATGGAGGTGACTGACCGATCGATGGACGGACACGACGATGCGGGACGCGACCGGCTGATCGCGGCGCTCGAGCCGCTCGGGGTCGAGTACGAGCTGTTCGCCTGCGACCCGGCGCTCGCCGACACCGCCGCCTTCTGCGCGGCCTACGGCTTTTCGCCGGACGAGTCGGCCAACACGATCCTGGTGATCGGGAAGTCGGATCCGCCTCGGTATGCCGCGTGCGTGACGCTCGCGCCGTACCGGCTGGACGTGAACCGGGCCGTGCGCGACCGCCTCGGGACCCGCAAGGCATCCTTCGCGCCGTCCGAGTCGACGCGCGCGATCACCGGGATGGAGATCGGCGGTGTGACGGTGTTCGGGATGCCGGCCGAGTCTGCCCGATCTGGGTCGATTCCCGGGTCATGGACCGGGAGCGAATCATCCTCGGTGGTGGGTCGCGGTCGTGGAAGGTCATCTCGACCCCGGCGATCCTGGCGGCGTTGCCCTCGGTCGAGGTCGTCGAGGGGCTCGCCACGGAGCCGCGCCCGGCGGAGTAGGCGGGTATGCCACGGCGAGTCTGCCCCGTCCTTGGCCGCCGTCCCGTATCGTTCCCGCTCGTGACCGACGACCCGACGCCGCCCCGCCGCCCACGGACGACCGGCCCGGTCCAGTACAAGGGCGACGACCTCGAAGCCGACCGTGGCCCCGGCCTCGGTTGCTTCCGGTTCCAGGTGGCGATCCTGGTGCTGTTCATCGTCCTGACGCCGCTGAGCGTCGTGTGGGGCTGGCCGGACTGGGTGAGCGCCGTCCTGCTGTTCGCCGTCATCGGCCTGCTACTGGTGACCGGCCAGACGATCATCTTCCTGCTCCGCCTCGTGTCGGCCGAGCGCCGCGGCCGGCGCCGCCCGCTGGCTAGCGAGACGCGGACCGTCGGCGAGATCGAGGACGCGGCGACCTCGGACGCGGCGCCATCCGACGTGTCCGCCGCTGACCCGCCGCCGGCCCCGGACGACGAAGGCCCCGTGCGACAATAGGCCTCGGGACGGCCTGAGCCGGCCCGAGCGGGGCGGCGCGAGCCGGCCCGCGTCGTTCGCCGAGGAGGAACGCCGACGTGCCGGTGCTCGCGACCTACTTTTCCGTCCGCCGCGGCCGCGACCCGTTCTTCAAGTTCTTCATGCGCACGATCTTCCCCAAGCAGGTGAAGGAGTACGAGGAGCGCTTCGGCATCCGGTTCCTCGGCTGGTACAACGTCGCCCACGGCTGGGACTTCGACAACGTGATCCTGCTCGACCTGCCCGACTACGCCACGCTCGACAAGCTCGAGGCCGACGAGGCCACCCGCGCGCTCGGCCACCGGGCCGGCGAGTGGATCTTCGAACGCCACCACTCGATGTTCCTGCGCGAGCGCATGGGCCCCGACCTCGAATACCATCCGTGACCCGATGAGCATCCGACGAGAACAGCTCCCGCCAGGCGACGAACCAGACCGGAGGCGAACCATGGACACGAGCCACAACGACCTGCTCGGTGAGCTCGCGGCCGACGCCGCCCTCGAACGCTCCGACTTCCTCGTGCAATCCACCGAACAACTGGTCAAGTTCCTCGACCGCCATCGCGACCGGATCGCGACCATCGGCGGGATGACGCTCATCGACGAGGAGCCCGACTACCTCTCGATCGCCCCCGACCTGACGTTCCGCAGCCGCAGCCGCTACCTCGACGACACGAGCGGCGAATGGGTCAGCGAGACCGAGGTCATCGAGCACGCCTCGGAGCTCGTCGAGCTGTACAACCCGGCCGACCTCTACGCCGCGTTCGCGGAGGCCGCGCGCGAGGCCGCGGGTCTCGGCGCCGAGCCGACCGGCGAGGAGGACGTCCTCGAGGCGGCCGGCATCTCCAGCGAGGAGACCGTCGTGCTGGGCGGCACGGGCGAGGATCCGTACGCGGCCGCGGCCGACTCGTGGGCCGCCGGCCAGGTGCCACTCGACGCGGACGACGACGAAGCGGCGGCGCACCGGATGTACGACCTGGCCCTCGAGTACCAGGAGCGGAGCCAGCGCAGCGAGGCGCGCCTCCTCGAGGAGTTCGAGGGCGCCGCCGCGGGCCTGAGCAGCGTCATCGGGGAGCTGATCGTGGTCGACGACGACGACGAGCGGCTGGCGCTGACCCCGACCGGCCGGTTCCGCGCCGAGGTTATCCCGGAGGACGCCGGGGGCGAGTGGCGGATGCTGACCAACGTCGACGAGCTCGTCGAGTTCTACGACCCCACCGACGTGTTCGGCGACCTGGCCGACTCGCTCGCCGAGGCCTACCCGTCGGTGGCCCCGGAACTCCCCGGCGAGGCCGTCGCGGACGAGGCGGAGGGCGAGCCGACCGCGTGAGCATGCGGCTCGCCGCGGCGGAACTCGTCGAGAGCCGGGAGATCCTCCCGGGCCAGTGGCTCCAGGCGTACCACGCTCCCGAGCTCGCGACGGGGTCGCGAGCGGGCCAGTTCGTCCACATCCGGACGGGCGACTTCTCGGGCATGGTCCTGCGCCGCCCGTTCTCGCTCAACACCATCGACGCGGCGACGGGCATCATCACGATCCACTTTCGGGTCATCGGCCGCGGGACCGAGTGGTTCACCCACCTGCGGCCAGGCGACACGGTCGACCTCCTCGGGCCGCTCGGCCGGCCGTTCGAGGTGGACCCGCGCAGCCGGCACCTGCTGCTGATCGCGGGCGGCCTGGGGATGGCCGGCGTCCGGATGCTGGCCGACGAGGCGATCCGTGACGGGCGTCAGGTCACGCTGCTGTTCGGGGCCGCGAGTGCGCGCGAGGTCTACCCCTCGAACCTGCTCCCCGACGAGGTCGAGTACGTCGTCGCCACCGACGACGGGTCGCTCGGCCACCACGGGTTCGTGACCGAGCTGCTCCCCGACTACGAGGCGTGGGCCGACCAGGCGTTCGCCTGCGGCCCGGCGCCGATGCTGGCGGCCCTCGCCAGGCTCGCCGAGACGCGGCGGGGGCGGCTCGGCGTCGCGACGCTCGGGCGCAAGCGCGGCGGGGGCAAGGCGGATCCCATCGGCTCGCCGGCCGCGCGCCGCAAGGCCTTCCTCCAGGTCTCGATGGAGCAGAACATGGGGTGCGCGGTCGGAGCGTGCCTGGGCTGCGTCGTGATGAGCGTCACGGGGACGCCGCAGCGCGTCTGCCGCGAGGGCCCGGTCTTCGCGTCCGACGAGATCCGCTGGGAGGGCGCCTGGTCGTGACCGAGGAGACCCGGACGCCGCTCGACCGCTTGGCCATCGCGGCCGGCCTTCTCGGCTCGTCGGTCATCGCCCTCGGTGCCGTCGTCACGGCCTTCGCCTATTCGGGCTCGCAGGGCCAGTCGTACAGCCCGATCAACCACTTCGTCTCGGAGCTCGGCGAGATCGGCGTCTCGGAGCTGTCGTTCCTCTTCAATGCGAGCCTGATCGTCGGCGGGATCTGCTTCGTCGTCTTCATGCTTGGACTGGCGGCGACCCGCCGCGGACCCCTGGGGTACGCCTACGGTCTGACGGGGGTGATCGCGGGCGTCGGCGGCGCCTTCGTCGGCGTGTTCCCGATGAACCAGCTCGACCGGCATGCGGTCGCGGCTTTGACGTTCTTCGTCCTGGGACTGGTGACGGTGCTGCTCGCCTCGATCGACTTCGTGCGCCTGTCGGATCCAAGGTTCCCACGCTGGCTGTCGGTCGTCGGGGGCGCCACGGTCCTCGCGTTCGGGGCCTTCCTCGTCGTCCTCACCGGCGAAGGGAGCGGTCTCGCCCATCCTGACGACCGTGTCGCGATCTGGCCGCTGACGATCTTCGAGTGGCTGCTGATCATGGGCATCCTCGTCTGGGTGTTCCTCGCCGCGCTGACCTGGTGGCGGGCCACGGCATGAAGGCGAAGCGGCGCGTGGTCACCTCGTCCGGCCGCCCGGCGTCGGCCAAGCGCACGCCGACGCAGCGGCGGATCAAGCCGGCCATCCAGCCCGTGTCGGAGCGACCCGCGGCGATCGCGCCATCGTCGGCCGCGGCTTCGGCGCCTGAGCGCCCCAAGGGGTCGGTGCGACGAGCGACGGATGCGACTGGGGCGAGCGACGCCAACGCCCAGGTGGACCTCCGCGTCGATCTCGGGCGTGGGCTCGTGCTGCCCAACCCGATCCTCGTGGCTTCGGGGACGTTCGGCTACGGCATCGAGTACGGCGACGTCGTCGACGTCGACCGGCTCGGCGGCATCTGCTGCAAGGGCACGACGCTCCGCCCGCGGATCGGCAACCCGACGCCGCGCGTCACCGAGACGCCCGGCGGCATGCTCAACTCGATCGGCCTCCAGAACCCGGGCGTCGATGCGGTCATCGAGAAGTACGCAGCGACCTGGACGACGTGGAAGACGCCGGTCATCGTGAATGTCGCCGGGGAGTCGGTCGAGGACTACGTCGAGGTCACCCGCCGGCTTGACGGCGTGCCCGGGGTCGCCGGCATCGAGCTGAACATCTCGTGCCCGAACGTCGGCCGGGGCGGCCTGCAGTTCGCGATCGATGCGGGCGCCGCAGGCGAGGTCACGGCCGCCGTCCGCCGGGCGACGGATCTGCCGCTGCTCGTCAAGCTCTCGCCGAACGTCTCGGATATCCGGCCCATCGCCCGGGCCATCGCCGACGCCGGGGCGGACGCGCTCACGGCCATCAACACGCTCTCCGGGATCGCCGTGGCGCCGGGCCGGAGCAGGCCGCTCCTCGGCAACATCTACGGCGGGCTCTCGGGGCCTGCGGTGAAGCCAGTCGCGCTGCGCATCGTGTACGAAGCCGTCCAGGCGGTGAAGATCCCGGTCGTCGCGATCGGCGGCGTGACCGAGCTGGCCGATGTCCTCGACTTCCTCGCCGTCGGTGCCGTCGCGGTCCAGGTCGGGACGGCGATCTTCGCGGATCCGACGCTGCCGGTCCGCCTCGTCGACGAGCTCGCCGACGAGTGCCGCCGGGTCGGAGCGTCGACCTATCGCGAGCTGATCGGCACGGCGCTGCCCAAGCGCCCGTCCAGCCCATCCGCTCAGGGCGTGGAATACCGCCCGTGATCGTCAGGGAGGCCCATTCGTGACTCGATCCCGACCTCGTTCGTCCGCGACGCTGTTCGTCGTGTTCGTCGCGCTCGCCCTGGCGGGCTGCGGCAGCAATGGCGGTGGCGGTGGCGGCGGTGCGGCCGCGACCCCCAGTCCCACGCCGACCGGCGGCTCACCGACCCGGTCACCGCTCCGCCGGCGTCCGCGCCGGCCTCCGGCGCCACGGCATCGGGCGATGGCCAAGGCGGTGGCTCGGGCTCGTCCGGGTCGAAGGCGACCCCGGACGACGCCTGCTCCGTGATCACGGAGTCCGACGTCCAGAAGATCTTCGGCGGCACGGTCGAACCCGCACCGAACGACGATGACGAGGACAACTCGTGCTCCTTCTCGGTCACGAATGGCAACGGCCTGCTCCAGGACTACGCTGCGACGACCCCACAGATCGTCGGGATCACCTTCGATGAGGGCTGGATCGGCTACGACGAGGAGAAGGCCGCGATGGGTGACGCCGTTGCGAAGGTCGAAGGCCTCGGCTCGGAGGCGTGGATCGGGCTCGGCGCCATCCACGTCGACCTCGGTGACGGCAACGAGATGGTCACCACCACCGTCTTCGGCGCCATCTACGATCCGGCCGTCATCGCGGCGGAGCGATACGAGATCGCCAAGCTCGTCCTGAGCCGGCTCTAGACTTGGCGCCATGACGACGATCAAGCCGGCCATCGAGGCGGCCGCCCGTGCCGCGATCGCGCAGCGCACCGAGGCGCTGTTCCGGCGCTCGGGCGCCTTCCGCGAGGGCCACTTCCAGCTCAAGAGCGGGCGCCACGGCGACGCCTACGTCGAGAAGTTCGCGGTGCTCTCGGATCCGGCCGCTACGAGCGAGCTGTGCGAGTTCTGGGCCGCAGGCGTCCGCGGTCACGACGGGGCGCCGCTCGTCGACCTCGTCGCCGGCCCGACCACGGGCGGCGTGATCCTCGCCTTCGAGACGGCCCGCCAGCTTGGGGTCCGGAGCCTGTTCGCGGAGGAGGTCAAGGATCACGATGGCGGCACCCACCGCGAGTTCCGACGCGGCTTCCGGATCGAACCCGGCGAGCGCGTGCTGCTCGTCGACGACATCCTCACGACCGGCGGCTCGCTCCTGGCGATGCTCCCGGCGGTCGAGGCCATGGGCGGCGACATCGTCGAGTGCGCCGTCCTCGTCGACCGGAGTGGCGGCACGACCACCCTGACCTCCCCGGACACCGGCCGGGTCTACCCCGTCCGCGCCCTCTGGGAGCTCGACCTGCCCACGTACGAGCCGGGCGCCGACACCTGCCCCGGCTGCGCGGCCGGCATCGCGCTCCACGTCCCCGGAAGCAGCGGGACCGGCGCCTGATCGATGGATCGGCGCACCCGGAACCTGTTCGCGCTCGCCCTGGTCATCGTCATCGCCCTGACCGGCGCCGCCGCCATCCTGCTCGGGGGCGGCAGCGCGATCCTGTCGGCGACGCCTCCGGCGGATGCGGCGACGATCGATGGCGTCGTCATCGCCGTCGATGCGAAGTCACTCACCGATGTCCGCAGCTTCGCCCTGCGGACGACCGATGGTCGCGTCCTCAGGTTCGGTCTCACCGAGCTCGAGAACGGCGCCCAGTTCGCGCCCGGGCACCTGGCAGAGCACCAGGCGACGGCCATCCCCGTCCGGGTCTGGTATCGCGACGGCCCGTCGATGCTCGAAGCCGTGTTCCTCCAGGACGCGCCGGCCAGCTAGCTCGGCTTCGTGATCGCCGCGATGGCGTCCTGGATCTCCTGGTCACTCGCGATGAGCTCGTACGAAGCGCGGACGACGCCGTCGGCGTCGACCGCGAAGATCCACGGCTCGGTGTAGAGCCCCCACGCGTTCGTCACGTCCGTCGACTGGAGCTGGCCCTTGGCGTCGAGGATCGGCTGGAGCTGGCCGTCGACGTCGTGGAGCTGGTAGGGCTCGACGTTGATGAACGTCACGGCCGGGTTGGCCGCCGCGACCGGCTTGATCCGGTCGAGCGTCGGCCCGCACTGCTGGCTGGTGCAGAACTTCGGCGTGGCGAACACGAGGATGAACGGCTTGTGCGCCGCGATGGCGTCGGCGATCGACGTCTGGTAGAAGGCCGGATCGGGCTTCGCGTCAGTCGAGATCTTCGACGCATCGCCCCCGACGTCGGCGAGGGTCGGGCTCTTGATCGAGGGGGCACGGCTGCCGACCTTGACCACCGAGGACGAATCGAGGACCTCCATCGTGGCCCGGATGGTCTCGGCCGGGCCGCCCGGCGCGGAGGTCGTGAACTCGAGGCCCCAGGTGCCGGCCTCGGGCAGGTCGACGTCCGCGGCATAGACGCCCCGCTCGCCCTCGATCGCCCAGATGAACGTCCCGTCGACCTTCGTGACCGGCGTCGACGGATCCTTCCCGAGGTCGTAGAAGGCGATCGACAGGGGCCGATCGGGCGCGGCCGCCGGCCGGTTGTCCTTGTCGAGGAGCGAGAACATGATCCGCGTCCGGCCGCAGGTCACCTGGTTGGAGATGAGGTAGGGGATCACGGTCGGGGTCTGCGCCGCGCCCTGCCAGCCCTCCATCGAGGTCGGCTCGGGGGCCGTCGGGCAGGCCGCCGAGGCGCCGCTCGCGCCCGGGCTGGCAGCCGCGCCGGCGCTCGCGCCCGCGGTCGTCGAACTGCACGCGGAGGCGGCCGCGGCGACGAGCAGGGCGAGCGCGATCAGGGTGGGAGCCGGTCGGTGGGGACGCATCGCCCGACAGGGTACCGCCAGTGGCTTACCCACGCTGTCGGCGGGTCGGGGCGCGATAGAATGGCCGCCTCGTGACCCGCTTCCAGCGCCTGGCCCTGGCGACCCTCGTGACCACCCTTGCGCTGGTCACGATCGGCGTCATCGTCCGGGCGACCGATTCGGGCCTCGGCTGCCCCGACTGGCCGCTCTGCCACGGCCAGCTCATCCCGGCCCTCGACGACGGCAAGGCGTGGATCGAATGGATCCACCGCGGCGTGGCGGTGGTGGTCGGCTTCGAGGTCCTCGGCCTCGCGATCCTCGCCCTGCGTGACTACCGCCGACAGCGCTCGATCCTGTGGCCGACCCTCGCGGCCGTCGGGCTCGTGTTCTTCCAGGCCTGGCTCGGCCGGGAGACGGTCCGCCTCGGGAACTCCGGAGAGTCGGTGACCGCTCACCTGGCCACCGCGATGAGCCTCGTCGGACTCCTCGTCTACGTCACCATCCGCTCCGGCTATCCGGCACGGATCGGCGGGCGCGGCGCGAGCCAGCGGTTCACGCTCCTCGCGGCGTTCGGCGCGGTCGCGACCTTCGCCCTCCTGCTGTTCGGCTCGCACGTCACGGCGACCGATTCCGCGCTCATCTTCCCGGACTGGCCGTTGATGGGCGGCACGCTCGTCCCGCCGGTCACCGCGGTCACCTCGGCCCACGTGCTGCACCGCTGGGTGGCCGCCATCGTCGGCCTCGTCGTGGTCGCGATCGCCGTCGTCGCCTGGCGCACCCAACGCGACCACCCGGTCCTCGTACGCCTGTCGCTGTGGGCCGCCGCGCTGTACCTCGTCCAGGTCGTGGTCGGCGGCGCCCAGGTCCTGACCCGTCTCGCCGCGTGGACCCAGACCCTGCACCTCGCCCTCGGGGCGACCATCTGGGCGCTGATGGCGGGCCTCGCCGTGACCGCGTACTACGAGGCGCGCGTCGGCGCCGGAGCGACGCCGGGCCCCGACGCGGGCCGCCGCGCCGACGCGACGACGGCCCCCGACGCCGGCGATCGCCCGCTGAGCGACACGATCCGCGCGTACGTCGCGCTCACGAAGCCGAGGATCATCGAGCTGCTGCTCGTCACGACCGTGCCCGCGATGGTCCTGGCCACCCGCGAGGTGCCCGGCATCCAGGTCGGCGCCTGGGGCATCACGGTCTTCTGGACGATGGTCTGCGGGACGCTCGCCGCGGGCAGCGCCAATGCGATCAACTGCTATCTCGACCGCGACATCGACGAGCTGATGGCTCGGACCCGCCGCCGGCCCCTGCCGGCCCACCAGGTCGAGCCGGAGCGGGCCGTGGTCTTCGGGCTGGTGCTCGGCGTGGCCTCGGTCGCGCTCATGGCCTGGTTCGTCAACCTGACGGCGGCGTTCCTCACGCTCCTGGCCATCGCCTTCTACGTCATCGTCTATACGATCTGGCTGAAGCGCTCGACGCCGCAGAACATCGTCATCGGGGGGCTGCCGGCGCCCTGCCGCCGGTCATCGGCTGGGCCGCGGTGACGGGCAGCGTCGGGATCCCGGCCCTCCTGCTGTTCGCGCTCGTCTTCTACTGGACGCCACCGCACTTCTGGGCGCTGTCACTGCGGATCCGCAAGGACTACGCCGCGGCCGGCGTGCCGATGCTGCCGGTCGTGAAGGGCATCCCCGAGACGACCCGTCAGATCGGCCTGTACACCGTCCTGATGGTGGCGATCTCGCTCGTGCTCTGGGCGGTCGCCCGGATGGGCGCGATCTACCTCGTCGCGGCCGTCGTGCTCGGCGCGATCTTCCTGTGGCAGGCCTACCGGCTGTGGCGCCGCGGCGCGTCGGAGGAGGCCTCGACCGCCGGCGCCATCGCGCTCTACAAGTACTCGATCAGCTATCTCTCGCTGCTGTTCCTCGCGGTCGCGATCGACGCGCTCGTGGTGATCCCCGTCTAGCGGGCGGCGCCCCCGTCGGCGGCGCCACGCCGGCGGCGCCCACCGGGCCGGTCAGCGCCAGCCCAGCCCAGGCGCGACGTAGCGCAGGATGCTCTCGATGGCGTGGGCGTTGTACTCGACGCCCAGCTGGTTGGGCACCGTCAGCAACAGCGTGTCGGCGGCCTGGATCGCCTCGTCCTCGGCGAGCTGCTCGACCAGCGCGTCGGGTTCGGCGGCATAGGACCGACCGAAGATCGCCCGCGTCTGCGCATCCAGGTACCCGATCGAGTCCTGGTCATTCGTCTCGTGGCCGAAATACGCCCGGTCGCGATCGTCGACGAGGGCGAAGATGCTGCGACTCACCGAGACCCGGGGCTCGCGCTCGTGCCCCGCGGCCTTCCAGGCCTCCCGATAGGCCTCGATCTGCTTGCGCTGCTGGATGTGCAGCGGCTCGCCCGTCTCGTCGAACTTCAGGGTCGAGCTCTGCAGGTTCATGCCGAGCTCCGCCGCCCAGACGGCCGTGGCGTCGGTCGCCGCACCCCACCAGATGCGTTCGAGCAGGCCCGGCGAATGCGGCTCGAGCCGGAGCAGGCCCGGCGGGTTGGGAAACATCGGCCGGGGGTTGGGCTCGGCGAAGCCTTCGCCCTTCAGGACCTCGAGGAAGACGCGCGCGTGCCGGCGCGCCATATCCGCGTCGGTCTCGCCCTCGGCCGGCACATACCCGAAGGCGCGGAACCCATCGATGACCTGCTCCGGCGACCCGCGGCTGATCCCGAGCTGCAGCCGGCCGCCGGCGATGATGTCGGCCGCCCCGGCATCCTCGGCCATGTACAGCGGGTTCTCATAGCGCATGTCGATGACCGCGGTGCCGATCTCGATCCGGCTGGTCCGCGCCCCGATCGCTGCGAGCAGCGGGAACGGCGAGCCGAGCTGGCGGGCGAAGTGATGGACGCGGAAGTAGGCGCCGTCCGCCCCGAGCTCCTCGGCGGCGACGGCCAGCTCGATCGACTGGAGCAGCGCATCGGAGGCCGAGCGCACCTGGGAGTACGGCGCGTCGGACCAGTGGCCGAACGACAGGAACCCGATCCGCTTCACATGGTCCTCCAGCTCGCGATCGACGCCGGCCCTGGTGCGGCCCCGGCGCGGGCCAGGTCGGCGAGGAGCGGCGCCTCCGTCAGGGGTCCCCCGAGCAGCTCCGCGATGAGCTCGGCGGGTGGCCGGGCCCCACCGTAGCGCAGCAGCCGCTCGGACACGAACGCGTACCAGCCGGGGTCGCCCGCCGACCAGTCGCCTCGGAGCTCGCGGATGCGCGCCCGCAGCGCCGCGGCGGTGATGGCCGAGAGGGCGTAGTTCGCGAGGTACCCGGGCGACTCGATGAGCTGGCCGCGGACGGCCCACCAGGACCACTCGGGGTGCGGCTCGACCCCGAGGCCATCGGCGACGATCTCGGCCCACACGTCGTTGGCACGGCGGCCGGGCGCCCGATGGAGCTCGATCTCGAAGAGCGACCAGCAGACGTCGAGGAGCACGCTCCCGTAGCGGGACAATGCGGCCTCGACCGGAGTGGCCGCCCGGCCCAGGTGGCGCTCCTGCACGGCCGGTTCATCCGCGTCCCAGCCCAGGAGGTCCGCCACGGCCTCGAAGAACGCGGCGTCGTCCTCGGGCGGCTCGGCGAAGGCGGGACGGGTATCGATGGCCGCGACGTGGATGGCGTGGCCGCTCTCGTGGAGGAGCTCGCCCAGGTTGCCCAGGCCGCCCTCCGCGTAGCTGGCGAAGACCCACGGACCCGGCCGGCCGCCGATCGTGAAGGCGACCGGGATGACCGGGCGTCCCGGCCTCGGGACGATGTCGTAGCCGATCGCAAGCTCGTCCGGATCGGCCCCGAGCGAGCGCAGGTGCGCGTCGTTCACGGCGCGGAGGCGCGCCAGGGGGATGGCCTCGAGCAGCCGTCGCTCGGCCGCGCCGACGACGAACCGGTAGTCCCACGGTTCGATGCGCCGGCCGGGGCGGAGCCCGCAGGCGGCCGCCACCACGTCCCGACCGGCCGCGAGGATCTGCCAGAGCATGCCCTCGAAAGCCGTCGGCTCGATGCCGAGCACCGCGGCGTTCGCGTCGATGACCGAGCCGTGCCGCGCCCACCGATCGGATGTGGCCGCCACGAGCTGTCGGTACGGGCTCGCCGCGTGGCCATCGCCGTCGACCGCCCGCCAGACGGGCGCCATCGCTTCGAAGACGGCCCGCCGCTCGGCCGGATCCGTCCTCGTCGCCAGCCGTGCGAACGCCGTCAGCCGGTCGATGGTCTCGCCACGGACGACGATGGCGCTCGCGGCCTCCCCGTACGCCGCCTCGGTCGAGCGACGGAGCGCCGCGATGATCGGCGACTCAGCGGCGGCCGCCTCGTCCGCGGCCGCGCCGCTCCCGGCCGCGCCGGCCGCGCCGTCATCGACGATGCCGCCATCGAGGCCGTCGACGGGCTCGAGGGAACCCAGGGAACCGAGCGACGAGCGGATGCAGGCGAGGCCGCGGCGCTCCTCGCGAGTCCAGGCCGTCCTCATCGATCGCTGCGAGGGCCGCGGCGAACGCCCGTCTGTGCCCGGGGTAGTCCGCATCGCCGACCGGCAGGCCGCGGTGGCGCGCGACGACGCGGTCCTCGATCTCGTGCCGGAGCTCGTCCCAGGCGGCCTCGAGGCTGGCGAAGGCCGACGACATGCCCGGATGCTACCCATCGCCCGGCGTCCCCGCGCGGCCCCTGTCATCATCGGGCGCGATGGAGATCCACTTCCTTGGCGGAGCCACGACCGTCACGGGCTCGCAGTACCTGCTCGAGACCGGCCAGGCGCGGGTCCTCATCGATTGCGGGATGTTCCAGGGCAGCCCGAACGAGTCGATCCGCAACCGGATCCCGTTCGATTTCGACCCCGCGACCCTCGACGCCGTGCTGCTGACCCACGCCCACCTCGACCATTGCGGGCTGATCCCGCTGCTCGTGAAGGCCGGCTATCGGGGTCCGATCCTCGCGACGCCGGGGACGATCGAGCTGGCGGGACTGGTCCTGCTCGACTCGGGCAAGCTCCACGAGGAGTTCGCGAAGCGGGATGCCCGCTGGGAGAAGCGCCACCCGGACAAGGTCGCGGCCGACGACCGCCAGAAGGAGGACACGTTCGCCGCGGCCGTGGCCCTCGCCGAGGCCGGTGACGCGAGCGCCGAGGTGCGCCGACCCGCGCAGCCCCGACCAGCTCCGACCGCCGTGCCGCTGCGGGAACGGGCAGCACGTCGAGACGACGATCGAGCCTGACCCGCGACCCGACGAAGCCCGAGACCTGGCCGCGCGATCCCGAGGCCGAGCTGCGCGCCCAGCCGCCGCACCTCGAGATCGACCTCGACGCGCCGCTCTACACCGCGAAGGACGCCGAACGATCGCTCGCGTCGTTCCGGCCCATCGACTACGGGGAGGAGCTCGAGGTCGCGCCGGGGATCCACGCGACGTTCCTCGACGCGGGGCACATCCTCGGCTCCGCGATGATCCGCCTGCGGGTGCAGGACGCGCCGGGCGGGGAGGAGCGCGTCATCGTCTGCTCCGGCGACCTCGGCCGTCCCGGGACACCGATCCTGCGCGACCCCACGCCGCTCGACGCCGCGGACTACGTCCTCGTCGAGTCGACGTACGGCGGCCGCGAACACGAGCCCGAGGGCGAGGCCGTCCGCCTCCTCGCCGAGACCGTGCGGATCGTCCACGACGCCGGGGGCGTGCTGCTCGTGCCGTCGTTCGCGATCGGGCGCACGCAGGAGGTCGTCTGGGAGCTCGACAGGCTCATCGAGCGCGGCGAGATCCCGCTGTTGCCGCTGTACCTGGACTCCCCGATGGCCTCGAAGGCATCGGATCTCTACCGCAAGTACAGCGACTACTACGACGAGGAGACCGCCAAGCTCCTCCATTCGGGCGCGACGCCGCTCGACTATCCGAACCAGATCATCACGAACGACGTGAAGGCCTCCCAGGCCATCGAGCGTGCGCCGCGGCCGTACATGATCGTGGCGTCGAACGGGATGCTCACCGGCGGCCGCGTCGTCGGCCATCTGCGCAACCTCATCGGCGACCCGGCGGCGACCATCCTGTTCGTCGGCTACCAGGGCGAGGGGACGCTGGGCGCGCACCTGCAGGCCGGCGCGACCACGGTCAAGCTCGACGGCCAGGAGCGGCCGGTCCGCTGCAGGATCCGGTCCATCAGCGGGTTCTCGGCCCACGCCGACGAGGGCGAGCTGCTCGAATGGCTCGGGCGGTTCGCGGCAGGCAGGCATCCCGGGGACGCCGGCTATCCCCGCAAGGTGTTCCTCGTCCACGGCGACCCCGAGGCCCAGATCGCCATGGAGCCGAAGGTGCGCGACCTGGGGTTCGCCACCCACGTCCCGCACTGGCACGAGCGGGTCACGCTCGACTGACCCCGGCCTCGCCCGGGCACGGTGGTCCGGGCCTGCCCGAAACCGCTCGGGGTCGTTCAGCCGTATCTCGCGTGGGACGTCCATCCCTTCGGAGGAGATCGCTCTATGTCCAGATACGTGCGAACGTTCGCCCTGATCGTCGGCGTGATGATGGTCCTCGCGGCCTGTTCGAGCTCGGGGGCGTCATCGGCGCCATCCGCAGCCGCCCCGTCGGCCGCGGCCCCGTCGGTCGAAGCATCCGCGCCGGCCGCCGGAGGCGCGACCCTCGCCCTCGCCGACTCCGCCCTCGGCAAGATCGTCGTCGACGGCCAGGGCAAGACGCTCTACATGTTCGAGCCCGACGACGGCAAGGCCGCGCCGACCTGCACGGACGCCTGCGCCGCGAACTGGCCGGCGCTCATCGCCACGGGCGCCCCGACCCTCGGTGATGGCCTGACCGCTGCCGTGAGCACCGTCGCCCGAACCGATGGCGGCGGGACCCAGGTCAAGTACGGCGACTACTTCCTGTACTACTTCGGCAAGGACGCGGCCGCGGGCGACACCAACGGCCAGGGCGTCGGTGGCAAGTGGTTCGTGGTGGGCGCCGACGGCGAGCCGATCAAGGGCAGCTGACCCACACGCGCCTTCACGGCGGACACGGCGGGCTCCCTGGGGGAGCCCGCCGTTCGTCTGTCGGTCGACCCTAGACTCAGGCCCGGGCGGCGACCTTGCCCTTGGCCCGGTCCTTGAGGATCTGCCCGGCGGCCAGCTTGCCCGGGGCGCCCATGACGCAGCCACCCGGGTGCGTGCCGGAGCCGCACTGGTAGTAGCCGTCGATCGGGGTGCGGTACTGCGACCAGCCCGGGGCCGGGCGGAAGAAGAACATCTGCGGGGCGAAGAACTCGCCGGCGAAGATGTTGCCCTCGGACAGGCCGACGGTCCGCTCGATGTCGAGCGGGGTCCGGACCTCGCGCTGGAGCACGAGGTTCGAGAAGCCCGGGAAGAACCGCTCGAGCGTCCGCTGGACGGTGTCGCCGAGGTTGTCCTTCTCGGTGTCCCAGTCGCTCTCGCGCAGGTGGTAGGGCGTGTACTGGATGAAGCATGAGAGGACGTGCTTGCCGGGAGGCGCCATGTCGGCGTCGATCGTCGACTGGATGGCGCAGTCGATGTACGGGTGCTCGCTGTACCAGCCGTACTTCGCGTCGTCGTAGGCGCGCTCCAGGTACTCCATCGAGGGCCCGATGTTCGTGAAGCCACGGAACTGGCTCCCGTCGAGGTCGCCGAACGTCGGCAGGCCATCGAGCGCGAAGTTGACCTTCGAGGACGTGCCCTGGAAGCGGAACCGGCGGATGTTCTCGACGAGGTCGTCGGGCAGCTCGCGCGGCTCGACGAGCTCGAGGAACGTCCGGCGCGGGTCGAGCGCGCTGACCACGACGTCCGCGTAGTACTCCGTCCCGTCCTTGAGCGCGACGCCGGTGGCCCGGCCGTCCTTCGTGATGACCGAGTCGACCGGCGACTCGAGGCGGATCTCGGCGCCGAACGACTCCGCCGCCCGGGCGAGCACCTGGGTGAAGCCGCCGTTGCCCTTCTTGTGGAACGCCCACGCGCCGAACTCGCCGTCGTGCTCGCCGATCGAGTGGTACAGCAGTACGAGTCCCGAACCCTGGGAGTACGGTCCGACCTTCGTCCCGATGATGCTCGACGACGCGAGGTAACCCTTGAGCAGCGGATCCTCGAAGTAGTCGTCGAGGAAGTCCGCGGCGCTCCCGGTCAGCAGGCGGACCGCGTTGTGGAGCACGCGCTTGTCCATCTTCTTGAACCGCGAGCCGAGCGAGGCCAGCGCGATGAGCTCCTCGGGGTCGTCGCTGAAGATGTCCGGCGGGACCATGTCGAGGAGCGGCTTGATGGCCTGGCAGACCATCTCCATGTCGTGGCTGTACTGGTCGTACGCATCGGCATCGTGCTTCGAATGCCGCGCGATCTCCTTCTGGTTCTGAGCGTGGTCCTGGGTGAAGGACAGGTAGTCGCCATCCTCACCGGGCGCGAAGGTCGTCGACATCAGCAGCGGCATGAAGCCGTGCTTGGTCAGCTCGAGCTCCTGGACGATCTGCGGGCGGAGCAGGCTCAGGGCGTACGAGAACGTCGTGAACCAGAAGCCGGGGCGCAGCTCCTCGGTGATGGCCGCCCCGCCGACGAGGTGGCGCCGCTCGAGGATCAGCGTCTTGAGCCCGGCCTTGGCGAGGTATGCGCCGTTGACGAGGCCGTTGTGGCCGCCGCCCACGACGATCGCGTCGTAGGTGCGGTCGGCCTTCGACGTCGCCCGGGTCGAGCGGGTCGAGGTCGGCTTGTCCGGCTTGGCGGCGGCCTTCGTCTTCGCGGTCTTGGGGGGCTTCGGGGATGCCTTGGACTTCGGGGCGGTCATCGTCATGTCAGGCCGTCTTTCGCTCCGGGTTGTAGAGCGGGAGCCGCGCGACGTGCGCCGCGACCCGTTCGTAGTGATGGTCGACGGTGAACTCCAGGTCCACCTTGGTGCCGAACGCGGCGAAGTCGGGTCGGACCCGGGCGATCGCGATGTGGCGCTGGAGCATCGGCGAGTACATGAAGCTCGTGGCGTACCCGACCTGCTCGTAGTCCTCGTCGTAGAGCAGCCAGTCCTCGACGATCGGCGTGTGGTCCTTGGGCGGGTGCAGGCCGGCCTCGTTGTAGACCCGATCGTAGTCCTGCCAGTCGACGACGAGCCCGCGCATCGCCCAGCGCGAGGTCTTGTTCGCGATCTCGTGCTCGAGCGCCCTGCGCCCGATGAAGGCGCGGTCGTCGGACTTGAGGTCGCGGAACATCCAGCCCCAGCCGAGCTCGATCGGCGTGGAGCGGTGGGCGTCGTTCCAGGCGAACCGGCTGGAGTCGAAGTCGGCGTCGAGGAGCAGCAGGCCGGCCTCGATCCGCAGCATGTACAGCGCCGCCAGCCCGAACGGCAGCACGCCGTGGCCCTCCATGCTGTCCCACAACGTGTCCCAGACGTGGAGCGCATCGGAGGACTCGACCCAGACCTCGTAGCCGAGGTCGCCGCTGTAGCCGGTGCGGCTCACGGTGACGGCGGCGCCGCCGATCTCGCCGTGCGCGACCCCGAAGTAGGGGATGCGCTCCATCTGGGGCACGAGCCTCGCGAGCAGCGCTCGAGAGCGCGGACCCTGGAGGGCGAGCGTGCCGATGTCGGCGCCGACCTCCTCGATCACGACGTCCATGTCCCGCTCGATGCGGTCGGCGAAGTACGCGAAGTTCGGCTCGGCCGAGGTCAGCAGGTACTCGTCCTTGCGCGGGTGGAGGATCACGCCGTCCTCGATGACGAAGCCGCGGTCGTCGAGCCAGCAGGTGTACTGGGCGTGGCCGGGTGGGCACGCCCGGATGTCGCGGGCGAGCACGCCGGCGAGGAACCGCTCCGCGTCCTTGCCCGTGATGCGGTACTTGTACAGGGGGCTCGAGTCGAACAGCCCGGCCGCGTTGCGGACCGCGAAGTACTCGAACTTGTCCGACATCTGGTAGCGGTCCGCGGCGAGATAGCCCGACCAGTGGCTCCAGAGCTGGGTCTCGTTGAGCGCCGCCGTGCGCTCGTGGAACGGGGTCTTCTGGATCATGCCGTGCGGCCTCTCCTGCTCGGCTTCGGTCGTGCGCGGATGTCCGGGCACGGTATCCGGACGCCGCCGCGGGGCCGGACGCGGTCGCGGCCCGCGGGACAGCCGGTCCGCCTGACGGAACGTGAGAGGCAATAGGATCGGCATCCCGGACCATCTGCGGACCCAGCCAGGAGGTCCCAGCGCATGACCAGCCCCACCGCGACGCCGGCCACATCCGCCTCGTCGACGCTCTATTTCGGGCCGTGGTACCGACGCTCGCCGTTCTTCGAGAAGACGCTCGAGGCGGGCTGCAGCGCCTATGACATCTACAACCACATGTACCTGCCGGGCTACTACGCCGACCCGATCGAGGAGTACTGGGCGCTGCTCAACGACGTCACGGTCTGGGACGTGTCGGTCGAGCGCATCGTCGAGATCACGGGGCGCGATGCCTCGGCGTTCACGAACTCGCTGACCTGCCGCGACCTGACCAAGTGCGCGGTCGGCCAGGGCAAGTACATGATCGTCACGGCCGAGGACGGTGGCATCGTCAACGACCCGGTGCTCCTGCGGGTCGAAGCGGACCGCTGGTGGATGGCGCTGGCCGACTCCGACGCCGGCCTGTGGGCGCGCGGCGTGGCGATCCACAGCGGGCTCGACGTGAAGGTCCGCGAGCCCGAGGTCTACCCGATCCAGGTCCAGGGACCGAAGTCGAAGGACACGATGCGGGCCGTGTTCGGGCCGGCCATCGACGACATCAAGTACTACTGGACGCTCACGACCGAGGTCGACGGGATCCCCGTGGTCATCAGCCGGACCGGCTGGACGGGCGAGGTCGGCTACGAGGTCTACCTGCGCGACCCGTCGCGTGGCGGCGACCTGTGGGACCGGATCATGGAGGCGGGCAAGCCCCACAAGATCCGCCCGATCGCCCCGTGCGAGGCCCGTCGCATCGAGGCCGGCATCTTCAACTACGGCTCGGACATGACGATCAACGACACGCCGTTCCACGTCATGGGGCTCGAGCGCCTGGTCGAGACGCAGGACGCCGACTACATCGGCAAGGCGGCGCTCGAGGAGCTCCGGGTGAAGGGCGTCGACCGCAAGCTCGTCGGCATCGAGGCCGACGGCGAGGCGCTCCCGTTCGAGCTGTCGCGCAAGTGCGACGCGTACCACGACGGCGCGAAGGTCGGGACCGTCACGGACCTGATCTGGTCGCCCCGGCTCGCGAAGAACATCGGCTACGTGTGGATGCCGATCGGCCTGTCGAGTCCGGGCACGACGCTCGAGATCGAGGCGCCCGACGGCGGGCGATGGCCGGCCCGGACCGCGTCGATCCCGTTCCTCGACCCGAAGAAGACCGTCCCCCTCGGCTGATCCGCGCGATCTACGCCGTGTCGAGCCCGGCCATGACCTCGCGGATGTGGCCGAGGGAGCGCAGCGTCTCGGTCGTCGGGGTGTATTCGAGGCCGATGCGCCCGCGATAGCCCGCCGCGACCAGCCAGCCCAGCTCGGCGGCCCAGTCGATGCGGCCGGAGCCCGGCTCGTGGCGCCCGGGGACGTCCGCGATCTGCACGTGCGCGACACGATCGAGCCGGCCGGCGAGCACCCCGGCCGGCGACTCGTCCATGACCACCGCGTGGTACAGGTCGAAGAGCAGGCGGACCGAGGCGTCGCCGACCTCGTCGATGATGTCGAGTGCCTCGGGCGTCCGGTCGAGGAAGTGTCCGGGGTGATCCACCCGCGTGTTGAGGTTCTCCAGGAGCAGCGTCACGCCCCGGTCCGCCGCGACCGGGGCCGCTCGACGCAGCGCGGCCACGACCGCATCGTGCTGGACTCGCCGGTCCACGCCGGGACGCTCGTCGCCCGCGAGGACGACGATGAACGGGGCCCCGAGCCCAGCCGCGACCTCGGCCGAGCGGGCGACACCCTCGACGAACGCGTCGTGCGTGGCCGGGTCGACGATGCGCGCCATCGGCTCCGAGGTGAGCAGGGTCAGGCGCACGCCCGTCGAGCGGAGCGCCTCGCCGATCGAGGCCAGGTCGGCCGTCTGCCAGCCCCACATCTCGACCGCGGTGAAGCCGTCCTCGGACGCGGCATGGATCCTGGCGGCGTGCGGGACGGCGCTCGAGACGCCATAGGTGCCGACCACGCGACCCGGAGCGGGGCCGTCGGCCTCGCCGAAGAGCAGCTCGATGTTGGCCGAGAGCTCGAGCACGTTCGCGGCGCTCCTACGCTCCGACGCCGGCCTTGGCCGGCCCCTGCCCCGGCCCCGTCTCGGCCTCGGGGCCGTCGAACGCCTCGAGCTCGGTGGGGTCCGGTTCGGCGATCGCGCGGACCTCGCCGCGGCGCTGCCCGGTATACCAGGCGATGAGCACCGCGACCGCGGTCACGGCCACGATGATCGTCGAGATCGCGTTGATCTCGGGGGTCACCCCGAACTTCACCTTGCCGTAGATGTACAGCGGCAGGGTGGAGGAGCCGACCCCGGCGTTGAACGTCGTCACGACGTAGTCGTCGAACGAGAGCGCGAACGCGAGCAGCGCCCCGGACAGGATGGCCGGGAAGATGAGCGGCAACGTGACGTAGCGGAACGCGCCGAGCGCCGACGCCCCGAGGTCGCGCGCCGCCTCCTCGAGCTGCGCGTTCATGCCCGCCGCCCGGGCCCGGACGACGATGGCCACATAGCTGATGCAGAACGTGACCTGGGCGAACACGAGCTGGGTGAACGAGCCGCGCGACCCGAAGGCCGCCGAGAAGAAGACCAGCAGGCTCAGGCCCATGATGATCTCGGGGGTCACCATCGGCAGCAGGAGGAGGGTCTCGGTGGCGGCGCGGCCGCGGAACCGGACCCGGGCGAGGGCCAGGCCCAGGAGCGTGCCGACGACCGTCGACACGATGACGACGACGAGCGCGAGCCGGAGCGTGACCGACAGCGCGTCGAGCAGCTCCTGGTCGGTGAAGAGGGTGGGGTACCAGTCGAGGGTGAAGCCCTTCCAGTTCACGCTCCGCTTCGAGTCGTTGAACGAGAAGATGATCAGGACGACGATCGGCGCGAACAGGAAGATGTAGACGATGAACGCGTAGAGCGTCAGGAGCCGGTTGCGCGGCTTCATGCCCCGGCGACCTCGCGGCGCAGCGGGCCGATGGCCAGCAGGACTCCGCCCAGGGTCACGAGCATCAGGACGAACCCGAGGGCGGCGCCGTACGGCCAGTCGCGACCCTGGAGGAACACCCCCTGGATGACCTTGGCGATCGTCGTGGTCTCCGCCCCACCCAGGAGGTCCGGCGTCACGAAGTCACCCATGGCCGGGATGAACGTGAGGATCGAGGCGGCGATGATCCCGGGCATCGTCAGCGGCAACGTGACGTGGAGGAAGGCCGCCCGCCCGTTCGCGTACAGGTCGCGCGCCGCCGAGACGAGCGAAGCATCCAGCCGGTCGATCGACACGAACAGGGGCAGGATCGCGAACGGCAGGAACCCGTAGGTCATGCCGAGGATCACCGAGAAGTCGGTGTTCAGCAGGATGATCGGCTCGCTCGTGATGCCGAGCGCCTGGAGGATGGAATTCACGACCCCGTTGTCGCGCAGCATGATCATCCAGGCGTAGGTCCGGATGATGTAGCTCGTCCAGAAGGGCAGCATCACGATCACGATGAGCAGCGCCTTGTGCCGCCCGCCGTATCGGCTGATCCAGTACGCGACGGGGTAGCCGATGACGAGCGACAGGACCGTCACGATCAGCGAGTAGCGGACCGAGTTGAGGAACGTCGGCAGGAACGAGGGGTCGAGGGTCCGCGCGTAGTTATCGAGGCTCGGGTGGTCGAGGACGACCTGACCCGTCGCGTCCGAAGTGCCCAGGCTGATCACCACCATGATCAGCAGCGGCACGAGGAACAGGATCGTCAGCCAGGCGACGCCCGGCAGGACGAGGACCGCCGACGCGAGGCGGGAACCCGGTGAGCCCGAGGTCCGCCCCGCCGCAGGCGGGGCGGTCGAGGTCGCTGGTGGTGCCGCCGAGTCAACCGCCACGTAGCGTCTGCCACCGCTTGAGGTACTCCTCGCGGACGGCCGGACCCACGTCGAGCAGCTCCTGCAGCTTCGCCACGATCGTCGCGTCGGGGTTCACGCTCGGGTCGGCGAGGATCGCGGGGTCGATGTACTGCTTGGCGGCGGCATTCGGGCCCATGTAGTAGATGAAGTTCGTGTTCTCGGCGCTGATCTGGGCGTCGAGCATGAAGTTCAGGAAGAGGTGCGCGGCGATCGGATGCTTGGCGCCCGAGAAGATGGCCATCGTGTCGGAGCCGCGGACGCCGCCCTCCTCGGGGATGTAGTAGACCATCTTGTCGTTCTCTTCCTGGATCTTGTAGATGTCCGCACCCCAGATCTGGCCGATCCAGTTGTCGCCGCTGCTCATCGTCGTCGTGGTGTCCGTGCTGTAGACGCGGACGAGCGGCTTCTGCTGCTCGAGCAGCGCGAGCGCCTGGTCCATCTCGGCGGTGTTCGTCGTGTTCGCGTCCAGCCCGAGCTGGATGAGCGTCAGACCGAAGACCTCCTGCCAGTCGTCGAGCATCGCGATGTGCTTCGCCCAGCGCGAGTCCCACAGGGCCTTGCTGCTCGTGAGCGTGTCCTTGATCCGCCCGGTGTCGTAGCCGACGCCGGTCGTCCACCACATGTACGGCACCGTGTACTCGTTGCCCGGGTCGTAGCCCGGGTTCGCCCACTCCTGCCCGAGGTTGGCGATGTTCGGGAGGAGCGACTTGTCGAGCTTGAGGAGGGCGCCCTTGTCCTTGAAGGCCGGGATGTCGACCGAGATCGGGAACGACACGTCGTAGCCGCCGCCGTCGTTGCCGAGCTTCGCGTAGGCCTCGTCGGTGTTGGAGAAGAAGTCGTAGGTGACCTTGACGCCGTACTTCTTCTGGAACTCGTCGAGGACGTGCTCGCCGATGTACCCCGTCCAGTTGTAGACGAAGAGCTCGCCTTCCGGCGTGGGCATCGGCGTCGGCTCGGCCGACTCGACCGGGGCACTCGCCGCCACCGACGCGGCTGCCGACGCCGCGACGGACGCCGCCGGGCTCGCCGTCGGCGAGGGGGTCTGGCCGGACCCGCCGGTCGTGCAGGCCGCGATGACCGGGGCCAGGGCCGCGGCCGGTCCGAGCTTGGCGACGGCCTCGAGCAGCTGGCGCCGCGAAACGCGCCGCTCGAGCATGTAGCGGGTCAGCTCCTTCTCGAGATCGATACTCGAACCGTCGTACGGAAGACTCATGACGCGGACTCCTCCTGCGGAACGATCGACCCACCGAGGACGAGGGCGTCCGCGGAGGGCCAGGTGATGGCGACGTCGCTGCCGGCCGGGAGTCGGATCCCGGACTTGGGGGCGAGGACGGACACGCTGAGGCCGCCCGCCGTGATGACCTGGTAGGACACGGTGTTGCCGAGGTAGGCGGCCTGGTCGACGCGGCCGCGGATGGCGCCGACGGCCTCGGCCGGCACCAGGGTGATGGCTTCGGGGCGGACGCTGAGCTCGACCTCCGAGCCGGCCGGCAGGCCGTCGACGCCGCATGGTGCGATCTCGCCCGATGTCAGGCGCACGGTCCGGTCCGCCTCGACGCGGCCGCGCAGCAGGTTGGTGGTCCCGATGAAGTCGGCCACGAACCGGGTGGCCGGCCGGTCGTAGAGCTCCTCGGGCGTCCCGAGCTGGTCGACCCGCCCGTCGTGCATGACCGCGATGCGGTCACTCATCGTCAGCGCCTCCTCCTGGTCGTGGGTCACGTACACGAACGTGATCCCGACCTCGGTCTGGATGCGCTTGAGCTCGATCTGGAGGCGCCGGCGGAGCTTGAGGTCCAGGGCACCGAGCGGCTCGTCGAGCAACAGCACGTTCGGCTGGTTCACCAGCGCGCGCGCGAGCGCGACACGCTGCTGCTGACCGCCGGACAACTGGTTCGGCTTGCGGCGCTCATAGCCGGCCAGGTGGACGAGCTCGAGTGCCTCGCCGACCCGGCGGGTGATCTCGGCCTTCTCGACCTTCTTGCGTCGCAGCCCGAACGCCACGTTGCTCCCCACATCGAGGTGGGGGAACAGCGCGTAGCTCTGGAAGACCATGTTCACCGGGCGCTTGTCCGGCGGGTCCATGGTGATGTCGCGGTCCCGCAGCAGGATGCGGCCGGCCGTGGGGAGCTCGAAGCCGCCGATCATCCGCAGCGTGGTCGTCTTGCCGCAGCCACTCGGACCGAGCAGCGAGAAGAACTCACCGGAGCCGATGTCGAGCGAGATGCCATCGACGGCCCGGACGTCGCCGAAGCGCTTCTCCAGGTCGATGAGTCGGATCTCGGGGGCCGCCGGGGACGCCATCGTCGGTGGAGGCTAGTCCACCACATCGAAACGTGCTGGACGGCGTTGCGAAAGGTGGGACGTGGGACTCGCGGCGCGACGCCACGCCTCAGGCGGCGGGCGAGCCGACCCCCCGCTCCCATTCCTCGGGCATCAGGCTGTCGAGGTCCAGGCGCTCGGCATGGCGCTCGCGGCTGGGCCGGCCGAGGAGGTAGCCCTGGCCGGCGGTGATGCCGAGCTCGCGGATGACCGCAAGCTGTTCGCTGGTCTCGACGCCCTCGGCCACGATCTGCGCGGTCCAGCGGGCGGCCAGCTCCTGGAGTGCGCGCAGGACGCCATGCGAGGGGTCGTGCAGGATGCCGCCCTGCACGAGCGACAGGTCGACCTTGACGATGTCGAAGTGGATCTCGCTCAGGAGCCGCAGGCCGGCGTTGCCGGCGCCGACGTCATCGGCCGCGAGGCGCATCCCCGCGCGCCGGCACGCGGCGGCGTTGCGCCGGAGCTGCTGGAGGTCCTGGACCTCCTCGCGCTCCGTGAGCTCGATGACCAACTGCTCCGGGCCGATCCCGCGGCGGCCGAAGATGGCGGTCAGCTCGACCGGGTGGAACTGGTCGGATTCGAGCGTTCGCGGCGAGAGGTTGACGCTCAGATAGATCCCCGGGTCGAGGCCGTTGAGGCCGTCGGCGACGACCGACAGGCAGGCCATGTCGAGCTCGACCGTGCGATCGGCGCGCTCGGCCGCGGCGAAGAGGGTGTTGGCGTCGGGCATCGGTGAGCCGTCGGTCGGTCGGATGAGGCCCTCGTAGCCGATGACGTCGCCGGTCGTCATCGAGAAGATCGGCTGGTAGACGGGGCGGAGCGACTTCTCGGCGAGGATCGTCCCGAGGGCAGCCGACACGTCCTCGATGGAGCGCTCGTCCGGGGACACGCCGTGGCGCCCCGGGTCGTAGGCGACCGCGTTGGTCCGCCCGTGCCGCTTGCACCAGTACAGGGCCGCGTCGGCATGCCGATAGAGCAGGCTGCCCTGCGTGCTCGGCTTCGGATAGGCGGAGATGCCGATCGAAAGCGAGAACGGCTTGACCGCGCCGCCCCCCGCGTAGCCGCCGTTGAGCGCGCTCGCGAGCATGCGTCGCGCGACCACGAGGCCGGTCTCGATGTCGGCGTTCGGCAGGATCGATCGCGAACTCGTCGCCACCGACGCGGAACGCCCGGTCGCCGCGACGGATCGCGTTCATGACGATGCGGCCCAGGCCCGAGAGGAGCTCGTCGCCCTGCGCGTGGCCCTGCTCGTCGTTGACCTTCTTGAGGTCGTCGACATCCACAAGCAGGAGACTCAGGTTCGAGCTGTGACGCGTGGCGTGCTCGAGCTGCCGGCTCAGCTCCTCCTGGAAGGCCCGGTGGTTGCCGAGGCCGGTGAGGGCGTCGAGGAGCGAGTCCTGGCGCGCCTGCCCGTAGAGGTCGATGAGCCGGGCGCGTTCCTCCTCGAGGCGCTGCGCATCGCGCAGGACCGGGTCGATGAGCCGGGCCATGACCAGTGGCAGGACGACGGCGCAGCCGGCGAGGACGAGGACGGCCATCCCGCGGCCTAGGCCGTCGGGCCAGAAACCCTCGATCGCGGCCACGCCCATGAGCATGACGAAGACCACCGCCAGGACACGGATGGTCCGGCGGCGGATGTCCCCGACGGGGCCGGCGACGTGCGCCGGTTCTTGCGGCTCGAGGTGATGGTCGGGCACGACCTGCCCATGTGCGGGATCCGACGCCTTGGGTGTACGTCACAAAGGTGCCTGCCCGCACCGAGACCAAAGTACTTGGCCCTCAGGCCGATGGGACCGAGGACGGGCGCGCGCGCGATGACCTACGGTCGGGGTACCTCCAGGAGCCGTGTGTTGACCCAGACAGCCCGACCTCGACGCCACCTCCCCCGTGCGGCCGCGCTTGCGCTCGCGCTGTCGTTGGTCGCGCTCATCCCGGCGTTCGTCGTGCCGGTCCTCGCGGTCACCTGCCCGGACAACGGCAACGCTGACGAACCCGTCACGTCTCGCCCGGTTCGGGCACGACCACGACACCAATTCACGTTCTCGGTCGATCGTACCAGGACAATCTCGGCGAGACGCCCGATCTTCGTCCGCGTCGACTTCGATGGCTGGCAATCAACGACTCCCTGAACCTCGCCTCCGGCGCGACCTGACCACGTCGGCGCCACCTACTCGACGACGATCACAGGGCTCCGGGTCCGGCGTCGTGGAACATCACGTTCGTCGTGCAGCCACGGGACCCAGCCAGGAACCCCAAGACGTGCACGGTCAGCGGCGGCTCGATCACGGTCACCGCGCCGACCCCGAAGCCCACCCCGAAGCCGACGCCGAAGCCCACCCCGAAGCCGACCCCGAAGCCGACCCCGAAGCCGACCGCCGAAGCCCACCCCGACGCCGCACCCCGAAGCCCACGAAGCGGCCGGTCACGGCGGCGGCGAACGCGACGCTCAAGCCCAAGCCGACCCCGACCCTCACGGCCGTGCGTGAGCCCTCGCCGTCACCGAGCGCATCGCCCGAAACGGCGGTGGCCGGACCGACCGCGGCGCCGACCCCGTTCGACCCGAACAGTGTGGCCGGGCCAAGCGCATCGCCGGCCCCCGTCGGGGCCGCCACGGTCGGAGGCGGTGACGACGGTGCCGGCGGTGGCGATGGATCGCCGCTCGGCTTCGACTTCGGGATCGTCACCAACCCGAACCCGTTCCTCGCCTGGCTGATCGCCAGCGCCGGTGGCGTGCTGCTGTTCCTGTTCCTCATGCGCCGGTCGCGCCAGCAGGACGATGACGGCCAGGGCATGCTCCTTGCCGCGTCGTTCCCGACGCCGCTGGGCGACGCGATGCGGATGCCCGGCCCGGCGGCGACCGCGTGGCGGGTCGCGACCCGATCCGAAGCCGGCCGCCGCTGCGGCTGCGGCCGCCGCCGTCGTCCCACCGCCGGCCAAGAAGAAGGCGGAGAAGGCCGAGAAGAAGGCAAAGCCCGCGAAGGCCGCCCCGCCGAAGCCCGTCGAGGCCGCGAAGCCCGTCGAGGCCGCGAAGCCGGCGGAGGCACCCAAGCCCGTCAAGCGCGGCATGAAGCCGATGCCGCCGTTGCCCGAAGTCTCGGACGATGCCCCGCTGGCGTCGTACGTCGCGGAGACCGCGGCGGCGAGGGCCAAGGTCGCCGCCCAGGGCGAGCCGGCGCCGCGAACCTTCGACAAGCCCCCGGCCAAGGACGTCGAGCGGGTGAAGATGAGCTACCGGCGCGTGCGCCTCAGCGAGGGCCCCGATGACGTCGGGTCGCGCGAGCTCGATCGGCTCGATCGCGGCGACGAAGTCGAGATCGTCGGCTCGTTCGAGGGCTTCCTCCAGGTCCGGACGCCCGAGGGTGTCACCGGCTGGATCCCGCGCCACACGATCGCCTAGCCTCGGTCACCGGTCGGGCTTGACTAGGCCCGAAAGGTTCGTGGCACTCGCGCCCGTGTCAAATGACCGCCTGACGGTCGTTCGTCTGGAGCCGTCCTCCTCGTTGTCGGTCGTCCACGCTCACGAAGGGTTCCGGCCGGCTCGAACAGTCGTCACCTGTCCACCTGGAGCGACATCTGTCAGGGGATCGATGACGAACGTCCGCGTGGTGTGCATCTGACAGAGACCCGGCGCGGGATGGGTGTCGGGAGGTGACCGGGGGCGCGCACCCGGACCCGCGCCGTCAGCGGGTCCGCGACTTGATCCGCGCGAGTGCGCCCTCCCAGTCGGGGTCGATCGGCCGGCCCGGTTCGTCGAGGTCCACGGACAGCGGCGCGTGGTCGGATGGGACCGGTGGCCCCTTGCGCGCCTCGCGGTCGATCTCGGCGTCGACGACGCGCGCCGCGACAGGCGGGGCCAGCAGCAGGTGGTCGATGCGCATGCCGAAGTTCTTGTGGAACATGCCCGCGCGGTAGTCCCACCACGAGAAGCGCCCGGGCTCGTCGTGGCGGGCGCGGTAGCCGTCGATCAGACCGGCGTCCAGCAGCGTCCGGAAGGCCGCCCGCTCGGGTTCGGACACGTGCGTGCCGCCGTGGGCGGCCGCGGGATCCCAGACGTCCCGATCGGTCGGGGCGACGTTGAGATCGCCACCGAGGACGAGCGCGCCGTCCGTCCCGTGCGCGCCACCCGCCAGCTCGTCGCCCACCCAGCGGGCGAGACGCTCGAACCAGGCGAGCTTGCCCACGTAGAACGGCGAGTCGACGACCCGCCCGTTCGGGGCGTACAGGCTGACGACCCGCAACCCGTCGACGGTCGCGGCGACCATGCGCGCCTCGTCGAACGGGTCGAAGTCCTCTTCCGCGGTGTCGGTGCCGGTCGCGCCGGGCCCGCTGTCGCGGACCGGGCCGTCTCCGAAGTTGGTGACCACATCCGAGATCGCCAGGCCGTCGCGCGCTGCGATGGCCACGCCGTTCCAGCGGCCCTCGCCGTGGTGGACGAGCTGGTAGCCCGCCATCGCGAAGGCCATGACCGGGGCGTCGTCATCGGTCAGCTTCGTCTCCTGTATGAGCAGGATGTCCGGCGCCGCGCGGTGCAGCCAGTTCTCGACGGCTTCCTGGCGGGCCTTGAGCGAGTTCACGTTCCAGGTCGCGATGCGCATCGCCACGAGGGTACTCGGTCGGGGCGCCGTGGCGGGGCGCCGTGTCGGGGCGCCGTGACGGGCGCCGTGACGGAGAGCCCGACCGTCTACGATGCGGCGATGACGGACCGCGCGGCCGCCGATCCCGAGGCCCTCATCGAGCTGATCCGCGGCGCCGTCATCGGCGACGACGAAGCCGTCGCGGGACCGTTCGGCATCCGCCGGGTCACCTACGCCGACTACACCGCGTCCGGCCGAGCCCTCTCGTTCATCGAGGACTTCGTCCGCGACGCCGTCCTGCCGCTGTATGCGAACACCCATACCGAGTCATCGGGGACGGGGTTGCAGACGACCCGCTTCCGCGAAGAGGCCCGGCGCATCATCCGCGATGGGGTCGGCGGCTCGGACCAGCACGCCGTCATCTTCTGCGGCTCGGGGATGACCGGCGCGATCAACAAGCTCGTCGACGTCCTCGAGCTCCGGATCCCGGCGGACCTCGATGACCGCTACGCCTTGCGTTCGCACATCCCGCCTGATGAGCGACCGATCGTCTTCATCGGGCCGTACGAGCACCACAGCAACGAGCTGCCCTGGCGCGAATCCATCGCCGACGTGGTCACGATCGGCGAGGACGCGGACGGGCGGATCGACCTGGCCGGTCTCGAGCGCGCGCTCATCGAGCACGCCGCCCGACCGCTCCGCATCGGCTCGTTCTCGGCGGCCTCGAACGTGACCGGCGTCCTGTCCGACACGCGCGCGATCTCCGTGCTCCTGCACCGCCATGGGGCGCTCTCGTTCTGGGACTTCGCCGCCGCCGGCCCGTACGTCGAGATCGAGATGGAGCCGCACCGGCCCGGGCCGGACGCCGAGCTCGACTACAAGGACGCGATCGTGCTCTCGCCGCACAAGTTCATCGGCGGCCCAGGGACGCCGGGCGTGCTCGTCGCGCGGCGCGAGCTGTTCCGCAACCGCGTCCCGACCACTCCCGGCGGCGGGACGGTGGCGTACGTGAACCCGCTCGAACATGTGTACCTCGCGGACCCCGAGCATCGCGAGGAAGGCGGGACCCCGGCCATCGTGGAGTCGATCCGGGCAGGGCTCGCGTTCCAGGTCAAGGCGCGCGTCGGGAGCGAGGCGATCCGGGAGCGCGAGGAGGCCTTCATCCGGCGGGCGATGACGGCCTGGGCCGCGGAGCCATCGATCGGGATCCTCGGCAACCCGGCGCTGCCGCGGCTGTCGATCGTGTCCTTCACGATCCGCCACGACGGCCGGTACCTCCATCACAACCTGGTCGTCGCGATCCTCAACGACCTCTTCGGGATCCAGTCCCGCGGCGGCTGTTCGTGCGCGGGACCATATGGCCATCGCCTGCTCGGCATCGACATCGAGACCTCGCATGCGTTCGAGCGCGAGATCTCGCGCGGGTGCGAGGGCATCAAGCCCGGCTGGATCCGCGTCAACTTCAACTACTTCATCAGCGAGGCGGTCTTCGACTTCATCGTGCGCGCGGTCGCCCTCGTCGCCCGCGACGGCTGGCGGCTCACGCCGTGGTATCGGTTCGACCCGGTGACCGGGCTGTGGCGCCACGCGGCCGGCTCGCCGGAGCCGCCGCTCTCGCTCCACGACATCCACTACGACGCCGACGGGCTGCACTACCCGGCGCATCGCCACCGCGAACCCGAGTCCGGACTGGCGGACTACCTCGCCGAGGCCGAGCGGATCCTCGCCGACCCGGCCGGCGTCCTCGGCCCGCCGCCCGACGCCGAGACGCTCGTCGTCGGCACGGACTTCGAGTCGCTCCGCTGGTTCTGGCTTCCCGAGGAGATCGCCGCCGCCGGCCGCTGACCATCCGGCTAATAGCGGCGACCGCGCTGGCGCTCCAGGTCGAAGGTGGCGGTGTCGGCGACGGCCATCACCGCCATCGTCCCGGCCTGGACCGGATCGGAGATGACGAGGTCCACGTGCTCGGTGATCGAGCCGACCATGTTCAGCGCGATGATCGGGATGCCGACGGCGCGCAGCTCCTCGGCCGCGACACTGATGTCGCCGCCCATGATCGAGCCGGCGAGGACGAGGAGCCGGGCACGCGGCAGGTCGGCGACCGCCCGGACGGCGGCCGCGATGTTCGCCTCGCCGACGAGCGGGATCGTGTCGACGCTGATCCGCTCCCCGCGAAGGTTGTGGCGGTCCGCCTCGCTCACCGCGCCCAGCGCCACCTGGGCGACCTGCGCGCCGCCGCCGACCACGATGATCCGCTTGCCGAAGACGCTCCCGAGCGCCCGGGTGAGATGGACCGCGCGCACGTCCTCGAGCGCGTCGAGGGCCGCGGCCAGCGCCTCCTCCGAGATGCCCTCGACCTCGAGGTCGACCTCGACGAGGGGCGGGTCGCCGTCGATGTGGCGGACGGTGGCGAGCGTCCGGATCCGGCCGCCCAAGGCGGACGCGGTCTCGATGATGGCCTCGGTCGCCTCGGGGCGGTCGACGACGTCGAAGCGGATGGCGGCCGTCTCGGCCGCTCGCCGGCGGGGCATGGCGGGGTGCGGCGCGCGCTAGCCGAGCGAGCCGCGACCGGCCGCGCCGGGCCGCAGGTCATTGACCGAGAGGCGGTCGGGCTCGACGCCACCGGTCGGGTCGTGCTCCTCGAAGGCGAGTCCGAGGCCGGCGAACGCCTCGCGTGTCGCGGCCGGGTCGGAGGTCGTGAGCATCAGGGCGCCATCGGTGTCCTCGGCGACGCCGACGATCCCGGTGATGTTCACGCCGTGCTCCGCCAGCGCCGTCGCGACGCGCGCGAGCGAGCCGGGCCGGTCGTCGAGCTGGACCGTGAACCAGACCGTCACGAGGCACCTCCTGTGCTCGCGATGGTACCCGGTCGGCACGCTACGCTTCGAGGATGGCGACGCCCTTGCCGCGGCCGGTCTATCTCGCGATCGGGTACGTGCTCACCAGCCGGGCGTTCACCCGTTGGCATCGCTGGGTCTACCGGCGGACCGGTGGCCGCGGCGTGCTGGCCCGCGCGCTCGGGATGGACATGATCCTCGTGACGACCCGCGGCCGCCGGACCGGTGAAGTGCGGACCGTGCCGCTCGGGGCGATCCGCGACGGCGATGCGTGGATCGTCGTCGGCTCGAACTCGGGCAAGCCCGCCGAGCCCGCCTGGGCGGGGAACCTCCGCGCCGACCGGATGGCTCACGTCGAGCACCGTGGGGTGCGGCGCCCGTGCACGGCGCGCGAAGCCGATGCGACGGAGGCCGCCGCTCTCTGGCCGAAGGTGACCGCGGCCTACCCCGGGTACGGCATCTATCGCGAGCGCACGAGCCGCCCCGTGGCGCTGTTCGTGCTCGAGCCGGTCGAGGATGGGTCGACCGTGCCACCGCCCGGCGCCTGAGATGCCGGCCCCGCTCGGCAAGGTCCCCACCAAGCGGATGCCCGACATCCAGGTGTTCGGGCGGGACGACTCGTCCGACACGCGGGCCGCCTTGCGGTTCTTTCGGGAGCGCCGGATCGTCGTCCACTACGCCGAACTGCGCAAGCGGCCGATGGCGGCCGGGGAGCTGCGCCGCTTCATCGAGCGCCTCGGTGGCCGGGCCCTGCTCGACGAGGCCTCGCGCTCGTATCTCGACGCCGGGCTGGCCTATCTGTCGCTCGACGACGCCGGCGTGACGCAGCGGGTCATCGCCGATCCCCGTCTCCTGCGCCTCCCGTTGGTCCGCCACGGGAACGAGGTCACCGTCGGGCGGGCCGAGACCACGTGGGCCGCCTGGCTCAGGCCCTCGGGCGGCGGATGACCGCCCAGGCCCCGACCGCCGCGCCGGCCACGAACACGGCAGCGCCGATGGCCGCCCAGCGCATGTCGTCGGTCATGAACCCGGAACTCTGGATGACGCCCGTGCCCTGCCCCATCCACACGAGCCCGACGAGGATGAGGATTACCGCGATGATCAACCGTGACCGCACATCGACCTCCGTGATGGCATCCTAGCCGCGATGGAACCGACACGCTCCGGAACGCGCCGGGTCGGCCCGATGCGGGTCACACCCGAGGCCGCCGAACGACTGCGTCGTGACGGCGGCGTCACCGAGGACCAGCGGCTCCTCGAGCGGCGTCCCGATCCGTCGTTCCTCGACACCGATCCGTGGCGGGTCCTGCGCATCCAGTCCGAGTTCGTCGCCGGCTTCGATGCGATGGCGATGGTCGGGCCGGCGGTGACGATCTTCGGCTCGGCTCGGACCCGGCCCGACGAACCCGGCTACGAGCTGGCGCGCACGATCGGCCGCAAGCTGGCTGAGGCCGGCTACGCCGTGATCACCGGCGGTGGCCCGGGAACGATGGAGGCGGCCAACCGCGGCTGCCAGGAGGGCGGCGGACTGTCGGTCGGCTGCAATATCGAGCTGCCGCACGAGCAATCCCTCAATGCGTACGTCGACCTGGGTGTCGAGTTCCGCTACTTCTTCGCGCGCAAGGTCATGTTCGTGAAGTACGCCGACGGGTTCGTCATCCTCCCCGGCGGGTTCGGGACGCTCGATGAGCTGTTCGAGTCACTCACGCTCATCCAGACGGGCAAGGTCCGACACTTCCCGGTCGTGCTCGTGGACCGCGCCTACTGGGCCGGGCTGCTCGACTGGGTCCGCGACAAGGCCCTGGCGTCGGGGGCGGTCTCCGAGGCCGATCTGGACCTCATCCAGTTCGCCGATGACCCCGATGAGATCGTGCAGCTGATCCGGACCGCCAGTCCCGCCGACGCAGGGAATGGGCGGAACGGCCGGGTCGCCGACTGAGGCTACGCGCGCGGCAGGCAGACCTCGATGCGACCGTCGCGGATGCGCACGGGGTAGTAGCGGAACCGTCGGACCCGGGTCAGGCGGCGCGCCTCCGCCTTGAGCCCAGGCGGATCCACCTTCGGCTCGCGGCCCGCGGGTGACCACGTCGGATGGTAGGCGCCGTCCGGGTCGAGTCCGCCGGTCGTCGGCATCCGGACCGGGTCGCCCGAGCACAGGTCGAACCGGCCCTCGTGGAGGGGACAGGCCACGACGCAGCCGTCGAGCGTGCCGATCGAGAGGGGCGCGCTCATGTGGGGGCAGCGGTCGTCGGTGGCGACGATCCCGCCCGTGGTGTGCGCGAGCAGGATGTCGGCGTCGCCGCGCGTCACGCGTTGGAGCGTCCCGGGCGGCAGATCGGCCACGTCGAGGAGCGCCTCGAAGCCGTCGTGATCGGTGCCGGCGGCACGGAGCCGGCTGGGGTAGGGGGCCACGAGGGGCATCGGTCGGGTCGGACATCGCGCCACCATCGTAGCGGCGCACATGGAACGACCCCGCCGGCGTGGCCGGCGGGGTCGTTCGGGGCTGAGGAGGGACAGCGGGTCAGTCGGTCGTCGATGCGGCCGAGCTGCCGGCGGGCGACGGCGTGGGGCCGCTGCCGGCCGCCATCGCCTGCGCCGGGACCGGTGCGGCGTTCGACGAGCGGAGCGGGATCTCCTTGATCGCGACCGCGGCGAGCGCGGCCACGATGGCGCCGACGACGCCCAGCCAGAACGTCTGGGCGGTCGCGAGGCTGAATGCCCCGTGGATGCCTTCGACGATCTCGTTGATGAACGGCGCGACGGCGGCCTGGAACTCGGGTGGGATGTTCGCGAGGATCGCCTTGCCCATGTCACCGACCCCGGTCAACTGGCTGAGGTCGAGCGAGCCGTTGGCACTCGCCTGGCCGAAGCCGGCGACGACCTGGGGCGGGACACCGGCGGCCGCCATCTGCGGTCCGAGCTGCTCCGCGAACGCCGTCCCGAAGATCGTGCCGACGAACGCGAGTGAGATCGTGCCGCCGATCTGGCGGAAGAACGTCAGGTTCGAGGTGGCGACACCGAGCTCGTGGAACGGCACGGCGTTCTGGATGACGATCGTCGGCACCGAGAACGTCGGACCGACGCCCAGGCCGGCGATGAGCATCCAGAACCACACGACCGCGACCGGCGTGTCCTTGGTGAGCTGGGTCATGAGCAACACGGCGAAGCCCATGACGACGACCGAACCGACGATGAGCCACTTGTAGCGGCCGGTCCGGGCCACGATGAAGCCCGACACGATGGAGCTGAAGATCAGCCCGACCATGAGCGGCAGGGCCGCCAGGCCGGAGTTGGTCGGCGAGAAGCCCTCGACGACCTGGAACCAGCGCGGCAGGAACACGATCGCGCCGAAGAACGCGAAGGCCGCGAAGAAGACCGACACCATCGTGGCCGAGTACGTCCGACCACTCCACAGGTGGAGCGGGACGATCGGCTCCTTGGCGCGCGCCTCGGCCAGGATGAACAGCAGGGTCCCGATGATGCCGACGAGGATGAACCCGCCGACGGTCGGCTCCGTCCAGTCGTTGAGCTGATGCGTGACCGGGTTCGACAGGCCCTTGTTCGTCAGGCCGACGAGCAGGAACACCATCGAGACCGTGAAGATCGATCCCGCCGAGGACGTCGAAGTTCCTGGTCGCGGATGGGGTCTTGACCGTCGGCAGCAGCCGCTGGATGACGATCAGGGCGACGATCCCGATCGGGATGTTGACGTAGAAGATCCAGTGCCAGCTCAGGTTCTCGGTCAGCCAGCCGCCGATGAGCGGCCCGGCGACGAACGCGATGCCGAACACGGCGCCGAAGAGGCCCTGATACTTGCCGCGCTCCTGGGGGGTGAACAGGTCACCGATGACCGCGAGGGCGACGGGGAACAACGAGCCGGCGCCGATGCCCTGGATGCCTCGGAAGAGGATGAGCATGGCCATGTTCTGGCTCAGGCCGGACAGGGCCGAGCCGATCAGGAAGATGACGATGCCGATCATGAAGATCGGCTTGCGACCGTAGATGTCGGACAGCTTGCCCCAGAACGGGACGCTGATCGTGCTGGTGAGCAGGTAGATGGTGATCGCCCAGACGTAGTACTCGTTGCCGGACAGCTGGGTGACGATCGTGGGGAGCGCCGGACCGACGATCGTCTGATCGAGCGCGCCGAGGAACAGGCCGAGCATGACGGCGAAGAGGACTTCCATCTTCGCGCGGTGGCTCAGCCCAAGGGCCGGGTCTTCGTCGAGCGTGGGGAGGTACTCCTCCTCGCCTCCGACGGGAATCGCTTCCATGAGTGGGTCAATCCCTCCTGTCAGTGAGTTGGGCGGGGTCCGCGCCTCGCAGGGTCAGCGGTGATCGTGGAGTGGTCGTGGAGGCCGGGTGGCGATCCGGGAGCGGGCCGAGAGTCGCCTCGGCGGCGGCGCGAAGGTCGGCGGTCGCCTGGGCGACGACCGTGAGCTGGTTGGGCTTGAGCTTGTCGAGGACGCGTCGCATCAGGTCCTCGCTCATGGCGTCCTGCTCCTCGAGCAACCGCACCCCCTCCGGAGTGAGCCGGACCATCACGATCCGACGGTCGGCCAGGACGCGGGTCCGCTCGATGAAGCCGCGCTCCTCCATGCGATCGATCAGGCCGGTCGCGTTCGAGAGCGAGACGTTCAGGACCTCCGCGAGGCGGCTCATCGGCATCTCGTCGCTGCGCCGCAGGATGTAGAGGATGTTGAGCTGCGCCATGCTCACGCCGAGGCGCAGCAGCCGTTCGCTCGTCGCGCACTTGAACGCGAACAGCGTGTCGTGGAAGTCGGCGATGATGGTCTCGACCCGGACGCGGTGCCGGTCCGAGATGTCCGTGAGGACGGGCGCGATAGTTCGTGTCACATCAACTATCATACCAACGCGAACCATCGTGTCAACCGCGAATGTTCGCGCCACATGCAGGAGTCGCCATGCGGTTCGCCCTGATGATCGAGCCCCAGCAGGGCCTCACGTACGGCCAGCAGGTCGCCATCGCGAAGCGAGCCGAGGCGAACGGCTTCGAGGCCCTGTTCCGCTCCGACCACTACGCGAGCTTCCCCGGCCGGACCGGCCAGCACACGACCGATGCCTGGACGGTCATCGCCGGGCTGGCCCGCGAGACCGACCGCCTGTCGCTCGGGGCGCTCGTCTCGCCGGTCACCTTCCGACACGCCGGTACGTTCGCCAAGATCGTCACGACCGCTGACGAGATGAGCGGCGGCCGGATCGAGGTGGGCGTCGGGGCCGGCTGGAACGAGCTCGAGCACCTGCAGCTGGGCATCCCGTTCCCGCCGCTCGGGGAGCGCATGGACGCCGTCGAGGACCAGCTCGCGGTCCTGCACGGGTTGTGGGGCGGTCCGGACGGCTGGTCGTACGAGGGCCGGACCCTGTCGATCACCGACGCCCTGTTCTACCCGAAGCCCGTCGCCGTGCCCGGCCGCCCGGTCGGCGCCGATGGAGCGCCCCGCCCGTCGATCATCTTCGGGGGCTCAGGCGCGCCGCGCGGGGCGCGGCTGACCGCGGCCTGGTGCGACGAGTTCAACACCCAGGGTGGCCCCGCCCAGGTCGCCGAGAACTTCGCCAAGGTGGACGCGGCCTGCGCCGCGATCGGACGCGATCCGTCGACCTTGGTGCATTCGGTGATGACCGGCGTGCTCGTCGGACGCACCGAGGAGGAGGTCCAGGCGCGTGGCCAGGCCCTGCTCGAGGCCTTCGGCGACGATGCCGACGACGACTTCCTGGAGGATCGCCGGGAGCGCTGGGTGTCGGGGACCGGCGAGCCGGCCCGCGAGATGATCCGGCGGTTCGCGGCGGCCGGCGCCGAGCGGATCATGCTCCAGGACTTCATCCCGTGGGACCTCGACCACATCGACGCGATGGGCGAGCTCCTCGTCGGTCAGGTGTAGGTCCTGGGGCCATCCCGACTGCGGCGGCTCGCGGCGCGCGGCGGGCCCCAAGGCCAGGTTCGGTCACGGGGCGACCGAACGGACGGCTGAACGGCTGGCGCCCGTTCGACCCGGGTCGCCGGCGGGCGCCAGACGCCGGTTCGGTCACGGTGCGACCGAACGGACAGCGTGACGGACTGCGCGCCCGTTCAGACCGCAGGGTTCGCGGCGGGCCGCCTAGACGCCGGTTCGGTCACGGGGCGACCGATCGACGGCCAGTCCCGGGAAATGCCCGGTCAGCCGTCGGCGGCGTCGGCGGCGGCGGCGTAGCGCGGAGTCGTCGCGGCGGATCGGGTCCGGGTCCGTGCCGCGCGCGCGCGCCAGCCGCTCGGTGAGCAGCTGGAGCGGCGTCGCCGTCCCGAGCAGCGCCGCGACCGTAGCCGGGAGACCCGGCGCTTCGGTCACGAGCAGGCGACCGGCCGGGGTCAGTCCCGGGTCGACGGCGTCATCGAGACTCGCCGCGAGGATCGCCGCGGCCGGCATCCCGACGCCGCGGGCGGCCCGCAACGCGCCGAGGGCCCGAGCGAGTCGCGCGTCCCTCGCCTCACGGTCGGCCAGGATGAGCACGAGACCCGCGTCCGGCCCCGTCGCCGGCAGATGGCCGTGGAGGAAGGTCTCGAGGTCCCGGTAGGCGGATGGGATCCACGACCCCTCCTCGATCTTGAGGACGAGCTCGCGGCCGGCCGTGCGATCCGCGCCGGACGCGATGACCAGGAGGTGGGACGCCTGGGCCAGTCGCCCGGCCACCCGTTCCGCGCCCGCCGCGTCGGCGGCGCCGGCCGCCAACACGGCGCTCGCCGCTGCGCCTTCGATGGCCCGTCCGGACAGGTGCGCCCCGACCGCCGCCCCCGCCAGCAGCGGGCTCAGGTAGCCGACCGTGTGGCACCAACCCTGGTCGAGCTCCTCGGTCTCGACGACGAGGTCGGCCAGCGCCGCCCCCGGTGAACGGCGGGTCACCGTGATGAGCGCGGTCCGCGCGCCGGCCGCCCGCGCGGCGGCGAGGGCGGCGTTCGTCGCCGTGGTCGCCCCTTCGTGCGAGACCGCGATCACCAGCCCCTCGGTCGGCGCGTCGAGCGACAGCTCGAAGGCCTGGGCCGAGACTGGCCCTCGGCCGCCCAGGCCGGCCGCGCGCGCCGCCTCGCGCAGGATGTCGGCGATGCCGAGCGACGCATGCTCGGAGGTCCCGCAGCCCGTCACGACCACCGGCAGGCCGGCGCGGATGGTGTCCGCGACGGCGGTCGCCAGGCTCGCCGCCTGGGACCCCGTGGCGCCTTGGCGGGCGAGGATCCGTCCAGCGAGCGCCGGCTCCGCCGCGATCATGTCGGTCATGTGGTACGGCGGTCCTGAGCGCCGGCTCGGGCGATCGGTCGACGCCCAGGGATCGGGCGGGCCGGGGAGGGGCGCAGTCGGGTCGAACGTCTCGGGCGTCGTCATCGGCCGAGGATACGCGGCGCTCCGGCCGTCGGGAGCGGCATCCCGTCGGACGCGTCACCATTGGGCGGAGCGCGGCCCGCGGGACGAGGCGGCGTCGTCGGAGAGGGATGGGATGCAGGTCGGATTGATGGCGCCCCAGGGATGGAAGGGCGAGTACGACGGCTGGGACGCCGCCGAGGCATGGGCCCGTACGGTCGACCTCGCGCGCCAGGCGGAAACGCTCGGTTTCGAATCGCTGTGGGTCTTCGACCACTTCCACACGGTGCCGCAGCCGACCGACGAGATCACCTTCGAGGGCTTCTCCGTCCTCACCGCCCTCGCGATGGCGACCACGAGGGTCCGCCTCGGGCACATGGTGGTGTGCACGGGGTTCCGCAACCCGGCGCTCACGGCCAAGCTCTCCTCGACGATCGACGTCATCAGCGGCGGCCGCTTCGAGCTCGGCATCGGGGCCGGCTGGAAGGAGGAGGAGTGGCGCGCCTACGGGTACGGGTTCCCCACGCTCGGTGAGCGGATGGGCGCGCTGGGCGACCACCTCGAGATCATCAGCCGGATGTTCGGCCCTGGCCGGGCGGCCTACGAGGGCACGTACGCGCACGTGCGCGGGGCCATCAACGTGCCGAAGGGCGTCCAGTCGCGGATCCCGATCATCGTCGGCGGGAACGGGGAGCGGCGGACCGCCGGCTACGCCATCACGTACGCCGACGAACTGAACTACGTCTTCCTCGAAGCCGACGAGATCGCCGAGCGCATGGCGAGCGTCCGCGAGCGATGCGTCAGCGAGGGCCGCGATCCGGCCACGCTGCGGTTCTCGCTCTATACCCGAGACGAAGCCGTGCGCCACGCCGGGTCGGCGCGGATCGACTACGTGGCCGGGATGGCCGCGATCGGGCTCGACCGGATCGTGTGCTTCCCGACACGCTGGGATCCGACCCTCGACGCGCAGGCGTCATTCGCCGAGGACTGCCGGGCGGCCGGCCTGACGCTCGCGACCGCGACGGCCGCGCCCGCCTGAACACCGCCCGGGGTCAGCCGGGGAAGCTCCAGGACTTGGCCATCGACTCCGCCGTGGCGGCCGTCGCGGCGCCATCGGCGCCGGTGACCGTGAGGATGTACTGGCCGTCATCGCGGGCGAGCAGGTACTGGACGATGGTCGCGGTGATGTCGGCGTTGGCGGCGTCCTTCGCGCCGACCTCATAGCGCAGGTGGAGCGCCTCGCCCGACGGCAGCTGCACGCGATCGTGGGCGACCTTGCGACCCGCGAGCATGTCCAGGCTCTCGAGCTGGTTGACCGAGAGCTGCTCGATGAGATCGAGGCTGATGTTGAGGGACGGCTGCTTGATGATGTTCGCGTTCGACGCGAAGCCGGCGCCGACGTCGCCCGTCTTGATCGCCCAGAAGTCGACGCCCGAGAGGGCCATCGTCGCGGCCTGGTTCTCCATCATGGTCGCCATGTCGTCGGACAACCCGGCGGCCGACTGCATCACCGCCGCCATGTCCTGGGCGTTCATGTCGATCCGCAGCCAGCCCTCGGGCAGCGTGATGGCGTAGCCGTCGGTCTCGTTGACGATCTTGCCGGTGGTGCCGTCGATGACCGCTGCCGCCGATGCGACAGGGCCACCTGAGGCGGCGGCCTGGCTCGGGGCGGACGTCGCCGGGACGGGCGTCGGCGCGACGGTCGGGGCGGCCGTGATCTCGACGGCAGTCGGGGTCGGCGTGGCGGCCGCGCCGCCACACGCGGCGACGACGAGGGCGAGGAGCGTCAGACCGGCGATGGCCGATCGACCGGGGCGGAGGGTCAGCATGGCTGGGGCCTCGAGCTTGAGCGTGCGCCCGCGGCGCGTCGATGCCCGGCGACGCTACCCCGCGCGCTCGTCACCGGACCATGCCCCGATGGTCCCGATGCGCCGCCACGGCCCATAGCGGAACCACGCACGGCCGACGAGAAGCTCGAGCGGCACGGGCCCGTACCGGCGGGAGTCGACCGGCTCGCCGTACCCGTCGGCGGCGGCCTGGTCGGCGGAGGCGTCGCTCAGGAGCCAGGCCTCGTCCTCGGCGAGCTCGATGAACCCATCCGCGAAGGCGACCCGTTCGCCGGGACGGGCGGCGACCCGTTTGACCGCGAGGGATCCGCCATCGGGCTCACGGAACACGACGATGGTGCCCCGTCGCGGCCAGCGGGTCACGGTCGGGTCGACGAGGAGCCAGTCACCCGGCTCGATGGCCGGACGCATGCTGGCTTCGCTGACGGCGACACGCCAGGGACCGCGCAGGCGCTCCCCGAGCCGGGCGTCACGACGAGGCCCCGCCGGTCGGCGGGGCCATCGGGTCGGCATCGGGAGGGATGCGCTCAGCCGGGGCGGCCGCTCACGCGGGTCTTGCCGGGACCGCCGGTCGCCTTCCACGCGGCATCGATGTCGTCGATCATCGCGAGCAGTGCCTTCGTGTCGGCGGTGTCGGTCGAGGCCTTCACCTTCGAGACCTGCTTGTTCGCGTTCCAGAAGAGCTCGTGGAGGTTCGGGACCGCCTCGAGGTGCTCCGGCTTGAAGTAGTCGTGCCACAGGACGTCGAGGTGGTGCTTGACCAGCTCGGCGCGTTCCTCCTTGATGTGGACACACCGACCGCGGAACACGGGGTCCTCGTTGGCGGCGTACTTCTCGAGGATGCGGTGGCAGGACTCGGCCTCGATGCGAGCCTGCTCGGGGTCGTAGATGCCGCACGGCAGGTCGCAGTGGGCGCGAGCGGTGGTGCTGGGGGCGAGCCAGCGGGTCAGGCGAGACATGGCACTCCTTCGGGCACTTCTGGGGGTCACACCCTACCGCGCGACGGGATGCTCCGAAGTGTCCGAGCCGCACTCGGACGTGTCAAACGCATGCGATGGCGGCGCCTATGATCGGCGGGTCATTCCCCTCGATGGAGATCGGAGATGGGTGGACCCACGGCTCGCGGAGAGGCCCGCGGCGTCGACATCGGTCGACCCGGGTGGACGCTGCTGGTCTCGAGCAGCCTCAGCGGCGGCGCCTTCGAGTTGTTCGAGGAGATCCGCCCGTCCCTCGGCGGGCCGCCGCCGCATGTCCACCGCGACCACGACGAGACCTTCTATGTCATCGAGGGCCACTACGTCTTCACCCGCGGGACGGATGAGATCGAGGTCGGGCCCGGCGGGGTGGTCGTCGTGCCGCGCGGCACGCCCCATCACTTCCGGACGCTGGCGACGCCGTCGCGCACGCTGATCATCATCGCGCCCGCCGGACTCGAGGCGTTCTTCCGCGAGATGGGCGTCCGGATCGGCGCGGGCGCGACGCCCCTCGAAGCGATGACCGCGCTGTCCGGCTCGCACGACGCCCATCCCGTTCCCTGAAGGAGGTGCCGGCCACGGCGACGGGTCCGTCGATCGCGGGTGATCCGCGACGTACGATGGCGACGCACAGCCGAGAGAGGGAGCGCCCGTGACGTTCGAAGATGGGCTCGATCTGGTCGTCAGGGGATTCGAGGCCTTCGGCGTCGGGATCCTCGTCGTCGGCTCGATCGTCAGCGTCGTGACGTACGTCCGGGACCTCGGACGCATGGACCGACAGCGAGCCTACGTCCGGTTGCGCGGCAACATCGGGCGCACGATCCTGCTCGGGCTCGAGGTCCTGATCGTCGCGGACATCGTGCTCACGGTGGCCATCGATTCCACGATCGAGAGCGCCATCACGCTGGGCGTCATCGTGCTCGTGCGGACGTTCCTGAGCTTCTCCCTCGAGATCGAGCTCGACGGGGTCGTGCCCTGGCGCCGGCATGCGATCGAGAGCGGGGCGACCGCGACGCGAGTCGATGACCTGACGCCGACCGTCTGACACCGATCCCCCGCAGGGGGCCCGTGTACCATCGGGACGATGAGTGAGCGAGGGATGCCCGGCGAAGGGCCTCCGGCCTGCCCCTTCATCGCGTTCGAGGACGAGCGGGACGAGCGTTCGTCGAGCCCGGACCATCGGCACCGCTGCTTCGCCGAGGTCACGCCGGCGCCGCGCGCGCTCGCCCACCAGGAGGCGTACTGCCTCTCGAGCGCGTTCCCGGTGTGCCCGACGTTCCAGGACTGGGCCCGTCGCGAGGCGGCCCAGGCGCGCGCCGCCGGACGCTCGCCGTCGGGGACGGCTGGGATCGCCGTGGCCGTCGTCGCCGATGCACCAGATGACGCCGCTGCCGAGCCGGACGAAGACGAGTCCGAGGACGACGGCGCGGTCGGCGGGGACGCCGACGACGTCGCCGACCTGTGGGCCGCGGGATCGACGTCGAGCGACCCGCCCGCCCGCCGCAACCCGCCACGCGACTGGGCGGCGCCACCGCCCTGGGCGACCGGTGGGCCGGCGGGGAGTGGCGCGGGGAGTGCGCCAGGCGGCGGCTCGACGGGCTCGACCGGCTCGTCCGGAGGCCGGTCCGACCGGGATGCCAGCTCGCCCGAGTTCCTCGCCAGCCGCGCGGCTGGGGCGGGATTGGCGGGGAGTGCCGCCGACCGGCTCGCCAGCGGCCAGCCCGTCACCGTCCCGCCGGTCACCGCCCATCCGCCGGCCGCGGCCCCAGCGACGGCCTCAGCCGCGTCCCTGTCCTCGCCCCCGGACGACGACCTCGCCGGCCTCGTGGCCCCGGCTGCGGCCCGGGCCGCGACCCGCCAGCCACCGCTGTCGCGGCCACCGAGCGGCGCGCATCCGACCTCCACCACCTCGGGGCGGCGGCCCACCGTGAGCTCGACCCGGACGCGCACGCCGCCGCCCGATCACGACGGTCCGTCGTGGGAGACGGCCCGCCGCTACGAGGCGTATCCGACGATCAAGACCCGCGCTGGTCTGCCCGGGATCCCGCGGGTACTCCTGTGGGTCGGGGCGTTGGCGATCGCGGCGGTGGCCCTGTTCTTCCTGCCGGACCTCCTCGATCGCGTGGGAGGCGGTGGCGCGGCCGGCCCGACGCCGAGCCCGTCCTCCTCGCTGGTCGCCACCGCCGAGCCGTCCGAGACGCCCGTCCCGGAGCCCACCGCGCAGACCTACACGATCAAGAAGGGCGACACGCTCAACAAGATCGCCAAGAAGTACGGGCTCACGCTCGACGCGCTGCTGGCGGCGAACAAGAAGACCATCAAGGACCCGAACAAGATCACGGTCGGCCAGGTGATCATCATCCCGGTGGCCGTCCCCGACGAGATCACCGACCCGAGCGCCGCCGCGCCGTCGGACGAGAGCTCCCCCTCGGACACGCCGGCGCCGTAGGTACCGGAAGCCCGCGGGAGGGCGTGTCTAGCGGGGCGCGATGTTGATCGCGGTGATCTTCCCGGCCTCGACGCGGAACGTGGCGTCGATATGCTGGGTCGGAGCGCCTGGACGGACCACGAGCACGTCCGCCTCGTAGGTGTTGCCGGTGTCGCGGATCTCGCCGGGGATCATCCGCAGGCCGGTGTCGCCGCGCAGGAACCAGCCGCCGACGCGCTCGACGCCGCGGAGCGTCTGGACGCTGTCACCGACGTGGACGCGCATCTCGGTCATCTCGTCCATCAACGACACGGCCCCCTCGCGATCGCCCGCGTTGAGCTTCTCGAAGAAGTCTTCCATCGTCTCGACAGCACCCATGGGCGGAGTGTACCGTCGGGCGCCCATGGACGCCGTCGATCCCGCCGGCCCGCGCACCACGCTGGAGTCCGTGTGGCCGCTGTACGGTCTCCGGATCCGCAGCGAACGCCTGATCCTCCGCCTCCCGACCGATGACGATCTGCTCGCCCTCATCGACGTCGCCAAGGCCGGCATCCACCCACCCGACGAGATGCCGTTCGGGATCGCCTGGTCGCTCGCGCCCAGCCCGGCGTTCGAGCGAGGGTTCTTCCAGCACCACTGGGAGGCCCGGTTGAAGTGGGATCCGGACGACTGGGCCCTGCACCTGCTCGTCACCCTCGACGGCCGGCCGATCGGGGCGCAGTCCATCCTGGCGACCCGGTTCTCGGTCTACGGCATGGTCCATACCGGCTCGTGGCTGGGGCAGGCCTGGCAGGGTCGGGGCCTCGGCAAGGAGATGCGCTCGGCGGTGCTCGCCTTCGCCTTCGATGCGCTGGGCGCTCGCTCGGCCGAGACCGACGCGTTCATGGACAACGCCGCGTCGAACGGCGTGACCCGATCGATCGGCTACGAGCCGAACGGGGTCATGGAGATGGCGCCACAGGGTGTCCCGCGCCTTGCCCAGAAGTATCGGTTGACGGCGGATGCCTGGCGATCGCGCCCGCGGCCGCCGGTCACCGTCGAGGGCTTCGACGCGTGCCGGGACCTGTTCGGCGTTGCGCCGCCGGCCGCCTCTGAAGAGGGCTAGAAGCCGCCGCCCGCGCCTCCGCCGCCACCGCCACCACCGCCACCGCCGAACCCGCCGCCGCCGCCCGACGAGGAGGGCGCGTTCCCGATGGTCCCCAGCGCCGACATCATGCCGCCGAGGTCGGGCACGGCCGAGCCCGAGAAGATGCTGCCGCCGCTCCCCGCCGCCGCGGCCGAGGCGAACGACGACCCGCTCGAATTCGTGTACCAGAGCGGGAAGTACGGCGCGGTCGCGGCCGCGCCCTTGGTCACGTCCTCCATGCTCCGGGCAAGGACCGACTCGATCTCGTGCTGCAGGCCGAGGGCCGTGCCCCAGACCACGGCCTGGTCGGGGGTCTCGAGCCACTTGAGGCCGGCCTCGTCGACGACCTGCTGCATCGAGCGAGCCTGCGCCATGGTCTTCTCGAGCGTCCGCCGGTACGCGGCGAGCATGGCCCGGATCATCGCGCCGGCCATCGTGACGGCCGGCATGGAGCGGGCCATGATCGTCACGACGATGCCGCCCGCGATGGCCGCGCCGCCCAGCATGACCAGGCCCGCGAACGGGACGTTGACCCCGATGACGAGCGCGATCACCCCGCCGACGATCGCGAGGATGCCGCGCCCGGCCCAGCGCGAGGTCACCTTGCTCGGCGCCTCGGCGAACCACTTCTGCGAGACGACGTGGCGCTCGAGGGCCTTGTCGAACTCGTCGACGTGCGTCCCGAACTTCGGCAGGTCGTCGGGCGTGATGTAGCCGTCCGGGCTGTCGCTCGAGAGGGTCTCGAGCCGGTTGAATGCCGTCGTCTCGGCCGGACCGATGGGCCGACGCGCGTTCAGCGACCGCTGGGCCTCGACCGTCGGGTCACCCGCGGGCGGGTCGACGTCGATGCCGACCTTATGGCTCAGCAGGCCGTTCTCCTCGCGGAACGAGAGCTTGCCGCGGCTCGCCAGGTCGAGCATCGCGGTCGTGAGGGCGCGCCGGGACGAGTGGCCGTCCATGACCATCGCGCCCGAGGCGGCGGTGAGGTCCGCTGGGGGAGCCGGCATCAGCACCGAGGGGTCGTCGAGGTAGACCGGATCCTTGCCGAACCGGCGCCAATGGAAGAAGGCCCAGCCGACGAGTCCGAGGAAGACGATCGGCGCGCCGATCAGGCCCACGGCCGCATCGATCTGGCGACCGCGCTGCAGCGACGCCGCATGTTCGGCCGTGGCCGCCTTGTCGATCTTCAGCATGGCGGCCGCCAGCGCGCCATCGAAGTCGGCCGAGCGCAGGTACGGCAGCATGTCGTTCTCGTAGATCGACTGGCGCTCGCTGTTCGAGAGGTAGGCCGCCTCGAAGCCGGGCGCGGCGTAGAGCTGCACCTGGCCGTGCCGGTTCGTCGGGTCGAGGTCGAAGAACAGGACCATCCCGTCGTCGAATCCCTTGCGCCCGATGCCCCATTGGTTGATCAACGCCAGCGCCCGTGACTCGGTCTCGTCGGTGGTCAGGTCGAACGTGTCGTTCGGCTGCGTGTAGACGACGACCTGGGCCCCGGTCCGCGCCTCGATCGCGCGGCTGGCCTCCTCGGCATCGGCGATGGCGTCCGGGCTGAAGATCCCGGCGTAGTCGTAGACGCGCTGGCCGGTGACGGGGTTCGGGAACGGCGGCCCGGGCGATCCGGGGTCGGCGGCCGCGGCGGCGCCGACCGACGCCAGCGACAGCAGGCCGATGGCCACGAGGACGAACAGGGTCGGTCCGCGCCTCGATCGACGGCGCCGGCCGACCGGCTTCACCGGGCCACCTGGGCCGCCGGATGACGGACACGCAGGCGGCGCACGAGCTCGGCCGCCTGCTCGTACCGGCCGAAGCTCGGCATGACGTAGGTGCCGGCCACGAGGGAATCGACCTGCTCGAGGAGGTCGAGCGTCAGGGCGAGGCCCACTTCCGCGCCGCGGTCCCCGGCGTCACGCAGGGCCGTCCGGGAGCTGTCCGGGATCGTGATGCCCGGGACCTCGTGGTGGAGGAACTCGGCGTGCCGGCTGCTCTGGAGCGGCAGGACGCCGAGAAGGACCGGGATCGGGAAACCGCCATGGCCGAACCGCCGGCCCGCCTCGGACAGCATCGCCTCGACCTGCGGGAGGTCGTACAGCGGCTGGGTCATGACGAGATGGGCGCCGGCCTCGATCTTGCGTTCGAGCCGATCCCATTCGGTGGCGGCATCGGCTGCGGTCGGGTCGAGCGCGCAGGCGATGGTGAACCCGGCCGGGGCGCCGATCGGGCTGCCCGCGCCGTCCTCGCCGCGGTTGAGCCGGGCCAGGATCTCGATGAGGCCGATCGAATCCACGTCCCAGACGCCGGTGCCCGACGGGTAGTCGCCGACCCGCGGCGGGTCCCCGGTCAGGGCCAGGATGTCGCGGACGCCCAGCGCATGCGCACCGAGCAGCTCCGATTCGAGCGCCATGAGGTTCCGGTCTCGGGTCGTGAAGTGGATCACGCACTCCAGGTCGAGGTCGTGCTGGATCCCGAACGCGACGGCCATCGCGCCCATCCGGACGCGGGCCATCGCCGAGTCGCTGATGTTGACCGTATCGACGCCCGCGGCCTGCAGCAGCCGCGCCGCTTCGATGGTCCGTTCGATGCGGACCGAGCGAGGCGGGTCGATCTCGACCGAGATGACGAAGCGGTCGTCCCGGAGCGCCTGGAGCAGGCCGGTCGGCGGGAGGGCTTCCGCTGTGGCCGCACCCGACGTCGGGACGGTCGTGACGATCGGCGCACGTCGCGGGGTCACCGGGGGCGCGCTCGGCGCGGGCGCGGTGACCGGGGCCAGGGCGTCGAGCGCAGCGCGCATCGCCGCGATGTGCTCGGGCGTCGTCCCGCAGCAGCCGCCGACGATCGAGGCGCCCGCCGCGACGAACCGCGGCGTCACCTCCGCGAGGTACTCCGGACCCGCGGCATAGATGAACTGGCCCTCGACCCGCTGGGGCAGGCCGGCGTTGGGGAGGATGGCCCGGTGGTCACCGCCCATCGCGGTCAGGGCGTCGAGGCAGCCCTGCGGTCCGGCCCCGCAGTTCACGCCGATGACGTCCACGTCCAGGGCGGCGATCGCTCGGGCCGCCTCGGCCGGCGTGGTCCCGTCGGGCAGCTCCAGCTCCTCGCCGAACGTCAGGAGCGCGCCGATCGGCAGGTCGGCCGTGGCGCGGGCCTCCTCCACGGCGATCGTGAGGTGCTCGACCGAGCCGAACGTCTCGAACCACAGCAGGTCGGCGCCGCCCTCGAGGAGCCCGTCGATGGTCTCGCGGAAGGTCGACCGGATGGCCGCATCATCCAGGTGGAGGAGGTCGCGGTTCGGCGTGCCGAGCGGGCCGATGGACCCGAGGACCAGCGCGTCGCGACCGGCGACGTCGCGTGCCTCGCGCGCGAGCTGGGCCCCGCGACGGGCCAGCTTGCCGGCCTGGTCGGCGAGGCCGAACGGCGCGAGCCGCACCCGGTTCGCCCCGAACGTGGCGGTCTCGATGAGGTCGGCCCCGGCCGCGAGGTACTCGCGGTGGACGGCGCCGATCATCTCGGGACGGATCGCCACGAGCTCGTCGAGCGACGCCCGCTGGGGGATCCCGCGCGAGTAGAGGAGCGTGCCCATCGCCCCGTCGGCGAGGAGTGGCCCCCGCGCCAGTCGCTCCCGGAATCTTGCCCGACCATCCACGCGGGAAGAGTAGCCGACCGACCGGTCCGAGCCGACGTCGCGCCGGTGTCCTGGACCTCCCGCGGCGCCGGCGAGCCTAGATCGTCCCGCGCCGCCGGCCGAGGCGGAGGGTGCCGTCGGGGTCGAGGAGGACCTGTGGGGGCCGAGGCCGCCCGTTGTACGACGACCCGAGCGACGCCGCGTACGCCCCGGCATCGGCGATCGCGACGAGGTCGCCGCGACTGGAGGGGCGGCAGGTCGTGGATGCCCAGCGCATCGGTGGACTCGCAGATCGGGGCCCTCCACCCGGGTCGGGGTCACGCCCGCAGTGCGGTCCCCGTCGCTGCCCGAGCGGCCGTCCATGGGATCGCCTGAAGCGCTCGCACCGGATGGCGCGCGCCGTACAACGCCGGCCGGATGAGCTCGGTCATGCCCGCGTCGAGGATGACCTGGGGGCCGCCGCGGTCGCGGACGTGGAGGACCTGGGCCACGAGCCAACCCGCCCGCGCCACGAGCGCGCGTCCGGGTTCGATCGCGAGCCGCGTCGGCCGGCGGTCGGCCGGGATCGCCGCGAGGAGGTCGGGGACCTCACGGGCGAAGCGCTCGGGGGTCGGGGCCGGCTCGCCGTCGGGCCGGACCGGGAAGCCGCCGCCGACATCGAGCGTGTCGAAGGTCGGGATCGAGCCGCGCCAGAGCGCGGTCACCGCCAGGCCACGTCGGACGGCGTCCCGCCAGGCGTCCACGGCCCCCAATTGCGAACCGACGTGGAGGTGGATCCCGCGCGGGCGGAGCGGACCGTCCGGGCCGCCGCCGGCCTCGATCGCATCGGCGATCTCGGTCTCGGTCATCCCGAACTTCGACGCCCCCGCCCCCACGGCGAGCGCCGCCAGCGTCTCGGGCGTCACGTCCGGGTTGAGCCGGTACAGCACGTCGAGTCGGGCGCGCCGCGCGCGGACCAACCCGGCAAGGGCCGCCGCCTCCTCGACCGACTCGAGGGCGACCCAGCGGAGTGGGGCGCGGCCGCCAGCCGTCGCGGCCGCCGCCCGGAGGTCGCGCGCGGTCTTGCCGATGCCTTCGAGGGTGATCCGATCGTCCGGGACCGCGGCCCGCCGAGCCAGCGCCCATTCCCCGCGCGAGACCACGTTGGCCCCGAAGCCGCGTGCGACCACCTCGGCGATGACCGCGGGCACGTCGTTCGCCTTGACCGAGTACTGGCGGACCCACGGGTCGGGGAACGCGGCGCGCACGGCCGCCGCCGCCTCGTCGAGCGCGGCGACGTCCGTGACGAAGACCGGCGTCCCGAACCGCCGCGCGGCGAGCCGAAGCGCGGCGTCCCGGCGGGCCCCCCGGTCGGTGTCGCTCAGTCGCGGACCGCCATGCTCACGAGCGAGCCGACGACGCTGATGGCGATGCCGCCGATGACGGCGGTCACGATCGTGTCGGACGAGAAGTCCGGTGGGAAGTCACCGATCGTGAAGGTGATGCCGATCAGGTCCGACAGCCACGCGATGAGCAGCAGCAGGCCGGCGTTGATGACGAGGCCGAAGAGCCCAAGGGTCATCATGTTGAGCGGGAACGACAGGATCTTGACGACCGGCTTGATGAGCCCGTTCACGAGGCCCGCGATGATCGACACGATGACGAGCCCGCGGATGTCGCCGCCGTAGTCGATGGCCGGGAGCACGTAGGACACGATCGCGAAGGTGATCGCGGTCGCGATGGTCCCGAGGATGAAGCCTCTCACGCGCTGTCCTCCGTGCGGTGGACCGCGAGGATATCGCGGTCGAGGTCGGCGGCCGTCATGGCCGGGCCAGGCTCGACTCGAGGCGCGCCTTGACGGCGGGCCATTCGGGCGAGATGACGCTGAAGTAGGCGGAGTCGCGAAGCGATCCGTCGGGCATGATCATGTGCTGGCGGAACACGCCCTCGAACGTCGTCCCGATGCCGAGCAGCGCGGTCCGCGAGCGCTCGTTGCGGGCGTGGGTCTTGAACTCGACCCGGTTGGCCCCCAGCGTCTCGAAGGCGTGGGTCAGCTGGAGCAGCTTGGCCTCGCGATTCCGGCCCGAGCGTTGGTAGGCCGTCCCCAGCCACGTCCAGCCGATCTCGAGGCGGCGGTGCTCGGGGACGATCGAGAGGTAGCGGCTGCTGCCGATCGCGCGGCCGGTGGCCCGGTCCACCGTCGCGAACGGCACCTCGACGCCGGCCTCGGCGTTGGCCAGGGCGGTCTCGACCCAGCGCTCGAGACCGGCCGCATCCTGCGCGCCCATGATCGTCCAGCGCCAGATCGGCTCGTCGAGGGCGACCGCCCGCAGGTCGTCGAGGTGGTCCGCGCGGAGCGGCTCCATCCGCACGAGCGATCCCTCGAGGACGACCGGCTGGACCCACGTCTGCACGGGCATGCCGCGATGGTAGCGGCGGGCCCCGCTACCATGCCGCGATGCAGCACCGACCGCGCCACGCGCGCCCCCGCCACCGATGACCGCCGCGACGTTCGGCGAGGCCTTCGCCCGCTTCCTCGACGAGTACTTCGAGCGGTACCCGGTGACCGCGACGGCGACCGGCGACCACCGGTTCGACGCGACGTGGCCGGACGCGACCGAGGCCGGTCGGCTCGACCGGCTGGCCTTCATCGACCGGTGGCGCGAGGCCTTCGCCGGACTCACCGGCCTCACGGCCGACGACGCCATCGATCGCGACCTGCTGCTGGGCGAGCTGGACGCCGCCCGGTTCGCCGAGGGCGAACTCCGCGAGGACGCGTGGAACCCCCTGGACTGGGTCTACCTGCTCGGGGAGGGCCTGTTCGGCCTGCTGTCGCGCGAGTTCGCGCCGCTGGCGGAGCGCCTCGCCTCCGTGGCCGGCCGGCTCGAGGGGATGCCGGCGGTCGTGGACGGCGCGAAGGCGGCGCTCGTCGGCGTCGATGGTCGCCCGGTCGCGCGATTCCAGACGGAGACGGCGATCTCGAACCTGCCCGGCGTGAGCGAGCTCATCGACGAAGCCATCGGCCTCGCCGACGCGGCCGCCGGCGATCCGGCCGTCGTCGCCGTCCGGGGTCGCCTGGACGCGGCGGCCGCGATCGCTCGACCCGCGCTGGCCGCATTCGAGGCCCACCTGCGCGATGTCGTGCTGCCGGCGAGCGACGGCGACGGGCGCGTCGGTGCCGAGCGGTTCGCCGCGAAGATGCGCCACACGATGCGCTCCGAGCGCCTGACGCCCGAGCGCATCCTGGCCGCCGCCGAGCGCGAGTACGACGCCGTCCGCGCCGAGATGATCCGGCTCGCGGCCGAGATGTGGCCGGCCTGGTGTCCGGGGCAGTCACGCCCCGAGGACGACGGCGCGCTCGTGCGCGGGGTGCTCGACGCGATCGGAGTCCAGCACCCGCACGCCGATGACCTGCTCGACTGGTGCCGCGCGGAGACGGCACGGATCGAGGCGTTCTGCGTCGAGCATGACGTCATCGGGATGGCCGAGGAGCCGCTCGAGATCCGCTGGACGCCCACGTTCCTGCGCTCGTTCGGCGGCGCGATGCTCTCGACGCCGGGGCCGCTCGACCGCAACGAGACGGCGTTCTTCGCGATCACGCCCATGCCGGACGACTGGGACGACGCCCAGCGCGAGTCGGCCCTGCGCGAGGACAACGACCGGATGCTCCGGCTGCTGTGCATCCACGAGGCGATCCCGGGCCACTACCTGCAGGGCGCCTACGCGAACCACTGTCCGTCCCTCGCCCGGTCGATCTTCGGGAGCGGCCTGTTCGCCGAGGGCTGGGCCGTCTACGTCACGCAGGTGATGATGGACCTGGGGTTCGGGGCCGACGACCCGGCGCTGCTCCTCACCCACTGGAAGTTCTACCTGCGTTCGATCACCAACGCGATCATCGACGCGCGGATCCACGTCCACGGCATGACCGAGGAGGAGGCCGTCGGGCTCATGGTCGAGGGTGGGTTCCAGGAGCGTTCCGAGGCGCGCGCCAAGTTCGACCGTGCCAGGCTCACGTCGACCCAGCTCTCGACGTACTTCGCCGGCTCGATGGAGATGTGGGATATCGAGCTCGAGGCGCGCCGGCGGGCGGCCGGCGACCCGGCCATCGCCGCCCCGCGTGCGCTTCCCGGTGGCTTCGGGCCGACACCGGGCTTCCGCTACCGCGACCACCTCGAGGCGGCCATCGGCCACGGCTCGCCGCCGACGTCGCTGCTACGGCGCGCGCTCTTCGGCGAGGACGCCGCGGAGGAGCGACTCCCCGCCAGCTAGGTCCGCGGCCGGCCAGGGGCGTTGCGGGCCCGGGCCGGTGACGACCTTCGGGCGGGTGGGAGCAGCGCGGCTCGCAGTCTCGCGACATCGTACCCGGCAGAATCGGCCGCGGCGGTCATCCGCTCGACGAGATCGGGGCCGCGCCGCTTCGGGGCCGGACGTCCGCTGATGGCATCGAGGCGGACGGCCCACGCGAGCATCGATGCGAACGCGTCGCGGTCGAGCCACTCGACGCCTTCCCAGGTGTTCACCCCGATCGCCGTCCGCACGACGTCGCTGGCGAGCCAGCGCTCGAGCAGGCGGGCGTCCGCGGTCGCGACCGGGCCGCGGATCTGCGATGGTCGCGGCAGGGTGAGGAGGACGCGCACGCGATCGGCGACCGCCCAGGCGGTCGCCTCGTCGAACCCGGCCTCGTGGAGGCCCGCCGCGAGCGGGCCGGCCAGGCGCAGCTCGTCGTACCAGGCCCGGCTGGTCGCCGCCACGTCGGCGGTGGGTGCGAGCTCGCCGGTCCGGCCCAGCGCGAGCCAGGCGAGGAGGGCTGCCCGGTCCTCGCGCGCCGGCGGCGCGTCCGACCCGGCGAGCGCGGCCGTCGCCTGCTGCCGGACCCCCGCCGCGATCGATGCCGCGTCGCCCGATACCCCGGTCGCCGAGGCGACCGCGCGGAGGAACGCCGCGAACCGCGCCTCGAGCTCGTCGAGCTGCGCCGGCGTTGCGTCACCGTCGAGGACGGCCGCCACGAGCTCACCGCCGAAGACGGCCCGCAGCGGCGCGTGGACCGGCTCGAGCTGCAGCTCGCGCAAGGCGTCTTCGAGGGAGGGCACCGTCTGCTCGCCCAGGCGGGCCGCCAACCGCGCCCATTGGCCCGCGGAGCCGTCGTGGATCTCGCGGAACTCCCAGTAGACGTGGCTCTCGTATGCCTGGAGCGCGACACCGCAGGCCGCGCTCCCAGATCTCCCGGCTCGAGCGCAATGACTCCAGGCCGGTCCGGGCGTCACGGAACGCGACGAACGCCGATGGATCGTTCGGCAGGCCCAGGCCCTCGGCCAGGGAGCGCTTCACGAGACGCTTCGCACCCGTGGCCGTCCGGCGCACGAACGGGGCTGATTCGCGGATCCAGCCGCTCGTCGAGGCGAAGCGGAGGTGGTAGACGACGAGCGAGCGCTCGGGCCCGCTGCCGTTCGAGTAGGCGAGCACGCTCTCGTCGACCGTGCCCGCGTCCGTCACGAGGTCGTACAGCAGGAACTGGTCCGCCTCCGCGAACCAGGCTCGCCGGTGGAGCAGGGGGAAGATCTCGCGCTCGTGTCGTTCGAGGAGCCACGGGTCCGGCCGCTCGTCAAGCGTGGCGCGGCGGTACTCCATGCCGTACTTCTCGCCGAACCCCTGGACCTGCCCGTGGCCCACCATCGGCAGTCCGGGGAGGGTCGCCATCACGGTCGCGACCCCGAAGTACTTGTCGCCCTTGCCGAACTGCTCGAGCGCGGTCTTCTCGTCGGGGTTGCTCATGAAGTTGACGTAGCGCTTGAGGATCTCCGGGTCGAACTCGATGGTGTCCTTGATGACCCGCCGGTAGCCAGCACCGTCCTCGTCGCGGAGCATGTGCATGAACGCGCTGTTGTAGACGCGGTGCATGCCCAGCGTCCGGACGAAGTAGCCCTCGAGCAGCCAGAACGCCTCGGCGAGCAGCAGCGTGTCCGGGACCTCGGCCGCCACCCGGTCGACGACCTCGCGCCAGAACTCGAGCGGCATCCGCGCATCGAACTCCGCCTTCGGGAGGGCATGCTCGGCGCGCGACGGGATGCCGCCGCCCTGTCCGGGCTCGGGCCACCACAGGCGCTCGACATGCTTCTTGGCGAGGACCATCGCGGCGTCGAAGCGGATGACCGGGAAGCGGCGAGCGACCGCGAGGATCGTCTGGATGACCTGCTCGCGGACGGCCGGGTTGAGGAAGTCGAGCTGCGCGGTGTCGTTCCACGGGAAGCTCGTGCCGTCGTTGCCGTGATAGACGTACCGCTCGTCGCCGCTCGCCCGGTCGAACCGCTTGAACACGACCGCGGCATCGCTGTCATCCCAGTAGTGGTCCTCGAGGACGATCCCGACACGCGGGTCCTCGGAAAGGTCCGGCCCGTTGAAGGTGTACGCCGGGTAGGGCGGTTCCGGGAGCGACAGGAACCATTCGGGATGCTCGATCACCCAGCGCGAGTCGATACCCATGTGGTTGGGCACCATGTCGCTCGACAGACGGATGCCCCGCGACCAGGCGCGGTCGCGCAGGGCGGCGTAGGCGCCCTCGCCGCCGAGGTCATCGGCGATCCGGTAATCGTCGAGCGAGTAGGCCGAGGCGACCGCGTCGGGGTTGCCGCGCATCCGCTTGATCCGCTCCGACGCCTTCGATCGCTCCCAGAGGCCGATGAGCCAGAGCCCGGTGACGCCCCAGTGGGCAAGCGTGTCGAGCTCCTCGTCGGGGATGGCGTCCAGCGTGCGGATGTCCCGCCCGTAGGTGCGCGAGAGCTGGTCCAGCCAGACGTACGTGCTCTTGGCCATGAGCACGACGCGCGGCATCCAGGCCGAATCGGACGAGAACGCCTCAGGCTCCTCGAGCGCGGCCTTGAATGACGGCCGCTCGGTCCGGCCGCCGGTCCCCCCGAACCGGAGGTGCAGGGCTCGTTCCTCCTCGGCGAGGATCCCGAGCGCCAGGTCGAGGCGACCGAGGAGCGCGGCGAGACCCTCGCCGAGGAGCGCGGCCCAATGCTCGCGGATGTAGCGGAGCTGACCGGCGAGCGAGGTCGGTGCGTGGCGCGCGGGCGTGCGCAAGAGCTCGATGAGCGAGATCGCATCGGGGCCAACGAGGGCTCGCCTTCGAAGACGACCTCGAGTCGGGAGATGGCCTGCCGGTAGCGCGTCGCCGCCTCCAGCGGCCGGTCGTCGATGAGCTCGCGCAGCGGGCCGACGGCCGGGTTCTCATTGGCGATCCGGATGAGGATGAGCTCCTCGAGGCGGGCCGGCGGCGGCTCGGGTTCGCGGTCGGGGGGCGGGAACTCCACGGCGAAGCGGTCGAGGACGCGACCCGCATCCGGGCCCATCTCCGACTGGAGGCGACGGACCGCGGCGGCCATGGCGCCGGGCCGTCGGTCGGTCTCGTAGCGGATGATCACGAGGTGGCCGATCTCGTGGAGCAGGCCCAGGGCCGCGATCTCACCCGCGGCGATGGCCGGCGCACCGGCGGGTCGGGCCTCGTTCATCCGTGCGGCGAGCCGGCGGATCGCGGCGACGTCGGTCGTCACGAGGTCACCGCGCGTGCCGATGAGCGGACCCGCGATCAGGTAGCGCTCACGCGCCGTCCGCTGGACATGGAAGCCGCGCATCGGCGAAGCATGGCACGGCCGGTGCGGCGCGAACGCGCCCGGCGAACGCGCCGGACGAACGCGCCGCGTGAGTCAGGCGGGCGTCGGCTCGAGCGGTGCAGCCTCGGTGTGTCGCGCGACCGCCGCATGATCGATGGCCCGACGGAGGAGCTCGAGCCCGGACGGGTCGAACTCATACACCCACGAGCGGATCCGTTCCGGGCGGCTGAATCGCTCCGCCAGGCCCTGGAGCTGGGCCTCACGCGAGAGGAGGATGAGGTCCGCGGTACGGTCGACCACGGCGAGGTCCTCGCCCCCATCGATGAGCGCCGACACGATCTCGATGTCCTGGGCTCCGGACAGGGCGAGCGTCTCGCGCATGTTGTCGGCGCCGCGATCGGACGCACAGACGAGGCCGACCCTCGAGCCGCGCGGGAGCCCGGCGATCTCGTGCACGAGCTCTACGTACCCAGGGCCGACGAGCATCGCGACGACCGGGACGCGGCCCGCGACCAGGGCCTGCGCCTCGTCGGCGTGGAACGTGGTCGTGGCGACGAGGTCGTAGTGGAACCGGTCGAGTCGGTCGGGCAGGTCGTCGAGGAGCGCGCCCTCGGCCTCGATGACACCCGGGAAGGCGTCCACGAGCCGCTCGGCGTCGTATCCGGCGTCGGCATTCGTGCATTCCGCGAACAGCACGTGGACCAGCGGCCCCGGCCGCTTCCGCTCCGTCGCCGCGGCAAAGGTCGCGGCGGCGAGTTCGTCCGCCGTGAAGCCGGCATGTGCCGCGCGGCGGAGCATCTCGGCCACGATACCCGCGAGGGCCTCGGCGCCGCGGCGCTGCGGCGGGCGATCGGCGACGTGCGTGCCGGCGCCGTGGCGGCTCGTGACGTATCCGGCATCCGCCAGGCGGCGGTAGACGGCGCGGATCGTGTTCGGATTGACGCGCAGCGCCCCGCCGAGCTCGCGGACCGGGGGCAGCCGCGACCCGGGCAGGAGCCGGCCCGAATCGATCTGATAGGCGAGCTGCCAGTAGATCTGGGTGGAGATCGGGACGTCGGAATCGCGCTCGACGTCGAGCGTGCCGCCGGTAGGTCCGTCGAGGGGGTTCGCCGCCCCGGATTCGATAGTCATTTGGTCCGATCGGCCATCGTCATTCGTTCATTGACGTACTGCGCTAGTCCAAGTAATGTTCGTCTTGGCCTAGTCCACTATAACAACCAGCCCAGGAAGGTCACGACCATGCCCGCGCTCATCATCCTCCTCATCGGGATCGCCGCGCTCGTCCTCCTCGACGTTGCCGCCGCTCGCTGGGGCGTGGACAGCCGGTTCGAGTCGACGGACCCGCGCAGCCCGCTCCATCCCGTCGGGATCAAGTAAGCCACTCCTCGCACACCTCCCTCTCACACCTCTCGATCCTCCCTCGCGAGCGGCGCCTCCACCCTCGGCGCCGCTCGTGACCCTCGTCAGCCCGTGGCGCGCAGGCCACGGGCTGACGGATTCCCGGGCCCCTCGGCGCCATCCCTCGTGGACGTGACCGCGTTCGCGACCGTGGCCGACCAGCCGGCGCCAGGCTCCAGGCGCAGTGGCCACGAGACGAGCCAGCCACTCCCCTGATAGACGCGCTCGAACCCCTGCTCGGAGTTCGAGATGGTCTCGAGCGGCGCCCACCAAGCCTCCGCTGGCGGGGCGACCGCGCTCTCGATGGCCACGCCGATGAAGTCGTTGCCCTGCGCGAGCCGCTCGACATCGGTCGCCGTCCCAGCCCGGTCGTGCCCGGTCCGCGTCCCACCGATGTCCCACCAGGCCGATGGATTGCCGCCGCCACCGAGCATCGTCGTGGTCCATTCGAGTCCGACGCGCGCCTCGACGACGCCGGCGCCGATGTTCTCGAGGTCGAGCCGGACGTCGAGCGTCGGGTCGAGCCGACCGCCCCCAAGGGTGATCGTCTTCGTGACGCGGACCGCGCCGCCGTCCGCGATCGACGCCTCGCGCCGGATGACGACCCGGCCTGGCCCCGACTCGACGAGCTCGTGGGCGCCGGCGAGGGCATCGCCCAGGTCGGTCACGGTGACGTTCGCCCACTCGTCCGCCGTCGCGTCGAGTGGGAGGAATCGGACCAGGCCCGATCGTCGCTCGTGGTCGTCGTATCGCAGGCGGGCGGCGAGTCCGGGCTCGGTGGCCCGGACGACATCGTGGATCGAGGCCGCCGCCGCGTCGATGTGCCCGCCGTCCGCGTCGCCCCCCGGTGCCTCGAGCGCACGAAGCTTCTCGTGGTACGCCTCCGGCCGGCGGCGGAGCACCGAGAGCACCGCATGCCGCGTCGCCCGCAGGTCCCACGACCCGAGCCCGGCGCCCTCCTCGAGATCGATCGTCACGACCTGCCCGGGTCCACTCAGCTGGACCTCGTCGAAGCCGTCCTTGTCGAGGTCCCAGACCGCGACCGAGGCGGCCTGGCCGCCGGCGGCGCCCGCCCCCATCGCGCCGGCTTCCGTGTCGGCGATGTCCTCGGCCGCGATCAGGTGCTCGTACGTGGCAAGCCGCATGTGGCTGATGTAGATGCCGCCGAACAGGCCGTGCCAGTAACAGTCGTTCGACTGGCCGCGGAACAGGTGGTCGAGGGCCCGGTCTCGGGCTGGGCCGGGCGGCATCGCCTCGACCTTGTCGGAGACCCGGAGCATCTGCTTGTGGAGGTCGTTGATCTCGCGGTACTTGACCTGGAAGTTGCGCCAGAACGCGCCGCGCAGCCAGCGTGCCTCGGGCAGGCGCTCGGCCTGGGCCCGGTGGAGCAGGGCACCGAACGCGACGCTCTCCGCGGGCGGCAGCGCCCACTCGCCCATCTCCGCGTACGACCCGGTCGGCACGTACACGCGCCCGATCGGACGGTGGCGGTCCAGCCAAACGGACGGGGTGACCGTGGTAAGCCAGTCGGCGTTCGCCTCGAGCGCGGCGAAGAAGCGTTCGACCCAGCGCCGCTCGCCCCAGCAGTGCTCCCAGGTGGTCGGCCACCCGCCGAACTTCTCGCCGTCGTCGCCCATCATCCCGACCCTCGAGCCGTCCTCGGTCGCGTGGTCGCGCAGGTAGGCGATGACGTCCTCGACATCGCGGAACGGGATCCGGTAGCGCAGCCCCTGCTCGGTCCCGAAGACATCGACCAGCCGGCCCTGGTCCTCCGTGGTGTACGGCCCCCAGAGGTCCTCCTCGGGGATGGCCGCGGCGCGGAAGTGGGCATCGTCGAGGATCGTCCACTCGTAGCCGCCGGCGACCAGCGAGGTCGGCAGGTCCGGCTCCCAGACACGCTCCGCGAGCCAGGCGCCACGCGGCCGACGGCCGAAGATCGCCTCGAGCTCATCGCCCATGCGGATCAGCTGGCCGATGCGGTCACGCTCGGGGAGCGAGGCGAGGACCGGCTCGTAGTAGCCGCCGCCGAGGATCTCGACCTGGCCGCGCGCCACGAGGGCTCGCAGGCGGTCGAGGATGTCCGGGCGCTCCGCCGCGAACCACTCGAGCAGCGGCCCCGTGTAGTGGAGGGACAGGTGGACACCCGGGTGGCGGTCGAGGGCCTCGAGCATCGGCAGGTAGGCGGTCTCGCAGTTCTCGGCGATGACCCAGCCGAAGTTCCCGACCGGCTGGTGGTTGTGGAGGGCGAGCGCCAGCGAGATGCGGGGCGCCACGGTGGGCCTAGCCGGCCTCCGTGACGACCGGCGTCTTCGCCTTCTCCTGGACGGTGACACCCGCGGCCGGCAGGTAGAGCTGCTCGGTGTACTCGTGGAGCATCCTCGTCGTGGAGAACGACCACAGCGTGGTGGCCATCGCCTGGCGCATCGTCGCGATCCACGCCGTCGGGAGTCCGTTACGGTCCCGCTCGTAGTAGCTCGGGATGATCTCCTCCTCGAGGAGCCGGTAGAGGTCCTGGGCGTCCGACCAATCCTGGGCGGCTTCGTCGGGGTTCGTCTCGCGGCCGCCGATGGCCCAGCCGTTGTCGCCGCTGAAGCCTTCGTCCCACCAGCCGTCGAGGACGCTGACGCTCGGGACACCGTTCTGGGCCGCCTTCATGCCGGACGTCCCCGACGCCTCGAGCGGACGACGCGGGTTGTTCAGCCACACGTCGACGCCCTGGACGAGGAATCGGCCGACGCGCATGTCGTAGTCCTCGAGGATGAAGACCCGGCCACGGAGTTCCGGCGAGCGCGAGCGCTGGAAGATCTCCTGGATCACCCGCTGTCCGGGGCGGTCGGCCGGGTGGGCCTTGCCGGCGAACACGATCTGGATCGGACGGTCGAGGTCGCGGACGAGACGGCTCAGCCGGTCGATGTCGGTGAAGAGCAGACCGGCCCGCTTGTAGGTCGCGAACCGCCGGGCGAATCCGATCGTCAGGATGCCCGGGTCGAACGCGTCGTCGAGCTCGGCAAGCACGGATGGCGACTCGCCGTGACGGGCCAGCTGGCTGCGGAGGCGGCCCTGGGCGAAGTGGGTCAGCTCGCGCTTCTGGCGCAGGTGGGCCTCCCAGAGGTCCTTCGCGGGCACGCGCTCCATGCGCTCCCAGAAGCGCGACTGTTCCAGGGCGGCGTCGAGGTGGTCGAGGTCGGCATCGAGGTAGCGGGCCAGCAGGTCGGCATTCGGCTGGCCGATCCACGTCGGCCCGTGCACCCCGTTGGTGATGCCGAGGATCCGGTGGTCGTTGATGCCGGTCCACGTGGCGTTCGCCGTCTGGGCATGGAGGTGGCTCACGGCATTGGCCCCATTCGTCAGCCGGAGGCTGAACGCGGTCATGTCGAACTGGGTGCGATCGCCGTCCATCCCCAGCCCGAGCTCGAGCACGCCCTCGACCGGTATGCCGCCGCGGTCGAGGAAGGGGCCGGCGATCCGCCGGACGAGCTCGGCGTCGAAGCGCTCGTTGCCGGCCGAGACCGGCGTGTGGATCGTGAACACGCTGTTCCGGCGGACCGCCGACCAGGCGTCGTCGAGCGGCCGGCGCTCCGCAACCAGCTCGCGGGCGCGCTCGGCGAGCAGCAGCGCCGAGTGGCCCTCGTTGAGGTGCCAGACGGCCGGGGCAAGGCCGAGCGCCCGGATGGCGCGCACGCCCCCGACCCCGAGGACCAGCTCCTGGTGTAGGCGCATCTCGCGGCCGCGCACGTACAGGATGTGGGTGATCGGGCGGTCCGGCTCGAGGTTCTCGGGCAGGTCCGTGTCGAGGAGCAGCACCGGCACCCGGCCGACCTGGGCCAGCCAGACCGCCACATCGAGTTCCCGGTCGGGCAGTTCGACGGTCACGGTCAGCGGCAGCCCGTTCTGGTCCTGGACCCGTCCGAGCGGCAGGCGCGAGAGGTCGTAGTCGGGGTAGTTGTGTTCCTGGTGCCCGTCGGCGTCGATCGACTGGCGGAAGTAGCCCTTGCGATAGAGAAGGCCGACCCCGAGGAACGGCAGCGCCATGTCGCTCGCGGTCTTCATGTGATCGCCGGCGAGGACGCCGAGGCCGCCCGAATAGATGCCGAGTGACTCGTGCAGGCCGTATTCCGCGCAGAAGTACGCGATCGGGCCGTCGAGCGCCTCGCCGTAGCGGCGCTGGAACCAGTGGTCGGTGCCGTTGGCCATGTACCGGTCGAATTCGGCGAGGACGTCGTGGTACTCGGCGAGGAACTTGGCGTCGTCGAGGAGGCGCGACCAGTCGACCGCGCCGCTGATGACCGGGACGGGGTTCCGATAGCGCACCCACGACGTCCGGTCGATGAGCGACCAGAGCCCGCGTGTGCGGGGATGCCACGCCCAGTGGAGGTTGTAGGCGAGGCGGCGCAACCCCTCGAGACGCGGCGGCAGCGGGAACCACGCGGCCGGGGTCGAGGGCACGCGTACGAGGTCCATGGGCGGGGATGATACCCGCCCTCGCCGTGCGCCCGGCGGCCGGGGCCGGATGATCGGTCCCGCGGCCGGTCCCGCGACCCGGTCCGAGGGATCCGCCCGGCGGCTACGATGCGGCCCATGGGGCTACGCGTCGTGTTCCTCGCCGCCGAGTGTGAGCCGTGGGCCAAGACCGGCGGCCTGGCCGACGTCGTGGACGCGCTCGCTCGCGCGCTCGGGCGGCTGCCCGATGGTCTCGTGGACACCCCGGTCGACGTCTTCCTGCCGCGCTACCGCGCCGTACCCGATCCGCCCGCCGGGCGCATCACCGGCGAGTCCGTCGTTCGCGTCCCGGATCCCCGGACGCCGGCGGGCGTCAGCGAGGTCGCGGTGGTCGATGTCGAGGCCGACGGGTACCGGCTCCGCCTCGTCGACCACCCCGCCGCGTTCGACCGGGCCGGCTTCTACGGGGACGCCGCCGGCGACTACGCCGACAATGCCTGGCGGTTCGGCCTGTTCTGCCGGGCGACCCTCGAGGCGCTGCGCGCCGAAGGCCGTCCCGTCGACGTCCTCCACCTCCACGATTGGCACACGGGTCCGGCGGCGATCTTCCGGGACGCCCGCTACGAGGACGACCCGATCATCGGGCGTGCGGCCATCCTGACGACGCTCCACAACCTCGCCTACCACGGCTGGACGCCGCGGGCGCGGCTCGCGCAGCTGGGCCTGCGCCCCGGCGATGAGGTCGTCGCCGCGGACGCCGAAGGGGTGGACCTGCTCGCGCAGGCCATCGAGCGGGCGGAGCTCGTGAACACGGTCTCGCCCGGGTACGCGGCCGAGGCGCTCACCCCGGCCTTCGGCATGGGACTCGACGGCCTGCTGCGCTCGCTGGGTGACCGCTTCATCGGGATCCTCAACGGGCTCGACGGCGAGGTCTGGGACCCCTCGACGGACGCCGACATCGCCGCGACCTACGGGCCCGACGACCTCGCCGGGAAGTCGGCGTGCCGTGCGGACCTGCTGACGCGCGTCGGATTCGACCCTGCCGACCGTCGGCCGGTCCTCGGCCTGATCGGGCGGCTGGACCCGCAGAAGGGCTTCGACCTCGTCGCCGGCGCGGCGCCCGGGTTACTCCAGCGCGGCGTGAGACTGGTCGTCCTCGGCAGCGGCCACCCGGAGCTCGCGGATCCCTTCCGTGCGCTGGCCGCCGGCCATCCGAGGCAGGTGGCGCTCCTCGAGCGCTTCGACCGTGTCATGGCCCGCCGGATCTACGCGGGCTCCGACCTGTTCCTCATGCCGTCACGTTTCGAGCCGTGCGGGCAGGGCCAGATGATCGCGCTGCGGTACGGGACCCCGCCGATCGTCCACCGGACCGGCGGGCTCGCCGACACCGTCGTGGACGTGACCGCGCATCCACGGGCGGGCACCGGCTTCGTCTTCGACCGCCCGGCCGTCGAGGCACTGCTGGCGGCGTGCGATGCGGCGATCCGGCGGCACGCCGCCGGTGGCGCGCCATGGGTCTCCCTCCAGCGACGCGGGATGGCCGTGGACTTCGACTGGGTGACCGGCTCGGCCCCGCGCTACGTCGACGCCTACCGCCGGGCCGTCGCCATCCGCGCCGGTCGCACCCGCGTCACGGGTCCGGCCTGACGGTCCCGCGGCGCGACGGCGTCAGCTCGCGAGGGCGCGTTCGAAGGCCGCGATGGTCGCCTCGAGGTGGGTCCGCTGTGGGCTGTGCGGCGCGCCCGGGATCGTGATGACGTGGTCGTCGCCGTAGCGGCGCCCGAACTCGGCCGCGGCGGTGTCCATGGTCAGGCCGCCAGCCGCGGGCTCGCCGCGGACGAGCCAGACGGGGATGCCGGCCGCAGACGGGTCCGCGAGCGCGGCGAGGCCCGCATCCCAGTCCCCGTTGTCGACGACGACCGAGCGCGCTGCCGCCACCTCCAGGCTCATCCTCGCCTCCGCAGCGGCGAGGACATCGCCCTCGGTCCACGCGGGCTCGGCGTCCGCGATCGCCGCCGATGCCTCGGCGAGTGTGTCGAACGTCCGCCACGTCGGATCCTCCGCCATCGCGCGCATGACACTGTGGGGGAGCGCGGGCGGATCGAGCAGCACGATCGTCTCCGGGCGGAACCCGGCGAGCGGCAGGTGCGCCGTGACCATCGCGCCCCAGCTGTGACCGATGACCTGCACGTCCGCCCGGGCGAGGCCGGCCGCGCGGGTGAACGCCGCGATGTCGTCGGCCGTCTCGCGAAAGCGATGCCGACCCGTCCAGTGCCCGGTGAACCCGTGGCCGGGCAGGTCCACCGCGACCACACGTCGACCGGCGGCGGCCAGGCGCGGCGCGACCCGCCACCAGATGGCCGCGGACGCGGTCACGCCGTGGACCAGGATGAGTGGCCGGGCCACGGCGGCGCCCCACGCTAGCGCGGAGAAGGGGATCCCGGCGGCCTCGACGGTCATCCGCTCGCCGGCGTCGATGGGCGTCGTCATCGGTCGAGGACGCTAGCACAGGGCGGTCGCTAGAATTGCGGGACCCAGTCCCCGCCGGAGGCTCGCATGGCCAACCAGTTCGTCGTCCAGCTCAAGAACGAACCCGGCGCGATGGCCAACCTCGCCGAGGCGCTCGCCGCGCGTGGCGTCGACCTGCGCGCCATCGGCGGCGGGAGCATGGGCGACTCGGGCCACGTGATCATGACCACGGCGGACGACGTGGCCACGAAGGCCGTGCTCGACGACGGCGGGTACACCTACATCGAGGGCGAGTCGATCCTGACCGAGGTCGACGACCGGCCCGGCGGCATGGCCCGGCTGTCGCGGGCGCTGGCGGACGCGGACGTGAACATCTACGGCCACCTGTTCCTCGGGCGCTGGGGCGACCGCGCCATGTTCGCCTTCGTCGTCGACAAGCCGGATGTGGCCCGTCCCATCCTCGAGCGCAAGGGCTGATGGCCATGACGGCGACCGAGCGACGACGCTGGGACACCGACGAGCGTTTCTCTGGCGTCCGCGATGCGTCCATGGCGTCACCCGACATCGAGCGCCTGCTGACCCTCGCCGCCGAGCCGGGCTGGATCACCGAGGACGCGGATGCGCACCTCGGACCGAGCGTGCGCGCGGTGGCCGAGTCCCTGGCCGTCGAGCTCGCGCGACTCGAGGTCATCGACGACATCCTCGAGATCGACGTCCGCCTGCCGAAGGGATCCGGGTCGACCGCGCAGCAGGCGGTCGCCTTCGCGCTGGTCGGCGCCTTCGCGGAGCCGTCGACGCACGTGCGCCAGTCGGGCCCGACCCGCGACGGGGTCGACCTGCTGGTCGTGACCGGGGTGCTGCCCGGCGACTCGGCGTTCGCCACGCACGGCCATCTCGCCCGGGTGCGCGTCCTCGTCGGCGGCTGAGGGATCTGGGCCGCGGGGTGGATCCGACCCAGCGCTACCTCTTCGACCTGAACGGCTACCTGGTGGTGCCCGGCGCCCTGTCACCCGAGCAGGTGGCGCGGCTGGACGCGGTGATGGACGAGCACGTCGCGGCCGAGGTCGGCGCCGATGAGACCAGCCACCGGTTCGGTGGCGTCCTGGACTGGGGTCCGGACGTGCGGGGCCTCATCGACCACGCGCCGATGCTCCCGATCCTCGAGTCGCTGCTCGGGCCGGGCTTCCGCCTCGATCACGACTACGCCGACCTCATCCGCCGCGGCAAGGGCCCGATCGGGACGAAGCTGCACGGCGGCGCGGTCCCGTTCGACCCCGGTCAGTGGTACACGTTCGTCGAGGGCGTGCCGCGCTCCGGGCTCCTGGTCGTCGCCTACAACCTGCGCGACGTCGGACCCGCCGACGGCGGGTTCGGGTGCGTGCCCGGCAGCCACAAGGCGAACCTGCCGTTCCCGGAGGCCTGGAAGGAACTCGAGGGCGACACCCCGGCGGATCTCGTCCGGGCGGTGACGGGGCCGGCGGGCACGGCCATCGTCTTCACCGAGGCGATGACCCACGGCACGCTCCCGTGGCGCGGAGCCGGGGAGCGACGGACGCTCTTCTTCAAGTACGACCCGGCCCCGATCGCGTTCAGCGCGGCCACCTACGACCGCGATCGCTGGCCCGACCTGACGCCGCGCCAGCGCGCGATCCTCGAGGGTCCCAACGCCCGCTACGGGGGCCGGCCCACGGCCTGACCTGGACCGAAGCGGCGGCCGTCAGGTGGTGGCGCCGACGAGCGGGTGGTCCGCCTCGTCGCGATCGGCCTCGGCCTTGGTCTTGTGGACGGTCCCGGGCAGGTGGGCCGGCGGCGCGTACACCGTGTACAGGCGCATCGGCGTCGTGCCCGTGTTCGTCACGTTGTGCTCGGTCCCGGCCGACACCTGGATGAGGGTGCCCGGGGCGATCTCGCTCGTCTTGCCATCGAGGATCACCGATCCGGTGCCCTCGACGATGACCAGCACCTGATCGAGCTCGGTGTGCGTCTCGAGGCCGATCTCCCCTCCGGGCGACAGGCACATCACGACGACCTGGCTCTTCGGGCCGGTCGCGATGACCTCCCGGAAGAAGGTGTTTCGGCGGGTCAGTGCGAGGATGTCTCCGACGTACGGCATGCTGCCCTCCTTTCCGCGCCATCGTGGCCCTGATGCCGGCCGGAGGGGTAGGGCCGAAGGGCAGGTCATCGACGTCGTGTATGCTTGCCGCCTTCGTGCTCGATGAGGCGCTCCGGTCAGCGCCCCGGCTCACCCCGTTTCGATCCCGATCCACCTACGCCCTGACCGGGCCCCGCCAGGCTGGCGGGAGGGCCTCGTCAGGAGTCACTCCTTCATGTCATTCGATCGTCTCGGGCTGTCGCCCGAGCTGCTTCGTGTCGTCGCCCGCGAGGGTTACACGACACCTACCCCCGTCCAGGACCAGGCGATCCCGCTCGTCCTCGCCGGGCGCGACGTCATGGCCGGCGCCCAGACCGGCACCGGCAAGACCGCCGCGTTCGTCCTCCCGATGCTCCAGCGGCTGCACGCGGCACGTCCGGATGGACCGCGTCGCATCCGGGCGCTGATCCTGGCGCCGACCCGCGAGCTGGCGCTGCAGGTCGAGGCGAGCGTCCGAACCTACGGCGCTGAGCGACCCATCAAGTCGGTCGCGATCTACGGCGGCGTCGGCTTCGATCCGCAGGTCCGCGCCCTTCGCGCCGGGCCCGAGATCGTCGTCGCGACGCCCGGCCGCCTCCTCGATCACGTCGGCCAGCGGACCATCGACCTGTCTGCGGTGGAGATCCTCGTCCTCGACGAGGCCGACCGCATGCTCGACATGGGCTTCATCCGCGACATCCGCAAGGTGCTCGCGCTGCTGCCCGCCCAGCCGCCAGAACCTGCTCTTCTCCGCGACGTTCTCGAACGAGATCCGGGCGCTCGCCTCCGGGCTCCTGCACGACCCGGCGTCGGTCCAGGTCGACGCGCGGAACGCACCGTCCGAGCTCGTCGAGCAGCGCGTCATCCGTGTCGACCGCGAGCGGAAGCGCGAACTGCTCAGCCACCTCGTCAAGACCGGCGTCATCTACCAGGCATTGGTCTTCACCCGCACGAAGCACGGCGCCAACCGCCTCGCCAAGCAGCTCGAGCAGGACGGCATCCCGACGACCGCGATCCACGGCAACAAGAGCCAGCCGCAGCGCGTGCGGGCACTGGCCGACTTCAAGGCCAATCGCTACGCGATCCTCGTCGCCACCGAGGTCGCGGCGCGCGGGCTCGACATCGACGCCCTGCCGCACGTCGTCAACTTCGAGCTGCCGATGGTCCCCGAGGACTACGTCCACCGAATTGGGCGGACCGGCCGCGCCGGGGTCGACGGCGAGGCCGTCTCGCTGGTCTGCATCGACGAGGAGCGCATGCTCCGCGACATCGAACGCGTGCTCGGCCGGTCGATCCCGTCCGAGGTCATCCCCGGCTTCGAGCCCGATCCGCGGATCCGCCCCGAGCCGATCCTCCGTGGCGGGCTCGGTGGCGCTCGCCCGGGCGCCGGGCCGCGCGTCCCTCGCCCGCAGCACCCGAGTCATGCGCCGCGGCCCCTGAACCGGCCAGGGCAGCCGTTCGCCGCTCGTCCAGCGCTGGGTCATGCCGTCCGTCCGACGCCGGGTCATGCGGCGCGGCCGGTCCCGAGCCACGGACTTCGCCCGAGCGACGGTCGCGGACCCCGTCCGGCCGCTCGCCCGTACCAACCGGGCCAGTCGCTTGGTCAGCGGCCGCCCCAAGGGGGTCGCCCGGGGCAGGGAGCGCGGCCCGGCCAAGGCCAGCGGCCTCGACACGACGCCGGGCGCCACGGCGGCCAGAACCCCGGCGCCCCGACCGCACTGCCGGGTGAGCGGTTCGCCCGCTCGGGACGCCCTCGACCGGACTGATCTAGCGGGCCTTCCCGGCCTTCAACGTCGCGACCGACTTCTCGATCCGACGCCGTCGCGTGTCCTGCGTCTTCGCGCCTTCGATCGACAGGACGTGGTAGCTCCGGTTGCTGTAGGAGAGCGAGTCGAACATCGCCTTGGCGGCGGGCTCGGCCTCGAGCGCCTCGGCGAAGTCGCTCGGCACCTCGACCTCGCGCGGCTCCGTGTCGAGCTCGAGGTCGACGTCGATCGTGTCGCCGGCCTTCACGTGGGCCCCAGCGCGGTGTTCCGCGGAGACGCCGATGAGGAACTCGTCGCCGTATGCCGCGACCGTGTTCCGATACGTGTACCCGTTGATCGTCACCAACACCGGCGGCCGCTTGCCGCGGCCGAGGGCCTGCACGGCCTCCTCCGGCACGCGGAACCCGGTCGCGGTCCGGCCGGCGAGCTGGAGCGTCGTTCGGAAACGCATCGGCCCAGTATGGGCTCCCCTGTCACGCCATTCGGGCCTGAAATGCTGCTGCCGGCCACGTCGACCAGTCGTTAGGGTCGGCGCTCCGGGGGAAGGGTCGCGTCGGGCTCGTGATCCCGCGCTGCGAGCGTTGACTCGATGGCCGTGAGCCTGGCGAGCACGTCGTCGAGTTGCTGATGGAGCCGTTCGTTCGAGTCGCGGTCCTGAGCCTCCTGGCCGGCCCGATGCCGGCGCTGGGCAGCCTCCACGAATGTCGACGTGATCGACGCCGTCAGGATCGCGATCAGCGCGACGGCGACGACCATCACCGTCGCTCCGACCAAACGCCCGACCCCTTGGGTCGGCACCTTATCGCCGTACCCGACCGTGGTGACCGTCTGCAGCGTGTACCAGAGGGCGCCGCCCAGGTCCGGGAAGTCCCGTGCGTCGAAGACCCAGACGATCAACCCACCGACGAACACGATGGCGACCGTGATGACGATCATCAACAGTGCGGCGTTCCGCACCGACGCGGGGTCGGCCGCGAACCGGTCCATGGCGTGGTGGAGCGGGTCTCGTCGTCTCACGCAGGGCAGCCTAAACCCGCCACGCAACAAGCCGCGGGTGTCGTCGGTCGCTCCGAGCGCGAGGTCGTCGAAGGACGACTGGTAGACTTCGCCGAGGCTCGGGCGGGAGTAGCTCAGTTGGCAGAGCGGCAGCCTTCCAAGCTGCATGTCGCGAGTTCGAACCTCGTCTCCCGCTCCATCCTCGCGACCGATGCCTTCGGTCGGCCCGAGGTCGTACTCGGATCACCTGATGGGGTTTCCTACCCGCCCGTTCACCCACCGGGTGACTCAACCAGCGTTCGAGCCGCGGCTCCGCCGTCGAACAGGGTCGATCCGGCGCTCGACCGCCCGTTCACCCACCGGGTGACTCAACCAGCGTTCGAGCCGCGGCTCCGCCGTCGAACAGGGTCGATCCGGGCGCTCGACCGCCCGTTCACCCACCGGGTGACTCAACCAGCGTTCGAGCCGCGGCTCCGCCGTCGAACAGGGTCGCTATGACCGGCGCGCGCGCTTAGAACGGCAGCCCGCTGAGGCCCGCCGGGTCCGGCACGATGTCGTACGACGGCCCGTTCACCTGGATGCCCAGGACGGCCGTCGCGAGCAGCATCACCGCGACGATCAGGGTCGCGATGAGCAGGGCATAGCCGATCACTCGCCAGGGTGCGGTCTCATGGGAGGAAGAAGACTGGAGTGCCATGGTGCGCCTCCGTCGGGTCGACGACTGGTTGGCCGCCAGGGATTCCGTGCGGACCGCAACCCGACAGGCCCGCACGTCATCGGGCCGCGAGACGGGAACTTCGTTCGTCCAGAGCGTGCGCGGCGGGGGTCGTGCTGACAAGTGCCATCGGCACCCCGACTCGGAGGCGATCTGACGGTCTTGAGCGCTGCATGGCGGCGAGGACGACCCGGCGCGGCGATCGCGGGCGCGCTACCGTGACTCACGGCCGCGCCGCGCCGACGGACCGACGCCGCTGACGACGAGGTGACCTCCGCATGACCGGTCCCGCGCTGCTGGCGGTCTTCGGGGTCGCCGCCGCCGCGACATGGATCGCCGGGATCTACCTGTCGAAGGCCACGGATGCGATCGACGAGCGCTTCGGCCTCGGCGAGGCCCTCGGCGGCGTGGTGCTCCTCGCGATCGCCGGGAGCCTGCCCGAGATCGCCATCACGGTGGCCGCGGTCATGGCGGGCAACCTCGGCATCGCCGCCGGCAACCTCATCGGCGGGATCGCCGTCCAGACGCTCGTCCTCGTGCTGTGCGACCGCGCCGTCAAGGGCGACCGCCCCTTGTCGTTCCTCGTCGGCTCGCTCGTGCCCGTCCTCGAGGGCATCCTCGTCATCATCGTGACGACGATCATGCTCCTGGGCACGATGCTCCCCCCGGACGCCGCCATCGGCCCGGTCAGCCCCGCCTCGCTCGGGATCGTCGTCGCATGGGTCGCCGGCATCTTCGTGCTCGACCGGGTGCGCCGTCGCGAGCCGTGGCAGATCGTCATGGAAGGCAGCCGGGCCGGTCGGCGGAACCGCCGGGTGAAGCACCCGACCTACGTGCCACCGATGTCGAAGATCCCGAACGCCAGGGTGATCGGGCTGTTCATCGTCACGAGCGCCGTGATCCTCATCGCCGGGGTGGCCCTCGAGGAGAGCGGCAGTGCGCTGGCCGACATGGCCGGGATCAACGGGGTCGTCTTCGGGGCCACGTTCCTCGCGGCCGCGACCGCGCTGCCGGAGGTCAGCACCGGCCTCGAGGCGGTCCGCCTCGGCGACAACCAGCTCGCGATGGGTGACGTCTTCGGCGGGAACGCCTTCCAGCTGACGATCTTCCTGCTGGCGGACGTGCTGGCCGGGCGGCCGCTGCTCCCCGAAGCTGGCCCGGAGAACGCCTGGCTCGGGACACTCGGGATCGTCATGACGACGATCTTCGTCGGCACGATCCTCGTCAGGCCGCGGCGTCAATTCGCGGGGTTCGGGATCGACTCGATCCTCGTGACTGGGATCTATGTCCTCGGGATCGTCGGGCTGACGAGGGTCATCGTCTGATGCGCCGCTACACCGCCCTCGCGGCCGCCGCGCTCGTCCTGGCCACGATCGGTTGCGCGCCGGCCCAGACCAGCCCCGGACCGAGCGCCGGAGCGCCGAGTGCGTCCCCGACGACCCCCGCCGACTGGCACGACCCCTCGCTGCCCGTCGAGACGCGCGTGGAAGCCCTCCTCGCCCAGATGACACTCGACGAGAAGATCGGGCAGATGACCCAGCTGGAGAACCACTCGGTCGATCCGGGCGGGGTGAAGGACCTGCTGCTCGGCTCGGTGCTCAGCGGCGGCGGTGGCGCGCCCGCACAGAACGACCCGGCGAGCTGGTACGCGATGGTCAAGGGCTACCAGGACGCCGCCCTGTCGACGCGGCTCGGGATCCCGATGCTCTATGGCATCGACGCCGTGCACGGCCACAACAACGTGGTCGGGGCCACGATCTTCCCGCAGCAGGTCGGTCTCGGCGCCGCGGGCGACCCGGACCTCGTGCGGCGCATCGGCCGGGCCACCGCCCTCGAGATGGCCGCGACCGGCATCCGCTGGGACTTCGGGCCGGTCCTCGCCGTGCCGCAGGACGTCCGCTGGGGGCGCACGTACGAGGGCTACGGCGAGGACCCAGCGCTCGTGAGCGATCTCTCGAGTGCGTTCATCCGCGGCCTGCAGGGCGCGGCCCTCGCCGACCCGGGATCGGCGGCCGCGACGGCGAAGCATTACCTCGGTGATGGCGGCACGACCTTCGGGTCGTCGACGACGCCGGGCTACCTCCTCGACCAGGGCGTGACGGAGCTCGACGAGCCCACCCTGCGGGCCATCCACCTGACCCCGTACGAGTCGGCCATCGATGCCGGCGTCCGGATCGTGATGTCGTCGTTCTCCAGCACGCGCGACGGCAAGGTCACCGGCGACGCGCACCTCCTGACCGAGGTGCTCAAGGGCGAGCTCGGGTTCAGCGGGTTCGTCGTGTCCGACTGGGGTGCGATCGACCAGCTGACGCCCGACTACGACACGGCCGTCGCCCAGGCGATCTCCGCGGGCATCGACATGGCGATGGTCCCCTACGACGGCAAGCGCTTCGAGGGCGCCGTCCGGGCCGGGATCCAGGACGGCAACATCCTCGAGAGCCGGGTCGACGATGCCGTCCGCCGGATCCTGCGGGTCAAGTTCGAGCTCGGACTGTTCGAGCACCCGATGCCACCGGCCGACCGGACGGCGGACGTCGGCTCCGACGCCGATCGGGCGCTGGCCCGTGAGGCGGCCGCGCGGTCGGTGGTGCTGCTCAAGACGAAGCCCGCGGTCCTGCCGCTCGATCCCGACGAGTCCGATCCGATCCTGCTCGCCGGTCGCGGCGCGGACGACATCGGCCTCCAGTCGGGCGGCTGGACGATCACGTGGCAGGGCTCGAGCGGCGACATCACGCCCGGGACGACGATCGCCGCCGCCCTGACCGCGCGCCTCGGCGACCGGGTCAAGTTCGACCCCGCCGGCCAATTCCCGGCCGGCACCCACGCCCGGACCGGGATCGTGGTCGTCGCCGAGCCGCCGTACGCGGAGGGTGAGGGCAATTCGGCGACGCTCGCGCTGCCGGACGGCGACCTGGCCCTCGTGGACACGATGCGCGGGATGGTGGATCGACTGATCGTCGTGATCCTCTCGGGGCGCCCGGTGATGCTCGACCGGATCGCCCCGGCCGCCGACGCGATCGTCGCGGCGTGGTTGCCCGGGACCGAGGGAACGGGCGTCGCCGACGTCCTCGTCGGTGATCAGCCGTTCTCCGCGACCACCCCGTACACCTGGCCACGAACGCCCGACGATGCACCGCGGACGGCCAAGGGCCCGTGCGATGGCGCGCGGTTCCCGGTCGGGTTCGGCCTCGAGGCCGACGGCGACCGTCTCGGCCCGGCACCCTGCCCGGCGTCCTGACGAAAACGACGGCGCGCCGACAGCCGAGGTGTAGCATCCGGGGTCCGTCGTAGCGGAACGCCCCAGACGCCGCGCGACGAGTGGAGGGTGACGCGATGCACAAGATCGTCAGCGCCGCGACGGTCGGGTCGGTCGGCGACCTCGGCCGGATCTCGCGGGCCCTTGCGGACAAGGGGTACAACATCGCCGCCGTCGGTGGTGGCGAGGCTCCGGTCCATTCGCGCGAGGTCGGGATCATCTCCTTCGCCTTCCACGACGATGAAGGCGACAACGGAGACATCGTCGCGACCATCGCCGCGGTCGACCTCGGCGGCGGGCGCAAGCCGGTCAGCGTCGAGGAGCATCCCGCGCTGGTCGTGGAGCTGCAGGACACGGTCGGCGAGCTCGCCCGCGCGGCCGAGATCATCGGGGGCAACGGGCACAACATCATGGGCGTGCTGCTGGTCGACATCTTCGACGGCGTCGCCCACGTCGGCCTGGGGTTCGAGGGGGTGGGGGAACGCGACCAGGTCCATCAGGAGCTGGAGGGCGAAGGGTTCACCGTGATCGACGACCACGACGACCACGACCACAGCCCTTCCTGATCAGCCGACGCGATCGACCGGCAGGCGGGGGTCCTCGCCTGCCGGCTCCGTGACACCGACCCGGACCGCGATCGTCGCGGCCTCGACGCGGCTGTTGACCCCGAGCTTGTCGAGGATGTGGGTCACATGGACGCTGGCCGTCTTCGGGCTGATGAACAGGGCCTCCGCGATCTCCCCGTTGGAGCGCCCGGCTGCCACCAGTTCGAGGACCTCCCATTCCCGTGCCGATAGGCCGAGGATCTCAGCCGGACCGCGCGGGCTGACCGCCGCGGCCGGCCGATCGGCCCGTCTCGCTGCGGCGCCGACCGGCGTCCCGACGAGGTCGACGCGCGCGCGGCCGGCGACGGCTTCGATCTCGCCCTGGAGCACCGCGGCGCCGAGGGACACGGCACTGGCGTACGCCTGGCGAAGGAGGTCCGCGGCGGCATCGCGAGGACCGCGGACCATGAGCAGCGCCTCGCCCGCTCGAGCCCGGGCGCGTGCCGCCGGATATGGCATCGGGACGGCGTCCCAGGCAGCGGCCGCCGCCTTCCATGCTGCCGCGTCCGACGAGCCGGCGAGCCGCGTCGCCTCGGCCCCGATTGCCGTGAACGTGGCGCTGACCGATGGCGTCTCGACCGGCGCACCGGTCATGTTCCCGACCTGGCCCTCGAAGGCGGCGCCGGCCGTCGTCGCCCGCTCGACGCGCCGGTCGTCTCGGAACGCCCGTCCGGCCGCGGCAAGGTCCGCCGCCGCGGTCATGCCGAGAAGCAGGATCGGCGCGACGAGAAAGATCTCGTCCGAACCGGCGAACTCCTCGAGGGCTCGTTCGACCGCCGTCAGCGCTTCCTCGGGGCGTCCATCGAGGACATGCGCCTCCGCCTGGGCCTGCAGCGTGTAGGCCCGGATGTCGGGATCGATGTCATCCTCCGCGGCCGTCGCGATGGCCGCGAGCTCCGAGGCGAGCTCCTCGCGTTCGCCCCGTGCGCAGAGCAGCAGCGCCCGGGTGGTCCGCAGGTAGATCGAGCCGGAGCGGTCGTCGAGGTCGAGGTCAAGGCCCTGTCGGGTGAGGGCATCGGCCTCGGCCCAGCGACCGAGGCGCAGCAGGATGTCGCTGGCGCTCGCACGAAGGCCGGCACCGAAGCGCAGCTCGAGTCCGACACGTCGCGCCGTATCAAGGCCGTCGTACGCGACCTCGATGCCTTCCTCGAAATGATCCGTCTGCGCCAGCACGAAGGCGAGGTTGTGCTGACAGGTGAGCAGCGTGTCGACGGGACCAACGTCGCGCGCGATCGCGATCGCGGTCCGGAGCTGCTCGAGACCCGACTCGGTCTCACCGAGGCTGACGAGATCGACGCCGAGGATCATGACGAGGCGCGCCTCGCCCTCGTGGGAGCCGGTCGCTCGGAGCGTCGCGATGGCCGCCTCGCACAATTCGAGCGACTCGCGGTAGTGCCCACTGGGCATCAGCGCGGAGGCGAGGCCACCCACCACCCGCGCTCGCTCGACGCTGGGTGGTTCGGCCGGGATGAGCTCGAGGGCGAGCCGGGCTTCGTCCACGAGCGCCTGACGTTCCCCGATCAGCCAGCGGTAGTAGCCGAGTCGCGCGTGGACCAGGCCGGCCCTGATCGGGTCACGAGTCGCGTCGATGTGCTCCAGGGCCTGGGCGACCAGGGCGACGGCCCGTTCGGGCGCATTGGCGAAGTCGGCGGCATCGGCCGTCTCACGCAGGAGTTCGACGAGGTCGAGGCCGGCGACCTCCTCAGCGTCGGGCACCCGAGCCCAGGCCGCGAGGGCTCGCTCCGCCTGCCGGTGGGCCTCGATGTAGGCGTGGACGGCTGTCGCGGCCCGAGACGCTCGGATGGCCGCAGGCAGGGCCATCCGAGCATCCCCGGCGGCCGCCCAATGATGGGCGAGTTCCCCCGGGGTGGCGGGTGCGCCGCCATGTTCGATCCGGTCCGCGTCGGTCAGCCAGCGAGCCAGCGCCTCGTGGAGCCGGCGTCGCTCGCCGGGGAGCACCTCGTCGAGCACGACGTCCGCGAGGAGCGTGTGACGGAACCGGTACCCCTGCGACCGCTCGTCTACTTCGAGGAAGTGGCGACCCACGAGTTCGCGGAGCGCATCCGCGATGTCGTCCGCGGGGAGCCCGGAGAGCGCTTCGATCGCGCCGTCGTCTGTCCGCGTCCCGGCGATCGCCGCGATCCGGGCGATCCGCCGGCCCTCGGGCGAGATCGTGGCGATCCGGCCAGCCAGGATGTCCCGCAACGACGATGGGATCCGCGTGTCCCGCCGTTCCGTCACGTCCGGGGGCTCGGTCGAGGACGCCTCCTCGTCGCTCGCGAGGAGTTCCTCCGCAAAGAACGGGTTGCCCTCGGCACGTGTGTGGATCCGCTCGACGAGCCCACGAGGCGGTCGGTGACCCAGGATCGCGGTCACCTGCAGGCGCTGCTCGTCGAGTCGGAGCGGCTGCAGCTCGATCCGTTCGACGTTCCGGTTCCGCCCGATCTCCGCCAGCCGGAGCAGCAACGGATGTCCGTGGTCGAGGGCCTCGGCGCGGATCGTCCCGACGATGAGCACCCGCGCCTTGCGGAGGTTCCGGACCACGAACGCGAGGAGGTCGCTCGTCGCGGGGTCGCTCCAATGGAGGTCCTCAAGGACGAGGACCAGCGGGCGGTCGGCGCTCAGACGATCCAGCAGCGCAAGCGTCAGCTCGTACAGCCGGGCCTGATCCGTTCGGCCCGGCACGAGCGGGGCGCGGTCGGCAGGCGACCCGCCGGCGCGTGCGGAAGCCGCATCGATGAACCGCGCGAAGCCCGGCGCGACCGACGCCAGCTCGCGCCCGGTGTCACCTAGGATCCGGTCGAGGTCATCGGGCGGCAGCTCCTCGCCCAGGACCCGAAGCGCCTCGATGAACGGGCCGTACGGCAAGCCCTCGCCTTGGAGGTCGAGACAGGCACCGGTCAGGACGCGGGCGCCCGAGGTCCGGGCCGACTCCGCGAACTCGGAAACGAGGCGGGTCTTTCCGACGCCGGCGTCGCCGCCGATGAGGATGATGGCCGGCTCACCACGCGTGGCGGCCTCGAATCCGCGGCCGAGCGCCGCGAGCTCCGGTCCGCGTCCGATGATGACTGGGCTCGATCGGGCACCTGACATCGTCGGCGAATTCATAGGCCTGTCCCGTCACCATCCCGCCTTGGGCGCGTCAGAGCGGGCGGTCGCCTTTCCTTCAGGTCGCCGACGCGGCAGGACCCGGATGCCGGTCGACCGGCACCCGGGTCCCATCCGAGCAGCGCTCAGGCGCCGATCGGACGGAGCAGCAGCCAGCGCAGCTGGCGAACGTCGAAGCGATCTCGCTTCTCTTCGTGACTGGACGCCGCGAGTTCGCGGATGCGTCGTGCATGCGCCGCCTCCTGCTGATAAGCCTCGTGGCGCTGTCTGGTCAGTTCTCGCATCGCCTCCGCATGCAGCATGGTCGGATCCTCCGAGCGTGTTGCCGAGGACGTCTCGGCGTGCTCACACGGTCGTCGAACCGAGTCCACCTTCCATCGGGCGCGGGCCGGATGCGTTCGGGGATCGTCGCCTCAATCTCGTCGGGCCGCCCGGGCGTCCTACCTTAGGCACGCCGTGACGAGGAGCCGTCGCCACGGCCGGCGCGGACGACCGTCGCGGCCCGTTCGGGCGCGCTGGTCTATCGTCGGCGGGTGACGACCGAGCGACCGGAACCGTCCGATCTCCCGACCGGGCCCGCGGAAGGACGCATCGCGGGCCGCTATCGGCTGGGTCCCGTGATCGGCCGGGGTGGGATGGCCACGATCCACCGAGCGGAGGACACGCGGACCGGACGATCCGTTGCGATCAAGATCCTGCGCCCCGAGATCGGCGCCGACCGCGACCTCGCCGACCGATTCCGGCGCGAGGCCCTCGCGGCGACCGTGCTGCGCCATCGGAACATCGTCGCCTGCATCGACACCGGCACCGACCCACAGGGCCCGTACCTGGTCATGGACCTCGTCGAGGGCGAGGACCTCGCCGTCCGCCTGCGCCGCGACGGCGCGATCCCGAGCGGGGAGGCGGCACGGATCGGGCTCGACGTCGCTCGAGGGCTGGGTGCGGCGCACCTCCGCGGGATCGTCCACCGGGACGTGAAGCCGGGCAACATCCTGCTGGCGCGCGACGGGCGGGCGATGATCACCGACTTCGGCATCGCCCGACTCGCGATGGACGCCGAGGCCACGCTGCCGGGGACGACCCTCGGCTCTGTGCAGTACTTCAGCCCGGAGCAGGCCCAGGGAGCCGCGACATCGCCGGCATCGGATGTCTACGGCCTCGGCCTCGTGCTGTACGAGGCGCTGACCGGCCGGCGGCCGTGGACCGGGGCGGATCAATCGGCGCTGGCCCTGGCCCGGGTCGGGGCGGCGGCGCCGTCACCGCGTGACGTCCAGCCCGACGTCCCGGTGGCGCTCGATGGCGTCGTGACGCGCTGCCTGGCCCCGGCCCCGGCCGATCGGTATCCGAACGGGAACGCGCTGGCCGCCGCCCTCGAGCCGCTCGTGCCGGTACGCCAGACGGCCGCCCGTCCGGCGCGGCCTCCGACCCGCCGGGCCGGCGCATCCCCACGCTGGCCTCGGCGCATCGGCCCGTTCCGCGTGGTCGCCCTCGTGGGGCTGCTCGCCGTCTCGGTCGGGGGGTTCGCCATGGTCGTCGCCGGCGCCGACGACGGCGGGACGTCCGCCGAGGCCTCAAAGCCAGCGGCACGCACCGCACGCCCGACGCCGACGCCGTCCGCTCGATCGACGCAACGACCGCCGGCCACGCCGGCCGCCGTGCTCGCCGCCGATGTCTGCCACCCGATCCTCGACGTGGCCTGCGGGCTCGATGGCGCCCGCTATGCGCCGACCGGCCTGACGCCACGGGTGGCGTTCACCCTCGGCGACGGCTGGTCCGCCTCGGTCGCCACGGACGGTATGCTCGTCCTCAGCCGGCCTGAAGGCGTCCTCACCTTCGCCTCCCACGTCGCGAGCCCCAACGGCGATGCCCGGTTCAAGGAAGGCTCGGCCAAGCAGCTCGTCGCCGCGTTCGCCAAGACGCCCGATGCGAAGGCGACCAAGCCCGCGAACCTCAAGATCGACGGCCGGAGCGGCCGATCGGTGGACGTCACCGCGGGTGCCGGCGGCCATGTCGCGATCTTCGAGGCAGGCGGGCGGACGTACTACATCGAGACCGGCCGGCCGACGCGCCTGGTCGCCCTCGACGACGACGCCGGGACGCTCGTCCTCGTCATCGAGCCCTCGGCCGGGCACACCCTGCGCGACATCCTCGACACCGCCGACGTGGTCGCGAGCACCCTCACGTTCGAGTAGGCGCGCCCGAGGCACGCCTCCGAGGCACGTTCCCTCGGCGGGACGTCCGAGCCGAGACTGGTGACCCATTCGGGCCATCGACACCGGGACCTCCGGTACCCACGCTTCCAGCGTGGAAGCACCGACGCTCGTCCTGCGCCACCGCGCGCGCTGGATCCGGAGGATCCGCCGGCGCCTGTTCGAAGACACCCATCTGATGCTCGCGGTCGCCATCGTGACCGCGGCCGTCATCATCGAGCTCTTCGCCGGCGACCCGGCCGTCTTCGCGCTGATCCCGTCCGGCCTCGCCTACATCGCGCTCCAGCTGATCCTCGGGCAGACGTCGTCCCCGCTCGGGCGCCCGATCCCACGCCTGCTGGCCGCGGTCGGGTACGTCGCCGCGCTCGGACTGTTCGTCGGCGAGGTTGCGGCCCGGCCGACCGTCTCGCTCTACCTGCCGATCGTGGCGATGGCCGCCGCCTACGGCCGGCGCGAGGCGATGATCGTCGGTGGGACCGCGCTGGCTTTCTACGCGGCGCCGATCGTGGTCATGGACGTCCCCGTGTCGCCGCTCCTCCAGCGCGGCGCCTCCTTCATCGTGGTCATGGTCCTGCTGGCGCTCGGGACTCGGCAGACCGTCGGCGCGCTCGAAGCCGCCATCGCCCGCGCCCGTGTCGCCCGCGCCCGCGAACGCCGCCGAGCACGGCAGATGGCCGGCGTGGAGGCCGTGGGCGGGCTCGTCGCGAGTGGCGGTTCGACGGACGCGCTCGGTGGGCTCATGGCGCTGATGGTCGAGCGGTTCGGCTACCCGCTCGTCTCGATCTACCTGCTGGAGGGTGACGGCACGCTCCGGCTCGGCGCCCAGCGAGGCTACGACGCGGAGCACGTCTTCGAGCGATTCGACGGGTCGACAGGGGTCATCGGCCGAGTGATGCGGACGCGCGAAGCCGCGCTCGTGCGGGACGTCGCCACCGACCCGGACTACGAGACGGCGAACGACGCCGTCCGCAGCGAGATCGCCGTGCCGCTCATCGCGGGCGGCGACCTGCTCGGCATCCTGAACGTGGAACACCCCGTCGTCGGCGGTCTCGACGAGAGCGACCGCTCCACCCTGGTCCTCGTCGGCGAGCGGATCGCCGGCGCGATCGCGCTCGGTCGCGAGCGTTCGGCGATCGCGGAGCGGGCGGCGCTGTTCCAGTCGCTGGCCGAGCTGTCCCGGACGGTCAATGTCTCGCTGGAGCCGCGCAAGCTCTTCCCGGTCATCGTCGATGCCGTCGCCTCGGTCATGCGCAGCGACATCGTGGTCCTGACCGTCCGTGACCAGAGCGTGGGCGACTATCGGATCGCCGCGATGCGCGGCGGGGACCAGCGCTTCGTGGGCGTCCGGATCCCCGAGGGCGAGGGCGTGTCCGGGCGGGCCATCGCCGAGCGACGCCTCATCGAGGAGTCGCGCCTCACCCGCCAGGGCTTCCCCTCGACGGTCCAGCGCGCCGACGTGCAGGATCACATGACCTGCATCGGGGTCCCGATCCTGTCCGAGGACCTCGTCATCGGCGCCCTGAGCGTCTCGCGCCTCGACCTGGCCCGACCGTACGGCCAGCTCGACATCGAAGTACTGCCGATCATCGCGGCGCACGTCGCCCTCGCCATCGCCAACGCCGAGCTGCTCGCCCAGGTCGCCGACGCGGCCATCCGCGACCCGCTGACCGGGCTCTTCAACCGCCGCCACCTCGATGCCGCGCTGGACCGTCTCCTCGCGGCACGTGACCGCCTCGACCCGGTCGAGCGCCGTCCGGTGGCGGCCATCCTGTTCGACCTCGATCACTTCGGCGCGTTCAACAAGCGGCACGGGCATCGCACCGGCGATGCGGTCCTGCGCACGTTCGGATCGATCCTCACGGCGCGCTTCCGGGCCAGCGACATCGTCGCGCGCTACGGGGGCGAGGAGTTCCTCGTGATCCTCGACGGGGCGAGCCTCGACGAGGCGACCCGGGCGGCCGAAGAGGTGCGTCGCGCGCTCGAGGCGACCGACATCCCGCTCGAGGACGGCGGCTCGATCCGCGCGACGGTGTCCGCCGGCTGCTCGGCGGTCGGCCCGCAGGTCAGCTCGATGGACTCGCTGCTCCAGGTCGCCGATGTCGCGCTCCAGATGGCCAAGCGGGCCGGGCGCAACCAGATCGTCGCCGCCTGACCCCCGGGACCCGGTAGGCTTCACGCTCTCATGGCCCTGATCGCCCTGCGCGGGCTGACCAAGCGATACCCGGGCGGGGTGATGGCCCTCGATGACCTGACCCTCGAGCTCGAACCGGGCATCATCGGGCTCGTCGGCGCCAACGGCGCGGGCAAGAGCACGTTGCTCAAGATCCTGCTCGGACTGCTCGACCCGACAGCGGGGACCGCCGAGGTCATGGGCATCGACGTGCGCGGCCGCGGCACCACGATCCGCCCGCACATCGGCTACATGCCCGAGTCCGACTGCCTTCCACCGGACACATCCGCGACGGACTTCGTCACCCACATGGCCCGGATGTCCGGCCTGCCCGGTGCCGCGGCACGCGAGCGGACCGCTGAGGTCCTGCGTCACGTCGGGCTATACGAGGAGCGCTACCGCGCGATCGGCGGCTACTCGACCGGGATGAAACAGCGCGTGAAGCTCGCCCAGGCCCTCGTCCACGACCCGAAGCTGCTCCTCCTCGATGAGCCGACCAACGGCCTCGACCCGGCCGGGCGCGACGAGATGCTCGGCCTCGTCCGGCGCACCGGCACCGAGTTCGGGATCGCGGTCATCGTCGCGAGCCATCTCCTCGGCGAGATCGAGCGGGTCTGCGACTTCCTCGTGGCCATCGACGCGGGTCACCTGCTGCGGGCGGCGCCGCTCGGCAGCTTCACCGAACGGACCGGGTACCTCGCCGTCGAGGTCGAGGAGGGAGAGGCGGCCCTGGCCGACGCCTTGACGGCGCGCGGCCTCCAGGCGGCGCTCGACGGGCACACCGTGGTCGTGCCGATCTCGGATGACCGCCCATACGACCAGGTGCGCGACGCCCTCGCCGACCTCGGGCTGCCGTTGGTCCGTCTCGAGCAGCGCCGGCGCGGTCTCGAGGACCTCTTCGCCGACCGTCCGGCGGACGCCTCGACCGCCGCCGGCGACGCGGCGGCCACGGCCGACGGCGCAGCCGGCGGGACGCCCGCGGGGAGCGGTCCGCGATGAGCCTCGCGAGCGCGACCGGCCCCGGCGGGCGCATCTACGACCTCGGCTACCAGCGCTACGACGGGCCGCGCCTCGGCCGTCGCGCGGCGGCGACCGCGCTGCTGGTCCAGTCGCTTCGGACCTGCTTCGGGATCGGGCGTGGCGGACGGGCGAAGATCGCCCCGTTCGCGCTCGCGGGTCTCGCGATCCTGCCGGCCATCCTCGCGGTGGGCATCGCCGCGCTCGCCGTGCAGGCCGGCGCCGGCGACGTGCTCGACCAGGCGTCGCCGGTCCGCTACGAGACCTACCACGGCTTGACCGTGACGCTGCTCATCCTGTTCTGCGCGGCCCAGGCGCCCGAGTTGTTCGGTCGCGACCAGCGCTACGGGGTCCTGCCGCTCTACTTCTCGCGGGCCATCACCCGCTCCGACTACGCCGTCGCGCGGGTGGGTGGGCTCATCCTCGCGCTGCTCATCGTCGACCTCTTCCCGCAGCTCATCCTGTTCATGGGGCGCGTCCTCGTCGCGAAGGACCCGGCGATCGGTCTCCAGACCGAGCTTCCGAACGTGCCGCTGTTCACGGCCCAGGCACTCTTGACGGCCGGCCTCCTCGGCGGCATGTCGAGCCTGATCGCCGCCTGGACGCCGCGCCGTGCCTACGCCACGGCCGGCATCATCGCCGCCTCGATCATCCCGCCCGTCGTCATCGCCATCGTCGACCAGATGGACGTCGGCGACATCGCGAAGTGGCTGCTCCTGCTGAGCCCCGGCGACGTCCTCGACGGGGCCAACTCGTGGATCTTCGGGGCCCTGTCGCAGAACCCGGTGATCCTGGGCTCCGATCTGCCCGGCTGGGCCTATGCCGCGGCGGCCGTGCTCGGCGCGGCGGTCATGCTCGGGCTGACCGTGCGCCGCTACCTGCGGATCTCGACGTGACGGTCGCGGACGGGGCGCCCGCCACGACCCCGGCTCCGGCCGTCGCCGTGCCGGCACTCGCGGTCGACCACGTCTCGCGCTGGTACGGGAACGTCGTCGCGGTCAACGACATCACGTTCGCCCTCGGACCCGGCGTGACCGGGTTGCTCGGTCCGAACGGGGCCGGCAAGTCGACCCTGCTCCACTTGATGGCCGGGCTGTTGCGGCCGTCCGCCGGGACCGTGCAGGTGGAGGGCCACGCCGCATGGGGGCGCCCGGAGATGTACGCGCGCATCGGGCTCGTGCCCGAGCGCGAAGCCGTCCACGCCTTCCTGACCGGGTACGAGTTCGCGCTGCTCAACGCGAAGCTGCAGCGGCTCCCGGACCCGGTCGCGGCGGCCCACCGGGCCATCGCCACGGTCGAGATGACCGACGCGGCCGACCGCCGGATCTCGACGTACTCGAAGGGCATGCGCCAGCGCGCGAAGCTGGCCGGTGCGCTCGTCCACGACCCGCGGATCCTGCTGCTCGACGAGCCGTTCAACGGCATGGACCCGCGCCAGCGGCTGCACATGATGACGCTGCTCCGGTCGATGGCCGCGGAGGGCCGGACGATCCTCTTCTCGTCGCACATCCTCGAGGAGGTGGGGCGTCTCGCCGACTCGATCCTCGTCGTGTACGCGGGCCGGCTCGCCGCCGCGGGCGACTATCGCTCGATCCGGCGGCTCATGACCGATCGGCCGCATACGTTCCGCGTCCGCTCCTCGGACGACCGCCGCCTCGCGGCCGCACTCCTCGGCGACCCGACCGTCTTCGGCGCCGAGCTCGACGGCGACCGCCTGTACGTCCGGACCTCCGACTTCGGCGCGTTCACGCGGGCCTTGCCGCGCGTCGCCCGCGACGAGGCGATCTCGCTGCTCGAGGTCAGCCCGACCGACGACTCGCTCGAGAGCGTGTTCAGCTACCTGGTCCGCCGATGACGGTCCTCTCGGCGCTCGTCGACGTGACGGTGCGCGGCATGCTCGGCCGGCGCCGCTCGATCGTGATGCTGTTCCTCGCGGCCATCCCGGTACTGCTCGGCGTCATCGTCTCGCTGCGGGGCGGCCGCGTCGACGTGGACCGCGTCCTGGGCGTCCTCATCGTCCAGACCGTGCTGCCGCTCATCGCCCTCATCCTCGGGACGGCGTCGCTCGGATCGGAGATCGAGGACGGGACCGTGGTGTTCCTGCTCATCAAGCCGATCAAGCGCTGGGTCGTCGCGTTCGCGAAGCTCCTCGTCGCGGTGGCGGCGACCACGTTCCTCGTCGTCCCGGTGACGATCGTGACCGGCGTGCTCATCTCCGGCACCGACCCGGCGAACCTCCAGACGACCTTCGCGTTCGCCATCGCCTGCGCCGCTGGTGGCGCCGCCTACGCCGCGGTCTTCGTGGCCTTGAGCTCGCTGACCGCCCGGGCGCTGCTCGCCGGGCTCGTCTACGTCCTGCTCTGGGAGGGGGCCCTCGGCGGCCTGCTCGAGGGGACCCGCTTCCTGTCCATCCGGCAGGCGACGCTCGGCATCGTCGCGGGCCTGGGCGGCGGCCATGAGCGCGACCCGATCCAGGCCGGGGTCGCCGCCGCCGTGATCACGGTCGCCATCGTCGCCTCCCTGGCGATCGCCGCCTGGCGGCTGGCCCGGTTCGAGGTCCGCGGCGGCGACTGAGGGTCTGTTCGGCCGCGTCGCGTCACACCGCGTCGTGCGCGTCGGGCGCGTCGCCCGCCCGTTCACCCACCGGGTGACCCAACCAGCGGGCGGGCGCCGCCGGACCGCACGGCCCGACCGGCTCGATCGCCCGTTCACCCACCGGGTGACCCAACCAGCGGGCGGGCGCCGCCGGACCGCACGGCCCGACCGGCTCGCCCGCCCGTTCACCCACCGGGTGACCCGACCAGCGGGAACCCACCACGTCATCCGATCCGGCTCCGTGTGCGAAGCTCGGGACATGCAACCAGTCCGCATCGAACCCGGTCCCGGGCAGGAGTCCGTCTGGGACTACCCGCGCCCGCCGCGGGTGGAGCCCGTCCCGGAGCGCCTGCGCGTGGTGATCGATGGCGAGACGATCGCGGACACGACCCGCGGCATGCGGGTCCTCGAGACGGCCGGCGCGCCGGTGTACTACATCCCGCGCGCCGATATCCGGATGGACCGGCTGCGCTCGAGCGACCGACGGACCGTCTGCGAGTGGAAGGGCGACGCGACGTACCACTCGTACGTCGAGCCCGGGCCGGGCGGGCGAGTCATCGGCGATGTCGCCTGGGGCTACGAGGCGCCCAGTCCCGGCTACGAGGCGATCGCCGGATGCCTGGCGTTCTACGCGGCCAAGATCGACGAGGCGTGGGTCGGCGACGAGCGGGCGACGCCGCAGCCCGGCGGCTACTACGGCGGCTGGGTGACGTCGCGGATCGTCGGCCCGATCAAGGGCGAGCCGGGGAGCTTCGGCTGGTAGCCTCGGCGCCGCGCGCCGGGACCGACCCGGCCCGTCAGTCGCCGGTGGGGACGCCCAGGATGTTGAACCCGCCGTCGACGTAGAGGGTCTCGCCGGTCACGGCCTTCGAGAGGTCGGAGGCGAGGTAGACCGCGGCGCCACCCACGTCCTCGGGCGTGATGTTCGAACGCAGGGGCGCCACATCGGCGAAGGCGCCGTACATCTTCTTGAAGCCCGCGATCCCCGCCGCCGCGAGCGTCCGGACCGGCCCGGCGCTGATGGCGTTCACCCGGATCCCGTCCGGCCCGAGGTCCGCGGCGAGATAGCGCACGGAGGCCTCGAGCGCGGCCTTGGCCACGCCCATCACGTTGTAATTGGCGACGACCTTCTCGGCGCCGTAGTAGGACAGGGTCATCACCGACGAGCCGCTCCCGAGATAGGGCCGCGCGCCGCGGGTCAGCGCCACCAGCGAGTACGCCGAGACGTCGAGGGCCAGCGCGAACCCGTCGCGCGACGTGTCGATGAAGGCACCTTCGAGGTCCTCGCGCCGGGCGAACGCGAGGGCGTGGACGAGGATGTCGAGCGAGTCGTGCGACTCGCCCCAGCGGGCGAAGACGCGCTCGACGTCCGCGTCGACGGACACGTCGCACGGCTCGACGAACGTGGACCCGATCGACGCGGCCAGCGGACGGACGCGCTTCTCGATGAGGCTCTCGACCGACGAGAAGCCCACCTCGGCGCCTTCGGCATGGAGCGCCCGGGCGATGCCCCAGGCGATCGAGTGGTCGTTCGCCACCCCGAAGACGAGCGCCGTCTTCCCGTCCAGCAGTCCCATCGCTCGCTCCCTCGCGGTTCTCGGTAGGCTCCCATCATGCCCGACCGCCCCGGCCGCCCGACCGACCTCCGTGCAGCCCTGCACGGGACCGTGGGGTTCGTCCTTGATGCCGACGGCGTGATCATCCTCAAGGGAGAGCCGCTGCCCGGCGCGATCGACGCCCTCGCGAGCCTCGCCTCCCGGGGCATCCCGTATCGAGTCGTCACGAACTTCTCCCTCGCGCACCGAACGACGCTGGCGGCGCGGTTCGACGAGCGAGGCACGAGCATCGACCCGAACCGGATCATCACGGCGGCCTCGGCGACGGCCGCCTACACCGCCGATCAGTTCGCCGGACGCGGCCTGTTCGCGCTCGTGGCGCCCGATGCGCGACGCGAGTTCTCGGGGCAGCGACTCGTCAGCGCGCTCGAGGCCGAGGCTCACCCGACCTCGGTCGGCGCCGTGGTGATCGGCGACGGCGGCGACGACCTGTCCTACGCGAACCTGGACATCGCCTTCCGGCTCATCCGCGGCGGCGCGGCGTTCCTGGCGATGCATCGCAACCCCTGGTGGTTGACCCCCAAGGGTCCCACGCTCGACGCCGGTGCCGCCGTCGTCGGCCTCGAATTCGCGACGGGCCGCAAGGCGACCGTCCTCGGCAAGCCGTCCCGGGAGGTCTTCCGGCTGGCGCTCGAGGGATTGCGCGCCGATCTCGGTCGCCGGGTGCCGGCGCGTTCGGTCGCCATGGTCGGCGACGATCCGGTCGCCGATGTCCGTGCCGCGCAGCGGGCCGGCCTCCGGGGCATCCTCGTGCTGACCGGCAAGACGTCGGCGGCCACGGCAGCCGGCTTGGCGGCCGGGACTCGCCGGCCCCCGGATGCCATCGCGGCGTCGCTGGCCGAGGTCGTCGCCGCGCTAGACTGAACGCAACCTTCCCGACCCCCAACGCGCCGACGGCGCTACCACGAGGGACCCCGATGACCGCCGAGACCACCCCCCGCATCAAGGTCACCTACGCCACGCTCCGCGCCGACAACGAGGAGCTGCACGCCGGGTTCGAGGCCGCCGTGACGCGCGTCAAGGCCGGGCTCGGGGCGCACCATCGCAACTACGTCGATGGCGCCTGGCGTGACGGCGACGGGGCGTTCGAGGTCCGCTCGCCGATCGACTCGGACCTTGTCCTCGGCACGTTCGCGCGAGGCACGGCCGCCGATGTCGACGCGGCCGTGGCCGCCGCCCGGGCCGCCTACCCGGCGTGGTCGAAGACCCCGTGGGCCGAGCGCCTGCGCATCCTGCGCGCCGCCGCGGAGCTCATCAGCGAGCGCCTCATGGACGGCTCCGCCGTGATGGCCATCGAGGTCGGCAAGAACCGCATCGAGGCCCTCGGCGAGGTCGAGGAGGCGGCCGACCTCATCCGCTACTACGCGCAGACGGCCGAGGACAACGCGTTCTACGACCATCCGATGGGCAACCTCGGCGACAGCGCGGTCCACACCCGCTCGATCCTGCGGCCGCACGGCGTGTTCGCGGTCGTCAGCCCCTTCAACTTTCCGATGGCCCTCTCGACCGGCCCGACGAGCGCGGCGATGCTCGCCGGGAACACCGTCGTGCTCAAGCCCTCGAGTGCGTCGCCGCTGTCGGCGGTCGGGCTCGCCCAGGCCTACATCGATGCCGGCATCCCCAAGGGCGTGTTCAACCTCGTGATGGGTCCCGGCGAGACCGTCGGGCAGACGCTCCAGGATCACCCCGGCATCGACGGCATCGTGTTCACCGGCTCGTACGAGGTGGGGATGCGGCTGTTCCACTCGTTCAGCCGGACGTGGCCGCGGCCGTGCATCGTCGAGATGGGCGGCAAGAACCCCGCGATCGTCACCGGGCGGGCCGACCTCGAGGAGGCGGCCGAGGGGATCATGCGCTCCGCATTCGGGTTCGGCGGCCAGAAGTGCTCCGCCAACTCGCGCGTGTACGTCGAGCGCGGCGTCCATGACGAGCTCGTGCGACTCCTCGTCGAGAAGACCGAGGCGATCACGATCGGCGACCCGCTCGTCCGGGCCAACTGGCTGGGCCCGATCATCGACCAGCGCGCGGTGGACCGCCATCAGAGCGCGGTCGCCGAGGCGCGTCGCGACGGGACGGTCTTCATCGGCGGCGAGCGGCTCTCCGACGGCGACCTGGCCCGCGGCTGGTACGTGGAGCCCACCGTCGTCGGTGGCCTGCCGGCCGGTCATCGGCTGTTCAAGGACGAGCTCTTCGCACCGTTCACGGCGGTCCACGCGGTGGACTCGCTCGACGAGGCCCTCACCCTTGCCAACAATTCGATCTACGGCCTCACGGCCGGCGTCTACACCGAGGATCCGGCCGAGGTGGAACGCTTCCTCGACAAGATCGAGGCGGGCGTGCTCTACGTGAACCGGCGAGCGGGCGCTACGACCGGTGCATGGCCGGGCATCCAGGCGTTCGGCGGCTGGAAGGGGAGTGGCTCGACCGGCAAGGCCGGCCTCTCGATGTACTACGTCGCGCAGTTCCTGCGCGAGCAGTCGCACACGTCGTTGAACGTGCTGGATCTAGACGCTGACCACCCGGTCGCGGCCGGCGCGCTTCGCGGCAAGCAAGGCCGAGTCGGCGGCGCGGAACAGCGCCCGGCCGTCGGCCTCGTCGCCGAGCCGTGATGCGACGCCCGCGGAGATCGTCAGTGGGATGACGGTCCCGTCGACGGGCCGGCCGACCTCGGCCGCGACGGCCGCGCGGACTCGTTCGGCCAGGGCGATCGCATCGTCGCGGCCGGAACCCGGGGCGATGATCACGAATTCCTCGCCGCCGTAGCGGGCGAGGATGTCGCCCGAGCGCACGACGGCCAGCATCGCCCGGGCCACCCGTCGCAGGACGGTGTCGCCGACCGAGTGGCCGTGGACGTTGTTGACCTCGCTGAACCGATCGAGATCGAGGACGACGAGGCTCAGTCCGGTCCCGCCGCGGGTCGCGTTCGCGAAGGCGGTCTCGACGGCCTCGTCGAAGTAGCGCCGGTTGACCAGCCCCGTCAACGGGTCGCGGACGGCAGCCTCCTGGACCCGGGCGTGGAGGTCGGCGTTGTGGAGCGACAGCTCGACCTGGGTCACGAGCAGGTCGGCGATGCGCAGGTCCAGCTCACTGAAGGGGTGGTCCGCGCGGGACCGGGTCGCGGTCAGGACCGCGCTCGTGGCGTCGTCGAGGCGGATCGGCAGGCCCACGCCGACGGCGCCCGTCTCACCCGACCACACGACTCGCCCGCCCGTCGCGAGGACTGTCCCCGCGAGTCCTTCACCGGGCGTCACCGCGGCCTCGACCCTCGAGGGATCGGAGCCAGCGACGTGGTCGACCCGGAACGTGCCGTCGCCGCCGCGGCTCGCGAACTCGACGGCGTCGGCACCGAGCAGGTCGCGGGCGGCGTCGACGACCGCCTCGACCACGCCCGGCCGCTCGAGGTCGGCGGCCATCGCCCGGCTCACGGCGAGCACGCGCTCGATCGCGTGGAGCCGGCCCTGGCGTTCCTCGTCGAGGCGCGCGGAGCGCAGCGCGGCAGCGATGGACCGCGCGACCATCTCGGCGACGGCGATGTGGGCGGGCGTGATCGGTTTCTCGGCCGTTCCCTCGATGTTCACGATCCCGAGGAGCTCGTCGCCGTGGAGGACCGGGACGGCGAACTCGCTGCGGACGTCGGAGCGCGCCGCCCGGTAATCCGGGTCGGCGAGGACGTCGGGGACGTGGATCGCCTCGCGCGTGGCCGCAGCGCGGCCGATGATCCCGACGCCCATCTGGATGACATGGAACGGGCTGTCGTACCCGGCCACGCCGACCATCGACAGGCGTCCCGACTCGTCGGGCAGATAGGCCGAGACGAGCGTGATGTCGAACGTCCGGGCGACGTCGTCCACGACGTCCTGCATGATCGAGGCGACCGGCCGCGAGCCGTCGAAGCGGCGCACGATCCGCTGCAGTCCCTCGAGCTGGTCCGCCTTCGCCACCTTGCGCGCGGCCAGGGACTCGGCCCGCCGACGCTCGCGGCGCAGGCCGCGGTCGACGTAGTAGATCGCCCCCGCGGTCAGGAACGTGACCGAGGTCCGCACGAGGAAGTCGACCGAGTGGTCGTCGATGGGCTCGTGCCCGGGTCGCAGGCCGTGCTCGATGAGCAGGCCGGCGGATGCCAGCGCGACGAGGGCGGCCGAGATGAGGAAACCGGGGGTGAGCGCGGCGTAGGTGAGCGCGAGGATGATGAACGGGCGGCCCGGCGGCGGCACGAGGGTGGCCGGGTCGTATCGGCCGGCCGCCGCGAGCGCGATGAGGACGACGAGCGGGCCGAGCGCCTGCCGGACCAGCACCTGGTTGGCGACGCGCGGGGCGATCGGGGCCCAGGCGACGGCGGAGAAGGCGACGAAGGCGATCCCGCTCGACCACGACCGGGTTCGCGTAGCCGCCGGCCGACCCGGTCAGGGCCCACGCGACGGCCGCGATGGCGAACATGACTCCGAGGGTCAGCGCGGCCCAGCGCAGCTCGGCCAGCGCGCGGTCGACCGGCCAGATCGAGCGATCGAGGCCGATCCCGAGCCGCAGCGCGAGCGGCACCGAGTGCCGACCACGCCGGGGCCGTTGGGTCGGCGCGGTCGTCGCGAGGTCGCCGTGGGCAGACGCGGACATGGCCGGAACCGTAGGTCGTGCGTCCCCGCACCGCACTCACCCCTTCGGGCTATGGGTCATCGGCATCGGTCGTGGCCGCCGAGCGCGCTCGCGCCCCGGTCTCGGCGGTATACTCGGTCGCGATATCCACTCTGCATACTCCTTATGCATCCCGCCCCGTCCATGAGGTGTCTCTTGGCCACGCCTGAGTCGCGGATCGCCGGCGATCGACCCGTCCCGCACATCGTCACCGAGCTGCCCGGCCCCAAGGCCCGGGCACACGTGGCGTTCGACGAGGCCTGGACCTCGCCGAGCCTGCCCCGGGCCTACCCGATCGTTCCCGTCCGAGGCGACGGCCTGACCGTCGAGGACATCGACGGCAACCTCTTCCTCGACTTCGCGGCCGGCATCGCGGTGACGTCCACCGGACACTCGCATCCGCAGGTGGTCGCCGCGATCAAGGAACAGGCCGCCGAGCTCATCCATTTCAGCGCGAGCGACTTCTACCTGCCGATCTACCCCGAGGTCTGCCAGCAGCTGGCCCGCCTGGCGCCGATGTCCGGACGGACGCGTGCCTACCTCGGCAACTCCGGCACGGAGGTCGTCGAGACCGCGATCAAACTCGCCCGGTTCGCGACCAAGCGGCCGTATGTCGTCGCCTTCCTCGGGGCGTTCCATGGGCGCTCGTACGGCTCGGTCTCGCTGACGGCCTCGAAGTCGAAGTACCACGCCGGGTTCGGACCGCTGCTGCCGGGGGTCTTCCACGCACCGTTCGGCCGGGTCGAGGACCTGCGCTGGTTCGACGAGGTGCTGTTCGACCGGCTGGCGCCGGCGAACGAGGTCGCGGCGATCATCGTCGAGCCGATCCAGGGCGAGGGCGGCTACATCGTCCCCGAGGACGGCTTCCTCCAGGGCCTGCGCCGGATCTGCGACGAGCATGGGATCCTCCTGATCGCCGACGAGATCCAGTCCGGTGCGGGACGCACGGGCAGGATGTGGGCCATCGAGCACTGGGGCGTCGAGCCGGACATCCTCCTGACGGCCAAGGGCATCGCCTCCGGCATGCCGCTCGGGGCGCTCGTCGCCCGGGCCGAGCTGCTCGAGACGTGGGGCCCGGGCGCGCATGGCTCGACCTACGGCGGGAACCCCGTGGCGTGTGCGGCCGCCCTGGCGACGATCGAGCTGCTCGAGGGTGGCCTCGTGGACAATGCGGCGGCGCGTGGCGCCCAGGCCCTCGAGGGGCTGCGCCCGTTGATGGCGCGCTCCGGCGGACTGATCACCGACGTCCGCGGCAAGGGCCTGATGCTCGGCATCGAGTTCGACACGCCCGATCACGCCGAGGAGGTCCAGTGGGCCTGCTTCGAGCGCGGCCTGCTCGTGCTCGAATGCGGCCACCAGAGCGTGCGGATGTCACCGGCGCTGACGGTCACCGAGGCCGAGATGACGACCGCGCTGCGCCTGTTCGGCGAGGCCGTGGTGCACGTAGCCGGCCACGAGCCCGAGACGCGTGCCGAGATCGTCGAGGCCGGTGCCCTCCATGAGGTCGAGGCCGCGGGCTAGGGCCGTCGACGCCGGGCGACGGGCCAGTCGACAGGCCTGACGACCGGCCGGGCGGAGCGGACGCGGTTCCTCGATGATGACGCCATGAGCCCCGCCTCGAAGGTCGCCTCCATGCACGACGCGATCGCCGAGCTCGTGCGCGACGGCGACACGGTGGCGATCGAGGGCTTCACCCACCTCATCGGGTTCGCGGCCGGTCACGAGATCATCCGCCAGCGCCGTCGCGACCTGACGCTCGCGCGCCTGACCCCGGATGTCATCTACGACCAGATGATCGCGGCCGGGGTCGCTCGCAAGCTCGTCTTCTCGTGGCTCGGCAATCCGGGTGTCGGCGGCCTGGGGGCGATCCGGCGGCGCATCGAAGGTGACATCCCCGACGAACCGCTCGAGGTCGAGGAGTACAGCCACTTCGGGATGGTCGGCCGCTACACCGCAGGCGCCATGAACCTGCCGTTCTTCCCGCTCCGGAGCTACTTCGAGACCGACCTGCCGATCGCCAATCCACGCATCCGGCCCATCGCGTCGCCCTACGGCGACGGCACGATCTATGCGGTCCCGCCGCTCCGACCCGACGTGTCGATCGTGCACGCGCAACGGGCATCCGCCGCCGGCGACACGCAGGTCTGGGGCCTGCTCGGCTGCCAGAAGGAGGCGGCGTTCGCGGCCGACCGGGTGATCGTTGTGGTCGAGGAGCTCGTCGACGAGGCCGTCGTCCGGGCCGACCCGAACCGGACCATCATCCCGGGTCTGATCGTGGACGCCGTGGTCGTCGAGCCGTGGGGTGCGCACCCCTCGTACGTGCAGGGCGCCTACGACCGCGACAACCGCTTCTACCTCGACTGGGACCCCATCACCCGCGATGAAGCCGTCACCCAGGCCTGGCTCCGCGAGTGGGTCTACGACCTCGACGGCCGCCCGGCCTACCTCGAGAAGCTCGGCGAGGAGCGCATCGCCTCGCTCCGGCCGAGCGCCGCCGCGCCCTCGGGGTCGGTCGACTACGGGGCCTACCGGTGACCGCGCAGGCGAGCGTCCCGAAGGACGGCTTCTCGAAGTCCGAGATGATGATCGTGGCGGCGGCGCGTGAGCTGGCGGGGCAGCACGTGTGCTTCGTTGGCGTCGGCCTGCCGAACATCGCGGTCAATCTCGCCAAGCGGACCGTGGCGCCCGACCTCGAGCTCGTCTACGAGGCGGGTGTCTTCGGCGCCCGGCCCGCACGCCTGCCGCTCTCGATCGGCGACCCGACGATCGTGACGGGGGCGACCGCGGTCGTGAGCATGCTCGAGCTGTTCGGCTACTACCTGCAGCGCGGATTGATCGACGTGGGGTTCCTCGGGGCGGCGCAGATCGACCGGTTCGGCAACATCAACACGACCGTCATCGGCCCGTACGACCACCCGACGACGCGGCTGCCGGGCTCGGGCGGCGCGTGCGAGATCGCCATCAACGCGCGTCAGGTCTTCGTGATCATGCGCCAGAGCGCGCGCTCGTTCGTGGAGCGGATCGACTTTCGGACGTCACCTGGCAACCTGGGCGGCGCGGAGCAGGCGGAACGGATCCGGCGCGAGGGCGGCTGGCTCGGCCGTGGACCGACCGTGGTCGTCACCGACCTCGGCATCTATCACTTCGGGGAGAACGGCGAGATGCGCCTGGATTCGCTGCATCCGGGCGCCACCGTGGACGCCGTCCGCGAGACGATCGGCTGGGACGTCGCGATCGCCGACGACCTCGCGGCGACCCCCGACCCCACGGCCGCCGAACTGGCGCTCATCCGCGAGGAGCTCGATCCGGGCGGCGCCTACACGAAGTAGCCCGTGAACGCGACGACCCGCCGGTCGTCCGGCCGGCGGGTCGTCCCCCTGAGATAGAGGGGTTCAGGCGGGCGCGTGACCGCCGCTCAGATAGTGGCCACCGGTCGCGAGCCGCGTCGCCACCTCGACGACGAGGCCGGCCACGAGGCCACCGACCAGGGCCGGGACCAGCGCCAAGCCGTCCCAGACCGGATCGACCGTGGTCCACGCGGTGATGAACTCACTCGCGACCACCGCACCGATGCCGAACGCGATCGCATCGACGAGCCACTCGACCCCGGTCTCGGTCTCGCCGACGAGCTGCGCGATGGCGCCGAAGATCAACGAGGCCGCGATCACGAGGGCCCAGCCGCCGAATCCCATCTCGATGCTGAACTCCATGACTCATCCTCCTTTCCCGGGGCCCGACGCCGAGGGCCGGGTCCGGCGCGGTCCCATGGTCATGGTGGTCCGCCGGAGGCAGGGCGGGAAGTGCCGACCGTCACGGTCCGGCAGGTGGTCCGGCCCGCCCGGCGATTCCGGGCGCATCGGCCCGACGCGATCGGTCCGCTCGACCCTGCCGCGGAGCGTGGCCCGGGGCCACGATGCCGTGCGGAGGTGGACCATGGACATCGTCATCGTCTTCGGCAGCCAGTACGGCAACACCGAGCGCCTCGCGCAGGCGATGGGCGCGTCCCTGGCGCCCGAGCACACCGTGCGTGTCCTGGGGGTGCAGGAAGCCGCGACCCTCGAGGGGACCGGGGTGGACCTCCTCGTCGTGGGCGCGCCGACCCAGATCCACGGCCTGCGACTGCTCGTACGCCCGTTCCTCGGCAAGCTCCGGGATCACGGCTTCGGCGACGTGGCCGCGGCAGCGTTCGATACGCGCCTGCCGGGCTCGGTCGGCAAGACCGGTGCCGCCTCGAAGGGCATCGCGGATCGGCTCGCGCACGCCGGCTGCCGGCTCGTGCGACCGCCCGAGAGCTTCCTCGTCGCGGATTCTGGAAGGGCCGCTCGCCGAGGGTGAGGAAGCCCGCGGCATCGCCTGGATCCGCGATGTCGCCGCGGCCGCGTCGCCGATCTGGGCGGTCCCGGCCTAGGGATCGAGCTCAGGCCGGCCCGCGGACCACCACCACGGGGCACGGGGCGTGCCGGACGACATGGTCTGACACGCTCCCGAAGATCGAGCGGTTCACGCCGTGGCGCCCGTGACTGCCGAGCACGATGAGATCGACGCTCTCGGCGGTCGCGGCATCGACGATGGCCTCGCCGGGGTCGCCCTCCCAGACGAGGAACTCGCACGAGACGCCATCCTGCTGGCCGCGCGCCACGAGGGCCTGGGCGGCCTGCTCGCGCTGGTCGCGGACCTGGTCGACGCGAGCCGAGAACCGCCCACCGGGCAGGCGCAGCGTGCCCGGGTCGATGACGCTGACCGCAAGCAGACGCGCGTGGAGTCGTGCCGCAAGGCGGAGCGCCTCGTCCTCGGCGGGGGCCGAGGTGGGCGACAGGTCGGTCGCCAGCAGGACGGCCGAGAACGGCTGCGGAGGGGATCCCATGGCGGGATGGTCGGGGGCGGCCGGATCGCAGCGGAAGTGACCAGCGACCCCATTCGGCAGGGCCGATCGGCCCGCATGGTGCCGCGACCGGCGCTACGCTGCCCCGATGTCGCCGGAGATCGAAGCCACGTTCGCGATCGAGACGTTCGAGGCGCTCGACGAGGCGACGCGCGCCATCGCCGAGGTCCTCGACATCGAGGCCGTGCTCCAGTTGATCGTGGACCGCGTCCGTACCCTCGCCGATGCGCGCTACGCCGCGCTCGGGATCGCCGACTCGAAGGGCCACATGGAGCGGTTCATCACGTCCGGGATCACCTCGGAGGAGCGAGCGCGGATCGGTCCGCCGCCGGAGGGCCACGGCCTGCTGGCGTTGATCATCCGCGAGGGCCGGTCCTTGCGGATCCCGGACATCGCCGCGCACCCGGACTCGGTCGGGTTCCCGCCGAACCATCCGCCGATGCATTCGCTCCTGGGCGTTCCGATCCTCGTCCACGGGCGGCCGGTCGGCGACCTCTACCTCACCGACAAGGAGGGCGGGGCCGACTTCGACGTCGCGGACGAACGACTCGTCGAGCTCTTCGCGCGTCACGCGGGGATCGCGATCGAGAACGCCCGCCTGCACGAGCGCGTCGCGACGCTCGCGGTCGTCGAGGAGCGCGACCGCATCGGTCGCGACCTGCACGACGGCATCATCCAGAGCCTGTACGCGGTCGGTCTGTCGCTCGAGGACCTCGAATCGATGATGACCGATCATCCGGCGCAGGCCGCCGCTCGCGTCGACGCCGCTATCGACTCGATCCACGCGGCGATCGGCGACATCCGCCAGTTCATCCTGGGGCTCCGACCGAGCCTGACCGCCCGCCACGACCTCATCGGTGGGCTCGCCGCCCTCGTCGAGTCCCTTCGGCTGTCGACCTTCATCGACCTCGAGTTGATCGTCGACGACGTCCCGGCGGCGGCACTGGATCTCGACGAGGACACCACGACCCAGCTCATCCACATCACCCGCGAGGCGCTGAGCAATGTCTCGCGCCATTCGAAGGCGACGAGATCGACGGTCCAGGTGAGCGGTGACGACGAGGTCATCCGCGTCGACCATCTCGGACAACGGCGTCGGCTTCAGCGAGCCGACGAGCGGTCAACGCGAACACCAGGGGCTCGCGAACATGCGCGATCGCGCGGCCTCGCTCGGCGGTTCGATGCATATCGAGAGCGTGCCGACGGTCGGGACACGTATCATCGTGGACGTGCCGCATCAGCCGGGGGCGGCTCGGTCGTGACCGAGAGCCCTGCCCCGACCGTCCACCACCTGCTCATCGTCGACGACCACGAGGTCGTTCGACAGGGGCTGGTCGCCCTGCTCGACCGGCGCGACAACTTCCAGGTCGTCGCCGAGGCCGGCACCGCCGCCGAGGCCATCGAGGCGGCGCACCGCTTCGAGCCGGACATCGTGATCATGGACGTCCGCCTGCCCGATGGCTCGGGCGTGGAGGCCTGTCGCGAGATCCGCGCCGACCTGCCGAACACGCGCGTCGTGATGCTCACGTCCTACCCGGACGAGGAAGCGGTGCTGTCCGCCATCGTCGCGGGCGCGTCGGGCTACCTCCTCAAGCAGATCCGGGCGCGCGACCTCGTGGCGGCCCTCGAAGCGGTCGGCCGCGGCGAGTCGCTCCTCGACCCGGCGGTGACGACCAAGGTCCTCGAGCGGATCCGCCGGATCGCGACCGGGTCCGAGGTCGATGAGCTGGCGGCGCTCACGGCCCAGGAGCAACGCATCCTGCTGCTGGTGGCCGAGGGCAAGACCAACAAGGAGATCGCGGCCGAGATCTACCTCTCGGACAAGACCGTCAAGAATTACGTGAGCTCGATCCTCTCGAAGCTCAACCTCGAGCGTCGCGCCCAGGCGGCGGCGTTCGTCGCCAAGCACCGGCTCGACACGGGTCGCTCCGGCTGATCGACCCGCATCGTGCGGGGGATGGGGACGGCCGGGTCAGCGCGCCGAGACCGGGTGCTAGCCCTGATCGAGGAGCAGCAGGAATTCGAGCGTTCCCTGGTCGGCGATCGAGACGATGAACCCGCCGATGTTCGGCGCGGTCATGGCGTAATCGCTGAGCGGGAACGACAGGGCGCCCTGGATCTGGAGCTGCCCGCCCTGGACCTGTGCCTGGGCCGGGATGTCCACGGTCTTGGTCGTGCCGTGGAGGGTCAGGTCGCCGTGCAGGGTCACGTCGACGACACCACTGCTGAACGCGTCCGCCGGCACGTCGACCGGGGCGGTGAGCTTGAACGTGGCGGTCGGGTACTGGTCGGTCTCGAGCCCCTGGCTGCGGAGGCGGTTGTCGCGTTGGCTCCGGTCCGACGTGATCGAGGTGGTGTCGACCGAGATGTCGGCGGCCGTCACCTGCACCGAGTCGCCAGCCGCGGCGAGCGTGACACTGCCGGTCACGGCGTCCGTCCGTCCGACCGCGTCGCTCTCGGCCGCGAGGTTGGCGAGCTGCTCGCGGACCCGGTAGCCGGCGGCGCTCCCGGTCCCGACGGTCCACGTCCCGATGGCGCTCGCTGCCGTGACGGTCCCGGCGCCACCGCCCGCGGCGGCGCTGGGGGCCATGCTCTCGCCGGCCACCGGATCGGCGGTCGCGGCGGCGCCCGTGTCGCTCGAGGCGGCCGGAGCCTGCGACGGCAGGGCGAGGGCCGGGGTCGAATCGCCGCGCAGGACCTGGTCGTAGGCGACGTACAGGCCGACGACGCCGACGAGGACGACGATGCCGGCGATGGCGAGGATGCGGTTGCGAGACATCGGGGCGCAGCTCCGGGCGGGTCGAAGGGGATGATCGCGTCCGTGGGACCGGCCAAGGGTCGCACGGATCCCTGAGAGTCGCCTGAGAGCGACAGCCGCCACGAGCCGGGCCGCGAGGCTGCCCAGGCGGCGGAGGTGATCCCGAGGCAACCCCGGGGGCCGGGCCGAACGGCATGTCTGCGGCCCGGTCACGGCCCGGTCCGGATGTGACGCGCGGCACTCCATGCGCATATCCGCATAGGTCGATGCTTCGGCCATGGACGAGATCACCATCCTCCAGGCCGAGGTCCTCAAGACCCTCGCCAGCCCGCGCCGCCTCGAGATCCTGCACCGACTGTCCGAGGGGCCGCGGGAGGTGGGCCGACTCGCCACCGAGCTCGGCCTCAGCCAGCCCAACGTGTCGCAACACCTGAGCGTGCTGCGCAGCGCCGGGATGGTCGAGGCCGAGCGCGACGGACGCGAAGTCCGCTACCGCCTGTCGGACCCCGACGTGATGGTGGCCTGCCGCCTGATGCGCCAGGTCCTCGAGCGCCGGCTCACGCGTCTCGCCGCCCTGTCCGCACCGGTCGAGTCGACCCTGTCCCCCACGTCCGCGACGCCGCTGGCGGCCGTCGCCGACACCCCGAGGTGATCCATGGATGAACCGCTGAACCTGGTCCTCTTCTCGGGCACGGACGACAAGCTGCAGGCCGCCGCGGTCCTGACCGCCGGCGCGGCCGCGCTCGGCAAGCCCGTGCACATCTTCCTGCAGTACTGGGCCCTGGACGCGTTCCGGGCCGACCGCATCGCCGGCGATCACGGCTTGGCCCCCGAGGCCGGTGCCGAGGGCCGGGCGGCGGTCGACGCGCTGGCCCGTGCCGGCCAGGCGCCGTGGGCCGAGACGCTCCGCCAGGCCAAGGACCTCGGCGGCGTCGATGTCCAGGCCTGCTCGCTCTCGATGGACCTGCTCCACCTCGAGCAGGCGGACCTCGATCCGCTCGTCGACGGTGTGGAGGGCGTCACGGCCTTCTTCATCGAAGCCGAGGCGGGTCAGGTCGTCTTCATCTGATCCCGGAAAGGAGTCGCGCCATGGTCGTCGAGATCACCGAGCTCATCGACGCACGAGGTCTCTCGTGCCCGATGCCCATCGTCAAGACCGCGCAGACCGTACGCGGCCTGCCGTCGGGGACCGTCGTCGAGTTGCTCGCCACGGATGCGGGCTCGGTCAAGGACGTCGCCGCGTGGTGCAAGTCCACGGGCAATGAGCTGCTCTCGAGCACATCCGACGGCGCCGTCTACCACTTCATCATCCGCCGGAAGTGAGGCCAGCCATGACCACCGCCGTCCTCGAGCCCGCGACCCACGTCGCGATCGAGTCGCCCCTGCCCGATGTGATGCCCGCCCCCGCGACCGAGGGCGAGGTCAGGCCCAAGGAGGTCCTGATCATCGACTACAGCGGCGACCTCGAGAAGGTCTGGGCCACGATGATCCTCGCCTCGACCAGTGCCGCGATGGGCGTCAAGACCCGCGTCTTCGTGACGTTCTGGGGCCTGCCCGCCTTCGTGCGGGACGACGTCCGCATCACCGGCGAGAACTGGATGCAGAAGATGATGTCGGCGATGCAGCGGCCAGGCATCAGCCATCGGAAGCTCTCGAAGATGAACTTCCTTGGCATGGGCCCCTGGATGATGCGCAAGCTCGCCAAGCAGTACAACGTCGCGAGCCCGAAGGAGCTGCTCGAAGCGGCCCAGGAGCTCGGCGTCGAGTTCATCCCGTGCCAGATGACCATGGACATGTTCGGGCTGAAGCCCGCCGACATGATCGAGGGCATGGGCGATCCCGTCGGCGCGGCCACCGTCATCGGCCTGATGACCGAAGACTCCGTCCCACTGTTCATCTAGGAAGGCGTGATCGTCATGACCGACACCGCGATCCAGATCACTCGCGTCGTCGACGCCCGCGGGAGCTTCTGCCCGGGTCCGCTCATGGAGCTCATCCGGGCCATCCGCGAGGGCGCCGTCGGTGACGTCATCAGCGTCTACTCGTCGGACAATGGCTCGCGGGTCGACATCCCCAAGTGGGTCGAGAAGGCCGGCCACGGCCTGATCGGCGTCACCGCACGCGACGGCTACGACGAGATCGTCGTCGAGAAGCGACGGTAGGCCCACGATGCAGCGGATCGTCATCCTGGGCGGCGGCGTCGGCGGCACCCTGACCGCCAACCTGCTCGCCCGTCGGCTCAAGCGCCGCATCGACGACGGCTCGGTCGAGATCATGGTGATCGACACCAGCGGCCGCCACGTCTACCAGCCCGGCTTCATGTACATCGCGATGGGCAACGAGCGCCCCGAGCACCTCTCCCGGCCGGAGGGTTCGCTGCTCGACCGGCGGGTCACGCTCATCGTCGGCGATGTGGTCGCAGTCGAGGAGGAGCACCGTCGCGTGGTCCTCGCGGACGGCCTCATGTTCGGCTACGACCATCTCGTCATCGCGACCGGGTCGCGGATCGTGCCCGAGGCCATCGAGCACTTCGATACCGAGGCCCAGCACTTCTACACGGTCGAGGGCGCGCAGCGGCTGCGCCAGGCGCTCGACGCGTTCCAGGGCGGGCGGATCGTCATCGGGATCGCCGGCATGCCGTACAAGTGCCCGCCGGCGCCGCTGGAGGTCGCGTTCCTCATCGAGGCCGAGCTCCGCGAGCGCGGCCTGCGCGAGCGGACGACCATCGACTTCTGCTCGCCGATCGGCCGGGCGTTCACCATCGAGACCGTCAGCGAGATGGCCACGCCCATCCTCGCCGCCAAGGGCATCGAGCTCCACACGTTCTTCAACGTCGAGGCGATCGATGCCGAGCACAAGGTCGTCGAGAGCCTCGAGGGCGAATCGCTCCCCTACGACCTGCTCATCCTCGTGCCGCCGCACAAGGGCCAGCAGTTCCTGATGGACTCGGGGCTCGCCCCGGCGCCCGGTGGCTGGCTCCCGACCGATCGCCACACCCTCCAGGTGGGTGGCCGGCCGGATGTGTACGCGCTCGGCGACGCGACCGACCTGCCGCTCTCGAAGGCCGGGTCCACGGCCCACTTCGAGGCCCCCGTCGTGACCGAGCGGATCGTGGCCGCGGTCGAGGGCCGCGCCCCGGCCGGCAAGCACGCCGACTACGAAGGCAAGGTCATGTGCTTCTTCGAGATCGGTGACGGAAAGGGCACGCTGCTCCAGTTCGACTACGAGCATCCGCCGCATCCGCCGAAGCCCAATCAGCTCTGGCACCTCGGCAAGATCGTCTTCAACAAGACCTACTGGCACACGGTCCCCAAGGGCCGCGTCTGACGCCTCCACCCGGCGGACCCGACCGTCCATCCCGATCGGGTCCGCTACCATCGCGGCCGTGAGTACCGGCCGCGTCTTCCGTCGTTCCGCGGCTCCCGACCCGCCCGTCGCGGTCGAGGCCGAGGGGTCCACCATCCGCGACTCCGCGGGCCGGACCTACCTCGATGCCGCGGGTGGCGCCATCGTCGTGAACATCGGACACGGCCGCCGCGAGGTCGCCGCCGTCATGGCCGAGCAGGCCGCCCGGCTCGCCTACGCGCACGGGAGCGCCTTCACGACCGAGCCGCTCGAGGCGTACGCGGCGGACGTCGGACGCCACCTGCCGGTCGACGATCCGGTGATCTATCCCGTGTCCGGCGGCTCCGAGGCGGTCGAGACGGCGCTCAAGCTCGCGCGGGCCTACTACCTCGCGCGCGGCGAGGCGGGCCGTGACCTCGTCATCGCGCGCTGGGGGAGCTACCACGGGAACACGCTCGGTGCCCTCGACCTGTCGGGGCGTCCGCCGCTCCGCCGGCCGTACGAGCCCTGGCTCGGCCGGTTCCAGCACGTGTCCGCGGCCTACCCGTACGGCGCCGGACGGCCCGGATCCCACGCTCTTGCCGACGGGCGTGACCTCGCCGACGAGCTCGACGCGGCGATCGTCGCCGCCGGTCCCGGACGCGTCGCCGCGTTCGTGGCCGAGCCCATCGTGGGCGCCACGCTAGCCGCCGCGGTCCCACCCGACGACTACTGGCCGGCCATCGCCGAGGTCTGCCGGCGCTACGGCGTGCTCCTCGTGCTCGACGAGGTCATGACCGGGTTCGGGCGGACGGGTCGCTGGTTCGCCGCCGACCACTGGGGCGTGCGGCCGGACATGCTCGTGGCGGCGAAAGGCGCGACGTCGGGCTACTGGCCGTTCGGGTTCGTGGCGGCGAGTGGCGACATCCACGCCGCGGTGACCGGAGCCGGCGGGTTCGTCCACGGGTTCACCTACTCGCACCAGCCGGTGGCGGCCGCCGTCGCCGCCGAGGTGCTGCGCATCCTCGAGTCCGAGGACCTCGTGGCGGCCAGCGCCTCGAAGGGGGAGCGCCTGCGGGCCCTCCTCGAGGCGCGGCTCGGCGGGCACGCCGCGGTCGGCGAGATCCGCGGACGAGGCCTCCTCGTGGGCGTCGAGCTCGTGGCCGACCGCCCGAGCCGGGCGCCGTTCCCTCGGGTCGCACGCGTGACCGAGGCCGTGGTCCGCGAGGCGCGCGGACGGGGTCTGCTCGTCTACTCCGGGACCGGCAACGCCGACGGGACGAACGGCGACACGATCCTGCTGGGGCCGCCGTTCGTGGTCACCGAGCCCGAGCTCGTGCGGATCGCGGCGCTGCTCGGCGAGGCCGTCGACGCGGCGGTCTCGAACGTGGAGGCGGCCTCAGCCTGAGGCGCCCGCCGCCGGCTCGGCTGGCTCCACGACCCCGGCGTCGCGGCGCAGTCGGTAGACGTAGGTGAGCGAGCCGCTGAGGACCGGGAAGTACACGAGGCCCGACACCGCGACGGTCACGGTCCAACCGATGATGCCCGCCAGGAACGACTTGGCGAGGACCCCGACGACGATGCCGACCAGCAGGCCGATCAGCGCGAACAGCAGGCCGGCCGCGATCGACACCGCGATGAGTGCCAGGGCGAGCCGGAGCCGGACGCCCCGCGTCACGGCGGCGCTTCGCCGGAGCGCGTCCCGGACCCCGGCGTCCTCCGCGATGACGACCTGGAAGTACGGCGCCCAGCGGATCGCGAGATAGAACGCCGCGATCTCGAGGATCAGCACGGCGAGGCTCAGGAGCGCGGTGAGGCCGGAACGTCCCGGGCCCAGATCTGCCGAGGCGAACGAGCCGCTGTTCATGGAGATCGGCGCCAGGACGACGATGTAGCCGAGCCCCAGGACGAGCGCGGGCACCACGATCGGCCAGACCCGGCGCGCGACGGCGCCGTAGGCCGAGGCCATGGTCGGGCGCCGTCCGTCGGCGGCGTCGAGCGTCGCGGCGGCGAGGGCCGCGGCGCCGAGGATCCCGATCACGAACGAAACGCCGCCGGCGACCACGGCGAACGCCGCGATCTCGTTCGGCTGCTGCATGACGGCCTGCAGGTCCCGCCGGAGACCCTCCGGGTCGTCCGCGTAGCGCTGCCAGTCGGCCGTGGCGTAGAACGTGAACATCCGCTCGTAGACCTGGCCGAAGCCCCACCAGAACGGCAGCAGCAGGACTTGGACGAGGAAGACCGGCACGGCGGTGATCGCGGCCAGCCGCCCGAAGTTCGCGGTCGTCAGGCGCCAGCCGGCCCGGATGATGTCGCCGACGCCGAGCCCGATCGGCTCGTCGGGGGCGACCCACCCGACGAGCGGCCCCGGACCCGGGACCGGGGCCGATGGCGGGCTCACCCAGCCCGACACCTCAGGGACGTCGCCGCGCCGCGCCGAGCACCAGGACGGCGCCGAGCGCGATGAGGGCGAGCGGGACGACCATGCCGCCGAGCGCCGGGCTCGTCATGTTCACCCCACCGAGGAGCGCGAGCAGCCCGCCGAACCAGAGCTGCCAGCCCCAGCCGCCACCGCTCGCGGCGCGCACCGCCGCGATGAACAGGAACGCCACGCCGAAGCAGAAGGTCCCGAGGCCGTCGACATCGATGCCGGCGGCGTTGAGCACGCCCGGTGCAGCGAGCGCGGTGATGATCGCGCCGGCGTACAGGGAGCCCGTGCCGCGGTCGATGGCCCACTTGATCAGGAACGCCAGCCCGACCGCGAGGACGACCACCGATCCGGCGGAGCGCGCGTCGGGGTAGAGCTGCTGGAGGAGCAGTAGCGCGCCGAAGACGAGCAGGAAGATGCCGATCCAGGGCAGCCCCGGCCGGCGGGCGTCGTCGGGGCCCCATTCCCAGTGATAGACCTTGACGCCCTCCCCGGGCAGGCGTCCGCCGCTGTCGGGCCCGAGGTTCGTCACCGGGTTCGGCTGCTCGTCCAGGGCACCATCCTCCCGAGTACCGTATGTCCCGCGCCTAGGATGCCACGTCGGAGGGCCGATGCCGGATGCGTTGACGCGCGTATTGCCTGGTCTCGCGATGGCGAAGAGCTATCGCCCTGCCTGGTTCGGGCCGGATATCGCCGCGGGGCTCGTGCTCACCGCGGTCCTCGTGCCGGTCGGGATGGGCTACGCGGAGGCGGCCGGGCTCCCGGCCATCAACGGGCTGTACGCCACGATCGTGCCGCTGCTCGTGTACGCGCTCTTCGGTCCGAGCAGGATCCTGGTCCTGGGCCCGGACTCGTCGCTCGCGGCGGTCATCGCCGCGACGATCGCGCCGCTGGCCGCGGCCGATCCGAGCCGGGCGCCGGAGCTGGCCGCCGCGCTCGCGTTGATCTCGGGGGCGTTCGGCATCGCGTTCGGGCTGTTGCGACTGGGACTGGTCACCGACCTGCTCTCGAAGCCCATCCGCATCGGGTACCTCAACGGCATCGCCCTGACGGTCTTCGTCGGGCAGCTGCCGAAGCTCTTCGGTTTCTCGACCGACGCCGACGGGCTCATCGGCGAGGCGCAGGCATTCGTCCAGGGGGTCATGGACGGCATGACGAACCCGACCGCGCTCGCGGTCGGGGTGGCCTCGATCCTCGTCATCGTCGCGTTCCGACGGTGGCTGCCGAAGATCCCCGGGATCCTCGTGGCCGCCGTCGGCTCGACCGTGATCGTGGGCTGGTTCGGGCTCGCCGCGTCGGCCGACGTCCCGGTCGTCGGGGCCCTGCCGCAGGGCCTCCCGTCGTTCGGCATCCCGCGCGTCGGACTCGACGAGTTCGTCTCGATGCTGGCCGGCGGGCTGGCGATCGCCGTGGTGTCGATGGCCGATACGAGCGTGCTGTCGCGCACGTTCGCGGCCCGCGCCGGCGACCGCGTGAACCCCGACCAGGAGCTCATCGCCCTCGGGGCCGCCAACGTCGGCGCAGGCCTGTTCTCGGGGTTCTCGATCAGCGCCAGCGCCTCGCGGACCCCGGTCGCGGCCGAGGCCGGCGCGAAGACCCAGCTCGCCAACGCCATCGGCGCCATCGCGATCGCGGTCATCCTCGTCACCGTGCCGGGGATCACGACGAACCTGCCCCAGACCGCGCTCGCCGCGATCGTCCTGACGGCCTGCCTCTCGCTCGTCGACCTCGATGGACTGGTCCGGCTGTGGCGCCTGCGTCGATCGGAGTTCGTGCTCTCGATCGTGGCGCTCGCCGGCGTCGCCCTCGTCGGGGTCGTCCAGGGCATCTTCCTCGCGGTCGCGCTCGCCGTCGGCGCCTTCGTCTGGCGGGCGTGGCGTCCGTACTCGGCGATCCTGGGCCGGGTCGACGGGGTCAAGGGGTATCACGACATCACCCGCTACCCCGAGGCACACCGCCCGGATGGCCTGGTCCTGTTCCGCTGGGACGCGCCGCTCTTCTTCGCGAACGCGGGCATGTTCCGCGACGAGATCGAGGCCGCCGTGGCCGAGGCACCGACGCCGACCCGCTGCGTGGTGGTCGCCGCCGAACCCGTCACCGACATCGACATGACCGCCGCCGACACGCTTGCCGAACTCATCGCCGCCCTCGAGGCCGGTGGCATCAGCCTGCGCTTCGCCGAACTCAAGGATCCGGTCAAGGACCGCCTGCGGGGGTACGGCCTGGTCGATGCGCTCGGGCCCGAGGCCTTCTTCCCGACGGTCGGCGCCGCGGTCGGCGCCTATGTCTCGGAGTCCGGCGTCCCCTGGGATGACTGGGAGGACCGGGCGGACCGGCCCGAGCCGGGGTGAGCGACGGCGTAGCATCGGGGACCATGGCCCACGTCCAGACCGTCCTCGGCCCGATCGATCCCGCCGACCTCGGGGTGACGCTGCCCCACGAGCACACCCAGATCTCGCTGTGGGAGATCCCCGGCCGATGGGATTACTGGCAGCTCACGCGGGACGAGCCGATCATCCTCGAGGAGCTCGCGCGCTTCCGCGCGGCGGGCGGCGGTGCCCTCGTCGACGTGACGCTGCCCGGGGTCGGGCGCGATCCGGCGTGGCTCGCGGGCATCGCCCGGGCCAGCGGCCTGCACGTGGTCATGGGCTGCGGCTGGTACCGCGGGGCCTACTACCCGGCCGAGGCCCGCATCGACCGGCGATCGGTCGACGACCTCGCCGACGAGCTCGTCCGCGAGGCGACGGACGGCGTCGGTCCGGACGGGGTCCGGCCCGGCATCATCGGCGAGATCGGCACGGACAAGCCGTGGGTGTCGGCCGCCGAGGAGCGCGTGCACCGCGCCGCGGCGCGAGCCGCCCGACGGACCGGGCTCGCGATCACGACCCACGGCGTGCTCTCGCCGGTCGGCCAAGCCCAGCTGCGCATCTTCGAAGAAGCGGGGGCGGATCCGGGGCGCGTGGTCATCGGGCACGCGGACTCCTACCCCGACCTCGACCACTTCCTCGCTATCGTCGGGCGTGGCGCCAGCGTCGAGTTCGACTTCCTCGGGATGAGCTTCACGCCCCAGGAGCGGCACGGCGAGGGTCGCATCGTCGAGCTGCTCTGCGAGCTCCTGTCGCGGGGCCACGTCGAGCGCGTCCTGCTCAGCCAGGACGTCTGCCACGATTCGCAGCTCGTCCGGTACGGCGGGAACGGCTACGCCTATCTCGCCGAGCGCTTCCTGCCGCGCCTCCGCGACGCGGGCGTCTCCGACGATGAGATCGCGACGATGACGGTCGCGAATCCGCGCCGACTCCTGACGGTGGCCTGACCGCCCGACCGCGTCAGCCGACGAGGGTCGCGGTCACGCTCAGGGCGACGTTGCCCGCGACCGCCCGGCTGATCGGGCAGCCGTCCCTGGTCCCCTCGGCGACGGCCGCGAAGTCGGCGGCGGAGCAGTCCGGCACCGTCCCTCGCACCGTGAGGTGACTCGACACCACCGTCCACTTGTCGAGCTTGTCGAACGTGACCTCGGCCGACACGTCGAGTGCCGTCGGCGGGGTCCCGGCGCGGGCCAGGTCGGCCGACAGCGCCATGGCGAAGCATGCCGCGTGCGCCGCGGCGAGCAGCTCCTCGGGGCTCGTGAGGCCGCCGTGCTCCTCGGTCCGGGCACGCCACGTGATCGGCAGGCTCGTGAAGGCGCCACTCGAGGTCCCGCTGACCGTTCCCTCGCCGGTCGCGAGGGCGCCTGACCAGGTGGCATCGGCGCGGCTGGTGATCGACATCTGGCATCTCCTTCGGGCAAGGAACGGGCTGGTCCCGGACGCCGGTCATGGTCCCACAGCGCCGCCGGATGTGGACCGGACGCACCGCGGCGGAGGTCCGCATGCGCCCGTGCGGGCCATCCCGCGGTGGGGCTGTCCGTGGTGTGCCGCGGTCCGGTGCGTTCCGGTCGAGTGACCATCGTCCGGGGTGCCCGGGCCGGGGGCCGTCCATACCATCGCGAGCATGCGATCCCTGCTCCGCCGCCTCGGCCCGGTCGCCCTCGGGCTCCTCCTGCTCGCGTCGCTGGCCCCCGCCGTGTCGGCCGCCGACCTGCCCGACGAGACGGCGGTCGCGGCGGGCGAGGCGAGCGCGATCGCCAAGATCAACGACCAGCGCACGAGCCACGGGCTGATCCGGCTCCGGCTCGATTCGCGTCTCGCGGCGATCGCCCGCGAGCGCGCCGTCTACATGGCCCAGACCGACGTCCTCAGCCACGAGCACGAGGGCGGCAAGGCGGTCTGGGACCTCATGACCGAGGATGGGATCACCTGGTACGGCGCCGGCGAGATCATCGCCTACAACACGACGAGCTCCCTGACCGCATCGGCGACGACGGCCGTCAACCAGTGGCTCGGGTCGCCGCCCCACCGGTCGATCATGCTCTCGACCGGCTACAACTACTTCGGCATGGGGCTCGCCGTTTCGCCGGTCACCGGCCGACGCTATTGGGCCGGCGTGTTCCTCAAGGGCCCCGACCGGACCGCCGCCTGGGCCAAGCTCGGGTCGGTCTCGAAGCAGGTCGTCAGTGCCTCGAAGGTGAACGTGACGCTCCGCTGGAGCGGCGCCGACTCGCGGCTGCAGGTGCTGACCTCGGGCTTCCAGTACTTCCAGACACAACGTCGCACGGACAGCGGTCCGTGGGTCGACTACGGCGTGACGACGAAGACGTCCACGGTCCGTCAGTGGTCACGTGGTCACACGATGCAGTTCCGCGTGCGCGCCCGCGACAGGCAGGGCAACTGGGGCGCCTGGCAGACGGTGACCGTCAGGACCTGACCGGCCCCGCCGTCAGCGGTGGACCGCGGCCTCGACCAGGACGATCGTCGCGCCGATGCCGGCGGTGATCGCGACCCAGCCAAGGGTGGCGAGCACACCGACGCGGGCCGATCGCGCGGCGAGGAGACCGGCGATCGCCATGACGGCGATCCCGGCGACGTTCGCGACGAGGATGGCGGCCGGTAGGCCCCAGAGGCCCACGGTGGCTCCGACGGACAGGACGAAGGCCGGGAGCCCGGCGATGACGATCGGCCAGGCCTCGCGCAGGGCCGCTACGACCTCGTGGACCGTGATCCGGTCGTCGCTCTCGAGGCGCGCCGCGACGACCGTCGAATAGGCGTGGGCCCACCAGGTCGCGATGGCGCTGACCGCGATGATGGCCCCAGCCGCGATGGGCTGGCCACCGAGCGTCTCGAACCCGGCCATGGCGATGAGCGTGGCGATCGTGCCGTAGATGAAAGCCCGCCCGCGCTCGACGCGGCCCGCGACGGCCTGTCGCCGAGCCGCGCGGTCGTCCTCGAGCGGCGCGTTCACGCGGTCCGCCCCGCGGGCGCCGTCCCGCCCGCCGCGCGGACCGCGCGGATGACGGCGCGGTGCCGGGCGGCTCGCGGCCACTCGACCCGGGCGGCGTCCCCGGTCGCCGCGAGGGCCGTGACGGCGGCATCGAACGCGGGGGCGAACCCCGGATCCGCCAGGGGGTCGAACCCGTCTTCCCACCAGAGGTCGAGGATCCGGAGGGCGCCCGCCTTCCGGTCGAACCGTGGTTCGATGCGCCCGACGATCGCGTCGCCGTACAGGATCGGCAGCACGTAGTACCCCCAGCGGCGCTTCGCCGCCGGCACGTACACCTCCCAGATGTAGTCGAAGTCCCAGAGGCGTCGCAGCAGCTCGCGATCCCAGGCGAGCGGGTCGAGGGGGGCGAGGAACGCGACGCCACGTGCCGCGCCGCCGGGCCCCGCTCCCGACGCAACCTCCCGGCGCGCCGACTCGAGGATCGGCAGTTCCGCGGCGACGACATAGCGCGGTCCCTTGACGCCTTCGACCTCGGCGGGGACGAGCGTGCCGTCGGCGATGAGCGCCTCGCGGATGCGGGTCCGGATCGGTGTCTGGCCCAGGCCCAGGAAGATCTCGGCCTGGCCACCCTTGCCGAGGAGGCCGTGGGCGCGATAGCGCGAGAGCATCTTGTGGCGTCGCTGCTCGTCCTCGGGTCGACGGTCCGCGAGGATCTCGGCGGGAAAGAGGCGCTCGACGAGGTCATAGACGCGCCGGTTCCCGTCACGGCGGCTCAAGCCCAGGATGCCCGCCTCGGCCATGGCCTCGAGGATCGCCCGCACCTGGTTCGTGGGGCGCCAGTACCAGTCGATGGCCGCTCGTGGTTCCAGGTCGGTCGCGGCCAGCGGACCATCCCGCCGGATCCGCTCGAGGAGCTCCTCGACGAGCGGGGCGTGCTCATCGAACGCGCCGTCGCCGTGCGTCACGTGGTGGAGGTCCCACGTGATCCGGTACCACGGCATCTCCGCGATCGGCACGATCGAGAGGCCCTTGTTGTACGTCTCGTACAGGGTCCGACGGTCCCCATACAGGTGCTCGTCGGTCCACGCGCGCCGATATCCGGCGATCCGCGCCCCGAGCACGAGGTCATGGTTCCGCCCCGCGATGTCGAGCGGGTCGAACTGCAGCGACCCGAGGCGCTCGACGACTGCGAGCACGCTCGCGGGGTCCGCGGGGAGCGAACGCGGCGGGGCCAGCAGGTGGCGGATGACCAGGAACCGCCGGGCCGTGGCCCGGTCGAGGGTCAGGGGGGTGGGCGGTTTCACCGCGCCGATGGTACGGGACCGGCCCGGTGTCGCGCCTGTGTTATGGTTCGGTCCTTCCCGATAGTACGGAGTATCCGAACATTCCGAAGTCACCGAAGCAGCCGTCGGCCGACGCCGCCGCGGTCGAGCGGGTCGTCGAGGCGTTCCAGGCCATGATGCAGCGCCAGATGCGCCACCACGCTCCGGAGCTGAGCGGGGTCGACGTGACGATGGCGCAGGTCAAGGCGCTCTACATCCTCGTCGCCGCCGGCGAGCTGCGCATGTCCGCGCTCGCCACGGCCCTCGGCGTCACCTCGTCGACGGCCACGGGGCTCGTCGACCGACTGGTCGAACTCGGCCTGGCGGCCCGCCACGCCGACGCCCACGATCGCCGCCAGGTCGTCATCGGTGCCACCGATCGGGCGCGGGAGGTCCTCGAGCACTTCCGCGAGCTCAACGCCGCCCAGATGCGTCACCTCCTCTCGTTCGTCGACCCGGGCGATCTCCCGGTCATCGAACACGCCATCCGACTCATGAGCGACGCGACCGATCGCGCCGCCGCCACCCCCGTTCCGACCCCGACCGCCGAAGTGAGGAACCCGTGAGCCGACTCAGCGCCCTCGCCGTCCGCAAGCGCAGCGTCACGCTGCTGCTCGCCTTCGCCCTGTTCGTCGCCGGGATCTCGGCATGGGGCAGCCTCAAGCAGGAGCTCCTCCCGGACATCGACTTCCCGGTCATCACGATCATCGCGCCGTTCCCCGGCGCCGGCGCCAGCGATGTCGCCAACCAGGTCGCCAAGCCGATCGAGCAGGCGGTCTCGGGCGTGCCGCGCCTGGTGACGGTCCAGTCGACGTCGGCGAACTCGCTCGCCCTCGTCGTGGCCCAGTTCGAATACGGGACGAACGTCAAGGACGCGACGGCGGCCGTCAGCGAAGGCGTGGCCAAGGCCGGGCTGCCGCAGACGGTCGAGCCGAACGTCTCGGCGCTCAACATCAACGCGTCCCCGGTCCTCATCGCGTCCCTCGCGGCGCCCACCCAGGAGGGCCTCGAGCGCACGGCGGAGATCGCCCGCACGGAGGTCGTGCCGGAGCTGCTGGCCATCGACGGGGTGTCCCGCGCCGACGTGACCGGCGGCCTCGAGAGCCGCCTGATGGTCACCCTCGAACCGGCCAAGCTCGCGGCGAACGGCATGTCGGCACAGCAGGTCGTCGGCGTCCTGCAGGCGAACAACCTGACGGTCCCCTCCGGGCAGCTCGTCGAGGACGGCACGAAGATCCCGGTCTCCACCATCGGCTCGCTCACGACCCCCGACGAGGTCGCCGGCCTCGTCGTCGGCTTCGCACCGGTCTCCCCGGCCGCCCCCGCGGCGCCCGGCGCATCGCCCGCCCCGGCCGCCCCGCCGACGCCGGTCACGATCGGTCAGCTCGGCACGGTCGCGATCGACCAGGCGGCGACGACCGGCTATGCCCGGACGAACGGCTCGCCGTCGCTGACGCTCTCGGTGACCAAGACCGGTGACGCGAACACCGTCGTCGTGTCCGATGCCGTCACGGCCAAGCTCGCCGAGATCGCCGCCCGCCATCCCGACGAGCTCAAGGTCACGATCGTCTCGAACCTCGCGGACTTCATCAAGGAATCGACCGAGGGGCTGCTCCGCGAGGGCGGCCTCGGCGCCCTGTTCGCGATCATCACGATCTTCCTGTTCCTGTTCAGCCTGCGGGCGACGATCGTCGCGGCGGTGAGCATCCCGCTCTCGATCCTGACGGCCCTCGTGATCATGCAGGTCACCGGGATCAGCTTGAACATCATGACCCTCGGTGGTCTCGCGGTCGCGGTCGGCCGGGTCGTCGACGACGCGATCGTCGTGCTCGAGAACATCTACCGCCACCGTGCCCTCGGCGAGGACCGCATGACGGCGGTCCTCAACGGCCCGAAGGAGGTCGCGGGGGCGATCACCGCCAGCACGCTGACGACCGTCGCGGTCTTCCTGCCGCTCGGGTTCGTGGGCGGCCTCGTCAGCCAGTTCTTCCTGCCCTTCGCGCTGACGGTGACCTTCGCCCTCCTCGCATCGCTGATCTGCGCCCTGACCGTCGTGCCCGTGCTCGCCTACTTCCTCGTCGACCGGGTCCGCATGCAGGTGGACGTCGACGGCGAGCCGATGAACTCGATCTGGATCCGCATCTACACCCCGACCATCCTGTTCGCGCTCCGCTCGCGGGCGACCAAGTTCGGCGTGCTCGGCGTCGCGGCGATCCTGTTCGTCCTCGCGATGTCGCTCGTCTCGTCGCTGCCGACCCAGTTCATCAACGCGGGGTCCGAGAAGATCCTGCAGGTGAGCATCGCGCCGCCGTCGGGGACACCGTCGGACGTCGTGCTCGCGACGGCGATCGAGGCCGAGACGATCATCGACGCCGACCCCGACGTCGAGCTCATCCAGACGAGCATCCCCGGTGAGGGCGACACGAGCTTCCAGACGATCATCGCCGCCCAGAGCGGCCGGCCCGCGAACAGCGCCACATTGACCGTCCGCCTCGACCCCGCGGTCGATCTGGCCGCCAAGACCACCGCCTTCAACGACGCCATGGCACCGATCAAGGCCGACGGCTACGACGTCCAGGTGTCCGAAGCGGCCGGCTTCTCGTCGAACGGGCTGAACGTCATCGTCAGCGCGGAGGACCCCGCGGTCGTCGCCTCGACCACGGAGACGGTCGTGACCGCGCTGGCCGACCAGCCCGGCATCGCGAACCTCAAGAGCGACCTCGTCAAGGCCACGACCGAGGTCCAGGTCACGGTCGACCCGAACAAGGCCATCGGCGTGGGCCTCACGGCCGTCCAGGTCGCCAACGAGGTGCGCACCGCGCTCGTGCCGACCACGGCCACCCAGGTCACGATCGAGGACGGCCGGCCGGTCGACCTCATCGTCCAGCTCGATCCGGCCACCGTCGGATCCGTCGATGCGCTCCGCCAGCTGCCGGTGGGCACCGTCGCCAAGGTGCCGCTGTCCCAGGTCGCGACCGTCGAGCAGGCCGATGTGCAGGGCAGCATCACCCGCATCGACCAGTCACCGGCGTCGTCGATCACGGCGAAGATCACGAGTGAGGACACCGGGGCCGTCTCGGCTGCGGTGGCCGCCGAGATCGACTCGCTCAAGGCCTCGGGGCAGATCCCGCCGGCCGCGACGGTCGAGCTCGCCGGGGTCACCCAGCAGCAGAACGAGGCATTCGGTGGCCTGTTCGCCTCGATGGGCGTCGCGATCCTGCTGGTCTACGTGATGATGGTGCTCGCGTTCGATTCGCTCGTGACGCCGTTCATCATCCTGTTCAGTCTGCCGCTCGCCCTGATCGGCGCGATCCCCGCGCTCTACCTCACCGGGCGGCCCATCGGCGTCAGCGCGCTCATCGGGTTCCTGATGCTCATCGGGATCGTGGTGACGAACGCGATCGTCCTCCTCGACCTCGTCGAACGGCTGCGCCGCCAGGGCTACTCGACCCATGACGCCCTCGTCGAGGGCGGGCGGACCCGTGTCCGGCCGATCCTCATGACCGCGATCGCGACGATCCTCGCCTTGATCCCGCTCGCCGCGGGCTTCAACCAGGGCAGCATCATCGCGGCCGAGCTCGGTACGGTCGTCATCGGCGGCCTGTTCAGCTCGACGTTCCTGACGCTGATCGTCGTGCCGGTGGTCTATTCCCTGGTCGACGGGCTCAAACGTCGCGCGAGCCGGCTCGGCCGCCGGACGACGTCCGAGCCCGGGATCGAGGCAGCGACCTCGGCCTGACCGACCGGAGCGCGGGCGGCGCACCCATCCCGGCGAGCGCCGGGAACGTCAGGCGCGATCCGTCCGGGCGGCGCTGCCGCGCTTGGCCGGCGGGAGGTCCCCGCTGGTCGCCTCGGCCAACGTGTGCATCACCAAGGCATCCGCGATGTCGCCGCCGCCCACCTGGACCATGGCCCGGGTGTTGGCGGCGAGGGCGCGAGCGACCGCCAGTCGCTCCGACTCGACGTCGTACTGCACGGCATGCGGATACGCCGCCATACGCTCCTCGAGATGTTGGAGACGGAGCGCTTCGTTGGCCGCCTCGAGCTCGATCTGCTCGCGGTGCGCGGTGACCTTCTGGCGTTCGAGGGCCTGCCGATCCGAAAGGAGCCGTTCCTCGAGGGCGTGCCGGTCGGTCTGCTCGTCGCGCTGGACGCTCGCCAGGCGGCGTGACTCGCGCGACGCCATGAACTCGACCGGCGGATGGATGCCGGTCGCGACGACGCGGCCGATCTCCACGCCGTACCCCGCAAGGGCCTCACCGATCGACGCGCGCATGGTGGCCGTGTCGTCATCGGCGAGGTCGAGGATCTCGTCCGAGCGCTTGCTCCGGATGAGGAGGCGCGACGCTTCGAGCGTGGCGGCCAGGCAGACCTCGTCGAAGTCCGGCGCCGAGATCGCGAACACGAATCGGTCCGGGGCGGTGATCCGGAAGGTCAGCAGCAGTTCGAGGTCGACGCGGACGTCGTCGCTCGTGGGCGTGCCCAGGGCCGCCGAGGCGAACGGGATCTCGCGGATCGTGACCAGGTGCGACACCACGATCCACGGCGGGACGATGTGGCGCCCGGCGCCGACCGTCCGCCAGTAGCGGCCGCCCTTGAGCAGCAGCGCCTGGGCGCCCTCGGGCACCCCGACGATGAACGACTGGAACACGCCCAGGAACACCGCGATCACGCCGAGTCCCAGGAGCCCGCCTCGGAGGGGCAGCTCGAGGTCGAGCACGAAGCCGACCACGATGACGGATGGCGCCGACGATGACGAACTCGTTGCGGATGCGGAACGGCTGGTCCGGCAGGACCACGATCGGCAGGCGCCCGCTTGCGTCGGGGACGGCGAAGGCCTCGGCCGCGCGGTCGAGCGGGACGCGGACCTGGGTCAGCTGGGCGTCGATCGCGACGGGCGCGGCGACCGCCGCGGGCGCGGGAAGGACCTGGGTCGTCGGGTCGTCTGCCATCAGGCGGGCACCTCACGGGTCTCGGGCGGGCGGGTGGAGGTCGCGGTGGGCGGGGCCGCGATGGTGGCATACGAGGGTGGGCCGACGCGGGCCGACGCCACCGCGCCCGGGCGGCGGACCCGGACCCGCCGCGCGACCGGCACGACGGCGACCGGGAGCGGTTCCCCGGGGATCAGCCCGGCGGGCCGAGGTGGCTCCGAGAAGCGGCCATGCACATACCGGACCACGTCGGCTCCGAACGCGATGATCGGGCCGGAAAGGAGGAGCGCCAGCAGGCCGATGTTGCCGAGGATGATGACCCCTGGCACGAGGATCGCCGGGTGCACGCGGAGCTTCTCGTCGCCGTACCGGCCGCCGACGAGGCGACCCGTCAGCCATCGCGCGACGATGTAGACGAGGACGTACACCCCGGCGCGCGGCGGGTCGATGGCCAGGAGGAAGACGGCCGGCAGGAACCCAAGGATCGGCCCGACCTCGGGGATCACCTGGGTGGCGCCGGCGAAGACCGCGAGCGCGAGCGGCCCCAGGAACGTCGGCCCGCCGAGCCTCGGCGAGGCCGAGAAACCGACCCACGCCAGTGCGGCCACGACGAAGGCCACCACCACATATCCGCGCAGGTATGTCCCGGCCGCTCGGTCGGCCATGCGGACGATCGCCCACAGGTCCGGTCGCAGCCAGCCGGCGACCTCGCGATCGAATGCCTGCTTGCCCTGATGACGGTCGGTCATGACGGTCAGGATCCAGGTGGGCAGGACGAGGAGGCCGAGGATGGCCCCGACGACGCCGAGCGCGGCCTGCAGGATGGCCGGGGCGGCGTGGTCGAGACCCGACGCGGCCCCCGCGAGCCCGTCCGTGACCAGCTTGAGGATGGCGAGCGCGAGTGGGCGGGCCACGTCGCGGCCGCTCGGCGGCACGTCTGCGAGGAGATCGTCGAGAGCCTTCGTCAGCTCGGTGGCGCTCGGCAGGCTGGCGGTCACGGCGATGGTCGCGTTCACGAGCGGCGGCACGACGATCAGCACGACGCCGACCAGGATGCCGACGACAGCGAGCATCGCGAGCGCCGCGGCGAGGACCCGCGGCATGACGCGATCCAAGGCGTCGACGAGTGGCAGGGCCGCGTAGGCGAGGAGGCCGCCGATCGCGAACGGCAGGAGCGTCGGCCACGTCCCGGCGACGAAGGCGAGGACGATCAGCACGACGCCGACGCCGAGCACGGCGCGCCCGACCGCGGCCGGGGTGACCGTCGCGAGCCGGTCGGCCACGTGCGACCACTGGGCCCTGGCCCGTGCCTTGGCGCGGGCGAGCTCCTGGCTCTCGGAGGCGGCCCCGATTCGAGACGGGTCGGTCAATCGCTCCTCCCACGGTCCGCCGCACGGGATCGCCACCCGTGGGCCGCCCATGATGACCGAATCCGTCGTGAAGTGGTTGGGTCGGATGGCACGACGTCGGCCGGGCACGATGGCCCTACCGCGGGGGCTCGGATGCGTCACTATGGACCCGCGGGTCAGCGGCCCATGCCGCGGACCCTTTTTCGTGGATCGAACAGGAGGCGCGATGACGACCCTAGCGACGGCTCGACAGGTGCTTGGACGGCCGGTGGTGCCGCTCCTGGCACTGGTAGCCGTGATCCTCGCCGGCTGCAACCAGGTGGGCGGTCAGAGCCTGACCTTCTGGGACGTGGTCTGGTCGATGATCATCTTCTTCTTCTGGTTCATGTTCATCTGGATCTTCATCACGATCTTCGCCGACATCTTCCGCCGGAACGACCTGTCCGGTGGCTGGAAGGCGATCTGGATCGTGGTGCTCGTCCTGATCCCGTTCCTCGGCGCGCTGATCTACATGATCGCGCGGCCGAAGATGACGGCCCAGGACGTCCAGATGATGACCCAGGCCGAGGCCGGCTATAAGGCCGCCGCCGCGGTGTCGCCGACCGACCAGCTCGCGAAGCTGGCGGACCTGAAGGCCTCGGGGGCCATCACGGAACCCGAGTACGAGGCCCTCAAGAAGCAGGTCATCGGCGGCGGCGGCGCCGCCAGCTAGACCTCGAACCCTCGCGGATCAGAACGGCGGGAGCCCGGCCGAGCCGGCTCCCGCCGTTCTTCTGTCCGTCTTCTGTCGTCAGACGACGGTCACTCGTCGGACATCCCGAATGCCTGCCGCACGGGCGCCCGGTTGAGGTACCAGAGCAGGATCAGCGGGAAGGCCGTCGTCGCCAACGCGTAGTTCAGGCTGCCGGTGCCGAGCAGGGCGAACACCGCCTCGATCAGCCCGAAGATCGCGAGGATCTGGCCGAGCATCCAGCCCCACGGCTGGAGCCGCCAGGCGGCGAGGCCGCCGGCCCAGAACGCGAGCCCGGTCAGGACGACGATCCAGCCCCAGATCCAGGCGCCGGAGCCGGCCTGCAGCGGCCCGAAGGTGACGGCGGTCGTCATCTGGAACCCGAGCATCATGTAGGTCAGGCCCGCGCCCGCGAAGATGATCGCGAGCAGCGTGACCCCGAACGGTCGTTTCACGGTGCAGCTACCTCCCTGCCGCACCGGCTCGCGTGGCCAAGCCACCCGCTGTCGACGGTCCCGCGGCGTCGAGCCATCGTACGAGACCGTCGGACGGGCAACGCGGCCGCCACGTCGCGGCCGCAGACGTCAGTCGGGGGCGACCGCCGCCGCGATCGGGTCCGCCGGCGTCGCGACGGCGACCGGCGTGGCCGGCGCCGCACCCTGCTTGCCGAGCGGGATGCCGTTGGCCTCGAGCCAGCGGCGGATCTGGCGGTACACCGCCTCCGCGCCGACGATCGGCTCGTCCACCGGCCACTCGGCCGGGTGGAGGATGAACGGGTGGGTCTGCGGCCCACCGAGGCCGCCGTGGGAGCCGATCAGCTCCTCGAACGCGGCGACCTCGTCGGTCGCCTCCTCGAGCAGGCTGATCGCGACGATGTCCCCGCAGTGTTCCATGCCGTCGACACGGCGCAAGCCATCGATGGCGTGCTCGCCGAACTGGGTGACGGGATCGACCCCCTCCACCTTGTCGCCGTCGAGGTAGTGGACCCCGTCCGGCCCCAGGATCGACCGTGCCGCGGGTCTCGGAGCGGACCATCAGCAGCCCGATGCCCTCGTGCTGCGAGAGCGTCTCGACCATCCCGGGGAAGTGCTCCTCCATCGTCTCGAGCGAGACCCGGCCGGACAGGCGGGGGAAGTAGATGAGCGCGAGGTTGCCCGAGGCGCACACGACCAGCTCCGGTGGTTCGGCCTCGGCGCCCTCCTCAGCCGCTCGCTCGGCCTTCGGGGCGACATCGATCGTGCCGTCGGCGGTCTGACCGCCGAAGGCGGCCCGGGTGAGGGCACCCGTGGCCCCCGACGTGGCCGAGGCCTCGGTCAGGGCCGCGTTGAGCGAGCCCCACTCCTCGACCCGGCCGGTCCCGGCGACGACCGAGGCCCCGCCCATGAGCTCGGCGATCGGTCGCCTCGAGGGTCTTGCCGTAGCGCTGGAGGAAGGTGGCCCCGAGGCTCTGCCCGTGGTCGGACAGGAGGATGAACTTGTACGGCCGCGGCGCGTCCTCGGTCGCCTTGACGAGCGACGCCACGGCCGAATCGACGCCGTCGAGCGCGTCGAGCGTCTCGCCGCGCTCCGGGCCGGAGTGATGGGCGATCTCGTCGTAGTCGGTGTAATCCATGTAGATGACCGGCGTGCCCCGGTAGATCTCCTCCATGACGAGCGCCGTTCCGAGCGACCGAAGGGCGACGTTGGTCGCCGCCCGAGCGACCGGGTAGGGCATGCCCCGGTGCATCGACGGCTCGATGCCGCGCAGGTGCGCCCGCCGCGGCCTGGTAGTACTCCTTGAAGACCTCGCCGATCGTGAGCACGGCCATGCGCAGGTAGTTGTCGGGGCTGACGAAGAACGAGTACCACGCCCGGCTGTGACCGAGGCCCTGGCTCTTGTCCTGGATCGTCGCCATCGTGATGTACGAGCGGACGGCATCGCCCGACACGAGGTTGCCGACGCTGGCCCCGTCGTTCGAGAGCAGGCCCTCGCCATCGGACGCCCGACGGACGATCTCGGCGGCGTCGGCGGGATGGTTCGAGACCATCATCACCTGCCGCTCCTTCTCCCACCAGCGGAACGCGGGGATGAAGCTGTTGTTGCCGTGGAGGATGCCGGCCTGGCTGGCCGAGGTCTGCGACGGCAGGAGCGCGGTCCACTTGTCGAGCCGCATCTGGCCGCTGCGGACCCACTTCGCGATGAACGGCACGCGGCCGGCCCGGATCTGGTGGGCGAGGATCGGGTGGGCGAGCCCGTCGATCTGGAGGATGACGACGCCCGGGGTGTCCGAGACGACGCGGTCCGCGCGGCGCCGCGCGAGCTGGGCGACAAGCAGCCCATAGAACGTGTCGCTGGAGCCCGCGAGGAAGATGGCCGAGAGCACGGTATTGAAGAGGGCGAAGACGATGGAGCCGAGGAAGGCGGTGAAGATCCGATCGACGTCGAAGCCCGGGACCAGCCACTCCACGAGGTAGAACGCCAGGATCTGGAAGACGAGGGTCGCGACGATGACGGCGACGACGGAGATGCTGGCGAAGACGAACAGGATCACCGGGCGGATCAGCGCGTTGACGAGCGCGAAGGCGATCACGGCGAGCAGTGAGCGACCGCCGGCACCGGTGATCACCAGTCCGGGCAGGAGCGCGGCGGTCAGGAGGAGCGAGACCCAGGCCACGATGAACACGACGATCAGGCGCTTGATGAGCGCACGCCGGCCAGGCCGCCACTTCCAGAGCAGCTCGGCCTGGGTCTTGTAGAGGTCGATCAGACCACGGATCGCGTTCATCGGCTCGGTCCTTCGGCGGGCAATGGGGCTCCTCCCGGTTCGGTCGAGGCGCACCCCTCGGCACGCCGTTGGGGTTCAGAGCAAGCGGGAGATCCGGTCCATCGTGGCATCCCAGGCGCGCGTTCGCGCCCCGTCCGGGATCTCGGCGGGCGTGCTCATCGCGGCGAGCTCGTCGAAGACCGCCCGCTCGGCGATCTCGACGACGGCATGGTCCTCGAACAGCAGGTCCAGCTCGTCGTTGCGGAACAACGACAGGTCGTCGAGGTTGCACCCGCCGATGAGGACCCGGTCATCGATGCGAAGGACCTTCGCATGGGCCATCTCGGGGTGGAGGACGATCTCGACGCCGGCGGCCATCAGCCGCTCGTAGTGATGGCGGAACGCGGCGGCCGGGTACGGCGGCGTGGGTTTGCCCGGGGCCATGAGCCGCACCGTGACGCCCCGCTGGGCGGCCTCGAGGATGCCGCGAAAGGATCGCCCGGTTGCTGATGTACGGGTTCACGATGTCGATGCGGTCCGTCGCGCCCTCGATGGACGACTCGATGGCATCGCTGATCGGGTGGTGGCCCGTGCCCGGCACGTTCCAGAGCACGGTCGTGGGGACGCGGAGGGCCGCATCCACGGGCACGTCCTGGGTCTCCCGCGGGAACCAGGCGGCGATCGCGTCGTCGTCGGCGGTCAGCCCGCCGCCCTCCTTGCGCCAGCTGGCGAGGAACACGAGCTGGAGCTGGGCCACGATCGGGCCGGTGACCCGGCACATGACGTCGTAGAAGCGCTCGTCGTTGTAGTGGTCCTCGATGCCGCTCCCGCCGACATAGCCGATCAGGCCGTCGATGACGACCATCTTCCGGTGGTCGAAATGGAGCGTGTCCTCGACCCGGACGGCCGGCCGCCGGTCGCCGAGCTCGCCCCGGCGGAAGACGACGATGCCGTCGTGGGCGACGACCTCGACGCCGGCCGAGGTGAGGTCGCGGAACAGCTCCTTGCTCCCGAAGTCGACTTCGCTGCCGATCGCATCCACGTACAGGCGGACGCGGACCCCCTCGGCGACCTTGGCCGCGAGCGCGTCGCGGAACGCCGTGCCGATCGTCCCGGGCTTGTAGCCGTAGATGAGCAGATGGATGTGGTCGTGGGCCGCCGCGATGTCGTCGAGCATCCGCGGGAAGTAGCGCCGGCCGTGGAGGAGTGGCTCGACGCTGGTCGCGATGGCCGGCGCGAACGACATCGCGACATCGCGCCGGCGGATGACATCCATCGCCGCGAACTGCCGGGCCCGCTCGGCCGCCGTGTCGGCCGTGATCGCGTCCGGGCCGGGCGGGAAGGCGACGTGGCGCTTGGCCCGTCGGCTGAAGAGCGCTCCGGTCGTGGCGGCGACGACGCCGGCCACGACCCAGCGGCGCCGGCTCACGCGGACCTCGCCGTGGGCATGCCGTGGCCGTTCATCGCCTCGAGCTCATGGGCCCGCATCATGCGCGGAGCTCCCGGATGTTGTCCACGATGGCGAGCAGCGCCACGCCGCCGATCGCGAGGACGGCGATCAGCCACAGGTATTCGATCGCGAGGACGACGGCCGCCACGATCGCGAGGAACACGGTCAAGCGCAGCAGGAGCTGGACGAGCCGGCGCCGGAAGGCCGCCTCGATCGCGACATAGCCACCGACGGCGAGCAGCAGCGCCGCCCACAACGGCACCAGGTGCAGCGAGAACGTGCCGATGAGCACGATCACCAGGACACCGGCGCTGATCGCGGACCAGAACTCGACCGCGCGCCCGTAGCGCTGCTCCTCGGGCGGTTGCGGGCGCTGGTCGTGGCGGAGATGCGCCCGCGGGTCGCCCGAGATCGCCCGCCTCGGCGAGCGCCAGGTCGCGCTGCGCCGCCTCGATCCGGTCGGAGAGGGTCGCGTCGGCCTTGCGCAAGCTCCGCCAGCTCGCTCTCGGCGACCCCGAGCGCGAGCTCCTCCTTGGTCGGTCCGGTCACCTCGACGATGTCCGCGGCACGCACGGGGGTCGCGGCGGCGGTGCGACGGACCTCGCCGGCCTTGAGCTCGGCCGCGACCCGGCCCGCGGCTCGCTCGGCCTCGAGCTCGGTGATCCGCTCGCGCAGCACGGTCGGCATCAGGCCCGGTGGCGGCAGCTTGTCGAGCCCCAGGAAGCCGAGCGGGTCGTTCCAGGACTGGCGGACCGTCGCCTTGCGGGTGTACTTCGGACCCGCCGGGGCGCGTTCGCCGGCGAACCGATCGCGAGTGTCGAGTCCCCACAGGCCACGGAACCCGTCGATCCATGGCGTCGAATGTCGTCGACGAGAGCTGGCGTCCAGGCGACGTCGCCGCCGGGGCCGACAGCGCAGCCCGTCGCCGCGGGCGTAGTCGATGAACGGGATCGACAGGGCGGACGACAGCTTGTCGGCGAGGTCGCCCGGGTCGTCCTGGCGCAGGACGTCGCGCCACAGTCGCCGGAACCCCTCGAGACCCGAGCGGAGGAACCGCAGCGCCGGGAGGGGGACGGGCGTGACGTACTCGCCCCGTTCGAAGTACGAGGCGTGCGAACCGGCCCCGGCGAAGATCACCGGATGGCCGTCGACGAACGTGAGGGTGGGGTCGTCCCAGCGCCGCCGGAGGTCGTCGCCGACATAGTCGTGGGCCGCGCAACCGATCCAGCGCGGCACCGCGTCGGCATCGGTCGCGCCCGCCTCGAGCACGATCATCGCCTGTTCGAGGTCGGCCTCGTGGTCATTCGCGCCGAAGAACGACGAGCGCCAGTCGTTCATCGCGTACATGAACATGTAGTGCAGGACGATCCAGCCGTCGCGCCGCTCGACGCGACCGTGGTAGACGACCCGCGGATCGACCTGCGCGGATCGCCTCGTACTGCTTCGCCGCGACCGCCGCAGTCCCGCCCGGGACGCGGCCGCGGACCAGGAGCGAGGCGGTGAAGCCGGCATCGACCAAGCGAGCGAACAGGCCCACGCGAGCCAGCCGGCCCGGAGCGCGGAAGCGCGGCCGGTCCGGGCGCCGGTTCCAGCGGGCAAGCTCGACCCGGTCCATCGGTCGGGCCACGAACCGGAGGTAGCTCTCGACCCCCGTCTGGGGCAGCTCTTCGGCGAGTCGTTCGAGGGTCAGCTCACCAGCCGGCACGACGACCTCGGCGCGGCCGCCGACCGGCGCGCGCAGGAGGTCGCAGTGTTCGACATAGCTGGCCGCGGCCATCGGGAAGAACAGCTCGCCGGCGGTGTACCGCCGATCGGCTCGAACCGCTGGAGCAGCTCGACGTCGCTCATGCCTGGGTCGGACCCGTCGTGCCGATCCGGGTCGCCGTCCAGGTTCACGATCGCCCGGACGGAGCGCTGGTTGAGGTAGAACGTCGTGATCACGAGGATGAGCAGTGTCAGGTAGTCGGGGAGGCCGACGTAGACACGCGCGAGTCCGAGCGCGAGCTCGACGCCGACGAGCACCATCGTCAGGACCCAACCCCAGCGTTGGTAGAGGAGCAGGCCCGACCACCCCGATGAGGGTCGCGGCAGCCAGCACGAAGTCCGCCCCGCGGGTGATCTCCGGATTCGAGGCGATGACCTGGACCCCGGCGACCGGCAGGTGCTGCCAGCCCAGGGCCACGGCGAAACGCCCGGCGGCGTCGAGGAGCCGCAGGACCGCGACGGCGAGGATCCCGAACGACCACCGGCGCATCGGCCCGGGCGGCCGGAAACCGAATCGCGCGGCGGGCGTGTCGGCCGAAGGATCCCTCTCCACCGCCGAAGTATGGCGCGGCGCCATGCCCGTGACGCGACTGGGTCCGAGCCGGCCACGCCCGGGCCGGCCGGCGCCCTCGTTGACGCCCGCGGCGTTAATCCCGATAATCTGACTCGGAATTCCGATGCGGCCCGGACGGACCGCCCGCGACGCCCCTCGGCGCCGCCCCGAAGCGAGGGACCTCGATCGCATGACCACCACCCGCGAGATCGTCAGCGACCAGCGCGACCAGTTCGCCTTCCACGACGACATCGTCTACCTGCAGGAGACGAAGCGGGGCCTGACACGCGCGACCGTCGAGGAGATCAGCCACTTCAAGGAAGAGCCGGAGTGGATGCTCAAGTTCCGGCTCCGGGCCTACGACCACTTCGTCCAGCGCAAGATGCCCGACTGGACCGACGGCCTCGACCGGATCGACTTCGACAAGATCGTCTACTACCGCAAGCCCTCCGAGCGCGAAGAGAAGTCGTGGGATGACGTCCCCGAGCAGATCAAGGCGACGTTCGAGAAGCTCGGGATCCCCGAGGCGGAGCGCAAGTTCCTCGCCGGCGTCGGCGCGCAGTACGACTCCGAGGTCGTCTATCACTCGGTCAAGGAAGAGCTCACGAAGATCGGCGTCGTGTTCATGGGCACCGACCAGGCGCTCAAGGACTACCCCGAGATCTTCAAGAAGTACTTCGGCACCGTCGTCCCGCCCGAGGACAACAAGTTCGCGGCGCTCAACAGCGCGGTGTGGTCGGGCGGCTCGTTCGTGTACGTGCCCAAGGGCGTCGAGGTTCCCCTGCCGCTGCAGGCCTACTTCCGCATCAACGGCGAGAACACCGGCCAGTTCGAGCGGACGCTCATCGTCGTCGAGGAGGGGGCCAAGGTCCATTACATCGAGGGCTGCACGGCGCCGATCTACGCGACCGATTCGCTGCATGCCGCGGTCGTCGAGGTCGTGGCGCTGCCCGGCTCGCAGGTGCGCTACACGACGATCCAGAACTGGTCCAACGACGTGTACAACCTCGTGACCAAGCGGGCGCACGCGTACGAGCACAGCAGGGTCGAGTGGATCGACGCGAACACCGGCAGTCGCAAGACCGTCAAGTTCCCGGCGATCTACCTGCGCGGCGAGGGCGCGACCGCAGACATCATCAGCGTCGCCGTGGCGGGCAAGGGCCAGCACCAGGACACCGGCGCCAAGGCGATCCACCTCGCCCCGAACACCAAGTCGCGCATCGTGAGCAAGTCCGTGTCCAAGGACGGCGGGCGGGCGACCTATCGCGGCCAGCTCAAGGTCGCGCCGGGCGCGACGAACGTCGTCGCGAGCGTGCGCTGCGACGCCCTGATGCTCGACGACCAGAGCCGCAGCGACACGTATCCGTACATCGACATCCAGGAAGACGACACGACGATGACCCACGAGGCCACCGTCGGGAAGATCAGCGCCGACCAGGTCTTCTACCTGATGAGCCGCGGCCTGACCGAGAACGAGGCGCAGAACCTCATCGTCCAGGGCTTCCTCGAGGTGTTCACCAAGGAACTGCCGATGGAGTACGCCATCGAGTTCAACCGCCTCGTGAAGATGGAGATGGAGGGTTCGCTCGGGTGACCGCCCCCGCCGCGGGGTCACGGCCGCGCCCGGCGCGCCGGGCGCTCGACGATCTGTCCCTCCCGATCGACTCGTCCTCCCTCGAGGTCCTCGCCGCGGCCGGCCCGGATTGGCTCGCCGCCGAGCGCCGCGCGGCGTTCGAGGCCTGGGCGTCCCTGCCGCCCGAATCGAACCTGCTGTACACGCCGTACATCGACCTTCGCCTGGCCGACCTCGCCGAGCGCCCGCATCGTCACCGAGGTCGCGCCGCCGGCCGTGACGTCGGAGGCCCTCCCCGGTGACGTCGACGGGCTCATCGAGCTGACCGAAGGCGGCGTGACCGCCCTGGCCCTCTCTTCGGCCGCCACGACCGCCGGCGTGACGCTCTCGACGGTCGATGACCTCCTCGTGTCCGACCCAGACCGGGCGCGGACCCTCATCGACGGGGGGGCGACCCTCCCGTCTCGCGACAAGTTCGCCCAGATGACCCGCGCCCTCTGGCGGGTCGGGGTCGTCCTGGACATCCCCGACGGCGTGCACCTCCGCCGTCCGATCATCATCCGCTCGGCCGTCGGCGCCCCGAACCGGGCGCTCCTGACGCGCACCTTCATCCGACTCGGGGCCGGCGCCGGGGCCGCCGTCGTCGAGGAGCTCGTCGGCTCGCCGGATGCCTCGGGCGCCTCGGGTCAGGCGGTCGGGCAGGCGTTCCTGGCCGGCACCAGCGAGATCTCGCTCGGCGCCGGCGCGTCGCTGGCCATGGCCAGCCTCCAGGAGCTGCCCGAGACGGTGGTCGCCTTCCAGCATCGGGAGGCGACGGTCGGCGAGGGAGCGACGCTCCATTGGGCCCTCGCGCAGCTCGGCGGTCGCCTCGTTCGCAGCCGCGTCGACAATCGCCTCGTCGGGGATCGCAGCACCGCCGAACAGGTCGAGATCGTGTTCGGGGGCGACGATCAGCTGTTCGACCTGACCTCGTATACCACCCACATCGGTCGCGACACGACCGGCAACCTGCTTTCGAAGGGCGCGCTGCTCGATCGGGCGCGCGCGTATCTGAAGGGCCTGATCGTCATCGAGCGATCGGCCGTCGGGACCGACAGCTTCCTCGGTGAGTTCGGCATGAACCTCTCGAAGGCGGCGAGGTCCGTCGCCATCCCCAGCCTCGAGATCGACCAGCCCGACTGCCGTCGCGCCGCCCACTCCAGCTCCGTCGGTCCGATCGACGAGGGCCAGCTCTTCTACCTCGAAAGCCGCGGGATCCCGCCCGACGACGCCCGCAAGTACGTGGTGCTCGGGTTCCTCGAGCCGGTCGTGGCCCGCGTCCCGCTCGTGGAGGCGCGAGACCGCCTGCGCGCGCTGATCGAAGCCAAGTGGGATGCCGGGACCGAGGCTGCCGGAACCGCCGCGTAGATGCCACCACGACCCGGGCGGCCGCGACCATGAGGCGGATCGACCTCATCGCGGCGGACGACGTGCCCGAGGGCACCATGCGGATGACCTACGTGGACGGCACCGACCAGGTCCTCGTCGTCAACACGAACGGTGAGTTCCACGCACTCCAGGGTGTCTGCTCGCACGAGTATTTCGAGCTCGACCAGGGGTTCCTGACGAATGGCACGCTGACCTGCGCGCTTCACCTGTCCCGGTTCGACCTCGAAAGCGGCGAGCCGCTCGACCCGCCGGCGGAGGAGCCGCTGGCCGTGTACCCGGTGGTCGTCGAGGACGGGCGGGTGATCATCGAAGTGCCCGACGGGCCGCTCGAGATCAGCGAGTAGCCGCTCGGGAACGGCGACGGGCGTCGCGGCGTCAGGGCGTGAGGGTCAGGGTCGACACCGCGGCCGCCTGGATCGCCGCGTGCGAGAAGGGGAGCGGCACCGTCGCGCCGGTGCGCCACGTCTCGATCAGGTCGCCGTAGTGCCCGTCGCCCGGGTTGCCCGACTGTCCCGTCGTGATGACGATGCCCGCGCCATCGAGATCGGACAGGTCGATCCGGAGCCGGTAGCTGGGGAGTGACGTCGTCGCGAAGACGCCGCCGATCCCCACCGGCACGTAGGCCGGGTCGTCGGGATCGGGGTAGGCGGCCCGCGCGTCCCACGAGGTCGCGTCGGGGACGCCCTTGGCGCCCGCGACCGGGAACGGGCCCTGGTCGAAGTACCACTCCAGCGGGGCGATGCCGCTGCTGCCGAGCGTCGCCTCCTGGAAGCGCACCGTGTGCAGGCGGCCCCAGGTCCACCCGTCGGGCGACCCGACCGCCGCGCGCAACTCGGCGCCGGCCTCATCCATCGCTTTCGCGATGACCATCGGCCCCGTTTCCACGACGTCCGGCGTCGTCCGGTCGTCCCACCACGAGGCGTTCGGTTCGTCGAGGAGGCGGGCGAGGACGACCCACGCCATCGAGTCGCCGACGTAGTCGCGGGCCAGCGGGCCGAGCTCATCGTCGAAGATGTCGCGCTCCACGCGGTACTCCCAGGCCATGTAGGCCGTGCATCCCAGGCTGTCGAGGTCGCAGGCGCCGTCCCACTCATCGATGCGGTCGCGGATGAGCGCGCCATCGGCCGAGGCCGGGGCCACCCCGCCGGCGCCCGGGTCGGTCAGGTCGTCGAGCGTGAACCCGACCCCCTGGGCTCGCAGCGGTGCCGTGTCCATCTGGATCGCCCCGAGCTCCGCCTGGGTGAGGCCGTCCTGGCTGTAGCCGTTGACGAGATCGATGATCCGCTGCGCGCGGTCGCCCGGGTCCCATTCCGTCCCGAGGCGATACGGGAAGTTCGCATCCACCGGGGCGTTGTTCGCCGTCACGATCCAGCCGGCCTCGGGATCGTACTGGCGGGGCAGGTCATCGAACGGGATGAGGCCCGTCCATTCGTGGCGGCCGTCCGCGCCCGACACGGGTCGCAGCCCGGTGTCGGCCGGGTCGGAGCGGATCGGCATGGCGCCCGGGAACTGGTACCCGATGTGCCCGTCGACGTCGGCATAGACGAAGTTCTGGGCCGGTGCCGTGTACGTCGAGAGCGCCGAGCGGAACGCCGTGAAGTCCCCCACGGTCGCGAGGCGCAGCACCGACTCGACGGTGTGGTCGGGGACCTGCAGCGAGGTCCAGCGCAGGGCCATCGGCGGCGCGTCCTTGAGCCGCGGTTCCACGTCGTTGAGGATCGGGCCGTGGATGGTCTCGCGGACATCCATCTCGACCGGCGCCTCGCCGCTGACCTTGATGGTCTCGTGGCGGATCGTGAACGGCTTCGGCCCGGACGCCGTCACGTACGAGCCCGGGTCGGCCGGGTCGACGGTCTCGATCACGAGGTCCTGGACGTCGGCGTAGATGTTGGTCGCGCCCCAGGCGACCCGGGCGTTGTGCCCGAGGACGACACCCGGCGCCCCCGGGAAGCTGACGCCGGCTACGTCGTAGGGGCAGGCCGCCGCCACCACCCGGCAGTGGAGCCCGTTCATGATCCAGATCGACGGCATCGAGACGCCCAGGTGCGGGTCGTTGGCGAGGAGCGCGCCGCGCGTCAGCGAGAGCTCGGGGCTCACCACCCAGTCGTTCGAGCCGGTGTCGCGCGTCTCGAGGAGACCGCGATCCGCGGCGATCCCGCCGGCGCCCAGGAGCCCGCGCGCGATATGGGCGAGGGCCAGCCAGCCCGACGTCTGGCCGGGGGTCGGCGGCGTGGACGGCGCCGTCGCCAGGGTCGACTCGACGGCCGAGACGGGCGGCCGGGCGGCCCCGGCGCCGCCGCTCCCGGCCAGCCCGCTGGGCGTGATGACCGGCGCGCCATCGGGATACGGCGGGAACAGCTCGTCGGCCTTCGCCGGGTCGCCGAGCCGGGCGTCCGCGAGGTAGCGGAAGATCTCGCTCGAGAGGTTGCTGCCGAGGTCCCATGCCTGGACCTTGGCCCAGGCCACCGAGTCGACGTCGGTCCACGGCTCGGGGGTCACGCCGGTCGCGACGTACGCGAGGCCCAGCGAACCGCGATGCGTGTCCAGCCAGGCGTTCACCCCGGCCGTGTACGCGTCGAGGATCGCGACCGTCTCCGGGCTGAACGAGGCGAGGTCGCGCTGGGCCGCCTCCCACCAGCCGAGGGTGCGGATGAAGCGGTCCGTGTCGAGCTGGCTCTTCCCGAAGATCTCGCTGAGGCGGCCGGCCGAGATGTGGCGCCACACCTCCATCTGCCACATGCGCTCCTGGGCGTGGACATAGCCCTGGGCCAGGAACAGGTCGTGGGGGGTGTCGGCCGTGATGTGCGCGATCCCGCTCCGATCGCGGACGACGGTGACCGGGGCCGAGAGCCCGGGGATCGACACCGTCCCGGTCGTCTGGGGGAGGGCCCGGACGGTGATCCAGGCCAGGAGTCCGGCGCCGACGAGTGCCACGACGACCACGACGACGAGGATCACGCCGATGGCCCGCCCGGCCAGGCGCACCGACCGGCGGCTCACCGGGGCAGGATGGTCCCGAGGCCGAGGCCAGCCGCGCGCCGCGCGATCGCGTCTCCGAAGATCACGTCGGCGAGGCCCACCCCGAGGTGGCTCACGACCACCCGGCCATCGCTCGGGCGCGCCGTCCCGCCGAGGATGGCCTCGCCGAGCGTCGCCGTCGGGTCCGGATAGCCCTCGAACTGGCCGGCGTCCCGGTTCGCCAGGAACTGGCCCCGGTCGTCGGTCAGGAAGAGGCTCGCGGAGCGGGCCACCGCGGCACCCACCAGCGTCGCGTAGTCGACCGCGACCACGAGGGCGTGCGGCGCGAACGCCTCCTCGCCGAGGCTCCCTCGACGATCGGGGGTGGTGAATGACGCCGCCGTGACGACCACGTCGGCCTCCCGGGCGGCCTCGAGCGGCGTCGCGACGCCGCGTGCCGCCCCGACGCCCGGGGTGGCGCGCGCGAGATCGGCCAGGGCCTCGGCGCGCTCAGGATGTCGATCGTGGATCGCGATCTCGACGCCGGGGAGCAGGTACCCGAGCACGGGGAGATGGCTGCGCCCCTGCACGCCGGCCCCGATGAGCGCGGCCCGGACCGGGCGACCGGTCACGACGGGCGCGAACCATCCGATCGCCACGCCCGAGACGGCGGCGGTGCGCTCGGCCGTGATCGGACCGCCATCGAGGATCGCCTCCGGCGCCCCCGTCATGGCGTCGCCGAGGATGACCACCGCGTGGATCGCGGGCAGCCCGCGGGCGGCGTTCGCGGCCCCGAATCCGCTCACCCACTTGATCCCCAGCCGGTCAGCGCTGCCGTCCTCGGCCGCGCCGCGCAGCCAGGCGGGCATCGCATGCGCGAAGGACCCGGCCGGCCGCGGATGCACGCCGATCTTCGGCGGCAGGTCGGCGTCGGCGACGAGCGCGGTCATCGTGCGTTCCGCCAGCTCGAGGCGCTCCGGCAGCGGCGGCATCGCCGCCCGAACGTCGGCGGCCGACAGGTAGCGCAGCGGCGGCAGCTGGGGGTCCCGCATCGTCGGGTCAGTCTAGGCGGCGAGGTCCGCTACCATCGAACCGATGGCACCGATCGACGTCGAGACCAGCCTCGACAACCTCAAGCTCGAGCGGGACGCCATCGTCCTCTACGACTCGCTCGCCGCCATCGAGCGCGACCCCGTCCGGGCGGCCGCGTTCGAGCGCATCGCCTCGAACGAGCGGCGCCACGCCGACATCTGGGCCTCGAAGCTGGCCGAGCTCGGGGCGACGATCCCGCCGACCGGCCGGCCGCGGATGCGCGTCCGGTTCATCGTCCTGATCGCGCGGCTCTTCGGGACGCGCTCGGTCGCCGAGCTGGTCAAGGCGCTCGAAGGCGATGAGGAGGCGGCGTACGACGCGCAGGGGAGCTCGCCCGAGGTCGCCAGCATCGCCGCCGACGAGCGGGAGCACGCCCAGATCTGGGACCGGCTCGCGAGCGGGATCTCGCCCGAGGGCTCGGCGGCCGGTGTCGCCGCGGCCCGCAGCGCCCGTTCGGCGGCGGAGATCGGCCAGCGCGAGACGTGGCATCGGACCGCCGGGCGGTCGGGCACCCTGCGGGCGGTCATCTTCGGCGTCTCCGACGGGCTCGTGAGCAACCTCGCGCTCGTGATGGGCGTCGCCGGCGCGGCGACCGATCCGGCCTTCATCCTGCTGACGGGCATCGCCGGCCTGCTCGCGGGCGCATTCAGCATGGCCGCCGGCGAGTACATCTCGATGCAGAGCCAGCGCGAGCTCTTCGAGCGCCAGATCGCGCTGGAACGGGCCGAGATGGAGGCGATGCCCGAGGAGGAAGAGGCCGAGCTGGCGGCCGCCTACCGGGCCAAGGGGTTCCCCGCCGACGAGGCCGCGCGGATCGCCCACCGCATCTTCGCCGACCCGCAGACGGCGCTCGACACCCTCGTTCGCGAGGAGCTCGGCCTCGATCCGGACGAGCTGGGGTCGCCGGTCAAGGCGGCCGCCGGATCGTTCGTCGCGTTCGCGATCGGCGCGTCCATCCCGGTCCTGCCGTATCTGTTCGGCGGCGGGCCGGCGGTCCTCATCGTCAGCCTTGCGATCAGCCTGGTCGGCCTCTTCGTCGTGGGCGCGCTGGTGAGCCTCCTCACCGGTCGGGGCCTGCTCTTCTCGGGCTTCCGCCAGCTCGGGATCGGCCTCGCGGCAGCCCTCGTGACCTACGCCATCGGCTCGATCATCGGCGTCTCGATGGCCGGGTAGGCGATGGCATCGGGCGAGTCGGGGACGCTCGTCGAACGCCTCCTCCGGGAGGGCTGGCGGGCGTCGCCGTGGTCCAACGGACCGGGTGACCGGTACGGCGCCCACTCGCACGACTACGACAAGGTGCTCGTCGTGAGCCGCGGCTCGATCCGGTTCGGGCTGCCGGGGACGGGCACGGTCGTGGAGCTCGCCGAGGGCGACCGGCTCGACCTGCCGGCCGGCACGAGCCACGATGCGGTGGTCGGCGCCGAGGGCGTCACCTGCCTTGAAGGACATGCCCCAGCCGGGACGGTCGCCGCGCTCGCCCGGCACGCGGCGGGCGACTGGTGAGCGGGCGATCCCGGGAATCGAACGAGGCCCCGGTGGTCGGGGCCTCGTCGGGGTAGGCTATGACGCCGGTCGGGGTTCAGCGAGCGCCGAACCGCATCAGGAACCGAGCATCGTACGCTGGGTCGACGTCCGCCTGGCGAGGTTCGTCGGTGCCCAGCAGGTAGCTGATCAGCGAGAACAGCGCCAGGAGGCCGATGACGATCGCGATGATCATCGTGGTGACTCCCTTCGCTGCAGTCGGATATCGAGGACCGGGATGGCCCCAACCGCGACGCGGTTCGGCCGATATCCATCGGAACATGCCGAGAACGATATCCTAGCCTAACGAATCGTATCTGACAACCAGTACTACCTTACAGATACGGAGTAGACCGATGTACCAGCAGGTCCATGCCTGACCGTCCGGCGATCGATCGCACCGATGCGCGCCTGCTCGAGCGGCTGCAGGTCGATGGACGTCGGCCCTATGCGGAACTCGGGGCCGAGGTGGGGATCTCGGGTCCATCGGCCCACGAGCGCGTGAAGAAGCTCGAGGCGCGCGGCATCATCCGCGGCTACGCCGCGACGATCGATCCGGCACGGGCCGGGCTCGGGGTCCTCGCGTTCACCTGGCTCACCCAGGCGCCAGGCAGCGCGGGCACGGACCTCACCGAGTCGTTCGCCGCGATCCCCGAGATCGAGGAATGCCATCACATCGCCGGCGAGGCAGACTACCTGTTGAAGATCCGTACCCGCGACACGCGCCATCTCGAAGACGTGCTCGTGCGCCTCCAGGGGACGCCCAACGTGTTCACCACGGAGACCGATGTCGTGCTCTCGAGCGCGTTCGAACGACGCCCGCTGCGCCTCGTCGAACCGTCGGACGAAACCGCCGGGCCGCGCGAACCGTATCGATGACCGAGGTCCGTCCGCGCCGTGCAGACGACGCCGCCCTCGTTCGCGAGATCGCGGGTGGTTCGTATGACGCCCTGGCCGACCTCTATGACCGGTACGCCGGCGCGATCTTCGCGGTGGCACGCCGGCTGACGACGGATCGAGGCGTGGCCGAAGAGGTGGTGCAGGACACCTTCCTCGCACTGTGGGACCGGGCGGGAACGTTCGATCCCGCGAGCGGTTCGCTGGCGGCGTGGTTGCACACGATCGCCCGCAACCGGACCGTGGATCGCCTTCGGGCGATGGGGCGACGGCCGCAGTTCGTGGCGCCGCCCGCCACGAGCGAGGGCGAGGATCCGGAGACCGAGCTGCTCGAACGAGCGGTCCGGACCGGTTCCATCGTGGCCGGCTCGGCAGCGCCGATCGCGCCCGACATGGCGGTGGTCTCGGCCGAGACGCGCCGGGTCATCGAGGACGCCCTGGCGGGCATGGGCGTCGAAGAACGGACGGTCATCGTCCTCGCGTACCGCGAGGAGCTGACCCAGAGTGAGATCGCCGAACGGCTGGGGTGGCCGCTCGGCACGGTGAAGACGCGGACCCGTCGGGCCCTGCGGCGACTGCGCGAGGTCCTCGAGGCGGAGGCCGCGCAGCCGGCAGGGATCGGCGAGGACGGATAGGGAGACCATGGATCACGAAACGGTGCTCGAGGCGCTCGAGATCGCAGCGGCCGAGCCGGGCGGTCTGGATCGACTGATGGCCGGGGACACCCCGACGGCGATGGCCGTGGCGGGGCACCTCGCCGGCTGCGCCGAGTGCACGCTCGAACTCGAGCGCTGGCGGCGCGTCCAGGCCGACGTGGCCCAGGTCGTCGGCGACACGCCGGCGCCCGAACTGCGCGACCGCACCCTGGCCTACATCCGCCAGTACGGCGTTCCGCGCGGGCCGGAGGCGGTCCCCGTGCCGGCGGCCGCGGCGGCGGCCGCATCACTGCCGGTCGCTGCGTCACCGCAGGTCGACGCGACGCTGCCACCCCCGACGGACCTCGCCGCGGCCCGCGACCGGCGACGGTCCGTGCTCGTCTGGGTCGGCGCCGTCGCCGCGGCCGTCGTCCTGTCCGTCGTCGCGACCACGTTCCTGGTCGGATCGCGCGTCGACGACCGGTTGGCCGCACAGGACCAGGCGATCGAGGACCTCGCCGCCGTGACGACCGCGACGCTCCATGTGACCGCGGAGCCGGATGTCGAGCGCGTCGCGCTCGCCGGGACGTCGGGAACCCCCACGACCGGGACGCTGATCTACTCGCCATCGACCACGGAGCTCGTCGTGGTCGCGACCGGACTGACCCAGCCACCGGCCGGCCAGGAGTACCACTGCTGGGTGCTCGTCGATGGCCAGCGGCAGAACATCGGCAAGATGTTCTTCGGCGGGGGACTGGCCTACTGGGTCGGGCCGTCTCCGGCCGTGGCCGACCTGCCCGACGATGGGACGTTCGGCGTCTCGCTCGTCGATGCCGACGGCGCTGTCATCGCGCCCGATCCGGTCCTCGTCTCGGCGACCTGACCCGGGACGGGGTCGGGGGGCGGGGCATCGAGATACGCCCGGTGCAGCACCAGCAGGCGCTGGGCCGCATCTGGCGTGACGTCATGGCCCTCCTCGCCGAGGACCGTCGAGAGCCACAGCGCCTCGCGCGGCAACTCCTCGGCGTCGACGTCGGCCTCGCGCCGGCGGGCGTCGGCGACGACGAACCACACCAGGCCGGCGCCCGCGACGAGCCCGACGATGAGCAGCCACCAATTGAACTCAGCGTTCACCGAGGACGAGTATAGGGACGGTGGGCGTCGGACCCTCGTCCTGGTCCGATCCGCGCCGGGCGAGCCACCGGCCGAGGGCGATGCCATCGGCCGCTACACTTCCGCGGATGCTCGACTTCCTCCCCAACGCCACGGCGTTCCAGATCGGCCCACTGACCATCGGCTGGTACGGCATCGGGTACGCGGTCGGGCTCGTCGCGGCGTATCTCGTCATGTCCCGCCTCGCCCGGCGCGCCGGCGAGGACGAGGAGATCTGCTCAACGGGCTGATCATCGTCGCCTTCGCCGCGCTGATCGGTGGCCGTGCGTACCACGTCATCGACCAGTGGGACAACCTGTACAAGGACCACATCGAGCGGATCTTCCTGCCGCCGTATTCCGGGCTGGGCGTCTACGGCGGGATCATCACCGGGACGGTCGCGGCCTGGCTGTACGCCCGCTGGAAGCACGTCCCGTTCCTCCGCTGGGCCGACATCGTGGCGCCCGGGCTCTTCGCCATGCAGGCCATCGCACGCTGGGGGAACTTCTTCAACCAGGAGCTCTACGGCTCACCGACCACCCTGCCATGGGGCATCCCGATCGATTGCGCCCACCGCATCGTGGACTTCCCGTGCGGGCCGGCGTTTCCCGGAGACGACCCATTTCCATCCGCTGTTCCTGTACGAGTCCCTGTCCGGGCTCGCGGGCTTGCTCGTGCTCGTATGGATCGGCTACCACCTCCGGCCACGGCTCCGCGTCGGCGACCTGCTCCTCGTGTTCTTCGTCTGGTACGGCACGACGCGGTTCATCCTCGAGACCCTGCGCCACGACAACTGGACCTTCTTCGGCATCCCGACCGCGCAGGTGGTCTCGATCGGGATCATCGTGCCGGCCCTCGTGATCCTCGCCTGGCGCCACCGCCGCGGGCATCCGCTCGACGATCCGCCCACGCACCCGGAGGTCGCGACGTGGGGTGCCCTCGGGCGGCCCGTCGAGGTGGCGGCGGGCTCGGACGAGGACGACGGCGCGGCGGCCGGCCCGGCAGGACGACGACTGGGCGCCCGATGTGCCCCTGAGCCCCGACGCGGATGCCCTCGACGCGCCTGAGGCGCCGGCCGCGACCCCCGACGTCGAGGCGCCGCCGACGCCCGACCCGTCCGATCCGGGGCCGGACCGCCCGCCGGCCTGAGATGGCCGAACCCGGGCCGGCATCCGAGGGCACGCCGCGGCGACCGCCGCCGGCGCGCGTGTCCCCCGAGGCGATGGCCGCGGCACGGGGCGGCGCTGTCGAAGGCCTCGCCTGGCTGGGCCGCGCTCCCGAGGCCAACGCTTCGATCCTGTACCGCTTCCTGCGGCTGGTCGCCCGGTTCGTCATCTTCGTCGTCTTCCGGATCCGGATCCGGACGTCCGGGCAGGGGGACCTCCCGCGCGGCGGCTACCTGCTCGTGGCCGCGGCGCATCGCGGCTGGATGGACCCCTTCGTCGTGATGCACGCGATCCCGCCGACGCCCCGTGCCTGGTTCCTGGGGAGTGCCCCCTCGACGTTCACCTCGGCGTGGCGCGAGCGGCTGATCCACCGGGTCGGCGGCCTGCTGCCGGTGTGGCGCGGCGGTGTCGGGGTCGACGCGCATGTCGCGGCGGCGCATGCGGTCGTCGGCAACGGGGCGGTCTTCGTCCAGATGCCGGAAGGGACGGTCAGCGGTCCGCCCGGCCGGATCGGGGCGTTCCGCAACGGCTGGGCGATCATCGCGCTCCGGACGGACGCGCCGATCGTGCCGCTCGCGATGGCCGGCACCGAGGAGCTCTATCTCGGGCGGCGGCTGGCGTCCCGTGTCCTGCCGGCCACGACGGTTCGCGCCCTCGCCGGGCTGCCCGAGGGCGCGCCTCTGCCTGAGCCGGGCTCACGCGAGGAGTTCGACACCGCGCGCCGGATGAGCGAGGCCCTCGCCGACCGGCTCGGCCCGGCCGTCGAGGAGCTCTACCCCTGGACCGTCGATCCGCCTGGGCATCCGCGGCGGCTCCGCAAGCGCCTGACCTGGCTGCTGCTGCGACCGGGCCGCCTCGACCGGGACGGCTGATGGCCGACCGGCCGACCGGCCTGGTCGGCCCGCCGAGCCCGCGCGCGTCGGCGTCATACCGCGTCCTGCTCCGGCTCGCCGGGTGGCTGGGACACGGCGTCTTCGGCTTCCGGACCGAGGTCCACGGTCGCGAGCACTTGCCACGCGATGCGGCCGGCGTCGCGCTCGGCGGGTGGATCGCCGCCGGCCTGCCGCATCGGACGTGGGTCGACCCGTTCGTCCTCGCGGACGCGCTGCCGGTCGAACCGCGGCTCGTCTTCTTCGGCGACGGCCGGGCGATCTTCCGCTCCCGATGGCGCCGCGCCGTATTCCGCCGGATCGGCGGCGTCATCCCCATCTGGCCGGGCCGGGGTCGCGACGGGATCGAGGCGTATCTCGGGGCCGCGCAGGCCACGCTCGAGGCCGGTGCCGTCCTGTGCCTCTTCCCGGAGACCGGCCCGGCGACCCCGCCGGGGACCGCGCGGCCGTTCGGGCTGGGCGTGGCGTACTTCGCGCTGCGCTCCGGCGCACCCATCGTCCCGATCCTCCTCGGCGGGACGCACGAGCTGTATCGCGGTCGGCGGTTCCGGATGGACATCCTCCCAGCCGTCACGGCGCGGGAACTCGCGTCGATCCCCGACGACCTGCCGCTCCCGACGCCGTGGACGGCCGACGAGCGTCGCGCGGCCCGCGCCATCGTGGACCGGCTCCACGTCCGACTGGCCGAGCCGGTGGCGGCAGCGCATGCCGCGAGCGAACCGCCGCCCGGGACGCGCAAGCGCTGGCGCTGGCTGACGACCGCCTGGCGCTGATCACCCGCCGGTCGGCGGGAGCGACCGCCACCTGCCCACCTATACTCGGCCGCGATGCGCTACGCCGAGTCCGTCCTCGACCTGGTCGGTCACACCCCGCTCGTCCGCATCTCGCGGGTGACCCGCGACCTCGGACCGGCGGACCGCCAGCCGCTGCTGCTCGCGAAGCTCGAGATGCTCAATCCGGGTGGCTCGGTGAAGGACCGCATCGGGCTCCCGATGATCGAGGCCGCCGAACGAGCGGGCCTGCTCCAGCCGGGCGGGACGATCATCGAGCCGACGTCCGGGAACACGGGCCACGGCCTGGCGATCGCGGCCGCCCTGAAGGGCTATCGCTGCATCTTCGTCATGGCCGACAAGCAGTCGTCCGAGAAGCAGCAGCTCCTGCGGGCGTACGGCGCCGAAGTAGTCCTGTGCCCCACGAACGTCCCGCCGGAATCGCCCGAGAGCTACTACTCGGTCGCCGCCCGGCTCGCCCGTGACATCCCCGGCGCCTTCAAGCCCGACCAGTACTGGAACATGGAGAACCCGACCGCCCACGAGCGGACGACCGGGCCGGAGATCTGGGAAGCGACCGACGGACGGGTGACCCACTTCGTCGCCAGCGTGGGGACCGGCGGCACGATCTCCGGGGCGGCCCACTACCTGCGCTCGCAGCGCCCGGACATCGTCGTCGTGGGGGCCGACCCGGAAGGCAGCGTGCTCTCGGGCGATACCGCCCGGCCGTACCTGACCGAGGGCGTCGGCGAGGACTTCCTCCCGGGCACGTACGACGCCGCGAGCATCGACCGCTGGGTACGAGTCAGCGACCGCGATGCGTTCGCGATGGCCCGCCGCCTCACCCGCGAGGAAGGGATCCTCTCGGGCGGTTCGTGCGGGACCGCGATGGTCGCGGCCCGCGAGATCGTCCGCGAGCTCGCCGGCGCCGACGCCGGGCGCGAGGCCGTGGTGGTGGTCCTGCTCCCCGACAGCGGGCGGAGCTACCTCTCGAAGATCTACAACGACGAATGGATGCGGGCGAACGCCCTGATGGCCACGACCGGGGCCGTCGTCCGGGTCGGCGACCTCCTGCGCGACCGCCACCATGCCGGGCCGATCCCGACCTCGTCCTCGCGCGCACGACGCAGCGGGTCGGCGACGCCATCGCGATCCTCCAGGAGTACGGCATCAGCCAGCTCCCGGTCTCGGAGCAGCCCGAGGGCGACGCCGTCACGGGCATCGTGGGGTCGATCACCGAGAAAGGGCTGCTGGACCGCGCCTTCCGCGACCCCACCACCGTCGAGCGGACCGTAGGCGAGGTGATGGACCGCCCGCTCCCGATCGTCGATATCGGCGCGAGCCTCGATGACGCGTTCGCGCTCCTGTCCGGCGACGCCTCCGCCGTCATCGCCACGAGCGATGGACGCCCCGCCGGTGTCGTCACGAAGCTCGACCTCCTCGAGTACTTGGCCCATCGCCGACCCGGTGCCTGAACCGCTCCGGCTCGTCACCGAGCGCCTCGTGCTCACGCCGTTCGACCAGGGACGGGATTGGCCGGCCTTCGTCACCGACCTCGTCCTCGATCCGGTGGTGACGCGCCACTGGGCGGACTTCGCCGAACCCGCCCTCACCGATGGCGACAAGGAGCGGCTGGCGGCCGAGGAGTTCCTGCCCTGGTTCGACGACGGGCGAGGGCACGGGCTCGTGGTCTGGGCCCTCCGGACATCGGGTGGCGAGTTCGTGGGCGTCAGCGGTCTGACGATCCCGGGACCGCCGGTCGGGGGCGTGGATCCGGAATTCGGATGCATGCTGGGCTCGCGCTGGCACGACCGGGGACTCGCGACCGAGGCGGGCCGCGCCGTCCTGGACGACGCCTGGTCGCGCCTCGGGCTCGCGCGCGTCATCACGGTCATGGACTCGCCGAATCCGGCAAGCCGGCGGCTCGTCGACAAGCTCGGGTTCCGTTTCGAGGAGGTCGTCTTCGACGACGAGCGGCGACCGTTCATCCGGTTCGCCGTGGAGCGGGACGCCGCCGCGTCCTGAGGCCGGCGTTCCGGCGTTCCGGCGGGTCCAGACTCTGCGGCTCGCCGGTGGCCCGAGGACCGTCGTCAGGCGAGACCGAGGAACAGGCGACGCAGTCGCAGCACCGGGCCGACCCGCGTCGCGCGGCCGTCCGTCGCCCCGTCTCCGGCCGAAGCCGCCAGCTCGACGGGTCGTTCGTGCGATCGCCGCCGGCGCCACTCGTCGGCCCGTCGCCGATCGGCCTCGACGAGCGCCGTCGCGAGGAACACGCGTCGACCGTTGGTCAAGCCGTTCATGTCACACCTCCTGATCCGCGGGATGGTTCCCGTGCTGTACCAGGAGCGTGCCGCCAGCGGCGCCATCCGCCATCGGGCGACGCCTTATCGATGCGGGCGGCGCTGCCTCATTTCGCGGCGCGTCGCTCGCGACGGGACGCTCGATCGCGAGCGGGGGCCTGTCGGTACACTCGCTGACCATGGCGCACCCCCGCGGACGCTGGGAGGCAGGTGGCCCGTCCGCGGTCGAGGCTGGGGTGCGCGAGGCGTCGCCGATGCTCGACGTCGTCGGGCGAGGTCCCGAGATCGCCCGGATCGAGCGGTGGTTCCGGGAGGACGGACCGGCGACCCTCCTCCTCGAGGGGCCGCCGGGCCTCGGCAAGACCACCGTCTGGTCGGCGGCCGTCGACGGGCTGCGTGCGAGCGGCGTGCATGTCCTCTCCAGCGTGCCGACCGAGGCGGAATTGCGGTTGTCGTACTCGGGCCTCGCCGACCTCCTGGCCGCCGACCTCGACGAGGTCCGGGCCCGGTTGCCCGCGCCACAGGCCCGAGCGCTCGCCGTCGCCCTTCGCATGGAGGACCCTGCGGGCCGGCCGGCCGACGAGACGGCCGCCACGCGCGGCGCCCTCGAAGCATTCCGGGCGATCGCCACGCTTCGCGGCCGGCTCCTGCTGGCCATCGACGACCTGCGCTGGCTCGACGGGCCGAGCCTGGCGACGGTGGTCTATGTCGCCCGACGGCTCGAGCCGCATGACCGCGTGCGGATCCTGGCCACGCATCGGACCGGCGCACCCGAGCCGGCCGGGCTCGACCGGGCCACGGCCATCGAGCGGATGACGCTCGGTCCGATCAGCGTCGGCGGGATCCACCGCATCGTGCGTCAGCACGCCGGCGTCACGCTGCCCCGGCCGCGGCTGTTGGAGATCCACGCGGTGACGCTCGGCAATCCGCTCCATGCGATCGAGCTCGCCCGGGCCGTCGGCGCCGGGCCGGTCCCGGACGAGGGGTCGCTCGGGAGCCTCTTCAGGGTCCGGATCGGGGCCCTCCCGGACCGGTCGCGAGCGGCGCTGGTGCTCATCGGCGCATCCGCCGACCGTTCGACCGGGCGACTCGAGGCGGCATGGGCCGAACGATCCGACGACGAGTTCGCGGACGCGATCGGGCCCGTGGTGGTCGCGGACCTGGTCACGGTCGCGGCCGGACAGGTGCGACCGGCCCACCCGCTCGTGACCCACGTCGCCTACGAGGAGGCCGACCCGCGTCTGCGCCGGGCCGTCCATCGGGCGCTCGCGGCGACCGCGACCGACGACGAGGAGCGGGCCCTCCACCTGGGTCGTGGGCTGGACGGACCAGACGCTGGAGCGGCGGATCTGATCGAGGCCGCCGCGCGCGATGCGCGCGTCCGCGGCGTCCGTTCCCTGAGTGCCGCGTTGTTCGAGAGCGCGGCCCGGATCACGCCGGCAGACCGGCTCGAGGAGGCGGGGCGGCGCTGGCTCGCCGCCGCCGCGGCGTGGTTCGATGCCGGCGATACCCACCGTGTCGAGGGCATCCTCGAGCCCGTCATCGAGACCTGGCCCGCCGGGACCCAGCGAGCCGAAGCCCGCTGGCGACTCGGGATCGCGCTCGATGAGGCCGGCCGGTGGCCCGAGGCCAATGACCTCTGGCGGGCGGCGATCGAGGACACCGACGACCGTGCGCTCGTGGCACAGGTCGAGTGCAGCCTCGCGATCACCGCGATGTACACGGACTCGGTGCCCGTCGCCGTCGACTGGGCGGCGTCGGCCGCCGCCGACGCCGAGCGTTCCGGCGATCCCGCCGCGCTTGCCCGCGCGCTCGCCGTGCACGCGTTCATCCTCGCGATGGCCGGTCGACCGAGCGGTGCGGCGCTGATGGACCGGGCCCTCGGGATCGAGGCGACGATCGACGAGCACCTCGGCGAGTGGTCCCCGGCAGCGCTGGCCGCCGAGGTCGCGCGGCACACCGGGGACATCCCGGGCGCGCTCCGCTACTACGCCGCCGTCCTCGAGCGCGCCACGACGCGAGGCGATGCCAACGTCGAGCAGTGGGCCGCGTTCGGCCTGGCCTCGGCGGCGATCCTCGCCGGGGAGATCGCGCGGGCGTCCGAGCTCGCGGACCTCGTCCTCGACATCGCCGAGCAGACCGATGTCATGCGCATCCCGGCCCGCTCGTTGCGCGCTCACGTGGACGCCTGTCTCGGCCTCATCCCTGAAGCCCGGTCGATGCTCGCCGCAGCGATGGCGATGGCCCGGGCCGGCGACGAGGCGACGCACCTGTTCGGCGCGTATGTCGTGCTCGGGACCATCGAGACCTGTGCGGGCGATGCCGCGGCCGCGGCGCAGGCGTACCTGGAGGCTCGGTCCCTCGCGGTCCGGCTGGGACTCGCGCACGCGACCGTGCTGCGGATGCACCTCCTCGAGGTGGAGATCGCTGCGATGGCCGGCCGGCTGCCACAGGCCGCGGACGCGCTGGCGGCGTTCGACGGACTCGTCGACGCGGCGCCGCCCCGCTGGGCGGCACCCCTCCGTCGGCGCGCCTGGGGCACCTTGCTAGCCGCGCGGGGCGAGGTCGCAGCCGCCATCCCGGAACTGGAGGCGGCGGTCGCCGACGAGGCCGCATTGCCGCCGGATGTCGGTCGAGCCCTGCTGGCGCTGGCGGCCGCGCAGCGCCGCGACCGTCGCTACCGGGACGCACGGGAGACCGCCGAACGGGCCGGGGCGATCTTCGCGGCGCTCGGCATGCCGCCATTCGTCACGATGGCCGAGCGCGAGCTCGCGCGCATCCCGGGCCGGCGTGCTCCCGGTGAGAGCGACCTGACGGCGGGGGAGGCGCGGATCGCCGGGCTCGTGGCAGAGGGTCGGTCGAACAAGGAGGTCGCGGCGGAACTCGTCCTGAGCGTGAAGACGGTCGAGGTGACGCTCACCCGCGTCTACGAGAAGCTCGGCGTCCGCTCACGTGCCGAGCTCGCGGCGCAGTTCCGGGCCGGTCCCGCCGCCTGACACCACCGGTGCCGCGGCGATGGCGGCGCTCGGCGAAGGTCTAGGGAAACCTCTGTATCGGGCACGCTCCGGCGTCGCCTACGTTCGGCCCGTGACGAGCTTCGTCCTCGAGACCTACGTCCCAGACGGCAGCCCGGAGCGGTTCAGCACCGACGTGGACGGACTCCGTCTGGCCGCCGGGGCCGATCCGACCGGTGACATCCGGCACGTCGCGTCGTACCTGGTGCCGACCGATGAGATGGGGTTCCACCTCATCGAGGCCCGGAGCGCGAGTGACGTCGAACGGGTGGCCAGCAGGGCCGGGATCGAGACGGAGCGGATCGTCGAAGCCGTCGACGTCGAGTCGGACCGCTGGTCCCGGCCCGGCGAGTCGCACAAGGGAGGAACGGGATGACGTCGATCCGAACGAGCGTGATGGCGCTGCTGGTCGCGCTGCTGGTGGTGGGCTGTGGTGGCTCGGCTGCTTCGAGTGCACCGGCCGACGCCGGAAACGGCACGGGCGCGGCGGCGACGGCCGACGCCGGGAGCGGGAGCGGCAACGGCGCTGCGGCCACCGCGGACTCCGGTTCGGGCACCGGCAGTGCCGAGGAAGCGGCCGCCGTCGGGGATCAGCTCAAGCCGCCGAACTCGTCGGAGACGTCCAAGACGACGACCGAAGGCTACTGGTACGCGGTCTATCACTCGACCGACTCGCCGGACTCGCTGAAGTCGTTCTACGAGGGGCAGATCCCGAAGGCGGGCCTGAAGATCATCTCGACGACGTCGGCCAGCGGCAGCTATGTCTGGGTGGTCGCGCGCGACGAGACCGGCTCCTTCGGCGGCTCGGTCACCGTCGGGCCGGCAGCGGACGGATCGGGCGGGAGCGACGTGATCGTGGGCATCGGCAGCAACAACTAGCCGGGGGACTGCGGCCCGTCGCACTCGACCGGTGCGACGGGCCACACCGTCGAGGGATCCGAGATGACGCAGCCCCGCGCTCGGCGCCGCGATCCGCTCGCCATCACGAACCTCGTGCCTGCGGCACTCGAGACGTGGCCGATCCGAGTCGCGCCGGCGTCGGGCCCTACAGCCAGGGCAGCGTCATGGGCAGCAGCACGTCCAGCAGCAGGCCGAGCGTGAACAGCCCGCCGGCACGGCGCGTGTGGATGAACGCCCAGCCGACGAACCACAGCGGCCAGCCGCGCTCCGGGTAGCCGGGTGGCGGCCCGGCCGGCTTCGGCTGCCCGAAGACCTTCAGGACGCCCAGGAGTCGCGGGATCCCCAGGGCGACGAGCAGGACCCACGGCCCGACGAGCCCGACCGCCACGATCAGCAGCGTGAGCGGGTAGAACGAGATCATCAGCCACGAGCCGACGACCCGGGCACGCGCCTCGCCGAGGATCACCGGCAGGGTCCGGACCCCGAGCTTGGTGTCGGCCTCGATCTTGTCGATGTGCTTGCCGAAGAGCACCGCGGTCACGATGAGCGCGTACGGCACCGACGCGAGCAGCACCCAGCCCGGGACGACCCCGGTCGCCGCCAGGAACGTGCCGCCGACCATCAACGGACCCCAGACGAGGAACACGCCTGGCTCGCCGAGGCCGTGGTACTTGAGCCGGATCGGCGGGGCGACATAGAACACGGAGACGAAGAGACCGGCCAGCGCGAACGCGAGGATCAACGGTCCGCGGACGGCGGTGAGGTACAGCATGATCGTCGCGTCGATGACGTTGAGCGTGAGGATCGCGGCCGTCAGCTGGCGCTTCGTCACCCAGCCCGACAGGATCGGGTGGGGTGCGTACAACGCGCGAACGTACCCCTCGGTGTCGATGCCGCCGGTCGTGTCGAAGTAGTCGTTGATCATGTTGTTCGCGGCATGGGCGAGGACGAGGCCGACGACCGACAGCGCCAGCAGACCGTAGTCGACGGTCACGCCGAGCGAGGGCGCGGCCGCGACGGCGAGCAGCCCGCCGATGAGCCCGGACCAGATCGTCATCGGGAAGACGGCCGCCCGGGTGATCACCAGCCACTTGCCGACCGTGTCGAGCGGGCGCGACTCCGGCGGATTCGCGGTCTCGAGGATCTCCTTCCAGCCGAGGAGCCGGTCGCGTGGGGAGATCGGCGTGGATGGACTCGTGGTGTCGGTGGCGGCGGTGCGCATCAGGGCTCCCTGGCGGCTCGAAAAACGTGCGTCTGGAATGTATCACGTTCTGTCGGAGATACGTCCACTCGACGTCGACGGATGCGTCGGATGCCATGATGGCCGGCGTGTCCGAGGTGCCGACCATCCCGACCCCCCGGTTCGAGCTCGTCAGCATGTCCGTGCCGTTCATGCGCGCGCTGCTCGGACGCGACCTCGCCGCGGCGGCCGACGAGATCGGCGCCGGCGTCCCACCGGACCTCCCGGACCGGCTCGACGGCTTCCTCCAGTTCCGGATCGCGGATCTCGCGCTCGACCCGGAGGCGCAACCGTGGCTCGGCCGGGCGATCGTGCTGACCGACGAGGACCCGCCGGCCCGCCGCTGGATCATCGGATCCGTCGGGTTCCACGCCCCGCCCGGGCCGGACGGCCGGGTGGAGGTGGGCTATCACGTGGAGCCCGAGTACCGGCGCCGCGGGGTGGCCGCCGAGGCCATCACCGCCCTCTTCGACTGGGCGGCGCGCGAGCACGGCGTCACCCGGTTCCGGGCATCGATCGCCCCCGACAACGCCGCGTCGCTCGCGGTGGTCGCCCATTTCGGCTTCCGGCAGACCGGCGTCCAGCTCGACGACATCGACGGTCAGGAGCTGGTGTTCGACCTCGACGTCTGGACCGTCACACCCTGATGGCGGCGGTGCCATCATGGCCGCCATGCCCGAGCACCCGACCGACGCCGAGCGACCGGCGAGCCTGGACACGCTCGCCGTCCATGCCGGCGCCGAGCCCGACGAGCTGACCGGCGCGGTCTCGCCACCGATCTACCAGACGAGCACCTACGCGCAGGACGGGGTCGGCCGGCCGCGACGTGGCTACGAGTACGCGCGGTCGCAGAACCCGACGCGCGAGCGCCTTGAGCGGGCCGTCGCCGCGCTCGAGGGCGGGACGCACGGGATCGCGTTCGCTTCCGGCTCGGCCGTGACCGCGGCGCTCGCGGAGCTGGCCGGACCGGGCGACGAGGTGGTGGCCGGCGATGACCTGTACGGCGGGACGTTCCGCTACCTCGAGCGCGTGCGCCGCGGCGCCGGTGTCGAGACCCGCTATGCGGACCTCGCCGCCGGTCCCGACGTCCTGTGGGAGGCGCTTTCCGAGAAGACCCGTCTCGTCTGGTTCGAGACGCCCTCGAACCCCCATCTCAAGGTCATCGACATCGCGGCCGTCGTCGAGACCGTGCGACGGCGGGTGGCCGAAGGCGGGCGCCGGCCGCTGGTCGTCGTCGACAACACGTTCGCCACCCCGGCCCTGCAGCGCCCGCTGGCACTCGGGGCCGACGTGGTCTTCCATTCCGCGACGAAGTACCTCGCCGGCCATTCCGACACGATCCTTGGCGTGGCCGTGACCTCGGACGAGGCGGTCGGCGAGCGGCTGCGCTTCCTCCAGAACGCGATGGGGGCCGTGCCCGGGCCGCTCGACTGCTTCCTGGTGTTGCGTGGCCTGCGGACCCTCCACCTGCGCATGGAGCGCCACGGGTCGAATGCCGTCCGCGTCGCGGCGTTCCTGCGCGGGCGACCGGATGTCGCCGACGTCCGCTACCCGGGCCTGGGCGGGATGGTCTCCTTCGTTCCGGCACCCGGGGGCCGCCACGATCGCGGCGCCGCGGATCGGGCGACCGCGTTCGCGGAGGCGACCCGCTGGTTCACCCTCGCGGAGTCGCTCGGCGGCGTCGAGTCGCTCGTCGAGATCCCGGCGGCGATGACCCATACCTCGGTCGCCGGGTCCGAGCTCGAGGTGGATCCCTCGCTCGTCCGGCTCTCGGTCGGCATCGAGGGCATCGACGACCTGCTCGCCGATCTCGCCCAGGCCCTCGACCGGGCCTGAGCGACCGGCCGGGCGTCAGGCGAGCCCGAACCGTTCGACCGCCGTCTCAGCCAGCATGCGGCCGATCGCCAGGCTCGAGGTGGCCGCCGGTGACGGGGCGTTGCGGACGTGGAGGAGCCGGCCGCCCCCGCCGAGGCTGAAGTCGTCGACCATCGTGCCGTCCCGGGCGACGGCCTGGGCGCGCACGCCGGACGGTCCGAAGCGGACCTGGTCCGCGCGCAGGTCCGGCAGGTAGCGCTGCATCTCGCGGACGTAGGCGCGTTTCGAGAGGTCGCGCCACATCTCGGCCGCGCCCATCCGCCAGAACCTGGCCGCCAGCCGCTGGAAGCCCCGGAACGTGAGCGTACCGGCGAGATCGCGCAGGTCGATGTCGGTGCGCCGGTAGCCCTCGCGCGCGAGGGCAAGGACGGCGTTCGGGCCGGCCCATACGGCGCCGTCGTGGCGGGGCGTGAAGTGCACGCCGAGGAACGGGAACCGCGGGTCGGGGACCGGGTAGAGGAGCCGGGTCACCAGCGCGCGGGCGTCCGGCGCGAGCGTGTAGTAGTCGCCGCGGAACGGCACGATCCGCGGCACGTCGCGGCCGACGTCGCCGCTCATCGCCGACACGCGGTCGGCGTGGAGCCCGGCGCAGGCGATGATATGGGCCGCCTCGAGGTCGCCGGTCGTGGTTTCGAGGGCCACGCCGTCGCGCTCGCTCGCGGATCCCCGTCACCTCGCGGCTCGTGTGGATGACGGCGCCGGCCGCGCGCAGGTCGTCGGCGAACGCGAGCGCGACCGCGCGGAAGTCGACGATGCCCGTCCGCGGCGACCAGAGGCCGCGGATGCCGGCGGCCTTCGGCTCGAGCTCGCGGATCCGCTCCGGCCCGACCTCCTCGAGGCCGTCCACGCCGTTCACGGTGGCGCGGTCGCGGATGTCGGCCAGTCGCGGCAGCTCGTCCTCGGTGAGGGCCACGACGAGCTTGCCGGGGTAGCGGATCGGGATGCCGTGCGCCTCGGCGTAGGTCTCGAGGGCGGCCTTGCCCTCCCGGCAGAGCGTCGCCTTGAGCGACCCCGGCGCGTAGTACAGGCCGGCGTGGACCACGCCCGAGTTGTGCCCCGACTGGTGGGTGGCGAGCGCCGGCTCCTTCTCGATGATGGCGAGACGGATCCCCGGTCGTGCCTCGAGCAGCCGGAGTCCCGTGGCGAGCCCGACGATGCCTCCGCCGATGATCGCGACGTCCGCGCGCTCGGTCATGGTCGCACGGTACTCTGGGTCCACCCTCCGTCGTCCACCTCGAGGAGTCGTCGCGGTGCCCGTGGATCCCACCGAACGCCGGCGCATCGGCCGCACCGGGCTCGAGGTGACCCGGCTCGGCTTCGGGTGCGCCCCGATCGGGGGACTGTTCCGTGCCGTCGACCACGACAGCGCCGTCCGCACGATCGAACGCGCCTGGGAGCTCGGGATCCGGACGTTCGACGTCGCCCCGCTGTACGGATACGGCGCGGCTGAGCGACGGCTTGGCACGGTGCTTCGCGAGCGACCGCGCGACGCGTTCGTGCTCTCGACCAAGGTCGGGCGGCTCGTTCGGACGACGGGAACGCTCCCGCCCGGCGCCGACATCGACCGACAGGCGCTCGCGGGCCGGCGCGACGCGTTCTACGCCGACGTCGGGGACCGCCGGATGGTCTTCGACTACAGCGCCGACGGGGTGCGCCGGTCACTCGAGGAGAGCCTCGGTCGGCTCGGCCTCGACCGGATCGACCTGGTCTTCATCCACGACCCGGACGACCACTGGGCCGAGGCCATCGACGGCGCCTACCCGGCACTCCATCGACTGCGCGACGAGGGCGTCGTCCGGGCCATCGGCGTGGGCATGAACCAGTCGGCGATGCTCGCCCGGTTCGCGACCGAAACGGAGGTCGACGCGTTCCTCCTCGCCGGCCGGTACACCCTTCTGGACCAGGACGCCCTGGCAGGGCTGCTTCCCCTGTGCGAGGCGCAGGGGATCGCCGTCCTCGTCGGCGGGGTCATGAACAGCGGCGTGCTCGCCGACCCGCGACCCGGGACGCACTTCGAGTACGCGCCGGCGTCCCCGGCGGTGATCGCTCGCGCCCAGGCGCTCGCGGCCGCGTGCGCGCGTCACGACGTCCCACTGCGCGCCGCCGCGATGCAGTTCCCGCTGGCCCACCCGGCGGTGGCCGGGCTGATCGCCGGCGTCCGCAGCGTCGACCATCTCGAGGAGTACCCACGACTGCTGCGGCTGCCGATCCCGGCGGCGCTGTGGGCCGATCTCCGGTCGAGCGGGCTGATCGCCGCCGATGCGCCGGTCCCCGGCTGAGCGGGGGTCAGCCGCCGGCCGTCGCCGTCAGCCGCCGGCCATCGCCGGCAGCAGCACGAGCGTGTCGCCCTCGCCGACGGGCGTGTCGAGCGCCTGGAGATGGCGGATGTCGGTGTCGTTGAGGAAGGCGTTCACGAAGCGGTTGAGGTCGCCGTCGGGGGCGAGGAGCTGGCTCTCGAGCCCGGGGTAGTCGGTCACGAGCCGGGCGACGACCTCGCGGACCGTGCCGCCGGGGACCTCGACCTGCTTGGCGCCCCCGGTCGCCGTCCGAAGTGTCGGGGGGATGCGGACCGCGCTCATGCCACGCCCGTTTCGAGCCAGCGCTCGAAGGCCGCCAGGCTGGGCCGCAGCGCCGGGGCCAGCCCCGGCTCGCCCGGCCGGGCGATGCCGTCGCCGTGGCCGAGGGTCCGGGCGTCGGGCGTCTTGAGGCCGTTCCCGGTCAGCAGCGCGACGACCTCGTCGCCGGGGCGGATGACCCCGCGTTCCCGGGCCGCCGCGGCGGCGGCGAGCGTGACCCCGCCGGCCGTCTCCGGATAGATGCCTTCGAGCCGGGCCACCTCGCGGATGGCCGCGGCCGTCGTCGGATCGTCGATGGCCTCGACGGAGCCGCCGCTGTCGCGAGCGAGCTCGACCGCGTAGCGCCCGTCGGCCGGGTTCCCGATGGCCAGCGAGCGGACGATCGTGTCGGGCTCGCGGACCGGTTCGATGACGTCGGTGCCGCGCTCGAACGCGGTCGCGACCGGGGCGCAGCCGGCGGCCTGACCGCCGACGAAGCGGATCGGGTGCGGCGCGATGAGCCCGAGCTCCACGAGCTCCTCGAAGCCGCGCGCGATGCGCGTGAACATCGCGCCCGACGCGACCGGGGCGACGATCACGTCGGGTGCCCGCCAGCCGAGCGACTCGGCGATCTCGTACGCGAGCGTCTTGGAACCCTCCGCGTAGAACGGGCGGAGGTTGATGTTCACGAACCCCCAGCCCGTCTCGTCGGCGACCTCGAGGCACAGGCGGTTCACGTCGTCGTACGTGCCCTCGATCGGCACGACCGTCGCGCCATAGGCGAGGGCGTGGTCGACCTTGGCCGGTTCGAGGTCGGCCGGGATGAACACGTAGGCCGGCAGCCCGACGGCGGCCGCGGCGGCGGCGGTCGCGCCGGCCAGGTTTCCGGTCGAGGCGCAGGCGAGCGCCGGGACGCCGAATTCGACCGCACGCGCGGCCGCGACGGCGACCGCCCGGTCCTTGAAGCTCAGCGAGGGATTGCGGGTGTCGTCCTTGATCCAGAGGCGCTCGAGGCCGAGGGCCGGCGCCAGCCGATCGGCAGCGACGAGCGGGGTGGAGCCGACCGGCAGCGCGCGAGCCGGGACGGCATCGACCGGGAGGAGCTCGACGTACCGCCAGATCCCGGGGTCGCGACCCGCGATCGCGGAGCGGGTCAGCGTCCGGCCCACCACGGACAGGTCGTACGCCACCTCGAGCGGCCCGAAACAGGCCGGACAGACGTATGAGAGTCCGATCGGCGCACCCAGGCCGCAGTTGCGGCAGCGCATGCCGAGGATGCGCGCCCCCGCGCTCGCATCGGACGGTGCAGCCGCATGCGGCGTGTCCGTCGTGCTGGTGGGCTGGCTCGATAGTGTCTCGGTCGTCATCGGTCGCTCCGGGTAGGCACGCTGGCCTCGGGACCGGGATGACGGGAAGCGACCGCTGGGTCGAGTCAGGGAGGCTCCGAAGGGAGGCCCATATCTCGCAGGAGGTCCTGCCCGGAATTGGCACCTTGCCGACTCGGTCGGTAGGTTGTCGTGGCGTCAACGGGCCGGTCCCTCAGCCAACTCTTGATAAGAGCTCTTCGGTTGTCCCCCGATGCTACGGGCCGGCGCCCCGGAGCGTCAAGGCGGGGACCCCAGATGCAACGAACCCCCGGGGACAACGAGAAAGCGCCGCGGGTGGCTCCGCGGCGCTCTCTCGGAAGCGAGGGTGGGGATCAGCCTGGAGGGCTGTCGTTCCCCGGGTCGTCGGTGGGGGGCGGGTCGCCGCTGGGCGGATCCGCGGGTGGCGGACAGAAACGGGACCAGGATCGAACGTGGAGCTGCAGCACGCCGCGGCGCCACGTGGTCCAGACCATGACCCGGGTGCTGGTTCCATTGAAATGGACCCGGAAACCGTGCCAGAGCCAGCGCACGCGGGCGCGGCCACCGGTGGCGCTGTCGAAGACGGCGCGACCACGGTCGGTGACGTGGTAGGTGACGCTGACCGGGTTGCCGGCGCAGGTCACGCCGGTCCACGTGTGGGAGCCCGCGACCTCGGGCGGGATGAACCGGGCCGCGGCGGCGCTCGCGGGGAAGGCCACCGCGATCGCGAGCACCGTCAACCCGAGGATGAGCGAGAGCCGTCGTTTGCCTTGGTGCATCTCTACCTCCGTGGAACGTCGCGCTCGACGTGGTGCGGAGCCGATCGTTCGCGTGGTCGATGCCCGGTGAGCTCCGGGCGTCGGAGTCCGACCTCGCGTGCCAAGGACGCTAGACCCGAGCGCGAGCGACGGAGCGCGCCGGAGGTCCCGCTCGACGGGGCTCGATGGTCCCGTTCGTGGCGTCGGCGCACCCATCCGTCGCGCGGACGCACCAAGACGCGCAAAAAGGGCCACGCGGTGGCCGCTGGGGCGAGCGTGCACCGGCACCATCCCGCAACCGGGATGACACCCGTCCGCAACGTGGTAGAGTCGGCGGAACGCGACTGTGGAAGCCGACTCCCGCTCGCCTCGGCGAGCGTCACGCGCGGCCGGTCGATCCGTACCGTGATCGCCCGTGCCAAGGAGTCCGAGCCCTCGATGGTCACCCACAGTGCCGCTGCCACCAGTCCCGCCCTCGGCCGCACCGTGCGCGCCAACGTCTCGCGCGCCGAGCTGGTCGAGGATGCGATCCGCCACGGCGAAGGCCTGATCGCCGCCGAGGGGCCGCTCGTCGTCCGGACCGGGCGGCACACCGGCCGTTCGCCGGAGGACAAGTTCATCGTCGACGAGCCCTCGAGCCGTGACCACATCTGGTGGGGCCCGGTCAACCGGCCGATCAGCGAGGCGCACTACGACCGCCTGCGCGCCCGGCTCGTCGCCTACTGCGCGGACCGCGACCTGTACGCCCAGGACTGCTTCATCGGCGCCCACCCCGGGCACCGGCGCTCGCTGCGCGTCTACACCGAGACCGCGTGGGCCAGCGTGTTCGCGCGCAACCTGTTCCGCCGGCCGAGCGCCGAGGACCTCGCGACGTTCCGCCCGAACTTCACGATCATCTGCATCCCCTCGTTCAAGGCCGACCCGGCGACCGAGGGGACGCGCACCGAGACCGCGATCCTCATCCACCTCAAACGGATGGAGATCATCATCGTCGGGACCGAGTACGCCGGCGAGATCAAGAAGAGCGCGTTCACGGTCATGAACGACCTGCTGCCCGACGAGGGCGTGCTGCCGATGCATTCGGCGGTGAACGTCGGCGAGGCAGGGGACTCGGTGGTCTTCTTCGGGCTGTCGGGGACCGGCAAGACCACGCTGTCGGCCGACCCGAACCGGCGGCTCATCGGCGACGACGAGCACGGCTGGGGCCACGAGGGCGTCTTCAACTTCGAAGGCGGCTGCTACGCCAAGACCATCCGCCTGTCCCCGATGTACGAGCCCGACATCTTCCAGACGACGCGCCGGTTCGGGACGGTCCTCGAGAACGTCGACCTCGACCCGCGCACACGCGAACTGGACCTCTCCTCGGAGCGCTTCACGGAGAACACCCGGGGCGCCTACCCGCTCGAGTTCATCGGCAATGCCGATCCGACGGGCATGGCCGGGCAGCCGCGCAACGTCGTGTTCCTGACCGCCGACGCGTTCGGCGTGCTGCCGCCCATCTCCCGCCTGACCCACGAGCAGGCGGCGTACCACTTCATCAGCGGCTACACGGCCAAGCTCGCAGGGACCGAGGTCGGGGTGCGCGAGCCGAAGGCGACGTTCTCGGCCTGCTTCGGGGCGCCGTTCATGCCGCGCCATCCCGGCGAGTACGCATCGATGCTGGTCGAGCGTCTCGAGCGCTGGGACGTCCCGGTCTGGCTCGTGAACACCGGGTGGACCGGCGGTCCGTACGGGACCGGGGAGCGGATGAACATCGCCCATACCCGATCGATGGTCCGGGCTGCCCTCGAGGGTCGCCTCGCGGCGGTGCCGACAAGGATCGACCCCATCTTCGGCGTCGAGGTCCCGACCGCCTGCCCCGATGTGCCGGCGGCCTTCCTCGACCCGCGCACGACCTGGGCCGACCCGGCCGCCTACGACGCCGCGGCAGCCCGCCTGGCACGCATGTTCGCGGACAACTTCGCGGCGTACGCGGACGGCGTCGGCCCGGCGATCACGGCCGCCGGACCCCGGGTCCCAGAGGGGACGCCCGCGAGCGGTGCTACGCCGGATCCGGGCGCGGGCTGATCAGGGCGGCGCGCAGGCCACCGCCGGCGCGCACCTCGTCGGAACTCGCGAGCGACGCGACGACCAGCCCGGTCAGCGCCAGGACGCCGAGGACGACGACGGCCGGGACGACCAGCACGACGAGTCCGAACAGGGCGAGTCCCATCACGCGAACGCTGCATCGGAGGCGCCGACGGCCCGGCCGAGGCGCCGGTACGCGACGACGACGAGGATGATCCCGAGCACGAGCGGCGCGATCATCAGCCCGAGGGGGATGGCGACGAGGAGGAGCAGGATCCCGAGGAGGGCATAGGTGCCGGTCATCGAACGACTCCGTTACGAGGGAGGAGGGTCTCAGCCTCGTCCCTGACACCCGCTCAGGCCATCGACGAGCGTCCATGTGACGGCTCGGCATCCGTCGGAAGCCGCGCCCGCGAACGCACATCGGTCGCGCTAGGATGGCCATCCGCAGCCGACGCCCGGGCCCTCGTCGCCCGACCCGTCCGACCCGCCCAGCAGGAGGCCGCTCGTCCCATGCCCCGACACAAGGTCACCGTCGTCGGCGCCGGCAATGTCGGCGCGACGACCGCGCAGCGCATCGCGGAGGCCGGCCTCGCCGACGTCGTCCTCGTCGACATCGTGGAGGGCCTGCCCCAGGGCAAGGGGCTGGACCTTGCCGAGGCGGCTCCGGTGGTGGGGCATGACGCCCGGATCATCGGCACGAACGACTACGCCGACACCGCCGGCTCGGACATCATCGTCGTGACGTCCGGGTTGGCCCGCCAGCCCGGGATGAGCCGCGACGACCTGCTGATGAAGAACGCCGGCATCGTCCGCTCGGTCGTCGAGTCGGCCGTGCGTCACTCGCCGGACGCGATCCTCATCATCGTCACGAACCCGCTCGACGCCATGTGCCACGTGGCGCTCCAGGCGTCGGGCTTCCCCCGGGAACGCGTCCTGGGGATGGCCGGCGTGCTCGACTCGGCCCGGTTCCGGACCTTCATCGCCCAGGAGCTCGGGGTCAGCGTCGAGGACACCCACGCCTTCGTCCTCGGCGGCCACGGCGACACGATGGTCCCGCTCTCGCGCTACTCGACGGTCGCGGGCGTGCCCATCACCGAGCTCCTGCCGGCCGACCGGGTCCGGGCGCTCGAGGAGCGGACCGCGAACGGCGGTGCGGAGGTCGTCGCCCTGCTCAAGACCGGTTCGGCCTTCTACGCGCCGGCCGCGAGCACGTTCGAGATGGTCGAATCCATCCTCCACGACCGCAAGCGCGTGCTGCCCTGTGCCGTCCTCCTGCGAGGCGAATTCGGGGTCGACGGGCTCGTGGTCGGCGTCCCGATCGTCGTCGGCGCGGCCGGCCTCGAGCGCGTCTTCGAGATCTCGCTGACGACCGAGGAAACGGCGGCATTCCAGGCGTCGGCGGCGGCCGTCAGGGAGCTCGTCGACAAGCTGCCCTGAGCCGCCCCGGTGCTTCCTGGCACCGGTCAACATTCCCGCGTTGACCCGGCCGCTCGGCGCGGAGTACCTTGACGCCGCGTCCGGTCGGCTCGGGAGGCCCGACCGGTCGATCGATCCGTCGTTGCGCCGTCCGTGCCCTCGTCGCCGCACCCTTCACGTGCCCTGCGGATGAGGTCCTGGCCGCCCGCTCGACGATAGGGTGGGAGTGACAGGCAGCCGCCTGAAGGGGAGGTCCATGAACCGCCGCATCCTGGTCGCGAGCGTGGCCGTCGTCGTGCTCCTCTTCGGGCTCCTGCCCGGCCTGGCGGTGGGTCGTTCGCCCGTCGTCCCGACACGGCAGCTTCCCGACTCGATCAAGGCGCTGAAGCTGGCCAAGCCCGCCACGGACAAGACCCTGACGAGCAAGATCCACAAGAGCCTTGCGGCCGCGACCGGCCGCCAGAAGGTCTACGTCCGCCTCAAGGCGGCGCCCTCGACGACGCTGGCGGCCGCCGGTGCCGACGCGGAGCGGGCCCAGGGCCAGCGCGTCCGCGACCAGCAGCGCTCGTTCATCGCGAGCGTCCGCCGGCTCGACGCCAAGGTCCGGATCCTCGGGCAGACGCACCTCGCGACCAACATCGTCGCGATGCAGGTCGACGCGCGCCAGCTCAAGGCCATCGCGCGCAACCCGAACGTGATCTCGATCCGACCCGTCGTGAACTACCAGAAGGCCCTCTCCGAGACCGTCCCCTATATCGGGGCGACCGCGGTCCACAACAAGGGGTTCGACGGCAAGGGGATCCGCGTCGGCGTCGTCGACAGCGGCATCGACTACACGCACGTCGAGTTCGGCGGTGCCGGCACGGCCGCCGCCTACGAGGCGGCCTACGGGACCACGAACGATGACACCCGCAACACGACGCTCGACGGTCTCTTCCCGACCAGTCGCGTCGTCGGCGGCTTCGACTTCATCGGTGAGAGCTGGCCGGGCGATGACGGCATCGAGGATCCCGACCCCGACCCCATCGACTTCGAAGGGCACGGCACCCACGTGGCCGACATCATCGGCGGCACGCATGGCGTCGCCCCGAAGGCGCAGCTGTTCGCGCTCAAGGTCTGCTCGGCGGTCGACACGGCCTGCTCCGGCGTCGGCCTGATGGGCGCCATGGACTGGGCGCTCGATCCCAACGGCGACGGCAGCAGCGCCGACCATCTCGACGTCCTGAACATGTCCCTCGGCGCCGATTACGGCGAGGCCTTCGATGAAGACCTCTCGCTGGCCATCGACACCGCCTCGCGCCTGGGCGTCCTGACGGTCGCGGCGGCCGGCAATGGCGGCGACCTGCCGTACATCGCGGGCACGCCGGCCAACGCCAAGACCGCCTTCGCGGTGGCGGAGACCCAGGTGCCCAGCGCGGTCGCCTTCCCGCTCATCGTGAGCGCACCGCCCGCGATCGCCGGCACGTACCCGAACACCGAGGTCCTCGACTGGTCCGGCTTCACGACCGGTTTCGCGGGCAACGTGACCTACGTCGGGCAAGGCTGCCCGGCGGACTCCATCGAGCCCGGCAGTCCCGAGGATCCGTACCTCGCCGACCCGACCGGCAAGGTGGCCCTGATCGACCGCGGCGGCTGCGCCGTGAGCCTCAAGGTCGAGCGCGCGGCCCTCGCCGGCGCGACGGCCGCGATCATCGGGCTCATCGCCCCAGGTGACGCGTATCCGTTCTCGTACGGCGGCGGCACGACCTTCGTGCCGGCCATCTCGATCCAGCAGAGCCTGAGCGAGGCCATCAAGGGCGCCCTCACCACCGACACCGTGACGGTGTCGATCGGCGCGCAGTCGATCCCACTCAAGGGCAGCATGTCCAGCACCTCGTCGCGGGGGCCGTCCTCGCCATACAACGACATCAAGCCCGAGGTCGGCGCCCCCGGCGCCTCGGTGTCGGCGGTCGCCGGCTCCGGGACGGGCATGGCCGCGTTCGGCGGCACCTCCGGCGCCACGCCGATGGTCACCGGGTCGCTGGCCCTGCTCATGCAGGCCTTCCCGTCGCGGACCATCGACGAGCTCAAGGCGCTGATCGTCAACAACGCCGAGACGAAGGTCTACAACAACCTCAAGACCGAGCCCGGCCGGCTCGCGCCGATCACCCGCATCGGCGGTGGCGAGGTCCGCGTCGATCGCGCCCTCGGCGCGACGGCGGCCGCGTGGGACCAGTCCACGAAGCGTGCCACGCTCTCGTTCGGGTTCCTCGACGCCACCCAGCGCATCACGAGCATCGACAAGACGGTCGTGGTCCACAACTACAGCAGCCGGTCCCGGACGTGGAAGATCAGCTCGACCTTCCGGTTCAGCGATGACCGGACGAACGCCGCGATCGACGTCTCCACGCCGTCCTCGATCACCGTGTCGAGCCATGCGTCGCGGACGTTCCGCGTGCACATGGTCGTCCACGGGTCGAGGCTGCGGGCGTGGCAGCTCGACGCCGGCCTGCATGCGACCGATGCGGCGATGCTGAGCAAGCTCGAATACGACGGCTACATCTGGCTCGACGACACCTCGACCACGACCGACAACGCGAAGCGGATGCACCTGCCGTGGCAGCTCCTGCCACGCAAGTCCGCGTCCATCTCCGCGCCGGTCTCGGTCGCCGAGGGCGACACCGTCGCGGTGACCAACGCCGGCATCGGCCTGGGCACGGTCGACAGCTACTCGCTCGTCGCGCGGAGCGCCCAGCTGCCGGTCGCCCGGCGCGGGACGAACACGCCGATCATCGACCTCAAGTCGGTCGGCGTGCAGACGTTCCCGGTGCCGGCCGACTACTGCTCGGCGGACGAGTCGTTCGTCTACGTCATCGCCATCAACACCTGGGCGCGGCACAGCACCATCGGGGCCTTCCCCCAGGAGTTCGACGTCCTGCTCGACACGAACCAGGACGGCGCGCCCGACTTCGTCCTGTTCACGGCACCGGTCAGCGGCGCCGACGCGACCTGGCTCGTCTACTCGTTCGACCTGAACGACCCCGACGCCGTGCCGACCGCGTTCTTCTACGCCGACAACGGCACCAACGACGCCAACTCCCTCCTCACGATCTGCGGCGAGCAGATCGGGATGAACGCCACGAACTTCTTCCAGCCGATGGACATGTCGATCGGCGCGTACGACGACTTCTTCACCGGCAACCTGACCGACAGCATCGACGGGATCACCGTCGCACCGCTCGGCGAGCACTGGCTCGGCCTCTTCGACCCCGACTTCCTCACGAGCGGCGACGTGCCCGCGGGCGGTTCGCTGCCGATGACGGTGGTCGATGCCGCACCGGACTTCGTCAACCCGACCGAGATCGGGCTGCTGCTCGTCAACAACGCGTACCGCTTCGACACCGACATGCACGGCGGCGCCGCCGCCGGCAAGGAAGCACGCAAGATCCTGGTCACGCCCTGACCAGCGGATCCCGGTGGCGCGCCTTCGTGGGGCGCCGCCGGGATCAGCCGCTCGCGGCGGGCTTCAGGCCCTCGCACAGCCGGATCACGGTGCCCTCGCCGGCGACCCGGTAGTCGTAGGTCGTGCCGTCGAGCTCGAGGACGACCTGGTAGCCGGGCTGGACCATCTGGGTGTACATGATCCCGGGCTGTGGGCAGCCCAGAGAGCCATCGGGCCAGGTGACCGCCTCGGCCTTGACGACGGTAGCCGTCGAGGCGTCCTTGCCGGTCTTGGCACTCAGGTCGGCCTGCACGGCCGTCATCACCGCGGCCGGCACCTCGCCCGTGACGGGCGCGCTCGTCGGGGCGAACGTCGGCCGTGGTCCGACGGATGTCCCGGGCCGCTCCGAGGGGGTTGCGCTCTCCGGGGAGGGCCCGCCCGTCCCCGCCGCGGAGCATCCGGCGGCGATCAACGCGATGGCGAGGCCGAGGACGACGGTGCCGGGGCGGCGGGGCGCGATCCGATGGGGTGCCATGCGCGCAATCGTAGCCCGGAAGCCGGGAGGACTCGCCGACCGGTGCCGGGCCGTCGCGTCAGGAGCTGACGGCGACGAGGTTCGGGCGGCGCTCGCCTTCGACGAGAGCGGCCTGCTCGAGCGAGCGCCGGACGACGTGGCGCATCGCCAACCGGTACGCCGCATCCGTCTCGGGGAGTGGCGGCTCGCCGAGCTCGCGGGCCAGCACGGTCTGGAGTCGCCGGTATTGCCGCACGACCTGCGAGCGCGAGCCGATGAGCCCGTACACCACGATGAGGATGGCGTGCGCCTCCTCGCGCAGCGGATCGCGGGCGATGACCGCCTCGGCCGCGCGCCGCGCCCCCGTCAGGTCGCCCGCCGTCAGCCGCAGGTGCGCGACGGTCACGAGGGCATCCTCGTAGCGATCCGCCAGTCGCTCGCGCTCGGCGGCGAAGCAGTCGTGCCCGAGGGATTCGACCAGGTCGCCGCGATACAGGTCGATGGCGCCTTCGGGTCCGCACGTGCGATCGTCGAGACACTGCTCGAAGGCGACCACGTCGACCTCGAGGCGGCTGTCGGGCTGGATGCCGATCGACTCGGGGCGAACGTCGAGGATCGAATCCGGCGCCACGCCCGCCTGCTGCAGCCCGTGCCGGACGAGCCACAGGGCCTGCCGGAGCGAGCCGGCCGAGGTCGCGTCCGCCTCGGGCCAGAGGTCCGCGGCGATCGCCTCACGGGATCGCGGTCGGCGTGACAGGACGAGCAGGGCGAACAGCGCGGGGGCGTGGCGGCCACCGAGCTGGACGACCTGGCCACGGGCGGTGCGCACGTCGAGGGCGCCGAGGAGCCGAACCCGAAGGGTCGCGCGTCGGGCAGTCGCTGCGTGTATCGCCATCGTTCGCGTCCCAGACCCCTCGCATCCGACGCCCGGCCTGTCCCCCCGACGGCCGGGCGTCGGGATCGGGACGGCAGGTCCCCCAAGACCGCCGTCCCGGTCCGTCCCCCCTGCTGGTGGTGGCGCCCCCGTGCCCCACCGGCTCGCGGCGATGATGGTCCGCTGGCCGACGGCACGACGACCCGCTGCGTGACAGCCGAGGTGTCGGCCAGCCGACACCTCGGCCTTCGATACACTGACCGGCACCGTGCCGATCGCCGTCATCGCGTTCGACTTCGACCCGCTGCTCCACCTTGCCGAGGGCCTGGTCGTGCGCTGGCAGACCGTGGCGCTCGCCGTGGTCATCGCCGCCGCCCTGATCGCGGCCGGCTGGACCGCCCGTCGGGTCGACCTCCGGGCGGACGACCTCCTGATCATCGCGGTCGGGATCGTGCCGGGGGCCGTCATCGGCGGGCGGCTCGGCTTCGTCCTGCTCCATCCCGACTACTACGGCTCGCGCCTCGGGGAACTGCTCGATCCGTCGATCGGAGGGCTCGAGCTGGGCCTGGCCGTCGTCGGGGGCCTCCTGACGGGCGGCCTCGTCGCCGGCCTGCTCGGGGCGCCCGTCGGCCGCTGGATGCACCTCGCGACGCTGCCCGTGCTGTTCGTCCTCGGTGCCGGCAAGCTCACGATGGCGCTCGGCGGAGCCGGCCAGGGCGTGCCGAGCGACGCGGACTGGGCGACCGCCTACCTCGGTCCGGGGCCATGGGGCTCCCTGGCCCCGGCGCTCCCCTCGGTGCCGTCGCAGATCCTCGAGGGCAGCGTGACCTTGGTCCTCGCCGTCGTGGTCGGGCTCCTGCTGATGGTGGGGGCGTTCCGCTCGCGTGACGGGCGCGTCCTGTTCGTCGCGCTCGCCCTGTGGGCGGTCGGGCGTGCCGGGGTCGCCCTGACGTGGCGCGACCCGGCGGTCGTCGGCGGACTCCCCATGGGGTCGGTCATCGCGCTGGCGATCGCCGCCGGCTGCCTCGTGGCCGTCGTCGCGATGACCCTGCGGCGCCCCCGGTCGGTCGACACAGGCGGCGGGACGTCACCCGCCACCGACGTGGCCGCCACGACCATCGTGTCGCGCGCCGCGCCGCCCCCGACCGACCCCCGCTGGCCCGACCCTGGGGAACGCCCCAGGTTCTAGGGGCGGGACGCCGGCCGATGGCCCCTCGGCGACGGAGTATCGTGACCGCCGGAGCCACACGGAACGAGGTCATCGCCATGACGCAGGTCGCAGAACCGGGCGCCGTCCGTTCGGACGTCCCGACACCGGGTCGCATCAGCCACTGGATCGGGGGCGCCGCCGTCGCCGGGACGTCCGGTCGGGAGGGGCCGGTCTTCGACCCGGCCACGGGTCAGCTGACCCGCTACGTCGATTTCGCCTCGGCCGACGAGGTCGCGGCTGCGGTCGCCACGGCGAAGGCCGCGTTCCCAGCTTGGCGGGCCACATCGCTGTCCAAGCGGACCGAGATCATGTTCCGCATCCGGAACCTGGTCGAGATCCACCGCAAGGAGCTCGCCGCGCACCTCACCGCCGAGCACGGCAAGGTGCCCTCGGATGCCCTCGGCGAGATCGCGCGCGGCATCGAGAACCTCGAGTTCGCGTGTGGCATCTCGAACCTGCTCAAGGGCGGTTTCAGCGAGCAGGTGTCCGGCGGCGTCGACGTGTATCAGATCCGTCAGCCGCTCGGCGTCGTCGCCGGGATCACCCCCTTCAACTTCCCGGCGATGGTTCCGATGTGGATGTTCGCGACCGCCATCGCGTGCGGCAACACGTTCGTCCTCAAGCCCTCCGAGAAGGACCCCTCGGCCTCGGTCTACCTGGGCGAGCTGCTCAAGGAGGCCGGCGTCCCGGACGGCGTCTTCAACGTGGTCCACGGGGACAAGGTCGCGGTCGACGCGATCCTTACGCACCCGGACATCGCGGCGGTCAGCTTCGTCGGTTCGACCCCGATCGCGCGCTACATCTACGAGACGGGCACGGCCCACGGCAAGCGCGTCCAGGCGCTCGGCGGCGCCAAGAACCACATGATCGTGCTGCCCGACGCCGACATCGACATGGCCGCCGATGCGGCCGTTTCGGCGGCCTACGGGTCGTCCGGGGAGCGCTGCATGGCGGTGGCCACGGTCGTGGCCGTCGGCGACGTCGGCGACCCCCTGGTCGAGGCCATCGAGGCGCGCCTGCCCAAGGTCAAGGTGGGTCCCGGTTCCGACCCTGAGGCCGAGATGGGGCCGCTCGTCACGAAGCAGCATCGCGACAAGGTCGCCTCGTACCTGGACTCCGCGCCGGCCCAGGGCGCGACTGTCGTCGCCGACGGCCGCTCGCACCGGCTCTACGGGGAGTCGGAGGGGTTCTTCCTCGGCGTGAGCCTCATCGACCACGTCTCGACCGAGATGGACGCCTACCGCGACGAGATCTTCGGCCCGGTCCTGACGGTCATGCGGGTCAAGAGCTACGACGAGGCGGTGCGCCTGGTCAACGAGAATCCCGTACGGCAACGGGACCGCGATCTTCACCCGGGACGGCGGCGCGGCCCGCCAGTTCCAGTTCGAGGTGAACGCCGGCATGGTCGGCATCAACGTGCCGATCCCGGTTCCGGTCGCGTACTACAGCTTCGGCGGCTGGAAGGCGTCGCTCTTCGGCGACCTGCACATGTACGGCCCCGAGGGCATCCAGTTCTACACCCGGGCCAAGATCGTCACTTCGCGCTGGCCGGATCCCGGCACCAGCAAGATCGACCTGGGCTTCCCGCGCACCCGCTGAGCGGGTACGCTCCCGCGACGAGCGTTCCGGCGCCAAGCCGGCACGAGAGGGAGGAAACCATGGGACTCATCGCATGGATCGTCGTCGGCGCCATCATCGGCGGCGCGGCCAACTGGATCATGAGCGGTGGCTTCGGCCTCATCGCTTCCGTCGTGATCGGGATCGTCGCCGCGGTCATCGCCGGGTACGTCGGCAACGCCGTGACCGGCCAGACGGACGGGTTCTCGCTGAATTTCGTCAGCCTGATCATGGCGATCTTCTTCGCGATCATCGTGGTCGGGGTCGGCAAGACCGCCCTCGGGCGCGGAGGCGAAGCTTGAGGGACGTCTCCCCAGCGTCGTCCGGCTGGGTCGTCGCCCGATGACCCAGCTCGGTGACCGGGCCGAAGCGGAGCCGGCGGCCCTCGACCGGAACGCCCGCCGCGAGCACTTGCGCAGCCGCGACTGGACGCCGCGCCCCACGCTGATGGGCACGGACTACACGAGCGAGGCCGTGTATGCGGACGAGCGCGAGCGCGTCTGGTTCGACAGCTGGGTGTGCATCGGCCGCGACGAGGAGTTCCCCCAGGCGGGTGACTTCCTCGTGCGCGAGATCGCCGGCGAGTCGGTCATCGTCACGCGCAACCAGGCGGGCGAGGCGCGGGCGTTCTACAACGTCTGCGCCCACCGCGGGACCAAGCTCCTCGACGAGACCGGTGAGCTGTGCGGCCACGTCGGCAAGGCGTTCAAGTGCCCGTACCACGCCTGGTCGTTCGACCTCGACGGTCGGCTCATCGGGACGCCGAACGTCCACGAGGACGAGTACTTCGACCGCGAGTCGTACCCGCTCCACCCGGTCGCCGTCGGGTCGTACGCGGGGTTCGTGTTCGTCAATCTCTCGGATTCGCCGGAGCCGCTGCTGCCGTCGCTCCAGGAGGGCACGGAAAGCATCACGGTCTTCGACCGGTACCGGGTCGACGAGCTCCGGATCGGCGTGCGCCTCCGATACGAGGTGGCGGCGAACTGGAAGATCGTGGTCGAGAACTACAACGAGTGCCTGCACTGCCCGACGGTCCATCCGGAGCTGGTCTCGATCGTGCCGCTCTACCGGTTCGGCGAGGTCTGGGACGAGGAGACGCAGGACGACGGCAACTGGATGATCGAGGGGGCGTCGTCGTTCACGCGGACGGGGTCGAGCGACCTGCCGCCGCTGCCCGGGCTCGAGCCCGACGACTACCGCATGTACTACGGCACGTTCCAGTTCCCGAATCTGCTGCTGAACCTCCACCCCGACTGCGCCATGTACTACCTGCTGTTCCCGCAGGGCCCGGGGCGGACGACCGTGGTGTCCGAGTACCTGTTCCGGCCGGAGACCATCGAGGCCGCGTCGTTCAAGCCCGACCCGGTCGTGGAGCTGTGGGACCTCATCTCGAAGCAGGACTGGATGATCTGCGAGCGGGCGCAGACCGGCGTGGGCTCGCGCGCCTACAAGACGGGCGTCTACCCACGCCAGGACCGCTTCCTGTTCGACTTCAACGAGCGCTACCGCCGCGAGATGGGCCGCCCGACGATCGGCTAGGTCATGCCGTATCGGGTCAGCCGCCTTCGATCAGCCGCTTCGCGGTGTCGAGGGCCGCCATCTCGCCGTCCATCGAGCGCTGGACGGCACCGCCCATCAGCAGGTTCTTGAAGCCGCCGAGCTCGGCCTGGAGCGAGAAGGTGACCTCGCTTCCCGTCCCCGACGGGGTGATCCGGAACTCGCCGACCGGTCGTGCCGGCCCGGCGATCACGTGGAAGGCGTAGCGCGAGGGCGGCTCGTAGGCGGTCACCTCGATGTCGGCGGCGATGCCCCGACCGCCGGGCCCCTCGACGACCTGGTGGATCTTCGAGCCGACGCCGGCCGGTCCTGACGCCGAGATCTCCTTGACGTGCGGACGCCAGCGCTGGTCGTTGGCAGGGTCCGCGAAGAACGCGAACACTTGCTCCGGTGGTCGCTCGATCGCGATGGTGCGTTTCGCGGCGGGCATGGCCGAGGCCCTCCTTGGACGCGTCCCGCCCCTAGTTTGCGCGCGCGAAGTCGGCCGCGGCGCGCTTGACGAACTTGCCTGCCCCTTTGCGGCCGGTGAACTCGCCGTTTCGGACGATGACCGAGCCGCGACTGAGCACCACGTCAGAACCGCCCTGCACGGATCGGCCCTCGTAGCACGAGTAGTCGACGTCCATGTGGTGCGTCGTCGCGGAGATCGTATGGCGGCGGTTCGGGTCGTAGACGACGAGGTCGGCGTCCGAACCCACCGCGACGGCACCCTTGCGCGGGTACATGCCGAAGAGCTTGGCAGGAGCCGTCGAGATGATCTCGACCCAGCGCTCCCGGCTGATCTTCCCGGCGGCGACGCCGCCGTCGTGGAGCAGGTCGACCCGGTCCTCGACCCCCGGCAGCCCGTTGGGGATCTTCCGGAAGTCGCCCACGCCGAGCTCCTTCTGGCCGTGGAAGTCGAACGGGCAGTGGTCGGTCGAGACGAGCTGGAGATCGTCCTTGACAAGGCCGCGCCAGAGGTCGTCCCACGTCTCCTTCGGCCGGAGCGGCGGCGAGCACACGAACTTCGCGCCGTTGAAGCCGCCCCCGAGGTCATCGAGCGAGAGGAAGAGGTACTGCGGGCACGTCTCTGCGAAGGCCGCCGTCCCGCGATCGCGCGCGGCGCGCACCTCGGCGAGGGCGTCCGAGGCCGACAGGTGGACGATGTAGACGGGGACGCCGGCGGCCTCGGCTAGGCGGATGACCCGATTCGTCGCCTCGCCCTCGAAGACCGCCTTGCGCGCGATGCCGTGCCCGATCGGATCGGTCGTACCGGCGGCTACGGTCTGCTCGGCCACGACGTCGATCGCCATGCCGTTCTCCGCGTGCATCATGATCAGCCCGCCGTTCTTCGCGGTCTGTTGCATCGCCCGGAAGATCGCCCCGTCGTCGCTGTAGAAGACGTTCGGGTACGCCGTGAACAGCTTGAAGTCGGGCACGCCCTCGGCGACCAGCCCGTCCATCTCGGCGAGCGTTTCGTCGTTGACGTCGCTCATGATCATGTGGAACCCGTAGTCGGCGACGGCGTTGCCCTCGGCCTTGGCGTGCCAGGCATCGAGGCCCTCACGCAGCGACTTCCCGCGCGACTGGACCGCGAAGTCGACGACGGTGGTCGTCCCGCCGAACGCCGCGGCGCGCGTGCCGGTCTCGAACGTGTCCTTCGCGAACGTGCCGCCGAAGGGCAGCTCCATGTGCGTGTGGACGTCGATCCCGCCCGGGATGACGTACTTGCCGGCCGCGTCGATGGTCTCGTCGGCGGTCACGCCGGTCGCGGCGAGGCCGGCACCGATCGCGGCGATCGACTCGCCGTCGATGAGGACGTCCGCCGCGGTCGAGCCCTCGGCGGTGACGATGGTGCCGTTGGTGATGAGCGTGCGCATCGGTCCCTCCTGGACGACGGCGTCGGGTCGGTCAGGAGGCAGATGGTAGGCGATGGCCGGTGGCCGGGACGGCCTCCGATGCGCGGATCCGTGGGCCCGCGGGGTCAGATCCCCAGCTGGTGGACCAGCGGCAGCAGGTCGCGCATCCAGGCGGCGGCGACGAGACCGCAGGCGCCGACGGCCATCGTGATCGCGACCAGGCTCTCGAACATCACTCGTCGTCGCGTCCGCTTGGCACCGGTCCCCTCGAGTCCCCACCATGGATCATGCGCGCCACGTCGTCGGATCATGCGGATGCCTCCCGGTCGTCCTTCGCCCGCGCCCTCCAGCGCCGGGTCGTCAAGGGATGGACGGCCATCGTCCCCCATGTCGAGTACCGATGACCACCCTGACATCCGGCCCATAGGTCCGCGTAGCGCGGGTCGGCCCCGGGCCCGGCGGCCGACGCCGGTTCAGCCGGACGTCAGGCAGGCACGTCGGATGCGACCTCGCCGTGCGGTTCGGCCGCGACCTCGGATCGCCCGGCGGGCTCGACGACCCGGCCGCGCCATCGCGGGGCCCGCCCGATGACGTGGTCGACGATCCCGGCCAGCTGGCCGAGCAACGTGAGGCCGACCGTCACGGGATGCCACAGGACCGTCGTGAATGGTTCGCGCTGGGTCAGCGTCAGGGCCACGCGCATCGCGCCGAGCAGGAGCAGGGGCACGAAGGACGCGACGATGAGGCGCGGCCCGGCGTCGGACAGCCAGGCGAGGATGGGCAGGAGCAGGGGGACGACCCAGGCCATCGCCTCGAGCAGGATCGTCGCGATCGCGACGGCAAGGGAGTCGTCGGCGTACGGCAGGAAGACCCGGCGCCACGCCCCGATGGCGGAATCGGCGTCGGCGAAGTGGCGGGTGACGGCAAGGTCGGCGGCATGCACGGTACCGACGCGGCGGCCGGCAGCAGCGAGCGCGCGCGCGAGATCGACGTCGTCGTGCAGGCTGGCCGGGGCCGAGCCATGCCCACCGACGGCCTCGTACGCCTCGCGACGCACGAGCATCAGCGGGGCGTAGGCGAACGCCGTCCTGTGGAGCCGGCCCCGGGTCAACCCGTGGAGCCAGATCGGCACGAACCCGAAGAGCAGGAGCGGATGGCCGGGCACGGCGATCCGCTCCGTGCGGGTCGGCATCCCGTACCGGGTGAGGCCCGAGAGCATGTCCAGCCGCCTCGACTGGAGTTGCTCGACGAGGATCCGGATCGCGACGGGCACGAGCACCGTGTCGGCGTCGACGAAGAGGAGGAGGTCGCCGCTCGAGGCGTCCGCGCCCGCCTGCGACGCCCAGGCCCGACCGGTCCACCCGTCCGGCTTGGCCGGCGCGACCATCACCTGCCCGGCGTTCGCCAGCCACTCCGCAGCGAGCTCCGCGGTGCCGTCGGTCGAGCCGTCGTCGACGACGAGGATCGACGTGTCGGCATAGGTCTGTTCGGCGAGGGCGGCGAGACAGTCGGGTACGCGTGCCGCCTCGTCTCGAGCCGGGACGATGACCGTGAGCGCGGGGATGTCGTCCGCCGCGTCCGCCCGGGTCCGACGCCGGCGCGTCGCCAGCCGCACGGCGAGGACGTTGAACAGCGCATAGCCGGCCGCGGCTCCGGCCGCGATCGTCGCGATCTCCCACGCATCGACGCCGCGCACCGCATTGAAACGGATCCAGAGCAGGACGAGCCAGACGCCGACGAGGTCGTTGAGCCCGATGAACCCGGCCCACGCTCGCCGCCCCGCGGCCGCTTCGGCGAGCGGGTCGCCGTGGCGCGCCAGCAGCACCATCGCGGGGAGGAGCAGGTAGAGATCGAGCGCCAGCGCGGCCAGGGCGCCCGCACGGCCCGAGCTGGCCGCCAGCGCGGCCGCGACGGCGTAGCCGGCGAGGGCCACGATCGCGGTGACCCGTGACCCGAGGACGGTGGCGACGGAGGCGCCGGCCGCGGCTCGGACGTCCGGGGATGCCGCGATCGCGAGCAGCGAGCACGACGCCACGGACCACGCCGCGAAGGCCAGCAACGCGATCCAGGGCAGCGTGGCGACCTCCAGGCCGGCGACGAGGAACCCGGCGACCGCCGGAAGGACGACGAGGGCCGCGCCCGTGAGCACGTCGAGGATCGGCCGCTCACGCATCCGCAACGGCGGGACCGACCAGGCGATGGCGGTCGCCACCGCGAGCGCGAGCGCCACGCCGACGTCGGCGCCGCCGAGGAGCACCAGGATCACCAGCAGGGGCAGGTTGGTCCCCACGATGACCGCCTGGATCACCCGGCCGCCGTCGGGGGAGATGGCCGTGCCCGGCGGGGCAGGATCGGTGTCCTCGGTCGCCGGCGCGGCCTCGGTCGCCGGCGCGGCCTCGGTCGCCGGCGCGGCCTCGGTCGCCGCCGCGGCCTCGGTCGCCGCCGCGTCGGTGGTCGCCGGCGCCTCGCCGGTCGTGGCCTCGGAAACAGCGGACGCAGCGTCGGCGGCCTCGGTCACCTCCTCGCCGGGCCCCTCCGCGGTCGGCACGAGGCCCTGCATGGCGTCGAATCCGTGGAGCAGGAGGTTGAATGGCCCGAGGAAGTAGATCGTCCCGATGACGATGGCGGCCGTGAGGCCGCGCTCGACCACGAACGCCGCGGCCAGGAACGGGAGGCCCGTGACGATCCAGCTGCCGGGCCGGCCGATCCGGAGCAGCCGGCGCCAGTCGCTCACGCGATCACCTCATCGACCCCGATGGACGGGTCCCCGACGACCCGACGTCCAGCCCAGGCATGCCTCTCCCCAGCGGCTCCCTCGGGACAGTCTGCCTTACCCGCGCATCGCCGGGATCACCTGGCGGCCATACGCCTCGAGCTGGGCTTCCTCGTCGCCGTTCATCAGGTAGATGTTGAACTGGTCGACGCCGGCCGCCTCGAGCTCGCGCAGCTTCGCGATGTGGTCGTCGATCTCGCCGAGGACGCAGAACCGGTCGGTGACCTCATCGCCGACGAATGCCGCGTTCGACGAACCGACCTCGGCGTGATGACGGTAGTCGTACCCCACGCGGTCGGCGATGTACCCGGTCAGGGAATCGGGCAGCTGCTCGCGCGGGTACTTCGTGACGAGATCGACCACGTGGTTCGAGACCAGCGCCGGGAACCAGCGGGTCCGTTCACGCCCGAGCTCGCGCGGACCGACGTGGGCCGGGGCCGCCGCCTGGACGCGGATCGCCGACGGGTCCCGCCCGGCCGCCGCGGCCGCGTCGCGGACCTGACCCGCGAACCAACGGATGAGGTCCGGGTCCGCGAGCTGCAGGATCACGCCGTCCGCGACCCGTCCGGTCATCGCGAGGGCCATCGGACCGTAGCCCGCGATCCACACCGGCAGCTCCCAGCCCGTGGTCCACGGGAAATGCAATTCCGTGCCCTCGTACTCGATCCGGTCACCGGCGACGAGGGTCCGGATGACCCGGATCGCCTCCTCGGTGTTGGCCATCGTGATCGGGGGCTTGCCGAGCACCCGGCGAGCCGAATCACCGCGGCCGATGCCGAGGTCCATCCGGCCACCCGAGATCTCGTCGAGCGTCGCCAGCACGGACGCGGTGACGGATGGCTCGCGCGTGCCCGGGTTGGTCACGCACGTGCCCAGGCGCATCGCGCTCGTCGCGCCGGCCATGAGCGTCAGCAGCGGGTACGGATCGCGCCACAGGACGTGCGAGTCGAACAGCCAGCCGTAGTCGAAACCGGCGGCCTCCGCCTGGCGGGTCAGGGCGAGGGTGCGCTCGATCGAGTGTTCCGGCTTGAGGGTGAACCCGAACTGCATCGGCGGGCAGCCTCCATCCGTGGTGTCGTCCGAACGCGGCCGAGGGTACACCGCACGCGATGTCCGGCAGCGCTCGGGGCCGGAATCGGACCGGCTCGGCCGTCCTCCTCCAGACGGCCGAGCCGGCGCGGATGATAGCGCGAATTTAGGGCCGCGTGAGGTCCTCGTATGCGTCGGGTCGGCGGTCCCGATAGAACTGCCACGTGTTGCGGACCTCGGCGATCTTGTCGAGGTCGAGATCGCGCACGATGAGCTCCTCGTCGTAGGCCGATCCGACGTCGCCGACGAACTGGCCGCGCGGGTCGACGAAGTAGCTCTGGCCGTAGAAATCGTCGTCGCCGTAGTCCTTCTCGATGCCGACGCGGTTGATGGTCCCGACGTAGTAACCATTGGCGACGGCGTGGCTCGGCTGCTCGATGCGCCAGAGGTATTCGCTCAGGCCGCGCGACGTGGCCGAGGGGATGAACACCATCTCGGCGCCGTTGAGCCCGAGGGCGCGCGCCCCTTCGGGGAAGTGCCGGTCGTAGCAGATGTAGACGCCCACCTTGCCGACGGCGGTCTCGAAGACCGGGTACCCGAGGTTGCCCGGGCGGAAGTAGAACTTCTCCCAGAACCCCTTCACGTGCGGGATGTGCGTCTTGCGGTACTTGCCCAGGTACGTCCCGTCGGCGTCGATGACCGCGGCGGTGTTGTAGTAGATGCCGGAGGCCCGCTCGTCCTCTTCGTACATCGGGGCGATGACGACCATGCCGGTCGCCTTCGCCAGATCCTGCATCCGCTTGGTCGTCGGTCCGTCGGGGATCAGCTCGGTGTAGCTGTAGTACTGCGCGTCCTGGACCTGGCAGAAGTACGGCCCGTAGAACAGCTCCTGGAAGAGGATGACCTTCGAGCCCTGCTTCGCGGCGTCGTGGGCGTACTGCTCGTGCTTCTGGATCATCGACTCCTTGTCGCCCGTCCAGCTGGCCTGGACGAGAGCGGCTCGGACGGTTCGCGGCATGGGCTCGGCACCTCGCTCGGCGTTTCGGGTCTGGGAGGGGCAGGGTACACCGGCCCGCGGCCGCCGGACGGTCAGTCCGGGATGGCGTCCGGTCGCTTGCGCATGTAGTACTCGGTGAACTCGCGACAGCGTCCGTCCTCGTCGAACCGGCACACGAAGATGTTCGCGAACTCGCGGTCGACGCCCTTGCGGTCGTCGGTGAGATAGCGCGTCCGGCCATGGGCGATGCACGCGTCGCCGTCGATGGCGAGGACCTCGTAGTCGGCCTCCCAGGAGCCCGGCTCGTCGGGGTCGGCGAGCCAGGACGCGACGAGCGCGGCGCGGCCGGTCACGGCCTCGCCGAAGGGGTCGAAGGCGTAGCGCACGTCGGGGCTGAACAGGTCCCCGATGGCCAGCGGATCGAGGAGCCGCCAGGCGTCGATGTAGCGGTCGAGCCAGGCCTGGAATGCCCGATGGTCCATCGCGTCTCCTTGCTCCAGCACGGTACCACTCCCACATGGCGGCGCACGGAGTACCGTTGCGGACCCAGCGCAAGGAGGCCCCATCGATGGTGCGCGAGATCGTGACGACGCCCGATGCGCCTGGCGGCGCGACGTCCGGGAACTTCAGCTACAGCCAGGCCGTGAAAGCCGCCGGCCTCGTGTTCGTCGCCGGGCAGGGCCCCTTCGACCCGGCGACCGGCGCCGTCGTCGGGGACACCATCCAGGACCAGACGCGCCAGTGCCTCCGGAACATCGAGGCCATCCTCGTCGCAGCCGGTAGCAGCATGGCCAAGGTGGTCAACGTGACCTTCATCCTTCGATTCCCGGAGGATTTCGCGGGCATGAACGAGGAATGGGCGCGCTGGTTCCCGACGGACCCACCGGCGCGCCAGGGCGCCAAGCACCCACTCGAGGCAGAGGGACTACGGATCTCGATGGCCGTGGTCGCCGAGGCATGACGCGCGCGGCAAGCCGATCACACGGCAGCGAGGCCGCCGCCCCGGTCGAGCTGCTCCGCCACACGACGGAACTGGCGACGGACTATCTGGCGACCCTCGACACGCGGCCCGTGGGACGGCCGGTCGACCTGGCCGCGCTCCGGGCGGCGCTCGGCGGGCCGCTCCCGGAAGGCCCGACGGACGCGACCGAGGTGATCGACGCGCTCGTCCGCGACGCGGATCCGGGGCTCGTGGCGACCGCGGGGTCGCGGTACTTCGGGTTCGTGATCGGCGGTGCGATGCCGGCGGCCCTCGCGGCCGATTGGATGACCGCGACCTGGGACCAGAACGGCGCGATGTATGCGATCTCCCCGGCCGCGGCCGTGGCGGAGGAGGTGGCCGGCGCGTGGTTGGTCGAGCTGCTCGGGCTGCCGACCGGGACGAGCGTCGGGTTCGTCACCGGTGCCACGATGGCCAACTTCACGGCCCTGGCCGCCGCGCGACACGCGGTCCTGCGCGACGTGGGCTGGGACGTCGAGCGGCTTGGTCTCCAGGGCGCACCCCCGGTCACGGTCATCACGCACCGAGGGACGCACGTCACCGTCTACGCCTCGCTCCAGATGCTGGGGCTCGGGCGCGAGGGTGAGCGGGTCCGGATCATCGAGGCGGACGGCCAGGGAAGGATGTCGCCCGATGCGTTGCGCGCCGAGCTGGCGACGATCGACGGGCCGGTGATCGTCTGTGCCCAGGCGGGCAATGTGAACACCGGGGCCTACGACCCGTTCGAGGCGATCGTCGCGATCGCCCGGGAGCGGCGCGCGTGGGTGCACGTCGATGGGGCGTTCGGCATCTGGGCAGCGGCCGTGCCCTCGTTGCAGCCGCTGATGGCCGGCCACGTGGGCGCCGACTCCTGGTCGACCGATGCGCACAAGTGGCTGAACGTGCCGTACGACTCGGGCCTCGTCTTCGTCAAGGATGCGGCCGCCCACCACGCGGCCATGACGCTCGGGGCCGCGTACTACGTCGAGACGGCCGGCTCGGAGCGCGACAACTACAACTGGGTGCCGGAATCGTCGCGTCGCGCGCGCGGGTTCACGATCCTCGCGGCCCTGCGGTCGCTGGGTCGGTCCGGTCTGGTGGACCTGATCGAGCGCGACTGCGCGCTCGCGCGACGGATGGCGGAGCGGCTCGTCGAGGGGCCGCGCGTACGGATCCTCAATGACGTCACGCTCAACCAGGTCCTCGTCCGATTCGAGGGCGTCGCCGACGATGCGGACGGCTCGGCGGGTGATGCCCGCACGCGTGCCGTCATCGCCGGCGTCCAGCGTGACGGGACATGCTGGCTGGGCGGGACCGTCTGGGGCGGGCGAGCCGCGATGCGCGTCTCCGTCTCCGGCTGGCGGACCACCGAGGACGACATCGACCGCTCCGCGGCGGCCATCCTCCGCGTCCTCGCCGAGGTGGACGCCGCGGGCGGGTGACGATCGGCTAGCTGGCGGCCTTCTTCCACATCCCGGTGTGGAGGTAGGTCGTGAAGCGGGCCGTGACCGCGTGGACGCGGTGGACGTGGACGCCGTTCGTCAGCGTGCTGATCGCCTTGCCGTGGCCGATGTAGATGCCGACGTGGGTGCCACCGCCCCAGATGACGAGGTCGCCGACCTTCGGGTGGTGACGGCTGGCCTTGTGGTGGGCCTTGAACCAGTGGTACAGGGCCCGGGCCGAGGCGAGATGGCCGCGCCCGATCGCCCGCGAATCGCCGGCGCGCTTGAACGCGTAGATGACGAGGCCCGAGCAGTCGAAGGCGCGAGGGCCGCGGGCGCCGTGCCGCCACGGGTCGCCGATCTGTCGCTTCGCGATCCGGATGATCTGCTGCGCCTCGGTCCGCTTCGGCTTCGCGGGGGCCGCGGCCTGGATGTCGGCCGCGGCCGGCGCGGGTTCGACGACGGGGGCGGGGTCGACGACGGGGGCGGGCTCGGCGAGGGGGCGGGTCGGCGACAGGTGCCGGTTCGACGACGGGTGCCGGATCGGTGACCGGGGCCGGGTCGGCGGCGGGTTCCGTGACCGGCGCGGCATCGGGCTCGACGGCCGTCGCGATCGATGCGGGGGCAAGCGAGACGCCCAGCGTCCCGATGAGGGCGGCGATGATGAGCGCTCGTGCGCCCGGGTGCGAGCTGCGCAATGGAGTTCCTTCCTGCCGGCACGTCGCGCGGGGGCGCGACGGCGGAGTGATCGGAGCCCGCGGGCACACTCGGTCCGGGCGAACGGATCGAAGGAGGACGGGGTGGGGGACCCCGGATGGTGGTCGATGCCGGAGACGACTCGAGGAGCCGTGTGCGCGAGCTCTTGAGTTGTCGATCCCATCTGACCTTGGGGGCCGGTCGGCGCGGCGGAGTCTAGCCGGGATCGTCGGAACGTGCTGGCGGGCGCTCGAGCGCCTAGCATCGGCGCATGGACCCGATGCCCGACGACGCGCCGCTCATCGTCGTCAACCCGAGTGCGGCGCGATTGCACGACGCGACGAAGCGGGCCTCGATCGTGGAGGCCACCGTCCATGCGGTCCGCGCGCGGACGGGGCGAACGCCACGGGTGGAGTCGGGATCGATCGATGCTTCGGCGGTGGCGCTTGACCGGGCCGTCGCGGCCGGGGCGGCGCTGGTCGTCGCGGTCGGCGGCGACGGCACGATCCGTCAGGCGGCCGCGGCCCTGTCCGGCACCACGACGCCGCTCGCGGTCGTTCCCGGCGGGACCGGGAACGTCCTCGCCGGGGCCCTGCGCATCGGCGGGATCCAGCCGGCCATCGAGGCGATCCGCCACGGGGAGCCGCGGACGTTGGATCTCGGGCAGGCGGCCTGGGGCACCGACGCCCGTGCCGACGCCGCGCGGGCGCCGACGCCCGCGCCGACGAGCAGCGCGGGCCGTTCCTCGTCGCCTGCGGCATGGGCCTCGACGCCCGGATCATGGCCGCGGCCGAGCACGAGTGGAAGCGGCGGATCCGGTTCGGGGCGTACGTCGGAGCGGCGATCCGGGAACTCACGAGGCTGGGCACCGCGGACTTCCACATCGAGGCCGACGGCGACCGCATCGAGCTACGCGGCTACCTCGTCCTCGTCGCCAACGCCGGTGAGCTGGTCCCGGGACGCCTCGGCCCGCGCCAGCCGATCGACCCGACGGATGGTCGCCTCGACCTGATCGTGCTCGGCGGCAGCGACCCGCTGCGCGGCATCCACGGCGCCGCTCGGCTGCTCCTCCGGACCGGCGACCTCAGCGGCGGCGTCATCCGTCGGCCCGTCCACCACGTCAGGGTCACCGCCGAACCCGCCCAGCCCATCGAGACCGATGGCGACCATCAACCGCCGGGCTGGCTCGAGGCCCGCGTGGTCCCGGGGGCGCTCACCGTCCTCGGCCGGGCCCGCCGAAGCACCTGAGCGGCCGCACCATCAGGCGCGCCCGTCGTCCGTCGCGGTGCGGATGTGCTGTAATCGCTCGAAACCGTCCGCCACCGCGCCCGTCCGCGGGGACGGCGCCGCCCCGAGGTGACCCATGGGCATCAGCACGGCTCCCGGCACGATGAGCAGCGCGGAGATCGCCGCCCTCACGAAGCAACACACGATCTTCTCGTGGTCGGTCCAGGGGGCGGTCGACCCGATCTCCATCGATCACGCGGAAGGCATCTACCTCTATACACCCGAAGGCCAGCGGATCATCGATTTCAACAGCCAGCTCATGTCGGTGAACATCGGCCACGGCGATCGCCGGGTCATCGACGCCATCAACGAGCAGGCACTCAAGCTCCAGTACGTCCAGCCGGCGTTCGCGACCGAGATCCGGGCGCGCCTCGGCGCCAAGCTCGCCGAGATCCTGCCCGGCGACATGGACAAGGTCTTCTTCACGCTCGGTGGCGCGGAGGCGATCGAGAACGCCATCAAGTTCGCCCGCCACGCGACGGGCCGGTACAAGGTCCTCGCCCGCTATCGCTCGTACCACGGGGCGACGATGGGCGCGATGACGCTGACCGGCGACCCGCGCCGCTGGGCCAACGAGCCCGGTCTCGTGGGCGTCGTCCGGTACCCGGACACGCATCGCTGGGGCGAGGCGGAGCCGCGGCCCGTCGAGGAGAGCCTGCAGGGCCTCGAGGACGTCATCCGCTACGAGGGCGCGAGCTCGATCGCGGCGGTGTTCCTCGAGACGATCGTCGGCACGAACGGCATCCTCATCCCGCCCGACGGCTACATCGCCGGGGTCCGCGAGATCTGCGACCGCCACGGCATCCTCATGGTCGCCGACGAGGTGATGGCCGGGTTCGGCCGGACCGGCCGCTGGTTCGCGGTCGACCACTGGGACGTGGTGCCCGACCTCATGACGATGGCCAAGGGCCTGACCTCGTCGTACCTGCCGCTCGGGGCCGTCGCCCTGCGGCACGGCCTCGCCGAGCAGTTCCAGGACAAGATGTTCTACGGCGGGCTGACCTACAGCAGCCACCCGGTGAGCCTCGCGGCCTCGCTCGCGACGATCGGGGTCTACGAGTCGGACGACCTCATCGGCAACGCGGCGCGGCTGGGGCCGGTCATGCGCGCCCACCACGAGCGCCTCGCGGCCAAGCACCCGTCCGTCGGCGCGATCCGCAACCTCGGCCTGTTCGGGATCATCGATCTCGTCCGGAGCCGCGACCCGTGGACGCCGCTCACCCCGTTCAACGGCACCTCGGATGAGATGAAGGCCATCGCGAAGTACCTGCGCGAGCATGGTCTCTACACGATGGTCCCGAACAACTCGATCCATACGAACCCGCCCCTGTGCATCACGGAGGCGCAGCTCGCCGAGGGCTTCGAGATCATCGACGGCGCCGCTCGACATCGCCGACCAGGCCGTCGCCTAGACCAGGGCGAGATCCGACCGTCCGTCGCGGGCCGGGATCGAAGGAGACGCATCGACCGATGACGACTGCCAGCCGCGCTCGGCCCGTCCTCGGGTTCCTCGGCGTCGTCGTCTTCATCCTCGTCACCTGGGAGCTGGCCAAGCTGCTCGCGGGCGATCCTTGGCGGAACGGTGACCAGCTCGTGTGGCAGCCGCCGTTCTCGTGGAAGCCCGTCAACGACCTGAACCTGCCGCACCTGTGGACGATCGCCGCCGCGTTCCTCGGGGTCGACGCGGCCGGCGAAACGTATGTCTCGTCACTCCTCCGGGCCGGCCTCTTCACGCTGCGAGAGGCCATCCTCGGGTTCGTCCTCGGCGTGTCGGTCGGTCTCGGGCTCGCGATCGTCCTGGTCCACGTCCGCGTCCTCGAGCGGGGGCTCGTGCCGCTCCTCGTCGCCAGCCAGACCGTGCCGATCATCGCCATCGCCCCGGTCGTCGTCGTCGGCCTCAAGGCGGGCTGGTTCGGGGTGGCGATCGTGGCGACCTACCTCACGTTCTTCCCGGTCACGATCGCGGCGCTGCGTGGCATGCGCTCCGCCGACCCGCGGGCCTTCGAGTTGCTGCGCTCGTACGCCGCCGGCCGGCGGACGATCCTGACGAAGCTGCGGCTGCCGTCGTCGCCGCCCTATCTGTTCACGGCGTTCCGGATCGCGGCCACGGCGAGCGTCGTCGGCGCGATCGTGGGCGAGTTCCCGGCGGGCATCCGCGAGGGGCTCGGCGGCTCGCTCCTCCAGGCGATGCAGTACTACGCGTTCTCGCCCGAGGACCTGTGGGCCGCCATCGTGATGTGCGCCCTCGTCGGCATCATCGCCTTCGCCGCCGTCGTCATCGCCGAGCGCGTGGCCCTTCGCAACTACCGACGCGTCGAGGAGTACGCATGACCCAGGAACCGCCGCCGGCCGAGACCCCGGCTGCCGCCGACGTCGTCGTCGAGCTGCGCGACGTCGGCAAGTCGTTCGAGGCGCACGGGAAACGGGCGACGACCGTCGAGGCCCTGCGCGGCATCGATCTCACCATCGGGCGCGGTGAGTTCATCTCGCTCATCGGGCCATCGGGCTGCGGCAAGAGCACGCTGCTCCGGATCATCGCCGACCTCACCTCGGCGACGACCGGCACGGTCACCGTCAACGGCAAGCCGGCCAGCCAGGCCCGGCTCGATCACGACTACGGGATGGTCTTCCAGGCCCCCGTGCTGTTCGACTGGCGCACGGTCCGACGGAACGTCGAGCTGCCGCTTGAGGTCATCGGCCGCGACAAGGCGACCCGCGAGGCGAAGGCGCGCGAGATGCTCGAGCTCGTCGAGCTCGGCGAATTCGGGGAGCACCATCCCTGGCAGCTCTCGGGCGGGATGCAGCAGCGCGCGGCGATCGCCCGAGCCCTCGCGCTCGATCCGTCGCTCATCCTCATGGACGAGCCGTTCGGGGCCCTTGACGAGATGACCCGCGAGCGGATGAACCTCGAGTTGCTCCGCATCTGGGCGCGGACGGCGACGACGATCGTCTTCGTGACCCACTCGATCCCCGAGGCCGTCTTCCTCTCGACGCGCGTCGTCGTGATGAGCGCCCGACCGGGCCGGATCACGAAGGTCATCCCGATCGACCTGCCGAGCACGCGCGACGTCGTGACCCGCGAGATGGAGCGGTACTTCGAGCTCGTGACCGAGGTCCGCGAAGCCTTGCGCGGCATCGAAGCCGGGAGCAACGAGGCCGACGCGCGGCGGGTCGCCGCGGAGGGACTCTCGGCATGAGCCGGCGCCGATGAGCGCGGCCGGCGCCCCGCTCGCGCCGAAGGGATCCGCGGCCTCCGACGTCGGCCGGACGATCCGCTCGTGGCTGCTGCCGATCGGGATCTTCCTGGGCGCCCTCGTCGTGTGGGACCTGCTCGTCCGCCTGCTCGCGCTGCCCCAGTTCATCCTGCCGGCACCGAGCGCCATCGCGAACGCCTGGGTCACCTACCTCCCGGAGCTCTGGGCGTCCACCACCTACACCCTGGTCGAGATCCTGCTCGGCCTGGTGCTCGGCTGCGTGGGCGGGCTCGTCTTCGGGACGTTCGCCGCCCGATGGTCGGCCATGCGCGAATCGGTGCTGCCGTTCGCCATCGCGGTCAATTCGATCCCGATCATCGCCTTCGCGCCACTCATCAACAACTGGTTCGGGCTCGACAACCAGCTCTCGAAGGCCATCGTTGCCGCGATGCTGTGTTTCTTCCCGGTGATGATCAATACGGCACGTGGCCTGTTGCACGTCGAGCCGGCGGCGCTGGAGCTTATGCGTTCGCTCGCCGCGACCGACACGCAGACGTTCCGGGCGGTCCGCTGGCCGAGCGCGCTGCCGTTCATCTTCACCGCACTCAAGGTCGCCACGACGCTCGCCACCATCGGCGCGGTCATCGGCGAGTACTTCGGTGCTCCGAGCATCAGCCTCGGGCAGTACATCGTCCGGTATGCCGCCTACCTCAACCTCGAGCGGTCGTGGGCGGCGATCTCGTTCGCGTCGGCGATCGGGATCGGGCTCTACATCCTTGTCGTCATCGCGGAGCGCCTCGTGATGCCCTGGCATTCGTCGTTCCGGGCGTCGGAAGGCGAGTAAGGACTGGCGCATGCCTCGCGCGTGCGCGGATGGGACCGTCGGGGACCGCGGCGGTCGCTAGACTTTCGGTCCGGAGGAGAGGTCGGGACGAGCCCCGGCCGAGAAGGAGGAACGGATGAGGGTGCGAGGGATCGCCGCCGGGTTGGCGCTCATGGCGCTGGTCGTGGCTGCGTGCAGTTCCGGCGGAGGCTCCAGTGCCAGCGCGGCCGCGCTGACGCCGGTCAAGCTCCAGCTCCAGTGGTTCCCGCAGGCGCAGTTCTGCGGCTACTTCGCGGCCAAGGACCAGGGCTTCTTCAAGGACCAGGGCCTCGACGTCACGATCCTGCCCGGTGGCGTGGACATCGTCCCGGCGACCGTCGTCGCCGGAGGCAACGCGGAGTTCGGCATCAGCTGGGTCCCGAAGCTGCTCGCGTCGCGCGAGTCGGGCGCTGACGTCCAGATCATCGGGATGCCGTTCCAGCGGTCCGGCACGCTGCAGATCGCGATGAAGGACCAGAACATCACCAAACCCGAGGACTGGAAGGGCAAGAAGGTCGGGACGTGGGGCTTCGGCAACGAGGCCGAGCTGTACGCCGCGATGCGCAAGGTCGGGATCGACCCGACCAAGCCGGCCGACGTCACGATCGTCCCGCAGGACTTCACGATGACCGCGTTCCTCAACGGCGACATCGATGCGGCCCAGGCGATGATCTACAACGAGTACGCCCAGGTGCTCGAGGCGAAGAACCCGGCCACGGGCAAGCTCTACGCGCCCGAGGACCTCGACGTGGTGTCGATGGAGTCCGCCGGCACGGCCATGCTCCAGGACGCGATCTTCGCGGACGAGTCGTGGCTCAAGGAAGGGTCGAACGGCGATACGGCGACCAAGTTCCTCACGGCGGCCTATAAGGGCTGGCAGTTCTGCCGGGACAACCCCGACAAGGCGGTAGGGATCGTCCTCGCGGCCGACGCCAAGCTGCCCAAGGGCCACCAGACCTGGCAGCTCAACGAGATCAACGGGCTCATCTGGCCGTCCCCGAACGGGATCGGCATGATGGACCAGGCCGCGTTCGACCGGACCGCCCAGGTCGCGCTCGATGGCGCGATCATCAAGGCGCTGCCGAACGCGACCGCGTGGACGAACGACTACACGACGAAGGCCCTCGCGGCCCTCGACGGTGACAAGAACGGCACGTCCTGGCAGAAGCAGACGCTCACCCTCACCGAGGGCGGCAACTAGGCCGGCGCTCAGCGGCGCCGCGAGGCGCCCGCACCTACCGCGCGCGTACGGATGGGCCGGTCCTTCGGGGCCGGCCCATCTGATCCCCGGGCGGCGCGGCAAGGCACGCGGACTGGCACGATGGGTCCATGACCGACGACGATTTCGACTTCGGGCGCTTCGAGGCGCTGACCTTCGACTGCTACGGGACACTCATCGATTGGGAGGCCGGGCTGACGGCCGCCTTGCGACGACTCCTCGACCCTCACGGGATCCACCCCGAGACCGACCAGCTCCTCGAGACGTACGCGGCGTTCGAGGCCGAGCTCGAGCGACCCCCCTACCGCCGATATCGCGACGTCCTCGCGACCGCGGCCCGCGGCGTGACCGCGGCCTATGGCGTCGAGCCGTCCGACGACGAACTCGCGACCTTCGGCGGGTCGGTCGTCGACTGGCCGGCCTTTCCCGACTCGGGGGCCGCACTCGCCCGGCTGAAGACCCGCTTCAAGCTCGGCGTCCTGACCAACTGCGATGACGATCTCTTCGCCGCCTCGAACGACCGTCTCGGGGTCGAGTTCGACTGGATCGTCACCGCGCAGCAGGTCGGGGGCTACAAGCCCGACCGGCGCAATTTCGAGGCGCTCTTCGAGCGGCTCGGGCTGCCACGGGGCCGCATCCTCCACGTCGCCCAGAGCCTGTACCACGACCACGTGCCGGCGAAGGCCCTCGGCCTGCACACGGTCTGGATCGACCGGCGCCATGACCGCCCGGGCGGAGGCGCGACACCCACGGCCGATGCGACGCCGGACCGGACCTACCCCGACATGGCGACGTTCGCGGGAGCCGCCGTCAGCTAGGCGTGCGCCCGTTCCTCGAGGCGCCGGCGGTCGGCGGTCTCGAGCTGGAAGGTCGAGTGCTCGATGTCGAAGTCGCCCGACAGGCACCGGCACAGCTCGTCGAGCACGCCCGGCGGATCGGCCTCGGGCCCGACGACCACGTGCGCCGAGACGACGTTCATGCCCGATGTGATCGTCCACGCGTGGAGATCGTGGACGTCCTCGACCCCCGCCACGTCGAGGATGTGGCGCCGAACGACGTCGAGGTCGACGCCCTTGGGCGTGGCTTCGAGGAGGACGTCGACGGCGTCGCGCAGCAGGTTCCAGGTGCGTGGCAGCATCAGCAGCCCGATGGCGACCGAGGCGACGGCGTCGGCCTGCAGCCACCCGGTCGTCGCGATGACGACGGCCGCCACGATGACCGCCCCCGAGCCGAGAAGGTCGCCCATGACCTCGAGGTAGGCGCCGCGCATGTTCAGGCTCGACGCCTGCGCGTCGCGCAGCAGCCACAGGGACAGGGTGTTGATCCCGAGCCCGATCGCTGCGATCGCGAACATCAGCCCCGACTCGACCTCGGGCGGGTTCGAGAACCGGCGCCAGGCCTGGAAGAGCACGTAGCCCGCGATGACGAACAGCAGCACGGCGTTCGCGACCGCCGCAAGGATCTCCAGGCGAAGGAAGCCGAACGTCCTCGCGTCCGAGGCGGGCCGGGCCGCGAAGGCGATCGCGAAGAGCGCGATGCCGATGCCGACGACATCAGTGAGGTTGTGCCCGGCGTCGGCGAAGAGCGCGAGGCTGTTCGACGCCCACGCCCCCACCAGCTGGACCACGAAGAGCCCCATCGTGAGCAGGAAGACGAGCTGCAGTCGCCCCGTATAGGCGGCGGCGCTCGAACCGTGCGTGTGGGGCATCAGATCCGGGCCTCGGAGCGACGCATCGGGAGCTGAACGGACCGGTCCGTCAGCCGGCGTTGCCGGTCCCGAACTGGCGGTCGCCGGCGTCGCCGAGTCCGGGCTGGATGTAGCCCTTGTCGTTGAGCGAACGGTCGAGGGCGGCGCAATGGATCGCGACGTCCGGGTGCGCGGCCAGCACCGCCTCGACGCCTTCCGGCGCGGCGATGAGGTTCACGAGCTTGATCCGGACCGCCCCCCACTTCTTGAGGACCTCGATCGCGGCCGTCGCCGAACCGCCGGTCGCGAGCATCGGGTCGAGGATCAGGCACAGGTCCACCGTCGCGGAGTCGGGCAGCTTGTTGTAGTACTCGACCGGCCGCAGGGTCCGCTCGTCGCGGAACAGGCCGAGATGCCAGACCTGGGCCGTAGGCATCAGCTCGAGCATGGCATCCACCATCCCGAGCCCGGCGCGCAGGATCGGCACGAAGCCCACGCGCTCGGCGAGCTCGTATGCGGTCATCGGCTCGAGCGGCGTGCGGATCTCGATCGGCTTGACCGCGACATCGGCGAGCGCCTCATAGCCGAGCAGCCAGGAGAGCTCGCGCACGACTTCGCGGAACTTCTTGGGTTCGGTGCGTTCGTCGCGCAGGATGGCGAGCTTGTGGAGCACAGCGGGGTGTTGCGAGACGTGCAGGGCCTTGGCGTGGAGGGTCGGGGCGGACACGGGGACCTCCGCGGGCGGTTCCGACGGCGGGACTGGAGCGGACGCCGTGCGGACACTGGTTCGGACGTGGCAGACGATGACCCCCATCGTACTGACGCGCAGCGCGCTCCGCCGCGGTATCCTCGCCTTCCTGCGTGCCCGATCCCACCACGGAGAGTGCCCGACCCGTGACCGCACCCGCGGCTCAGCGACCGCGTCGTCCCACGTCCCGCAGCGGCGGCCGGCGGACGACGACGACGCCGGTGCTCGTCCGGCAGATGCGAAACGGCATCGAGGAGAGCGTCCACCGCGGCGACATCGTCGAAGCCGATGCCTCCGGCGAGCTGATCCGCGTCCTCGGCGATCCCGATCGGGTCGTCACGCTTCGTTCGACGGTCAAGCCGTTCGGGGCGATCGCGCTCATCGAGGCCGGCGGGGTCGAGGCCTTCGACCTCGGGCCGGCCGAGATCGCGATCCTGGCGAGCTCGCATTCGGGCGAGGACCTGCACGTCCGCACGCTCCAAGGCATGTTCCGCCGGGCCGGCGTCAGCCAGACGCTCCTGGCCTGCGGCAGCGAGGGGATGCCGCTCGACCCCCTGACCGCCGCACGGCTGGCCCGCGACGGCGAGAAGGCGGGGCCGATCCGCCACATGTGCTCCGGCCAGCACGCGGTGTCGCTGCTCCTGTGCCGGCTCAAGGGCTGGGAACCCGAGGAGTACTGGCGCTCCGACCATCCCTCGCAGGTCGCCTACCGGTCGGCCGTGGCCCGCGCCTACGGCACGACACCGGACCGCCTGGTGACGGCGATCGACGGGTGCGGGATCGAGACCTACGCCTTCCCGCTCCGCGAGGTCGCGCGCGCCTACGCGATGCTCGCCGACCCGGAGGCCCTGCTTCGGCGAGATCCACGGCTCGAGATCGCCCCGTCGCTCCAGGTCATCCGCGACGCGATGCTGGCCCAGCCCGAGATGATCGGCGGCCGCCACGACCGCCTCGACACCTCGATGATGAAGGCGGCGCCAGGTCGCCTCATCAGCAAGGCCGGGATGGAGGCCCTCCGCGGCATCGCGATCCTGGCCGGCCCACGCCAGGGGAAGGGGAGCTCCGACGCCTCCGGCCTGGCCGTCAAGATCGAGGATGGGGATGGGTACGACCGGGGCACGTGGGCGGCATCGGTCGAAGCCGTCCGCCAGGCCGGCGCCCTCGACGCCGCCGCGATCCGGGCCTTGGCGCGGTACCACCGGCCGCTGATCATGGACCCGCACGGACGCGTCGGCGCCGAGGCCGTGGCAGAGTTCGAGCTGGCACCCGTCGGCGAACTGATCGGCTGACGATCCGGGGACCGGCCGGTGCCGGACGCATCGTCCATCTCCGCAGCATCGAGACACCCGGCCCATGGCCCCGCCCACCGACCCCTATCGCACGCTCGGGCTCGCCCGCGACGCCTCGCTCGAGGACGTCAAGCGCGCCTACCGGCGGCTGGCCAAGGAGAACCACCCCGATGCGGCCGGCCCGGCGGCGCTGCCCCGCTTCCTGGCGATCCAGGCCGCCTACGAGCAGCTGGTCGACGGCCGCGGGCGGAGTGCGCGGGCCGGCGCGGAAGGCGCCGGATCGGGTGCGGGTGCCGGTCCGGCGCCGAGGGCGTCCGCGGCCGACCCGGACCGGGCGAACGCCACGCATCGCGCCTATGCCGGACGATCGCGTCGAACGCGACCCGGCGCGACCGGATCGGCGAGGACCCGGACGGGACGCCCGGCAACGGGACCGAGCGATGCCGGGGCGACGGGTGCCGGCGAGGCCACCGGAGGCGCCGGCGCCAGCGACAGGGGAGCGGCGGCGGACGGTGCCGGCGGGGCGACGGGCGGGTCGGCGGGCCGGCGGGGCCGCATCGGGCACCGGGGCGGGCTCGGAAACGGCGGGCGGCCGCCGGACGCGCGGCAAGGCGACGCTCGGGTCCACCTCGTACGACGGCGCCGAGGCCGGGCCGTTCGAGCCGGACTGGGGCGGCGCGAGCTGGTACGGCACGACCTCGGGGACCTACTGGACGATCAACCCCAAGGAATACGCGGACCCGCGCAAGCACGGCCCGGAATACCAGGCCCGAGCCCGCCGCGCGGCCCGGGCCGCCGCCGGCGGGGCCGCCGCCGACGCGGGTGATGCGGCCGCCGGCGCCGGGGGCGTCGGTCGGCGATGCCGAGACCGGCGATGCCGAGACCGGCGGTGCCGCGACCACGGCGCGGATGGCGGATGCCCCGACCGCCGACGACGCTCCGACCGCCGGCGGCGCGGCCCCGACCGCCGCCGGCGCGGCGACGAACGACCCGACGACCGATGACGCGGCTCATGGCGCTGCCGGCTCCGGTCGCGTCGGGCCGGAGCCCACCTTCACCCGGGCGGACGATCCGATCCATACGACGAGCTCGTGGTGGGGATCGACATCCGGTTCGGCGGCCGCTGACCGCCGCGACGCGGTCGGCGACGACCGCCCGGCGCCACGCTCGGACGGCACGCCTGGTCGATCGTCCGTGCCCGCCGGGGACGACGCGCTGCCCCCCGACCTCGGCGCGGCCGCCCGCCAACTCGGCCGGGCGCTGACCGATGAGCGTTCCGCTCGCGGCGGGTGGCGCGTGGCCCAGGCCGCCGTCGGCTGGCTGCCGATCGCGCTCGGCGTGGGCTGGGCGATCGGCGAGCTCACCGGCTGCAGCCGGTCGTCGGCCAGCTGCGATGGCGCCGATCCGTGGCTCGCGCCCGTCGCGGTGCTGCTGACCCTCATCCCGCTGCTCCTCGTGCCGCGACTCGCCTCGATCGCGGCGGCCGGCGGCATCGCGGTCGCGATCGTCGCCGTTCCCGCGGCAGCGATCCTCTCGGCGACCAACGACGAAAGCCCATCGACCGAACGGAGCGTGATCCTCGGGATCGTCCTGGCCGTCGCCTGGCTGGTCGGCGTGGCCGTCGCCATCGCGCGGCGGGCGCGGTCGGACACCGGCGGTCCCGTATCCTGAGGGCATGCCACCCCGCCACGACCCGCACGACCTGTCCACTGCCGCGCAGCAGTACCTGCTGACGCTGCGCGTCATGGCCGGCTCGGCCGATGGCGGGCGCGTGACCGCCGCCCAGGTCGCGCGCAGCCTCGGGGTCACGACCCAGGCCTCGAGCGAGATGTTCCGCCGGCTCGTGGCCGACGGCCTCGTCGCCCACGCCGAGGGCCGCGAACTGCACCTCACCCCGGCCGGCCGCGCCGCGGCCGACGGCATCTTCCGGCGTCACGCGCTGCTCGAGTGGCTGCTGACCACGGTCGTGGGCCTCGGCTGGGCCGAGTCCGACGACGAGGCGATGCGTCTCCAGAGCGCGATCTCGCCCCGCGTCGAGGCGCGCCTCGACGAGATGCTCGGCCATCCCGAGACGTGCCCGCACGGCAACCCGATCGACGCGGAGACCGCGCGTCGCCGGCCGGCCGGCGTCCGGCTGAGCGAGACCGCGGCCGGCGAGCGGGCGACCGTCTACCGGATCACCGAGGAGGCCGAGGAGGACGCGGGACTCCTCTCGTACCTCGAGGCGCGGGCGCTCATGCCGGGAGCCCACATCACGATCCTCGCGCGCTCCGAATCGCTCGACTCGCTGACGCTCGACGGCCCGCGCGGTCGGGCGACGCTCGGTCTCCGGCCCGCGGCGCTGATCCGGGTCCTCCCCGGTGACGCCGACCCAGCCTTGTTCCACACCGTCCCCGGCCGCGAGAGCCACGCTGGCCCGGCGCCGGCTCCGGTCGCCCGCTGACGCCCGGCACGACCCAGCGCACCGGCCAGATGGACCGCGTTCGGATCGCCCCCTCCCCGACCGGGCCGCTCCACATCGGGACCGCCAGGACGGCGCTGTTCAACTTCCTCCATGCCCGGCACGTCGAGGGCACGTTCGTGCTGCGCCTCGAGGACACCGACCAGGTCCGCAGCTCGATCGCGTTCGAGAAGGACATCCTCGATGGGCTCCACTGGCTCGGCCTGCACTGGGACGAGGGCCCCGAGGTGGCCGGCGACGCCTCGCGTGGCCCATTCGCGCCCTACCGCCAGATGCAGCGCCTGCCGCTGTATGCCGAAGCCGCCGAGAGCCTGCTCGCCCGCGACCTGGCGTATCCCTGCTACTGCACGCCCGAGGAGCTCGACGCCGACCGCAAGGCGCAGGAGGCGGCCAAGCTGCCGCCGCGGTACGTCGGTCGCTGCGCGCACCTGACGCCGGCGGAGCGCTCGGCGCGCGAGGCGGAGGGTCGTCGCGGCGCCTTGCGTTTCCGGGTCGGCGAAGGAGTCGTCGGGTTCGACGACATCGTGCGCGGTCACGTCGAGATCGACGTCTCGAACCTCGGCGGTGACTTCGTCATCGTTCGAGGCGACGGCACGCCGCTGTACCACTTCACGGTGGTCGTCGACGACGCCGCGATGGAGATGACCCTCATCATCCGCGGCGAGGACCACCTCTCGAACACGCCCAAACACATCCTCCTGTTCCGGGCCCTCGGCCACGAGGTGCCGCGATTCGCGCACCTCCCGCTGATCCTCAATCCCGACCGCACGAAGATGAGCAAGCGCAAGAGCCAGACCGCGGTGAGCGACTACATCGCGCAGGGCTTCATCCGCGAGGCGCTCGTCAACTACCTCGCGCTGCTCGGTTGGTCGACCGGCACCGAGGAGGAGATCCTCTCGCTCGACGAGATCGTCGAGCGCTTCGACATCCACGCCGTCCACAAGGGCGGCGCCGTGTTCGATCGCGAGCGCCTCGAATGGATCAACGGGCAGTGGATCCGGCGCCTCGAACCCGATGACCTCGTCGAGCGGCTCCGACCGTTCATCGAGGCCGAGCTCGCGGCCGGCCGCATCGAGCGGATGCCATCCGACGAGGAGATCCGCGCCCTGCTGCCGATCGTCCAGGAGCGCCTGCCGACGCTCGGCGCGATCGGCGACCTCGTGGGGTTCCTGTGGGTCGACGAGGTGCCACTCGATCCAGCGGTGCTCGTCCCGAAGCGCTGGGATGCCGCGACGACCCGCGAGGGCCTGGCGGCCGCGCGCGCGACGATCGAGTCGGTCCAGCCGGTCACCTTCGAGGCCGACGAGCTCGAACCGCCCCTTCGAGCGCTGGCGGAGGAACGGGGCTGGAAGCCGGGCGACCTGTTCATGGCCATCCGGGTCTCGGTCACCGGCCGGACGGCGACGCCGCCGCTCTTCGACACGCTCGTCGCGCTCGGGCGTGACCGCGTCCTCGCCCGGCTCGACCGGGCGCTCGAGGCGCTGCCCTCGTCGTGACCGGCTCGCGCGGGCGCCCGCCGGGTGGGGCTGATCGTCCTCGCCGGCCTCGCCACCGGGGCGCTCACGCAGCTCGGGCAGGGGGTCCTGCCCGATGGCTGGTCGCAGGCGGCGAACTCGATCTCGCCCTGGCTGCTCGTCGCGTTCCTGCTCGGCTCGACGATGCCGGACGACCGCTGGGCGGCCGCGGCCGGCGTCGGAACGCTGCTCCTCGCCCTCGTCGGCTACTACGCGATGATCGAGCTCCGCTACGGCTACGGTGCCGGCACCGGGTCGCTGATCTTCTGGGGCGCGGGTGCCGCGATCGGCGGCCCGGTCTTCGGGGTCGCCGGCCACTGGTGGCGGACATCGGCCAGCCATCGGCGCCGGGCTGCGGCGATCGGCCTGCTCGCGGCGGTGTTCATCGCCGAGGGGCTGTACCTCGTCCTGATCCTGCCCGGCCCGGCCGTGGGTGCCGGGCTCGCCGCCGTCGGGGCGGCCGTCCCGCTCGTGTTCGGGCGGTCGCGCGACGACCGGCTCGGCGGGTATGTCGCGATCGTGCCGGCGCTGCTCCTGGGCGCGCTCGGCTACATCGTGTTCCAGTGGCTGTACGCCTTCACCACCACCGTCGCGTAGGTGTCATGGACTGACATCATCGGCGACGACGATCGAGGACCGACGAAGGAACGACGCGAGGAGACCCGATGACCCACGACGACGTCCAGCGCTGGCTCGACCGCTACGTCGAGGCGTGGCGCACGTACGATCCGGCGCTGATCGGCGACCTGTTCAGCGGCGAGGCCACCTACGCCTACCACCCGTACGACCCCCCGCTCGTCGGGCGGGCCGCGATCGTCGCCGACTGGCTCAACAGTCCCGACGCACCACGGTCGTGGGACGCCCACTACGAGCCGTACGCCGTGGACGGCGACCGTGCGGTGGCGGTGGGGGAGAGCACGTACTTCCAAGCTGACGGCTCCCGCCGGACGGTGTACTTCAACCTCTGGACGCTGCGCTTCGACGCCGACGGGCGCTGCCGCGACTTCGTCGAGTACTTCATGGAGATCCCCAAGGACCGTCGCGCCGAGGGTTGACCCCCGTTGCAAACGCGTCGTTAACACGCGCCGCTATGCTCAGGCGCGGATGGCACGAACGATCCTCGTCGTCGATGACGAGCCCACGCTGCGCGAGACGCTCGTCGACGCCCTCGAGGCGGACGGCTTTCGGGTGGTCGCCGCTGCCGACGGCCGCGAGGCGCTGACCGCGTTCCGGGCCGAACGCCCGGACCTGGTCCTGCTCGATCTCATGCTCCCCGAGCTGTCGGGGATCGAGGTGTGCCGGATCATCCGGGCCGAGTCCGGCGTGCCGATCGTGATGCTGACCGCGAAGGATTCCGAGCTCGACAAGGTGGTCGGGCTCGAGCTGGGCGCCGACGACTACGTCACGAAGCCGTTCTCGCTCCGCGAGTTGAGCGCCCGGATCCGCGCGATGTTCCGACGCTCCGAGCAGAACGTGGCCGTCGATGGGCCGCCCGCGGTCATCGACCTGGGCCGGGTCCAGGCCGACCTCGGCGGCCACCGGCTGCTGCGCGACGGCGAGGTCCTCCCGGTCAAGCCCAAGGCCTTCGAGCTGCTGGCGTTCCTCATCCGCCACCCGGGCCAGGTCTTCACCCGCGACCAGTTGCTCGAGCACGTGTGGGGGTACGACTACGCGGGCGAGACTCGCACCGTCGACGTCCACGTCCACTGGCTGCGCTCGCAGATCGAGGCGGATCCCGGCCATCCCGCCTACATCCACACCGTGCGCGGCGTCGGCTACGTGTTCCGCCGGCCGGCCTGACTCGCGCCGCTCGGCGCAACGTTGACCCGACGATAAGCCGCCGTTAAGGGCACGGACCGAGGATCGGGCCATGTCGATCGTCGCCCGCCCGCCCGATCCCGATCCGCCGCGAGGGTCGCGGACCGGCGACGGGTCGTCGGTCGACACCCTCTCCCTCCCGCCGGTCGCGGTACTCCTCCCGGCGGCCGGTGTTCCCGCTCCCGCGCCAGCGCCGACGCCCCGCCGGGCGTTGGCGCTGGATGCTCTGCAGTTCCTCCGGCAGGTCCGCGGCACCGCGGCCGCCGACGCGACCTGGTCCGAGGCCGCCTTCCGTCGCGATGTCGAGGCGGTCCGTCGCCAGCTCGAGCCGATCCGCTCGCGTGACGGTCTCGCCGCGTCGTTCGAGCGCGAAGCCTTCCATGTCCGGCGACCGGTCCTCGTCCCCGATGGGACCCCGACCGGTCCCTTGAGCCCGGTCCGGTTGGCCTATGCCATCCGTTGGCTGGAGCTGGGCGAAGGGGAGACCACATCGACCTGGCACCCGCGCCGCGCCGAGCGGGACCGGGCGGCTCGCGCCGGCGTGGACCGTCGGGGCCGTCGCGGGTGGCCCCGGATCGCGGCCGCTGACCCGCCCGAGGACCTGCGCGCACCGCGGCGGCTAGGTCGCCTTGTGGTACATCCGCTCGATGGCCTCGGCGGCGTCCTCGGCGGCGTCGATGGCGTCCTCGAGCTCGCGGTAGAGGTCGCGCCACTTGATGACCTCGATCGGGTCGTGGTTCTCGCGGAAGAGGCGGGCGACCGCGGCGCGGGACAGCGTGTCGGCCTCGTGCTCGAGGTCGTGGACCTTGACGAGGTGCGGCGTCGAGGCCCTTGAGGCCGTCGAGCTTGCGCAGGGCCGCGAGCAGCTGCGTCGGACTGCTCGAGCGAGGATGCTCGGCGAGTCGCTGCGCCTCATCGGTCGGCTCGGTGATGCCGTAGATCAGGAACGTCTCGGCGGCCGCCTGGATGCCGTCGACCACGTCATCGAGGCGTGACCGTGAGCTCGTGGATGTCCTCGCGGTCGAACGGGGTGATGAAGGCGTCCTCGAGCTCTCTGCGATGATCTCCCGGTCGATCTCGTCGCCGCGCTTCTCGAGCGCCTGGATCTCGGCGATCCGCTCGTCGAGCCGGTCGTAGGCCTTCGACCATCTCGTCGAGCCGGCGCGGCCGCCGCCTGGAGGTTCTCGCCGTCGGCGACGAACAGGTCGAAGAACCGGACGTCCTTGGGGAGCAATCGGAACGTCATGGCGGTACCTCCGGGAGCTCGGTGCGGGCGGTGGGATGGGCTCATCACTGGACCCCGATGGCGTTGAGGACGAACCAGGCGAGCGGCGGCGATCGTGCCGGACGCGGGGAGGGTGATGACCCAGGCGAGCGAGGATGCGCCGGGCGACGCCCCAGCGGACGCCCTTGGCGCCCGCGGGCAGAGCCGACGCCCATGATCGCGCTCGAGATGACATGGGTCGTCGAGACCGGCATCCCGAAGTGGGCGGTGCCGACGAGGACGGTGGCGGCGGTCGTCTCGGCCGCGAAGCCGTGGATGGGCTCGAGCTCGGCGACGCGCTGGCCCATCGTGTGCATGATCCGCCAGCCGCCGACGGCGGTCCCGAGCGAGAGCGCGGTGGCCGACACGACGATGACCCAGGGCGGCACGTCGATCGGTCGGGATCACGCCGGCCGAGAAGAGGGCGAGGGTGATGATGCCCATCGTCTTCTGGGCGTCGTTCGAGCCGTGGGCGAAGGCCATGTAGGCGGCCGAGACCGACCTGCAGCCGGCGGAACGCGCGAGCCATCGGCTTGCGCTTGGCCTTCTGGAAGATCCAGTAGAGCGCGAGCATGAAGAGGAACGCCACCGACGAACCCGATGAGCGGCGAGGTGAGCACCGGGATGAGGACCTTGTCGACGATGCCCTGGACGTTGAGGGCGCCGGTGCCGGCGGCGACGATCGTCGCCCCGAGCAGGCCGCCGACGAGCGCCTGCGAGCTCGAGCTCGGGACGGCGAACCACCAGGTGATGAGGTCCCAGGCGATGCGCGCCGAGGAGCGCCGCCATGACGATCGCCTGGGTGGTCGTCTGCGTCGTCGACGAGGCCCGAGCCGATGGTCTTGGCGACGGCCGTGCCCGCGAACGCCCCGATGAAGTTGAACGCCGTGGCCATGAGGATCGCGTGGCTGCGGGCGCAGGGCGCGCGTCGCGACCGACGTCGCGATGGCGTTCGCCGTGTCGTGGAATCCGTTGATGTAGTCGAAGATGACCGCGAGGGCGATGACGACGAGCAGGCTGAGGGTGACGCCTTCCACGGAGGGCTCGGAGACCTCTTGAGTGGCCGGGAGCTGACGGCGGGCGACGCCGAGGGTTGACTGCGGCGGCCCTCGGATACTAGCCGGTGGCGAGCCGACGATGCGAGGGCCGGGTGGCCCGGGCCGCTCGGGCGCCGACCCGTCCCGCTATCCTTACCGGCCATGCGCCTGTCCCAGCTCTTCTTCGCCACGCTGCGCGACGACCCGGCCGATGCCGAGATGCCGTCCCATCGCCTGCTGCTCCGGGCGGGCTATGTCCGCCAGCTCGGATCGGGCATCTATTCCCTGCTGCCGCTCGGCAAGCGGGTGAACGACCGCGTCGAGCAGGTGATCCGCGAGGAGCAGGACCGCATCGGCGGGCAGGAGATGGAGATGCCCGTCGTCCACCCCGCCGACGTGTGGCGGGCGAGCGGCCGGTTCGACGCCGTCGGCCCCGAGCTGACCCGCTTCAAGGACCGCAACGGGCGGGACATGGTCCTCGCGATGACCCACGAGGAGGTCGTCGGGCCTGCTGCTCGCCGACATCGTGAAGTCGTGGCGCCAGCTCCCCATGCAGGTCTATCACTTCCAGACGAAGTGGCGCGACGAGCCGCGGGCGCGTGGCGGGCTGATCCGCGTCCGCGAGTTCGTGATGAAGGACGCCTACAGCTGCGACCGCGACGAGGCCGGCCTCGACGCGAGCTACTGGGCCCAGCACGGCGCCTACGAGCGGACCTTCGAACGCCTCGGGCTCGAGACCGTCGCGGTCAGCTCCGACGTCGGGATGATGGGCGGCAGCCTCGCCCACGAGTTCATGGTGCTCAACCCGGCCGGCGAGGACGTGCTGGTCCTGTGCGAGTCATGCGGGTACGCGGCGAACCGCCAGGTCGCGGTCATGCCGAAGCCCGAACCGCCGGCCGAGGACGCGCTCCCGCTCGAGGAGGTCGCGACGCCGGGCACGACGACGATCGCGTCGCTCGCGGCGTTCCTCGGCATCGGCGCCGAACGCACGGCCAAGGCCGCGTTCTTCGTCACCGGCGACGGCCGGCTGGTCACGGCCATCGTGCGCGGCGACCATGAGGTCAACGAGACCAAGCTCGTCAACGCGGTCAAGGCCACCGGCGGGATCCGGCCGGCGCAGGTCGAGGAGATCAAGGGCGCGGGCATGGAGCCCGGGTACGGCTCGCCGATCGGCGCCCACGGCACGGTCGTGGTCGTCGACGACCTGGTCGCGCGCTCGCCAACCTCGTGGCCGGCGCCAACCGCGAGGGGTTCCACTACCGCAACGTCAACGTCGGGCGGGACTACGAGCCGGACGTCGTCGCGGACATCACGAACGCCCAGGAGGGCGACGCCTGCCCGACCTGCGGCCGGCCCGTGATCCTGCGCAACGGCATCGAGGTCGGGAACATCTTCAAGCTCGGGACGAAGTACTCGGACGCGTTCGGGGCGACATACCTCGGCGAGGACGGCGTCAGTCCCACCCGATCATCATGGGGTCGTACGGCATCGGCGTCGGGCGCAACGTCGCCTGCATCGTCGAGGCCCACCACGACGAGAAGGGCATCGTCTGGCCCGCCGAGGTCGCCCCCTATGCGGCGCACCTCGTGTCGATCGGCGCGGCCAAGGAGCCGCGCGTCACCGAGATCGCCGAGCGGCTGCACGACCTGGCGGCCGCCGCCGGCACGCGCCGCGAGATCCTGTGGGACGACCGCGACGAGTCGCCCGGAGTCAAGTTCACCGATGCCGAGCTGCTCGGGATGCCGTGGATCCTGACGGTGAGCCCGCGCTCGCTCGCCGCGGGCGGCGTGGAGGTCACCGAGCGAGCGACGGGCGAGCGCTCGACGCGGGCCATCGAGGACGTCGAATGGTTCCTGGCCACCGGTGGTTGGCCCGCCCTGAGCGTCGATTTGGGGCGGCCGACCCGCGGACCGGCCTCGGTCTCCCACGACCACCCACCCGGTGACCGAACGCGCGGCCGCGCGAGCCGGAGGCCAGCGGGCACGACCGCACCCCGGCCCGGTCGGCCGCCGGTTCACCCACCGGGTGGCCGAACGAGCGGCCGAACGACCCGCGGGCGCGGTCGTGGCCGGCGATCCGGGCCGTCAGCCGCCGGTTCACCCACCGGGTGGCCGAACGGGCGGCCGAACGACCCGCGGGCGCGGTCGTGGCCGGCGATCCGGGCCGTCAGCCGCCGGTTCACCCACCCGGTGACCGAACGGGCGGCCGAACGACCCGCGGGCGCGGTCGTGGCCGGCGATCCGGGCCGTCAGCCGCCGGTTCACCCACCCGGTGACCGAACGAGCGGCCGAACGAGCCTCGGCGAGCCGCCGCGGACGGCGCATGCCGCGAGCCGCTATGCCACCAAGATGGCGTCAGCCCGTTTCGATCGTCGTCGGGGGCATCGCGCCCGGCGCGGCCTCGATGGCTTCGGCGGCAGCCGTCTCGGCGGCCGCGACCGCGGCTTCGTCCACGACCGTCCCGTCGAGCGCGAGCACGAGATCGCCGGCGGCCTCGTCCTGGCGCAGGAGCTCCTGCGACGAGACCTTGCCCGTGACCACCTCGCCGCTCGCCCCGACCCGCGCGATGACGAAGGTCACGCCGGGCGGGATCGACGCGGAGATGTTCACCTCGGCGATCCGGTAGGGCGAGCTCTTCGCCTGGAGTGCCGCGTTCGTCATCTCCTGCAGGGCCGTGGCCTTGATGACGACCTCGGCGAGGGTCGAGGGATCGATCCGCTCGACGACCGTCGACACGCCGCGCTTGGCCATGCCCGCCGCCTCGCGCGCCTGGCGGTGCAGCCGGGCTGCTCGTGGCCGGATCGTGGGCCGTCGCGGCGACGACCGACGCGGCCTCCCCGGCCTTCACCTTCGCCGTACCCGCCGCGCTGGCCGCGGCCTCGGCCGCGCTCGCCGCCGCTTCCTGCGCGCGCTTGATGAAGCTCACCACGCCATCGTACGCCGCCACTAGGATGGGTCGATGCCACCGCGTCACGCCCTGCCCGACGACGACCTGTACCGTCGGCTCGGCGTGCCGACCGACGCGGGCGTCGAGGCGATCGAGGTGGCCTGGCGCGCCCTCCTGCGACGGCATCACCCGGACGTCGCGGGACCCGAGGGGACCGAGCTCGCCAAGCGGATCAACGTCGCGCACGACTGGCTCAGCGACCCCGCGCTCCGCGCCCGGTACGACCGCGAACGCGGGCTGCGCCACGCCGTGGGTCCGCGTGGCGACGGGTCGGCGGTGCGCTGGCACGCGCGGGGGACGACGACCGCGCCCGGCCCCGAGACCGAGTCGTGGACGCGCCCCGGGACGCGCCCGCCCGCCCCGCCGCGGCGGGCCACGGACCCCGCGGCCGCCATCGAGCGGTTCGTGGCTCGCGTCGGCGCGCTCACCCCGACCGACATCGACCGGCTCGCCCTGGCCGATCCACCGGCCATCGCCTTCACCGCGACGATCCGCCGGTTCGTGCCGCCGGACCAGCTCGCGACCCTCGAGGCCCTCGACGCCCGGGTGGCGGCGGCCCTCCCGGCCGGCGCGGACCGCCCGACGATCCGCGACGCCATCGACGGCTACGCGACCGAGCTCGTGGTCGGCCCGTTCCTCGATGCGTTGCTCGAGCGAGCCGTTCCGCGAACGCGCGCGTGAGCGCCTGACCCGAGGCTGGGAGTCGGCCGTCGGCCAGCCGCGCTACGGGCCGAACGGCCGGGCGGTCACGGCCCTGCTCCGACGGATCGCCGCGCTCTCCCCGGATGGCGTCCGGGCGCTGGCCGCGACCGTGTCCCACGCCCGCGACGACGCGCCGTGGCCGCCGGGCGTCTCGCCCGAGGAGGACGACACGTTGCGCGTCTCGGCGGCCCTCGCGGCGGCCGATGCCGCCGCCGCGGTCCCGGGCGGCGTGGATGCCGCCACCCGGTCCCAGGCGCGACGCGCCGCCACGAGGCCCGCGCACCTGCTCGTGCTCCGCCACGCGTTCGCGCCGGGCGCGTTCGCCGGGCTCACCGCTCCGTGGCGGCCGTGGCTGCTGGCGGCCGACGATGGACCGGCCGGCGTCCGTCGCCCGGTCAGGCGTTCCTGAGCGTCCGAGCGTCGCGCCGCGCCGGCATCTCGGTATGCGATGCTCGACACGTGGACTCGACGATCGTGATCATCGCGCTCGCGGTGGCGCTCGTCGTCGTCTCGGCCGTGGCGCTGCGGGCTCGCCGGGTCGTCGCGAACACGCGCGACGCCGCGGGCGCGGCGTCATCGCTGGACCTGCCATCGGTCGTCGCTCGCCAGCGGTCGCGTATCGACGGACTCGAGCTCGAGCGCACGGAGGATCGTCGTGACCGCGACGCGCTCTTCGACGTCCTCGCCCAGGGCATCCTCAGTGTCGATGCCGGGCTGCGGATCATGTACGCGAACAACGCGGCGCACACTCCTGCTCGAGGTGCCATTCGGCGCGTTGGTCTCACGGACCGTCACCGAGGCGTTCCTCGACACCCAAGCCGACGCGATCGCGCGCGCGGGCCTCGAGACGGGTGCGTCGACCGGCGAGGTCAGGCTGGGCCAGTCGAACGCGCCCAGGCTCATCATCCGGGCTCGCCGGTCGGCGTCCGGCGGCGTCTGGCTCGTGCTCGAGGACGTGTCGGAACTGCGCCGTCTGCAGCAGATCCGCGCCGAGTTCATCGACAACCTCTCGCACGAGCTGCGGACGCCGCTGACGACCATCAGTCTCCTCGCCGAGACCCTCACGCGCGAGGCCGACGCCGCGGGCACGGCCGTGCCGACCAAGATGCGCGATCGGATCGGCAAGATCGAGGTCGAGACGGGGCACCTGGTCCAGATGGTGAGCGAGTTGCTCGACCTTTCACGGATCGAGAGCGGCGGGGGACTCGGGGTCGTCGACGCGATCGACATGTGGAAGCTCGCGCTCGAATCGATGGAACGGCTTCGCCTGTTCGCCGACCGACAGGGCGTGACGCTGGCGAGCGATGTCCCAACGAGCGTGCCGCCGATCCGCGGTGACGACGCGCGCCTCGGCCAGGTGCTCGTCAACCTGCTGCACAACGCCGTCAAGTTCAGTCCCGACGGTGGCTCCGTCATCGTCCGGGTCCGGGCCGACGGGACGCGACGTCGTCACGTCGGTCATCGACCAGGGGGTCGGCATCCCGAAGGCCGCACAGGCGCGGATCTTCGAGCGCTTCTACAAGGTCGACCGGGCGCGCGTCCGCGGGGAGGCCGGCGGGACCGGCCTGGGCCTGGCCATCGCCCGGCACGTCGATCGAGCAGCATGACGGACGCATCTGGGTGGACTCCGAGGAGGGGGTCGGCTCGACGTTCTCCTTCGCGATGCCCGATCGCCGCCGACGAGACCTGAACGCGAAAGGACGCGATGGATCGCCTGCACGTCGCGACGCTCAACATCCGCAACCTCGCCGATCGCTGGTGGGAGCGGCTCCCGCTGCTGCTCGCCGACATGGCCGCCCTCCAGCCCGACCTGCTCGGGCTCCAGGAGGTCGTCTTCGTCATGGGCCAGGACCGGCTCATCGGCGCGGCCGGGGAGGCGAGCTACCGGGCGGTGCAGGGCTGGGCCGGCCGGCCCGAATACGGGAACAGCCTGCTGGTCAAGGAGCCGCTGCTCGCGACCGACGTCGAGCGGCTCGACCTGGGCCTGAACCGCTCGGCGCAACGGGCGCGGGTCGCGCTGCCCGGCGGTTCGGCGGTCATCGTCGACGGTGACCCATCTCCATCACGAGGTGGACGGGGCCGCCGAGCGCGACGAGCAGGCCGGCGCCCTCCTCGAGTGGCTGCGATCGCGCGGCGCCCCGACGGCGACGCCGAGGTCGTGATGGGCGACTTCAACGCCGATCCCCGGCGAGCCCGCCTACGCGCGGATGACGGCGGCCGGGTTCCGCTCCGCCTATCTCGAGGCGAACGGCACCGAACCCGCGGTCACCTGGCCGTCCGGCCTCCAGGCGCCGGGCATGGACACGGACGGCGATCCGGATTGCCTCGACTACATCTGGGTCCGCGGCGCCGCCCGCGTCGGCGACACGGGCCTGGCCTGGCACCGCCCGGACGCGACGGACCCGACGCTGTACGCGAGCGACCACGTCGGGATCAGCACCCACCTCGAGATCGGCTAGGCCGTGGCGATCCGGTCCCACACGCTCCGGCTCGCCCATCGCGGTGACTGGCGGCACGCCCCGGAGAACAGCCTCGCGGCCGTGACCGCGGCGATGGCCATCCCGGCCTGCGACGGCCTCGAGTTCGACGTCCGGCGATCGTCCGACGGGGTCCCGGTGCTGCTCCACGACGAGACACTCCAGCGCGTCCAGGGCCGGCCCGAGCGCGTCGACGAGCTGACGGCGGATGCCCTCGAGGGCTTCGGGATCCCGTCGCTCGCCGACGCCATCACGGCGGCCGGACGTCGTGCCTTCCTCGACGTCGAGCTCAAGGGCGAGCACGAACGAGGCGTCGTCGAGGTGCTGGCATCGGGCCGCGGCGCCGACCTGCACAACGCGGTCGTCTCGTCGTTCGATACCGCGACCCTCGAGCGGATCGCCGGGCTGGCGCCGGCCTGGCCGCGCTGGCTCATCAGCCACACCCTCGACGCCCTCGATGTCGCGTCGGCCCTGGAGCTCGGCTGCCGGGGGATCGCCACCGAGTCCGAGGCCATCCACCAGGCATCGGTGGCGCAGGCGAACGCCGCGGGGCTCGAGGTCGCGTCGTGGACCGTTCGGCGGCGCTCGACCTTCGACCGGCTCTCGCGCCTGGGCGTCGTGGCGGTCTGTGTCGAGGGGCCCGCGCTCGACGGCTGAGCGCGGCTATCCTCAGGGTCACCCCGGAGAGCCGATGCGGAGGACGAGAGCGTGGCGGATCGCGCGGACCTGGTCGTCGTGGGCGCGGGGACGGTCGGTGGCTGGGCGTCGGTGTTCGCGGCGGCGTCCGGGCTCGGACGGGTGGTCGTCCTCGAGCGCGGGCTGGCCGGGATGGGCGCGTCGTCTCGCGCGGCGGGCATCGTCCGCGCCCAGGGCGGCACGCCCGCGACCGTCGCCCTGGGCCGTTGGACGATCGACTTCTACCGCGGCCAGGCCGCGGCGTACGGCACCGACTCCGGATTCCGCGAGCTCGGCTACCTGATCCTCGCGGTCACCGAGGCCGATGAGCGCGCCGGTCGCGAGCGCGTCGCGATGCAACGCGCCGAGGGGCTCGACGTCCGCTGGCTCGATGCGACCGAGGCCGCCGATACCGCCATCACGCTGTCCCCGGCCGGTCACCGGGGCGGCAGCTATATCGAGACCGACGGGTGCATCGACCCGCCGCGGAACGTCCGTGCCTATGGCCTGGCGATGCAGGCGGCCGGGGTCACCCTGCGCGAGCGGACGGCGTTCACCGGCCTGCGCACGGTGTCGACCGCCGACGGCGGCACGCGCGTCACCGGTGTGGACACCGACGCCGGGCTGATCGAGACCGAGCGCGTCCTGCTCACCGGCGGGCCGAGCCTGCGTGCGGTCGGGCAGCTGGCCGGGCTGCGCATCCCGGCCGGCGCGGCGCGCCACACGGTCGCGGTGCTCGAACCGCACCCGGCGTTCGACCTCCCGCGGATGCCGATGGTGTTCGACATCGGACGTGGCCTGTACTGGCGCCTCGAGGAGGGCGGGCTGCTCTTCGGCTGGAGCGATCCGGACGAGGCGCCCGGCGAGGCGCGTGCGATCGACTTCGCGTTCTACGAACGGATGCGCGAGCGGCTCGCCGCTCTCGTGCCCGTGACCGCCGGGCTGGGCCTCCGCCGCATCTGGGCCGCGCTGCTGCCGCGTACTTCGTCGAGTTCATGCTGCTCATCTCGGCGGGCCGACCCTCGGGCTGTTCATCGCGATGTTCGCGGGCGTCGCCGCGATCGTGGTGCTGGTCGTCGGGGGCGGCCTCGCGGCGGCCGCGATCGAAGTGGAGCTGATCCGGATCGTGGCCGCCGACGAGGAGGTGACCGGCGCCGAGGGATCCGATCCGCTGCCGACCGCGTCGCCGCCACCGGCCGCGCCGACGGGGCCGCAGGGACGGACCCTGCGCGTGCTGGCGGTCCGGCTCGCGGCGCTCGCCCCGTTGATCGCGGCACTCCTGTTCGGGGCCGCCCGGATCGTCGCCGTCACGTACGCGGAGCTGACGCTCCCGAGCGACGTGACGATCCCGATCGCCTGGCGTGTCCTCGCATCCGTCCCGGACGCCATCCTCGTCGTCGGCATCGCCTGGATCGCCGGCGAGGTCGTCGCGGCGCGGGCGACGCGCCGGGTCGTGCTCGGCAGCCCGTCGATCGCCCGTGCGCTCGCCGGCGGCGTGCATGACGCCATCCGCCATCCGATCGAGACCGCCGGGCTCTACCTGGTCCCGTCGATCGCGCTGCTGCTGGTCCTCGTCCCGTCGGCTGTCGCCGCGACCGTCGCCTGGACGGGGCTGCGAACGGCCCTCGTGCCGCCCTCGAACCCGCTCGTCGTGGCCCTCGCGCTGTTCGTCTTCGTCGCCCTCTGGGCGGGCGGGCTCGCCCTCGCCGGCGTCGTCTGCGCATGGCGTCAGGCGGCCTGGACGGTCGCCTGGGTCCGGCCGGGGAGGGGGACGTTCGGGGGGTCCGTCAACGGCCGACCGGGGGACTGGAATGCCGCCGAGACGTCTGGCACGCTCTAGCCTGCCCGTCACGCGCCGGGTGGGACATGAGGTGACCGATGTCGACGACCCGCAAGATCAGGTGCACCGATTGCGGAGAGACCGTCCCGTACGGGCGCCTGTCCTGCCCGTCCTGCGGCACCCTGCTCGCCTCGGTCGCCGGCGCCGCCCGATCGGCCCCCGCCGCACCGGCCGTCGCTGCGGTCCCCGCGGCCGTCGATGACGTCCCGGTCGCCGACCCCGGACCGGCGGCGGTCACGGCCGAAGCCGCCACCGCGGCCATGCTCCTCCCGCGAGCGCCGCAGCCGACCGCGCCACGGCCCGTCGACCCGAGGCGCTCCGCGTCGCCGCTGACGCTCGTCCCGACGACCGTCGTCCGATCCGTGGCCGCTGCGGTCTCCATGCCGACCTCGGCCGGGGCCGCCACCGCCACGTGGCCCGGTGCTGCCATGGCCGAGCCCGCGAAGGCGTCCACGACCGCCGCCGCGCCGACCCAGGCTCTGACCGGTGCCGCCTCGAAGGTCGCGAGCCGGTTCGACCTGGCGCGCCTCGGCGAGGGCCTCGATTGGGCGGCCGCGGCGGGTGCCGGGTTCGTCGCCCTCGGGATGCTGCTGCCGTGGTCGTCGAGCGTGATCGGCGCGGGCAGCGTCAACGGGTACTTCAGCACGTGGGGCGTGGCCGGACCGGCGCACGTCGTCGTCCTCGTCTGGTCGCTCGCGATGCTCGGGCTGGCGCTCGTCCCCAATCCGGTCCCGCGCTGGATCCGGACCGGGGTCGCCAGCCTCGCGCTCGGCGTGTTCTCGCTCGGTCTCGCGTGGCCGTACCTCATCGGACCGCTCGGGGCCGGCGTCGGGGTGCTGGCGGTCTCCGTCGGGGCGTTCGTGCTGATCCCGACCGGAGTGATCGCCGACTGGAACAGCCGTCACGTGCGGTCCGAGCCGCCCGTCTGAGCACGACCGGACCCGCCCGGCGACGGGCGCGGTCCCTGGATCGGCCGTTGTGCCGATCGACCGAGGTCGCGCGCGACCCCTGCTACACTGCGCCGGACGTCGTTGGCGGACGGGCCATCACCGGACCGTTGAGCCGCTGACGCGGCACGGAGGCACCCGACCAGGGGCATGGACGACATCCTCAATCAGATCGGTGAGACCGTCGGTGGGGTCGTCGGCAGCCCGGCGGTCCAGTTCGGCGTCCGCCTCATCGGGATCTACCTCGTCGTCATCTGGCTGGCGTCGGCCTACTGGGCGTTCCGGGACATGCAGCAGCGCTCGGACAACGTCATCCTCCCGTACCTCGTCGCCGCCGGGATCATCCTGTTCACCCCGATCTTCTTCATCCTCGCGGTCTGGATCTACAAGATCATCCGGCCGCACGAGAAGATCGGCGAGGTGTGGGAACGGAACCTGGCCGAGGAGGCCCTCCTCGCCGAGGTCGAGTCGATCCACCACTGCCCCGGCTGCGACCGGCGCATCAACGATGAGTGGATCATCTGTCCGAGCTGCCGGACCCGGCTGAACCGCGTCTGCCCGAACTGCAGCCGCCTCGTCGGCATGGACTGGTCGCTGTGCGCCTGGTGCGGGAAGGACTTCGAGCGGCGCGAGGTCGCCGCCGCGAGCATCGAGTCGACCACGAGCCGGCGTGAGGCGACCGGTCGGGTCGCGGCCCCGGGCTCGGCGCCCGCGCAGATCCGGCCCGCGACCCGCGCCCCGGTGGCCGCCCAGGGCGGCACCCGGAAGGCCGCAGCCCAGGATCCCGTCCCGGAGCGTTGAGCTCGCCCGGCCCCGACGACCCGGGGCCCGACAACGGATCCGTGCCTCCTTCGCGCTCCGGCGATGCTCCGGAGCCCACGCTGCCCCCCACGCCGGGCGCGACACCGACATCGCCGCCCCCGCCCTCCCGGCCGGGCGCCTCCACCTTCACGATCGAGGGCCGCGCCGCGCCGGCGCTCTTCGTCGTCGGCTGGCTCGCCTCGATCCTCGGTATCGGCACGCTGGTCATCGCCGCGATGGCGACCGGCGGTGCCCCGATCGTGCTCGTGGCGGGCCTGGTCCTCCTCTCGATCGGCCTCGTGGCGGGTGCGGGCTCGCAGGGCATCGAGCGACGGGCGCGGGGCGGTCTCCCGTACCTGGGTCCGTCGCCGCTGCTCGTCTTCGTCGCGGCGATCCCCGTATCGCTCGTCGCCCTGGTCATCGTGGCGGTCCCCCTGGTCGCGCTCGGCGTGCCGATCGACGGCCCGGCCGGTCAGCTCGCCTCGGTCGTCGTCCAGACGCTCGTGTATGTCGGCCTCATCCGGCTCCTGGTGGTCGACACGCAGGCCCTGTCCTGGTCCGACATGGGGCTCACCCGGCTGAACGGGCGGGCCGTCGTGGAGGCGGCCGGCGGCGCGTTGTGGGCCCTCCCCGTCATCGTCATCACGATCCCCATCTCCTATGTCGTGGTGGGGATCTTCCAGGTCACCCCCGAGAGCCCGCTGCCACCGACCGGCGAGACGACCGGGTTCATCCTCGCAGTTCATCGCGGGCGCGATCATCGCGCCGTTCGGCGAGGAGCTGCTGCTTCCGCGGCCTCGCGACGACCGCCTGGGTCCGGGCGCTCGGTCCGACGCGTGGCGTCGTCCAGGCGGCGCTGATCTTCGCGCTGGCCCACGTGATCACGGTGTCCGGGGGAACGGCCGGCGAGGCGTTCGGTCTGGCGGTCGTCGGGTTCGTGACGCGGATCCCGATCGCCCTGGCGCTCGGGTGGCTGTTCCTGCGTCGCGGGTCGCTGTGGGCGCCGATCGGGCTCCACATGGCCTTCAACGGGCTCCTGCTCATCGCCGGTGAGATCGCGTTGCGGTCCGTCTGAGCGTCGCCCCCTCGACGGGACGCGCGCGTCGCGGTGGCCGACCTGGCGCCGGTTGAGCCGGGGCCAAGTCCCGATTGAGCCTCCGATGAGGGCCCTTCCGTAGTCTGGCGTGGTCCTCGAGGTCCGGATGGCGGGGGGAATCGGCGGGCTCCCGTCGTCCGGGCCCCGGGGACGCCCGTCCGCCGCGTGCGAGCGTCGCGAGGAGGTGCCGCGGTGGCCGACAGCGCCGACCGGATCGTGCCGGGTCGCGCGATCCGCGAGCTTCCCGCGACCGAGCGCCCGCGCGAGCGGCTCGCACTGCGGGGTGCGGCGGGTCTCACGGCCGCGGAGCTCGTGGCCCTGATCTGGGGATCGGGGACGCGCGGTCGCTCGGCGGTGGACCTCGCCACGGACGTCCTCGCTCGCTACGAGGGCCTCACCGGCCTGTCGCTCGCCACGGACCTCGAGCTGGCCGGGCTGGCGGGGATCGGCGAGGCCCGGGCGGCCCAGCTGGTCGCCGCCTTCGAGCTGGGCCGGCGGCTGCTGTCGGACTGGCCGTCCGGCCGGTGGGCGATCCGCGGGCCGCGGGACGTCGCCGACCGGCTCGTCCTCCAGATGGGGCGTCTCGAGCGCGAGGAGCTGCGGGTCGTCCTCCTCGACACGAAGAACCACGTGCTCCGGGTGTCCACGGTCTACCAGGGCAACGTCAGCGCGTCCCTGGTGCGCGTGGGCGAGCTGTTCCGCGACGCGGTCCGACTCAACGCGGCCTCGGTCATCCTCGTCCACAACCACCCGTCGGGTGACCCGACGCCGTCCCCCGACGACCTGCACCTGACCGCCGAGACGCTGGCCGCGGGCCGTCTCCTCGACATCCAGCTGCTCGACCATCTCGTCATCGGCCACGATGCGTACGTCTCCCTGCGCGACCGCGGCGTGGCCTTCGACCGAATGGCGCAGGCTTCGTCCTAGTCCTCAGATGACTGATATGGATCCGCGGCCGACGACGGCGGCCAACGTTGCTTCCGGACAGTCGCGAGGTGACTGAGCGGGACACGAATCGGGCAGATCGGCTGAGGGGACGTGGATACCAGTCACCTCAGGAATGCGCCGAAACGACACGGGATCAGGCGAGCCCACGTTCGCGGGGGCGCGCCTCGCGTCCCGCGCCCAACGCAAGCCCAGGCATGTCGCGTCACCCCTCGTCGCCGCGTCCGGCGCGCGGACGCACCGGCTTGTTTCGGTACGAACCAGGGGGTCGACCGGGGTTCGTGGGCCCAGCGCGTATACTTCCCGGGCTCCCCGAACGTCCGCCCATCCCGCGCGCCCCGCCACACGGACCCCGGCGGCGGCCCGCGACGCGCTTCGACCACATCGACGAAGGACCCGTTCCGCCTATGTTCGACCGCATCCTCGGCCTCTTCTCCCGCGACATCGGGATCGACCTCGGCACCGCGAACACGCTCGTCCACGTCCGCGACCGCGGGATCGTCATGAGCGAGCCGTCTGTCGTCGCCATCGACGCCAAGACGAAGCGCGTCCTCGCCATCGGCGCCGAGGCGAAGCGCATGGTGGGACGGACGCCGGCGAACATCATCGCGGTCCGGCCGCTCCGTGACGGCGTCATCAGCGACTTCGACGTCACCGAGCAGATGATCAAGTACTTCGTGAACCGGGTCCACGACCGGATCGGGCTCATCCCGCGGCCGCGCATGCTGCTCGGCATCCCCTCGGGCGTCACCGAGGTCGAGAAGCGAGCGGTCCGCGACGCGGCCCTCAACGCCGGCGCCCGCTGGGCCCGCCTGATCGAGGAGCCGATGGCCGCCGCCATCGGCGCCGGTCTGCCGGTCAGCGAGCCGTCGGGGAGCCTCATCGTCGACATCGGCGGCGGCACGACCGAGGTCGCGGTCCTCAGCCTCGGCGGCATCGTGGTCAGCCGCAGCATCCGGATCGGCGGCGACGAGATGGATCAGGATATCGTCACGTTCGCCCGCCGCGAGTACAACCTGTTCCTCGGCGAGCGCACCGCGGAGGACATCAAGATCGCCATCGGCTCGGCGTATCCGGGTGAGTGGGATGCCCAGCGCGTCACGCTCCGCGGCCGCGACCTGCTGACCGGCCTGCCGCGCAGCGTCGAGGTGGGCGCAGACCAGATCCGCGAAGCGATCGAGCCGTCCGTCGCCCAGATCGTCGACACCGTCAAGGACACGATCGAGGAGACGCCGCCGGAACTCGTCGCCGACATCATGGACCAGGGCATCGTCCTCGCCGGTGGCGGGGCGCTCCTCGCGGGTCTCGACCGGCGGGTCGCCGAGGCCACCCAGATGCCGGTCCACGTGGCGGACGACCCGCTGACCTGCGTCGCGCGCGGGACCGGCGTCGTGCTCGAGGAGCTCGACGCGATGGACCGCGTCCTCGTCGCCGAGACCTACTCGCGGCCGCCGCGCTGACGGACCGCCCAGGGCGCCGACGATGACCTCGCTGCTCGCCGATCGCGCCGCCAGGAGGCGCGGCATCGTGTTCACGGTCCTCGTGGCCCTGACGCTCCTGATGATGGCGTTCTCCTCGAACCCGGCCGTCCGGGAGGTCCAGAACGGCATCGGATTCGCGTTCCGCCCGATCCAGGGCGCGCTCGACCAGGTCGCGGGCGCCGTGGCGTCCGTCGCGACCGCCATCTCCGAGATCGACCGGCTCCGGGTCGACAACGCGGCGTTGCACGACGAGAACGCGCGGCTCCAGACCGAGAACGCCCGCCTCGAGGAGACCCGGCGCGAGAACGACCTCCTGACCGGGCTCCTGCAACTGCGCAACGGGTTCGAGTTCGACACCGCCGCCGCGTCCGTCATCGCGCGCGAGTCGTCCGAGTTCCGGCGGACGGTCACCATCAGCAAGGGCTCGAACGACAAGATCGCCGTCGGCGACGTGGTCATCGCATCCGGCGGCGCGCTCGCCGGCCGCGTCACCGACGTCGGCCCGGACAGCGCGATGGTCGTGCTGCTGACCGACTCGGAGTCGACCGTCATCGGCCAGCTCGTGCCGAGCGCCAAGACCGGCGAGGTCGTCGGCCAGCTCGGCGGCGTCCTCGTCATGAACCAGATCGACTCGAGCGCCCGCATCGGCCTGGGCGACGAGGTCGTCACGGCCGGCATCGAGCTCGCCAGCGGGATCCGCTCGCCCTATCCGAAGGGCCTGCCCATCGGGCAGGTCGTCGACGTCAAGCGCGACGCCAACGACGTCGTGCAGACCGCGTTCCTCCAGCCCACGGCCGATCTCGACCAACTCGAGTACGTGCTCGTCATCCTCGACTACCAGGGCGGCCTGCCGCCGATCGAGCAGCAGCCCGTCGATTGCAGCGGCCGGAAGGGGACCCTGCCGCAGGGGGAGCAGCCGTGCTACACGGACGCCCCCGGGGACAAGGCCGCGCCACGCGTCACGCCGAAACCCTGACCGGCCCGCTGGTACGCTGGCGTCGATGAAGGGGATCGTCCTCGCCGGCGGCACCGCGACCCGGCTCTACCCGCTGACCATCGTCACGAACAAGCACCTGCTCCCGATCTACGACCGCCCGATGATCTACTACCCGATCGAGACGCTCGCGGGGATGGGGATCCGGGAGGTCATGGTGATCGTGGGCGGCAAGAGCGTCGGCGACGTCGTGGAGCTGCTCGCCGACGGCTCCCACTTCGGCCTCGACCTGACCTATCGGTATCAACGTGGCGCGCTCGGCATCGCCCACGCGATCGGTCTCGCCCGGGACTTCGTGGGTGACGACGCGTTCTGCTGCGTCCTCGGGGACAACATCCTCCGCGGGCCGGACCTCGCCGACACGGCCGCGGACTTCGACGCGGGGCCGTACGGCGCCGGCACCCTCCTGTACCGCGTCCCGGACCCCGAACGGTTCGGGGTCGCCGAATTCGATGCCGACGGCCAGGTCGTCGGCTTCGAGGAGAAGCCGGTCCACCCGAAGAGCGACCTCATCCCGATCGGGGTCTATTTCCTGCGCCCCGATGCCTTCGACGTGATCGGGCAGCTCGCCCCGTCGGGTCGCGGTGAGCTCGAGATCACGGACGTGCTCAATCACTACGTCCCGGAGCGGCGGCTCTTCACGCGCGTCTACGACGGCCACTGGACCGACGCCGGCACGGTCGCGTCGCTGCTGCGCGCGGCGGAGCTGGCGCGGGACGACGACGCCGCCGGCCAGCTCGCACCGCCGATCGAACGGCCGGCACCCTGAGGACGGACGTGCCCGACGAGCGGAGCTTCCGCCGGCTCCTCGTCACCGGCGGTGCCGGGTTCATCGGCTCGTGCTACGTGCGCGATGTCCTCGCGCGCCGGGACGGGACCGAGATCACCGTCCTCGACAAGCTGACCTACGCCGGCAACGAGTCGAACCTCGCCCCGGTCCGCGACGATCCGGAGCAGGCGGCCCGGTTCCGCTTCGTCCGGGGCGACATCGCCGATGCCGCGGCCGTCGTCCCGCTCGTGGCCGAGGCGGACGCGGTGGTCAACTTCGCCGCCGAGTCCCACGTCGACCGCTCCATCCTCGACCCCGAGGCCTTCCTGGTCACGGGCGTCATCGGCGTGCACATCCTGCTCGAGGCCTGCCGCACCGCGCCGGGGCGCCCGCGCTTCCTGCAGGTCTCGACCGACGAGGTCTACGGCTCCGTCGAGCACGGCGAGTCCGTCGAGGACGATGCCTTCGCGCCCCGCTCGCCGTATGCCGCGGCGAAGGCATCGGGCGAGCTCCTCGTGCGCAGCTACGTCGTGACCCATGGGGTCGATGCGGTCGTCACGCGCGGCTCGAACACGTACGGCCCGTACCACCACCCCGAGAAGCTGATCCCGCTCTTCATCACCAACGCGATCGACGACCAGCCCCTGCCGCTGTACGGGGACGGGCTCCAGCGCCGCGACTGGCTGTACGTCAGCGACCACGCCGCGGGGATCGACACCGTCCTGCGTCGGGGGGCCACGGGCGAGACCTACAACCTGCCGGGCGGCGTCGAGATGGCCAACCGCGAGACCGTGTCGCTCCTGCTCGAGCACCTCGGCAAGCCGTGGTCGCTGGTGCGACACGTCGAGGACCGGGCGGGGCACGACCGCCGGTACGCGATGGACGGGACCAAGGTGGCCGCGCTCGGCTGGCGGCCCGCCACGGCGTTCGCCGACGGCCTCGCGGCCACCGTCGACTGGTACGTGGCCAACCAGGCCTGGTGGCGCGCAACGCGCTCGGTCGAATGGGACGCCTACTACGAGCGCCAGTACGGCGATCGTCTCCGGTCGACCTCCTGATGCGGGTCGTCGTCACCGGGGCGAGCGGCCGGCTCGGGTCGGCGTTGCTGGCGGCGCTCGCGGATGCCCCGTTCACCGGACCGGCCGGGCCGATCGGCTGGGACCGGCGGGCGTTCGACCTCGACCGGCCGGACGACGTCGGCGCGCGGCTGGACCGCGACCGCCCCGAGGTCGTCGTCCACACGGCCGCGTGGACCGACGTCGACGGCTGCGCGCGCGACCCGGAGACCGCGATGCGCCGGAACGGCGCCGCGACCGGCGTCCTCGCCGAGGCGTGTGCCGGACGCGGGATCGATCTCGTGGCGATCTCCACCAACGAGGTGTTCGACGGGACGCGGACCGACGGCATCGGCTACGCGCCGACCGATCCACCGGCGCCGCCCAACCCGTACGGCGCGTCCAAGCTGGCCGGTGAGGTCGCCGCGGCCGGCGTCTTCCCCTCGGGCCCGGCCGCATCGGGCGGTGCGCGACTCGGGATCGTCCGGACCGCCTGGCTGTTCGGGCCACCCGGGCCCGACTTCCCGCGCAAGATCCTCGAGGCCGCGGACCGAGCCGCCTCGGCGGGCGAGCCGCTGCGGGTCGTCGGGGACGAGTGGGGGACCCCCACCTACGCCGCCGACGTCGCGGATGGCATCGTCGAGCTGCTCGCGGATGACGCCCACGCCGGGATCCACCACCTCGTGAACGGGCTGACGGCCACGCGGGCGCTCTGGGCGGAGTACCTGGTGGGCCGGTTCGGGCTGCCGGTGACCATCGAGCACGTCCCGGGGAGCACGTGGGAGCGTGCCTCGATCCCGCCGCGCTGGGGGGTGCTCGAGCCGACGCCGATGCCCTCGGGCGAACCGCTCCGACCGTGGCCGGACGCGATGGCGGACTACGCGCCGGCCTTGCAGCGCGCCCGGGCGAACGCGCGATGACGCTCGAGCGACCGCCGTCCGGCCTTCCGGGCGTCCGGTACGGCGCCATGGCGCGGTTCGCCGACGACCGCGGCGCCTTCGTCGAGGTCTGGCGCGCCGGACGATTCGGGGCGATCGCGGAGGCCGATGCCGGCGCGCCGCCCGGCACGAGCCCCACGTTCGTGCAGGCGAACCTGTCGTTCTCGGCCCCCGGGGTCCTGCGCGGGCTCCACCTCCACCGGCGCCAGCTCGACTACTGGTTCGTGGCCGCCGGTCGCGCGTTCGTCGCCCTGGTCGATGTGCGGCCGATGCTCGCCGGTGGTCCCGCGCCGACCGTCGAGACCCGCGAGCTCCAGGCGGACGACTGGGTGACGATCCCGGCCGGTGTCGCGCACGGGTTCCTGGCGCTCGAGGCGCTCCAGCTCCATTACCTGGTGACCACCGAGTACGATGGCTCGGACGAATCCGGGTTCGCCTGGGACGATCCATCGGCCGGGATCGTCTGGCCGCCCGTCCGCACGATCCCGGGAGGACGCCCGATCCTCTCCGAACGCGACCGGTCGAACCCGAGCCTTGCCGAGTTGGTGGCGCGCCTTCGCGTTCCCGGGTCCTGATCCGGACCGCACCGCTCCACCCGGCTCCCCACCGCGGCCCACCGTCGGGCCTAGGACCTGGGGGGACCATCCTGCGATTGAGGTGAGCCGATCGCCGGACGACGCTAGAGACCATCCGGGTCAACACGTCCCTCGCGGAGCCTGTCGTTGCGTAGAGCCGTCCTCGCCGTCCTTATCGCGTTCGTCGCCGCGATCGGCGTGTTCGCGCTGCCGGCGAGCGCGGCGGCGGCTGGTCCGAAGGTCGTGATCATCGTCGGGCCGACGCATGGCTCGACCGCCGGCTATCGCGCGGACGCGAACAAGGCCTACGCCGAGGCCATCAAGTACACCGCCAACGTCGTCAAGGTGTACAGCCCGAACGCGACGTGGTCGAAGGTGAAGGCCGCCGTGAAGGGTGCCTCCGTCGTGATCTACCTCGGACACGGCAACGGCTGGCCGAGCCCGTACACGTACGATCCGAAGTACACGACGAAGGACGGCTTCGGGCTCAACGCCAGCGCCGGCCACGGGGACTCGAACACCAAGTACTACGGCGAGCCCTATGTCTCGACGCTGGACCTCGCGCCGAACGCCGTCGTCATCCTGAGCCATCTCTGCTACGCCTCGGGCAACTCCGAGCCGGGGAACGCCGCACCGAGCAAGGCCACCGCCCGCAAGCGCGTCGTCAACTTCGCGGCCGGCTTCCTCCACGCCGCCGAGGCGGTCATCGCCGACGGGCACGGGAACCCGGAGCCCTACATCCGGGCCCTCTTCACGACCCACGCGACGATCGAAGGGGTCTGGCGCGGCGCCCCGAACTACCACGACCACGAATCCTCGTTCCCCTCGACCCGCACGTCGGGCGCCACGGCCTACACCGACACCGACAGCTCGACGAGCGGGTACTACCGATCGCTCGTGACGCGACCGGGCCTCACGACCGACATGGTCACCGGCGCCTCCTACGCCGACACCGGCGCGGACCCGGCGACGCTCGTCGTGCCCGGGAACGCCCAGGTCGGCGCGGACGGCGCGACCCTGTACGCCGACGACGGCACGGCCGATGGCAGCATCCCGGCCGGCGCGCGGCTGCGCGTCCTCCAGAACGGCAACACGCTCAGCGCGACCGGCACGGCGTCGGTGCTCGTCGAGGGCGTCGACGACGCCTCGGTCACCGGCTGGGTCTCGACCGAAGACCTGATCCCGCGCGACAGCGCGCCGCCGGTCGTGTGGGGCCTCGACAAGGGGACCGGCGTGTTCTCGCCCAACGGCGACGGGCGCTTCGACGCGGCCGCGCTGAGCGGCCGGTTCTCCGAGTCCGTCGACTGGCGCGTCCGGTTCCTGGACGGCGACACGGTCCTCGCCGAGCGGACGGGCACGGGCTCGACGTTCGACGTCGCGTGGGACGGCCTCCAGGGCGGGACGCCGCTGCCGGACGGCGACTACGCCTTCTCGATCCGCGCGCAGGACGCGTGGGGCAACGGGCCGACCACGAAGACCGGGTCGCTCACGATCGACACGGTGCCGGCCGAGCTGGCCTCGGTCACGCCCGACGCCGACGCCGACCGCTGGTTCTCGCCCAACGGCGACACCTCGCGCGAGTCGATCTCGTGGACGGCCACCACGGCGGAACCCGGCAGCCTGGTCGTCCGCGCCTACGACTCGGACGACCACAAGGTCTACACGAGTACCGAGGCGAGCAGTGCCGGCGCGAACACCGTTCGCTGGTCCGGCGTCGATGACGACGGCCACGTCGTCCCCGACGGGACGTACACGGTCAAGGTCACGCCGCGGGACGTCGCGGGGACCTCCGGGACCACCGTCAGCCGCACGGTCCGGGTCGACACGACGCTCGGCGCCGTCAGCACCTCGAGGGCGGCGTTCTACCCGTACGACGACGACAGCCTCGGGAGATCGACATCGCTCGGCTTCACGCTGGCGCGACCCGCCACCGTCACGTGGACCATCCTCGACGCCGCCGGCACGACCCAGGTCACGCTCCTCCAGGATCAGGCATCCCCGGCGGGCCGCGTCACCCGGGTCTTCAACGGTCGACGCACGGACGGCACCCGGCTGCCGAAGGGCCGTTACACGTCGCTCGTGAGCGCCACGCACGGCGCGATCACCGTGAGCCAGTCCGTGTCATTCGAGATGAACGCCTTCGCGATCACGGCCTCGGACACGACGCCCAAGCGCGGCCAGACGATCACCGTGTACGCGACCTCGGGTGAGCCGCTCTCGGCCAGGCCGCGCCTGTTCGTCAAGCAGCCGGGCAAGGCGTCGTGGAGCGCCCTGATGACGAAGACGTCCACGTACGGCTACCGGGTCACGATCAAGCTCAAGACCGGGAGCGCCGGCACGGTCACGTTCAAGGTGGTCGGCGTCGACAAGATCGGCCAGCGCCAGCGCACGAGCGTGAGCTACCCGATCCACTGATCGCAGGGGCGGCCCGCGCCATCCGTGGCCGGCGCGTGCGCCCGCGAGGGTGGGTCGCGGGCCTTGCCACGGGCCCCTGGGACCGCTCCCTGCCGCACCGGACCACCCCGTACCGGTCTCGATCGGGACCATCGTCGCCTTGCCACGACCACCCGTCTGGACTACCGTCTGGCCTCTCCCAGCCATCGATGAGGACCGTCGTGTCCATCCTCCGCCCGTCGTCGACCGCCCGCCGCCCCGGCCCCCGGCATCTGGCCGCGGTCCTCGCGGTCGGGATCCTCGCCGGCTTCGCGCCGGCGGCCGTGCAGGCGGCCGATCCCGTGGCCCGCGATGGCGGCCTCCGCCCGACGATCCACTACGAGGACGCCGTCGCCCACGCCCACGACCGGATCCGGTTCGCCGCCGGGGGCCGGGTGACCGTGCCGTTCAAGCCGCGCGCCGGCGATCGATGGCGTGTCGACGGCCGCGCGCCGCGGGCCCTGCCCGCCGGGCCGCACATCGGGCCGCGCGATGCGCGTGCTCCCGCTGCCGGGCACGCAGGCGCCGGGGAGCCCGAAGCTGCCGGTGCTCCCCGATGACCGGCCGATCGTCGATCCGGCCGCGACCGTCGACGCGACCGGCGCGTCCTGGGACGCGGCGACGGCCCCGGGCTACCAGCTCGCGGCGGCCGTCGACTCAGGCGCCCTGCGTCGCGAGGTCTTCGGGTTCCTGCCGTACTGGGAGCTGACGGACAGCTCGACCCGGCTCGACTGGGACAAGATCTCGACCGTCGCCTACTTCGGCGTCGGGGCGGACAGCAAGGGCAACCTGATCAAGAAGAACAGCGACGGCGCGACGACGGTCGGCTGGAGCGGCTGGACGAGCGCGAAGATGACGAGCGTCATCGACGCGGCGCACACGAGTCATGCCCGCGTCGTCCTGACCGTCCAGAGCTTCGCGTGGACGTCGACCGGCCTGAAGCGGCAGAAGGCGCTCCTCGGAAGCGCAACGGCCCGGGCGAACCTGGCGCGGCAGATCGCCGGCGCGATCCGCGACCGGGGCGCCGACGGCGTGAACCTCGACTTCGAGCCCATCGCCTCGGGGTACGCGGACGAGTTCACCGCGCTCGTGCGCCGGGTTCGGACCTCCCTCGCCGCCGTCGCCCCCGGCTACCAGCTGACCTTCGACACCACGGGCTGGATCGGGAACTATCCGATCGAGGACGCCACGAAGTCCGGCGGCGCCGACGCGATCTTCATCATGGGCTACGACTACCGGTCGTCGGGCTCGAGCCCGGTCGGCTCGATCGCGCCGATCGGCGGGCCGACCTATGACGTGCGGGACACGATCAAGTCGTACCTCGACCGCGTGCCGGCGTCCAAGCTGATCCTCGGCGTGCCGTACTACGGCCGCGCCTGGTCGACGGCGTCGGACAATCTGCACTCGCGGAACATCTCCGGCACGAAGTACGGCACCTCGGTCAGCTCCGTCTACGCCAACGCCCGCGCGATCGCCGCCGACAACGGCAAGCACTACGACGCGACCGAGGGCACGGCCTGGACCGCCTACAAGAAGGAGACGTGCACGAAGACCTACGGGTGCGTCACGTCCTGGCGCCAGCTCTACTTCGACGACGCGCGGGCGCTCGAGGCCAAGTACGACCTCGTCAACGGCTACGGCCTGCGCGGGATCGGGATCTGGGCACTCGGCTACGACGGGACGCGACCCGAGCTCTACCAGGCCATCGAGGACAAGTTCATCACCGACACGGTCCCGCCGGTCATCAAGGGCTCGACGCTGTCGGCGTCGGTCGTGTCGCCGAACGGCGACGGCCGCCACGAGACGATGACGGCGAGCCTGACCGCGACGGGGCTCGTCAGCTGGGGCTACACGGTGCGGCCGCTCTCCGGATCGGTGGCCGGCGACGCCATCCGGTCCGGGACCCGGAGCGGGAAGAAGCCCTCGTTCACCTGGGATGGCACCGACGCCGACGGTCACGTCGCGAGCGATGGGTCCTACCGGATCACGCTCTGGACGGGGGACGCCTCGGACAACCGCGCCGAGCGACGGTTCACGATCCTCCTCGACACGAGGAAGCCGGTCGTCACCACGCGCGCCGGGGTCGGGTTCCTCTCGCCGAACGCGGACCGCCACAACGACTCGATCGCGCTCACCTGGTCGGCCGACGAGGCGCTGACCGGGGTCGTCCGGGTCCGCGACCCCGCGGGTCGGACCGTCCGCTCGTGGGCCGTCAGCAAGAAGACGTCGTGGTCCGCCACCTGGACCGGCAGGAACGCGAAGGGCGTGGCCGTCGCGGACGGGCGGTACGTGTTCCGCGTGACCGGCTACGACCGGGCAGGCAATCGGACGGTCGTCGACCGGGCGGTGCTCGTCGACCGGACGATCACGGCGGTCCGCTGGTCGGACTACGCGTTCGACCCGCGCGCGAAGGAGTCGACCCGGGCGACCGTGACCCTGCGTCGTGCCGCGACCGTGACGGCCGCCATCTATCGGGACGGGACCCTCGTCCGAAAGATCTGGAGCGCCAGGCAATTCGCCGCGGGCGCCCACGGCTGGACCTGGACCGGCAAGACCGTCACGGGCGCCAACGTCAAGCCGGGCGCCTATGCGATCGTCGTGACCGCGACGAGCAAGTACGGGACGACACGCTTCACGAGACGCGTGACCGTCGAGCCTCACTGAAGGCCCGCCATCTACACTTGCCCGCGATGACCAACGGTGCTGGCGTCTGGGTGGTCGTTCCCACCTACCAGGAGGCCGACAACATCGGGCCCGTCGCCGCGGGCATCCTGGCCGCCCTCCCCGAGGCGACGCTGCTGGTCGTCGACGACGGCTCCCCCGACGGCACGGGCGAGCTCGCGGACGGCCTCGCGGCCGCCGATCCGCGGATCCGGGTCCGCCACCGCGCTTCGAAACAGGGCATCGGTCGGGCGTACCTCGATGGCTTTGGCCGCGCCCTCGATGGCGGGGCGGCGATCGTCGTGCAGATGGATGCCGACCTGAGCCACGATCCCGCGGTCCTGCCCGACCTCGTCCGGCCGATCGTGGAGGGTGTGGCGGATCTCGTGATCGGGTCACGCTATGTCGCGGGCGGCGGGGTCGTCGACTGGGGCATCGGCCGGCGGGCCATCTCGCGGGGCGGCAGCGTGTTCGCCCGCACCGTGCTCCGGCTGGAGCCGCGCGACCTGACCGGCGGGTTCAAGGCCTGGCGCGCCGAGACGCTCGCCGGGGTCCCTTTCGACGGGGTCCATGCCGGCGGCTACGTCTTCCAGATCGAGATGACCTTCCGCGCGGATCGGCGAGGCGCCCGCATCGTCGAGGTGCCGATCACCTTCCGGGACCGGCGGGTCGGGCAGAGCAAGATGTCGCGCCGGATCGTCGTCGAGGCCCTCGTCGTCGTGATCCAGTTGCGGGCCGAGGAGCTGCGAGACCGGATCCTCAGGCGCCGCCGCGCGTCGTGACCGACCCCGCCCCGCACGGGCCGCTCGGGAGCGCGCCCGAGCCAGAGCCGCCCAGCCCGGGCGTCCGGGTCGTCCTCGACGCCCGGCCGCTCCAGGAGCCCGAGCGCGCACCGCTCACCGCCGCGTACCTCGACGGGCTCCTCGGCGCGTTCGATGCCGAGCCCACCGAGGGCGAATCGTTCGCGTTCCTCCTGCGCAGCGACCTCGACGATCCCACGGTCGCCTACCCGCGGCTCGAGGTCGTCGGCCGGCGGCTGCTGCCACCGACCCGGATGCTGCGCTCCGGCGCCCTGACGATCGACCCGTTCCTCCTGCGCGGCGCGTCACTCGGCGCCGCGTGGCGAGCGGACCGCGGCGGTGCGGCCGGCGCGGTCTATCACACCGCGGGCGCCGGGCCGCTGCCGATCGCCTCCCGCCTGCCGATCGTCGCGACCCTGCTGGACCTCGCGCCATGGGAGCTGCCGGAGGCGTTCGGGCGATCGCCGGGCGCGCGCTTCGGCCAGCGCCTCCGTGCGCAGCTGCTGCGCGAGGCTCGCGCGGTCGTCGTGTGCTCCCCCGCGGTCGCCCGATCGGCGCGGCGGCTCCTCCACCTGCGCGCCGACCGGGTGCACGTCGTCGGCCTGGCACCGCGCACCGCGTTCGGCGGACCGGCTCCGGCCGGCGCGGCCGAGGCGGAAACGGCCGCGGAGGCGGCATCGGCCGCCGAGGCGGCACGGCGCGAGCGGAACCGGCTCGGGCTGCCCGAGCGCTACCTCGTGTACGCGGGTCGCTACGACGCGCGCCAGGACGTGCCGACCCTGCTGGCCGCGCTCGCCAAGCTGGCCGGGGACGGCCGGCCGTCCGTGCTCGCGAGCGGGGTCCCGTGGCCGCCGAGGGTCCTCGTCGTGGGCGCGAGCCCCGACGATCGCGCGGCCCTGGCCCGCGCCGCCGCACGCCAGGGGGTCGGCGACCGCTTCGTGTATGCCCAGCAGCTGACGCCAGTGCAGCTGGCCGGCCTCGTGGCCGGGGCCAGGGCCGCGATCGTGCCGGCCGTGTCCGATTCCTCGGGCCTGACCGCGCTCGAAGCCATCGCGTGCGGGACGCCCGTCGTCGCCTCCGCGGTCGGCGCCCTCGCCGACATCGTGGGGACGGCCGGGATCCTCGTGGAGCCGCGCGACGTCGACCGGCTCGCCGTCGCCCTGCGCGCCGTGTGGGCCGAGGACGTCGTGCACGCGGGGATCGCGACCGGCGCCCGCGAGCGGGCGGCCACCGACCGCCGGACCTGGTCGGACGTCGCCCGGGCGACGCGGGCGATCTACGCCGAGGTCGGGATCCGCCCGGCCTGACCGCGGAGCCCGCTCAGGGCGCGGGCGAGGGAGACGGCGATGCGGCCGCGCCGCCCGGCGGCGTCGACGATCCCTTCTTGAACGAGACCGGCGAGCCGATCGGCATGACCTGGATGAAGGTCTGCCCGACCGTCAGCGTGACCGGGTTGCCCTTCGCGTCGAAGAAGAGGGTCGGCTTCGTGATCCCCGTCTTCTTCCAGGTGCCCTTGACGGTCTTGCCGTTCCGGCTGATCCAGGCCGTGCCGCTCCCGATGACCGTTGCCTCGAGACGGCCGTGGGCCCCGCCGTTGAGCGGGCCGAAGTGCATCAGCATCACGATCACGTTCTTGGGCGCGATCCGCCGGCCGTCGGCCGCGTCCTTCTCCTTCTTCTCGCCGGTCACCGAGCGCAGGTACGTGTTGGTGTCGCGGTCGTACTTGTAGGAGATGGTGTTGGCGCGGTACTTGACGGTGATCGTGCCGCCGTACGGACGGGCGTCGAGCGGCGCGTCCGGCGCGAAGTCCCAGACCGGCTTGCGGGCCTTGTCCTTCGCCCCGAGCTGCTTGCCGACGTTGCGCATCGTCGTGCCCCGCGTGTAGAGGTTGTGCGGGGCGAACTTGGCCGTGATGCGCCGGAACGAGCCGCCGTGGCGGAACTCGTCGATGTTGTAGACGTACTGGCCGCTGCCCTTGGCGCGCAGGGTCGCGATGGCCTGGGGCGACCCGCCGGCATGCGCGTAGATGGCCCTCCACTCGGCCGCCCAGGTGATGTAGTAGTAGCGCGAGCTCCGGACCGGTCCGATGTCCTTCGGGAGGGTGTCCTGGAAGATCGCCATGTAGCGCGGGATGCCGCCTTCCGCGGGCGCCTGCCACACGACCGAGGCCGACGCGAGGCCCGGACTGCGGGCGGGCCGGGCGCAGGTCGTCGATCATGACGGCGATCGGGTGGCGCGCCGCGATCTTGGGGCTGACGAGGCGCCCGGTCAGGGGCGCGGGCACCGGCATGGGCGTCGGCACCGGGGTCGGCGTGGGCGTCGGGGTCGGGACCGGCGTGGGCGTCGGGACCGGGGTCGGCGTCGGGACCGGCGTGGGCGACGGGGAGGGCGTCGCATGCGGCGTGGCCGAGGCGACCGCGAGCGGGGACGGGCTGGTCGTCACGCCGTTGTCGCCCAGCGCGCCGCCCGCGACCAGGCCGATGCCCAGGACGCCGACGATCGAGATGCCGGCCACGATCGCGACCGCCCACGGACGCGCGACCGATCGTTGCTCCACTGGTCGTACCCCTCGTTACGCGGTTCGCCCCCTCGGCGCGGGATGCCGGCGCCGGAAACGCTCGGCGCAGGATACCCGAGGTTGCCCCGAGGGGTGTTCGAGGCACCCGCTCGCTCGCGTCCATCGCGGACCGGGGGTACGCTTCGGGGGTACGAGCACGCTCCATTCCGGGGCGGCGACGCGCCCGCCCGACCACGAGGGACCACCGATGGCCGATCAATCGACTCCAGATCCGACCGAGCGGACCGAGGCGGTCCCGCCGAAGCCAAGACCGCGTGCCAAGGCGCCCAAGGCCGCCGGCAAGACCCCATCCGCGAAGCGAGCATCGGCCAGGGCGGTCACCCCGGCGAAGGCGTCGCCGGCCGCCTCGGCCGCGTCGCCGGCCACGTCCCGGAAGACGTCCGCCGCGCCCGGAGCCGCGCGTCCTCCGAAGGCCGTGATGGCGTCACCGGAGATGCTGGCCGCCGCCGCGAGCCTGACCGAAGAGGCCGTCGTCCGGGCCGACCGGGTCGAGATCAACCAGGGTGGCGCCCAGAGCGTCGAGGCGCGCGCCGTCTCGATCGTCCAGGGCGGCGTGAACGTGGCCAACGCCGAGAAGATCGATGTCCGCCAGGGCGGGATCGGACGCGTCGACGCCACCGACGTCGCCGTGAGCCAGGGGGCGATCGGTATGGCGCGCGGCGACCGGGTCTCGCTCGAGCTCGGCGCGCTCGGCCTCGCGATCGGCAACGACGTGCGCGTGAGCCAGGGCTACGTCCGCTCGATCCTCGCCCGTGACCTGCATCTCGAGCAGGGTCTCGTCGGGACCGCGATCGCGGCGACCGCGACGTTCGAGCGGCAAAGCGCGGTCCTGCTGCTCGTCGCCAAGGACGTCAACGGCAACGTCAGGACGCTGCTGGACTGGCGCGGCGCGCTGGCGTTCGGGGCGGTCGCGGGCCTGCTGGTGGGGCTGCTCCGCCGCCGCTGACCGGCGCGGCGGGGGTTCAGCGCCGCGCGATCACGTTCGGGTCGAGCCCGGCCGCCTTCGCGGCGGCGAGCTTGGCCGCTCGCGTCTCCTCGGTGTGCTGCCGGTGGAGATCGACGACGTCCGCGGGCTCGCCCTCCGCGACCATCCGGCCCTTCTCGATGAGGATGGCCCGGTTGCAGTACTCGGTCACCCAGTTCATGTCGTGGGTGACGAGGACGACGGCCTTGGCCGACTTCACGATCTCGATGACGCGGGCCTTCGACTTCTCGCGGAAGTTGGCGTCGCCGGTCGCGAGGACCTCGTCGAGGAGGAGGATGTCTGGATCGACCGAGGTGGCGATCGAGAACCCGAGGCGCGCGCGCATCCCCGACGAGTACGTCTTGAGCGGCGCATCGATGAACTCGCCGAGGTCGGCGTATTCGACGATCGAGGGCATGAGCTGGCGCGTGACCGCGTCGTCGAGCCCGAGGAAGGCCCCGCCGAGCAGGATGTTGTCGCGCCCCGAGAGCTCGGTGTCGAAGCCGGCCCCCAGCGCGAGCAGCCCCGACACATGGCCGCGGACGTCCACGACGCCCTCGGACGGCCGGATGATCCCCGCGAGCACCTGGAGCAGCGTGCTCTTGCCCGCGCCGTTGGGCCCGATGACCGCGAGCGACTCACCGCGGACGACCTTGAGCGTGAGGTGCTTGAGCGCCCAGAAGTCCTTGGTCGTCCCGCGGCCGAGGATCTGCCCGAGCGAGCGCTGCATCGTCGTCTTGCGGTTGAAGCGGAGGTCGTAGCGCACGCCGAGGTTGTCGGCGCGGATGGCGTGCTCCCCGCCACGGACCAGGCGGGGCGGCTCCTCGACGGCCACGGCGCTCACAGGACCTTCGCGAAGTTGGGCTCGAGGCGCTTGAAGACGTACATCGCCGAAGGCGACCAGGACGAGGCTGCCCGCGAGCAACGCCGCCAGCGACGACCAGATCGGCATCGTGGGCGGACCGACCGGGTCGATCGTGCCGTAGATGACCGAGCGGTAGGCCTCGAACAGGATCGCGAACGGGTTGAGCGCCAGGATCGTCCTGAGCCACGAGTGCTCCTTGAAGAACGTGATCTCGTCGAGCATCGCGAGGCTGTAGAGGCCGGGCGAAAGGAACCACCACAGGCGCAGCACGTGGCGCGAGACGTTGCCGAGGTCGCGGAAGAACACGTTGCCCGCCGACACGAGCAGGGCCATGCCCATGCGTGAAGACGAACTGGACCGCCGCGATGACCGGGACGAGCAGGAGATGCGGCGTGATGCTGGTCCTGGTAGAAGAGGATGAGCCCGCTGAGCGGGATGAGCCCGAAGGCGAACCCGACGACCCCGGCCATCACCGCCGACACCGGGAGGACCAGCTTCGGGAACGCGATCTGCTTGATCAGCGAGCCCTGGCTCGTGACGGACGACGTCGAATCCTGCGATGGAGGCCGTGAACCACTTCCACGGCAGGATCGCCGAGAAGATGAACAGCGGGTAGTCCGGCAGCGCTCGCCGGGAGATGACCGTGACCAGGACGAGGTACACGAGCATCTGGAGCAGGGGATCGAGGACCCACCAGATGTTGCCGAGGAGGGTGTCCGCGCCGCGCTTGCGGATGTCCGCGGCGACCAGGTAGCGGACCAGGCGCTGGCGGGACCGGATCTCTCCGATGCCCTCCCGGACCAGGGCGAGCGGACCTTGCTCGCCCGCGGCGTTACGGAACGCAGCCGGCGCTTCAGTGGTGGCGGACATCGCGGCGTAGGTTATCACCTCCGTTCGAGGGGACCTCTCCGAGGAACCGGGCGACGAACCGGGCGCTCGCGCCGCCGTCCTCGACCCCGATGTGCCGCCCGATGAAGGCGTCGTAGCCGGTCAGGTCGAAGCGGCCGTCGACGATGGCCGCGATGACCCCGTCCGTGTCGGTGACCTGCGTCCCGATCATGTCGGTCCGGTAGTCGAGGTACAGCCCGGGGTCCCGCTCGTACGCCGCGAGATCGGGCACGAGCAGGATGAGCGGCCGGCGCAGCAGGGCGTACTCGAAGATCGACGACGAGTAGTCCGTGATGAAGATGTCCGCGAGCGCCAGCCAGTCGTTCATCTCGCTGGCCGGCTCGGCGACGACGTCGTACCCGGCACGCGGCGTCGCCGCCGGGTCGAGGTTCGGATGGGTCTTGAGGACGAGCGCATGGTCGGCCGGCAGCGCGGCGCGCAGCCGCGGTGCGTCGAGGCCGACACCGGCGTGCTTGTCCCGGCCGCGGCCGCGGAACGTCGGCGCGTACAGCACGACCGTCCGTCCGGCGAGCGTCGGGTGAGCGGCGAGCAGTCGCGCCCGGGCGGCCGCCATCGCCGCGGGATCGAAGAAGAAGTCGGTGCGCGGGGAGCCGAGCGCCAGCACCCGCTCGAGCGGCGTCCGGAGTGCCGTAGCGTACGGGGCGCGGGTCCCCTCGGCCGGGACGACCACGAAGTCGTAGTAGCGGTGCAGGAACGTCCGCTCCGGTTCCGAGAGCGGCGTCAGCGTGTCGGCGCCGAAGCGCTTGAGCGCCCCGACCGCGTGCCACACCTGGACCACGGTCGTCTCGCGGCGATGCGGCGCGACGTGGATCGGGAGGTAGGCGTTGTCGACGATGAACAGCGCGGACGTTCGCAGGAGGACCATGCCGCGCACCAACCGGGCGAGATAGGCGAGCCGGCCGCGCAGGCCGTAGCTGTACGGCTCGAGGAGGAGGGTGTACCGGAGCTCCGGATGGCGTTCGCGCATCGCCTGGTACGCGTAGGCCAGGTTGCCATCGAGCGTCGGGACGCGCGCCGTCGCGAGGACGACGCGCCGGCGGTCGACGGGTCGGAGTCCGGCGATCGCACCGACGAGCCGCAGCAGCGCGCTCGCCAGGAGATATTCGAGTCGGTTCACCCGGCGTCAGATCTGCTGGCGGACGATGATGTTCTGCCCGTCGAGCGTCCGCTCCTCGTCGCGCATGAGCGACGCGATGACGTCCGCGACCGCGCTCGGTTGCATGATCTTGCTGAGGTCCTCATCCGGTGCGAGCGCCCGGCGCAGCTCCGTCGCGGTCCGGCCGGGCGAGATGCTGTAGACCTTGATGCCGGTGCCCGCGAGCTCGTCGGCGAGCGTCTGCGACAGCGAGACCACGGCCGCCTTCGAGGCCGCGTAGGCGACCCACCCGGGCCGCGAGGTGATGCCCGCGGTCGAGGCGATGTTGAGGATCTTGGCCTGGCTCCCCTGCGTGTACCGCACGAACTCCCGGGTCAGGAGCAGCATCGCGAAGACGTTGACCGTGAAGGTCGTGACCAGGTTCGCGGCGGTCGTGTCGAGGAGGGACTTCGGCTCGGCGTAGCCCGCGATGTTGAGCAGGACGTCCATCCGCCCGAACTCGTCGTTGATTCCGCGGACGAGGTCGGGGACGCCGTCGAGATCGGTCAGGTCGTACGGGATGCACGACACGGTCGCGTCGGCCGGCTCGATCGAGGCCGCCGTCTCCTCGAGCCCGGCGAGGCTGCGCGCGATCAGGACCAGCGCGGAGACGTCCGGCTCGCGGGCCATCCGGATGGCGGCGGCCCGGCCGATCCCCTGGCTGGCGCCGGTGACGATGACGGTCTTGCCCACGGTCAGGCCCCGCGGCCGAGGACGTCCGCGTAGATGGCCTCCGCGGTGACCGTGTCGGTGGGGACGGTGATCTTGATGTTCTGGTCGGAGCCGGGCAGGATGCGCACCGGTTCGCCGGCGTACTTGTAGAAGAGCCCGGCATCCTCGGTGAAGATCGCGCCGTCGCGGCGCGCCGCCTCATGGGCGGCCAGGAGCTTCCCGCGGTGGAACTTCTGCGGCAGCTGGACGTTGACGAGCTCGTCCCGCTCGAGCAGGCCCTCGACGTACTCGCGTCCCTTGAGGACCGTGAACGGGATGGCGATGCCGTACATCGCGTTCTCGTCGTCGGCCTCGATGAGCGCCCGGAATTCTGCCGTGGTGACGAGCGGGCGGACGGCCTCGTGGATGATCACCGAGTCGAGGCCGTCGAGCGCGAGGAGGCCGTTGTAGACCGATGCCTGGCGCGAGTCGCCGCCGAGGATGCACTCGAACTTCGGCCCGAGCCCGTGGTTGTCGACGAGCTCGCGCGTCGCCTCGAGATGGTTCTCCGGGCAGGTGATCACGACGCGCTCGATCTCCGGGATGGCGCGGGCCTTCTCGAGGACGTGGACGATCAGCGGCTTGCCACCGAGCAGCAGGAACTGCTTCGGGAACGGTCGCCCGATGCGCTTGCCGATGCCCCCGGCCAGCACGATCATCCCGGTCGTCATGGATCCCTCCGTGGTTCGATCGCTCGATGATGCATCGTCCGGTGCGGCCCGCTCAGGATGGGTCGTGCTGACGGACGTCGAGCACCTGGCCCGTCAGGTCCGAGCGCAGGAGTCGGAGCGTGGCGGCCGCGACCTCGGCCGACGTGAGGAGCCCCGAGCGGTCCTCGTCCGGGAACGCGCGGCGGCGCATCGGCGTGTCCGTCCGCTCCGGGCTGATCGCGTTGACCCGGATCCCGTCCTCGGCCCACTCCTCGGCGAGGCCCTGCATCAGGTTGACGACGGCGGCCTTGCTGGCGGAATAGGCCACGTAGTTCGGGCGGCCGCGGGTGAAGGAGCTCGAGGCGAAGGCCGTCAGCGAGCCGCGGCTGGCGCGCAGGTGCGGATACGCGGCGCGGGCCACGTTGAGCGTCCCGGTCAGGTTGACGTCGATGACCTCGGCGAGCTCGGCCGGCGTGCAGCCTGCGACCGACCCGATCCGCAGCACCCCGGCCGTGCAGACGACGTGATCGAGACCGCCGAGCCGGGCCGCGACGGCGTCGACCCGCGCGGCGACGGCCGCGGCATCGCGGACATCGAGGCCGGCTGAGCGGCCGTCGACCTCGACCTTCGCACCGGCGGACTCGGCCGCGTCGCCGATCGCCCGGCCGATGCCGTTCGTGCCGCCGACGACGAGCATCCGGGCGCCCGTCAACGACCGGGCCGGGGCCGGCTCGACCGCGTCGTCGAGGGTATGCATCTGGATCATCCGGTCGGCGAGGACCATGTCGAGGCGCGTCGTGATCTTGAGGTTTATCTCGTCGCCGGCCACCGCGACGACGCGCGCCTCCGGGACATAGCGCAGGACGAGGCTGCAGTCGTCGGTGGCGCGCAGGTCGCCGGCCGCGGCCGCGGCCTCGTAGGCGCGCGTCAGGATGGCCGCGCGGAAGACCTGCGGCGTCTGCCCGCGGCGGTAGCGGCGGCGGTCGGGGATCTCGACGACGCGGTCGCCGTCGACGATGACGAGGGTGTCGGCGCTCGGGATGACCGTGTCCGTCGAGTCGGCCGCACCGCTGGCGACCGGTTCGATCGAGCGCCGGATCACCTCGAGCGGGACGAGCGGGCGCACGGCGTCGTGCACGAGCACGGTGTCGTCGGGATCGGCGCCGAGGTGGCGCATGCCGTTCCAGGTGCTCTCGTTGCGCGTCGAGCCGCCCGCCACGACGTCGGTCGGCACGCCCGTCGCGATCGACGCGACGAGGGACTCCGTCTCGGCCATCCAGTCGGCATGCGCCACGACCACGACCTGGTCCACGCCCGCCGCCGCGACCGTCCGCAGGCTCCGGGCGAGGACCTGCTCGCCCGCGAGGCGGACGAACTGCTTCGGCAGCTCCCCGCCGAAACGATTGCCGTCGCCGGCGGCGAGCAGGATGGCGTGGATCCGCATCTCGATAGCCTACGTCCATCGGCGGCAGCCGCGGGACCGCGGGACCGCGGGTATCATCCGCCGGTGGAGTCGACCAAGACGGCGGGCGCCGGAGCCGCCAGCCGCACCGCCGGCCACACGCTCGAGATCGTGGAGCTGCGCTGGGAGCGGGTGCAGATCGTCATCCGGGCACGGCGGGGACCGTACGACCTCGCGGACGCGCAACGGTTCCGACTCGAACGCCTGGTCCATGACGGCGGCTCGATGCCGCCGACCCGCGCCTGGCTCGAGGAGGACGACCTCCTGCTCCGCTTCAATGTCATGCAGGGCCCGCACCAGGATCCGCTGGCACGCGGTCGCTGGACGCTGACGATGGTCGAGGAGGCGTCGCCCGGCGAGCCCACCGGCCGGACCGGCGCGCCGGTCAGGGTCGCCGATCCCGCGTCCGTCGACCCGTCGCGGGACGCGGGCATCTTCGAGCTCGGCCGCGACGAGAGCGGCACGCCGCGATCGATCTTCCGGTTCGTCCCCCGGGTCGACCCCGCCACGGGAGCCTGGTCGCTCGACGTCTCGCTCGAACCGGTCGAGCCGCGCGGCGGACCGACCGACCGCCCGCGTCGCCTGCGGGCGCGGGTCCGCCGCCGGCTGCGAGCCGTCCGGCCCGCCCTCTTCCGGGCCGCGTTCGCGGCGGTGCGGATCGTCGCGCGGCGCAACGGCCGCCGGATCCTGTTCACGTCGGACTCGCACGCGGACCTGTCAGGGAACCTCGAGCTCGTCTACGACCGGATGGTGGCCCGCGGCCTCGATCGTGCCTACGACCTCTCGACCCTGTTCCGTCCGAGCATCGCCCAGCGTCGCGGGCTGCGCGATCGGCTGCGGCTGCCGTGGCTCCTCGCGCAGGCCGATGCCATCGTCATCGACGACTTCCAGCCGGTCATCAACCAGGTCGATGTCGGCCGCGACGTCCGGATCGTCCAGCTGTGGCACGCCTCGGGTGCCTTCAAGACCGTCGGCTACAGCCGGATCGGCAAGGAGGCCGGCCCCGGCCCCTGGTCGCGCGTCCACAAGAACTACACGCACGCCATCGTGAGCTCCGAGGCCGACGTGCCGTACTACGCCGAGGCGTTCGGCATCCCCGAGTCGCGGGTCATCCCGACGGGGATCCCCAGGATGGACCGGTACTTCGACGATGCCGCACGAGTCGCCGCTCGCGAGGCGGCGCTCGAGGCGCTGCCGATGATTCGCGGGCGCCGGACGATCCTGTTCGCGCCGACGTTCCGCGGCGACGGCGCCCGCGATGCCGACTACGATCCGGCCTGGATCGACCACGCTGCGCTCTTCGAGCTCGCGTGCGAGAAGGACGCCGTCGTGATCATCCGGATGCACCCGTTCGTGCGACGACCGCTCGACATCCCGGCCGCCTACACGGAGCGCCTCGTCGACGGTTCGGTGCTCCCGATGGACGTGAACGACCTGCTCTTCTCGGTCGACCTGCTCGTCACGGACTACTCGTCGATCATCTTCGAGTTCTCCCTGCTCGGTCGACCGATGGTCTTCTACGCGCCCGACCTCGAGGACTACGTCGCGAGCCGCGACGTGTACGAGCCGTTCGAGACGTTCGTGCCCGGCCGGATCGTCCGGACCTTCGACGAGCTCGTCGACGCCATCCGGCGCGAGGACTACCAGGCCGAGAAGGTCGCGGCGTTCGCGGAACGCCACTTCGCGCACCTGGACGGGTCGTCGACGGATCGGGTGATCGACCAGGTCATCCTGCCCCGATGAGACCGCCGACCCCGGGACGCCGCGACTCGGGCCGCCCGGCCGGACGAGCGACGGTCGAACCGTGAACGGCCTGCTCATCACGCTCCGACGGCTGCTCGTCCGCCTCACGTTCGGACTCGCCCGCCGCCTGCCATTGCGTCACCGGGTCGTCCTCGCGACGGCCCACGCCGACCGGATCGGCGGCAACCTCGCGTCCATCCGCGACGAGCTGGGGCGCCGCGACCCGCCGGTCCCGTTCGTCGAGCTGGCCCATCGGCCGGCGGCCGGATGGCGCGGCCGTGTCGCCGCGTCGTGGCAGGCGGTCCTGGCCGGCTACCACCTCGCCACGGCCAGCGTCTTCGTGGTCGACGACTACTTCTTCCCGATCTATGTCATCAAGCCGCGACGCGGGACCACGATCGTCCAGACCTGGCACGGTTGCGGGGCGTTCAAGAAGTTCGGCTACAGCGTCCTCGACAAGACCTTCGGGGCAGACGAGGACCTGATCGGCCGTGTCCCGATCCACAGCAACTACGACGTGTGCCTCGTGTCGTCGATGTCGGTGGCGCCGCACTACGCCGAGGCGTTCCGCCAGCCGCTCGAGCGGTTCCGCGCCGACCTCGGCATCCCGCGCACCGACGTCCTGTTCGGCGACGAGCGGATCGCCCGCACGGTCGCGGCGCTCCGTCGCCGATATGCCATCCCCGACGACCGGCGCGTGATCCTGTACGCGCCGACGTTCCGCGGCGAGCGCGTGACCGAGGCCCGCTTCAGCGACGACCTCGACCTGGGCCTGTTGCGCGACCGTCTCGGCGACGACCACGTCGTCCTGGTGCGGCGCCATCCGTTCGTCCGGCGCTCGGCGCCGCTCGGGCCGGAGCTGGCCGGCTTCGCGATCGACGTCTCGGATCACCCCGACGTCAACGAGCTGCTGCTCGTCAGCGACCTGCTCGTCACCGACTACTCCAGCGTCATCTACGAGTTCTCGCTGCTCGCCCGGCCGATGCTGTTCTTCGCGCCGGACTTCGAGGCGTACGAGCGCGAACGCGGCTTCTACTTCGACTACCGGACCGGGGTCCCGGGCCCCATCTTCGAGACGTCCGCGCCGCTCGCCGACGCGATCCGCGCTGGCGCGTTCGATCGGGCCCGGGTGGAGGCGTTCCGGCGGCGTCGTTCGAGGTCGCCGACGGCCATTCGACCGAGCGGTTCGTCGATCGGATCGTCCTCCCGGCCATCTGACGAGGGTGCGGTACGATACGCGCCCCGTGCACCTCCGGCGCTGGCCGGTCATGCCACGCACGTCACAGGATCCATCGACCACATGACCTTTCGAGCCAAGCCCGTCGTCAAGCGCAGCCACCGTCCCTCGTGGGAGAACCAGGACCGGCGGAACTTCTACCTCAACATCGGCTTCGGGCTCGTCGTCCTCGCGGCGGTCCTCATCCTCCTCATCGCGGCCGGCTTGACCTGGTACAACGAGCACCTCGCTTCGGTCGGCAGCGTCGACGGCCAGAGCATCTCCAAGGACGAGTTCAACGACCGCCTCGCCGTCGAGAAGTGGCGGCTCGACGAGGCCGAGGGGCGCATCCGGAGCGCGACGGTCGCGGGTCACCTGACCGACGCGCAGGCCCAGGTCCAGCAGTCGATCATCGACCAGCAGCGGAACCAGATCGAGGCCATCGCGCTCGAGCGGCTGATCGACACCAAGCTCCAGGCCAAGCTCGCGGCCGCGGACGGGATCACGGCCACGCCCGAGGACATCGACGCGCGCCTCGTGACCGAGGCGACGCAGCCCGAGTCACGGCACGCCTGGGTCATCGAGGTCCAGCCGGCGACCGACCTCGGGGCGCTCGAGCCGACCGCCGCACAGAAGGCCCAGGCCAAGGCCACGGCCGACGCGGCGCTCAAGGACCTGCAGGGCGGGAAGGCGTGGGACGAGGTCGCCAAGACCGTCTCGACCGACGCCTCGAGCGCGCCGCAGGCCGGTGACCTCGGCTGGATCCAGCGCGACGACAGCCAGGCCGACGAGCCGTATCTGGACGCGATCTTCGCCGCCGCCGTCGATAGCCCGACGGCGGTCGTCGAGGGTGCCGACGGGATCTATCGCATCGGCCGCGTGACCGAGATCGCGCCCCAGACCGTGGATGCCGCGTACACCGAGAAGATCGTGAATGCCGGGGTCGACCTCGCGAGGTACCGCACGGTCGCGGCCGGCGACGTCATCCACCAGAAGCTCGAGGACCAGGTCGTCGCCGACGCGACGAAGCCCGGCCCGCAGCGCGAGACGAGCGAGATCTTCATCCAGAAGCCGGCCGCGGACCTGCCCGCCGACAGCATCAAGGTCCGCCACATCCTCTACTCGCCGAAGGACGACCCGTCCGCGGCGTCCAATGGCGACATCGCCGACAACGACCCGTCGTGGGCCGCCGCCGAGGCCGAGGCGCGGGCGGCATACGCGAAGATCAAGGCCGATCCGAACCTGTTCGACTCGATCGCCCGAGCGGAGAGCGACGAGCCCCAGGACCGCGGCGTGACGGGCACCGGCGGCAAGCTGCCCTACGTCGACTCGACCTCGGGGTACGACGAGGCGTTCAGCGCCGCGATCCTGAAGCCGGGCCTCGTCGCCGGGCAGCTCCTGGAGCCGGTCAAGTCCGCCTTCGGCTGGCACGTCATCCAGGTGATGTACCGGCCCACCGACGATGCGCGGATCAAGGAGCTCAAGACGAAGGCCGATGCCGGCGGCGACTTCGCCGCGCTCGCCCGCGACAATTCCGAGGGATCCACCGCCGGCCGCGGTGGCGACCTGGGCTGGCTGGCCAAGGGCCAGATCGACGACCGCCTCAGCGCGGCGATCTTCGCGACCCCGGTCGGCAAGACGAGCGACGTGGTCACCCTCGACATCGGCGACACGTCGACCGACGGGGTCTACCTGTTCAAGGTCCTCGCCGAGGAGACCAGGACGCCCGTGGGTCGTCAACTCGACCAGATCAAGTCGTCGGCGTTCTCGTCCTGGTACACGCTCAAGAAGGACGCGGTCAAGATCGAGCGCGATCCCACGATCTCGGGCGCGGCCGGCTAGACGGAGGCGGATCGGGTGCTCGACGCGCTCCTCGCCGAGGCGCGACTGCGCTGGGGCCTGGATCCCGCGAACGGGATCCAGGTCGTCGCGGCGGAGCGACTCGTGGCCACGCCCGTCGAACCGTCACGACCGCTGCTCCTCGTGCCGCTCGGCATGCTCGGGCCCGGCCCGCTCGATGGCGACGGGTCCGGCCCGGCGGCGACCGTCACGCCGCTGCCCGGTCGCCACGGACCGACCGGGCGGGATCCGCTCGGGCTGCTGCGCCGGCTCTATCCGGGCGATCACGCCGTCGGCCGGTTCGGTGCCGAGGCCGGGACGACGGTCGACGCGCTCGACCTCGAGTCCCTCGCGGCCCCGCTGTACATCGCCCCCGTCGCGCCCGAGGCCGCCGTCGCCGGACCGTGGGCGATGCCGTGGATCAGTGCGCGCCTGCGCGAGCCCGACGGCTGCCCCTGGGACCGCGAGCAGACCCACCTCACGCTGCGCAACCACCTCCTCGAGGAGGCCTACGAGGTCTACGACGCGCTCGAGGGCGGCTCGACGCCCGAGCTCGCCGGCGAGCTTGGCGACCTCCTCCTCCAGGTCGTGCTGCACGCGCAGCTCGCGGCCGAGGCCGGCGTCTTCGACCTGACCGACGTCGAGGCGACGCTCGCCACGAAGATCGTCCGGCGCCATCCGCACGTGTTCGGCGACGCCGAGGCGCGGACGGCCTCGGACGTGAACCGCCAATGGGAGCGGATCAAGGCCGACGAGCGGGCCGAGGCCGGCGAGACGCCCGCCACGAAGAGCGCGCTCGATGGGATCAGCGGGTCGCTGCCGGCGCTCGCCGCCAGCCAGGAGATGCAGGAGCGGGCGGCGAACCTCGGCTACGACTGGCCGTCCATCGACGGCGTGCTCGACAAGGTCATCGAGGAGACTGAGGAGCTGCGGGAGGCCGAAGCGGCCGGCGACGACGATGGATGGGCCGAGGAGTTCGGCGACCTGCTCTTCGTCCTCGTGAACATCGCGCGCAAGCGCGGCGTCGACGCGGAGGCGGCCATGCGGGCCGCGAACGCGAAGTTCCGGCGGCGGTTCGGCAGTGTCGAGCGATCGGCCGCCGCCAGGGGTGTCACCCTGAGGGAGCTGGACTTCCCGGCACTCGACGAGCTGTGGGATGCCGCCAAGGCGGAGGAGAAGGCGACGACATGACGATCGGCAACCGGCCAGCGACGATCCGGGCCGATGGGCGCGGACCGAACGATCTCCGACCCATCAGCTTCACCCTCGGTGTCCAGAAGTGGGCCGAGGGCTCGTGCCGCGTCCGCATGGGCGACACCGACGTCCTGTGCGCGGCCACGATCGTGGACCGGGTGCCGCCCCACCTCCGCGGCAAGGGCACCGGCTGGGTCACGGCCGAGTACGCGATGCTGCCCCGCGCGACCGCCGAGCGGACCGACCGCGAGTCGGCGAAGGGGCGGATCGGCGGCCGGACCCACGAGATCCAGCGGCTCATCGGGCGCTCGTTGCGCGGCGTGGTGGACCTGACCAAGCTCGGCGAGCGCACGATCACCGTGGACTGCGACGTCCTCCAGGCCGACGGCGGGACCCGCACCGCCTCGATCACCGGCGGCTACGTGGCCCTGGCGGCCGCGCTCATCACCTACGGGATGGACCGTCACCTCGTCGGCAAGGTCGCGGCGATCTCGGTCGGTCTCGTCGACGGCGTGCCGCTCCTCGACCTCGACTACTCGGAGGACTCGCGCGCGGACGTCGACTTCAACGTCGTCGGCACCGACGGCGGCGAGTACGTCGAGCTGCAGGGGACCGCGGAGGGCAAGCCCTTCGACCGAGCGGCCGCCAACGGGCTCATCGACCTGGCCGACGGCGGGCTCGCCCGCCTCTTCGAGGCCCAGGCCGCGGTACTCGCCACCGTCAAGCGGTGACCGCCCCGCGACTGCTCGTCGCGACCCGATCCGTGCACAAGCTGCGCGAGCTGCGCGAGCTGCTCGAGCTCGAGCGCGGCAAGCTCGTCTCGCTCGACGACCTCGGCCTCCCGGGCGACCCCGTCGAGGACGCCATGACGTTCGAGGGAAACGCCGCGCTGAAGGCCCGGTTCGGCGTCCGGGCCAGCGGCCTGCCGACCATCGCCGACGACTCGGGGATCGAGGTGGACGCGCTCGGCGGCGGTCCCGGCGTCCGGACCCGTCGCTATGCGGGGGAGCAGGCGACGGATGAGCAGAACAACGAGAAGCTGCTGGCGGCCCTCGCCGGGCTGCCAGCGGAACGTCGCGGCGCACGCTACGTCTGCGTGCTCGCGCTCGCTCTCCCGGATCGCACCGGCCCGCGTGACGGTCTGGCGGTGGTGCTGACCCGGGGCACCTGCCGCGGGCGGATCGCCGACGGTCCGCGGGGGACCGGCGGGTTCGGGTACGACCCGATCTTCGAGCCCGCCTCCGAACCGCCTGGCGGCCGGACACTCGGGCTGTGGACGCCGGCCGAGAAGCACGCGATCTCGCACCGTGCGCGCGCCGCCCGACGGATGACGCCTCACCTGCGGGACCTGGGGTTCTAGGGCGCCGCCGGATGCGGCTCTGCGTGTTCTGCGGCGCGAGCGCCGGGCGCGATCCGCGCCATGCCGCGCTCGCCCGGGAGGTCGGCGCGGGTCTGGCCACGCGCGGGATCGGCGTGGTCTACGGCGGCGGCCGGGTCGGGCTGATGGGCGCCCTCGCGGACGGCGCGCTCGAGGCGGGCGGCGACGTCATCGGCGTGATCCCCCGGCACCTGGTCGAGCGCGAGCTCGCCCACCCGCGTCTGACCGAGCTCCACGTGGTCGGCACCCTGCACGAGCGCAAGGCCGGCATGGCCGCCCTGGCCGACGGGTTCATCGCGTTGCCGGGCGGCCTCGGGACGCTCGAGGAGGTCTCGGAGGCGGCGTCGTGGGCGCAGCTCGACCTGCACACGAAACCGATCGGCCTGCTGGGCACCGACGCGTACTGGGACGGCCTGATGGCGTGGCTCGATCATGCGGTCGAAGCGGGCTTCATCTCGCCGGCGCACCGCTCGCTGCTGCGCGTGGATGCGGACCTCGGTGCGCTCCTCGCGCGGTTCGAGCGATGGGTGCCGCCGGAGGCGCGCTGGTCCGAGCGGGCGAGGGACTGACCGGTCCTGGCGGCCCGCGGCCGTTAGCGACCGACTACGGCGCGGCGGTCGGCTCCGGTGTCGGCCACGGCACGGGCACGCTGCCCGGCTTCGAGAAGAGCCCGGCGGCCATCGCCCGGATCGTCTTCAGATGCGGGACGAGCGACGACCCGTAGCGGGTGTTCCTCGTGTCGACGAGCGGGTGGTTCAGGACCACCCGCGTGACGGCGCCGGGCCGCATCTCGTCCATGATCGCCGCGAGATCCGGGAGGCGGGACGAGGGGATGTCGGTCGTGATCGTGTCCCCGACCGCCTGGAGCAGGCCGGGCAGCTCCCAGAAGATGCTCCCGCCGGCCGTCACCTGGTCCTTCAGCGCGACGAGGATCTGCTGCTGGCGGTCGGCCCGCGTGAAGTCGCTCTCGCCGGCCTGCTTGCGGATCCGCGCATAAGCCAGGGCCTCGGCCCCGTTGAAGTGCTGCAGCCCCTTCTTCGCGATGAACCCCTTGCCGCCCATCCCGAATCCGTCGTAGTGCGGGGCGCTGAGGGTCTTCTTGACCTGCACGTCGACGCCGCCGACCGCATCGACCATGCCGATGAACCCGGCCATGTCGACGCGTGCGTCATACGCGATGGGGATCTCGAGCAGCGCGCCGACCGCGTCGCGGAGCGTGCGCATGCCACCCTCGGGGAATACCTCGGGGTGCCGGTCGGCATAGGACATCAGCGAGTTGAGCTTCGGTCCGTAGGTGTCGCCGTTCCCCAGCGGCACGTTCACGAGGTCGCGCGGGAGCGAGAGCATCGAGACCGTGTGGCCGACGGGGTCGAGCGAGACCACCATCATCGTGTCGGTGAGCGCCTCGGACCGGTTCTTGGTGGCATCGATGCCGACGAGCAGCACGTTCACCCGTTCGGTGTCGGTCGTGACCGGACGGGTCTCCGTGCGCGGCTCGCCGGTCGCGCTCAGCACCTGGCCGCCGAAGACGCGGGCGAACGTCTCGCCGGCCACGGTCCCATAGCGCCAGATGACGACGTGCGGGATGGCGACGAGCATCGCGATGAGGACGATGCCGACGATCCCGAGGCGGCCGGTCGGGCCCTGCCGGCCGGTGTCGAGATAGGCCTGGCCGACCGCGACGAGCCGCCAGCCGAGCAGGACGACGTTGAGTGCCAGGAGCGTCCCGAGGATCGGCGGCCCGACGGCCCACGCGGCGAGGCGTGTCGGCGACTGCGTCTTGAGCACGAGGATCGCGATCAGCAGGAGGATCAGCGAGGGGACGATGAACCAGGTCGCCAGGCGGCGGCGTCCGTTGAACGCCTGGCCCAGTCCGGGGAGCACTGCCGACAGACCCGCCGCGGTCAGGCGGCGGCGGTCGATGGGTCCGGTGTCCGGCCGGATCCGGCGGGCGTGCACGCGGGCTGAGGTTCCTCCGAGTGTGGGGCGCTCGTCGCCCCGTGGCCGCACCCGAGTCTAGCGCGTGGGCGCCGGTCGTGGCGTGGAGACGCCGGGCGATCGATCAGCCTGCCAGTGACCGCCCGGCGTCGTGGTGTCTGACGAGCCGTCGCCGGACGACGTGACGCGGTGCACCGGGGCACCACCCCGTTTCCCGCTCTTAACCCACTCTTGACAGCTCCCGTGGCACGCTCCGCCCGTCAACGAGTCGCCCGTCATCCCCGGGCGCGACCACCACCACACCGTCCCCGCGCTCACCGCGGGGTTCCGGCAGGAAGGAGCTCATCTTGCTGAGCCACTCGATCCGCCGCCGAACCATCGCGGCCGTGCTCGCCCTGAGCGCCGTCGGCGCGGGCCTCATCGTCCCGGCTGCGACGTTCGCCGCCGAGGCGTCCACGACCGCGTGCCCCGATACGCATTGGCCGGCCTCCGTGCAAGGTCGTCCGACGAACCTCCATGCAGGGGCGCGCGGCGGCGACTACTTCTGGCACGACAAGAACGGCTGGCACATGCGGGTGACCCATCACGGTTCGCACAAGCTGGTGTTCACCGGCCGGATCGTGTCGAGCACGCCGATCGTCGTCTCGGGCGTCAAGCTCGAGAAGAACGATACCTTCACCCTGAGCGCCGACAAGCTCACGCTCACGTACCGCTTCAGGAACTACGGCAAGCTCGACGGGCTCGACTTCAAGACGGACTGCGCCCAGCACCTGCGGCTCACCGGCTCGATGGCCGGCAAGAAGCTGCCGGTCGGCCGGATCTGGCTCGGCAAGCAGCACGTCCATCCGCTCTCGAACCCGTTCGTGGTCATCAAGGTCAGCTGACCCGAACGACCCACCACATGCGGGGGGCTGAAAGCGGCGGTCGCAACGACCGCCGCTTTCCTGCGTCCTGGGTATGACGTCATCTTGACCCCGAACGTGCGTCGGGCGTACCGTCGGGCGCCTGTCGCTCCAGAAGGGGATAAGCCATGCCAGCGTCACGGCAGTACTCCGCCAGCAAGTTCCTGGTGACGCTCCAGGGCGCCGAGGTCGGGTTCGCCTTGTCGGTCGAGGGCGGGGAGACCTTCGCCGACGTCATCGGCACGCCGGCCCCGTCGGGCGTCGTCGAGAAGCACATCGGCCAGTTGCGCGCCGCCCCGATCGTGCTCGAGGTGGACACCTCGCCCAAGGCGGCATTCTGGGACTGGATCGCCGCGTACCTCGCCCGGACGCAGACGCCCACCAGCGGATCGATCGGGTTCCTGGACTACAACTTCGTCGAGCGGTCGCGTCTCGAATGGACCGACGCGCTCATGACCGAGGTGGCGTTCCCGGCCGCGGACGGCAGCAGCCGCGACAGCGCGCGGCTGCGCGTGACCATCCAGCCCGCGACGACGAGCATCGTCGCCGGGTCCGGCTCGTCGTCGACGGGCGCGTTCGGCAGCAAGAGCAAGCGCTGGCTCGCCTCGAACTTCCGGTTCACGGTCTCGGGGCTGGACACGCCGCTCAGGAAGACCTCCAGCGTGGCGTCGCTCGTGATCCGCCAGCCGGTCACGGCCACCCCCGTCGGTGCTGGACCCGCCGCGGCCGGCGGGCTCGCCGCGGGGACGCTCGAGGTTCCCGACGTGGTCTTCACCATCCCCGCCTCGGAGGGCGCGCTCATCTACGACTGGTTCGATGACTTCGTCGTGCAGGGCAACAACAGCACGGCGGATGAGCGGGACGGCTCGTTCGCGTTCGTGGACGAGTCGCGCAAGGACGACGTCATCGGGATCGAGATGCACAACCTCGGGATCTTCCGGATCTCCGATCAGCGTGTGGCGCAGGGCGCGTCCGCCATCGCGCGCATCCAGGTGGAGATGTACTGCGAGCGGATGACGCTGTCGCCCTCACCGGCCCATGCGGCCGCGCCCGCGCCGCCTGCGCCGGGAGGCCCGGCGGCGCCGGGCGCCCCGGCATCGGGCGTGCAACCCCCGGGCACGCCGCCGGCGACCCGTCTCGACCCAGCGGTCGCCGGTGCCATCCTCGATGCGCTCGTCGAGGCCGCCGGGCGATCCGCGCCGCCGGCCGCGATCGGTGCCGGTGGCATCCGGCCGGCGCTGCTCCGGGGCGACGTGGTGGCCGAGCGCCTCCTGTCGACCGCCGCGCCGGCGGTCGACGACGCTGCCCCGGTCGCGGGGACGGATGTCCGACGCGAGCGCGGCCGCAAGCTCGGCACCGAATGGGCCGGCACGACGGCGACGCTCGATGAACTGGAGCGGGTCGCCGCGCTCGACGAGACCGACTGGAGCGCGCTGGCGCTGTCCGAGGGCGAGTCGCTCATCGCGTTCCTGGTCGCGCAGGGCGAGCTTCGGGAGGGAGAGACGGGCCCGGTCGACCTCGGACGGGACGACTTCACCGAAGGGCTCGTCGCGGGCGCCGCGGCGATGCGCCGTGAAGCGGCCCCGCATCTCGAGGGCCGCCTGCCGCCCCGCCCGGTCGGCTGAAGCGGACCACGATGGGTCGTCGGGTACGATGCAACCCGCCCGGGGAGTAGCGTAGTCGGCAACGCACGTGCTTTGGGAGCCCTGAGGGCTTGAGCGCTGTGGGGTCGAGCGCTCCGAGCACTGCGGCCCGAGCGGCGAAGGCCCCGATTATTGTGCGGTTCGCGCGCACGATCTGCGACAGCGATCAGCGCGCCAACGTCGCGGGATCGAGGCCCGACGGTGCGACCGTGGGCGTCGCGTGTGCGATCCGAGCCGCCCGGCGCCACATCGACACCGCCAGCGCGATGAGCGCGATCAGGAAGACGATGAATCCCGCATAGACCAGGAAGCTGGCGGCCTCGGAGACGACCAGTCCGCCCACGAGGCCGACCAGCACCAACCCGGCGGCGCCGGCGCACAACCAGCCGATGGCTCGGGCATACACGCGACTCATCAGGATCGCCGTTGCCAGCACAACGAGCGCCATGCCGAGGGCCAGGAGCCCGCCGAAGTTGATGAAGTCGGTGGCGGCGCCCATCGCGTCGAGCGCGGCCAGGTACTCCGACCGCGTAGCAGACTCGGTCGATGCCGCCTCGACCAGATTGGCGCGGCTGCCGCCGATCAGGGTCTGCACGCAAGCCAGCGCCACCGAGACGCTGATCAGTGGCAGGCCCAGGCGTGCCCACCCGGCGCCGTCGGTCCCCTCGACCGTCATGAGCACGACGGTCACCGCCGGGACGACGAACAGGATTCCGACGAGTTGAATGAGCAACCACGCCTTCCAGACGTCAGCCGCGGCTACCGTTCTCGCCCCGACATCGGGCGGACCGCTCCAGTCGGGCGCGAGGACTATGCCGGTTACCTGTCCGATGACAGAGAGGACGGCGACAATTGCGCCGACGCGGAGGATCGTTGGAGTCATCATGGTCGTCAGCCTGGGACGGGCGCGTCCGACATGCATCGATGACATCCCTAGATTTCGGGATATCACCGATGCGACCCCGCGACCCGCGGTGGGATGATCCGGGCATGTCGCGGACGGTGCTTATCGTCGACGATCACGCGGGCTTCCGGCGCTTCGCCCGTGGGCTCCTCGAAGCCGACGGGTTCACGGTGGTCGGCGAGGCGGCCGACGGCGAGGACGCACTCGTTGCCGCCCACACGCTTCGGCCAGAGCTCGTCCTGCTTGATGTCCTTTTGCCTGGCATCGACGGGTTCGCAGTCGCCGAACGTCTCGCCGGCGTGGCTCAACCGCCGATCGTCGTGCTCACCTCCAGCCGTGCCGCCGAGGAGTTCGGTGGGCGGCTCAGCCGGACCACGGCCCGCGGCTTCATCCGCAAGGACGACCTGACCGGAGCAGCCCTGGCAAGGCTTGCTGGACTCCGGACGTGACCGCCCGCATCGCCGTTCCGATCCTGGCGATCCTGGCGATCCCGGTTGTCGCTGCGGCGGCCCTCCTTGTCGCCCTCGACCACACGTTCATCATCGAGCAGCGCACCGACGCCCTGGGCGGAGTGCTCGTCGATGCGATCTGGATCGCGACCGGGCTCGTCGCCTGGTGGCGCGTCCCGGACAACTGGACCGGCCCGCTCCTGACGGCACTCGGATTCGTCGAGATCAGCGGCCAGCTGTACTGGGATGCCGCGCTCCCGTTCACCCTCGCGGCGTTGACCTCGGCGTTCCTGTTCGCGATCGGGGTCCACGTGTTCCTCGCCTTCCCGAGCGGAAGGCTGGAGACGCGGAGCGAACGGACGGTGGTGGCCTTCGCCTATGGCGCCACGGTGATCCTCGCGCCGGCGGCGGCGATGTTCCGCGAGACCAGGCCGGGATGCCTGGCGTGTCCGGCGAACCTGCTCTTCGTCACGGAGATCCCCGCGCTGGCGGACGCCATCGATGCGATCGGCACGGTCCTGATCGTCGGCCTGCTGGTCGTGACCATCGCGATGGTGATCCAGCGCTGGCGCCATGCCGACGCCGAGTCTCGCCTCGCCCTCGACCCGGTCATCGCCGTGTCGTGCCTCGCGACGTCGCTCCTCCTCGTGGCGATCGTCGCGGAAACCCTGGGCCTGGACGGCGTCGTCGCGGCGGCGAACAACGTGGGCGGCACGCTGTTCGCGGTCATCCCGATCGCGTTCCTGGCCGGGTTGCTGCGGGTCCGACTCCATCGAGCGCGGGAAGCCGACCTCGAGGTCGAGCGCCTACAGGCCCAGCTGCAGGCCCAGCTGGTCGAGGTCCGCGCCTCGCGTACCCGCATCGTCGAGGCCGGCGACGCCGAACGACGTCGGCTCGAGCGCGACCTGCACGACGGCGCGCAGCAGCGCCTGCTGGGCGTTCGCCTGGCCCTGCGAACGGCCCGGATGCGTCTCGCCGATGGTAGTACCGACAGCGTCGACGAGCTCTTGGCGGAGGCCGACGCCGAGGTGAAGGACGCGCTTGCCGAGCTGCGCGACCTCGCACATGGGATCCAACCGGCCGTACTCACCGAGGAGGGCATCGGACCGGCGTTGGCGGCCCTCGCCCGGCGGACGCCGGTCCCCGTCCAACTTGAGGTGATCACCGGCCGACTCCCGCCGGCGGTCGAGGCGACCGCGTACTTCGTCGCAGCTGAGTCGCTGGCCAACATCGTCAAGCACGCCGACGCGTCGTGGGCCCGTGTGTCGGTCGCGACGGGCGAAGGGCGCGTGCTGGTAGCGGTCGACGACGATGGGCGAGGGGGCGCGGACCCCGATGGCGCCGGGCTACGCGGCCTGCGCGACCGGGTCGAGGCGGTCGACGGCTGCTTCCGCGTCGAGTCACCCGCCGGTGGCGGGACCCACATCAGTGCGTCGATCTCATGCGCGTGATCATCGCCGACGATGCAGTCATCGTCCGGCATGGCGTGGCGCGACTCCTCGCCGAGCGCGGCATCGAGGTGGTCGGAGAGGCCGGCCGAACCGACGAGCTTCTCCGGCTCGTGGCAGCGCTTCGGCCCGATGTAGCGGTCATCGACATTCGCATGCCGCCCACCCAGACCGACGAGGGCCTCGTCGCGGCGCGCGAGATCCGGCAGCGCTTTCCGGCCGTCGGAACGCTCGTCCTGTCGCAGCATGCCGAAAGTGGCTACGCCCTCGAGCTGGTCGCCGGGGGCGATGGATCAGTGGGCTACCTGCTCAAGGATCGGGTCGTCGATGTCGACCAGCTCGTGGACGCCCTCGATCGGATTCGGGCTGGCGGGGTAGTCGTGGAGCCGGCCCTCGTCGACGGCCTGCTCGCCCGCTCTGGGCGCCTGGGCATGCTGACGCCACGCGAGCGCGAGGTCCTGGCGCTCGTCGCCCAGGGCAAGACGGATCGCGGCATCGCTCTCGAGTTGGTCGTGACGCGCAAGACCGTGGAGGCGCACGTTCGCAGCATCCTGGCCAAGCTCGAGCTGCCGGAGGACGTGACCGAGAACCGCCGCGTCCATGCCGTGCTGGCATTCTTGCAGGCTGGGGGTGGACTGCAGTCGGTCGGGTGAGAGGAGCGTTGTCGGGCGCATCCGCTCGGCGGTCAGGTGACGCCGCCTCGAGGCGAAGAGCGTGTTGAGATCCGACGGAGCCGTATGATGCTCGCGACTTGTCGGCATCGTGGCTCTCTCGCCCTCGGTCGCAGCGGGTCGTCCGCCGACGATCGACATGTGACTAGGGCGGTGTAGGCCAGGCCGGGAAGCCCGAATCAGGAAGCATGTGTGGTTCCTGAGCGTGAATCGGCGGGGAGTAGCGTAGTCGGCAACGCACGTGCTTTGGGATTCTCGTGGCCGTTTGCGGTGTACCGGATAGGGGCCTGAGCGTGGATAACGCGAGCGAAACGGGGTCGATTATCCTGCGGTCGTGAAGGTCGAAGGGTTCGCAGCCACCTGATGGATCCAATCGCTGCGATCTACGGGATCGTGCTTGCCGTCGTTGGCATCGGTGGGACATTAGGCGGGATCGGGCTCGGCCAGTGGCTCCAGAACCGGCGGCGATTTGACTCAGCGCGACGGGCCGCCTACCTCGAGTTCGCGATTTGTCTGGACGAGGTTCGCTCGCGGGTTTGGGCTCCGGCGAGCGCTCCCAACTACCAGCCGCTTCCGGTCGACTGGGAGGCAAGGTTCGAGCGCGCCGCGGTCGACATCGAGCTGGTAGGCGGCGCGGTCGTGGCGTCGAAGATCCGGAATATCGCGGACACCGTCAAGCACTATGTCAACGCCTACATCGAGGATCCCGAGCCCGTCGGAGGGTCGAGCACGTCCCTCTGGCCGGACAGCCTTCAGCAGCTACGTACAGAGTTCATCGAGGTGACGCGGAAGGATTTGGGCGCTTGATGGCCTCCCCCTGGCACCACGCGCAGCGATCGTCCAGGCGCGGATCCTCGGCCTCGTCCACGCCGCGGTCCTCCGCGCTGAACGTGGTCCCGCAGGCCGCCAGGCGGAGCCCCATGACGGTCGCCTGTGGCGCGACCTGCGACGGCAGGTTCCAGGGCATCCGGTACACGAAGGAGTCGCTGTGCTGGCGGTACCAGAGGGTCACGGCGACATCATCCCGCAGGCGGCGTGACGGCTCGGGTGTCAGGACAACGCGAGGCCCCGACCCGAGTGTCCAAGGGTCAGAGCCTCGATCGTTCGACGCATGCTCCCCCTTGGAGCGCCGTCGATGAGAGCATGCGGGTTGAGACGGTCCCCGGGCGTCAGCTGCGACCCAACTGGCGGTTACGCCAGCGTGTCAGACGCGATGGGCCCCGCCCGTCGCAAGGGGCCGACGTGGCGGGGCCTACCTGAGTCTCGTCCCCGGTGCCGGTGGGCACCATCACCCGCCGGCATGACCAAAGGGAGGGGCCGGCACCGGGTCGCACTGGGACCCGGATCGCTCCGGCTCGGCTGGCCGCTCGCGCGGGATCGCACGTCCGGACACGGAGCCGGGGCCTCGCTGAGCCTGACAACGGCCGCTTCGCTGCGGCTTCCGTCAGCGTGGGGGCGGAAGACTTCAGGTCCTGCCGCACGAGGTTGCATGAGTAAGGGGTTTGGGACTCTCGGGCACGTCAGCGTGCTGCTGCGTGGCGTCCTACCCACTTAGGCGGAAGTAGGTTCGACTCTTTATGTCCCGGCCGTCCACCTGGTACTTGCCCGAGCCCCATCGCTCCGGTCGCTTCATGACGGTGTACCAGACGAGCTGCCCGAAGAACATTGCGGACCGGCTGAAGTCCTCGCGTGCGGCGTTCTCGTAGATGGGCTGGAACGGCGTGCCTCGCCAGTCGCTGCCGGGCAGCCATCCTGCGGTCGCTATTTCTGCCCCAGCCTCGTCGACCAGCTCGTCGATGCGAGCGACCATCGCATCAAACTCGGCCTTGGAGAGCCGACCGCGCAGGATGTCGAACTCCCGACGACCAGGGATGCGGTCGATTTCCTTGCCGGTGTCTATGTCGATAAGCACCAGCCAATCATGCACGCACCGTCGCAGCATCTCCTGCTCGAATGTGATCCGGGAGACCGGCCTGATTCTTGGGCGTTCGTGCGTCGAGCCGATCCGCCCTTCGACAAGCCTTGGGATCTCGACGATCCGGGGCGCCAGCGTCGTCGCGACGTGTAGCCTTCGGGACATGGACTGCCACAAGATCGTTGATGGTGCTGCCTGGTACACCATCGACTGCGTGCACGCGCCGGAGTGGATGGCGTCGGTTCGCCTCGGCGCCGACGCAGATCGAGTCGAAGCTGGGCATCGACGCCATCTGATCAGGGTGCACGGGACCGCGAACCCGATGGCCTGCCCGCCCGACAAGCCCTGTCCGTCCGCCGGCGAGCCGGCGATTCTGACCTTCAAGGCATAGGACGTAACCCCGGACGCCGTCCGTCTCGCTGTCACGACGGAGCGGACGCGCGGAGCGAGGGCTTGGTGAGGCTACGGGTGGCCGCTCACCCGCGGAGCGAGGGCTTGGTGAGGCTACGGGTGGCCGCTCACCCGCGGATTGCTTCGACGGGCTAACGAACGACGCAGGTCCGCTCGCGATCAGTCGTAGCGGAGAGCCTCAGGGAACGGCGGCGGCAGCGGCCGTCCGAACAGGATGGCCCCGCTGACGAGCCGCTGGTACTCGGCCCGCAGGCCGGCCGACTCAGCCCGGAGCAGCGCGGCCTCGTCGCTATCTCCGGGGACGATCCTGAGCGTGCGCTCGACCTCGCGCCAGTCGGCCAGCACCGCGAGGGCTAGCGGTCGATAGGGCATCGGGCAACCTCGGCGACGGCTCCGACCAGCAGGCGGCGCTTCCTGTCAGATGGTCGGGGGCCACACCGGGCAACGACGATGACCCGATGGTCAGGACCGAATGGCCCTGCCGTTGTGCACTCCCGCCGTCTCCGACGATCTACCGCTCTATCCGCTCACCGACTCGAAGGCGGAGCCCGAGTCGGCAGCTGTCATGGGCCGCCCAGTCCACTTGCGCAGCAGGTTCAGAATCTCAATCTCAGCGGGGCATTGCCATCGACGCCAAGTCGCTGCCCCCGTCAACGAGGAGATGCCATGCGGAACAGGACGCGAGCCATTGCCGTCGGACTGTCGCTAGCGGCGTCGGTGCTGCTACTCCAGGGTTCGGCCTTGGGTGCAGGCACAGCCAACCACCGGGGCGGCCACACCATGACCTTCCACGTGTTGTTCAGTGACCCCAACTACACCGATCTCGGGGCGCCAGGTTTCTCAGCAGCGGACGTGATCGTCTTCCACGACCAGCTTCTTAAGGGCGCGAAGACGGTGGGCGACGAGGTCGGAAGCTGTGTCATGGTCGACGAAACGGGTCTCTCCAACTGCAGTGGTGTCGTGCAACTCGAGGATCGCGGGACGATCTCGTTCTCGTTCGTGAACGCGCCGCCCCCCCACAAGGTATTGGCAGTCACCGGTGGGTCTGGACAATTCAGGACAGCCCGTGGCGACGGCACTCTCGACGAGAACGGGGATGGCACAGGCACCCTCGTCCTGCGGCTCAGCAACGAGTAGCCACATCATTAGATGATCGAGATCATCCACGGAACAGGATCGCGTGGATCGACTCCGCCCAACGCCGAGACGGTCGATCTGACCGGCGAGAAGCTGAGGAGCGCCCCGGTCACCGTCCGTGTCGCTGTCACGACGGAGCGAACGAACGCGCGAACTCCCCTGACACGCCGCACATTGTTCATCCAGCGGCGGGTCCACGGCCTCGTCCACGCCGCGGTCCTCCGCGCTGAACGTGGTCCCGCAGGCCGCCAGGCGGAGCCCCATGACGGTCGCCTGTGGCGCGACCTGCGACGGCAGGTTCCAGGGCATCCGGTACACGAAGGAGTCGCTGTGCTGGCGGTACCAGAGGGTCACGGCGACATCATCCCGCAGGCGGCGTGACGGCTCGGGTGGCAGGACAACGCGAGGCCCCGACCCGAGTGTCCAAGGGTCAGAGCCTCGATCGTTCGACGCATGCTCCCCCTTGGAGCGCCGTCGATCAGAGGATGCGGGTTGAGACGGTCCCCGGGCGTCAGCTGCGACCCAAGAGGCGGTTACGCCACCGTGTCAGACGCGATGGCCCCGCCCGTCGCAAGGGGCCGACGTGGCGGGGCCTATCTGAGTCTCGTCCCCGGTGCCGGTGGGCACCATCACCCGCCGGCATGACCAAAGGGAGGGGCCGGCACCGGGTCGCACTGGGACCCGGATCGCTCCGGTTCGGCTGACCGCTTACGCGGGATCGCCGTCCGGACGCGGAGCCGGGGTCGGATGAACCTAGCGAGGAGCCGTTAACGGGCGGTTACGGAGGGTCATCCGCGCGACCGCTGGCGTCAGCGACGCCAACCAAGTGGTCCATCCTTTGGCTCGGCGCCCGATTGAGTGCCAGCCAGGTTGGACGGGTGTAGCCTGCCCCGTGGCACTCCCGAGCGCGCACAACCGGAGGGCGCGATAAATCGGCTATCAGTCATCGCCACCGTATTGGGCATGGTCTCGCTCGTCCTGAGTGCGTGCGCCGGGCAGACATCGACATCAAGTCCCTCGGCGGCGGTCGCCGCGCCGTCGCCGGTCGCGGTCGTGTCGGCCGCTGCGAGTGCGCCCGGGCCGAGCCCATCGGCACCGCCAGGCTGCCAGAATCCGGAGGGCGGAGTGTGCCTCGGACCACTGGCCGCCGGTACGTACACGACCACGGCGTTCACACCAGGGATCGGCTACACCGTCCCGGCCGACTGGGGCAACCTCGAGGACCTGCCCGGGAACTTCCTGCTGATTCCACCAAACGGCAGCCTCGATGGGGTGAACGCAGGGACCAGCGACTACATCGGGGTCTACTCGAGTATCGCGCTGGACGGACCGTGTACCGAACCACGGCCAGACGTCCACGGGGCTGCCGCGATGGCGTCCTTCCTGGGCAAGCAACCGGAATTCACCACGACCGCGCCGCGGACCGTGTCCATCGGGGGCCTGTCCGGGGTCGTGCTCGATGTCTCCCTCGCCAAGACCTGGAAGACAGATTGCATCGGTGCTGGGTTTCCAAACGCGAACCTGATCTACGGATTGAATCCGTCGGCATTCGAGCACGGCCTGTTCGGGGATCTCGTGATCCGGCTCTACCTGCTCGATCGCGGCACCGACGTCCTCGCCATCGAGGTCGATGACGTATCCGGGGGTGGTCACCTCGACAGACTACGACCCGGTGGTCGAGTCGATGCACTTTGGCGAGGGCTGACTCCGACCCGTCGGCAAGAACCCGGTCACGACGCGGCCCACCGCGGGGGGGCCGGGCGCTCACACGCCTCGGCGATGGTCAGTCCGGCGCGCCCGCAACACGCGACTGACACCCGTCGGCGGCTGCGGCCCTCCGCGCGTCGACCGCCTCCCGGATGGCCCGCTTGGCAGCACGGTAGTCGCGCATGTAGGCGGCCTTGTCGGACCGCTCCTGGTCAACGTCGGCCGCTGCCTGGTCGAGATGCGCCTGCTCCTCCACGATGCCGTGGCGGGCCCGGTATGCGGTGTCGCGCCGGCGGTAGGCGGGACTGTCAAACGGGACCGCATCCCGCCGAATGCGCAGCCGCTCGAGCTCAGGGTCAGCCTCGATCCGTACCCGGATGTCGTGCCAGTACCTGTGCCACTTGTCCATCAGGGCCTCCTTGCTCTCGCGGCATCTCGGGTTGAACCGGGCAATTCCGCGCACTCCGGACGCGTAACGAGAACTTTTGTGTTTCTTTCGGGGTCTTGCGTAAGCGTCCATGGATCGGCGTCAGAAAGAGTACCCCCGGTCGGGCGTATCGGTGAGACTCACGGACCGCGCGGTCCGTTGGGCCAATCGGACGGCTGGACGTGCGTGAGGTGTGTGTCGACCCACACCCGCACTCAGTTAGCGACGTCGCCGCGCCGTTGGCCTATCGGGACACGCGAGGCGCGATGTCTCACGCGCGGAACGCAAGAGAGTCCAGAAGCTGATCATCCGGGCCGATGGACTCCACAGTAGGAGATCCATAGGGGGATCCGTATCCAGACTCTAGGTGCGTCATGCAGAGTTCCTGGCCCAGGGATCGGTAGGTATGTTGGCCATCGCCGAGTAGGGCGATCATCGATCTTGTGAGAACGCCGCCCGCTGTGCGGTCCTTGCCGTCACCCATGTCCTTGGCCACCGACTCATCGGCGCATGCCGAGACGATCAGCCTGTAGTAGCCGCGGTCGGCCTGATTCGTGGGAGTGATCCTTGGCGGGCCAACGGCCCCCTTGAAGATGGACCGGGAGTGGCAGGCATCGACGACAGCCACAATTCGGGCGCCCGGTCGCGCCTCTCGCCACAGCGTGTCCCGGAACCAGTCATCGAGGATGGGCCGATCGGCGCAAACGAACGCCTCATCCCAACCGTCGCCGTCGTCGTCATTCGCGTCGGCCACCTCGTATCCGTGTCCGCTGAGGTAGATCACCAGCTGATCCCCGGGACCCGTCGAACTCACGAGGTCCCCCAGCGACTGGGCGATACAGTCGGCCTGGAGAGCGGTCCCCGTCGGGACGATCGGCAGCTTGTAGCCACTCTTTGCTAGCTGGTACTCCATGGCTTCGACATCATGGCTGACGCCCGCTAGCCTCGGAAAGACACCGTCGCCCCAGGTCGTCTCCCCGACACCGATGATGATCGATCGGGCCGTCATTCTGCCGAGCCTAGGGGGTGGTTGGAGCGGCCGGTGCCGCCGGTGCAGCGGGGGTCGCCGCTGCCGCGGGCGCCGCCGGAGGGGGACTCGCAGCGGCCTGACCGATCCAAGCAGCACCCAGCAACAGGATCCCGCCAACGACCATCGCCAGCGTCGCACCACGGAGCTTGCCCACCGCCTCGATGATCTTGTCCGGTTCGACCGTGAGGCCCTTGTCTGTCTCCGAGCTCTTCTCGGCAAAGCGCCCACGCCACTCGACGACGGCCATCCATAGACCCGTCAACAGTGAGACCGTGCCGAGGACAACCAGCGGGAGGGCCATGACGACGGCAACTTTCAAGCGGTTGTCGAGAGCCTCCCAGACCTTGTCCGAGAAGCCGCCCTGATTGCCAAGCAGCTCGAGCCCTCGGATCACGAAGACCGCGATGACAATCACGACGATCAACCAGACTATGGCGAAGTCGCGGTGCCAAATCGGTGGAGCTTCGGGAGGCGCTGCCGGTGGCGTTGGAGGCGGCGTGGCCGGAGGGGCATCAACTTTCGCCACGGTCAGGCTGACAGGTTGAGACGTCACCGGTACCCCATCGACCATGGCGGACACCGTGAACGGACCTGTCGTTTCTGCCGTCATCTCGAATTCGTACTGGTTGCTCGTGGCTCCGGCAATGTCCTTGTCGGCTTGCTTCCATTGATATCCGGACGCAGATCCGTCAGGCGTCGCGACCAGGGTGACCTGATTGCCCGGACGGAACGCACGCTTGGCGCCCTCCGTGTCGGCGGTTATCGACGCCATATCCGCTCCTTCCCGCCGGTAACACGGTCGGTTCGCGACTTCGGTTGCGCTCAGCTTATAGGGGGCGCGTCACGTCACGTCTGCTTGTTCGGAGCGCGGCGCGTGAGGCGCCGGGGACACACAGCTCCATGATTGATCTGGATCGCCTAGGCTCCGGTTCTGGCCCCCCGTAGCACTCGGGTACCGCGCCGCAGTATGCCCATTCACCGCCGTAAGTCCCGTAAGGCCGAAGCCTTCGACTTACGGCGCTTACGACACACAACAGGGCCCCGCGGATTCAGACATCGTTCGGGACCACGTATCCCGTGGGTCCGCCAACGAGCTCGCCGTCGGCGGCCATGTCATGGACCCGGGCGTGCACGGTTCCGATCGCAAGGTCGGTGCCTTCGGCGATGTCCCTCTGCCAGGCCGGGCCGTGCTCTTTCACCCAGTTGAAGATCGTCTGCCGGGTCGGCGACTTGGTGCCGATGACCTGCTCGATCCCGGCCAGCCGCCAGCCCGAGCCGGTGAACTCCACGTCATAGGCGCGGTCCTCGATGTCCCGTCCGGTCACGTAGATCGTGCCGACCATCTCGGTCCGCCTGCGGGCGATGAAGATCACGAAGTCCGCGGCACCCGTCACGCCGCGGGTGCCGGTGATGCGTGTCATCCAGTCATCGGATCCCGCCTTGCGGTCATGGGTGACGAGCAGAACCGTGGAGCCCGGATGACGCCGTGCAGCACCATGCAAGCCGGTGATCGCCGCGTAGTCCTCGTCGTAGGCGTTCAGCCCGGCCTTCCCGCTGGCTCGGACCTTCGACAGCACGTCGACGATGACGACCCCCAACGGGTGACCGTCGAGCCACGCACCGATCTCGGCCTCGAGCCCGCCGCCGAGGTTCGGTGCCGTCCACTGGAGGTCCAGGTCGGCCAGTCCAGCACCGCGGCCCTTCAGTAGCGCCCGGATGCGGCCCTGCGACCGACGCCGGCCGTCCTCGAGGGCGTAGTAGCGCACCGGCCGTCGCTCGGCCTCGATGCCGAACAGGTCGCCTGCGCACACGAGCTCTACGGCCAGCTGATAGGCGAGCAGGCTCTTGCCGGCCTTGGGCGGTGCGCCGATGACGCCCAGGCCCTCCGGCACGAGTCCGGCGATCGCCTGGCGCATGGGCGGGATGTCGAGGGCGAGCAGGTCGGCCGCGTTCATCCCGCGCAGGTGGTCGTCGACGTGCGCCTCGGTCGGCGCGGCGGACTCGAGCAGCGCCCGGAGCTCGTCGCCCGTGTGGCCCGTATCTAGCCAGTCGGATACATCGCCCTTCGGCCGCAGACCCGGAAGGTCGACGGTCCGCACGTCCTCGCCCGCCAGCGATCGGGCCACGTCCGCGGCGTGTGCTCGCCCCGGTTCGTCGTTGTCCGGGATGAGATAGACCGTCCGGCCGCGCAGCTCCTCGGCGTACTCGGGTCGCCAGTTGCCAGCGCCCATGGGGGAGGTCGTGGCGAGGAACCCCTCGCGCGCGAGTCGGTCGACGTCCTTCTCGCCCTCCACGAATGCGACAGGGGCCTTCGGATCGGTCACGAGCGCCGGCAGGCGGTACAGCACCCGGCGTGTCCCGTTGAGGCTCCACGAGCCGTCCGCGGCGCGCTGGCGGAAGTCCTTGGGTTCGTAGCGGACCGACTGGTACAGGAGCGTCCCGGCCTCGTCGGTGTAGTCGTAGGTGGCCACGATTCGTCGCGGGATCGGCGGCACAGCCGGACGGTCGCCCAGGGGCACGAACAGGTCTGCCAGTTTCGTCCCTAGCGTGTGGACGATGGCCTCGGTCGCGCAGCCGGCTCGGCACAGGATGAGGACCCGGCCATCCTCCCCGATCGTCCATGACAGCGAGGGCGAGTCGTCCTCGTGCACGGGGCAGCGGGCGACAAACGCGTCAGGTCGGACCTGACGGAAACGGGGCAGCGCCTCGAGGCGGGACAGGATCGGCGGTGCGGTCATCTGTCCATCAGCTGCGATGCAAGTCGAGAGGTCGCGGTCCGCAGTAGGGCGGTCAGGTACTCGTCGCCCATCGCCTCAGCGGCCTGGGCCTGCTCCTCAAGGCAATCCACGTCGGGACGCGGGCGACGCGCCATGACGCGGTGACGTGCTTGGTGGGCGGACGCGAGTGCGCTACGCTCAGGATGGTTCGTCGGGGACACGACGGACCTCCAGGGCCGGCCCGTTATCAGCGGGGCCGGCCCTCTTTGCGCGACGGACCTCAGCTGACCTTGCAGCCAGCGTGAGCATGTGCGCTCTGCGGGCGCGATCAGCGCGGATCGCACGCTCCTCCGGGTCGAGCTTGCCATCAGGGTCGACGAGCCGCTCGAATCGGGCACGGAAGCCGCGATGTGCGGGACCGACCATGACCTCGCGGTCGTTCCGGGACCACGCGGTCAGGCCACCAATCTGCCCCCAGCGGGCTGCGTCGCGGACCATGACAGGGACGTTGTCACAGACCTACACCGCTCCGATAGGCCGAGAAACCGGGGCTGGTTAGTCGGCCCGGGAGTCCTGTCGGAACCGCGCTATTCGCCTTGCTCTGAGGTGATAGTCCCCACCATCAAAGTCCCACGCTTGATGACTGATCGCCAGCGAGATGACTTCTTCGTCGGTCATGCCGGGGTTGGCCCGGATCGCATCAAGTACAGGGATTCGGCGACGGCTGCGGGATCCGGGTGGTCGACCCCCCGGATCCGAGTGGAAGAGGAGCCGACGCGCAGGTCCAAGAAAACGTTCGATGTCCTTGGTCGACGACCCTTCCATTCCCGAGAGTGCTTGCGAGCCTCGTCCGTCAGGGCGCCACGTCGCTGTCAGGACGAGGGGAGAACCTTCGCGCCGCACGACGCGTTGCCACACCTGAAGCACCCGATGCGGTGCAGACAACGCGCCATCCACGACAACCGGCCACGGTGTCGGTCGCTCGACCGGTGATAGGGGCATCTCGACACCGAGGCAATCAACCGACATCTCTGGGAGGGGCGGGTCTAGGACCGAGCCGGTGACAATCGCTCGCCCAAGGCGGGCCCCTTCCGGTATGCCAATAGCGCTAGCTGTGGACCGATCCTCATCGGTGACCATGGGATGGGTCATCGGTTCGACCCGTCCAATCGATCCACGAGGCTGACCGATCGCGCGGCAGCCAGCGCGCGCTCCTGTCGGGTCGACGCCGCGTATCGCGTGACCATCTCCCGGGTCCGCCAGCCCGCCAGGGCCATCAGGTCGCCCTCCTGCATCCCCGCGGCGAGGGCATGGTGGGCGAAGGCGTGGCGGAACATGTGCGGGTGGACCCGGCCCGGGATGCCGGCTTCGTGGCCGCGATCACGGACGAGCTCGGCCAGCCCGGACTCGCGCAGCGGTCCTTTCTTTCCGAGCCACAACTCCGGCAGCGTCGCCCCGCGTTGCTTCGACCGGGCCCGGAGGTAGCGGTCCAGCGTGCGGACCGTCGAGGGCCCGATCGCCACGAGTCGGGTCCGGTCGCCCTTGCCGGTGACGCGCAGGGTCCCGGCGTCCAGGTCGACCGAGTCGAGGGTCAGCCCGAGCAGCTCGCCGCGCCGGCAGCCGGTGTCCATGAATACGGTCAGGATCGCCTCGTCTCGTCGGCCGGCGAATGTCTTGTCGGCGGCGCACGCGTCGAGCAGCCGTTTCAGGTCGGACTCGCGCAGGACCGGCGGCGGTGTCTCAGGCAGGCGCGGCGGCTTCATCCGCTCCATCGGGCTGGTGCGGATCTCGCCCTCGTCGACGAGCCACCGGAAGAACGAGTTGAGCGCGCGGTAGCGGTTGTGCGCGGTGGCCGGCTTCCATCTCTCGAGGAGGTCGGTGATGAACGCCTCGACATGCTCCCGCGTGATCGCGGACGGGGCGGTCGGCATCCCACGCTCGGCCAGGAACCGTGCCAGCTGGTGGACCGAGGTGCCATAGGTCGAGAGGGTCGCCGTACTCATTCGCTGCGCGACGAGGTGGCGTCGCCACGAGGCGATCAGGTCGTCGAGCTCAGAGGCGGCCGTATGATGTGCCGCGTCGGTGGTGGTCGGTGTCATCGCTGTCCTCGCTGTCTGACGGTTCGCAAGGTTGTCAGCATATGCGATTAGAGCGGTGAAGGCCAGTCACCATCGACGTTCGGACCGTTATCCTGCGGTATCTGAGCACGAAACAGCCGGGGAGTAGCGTAGTCGGCAACGCACGTGCTTTGGGAGCACGAGATCGTGGGTTCGAGTCCCACCTCCCCGACCAGCCTGCGCCGCCGCCGTCTGTTGATCGACCATCGGAGGGAGGGGGCAATGACGGGTCGCATCGCGGCGGGCCTTGGCAGTCTCGCCTTCCTGGTCCTCGCCCCCGGGGTGGTCGCCGGCGTGCTGCCCTGGCTGATCACCCAGTGGCGCCCGCTGCCGCCGGCCGACCTCCCTGGCGCCCTCCGCTGGGCAGGCCTGATCCTGATCGCCACGGGCCTCGTCGTCGTCCTCGAGGCCTTCGCCCGCTTCGCGTGGGAGGGGCTTGGCACCCCGGCCCCCGTGGCGCCCACTCGAACCCTGGTGGTGAGCGGCTTCTACCGCTTCGTCCGCAACCCGATGTACGTCGCGGTCGCCGCGATGATCTTCGGCCAGGCCGTCCTCTTCGCCAGCTGGGGCGTCGCCCTCTACGGGGTCGTCATCGTCGCGGCCTTCCACACGTTCGTGCGTCTCTATGAGGAGCCGACGCTGCGCGACGCCTATGGCGAGCAGTACGCCGTCTATTGCGCCACCACCCCCCGCTGGATCCCTCGGTTCCGGCGCTAGGGCGTCGGCAGGGTCGAAAGGCGGGGAGCGCCTGACCACCGTGATCCGGCAGGCCTGACCGGCCTGTCGCGTCGGTCCGCTCGGCACCATGAGCGCGGGCCGTCCGGCCCCCACCGACGGGACCAGCGGCATCTCCCATCGCTCCCGGGTGCATCCGACCATCGTGTCGAGCCCGCCGACCAGTCAGGACAGTTCCAGGCGGCGCACCGGACTCAAGCGGAAGGAACGGATCATGGAAAAGGCAAAGGGACTTGCGGTGTTGCGGATCGTCCTTGGTGCCGGCTTCCTGTATGCCGGCCTCGAGAAGGTCTTCGACTTCGCCGGCTCCGGCAAGGCGTTCACGTCGGCTGGGTTCCTCCAGTTCGGCACGGCGGGCACGCTGCCCGGTTCGGCCGAGGGCGCGATCGTCAACCCGACCCACGATCTGTGGGTCTCGATCGCCACGAACACCGCCATGGTCAGCACGATCGACTTCCTCGTGGTCGCCGGTGAGCTGGCGATCGGCGTCGCGCTGATCCTCGGCTTCGCGACCCGGTTCTCGGCGGTCATGGGCGCCATCCTGATGGGGCTCATCACCGTGGCCTCCTGGGACTTCGGGTTCGGGCCGATCAACGAGACCGTCATGTACGTGACGGTGGCCCTGTACCTGGCCTATGCCGAGGCGGGACTCGCCTATGGCGTCGACGCCCTCATCGAGAAGACCGAAGTCGTCGCGCATCGGCCGGCGCTCCACTACCTGCTCGGTTAGCGACCGGCTACGCCTTCCCGGCCGGTATCGCGACCGGCAGAACGAACCGGCGGGCCCCCAAGGGTCCGCCGGTCCTTTTGATTCGTGCCCGGCCGTCGCCCGCCAGGCCCGCGATCGCCGTCAGGCCGCCTGGCGCGGCTGTTCGGGGTCGACGCCGTCGATGAGCATCCGGACGACCTCCTCCGCAGGCGCCGGCCGGGCGAACAGGTATCCCTGACCGCGATCGCACTGCAGGCTCCGAAGCTGGGCGAGCTGGTCGACGGTCTCGATCCCTTCCGCGGTCACGCTCAGCCGCAGGGCGTGGCCCAGGGCCACGACGCTCCGCACGATGGCCGAGTCGTCGCCGCCGTCGCCGAGGCCCTGGATGAACGAGCGATCGATCTTGAGCGAGTCGACCGGGAAGTCCTTCAGGTACGCCAGCGAGGAATACCCGGTCCCGAAGTCGTCGACCGCGATGGCGACGCCGAGGGCCTTCATCTCGCGCAGCTTGGCCGCCGCCACGTGCGGCTCGCGCATGACGACGCTCTCCGTGATCTCGAGCGTCAGCGCCGACGGATCGAGACCCGACTCCTCCAGGGCGCGTGTGACATCGCCGAGCAGGCCCGGATGCTGGAACTGGCGGGCCGAGAGGTTGACCGACAGGCTGACCGGGGGCCCCGCGAGCTCCCGGGACCACGTCGCCACCTGCCGGCACGCTTCGGTGAGCACCCACTGGCCGATGGGCACGATCAGGCCCGTCTCCTCGGCGGCCGGGATGAAGTCACCCGGCTGGATGAGGCCGCGGACCGGGTGCTCCCACCGCATGAGGGCCTCGACCTCGACGATCCCGGCGTCGGCGAGCGACACGATCGGCTGGTAGAAGATGCGGAACTCACCGCGATCGAGCGCATGCCGCAGGTCGGTCTCCAGCTCGATCCGCTTCATGGCTCCGGCGTCCATGGATCCTTCGAACATCTCGTGTCTGGCCTTGCCGTTGAGCTTGGCCCGGGACATCGCGAGGTCGGCGTTCCGCACGAGCGACTCGGGCCCGCCGGACCGCCGACCGCTCTTGGCGATCCCGATGCTGGCGCTGACGAAGAGCTCGTGCCCGCCGATCGTGAAGAGCGTTCCCAGCGACGCCTGGATCCGTCCGGCCAGGTCGATGAGCTCGCTCTCCGCCGCGACGTCCTCGATCAGGATCGTGAACTCGTCGCCACCGAAGCGGGCGGCGGTGTCCTCGCCGCGAACCGTGGACTGGAGCCGTTCGGCGACCGCCACGAGGAGTCGATCCCCGCCGTCGTGGCCAAGGCTGTCGTTGATCAGCTTGAAATTGTCGAGATCGATGAACAGGACGCCGACCGAATGCCCTCGGCGATCCGCACGCACCAGCGCATGGTCGAGCCGGTCGATGAAGAGGGCGCGGTTCGCGAGGGCCGTCAACGGGTCGTGGAACACGAGCTGCTTCAGCTGGTCCTCGAAGGCACGCCGGTCGGTGATGTCACGGAAGGTCAGCACGACGCCGTCGACCGCTTCCTGACCGAGCTGGTTGAGGCCGATCACCTCGGCCTGGCGCCAGGCCCGATCGGCGTTCCGGGCACGCAACTCCGTCGTGACACTCGCGCCCGGTGTCTCGAGGCACTCGGCGAAGAACGTCCGTGCCGCCGCCTCGTCCTCCGCGTGCACGATCTCGAAGAGGGTCCGACCCTCCACCGCGGCAGGCAGGACGCCCCAGTTCCGTTCGACGGCGGGGCTGCACCAGGTGATGGTCCCGGCCGCGTCGAGGATCGCCACCGTGTCCTCGGCATTCTGGACGAGGGAGCGGAACCGTTCCTCGCTGATCCTGGCCTGGGCCAGGTCGCGCCCGACGCCCGCCGCGAGGCGGCGCTCGAACCCGCGGAATGCGCCCCGGAACAGCATGAGCAGGGCGAAGCCGAAGAGGAATACGACCGGCGTCAGGGCAAGGATGGCGGTGTCGACCCGGCCGAGGTTGTCGAGCTCGGCGATCGCTCGCTGGCGATGCCCATCGGCGCCCGCGGTGACGCGGGTATCGATCTCGGCAAAGATCGGATCGACCAGGTTGGAATCGATCTGGAGGACGAGCTCGAGGTCACCGGCGTCGACGGCCTTGAACATGCGATCGATGGCGAGCAGGTACGTGTCATGGAGTGCGAGGATCTCGGCCACCTCCTGCCCGTCCACGGCCGACCCGGTGTCCCGTGCGGTCGCGAGCGCCGTCACGAGCGCAGCCGCCGCAGCGCGGTAGCGTGAGAGGACCTCCGGATCCGGCTCCAGTCGGTACTTTCGTTCGAGCGACTCCTCGGCGGCGACCGCGTATCGGGCCTGCTCGTACGCCGCGTTGACGGCGCTTGCCGACCGGACCAAATCGCCGGCGACATGCGAGGTCAGCGCGACCCCCAGGGCGAACACGGCCAGGAACGCGAGCACGGATCCGAGACCGAGCCATGCGAGGCGGCCCGGCTGGACCATGAGTCGGCGCGCGAAGGGCATATGCATCCAGGGACGGGTGGGCGCCCGCGCCGAGATCCGGCCGGACGTCCCTGTCATGGTCGCAAGGACGTGCTTGCCCGGACAACCACCCGGATGTGCTATCGCCTGGACGGCACCCAGCGCGCTCGTGGAGGTTGCGATCGAGCACGCGGGCGCCTGCCGGCCCCGAGACCGACCCTCGTCGCCCTCGCGTCGACGATGACCTTCGGGCGATGTTTCGATGACCGCCGTCGTGCGAGTCTCGCGTCGGACGTCCATGTCCCCGCTCCGCCCTGAGCCCCGCTGACCTTGAAGACCGAACCGATCACCGTTCGACGCGGTCCCGGCTGGCCCAGCCTGCCAGCCTGGCGGCCGACGCTCGAGGACCTGCCGATGCTGGGTGGCGCGGTCGCAGCCGCCATCGGGTGCGTCGTCCTCCTCGGGTGGGTCGTCCACGCGGACCTGCTCGAAGCGATGGTGCCCGGCCTGCTGCCCATGAAGGCGAACACCGCGGTGTGCTTCGTCCTGATGGGTGGGGGCGTCGCCATGCTCGGTCGGGCCGTGGCCGGGTCGCGCGGCCGCCGTGTCGGTCTGCTGCTGGTGGCCGCCTCTGCGTCCATCGCGGCGGTCACGCTGGCCGAGTACGTGCTCGGCATCGACCTCAGGATCGACACGCTGCTCTTCCACGAACCACCGGGCACCTTCGCACCCGTCCTGCCGGGACGGATGTCGCCCGTGACGGCGGTCGACTTCGTGCTGCTCGGCATCGCGGCTGCCATCGTCGGAAGGGCGGAACGCCTCGTCGCCGCGCTCTGCGCGATCGTGTTCTCGGTGTCCGTCCTCGTGGTGCTCGATTTCGTGTTCGGGGCCGCCGTGCCTCCGCTCCTGGCCCCGTACACGCAGATCGCGATGAACACCGCCATCGCGATGGGGATCATGGCCGCGGGCGTCGTCGGCCTTCTCGGTCGGGCGAACCCGTTCGCCCAGCTCGTGGGCCGGACGCCGACGACCTCCCTGTTACGCCGCCTGCTTGCCGTGACGGTGATCGTCCCCGTGGTGATGGCGTGGCTGCGGCTGGAGGGCGAACGACTCCGCCTCTACGACACGAGCTATGGCACGTCGCTGATGCTCGTGGGGATCCTGGCCCTCGGCGTCATCGCGATCATCCGCTCGGCTCGCTGGGCCAACGAGCTGGAGCGGAAGCGCGACGCGCTCGAGTTCGAGCGTGACCGGTTCTTCGAGCTGTCGCTCGACATGCTGTCGGTGATCGGTGCCGATGGCCGGTTCCGACGGGTCAACGGTGCGTGGGAGACGGTCCTCGGCTATCCGGACGGCGAGCTGATCGGGCGGTCCTTCCTCGAGTTCCTCCATCCCGACGACCTCGCGCGGACGACCGCCGAGGCCGACCGCCAGTACGGCCAGGGCGAAGTCAGCCTGGGCTTCCAGAACCGCTATCGGCACCACGACGGCACCTACCGCTGGCTCGAGTGGATGTCGCGGACGTCGCCCGACCGGTCGGTCGCCTATGGCGTCGCCCGCGATGTCACCGATCGCAAGGAGCGCGAGGACCGCGCGCGAGGGCGCAGCGGCGCCTCGAGGATCGCAACGAGGCGCTGAGCGAGCGGGTCGTCCGCGATCCGCTGACCGGGCTCCACAACCGCCGGCACTTCGACGCCGAGATCGCCCGGCTCGAACGGCGCTGGAGTCGCCAGGCCGCGTCGACTCGCGTGCCGGTCTCGGTGATCATCTTCGACCTCGATCGGTTCGGTGAGGTCAACAACCGGTACGGGCACCAGGCCGGGGACGCCGTCCTCCGGGTGTTCTCGGCGCTCCTCGCGCGGCGGTTCCGCGAGCACGACCTCGTCGCGCGGTACGGCGGCGAGGAGTTCGTCGCCGTGCTCGAGGGTGCGACCTCGGCCGATGCGTTCCGGATCGCGGATGCCATCCGGGCGGAGTTCGATGGGGCGGCCATCGAGGTCGGCGGCGACGAGCCGATCCACGTCACGGTCTCCGCCGGCTGCGCGCAGCTCGACGACCAGTGGGACCCGCTCGCCGCCCTGGCCCAAGCCGACATGTGGCTGTCGCAGGCCAAGCGCGCCGGGCGCAACCTCGTCATCGGGCTGTAGGCCTCGCCGAGGCTGCCGGGCCGCCGGGCGCCGCCGCGGCTGCCCGGGTCAGCCGCGGATCGCGATCGAGATCGCGAGGATCGCGAACCCGCCGATGACCAGCCCCGAGACGACGTTGATGACGCGCAGCCAGCGGGTCGTGACCCGTGACCGAAGGGCGCCGACCGCCGTCGTGAGCAGGACCCACCAGGTGCCCGATCCGAGGAAGACCCCGAGCGTGATGAGGGCCAATTCGGCGAGGTCGTCGCCGGTCACCCCGAGCCCGGCGAACAACGCCCCGAACGACAGGATCGTCATCGGGTTGGCCATCGTCAGCCCGAGGATCGAGAGGTAGGCACCAGGCAGACCGCCACGCCGTTCGACCGCGGTCGCGGCCGTCCCGGGCTCCGCCCTCGCCGTGCGCCACGCGAGCCATAGCAGGAAGACACCGCCGACGAGACCGAGCAGCCGACCGCCGCCGACGAGGAGGTCGGTGACGGCCGACAGGCCGAAGGCCGCGATCCCGCCGTACGTGGCATCGGCCGTCGCGACGCCCAGGCCCGAGGCCAGGCCGACGACGCGACCCTCCGCCAGGGTCCGCCGGATCACGAGCAGGCTGATCGGGCCGACCGCAGCCGCGATCGTGAAGCCCAGGACGAAGCCCCTCACGAGGAGCGCCGGATCCATCTGTCCTTCCTCCAAACGAAAACACCCTCAGCGCATCTGCTGAGGGTGTCGATCCACCGTTGTCGTCGGCGCCCCGGCGGGCGCAGCGCATCAGGTCGAGCGGGCCCTCGTGGGCCGCTGCTGCGACAGCGTGGCGGCGGTGGGTGTCTCGACGTGGTGCATCGCGGGCAGGGTGCGCGATGCGGCCGGGCGTTGTCAATCCGGGATCAGGGGTCGCCGACCCGGTAGTAGTCCCACCCGGAGAGCCACGCGCGGCGGGCGTGGCCGTCGATCACCGTGTCGAAGCGCAGGCGCTCGGGTCCGAGCGGATCGCTCCCGACCCGGAACCCGTCGCGTCCGAACGGGACGAGCGGCTGCTCGTCGTCGAACCCGTCGGGCGCCGCCACGAACAGCAGCCACGGCATTTCGCCGCGGAGGACGACGCGGAAGTTCGTCGTCCACGGGTCGTGGCTGCGGTAGTGCCCGACGACGGCGCGGACCGCGTCGGGCGGCTGCGCGACGGGCGGCACGGTCGAGCCGCCGCGTTCGAAGCGGTCGCCCAGATGCCACGCCGCGTCGCCGCCTGGCTCGAAGGACAGCAGGCCGCGGTCCCATGCCGGGTCCTTGACCCCGTAGCGCCCGTCGCCGTACGGGTCGAGGCCGATCGACCGGCCCGCGTCCAGGAACGTGACGGTCTCGGATCCGCGGCCGCCTCGGAGCTCGAACCGGCGTCCGTCTGGGCTGCTGAACGTGCCTGGATCCGGCTCCGGACCGCCATCGTCGGGCGGCGGGCTCTGCCGCTCGACCGGATCCCGGCCCTCGCGGGCGGCCCGGACCAGGCGCAACGCGTGCCGAGCGAACTCGTTCGGAGCGCCCGGGCCGTTCTGGAAGACCACGGCCGCCAGACCGGCCGCCATGTCGCACTGCATGCCCGCGACGTAACCGACCATCCCGCCCGGATGGCCGACATAGCGCGTGCCGTCGATCTCGCGGGCGAAGAGCCCGTACCCGTAGCCCTCCGAGCCCAGGGTGGGGACCGGCGTGGCCATGCGCGTGATCGACGCCGCTGGCACGAGGCGCCCGTGCGGCCCCTCCCCGTCGCGGAGCAGCATCCGGGCGAACGAGGCGAGATCCGCCGCGGTGCCCGCCACGCTACCGTCGGCCGTGCCGGTCTCGAGCCACGTGGCCGGCAGCAGCGGCACGCCGGGGTACCAGACCCGGTCGTCGCGGGCAGGTTCGTAGCCCACCGCGAGTCGCGGACGCGTGTCGTTGGTGATCGCCGGATGGCTCGAGATCATCCCGAGCGGGTCGAGGATCCGCCGCTGGAGCACGGCCGGATACGGCTCGCCCTCGATCGCCTCGATCACGAGGCCGAGCGTCTTGTACCCGACGTTCGAATAGTGGAACCGGCGACCCGGGGCGGCGCCGGGGGCGAGGTCGCGGAGCCGCCACACCTGGAAGCTCGCCTCGGGCGTGCCGTCGACGCCTGCCGTGATCCCCGCGGTGTGGCTGAGCAGGTGATGGATCGTGATCCGGCCGCCGGTCCGGGGGACGCGGAACCACGGCAGGTGGCGGACCACCACATCGTCGATGGACAGCCGCCCCTCCTCGGCGAGCTGCATGACCACGAGCGCGGTGAACGTCTTGCCGATCGATCCGATCTCGAACCAGGTCTCCGGCTCGACCGGCCGGCCGCTCGCGACCTCCGCGAGGCCGTACCCGCGCTCATACAGCAGCCCGTCGCGGTCAGTGATGGCGATCGCCAGACCGGGCGAGTAGCCCTGGCCCATCCGACGCTCGATGTCGGCGTCGAGCACGGTGATGGCGGCGGCCAGCCGGTCGCGGGCGGGGGACCTGGGCGACATGGTCGGTATGATGCATCCATGGACAGCGTTCGACGGACCCGGCGGATGCGCCCGCCCGAACCCGGCACCGACCACGGCACGAACGGGAACGGGAGCGGGCGTGCGTCGGTCGCGGCGGTCGCCGAGGTCGACACGGTCGCGTTCCCCGACCTCGCGACCCGCCGGTCGATCGATGGCGGCGCCGCGAGCGCGCGGTTCCGCGAGCTGCTCGCCGAGGGCACGACCGTGGTGGCGGACGGCGCGATGGGCACGATGCTCTTCCAGTCCGGCCTGCAGTTCGGCGACCCGCCCGAGGTCTGGAACCTCGCCCATCCCGACGTCATCCGCCGGATCCACCGGGGCTACCTCGAGGCCGGCTCGCGGATCGTGCTCACGAACACGTTCGGGGGGAACCGCGCACGGCTGCGACTGAGCGGCCACGAGGATCGCGTCGACGACCTGAACCGGACCGCGGCGATCCTGCTCCGCGCCGAGGTCGACGCGGCGGGTGGCCGGGCGCTCGTCGCGGGCGACATCGGTCCGACCGGCGAGATCATCGAGCCGCTTGGCACGCTCCCGTACGAGGAGGCGGTCGACATCTTCCGCGAGCAGGCCACCTCGCTGATCGCCGGCGGCGTGGACCTCATCTGGATCGAGACGATGTCCGACCTCAACGAGATCAAGGCGGCCATCCAGGGCGTGCGCCAGGCTTCGCCCGGCATCGCGCTCATCACGACGATGACGTTCGACACCCGCGGCCACACGATGATGGGCGTGACCCCGGAGCAGGCCGTGGAGTCGCTCGCCGCGTGGGGCGCCGACGCGATCGGCGGGAACTGCGGCAACGGGCCCGACGAGCTGCTCCCGGTCATCGCCAAGATGGCTGCCGCCGCACCGGACGTCGTCCTGGTCGCCAAGTCCAACGCCGGCATGCCCGAGCTCGTGGACATGCGGGCCGTCTACCGCGCCGACCCGGAGACGATGGCGATCCAGGCGGTGGCGATGCGCGACGCGGGAGCGACGATCGTCGGCGCCTGCTGCGGCAGCACACCCGAGCACCTCCGGGCGATGGCGGCCGCCCTCACCCGACCCGTCTGACGGTGCCCGGGAGCCGTCCGCTCAAGGTCGGCATCCAGCTGCCCGAGGTCGAGCGCGAGGTGCGCTGGCCGGAGCTCCTCGACATGATCCGGGCCATCGAGGACCTGGGCTTCGACTCCATCTGGCTCGGCGAGCACCTGCTCTACCGCTGGCCGGACCGGCCGGCCCGCGGACCGTGGGAGGCCTGGACCCTGCTGGCGGCGATCGCGGCCGTCACCTCGCGGGTCGAGTTCGGGCCGTTCGTCGCCTGCACGAGCTTCCACAACCCCGCGCTGCTGGCCAAGCAGGCCGCGACGATCGACGAGATCAGCGGCGGACGCCTGATCCTGGGCCTCGGCGCCGGGTGGAACGCGACCGAGTTCGCTGCGTATGGCTTCCCGTACGACCATCGGGTCGACCGGTTCGAGGAGGCGTTCACGATCATCAGCACGCTGCTCCGCGACGGGTCGATCGACTTCGACGGGCGCTACTACCAGGCCCGCGACTGCGAGCTCCTGCCACACAGCCCGCGACCAGGCGGGCCGCCGCTGCTCATCGGCTCGAACGGGCCTCGGATGCTGCGCATGACGATGGCCCGGGCCGACGCCTGGAACAGCTGGTACGCCGACATCGGGAACGCGCCGGCGGGGGTCGCCCGGCTGCGGGCCATCGTCGATGACGCGTGTCGCGACGTCGGCCGTGACCCGGCGGAGATCGAGCGGTCCGTGGCCGTCCTCGTCCGGCTTCCCGGTGGGACCGGGCGCACGCAGGGCAACGAAGCCCCCGATGCGCCGCCACTCGAGGGGTCGCCGGACCACATGGCCGAGGTCCTGCGCGCCTACGCCGCCGAGGGGATCGGCACCGTCCAGCTGGTCGTCGACCCCATCACGATCGAGTCGATCCGGGCGCTCGCCCCGGTCCTCGTCGCGCTCGAGCGAGGCTGACGCGAGCCGGTCCGGTGCGAGGACGCGCCGCGTCCGGGGAGAATCGTCGGGGGTCTCGTCGTGCGAACCGCGTGCTAGCATGCCGACGCTCATGCGAGATTCGAATCGGTCCTCGCCCGCGGGGCGCGGCCACATCCTCGCGCCGATCCTCGTGGTCGGCCTGCTCGTGGTCGCCTGCGGCGGAACCCCATCGTCCGCCACCCCGGCGCCCCAGGCCGCCGCCCAGACCCAGGCCCCGACGCCCACCATCGACCCGCATCTCGCGTCGCCAACGACCCTCGAGGACGTCTTCCGCGCGCTCCAGGTCGCCGGTCTCGACCTCGTCGCCAACAACGCGGGGGCCGGGACGGGCGATGAGCCGCTCCGCCGGCTCAACGCGACGTACGACGGGTGGCCGCTCGTCCTGAGCCAGTACAGTACGGCCAAGGCACTGGCCAAGGCCAAGCGATGGAAGACCGGCAAGCTGCCGGGCCAAGGGGAGCCACCCGTGGCGATCAAGGGCCTCAACATCCTCGTCGAGTGGGGACCCACGACCGGGCGCCGGCCGCCCAAGCCGGATCCGACCCAGACCACCTCGCTCGAACGGCTGATCGCCGCCCTCGATCCACTGCTCGACCCGCTGAAGGTCCGCTCCAACGTCGCCGTGGCGATGCCCGGCCAGACGCCCGCGCCGCCCGCCGCAACCCCGGCGGCCTCAGCCGGCGCGGCGACGGCTGCCCCATGACCGCCCCCGGCCGCTCCGCCCGCCCACGGGCCGCCTCGAGCCGGAGCGGCGAGGACGTCTCCGCGCTCGACAAGCGGATCATCGAGCATCTCCAGGCCGATGGGCGGCGGCCCTTCACCCAGATCGCGCTCGACCTCGGCGTGTCGGAGGCGGCGGTCCGGGCCCGGACGAACCGCCTCATCGAGCGGGGCATCCTGCAGGTCGTCGGCGTGACCGATCCCCTCAAGCTCGGCTTCCACCAGATGGCGATGATCGGCGTGCGCTGCGAGAGCGACCGGCTCGTGTCGGTCGCGGAGGAGCTGGCGGCGATGCCGGAGGTCGACTACGTCGTCATCACGGCCGGGACGTACGACCTGCTGATCGAGACCGTCTGCGAGGACAACGAGGCGCTGCTGCGGTTCCTGGCGGAGCGGCTCCGGGCGATCCCCGGTGTCCGCGAGACCGAAACGTTCGTCTACCTGCGGCTGGTGAAGCAGACGTACCAGTGGGGCGCCCGCTAGGCCGACGCGGCAGAGCCGTTGCGTCATCGCACCGAAGTCGGCCGGACCATCCCGGAATGCACCCGACGACCGGCTAAGATGGCCGTCGGCCGTGCGCGCGTTGGGCGACGCGTTGTGCCGCGCTGGGAGTCGCATCGTTGTCTGTCGAGGCGATCGTCGTGGGCACCGCGATCGCGATCGCGTTCATCGGCAATCTCTTTCTCGTGATCCTGCTCGTCTCGCGCATCGTCCGGCGACCCCGCGACGGCCGCGGGCCGCGAGTGCTCGAGCACGAGGAGATGCGGACGCTCGAGGCGGCCGTCGTCGGCGGCCCGAACACGGACGCGGTGGTCTCCGACCTGGGGCCGACCTCCGACCGCGTCGTCCGGATCGTCAGCTGGGTCTTCATCATCGCGACCGCGACGATCGTGCTCGTGAGCGGATTGTGGATGGAGACGCAGACCGCGATCCTCATCCTGCTCGCGCTCGCCGGCCTGTTCATCGTGGTCCTGCACGACGTGCTGCCGTCGACCGCGCTCGGCCCGGCCCGGATGACCGTGGAGGTGATCATCGCCCTGAGTGGCGCCGCGATCCTCGTCGCGCTGACCGGTGGTACGGCGAGCCCGTTCTTCTTCACGTTCGCGCTCATCGTGGCGGGCGCCGCGTTCGTGGTGTCGCCCGCGGTGACCGCCGGGTTGACCGTGGTCGCCGCGTTCTCGTTCGTCGCGGCCGTGATGCTCGGATCCGCTCCGGGTGCCCTCGACGCCAGCGCCGCGGCGATGGTCGCGGTGGACCTGATCGCGCTCGTCCTCCTCGTCTACGTCGCCATGGTCATCGCCCGCGAGCAGCGGTCGGCTCGCGAGATCGCGCTCCGCCTGTCGACGATCGACCAGCTGACCGGCCTGTTCAATCGCGCGTTCTTCTTCGCGGCGATGGAGCGGGAGATCGCGCGCAGCGCCCGGTCCGGACGCGGGTTCTGCCTCCTGATGATGGATCTCGACGGCTTGAAGGACATCAACGACCGGCTCGGCCACTACCACGGGGATCGCGTCCTGCGCGCCATCAGCGAGGTCATCGCGTCCGGCGTCCGGCGCATCGACACGGCCGCCCGGTACGGTGGCGACGAGTTCGTCGTCCTCCTTCCGGAGACCGACCCGACCGGCGCCTTCGTGCTCGCCGAGAAGATCCGGCTCGGCGTCCGGGCCATGCCGCTCGAGCTGCCCGGCCGCGGCTTCCGGCCGTCGCTCTCGGCGGGCGTCGTGTCCTATCCGGGCGATGGCCAGACCATCGAGGAGCTGATGATCAGCGCGGACGGCGCCATGTACGCGTCGAAGCGTGCGGGCAAGGATCGCGTCACCGGCATCGCGGTCCCGATCGGCTGAGCCGGTCCGGGCCGATACCCCGGTCCGGTGTAGCATCCGAGCCGTGAGCGACCACGATCCGCAGCCGGACCGGAGCACGCCTCGCGGGTTCTCGACCCGCGCCATCCGCGCCGCCTCGAGGATCCCGCGACCCGACCAGACGCCGACGAGCGTGCCGATCTACCAGACCGCCACGTTCGCCTCGGGCGACGCCGAGGAGCTCGGACGGGTCGCCAGCGACCCTCGCGCGGGGTTCGCCTACAGCCGGATCGCGAACCCGACCACGAGCGCCCTGGGCGCGGCCTACGCCGAGCTCGCCGGCGGCGAGGCCGGTGTCGCGCTGGCGTCCGGGATGGGCGCCATCCATGCGGCCCTCGCGTCGCTGCTCCGCGCCGGCGACCGGATCGTCGCGCCGTTCTCGGTCTACGGCTCCACGCGCACCCAGCTGCTCCGCGTCTTCGGCGGGTTCGGCGTCACCGTCGACATCCTCGACATGACCGACCTCGACGCCGTCGCCGCGTCGCTCGCGTCCGCCCCGACCCGGGTCCTGTACGCGGAGACGATCGCCAACCCCACGACGTTCGTCGCCGACCACGCGGCGCTCGCCGATCTCGCCCACCGTCACGACGCCGTCTACGTCGTCGACAACACGTTCGCGAGCCCCTATGTCTGCCGGCCGCTCGACCTCGGCGCGGACCTCGTCGTCGAGTCCGCGACGAAGTTCCTCGGCGGGCACAGCGACGTCATCGCGGGTGTCGTCGCGGGTCCGGCCGCGCGGATCGCCGACGTCGAGCGCGTCCAGATCGACACCGGCGCGACGCTCGGTCCGCTCGATGCGTTCCTCGTGCTTCGCGGGATCCTGACCCTCGGCGTCCGGGCCGAGCGCCACGCCCGCAATGCCGCGGCACTCGCCGCGTGGCTGGAGCGTCAGGACGGCGTGGACCGCGTCCTCTACCCGGGCCTCCCGAGCCACCCCCAGCACGCTGTCGCGGCGCGACAGTTCCGGCCGGGCGCTGCCGGCGGGATGCTGGCGTTCGAGGTCGCCGGCGGCCGCGAGGCGGGCCGCGCGATCATCGACCACCTGACGATCCCGGAGCGCACCGCATCGCTCGGCAGCGTCCACACGATGGTCGTCCACCCGCCATCGACCTCGCATCGCCACCTGTCGGAGGCCCAGCTCCTCGAGGCGGGCATCACGCCGGGCCTCCTCCGCGTCTCGGTCGGGCTCGAGGACGTCGAGGACCTCGAGGCGGATCTCTCGGAGGCGCTCGCGGCCGCCGCGGCGGCTGCAGCGACGCGAGCACCGGCCCCAGCCGCCGTCTGAGGAGCGCACCATCGCCACGCCGGCAGCCGTCCAGGCCGCCTCGAGTCGCTCGGCCGGGCTGAACGTCGTCGCGCGCGCCGGGCGCGGCCTGTGGAGCCTCCTGACCTCGGTCGATTTCGCGGTCGCTCAGATCATCGTCCTGGTCCTGCTCGCGGTCGTCGGGATGACGATCCGCCAGCTGCCCGACTTCGCGTTCCGCTCCGCCACCGACTACGCGGCCGCCATGGACGACATCCATGCGCGATACGACCCGGTGATGGGCACCGGGCTGGTCGACGTCCTTGAGCGCCTGTCGGTCTTCGCGATCTTCCGTTCGGTCTGGTTCAGCGTCGGCCTGACCGTGCTCGTGATCTCGATCGTCGTCTGCACGCTCGACCGGACGCCGAAGCTGTGGCGCGGCGTGGCCGAGATCCGCGTCGCCCAACCGGAGCCGTACTTCGACCCGCGGCTGCCCGACCGGGCGGCCATGAGCGGCGTCCCGGTCGACGGGCTCCGTGGGGTCCTCCGCCGGCACCACTTCAGGGTCCGCGAGGCGATCGACGAGGACGGGACGACCTTCCTGTACGGCGACCGTCACCAGTACACGAAGATGGCCACGCTCTTCACGCACACCGGGCTCGTCCTCTTCCTCGTGGCGGCGGCGGTGACGTCGCGTCTCGGAGAGGAGCAGGGGCTGGTCGTGCCGGAAGGGGAATCGCTGACCGTCCAGCCGATCGGGACGCCGGGTCTCCTGCTGGTCAAGAACCTCGCCTTCGACGCGCCCGGGTTCGACACCGGCGCGGCGACCGACTTCACGACCGACCTGGCCGTCTACCGCGACGGCGAGCAGATCGCCCACAAGGTCATCCGGGTCAACGACCCGCTCTCCGTGGCCGGCTACACGTTCCACCAGAACGGGTTCGGGCCGGCGCCGTACGTCGTCGTGCGCGACGCGGCCGGCAAGCCGCTTTGGGACGGCGCCGTGCCGCTCACGGACTCCGCGGCCGATTCCCCGTACGGGATCCTGTCGGTGCCGGGCACCGATGTCGGCCTCCAGATGCTGCTCAGCAAGACCGGCAGCGGCGCGGCCGCGGCCCTGCTGCTCCCGTACCGCGTCATCGGCACGAACCCCGACGGCACGGCCGTCTACGAGCACTACACGCCGATGGCGCCCGAGGTGGGGGAGACCGTCCGGTCGCCGGAGCTCGGCTTCTCCGTCGAGCTCAAGAGCATCGGCGCGTACACGCTGCTCATCGCGAAGAAGGATCCCGGCCAGGGTCTCGTGTGGCTCGCCTTCATCTCGCTCATCGCCGGCATCACCATCACGTTCTACCTGCCGCGGCGCCGGGTCTGGACGCGACTGACCCGCGACGGCCGGCTCGCGATCGTGTGGCGGGCGGACCGCTATGTCGACGCCGAGCGTGAGTTCGGGAGCCTGCTCGACGATCTCGTGGCGGCCCGCCGGCCGACCTGACGCGGCCCGCCGGCCGACCTGACGCGGCCCGCCGCGGCGACGTCGCACGGGCCGTCGTCCGACCTCGCACGGACGCTCGCCCGGCCATTCGACGCCGACGGGCAACAACCGATTCGGACGGCTGATACTGAACCGCAACCCGGCCCGCTGGTACCGTTCGGGGCACGACGTCGAGACCGCGCGTCCCCGCGCGAGAGGCATCACCGCCCGGTCGCCGCGACACCAATCGGCGGAGCAGCGCCCGGCACCGACAGGAGAGTCATGACCGCACGTCAAGCGGCACTCGCCGCGATCGCCGAGCACAAGGTCGCCTCCACGCAGAGTTACCTGGAGGCCGCCGGGCAGCAGATCTACGGCGAGTACGTTTTCCATGAGGACGCCCAGCGCGAGTACCTGGCCAAGCCGATCTTCAAGAAGCTGCGACGCACGATCGATGGCCACGAGCCGTTCGACCCGGCCATCGTCGACGCGGTCGCGCACGGCGTGAAGGAATGGGCGATGGCGCGTGGCGCCACCCACTACACCCACTGGTTCGTGCCCATGACGGGGGCCACGGCCGAGAAGCACGACTCGTTCCTGAACCCCACCGGCGACGGCCGGACGATCGCGGAGTTCTCGGGCCGGAACCTCGTCCAGGGCGAGCCCGACGCCAGCTCGTTCCCGTCGGGCGGCATCCGGGCCACGTTCGAGGCCCGCGGCTACACGGCGTGGGACGTCACCAGCCCGATCTTCCTCCAGGTCGAGCCCAACGGCGTGACGATGACGATCCCGACCGCGTTCGTCTCGTACACCGGCGAGGCCCTCGACCACAAGATCCCGTTGCTGCGCTCGCAGGAGGCGCTCGGCAAGCAGGCGCTCCGCGTCCTGCGCTGGTTCGGGAACACGACGGCGACCCGCGTCTTCACCAACATCGGGCCCGAGCAGGAGTACTTCCTCGTCGACCGGCACCTGGCCGGCCAGCGCCCCGACCTGGTCCTCACCGGCCGGACGCTCTTCGGCGCCCCGTCGCCCAAGGGCCAGGAGCTCGAGGACCAGTACTTCGGCACGATCCGCGAGCGGATCCTCGCGTTCATGATGGATCTCGACCGCGAGCTGTGGCGGCTGGGGATCCCGGCCAAGACCCGCCACAACGAGGTGGCCCCCGGCCAGTTCGAGATGGCGCCCGTCTTCGAGCCGACGTCGGTCGGCTCGGACCACAACATGGTCGTCATGAGCATGATGCGGCGCCTCGCGACGCAGCACGGCCTCATGTTCCTCATCCACGAGAAGCCGTTCGCCGGGATCAACGGCTCGGGCAAGCACAACAACTGGTCGATGGGCACCGACGAGGGCGAGAACCTGCTCGACCCGGGCAACGACCCGCACGCCAACGCCCAGTTCCTCGCGTTCCTCGTAGCCGTCATCCGCGCGGTCAACGTCCACGCCGACCTGCTCCGGGCGAGCATCGCGGACGCCGGTCAGGACCATCGCCTCGGCGCGAACGAGGCGCCGCCGGCCATCATGTCGATCTTCCTCGGCTCGCAGCTCGAGGACGTCGTCGAGCAGCTCGGCAAGGGGGCGACCTCGGGCTCGAAGAAGGGCGGCTCGGCGAACCTCGGCGTCACCTCGCTGCCGGTCCTCCCGAAGGACGCCACCGACCGCAACCGGACCTCGCCGTTCGCCTTCACCGGCAACAAGTTCGAGTTCCGCGCGGTCGGATCCTCGGCCCCGATCTACTGGCCACAGACCGTCCTGAACACGGCCGTCGCCGACTCGCTCGACCAGCTCGCCGACGAGCTCGAGAAGCTCAAGCCGGACGACTTCGCCGGGCTGACCAAGATCCTCTCGACGATCGTCGGGGACAACAAGCAGGTCCTCTTCGAGGGCAACGGCTACTCCGAGGAGTGGCATGCCGAGGCCGCCCGTCGCGGGCTGCCGAACAACCGGACCACCGTCGACGCGCTGCCGTCGCTGACCACGTCCAAGGCGAAGAAGCTGTTCTCGAGGTTCGGCGTCCTCTCGGAGCGCGAGCTCGCGTCCCGCGTGGAGATCAACTGGGAGCGCTACGTCAAGGTCAGCAACATCGAGGCGAACTGTGCCCTCGAGATGGCCAAGACGATGATCCTGCCGGCCACGGCGCAGTACCTGGCCCAGCTCGCGGCGGCCCCCTCGTCGCGCGGGATCAACGCCGTCTGCGAGGAGGTCTCCGGCCTGGCCGACTCGCTCGTCGACGCGATCCACACCCTAGAGCACGCGCAGCACGAGGCGCACGAAGCGGGCTCCGTGCACGCCGAGGCACGGGCCTTCGTCGACAAGGTCATCCCGGCGCAGAACGCCCTGCGCGAGGTCGCCGACGAGCTCGAGTCTCTGGTGTCCGACGACCTGTGGCCGCTGCCCAAGTACCGGGAGCTGCTGTTCCAGTACTGAGGGCCGCGACGCGCGACAGCGCATCCTGAGCGACGAGCCGGACGCCCGGCCGCGGGTCCCGCGGCCGGGCGTATCCTTGGGTCGCGACGTCCGTCCCATCCCCAACCGGCCCCCAGGAGGCACCGTCGAGCGTGGCCAGCAGCGCCGAGAGCTCCGCGACGATCGAAGCCGCGAAGGCGAGCGGGATCCGCTTCATCCAGCTCCAGTTCACCGACGTCATCGGCCACGTCAAGGCGGTGACGATCCCGATCCACCAGCTCGAATCATCGGTCCAGCACGGGACCTGGTTCGACGGGTCGTCGATCGAGGGCTTCACGCGGATCGCCGAGAGCGACCAGTACCTGATGCCCGACATGACCACGTTCTCGGAGATCCCCTGGCAGCCCGGCTCCGGGACGCGCGGCACGGCCCGCGTCATCTGCGACGTCTTCACCCCGCGCGGCGAGCCGTTCGCGGGCGACCCGCGCTGGGTCCTGCGCCGCCAGGTCGAGCGGGCGAAGCACCTCGGGTACGTCGTGAACACGGGGCCCGAGCTCGAGTTCTTCCTGTTCCGGCGCGGGCAGGACGGGCATATCGAGCCGCTGCCGCACGACCAGGCGGGCTACTTCGACTTCTCCACCGACCTCGCCCAGGAGATCCGCCAGGACATGGTCGACGCGCTCGAGGCGTTCGGCATCAAGGTCGAGGCCGCCCATCACGAGGTGGCCGTCGGGCAGCACGAGATCGACTTCGAGTACTCCGACGCCCTGCGCACCGCCGACAACGCCATCACGTTCAAGTTCGCGCTCAAGGCGATCGCCCAGCGGCACGGCCTCTACGCGACGTTCATGCCCAAGCCGATCCACGGCATCAACGGCTCCGGGATGCACACGCACCAGAGCCTGTGGTCCATCGCCGACCAGCGGAACGCCTTCGCCGACGCCTCGAACCCGTACGGCCTCTCCGACGTCGCGCGGTCGTACATGGCCGGGATCCTCGCCCACGCCCGCGGCATGATCGCCGTCCTGGCGCCCCTGGTGAACTCGTACAAGCGGCTCGTCCCTGGGTACGAGGCGCCGACCTACCTGACGTGGGGCCGGACCAACCGCTCGGCGCTCATCCGCGTCCCGATGGTCTCGCCCGGCAAGTCGGTCGAGGGGACGCGGGCCGAGGTCCGCTGTCCGGACCCGTCGTCCAACACGTACCTCGCGTTCGCCGCGATGATCGCGGCCGGCCTCGACGGCGTGGAGCGCGGGCTGCCGCTCGCCGACCCGGTCGAGGAATCGCTCTTCGAGATGGATGCCGAGACGATCGCCGCCAAGGGGATCAAGGAGCTGCCCGGGACGCTCGGCGAGGCGCTCGACGAGCTCGAGGCCGACGATGTCATCCGCGACGCCCTCGGCGACCACGTCTTCCGTCACTATGTCGAGGCCAAGCGAGCCGAGTGGGACGAGTACCGCACGCAGGTCTCGGACTGGGAAGTCTCGCGCTACCTCGATCAGTTCTAGAAGGGGTCACGTCGAGACATGGATACGCCCACGCTCATCGGCACCGGGTTCTTCATCCTGGGGGCCGTCATCTGGGTCCTCTGCGCGTACTACTGCTACCAGGTCGCGCCGAAGTTCCATCGACGGGCACGGAACTGGGCCATCCTCGGCATCGTGTTCGGTCCGATCGCGCTGATGGTCCTGTACGTGCTGCCCAAGGGCAACGTGGTGTCGGACAAGGGCCGAGGGGCCGTGCCCGGGACGCCCGGCTCCACGCACAAGGATCCGCGGGCCGATCTCTACGAAGTCCCGAACAAGAAGAAGCACCACTGACCGCGTAGCCGCAGCGCGCCCCTGAGACCGGGCGCGCCACCCGGGCGGGCCGCCCCCGCCAAGGTCGCCGAACCGATGCCGGTTGGCCCAACCGGGTAGGCCAACGATGCGGCAGGATACGCGCATGACCGCATCGTCGACGGCCGTGCGCCTCGAGTCCCGGATCCAGCCGATGCGATCCCTGGCGCTGCTGTCGGTCGCGCACGCGTTCAATCACGCCCAGGCCGTCCTGCTGCCGTTCATCTTCCTCGCGATCATCAACGACTACGGGGTCAGCGTCGGGGTGATCGCGATCCTCGCCGCCGTCGGCTCGTTCGCCTCGGGGATGGTCCAGCTCAGCTACGCCGGCCTGACCCGCGTGGTGTCGCGTCGCCGGCTGCTGGGCATCGGCGGGATCGTGTTCGGCGGCGGGTTCGCGCTCCAGGCGCTGGCCGTCAGCTTCGCGACGTTCGCGATCCCGAACATCGCGTCGCGGATCGGCGGCTCGCCGCAGCACCCGGTCGGGAACGGCCTCCTCGCCGAGCAGTTCCCGCCGGACCGGCGCGGCTTCGCGATCAGTGCGCACATCGCCGGGGGGAACGTCGGCACGGTCGTCATCGCGCTCATCGGGGCGCCACTCATCGCCGCGGTCGGGTGGCGCGGCGCGTCGATCGTGGTGGGGCTGCCGGCGATCGCGATCGCCCTGCTGATCCTGCTGCTGGTCCGCGAGCACGGGACCGATCGGGCCGCGGCGGTCGCCGGGGGGAGCGTCCGGTCCGCATTCCGTAGGATCCTCGCCGACCACGACCTGCGCTGGCTGTTCCTCACGGCGACGCTCGGCGGCGGCGGCCGGGGGCTCGGCGTGGTCAACCTGTTCGTGCTGATCTACCTGACGAACGTCATCGGCCTCGACGCCGCCACGACCGGCCTGATGTACGGCGCGCTCATCGTCTTCTCGGTCCCGACGCCGCTCATCGCCGGCTGGCTGTCGGACCGGGTCGGGCGCAAGCCGCTCATCCTGGCGGTCTATCTCGGCGGCGCCTTCGGGTTCGTGGTCTTCATCGCCGCGGGCTCATCGCTCGTCTGGCTGTGGGCCGGAATCTTCCTGATGGGGCTGTTCAGCTTCGCCGAGAGCCCGCAACTCCAGGCCCTGCTCGCCGACATCGCGCCGCCGTCGATCCGCGATGCGTCCTACGCGCTCTACTTCACGCTGGCGTTCGGGGTCGGATCGCTGTGGGTCGCCATCTACGGGGTGATCATCGATCTCGCCGGCGAATTGGCCGGATTGCCGATCGTGTTCGGGCTCATGGCCGCGACGTTCCTGCTGGCCGCCATCGCCACGCTGCCGATCCACACCGAGCTGCCCGGGCGATCGGAGGCGAGCGCCTGAGGCGGAGCGCCACCGATCGTGTGCGGCCCCCGGCCGCCCGGGCCCCGTCAGCCGTTGGCGTCAGGGCGCCGCGACGAACCAGACGCCCCCGACGCCCTCGCCGTTCGTGTCGCCGGCCCCGGAGTCGCCCGAGTAGTAGTAGAGCGGCGCGCCGTCGTAGGCGACCTGCCTGTCGCCGTCGGCCCGTTTGATCGTCGAGAGCTTGCCGGTCACGCCAGCACCGGCCGTCGCCTTGTCGTCCCCGCTCAGCGTGAACGGCGGCCAGTTCGTGGCGCAGTCGCCGGCGCACGCGCTCTTGCCGGGCGAGTCCTTCTTGAAGATGTACAGCGTCATGCCGTTCGCGCCGGCGAGGTGCTTCCCGTCCGGGCTGTCCACGACCGAGACCTCGTGGTCGCCGCTTCCTCCGGCCTCCGCAGAGGCCTTCGCGCTGGCGGGCGGCTTCGATGCCGGCGTGCCGTAGTCGTCCTGGGAGTAGCGATCGGTCGGCAGGGCCGCGGACGCGGCCGTGGATGCGCTCGGGGCCGGTGCTGCGGCGACCGACGCGGCGGCCGATGCCGCAGGCGATGCCCCCGCACCCGAGCTGGTGCACGCGGCCGCGATCAGCACGATGCCGGCGAGGGCCGCGCCCCACCGGCGACCCGGCACGGTCCCGTTGATCCCCATCGCCGTCCTCCTGACGCCAATGATCCGTCTGAGCGCCCACACGACGTCCATGTCGAAGGGTACGTCGAGGATGCGCAGGAGGTTTCCGGCGACCGGGCGGGTCTAGGCGGCGGAGGCCCGCTGGGCGTTCATCGGAGTCCACCCCGGTCCGGGCGGTCGTCGTGCAAGCGGGCGCTCCGTGGGGAAAGGAAACGCGGCGCCCGGATCCCCTCGGCGCCGCCCGACGACCATACGAGCGCCGATGCCGCCAGGTCAGGCTGGCTGAGGTCCGGCGGCCGTCAGCCGTTCGTCCTGCCCCGATCCGGGCCATTCACACGACTTTGCTATCATCGCCACGTCCTGTCGAACGGACACCCTCGGTCGGGGCGTGGCGCAGCTTGGTAGCGCGTATCGTTCGGGACGATAAGGTCGGAGGTTCAAATCCTCTCGCCCCGACCAAACTCACCGATCGTCCCGGTGAGCTCGAACATGGCCGGTAGTGCGGCATCCAGCCCCAGTTCGATGGCGTCGGGTGTCAAGTCGTACTCCAGCCGTTCGAACCCCATGACGTCGGTGCGCGCGAAGATCGCGGCGGCGAGCGCCTGGCGGCCATCGGGGCCGGCATCCGCCCACAGGGATGGCAGCGAGCGCAGGTAGTCCACGACCTCCCCCGACGAGAGACGCCCTGCCTCGACTGGTTCGCGAGCGGCCTGCTCTTCGGCACGAGCTGGGCCATCTCCCGCTGCCAGGCCGCCACGTCCCGGGTCTTGGCGAGCTGGCGACCGGCCTCTTCGCGTTCTCGGCCGATCCGAGCAAGCGTGACCTCATCGACCCGGGACGGGCGGTCGTGGTAGAGGCGCACCGCTTCGGTGATCGAGACATCGTCCACGCCGCCCACCTGTTCAAGGAGCTTGCCGATCGCGTGCTCGTACCACTCCTGGGGGTAGGAGTGGCCCTGGACGCGCTTGTCGTGGCCCGTCGTGTACCGCCGACGGACGGTCGGGGTCGCGGCGATGAACGCCTCGCAGGTCGGCGCCGGGTGGCGGTACCGGCCGACGTCGCCGTAGAGGAACCGCTGGCAGCCCGAACAGCGCAGGCGGAGCGGGTAGTTGCGCTTGACGATCCGGCCTGGCGTCCGGGTTCGGCGCAGCTCGCAGGCACTCTCCTGCCTGCGTCGAGCACCGATGGCTCAGGCGTGGGCTTGCTGTTGCAGTCGGTCGGCCGTCGCGACATCTGCAGCGTCGGAGTACGTTCGGGGCCAGGTCCAGGCGGAGCGCAGGATGAAGGCCAGGATCAGCACCTCGATTCCGATGGAGAGGCCGTAGAAGGACGCCCACTCCCAGGTCGCCCCTGCCGCGTTGAACGCCGAGTAGGGGATGAGGAGCGATGCAACGACGAGGTTCGTGGCGCGGTTCACCCGGGCGGGCAGCGTCATGGAGAGCATCACCATCAGGGCCGGGATCGCCACGGACGCGAGCATGAAGGTCAACAACGTCGGGCTGACGTCGAACTTCCAGACGAGGCCATTCAGGATGCCGTCGACGACGCCGGGCTTGTAGAGGTTGAAGAAGTCGACGTAGATGTAGAGGAACATGAAGCTGGTCCATGCGGCGGCGATCTTGGCCTGCACCGGGATCGGCGGGCCCGTCAAAGCGCTGTTGATGGGGACAGGTCGTGTCTTGTTCATGGTTTGCTCCTTCGTTCGCTTGGTGAGCCGTCCGCCTGACAGCGGTGGCTGGTGTACGAGTGGCGCTGTGGTGGGTGGTGACACCTGGTCCGACGTTCAGACGGTGATCACGACCTTGCCGCGGGTGTGGCCTGCTCCGACGTAGCGGAGGGCGTCGGCTGCTGCGCTCAGCCGGTAGGTGCGGTCGATGACCGGGGTGAGCTCCCCTGCCTCGAGCCAACCGGCGAGTGTGCGCAGGTCCTGGCGCTTCTGGACGGAAGTGAACGGCTTCAGCGTCTGGCGGGTGACCAGCGATCGCACGCGAGCCTTGACGAACCGGCCCAACGGGCCGACCCAGCGTCCACCTCGGCCGCTGTTGGGGATGAGCGTGCCGGTCGGTGTCAGAGCGTTTCGTACCGCCTGCAGCGGTTGCGCTTCCACGTTGTCGAGGATGACGTCGTAGCGCCGTCCCGCCTGGGTGAAGTCCGTTCGCGTGTAGTCGATGACGTGCGCGGCGCCCAGGGCCCGTACCAGCTCCACGTTACGGGTGCTGCACACCCCGGTCACCTCTGCGTCCAACAACTTGGCGATCTGCACGGCGAACGTCCCGACGCCCCCTGATGCGCCCGTGACGAGCACCGTGTGCCCCGGTTGCACGTGCGCGATGTCGCGCAGCGCCTGCAGTGCGGTGAGCCCCGACGTTGGCACCGTGGCCGCCTGCTCCATCGTCAGCCTGTCGGGTTTGCGGACGAGCTGGTCCGCGGGCACGGACGCGTACTGCGCCAGCGTCCCGGCGGTGCTCCAACCGAACACCTCATCACCCGGTTGGAGGTCCGTGACCGCCGCGCCGACGGCTTCCACCACGCCGGCCAGGTCTCTGCCGGGGATGGGGTGGCGTGGCCGACGCAGACCGAACGCCAGCCGCACGATGCTCGGCACGCCGGTCATCACGAAGTAGTCGCCAGGGTGGACCGAAGCGGCGCGGACGCCGACCAGGACGTCGCCGTCCCCCACGACCGGCCGGCCCACATCGGTGTACTCAAGCACCTCGGGAGGCCCGTAGCGGCGTTGCACGACAGCCATCATCCCCGCGTCGGCCAGCAAGGCGTCGCCGGCCAGGGCTTGGTCGCGGTCGCTGGTTGTTTCCATGGTCATCTCTAGCTCCTTGACTTCGAATCGCTTATGTCATAAGCGTATGGCATAAGCGTATGGCATAAGCTATCATGGCGTCAAGGGCACTCCAGGAGACCACCGATGACACGCTGCACGACTCAGAAGCGAGCGCCGCTCACCCGGGACCGGGTGCTGCGCGCGGCGCTGGAGCTCGCCGACGAGGGCGGCACCGCGGCGTTGACGATGCAGCGGATCGGGCGGCGGCTCGGCGTGGAGGCGATGTCGCTCTATCGACACGTTCGCAACAAGGACGACATCCTCGACGGGATCGTTGACCTCGTCTTCGCCGAGGTGGAGCGGCCGGCCGATCGCTCGAACTGGCGAACGGTGCTCCGTGCCCAATCGATCTCGACCCGCGCGGCCCTGCGCCGGCATCCCTGGGCGATCGCGCTCATGGAATTGCGGATGACGCCCGGCCCGGCGAATCTCCGCACACACGAGGACACCATCACCGTCCTGCTCGACGCCGGGTGCTCGGCGGTCATGGCGACGCACGCCTACAACCTCGTCGACAGCTACGTTCTAGGGTTCGCGCTCCAGGAGGTGAACCTGCAGTTCAGCAACGCCGAGGAGTTGTCAGCGGTGGTCGCCCAGGTGCCTGCGGATGCGTACCCGAACCTCGCGCGTGTCGGCAGTGAGCTGCTCGCGTCCGGCTTCGACTACGCCGACGAGTTCGAGTTTGGGCTCGACCTCATCCTCGATGCCATCGGGCCGGTCCTGCAGGGAGCCTGATCGCCGGGCGACCGGTCAAGCGGGTCGAGCCCACGGCGGGTCCCAGCCTGCGCGGACGGACGGCAACTACCTGCTGGCACTAGTGATCACTGCCGCACATCGTTGCGGTAGCGCAGCGCTCGGCCGGTGCGAATTCAGCTGGGCTCGAGGCTCGGGACCATGAGCCAGCCGCGCGCCCGGCCGGTGTAGATCAGCTGCTCCGTGGTCAAGCCCGAGCGCGCGCGGAGGTCGGCGAGATGGCGCTTCGCGGTGCTCGGGCGGATGCCCACAAGCTCGGCAGCATCCTGGACCGACCCCCCGGCGGCGACATAGGCGGCGAGGACGTCCATCTGGCGCTGCGTCGCCTGCGGCGAGAGTGCGCCGCGCAGGTACCCGTCCCTCATGCGCTTCGTGCCGTCGTCGCCGGGAGGGACTCCTTCGGCGTGCGATTGATCATCAGGAAGCGCAGCGATTGCTGAGTTAGGGAGGCGCTAGCCCTCTCGCCCCGACCATTCCTGCCTGATCGTCGAGCGATCGCTCCGATCGACTGGGCACCTCGGCCCCGCACGGTGCGTGTCAGGACCTTCGCGCGGACAAGATGGAACCTTTGTCCGCGAACGTCGGCCGTTCCTCATGACAGCGCAAACCGAGGAGGCCGTTCGATGCGATATTCGCCGGTGGTCGTGGGGGCGAGCGTCGCCGCCTTGGTCGCGATCTCAGTCGGAGCCTGCGCGGCGACGCCGACGAGTCCTTCGTTCCATGAGACCGCGCCGGCGGCTTCCGCGAGCATGTCAGCCACGAGCCTGACGGACGTCGTCGATCCGCCACCGCCATCGACGAGTGCGGCTCCATCGTCGTCTGCGTCCATCCCGGCCGGGGCGAAGATCGACGGCCGGATCGAGGTCGGCGAACCCGTCGCGCCGCGCTGGTTCGCTGCCGACGACACGTCGCTCTGGGTCCATGAGCCCACGAGCCTGGTGCGCGTGGACCTGGCGACATCCGCCGTCACCGGAACGGTCCCGTTGAACTGGATGGACTACGGCTACGACACGACCGGCGCCGGTTCCGTCTGGCAGACGGACTACGAGAACGACAAGCTGGTGAGGATCGACCCGGTCACCCGCAAGGTGGTCAAGCGGATCCCGGTCGCATCGGCGCCCGAAGGCGTGGCCGTGACCGAGGGGTCCGTGTGGGTGGCCAACGAGCACAATGGGTCGGTCCAGCGCGTCGATCCCGCGACCAACCGCGTGGTCGCGACGATCCCGGTCGGTCCGATCGCACCGAATGGGCCGCAGATCATGACGGCTGGACCCGGTGGTGTCTGGGTGGGCATCCAGCACACGGGTGAGGTGGTGCGGGTCGATGCCGCGACCAACAAGGTCGGCCTGCGGGTCCCGCTGGACGGCTTAGTGGCGAGCGACGGCAAGGAGGTCTGGATCGCCGGGCCGAACGGGCTGCCGGAGGTGGTCCGGATCGATCCGGTCTCGGGCAAGGTCATCACCACGGTCGACCTTGATACCGTTCCCGGCGACCTGGCCGTCGGCCTCGGATCCGTCTGGGTCCTCGCAGACGGGATGACGCGGATCGACGAAGCGACGGGACGCATCATCGGGCGCCTCGACATCGGTGACGACGGCGGTAACGTCGTCGTCGCGGGAGGCTCGGTGTGGGTGACGGCGGACGGTCAGCCGTATGTGCTGCGGGTCTCGCCGACGTGATCCCGGCGTTGATCAAGATGGAACCTTTCCCTGCGAACGTCGGCCGTTCACCATGACAGCGGAGTGGCTCCGCACCTTCGTCAGGTGGTGAGATGGATCGGGACCTCGTCGTCCGGGCTCGAGCAGGCGATCGCGACGCCTTCTCGCAACTCGCGACCGCGTCGGTCGGTCGCCTCAACGCCGTCGCCCGACTCATCGTTCGGGACGAGGGTCGAGCCGAGGATGCGGTCCAGGACGCGTTGGTCGACGCCTGGCTCGACCTGCGCGGACTGCGCGATCCGGACCGCTTCGATGCCTGGCTGAACCGGCTCCTGGTCCACGCCTGTCAGGACGTGGCCAGGCGCGCCAGCCGGCGCGTGCGGCTCGAGATCCCATTGGAGCCGACACACGAGCCGGCCGGGCCCGACATCCAGTACTCGAACGCTGTCTCAGACGAGATCGAGCGAGGCTTTCGTCGCCTGACGACCGAGCAGCGCACCGTGATCGTCCTTGTCTATTACCTCGACCTGCCGCTGGCCGACGCGGCCGCGACGCTCGGCGTCCCGCTCGGCACGATGAAGTCACGGCTGAACCGGTCTCTGGCTGCGCTGAGAGCCTCGCTCGAGGCCGACGCGCGGATCCCGTCATTGAGCGCGGAGCATCTGGCATGAATACCTCGCCTGATCTCGAACGCGCCCTCCGCGCAACGCTTGGTGGCCTTGCCGATCGGAACGTCGTCGATGGCCAACTCGACGCGATCCTCGATCACGTCGCGCACCGTCGGCAGCGGCCCGCCTGGCGGGCGATATTGAGGAATTCCTCGATCACTTCCAAGACCATAGGGTTCCCGCGAGTCGCGGTGAGCCCGGCCTGGACGATGCTCGCAGTCGCGGGCCTGATCCTCGCCCTGATCCTCGCCACGTTGCTTGCCGTCGGTGGACGGCCCTTCGGCCCGCCGACCAATGGCCGGATCGTCTTCAGTCGGTGGGACCCTGCGCAGAACGACATCGTCCTGTACACCGTGAACCCCGACGGATCCCATCTGCTCCAGCTTCGGCCCGAGCCGCACGCGTGCCCGGTCTGGTCGCCCGACGGCAGGCTCATCACCACCCCCGGCGCCGTGATGAACGGCGACGGGACCGGCTTCCGGCTCCTCGCAAGCCCGACCGGCCCGCTGAACATCTTCTGCGGGGTCTGGTCGGCGGATCAGCAGTCGATCGTGGCCGAAGGATGGAACGACACCGATCCGAGCCAGACCGGTCTATGGTCGCTGCGCAGCTCTGACGGCGGCGACCTCCATCAACTGACGACCTCGACGAACGGGGGACACGACATCCCGATCGGCGTCGCACCCGACGGAAGCTCGATCGCATTCACGCGGGTGGTGACCCCACAAGGCAGCCCGCGCCTCTTCCTGGCTGACACCGACGGAACGAACGCACGTCAGGTCGGCGACATCCCGGTCGACGCGGGTGACTGGGCGCCAGACGGCCGGTCGATCCTTGTTGCGAGCTACGGCCGGCTGTACAGCTTCGACATCGCGTCGCTCCGGCCGACGGCCATCGTCATCGCCGCGAGCCCGGATGAGGGGAACCTCGGGGAAGCGCAGTGGTCGCCCGACGGCACCCGGATCCTGTTCACCCGCCAGGTCGACGTCGGCGGCGGTCAGACCAAAGCCAATCTCTTCCAGATGCGCGCCGACGGCACGGATGTCATCCGGGTCACGAACGGTCCCGAGGACGACTACCCCGCCGATTGGGGCACCTACCCACTCGTCAACTGAGACCTCGTTGCAAGCGGCCCTCGCGGCCTCCGTCCATGTCGGCGCTGTCGACGAGCGTGACCCAGGATCCGAACGTCAAGTTGGATAGTGAAGGCGCGAGACCTCTCGCCCCGACCAGACTGACCTTCTTTCACGCGGACGACGCCGGCGCCGAAGGCCGCGTCACATCCACGGGCCTTCGCGTGAGCGGTCAGGGCGAAGGTGTAGTCGGTCACCCCCAGAACGTCGATCCGCTCGAACACGGCCTCGGCGATCCGCGATGCCTCCGGCTGTACCGCTCCCGCGTCGCCCGGACGTGCTCCCACGTGCCAACGTCGACGAGGGACCCAGGGCGGACGGCTCACCGGTCCGGAGGCGCCCCGCGCAGAAGGGGTTGGTCAACACCTCCGCGAGCTGCGTCGGCGCGAGGCCCGTCGCCAGGCCCGCCTTGCGGTCGAAGACCAGGCGCTCGGCGTTCTCGATCGCCGAGCGCGCGACCTCGCCGAGCTTCCAGTTGGTGAGCGCCGGCGCGTCCAGCACCCGTGTGATCGAAGTGACGCCCGGCCACGGGCCCTGGCCGTTGAAGTAGTAGAGGTGGCGGGCCCTCGGCGCCTCCTATTTGCTAAGACATCACATGTATGATTTACTGCGAATTGTCGCCGGGAGTGGCCAAAGAAGTCGACACGAATCTGAACGGGAGCAACGACATGTCTTTGCATCCACGAAGTGCGCCCCGCAGGTTGATGGGAGTGTCCGCAGCCGCAGCCTGCATCGCCCTTGTCGCAGCGGGCTGCGGGAACAATCCGTCCACCAGCAGTCCGTCTGGGACCCCTGGAACGGCTGGCTCTGGAACGCCCACCAGCGGACCGACTGAATCCGCTGGCTCTTCAACTGGCAGCCAGTACGGCTTCCCCACTGTTGCGCAGGACCCAACCGCCAAGATCACCGTCTGGGTCGACGCCGACCGCTCGGCCATCGCCGAGGCCTTCGAGAAGGACCACCCCGAGTGCCCGCTCACCCTCGAGACCTACGACGCCAGCGCCGGGGGTAGCGACACGTTCCACCAAAAGGTCTCGCTGCTCGACCAGGCCGGCTCGGGCTGGCCCGACGTTGCGTGGTCGGGACAGGTGAACGACGCCAGCTGGGCGGCCCACGAGCAGAACGGCGTTCAGGCCTTTGCCGCGCCGCTCGACCAGGGCGTCGTTCCCCAGAGTTGGCTCGACGGCTACACGCCGGGCGCGCTCGACCCTGTCACGGTCGACGGCCATGTCTACGGCGCCCGCGACAACCTGGCGCCCGTTGTGCTCTGGTACAACAAGACCCTGTTCGACAAGTTCGGGTACACCGTCCCGACCACCTGGGAGGAATACCAGGCCCTCGGCGACAAGGTGGCGGCTGAGCACCCCGGCTACATCCTCGGCTCGATCGGCGATCCCTTCACCGCCGTGCTGACCGACATGTGGGCCGCCCAGGCGCCGATCTATACGGTCGACGGCACCACCTTCACCAGCGACTTCTCGGACAACCACACGACCCGCATGATCGCCCTGCTGGACCACATGTTCGCGAACAAGACCCTGACGATCGATGGACTGTTCACCCCCGACTGGGTCAAGAATTGGAAGGACAAGGTCCTGGCGATCCCTGGCCCAACGTGGTTCACGGGAGCCCTCTTCCAGAACAAGGACAACCTCGACGGGCAGCCAGGCGAGTGGGGTGCGGGCCACGCCCTCCACTGGGCTGGCGAGCCGATCGGCACCGGCAACGTGGGTGGCGGCTTCTGGTACGGGTCGAGCCACTCGGCGAACCTCGCATGCGTGGGTACGTACCTGCAGTACGTGACGAGCGGACCCCAGTCGGTCAAGCTCATCACGGGCCTCCCGGCCTACGCCTCGACCGCAAGTGCGTGGTTGGACGCGCAGACCAGTAGTGGCTTCTGGGCCAACTCGGACACGTTCAAGGACGTCGTCAGTGAGGCAGCCAACAACATCTGGAAGGGCTGGGGTGCCACGCTCCCCTTCAGTTCCGAGCCTCCGTGGGCGGAGATCGTGAATCCGGCTCTTGCTTCCGGACAGACGATTGCCTCGCAGGTCAGCGCTTGGCAGCAGAGAATGGTGAACGACGCCCAGGTGAACGGCTTCACACCCGTGACCAAGTAGGCGAAGGAACGCACCATCTCTCGTACTGACGCCATCGTGCCCACTGCCGCCCCCACAAAGGGGCGGCAGTGGGCCTCTTTGCGCCCGCGAAGGCGGCCGCAAACCGGAGCTAGCGCGCAGGCATTCGCCGCCTACGTGTTCTGCAGCGGCTACGTGCTGCTGCTACTGGTCTTCGGCATTCTGCCCATGGTCTATGCCCTGTATCTCTCATTCACCAGGAGTGGGCAATTCGTCGGGCTCGACAACTACGTGAAGGCCGTCGGGGACTTCCGGTTCTTGCCGGCAGTGCAGCACGTCGCGGCCTACTTGGTGATCTGGGTCGTGACCCTGACCGTGCTCGTCACCCTGCTGGCGCTCATCGTCCACGCCCTGCGCGTCAGGCGGCGGCTTGCCTCTACCGTGCTCTTCCTGTTCTTCATCCCCGGCGCATTCGCGGGTGCGGCCAGCGTCATGCTCTGGCTCTTCATGCTCAATCCCTCGGTCAGCCCGGTGTCCTTCGTCCTGAAGGGGTTCGGGTACACGAACTTCGTTCAAGCCATCGACCTGAACAACCTGCCCCTGATCTTCACGGTCATTGCGTTCTGGACCGGCGCCGGTGCATGGATCATCATCATGTACGCCGCGTTGAACAACATCTCCGACGAGATCATGGAGGCTGCCCGCTGTGACGGCGCCGGCGCCATCAAGACCGCTTGGTACATCCAGCTCCCGCTGATTCGGAAGTGGATCGCGTACATGGCCGTCATCTCGGTCGCCGTCGGGACCCAGCTGTTCGCGGAACCAAAGATCCTCGCCCAGGCGAGCAGGAACCAGATCCCGAAGCACTACTCCCTCAATGAACTCGCATACGTCACCGCCTTCGGCCCGCAAGCGGACTTCAACAGCTCTGCCGCGATCTCGATCCTGTTGCTCGTCGTGGCGGCGGGGCTTGCCGCGTTCTTCGTCTTCCGAGGAGGACTCTTTGACCGCGACTAGAACACCGGTCGTGCGGTCTGACTTCGCGCCGGGCCGCTGGCTCGGTCGCGTGACAGCTTTCCTGATCGCCGGATTCTTCGCGGTGTTCTTCGTCCTTCCCCTGGTTTGGCTCCTGCTCGCGCCGACGAAGGACACCTCCCAACTCAACGGCTTTCACGGCGAGGCTCCCCTGAGTTTCGGCTCCTTCGACCAACTCGTCGCAAACTGGAAGGAGCTGGTCGGGTTCCAGGATGGCCGCATCTGGACGTGGCTCGGGAATTCGGTGTTCTACGCCGGGGTCGCGTTGGTGCTCACGCTCCTCGTGTCGATCCCGGCCGGCTACGCGCTGGCCAAGACCAAGTTCAGGTTTCGCCGCGCGATCCTCATCTCGACCCTCATGGTGATGCTCATCCCGAACACGGCGCTCGTGCTGCCGATCTTCCTTGAAATCAGCGCCGTGCACCTCGTGGGGTCGCCGTTGGCGGTCATCCTGCCATTCGCGTTCTTCCCGTTCGGCGTCTATCTGGCGTATATCTACTTCTCCACGAGCGTTTCGCGCGAGCTTCTCGACGCGGCCCGCGTCGATGGCGCGGGCGAGTTCGCGGTCTTCCGGCGGATCGCGCTGCCGCTCGCGATCCCTGTCGTCGCGCTCGTGGGCTTCTTCAACTTCGTCACCAACTGGAACAACTATTTCCTGCCCTTCGTGATGCTTCCCGGGTCGAAGACACAGCCCATCCAAGTGGGTCTGGTGGAATTGCTCGCGAATGTCCGGGAGTTCAATCCGACCACCGTCGCCACCGACTCGATCCCGTTTCCAGAGCTGGCGCTCGCAACGCTCATCTCCGTCGCACCGGTGCTGATCGTGTTCCTGTTCTCACAGCGATTCCTCAGGGCGGGCCTCACCGCCGGCGCGACCAAGGAGTAGGTGCGCCCTCGTCCAGACGCAGCGTTGGTGGGCGCTCGCGGACGCATGCCAGATCGGCTTTGACGCGGACTCCCCCGCGGGCGCAACGCAGCAAGCATTCGACGCGGTGGCACCTCGACGGAGACGGTTCCGTTAGGTGGCGCCTGGCGCGCGCCTTCGGGTCCACGCCTTCGCGATGTGTTCTCGCATCGCCGTCGCGGCGCGGTCGCCGTCGCCCGCCGCGATCGCCTCGCAGATGGCTCGGTGCTCCTCGAGCGACATCTGCGCTGCTTCGTCGGTGGTGATGCCGATGAATCGACTGCTCTCGCGAGCGCGCTCGAACATGATGCGTGTGATGTTGGCGGCGAGCCGAATTCCCGATTGTTCCATGACAAGGTCGTGAAACGCGGCATCCGCGTCGTTGTAAACCGAGATGTGGTCGATGTTCGCCGCGGCAAGGTCGAAAGCCTCACGCAACGCAGCGGTGCGCTCTGGGGTTTGCCGAGCTGCCGCGGCGCGCGCCATGGTCGCCTCCAGGCTCCCACGGACCACCGCCAACTCATCGAGCACCTCGAGGGTCTCGTCGTGGTCGACAAGAGCCGAAAGGACATCAGGATCGAGCACGTTCCACCGACTCGACTGGTTCACGACCGTGCCTCGGCCCTGACTGACGGTCACGAGGCCCTTTTCTTCGACCCGCTTCACGGACTCGCGAATCACCGTGCGGCTCACGGCGAATTGCTGGCTGAGCGTGGCCTCTGGAGGGAGGATCTCGCCGGGAGCGACGTTGCCGGTGACGATCGCCTGCACCAAGTCCCGCACCACGGCCACTCCCAGATGGGCCGCGCGAACCCTGACGACGCTGTCGCCGAAGATGCGTGGCCCCTGTGGTGCGGCGGTCGTCACCAGATCCTCCGTGATCTTCTGCGCCATTTTGTCATCCTACTTCGTGCGGTGATCTACGGCGAAGACGCCGCGCTGACGTGCTGTCCAGCGTGCAACTGGCGGCACGGGCCTCGTCGACGGCATTCCGAATCGCCAAGTGATCGCTTCGCTGGTTCAGCGATATTGACGCAGTCGTGACGGGGAACTAAGGCGACCGCAACTGCGTCGTCCGCTAGCAGAGCTACGCGTCGGACTCTTCTGTGCTCGACAGCCGCAAGCCGGCACGAGTGGGCCTCACGTGCGGACCCGCCTCTGCGTGCCACCCCGGCTCGTTGTGCTTCAGCGCCGCGATCGCCGCCTCGTCGACATCCACTCCGACCCCGGGCCGATCTCCGAGCACGATCCCGCCGTCGGCATACTCCTGGTCGATGGCGACGCCAAACGGCGAACCCACGTCCTGCACCTCGGCGGTCAAGTGATTGGGCACGGCGGCCGCGGCATGCGCGACCGCGGCATTCGCGGTGAGGCCCACGGGGCTCACGGGCAGGTCCCTGCTGTGGGCCGCGATGGCGACGCGCAAGAAGTGGGTCACTCCCCACGTCGCCCCGGCCTGGACGATGTCGATGCCGCCGGCTTTGAAAAGTGGGCGGTACTGTTCGAGGCCCGTGAGGTTCTCGCCGGTGGCGACCGCGGCCTTCACCGACGCACTCAACCGCGCATGGCCCTCCGCGTCCCAGCGGCGGATAGGCTCCTCGATCCACGCGAGGTCGAGGACCTCCTCGACCTTGGACACGTAGCGGACCGCCTGCTTGAGGTTCCATGACTCGTTCACGTCGAGCATGAGGCTCGGCTCCGGGGTGTTGACTCGCAGCGCGTCACCAATGATCGCCAAACGTCGAAGGTCCGTGGAGAGGTCTCTGCCGCCCTTGAGTTTGCCACTCGTAAAGCCCCTGCCTGCCATGTCGGAGTAGAAGAGCGCGAGCTCGGCATCGTCGAGGGCGATGTCCAGCCCTGACGCGTACCCCGCGACGAACCGATCACGGCCTCCAAGCAGACGCCACAGTGGCTCACCAGCAAGCTTTGCCTTGATGTCCCACAACGCCATGTCGAAAGTACCGATGCCGCCAAACGTCGCTCCGGCATGGCTCGCCTTGAACACGCGCGCCAGCATGCGGTCGTACAGCGCCGTCACCGCGCGCGGATCCTCGCCCTCGATGGCAGGAAAGATGCGCGCGAGGTCTTGGTGCGAACCCATACCCACGCCGCTGACACCATCATCTGTGTCCACGATCACCAAAGGAACCTCGGTGATACCGGATTCAATGTGCCCGTTGACGTCGCCAACGGGGCGACCCCAGTGATGGATCGTTTGCAGCGTGCGATAGCCCGTGATCTTCATCGTCGCCTTGCTCATTCGTGCGGAGATCGCCCGGCAGATTCAGCATACATCAGACATCATGTGTATTGCACGCCCTCAGCCACTCGCGGTCGCGCGCAAGCCGCGTCCCTGCCGGCGGACGGACTGGCCGCCCTGCGCATGCTACGACTCGGGCCCCGCCATCCTTGGTCGAAAGGGAACGCCCTCCGGCACTTCGGCGATCCATGGCGGCGGCACCGTCATGCCGCAGCTCGCCTTCAACGCTGCGCAGACCCCGCTGACTGCCACCTTGGCCGGCGAGCACGCGCAGTCGGCCTGAGGTCGACACGTTGCTCGGATGACCCTGGGCGCCTTGTTCCGGAAGACGAAGAGCCCTGAGGCCAGTGCGACGCCGATGGCGAGGATGAAGTAGAAGGCCAGGCCAAGAACGCGAGGAGACCAACGTGACCGCTCTCTACACCTTCGACGTCTACGCCACCCTCGACGGCTACGGCTCCTACGGTCCCGAAGGCGATTGGGGCGGTTACTGGGGCAAGCAGGGACCGGAGTTCCTCGACCGCCGTCTCGCCCTCTATCGCGAGCCGCAGCGCCTGGTCCTCGGCGCGAACACCATGCGGATGTTCATGCAGTCGATCGGCCCGCAAACCGGGTTCTTGAAGGACGTCGACCCGGTCAACGGCGCGATGAGAAACCTGCCGACCACAGTCGTCTCGACGACGCTCGAAGGACCCCTCGATTGGCCGGATGTGACCCTGGTGCGCGGCGACGCCGTCACCGTGGTCGCCCAGCTCAAGGAGGAGTCCGACGTGCCGCTGCGGTCGCACGGCAGCCTGTCGATGAACCGAGCGCTCATGGCCGCCGGCCTGGTCGACCGTGTGCAGGTCACCATCTTTCCCGTGGTCTCGGGCCAAACCGGGACGCGCCCGATCTTCGAGGGTGCGGCCGACTTCGACCTCGACTTGATCGAGAGCCGGACACTCGACGGCCACACCCAGGAGCTCACCTATCGGCCGACGCTTCACGGTTGATCTCGTTCATTGCGACGCTGACGAAGCTCGCGCGAATCTGCTCGCCGTGGTACGCGCTCGGCGCTGAAGCCCGCCGAGCGAAGGCTTCTGGGGCTCCAACGCTCCCTCGCCGACGCCCCCAACCGGGCCTGGCGAGGCGTCTCAGGCCCGGACCACGCGCAGGCCGCCCTCCTGCGCATCACGGCCTGAATCGACCGCGCCCCTTCTGCCGATGAGGTAGGTTCCGCGGGTTCAAATCCTCTCGCCCCGACCAGAATCCGCATCTTCGATGGATCTGCCGCTCGACATCTTCAGGCGTCGCGCATCAGCCTGCGGCTGGGCCTAGGCGTTGCCAGGCTTGCGAAGCACCGGCGCCTCGGCGTTCATTTGCAGGGCACCTCCTGTTCTCGGACTCGGTCGGTTGACGATGGCGTCTACGGCGAGATACTCCTCCTGTTGGCGCTCCCAGGCGCTGGCACGTGCAAGCGGCGCAGAAGGGTAGGGACCGCGATGACCCGTCGGATGATCGTGCTCGCCGCCGCGGCGAGCCTGCTCGCGTCGTTCGCCGTTACCGGGACGACGTCCGCGGCAGGGCCGGACTTCGGCCCGAACGTCATGGTCTTCGACCCCAGCATGTCGACGAGCCAGATCCAGGCGGCGGTCGACTCGGTGGCGAGCCAGCAGGTCTCCAACCAGTTCGGGAGTCAGCGCTACGCGCTGCTGTTCAAGCCCGGCACGTATGGATCCAGCACCGCGCCGCTCAACTTCCAGGTCGGCTACTACACCAGCGTGGCGGGCCTCGGCCTGTCCCCGAACGACGTCGTCATCAACGGCTCCGTCTACGTCCGCAACCAGTGCGATGGCGCCAGTTGCATAGCGCTCAACAACTTCTGGCGCTCGCTGTCGAACCTGACCATCAACGTGACCAACCCGGACTTCGGCTGTTACTCCGGCGAGTTCTGGGCCGTGTCGCAGGCGGCGCCGATGCGCCGCGTCCACGTCAACGGTCTCACCACCCTGATGGACTACTGCACCGGTCCGTCGTTTGCGAGCGGCGGTTTCATCGCCGACTCGGCGTTCGACGGCGCCACCGTGATCAACGGCTCCCAGCAGCAGTGGCTGGTCCGAAACAGTGCCCTCGATGGCTGGACGAACGGCGTCTGGAACCAGGTGTTCTCAGGTGTCGTCGGTGCGCCTGCCCAGTGCTTCCCTGCCCAGGGGTCGTGCGGTGGCCCGTACACAACGCTCGCGACCAGCCCGGTGACCCGGGAGGCGCCCTTCCTGTACGTGGACGCTGCCGGGCGCTACAAGGTCTTCGTCCCGGCGGTCCAGCGCGACTCCGTGGGCACCACATGGGGGAGCGGGCCGGCTGCCGGCGCTTCCATCCCCATCCGGGACTTCTTCGTCGCCCGGCCGGGGGTCGACGCACGGGCCATCAATACGGCACTCTCCAAGGGCCAGAACGTGCTCTTCACGCCCGGCGTCTACCGGCTCGACAGGACGATCAAGGTCAAGCGCGCGGACACCGTCGTGCTCGGTCTCGGCTTCCCGACGCTCGTCCCGACGAGCGGCGACGAGACGATGACGGTCGCCGACGTCCCGGGTCTGAAGCTCACCGGGCTGATGTTCGACGCCGGCCCGCGTAACTCGCCGGTCCTGCTGCAGGTGGGCACGGAGCACGGGCACAAGGGCGCAAACGACTCTCACAAGGGCGACAGGACGTCGCACGACAGCGACCCCGCGGACCCGACGACGCTCAGCGACGTGTTCTTCCGCATCGGTGGGGCGACCCCCGGCAAGGCGACCACGAGCCTCGTGGTGAACAGCGACGACGTCATCCTGGACGACATCTGGGCCTGGCGCGCCGATCACGGCAACGGCGTGGGCTGGACGGCCAACACCGCCCACACGGGGGTGATCGTGAACGGCGACGACGTGGCGGCGTATGGCCTGTTCGTCGAGCACTACCAGCGCTACGAGACGATCTGGAGAGGAGAGAACGGTCGCGTCGTCTTCTTCCAGAACGAGATGCCGTACGACGTGCCGAATCAGGCGGCTTGGATGGAGGCTCCAGGTGTCCCGGGCTGGGCCGCCTTCAAGGTCGCCGACAAGGTCACCACGTTCAGCGGGTACGGCATGGGCAGCTACAGCTTCTTCAATCAGGGCGTGGACATCTTCGCCGCGAACGCCTTCGAGGTCCCGGCCACCCTGCCCGCCGCGAGCCTCAACGATCTGCTGACGATCTTCCTGGATGCGAGCGTCGGCAAGGGCGGCATCCTGAACGTCGTCAACGACACCGGCGGCTCATCGACCATCGCCAACCCGGACGTCCCGGTCACGGTGGTGAGCTACCCCTGAGGGATCGCCCGAGCAACCCGGTTCGTCAGGCGTTCGTCGGGATCGACACCCGCCCGGCGTCGATCGCCGCGACGTACGCCGCATGGTCTCGCGCGTTCACATCGGCGTAGGCCTCCGCGAAGTCAGCGATCGCGGCGTCGAACGTGTCGCTGGTGCCGAGGTACGCGGCGATCGCGACGGCGTCGCCGCTGCGCGCATGCGCCCGCGCCAGGGCCCAGCCACACATACCGCCGTAGAACCGCAGGCCGACCGGCTGCAATGTCGATGTGTCGACCGTGCCCTTCATGTCCCACAGCTGCCGGAAATAGAAGTCCCGGCCGCCTGGGCCCCGGGTCCAGCCGAGCAGGATGTCCGGGGTCGCCTGCATGAGCCGCTGCCCGATCACCACGCGTTCGGCGTGATTGGCGTGCTTGCTCCGCTCGAAATGCGGCTCCAGGACCGACTCGGTCGCCTCCTTCAGCTGGAGGATCAGCGGGTCGTTCTCGTCGCGGCCCTCGAGCACGACCATCCAGCAGCGCGTCCCGACGCTCCCCACGCCGACCACCTTGAGGGCGGCGTCGACGAAGCGGTAGCGCTCAAGGAACTCGCGACGGTTCTCGGACAACGTTGCCCGGTAGTCGGCGAAGAAGGTCTGGATCGCACCCTGTTTCAGGCCGACGGCGACATGCGCGATCGCCGGCGGGTCGTCGAGGATGACGCGACGGCCGTCGACGACGGCGGTCAGGGACTCGAACGCCCGTAGGCCGTCCTTGCGCCTCGCCTTGCTGAAGACCGCCTCGAGCACCTGGCGGCGGGCGGTCCCGACCTTGCCGGCCAGGAGGCCCGATCGCTCGGCCGCGTCGCGCATGTCACCGTCGGTGATCGAGGCGTACCAGACGTCGCGCAGGCTCATGCTCGCGTAGCGAGCGATCCACTGGCGATAGCCGCGGACGGCGCTCATCGTTGCCTCGCGGTTGCGCCCGGCGCTGAATCCGTTGGTCCGCCCGGCGATGACCACACTTGCGGCCAGCCGCTTGATGTCCCACTCCCATGGCCCGGGGAGCGTCTCGTCGAAGTCGTTGGCATCGAAGACGAGCGTCCGCTCGGGCGACCCGAACAGGCCGAAGTTGGACAGGTGGGCGTCGCCGCTCGCCTGCACGATGATGTCCGTCCGGGGCGTGGTCGCGAGGTCGAACGCCATCACGGCGGGAGTGCCGCGGTAGTAGGCGAACGGGGACTCGGCCATGCGTTGGTGACGCAGCGGCACGAGGTTCGGGAGGCGGTCCGCCTCCTGCCCCGCGAGGATCGCGATCGGGTCGCGATCGGCGCGCGGCTCGAAGCCGGCATGGCTGACCCGCGGGACGCGCTTGCGCGCGGCCTTGCCCGCCTCGGCGCGCTCCTTCGAGTGGACCCACGGCCGTGGGGTCCACATGTCGCCGCCGGGGCCTTCGGGTTTCCACGCGGCCTCGAGTGCGCTCGTCGCCGCGGTCGCAGGTCCAGCCGGGGCGGGAGCGATCTGGGGCCGCTTGCCCGCCGTCTTGGGGGTCATCGTAGTCGTCAGTGTACGGTCTGCCCAGCGTTCTGCCCGCCGCCATCGATCGATGACGGAGAACCACCCAGACAGAGTCAGGGATGTCCGACGCAGAGAGCATCCTCCCGTTCGGAGGACACGCTCGACCTCGCCCCTCTCCAACGGGTGCCGGCTCGGCGGTGGCGATGCACGGAGGCGTTCTCCCGGGCCGGCCTTCCTCCGACCGGGAGGATGCCGCCAGCCGCCGATCGGCCTACGGTGCGACTGTCCGGCGGCCTCGCAGGGACCACCGTGCGCGGACCGTCGTCGCGGCGGGAGAGGCGTCGCAGGACGCGAGCCCAGTCTGAGTCCGCGGTGCGTGGGACCCGTTCGGCGTGCGACCGATGCCGGACATCGGGGGAGCAGGGTCGAAGGAGACACAGGACATGGCAGACAAGCACGTGACCGGCCCGATCCAGGTATTCGTGGTCGGGTTCGACAAGTTCGAGGCGACCGGCCGGATCATGGCCGAACTGCGCCGGGCGCGGAAGCGCGGCGTCATCCGCCTCGTGGACGTCATCTTCGTCCAGAAGAACCGGCAGGGAAGCATCGAGAACTCGATGCACCTGACCGACCTGTCCGAGACAGAGCGGATGCGTCTCGGATCCATCGCCGGCGCGCTGCTCGGGCTCCACGCCGGTGGGTTCGAGGGCATGGTCGAGGGAGCCGAACTCGGCGCACTCGCCGTCGCCGAGCGCGACGCCGGGCTGTCCGTGGACCGGATGCAGGAGCTCGCCGATTCGATCCCCGCGGGCAGTGCCGCGGCGATCCTGGTCATCGAGCACCACTGGGCCGCGAACCTGCGCGACGCGATCGTCGACGCCGGCGGCCGGACGCTCATGCAGGCGATGATCTCGCCCGACGCGCTCGCGATCGTCGGTGACGAGCTGCGGGTGAAGATGGAGGCCGAGGACGCGATCGAAGCGGCCGAGGAGGTCAAGCTGGCCGCCGCCATGGACATCGCCCAGACCCTCGTCGAGGCGGAGCTGATCGAAGAGGCTGCCATCGCCGAGGCGGCCGACGTCGTCGCGACGGCGCTTGCGGTCGAGGACGCGGCCGCTGAAGACGTGATCGACACGCTGTTCGCAGCCTCGCTCATCGAGGAATCCGCCAAGGAGGAGGCCGAAAACGTCGTGCAGATGTCCCTCGACGTCGAGGAGGCGGCGACGGAGGAGGCCGAGGACGTCGTGGCTGCGGCCGACGAGATCGAGGCTGCGGCGGCGCTTCGCGCCGTTCGCGCGCTCATCGCGGCGGACCTCATCGAGCGCGAGGCCGCCCAGGAGGCGATCGACGCGCTCGTCGCGGCCGACATGATCGAGCAGGAAGCGGCGGATGAGGCGCTCGCATCCGTCCTCGCTGCCGAGGAGGTCGCAGCGGGCGTGAGCTGAGCGGGACTGACCCGAAGTTCGATTGCCCGAGACGGGCACGCACAGATGAATGGAGAGGTTCTCAGATGACGAACGAGACGAAGAACGCGACTGCAACGCCGGATCAGCCGGTCGACGTGGCCGTGGCCGCAGTCGGTGACGACCGCGGCGTTGAAGCGGTGGCCGGGATCGCTGTCCAGGGCAACCAGGCCCTCATCGTGGCGCAGTTCGCCGACATGGACGCCGCCAAGGCTGCCTACAACGCCTTGATCGACGCCGAGGTCAACCGGGCACTCGATATCAACGGCGTTCTGGTGGCCAACGCGGACTACGAGGGCAAGATCCACATCCAGAAGATGACCGACCACAAGACCCGCAACGGCTTCCTGTGGGGCGCCGTCGGCGGCGCCGTCATCGGCTTGATCTTCCCGCCGACCATCATCGCCGGCGCCGTCGGCGTCGGCATCGCGGGTGCGGCCGTCGGCAAGGCGGGCAACGTGCTCATGAAGAGCGACGTGGCCGGCGAGCTCGCCGGTGTCATCACCCCTGGCACGTCGGGCATCGTGGCCTTGGTGTCCATGACAGCGGTCGACGCCGTCGAGGCGACGATCCCGGACGCCAAGGTGGTCAAGTCCGCTCCGGTGAGCGACGAGGCAGCCGCTGCGGTCAAGCAGGCCGCGAAGGCCGGTGGCGACCAGGCTGCCGGCTGACAACACCCAGCAAAGCCCGCCCGCGAGCGGGCAAGCGATGGGGGCGACCCTGGGATCGTGACGAACGACCCCGGGCCGCCTCCAGCCATGAGTCGCGGGGTTCAATCAGGACCACGGACCGACGTGATGTCGGTCACACACACCTAGGAGCCACTACCGATGAATAGCCTTGGTGATTTCCTGCTCTGGTCGATCGAGGTGTTCTTCCTCATCCTCGCGATCTGGATCTTCATCGCGATCTTCTCGGACATCTTCCGCCGCACGGACATCCACGGCGGGGCGAAGGCCGGCTGGATCCTCCTGATCTTCATCCTGCCGTTGCTCGGCTGCCTGATCTACATCGTCGCCCGACCCAAGGTCACCCCAGGCGACGTGCAGCTGATGGCCCAGGCCGACGCGGCCAACAAGGCCGTCGCCGGCGTGTCAACCGCAGACGAGCTCGCGAAACTGCAGCAGCTCAAGGATGCCGGCACGATCACCCAGGCGGAGTACGACTCGCTGAAGGCAAAGACGATCGCTGGCTGAGCCGCGCCGTGACCGGGACGACTGCGACCTACTGGGTCGGACAGGTCGTCCCGAGCGCGGTTTCGACGCTCGTGGCTGCCGTCGCGATCTGCGTGATGGCCGTCTTGACCGCCACGAGCTTCGCACCGAGGCTCGGCTGATCGCCGAGCCCGGCCAGCGTGGTCTGGAGCGCCTGGATCGATGTCACCAGGTCGTCGACCGGCTGGCCGACGAGCTCCCGGCCAGAGACTCGGAGGGCCTCGGCGGCTGCCTGCACGTCGGCCAGCGCCGTCGTCACGCCGCTCACGCCGACGGCGGCAAGCTTGAGGTCCGTGAGCGCGGCCATGGAGGCGCGGAGCTGCGCCGCGTCGGCGCAGATCGCAGCCGCATCTGACGCGACGGGCGCAGATGAGGCAGCCGACGTCGAGGGCGTAGCGGGCGAGGTCACGACCGACGGTGCCGGCGTGCCGGGTGTCGCCGACGAGGTGCCAGCGCATGCGGCCACAGCGAAGGTCAGGACGAGCGCGGGGGCTAGGCGGCGAAAGCTTCTGGACATCGGTCTTCCTCGTGGTGCGATGGCTTGACGTGAGCCCGCCGACTGCGCCTGCGGGGAAGGGTCGAATCAGGTCGACACCACGCCTGCCCATCCTGGCACCGTGACGCTAGGACACGAAGGAGCCGACGGCATCCTCCGGGTCGGAGGAAGGATGCTTCGCGAAAGCGTGAGCCCGGTCGCGCGACAGGATGGACGGTGCCTGGCGCCGTTGGACCGTGTTCGGGTCCTTCATCTACGATGCCCACCTTGACCAACGCGCTCGGTCGCCCGACCGCGCCGTCAGCCGGTAGGCCGCATGCCCCCTTCCGCCTCTCCCATCGAGATCGCAGCGATCGAGCTTCAAAACGTCGCAAATGGCGAACGCGCGACTCGTCTGACTGACCCCCTCCTCGAAGCAAGGCTTGTCGTGCCGCGCCGGCACGTAGGGACGTTGCGCCGGACCAGGCTGTTGCGCCAGCTCCGGTCGTCCCCGGATCGACCGGTCATCTGGATCGTCGCGCCTCCTGGCTACGGCAAGTCAAGCCTCCTTGTCCAGTGGGCGACAGAGCACTCCGGGGCCGTCGCCTGGCTGACGGCCGACGACACCGACAATGACCCCGTCGTGTTCCTGGCCGATCTCGCGGCGGCGATCGATCGCTGTGTGTCGGTCGGTCCGGCGCTATTCGACGCGATCGCGGCGGACACGCTGTCGCACCGGACCATTGTCGGTCGATTGCTGGCAGTGATGTCCAGACCCACGGAGCGCGTCCGACTCGCCATCGACGATGCACACCGGATCACATCTCGGGCGTGCCTCGACATCCTCGCCGAGCTCGTCGAGCACATGCCCGAAGGGTCGCAAGCGGCGATCGCAGGGCGCGCACGGATGCGCCTCCCGTTCGCTCGCTGGCGAGCAGCGGGATCACTGCTCGAGATCGGTCCGACGGAGCTGGCGATGGACAAGCGCGAGGCCGTCGGGCTGGGACGCGAGCTCGGGCTACGGCTGCCAGCCGATACTGCCACGCGGCTGACACGCGAGACCGAGGGCTGGCCGGCTCTGCTGGCGCTTGCCTTGCTTGGAGCCGGGACGTCTCGGGCAGCACCTGATCGGAGCGACGCGGGTCCCGACCATCTGATCGACGACTACCTCCGATCCGAGATGCTCGATCGCCGCTCAGCGGCGGAGGTCACGTTCCTGACCCGCACGTCGATCCTCGACGACCTGCCCGCGCCACTGTGCGATGTCGTCGCAGATTCGCAAGGGTCGGCCGATATCCTGCGGCAGCTCTCGCGCTCGACTCTCCTGATCGACGAATACGGTGGGTCGTATCGCTATCACACGCTCCTGCGGGACTTCCTCGAGCGGGAGCTCGCGATCCGCGAGCCTCAGATGTTGGCCACCCTGCACCGGCGTGCCGCTGCGTGGTACCAGGGGAACCAGGCGATCGAGCGCGCCGTCGACCACGCATTCGCGGCAGGCGATCCCGAGCTGGTCGCCACGCTGGTCGGCCAGGGCTTCGTCCAATACCACTGGTCCGGGCACCGGGCGACCATCCGAGCCTGGGCTCGCCGATTGGGGTCGGACGCCCTGGAGGCCCGCCCATGGCTGGCGGTGCTGGCAGCATGGGAGGAGATCGCCGCCGGAGATGTCGCAGCGACGATGCGCTTCGCGGATTTCGCCGAGCGTGGGGCATTCGCGGGACGTCCGCCCGATGGCACGTCTTCGTTCGAGGCCGGGCGGGCGATGCTCCGTGCCGGCATGGTTCGGCGCGGAGCCGAAGACGCGCTGGCGAACGCCACTCGAGCGGTCGAACTCGAAGGGGACGATGGCTCATGGCGGGACTTCGCGCTGTGGCAGCTGGCCTTCGCTCGCCTTACGGTCGGCGATGGATCGGGCGCAGACGCAGCCCTTGCCGACGCGATCGTCGCGGCCAGATCGTCGGGCGCCCTCGCGCTCTGGTACTGCGTGCTCGGACACCGCGCCCTCGTGGCCGCCGAACAGGGCGCCTGGGATGCGGCGGCTGCCCTGATCGCGGAGAGCGACGCGATCGAGCCGGCTCCGCAGATCGATGGCTACCTATCGAGCGCCCCGTCTCGCGTGGTCCGCATCAAGCTGATGATCCATCGCGGCGATATCGGCGGTGCGCGTCGCGAGCTCGCTCGGGCTGCGGGCCTGCGACCGCTCTTGACTGCTGCTGCCCCGGCCGGAGCGGTCCAGCTCCTTCTCGCGTTCGCGCGGGCCCATGTCGCGATCGATGATCCCGCCGGCGCACGCGCTCTCGTTGCCCAGGCGAACGACGTGATCCGCGATCGCCCCGACCTCGGTGTCCTCCCAGCCGAGGTGGACGCCCTCCAGGCGATCCTGGATGCGCGGGCGCCCATCCGCGGTGGGGGCGCCACGAGCCTCACGGTCGCTGAGCTCCGTGTCCTGTCATTCCTCCCGTACTACCTCTCGTTCAAGGAGATCGGCCAGCGCCTCGGCGTCAAGGAGACGACGATCAAGTCGCAGTCGCTTGCGATCTACCAGAAGCTGGGCGCTGCGACCCGCAGCGACGCAGTCGACCTGGCCGTCGACGCTGGGCTCCTCGAGCACTTCGGGCCGGTCGCAGCATCCCGGCCGCCGACTGGGTCAACCTCCAGAGCCTGACGACGCGCCGGATCGTCGTCTCCTCCGAATGGGAGGATGTTCCCAGTGTCGGGAATCGGCGAAATGGACGTGCGCCCGACCGTTGGCACGCGGGCATGTAGCCAGCGTAAGGTGTAGTCCATGAAGCGACCGTCAGCCCTGATCGCCCTGGCTGGTGCACAGTTCGTCATGGTCCTCGACCAGACGGTCATGGGGGTCTCGATCAGTCAGCTGGTGGCCGACTTCGACACGACGGTCACGACCATCCAGGGCATCATCACGCTGTACTGCCTCGTGATGGCGATGCTGATGCTCGCAGGCGGCAAGATCGGCGACATCATCGGGCGCCGTCGTGCCTTCAAGATCGGCCTCGTCATCTACGGCTGTGGCTCCGCCATGACGGCGCTCGCACCGACCGTGGCGATCCTCACGCTCGGCTGGTCCATCCTCGAAGGCATCGGCGCCTCGCTCGTCCTGCCGGCGATGGTCGCGCTGATCGCGGGCAACTTCGAGGGCAAGGACCGCAAGGTCGCCTACGCCGTCATCGGGGGCGTCGCAGGCGCAGGCATCGCCGTCGGTCCCATCGTGGGGGGCTGGGCGACGACGGTGCTCTCCTGGCGGGTCGTGTTCGCCGGCGAGGTCGTCCTGGTGATCGGGATCTTTGCCATGACCCGGTTCGTCGCCGACGCCCTCCGGAGCGGGCCCAAGCCTCGGCTGGACGTCGTGGGCGCCGTGCTGTCCGCGACCGGTCTCGGGCTGATCGTCCTGGGCATCCTCCAATCCACCGTCTGGGGCCTGATCCAGCCGAAGGACGCGCCGTTCGAACCATTCGGCCTCGCCCCGACCCTGTTCGTGATCGCCGGTGGCGGCGTCCTGCTCTGGGCGTTCGTGGGCTGGCAACGGCACCGTGAGTCGATCGGGAGCGACCCGCTTGTGCACCTCGACCTGCTGAAGATCCGGACACTCCGATCGGGTCTCATCGGCCTCTTCACGCAGAACCTGCTCCTGATGGGCGTCTTCTTCACGATCCCCCTCTACCTCCAGCTCGTCCTCGGCCTCGATGCGCTCCAGACGGGCCTCAAGATGCTGCCGGTCTCGATCGCGATGTTCGCGACGTCCGCCGTGGGGTCGCGCCTCTCGACCCGCTATTCCGTACGTTCGATCACGAGGGCGGGGCTCATCCTCTCGGGCATCGCGTGCGTGATGTTGCTCGCGACGATCAAGCCCGACCTCGCTGACCTCGCCTTCGCCGCGTCGATGGGCGTGCTCGGCGCCGGGATGGGCCTGATCGCATCGCAGCTCGGCCTCGTCGTCCAGTCGTCGGTCGATGCCTCCGGGCGGGGCGAGGCCGGCGGCCTGCAGTTCACGGGGCAGCAGCTGGGCTCGTCGCTGGGGGTCGCCCTCATCGGTGCGATCGTGCTGGCGGGCCTGACGACGACCTTCGTCTCGAACATCCAGGCCGACCCACGGATCAGCAGCGAGGTCGCCGGGCAGGTCGGGACGGCGGTCGGCTCCGGGGTCGACTTCGTCTCGTCTGCCGCCGTCGAGGCGGCCGCTCAGACGGCCGGGCTCGACGCCGCCACGACCGCCGCGATCGTGGACGACTACGAGCAGGCGCAGCTCCGGTCGCTGAAAGCCGGCCTCCTGGCGGCAGCGCTCCTCGCCCTCATCTCGCTCGCGTTCACCGGCGGACTGCCCGGGAAGGTACCGGTGGCCGCGCCCGCGCCCGACGACGGTGCACCCGCCCCCGACCGGGCCACGCCAGCGACGGCCTAGTCGTCGGGCAGACGCGCGAATCGATCGACGGACACCCGCGGGCCGGGCTGCCCAGGCGCATGGGGCCCGCGTCTACCATAGGGATCGATGCCACCAGACCCTCACCCCGACGAGGCCACGTCCGACCAGTCATCCCCACGCTCGGTCGGCGGCCGTCGCACCTCCCGACAAGCCGATACCCTCCCGCTCGACCGGTTCAACGCCTTCACCGACGGCGTCTTCGCGATCGCCATCACGCTGCTCGTCCTCGAGCTTCCGGTCCCGGCTGTCAACGCCCCTCTGCTGCCTGCCCTCGCCGAGCAGTGGCATGAGTTCCTCGGCTATCTGATCAGCTTCGTGTTCATCGGCGGGATCTGGGTCAGCCACGCCGGCATGACGAAGCTGATGCGCCACGCCGACACGTTGGCGTACGGGATCGACCTCCTGATGCTGCTCTTCGTCGGCGTGCTCCCGTTCTCGACCAACCTGATGGTCACCCACCTGTTCGGTCCGGACGTGGAGCCGGCGGTCATCATCTACGGGGTCAATGTCCTGCTGGCATCGCTCTGCCTGAGCCTGCTGATGTTCTACATCGCCAGCGAACGCTCACTCGTCATCGACGGTGTCGCTGACGAGGTCCTGGATGCGAAGGTCCGTCAACGATGGGTCGTGATCGCCCTGAACGTCGCGGCCATCGCCCTCGCATTCGTGGTGCCGCTCGCTGCGGTCGGCGTGTACCTGGTCATGACGTTCCTCGCGCTGGCCCTCCCGCTGATCCACCTCCGGCGGCACGGACGCTAGGACCCCTCGACCTGCGCGCCGTTCAGGCTGATCCTCGCGCCCGACCACCCGAAGTCTGCCCTTCGCTCACGCCACTCACTTGGAAGGCACGGGCTCCTTCGTCAGGTCGATCGCCCTCCGGTGCCACGGAACGACCCCGTCCAGCTCGATGTCGAGCGAGAAGCTCAGGAATGTGCGGACCAGGACGATGAGTCCGAGGGTCGCCGCGTTCTCGAGCGTCTGATCGATCGCGACCGTCAGGATGATGTCGGCGACGATCAGGATCTCAAGGCCGAGCAGGATCGTCCGCCCGACGTTCTGACGAAGATGATCGTAGGCGAGACGTCGATGGCCTTCGCCCAGATCGCGAACGTACATCGCGAGGCTGACGGCCCCCCCGATCAGCAGGATCGCGACGCCCGCCAACTCAAAGGCGTGCTCGGCGATGTCGAGTAGCTCGTCGAACGCCATTCGATCCTCCCGCCCCTCACCTACACGCCGCCGCGAGCCCGCCACGCCGCCGAGCCTCGTCCGTGCGCCCGTGGGCGAGGCAGGGCGTAGCGTAGCAAGACGCAGCACGACCGGAGCACCTTCCAGGTGGACGGATCGACAGGGGCCGAGCACCCCTACGGGCATGACCGAACAGCAAGAGCTCGCCGGAGAGTGGAGTTCACCCGAATGGGCCTAACCGTCCGCGCGCTTGCGCCGTCGATCACGTCGCTTGCGCCGGCATCGCGCGCTGCGACGGGTGGCCGAGACCGCCGCAACGCTTTCTCGGCCCGTGCCATCCTAGAGCGCGTGACTGATCCCCTCGCCACCGACGAGACGCGTGTCGATCGCTGGTTGTGCGCGGTGCGCCTCGTGAAGACCCGCCCGCTCTCGACCCGGTTGTGCGACGGTGGACACGTCCTCGTGAATGGATCGCCGGCAAAGCCATCGACGAAGGTACGAGCGGGTGATCGGGTGGAGGCGTTCATCGCCGATCGCCAGCGCATCGTCGAGGTTATGCGGCCGATCGAGTCGCGCGTCGGGGCCGCCGTCGCCGCGACCTGCTACGTGGACCACAGCCCGCCTGTCGTGCAGGTGGCTCGGCCCGCGGTCACGGTCGTCCGCGGGGAGGGCCGGCCGAACAAGCGCCTACGGCGCGAGCTCGAGCGCCTGCGCCGCTCTGCCGACGCCTGAGCGCCTGCAGTCGGGCTGCCGATACCCGATCCTGGCCCAAACGAATGCGGGGTCGGCCCCAGCCGGCCCCGCAGTCCTCTCAGGTGAGGATGGTCAGTTTGTCGCGCTTATCGTGCCGAAGGCACCACCCTCTTCGTCGTTCGGACCCGCGGCGAAGAAGAGCGTGTTCTTTGGGCCGTTGTTGACGGTTCCGCCGCCAAACGCGATCCCCCACAGGCCATCGACGCGGATCGCCCTGTGATGCTTGCCTCTCAGGACGCCGTCCTTATGCCAGTGGCTGCCGTTCCAGGAGTACGCGTGGAGTTTGCCGTCCCCGAAGTTGCCCACGATCAGGTCGCCACTGAAGGGACCGAAGTCATCGGGCGCCCACGCCAGGCCCCACGGTGCATTCAGCCCGTCACCCCTGGCCACGCGGCCGAAGAACGTCCCGTCGGTCAGGTAGACGTCGACGACGCCGAGGCCGCGGCCGGCGAGCTCGTCGTCGCTGCCCGGCTGCGTCTTGGCATACGTCACGAAGAGCAATCCCTTGAGGTTCTGGATGCCAAAGGGTGCATACCCCTTGGGAAGCTTCGGATCAGTGAATGCGCCCGACCACGTCTGCGATCCGAACGTGTTGTCGAACACATCGATCCGACCGTTGTGGAAGTCGGTGGCGTACACATAGGTCTTCAAGCCATTGCCGACATCTGCCGTCCCGATGGCGAGGCCCTTGTAGACCGCGTCTCCCGCGTGGTCGTCGTTGCCGACCTCGGCGGTCGTTCCGAGGGCGGGCCGCCAGCCGGAGATCACGCCGGCCTCGCTATCGAAGAGGAACAAGTCCCCGTTGAAGTCGCTTGCGTTCGTGCTCGATACGGTGCCGGTCGGCGCGCCACCAGGGATCGCGACTTTCAGCGGTTGCTTGGAGCCGTCAGCCTTGTAGAGCGTTGACGCGTCCGTGCCATTGTCCGAGACCCACCAAGGGCTCGTCGGAAGGCGGCTGATGCCCCAGCCGTTGACCAGGTCCGCGTCTGGGACCGGGCCCTTGACGAGCACATCCACGGCGTATCTGTTGTGGTTCGAATGGGCCGCGACCGGGACCGCGGATACCAACATGAGGCCGACCACGGCCCCCAATGCGATGAGCCGACAAATCGCCATGCGACACTCCTCTCCTGCGATGCGACGCCGCGGGAGTGGGCGGCCAGTGCATCGCATCCGTGCATGTTTCTACGGTCGTCAGGCGTCATCGGTTTCCGCCCGCGGATCAGCCGAAGGACTGGCGCGCACTCGCCGCGTCGTGACAAAGCGATGTCCGCCGCGTCATTGCATCAGATACACGGGCCGACCTCCGAGGCAGTAGGCCCATCGGCGTGTCCGTGACCGGAGGAGGTGCCAGGCCTAGGGCGACCGGTCGCCCGTCAGGTCTCGCGCCGTCAGCGATAGGGAGTGACAGCATGCTTCGACCATCAGTCGCGGCGATCCTCATCGCCGTCCTTCTGAGCGCATGCAGCTCGACAGCTGGTCCGTCGCCATCAGCAGCACCGTCCGCGGGCACCTCTGCCGCGACGACGGGTACCCCCGCAGCGTCAAGCCAGGCGGCCGTCGCATCCGCATCGCCTTCGTCGTCGGCCGGCGGCAACGCATGGTCGCTCGTGGCTGTCGGCGACTCGATCCCGTTCAACAGTCCTGACGATTGTCCGGGATGCGTCGGCTTCGTCGATCGCTACGCCGCTGCGGTCCGAGAGGCGACCGGCCATGAGGTGAACGTGACGAACCTTTCGAAGCACAACGGCCTGCAGGTCGACGGCCTCCTGAGCGATCTCGAGACCGATCCGCTCCGGAAGTCGGCGTTGTCGGATGCCGACATCATCATCGTCGGGATCGCGCATAACGACGTGCCTTGGGGCAGGGATGACGATCCTTGCGATGGCCCGAATGGCGACAACCCGGACTGGTCCAAGTACACCAAGGCGTGCATCGCCGACGCCGCGGCGATCTTCAAACCGAAGTACGAGAGCGTCTTCCACCAGATCGCCGCGATGCGCGGCAGCAAGCCGACGATCCTGCGTGCGATCAATCGATACAACGATTGGATCGGCTGGCCGGGAGGGCCGCCACTCTCGCCGGCGGGGATCACGGCGACGAAGCTCGTCGTCGATGCCTGGAGCGACACGATATGTGGCGCCGCCGAAGCGAATGGTTTCGTCTGCGCCGACATCTATACCGCATTCAACGGCGCGGACGGACTCAAGGCGTCTGGCGACCTCGTGGCGCAGGACTACACGCACCCCTCGGACAAAGGCAACGGCGTCATCGCCGACACGCTCATCAAGCTCGGGTTTGCGCCGCTCGCCCCATGACGGCAAGCCGCGACGACCGGTTCGGGTCGTGAGCCTCTGACGCGACGGTCGCGTCGATCGCCGCGCGGTCGATCGCCGGCGTTTCGCAGTGCTAGAGTCCACGGCAGAACCCGTGCTTGGGTGATGGACGCGCTCCGTGGGATCAGGTCCGCCTGCCTCGGCCCCAGCACGACGGACCGGCGTCTCCTTCCTAGGCGGCGAACTCACGGCGTGAACCCCGCCCGGACAGAATGCCGAACGGAGAAGGCTTGGCTCATTCGCCCGACTCGGCGTCGAGCATGTCCCTGGTTCGTCGACCGTCTCGCGCGCTGTGGGTGCGCGTCGGCCTGGGCCTGCTCCTGACCGTCGGCGCGTTCTCCCTGATCAGCCCGCCGCGCGTCCTCGGCGAGGGGAGCGCCGACCTCGAGGCTAACGGCGGCAAGCGGGCCCTGACCGAGTGGCGGACGAGCCTGTATGGGAACCTCCTGCCACGGCGGACCCTGTTCAAGGTCTACGCGAAGGTGGGCGAGGAGATCGCCCTGGGATCGAGCGGCGTCGGGGTCGGAGCAGGCGACATCGTGGTCTGGACCCCCGGCCAGATCACCGCACCCTTGACGGTCGCGTTGCCGCCCCCCGACTTCACCTGTTCGGCATCGCAGCCCGGCCTCGGCGCGATGACGACCCGTGCACAGGAAGTGGCCGGGCCGGCGCCGGCGGCGGGCGGCTACACCCCGTGCATCTACACGGCGGCCACCACCGGGATCTATAACGTCGGTCTCTACGGGCCGTCGGGCGGCATGAGCGACGCTGACGGGACCGCCGGCACCGTCGCCGCGCCCGTCATCGATGCGACCCAGGCCAGCGGCGTCTCGATGTGGGACATCACGGTGCGCAGCATCGCGAGCCCGGGCACACCGATCAGCGGACGCGTCTACACCGACTACCTCGCCCAGATCACCGGCGGCAACGGCGCCGGGAACCGCGTCCTGTCGACCTTGTGGGCCGTCACCAATGACGGCTTCCAGTACCGGATCGAGCTCCGCGGGCTGGATCCCAACGGATTCATCCTGTACGGCAACACGGTCGGATTCCTCGACCCCGACGGGGTCACGCCCCTGTACCACGACCTGGTGGCCGACATCAACCCGCTCTCGGCGATCCAGGGCGGTGTCCTCCTGTCACCGCCGACGGGCCTCATCTTCTTCGCACCACCCGCTGCCGACCTGCCCTCGTCCATCGTGCCGACACCGGTCGTGCCCACGGTGAACTCGATCACCTTCCAGGGCACGGCCGGCGTCGTGAGCGGCGTGCCGGGTAGCGTGTTCGGCACCGGCGGCAACGTTGTGTTCGACGGCAACATCGGCGGCGTCGCGCACGTGGTCATCGCCCCGAACCCGGGCGGCGTCGGCGGTTGCGCCGGCGCCGACTTCGATCCGACCCTGCCCACGAATCGATCGCTCGTCCGCGTGGTGGCGGCCGGCGTCCAGAACCTCCCGTGGGACGGCACCGACAACAGCGGAACGCCCATGCCGGTGTCCTGGACGGGGAACGGCGGCGCGGGCTATTGCTTCGATGCCAGCCTCCATGCGGGCGAATACCACTTCCCGCTGCTGGACGCGGAGAACAGCCGGCTCGGCGGTCCGTCGATCACGCTGCTGAACCCGCCCGACGGGACCTGCCCGTTCGCGAGCTGCAGCAGCGCGTTCTTCGACGACCGGGGCTACCAGACGAGCAGCGGCGCCACGGTCGGCACGGTCGGCGCCGTCCTGCCCGGCAACAACCCGCCGCCGCCGCCGGCGTTCAGCGACACGGGCTTCGACACGACGTCGACGACCATCCGGGCGTACGGCGACGACTCCAGCGCGGGCTTCGGCAACCAGAAAGGCCTGGACCTCTGGACGTACTTCCCGAGCGAGGACGTCACCGGGCGCCTGTACATCGTTCCCCAGGGGGCGTCCGACCTGTCGATCACCAAAACGCACGTCGGTGACTTCGCCGTGGGCGTCGACGGCGTGTACACCCTGGCCGTTCGAAACGTAGGGAGCGGGAGCATCGCGGGCGAGATCACCGTGACGGACACGGTGCCGGCCGGACTGAACCTCGTGTCAGCCGCTGGCACTGGCTGGGCCTGTGGAACGGCTGGCCAGACCGTGACCTGCACCGTCACGCCGGCGGGTGGCCTGGCATCCGGCGCCAACCTCCCCGACATCTCCGTGACGGTCACCCCGACGCTCGCGGCGGTCCCGATCGTGATCAATACCGCAACCGTCGGTAATGCCAACGACATCAACCCCGATAACGACTCCTCGAGCAGTCCCACCGTGATCCGGGTCGTCGCCGTGGTGGCCGACCTGGCCGTCACCAAGACCGACGGCACGACCACGGTCAGCGCCGGCGGCTCGACCACGTACACGCTGACCGTCACGAACAACGGCCCGGCCACGGTCAGCGGCGCGATCCTCGCCGACCCGGCCGTGGCCGGCCTGGCCAAGACCGCTGTGGCCTGCGCGCCGACGCCCGGCCAGTGCACGGGCGGGACCACGCCCAGCGTGGCCGAGCTCGAGGGCGGCACGTTCGCCCTGCCCGCCCTGGCCTCCGGCCAGACCTACGCGCTGAGCGTGACCGCCGACGTGACCGCGGGCTCGGGCAGCGTGGCCAACACCGCCACGGTCGGCGCCCCGGTCGGCGTCAGCGACCCGGACGGCGGCAACGACAGTGCGACCGACACCGACACGGTCACCCCGGCCGCCGTGGTGGCCGACCTGGCCGTCACCAAGACCGACGGCACGACCACGGTCAGCGCCGGCGGCTCGACCACGTACACGCTGACCGTCACGAACAACGGCCCGGCCACGGTCAGCGGCGCGATCCTCGCCGACCCGGCCGTGGCCGGCCTGGCCAAGACCGCTGTGGCCTGCGCGCCGACGCCCGGCCAGTGCACGGGCGGGACCACGCCCAGCGTGGCCGAGCTCGAGGGCGGCACGTTCGCCCTGCCCGCCCTGGCCTCCGGCCAGACCTACGCGCTGAGCGTGACCGCCGACGTGACCGCGGGCTCGGGCAGCGTGGCCAACACCGCCACGGTCGGCGCCCCGGTCGGGGTCAGCGACCCGGACGGCGGCAACGACAGCGCGACCGACACCGACACGGTCACCCCGGCCGCCGTGGTGGCCGACCTGGCCGTCACCAAGACCGACGGGACGACCACGGTCAGCGCCGGCGGCTCGACGACGTACACGCTGACCGTCACGAACAACGGCCCGGCCACGGTCAGCGGCGCGATCCTCGCCGACCCGGCCGTGGCCGGCCTGGCCAAGACCGCTGTGGCCTGCGCGCCGACGCCCGGCCAGTGCACGGGCGGGACCACGCCCAGCGTGGCCGAGCTCGAGGGCGGCACGTTCGCCCTGCCCGCCCTGGCCTCCGGCCAGACCTACGCGCTCGAGCGTGACCGCCGACGTGACCGCGGGCTCGGGCAGCGTGGCCAACACCGCCACGGTCGGCGCCCCGGTCGGCGTCAGCGACCCGGACGGCGGCAACGACAGTGCGACCGACACCGACACGGTCGGTAGTGCGCCGACTCCGACTCCGACTCCGGTCTCGGCGACACCGCCCGCCACCGACACGCTGACCACCATCGGCTCCGCCGTTTCGGGGACGAGCTGGCTCGTTGTTCTAGGGATCTTGGCTGGCCTCCTTGCCGCCATATCGTGGTTCGCCTCGAGTCGGATGGGGCGGCGGCGCTAGCTGCTCGAACGGCTCCACTTGCCATCGTCCCCTGGGATGGCCGTTGCACTGACCTTCGTAGGTTCGACCCGCGCGTTTCACTTGGTCATCGCCGCCGGCCACGTGCTGCCGTCAGGCCTCGTGCGGCGCCTGGCCCGTGTGGAAGATCACGCAGCATCGGCCCGGCTCGGGAGCCAGCTCGACCGAGACGCCCTGGACGCCCAGGCCATCGACGAGGCCCTCCGCCCAGGCCAGGTTCATCCCGCAGGTCAGGTCGCGATGGTCGTCCACGATCGACTTGTAAGGGCAGTTCCGGAGGCACATCGTGCCGTCGGTCGCCACATCGGGCTCATAGCCGGCGCCGCCCAGGACATCGACGAGATCCCGCAACGACGCGAGGCGATCCTTGCCGCGACCGGCCCGACGACGGGCATCGCTCCCGATGCTCGCTCCTCGTTCGCGGGCGACCTGGGCGAGCGCCTCGATCCCCGCCGTGCCCGCGAGCCGCTCGAGGGCGGTCGCCATCAGTCCGGCGGCCCGATCGTAGCGACGAGGTGGGAGTGAGATCCCGACTTCGTCCTCCGTACGCTGATAGAACTTGGCTGGACGTCCGGCGCCCGGGCCCGTGCGCCCATTCCGGCGCCGGTACTGGGTCTGCAGCAGACCCACCTCGACGAGCCGGTCGAGGTGGAACGCCGCCAGTTCCCGGCTGATCCCGAGCGCCGCGACCGCGTCGTCGCGGCCGACCGGCTCGCGGCTGGCGGTGACCAGCTCGTAGAGCGCTCGGCGGGTCGGCTCCGCGAGCGCGGCGACAGCATCGATCGGATCGTCGCTCGTCATGCGGCCGATTGTATCAGCAAGACTGGTTAGCGAAAGACTTGACGTCCGGTCAGGCACCTGTAAGAGTAGCGCCTACTACATTTAGAAAGGCCGACCGGGCGGCCCGCTCGACTGGCGATCGCACCGGCACTGCCTCCACGACGATACGAGGAGACGCGATGGCGATTTCCAGGGAGCCGGTCCGGCTCGCACTCCGAAAGCTGTGGTCCGATCACGTCATCTGGACCCGCGAGTACATCGTCGCCGCCGTCGCGGGGACACCGGACGCGGACGCGGCCGCCACGCGCCTGCTGACCAACCAGGAGGACATCGGTGGCGCCGTCGCGGGCTTCTACGGGAAGGCTGCCGGCGACCGGCTGACCGAGCTGCTCAAGGAGCACATCCTGATCGCCGTCGATCTCGTCGCCGCAGCGAAGACGGGCGACCAGGCCGCGTTCGCGACGCATGACGCGCGCTGGACGGCCAACATCGAGAAGATCGCCGCCTTCCTGGCCGGGGCCAACCCGCACTGGCCCGAGGCCGACGTCCTCGACCTGCTCGCGCTCCACCTCAAGCTCACGAAGGACGAGGCCGTCGCTCGGATCAGCGGTGACTGGGCTGCGGACGTCGCCGCGTTCGACGACATCTTCACCGAGATCATGGTCCTCGCCGACACCCTCCACGACGGGATCGTCGCGCAGTTCCCGGAGCGCTTCGCCGCGCACGCGACGGCGTGACGTCGCTCGAGATCGCGGAGGCGCCGCCCGGAAGGACGACGCTCCCGGTCGGGGCGCAGGGCCCGCTCGTCGAGGGCCTGCTGGGGACCGATGGCGGACGGCATGGATTCTCGGACCTGATCGATCGCGACGTCCTCGTGCTCATCTTCTCCTCGAACCGATGTCCCACGGCGAAGGCCTACGCGGAGCGCATGAACACGCTGCAGCAGGACTACGGCCCGCGCGGCGTGCAGCTCATGGCCATCAACTCGAACGACCCGCACCTCTATCCCGAGGAGAGCTATCCGCGGATGGTCGAGCGCGCCACCGAAGACCGCTATGCGTTCCCGTACGTAGTGGATGACGGCCAACGCGTGGCAAAGGCGTATGGGGCGACCTGCACGTTCCACGTGTTCGTGCTCGACAGCGCCCGACGCCTCCGGTACCAGGGCCGGTTCGACGACTCGCGGCTGCCGGCGAGGGTCACGAGCCATGACCTTCGGAACGCGCTGGATGACGTCCTGGCGGATCGGGACGTCCGGCGGCCCACGACGCGACCGTTCGGCTGCAGCCTCGACCTCTCCTGACGGCGACCACCGGGACCGCGCTCGAGGGGCCGACGCCGGTCCTGCGGATCGCCGGCGACGACACGGTGGTCTAGGCGTCGGCCATGTGCATCAGCCCGAGGGATCGCAGGCTGCGCGAGGTGGCGGCCGACGACTAGGTGGTCTACGTGGCCCGCTCCTCGGCCACCACGACGCGATTCCGACCGGCGTGCTTGGCCCGATACAACGCCGTGTCGGCGGCGCCGAGCAGGTCATCCGCCGTGTCGCCCTCGATCCACGCGCTCACGCCGAAACTGAGCGTGATGGACAGGTCCCCCGCCTGCGTGTGGAAGGGGCTCGCTGCGACCGCGACCCGCGCCCGCTCGTAGAGCTGGCCCACGTCAGCGTGTCCGGTGTGCTGCACGATCACCACGAACTCATCTCCGCCATGGCGGCTCAACACATCCTCCGTACGCAGGCTGCCCGACAGCCGCTGCACAAGCCCGCACAGCACCTCGTCGCCGACATTGTGCCCATGCACGTCGTTGACCTTCTTGAACTCATCGATGTCGCAGATCCCCAGGGCCAGCCCCTGGCGATGCCGATGCTCCTCGGAGAGGGCGCGAGACAGGACATCGGTGAACGCTCGGCGATTCAGAGCGCCGGTCAAAGGGTCGTGCATAGCCTCGTAGGCGAGCGCGTCGTGCGCCTCGCGCAGCTTCGCCTGCAACTCCGTCACGCGACGGCCGACGTCGACCCGAGCGCGGAGCTCCCCCGGGTCGAACGGCTTGGAAAGGTAATCGTCGGCACCGGCCTCCAATCCCGCCACGATGTCAGCCTTCCCGCTCATGGACGTCAGCAGGATGAGGTACGGGGGTTCGTCGGATTCCAGGCTTCGAATGCGCCGGACGACGTCCACCCCGGCGAGGCCCGGCATCATCCGGTCGAGGATGGCCAGGGCCGGGGCGTCGGGTCCCTGCATGCATTCCCAGGCCTCGGTGCCATCCACCGTCGCCACCACCTCGTGACCGAACTTCTGCAGGACGCTCGTGAGGACGAGGCGCGAGGTGGCGTCATCGTCGGCGATGAGGATCCTCACCGGAACGTGTCCCACGCGCGATCCGACAGCGAGACGTCGTGGTTGCGCGTCTCACTCATGCCGGCGGACCGACGAGATCGCCCATCGCGGCCCGCAGCCGGCCGAATTCGGACTCGAGGTCACGGAGACGTTCCCGGACCTGATCGAGGTCGCCGGCCGTGGCGGCGCTCTCCATCTCCTGGGCGACGGCGGCGAGCGCATCGCCCCCTACGGTTGCCGATGCGCCCTTGATGGTGTGGGCCTGCCGGATCGTGCCCGATGCGTCGCCGGCGCGAAGACAGTCCCCGAGCGCCTCGATGAGGCTCGGGGCGTCGTTCAGGAAGCTATCCACCACCGCACGCGCCAGGACCTCGTCTCCCATCAGCCGATCCATCAGCCCCGCCCGGTCGAACACCAGGGCTGTCGTCGAGGCCGAGCCGGGGTCCGCCGGCGCGTGCGCGACAGAGACTGCGTCGTCCCGCGGGAGCCATCGATCCAGGGCCTCGGCCAACGCCTCGGGGGATATCGGCTTCGTGACGTAGTCGTCCATCCCGGCTTCGAGGCACCGCTCGCGGTCGCCCTGCATCGCGTGGGCGGTCATCGCCACGATGGGAATGCTGTGGTTGAGCACTGCGGACTCCGGATCGCGGATCCGTCCGGTCGCCTCGAAGCCGTCCATCTCGGGCATCTGGACGTCCATGAGGACCAGGTCATACGTGACCCGCTCGAGTGCAGCGACGGCCTCGGCGCCGTCGCCGACAGCATCCGCGTGGAGCCCCAGCTTGGCCAGGATCCCCATGGCGACCTGCTGGTTCGTGATGTTGTCCTCGGCCAGGAGGATGCGGACCGCGTCGCGTCGCATCTCGCGCACGACGTGACGCGTGACGATGCCCTGCTTGGCGCGGCTCACCGCGGACCGGGCCAGGACGGCGGACAAGCTGTCAAACAGGTCCGACTGCCGGGCCGGTTTGACCAGGTAGGCCGAGAACCCGAGCTCCTCCATCTCGTGCGCATCACCGCGCTGCCCATGGGAGGTCATGAGCACGAGCCGAGTGTTCTTCAAGGTCTCGTCTGCCTTGATCGCGCGGGCGAGGTCCGCCCCGTCCATCTCGGGCATCTGCATATCGAGGATGGCCGCGACGAACGGATCACCCGCATCCCTCGCGCGCTCGAGCGCGAGCAGCGCCGACGCGCCGTCGGTCGCCTCCTCGGGGACCCCGCCCCACGCCCTGAGCTGGGTCGACAGGACCTCACGGTTGGTCGCGTTGTCGTCCACCACCAGGATGCGGATGCCCCGGATCTCGTCGTCGGACACGTGGATGCGCTCGTGGTCGCCCTGCTTGCCGAACCGCACCGTGAACCAGAACTCCGAGCCGTGACCTTCTTCGCTCACCAGGGCGATCTCGCCACCCATGAGTTCGACGAGCCGCTTCGAGATCGCGAGACCCAGACCCGTTCCCCCGTACCGTCGTGTCGTCGAGGCATCCGCCTGGGTGAACTTCTCGAACAGGACGTCGTGCTTCTCAGCGGCGATCCCGATGCCCGTGTCCCTGACCGAGAAGCGGACGACGGCGTCCGTGTCGGTCTCCTCGAGCAGTCCGGCTCGCACCGAGACCTCGCCCTCCTGGGTGAACTTCAGGGCGTTTCCAGTCAGGTTCGTGAGCACCTGGCGCAGACGACCCGGGTCACCGAGGAGATAGGCCGGCACGTCGGGCGCGACGGCGCAGATGAACTCGAGCCCCTTGGCCTGGGCGCGGACTGCCGGGGCGACTGCGAAGTCATCGAGCAGGACCCGCAGATCGAAGTCGACCGCCTCCAACTCGACGCCGCCCGCTTCGATCTTGGAGAAGTCGAGGATGTCGTTCAGGATGTCCAGCAGCGACTCGCCGCTTGCGCGCACGGTTTCCGCGTAATGGCGTTGGTCGTCGTCGAGCTCGGTGTCCAGCAGGAGACCGATCATCCCGATGACCCCGTTCATCGGGGTGCGGATCTCATGGCTCATGTTGGCCAGGAATTCGCTCTTGGCCGAGTTGGCCAGCTCGGCCAGCAGGGTCTTCTCCGTCGCCTCGGTGATGGCCGCCTCGAGGCGCTGGTTCGTGACCGCCAATTCCGCATCAGCCCGCTTGCGGGCGGTGATGTCCCGGGAGATGCCGAACGTCCCGAGGACGTGCCCGTCCGGATCGATCCGAGGCAGCTTGGTCGTCGACGCCCAGGTCACATGGCCGTCGGGCCAGGTCTCCTTCTCCTCCTGGCCGATGACCGGCTGGCCGGATCGGATGATCTCCTGCTCATCTTCCAGGGCTCGCTGCGCGTGCTCCTCCCTGAAGAAGTCGGCGTCCGCCTTGCCGATCGCCTCGACTGGATCATCCAGGCCGAACGACCGGGCCAGGGCGGTGCTGATCATCGTGAACCGGCTGTCTGCATCCTTGAAGTAGATGTGATCGGGGATGGTGTCCATCAGCGTGACCAGCCTCGCACGCTGCTCGACCAGCCCCCGCTCGACCTCCTTGCGCTCGGTGATGTCGAACAGCACGCCGCCGATCCAGGTCAGCCCGTCCTCCGGGTCGCGCTCGGGTCGCCCACGGTCCTGGATCCAACGTGTGGTCCCGTCCGCGTGACCGACCCGGTACTCGAGCTCGAAGGGCTGCCCGGTCGACACCGCATCGCTGATCGCGGAGGCGAACTTGGGCAGGTCCTCGGGGAGAGGCAGGAGGGCGTCGGCCGGGATGAGATCTGCTGCTCCGCGCCCGGTGATCGAGTCGATGCTGTCGCTGACGTAGGCGAACTGCCAGGGCGGCTCCGACGCGCGACGGTACACGGCGCCGGGGATGCTCTCGACGAGCGTCCGAAATCGCGTCTCGTGCTGGGGCCGCGTCATGGCGTCTGCACTGTCCCAATCGCCGAGTGCCCTCGGGCCGACCATACGCGCGACAGTATCCTCCGTTTGCCGGCGTGCGCGGCATCGAGTTCTTGTCGCCCCACGAACCGGTGTTCTTGATCCGGACGATCCTTGTCGGCGATCGAGCGCTGGGAACGGAGTTCAGATCGGCTCGCCCCGGCCGATGAAGCGCCCCCGTTCACTGCCCGGATCGACCGGACGGCAGCCGATCCCGGTTCGATCATCGACTGACCATGGCCGGATGCACTCGGGCCGCCAGCGTGGCGGCGGATCCTCCTCCGCCGGCGCCGGCCTGAGCAGCGGCCCCGGCGCTGGCCTGACGAGATCCCCGAAGTCGATCCCGTCCTGGCCGGAGACGCGTCGGATGAGGATCGCGACCGGTACGGCGACGACGGCGATGGACGCCGTGAACTCGACGAGGAAGCGAAGTTCGGCCACGATGGGCGCTCCTTCCTGGTTGGACCGCGAACACGATGGCGCGGCGCACCAGGTTGTCGACCGATCGGGGCAGGAATCGACCATTGCCGTTGTCGATTTCGACGTCCCTCGAGCGACCACTCGGTGTCCGACTCACGAGCCCGGAGGCAGGAGCGTCCCGATGAGATACCTGTGCATCGTCTACGTCGACGAAGGCAAGTTCGAAGATATGCCCGAGAGCGAGCGTGCGACGCTCGACGAAGTCTCGCTCGCCAACAATGACGAGCTCCGGCGAAGCGGCCACCTGATCGCCGCCTCAGCGCTCCAATCGGTCACGACCGCGACGACCGTGCGCGTTCGGAACGGCCGGATGTCGGCGGTCGACGGCCCGTTCGCCGAGACGACCGAGCAGCTCGGTGGCTTCGTCTTCATCGAGGCCCGGGACTTGAACGAGGCGATCCAGATCGCGGCGGGTCTGCCCGTCGCGGCCGTGGGCAGCATCGAGATACGCCCCGAACGCGACCTCGCCCAGATCGTCCGCGACCGCGAAAAGAGCACCCACGCGCCACGCCCGTGACCGCCGCCGATGCCACGTCCGAGCTTATCGACTCGATCTACCGGGCGGAGTCACGCATCGTGCTGGCGACGTTGATCCGCCTGCTTGGCGACTTCGACCTGGCCGAGGAGGGCGTCCAGGACGCCTTCCTGGCGGCGGCGGACCGGTGGCCCCGAGAGGGCGTGCCGGGGAACCCCCGTTCGTGGCTGATCTCGGCCGGGCGGTTCAAGGCGATCGACCGACTGCGCCGGCGGGCACAATTCGATGCGGCGCTCGGCCAGCTGGCCATGCAGCTCGATCAGGCAGCGCCGGATCCAGCCCAGATGGTCCGGGAGGATGTCGATGACGATGTCCTGCGGTTGATCTTCACCTGCTGCCACCCGGCCCTGTCGCCGGATGCGCAGATCGCGATGACGTTGCGCGAGGTCTGCGGCCTGACGACCGAGCAGATCGCCCGCGCCTTCCTGACCAGCCCGCAGACGATCGCCCAACGGATCGTCCGTGCCAAGGCGAAGATCCGGACGGCGCGCATCCCGTACGAGGTGCCGGCCCGGGCCGACCTTCCGGACCGACTCGAGGCCGTCCTGCGCGTCGTGTACCTCGTCTTCAACGAGGGGTATGCCAGCTCGTCGGGCGACTCGCTGACCCGGCCCGACCTCTCCGCCGAGGCGATCCGACTCGGGCGCCTGCTCGTGGACCTGCTGCCGGGTCCCGATACGGACGGCCTGCTGGCGCTGATGGTGTTCCACGAAGCCCGGCGAACGGCGAGGACGTCCGCGGAGGGCGACCTGGTCCTGCTCCCCGACCAGGATCGCGCGACCTGGGATCGCCGCCTGATCGCGGAAGGGTCGGCGCTCCTGGAGCGGGCGTACTCCGGAAGCCAGGTCGGTCCGTACGCGATCCAGGCCGCCATCGCCGGCGTGCATGCGCGGGCACCGACGGCTTCGGCCACGGATTGGGGCCGCATCGTCGAGCTCTACGATCAGCTGCTCATCGCCGACCCGTCACCCGTCATCGAACTGAACCGGGCGGTCTCGATCGCGATGCGGGACGGACCCGACGCCGGGCTCCCGTTGATCGAAACGCTCCTCGCGACGGGCGTGCTCGACGACTACCACCTCGCGCACGCAGCACGGGCCGACCTGTTGCGCCAGCTCGGCCAGGACGGTGCTGCGCGAGCGGCGTACCAGCGCGCGCTCGAACTCGCCCGAAAGGAGCCGGAGCGTCGCTTCCTCGAGCGCCGCCTCGCCGAGCTTCCGTGACGCGCCGCGCGCCCGGTCTGCTCTGCCGCCGGGCCGTGATCTCGTGAGGCCTACTCCACCGTCGAGCCGGAGAACGTGATCGACTGGCCCAGGAAGAAGATCCCCGGGTAGGTCTTGAAGCCGTCGCCGGTGTTGTTGCGCAGGATCGAGTCGACGATCTCCACGGACCCCGACCGGTCGTTGCTCACGAAGAAGATGCCGCTCCCGCCCTCGTGGTTCGAGGTGTTGCCCTCGATGCGCGTGCCCTCCACGTGCAGGAGCATCTCGTTGCCGTCGTTGTAGATGGCCCCGCCGTTGCCGCCGCCCGGCGTGCCTTTCTTGGCGGGGTTGGCACCCGTGCCGATCGCGTGGTTCCCCGTGAACCAGCTGTTGAGGATCGTCCACGACACGCCGATGCTCGAGATGGCACCGCCGTTCGAACACTCGTTGCGCAGGTGGCCCGGCCCGCCGAAGGTGCTGTTGACCACGTAGACCGGGAGTCCGTGGTATTGCGAGAAGACCTGGATCGCGGCGCCGCCGACGTCCGGCCCGGTCGAGGCGCATCGGTTGCCGTAGAACTGGCTGTCGATGACCCGCAGCCGCCCTCCGCGGACGAAGATCGCACCGCCGCCATTCATCGTGGCGGTGCCCGACGCCTTGCCGTTGGCGAGGACGAGGCGCTGCACCGTCAGGACGGGGTGATCCTGGTCCTGGCAATGACTCGTGGTCCAGACCTGCGCCGGGTCGCACGTGTTCTGGTACAGGATCCGGCGGGTCCCGATGCCGTCGAGGGTGACAAGGCCACCCCCGTCGAGGACGACATCGGGCTGGTCATTGAAGACCTTGGCGATCTGCGTCATCGGGATCATCACCGGGTCAGGGCCGCAGTCGAACGTGATGATCCCGCCCTTGGCTACGGCGGCCGCGACCTTCGCGCCGGTGCAGCTCGTCGGGGTGCCCGTCCCGACCACGTGGTCGGGGTGCGACGTGTCCACCAGTTGCGCTTCCGACGGGATCGAGGCGGTCCCGTCGGGGTTGCCCGCGGTCGGGAGCGGCGGCGTGACGCGCGGGAACGCGATGACCTTGGCGAGGAACCCAGCGGCCTCGGCCCGGGTCATCTTGCGATCCGGGCAGAACTTTCCGCTCCCACAGGTGACGGCCAATCCGGCGGTCGCGATCCGGTCGATGGCCGACGCGTACTGGTGGCCCTTCGGAACGTCCTTGAAGTTGCCCTTGCCGGTGGCCGTGAGGTCCAAACCCCGGACCAGGACCATGGCCATCTTCCCCCGTGTGACCGCCGTCTTCGCGCAGAAGCGCGTAGGCGTGCAGCCCGCCATGATCCCGGCCGCCACGACTTTCTGCACCCCGATGACCTGCGAGCTGGGGACGTCGCTGAACCGCGTCGTGACCCTCGGCCAGAGGCGGAGCGCGCGAGAGACGTATGCGGCAAGCCTGCCCCTGGTGACCACCGTCTTTGGGCAGAAGTGGTGGGTCGTACAGCCCGGCATGACGCCCGCGGCTGCGACGGCCTCGATCGCCTTCTCGTACTTCGATCCGTTGTCGTCGGTGAACCGGCCCGCCGCGGCGGCGGTTGCCGGTGGGACGATCGCGAGCGCGACGAGCACGAGGGTGAGGGCGAACACGGCGCGGCGAGGGTGAGGCATCGGGCGCGATCGACTCCTGCGGCGGACGGCACGGGTCACGCTACCCGTCCGGGGGCAGATGCGACAAGCACCATCGGTACCGGTGGCACCGGCCATTCGAGTCCCGGGCTTCGCGTCGCTGCGCGCTGCACGCCGTCTCCCGATCCGCGCGTTCCGCCGAACCCGCGGTCGGGCGACGTTGGAGGACGTCTTCGGCAGCCTGTCCGTGCTGAAGCTCTTCCGCAGGTCATTGATCGAGCGGCTGGGCCTGCGCTTCGAGGAGGGGCTCGCCGCGCACGAGGACGGGCTCTTCACGACCATCGCCTACCTCGAGTCGGACGGCATCTCGGTGGTCGCCCACTACGCGTGCTACTACGTCCGTCGCGGCAATCGCCGCACCATGTCGGTCGATCCCCTGGAATACCTGGAGGTGATCGATCGCAGGATCCAGGCCGTCGAGGTCCGTCGCCCGCCGGGAGGCGAGCTCGACCGCCTGATGCAGCGACACATCGTCGACGTTCTTCGCACCTTCTCGTCTCGATGGTCGAGACTCGAACCGGACCGACGGCGCCAGGCGTTCGACCTCGGGGCACGGATCGTGGCCCAGTGGCAGTCGAGCGCCCGGAGCCTCGACACCTCACCGGGCCAGGCGCTGCGCCTGTACTGCCTCGAGCATGGCCTGGAGACTGAGCTCATCGACATCGTCCGCTGCCCAGCGAGTGCAGCGCGGCAGGATGCGATCACGGAGCGGAACCGTCGGTACGCCCGATACCCCCACTTCCGAGACGCGTCGGGGATCCCCGATCGCTGTTTCGAGCTCCGGCGCCGGAGCCCGGTCAGGGCTCGCCTCGTCCGCGGATGGCGGCGAGTCGTGGCCGCGGTGGATCGGCGCCGTCGCCGGCCGACCTCGACGCGAGGCCCTGGACCGAGGTAGTCCGACCGATCGGTCGCCGGCTCACGCCGGGGCGACGCAGCGCCTCGGCGCGACGATGCTCACTTCGACTGCGCCGGGTGGTGGCGCTGCCGATCGCGGATCGTCGAGCTGGATGGCTGCGTCAGCGCTGGCAGCGTCCGCCGATAGTTGGCCGTCCCGCGCTCGGGATGGACCGCGCCTGCCGATACGGATCCGCCGTTGACCGCGGCTGCCTGCTGCTGGTCGGAGCTCACCCGACCGATCGCAAAGCCCCCTGCCGCGATGCTGACCGCGAGGACAGCACCGACCAGGTACCTCATCGGGCCCAGCCCGGCAACGCCTTGTGACTGTCCCGCAGTCTTGATCGTCGCGCTCATCGTCGTTCTCCTTCCATCCTTCGTGCCAGCCGGCTAGTCGGCTGATGCATTGGACGGTAGGCAGCGGGGACGATGCGAACATCGTGCAAAGGCTTAGGCGGGGGCCTGTCGGCTCCTTAATCTTCACTCGCCGGCTCGAGGCGCCCTCTCGGCGTCGACTAGACCCGTGTGCGAACAGGCTTCTCGTCGGAGCCGAGAAGCCCGACGACCGCCGCGACCGCGTCGTCGAGTCCTGTCGGGAGCCGGATGGTCCGCAGCCCATCGAGCGAATCGGCGGATAGCGGGCCACCGACGAGGCAGATCGGCGGTCGGGCCGAAACGCTGAGCGCGTCGACCACGGCGCCGGCCGCGGCGACATCGGTCGGGGTGACCACTCCCAGCACGACGATCGGGGCCGTGGTCTCGCGGACGGTCCGGAGCCAGCTCTCGACCGGCACGTTCGCCCCGAGATAGAGCACGTCGAGTCCGGCCCTCCGGGCGGCCACCGCGAAGGCGAAGGCCCCGATCTCGTGATGACCGTCGGGAGGCAGGCCGACGATCACCCGTGGCGGTCGGCCGCCAAGGCCTGCAGCGTCGAAGAAGCGGGCCAATCGGCGCCGGACCGTCTCGCTCGCGGCGTGTTCGGCGCCGACGTCGATCTCGTCCTGGGCCCAGGCGATGCCGATGGCTCGCAGGGCGGGGGACACGAGACCCTCGATGGCGAGCTCGAAGCGGTGGGACGCGAAGCTCTCGTCGAGGATCCGCTCAATGGCCGGCACGTCCAGCTCGTGCGCCGCGGCGAGGAATGCCTGCACGAGGGCCGCCTCGCGGTCGCCCTCCTCGACCCCGGTGGCGACGCTCTCGCCCGCGTCGCTCCCGACGCGGCCACCGCCCAGCGTCGCGAGATCGGCGCCCGGCTCAAGCACACGCAGGGCCGCCTGGCGTGGTTGCCAACCCTCATCGGCGACCAGCCGGCGCATCGCCGCGAGGCGGGCGATCGACTCGTCGTCGTAGAGCCGGTAGCCGGCCGGAGTACGGCTTGGCTGGACGACCCCGTAGCGGCGCTCCCAGACCCGGATGACCGGGACGCTGAGCCCGGTACGGGCCGCTGCCTGTTTGATGGTGTACATGGTTTGTCCAATATAGCAGCGTCCGCAAGCCTTGACGAACCATAGACAGCACTGGTAGTGTTCGGACCACCCTGTACAAAGGGTGAACAAACAACCCACTCGGGCGGCTTCGTGCCGCCTCGACCGCTACCGGAGTCCCCGTCGATGTCTCGCCGATCCGACCCGTTCTCGCCGTTCGACGCGGCAGCGCTGGTCGATGGCGCCCTGGAGCTGTCGATCGTCGGGAGCTTCAGTCGGGTGGGCATCGCGGTCCGGCGTCGCCTGTTCAGCTGGGCGATGCCGTCCGCCGGCGCACTCGACGGACGGACCGTCCTCATCACCGGTCCGACCTCGGGCCTGGGGCGCGCAGCGACGGACGCACTCGCCGCGCTCGGTGCGCGGATCATCCTCGTCGGCCGCAGCGAGGAGCGCCTGGCGGCGGTCCGCGATGCCCTGGTGGCCACGCATGGCGAGGATCGCTTCCCGGTCGTCGTCGCCGACATGGGCTCGCTCGCATCGGTCCGCGCAGCCGCGGCACGCGTCCTCGTGACCGAGCCGCGACTCGACGTCCTGATCGACAACGCCGGCGCGATCTTCCCGAGGCGGACCGTCGGGCCGGACGGGATCGAGGCGACGCTGGCAACGCTCGTGGTCGGGCCCTTCACGCTCGTGTCGGGCCTCCTGCCGCTGCTCCAGCGAACCGAGGGTTCGCGGATCCTCGCGGTGACCTCGGGTGGCTTGTACTTCCAGGGCGTCGACTTCGATGACCTCCAGTGGGGCTCCGAGCCCTACTCCGGCACACGGGCCTACGCCCGGGCGAAGCGGATCCAGGTCGCCCTCGTCCGCGAATGGGCGCGCCGTCTCGTGCCGCCCGGCCGCGACGCGGATGTCACGGTCAACGCGATGCACCCGGGCTGGGCCGACACGCCCGGCCTTGCCGAGGCCCTGCCGACCTTCCATCGCCTGATGGCGTCGGTCCTCCGGAGCGCGTCCGAAGGGATCGACACGCTGCTTTGGCTGGCGGCCGCGCCCGAAGGCGGTGAGCGGAGCGGCGACCTCTTCCTCGACCGCCGGCCCCGCCCGTTCGATCGGATCCCAGGGACCCGCCTCTCGGCTGGCGATCGGCGCCGGCTCTGGGAGGTCGTGGTGGCGCTGTCCGGCGCGCCCGATCCACTGCCCGAGACCCCACATCGGAGGATCGCATGACCAGGCTCGATGAACAGATCCGGACCTCGCTGGGTCGGGATGCGGCGTTCGCGTACGTCGCGGACTTCGCCAACGCGATGCACTGGGACCCCGGGGTCGCGACATCGACCCGGATCGACGAAGGCCCGGTCGGCGTCGGGGCCTGCTACCGGCTCGGGGTCCGCCTCCGCGGACGTGTCGCTCCGATGGAATATCGGATCTCCGTCTTCGAGCCCTCGGCCCGCGTCGTCCTCGTCGGCGAGGGGTCGGGGATCTCGGCGGTCGACGAGATCCGCTTCGTGCCGGACGGGACGGGCACCCTGATCCACTACACCGCTGACATCCGCCTGGGCGGCGCGCTGCGGCTCGTCCAGCCGTTCCTCGGCCGGGCGTTCGCGAAGATCGGTCAAGACGCGCTGACGGGGATGCAGCGCACGCTCGATGCCCGCTCGGGCGCAGCGATCGGCCGTTTCGACCCGGATCTGACGTGAAGATCGCGATCGTCGGGGCCGGGGTCAGCGGCCTGACCGCCGCCTACGCCCTGCGCCACGACCATGAAATCCGGCTGTTCGAGGCGGATGCCGACGTCGGTGGCCATGTGAAGACGGTGCCCGTCGAGGCACCGACCGGCCTCGTGCCCGTGGACACCGGTTTCATCGTCTTCAACGAACCGACCTACCCGCGCTTCACCGGCCTGCTCGCCGAACTGGGCGCGGAGACGCAGCCGAGCGACATGTCCCTGGGCTCCACCTGTCACGCCTGCCACGCGGAATTCAGCTCCCGGGGCTTCCGTGGCTTCTTCGCCCGTCGTGACGCCTTCGTCCGGCCGGCGCACTGGCGGATGATCGCGGACATCCTGCGGTTCTACCGAGACGCGCGCGGGCGGCTCGACGAAGCGGCCCCGTCTCGCGAGACCCTCGGCGACTACCTGGACGATCGGGGGTTCGGATCGGGCTTCCGCGATCACTTCCTGGTCCCGATCACCTCGGCGGTCTGGTCGACGGCGCCTGATCGGATCCTCGACTTCCCGGTCGACTACCTCCTTCGGTTTCTCGACAATCACGGCCTGATCGGTGTCGCGCGATCGCTCCAGTGGCGGACCATCCGCGGCGGTTCGATGGAGTACGTCAAGCGCATCGTCGCGGCGCTGCCCGTCGGGGCCGTCCGACAGGGGGAGCCGGTGATCGACGTGTCGCGCGACGACCTCGGGGTCACGATCCGGACGCGGGCTGGTGCTGGGGAGCGGTTCGACGTGGTCGTCATGGCGACCCACGCCAACGATGCCCTGGCGCTGATCCACGACGCGGACCAGCGCGAACGGCGGGTCCTGGGCGCCTTCGAGTACTCGACCAACCAGGTCGTGCTCCATACGGACCGTCGCCTCATGCCGCAACGAGCCGACGCCTGGGCGTCCTGGAACGTCGACCAGGCGGACTGCCTGCGACCGGGCGATGCGCTGACAATGACCTATCACATGAACCGGCTGCAGTCGCTGGCCGGGCCGACCCAATACTTCACCTCGGTGAACCCGGGCGACCGCGTGGCGCCGGAACACGTCATCGTGGAGCGCGCCTTCAGCCACCCCACGTACACCTTCCGGACACTCGATGCCCAGGTGGCCCTGCGGGGCCTGCAGGGTCGGCGGCAGACCTTCTACGCCGGCGCGCACCTCGGCTACGGGTTCCACGAGGACGGCTGTCGATCCGGGTTCGAGGTGGCCGAGCTGCTCTCGCCGGCCGCCCGGGAGCGTGCGGCGTGAGGTCGCATCTGCTCGAGGGCAAGGTGCGCCATCGCCGCGCGCGCCCCTTCGTCTACGCGCTCGAGCACGATGTCTTCTACGTCGCGCTCGATCTCGACGAGCTCGACGACGTGCCGCGGAAGGTCCGCCTGATCGGTCGCAACCGGCCGAGCATCCTGTCCTTCCGGGACGGCGATCATCTCGACCCGCCGGCGGCCGATCTCCGCGACAGGATCCGGGAGCACCTCTGGACCGAGGGGACGGACCCGGACGGCTGGCAGATCACCCTCGTCACGAACCTGCGCGTCTTCGGCTACGTCTTCAACCCGGCCAGCGTCTACCTGTGCCGGGACGGGTCGGGCGAACTCCAGGTGGTGATCGTGGAGGTGCACAACACGCACCACGAGCGTCATCTGTACACGCTCCGGCGCCCGGGGGACGGGCCGGAGTTCGTGGCCTCGATGGACAAGGACTTCTACGTCTCCCCGTTCATCGAGATGGCCGGGCGCTACACCGTCCGGGTCCGGGACGAGCCGACGCGCCTGCGCATCTCGATCAACGAGGACCAGGACGAGGGTCTCCTCCTGCACACGAGCCTCGACCTGGTCCGCCGGCCTCTGACCGACCGGAGCGTCGCTCGGATGCTCATCCGGCATCCGTTCACGACCCACAAGACGATCGGTCTCATCCACTGGCATGCGCTCCGCCTGTGGCGTCGCGGCGCACGCTTCCACCGACACGGAGCGGCTGCACGATGAGCATGCAAACGGCGGCGCGGCGGGGCCCCGCGACCATGGACACGATCCTCGCCAAGGCGGCCTGGCGGGTGGGACGGGCTGCGGCGGCCCGGCTGCGCGTCGGCGCATTGACGGTCGTCATGCCCGATGGGTCCCGCGAGGTCTTCGGGGACTGGTCGTCGGCGGATCGAGGCGAGATCCACATCGACGACGAGGCCGCGCTCGTGCGGATGCTCCTCGGCGGCGAGACCGGAGGTGGCGAGGCGTACATGGACGGCCTCTGGTCGAGCCCGGACCTGGCCGCGCTCCTGCGGGTGGCGGCGCTGAACCGTGAGGCGCTGGCGCTCTCGGCCGGCTGGTGGCGCGTACCCCTCCAGCTGCGACGGACCATCGCCCATCGCCTGCGGCGCAATACGCGCCGCCAGAGCCAGCGCAACATCGCGGCGCACTACGATCTCGGCAACGACTTCTACCGGCTCTTCCTGGATGAGACGTTGACCTACTCGAGCGCCGTGTTCGCGTCGCCGGATCAGCCGCTCGCGGACGCCCAGCGCAACAAGTACCGGCGCATCGCCGAGGGTGCGGGCCTCACGCCGGGGCAGCATGTCCTGGAGATCGGCTCGGGCTGGGGCGGCTTCGCCATCTACGCGGCCGGTGAGCTCGGCTGCCGGGTGACCTCCATCACGATCTCCCGAGAGCAGCACGATCTCGCGCGCGAGCGCGTCCGGGCTGCCGGTCTGGAGCACCTCGTCGACATCCAGCTGCGCGACTACCGCGAGATCGACGGCACCTACGACGCGATCGTCTCGATCGAGATGCTCGAGGCGGTCGGCGCCGAGTACTTCGCGACGTTCTTCCGAGCCTGCGATGCCGCGTTGGTGCCCGGCGGGAGGATGAGCCTGCAGTCCATCACGTTCCCGGACGCCGCCTACGAGACGCAGCGCCGGGGCGCCAACTGGATCCAGACCTACATCTTTCCCGGCGGCCTATGCCCGTCGCTTGCGGTCATCGAACAGGCCACCCGCGACACCCGCCTGCTCATCCGTGGCGTCACGGACATCGGCCCCGACTACGCCCGCACGCTGCGCACCTGGCGGACTCGGTTCATGGACAAGGTCGAGGACGTCCGACGCCTCGGCTTCGACGATCGATTCGTGCGGATGTGGGAGTACTACCTGGCCTTGAGCGAGGCCGGCTTCGCGACGGGGATCAGCCAGGATCTGCAGATCGTGTTCGAGAAGCGGCGCGGCATCGCGTGACGCTGCCCGGCTCGACGAGCCCTCGCCGGTTCCCGATCGAGCTCGGCAAGCGAACGCGACTCGTCCTCCTGCTGTTCGGCGTCCGGCCGTCCAACGCTTACGTCGATCTCGGCGACGGCGAGCTCGATGCGCACTTCGGCTTCTTCCGATTCCGGACACCGACGAGCAACCTGGCGTCGTGGCGGATCGAGGGCCCGTGGCGCTGGATCACCGCGATCGGGGTCCGCTACAGCGTCCGGCATCGGGATCTGACGTTCGGCGGCACCAACCGCGGCGGCGTCCGCGTCGACTTCCGCAAGCCCGTCCCGCGGATGGGCTTGCGCGTCCCGGCCCTCTACCTGACCGTTGCCGACACCGACGGCTTCACCGCCGCGCTGGCCGCACGCGGGCTTCCGGGCGACGATGCGAGGACGCCGGGGTACCACCCCTAAGCCAGATTGAGCGATGCGTCGGCAGCGGGGACCAGGCGAACATCGTGCCGATCCGTCGTCTCTCGGGCGACATGATCGCGTCGACTAATCCTCGGCTGCGGCCGCCTCGCGGTCGTCGGTAGCAGCGTCGTCGTCATGCCAGAACGTGGCGAGGGCCTCGGCTACCGCTCGCTGCTGGGCTCGGGTCAACCGGCGACCGAATTCCCGTTCGATGACCTTCAGGTGCTCGGCGAATGCCGCGTCGTGCCGCCGGCGCCCTTCGGGCGTGAGCACGACCCGGACGCCGCGCCGATCGCCCGGGACGGCTTCGCGGCGGACCAATCCGGCCGCCTCGATGCGATCGACGAGCCGGGTCAGGCCGCTGCGGGTGAAGAGCGATCGCTGTTCGAGTTCCTGCATTCGGAGCCCGTCCTCCGACGCGTCGTACAGCTGAGCCAGCACGTCGAGCCAGGTCAGCGGGAACCCTGCCTGCTCGACGAGTTCGGGCTCGGCGATCCGCAGGGTCCGTGACGTGGCGAAGAGCACGCCACGCCAGGCGTCGTTCCAGAGCGCGTCGGGCCGGCTTGGGTCTTCGTCGTGGGTCACGGCCGCACGATACTCGATATCGTCTGCTATCGCAACATCTGATGCATAAGTACTTGACATGACAGATAGTGATGTAGCAGGATGTTGCTGGCACGAGCGGTGCGACCAAGCGCCGTGGTCCAGACCAACCGGAGGCAGCACGAATGACGACGCTCTTCGTTCGACACCAGGTGGCCGACTACGCGCAGTGGCGCCAGGTCTACGACGCCTTCACGCCGACGCAGCGGACGCTCGGGGTCCAGGACCAGGCCGTGTACCAGGCGATCGACGACCCGAACGACATCACCGTCCGGCACGAATTCGCGTCGCTCGAGGCCGCGCAGGCATTCGGCGGCAGCCCTGAACTGCGCGCAGCGATGCACGACGCCGGCGTCGAGGGTGCCCCGACCGTCTGGTTCACGACCCGTTCCTAGTCGAGCGCCCTGACGCCACCAGGTCAGATCGAGACGGGTCCCGCGAGGGGCCCGTCTTTCATGTCCGAGGTTGAGTCGCCCTGGCTGCGTTGCAGCTTGCGTTCGTTCATCGATGTTTTCTGCCGTCATAGTTGTAAGCGATCGAAGAGGATCGTCGTGAGACGCGACCGCGCTTCGCGTCGCCGCTCCGATGGACGCCGCAAGGAGATCGTTCGTGGGCCCGCTCCTGATGACCGGCTTGTCCTGCTTCGGGGCCGCGGTCGGGCTCGGGCTGATCGCCACGGGTACGTGGCCATCGGATGGCGCGCCGGTCAGCCGCAGCGTCCCGAACCAGCGAGGCCTGGCCGTCATCCTCATGGCCTTCTGCCAGGGAGTCGGCGTCCTCGGTGTCGTCGTCGGGTTGTTGGCCATTTTCGTTGCCGGTTCCATGGCCGACCCAGCGTACGGCCTCCTCGCGGCCGGACCCGCCGTCGTCGGCGGGCTGATCGGACTCGCCCTGGTCATCCGCCACTGGCGGTCGGGCAATCCTGAGATCTCGAGCCTGGTCGCGCTCTTCATCGTGGGCATCGTGGTGCTCGGCATCGTCGTCGCCATGCTGACCGTGCTCATCGTGCCGGAGCCGACGAAGATCCTGAGCGACTGGCCGTTCGTCGTCCTCGGCCTGATCAATGGCTCGGCTGCGCTGGCGATCGGCGCGACAGGGGCCGGGGGAGTCGCGGCGCTGCGCGGTGTTGACGAATTGACGGCGAGGACCATCGGCAACGCGCAGGTCTCGCGTTGCCTCCCCTTCCAGATCGCGTACATCGGCGCCAGCGCCGCCGCAGTCCTGCTCATCGTGCTGGGCTGAGATCCGGTAGCCGGCGAGCCCCGGCCGAAGACCTACCCGGCGCCGGGCACCGGACCCTCGCGCACGCCGAACACGTTGCCGTCGGGGTCCTTGAACCACGCACCGCGGGCAGGGCCGATCGTGGCGATGGAGTCGACCGTCTTGGGCGTCTCGTATTCCTCGAACGTGATGCCACGGGAGGTGAGCTCGCGCACGGCCGCCTCGATATCGTCGACCTCGAAATGGGCGACGGTCTGGCCGACGTTCGGCTGGCCGCGCCGGACCGACAGCTGCGACCCCTTGCCGGCGCCGAACCGGATCGCCCCAGGGTTCTCGTCGAGGAGCGTCAGACCGACCTGGTCCTGGTAGAACCGTTTGGCGCGGTCGAGATCCGTCACCGCGACGGTCGTGACGGCCAATGAGTCAACGAGCATCGTCTTACCTCGATGAAATGACCGGGAAGGGGACCGATGTGCCTAGTCTGGACCGCATCGGGGAGTCGCATGAAGCGTTCGGCGACGATACGATGCCGGGCATGCGTATCAGACTCGTGATCCCCGTCCTGTTCATCGTCCTTCTTGCCGCCTGTGGCGGCGGCGGCACGGCCTCCGGCGCCAACCCGGCGGCGACCGCCGGTCAGACCTCCGCGGGCCAGCCGGCCGACACGGCCGCGCCGGCCGGAAACGGCAGCGTGGACTGCACCACCATCAAGACCGCGGCGCAGCAACTGCTGGCGATCCAGTTCCTCGCGCAGCTCACGACCCCGGACACCATCGAGGCGATCAAGTCGAAGCAGATCGGCAACCTCGACCTCGACGCGTTCCTCGCCGCCATGCACGACCTGCACGCCCTGGACAGCCATGCTTCGCCGCTGGGTGACCCGAAGGCCGCCATCGACTTCTACGAGGAGGCCGGCAAGGCGGCGCAGACGCTGTTCGCGACCGAGCCGGTCACGCAGGCCGCCATCGACACGTACAGCCAGAAGATCGGCACGATCGACGACTTCCTCAGCCACCAGATCGCGATCTCGGGGGCGATGAGCGACGCCGGCTGCTGAGTCGCCCATGGCGTATGTGAAGGACCCTCGGGTCGACGCCTACATCGACCGCCTTCCCGACTGGCAGCAGGCGATCTGCCACCGGGTGCGCGAGCTCGTCCACGAGGTGGACCCCGACGTCGAGGAGACCATCAAGCGGACGGTCCAGCCCTACTTCGTCCTGGACGGCAACATCTGCGCGCTGCTCGCCGCCAAGGACCACGTCAACGTCTTCCTCTACGACGGCGCGATCGTCCCCGACCCCGAGGGCATCATCACGGCCGGCCACGACAACACGACCGCACGGACCGTCGCCTACCGCCGGGACGAGCCTATCAATGAGCGGGCGCTGACCGCGATGTTCCGCCAGATCATCGCGAACAACCGTGCCGGTGGCTGGCGCACGATCAAGGGCAGGGAGTCGATCAGCAGCGGGTGATCGTGCTTCGGCCCGGCACGGAGCCGCGACCGGCGACAGTGTCAAGCGTTGCGAGTGGGTGCTAGCGTTTGCCCTATGGCGACCGGGGGGTGGGCGGCGGTGCTTGATGACGCAGCCGTGCAGGACGCGCTATCGAACTCGCACTTCCGGCATCTGCCCCCGGACGTCGCTGCGGCGCTGCTCGATGGCGCCAGACGGATCCACGTGCGAGCGGGTTCGACCGTTCGAGACGTCGGCGAAGCCGGCCCGTATCTCGAGCTCCTCGTCGACGGTTTCGTTCGCGTGTTCGTCGGGGCGCCCGACGGTCGCAGCCTCACGGTCCGCTACCTCCGCCACGGCGAACTCTCGGGCGTCGTCTCGCTCTTCACGCCCGGCTACTCGCTGGCCGCGACGGTCCAGGCACTGGTGGACTCGGATCTGGTCAGCTTCGATGCCGACGTCGTGATCGGCCTCGCGGAGCGTGACCTCCGCGTCGCGCGGGCGCTGATCGACGAGCTCAGCGAACGCGTCGTCACCTTCGCCGCTGAGATCCCAGGGAGTGCCTTCTCGACCGTTCGCCAGCGCGTCGCGCGCCACCTCCTTGACCTGGCCTCCGAACAGCATCAAGGCGATCGGCTCATCGCCCGGGTGAGCCAGCAGGCGCTCGCGGACGCGGTGGGGTCCGTCCGCGAGGTCGTCGTGCGTGTCCTCCGTGACCTACGGTCCGAGGGCGTCATCCGAACGAGCCGCGACGGGATCGAGATCCTCCTCCCCGACCGCCTCATCGTCGAGCTGTTCCCCGGCGTCCGGGCATCGAACGAACCATCCGACCGCAAGATCGGCTCCTGACACCGGCCCGCCGTCCGCCGTTGACGTACACGAACGCCACTCGCGTCAGGCGGGCTCCTCTTCCGGATCCTGGAGGAAATCCAGGAACCGCCGGACATCCCGTTCGGTCGTGGCGATCCCGACCGAGACACGCACCGCTCCGAGCGCGCGGCCCGGCAGCAACGCTCGGAGATCCTCGTAGCCGGGTTGCCGGCCGAACGCGAAGACGCGCTCCATCTCCGGAGCCGTCAGGCCGCGGGCGGCCTCGCTGGCCCCGGCATTGCAGAAGCAGCCGGTACGGATGGAAATGTGTCGCCTGGCGGCCGATGCCTCGACCTTCCAGAAGTCCGCGATGCCGCCGGTCGCGTCCAGGACGTTGAAGGAGATCGTGCCACCGCGGTCGCCGTCGTCGGTCGGTCCGTAGAGCTGCACGACCGGCGCCCCGTTGCGATGGCGGAGCATCGTCATCCCATCCAGCAGGCAGCGGGTGAGGTACTGCACGCGGCCGTGGATCGTCGGGATCCCGACCGACGCCATGTGGCGCAACCCGATCTCGATCGCGGGCAGCCCAAGGTAGTCGATCGTGCCGTCCTCGAAGCCGATCTCGTCTTCACCGAGCGTGTGGTGGGGCACCACGACCGATGCGACGCCGATGGACCCGCCGGCGAACCACGGGCGTCGCAGCCGGCGGAGCGCCTCCCGGCGCACGATCAGTGAGCCGATCCCGGTGGGGTAGCCGAAAAGCTTGTACCAGGAGATGGCAACGAAATCCGGATGCCACCGAGACAAGTCAAGGCGGTTGGTGGGCACGAACGCGGATGCGTCGAGGAGCACGTCCCAGCGACGCTCGTGCGCCTCGACGATCCACTCGAGCGGGTGGCGTACCCCCGAGTAGTTGGACTGGGCCGGGTAGGCGAACAGGTTCCTCCCGACCGCCGGGGCGCGATCGAGGGCGGCGAGGATCGCCTCGTCGTCGAACCGCAGGTCGGGTGTTCGCAAGCGCAGGTACGTGACGGCAGCGCCGCGCGCACGGGCGAACTCGCGGATGCCGTTGACCGAGTTGTGATTGTCGGCGGTCAGGAGGAACCGGCTCTCCTCCGTGAACGGGAATGACTCGCCCACCAGCTTGAGCGCGGCGCTCGCATTGGCCGTGAAGATGACCGTGTACTCGTCGGAGGAGGCGCCGAGGAAGGTCAATACCTCGCGGCGTGCGGCGTCCGCGAGATGCGTCGAGGCGCGCGAGGTCGGACTGTTCGAGTGCGGGTTCCCGAAGACCCCCGCGCGAAGCAGCTCCTGGTGCTCCAGGAGCTGCGACTCTGCGTACAGTCCGCCACCCGTGTAGTCGAGGTAGACCTGGTCCTGGGCATCGAGTCGGGCGTAGTCCCGAGCGCGCAGCGCTTCCACGGCGTCGGCGTCCCAGTCCGCATCCGGGACCGGGGCCGAGACGACGTGTCGCGCAACCGCGGAAGCCTCACCGCTGGCGGCCAAAGAGTTCACGATCGAAGCAGTATCGGCCTCGCCCGGTGGACGTCAGGAACCTATGTTCCTTGCCGGAGCGATGACCGCGGCGATCGCGACCGCGGCCAGGTCCGCTCCGGCCTGCACGATCGGTCGGACCTCGACGTCGATCGGGTCGTCGTGGGCGAGGGCCAGGACCCCGACGACCGCGTCCGCGCCGCCACGAGTCACGATCAGCGGGAAGTGGCTCCGCAGGGCCGGCCCGCCCGGCGCCATCGGCAGGACATCGAAGGTTGGCACCGGGGCGGCGACGGTCCTCGCGATCGGGTGCGACGGGTTGGCGACCGCCGCGATGAGCCCGGCGCGGGCCTGACCCTCGAGTCCGACCGACGCGCCGATCCGGAGGCCGTCGGGCGGCTCCACGATGAAGATCGCCGCCGATGCGACGCCGATGGCCGCCGCGATCGATTCGAGCAGGGTCTGGAGCCTGGGCTCGAGCCCATCCCCACGAGCCAGCGCGTGGGCGCCCGCGACGAGGACGTCGCGTGCCGCGTCGTCGGTCATTCGCGCCCGGCGCTCGCGGGTCTCATGGGATCGTGACGTCCTGGAGGACGATCGGACCCAGCGTGTAATCGAGTTCCGTGGACTGGTCCACGCCGGACGGCGTGATCACGTCGATGGCCTTCGGGACCGTGCCGGGGCTGGCGGTGCAATGCGGATCGGCGCTGGCGGCGGCGCAGACGCCGAACGCAAACAGCTGCGGCGTCGGCGCGAACGCGCGGGCCTGGTCGTTATCGGGCGAGAAGCCGTCCTGGCCGTGCAGCACGACGGTGAACCCCCACCCGGATGCCGGCGTGCCGCCGAGGCTGGCGGTCGGCACGCTGAACGTGATGAAGCGCGAGATCGAGTTGGCCGAGATGTTGATGGTGCCGACCGGCGCGCCGTTGGCGTCGAGGAAGGCCTGGCCGAAGCCCTGGACCTCGAGGACCCGGCTCCACGCGGAGCCCGCGTCGATGGTGTATCGGCGCGAGGCATACGTCGCCGCGGTCGAGGTCGTGCCGGCCGCCGGGTCGTGCACGAAGACGTCGACGAGCTGTGCCCCGAGGGGGCTCCCGAACGTCGGCGACAGGTCGCGGGTCTGGAGCTTGAAGGTGGTCGTCAGCGTGTCCGGCGAGAGGATCACCTTGAAGGCCGTGATGTCGTACGCACCGGCATGGAAGTCCCCGGACGTCGGGTAGGCGTAGTTGCCCGGGCCGTTGTCGTCGTTGGTCGGGTCGGTCAGGTCGAGCAGCACGGTGCCCGGCGTGAAGTCCCAGACCACGCTGCGCTGCGCGTGTGCGGTCGCGCCGGTCGGGCTGACGGCCACGACGTTGATGACGCTGGTCCCGCCGGTGACGACGAGGTCGAGGCTGTAGCTGCCGTCGGAGGCGGCGGTCGTGGAGGCCGTCGTCGTCGCCGAGTTCGAATCGGTGTTCGTGGCCGCCGCATAGACCTTGTTGCCGGCGGCCGTGGTCCCGGTGACGGTCAGCGGGGACGAGGAGATCGCCGACTGGTCGGCGGGCGTCGCGATCGTCAGGGTCGTGGCGCCGACCGGATGGGTGATGTAGCGCTTCACGGTGTTGTCGGGCCGATCGGTCAGCTCGCCGGTCGTGACGTTGCGCACGAGCCGCACGTAGGCACCCTCCGACCAGGTCAGGGGCGCCGCGGAGCCGGCCGGGCCGCCGTTGGCGAAGCCGATGGACGCCGTCGTCGGATCGGTGCCGTACGGAGACGCCGCGAGGTCGGCCAGTTCCCAGTCCTGCTCGGGGATGAGCCCGAGACCGGAGGCGAAGGCGGCCATCGGCGGGATGAAGGCGGCCGCGCTGGACGGGCCGCCGACGAGCTGCTGGTACTCGCCGCGCTCGGCGCCCAGCACGGGCCACAGATGCCCGGTCCCGACGCCCGTGGGCGCCCACGGCCGTCCGTCGGACCCGCGGTCGCCATAGCCGTCACCGGTGTAGCGATGCCAGCCGTCGCCGCTCGACGTGGTGCTCTTGATCGTGGCGTCGACGACCGGGATGCTGCTCGCGATCGCCGGATCGGTCGGCGCAAGCTCCCCGAGGCGGACGAGCTCGAGGAACCCGGCATCGATGACGGTGCGCTGGTCGAGCGTCGGTCCGCCGTTCCCGACGCCATAGGTGATGGCCGCATTCGGATCGCCGGTCTTCGAGAGCCGGATGAAGTACGGGTCGGGCGACAGCGGTCCGTTGGTCGTGACCGCCCAGCCCTTGATGGATCGCTGGTAGTCGTCGGCGACGCCGAGGTACAGATTGGCCGAGACCGGGTCGCCGTTCCGCTTCGCGATGTCGGCGGCCGCGACGAGGCCCGCGATCTCGGCGGCGATCGTGGATGGCGAGTAGCCGCTCTGCTCCTCCCAGCGCTCCGAGCCGAAGGCCGGACCGTGGCTGATGAGGAAGTTCGCGGCTGGGCGGATGTCCTGCTGGTAGCACGAGCAGCCCGGGTTCGCCATCCCCATCCCCGGTGTGTCGGCCATCAGGAGCGGATAGGCGGCTTCGTCGAGCTGGATCCCGAACGAGTCGGGCGCGAGCTTGCCGTTGACCAGGCTGTTGCGGGGCATGGACCCGTCGGCGAGCTGCTGCTTCTGGAACAGGAACCGCAGGGCGTCGCGGGCGGTGTCGAAGTCGCCATCGGCGATGAGGCCCGTCCACGCTTCATAGAGGTCGCGCGAGAAGACCTCGCGGTACGAGCCGAAGTAGGTGTTGGCCGGATCGCCGGCCGAGATCGCCTGGCCCCAGGGCGACGCGAGGCCCGCGACGATCGCGCCCGGGAACGTCTTGTCCTCCGAGGCCTTGATGACGTTGGCGGCCGCGTAGTACTGCGCGATGAGCCGCTTCGAATCGGCGCCGCCGAACAGGTGCTTGAGCTTCTTTGACGGGTCGTTGAGACCATCGTCGTAGCGGGCCCAGCCCGCCGAGTAGGCCTTGCGGGCGTGGTCGAACCCGTCGCCCAGGGAGTGCTCCGCGGCCTTGACCGCCTTGTCCTGCGTCGCGCCGAACCCGAGGGCGAGCGTGAACGTCGGCTTCGGGCCATGGCCGAGCTTGACCGCGGCGGTCTGCACGACATTCCCGTTGCTCGCGGACGCGAAGGTCTGGGTCAGTGCGTGCGCGGTGTCGAGCTGGACGAGCCCGTCGCTCGCCGCCCCCGCGAAGCCGCTCTCGACGGCGCTGAACGATCCGTCGAGGGCCGCGAACACGGGTTGCCCGTAGTCGCGGTTGACGGCATTCGTCGTCGTGGTCGTGTCGAGCGAAACCGCGATCGGATGGCCGGTCGTCGTGTCGACGACGGCGGAGTCCGGACCACCGTTCCCGCCACCCCCGCCACCGTTGCCGTTCGCGGTCGCATCGAAGCGGACGAACACCTTGAGCGTGCCGCCGGCGAGCGGCGTCAGCGTCGTCTGCATGAGCACCGTGTTCCGGTCGGGGTCGGTGACGTAGTCCGTCTGAAGGCGGTACTTCCCGCTCTTCGCGGTGCTCGTGACGCGACAGGCCATCCCGCTCCCGTCGAGCGCGCTGACCGTATAGGTCGTGTCGCGACTCTGGAGGTCGGTGAAGGTCGCGCCGTCGGTCACGATGTACTGGAGCGTCTCGACGTTGGTGTTGTCGATCGTCGGGTAGTAGACGTCGGACAGGACGCCGCCGGCCACCGTGAACCAGACCTTCGAGGTGCGGTTCCGGGCGGTCCCGAGGCAGTCCTTTCGGGCGAGGTCGAAGTGGGAGAGTGCGCCCGGTCCGTCCGCCGCCGAGCCGGCGGCGAGCACGACGCCCGCGGCCCCTGGCCTCGGCGCGAGCGCGAGGGCGAGCGCGGCGACGACGGCGAGGGCCAGCGGCCGCCCGCGTCCAGTGACGACGAATTGACGGTCACGCATCGTGTCCCCCTCCCAGCGATCCGGGCTCCCCGGTCATCGCGGTGGCGTCGCTCCTGACGAAGCGCCATCCCTTCGGGAAGAGACTGATTTAATGCGCCGGGTTTGTAAACCCCGAAGTTGCCCGACAGGCCGGCGCGGCGACGCCCGAACCAGCCCTACACGGCCTCGTCGAGGGGCTCGGCGAACTGGCTGTCGTAGAGGTCGAAGTAGAAGCCGCGGCGGGCCATCAGGGCATCGTGGGTGCCCTGCTCGATGATGTGCCCGTGGTCCATGACGAGGATCGTGTGGGCGTCGCGGATCGTCGAGAGCCGATGGGCGATGACGAAGCTCGTGCGTCCGAGCATCAGCTTGGCCATCGCGCGCTGGATGAGGACCTCGGTCCGCGTGTCGACCGAGCTCGTGGCCTCGTCGAGGATGAGGATCCGACGGTCGGCGAGGAAGGCCCGCGCGATCGTCAGGAGCTGCTTCTCGCCCTGCGACACGCTCGTCGCGTCGTCGTCGAGGATGGTGTCGTAGCCCTCGGGCAGGGTGCGCACGAAGTGGTCGACATGCGCGGCCTGCGCCGCCGCCACGATCTCCTCCTCGGTTGCATCGTCGCGGCCGTAGGCGATGTTCTCGCGAATGGTGCCGTGGAAGAGCCACGTGTCCTGGAGGACCATCCCGAACGTCGAGCGGAGCTCGTCGCGCGACATGCCGCGGCTGTCGATCCCGTCGATCCGGATGTGGCCGCCGTCGATCTCGTAGAAGCGCATCAGCAGGTTCACGAGCGTCGTCTTGCCGGCGCCGGTAGGCCCGACGATGGCGACCGTCTGCCCGGGTTCGACCACGAGGTTCAGGTCGTCGATGAGCGGCGCGTCGGGAAGGTAGCGGAAGGAGACGTCCTCGAGCTCGACCCGACCCTGGACGACCGGCCGGATCCCCACCATGGCCGTGTCCGGGACCTCCTCGGTCTCGTCGAGCAGCTCGAAGACGCGCTCGGCGGAGGCGACCGCGGACTGGATGACGTTCGCGATGCTCGCGGTCTGGGTGATCGGCATCGTGAACTGGCGCGAGTACTGCACGAACGCCTGGACGTCGCCGAGGCTCATCTGCCCGTTCGCGACCTGGATGCCGCCGATGACGCAGATCAGGACGTAGTTGATGTTGGCGATGAACTGCATGGCCGGCTGGATCGTGCCCGACAGGAACTGGGCGCGATAGCTCGCCTGGAAGAGCTGCTCGTTCTCGATGTCGAAGCGCTCGATCGCCTCCTGCTGCCGGCCGAACGCCTTGACGATGGCATGACCGGTGTGCATCTCCTCGACGTGGCCGTTGAGTCGGCCGGTCTGCGCCCACTGCGCGGCGAACTGCGTCTGCGAGCGCTTGGCGATACGGATCGTGACGAAGATCGAGAGCGGCACCGTCAGCAGCGAGATGATCGCGAGCAGGGGGCTGATCCAGAACATGATCGCCAGCACGCCGATGATCGTGCAGACCGCCGTGATCAGCTGGGTCAGCGTCTGCTGGAGCGAGTTGGCGATGTTGTCGATGTCGTTCGTGACGCGACTGAGGATGTCGCCGCGCGGATGGCTGTCGTAGTAGCGCAGTGGCAGCCTGGAGAGCTTCGCGTCGACGTCCCGCCGCATGCGGTAGACCGTGCGCTGCGAGACGCCGGCCATCACGTACGCCTGCATCCAGCTGAACACCGCACTGAGCAGGTACAGGACCGTGACGACGACGAGGATGTTGGCGATCGCGGCGAGGTCGACGCCCACGCCGGGCGTGAACGTCATGTTCGAGAGCATGTCCGCCTGGTTCGTCTGGCCCGCGGCATTGAGACGATCGATCGCCTCCTGCTGCGTGGTCACCGGCGGCACGATCTGGCCGGTCTGCTGGCCGACGACCCCTTCGAAGAGCAGGTCCGTGGCATTGCCGAGGAGCTTGGGCCCGACGACGGCGAAGGCGACGCTGACGATCGCGAGGGCGATGACCAGCACGATGCGCATCGCCTCGGGGCGGAGGGTGCCGGCCAGGCGCAGGAACGATCCCCGGAGGTCCTTCGGCTTCTCCGGTGGGAGCCCGACGCCGCCGAAGGGCCCACCACCGCCGAACCCGCGCGGGGGCGGTCGCCTGACGGCGCCCTGACCGCCCGCCGATCCGCCGGGGCCGCTCATGCGGCTTCCTCCTCGCTGAGCTGCGAGTAGACGATCTCGCGATACGTCTCGCAGGTCGCCATCAGCTCCGGGTGCGTGCCGATCCCGACGACCCGGCCGCCATCGAGGACCACGATCCGGTCGGCCTGGAGGATGGTGCCGACGCGCTGGGCGACGATCAGGATCGTCGCGTCGGCGATCTCGCGCTCGAGCGCGGCACGGAGCATCGCATCGGTCTTGAAGTCGAGCGCCGAGAAGCTGTCGTCGAACACGTAGATCTCGGGTCGCTTGACCAGGGCGCGCGCGATCGCAAGGCGCTGCCGCTGGCCACCGGAGAAGTTGCTGCCACCCTGCGTGATGGGCGCCTCGAGGCCCTCGGGCAGCTCTCGCACGAACGACTCCGCCTGCGCGATGCGGAGCGCGTCCCACAGATCCTCGTCCGTCGCGTCGGCCCGGCCGAACCGGAGATTGCTGGCGATGGTCCCGGTGAACAGGAACGCCTTCTGGGGCACGAGCCCGATCCGGGCCCACAGGTCATCGCGCTTGATCGTGCGCACGTCGACGCCGTCGATCGAGAGGCTTCCTTCGCTTACGTCGTAGAAGCGCGGGATGAGGTTGATGAGCGTGCTCTTGCCGCTGCCGGTGCTGCCGACGATGGCGGTCGTCTTGCCGGGCTCGACCCGGAACGAGATGTCGCGCAGGACCGGATCCTGTGCCCCTGGGTACCGGAACTCGACGCCGTCGAAGTCCAGCGCACCGACCCCGGCCGGGCCGGGCTGCGGGCTCTCCGGGTCCTCGACCGACGGCGTGGTCCGCAGGACCTCCTGGATGCGGGCCGATGAGACGACCGCCCGCGGGACCAGGATGAACATGAAGACCGCCATCAACACGGCGAACAGGATCTGCATGACGTACTGCATGAAGGCGATCAGGTTCCCGATCGGCATCGCGCCCTCGCTGACGCGGATGCTGCCGAACCACAGGATCGCGACGGTCGAGAGGTTGAAGATCGCCGTCAGCGTGGGGAGCATCAGCGCGAAGAGCCGGTTGACCTTGAGCGACGTCGCGGTGAGGTCCGCGTTCGCGACCTCGAAGCGTTGCTCCTCGTGGCGCGTCATGACGAACGCGCGGATGACCCGCACGCCGCTGAGCGCCTCGCGGGTGACCTGGTTGATGCGGTCGATCTTGACCTGGACGGCCTGGAACAACGGCAACGCGCGGGACATCAGCAGCCCGACGATCAGCGCCATGAGCGGGAGGACCACGATCAGGATCCCCGACAGTGGGATGTCCTGACGGAGCGCCATGAAGATCCCGCCGACCGCGAGGATCGGCGCGATGATCATCATGTTCAGCCCGATGAGGACCAGCAGCTGGACCTGCTGGACGTCGTTGGTGTTCCGGGTGATGAGCGACGGCGTCCCGAAGTGGTTGACGTCCGCCTGGGAGAAGCTCTCGACCTTGCGGAAGATGGCGCCGCGGACGTCGCGCCCGAAGGCCATGCCGGTCTTCGACCCCCAGTAGACCGCGACGATCGAACAGGCCGCCGCGACGAGGGAGATCGCCAGCATCAACCCGCCGGTGCGCAGGATGTACTCGGTGTCGCCCTTGGCCACCCCGTTGTTGATGATCTCGCCGTTGAGCTCGGGGAGGTACAGGGTCGTGATGGCCTGGACGAACAGGAGCGCCACGACCAGCGCCAGGGCCCGCCGGTATGGCCGCAGGTAGGTGCGCAGGAGGGCGATCACGACGCCGTCTCGCCGCGGGTCCGGATGAGCCGGAGCAGTCGCTGGAATTCCGCGAGCTCGGCAGGTTCGAGGACCGACAGGGCGCGGCGGATCGCGTCGAGGCGAACGCCAGACAGGCCGTCGAGGAAGAGCCGTCCCTCGTCGGTCAGCTCGCACTCGACGACGCGCCGGTCGTCCGACCGGTGGCGCCGGACCACGAGCCCATGGCGCTCGATGCGCTCGACGAACCCGGTCGAGGCGGTGGAGCTGAGCTGGAAGACCTCGGCGATCCGACCCATCGGGAGCGCACCGTCCTGCCGCAGCAGGAAGAGCAGGCGGATCTGGCCGAGCGTGAGGTCGCGCGCCGGCACCGGCGGGGCACCGTGCGGCACGTTGCGCAGGATCCCCATCAGCTCACCGACGGTCTGGTCGAGCCGGGTGGCGTCCGCCACGGATACTTCACTCACATGAGGATAGTACGCGCCAGAATGAACTATGGCAAGCTCCGCTCGTGACGCGTGACGACACGACCCGGCCCGACTCGGGACCGCCCATCGGGATCGATGCGGGCGACCAGCCGTATGCGTGGCTCACGACGACGGGCCGCGTGAGCGGGGAGCCGCGGACCGTCGAGCTCTGGTTCGTCCTCGACGGCCGGACGATCCACTTCCTGTCGGGCGGCGGGGCGCAGGCGCAGTGGGTCCGCAACGCGCAGGCCGAACCGGCGGTGCACATCCGGCTCGGTCAGCAGGTGTACGCCGGGATCGCCCGCGTCACGGAGACCGGGACCACCGAGGACGACGGCGCGCGGCGGCGGATGGCCGCCAAGTACCAGGGCTGGCGCGACGGCCGGCCGATGAGCGCATGGGCCCGCGAGTCGTTGTGCCTCGCGGTCGACCTCGTGCGGACGATCGACTGACGCCGGACGGTCAACCCGCGCGCTCCCGGCCGGTCGGCCGGGAGCTGGCTCAGGCCATCAGTTGGCGGTATCGATGGTGATCCACGCGATCCGGATCGACTCGTACCCACGCTTGCCGGACGGGCAGGACCGCTGGCACTCCTGCTGCAGGACGACGCGCTTGAACGTGTCGGGCAGCGTCGCGGACGATCCGCTGTAGGTCCAGCGCGGCGTCGTCATGTTGTCGATGAAGACCTTGACCACATGGTTGTAGCGCTGGAACCGGATGGTGTGGTAATTGGCGAGGTTGACCGTGTGGCGACGGTCGATCTGCTTGTTGGACGAGGAGTAGTGGAGGAACGTCGAGCAGCCCTTGAGGTCGTCCGTCTCGCAGAAGTCCTCTTCGCCGCCCTGGGGCCACGGAACGGAATCCGGCCAACGCATCGGGATGACGAGATGGCCGGCGGCGCCCTTCCGCACGACCTTGAACTTGAGCGTGATGCGCTGGTCGACGCCGCCGAATCCCTGGTTGATCATCAGCCCGCCGGTGTACCACCCGGCGCCGCAGTTGCCGCTCGACTCGTACTTCATGAGGAGGCGGAGCTGACCCGCGGTCACGTAGACATGCGACGGCCGCGCGCAGTTCTTGGGGCCGGAACCATAGGGTCCGTTGTACTTGAACCAATGGCTCGGGACCTTCGTCCCGTTGAACTTGTCATAGATCACGCGCCGCCAGACCGAGCCCGCTGCGGCGATACCCGACTTGTGTGCCCGGGCCGGGACGCCACCGGCCGGGACGGCCAGCGCCTCGTCGACCGTCCGGGAGGTCGCGCCGGTCGCCGCGTTGAGCGACGCGGCCGCGAGGACGGTCCTGCCGAGGGTGGTGGCGTCTCGGGCGCTCATCGGGGTCGATGCGCCCGACGATCCGGGCGCGGCCAGCATCGATGGCGCTGACAAGGCGAGGATGGTGGGGAGCAGGATGACCAGGGCGGCGAATCGATTCCATCGCATGGGGCATCTCCTTGGGGAGGCGCCATGGACCCATTGAGACCTGACCAACGCCGGATCCCGAGACCATCGCATCACGGGCGGACCCGCGGTTGACTGGGCCTCGATCGTGCCGGGGGCGGCCACCGAGCGCAATGGCTCGTTGGTCTGGGGGTGCAGCCGGGAATGGGTCCCGGGTCGGACGCGATCGAGATGCGCCGGCTTCCCCCACGACCGGACGGATCCGGTGAGCGACCGGGGGCTGGCTGACGGCGTCATGGTCGCACATCCCGGCCTGTGATTCCGGCCGGACCCGCATCGTGGTCCCGCGGCAACACCCTTCGTACGGTCGGACCGGGACCTGTGTGGGAGTGACATCGGGCCGTCCGGCCACGACCATGCACGAACGCTGAGGATTCCCCCGATCCGTCGTCTGCTGGCCCGAACGCTCATCGCCCTGGTCACCGCGGGACTCACATTCGTCCCCGCCGTGCCGGTCCGCGCGGCCGATCCACTGCCGAGCCCGCCGGCAGGCTGGCCATCGGATCGGGTGGAGCTGGGCCTGGCCGACTCGCCCGGCGGCGCGGCCGCCCTCCACGCGTCCGCCCCCTTCGGGTTCCGCTACCAGTACCTCGCCGGCGGCGTCAACACCGGGAACGGCTGGGCGACCTGGAACACCGATGGCCAGTTCGTCTCGTGGTACGTGGCCGAGTCGGCCGAGCAGGGCCTGACGCCGGTCTTCCCGTACTACCAGCTCCTCTTCTCGAACCCGGCGGCGAGCGGCGACGAGAAGGCGCGCGATCTCGCGCATCTCGCGAATCACACGACGATGGCCGCCTACTACCAGGACCTGCGCCTCTTCTTCCAGCGCGCCGCGGGCGACACGACGGTGATCCTCCACGTGGAACCGGACCTGTGGGGGTACATCGAGCAGGCGACCGGCACGGACGACGACGCGACCGATATCGCGGCCTCCGTCGCGAGTTCCGGCGATCCGGCACTCGGCGACCTGCCCAACAACGCGTCGGGCTTCGCGCGGGCGATCGTCCGGCTCCGCGACCAGCTCGCGCCCAACGTCCTGCTGGCCTACCACCTCTCGGTGTGGGGCACGAACTGGGACATCGCCTACTCGAACAGCTCCGACTCGCAGGTGGATTCGCTGGCGGCGCGGGCGGCGGCGTTCTACGGCTCCCTCGGCGCCCGTTTCGACCTGACGTTCACGGACATCGCCGACCGCGATGCCGCCTTCAAGACCGCGAACTACGGCGACGGCGGCGCCTCGTGGTGGGACGACGCCGACTTCGTCCGGTACGCCCGCTTCATCAAGGGCTACGTGGCCGGGACCGGCCATCGCGTGGTCGTGTGGCAGATCCCACTCGGCAACACGAAGATGCGGGCGCTCGACAACACCTGGGGCCACTACCAGGACAACCGGGCCCAGTGGTTCCTCGACGATCCCGGCGGGACGCACCTCGCGATCTGGCGCGACGCCGGCGTCATCGCCCTGCTGTTCGGCGGTGGCGCGGGCGGGACCACGTGCGCCTGCGACGCGATGGGCGACGGCACGACCGACCCGCCAGCCATCAACGGCAACACCCGGGCGTCGCTCTCCGCGGACGACGACGGCGGCTATTTCCGCGAACGCGCTGCCGCCTACTACGACTCTGGCGGGCTCGACCTCGGCGAGGGCGTGACACCGCCGCCGTACGTCCCACCGCCGCCCGCCGCGACGCCGCTCGCGTGGGCGCGCAGCGCCACGGTCAAGCCGACCGTGGTCCATCGGAGGCACTCGGTCACGATCACCGTCCGGGTGAGCGCCACGAAGGCGACGAAGGCGATGGTCGACATCCGCGTCTACGACCCGAAGGGCCACCGCATCACGCGACGAACCTACGACGCCCGGTCGTTCTCGGCCGGGGTGATCCGCCGCTTCAAGCCGACGGTCTCGATCAGCTCGAGCCGACGGACCGGCACGTACACGGTCGTCGTCCGCATCTACAGCGTCGGGGGCAAGAAGCTCATCTACCCCAAGCGGACCGTCGCGACCTTCCGCGTCAAGTCCTGAGGGCCCGCGCTGGTAGCATCCGGGCGATGACCCTCACCCCTCGGTTCGGCCTGTTCATGAGCCAGGCGAACAAGCCCTGGTCACAGGTGCTCGACGAGTTCCAGATGGCCGAGGCGCTCGGCTTCGACCACGGGTGGCTGGTCGACCATCTCGTCGACACCGACGGGCCACCCGATCACCCCATCCACGAGGCCTGGACGACGCTCGCGGCACTCGCCGCCCGGACCAGTCGGATCCGCCTGGGCGTCCTCGTGACGAGCAACACGTTCCGGCATCCCTCGATCCTGGCCAAGCAGGCCGTCACCGTCGACCATGTCAGCGACGGGCGGCTGATCCTTGGCCTGGGAACCGGCTGGCACGAGGACGAGCATCGGCGGTATGGCCTCGAGCTGCCGCCACCCGGCGAGCGAGTGGATCGCTTCGAGGAGGCGGTCACCCTCATCACCCGCCTGATGGCGGCCGAGCGCACGACGTTCGATGGCGCCTACTACCGGCTCGACGACGCGCCGCTCGAGCCCCGGCCGCTCCAGCGGCCGCGGATCCCGATCCTCATCGCGGCGCATCGACCGCGGATGATCGCCCTGGCCGCCCGCTTCGCCGACCAGTGGGACACCTTCCCGGAGATCGCCGGCACCGCCACCGCCGGCGTCAGCGAGGGCATCGCCGAGCGTGTCGCGCGGTTCGAGGCGGCCTGCGTCGCCGCCGGTCGCGACCCCTCGACGATCCGGCGCTCGACCTGGGCGACCCGCGACGCCCTGCGCGACGACTCGGCCTACGTCGAGTTCGTGGAGCACCATCGATCGCTCGGGTTCACCGACTTCTCGACGGTCCTGCCGGCGGCAGGCGGGGAGGGGATCCTGCGCGACCTCGCGGAGCGGGTCATCCCGGAACTTCGGCGCTGCTAGCATCGCCGCCAGGATGGCGGACAGCAAGTACGACTTCATCATCGTCGGCGGTGGCTCTGCCGGGAGCGCGCTCGCCAACCGGCTGAGCGCCGACCCCTCGAACCGGGTCCTCGTCCTGGAGGCCGGTCGGTCGGACTGGCGGATCGATCCGTTCATCCACATGCCGGCGGCCCTGACGTTCCCCATCGGCAGCCGCTTCTACGACTGGATGTACGAGTCGGAGCCGGAGCCGTTCATGCACGGCCGGCGGATCTACCACGCTCGCGGCAAGGTCCTCGGCGGCTCGTCGAGCATCAACGGACAGATCTTCCAGCGCGGCAACCCGCTCGACTACGAGCGATGGGCCGCCGACTCTGGGATGGCGACCTGGGACTACGCCCACTGCCTGCCGTACTTCAAGAAGACGGAGACGTGCCTGGCGGCCGCCCCGGACGACCCATGGCGAGGCCACGACGGGCCGCTCATCCTCGAGCGCGGGCCGGCCACGAACCCGCTGTTCACCGCGTTCTTCGCCGCCTGCCAGGAGGCGGGCTACCACCTCACGGAGGACGTCAACGGCTATCGCCAGGAGGGGTTCGCGCCGTTCGACCGGAACATCCACGACGGTCGCCGGCTGAGCGCGGCGCGCGCGTACCTGCACCCGGTGATGGGGCGCCGGAACCTCAAGGTCCGCACCTCGACGCTCGTGACCGGGATCCACTTCGAGGGGCGGCGGGCGGTCGGCGTCGAGATCGAGCGGCACGGCGGCGGCACCGAGACGCTTCGCGGCGGCGAGATCATCCTCGCCGGCGGCTCGATCAACACGCCGCAGCTGCTGCAGCTGGCCGGGGTGGGCGTGGCCGCGGACCTCGAGGCCCTGGGGATCCCGGTGGTGGCGGACCTGCCGGGCGTGGGCGCGCACCTCCAGGACCACCTCGAGGTCTACATCCAGTACAGGAGCCTGCAGCCGGTCTCGATGCAGCCGACGGCCACCCAGAAATGGCGCCGGCCGTTCATCGGCGCCCAGTGGCTGTTCCTGCGCAGCGGCCCGGGCGCGACGAACCACTTCGAGGGCGGCGGGTTCGCGCGCAGCAACGACGAGGTCCTGTACCCGAACCTGATGTTCCACTTCCTGCCGCTCGCGATCCGCTACGACGGGAGCGCCGGCGCCCCCGGTCACGGGTACCAGGTGCACGTCGGGCCGATGTACTCGGACGCCCGCGGCACGGTCAAGCTCAAGAGCACCGACCCGCACGACCACCCGGCGCTGCGCTTCAACTACCTCTCGACCGACCAGGACCGCCGCGAATGGGTCGAGGCGATCCGCGTCGCCCGGACGATCCTCAACCAGCCGGCGATGGCCCCCTTCAACGGCGGCGAGACCTCGCCGGGTCCGGTGGTCACGACCGACGACGAGATCCGCGACTGGGTCGCGCGCGATGCCGAGACCGCACTCCATCCGTCGTGCACGGCCCGGATGGGCGTCGACGACCTCTCCGTCACGGACCCGTTGACGATGCGGGTGCACGGGCTCGACGGGCTGCGCGTCGTGGACGCGTCGGCGATGCCGTACGTCACCAACGGGAACATCTACGCCCCGGTCATGATGCTGGCCGAGAAGGCGGCGGACCTGATCCTCGGCAACACCCCGCTGCCGCCCGAGCACACACCGTTCTACCGGCACCGGCCGGGCGTGCCGGAGATGGCCGCGACCGCGGCGGGCGCGGCCGGGGCGGGCGCGGCCGGGGCGGGGCCTCACCCGGGCTGAGCGTCGGTCTTGGCCGGCCTGACGTGCCGGCCGAGGCTGGGTCGGGCCTGCGCCCGGTCTGACGTCGGTCCCGGTCGCGGCGGAGCGCCCGCAGGAGGCGCCGGCCGCGGGTGGTCCACGGACAGACCATCCGACGAACATCCCGGCGTCGGATCCCGGTCGAAGGGCCTGTCAGGCGCCGATCGGTCGAGGCGCGCGCCGTTCGACACTGGAGAGGCCCCTGATTGCTCGCTGCTTCGTCGGATGGTCGACGAATGGACCACGAGGGCAGCGAGGGCCGCAGAGCCGGCCGATCGTCCGGCCGACGCCACGCGCGTCGCATGGACGGATGTCCACCCGAATCGCTCGACGGGCGTCGGCTGACGCACCTCGTCGGCGACCCGACCATCGCCGTGACCCTCCTCCACCGCCCACCAAGGAGCACGGCATGGAAGCCTTCCAGACTCGATATCACGTCCTATCCGAGGCGACCCATCGCTTCGCCCTCGCCAGCTCGCTGCAGGGCGACCTGCTCCTCCCCGGCACCGAGGCCTACGACGAGGCGCGACTGGTCCGGAACGCGCAGTACGACGAGCACCCCGCGATGATCGTCAAGGCCGTGAACGCCGAGGACGTGTCCGCCGCGGTGCGATATGCCGGGGCGACCGGCACGGAGATCGCGGTCCGCAGCGGCGGTCACAGCCTCGCCGGTCACAGCACGGTCGAAGGCGGCATCGTCATCGACATGACCGCGATGAAGGGCCTGCATATCGATGCAGAGCGGCGGATTGCCTGGGCCGGCGCCGGCCTGACGGCCCGCGAGTTCACGACCGCGGCCGCGGCGCACGGCCTGGCCACGCCCTTCGGCGATACCGGCTCGGTCGGCATCGCCGGCCTGACCCTCGGTGGCGGCATCGGCTGGCTCGTCCGCAAGTACGGCCTGACCATCGACGCGCTGCGTTCGGTCGAGATCGTGACGGCCGACGGCCGCATCCTGACCGCCAGCGAGGACGAGCACCCCGATCTGTTCTGGGCCGTCCGCGGCGGCGGCGGCAACTTCGGGATCGTCACCCGATTCACGTACGAGCTGTACCCGCTCGAGGGGATCTTCGGCGGTGCGCTGTTCATGCCGGCCACGGCCGACGTCCTGCGCAGCCTCCAGCCGATCGCCGCGAGCGCGCCCGAGGAGCTCACCACCATCTCATTCGTGATGCGGATGCCGCCCGCGCCGTTCGTGCCTGCCGAGATGGTCGGCCAGCTGTCGGTCGCGATCATGTTCGTCTACGCCGGGGACCCGGCCGACGGGCCCGCCGCGATCGCCCCGTTCCGCGAGGTCGCGACGCCGCTCGCCGAGCTGGCCGTCGGGATGCCGTACCCGGGCATCTACGCCCTGCTCGAGGCCGCCGAGCACCGGGGCTTCGAGGTGGCCCGCTCGCGGTTCCTCGAGCGCCTGGACGACGAGGCGATCGACGCGATCCTGACCGGGGTCGAGACGGCACCGTCGCCGATGGCGATGGTCCAGATCCGGATCCTTGGCGGCGCGATGGCCCGCGTGCCCTCGGACGCCACGGCGTTCGTCCATCGGGACGCGCCGATCATGATCGCGGTGCTCGACCCGTACGAGGATCCCGGGACCCGCGACACACAGGTGGCGTGGACGGTCGGGCTTCATGAGGCGCTCGCACCGAACTCGGTCGGCGTGTACTCGAACTTCCTCGAGCGCGAAGGCGAGGCTCGGATCGTCGAGGCCTACGGCACCAAGACGTACGCCCGCCTCTCGATGATCAAGCGCCGGTTCGATCCCAGCAACCTGTTCCATCGCAATCAGAACATCCGCCCCGCCGGTCTCTGACCATCCAGGGCAGACGGCGCCGCCGGCCTTCGGGTCGCCGGCGCCGTTTTCGCGTGTCGGTCGCCTTCGGACCGAGGGTACCCAGGGCGGCCGACGACGCTGATCGTCGGGCCAGGCGCTATGCGGGCGGGGCGCCGTCCGTGCCGCCCTGGCCGGACTCCGGCTCCTCGGGCGGAGCCGCGCCAGGCTCATCAGGCGGGAACAGCGACGACGTGTCGTCGAGCGGTGGCTCGGCCGGGAGCTCGGCGCCGATCACCACGGCTGCGCCGGCCGCAGGGTGCGCCGCCGCGCCGCGACCGACGTACCAGTAGCCGAGGCCGCCGATGAGCGCGACGAGTACCGCGATCAACCCGAGCGGGAGCAGCGGGGAGCCGCCGGACGATGTCGGCTCGGTCGGGACCACGACCGCCTCGCTGGGCGTCGGGCTCGGGCTCGGGCTCGGCGTCGGGCTCGGGCTCGGGCTCGGGCTCGGGCTTGGTGTCGGCGTCGGCGTCGGCTGGGTGTCGGCGAAGGCGTCGGCGTGGGGGTCGGCGAAGGCGTTGGTGTCGGCGTCGGCGTGGGCGATGGGCTCGGTGTCGGGCTCGGCGTCGGTGTCGGTGTGGGAGTCGGTGTGGGAGTCGGTGTGGGAGTCGGCGAGGGCGTCGGCGAGGGCGTCGGTGTCGGGCTCGGCGAGGGCGTCGGCGATGGGCTCGGTGTCGGCGAGGGCGTCGGTGTCGGGCTCGGGCGTCGGTGTCGGTGTCGGTGTCGGCGTGACTTCGGGCGTCGGCGTGACTTCGGGCGTCGGCGTGACCTCCGGCGTCGGCGTGACTTCGGGCGTCGGCGTGACCTCCGGCGTCGGTGTCGGCGTCGGCTCAGGCGTCGGCGTCGGCTCGGGCGTAGGAGTGGCGGTCGGTTCGACCGAGGCACTCGCCTCCGGCGTCGGACTCGCGCTCGGCCGCGGCGTCAGCGTCGGCCTGGGTGGTCTCGCCGAGGGTCGAGGCGGTCGCTGCGGGCAGGGGATCCCGAGCGCGGCGATGTCGGCCAGCAGCTTCGCAGCCGCCTGCTCGGCGACCGCCGCCGCGTCGATCGCCTCCTGGATGCCAGGGACGTCCCCGGTCTCGACCCGGGTCCGCAGCTCGGCCGATGCCTGCTCGGCGGCATCGATCGCCTGGGTCAGCTCGTCCCGGATCTCGGGGTTGTCGCCCTTCGGCGTGACCGCGAGGGTCTCCTGGGCCTGCCGGATGTAGTCGTCGAGCGTGTCGAGCGCCTGGAGCGCCCGCGCGTGCTCCGAGCTGCCGGGATCGGCGATCGAGGCGGCGTCCGAGCCGGCGAGCACGGTAAGCGCCGTATCCAGGTCGGTGACGGCGTACTGCACCCCGCAGACCACGTTCGGCGGCGCGCTCGCGAGACGAGCGACATCGACCTGTCCGCACGCGGCGAGAAGCAGGGCGACGACGGCCAGGGGCAGGAGGCAGCGGGATCCCTTCACGGCGACGAATCGTAGCAGCCACCGACGGGGTACAGTCAGCCTCCGCCCTCGACGTCCCGGGGGACACCAGCGGGAGGCCGTCATGAGTCAGCTGATCGTCGTCTCGTTCGAGAAGGAGGAGGCCGCCGCGAGTGCGCTCAAGGCCCTCCAGTCGGTCCAGAGCGCCGGCGGCACGGAGATCTCCGACGCGGCCGTCATCCAGAAGGACCCGGACGGCAAGACCCATGTGAAGGGCACCCTGGACACGGGCGCCGTCGCCGGCGCGGCCATCGGTGGCGCGCTCGGGCTGGTGCTGTTCATCTTCTTCCCGGTGCTGGGCGTCGCGCTCGGGGCCATCAGCGGTGGTGTGATCGGCCATATGGTCAGCGATCGCGTGGACAAGGACTTCGTGCGTGAGGTCACCGCGAAGCTCGACGCCGGCCACTCGGCGCTGTTCGTGCTGCTGCGCGACTCGGAGCCGGCCGCGGTCCTCGCCGCCCTCCGCCCGATCGAGGGCGGGACGGTGATCCAGACGACCCTGGACCCCGACGTCGAGGCCGAGGTGCAGAAGGCCGTCGAGTAGGCCCGCCTCGCCGGATCGTCAGGCCCGGCGCTGCCGGTCGGGTCAGCCGGCTTTCGAGGGCTTCGCGGTCTTCGAGGCCGCGGCGGCCTTCGCGGGCTTCGGGGGCATCGTGCGACCGAACGCGATGGCGCGATCCACCCAGTCGTCGAGCGCCTGGTCGTCCGCGACGATCGACGGTGGCAGCGTCGAGAACCCGTTCATCGGGCGGCCCGGCATCGGCTCGAACCGGCCCGCGCCATCGATGGCAAGGAGCTCCGCCGTGGCGTCCGGGCCCAGTCGCACGACCCACGAGGCGTTGTGGAGGCTGGTGACCAAGTTCCCGCCGACGAACGCCGCCGGGTAGCCGAACATCTGCCGGCGCTCGACGTCGGGCCGGCGGCCCAGCAACGTCGCGAACCGCTCGACCAGTTCCGGGGGTGACTTCGCGAAGCTCGGCATGGCAGACCTCCTGCGGGATACGGTACGCCGCCGCCCGGCCGCGTCGTACCCTTGGTCGGCGAGGCGGCCGACGGACGGACCGGGCCGCCGGCACGAGGAGGGAGCCGCGCATGACGATGCGCATCGGGGTGGTCCTGCCGATTTCCCAGGAGGACGGCATGGACGCCGTCCCGTCCTATGGCCAGATCCGCGAGATCGCGGTCGGAGCCGAGGCCGCCGGGTTCGATTCCATCTGGGTCTTCGACCATCTGCTGTTCCGGTTCGATGGTGTGACGACCGGGATCCACGAGTGCTGGACGATCCTGGCCGCGGTCGCCGAGGCGACGAGCCGCGTGGAGCTCGGCACCCTCGTCATGTGCACCGAGTACCGCAACCCGGCCCTGCTCGCGAAGATGGCCGCGTCGCTCGACGACATCAGCACCGGTCGCCTGATCCTCGGGATCGGGTGCGGCTGGCACGACCCGGAGTACGAGGCGTTCGGCTATCCGACCGATCACAAGGTCGGCCGGTTCGAGGATTCGCTCACGATCATCCGCTCGCTGATCCGTGACGGCCGCGCCGACCATGCGGGGCGGTTCCATTCCGTCACCGATGCGGTCCTCGTCCCGCCGGCTCGACCGGACCTGCCGATCCTCATCGCCGCCAAACGGCCGCGGATGATGGATCTGACCGCCGCCCACGCCGATGCCTGGAACCTCGCCTGGTTCGGACTGCCGACCGACCGGCTGACCGCAGGGCTCGCGGATCTGGATGCGGCCTGCGCGCGCGTCGGCCGCGACCGCTCGACGCTTCAGATCACGGTCGGGGTGGAGGTCCGCTACCCGGACCTGCCCACGGCCGCGCCGAGCGAGGGGTTGTCCGGGACCGCATTGACCGGCGACGCGGACGAGGTGGCGGCCGGGTTCGCCGCCCACGCCGCGCTCGGCGCGGACCACCTCATCGTGGCGCTCGACCCGACGACGCCCGAGGCCCTCGCCCGGCTGGCTGCGGCGGTGGCCCGCTTCCGCGTTCAGGAGACCCGGGCCACCCACGTCGAGTGATCGGGCACGAACGGGAGCACGAGGACGTACTTGCCGTTCAGATCCCGGTTCCAGGGTTGGACGGCGAGCCACCGAGGCGAGGTCCGTCGTGGTACGAACTGCCGGCCGAGCTTCGCGAGGCTGAGCACCTCGCCGGGCGTCGGGCTGGGCCCCCAGACCGTCGATCCGTGGGGATAGAGCGGATCCTCGACGATCACGCCGGTCACCCGGAAGTCGCGGCTGATCCGCGGGTCCGCGGTGGCCCGGAAGCCGCTCATGACCCAGGCATGGCGGCCCTGCCACATCAGCAGCCCGACCGGCTTCCCCGTCTCGCGCATGGCCCGGGCCGCCATCCGCATCGCCCGGCGTCAGGCTCGTGGCCCCGACCAGGCGATACGGTCCGGCACCGACGATATTCAGCGCGGTGACCCAACCGGCCACGCCGGCGCCCTGCCGCACGAGGCCGTCCGGGCGCGGACCGCTCCAGGCACGGGCGAGCTTCTGGAGCCGACGCTGGGTCCGCGCCGTCCGATCGCGGCCCGGCTCGATCATGTTGATCATCATCTGCATGCTCGCGCCGACGCACTGGACGAAGTTCGTCTGGGCGACGAAGTCGGCGCGACGACCGAGGTCGAGCGTGTAGCTCCGGGCGGCGACCGTCGGCCCCGAAACCACGGCCAGCAGGAGCGAGCCTGCCAGGGCGCCGACGACCACGCCGCGATGGAACGCGAGCGATGCCCTCATCGGTCCACGATACGACCGTTGGCCATTCCCGGTTCCGGCGGGCGCCGCTGGGTCAGTCCTCGGCCAGGTTCGGGGCGAGCCAGCGCGCCGCGACATCGACGGGCATCCCCTTCCGGTGCGCGTAGTCCTTCAGCTGGTCGTGCCCGATCCGCCCGAGTCCGAAGTACGCGGACTCCGGGTGCCAGAAGTAGTAGCCGCTCACCGCGGCGCCGGGCCACATCGCGAACGACTCCGTGAGCGTGATGCCGGCCCGTTCGGGCGCCTCGAGCCACTCGAACAGCGGCCCCTTCTCGGTGTGGTCGGGGCAGGCCGGATAGCCGGGCGCCGGGCGGATGCCCTGGTAGCGCTCGGCGATGAGATCCTCGTTCGTGAGCTTCTCGGCCGACGCGTATCCCCAGAGCTCCCGGCGGACGAGCTCGTGCAGCCGCTCGGCGAAGGCCTCCGCCAGCCGGTCCGCGAGGGCGCTCGCGAGGATCGCCGAGTAGTCGTCGTGGGCGGCCTTGAACTCCTCCACCAGCGAGTCCAGCCCGTGTCCGGCCGTGACCGCGAACCCGCCGACGTAGTCGATGATGCCCGTCTCGCGCGGGGCCGCGAAGTCGGCCAGCGCGAGGTTCGGCCGGCCGGGCGGCTTGACCATCTGCTGGCGCAGCGTGTGGATGGTCCCGACGACCCCGGTCCGCCGCTCGTCCGTGTAGAGCTCGATGTCGTCGCCGATGGTGTTGGCCGGCCAGAACCCCACGACGCCCCGAGGGTGCAGGCGGTGCTCGCGGACGATCCGCGCCGAGCAGCTCGAGCGCGTCGGCATGCAGCGAGGTCGCCGCGGCGCCGACCACCGGGTCCGACAGGATCCCCGGGTAGCGGCCGTTGAGCTCCCAGGTCGCGAAGAACGGCGTCCAGTCGATCCGGTCGACGAGGTCGTCGAGCGGGTGGTCGTCGAGCGTGCGGAGGCCGAGGAACGTCGGCCGCGGCGGCACCACCCCCGTCCAGTCGATCGCCAGCCGGTGCCGGCGGGCCTCGGCGACGGTGTGCCGGGCGATCTTCTCCTCGCGCGCGCCGCGCTCGCGCCGGACGGTCTCGTACTCCTCGCGGATGCCCGCGGCGAATGCCGTCCGTCGGTCCACGTCGACGAGGGCCGCGGCCACCCCGACCGCGCGTGAGGCGTCGGCGACGTGGACGACCGCGCCGTGGTACTGCGGCTCGATCTTGACCGCCGTGTGGGTCCGCGACGTCGTCGCGCCGCCGATGAGCAGGGGCAGCTCGAAGCCCTCGCGCTCCATCTCGCCCGCGACGTGGCGCATCTCCTCGAGCGAGGGCGTGATGAGCCCGGACAGGCCGATCAGGTCGGCGTCGTGCTCGCGGGCGGCGTCGAGGATCTTCTGGACCGGGACCATGACGCCCAGGTCGATGACCTCGTAGTTGTTGCAGGCGAGGACCACGCCCACGATGTTCTTGCCGATGTCGTGGACGTCGCCCTTGACCGTCGCCATGACGATGCGCCCGTTAGTCCGCGCCGCGCCGGGCTGGCGCTCCGCCTCGATGAACGGGACGAGGTGGGCGACGGCTTTCTTCATGACCCGGGCGCTCTTGACGACCTGCGGCAGGAACATCTTGCCCGCCCCGAACAGGTCGCCGACGACGTTCATGCCGTCCATCAGCGGCCCCTCGATGACCTCGATCGGCCGGGTCGCGGCCAGACGCGCCTCTTCGGTGTCCTCGACGATGAACGCGTCCATCCCCTCGACGAGGGCGTGCGTCAGCCGCTCGTTGACGGGCAGGTCGCGCCAGGCGAGGGCGTTGCCGCCGGGGCCGACGGCGTTCGCGCGCTCGCCGGCATAGCGGTCGGCCACGGCGAGCAGGCGTTCGGTCGCGTCCGGCCGGCGGTCCAGCACGACGTCCTCGACCAGCTCGCGCAGCTCGGGCTCGATGTCGTCGTAGATCGCGAGCGCGCCCGCGTTGACGATGCCCATGTCCATCCCCGCCGCGATCGCGTGGTACAGGAAGACCGAGTGGATGGCCTCGCGGATCGGGTCGTTGCCGCGGAACGAGAACGACACGTTCGAGACGCCGCCCGACACGAGCGTCCCCGGCAGGAGCGCCTTGATCCGCCGCGTGGCCTCGATGTAGGCGACGGCGTAGCCCGCGTGCTCCTCGATGCCCGTCCCGATCGCGAAGATGTTCGGGTCGAGGATGACGTCCTCGGGATCGAACCCCACCTCCCTGGTCAGGAGGTCGTACGCGCGCTGCGCGATGGCGACCTTGCGCTCGGCCGTGTCGGCCTGGCCGGTCTCGTCGAAGGCCATCACCACGACCGCGGCACCGTACCGCCGGCACAGCCGGGCGTGCTCGAGGAACGGTCCCTCACCCTCCTTGAGCGAGATCGAGTTGACAACGCCCTTGCCCTGGATGCACTTGAGGCCGGCCTCGATCACCTCCCATTTCGACGAGTCGAGCATGACCGGGACGGTGCTGATGTCCGGCTCCGAGGCGATGAGGTTCAGGAACCGGGTCATCGCGGCGGCCGAGTCGAGCATCGCCTCGTCCATGTTCACGTCGATGATCTGGGCGCCGGCATCGACCTGCTGCCGGGCGATCTCGACGCCTTCGTCGAACCGGTCCTCGAGGATGAGCCGGGCGAACTTGCGCGAGCCGGTCACGTTCGTCCGCTCGCCGACGTTGACGAAGACCCCGCCCGGCTGCGGGATGCTCAGCGCCTGCAGCCCGGACAGCCGGGTCTTGCGCTCGATGACCGGGATCTCGCGCGGCGCGATGCCCGCGACCGCCTCGGCGATGGCGCGGACGTGCGCCGGGGTCGTGCCGCAGCAGCCGCCCGCGATGTTGACGAGCCCGTCGCGGGCGTACTGGCCGAGGAGCTCGGCGGTCGTCGCCGGGCCCTCGTCGTAGCCGCCGAACTCGTTGGGAAGGCCGGCGTTCGGATACGCGCTGACGGGGATCCCGGCGATCCGGCCGAGGTCGGCGATGTGGCCCCGTAATTGCCGCGCGCCGAGCGCGCAGTTGAGCCCGACCGCGATCGGCCGGGCGTGCATGACCGAGGTCCAGAACGCCTCGACCGTCTGGCCCGACAGCGTGCGCCCGGAGGCGTCGGTGATCGTGCCCGAGATGATCAGCGGGATGCGATCGCCGAGCGCCTCGTACGCCGCCTCCACGCCGAAGATCGCCGCCTTCGCGTTGAGCGTGTCGAAGATCGTCTCGATGACGAGCAGGTCGGCGCCACCGGCGATGAGTCCCTCGGCGGATTCCTGGTACGCGGCCGCGAGCTCGTCGAACGTGACGTTGCGCTCACCGGGATCGCTCGCGTTCGGGGAGATCGAGGCCGTCCGGTTCGTGGGTCCGAGCGCGCCGAGCACGTAGCGGGGGCGGCCCGGTTCGGCGGCCTCGGCGATGTCGGCGGCCTGCCGCGCCAGGCGGGCCGCCTCGTGGTTCATCTCCCGGACGACCTCGGTCAGGCCGTAGTCCGCCTGGGCGATCCGCGTCGCCGTGAAGGTGTTCGTCTCGATGATGTCGGCACCGGCATCGAGGTAGGCCGCGTGGATGGCGAGCACGATGTCCGGGCGGACCAGCGAGAGGAGGTCGCTGTCGCCGCGCAGGTCGACCGGATGGTCGGCGAAGCGCGCCGCCCGGTAGTCCGCCTCGACCAGCTCGTAGCTCTGGATGAGCGTCCCCATCGCCCCGTCCATGACCACGATCCGCTCGCGGAGCAGCTCGTCGAATCGGGCCAGCCGCGTGGCACGGGTGAACGGCGTCGCGGCCGGCGGGCTCGCGGCGGTGTCGGCGGTGGGTTCGGGAGCGGTGGTCGTCATCTCGTCGGGCTCGTTCTGGCGCACGAGTGTACCGCCGAGGCTCAGCACGCCTCGATGCGGCGGGGACTGAGTCGTGGCCCGTAGCGGGGAGCGGCGATCCCGCTGAGCTCCAGCAGGCGGATGACCCGTGCGCGCTCGCCCCGCCAGGGTTCGAGCAGCTCGAGCATCCGGGCATCGTCCGCGCGCGGCTCCCGGGCCAGCGCCCAGGCGACGAGGTTCGGCAGGTGGAAGTCGCCGACGCTCACCGCGTCGGGGTCGCCGAGCGCGCGGACCGCCACCTCGGCGGCCGTCCACGGCCCGATCCCGGGCAGCGCCGTGAGCCGGGCGTAGGCGTCCGCGAGTGGCATCTCCGCGACCGCCTCGAACCAGGTCGCACGCGCGGCCACGCGTCGGATCAGCTCGGCGCGCCGCCGCTCGACGCCCATCGGGTGGAAGGCGTAGTAGGGGAGCCGGGCCAGCACCGACGGGGGTGGCGGGAGGCGCAGCCGCGACCCCGCTGGACCGGGCGCCGGTTCGCCGTGCGCCGCCACGAGCGACCGCCACGCACGGCGCGCCTCGTCGCCGGTCACCTTCTGCTCGAGGATGGCCGGGACGAGCGACTCGTAGATCGCCTCAGTGCGCGTGAGGCGGACGCCTGCGAACCGCCGCGCGAGCTCGGTGACGAGCCGGTGATGGTCGCCGACACGCAGCGGTCCGGTGTCGAGCCCGAGCACGCGGGGGAGGGCGTCGAGCGCCGCCTCCGCCCCCGGCCCCCACGCCTCGGCCGTCACCTGGTCGGCGCCGGCGGCGATCGCGATCGTCGCGGGTCCGTCGGCGGTCCGGGTCGCCCGCCACGCACGTCCCTGCACGATCCGGAACGTCGGGTCGCCGCGGCCGCGGACCAGCGGCTGGAGCGTGCGCACCAGGTCGAACGGGGCGTCGAGGCGGTACGTCCGGGTGGGCATCCGAGGCAGTCTGTCACGCCGCTGCAACGAGGATCGCCCAGGACCTTCGGGGTCCTCGCACGGGAACGATGGTAAGGTTCGCGAGACGTGCGACACCTTCGGGTCGTCGCGGCGGTAGCGCTCATCGCCACCTTCGCCACGGTCGCCGTCCCCGTTCCAGCGCGGTCCGACAGCCCCAACCTGTTCGACCTGCCGGGAGCGGATCTCTACCAACGGGTCGAGGTTGCGGCTGCGCGCCGCGGGACGCCGACGACGATCGCCACCCCCGATCCGGGGACCCGGTCCGCCGGGAGCCTGGATCAAGGCTCGACGCTGTACGAGCCGATGACGCGAACCGGGCCCATGGAGGTCCGGCCGCGCACTGCCCAGCCGGCGGCGAAGCCCAAGGCGGTCCAGCGGAACCCGTGGCGACTCGACCGCGACATCTCCTGGTACGGGCCCGGCCTCTACGGCAACGGCACGGCCTGCGGCCAGACGCTGACCCGTGGCCTTGTCGGCGTCGCGCACCGGACGCTCCCCTGCGGGACGCGGATCGAGTTCCGCAACCCGAAGAACGGGATCGTGGTCACCGCCGAGGTCATCGATCGCGGCCCGTTCGTCAGCGGTCGGACCTGGGACATGTCCCACGGCCTGTGCGTGAAGCTCAAGCACTGCTACACGGGCTCGATCAAGTGGCGGTACGCGACCGGCGGATGACCCTCGGGTCCCGCACACTACGGTCCGGAATCACCCACGGACCGGAGGGACTCAATCGATGCGGATCCTCGTCGTCGGCGCCGGTGGCGTCGGCAGCTCGGTCGTCCCGATCGCCGCGCGACGCGACTTCTTCGAGCGCGTCGTCGTCGCCGACTACGATGCCGGGCGCGCCGAGCGGGCCGTGGCCCGACTCGGTGGCGATGCGCGGTTCAGCGCGGCGCGGATCGATGCGTCGAGCACCGAGGACGTCGCCGCGCTCTGCCGGGCGGACGGCATCACCCATGTCCTGAACGCCGTCGATCCACGGTTCGTCATGCCGATCTTCGAGGGCGCCTTCGCGGCCGGCGCGGACTACCTCGACATGGCCATGTCGCTGTCGCATCCGCATCCGGAGCGCCCGTACTCGGAGAGCGGCGTCAAGCTCGGCGACGAGCAGTTCGCCCGCGCCGACGCCTGGGCGGCGGCCGGACGGCTCGCGCTCGTGGGGATCGGCGTGGAGCCCGGCCTCTCCGACATCTTCGCGCGCTACGCTGCGGATCAGCTGTTCAGCGAGATCGACGAGATCGGCGTCCGCGACGGCGCGAACCTGGTCGTGGAGGGCTACGACTTCGCCCCGTCGTTCTCGATCTGGACGACGATCGAGGAGTGCCTCAACCCGCCGGTCATCTGGGAGCGCGACCGCGGCTGGTTCACGACGCCGCCGTTCAGCGAACCTGAGACGTTCGACTTCCCCGAGGGGATCGGACCGGTCGAATGCGTCAACGTGGAGCACGAGGAGGTCCTGCTCATCCCGCGCTGGGTCGAGACGAAGCGGGTGACGTTCAAGTACGGCCTCGGCGACGAGTTCATCGAGGTCCTGCAGGTGCTCCACAAGCTCGGCCTCGACCGGACCGAGAAGCTGCGGGTGGGAGGGGACGAGGTCTCGCCACGGGACGTGGTCGCCGCCGCGCTCCCGGACCCGGCCGGCCTCGGCGACCGGATGCGCGGCAAGACCTGTGCCGGCACGTGGGTGACCGGCACCGGCAAGGACGGCCAGCCGCGAGAGGTCTACCTCTATCACGTCGTCGACAACGAATGGACGATGCGCGAGTACGGCTCGCAGGCGGTCGTCTGGCAGACGGCCATCAACCCGGTCGTGGCCCTCGAGCTGCTCGCCTCGGGCGCCTGGTCCGGTGTGGGCGTCCTGGGCCCCGAGGCGTTCGACGCCGTGCCGTTCCTCGACCTGCTGACCGCATACGGGTCGCCGTGGGGGATGCGCGAGGGCGGGTGAACGCCGTTCCGTCCGCACGCGGGGAAGGCGTCTCGCTGCGCGCCACCCAAGCCAGTCTCGTGGCGGGCACAAAGCCAGTCGCCCGGCCATCTCGCTGCCCGCAAGAGTGGGAGTCTTAGGATCCGGGTTTGCCGGCCCTTACACGGCGGAACGCCCGCGCAACTACGCTCCGCCAGCCCTCGATCGCGCGTGGGACTGGGCAGTGGAACCCCGATACGGTCCCGCTACGCCTGAGCGTACGACTGCCACTCGTATCGGCCTCGGTACCGGGCGGATATCGGGGCGCAGTGATTTGGGGCGCCGCCGCGTCCCTCAACTGGCCCAGCGGACCTCGTGGCGGGCAGCATCGGCGGCCACGAACCGTATGAGGCGCTCGGCCTCCTCGATCAGCTCGGTCCGGGTCGCGGCCGGGACCGGTACCGCCGGAGCCATCGTCAGCACGGCCTCGCCGCGGGTCGTCTCCACGTTCCAGGACCCGGCCACGAACCCGTCGACCGTGAAGGTCGGCAGGAAGTCGCCGTTCTTGACTCGCACCACGGTCTCGAACAGCTCCCCGGGCAGGATGCGGTCACGCCGGTCGTACCCGATCACGATGCTGTCCCAGCGGGCGAGGAACCGCGCCGGCGTCGGCTCGTCGCCGGTCGCGACCGGCAGCCCATCGAGGTCGACGAGGTCTCGTCCATCGGGCCCCGTGAACCGCCGGATCCGCTCGCCGTAGCTGTCGATCGCCGCGCGCGCCTTCGTGACCCGCGACTGCCCGACCCACTTCGCGAAGTCGGCGATCGAGGCCGGCCCGTAGGCCGTGAGGTATCGCTCGGCCGCGAGGCGAAGCGCCTCGTCGGGGTCCGGCCTGCCGGCATCGGGGAGCCAGACGTCGAGATCGACATATCGCGGCTTGGCGAACGAGTCCCACATCCCCGATGGCGGGACGTGGACGAGACGGCCCGGTGCGCTCGCCACTCGATAGGCGACGCCGCGGACGCCCCCGGGTGCATGGTCGGCGACGCGCGTGTGCGGGACGGCCGTGTCGACGAACGCCTCCATCTCCGCGACCGTGCGCGGTTCGGCGGCGTACGCGAGCAACTTACGATGCAGATCGGCGATGTCCACGCCGGCACGCCTTGCGGTCGGTGTCCAGTTGGCCACGCGACCGCCGCTCGAGGCGGCATCGAACGCCGCGATGTCGTCGGCGGTCACCACATGCAGCGTGGAGCGCATGAGCGTGGCCTTGACGACCGTGCGGTCGGTCAGCGCGCCCTCGAGATCGGCGATCGCGAAATCCCGCACCCGCGACCAGAGCGCGACGTAGGGCGAGTTCGCATGCTGCGCCTGGAGCCCCGCCAGCCGGCCGACCGCCTCGGCCGCGCCCCACGGCGATCGCTCGAGGAGCGACTGTCGGAGGAGCGTCGTCCGGTTGAGTTGCCGGAGCGTCAGCGGCGGAGCCGGCGTCGACGCGGCGGCGGACGGCATCAGACGGGCGGCTCCCAGCCTTCGGGCGCGAGCCGGAAGCCATCGAACTCGAATGCCGGCGCGACGATGCAGCCGACGAGCGTCCAGGCGCCGAGCGGGCGTGCCGACTGCCAGGCGCCCGCCTGGACGACGACCTGGGGTTCGTCGCCAGCGACGACGTCCCCGCCGAGTCGATGGCGGATCACCGGGCCAGCACCCTCGTCCCAGACCGAGAGCTCGAGCGCGTCGCCGGCCGCGAACTGCCAGACCTCGGCGGCATCGACGGCGTGCCAGTGCGACCGTTCACCGGCCTGGAGCAGGTAGAGGATCGCGCTGCCGACGGGACGCGTGCCGTCGACCTCTGGGGCGCGCCACGTCTCGGCGAACCAGCCACCCTCGGGGTGGGGTCGGAGGCCAAGCGCGGCGATCACGGCGGCGGCGTCGGGCATGCCCCGAGTCTACGGTCCGCGCCGGTCGCGGGCCGGCACGACGCCACCGGTCGGCCGGTCGCGGTACGGTATGGGCATGTGCCGAAGCATCAAGACCCTGCGTCGTCCCGGGGAATCGGCGACGACCGGCGAACTGGAGGCCGCCGCCCGCCAGTACGTCCGCAAGATCAGCGGCTTCCGCGAGCCGAGCGCCCGTAATCACGACGCCTTCGAGGCGGCCATCGCCGAGATCACGGCCGCGTCCGATCGCCTGCTCGAGACGCTCGGCGTCGAGGTCGTCGAGGGCCCGAACCACTGGATCTCGTCTGGCGGCGTCCGCGCCTGACCGGGCCCGCGCGCTCGGGCTCTACTCGCCGAGCGCGCCCCAACTCGTCACCCGCTCGATCGCGACCCGGATCAGCGGGCGATCCTCGAGTCGGTGATCGACGTACGGCGGGTACTTGGTTCTGAGGGCGGCCAGAACGCCCGCGTGTCGCGCGTCTGACGGCTCCAGCAGGTCCGCCCGACCATGACACCGAAGCCAGGCGAGGCGGCTCCAGTCCTCGTCCCAGCGATCGACAAGCACCGAGACCTCGGGTCGAGTCAGGATGTCGCGGACCCGCGCCAGCGCCCGCGGGTCGTCGGTCGTCTTCGGCTTGTCATCGAGCGGGGAGTAGAGGACCGCTGCGGACGGATCGAGCACGAAGCAGATCGGGACGAGGCGAGGTCGCCCGGAGGGATCCATCGTGGCCAGGATGACCCGGCGCGCTTGGGCCAGGAATGTCCGTTCGATCGGGCTCAGCGTGCTGTTGGCGGCGGTCATCGCCCTATGATGGCGACATGGTCCGAGGCTGGTTCATCACGGCCGCCCTCGCCCTCCTCATCATGGGATGCGGATCGCCAGACACGGCTAGCATCTCACCTGCGTTCGGGCCATGGCAGTCCGAGCCGGTCACGCTCGATCCCGGCTTGGCCGCGGCGGCCGAACAAGCCTGCCACGCGAGCACAAAGCCGCCAGGCGCGGGCACGGTCGCCGTCCTCCACGACCAGCGCGGTTTCGGCATCGACACGTCCACCTGGACCGGCCCGGGTCAGCTCGCCTGGTGCCAGGTCATCGGCGATGGCGCCGGAGGCGCGACGTGGATCTCCGGTGACGCCGGCATTCGCGTGCTCGACCGACTCGACCCAACCGAGCTGCAGGTCGAGACCTGGGGTCGGATCACCCGCCTGGCTGGGCCGCGTCGGGCATTCACCTCGGGCTGGGTCGGCGCAGGGATCCCGCGGGTGCGGATCAACCTGGCTGACGGGTCCTCTCTGTACGCGACCGTCGGCGGCGGTGCCTTCTATGCGTGGTGGCCAGGTGAATCGGAACCCATGACCTTCGTTGCCGAGGACGCGACCGGAGCCACGATCGGCACGTTCACGCCTTGACCGGACGGTACTGATCCGCGATCGACCCGTACACTCGGCTGGTGTCCCGTGGTCGGTGGCTGTCGGTCGGAGGTCTCGTGGTTGCGGTGGTCCTGATCGAGTCTGGGCAAGGCCGTCGACGCGGCCGATGCCGCCGGCACGGCCCTCGCCGCGTTTGCCAGCGCACTGGAGGCGACATCGTGCGCGACGTGACCGAGGGGTCCCCCCGCCGATCCGGCACGTCACGAACCACAAGATCGTGGCGATCCGCGGCGCGACGATGGAGGTCCGCGACGACCGGGTCGTCGGCGAGGCGCCGCTCGAGATCCGGGCGGCCGGCCCGCGCCAGAAGCCGGTCGCGGTCGCGGTCACGATGCGGACGCCCGGTCACGAGGCGGAGCTGGCGGTCGGCTTCCTCCGGACCGAGGGGCTCATCGACGGCACCGAGATCGCCTCGACGGCGGGCGGCGACCCGGCCTCGCTCAGCCAGCCGGACGACACGATCCTCGTCCGCCTGACGCGCGCGTTCGACGACTCGAAGGTCGCCGAGCGGCACTTCATCGCGACCGCGTCGTGCGGGATCTGCGGCAAGGCCTCCATCGACGAGGTCGCCCTTCGCGTCGATCCGCTGCCGGACGGCCCTGCCGTGTCGCGGTCGGTCATCCTCGCGTTGCCGGACATGCTGCGCGCGGCCCAGCGCGCGTTCGACGAGACCGGCGGCCTCCACGCCGCGGGCCTCTTCGCCCCGAACGGCGAGCTCATCGCCATCCGCGAGGATGTCGGCCGGCACAACGCGCTCGACAAGCTCGTCGGCTCGCAGGTGCTCGCCAAGGCGATGCCGCTCCACGAGCGGATCCTCATGGTGTCGGGTCGCGTCAGCTTCGAGATCGTCCAGAAGGCGGCCGCCGCCGGCATCCCGATCGTCTGCGCCGTGTCCGCGCCGTCGGACCTCGCGATCGAAACCGCGGAGCGACTCGGCGTCACGCTCGTCGGCTTCCTCCGCGGCGACGGCTTCAACGTCTACGCCCACGACGGCCGCATCGACCTGCGCGACCTCTCCGGCTGGGGCTGAGGCTTCTCTCGAGGCGGATGCCCCTTAGAAGAGACGGCCCCCGTCAGCGACCCGGTGGTCCGGTCCGACGAGCACCACCGCGCCGCTCTCATCCGGGAAGCCGAGCGTCAGCACCTCCGACACGAAGCCGGCGATCCGGCGTGGCGGGAAGTTGACGACCGCCGCGACCTGGCGGCCGATCAGCGCCGCGGGTTCGTAGTGGACCGTGATCTGAGCGGAACTGCGCTTGATGCCGACGTCCGGGCCGAAGTCGATCTCGAGCCTGATGGCCGGCTTGCGCGCGCCCTCGAGCGGCGCAGCCGCCAGGATCGTGCCGACCCGGATGTCGACACGTTCGAAGTCCTCGACCGTGATGGGATCGCTCAATCGCCGAAGACGTGGACGAACGTGAAGGTGAACCAGATAGACGCAAGGATGCTGCCGACGACCGTCAGGGCGCCGACCCCAACCCACTGTTTCGTCGCGTCTGCACCGGCGAGGAGTCCGGCGATCACGATCGCGGCGGCGAGGCCGAGCGGTATCGCGACGAGCAGGTCGCGGCCGACCCCGAGCCCGCCGAACTCGAGCGCCACGAAAGCCGCCGATCCGACCGCGACCGCGATCACCCAACGCAACACGGTCCGCCATCGCCGTCGTTCGGGTGCGCGCGTCACGAACCCGGACCCGGCCCGAAGTCGATCTCGAGCGTGATGGCCGGCTTGCGGGCCTCTTCGAGCGGCGCCGCCGCCAGCACGGTGCCCACGCGGATGTCGACCCGCTCGAAGTCTTCGATGGTGATCGGCGGCTCGGTCACCCGATCACATCGGGGCCGAACCCGAAGCGGAGGATCACCACCGCGATGAGCACAGCGGCAAGGGTCCAGCCGACGACCTCGGCGGCCACGACGAGGAGCCACTGTCGAAGCCCGCTCGCGCCGCCGAGACCGCCCATGACCAGGGCGCCGCCGATCCACGCGATGACGAGGCCCGCCAAGCCCGTCTGCGGCGCGAGGTACGCCATGGTCCAGCCGACGACGAGCGCCCCGCCCACCCCGGCCAGCCATGCGAGCAGCCACCTGGTCCAGGATCGGTCGCCGATGTGTCGAGGACCGGCGTCCGGAGCAGCCATCAAGCGGGCGGGTCAGCCGTGCGGTCCCGCTTGGGTGGCCGCTCGTTGACGAACTCGAAGCCGAACCGGCCCTTGATGCAGAGGTGCCCGTCGGTCACCGACGAGTCGAGCGGCGAGGTGACCTTGAGGATCTTCTCGTCCTGGACGTGGAGCTCGACGGCGCAGCCGACCCCGCAATACGGACAGATCGTCTCGGTCACGGTCTGCTGCGACGGGTCCCACGTCCCGGCCGCGCGCATGTCGTACTCGGGCTTGGCCATCAGGGCGCCGGTCGGACAGACCCCGATGCAGTTGCCGCAGTAGACGCACGCCGACTCGGGAAGCGGGACGGCCTGCTCGGTCGAGATGCGGGCGTCGAAGCCACGCCCGGCGACGGCGATCGCGAACGTGTTCTGCGCGTCCTCCCCGCACGCCTCGACGCACTTGTAGCAGAGGATGCACTTCGCGTAGTCGCGAACGTAGAGGTCGTTGTCGATCTTGGTCGGCTGGGCGACGGTGGCGGCCGACGCATCGCCCGAGGCGGCAGTGGTGGTGACCGGGTTCGTGCGCGTCGCGCTCGCCCGCGGCGGCCGGCGACGCCGGCGGCCCGTAGCGGGTCGGGTCGGCGCCATACCGCTGCGCATACGCGGCCGTCGAGCCGTCGGGCGCCTGGGCGCCGGCCAGCGAGATGTCGACCGACGAGCCGAGGAACTCGAGCACCATCTTGCGCGACGTCCGGACCCGCTCGGAGTCGGTCTTGACGTCCATCCCGGCCTCGACCGGGCGCGAGCAGGCGGGGACGAGCACCCGCGAGCCGGTGACCTCGACGACGCACACGCGGCACACGTTGACCGGCGTGAGGTTGTCCGCGTAGCAAAGCGTGGGGGTGTCGATGCCCTGCTGGCGGCAGGCGCCAAGGATCGTCGTGCCGGCCGGGACGGTCACGGTCTCGCCGTCGATGATCAGCTCGATGGACGGGGGCGCCGCGACGGGCGGCGGCTCCGGCGGCTTCGATGCCCGCGCGGGCGGGGTCAGCAGGATGTCTGTGAGGGGCTGCGCGCCCGGCGGCTCGCCCGCGTGCGGGGTGTCGACGTGCGGGGCCGGGTCGCGGCCCGTGCTCAGGCCGTCGGTCACAGGGCCACCAGCCCGGGCTGTCGCAGGGCGGACTCGATGGCCGACGATGCCGTCTGGCCGAGACCGCAGATCGATGCGTCGCGCATCACCTGGCCGATCTCCTTGAGGAGTGCCAGTTCCTCGTCCCGTGCTCGGACCTGGGATCCGGCCGCCAGCCGCGCGAGGAGCTCCTCCTGGCGGACGCTGCCGACGCGGCACGGGACGCACTGGCCGCACGACTCGTCGCGGAAGAACTGGGCGATCCGCCGGAGCGTGTCGACGAGGTCCGTGGTCTCGTCGAAGACCATGATCACGCCCGAGCCAAGGGTCGCGCCGGCGGCCCGCGTGGCCTCGAAGGTGAGCGGCATGTCCAGCGCGTCGGGCCCGACGAAGACCCCGGCCGCACCGCCGAGCAGGATCGTCCGGATCGCCCGACCGCCGGGCACGCCGCCGGCGAGCTCGATGAGGTCGCGCAACGTCGCCCCGAACGCCACCTCGTACGTGCCCGGCCGCTCGACGTGCCCCGACAGGCAGAAGAGCTTCGGGCCGGTCGACCCCTCGGTGCCGATCGCCGCGTACGCCTCGCCGCCCACCGCGAGGATGAGCGGGACGTTGACCAGGGTCTCGACGTTGTTGACGACGGTCGGCTTGCCGAACAGCCCCACCTCGACCGGGAACGGCGGCTTGTTGCGCGGCTCGCCGCGCCTGCCCTCGATCGACTCGAAGAGCGCCGTCTCCTCGCCGCAGATGTAGGCGCCGGCGCCTCGCCGGAGCTCGATGTCGAAGGCGAAGCCCGAGCCCAGGACGTCCGGACCGAGCAGGCCGCGGTGCCTCCCCGCCGCGATGGCACCGTTGACCCGGGCCTCGGCCTCCGGGTACTCGCCGCGGAGGTACAGGTAGCCCTGGTTCGCACCGACGGCGAAGCCGGCGATCGTCATCGCCTCGATGATCGCGAACGGGTCGCCTTCGAGGAGGACCCGGTCCTTGAACGTCCCGGGCTCGGACTCGTCGGCGTTGCAGATGACGTACTTGGGCCCGGCGGTCTGGGCCGCGACGGCCGCCCACTTCCGGCCGGTCGGGAACGCTGCGCCACCGCGACCGACGAGCTTCGACGCGGTGATCTCGGCGATGACCGCCTCCGGCCCGATCGCAACGGCCCTCGTCAGGCCGGCGTAGCCGCCATTCGCCCGATAGTCGTCGAGCGATCCCGGGTCGACCGCGCCGACACGACGAAGGAGTCGAAGGTCGGTGCTGTCCGCTTGCCGGATGGGCGCCGCGGGTCGGGGCGCGCCGCTCCCGGTCTCCAATCGGGCCACGATGGCCGCGGCGTCGACCGGCCCCGCGCTGACCGTGACCGGGTGCTCGCCCGCGGCCGTGATCATCGCCGCCGGCGCCAGGTCGCACAGCCCGAGGCACGGCGATCGCAGCCAGCCGATCCGGCCGTCACGGGCCGGCTCCCCGGCCGCTCCGACCGAGCGCGTCAGGTCCTCGCAGATCCGTTCCGCCCCGGCGAGCCGGCATGCGATGTCGTCGCAGACGTGGGCGACGACCGGCGGCCGCGGCTTCGTCGCGAACAGGGAATAGAACGTGGCGACGCCGTACGCCTCGGCCGGTGGCACCGCGAGGCGTCGCGAGATGTAGTTGAGGGCCGGCTGGCTGATCCAGCCGATCCGCGACTGGACCGCGTGCAGGGCGGGCAGGAGCTCCGACCGTCGGGCGCGGACCGCGCGGCCGCCGCGGGATGCGTGCCCTTCCGTCGCCGGATCCCGCCGACCGCCGACCCAGCCCGACTCCGGAGGCCCCAGGACGGCGTCCACGGCCGCACGTTCGGCAGGGGACGCGAGCGGTCCGATGACGTGCAGATCCATCGTCGTGAGTGTAGCCGTGTCGCCGGTCCGCTCAGGTGCCGAAGACCGCGGCGCGACCCGCGGCGGTCCCGCCATGCACCGAGTCCAGAGGTTGCGAGAAGGGCCTATGAATGACCAACGGCGGGCCGTAGGATGCACGCGACTCGCGGTCATGTCGCGGTGCCCACCGCCGGTGACTCGAGCGGAGAGGGAGGAATGATGGCTGCCTCGACTGGCACTGCGGAGCAGACCGGACCCCAGCTCGAACGTGGAGCGATCGGCCTCACGGAGGTCCTCTTCCAGTCCATCACGCACATGGCGCCGGCGGTCGCCACGGCCCTGTCGATCGGGTTCGCGACGACGCTGGCCGGCGGGATCACGCCGCTGGCCGTGGCCATCGCCCTGGTCGCGGCCCTCTTCACCGCCTACTCGATCGGCCAGCTCGCGCGGCACCTGCCCTCGGCCGGTGGCATGTACACCTACGTCAGCCGCGGGCTCGGCTCGTTCTTCGGCTGGCTCATGGCGTGGGCCTTCACGCTCGCCGAGCCGATCGTCCCGGCGGCGCTGTACGCCTCGTTCGGCCTGTTCGGCGCGGCGTTCATCGCGGAGCTGACCGGCTACAGCAACGACATGCTGTGGCTGCCCCTGGCCGTGCTCTGCGGCCTGGTCGTGTGGTTCCTCACCTATCGCGGCATCGCCCTGTCCACGCGGACGGGCGTCGTGCTCGGTGCGATCGAGATCGGCATCTTCCTCCTGGTCGCGGCGCTGCTGATCGCGAACGCCGAGACGCCGGTCACGACGTCGGTCTTCATCCCGAGCGACGGCAACTACCTCCCGGCGTTCCAGGGCATGGTCTTCTGCCTGCTCGCGTTCGTCGGGTTCGAGGCGGCGGCACCGCTGGGCGAGGAGACCCGCGATCCGAAGCGGACGATCCCCCGCGCTGTGATGCTCTCGGCGCTGCTGATCGGGGCGTTCTACGTCTTCTGCTACTACGCGGCGACCGTGTACTTCGGGCCCGACAAGATGCAGGCCGACTTCCTCGGGTTCAACAATGCCGACCCGTGGGGCGGCATGGCCGAGGAGGTGCTCCCGGGCATCGGCGCCCTGCTCGTCACCTTCGCCATCGTGAACAGCTCGCTGGCCAACGCGAACGCGGGGGCGAACGCCTCGACCCGCTCGATCTTCTCGCTCGGGCGCGGCAGGCTCCTGCCGGGCTGGTTCGCGGCCATCCACCCGGTCCACCACACGCCCGTCAACGCGGTGCACTTCCAGGGCATCTTCGCGATCGTCCTCGCCGTCGGCCTCGGGCTGTTGTTCCGGGACGTGAGCACCGGGGGCCCATTGACCACGTACGTGTTCATCGGCTATGCGCTGGGGCTGCTGTTCGCCGCGATGTACATCGCCGTGAACGTGGCTGTGATCGGCTTCTACCTCGGCGAGCGACGCGACGAGTTCAACCCGATCAAGCACCTCGTCGTGCCGATCCTCGGCGTGCTGCTGATGATCCCGGCGTTCCTGTCCGTGCTGGGCGGGCTGACGATCCCGCTGCTGGACATCCCGATCCCGGCACTCACCTCGCCATACGACGTGGTGCCCCTGCTGGTGGCCATCTGGATGATCATCGGGATCGTCCTGTACTTCTGGCTGCGTGCCAGGAAGCCGGACGCGCTCGCGCAGATCGGCGACGTGATGGGGGAGCCCAGGGAGAGTCCTGCCCGACAGCGGCCCCGCCGCCGTCGGCGGGGCCTAGCCGAAGATGTCGAGCGGGCAGTGGGCCGTGACGATGACGTTCGGCATGTCCACGATCTCGCTGATCCGCAGGTCGATGGCGACGCTGCACAGCATGTAGGCATCGAGCGGCGCGATGCCGTGCTCGCGTCCGAGCCAGTCGATCATCCGGCTGGTCGCGTCACGGGCCGCCGTCATCAGGTCCGGCCCGACACCGTCGGTGGCGTAGCGGCGACCGACAGGGCGGTCGGCCGCCGAGCCCTGGGCCGTCAGGAACTCGGGCGCGGTCACGTGCATGTCCTTGCGGACCGTCAGCCGGACGCTGACCTGCATCGGGGTCTCGATGGCGGTGCCGCAGACCTCGCCGTCGCCCTGCGCCGCGTGCCCGTCACCGAGGCTCAGGCGCGCGCCGGCATGGAACACCGGCAGGAACAAGGTGGCGCCGGCCGTGATGTGCCGGGTGTCCATGTTCCCGCCGTGCACGTCCGGCGGGATGGTCGAGCGGGGCCCGTCCACCGGCGCCACCCCGATCTCTCCGCAGAACGGGATGACGGGCAGGTGGACCCCGGGCAGGAACTCGGCCTGGGAGCCGACGCCGTCGAGGCGGGTGATGCGCAACGCGGGCTCGGGGAAGTCGGCGGCCAGGAGGCCGAACCCCGGGATGCATGCGGTCCAGCCCCAGTCCGCCGGACGGAAGTCCAGGAGGTCGATCTGGAGGGTGTCGCCGGGTTCGGCGCCTTCGATCGCGACGGGGCCGTTGACCGGGTCGACCTGCGAGAAGTCGAGGTTGGCCAGGTCGTCGACGGTGGATCCGGCGTCGATCTGGCCACCACTGGCGTCCACGCAGTCGAAGGTGACCGTGCTGCCGGACCCCACCGTGGCGATCGGGGGGACCGCCGGGTCCCATGCGAGATGGAACCGGTCACGGGTCACATGGAAGGCAGGCGTGGTCGCCAAGGGTGTCGTCCTCCTGGGCTCTGACGAGGCCGGCGTGGGCTAGCGGCGCTTCCGAGGCTTGAGCTGGTCCGCCACGTCGGCGAGCGCCCCCGCGGAACCGATCTCCTCCATGCCTTGACCGGCCTCGGCCAGGCCGGCGGCGCCGACCTCGACGGCCGTCTCGCGGACGGCCTCGCCGACCTGCATCTCCTCGTAGCCCTCGAAGGCGCGAGCGGCCCCGGCCTCGGCAAGGTCCTGGCTCCGCTCGGCGAGCCCTTCGGCCGCGGCAAGGCGGACGACACCCTCGGCTTCCTCCAGCTCGCCGAGTGCCTCGACGCGGTCGCCGGCCTCGGCAAGGGCCCGGGCGATCGCCCGCGTCCCGCCCGCCCGGACGATGGCATCGACCGACACGCCGAGCAGCTGGTCGCCGCGATCGGCGAGGAAGGCCGCGAGCACGGGCATCCCGATCCGCGCCACGACGGCGGCGACCGCGCCGAGCTCGCCGCTGACGCGAGCGATCTCGAGCCCACGCTCCAGGTCGTCCTCGCTGATGGCCCCGACGACCGCTCCGATGAGCGTGATGTCGTCCGAGGTCGCGATCAGCTCGGCGCCCTGCGCGACGTCGCTGATCCCGGCCGCCGCGACGACCTGGCTCAGGGCGGCGACGCGTTCGGCGGACTGGACCTCATCGAGCCCACTGGTCAGGTCGCTGGCGCCCTCGATGGTGGTCGCCCGACCGATCGCGGCCGCCTGCGACGCAGCGTCCACGACACCCATCCCTTCCCTGACACGTCGCGCGCCGTCGCGCGCCTCGGCCTTCGAGACCGCCGCGGCGACCGCTGCGGTGTCCTTGGCCGTCGATCCGCGGGACGCCGACTTGGCCGGCGCCTTCGCCGCGGCCTTGGACGACGGCTTGGCGGCGGCCTTCGCCCGGGCCTTGGCCGTCGGCGGCTTTGCGGTGGATGCCTTGGCCGTCGGCGCCTTGGCCGCGGATGACTTGGCGGTAGCGGACTTGGCGGCCGCCGCCCGAGCGCCCGGCTTCTTGGTCGAGGAACGTGGCTTGGCTGCCATCACAACACCTCCGTCTCGCTGATGTTCGCAGATGGTGGGTTGCGCCGTGTTTCCGTGGCGTCACCCGGTCCGGGTGAAATGTTCCGTCGGACGGGGGAGGGCCGAATCAGCCGCGCGTCGGATGGCGGTACCGGTGGCCGGAACCAGGCTGGACTAGGCGGTCACCGGCTCGGCGAGCTTCTCGATGCGGATGGCCGTGGCCTTGAACTCGGCCGTGCCGGACTTCGGGTCCGTGGCGTCGATCGTCAGGAGGTTGACGGCCACCTCGTCCTGGAAGTGCATCGTCATGAACGTCAGGCCGGGACGGAGCGACGGGTCGGTCCGGATCGCGACCTCGACCTGGCCCCGCCGCGACACGACCCGGACGACCTCGCCCTCGACGAGGCCGAGCCGCTCGACGTCCTCGGGCGAGATGTCGAGCGATTCGCCACGACGCAGCGGTGAGGTGTACCCCGCCGTCTGGACGCCCGTGTTGTACGAGTCGAGCCGGCGGCCGGTCGTGAGCCGGATCGGGAAGTCGGCGTCGAGCTTGTCCACCGGCGGGTCGTGGTCGACCGGCACGAACGGCACGCGGTTGCCGGGGACCGGGTCCTCCCAGAGCCGGCTGTGGAGGAAGAGCTCGCCGGGGTGGTCGAGGTCGTAGCACGGCCACTGGAGCCCGCCTTCGTTCTCGAGCCGGGCGTAGCTCATGCCGGCATGGACCGGCGACAGGCGGCGGACCTCGTCCCACACGGCCTCGGCGTCGGCCTCGCCCCACCCGGCGCCCATCCGGTTCGCGAGCTCGAAGATGATCGCGAGGTCGTCGCGCGCGCCCTCCGGCGGGGCGACCGCCCTGCGCACGCGCTGCACGCGACGCTCGGAGTTCGTGACCGTGCCCTCGGCCTCGGCCCAGGCGGCCGTCGCCGGGAGCACGACGTCGGCGAGCTCGGCGGTCTTGGTCAGGAAGAGGTCCTGGACCACCAGGAGGTCCAGGCCCTCGAGGAGCTCGATCGCGCGCTTCTGGTCGGCCTCGGACTGGACAGGGTTCTCGCCGATGCAGTAGACCGCGGTCAGGTCGCCGCGCTCCATGGCGTCGAACATCCCCGACAGGTGCCAGCCGCGCTTCGGGGGGACGGCGACGCCCCATTCGGCATCGAACCTCGCGCGTAGCGTGTCGTTCTCCACGTGCTGGAAGCCGGGCAGCCGGTCGGGGAGCGCGCCCATGTCGCCGCCGCCCTGCACGTTGTTCTGGCCGCGGAGCGGGTTGACGCCGCTGCCGTAGCGGCCGACGTTCCCCGTCAGGAGCACGAGCGAGATGAGGGCGAGGACGTTGTCGACCGCGTTGTGATGCTCCGTGATGCCCAGGGTCCAGCAGATCATCGCGCGCGGCGCCGTCGCGAACGCGTGGGCCACCTCGCGGATCGCGTCCGCCGGCACGCCGGTCTCACGCTCCGCGTACTCGAGCGTGTAGGACTCGACCTTGGCCCTGTAGGCGTCGAATCCGTCCGTGGCGCGGTCGATGAACTCGCGGTTCTCGAGTCCGGCCGCGATGATCTCGCGCGCCATCGCGTTCGCGAGCGCGATGTCCGAGCCGACGTCGAGGCCGAGCCAGACGTCGGCCCATTCGGCGCTCGAGGTCCGGCGCGGGTCGACCGCGTAGAGCCGCGCGCCGTTGCGGACGCCCTTGAGGAGGTGGTGGAAGAAGATCGGATGCGTCTCGCGGGCGTTGCTGCCCCAGAGGACGATCAGATCGGTGTCCTCGACCTCACGATATGAACTTGTGCCGCCACCGGCACCGAACACCGTCGCCAGACCGGCGACGCTCGGGGCGTGTCAGGTCCGGTTGCAGCTGTCGATGTTGTTGCTGCCCAGGACCGTCCGGCTGAACTTCTGTGCCGCGAAGTTGACCTCGTTGGTCGCCTTGCTGCAGCTGAAGGTGCCGAATGTCGTCGGGCCATGGGCCGCCTTCGCGGCCTGGAACCCGGCAACGGTCCGATCGAGCGCCTCGTCCCACGTCGCGGGTCGGAGCTCGCCGTCCTTCGTGTCTCGCACGAGGGGCTGGGTCAGTCGAACGTAGGGCTTTGCCACGGATGGCCTCCTGCGGAGCGACGACGCCGCGAGTGTAGCGCGGGTCCGTGGCGGAAGCGCCGCCGGAACCGTCGCTGTGCGGTCCCACGCTGGCGCGGACTGGGCCCGCTCCGCGACGCCCCCGTCGGCGCGCTTCGCGACGATCCCAGCGCAGTACGAAGCGCGGCGTCGCCGTCCCTGCACTTCGGCCCGGGCATCGGTTGACAGGCGACACATCTCGATATATCGTGATAGCGCGACTTAGCAACCAACCTACCAATGAAGGGGGATCAACACGATGATCCACGAACACGAATACGACGCCGGGCCACACCGCCGGGACCGTCGCGCGGAGCTCATGTCCGCGCTGTCGAGGGAGACACCGGGAATGCGCCGGATGCGGGGCCTGTCCCGTGACGGCGAGCTTCGCCATCGCGGACCTGGCGGCCATGGCGGCCATGGCGGCCACGGTGGTCGACCTCGACCGCACGGTCTCCGCCTCCAGGTCCGTCGCGGTGCCATCCGCGAGGCGATCCTCGGCCTGCTCGCCGAGCAGCCGATGCACGGCTACCAGGTAATGCAGGAGCTGGCCGAGCGGAGTGGCGGCCGCTGGCACCCGAGTGCCGGGTCCGTCTACCCCACGCTCCAGCAGCTCGAGGACGAGGGCCTCGTCGTCGCGGAGGACCGCGACGGCCGGCGCACGTTCGCGCTGACCGAGACGGGTCGGACCGCCGCGACCGCCGTGCCCGAGGAGCGGCCGTGGGCGCACCGCGAAGGCGGCGACGATCTGCGCGGGCTCGCTCGCGAGCTGGGCGTCGCCACCATGCAGGTGGTCCGCGTCGGCTCGCCGGCCGCGGTCGACGAGGCTCGGAAGGTCCTCACGGACGCACGGCGCAGCCTGTACCGGCTGCTCGCCGAGGACGAGTCGGCCACCGAGTCGACCACCGGATAGCCGCTCGCGACGACGCGTACCGTTTCCGGAGTGGAGGCGTCAGCGTCGTCTGGGACCACGAATACCGCCGTCGCCACGCCGGCCCATGGTCGGCGCTGGCGGCGGCTTGTCGCGCTCGCGCTGGTTGCCGATCTCGGCCTCGTCGTCGCGAATGCCCTCTGGTACGCCGACTACCTCCGCCGCGAGGGTCCGCCGTTCCCGCCCGACGCCGCGACGCTCGCCTGGATCCAGCTCACCGCGATCATCCTCGGCCTGATCGTCGCCACCCCGGCCTTCGCAGTCATCTGGCACCTCGGCCGTCGGGCTGAGGTGCCGCCCGGCGCGGCCGTCCTCGCCGGCTCGCTCGGGATGCTGGGGTTCCTGCTTGCCGTGCGCATCAACGACGCGATCGTCGTCGCGGGCCTCGTTGCGCCGTCCGGGTCCGCCGGGTTCGACGCCTTCGGGCTCGTCGTAGCGCCGGCCGTGGAGGAACCGGCCAAGCTCGTCGCTCTCCTGGTGATGGCGGCGCTGCTCCGGCCCCGCTTCGGCATGCGCCAGGGGATCGTCGCCGGCCTGCTCGTCGGGATCGGGGCGACGCTCGTCGAGACCGGGGCCTACATCCAGACCCAATACGTGGGAGGGGCCGGGGCGGCCTACGGCACGTTCATCGCCGTCCGGTTCGGCCTGTTCGGCCTCGGTCTCCACGCGACGACGGCGGCCCTCACCGGCGCCGGGCTGGGCTACGCGCTCTCGACAGCGCCGGCCGGGCGCCGGGTCGCCGTCCTCCTGCTCGCGCTCGCCGGTGCCGTCGCCACGCACGCGGCGTGGAACCTATGGGCGTCCCGGCTCACCCTCGAACTGGTCGCCGCGATCTCGCCACAGCCGGACTTCGGCTCTCCCGAGCCGTACGCGCATCACGTGGTGTGGCTCGCGTCTTCGGTCGTGACCGCGGTCCTCGTCGCACCGGCCGCGCTGGCGCTCGCGTATGCCTGGCGCCGAGCCCGGCCGGACGAGCCGCTGGCGGACCCGGGAACCGGCGGGACGCCGAGGTTCGCGGATCCGCCGGTCGGGCCGACCTGACGGCGGGCTACTGGCGCGCCATCGCCACCTGGAAGCGTTCCTCGGGCGAGATCAGGTGGTCGTTGTCATCGACGCCGACATCGATCTGGACCCAGTTGACCTTGCCTTTGAACGCCTTGTCCGATGTCGCGTAGTCCGGCGAGACCGATGATCCGTCATCGGTGCCGATGTCGCACGTCTCGTCGGCCGAGAAGATCATCGGCACGGTCGCGTCGACCCGGCCCTCACCGACCTTGTCACCATCGATGTACAGGGTCGCCAGGCCGCCCTTGGCCAGCCCGCCGCCGTCGTAGGCGAACTCCATGCGGACCTGATGGTGCCCGTCGGGGATCGCCGATGCGGACTCGACGTTGAACTGCCGGAGGCCGAACAGGTTGTAGCAGTACTTAAGTCGGCCCTGGTGCGCGTAGAGGCTCCAGCCGCCGCTGCTCCCGCCCTGCGCGATGATCACGCCCGTGGCACCGGCCGCCGGGACATCGATGTCCGCGGTCACCGAGTGCGACTTGTTCTTGATGTTGAGGACGGAGTTCTCCGAGAGGCGGCCCATTCCCGCGAACAGGACCTGGGTGTTGCCCTTGATGAGGGTCGGCCGGCCCGCCAGGTCCGGGCTGAAGCGTTCGACGCGTCGATCGTCGAGCGGGAGGACGTGGTACTTGACCGCCTCGATCAGCCACAGCCGTTGCAGTTCGGCGAGCTTGGCGGGGTTCTCGGCGGCGAGGTCTCGGGACTGGCTCCAGTCGTCGGGGCCGTAGAGCTCCCAGACGTCGTCGTCGAACGCCGGAAGTTGCGCATACGCGATCCACGGCGTGCTGTGGCGCGTCACCGCGGTCCAGCCCTGGTGGTAGATGCCCCGGTTGCAGAACATCTCGAAGTACTGGAGGTCGTGGATCTCCGGGGCGTTTGCGTCGCCGAACGACTCGACCATGCTGAATCCTTCCAGCGGCGCCTGCTGGATGCCGTGGACGAACGAGGGCGCCAGGATGCCGGCCGCCTCGAGGATCGTCGGGGCCACGTCGATGACGTGGTGGAACTGCGAGCGGACCTCGCCTTTGGCCTTGATCCCGGCCGGCCAGTGCACGATCGTGCCGTTGCGCGTCCCGCCCCAGTGCGAGGCGACCTGCTTGGTCCACTGATAGGGCGCGTCCATCGCCCACGCCCATCCGACCGCGTAATGGTTGTACGCCTCGGGCCCGCCGAACGCATCGATCTTGCTGTTCAGGAACTCGGGCGTCTCGAGTCCGGACGCCCCGTTGAGCATCATCAACTCGTTGAAGGTGCCGTTCACGGAGCCCTCGGCAGAGGCCCCGTTGTCGCCGGTGATGTAGTAGATGAGGGTGTCGTCGAGGATGCCCAGCTCCTCGACCGCATCGAGCAGCCGGCCGACATGGTGGTCGGTGTGCTCCATGAACCCGGCGTAGACCTCCATCTCACGGCGGAGGATGGGCTTGAGCGCCTCGGGCATGTCGTCCCAGCCCGGGATCTCGGCGGGTCGAGGCGTCAGTTCGCAATCGGCCGGGATGACGCCCAGTTCCTTCTGGCGCGCGAACGACGTTTCGCGCTGCTTGTCCCAGCCCTCGTCGAAGACACCGTTGTACTTGTCCGCCCATTCCTTCGGCACGTGGTGTGGGGCATGGGTCGCACCGGGTGCGAAGTAGACGAAGAAGGGCTTGTCGCCCATCAAGGCCTTCTGCTGCCGGATGTAGCTGATCGCCTTGTCCGTCATGTCCTCGGTGAAGTGGTAGCCCTCCTCCGGCGTCTTGTCCGGCTCGACCGGGGTCGTGCCCTCGTAGAGCGCGGGGTAGTACTGGTTGGTCTCGCCGCCGATGAAGCCATAGAAGTACTCGAAGCCACCACCGCCGGGAGGCCATGCATCGAACGGCCCCATCGGGCTCGTCTGCCAGACCGGCACCTCGTGACACTTGCCGAACTGGGCCGTCGAGTAGCCGTTGAGCTTCAGCGTCTCGGCCAGGGGCGCCTTGTCCTTGGGGCGGACGGAGCTGTACCCGGGCGCGGACGTCGCGATCTCGGTGATCCCACCCATGTTGACCGAGTGGTGGTTCCGTCCGGTCAGCAACGCCTGTCGCGTCGGCGAGCACAGCGCGGTCGTGTGGAAGCGGTTGTACTTGAGGCCCGTCGCGGCGAGGCGCTCGGCATTCGGCGTCTGGCACGGACCCCCGAACGCGCTCGTCGCGCCGAACCCGGCATCGTCGATGAGGATCACGATCACGTTGGGAGCGCCTTCGGGCGGGCGTAACGGCTCGATCGGGGGGAACGAGCTCGCGGCATCCTTCGCGTCGTAGGTCGTCAACCCGACGTACTGCACGTCGGGGATCGGGAGGATCTGGCGAGACGGTTCGGAACCCACGGGTCATCTCCTCGGCGGGCGCGTCGGTGCGAACCGATACCGTGCGCGATGACCGGATGGGCGGCATCACCCTGAACAGGTGATAGGGCGCGACAGGCTGGGACGCCCTAGGCCGGCGGCCCGGCCAGCCGGACGAGCCGGACAGCCTCCGTCAGGCCGTTGGTCCACGGGGCGCCATGCCCGGGCAGCACCGTCGAGGCCTCGATGCCGTCGAACCGGGCGAGCGAGGCGAACGCCTGCTTGTTGTCGGTGTTGAAGTTCGGGAAGAGCTGCGGCCCGGTCCGGCCGCTCATGACGTTCAAGGTCACGAACGCGTCGCCGACGAGGATCGCGTCGCGGCTCGGGACGTGGAACGCGGCGCTCCCCGGGGTATGGCCGGGGACGTGGATGACGCGGGGGGCGCCGGGCACGTCGAGCGAGTCGCCGTCGCCGAACGTCGCGACCTCGGTGAGGCGCGTCGTCCGCAGCCCGCCGTGCCGCAGTCCGAACACGAGGAACCGCAACAGCGGGAGCGGTCGGATGGGTCCGCCGCCTTCATTGACCTGCTTCGCCTCGCCGCGGGCGAGGGCCGCGTCATCCGCGTGGATCCGGACGGGTACCGAGCGCTCACGACGGATGCGCTCGGCGAACCCGATGTGGTCCGAGTGCGCATGCGTCAGGACCACCGACCGCACGTCCTCGATCGAGCGCCCCATCGCAGCGAGCTCGGCCTGGAGGTCGCCCCAGTAGCCGGCCATCCCCGCATCGATGACCGTGATGGCGCCGGCGTCCTCGATCAGGTAGACGTTCGCGACGCCCGTGCCGAGCCGGCGGATGCCTGGAGCGATCTCCATCGGTGGTCCCCTTCGTTCAGCGCAGTGCCACGGCTGGTTCGCCGGCCTCAACGCGACCCACCCGCCAATGGCCGACGCCCCGGCCGTCCAGGTCGGCCTCCAGGGCCTCGAGGCGGTCTGGCGCGATCGCGGCAAGGAGGCCGCCCGATGTCTGGGGATCGTGGGCGAGCGTGACCAGCGCCGGGTCGACGCCATCGGCCACGGACAGCGACGGCCGGACGTAGCGGCGGTTGTGCGCGGCACCGCCGGTCTCGACGCCCGCCCGGGCCAGGTCGATGGCGCCGTCGAGCGCCGGCAGCGCGTCGGCGTCGAAGACGAACCGCGTGCCGGACGCCCGCGCCATCTCGAGCCCGTGGCCGAGCAGGCCGAACCCGGTCACGTCGGTCGCGCCGGTGACGCCGGCGGCGATGAGCGCCTCTGACGCGGCCCGGTTGAGCGTGCGCATCTGGTCGACGGCCGTCTCGAGGTCACGTGCGTCCGCCTTGCCCTGCCGCGACCCCGATACGAGCAGACCCGTGCCGAGCCGCTTCGTGAGGGTCAGCCGGTCGCCCGGCCGGGCGCCGCCCTTGCGCAGCAGCCGGTCGGGATGGGCGGCGCCGATGACCGCGAGCCCGTACTTCGGTTCCGCGTCCCGGATCGTGTGACCGCCGGCCAGGGTGCCGCCGGCCTCGCGGACCTTGCTCGAAGCGCCCTCGAAGATCGCCGCCAGCACATCCCGCGGCAGCTCCTCGGGGAACGCCGCGATCGAGAGCGCGAAGAGCACCCGGCCGCCCATCGCGAAGACATCGGACATGGCGTTCGCGGCGGCGATCTCGCCGTACGTCCTCGGGTCGTCGACGAGCGGTGGGAAGAAGTCGAGCGTGCCGATGATCGCGAGCTCGTCGCTGATCCGGTACGCGGCCGCGTCGTCCGGCGGGTCCAGCCCCGCGATGAGCGCCGGATCCGGGGAGGCGGCCGACTCGGCCCCCAGGCCGGCCAGCGCGTCGGCGAGGAGGTCCGCCCCGAGCTTTGCCGCGCAGCCGCCGCAATCGGTGAGCTCGGTCAGACGAAGCGGGTCGGACGGCAGGGCATCGAGGGTCGTCATGACCGGATGATAGGCGCGAGCGGCGCTACCATCGCCGCGGGAGCGGTCGGGTCCCGGTGGGTCCCCTGGTCTTCAAAACCAGTGGCGCGGCGCTCGGCGCGGCGCGGTGGGTTCGACTCCCACGCGTTCCCGCCAGGACGGCGGGCTCCCGCCATAGAGACGCGTTCGAGCACCCGGAGCACAGCTTGACGTCGACATCGACCGGCCGACCTCGACCTCCCAGCGTCGACCGCGTGCTGGCCGTCCTGCGCACGACCGAGTCCGCCGGCGACGGCGCGGCGCTGACCGCCATCGCGCGCGAGGTCATCGACGACGAGCGGGCACGACTGGCCGAGGGCACCGCCCCGCGCGGGATCCCCGAGCTGGCCGAGGACGCGCGGCGCCGGCTGGCCGACCTCGAGAGCGCCGGCGTCGAGCCGGTCATCAATGCGACCGGCGTGATCATCCACACGAACCTCGGCCGCGCCCCGTGGCCGGAGGCCATCGCCGCGGCCGCGGCGGGTCTCGCGAGCGGGTCGCTCCTGCTCGAGATGGACCTGGCGACCGGGCGTCGCGGGGCCCGGGCCCGGGTCGCCGAGGATCACCTCGTCGCGCTGACCGGCGCCGAGGACGCGCTCGTCACCAACAACAACGCCGCGGCCGTGGCGCTCGCGGTCGGGCTCGCCGGTCGAGGCGGCGTGGTCGTCTCGCGCGGCGAGCTCGTCGAGATCGGCGGTGGCGTCCGGATCCCCGAGATCGTGCGGCGGGCCGGCGCCCGGCTGATCGAGGTCGGGACGACCAACCGGACGCGCGCCGCGGACTTCGAGGCGCCGCTCGCCGAGGGACGCGCGCCGCGCGGTCCTCCGCGTCCATCCGTCCAACTTCACGATGGCCGGGTTCACCGAGACGCCCGATGCCGCCGAGGTGGCCGCGATCGCGCACCAGCACGGGGCGATCGTCATCGACGATCTCGGCTCGCGGCGCGCTGCTCGACACGGCGGCGTTCGGGCTCGCCCACGAGCCACTCCCCGGGGAACGGCTCGCGGCCGGCTCGGACATCGTGACCTTCAGCGGCGACAAGCTCGTGGGTGGTCCGCAGGCCGGGCTGGTGGTCGGTCGGGCGGCGCTCGTCGCGCGGATGCGCCGCGATCCGATGGCCCGCGCGATGCGGCCGGACAAGCTGACGATGGCCGCGGTCGCGCTGACCCTGGGCCTGTACCGGGCCGGCCGGGCGACCGAGACGATCCCCGTCTGGCGGATGATCGCGACCCCGTCGGAGGCGCTGCACGACCGCGCGCTCGCGATGGCTGCCGCCGTCGGCGACAGGGCCTCGGTCGTTCCGACCACCTCTACCATCGGTGGGGGCTCGCTGCCCGGCCAGACGCTGCCGTCGTGGGGCGTGGCGCTCGACGCCCGTTCGGCGACCCGGCTCCTCGGCGCGCTCCGCCACGGACGACCGATCGTCATCGGCCACATCGTCGATGATCGGGTCATGCTCGATCTGCGGACCGTGGAGCCGGCACGGGACGGGGAGCTGGCGACGGCCGCGAAGCAGGCCCTCGCCGAACGGTCATGACCGTCGTCATCGGCACCGCCGGCCACATCGACCACGGCAAGACGACGCTGCTCCGCGCGCTGACTGGCATCGACGCGGACCGGCTCCCGGAGGAGCGTCGTCGGGGGATGACCATCGATGTCGGCTATGCCCACCTGGCCTTCGACGACGGCACCGAGCTCGACTTCGTCGACGTCCCCGGGCACGACAGGCTCGTCGGGAACATGCTCGTCGGCGCAGGCGAGATCGACGCGGCGATGCTCGTCGTGGCGGCCGACGACGGTCCCCGTGCCCAGACCCGCGAGCACCTGGCGCTGCTCGACGCGCTCGGCATCCGCGACGGTCTCGCCGTGGTGACCAAGATCGATGTGGTCGATGACTCGCGGGCCGCGACCGTCGTCGCCGAGGTCGGGCGGCTGCTCGAGGGAACATCGCTGGAGGGAGCCCCGGTGCTACCGGTCTCCTCGGTGTCGGGCGACGGCCTCGACGCGGTGCGCGACGCCCTCCGGCAGGTCCGCGATCGCGTCGGGGCGCGGACCGGCGCGGGTGGTGCCGCCGCGACGCTCGCCATCGATCGCGTCTTCTCGGTCAAGGGTCGCGGCGCGGTGGTGACCGGCACGCTCCGGGGCGGCCCGTGCGATCACGGCGACACCCTCCGGGTCGTCCCCGGTGACGGGACGGTGCGTGTCCGCGAGATCCAGGTCCACGGCCGGACGATCGACTCGGCCGGCCCGGGTCGCACCGCGCTCAACCTCGCCGGCGGCGACGTCGCGGCGCTCCATCGCGGCCTCGTCGTCACGTCCGATCCGGCGGTCGCCTCGACATCCCGCCTGCTCGTCCGGCTGTGGCGGCCGCTCCCCGATCGGGCCCGGGCGCGGGTCCATCTCGGCACGGCCGCGACGGACGCCTCGATCGGACGCAGCGGCCGGGACGCCATCGAGCTGCCGGATGGCACGGTCGGCGCTGATCGTGCGACTCGCCGAACCGCTCGCGGTCGCGCCGGGCGACCGGTTCGTCCTGCGGCGGACCGGCGGGACCGAGCTCATCGTCGGCGGCGCGGTCCTCGACGTCGGCCCGCCGCGGGGCGTGTCGCGCCGCCGCCAGACGCCCGAGCGGGTCGCCGCGCTCGCATCCGCCGTCGAGCTGCAGGATCCCGTCGCCGCGACCGCGGCCCGGGTCGACCTGCACGGCGCGGTCACCGTCGATGGCGCGGTCGTCCTCGCGCCCGATGTGGCCGCCGCGGCCGGGCACGTCCTCGACGAGCTCGTGGCGCCCGAGGCCACCCTCCCGGCCGTGCGAGCCGCCGTCGCCGGCGCGATCCGGCGTGCCGCCACGGTCCGTCGCGACCACGCGAGCGCGGCCGCGTCACGGCTCATCGACGAGGCGGTGCAGGCCGGCCGCGTCGTCCGCGCGGGTGACCGGCTCCAGCGACCCGGACACGTCGACGCGCCCGACGACCCGGCGCTCGTCTCGGCCATGGACCGGCTCGAGGCGGCCCTGACGCCGCCGGCGCCGCCGTCCCTCCAGGACGCCGCCCGTTCGGCCGGCTGCCCGCGCGACGGCATCCGCCGCCTGGAGCGGGACGGCCGCATCGTCCTGCTCGACCCCGACCTGGCCTACGCCACGTCGACCTATCGCGACCTAGCGGCCCGGGCCCTGTCGCTCGCGCGGACCGCGCCGCTGACACCGGCCGCGTTCCGGGACGACACCGGCACGAGCCGCAAGTACGTCATGGCGATCCTCGCGGACCTCGACCGACGGGGCATCCTGCGGCGGACGGATGACGGCCATCTCCCCGGTCCCAAGGCGCCCGCCCGATGAGCGAGCGGGTCACGGCGATCGTGCTGGCCGGTGGGCGCTCGTCACGCTTCGGCCGGGACAAGCTCGCCGAGGAGATCGACGGGCGACCGTTGCTCTATCACGCCATCGACGCCGTGCGTCCGGTCGTGAGCGAGATCCTGGTCGTCACCGCCCCGGACGCGTCGCCCGTCGTGCCGCCCGATGCGAACGTCGTGCACGACGACGAGGCCTTCGAGGGCCCGCTCGCCGGCGTGGCCGCCGGCCTCGACGCGACCGACGCCGACGTCGTCGTCATCGTGGGGGCGGACATGCCGTGGATGGTGCCGGCCGTGCTGGCTCGCCTCGTCCGGGCGCTCGAGGATGACGAGGCGGACGCCGCCGTGCTCGATGGCGGCGGTACGCGACGCCCGCTCCCGATGGCGGTCCGCCACTCGGTCGCCCTCCGGCTCGCGAGCGCGCTCCTGTCGGCGGGAGAGCATGGCCTGCGGGCGCTCCGCGACGGGCTGTCGCTCGCGGTCATCCGCGACGAGGAGTGGCGCGAGGACGATCCCGACGGGCTGACCCTGCGCGACGTCGATACCCCGGCCGATCTCGCCTGACGGCGGGCACACGAAAGCCCCCGCCGGAGGAGCGGAGGCTTGTCGTGCGTTGGAGGGAGGAGGCTCGGGGTCGAGGGAGGAGGCTCAGCCCCGGTAGGGATAGTCGTCGAGCTTGGGGAGGATCGAGCTCATCTCGTACGTCGACGTCGCGACGCTGAGACGGACCTTGTCGGCCGCCGAGGCGACCCGCTGACGAAGGCCGGACTTGGCCGACTTCATCGCTCGGTTCCGGGCAGCTTCCAGGCGAAGGGACTCCAGATGCTCGTTGACCGCGAAGACCGCGAATGCGTTCACTCGATCTCTCCTTTCTGTCACCCATCTCATCGGGCGCAGGGAGAGCATCGCCTCCGCGCTCGCGCGTCGACACCGACGTCCGGCGTTTCTTTGGCATCGTCATCCGTCCAGCGTGCGGATGACCCCGGCTCAGCCCTCGAGCGCCGCGTCCTCGAACACCGGCACGCCCTCGATGAACGTCGCGACCACGCGCGCGTCCATGATCGCGCCGGCGCCGCGGTCGAACAGGTCGCGATCGAGCACCGCGAGGTCGGCGAGCTTCCCGGGTTCGAGCGTGCCCGTCTCGGCATCGAGGTGGTTCACGTAGGCCGATCCGGAGGTGAACGCCGCCAGGGCATCGATGAGCTCGAGCCGCTGGTCGGGCAGGAAGACCTCCCCGCCGGCATACCAGTCGGGGGTTCGGCGCTCGACGGCGATCTCCATCTCCCACAGCGGGTTCGCGCTCGAGACGCTCCAATCCGAACCCATCGCGAGGACGGCGCCGGCAGCGCGCAAGGCACGGAACGGGTACTGCCATCGCCACCGGTCGCCGATGAACGGGATCGTCAGCACGTCCATCTGGTCCTCGTGGGCCGCCCACAGTGGCTGCGCGTTGGCCGCCACGTCGAGCTCGCGGAACCGCGGGATGTCGTCGGGATGGATGACCTGGATGTGCGCGATGTGCGGGCGCGTATCGCTCGGGCCGTTGGCGCGCCGCGCCGCCTCGACGGCATCGAGGGCCGCCCGGACCGCCCCGTCGCCGATGGCATGGAAATGGGGCTGGAAGCCGAGCGCATCGAGCGCCGGGACCCAGGACTTGAGGCCCTCGGGGTCGATCTGGAGCAGACCTCGGTTGTCGGTGGTCCCGCCGTGACCATCCTGGTAGGGCTCGAGCATCGCGCCGGTGAAGTTCTCGAGGACGCCGTCCATCATCAGCTTGACGCTTGTCGGGGCGTAGCGGCCGATGGCCGTGGCACGCCGCCGTTCCGCGAACTCGTCGATCTGTTCGGCACCGCGATGGTGCTGCCACCACAACGCCCCGACGACCCGGCCGGTCAGCTCACCGCGTGACGCGAGCGCCACGTACGCGCGCTCCTCGGCGTGCGGCTCGACGATGGCGTCCTGCCACGCCGTGATCCCGAACGCGTGGAGGTGGCGCTGACCGAGCCGGAGCCCCTCCTCCAGGTCGGCCGGCGTGTCGTCGGGCATATGGCGCGCGACCAGGTGCATGGCGCCCTCGTGCAGGGTGCCCGAGGGGCTCCCATCGGGGTCGCGCTCGATCCGGCCGTCGCTCGGGTCGAGCGTGGCGGCCGTGACCCCGGCCAGCTCGAGCGCCTTCGTGTTCACCCAGGCGCCGTGGCCGTCGCGGTTCGTCAGGAAGACCGGGCGATCGGGGACGATCCGGTCGAGGTCCTCACGTCGCGGCGTCCCGTTCTCGAACGCGGCCATGTACCAGCCCCCGCCGCGGATCCAGACTTCGTCGGGGTGGGCGCGGGCATACGCCTCGATGATGTCGAGGCCCTGCCCGGACTGCCGATCCTCGTGCAGGTCGCACCGGAGCATCGCCAGCCCGCCGTGGACCGGGTGGACGTGGGCGTCCTGGAACCCGGGCGTCACGGTCCGACCGCGGAGCTCGATGAGCCGCGTGCGCGCGCCGACCAGCGGTCGGACCAGCGCGTCCGGCCCGACGGCCACGATCCGGCCATCCCGGACGGCGAGGGCGCTGGCCCAACTTCGCGCGGCGTCCATCGTGGCGATCCGGCCGCCCGTCAGGACGAGGTCGGCCTGGGGTTCGCTGGTCATCGGGGCCTCCGGGCGCGGGTGGGACGCGCCGAATTCTCGCAGCGGCTCGCCCCGCGGACCCGGCGCATCCCGCCCCGTGCGACGGCGTAGCATCACGCGCCATGACGACCGTGCATGTGATCCAGGCCGGCTATGCCGACGAGCGGGTGGGCAGCAGCATCACGCTCGTCCGCGACGGCGACGCTCTGATCATCGCCGACCCGGGCATGGTGGCCAGCCGCTCGCGGATCCTCGATCCGCTGACGGCCCTCGGGGTGTCGGCGGACGACGTGACGCACGTCTTCCTGAGCCATCACCATCCCGACCACACCGTCAACATCGCGCTGTTCCCGAATGCCGAGGTCGTCGACTTCTGGGCCCGGTACCGCGACGACCTGTGGCTCGACCACGAGGGCGACGGCTACCACCTCGCGCCGAACTGCGAGCTGTGGCTGACGCCCGGACACACGGAGGAGGACGCGACGCTCATCGTCCGGGCGGACGACGCCACCTATGCCCTGACCCACCTGTGGTGGTATGCCGATCGAACGCCCGAGGTCGACCCCCTCGGCGCCGACCAGGGGGCCATCGAGCGCGGCCGGGCGCGCGTCCTCGCGGTCGCGGACATCGTGATCCCGGGCCACGGAGGGTCGTTCCGGGTCCGCGAATGACGGTCGCACCGCGAGCCGCGCCGTGACGACGAGCCGCGCCGTGACGGCGAGCCGCGCCGTGACGGCGAGCCGCGCCGTGACCGGGAGCCGCGACCTGACCGGGAACCGATCCGTACGGAGGAACCGGGCCGTGACGGGCACCGTCCGACCGACGATGCCGCGTCTGATCGTCTCGCTCGCTCTCGCCGCCTGGTTCATGGGCGGATGCGGCGCGACCACGCCGACCCGGATCTCCGGCGATGTCGACAGCCTGCTCCGCGGCGGGGTCGCCGACGGCCAGCCGGTCCGCGTCACCGGCTTCTTCATCGCCGACAAGACGTCCGCGCAGCTGTGTGGCGTCGCGCTCGAGTCGTATCCGCCCCAGTGCGGCGGGGCCAGCGTCCATCTGGTCGGCCAGGTCTCGCCCGACACGCTGGGGCAGCTCGAACACACGGGCGAGGACGGCCTCGCGCAGCGGACCTGGGGCTGGGTCGTCGTCACCGGGACGTTCCGGCCCGTCGGCGTCGAGGGCGAGCCGACGGTCGAGCTCGGCGAGGTCATCCTCGAGGAGGGTTAGGGCCTGGGCTCGGGCTTGGCCCGGCCGCGCCGCGACCGGCGAACGGCGACCGGCGCGCCGCGACCGGCGACCTTGATGCCCATTTTGGGCGTCGGTGCGGCTTGTCGCGCAGTCGATGCTCGTCTGCTGCATATCGCGAGGCCGTCCGCGCGCACGCCGTGCCCCCGGCGCGACCTGGATGACCGAAGCCCCGTTCGATCGTCGGTCGCGCCCGACGGGTTGATGCCTATCGGCTGCATCAAGCGCCGCGGGCTGCATCGAGGCGCGCGCCGCAGCCTTGGGCGCCCGCCCGCACCTGGCCCCGTTGATGCAGCAGACGAGCATCAAGGCATAGAGGTCTGGCCGGACACGGCGAAATGTGCATCAACCGCGAACCTGCGAACCCGTGAACCCGCGAACCCGGAACCCGCGAACCCGGAACCCGCGAACCCGCCCCGCCCGCCGGCCGGGCTCGACCCGCGACCGCCTACACGGTCGCGACGTCGACCGCCGCGCTCGGCGCCGAACGCCGCTCGCGCAGGCCGAACCACGACACGAGCCCCCCGGTGAGGAGGAGGCCGGTCGATACGACCATGGCGAGGTGAAAGGCCTGGACCGAGGCCAGTCCGGCTGCCGCCGCCTCGGCCGGTGTCGCGCCGGGCGGCGGCGGGTTCAGGGGCGAGTACACGTTCCGCACCGCCTGCGAGGCTGTGTCCAGATCAGGCGCGAGCGAGCCCAGCACCGAGTAGAAGGTCGCGCTCACCGCGATGAAGATCACCGCCCCGAGCAACGGTTGCCCGACCCGCGAGATCGAGTTGTTGATCGCCGACCCGAGCCCGGAGAACCGGCCGGGGATCGAGCCCATCAGGGTGCTCGTCAGGGGCGCCACGACCATCGAGATGCCGAGCCCATTGAGGAGGATGGCCGGCAGCACGTCGACGAGCACGCTTTGCGGCGGGATCAAGGTCGACGGGACGGCGAGCGCGGCTCGCCAGGCGACCGAGTCGGCCGGGATCCGAACCCACCAGAGGGTCCCCGCCGCCATGAGGAGCGGGCCGGCCAGCAGGAACCCTCGCGGCCCGCGCCGGCCGGCCAGCGTCCCGATCCTGGCCGACAGGAGCGTCAGCATGATCCCGGCCGGCACGCCGATCGCCCCTGCCGCGAGGGCCGTATAGCCGAGCACGCCCTGCAGCAGCAGGCCCTGGTAGCTGAGGTTCACGTACAGCGCGCCGTACACGAAGAACGTCGCGAGATTGATCGTCGTGAACGCGCGGGACCGGAACAGGCCGAGTGGGACGAGCGGATGCGGACGACGGGCCATGAGGATCGGGAACAGGACCAGGGCGATGATCCCGACGGCCATCGCGCCCCACGCCGCGTTGTCGGCCCAGCGCTGCTGCTGGCCGCGGATGAGTCCGAACGACAGCCCGCCGATCGCCAGGGCGGCCACCGCGGCGCCCAGCCAGTCGAACCGTCCCTCGGCCTCGGTGTCACGCGACTCCTCGACGTGGCGGATGGTCGCGAACAGGGCGGCCGCGACGAACGGCACGTTGATCAGGAAGGCGACGCGCCAGCCGATCGTGTCGACGAGCGTGCCACCCACGATCGGTCCCAGCAGCGTCAAGGCCGATGTCGCCGATGCCCAGATGCCGAACGCGCGCGCCCGCGACGGCCCATCGAAGGCGTGCGTGATGAGCGCGAGCGAGCCGGGCACGAGCAGCGCGCCGGTCCCGCCCTGCAGGAGGCGGAACACGACCAGCCACTCGAGGGTCGGGGCGAGGCCGCACAGCAGCGATGTCCCAGCGAACCCGGCCAGACCGATGGCGTAGATCCGTCGGCGCCCGTAGTGGTCGGAGAGCGCTCCGGACAGGATCAGCAGCGCGGCGAGCACCGCCAGGTAGCCACTGACGACATAGGTCTGTCCCTCGAACGGGGACATCGCGGTCGCCGGCAGGTCCTGGCCGATGCTCTTGAGCGCGACATTGACGATGGTCCCGTCGAGGAACACGATCCCGGACCCGATGATCGTGGCGACGAGGGTCCATCGCTGGCGGCTGGTCATGCCTCGTCAGTTTCGCATGGCCCGCGCTGGCGCCGAGGCTTGGCGACGAGGCTAGGCGACGAGGTTGGCGATGGCCTGGCCCGGCCGCGGCGGCACCACGGCGCGGGCCGCGGCGACGACGAGGCGCCGCGACTAGACTCTGCGCGTGCCAGGACCCGTCGCGCTCGTGGGCGCCGGTGAGTTCTTACCCGCGATGGCCGAGGTCGACCTCGAGCTGCTCGCGGCGACCGGACGCCCGCGGCCCCGGGTGGCGATCCTGCCGACGGCCTCGTACCCCGACGGCGACGACGTCTTCGAGCGATGGGCGGCGATGGGCGTCGCCCACTTCTCGGAGCTCGGCGCGGAGGTCGAGCCGGTCCTCGTCCGCGATCGGGAGGACGCCGACGACGCCGCCTGTGCCCAGGCTGTCGGCGAGGCGGACCTGATCTACCTATCGGGTGGTAAGCCAGGCTACCTGCTGCGCGTCCTCGACGGCAGCGCGGTCGGCCGGGCCCTCGTGGACGCGCACGACCGTGGCGCCGTGCTTGCCGGTTGTTCGGCCGGTGCCATGGTCCTGGCCGGCTACGCGTTCGACTTCCGCGCGAAGATGATGCCGTGGCCGCTCCGCTGGCAGCCGGCCCTCGGGTTCGCTCCGGGCACCTCGGTCGTGCCGCACTACGATGCGTGGCCCGAGCCGATGTCCGCGCTCGTGGCGCTTCAGGCGCCGCGGGGGTCGGTGGTGCTGGGGATCGACGAGGAGACGGCCGTCGTCGGCCGCGATGGCGCCTGGCAGGTCCGGGGGGCGGCCCGCGTCACGGTCTGGCGGGGTCGTCGACGCGAGCGCCTCCGAGCCGGCCAGGTGTTCCGCGTCTGAACATGGCGAACCGGCGCCCATGAGGACGCCGGTTCGTGATCAGATGCCCTCGGCGGATGCCTGTCGCAGGGGCTGGTTCGCAGCGGCCGATCGCGGCCAGATGCGATGGAACGGATCACCCGCGATGAGGACCGCGAGCGTCGCTCCGATGGCCGGCCCGAGCAGGAGGCTCACGCCGGCGAAGTCCGAGATGAAGTTACCGATCCACCATCCGGCGTAGAACCAGAGGGCGGCGGCGAGCCATCGCTTCGTCATGACGCAAGACTCGCCCTCGCGCCGTATCGACGGCAGTCCCCCGGAGGTACCAGCCGCTCGGTACCCTTGTCGCCCCCACACCCCGGGGCGACGTCGGTTCGGGCGGCTGGCCCGGTGCTGCGGTCAGTCGGGCCGGACGGTCCGGAAGCAGTCCGAGCAGTAGACCGGGCGGTCCATGCGCGGCTTGAACGGCACCTGGGCCTGGTTCCCGCAGGACGAGCAGATCACGGCGAAGTACTCGCGCGACGCACGCTCGTCGCCCCGCTCGTACCCGCGCGGGCCACCGATCTCGCGCAGGTCGTCGCCCGGCTCTCGGGCGGCTCGACGGCTGGCGCGGCAGCTCGTGCAGCGCTTCGGCTCACTGGTGAACCCCTTCTGTACGTAGTACTCCTGGTCGGCGGCCGAGTGGATGAAATCCACCCCGCAGTCGACGCAGTTCAGGGTCCGATCGACGTAGGTCACTTGCTCCTCCAAGGAGGCCGTGGGCTCGGCAGAGTGGTACGTCCCGAGGGCAGCCGTATCGACGGACGGGGCGAGCGAAGGCTGGAGATGCCGGGGCCGCGCGACCCAAGGTGTCGATATGAGTGACCTGGCGGGGCGCACCGGGTGTGTTAGCTCGCGCATTCTACGTCGGGTTGCGAAAAAGGGTCGGTGGCGGTGGAACGGACCCGGTCCGACGCCCGCTGCGCGGCACTGCCGGGATCATCGCGACGCGACGACGAGGCTGGCAGCCGTGACACCGTACCTGTCACAATGGCCGGAGAGGATCGGGATGGCGAGCGGGGAGTCATGGGGGCGCCTCGCTCGCGCAGACACCCGTGCGGTCGCCCGGACGGACCGGTGGACCGGCGGGACGACCCGGTCGCGTCATCCTGACCGTCGACCAGGGAGGTCCGCCGCAAAACCGGATGCTACGGATCATCCACACCGCGGACGTCCATCTGGGCGCGCGTCACGACGATCTCGGTGAGCAGGCGTCGGCACAGCGCGAACGCCAGTTCGCCGCCTTCAAGGCCACCGTCGACCTCGCCCTCGCCGAGAAGGTCGACCTCTTCCTGATCGCGGGCGACCTCTTCGATTCGAACGTCCAGCCGAAGCGTTCCGTCGAGCGCGTCGCGGGGGAGCTGGAGCGCCTGGCAGAAGCCCGGATCCGGACCGTCATCATCCCGGGCACGCACGACGTCTACGACCGCGCCTCGATCTATCGCGCCTACGACCTCAAGGCGCTGGCCGGCAGCGCCGAGGCGGACGACCTCGTCACGATCCTGACGCCGGACCTCGCGCGGATCCACCTGCCCGCGCTCGATGCGGTCGTGCACGGCACGGTCTTCGACACGAAGCGGGCGCCACACAGCCCGCTCCAGGGCTTCGATGCCGCCGCCGACCCGGACGGTGCCGAGTGGCAGGTCGGGATGGTCCACGGCTCCATCTCGATCCCGGGCAAGACGGACCGGGACGAGGTCGTCATCACGACCGAGGAGATCGCGGCGAGTCACCTCGACTACCTCGCGCTCGGGCACTGGCACTCGGCCCAGGAAGGTCGCGCGGGCGGGGTCACGTATGCGTACTCCGGCGCCCCCGAGGCCGTGGCCCTCGACCAGGATCGCGCGGGCAAGGTCCTGCTCGTGGAGCTCACCGAGACCGCCGGCCAGAAGACCGTCAAGATCCATCAGCATGTCGTCGGGCGGACGCGCTTCGAACGCGTCCAGGTCGACGCGGCGACCATCGTCAGCCAGCCGGTGCTCGTCTCGACCCTCGCCAAGCGGGCCGACCCGGACCTCGTCCTCTACGCCCGGCTCGTCGGCGTCCGGCCCGACCAGCTGGACCTCGACATCGACGAGGTCGAGGCGGCGCTCGCGCCGTCCTTCCTCAAAGTCCGGGTCCGTGACGTCTCGCTGCCGGCCCTCACCGAAGGCACCCTGCCGTCGCCGGACACCGTGGTCGGGGCGTTCATCCGCACCCTCGAGGCGCAGATCGCCGAGCTCGAGGCGGGGGACCGCAAGGACGAGGCCGCCGAGTTGCGCGACTCGCTCCGACTCGGCCGTCTGCTGCTCGCCGGCCACGAGGTCTCCTTGTGAGGATCCGGAAGCTGCAGCTCCGGGACTTCCGGCGATACCGCGACCTGGCACTCGACTTCGCGCCGGGCCTGACCGTCGTGCGCGGTCCCAACGAGGCCGGGAAGTCGACGATCCAGCGCGCGATCGAGCTCGCGCTCACCCGACGCGTCACGAGCGCGGCGGGCGACCTCGGCTCGCTGCGGCCGTGGGACGCGGAGGACGAGGCGCCGTCGATCGTCACGATCGACTTCGACGAGGACGAGGACGGGACGGTCAAGACCGGCTCGCTCGAGAAGACCTTCGCGGGCGCGAAGGGGTCCGTCCGCCTCGATTACGACGGCCAGTCCATCACGGACCCGACGCTCGCCGACCAGGTGCTCGCCGAGCTGACCGGGATCCCGACCGAGGCGTTCTTCCGGTCGACGGCCTCGGTCCGCCACCACGAGCTCGCCGACCTGGCGCGCGACGAAGCGGCCCTGCGCGACCGGCTCCAGGCCTCCATCAGCGGCGCCGACCGCGGCACGAGCTTCGCCAGGAAGAAGCTCGACAAGGCGCTCCACGAGCTGAACACGAAGGGTGACAAGAACCCGGGTCGACTCAAGGTCGCGGAGGCGGCCGTCGCCCAGGCGGCCGCCGCGGTCGAGCAGGGCGACCTGGCGCTCGACCAGCTGGCCCGCGATCGCGACACCCTCGCGGCTGCGCTGACCCGACGGGCCGAAGCCGAGACCGCCCTCGCCGAGCGCCGTGGCATGCTCGAGAAGGCGCGCCAGGCCGAGCGTCTCACCGCGGAACGGGACGGCGCCCAGGAGCGGTACGACCGGTTCCGCCAGGCGGTCGAGGTGCACGACGAGATGGCGGCGCTCGCGGCGAGCCATCCGTCGCCGAACCCGCTGCCCGTCCTTCGCGCCGGCGTCGAACGCCTGCGCGGCCTCGACACCCGGGCGCGCGAGCTTCGGGCCGCGCTCGCGGGCGAGGTCAACGTCAACTTCGAGGTCGCCCCGGAACGGTCCTGGAAGCCGTTCCGGACGTGGTCGACCCTGCTCATCATCCTCGGCCTCGTCATCGCCGTCGGGTCGGTGGCGCTGACCGCGGCCGGTGCCATCAACCTCGGCCCGATCCCGGCGGTCGTCGGCCTCGTCATCGCGGTCGTCGGCGCGATCCTCGCGATCGTGGCGTACCGGCGGCGGCGGGGCGACCCGACCCCCGCGGAGCTGCGCGACGTCGAGATCGACCGGCGGCTGCGCGGCCGATCCGAGATGGAGGCCGAGCTGTTCCAGGTGGAGCAGGAGACCGCCCGGCGGCTCGGGACGTTCGGGCTGGACGACCTGGCCGCGGCCGAGGACCTGCTCGCGCGCGAGGAGGCCCATGTCGCGCAGCTCGACCGGCTCGGGGCGCAGCTCGACGGGCTGGTCGGCAAGGCCCCGCCGGAGACGCTCGCGACCACCCGCGACGCCGCGGCGCTCGAGATCGCGCAGAAGACCAGCGCCCTCGAGCACCTCGGCCCGATCGCCAAGGAGCCGCGTGCACGCGAGCGGCTCGAGGTCGAGGTTCGCGACCAGGAGGGCGCGCTCGAACGCTCACGCGACGACGAGGCCAACGCCCGGGCCCGGGTCGAGGCGAACCCGGTCGACGCCGAGGTCGTGGCCGGCCAGGCGGAGCGGCTCGCGATGTGGCGCGAGCAGCTCGCGGTCCTGCAGCGGCGGAACCGCGTGTACGAGACCACGCTCCGTTCCATCGACGAGGCCGAGGCGGCCACGATGAAGTCCGCGACCCGGTACCTCGAGAAGCGGATGCTCAAGGATCTCGACGTCGTCACGGCCGGGCGGTACCGCTACGTCCGGGTCGACGACAAGACCCTCGACATCGAGATCCGGGCGCCCGAGAAGCGCGACTGGGTCAAGGTGTCGTCGCTCAGCCAGGGCACGCTCGACCTCGTCTACCTGACGGCCCGTCTCGGGCTCGTCCGGCTCGTCACCGGCGACCGCCGACCGCCGCTCATCTTCGACGACCCGTTCGTGACCCTCGATGACGTGCGGGCGAACCGGGCGCTCGAGCTGCTGCGCGGCGTCGCCGCCGACTTCCAGGTGATCTACCTCACGACGTCGGACCGCTACGACGGTGCCGCGGACGCCATCGTCGAGCTACCCGGACCGACCGCGGTCGACGACGAGCCGCCACCCGACGAAGGGCCGGCTACCGGCAGCGTCCGGGTCCCGACCGAGGCCGGCACCTGATCGGTCTCGACCCCGGGATCGCGACGGTCCTCCTCGGGCTCGGCGCCGCCCTCGCGTGGGGATCGGGCGACTTCGGCGGCGGCCTCCTGGCCCGCCGGACGGCCGTCTTCGGCATCGTCCTCATCTCGCAGCTCGTCGGGATGGCGATCGCCGTCGTGCTCGCCGTGGGCCGCGGCGAGTCGGCCCCGAACGCGGCCGATGTCGGCTGGTCGGTGGCCGGTGGCGTCCTCGGCGCGATCGGCATCACGGCGCTGTACCAGGGTCTGGCTGCCGGCCGGATGGCGATCGTCGCGCCCGTCACCGGCCTGCTCGCGGCCCTGATCCCGGTCACCGCCGGGATCGTGCTCGAGGGCATGCCCGGGCCGGTGGTGCTGACGGGCATCGGGGTCGCGCTCGTGGCCGTGCTGCTCGTGAGCCGGATCGAGGACGATGGGGGCGGCCGGGAGGGGCTGGGCCTGGCGGTCGTGGCCGGGACGGCGATCGGCGCGTTCGGGATCGTCATCGCGCAGCTCAGCGACGGCCGGGTGTTCGGGCCACTCTCGATCGTCCGGGCCACCGAGGCGCTGGTCGTGATCGGGTTCGTGCTGGCGACCCGCTCCGCGTGGCGACCGCGCCGCGCGATCGTCCCCGGCATCGTCGCGATCGGCGTCGCCGACATGACCGGCAACGCGCTCTACATCTTCGCCGTCCAGGCGGGCGCGCTCGCCGTGGCGTCGGTCGTCTCGTCGCTCTACCCGGTGACCACGGTGATCCTCGCCACGGTCTTCCTGCACGAACGGGTGACCCGCTCGCATGCCGCCGGCATCGTGCTGGCAGCCCTGGCCATCGTGCTCATCGGCATCGGCAGCGCCTAGACGGCACGGCCTAGACTCACGCGAGGTCGCGTCACACACTTGCCGTCGGGGGGCGGTCGTGATCCTTGGGCCAGAGATCCTGACGGTCGTCCTCGGCCTGGTGGCGGCGATCGGGTACGGAGCATCGGACTTCGGTGGCGGCGTGGTCTCGCGCCGCGCCCCGGTCCTGGGCGTGGTCCTCGTCTCGCAACTCGTGGGCGTGTCGCTCGCGATCGCCTTGACGGTGGTCGCCGACGAGGGGCTGCCGGGGACCGCCGACGTCGCCTGGTCCGTGGTCGCCGGGGCCTTCGGCGGGACCGCGATCGCTGCCCTGTATCGCGGCCTCGCGGTCGGACGGATGGCGCTCGTCGCGCCCGTCACGGCCATCATCGCCTCGATCATCCCGGTCATCGGTGGGGTCGTCCTGCAGGGCGTGCCGCCGGTCGCCGTCTCGATCGGGATCGCGTTGGCGCTAGCCGCCGTCGTGCTCGTGACCTGGGAGGCGCCGGGCGGCGGCGGGGATCGCGCCGGTCTTGGACTGGCCATCCTGTCGGGGACGGCATTCGGCCTGTTCGAGATCGCTGTGGTCCAGATCAGCGCCGAAACCGTGCTCGGGCCGTTGACGATCATCCGCGCGACCCAGGCCACGCTCGTCGCCGTCGTGATCGTGGCCACGCGCTCGCTCTGGCGACCGCAGCGGTCGCTCCTTCCGGCAATCGCGGCGATCGGCGCGCTCGAAGTGGGGGCGACGGGCACGTTCGTCGTCGCGGTCCAGACAGGGGCGCTGGCGGTCGCCTCGGTCGTCTCGGGGCTCTATCCGGTGGTCACGGTCCTCCTGGCGGCCGTGCTGCTCCGGGAGCGTGTCAGCCGGCTGCATGGCGTGGGCGTCAGCCTCGCGATGCTGGCCATCGTCCTGATCGGGCTGGGGTCGACGTAGGAGATCCTCACGCGTGCCTCAAAACGTGAGCCGTTCGACCCGGAGCTCGTCCACCTCGACCGGGTCTCGCAGGATGACGACCGTCTCGAAGCCTTCGGCGAGCAGGGTCTCGGCCGGGCCGGCCGGACCGATGAGGGCCCGGAGTCGCGCCAGCTGATGGGCGACGACATCGGGCGGCACGACCCGCTCGGCGCGGGCCCGGTTCCTGGCATGGACCGTCGCGGGCGGCAGGTCGAGGACGATCGCGACGACCGGCAGGCCGGCATCGCGGGCGCGCCCGAGCAGGACGAGGCGGGCGTGGCGGGTCAGGTTCGTCGCGTCGACGACCGCGAGACGGCGTGCCCGGGCCCGGACGGCGAGCTCGTCGTGGAGGCGCCGAAAGGCCAGACCGGAGGCACGCTGATCCGTCGCGTCGCCGCTGACCAGCGCTCGATACGCATCGGACGACAGGATCTCGTCGGGCGCGAACAAGCGTGCCGCGAGCGTCGACTTGCCGGAACCCGCCGGCCCGACGAGCACCACGACGCTGGGATCGGGGATCGCGATGATCTGCACGTCCCGATGATGCGGCCCCGCTCGCGCGCGTGCGCTCCGCTAGGCGACGGTCCGTCGGACCTCGTAGCCGCCGCCGTCGGCGGCGCGGATCTCATACGACGGCTGGTCGTATAGCGACGGGCCGCGCACGACGTGGCCGTCGGCCAGCCGATACCGCGCGCCGTGCCATGGACACTGGAGACATCCATCGACCACGGTCCCCTTCTCGAGGGGACCCCCGGCATGCGCGCAGGTCGCGTGCAGCGCGTGGACGGTGTCGCCGAGCCGGACGAGCACGAGATCGTTGATCCCGGCCTTCACCTTGGTCGGCGTGGCCTCGGCCAGCGCGGACAGGTCGCCGAGGCCACCGAGGTCTGCCTTGATCCATTTCGTGCCGGCCCCGCGGAAGGCATGCCGGCTGACCATGTTCCCGAGGAGGTAGACGACGTCGCCGCCGACGAATGCGCCCGCGGACACGATGAGCAGGGCGACGATCCCGAGCCCGACCGGGATGGTCCGATCCGCCGGGGAGCCCGCGCGCAGACCGAGTGACACGAGCAGCAGCAGCAGCGCCACGACCATGAGGGTCGCGTGGAGCGTCGCGCGCGTCCGCGCCACGCCGTCGGTGGTCGAGTAGTCCGCCGACCCGGAGACCGCGGCGAGGAGCATGAACAGGATCGTGGCGACCAGGGTGATGTCGGCGGCGGCCGGTTGCCCGAGGACGTCGAGGACGACCATGCCGAGGACGAGCCCGATCGGGATGTCTGTCACCGCGGCATGGAGCGGGTGGCCCAGCCAACGGCCGTTGAGGAAGTCGCGGATCGGCGTGATCGGCCGGAACAGCGCCGAGAGCCAGCGATGGTTGAAGTCTCCGAACGGCTCCGCCCAGCGGTCGTTCATCGAGACGAGTCGAGCGAGCAGACGGGCCATCTGCGACACCTCCACGTCCGAGTATCCACAACTCGTCCACAACCCGGGGAACTTCGGGGATAAGAATCCGGGGGCCTACGGGAAGTTCGTGGATAAGCCCGTTGTGGTTCTATGGCCCCGCCCCGTACATTGGTCGAGCCCGAAGGGGCACGTACGAACCGCCAGACCGAACCGGGGAGTGATCCACGGGGAGGTCCCGGGAACCAGGCTCGAGGGCCGCAAGGCCAGCGAGCGAGGGACCCGGCGGCGAACCGAAGACTCCAGGCTTGCTTGGAGCCGGCGGAGCTGCTGAAGGGCCGGATCCTACAGTTCCTTCGGGCGCTTTCGCGTGTCCGGAAGGTTTAGCATTCGGGCATGAAGGGTGATCGGGTCGAGGCCGTCGTCGACACGGGGCAGGGTGTCCAGACGTTCGTGATCGTGGCCTCGAAGTCCGGCCGACGGATCGAGGTCGTCACGACGCGGGGCGTCGTGGAAGTGCGCGAGGTCACCCGCACGGGGACGCCGGTCCGGACCGCCCGGTTCATGGCCAACCGGCTGGTCGCCCTCGTCGAGCATCCCGCCGCCGACGACCGCGGCCGCGTCGAGATCACCACCCGCCACAAGCTCCAGCCGCGAGGCTGACCACGCTCGGCAGACCGGGGGAGGCCATGGCGGCCACGGAGATCCTGCGCAAGCAGCTCCTCGCGCTCATCGACGGGCACGGGGCGCACATGCCGTTCGAGGCGGCCGTGGCGGACTTCCCCGACGACGCCATCAACCGTCTGCCGCCGAACGTCCCGTACACGCCGTGGCACCTGCTCGAGCACCTCCGCATCACCCAGTCCGACATCCTCGCCTACGTCCGAGATCGCGCGTACCTTCCGCCGAACTGGCCCGAGGAGTACTGGCCGGCGCGCCATGAGACAGCCACCCCGGAGGAGTTCGCGCAGACGATCGAAGCGTTCAGGTCAGATCAACGCGCCCTGCACGATCTGGTGGCCGACCCGTCCACCGACCTGTTCGCCACGATCCCCGACACGCCGGGGCACACGATCCTCCGAGAGGTGCGCGTCGTCGGCGACCACAACGCCTACCACATCGGCGAGTTCGCGATCCTCCGGCAGGTCATGGGAACCTGGCCGCCGGGTCGGGAGGAGTAGCGCGCCCGCATGACCGCCTCCCGCGCCTCCCGGCCGGCGCAGGACTGGCGCGTCCTGGTCGCGGTCTTCTGGGTGACCTCGATGGTCGAGGGGCTCGGGGTCAGCCAGATCTTCGCGCTGCTGCCGGCATATCTGCGGCAGATGGGCGTCGACGAGGCCGACCGGCTGGCGTTCGTCGGGCTCTTCAGCGCGCTCATCTTCGTCGTCGGGATGCCGCTCGTGCCGCTGTGGGGCGTGTGGGCCGACAAGTACAGCCGCAAGGCCGTCATCATCCGCAGCGCCCTCGTCGAGGCCGTGGTCTTCTCGGCCGTCGCGCTGTCCCGCGAGCCGTGGCAGCTCGCGCTCTCGCTGCTGCTGATCGGGTTCCAGCTCGGCAACACGGGCGTGATGCTCGCGGGCATCAGGGACGTGACGCCCCTGCGCCGACTCGGCGTCACGATCGCGCTCTTCGGCTCCTCCGGACCGATCGGCTTCGCGGTCGGCCCGGTCCTGGCGGGTTTCCTCATCGATGGGCTCGGCTGGCCGTATTCGGGCGTGTTCTGGTTCTCGGCGCTGCTGTCCGTCGGGACCGCCTTGCTCGTGGCGTTCGGCTCGCGCGAGGTCCGGCCCGAGGTCGTCCCGACCGGCGGTCTCGTCGAGCTGGCCTTCGGGGCGATGCGCGGCGCGATGGCCGACCGCGCGGTGCGGCGCATCTTCCTGATCTTCGGGATCGCGTTCCTCGGCACGCAGATGAGCCGGCCGTACATCCCACTCCTCGTGGAGGGGCTGGTGGGCCAGGGCCCCGGGTTGGCCTCGGCCATCGGCCTCGTCATGGGGACCGCGGCGCTGGTCGGCGCGCTCGTGTCACCGCTCGGGGGCGTGCTCGGCGACCGGGTCGGGTTCCGGACCGTCCTCGTCGCGGCCCTCCTCGGTGCCGGGGTCGTCGTGCTGCTCATGCCATTCGTGCCGTCCGTCCCGAGCCTGGCGCTCCTCGCGGTCGGCCTGGGAGCAGCGACGGCGACCGTGAGCGCGATGGTCTTCGGCGTGCTGGCGCTCGAGGTGCCGCCGGAACGCCGGTCCGCGACGCTCAACCTCGTCTATCTGCCCCTCTACGCGGCCGGCATCATCGGGCCTGCGCTCGGGGCCGTGGTCGCGTCGATCGGCGGCGTCGAAGGCCCGTTCATCGTCGCCGGCGTGGCGTTCATCGCCGGTGCCGCGTACATCTCGGCGCGCCGACGCCCGTCAACGGCGCCGGCTGAGGCCACGGGCGCCTGAAGCGGGGCACCGGACACGATTCAGCCGGGTCGGCGGCGTGCCACGGCGAACCCGGCGATCACGAGGGCGACGAGCGTCCCGACCCCCAGCGCGACGGCCTCTCGCGTTTCGGCGAAGCGGTACTGCGAACCCGGGACCGTCAGGATGACGATCGGATAGAGCGGCTGGCCGTTCTCGTCGTACCCGCCGGAGTCCCCGAAGTATTCCCAGGTGACGAGCGTCCCATCGGGTAACCGGAACCGCTGATCGACGTAGAGGTCGCCGGGTCGGACCTGCTCCTCCGGGACGGGGATCGCCTCGGACTCCAGGATCAGCTGGTTGAGCCGCGACCCGCCAGCCACGCCGATCGTCACCACGAGGCCGGCGACGATCACGGCGGGGAGCGCCCGACCGATGACCGCACCGACCGCGACGGACGACCCGAAGATGAATCCTGCCCAGCTGGCGATCAGGACGCCCCGGAACCCGAAGGCGGAGAAGGAATTCGCGACGTCCTCGTCCGGTGTCGTCGCGACGAAGAACCGGTCGATGCTGACGCCCGCGATGAACGTCAGCATCACGACGATCGCGAGGATCGGCAGGGCATTCGAGAGGAACCAGTGCCACCGGGACGGCGCCAGCGACCAGGCGAGACGGGCCGTGCCGCGTTCGACCTCGCGGGCGACGATCGGGACGCCGAGGAAGACCCCGATCGAGAACGTGACGAATACGAGTGCCGAGAGCGCTCCCAGGCCGTAGCCCATGACGCCGAAGAACGCGGCGTTCATGCGCTCGCAGTCGCCCGACAGCGCCGAGCCATCGTTCACACGGCATGCCGGGTCCGGCGTCAGCGCATCGAGCCTGAGCGAGACCATGACGAGCGCCAGCGCGAGCACGACGATCGCGGCCCCGAACGCGATCAGCTCGAACCGATGGAGGCGCAGTGCCAGCCACGTCCGCTGGCGGATCATGCGGCCACTGTCTCGCTGGACACCGTGCCGGCCGGCGCTCGAGCCGCGGCCAGATGGCCGAGGACGACCTCCTCGAGGGTAGCCGGGCGACCACGGTCGTCGGCGTCCCGAACGAGGCTCAATCGTTCGCCCGCGGGGCCTGGAAAGACGCCGACCAACGAGAGCCCGGGCGCGCTGACGTCGACGACGCCGTCGATCACCCGGTGTTCCGCGATCGCCCCTGCGATCGACAGATCGAGCAGCATCCGCCCGCCCCCGAGGACGAGCAGACGGTCACATGCCTGCTCGATGTCCGTGATGACATGCGAGGACAGGAGTGCCGTCGCGCCGTCGGCCCGGACCGCGTCGACCAGGACGTGGAGGAACTCCCGCCGGGCGAGCGGGTCCAGGCTCGCAAGCGGTTCGTCGAGAAGCAGGACCGGCGCCCGCGTCCCCAACGCGAGCGCCAGCCCCACCTGCGCCTGTTGCCCTCCAGACAACTCGTCGGCGCGCGAGGTGAGCGGGATCAGAAGGTCGTCGAGCCGCCGGCGCGCGACCTCGCTGTCGAAGCCGGGGCGATAGGACCCAGCCAGGGAGACGTGCTCGGCGACGGTCAGCTCGCGGTAGAGCGAGGGTGCCTGCGGGACATACCCGATCTTGACGAGAGCGGCGGCGCGATCATGCCAGGGGTCGATCCCATCGACCGTCAACCGGCCCTCGGTCGGTCGTTCGAAACCGACCCACGCCTTCAGGAGGGTTGACTTGCCGGACCCGTTCGGACCGACCAACGCCGTGATGCTTCCGTCGGGGACCGCGAGGTCGAGGTGCCGCAGGGCCCAATTGCGGCGTCCGTAGCGCTTGCCGATGTCGTGGGTCTCGAGGATGGCCACCGGGTCTCCCGCTCGTCGACCACGGACCATGGCCTTCGCGGCATCGTACGACCCGGCCGTCACGCGGACAGCGTCGTGCATCCCCGGCGATGGTTCCGGGATTCCACGGACGGCGTGCGCACAGGTGCCCTGCTACTGTCGAGCCATGGCGAGCAGGTTGCCCTCGATCGTGACGGGGTACTGGCGTGATTGGATCGCCATCCTCGTCGCGGTGGCCTCCCTCATCCTCGGGATCACGACGTTGGCGGTCGCGCGGTTCGACGGTGACGCGCTCCTCGAGCAGAGAGGCGATGGCACGGTCATCGTCGCGTCGGTCAACGATCTCAGCAGTGCCTGGAACGCCGGTCTTCGGCCCGGCATGGTCGTCCTGTCGTTGAACGGCGTGACCCTGATCGAGCTGCCGGCCTATGTCTATCCGTCGGTCGAGCCGACCCCGGATCCGGTCACGGGCGAGGAGCCCCAACCGACCCCGATCGGCGTCAAGCCGGACGCGCCGCTCTACGCTCCCATCACCCCGGTCGCGCTGGCCGCGCTGATGGCCGCTCCCACGACCGACCTCACGGCGATCCAGCCGTGGGATCTCGAGCGTGGCGGACCCGATGCCTGGCCGGTGGTGTCGGTCTACGACGACTGGTACGTCGGAAATCTGCAAGCCACCCTGACGTCGATCCTTCTCGGCACGGTGATCCTGCTCGTCGCCGGGTGGTGGCTCGCGAGTGGGCGCGCCGGACCCGTCCTGCGACCCATGGCGATCTCGCTTGCGGTCGCGACCGCCGTGCCGTTCCTGCTCAGGCCGCTCGGCGAGACCTTCTATCCGCCATTGGCCGCGCTCGGCGGGATCCTCGTGGTGCTCGCGATGTTGCCGCTCGCGTGGATGCTGATCGACCGGATCGCGGACGCCGGGGAGCGGCGGGCCGTGGCGATCGTCAGTTCCGCCTGCGCGGTCGTGACCGTGGTGCTCCAGGTCTCGTTGGCGATCCCCGGGCCGTGGCAGGTCCTCGACACCGGCTTCGCTCGGTGGCTCCTCGTCGCGGCCATCCCCCTGATCCCCGGGATCGCCGCCGCGGGGCCGATCCGCCCGGGCGCGCTCCAGGCGGGATCGAGGTCGAGCCATCTCCTCGAGTCGACCGAATACGCGGTCGCGGGCGCGACGCCGCTGTTCGCCCTCGCCTCCGACACCTCGCCGTACCTCTTCCCGTTCTCGCTATGGGTGGCGTTCGTCCTCCTTGCCGGGCGGTTCACCGTACGGCCGCTGGCACGACTCGCCACCCGGGCCACCCTCCAGCGCGATCTGGTCGTCGCGGCGACCGAGGCGGAACGGGCGCGTGTCGCGGCCGACATCCACGACGACGCCCTCCAGGACCTGACGCTGCTCGTCCATCGGCTGGACGCCGCCGGCGACGCCGAGGGCGCCGACATCGCGCGGACCGTGTCCGATCGCCTGCGGGCCATCTGCGGCGACCTGCGGCTGCCGATCCTGGACGATCTGGGGGTCGGTCCTGCCCTGGACTGGCTCGTCCTCCGGATCGAGCGCCTGGCGGGCGGCGAGGTCCGGCTCGAGCGGTCCGACGGGACCCGGCCGCCAGCGGATGTGGAGCTGGCCTTCTTCCGGATCGCGCAGGAGGCCATGTCGAACGCGGTCAAGCACGGCGCGCCGCCGATCGTGGTCCGCTACGCCACCTCGCCGAACACGGCCTCGCTGTCGATCGACGATGCGGGCCCGGGCATCGAGCCGGGCGCCGGGGATGCCACCGGTCACTTCGGCCTCCTCAACATGCAGCAACGGGCGGAGGCGATCGGGGCCATCCTCGACGTCCGCCGCTGGCCGGCCGGCGGCACGCACGTGAAGCTGGACTGGCGCGCTCCCTGATCCGCGTCGCGGTCATCGACGACCATCCCGTTGTGGGCGAGGGGACCGCCGCGGTGCTCCGAGCGCAGCCCGACCTGGCCGTGGTCGGCGTGGCAGCAACGCTCGAGGCGGCGCGGGCGCAGGGCCTGACCGATCGCGCCGGCGTCGATGTCCTGCTCCTCGACATCCGCCTCGGCGCGGAGAGCGGACTCGGGCTGCTCAGCCCCGACGCGGAGCTCCCGGCGGTCATCGTCCTGACCGCCTACGACTACCCCCAGTACGCGGAGGCGGCGCTGCGGCTGGGCGCGGCCGGGTTCGTGCTCAAGACCGCGCCACTGGCCGAGCTGCTCGACGCGATCCGGCGGGTCGCCGCGGGCGGGCTCGCCTTCGCCACGCGTCCCGGCCCGGTCGCCATGCGGTTGACGCCCCGCGAATACGACGTCGTCCGCCTCGTGGCCGATGGCCGGAGCAACGACGAGATCGGCGCGGAGCTCGGCATCGGTGCGAAGACGGTCGAGACGCACCTCGCCCGGCTCTTCGAGCGTGGCGGGATCGCGTCACGCACGGAGCTCGCGACGCGGGCCCTGCGCGAGGGATGGCTGGACGTGCCGCCGCGCGGCTGACCGCGGCGCCGAACAAGCCACGATGGTCCGTCCGTACCGGGTCCATCCGCGCATTCGCGGGCTATCCTGTCGCCGTGCCAAGCATCGCCCTGCCTCGACCGCTCCCGCGACCCCGCTCCCGGCGGGCATCCGGTTCGCCCGATGCCATGCTGCCGGCGGATGTCTCCGCGCCCGAGATCATCGAGGCGGCTGGGCTGCGCTGGATCCACATCGAGTCCCCGCGCGTGGCCGATCGCGACTGGCTCGAGGAGAACTTCGACTTCCACCCGCTCGACTACGAGGACGTCTACTCGCGCAACAACCGCCCGAAGCTGGACCAATACGACGACTACGTCTTCATCGTCCTGCACTTCCCGATGTACGACAAGGACAGCTCGCGCATCCTGACCGCCGAGCTGGACCTGTTCCTCGGGCCGGACTACCTGATCACGATGCCGAACATCCCGCTGCCACCGCTCGCTGCGATGTTCGAGCGCTACCGCGAGAAGGAGGAGCTGCGCGAGACGACGTTCTCGAAGGGCTCCGGGTACCTGCTCTACAAGATCGTCGATACCTGCGTCGATGCCTCGTTCCCGATGCTCCGCAAGATGGAGATGAAGCTCGACCGGATCGAGGACGACATCTTCGAAGGGCGATCGAGCGAGATCGTGCGCGACATCTCCGAGGCGAAGCAGGAGATCATCAACTTCCGGCGGATCGTGCGACCGCAGCGCGCGGTCCTGCGCGATCTCGAGCGCACGAAGCAGCGCTACCTCCAGGAAGAGCTGGAGATCTACTTCGACGACATCTCCGACGCGGCCGAGCGGATCTGGGACACGCTCGAGAACCACAAGGAGGTCATCGAGGCACTCGAGTCGACCAACGAATTGGTGCTGTCGCATCGGCTGAACGACTCGTTCCGCGTCCTCACCGCCGCGAGCGTCGTGCTCCTGCCGCTCACGCTCATCGCGAGCATCTTCGGGATGAACGTGCCGGTCCCGGGCGAGGAACAGGAGTTTGCGTTCCTGGGGATCATGATCGTGATGGGCGTGCTGCTGCTCGCCACGGTCGTCTACTTCCGGCGGCGCGGCTACCTGTAGGTCAGGCGGGGAGGTCGCGCTCCGCGGGGCCGACGTAGCGCACGTCGGGCCGGATCAGCCGGTCCTCGGCGGCCTGCTCGAGCGCGTGGGCCGTCCAGCCGGCGTGGCGCGCGAGCGAGAACGTCGCCGGGAAGAGGTCCGGTGACAGCCCGACGCCGAGCAGCACCGGGGCCGCGTAGTACTCGACGTTCGTCTTGAGCGGCCGCTCCGGGTGTCGCTCGGCCAGGACCCGCAGCGCGACATCCTCGACCGCGATGGCCATCTGCAGCCAGTCGGGCGGATTGGGCATCGACTCGGCGACCTTGCGCAGGGCCGCCGCGCGCGGGTCGTAGGCGCGATAGACCCGGTGGCCGAACCCCATCAGCCGCTCGCCGCGATCGAGCGCGTCGTTCAGCCATACCTCCGCGTGGTCGACCGATCCGATCTGGGCGAGCTGGTCGACGACCTCGCTCGGCGCGCCGCCGTGGAGCGGCCCCTTCATCGTCCCGATGGCACCCGCGACCGCGGAGGCGATGTCCGAGCGGGTGGAGGTGATGATCCGAGCCGTGAACGTCGACGCGTTGAAGCTGTGCTCCGCGCCGACCATGAAGTAGGCGTCAAGGGCCTTGGCCGTGGCGGGCTCCGGTCGTGTGCCGTTCAGCTGGTAGAGGAACCCCGAGACGAGATCGAGCGACGGGTCGGACTCGATCGGCTCGAGACCCTGGCGCAGGCGCGCGAAGGCGGCGAGCGCCGACGGCGACGCGGACGTGAGCGCGCGGGCCTGCTCGACCGTGGGCGGCCAGGTCGGGTTCGCGACGGCGCCCCACGCGGAGACCGCGGTCCGCAGGGCGTCCATCGGCTTGGTGGTATTGGGCAGGGCCCGCAGGACGGTGAGCACCTCGGCCGGGACGGGGCTGGTCCCCAGGTGATGGGTCGGGTCCCACTCGCCGGTCCACAGGAGGTTCGCGACCGCGCCGTACGTCCCACGCTCGACGACGTCGCCGATCCGATACCCCCGGTAGAGGAGGCGCCCACGCTCGCCGTCGATCATGCACAGCGAGGTCTCTCCCGCGATCACCCCCGCGAGGCCAGGTGAGTACGGTCGGGTGTCGGCGGGAGCGTCGGCGATGGGCGTGTCGGTCATGCGTCGATGGTAGCGGAGTCCCGCTCGGGGCAGGTCGGTCCGGGCCATCGCCCGGTCTCTGGCCGAGCCGGCGACGTCGCCGCGTGCCGGGTCACTCGTGGTTGATGGCGTTCAGGACGAGGCGCACCGCCAGCGCCCCGAAGACGGCGACCACGACCGCCGCGATGAAGCCCGACGTCGACCCCATCCCCATCTGCGTGACCAGCCAGCCACCGATGACCCCGCCGAGGATCCCGACCACGACGTTCGGCAGGCAGCCGCGGGCCGTGCGTCCACCGACGAGCGCGCCCGAGATGGCGCCCGCGATGAAGCCGACGACGATCCAGCCGACGAGACCCATCTCCAGCATGGCCGTCAGTCTCCCATGGCCGGACCGGCCGGCGTCAGGAACCCGCGCAGCGCGGCCACGACCTCGTCCGGGTGCGTGTGATGCGCGGCGTGCTTGGCGCCCGTGATCTCGACGATCCGCCCGTCGGGGAGGGCCTGGTCGAGGGCGACGGTGGCGTCGCGGAAGACGGGCAGGCTCGCCCCGCCGAGGATCTGCAGGACGGGCTGGGTCACGAGCCGGAGAGCCCCGAGCGACGCTGCCGGGTCTCCCTCGGCGGCGAGCTCCCGCACGATGGTCGGTGCCGCGGCGACCCGCAGCGGCCAGACAGGGTTCGCTCGATACGCCGCCAGCTCGGCGTCCGTCAGCCCCACGACCCGCTGCATGAACGTCGCAAGCAGCTCGTCGGACCGGCCGGCGGCGAGCAGGCCGCGCAACTCGTCGTCCAGCCCGTCGGGGTGGTACGAGCGACCTGGCGGGGTCGGGGCACCCTCGTACGAGATGACCCGCCCGATCGCCGGGGTGCGCAGCGCGGCCCCGAGCGCGCACCGGCCGCCGTAGGAGTGGCCGAACACGTCGACCGGATGGCCCGCCTCGGCGGCGAGGACCTCGGCGACCGCCACGACGTCCTCGAACTCGCGCTCGATGGCGTAGGGGAGCGTGTCGCCCGATGCCCCCCGGCCGCGCCGATCGATGGCGTGGACCGTCCGCTCGGCGGCGAGCATCGGCCCGAGCACGCGGAACGTCGTGTGATCGGCGCTCGTGCCGTGGATCGAGGACGATGGGTGGACCGTCGCCGGACGCGAAGACGGCGATCGCGGTGCCGTCGGGCGCCAGGATCGTGCGCGCCGCATGCGATGCCGGATCCGCCATCACGGCCGCCAGGCGTAGCGGACGTCGGGCTGGCGCTCCTCGTTGGTCGAGACGTTGCGTCCGTCGGCGCTGGTCCCGTCACTCCAGGCGACCGCCACGAATCCCCGCGCCTCGTAGAAGCGGCGGGCTCGGGTGTTGGCCTGGAACGTGTAGAGGTCGAGCCCGTCCGGACGACGCACCTTGGCCAGCGCCACGAGTCGCGAGCCCACGCCTCGTCCGATCCAGGCCGGGGTGACGTAGAGCTGGTCGATCTCCGCCTCGGCGAGCGCCATCATCGCCACGATGGTCCCATCCGCATCCACGGCGACCCATGTCTCCCGCTTCGGGACCAGCTCCTCGGTCAGCCAGCGCCGGACGGCCTCGTCCGGGTGCGCCGGCGGGAACGCGTACGTCACCCGCCAGGCGGCCAGCCAGACGTCACCGATGGCCTCGCCATCGCCGGGTCCGGCGCGGCGGATGACGAGATCGTCGGCGGCCGGGTCGGTCACCGCGGGAGTCGAGCGGCCGCCGCCTCGTCGAGGATCCAGGTCGCCCCGGCTCGGCGGGCGAGCTGGGCGGGCCACCGCGACGGATCCTGGGTCGGGCCGAAGATCTCGCCGATGACCGGCGCCTTGGCGGCGCCGTCCGCGACGACCAGCACGACCCGGGCGGCGGCGATGATCGCCGGGTTGAGCGTGACTCGCTCGACATGCGGCTCGACGTGGGTCGGTGCCGGGATGGCCAGCCCGAGGTCGGTCGCACCGATCGCGGCCGATCCCGGGAAGACCGAGAGCACGTGGCCATCCGGCCCCACCCCGACCATCAGCAGGTCGAACGCCGGCCAGCCATCCGCGGCCGCTGGGCCGTCGGTGCGGAGCTCCTCGGCGAGCGTGGCGGCGCACCAGGCGGCTCCGCGGGCCGCGCCGATGGCCTCGCCGGTCGGGAACGGATGGATCTGGTCGATCGGGATCGGGACGCCGGCCGGTCCGCCCGCGGTCCCCTCCTCGGCCGCGGCGATCCCGAGCATGATGTCGTCGAAGGGCTTGACGTTCGAGAGCGGGTGGTCCCGGGGGACGTAGCGGTCGTCGCCCCACCACACGTGGAGGGCGCCCCACGGGACGTCGGCACGGCGGGGCGACTCGCACAGCGCGCGATAGATCCCCACGGCCGTCGAGCCACCCGTGGCGGCCCAGTCCGCGCGACCCTGCGCTGCGACCGTGCGGATCAGGACGTCCGCGATGCGGTCCGCGGCGGTAGCGGCAGCGGCGGCCGGATCGGCCACGACGATCAGTTCCGGTTCGCTCATGACGCTCCTCGAGGGCCGGTCAGGGTCGCCGCCACCTGGAGGGCGCCGTCGCCGACGGGGTCGTGGCCCCCGGCCTCGATGACCTCGGCGAGGAGGTCGACCTCCGTGCGCCGCGGCGCGAGGAACCGGCGATCGAACGCCTCGACCCCGTCCTGCCAGACCCGGACGTGGACGGTCTCGGCCTCGGCCGTGACGTCGGCGCGCAGCTCGGAGCCGCGCCGCTCCGCGAGGAGCTCGACGCGCAGCGTCGTGCCGGGCGGCATCGGGGACACGACGGGCCGGATGACGACGCCGACCTCGGCACGGCCGTCGGTCAGCGTCGCCCCGAGCGCGCGCCCGAGCGTCGGCTTGATCGCCGGCCGATGCTCGACCTTGTGCGGCTTCCGGGCGTGGTGGACCGGCACCGGCGCGAGGGGCTTCGTCACCCGCAGGTCGAGTCGCGAGGCGAGCCAGCCGACGTGGTAGACGGGCTTGACCAGGTTGGTCGAACCGAGCGCGCCGGACTCGTCGTGGGTCGCGTACGTGACGGCGATGCGGCGAAGCGAGCGCAGGTACGGGAGGAAGTCGGGATCGTCGAACACCGAGGCGATCGCCTCGCGCCAGCGTGACTGCCGCAGCAGGGCGAAGTCGCTGATGGCCAGGCGCCGCGAGCCGAGCAGGGTGGCCAGCTCACGCAGCCGATCGAGGCCGTCACCGCTCCACGTCGAGCCGTCGACGACCAGCCGGTCGGCCACGTCGAGCAGCTCGTGCGCCTGGCGGGTCGTCAGCGGCGGCTCACCCGGCCACCAGATGGTGACCGGCAGGTCGTGGATGATGAGCGGCGTCGCGATCGCGACGAGATGCCGCCCGGCCTCGCCGCCGCACGTGACGTGGATCATCTCGGCGCAGATCTCGGGCGCGTCCTCGCGCGGCATGCACGCAGTGCGCCTCGATGCGGGCGTCGAGCCACGAGGGGCCGTCCGGGTCGGCGGACCCGATGATCATCGTCCGCGACGGATGACGACCGGTGAGCGCCTGGATGGTGGCCGCGCAATGCTCGGCGAGCTCCGGCTTCGTGGCGATGACGACCAGGTTCATCACGCTCGTCCGGGCCGAGACGTGCCGCGCCTGCTCGCCCTCGATCACGGTGGTCATGTCCTGGCCGGCCCACATGCGCGCGAGCTGGCTCTCGATCTCGGGCAGGCTGTGGGCGCGGGTCGAGAAGCGCAGGATGGGCTCGCCGAGCGGGGCGGGCGTCTCCACGGCCATGGTCAGCTCGCCACCCTACGGACGGCGCCAGCGACGGCCGTCGCGGGCCAGGAGCTCGTCGGCCTCGGCGGGACCCCACGTCCCGGCCTCGTAGTTCGGGAAGGCCGGAGCGGGACCATCGGCCCAGGCCTCGACGATCGGGTCGACGATGCTCCAGGCCTGCTCGACCTCGTCGGCCCGCGTGAACAGCGACGCGTCGCCCTGGAGCGCGTCGAGGATGAGCGTCTCGTAGGCGTCGGGCGAATCGACGCTGAACGCCGACCCGTACGTGAAGTCCATCGTGACCGAGCGGACGTCCATCCCGAGGCCCGGGACCTTGGCCCCGAACCGCAGCATGATCCCCTCGTCGGGCTGGACGCGGATGACGAGCAGGTTCGGGTCGGGATCCACCGCCGCGTCGCGGAACAGCCGGTGCGGCACCTCGCGGTACTGGATCGCGATCTCGGTGGCCCGTTTCGGCAGCCGCTTGCCCGTGCGGACGTAGAAGGGGACCCCGGACCAGCGCCAGTCGTCGATGGTCAGCCGGGCCGCGATGTACGTCTCGGTCTCCGACTCGTGGTCGACGTCCGGTTCGGCGCGATAGCCGGGGACCTGGGTCGCGCCGAGCCAGCCCGCTCCGTACTGCCCGCGGACGACGTCCTGGGGGACGTTCGCGGGATCGCTCGCGATCGCGCGCAGCACCTTGACCTTCTCGTCGCGGAGCGCGTCAGCATCGAAGGTCGCCGGCGGTTCCATCGCGATCAGGCTGACGAGCTGGAGCATGTGGTTCTGGAGGACGTCGCGCGAGGCGCCGGTCTCCTCGTAGAACGCGCCGCGGTTCTCGATGCCGATCGACTCGGCCACCGTGATCTGCACGTGGTCGACGTACCGCCGGTTCCAGAGCGGCTCGAAGATCCCGTTGCCGAAGCGGAAGACCAGCAGGTTGCGCACGGTCTCCTTGCCGAGGTAGTGGTCGATGCGGTAGACCTGCGACTCGCGGAAGACCTTGCCGACCTCGCGGTTGAGCCGCCTGGCCGACTCGAGGTCGTGCCCGAACGGCTTCTCGATGACGATCCGACGCCAGCCGCCGTCGTGCCGCTCGTGGTCGAGGCCGACCCGCCCGAGCTGGGCGACGATGTCGGTGAACTGCGATGGCTGCGTCGCGAGATAGAAGAGCCGGTCGCCGCGGGTCCCGTGCTCCTTGTCGATCGAGTCGAGGAAGGTGCCGAGCTCCTCGAACGCGGCCGGGTCGGCGAAGTCCATCCGGTGATAGACGATCCGTGACGCGAACGACTGCCAGGCCGCGTCGTCGACCGGCAGGACCCGGCTGTACTGCTCGAGCGAGGTCCGGAGCTCGGCCCGGAACGTGTCGTCGTCGTATTCGCGGCGGCCGATGGCGAGGACGACGAACTCGTGCGGCAGCAGGTTGGTCCGCCACAGCTGATAGAGCGCCGGGATGACCTTCCGATGCGCGAGATCGCCGGTCGCGCCCATGAGGACCAGGACCGCGGGGTCGGGGACGCGCTCGAGACGGAGGCCCTCGCGCAGGACGTTCGTCAACGGCTTCGCACGTGGCGCCCGCTTGACCTGGTGCGCGAGGCGCACCTCCTTCATCGTCCGCGGCGCGTCCTTGGGGCGTGGCGCCGGCTGGGCGGGGATGGGCTGGTCAGCAGGCGCCTCGATCTGCGGGTCGTCCGTCGGCCCGTCGGGCGACGCGATTTTCGGCGCGACCTTCGGGCGGGTCCGGGTCGTGGTCACCGAGGGTCCTCGCGGGGGCACGGGCTCCGTCGCGCCACGGCCGTTACTCGGTCTTGACCGCGTGCCCGCCGAACTCGTTGCGGAGCGCGGCGAGCACCTTGCCGCCGTACGAGTCGTCCTGGCGGGACCGGAAGCGCGTCAGCAGCGAGAGGGTGATCACGGGTGCCGGGACGTCGTGGTCGATGGCCTCCTGGACGGTCCAGCGGCCCTCACCGGAGTCGGCGACGTACCCGGCGAGGTGCTCGAGGTCCTGGCCGTTGGCACGGAACGCGCGCCCGGCAAGCTCGAGGAGCCACGACCGCACGACCGAGCCCTGCATCCAGAGCTCGGAGATCGCCGCGAGATCGAGCGGGTAGTCGCTCGCGTGGAGGATCTCGAACCCTTCGGCATAGGCCTGCATCAGCCCGTATTCGATGCCGTTGTGGACCATCTTCACGTAGTGGCCGGCCCCCGGGCCGCCGACGTGGAGGTACCCGTCCTTGGGGGCGAGCGACCGGAAGATCGGCTCGAGCGGCTGCACGTCGGCCGCATCGCCGCCGACCATCAGGCAGTAGCCGACCTGGAGGCCCCAGATCCCGCCGGACGTGCCGGCATCGACGTAGCCGATGCCCTTGGCCTTGAGCGCCGCCTGCCGGCGGACGTCGTCGTGGAAGTTCGTGTTGCCGCCGTCGATGATCGTGTCACCCGCCTCGAGGTGCTCGAGCAGCTCGTCGATCTGGGCCTCGGTCGCGTCGCCTGCGGGGACCATGACCCAGACCGCGCGCGGCTTTGCCAGCTTCTCGACGAGCTCGGCGATCGAATAGGAGGGCGTCGCGCCCTCGCCCGCGATCTCGGTCGTCTTCTCGGGCGTCCGGTTGTAGACGACGATCTCGTGCCCGTCGCGGATGAGCCGGCGGACCATGTTCGCGCCCATCCGCCCGAGCCCGATGAAGCCGATGCGCATCGTGGTCAACCCTTCCCTTCGGTATCGAGCGCCGCGCTGAGCGCCCGCTCAAGCACGGCCAATCCGGCGTCCGGATCGGCACCCAGGTGGATGCGCACGATCGGGAGATCGTGGGCCTCGATGGCCGCGAAGTCGCCCGCCGCCTGCGCGTCGATGAGCTGGCCGAACGTGTACGGCCAGTCGGGGATCGGCCGGTCGATCGGGTGGTCCGAGGTCAGCTGGATGAACCAGCCGATCGGGGCGCCGCCCTTGTGGAGCTGGCCGGTCGAATGCAGGAAGCGCGGACCGTACCCGGCGGTCGTCGGGCGACCGGTCCGGTCGCGCAGCAGCGCCCGGATCCGCGCAAACGCCTCGTCGCGGGCGGGCGTCGGCGCGATGAACGCCTGGATCGCGAGGTAGGCCTCCGGGCGCCGGCGCGCAAGGTGACGGGTCAGCTCGCCCACGAGGCCGCCATCCTCGCTCGAGGTGAGCCGCAGCGCGGCGTCGCCGTACAGGGCGACGCCATCCTCGTCCGACATCGGCGCTGGCGTCGCGACCGGATCGTGCCCGTGCGCGGCACCCTCGAGGCGCTCGCGGGTCAGCTGCTTCGCCTCCTCGACGTTCGGCTGGTCGAATGGATCGATCCCGAGCACGGCCCCGGCGATGGCCGTTGCGATCTCCCAGCGCACGAACTCGGCGCCGAGGTCGATCGGGTCGGCGAGCTCGATCCGGATGACCGGGTGGCCCGCGGCCGCGAGCGCGTCGGCGAGCGCGTCACGTCCGCCGTCGGCGGACCCGATGAGCGAGATGCGCACGAACGCCCGGTCGTTGCCGTAGGCGCCGACGGCGCCGAGCGGCTCCAGGTCGACCGGCACGATCCCGACGCCTCGCTTGCCGGTGCTCTCCGCGATGAGCTGCTCGACCCAGGCGCCGAAGCTCGCGATGTCGTCGTCGGCGAGGAGCGTGAGCTTGTCGCGCCCGCCCGCTGCGAGCGTGCCGATGGCGAGCCCGAGCGACACGCCGGGATTGGCGCCCGGGTCCGGCTCCCGGCACGCGCCGAGCATCGTGGTGGCGGACGCGAGGAGCGCATCGAGGTCGAGACCGATGAGCGACGCCGGGACGAGTCCCACGTACGTCAGCGCGGCATACCGCCCGCCGATGTCGGGCGGGTTCAGGAACACCTCGCGGAACTCGTCGTGGTGGGCGATCGCATCGAGGCTCGGTCCCGGGTCGGTGATGGCCGCGACGAAGGCGCCGGGCCCCTCGTACGTGTGGTGCCCGACGGCATCGAGCGCCGACTTCGCGCGCTCCCAGGCGTCCGCGAGGAAGGCGTTCGGCTCGGTCGTGGTGCCCGACTTGCTCGCGACGAGGACCATGGTCCGGAGCGGGTCCAGGTCGTCCACGGTGGCCGAGACGTACGCCGGGTCGGTCGAGTCCAGGATCCGCAACGAGAGGTAGCCGTCCTGGTCGCCGAAGGTCCGGTGGAGGACGTCGGGGGCGAGGCTGCTCCCGCCCATGCCCGCCACGATCGCCGTCGTGTAGCCCTCCTCGACGACGCCGTCGCCGAAGCCCTCGAGGCCCGCGATCTGCTCGGTGAAGTGCATCGGGGCGTCCAGCCAGCCGAGGCGTCCGAGGATGGCTTCCTGGACGCGCGGCTCGCTCGACCAGAGCGAGGGGTCGCGCGCGAACAGGCGGTTGACCCAGTCCTCGGTCCGGGCTCGCTCGACGGCGGCGGCGTAGGCCGCCTGGGACTCGCCGAGGGCGAGTCGAGGCGCGTCGGTCTCGGTCGAGGCGGGGTCGGTCATCGTGGCCTCCGAAGGATAGGCAGGGATCCGTGAACGGACGGTTACAGGTCGGTGACGGCGCCTCCGAGGCGGCTCGACCGCGGGCGCCCATGGTACGCCGATGGGGCAGCGGACCGGCCCGGGTCAGGTCCGCCGCGCGGCCTCGGCGGCCTCGATCGCGAGGATCTTGCCCAGCCGGCGTCGATGCCGTGGCTCGCCGCTGAACGTCGCGGCCAGGAACGCCAGCGAGCACTCGTAGGCGGGTTCCACGCCGATGACCCTCGCGCCGAGGGTCAGGATGTTCATGTCGTCGTGCTCGACACCCTGGTGCGCGGAGTAGGTGTCGTGGCAGACGGCGGCACGGATGCCGCGGATCTTGTTGGCCGCGACGCTCGCCCCGACCCCCGAGCCGCAGATGAGGATCCCGCGGTCGGCCGCGCCGCCGACGAGGGCGTCCCCAAGAAGCCGGGCGAAGTCCGGGTAGTCGTCCTCCGGATCGGATCCGTCGCCACCGAGGTCGATCCAGTCGTGGTGGAGCTCGGCCCCGGCGAGCCGGCGCAGGAGCTCGTCCTTCAGGGCGGCCCCGGCATGGTCGGCAGCGAACGCGATGCGCACGCCCGAAGGATACGGCCCACACCCGGGTCGGGTCCGTATGCTCGTGCCGTCACGCCGCGACGCCGCCACAGACCGGGAGACCTGCACCGTGCCACCGCCCCGACCGCCCGACCCCGACGAACTCCCGTGGTTCAGCGAGTTGCTGCATCCCGGGTTTCGCACGTCGATCCAGGTCCGGCGCGTGCTGTTCGACAACGAGACGGAGCACCAGCGGCTGGTCGTCGCGGAGAGCGTCGCGTTCGGGACGCTCGTCACGCTCGATGGCGTCACCCAGCTGACGACCTCCGACGAGTTCGTCTATCACGAGATGCTCAGCCACGTGCCGATCCTCGCCCACGGCGCGGTCCGCGACGTCCTGGTCGTCGGCGGCGGGGACGGCGGCATGATCGAGGAGCTCTTCAAGCACCGGTCGGTGGCGCACGTCACGATGGCCGAGCTCGACGCCGGCGTCATCGAGCTGGCCCGGCGGCACCTGCCGGAGCTCTCGCGCGGCGCCTTCGACGACCCGCGCCTCGAGATCGTCCTCGGCGACGGCAAGGACTTCGTCGCGACGGCGACCGGCCGGTACGACCTGATCATCGTGGACTCGACCGATCCGATCGGACCCGGCGAGGTCCTCTTCACCGAGACGTTCTACGCCGACTGCCGCCGGATCCTGCGACCGGGCGGTGTGCTCGTGACCCAGAACGGCGTTCCGTTCTTCCAGGCCGCCGAGCTGTCCCGGACGATGCGGGCGTTCGCCGGGCTGTTCGCCGACGCGACGTGCTACCTCGCCGCGGTGCCGACCTACGTCGGCGGGTTCATGGCGTTCGGCTGGGGAACGGACGACCCGTCGCTCCGCCGGATCCCGCTGGCGACCCTCGAGACACGGTTCGCGGCCGCCGGCATCGAGACCCGCTACTACACGCCCGAGGTCCATCTCGCGAGCTTCGCGCTGCCGCGGTTCATCCTCGACATCGTCTCGGCGGCCGCCTCGGACGGGTGACGCTTGCGCCGCCGAGCACGTCGGATGACGCACCGGATCGTGGATGTTTGTCGGCTGTGGCCGGCCCCGGTCTAGCTGTGGCCCGGATCCGACGCGCCGTCGCGCCCGACCCCGGCATCGCCCGTGCCGAGCGTCGGATGCTTGCCGCCGAAGTGACCGCCATCGATCGTCGGGATCCGGCCGTGGAGGCCGTCGCGGACGACCCGTCGCCCGACGTCGACGACCCGGTCGGTCGTGAACCCGAAGTGCTCGAAGATCGTGCCCGCCGGCGCGGACGCGCCGAAATGGTCGAGCCCGATGATGGCTCCCTCGTCGCCGACCCAGCGCTCCCAGCCGAGCGAGACGCCGATCTCGACGCTGACGCGCTTTCGCACCGACGGCGGCAGGACGCGATCGCGGTACGCCTGGTCCTGCGCGTCGAACCGCTCCCAGCACGGCAGCGACACGACCCGGGTCGCGATGCCGTCGGCCTCGAGGGCCTCGGCGGCGAAGTAGGCGAGCTGGAGCTCCGATCCGGTCCCGATGAGGATCAGGGCCGGGGTACCGCCACCCGCCTCTCGCAGGACGTACCCGCCCCGGGCGACACCCTCGCGTGCCAGCTCGGCGGTGCCCGGCAGCGTCGGGAGCTTCTGGCGCGTGAGCGCGAGCGCGACCGGTCCGTCCCGCCGTTCGACCGCGAGCGCCCATGCCGCGGTGGTCTCGTTGGCGTCCCCCGGCCGCACGAACCAGAGGTTCGGGATCGCCCGAAGCGCGGCGTAGTGCTCGACGGGCTGGTGCGTCGGTCCGTCCTCGCCGAGCCCGACCGAGTCGTGGGTCCACACGTCGATGACGTGCAGGCCGGCCAGCGCCGAGAGCCGGACGGCGCCGCGCATGTAGTCGCTGAAGGTCAGGAAGGTCGCGACATACGGGATGAAGCCGCCGTGGTACGCGATGCCGTTGCCGATCCCGCCCATGGCGTGCTCGCGGACGCCGAACCGCAGGTTCCGGCCGAACACGTCGGCGCTGAAGTTCTCCTCGCCCTTGACGTCGGTCAGGTTCGATTCGGACAGGTCGGCGGCCCCGCCGAACAATTCGTGGAGGTGCGGCGCCAGTGCCTGGATGGCGTCCTGGCTGGCGTTCCGGGTCGCCGCCTCGGTGCCGACCGCGTAGGTCTTGAGATCCGCATCCCAACCCGCGGGCAAACCGCCCGCGATCCGACGTTCGAACTCGACGGCGAGCGCCGGATGGGCCGTGGCGTAGACGTCGAAGCGCGAGCGCCAGTCGGCCTCGAGCCGCTCGCCGTTCGCGATCGCGTCGCGGAAGACCGCGAGCGCATCCTCGGGGATGTAGAACGTCTTGTCCGGATCCCAGCCGTAGGCCTCCTTGACGAGCCGGACCTCGTCGGCCCCCAGCGGCGAGCCGTGCGCCTTCTGGCTGTCCTGCTTGTTCGGGCTGCCGTAGCCGATGTGCGTCCGGACCGCGATCAGGCTCGGCCGGTCGTCGGCGCGGGCAGCCTCGATCGCGGCCTCGATCTCATCGATGTCGTTGCCGTCCTCCACCCGGCGGGTGTCCCAGCCGTACGCGTCGAACCGCTCGAGGACGTTCTCGGAGAAGGCCATCGCGGTCGGGCCGTCGAGCTGGATGTGGTTGTCGTCATAGAGGACGACGAGCTTGCGCAGCTGGAGGTGCCCGGCGAGGCTCGCTGCTTCCGACGCGATGCCCTCCTGGAGGTCGCCGTCCGAGGCGATGACGTACGTCCAGTGGTCCACGATCGACCCTTCGGGCTGGTTGAACTCGGCCATCAGCCGCCGCTCGGCGATGGCCATCCCGACCGCATCGGCGAAGCCCTGGCCGAGCGGACCGGTCGTCGCCTCGACGCCGGGCGTCAGCCCGTACTCCGGATGACCCGGCGTCTTGCTGCCCCACTGGCGGAAGTGCTCGATCTCATCGAGCGACAGGTCGTAGCCGGTCAGGTGCAAGAGCGAGTACAGGAGCATGCTCGCGTGCCCGGCACTCAGCACGAACCGGTCGCGGTCAGGCCACTCCGGGTGCGTCGGTGCGTGCCGGAGGAATCGCGTCCAGAGGACGTAGGCCATCGGCGCCGCGCCCATCGGGGCGCCCGGGTGCCCGGAGTTCGCCCGCTGCACGGCATCGATCGAGAGCGTCCGGATCGTGTCGATGGCGAGGCGATCGAGTTCGGGCTTGACGGCGGTCATCGGCTGGACTCCGGAGGGTGGGCGGCGGGGCCGACATTGTAGGTCGCCGACGGCCGCGCCCCACGCGACGCGGCTACCATCGGCGCATGCCGAGCCTCCGACCGCCGCGCCCCCGACGACCCGGACGGCCTCACACTCCCGGACGGCCGCGCCGACCGTCCCGGCGTCCCGTGGCCGGTCCGCCGCGGATCGTCGTCGTTGGCGACCTGATGCTCGATGTCGTCGCTGGCGCCGGCCCGGGCCCTGGAGGTCGGGACGGACGTGCCGGGTCGCGTGGCATCGGTCGCGGGCGGGTCCGCCGCGAACACGGCCCGCTGGCTCGGGCAAGCTGGGCGCGAAGGTCAGCCTCATCGGGGCCGTGGGCCGCGACCCTGCCGGCCGCGCGCTCGTCGAGACGCTCCGGGCGGACCGGGTGACGCCGCGGATCTCGCGGGTCGCGGGCGCGCGCACGGGGCGGATCGGCGTGCTCGTGACTCCCGATGGGGAACGGTCGTTCGTCGCCGACCGCGGGGCGGCGGACCTGCTCCGCCCGGACGACCTGCGACCCGCCTGGTTCAAGGGCGCCGATGTCGTGCACCTGCCGGCGTACTCGCTGATCGGTGAGCCGCTGGGCCTGGCCGGCCGCCGGGCGGTGGCCCTTGGGCGTGCCGCGGGTGCCGTGGTCAGCGTCGATCTCGCGTCGATCGGCCCGCTGCTCGCGCAGGGCCGGCGGGCGGCCCGCAAGCTCATCGAGGATGTCGCCCCGGACCTGCTGTTCGCGACCGCCGCCGAGACCGAGGCGCTCCTCGGCCGATACGCGGTGGAGGGCCTGCTCGATCTCGCGCCGACCGCGGTCGTCAAGCGCGGCGCCAAGGGCGCGACGGTCCTCGCCCGCGACGGCGAGGAGCGGCTGCGGTTCGAGGTCGCCACCGAGCACATCGCGGCGGTCGACACGACCGGGGCCGGCGACGCGTTCGACGCCGGGTTCCTCGTCGGCTGGCTCGCCGCCCGCGCCGCGGGCAGCTCGCTCCCGGCGTCGCTGCAACGCGCGGCGGTCGCCGGCCACCGCGCGGCGTCGCGCCAGCTCGCCGCCCCGCGCCCGGAGCTCCCCCTCGGCTAGGCGCGTAGGTAGCGGTCGAACCAGCCGAGCATCCGGGTATGGCGGTCGATCCGCCGGTCCGGGCGGCCGGCGTTGCCGAAGACGTGCGATTCCTCGGGGTACAGCACGTACTCCACGGTTCGGCCGAGGTTGCGGAGGGCGATGAAGAACTGCTCGTTGTCCTGCGGCGGGCAGCGGAGGTCGGCCTCGGCCTGGAGCATGAGCAGCGGGGTTCGGACGTTCGCCACGTGGCGCAGGGGCGACTGCCGCCAGAGCTTCTCGACCCCGGCCGGGTCGAGCGGATCGCCCAGGCGGGCCGATCGGCTGTAGTCGGGTCCCGTGTCGGAGTTGGCCCAGTCGGAGACCTGGTTGGTCACGCCGTTCTCCGACACCGCCGCCCTGAACCGGTCCGTGGTGCCGACCAGCCAGTTGACCATGAACCCGCCATAGCTCAGTCCGAGGGCCCCGAGCCGATCGGGGTCCGCGAGACCCATCGCGATGACATGGTCGAGGGCCGCGTGCACATCGTCGGCGTCGACGCCGCCCCAGTCCCCGAGCTGCGGACGGATCCATGCGCCGCCGTACGTCGCCGAGCCGCGGATGTTCGGCAGGATGACTCGGTAGCCGCGGGCCACGAGCAGCGACACCTCGATGTGCGGAGCGGGCGCCCAGGCCCCCAACGGCCCGCCGTGGACGTCGACGACCGTCGGCAGGGCCGTGTCACCGGCATCGGGCGGCGACGCGATCCAGACATCGATCGGGCCGCCGGCGCCCGGCGCCTGGGTCAGGCGCATCGAGGTCGGCACATACGCGCGCTGCCAGGCCGAGCCCATCGTCGTCCGGCGCCGGACCGGGGCGCCCTCGCCGGCCACGGTCGAGAGCTCCATCGCGCGCGTCCCGTCCATCCCCGAGCCAGGCGGCCAGCCCGCCGGCCGAGACCGCGAGGGCGTGGGCCACGAGGTCGCCCTCGGCGACGCGGCCGCGGCCGGTCTCCCGGCCGGTGGCGGGGTCGATCGTGAACCACCACGGGTGCGACCGGCCGCGATCGGACACCACGGCCATGACCTCGTCGGACCCGAGCCAGACGGGACCGGGACGACCATCGACCATCCAGCCCGTCAGGTCGCCGTCGACCCAGCTGGCGAAGGGCCGGTCGAGGTCGGCGGCGATCTCGATCGGCGGTGCGGAGCCGTCCGCCGGGCCGACGAGGAGGGTCGGGCTGACGTCGTCGAGGGGCTCCGGCACGCAGGACGCCGACCGCGGCGAGCCACCGCCCGTCCGAGGCGTAGGCCGGCCGGCTCGCGTAGCCGGGCGGCGCCAGGACCTCGCGAGGGTCGGGGTCCGCGGCATCCACGTCGACGGCCCAGATGGTCGTGCGCGGGCGGATGTCGGGCTCGGGTCCGCGGTCGCTCGTGAACGCGACCGTCCGGCCGTCCGGGCTCCAGGCGATGTCCGATACGCCCCAGTCGCCCGAGGTGACCTGCCGCGGCCGCGCGCCGGTCGCGGCGTCAACGACGAACAGGTGCGACCAGTGGTCGAGGTGCCCGAGCTCGTCGAATCGCCAGTCCGTCCGCGTGATTCGCCGGGCCGTCGGGGTCGGCTCGTCCGCCTTGACGGCGGCCGTGCCACGACGCGGGCGTGCGGCGAGCGGGCGACGCTTCCCGACGATGAACCGCGGCGGATCGACCGACGCTGTGAACGCGAGCCGCGTCCCGTCCGGCGACCAGGCGACGGCGTCGACGCTCCCGTGCTCGCCCGGCCGGATCTCGCGAATCCGGCCGCCGCGGGTCGATATCAGGTGGATCGCGGCAGGGCGGTCCTCGTCGTCCGGCCACGAGCGGATCCACGCTACGAGTCCGCCGTCCGGGGAGACCGCCGGCTGGCGATCCATGACGATCCCGGAGGTGAGCGCCCGAGGCCGACCGGCCGAGCCGCGGGCCGCGAGCGGGACGGCCCACAGGTGGGCGACGTAGCGGTCACCGCGGACCGCGCGGCGACCGACGATCGCGAGGCGGCCGTCGGAGGACAGGTCGAACTCTTCGAGGACCACTTGGCGGCGGATGTCTTCGGGCTCGAAGGCGCGGCGCGTCGGCATCGGCGACAGGGTAGGACGCCGGCGTCGCGTCCGGGTCACACGGTCGCCACGCGGGACACGACCCGGACAGCGGGCCGGCGGGTACCCTTCGAGCCGATGCTTGCCGATCGGATCGTCCTTGCGCCCGAGGTGGCGCGTGCGCTCGCCGAGGGCCGGGCTCGTCGTGGCCCTCGAATCGACCCTGATCAGCCACGGCCTCCCGTACCCGGCCAACCTCGAGGTCGCGATGGCGTCCGAGGCGGCCGTCCGGGACGGCGGCGCCACCCCGGCGACCGTCGCGGTCCACGAGGGACGGCTGCGCATCGGCCTCGACGACGCCGGGCTCCGGGCGCTCGCGACCGCGCCGGCAGGGTCGGTCCGCAAGGCGTCGCGACCGAGCCTCGCGGCGGCGGTCGCATCGGGCGAGCTGGGCCGCCACGACGGTCTCCGCCACGATGATCGCCGCGCACGCCGCGCGGCATCGCAGTCCTCGCCACCGGCGGGATCGGCGGCGTCCATCGGGGCGCCCTCGGCACGCCGGGCTCCGCCGCCGCGCCCACGCTCGATGTCTCATCCGACCTCGAGGAGCTGGCCCGGACGCCGATGGCGGTCGTGTGCGCCGGGCCGAAGGCGATCCTCGACGTGCCCGCGACGCTCGAGTACCTCGAGACCCGGGGCGTGCCGGTCGTCGCCGTCGGACAGGCGGACCTGCCCGGGTTCTTTGCGCGCTCCGCGGGGATCGCGGCGCCGTCGTCGGTGCCCGACGTCGCCGCCGCCGCGGCGCTCGTGGGGACGCACCTGGGTCTCGGCCTGGGGAGCGCCGTTCTCGTGTGCGTGCCGGTCCCGTCCGGAGACGCGCTCGCCGACGACCTCGCGCGCGACGCGGTCGACCGCGCGATCCGTGATGCCGTCGCTGCGGGGGTCGCGGGACCGGCGCTGACGCCCTGGCTCCTGGCACGCATCGCGACGCTCACCGACGGCGCCTCCGTCCGCGCGAACACCGCCCTCATCGTCAACGATGCCCGCGTCGCCGCGGACCTCGCGGTGCGGCTCGCCGTGCGGCTCGCCGCCGGCTAGGACCGTTCGGACGGGTGGTATCCTTCCCGTCCTTCCACCGACCGCCTCCCTGGGACAGCCATGTCCGTCTCGTCGGGCCCGCCGGCCATCGAAGCGCGCGGTGTGCGCCGCGTCTACAACGTGAAGCCCGCACCGGTCGTCGCCCTCGACGGGGTCGACCTCGACGTCGCGCCCGGCGAGTTCTTCGGCCTGCTCGGACCCAACGGCGCGGGCAAGACCACGCTCATCAAGATCCTGACGACGCTCCTGCTGCCGTCCGAGGGGACGGCGAGGATCTTCGGGTTCGACGTCGCCACGGACGTCAAGCGGATCCGGCGGATCATGAACATGGTCGCGGGCGGCGAGCAGTCCGGCTACGGCATCCTCACCGTCCGCGAGCAGCTCTGGATGTTCAGCCAGTTCTACGGTCTCCCCCGCAAGGACGGCTGGCGCCGCGTCGACGAGCTCATCGAAGCGATCGGCTTCAGCGACCAGGCGCAGCAGCGCGTCAGCACGCTCTCGACCGGCCAGCGCCAGAAGATGAACTTCGCGCGCGGCCTCCTCAACGACCCGTGGATCCTCTTCCTCGACGAGCCGACGCTCGGGCTCGATGTGGCGGCGGCACGCTCCGTCCGCGAGCTCGTGACGGCCTGGAAGGCGGCCGTGCCTGGCCGGACGGTCCTGCTGACGACCCATTACATGGCGGAGGCTGACGAGCTCTGCGAGCGGATCGCCATCGTCGACCACGGCCGGATCCTCGCGATCGGCTCTCCGGACGAGCTCAAGCGGCGGGTCCAGCGCGAGTCGATCTTCCGCCTCGAGCTCGACCGGCTCGACGGCGAGCGTCGGCGGCCCTGGCGCGCCTGCCCGGGGTCGTGTCGGCCGCGCCGGCCGCGAGCGAAGGCGGTCCCCCCGATCGCCAGAGCATCAGCCTCAATCTCGTCCTCGAGGAGGACGGCGCGCTCGGCGGGGTCGTCGCCGCGCTGTCCGGGCTCGGCTCGCACATCCTCGCCCTGCGCAAGTCGGAGCCGTCGCTCGAGGACGTGTTCGTCGAGCTCGTCGGCCGCGGCTTCGATGACGACGGGTCCGAGGACGGACGCGTCCCGCCGGAGGACCGGTCGCCGTCGCCGCGCACCGCGGACCAGGCGCCGCACGAGGTCGGCGAGCCCGACGAGAGCGAGGTCCTCTGACGATGTCCGTCTACGAGTACCGCCCGACCGCGACGCCGCTCGAGGCGGCGACCTGGACCCGACGACAGGCCTTCTTCACCGACCTTCGCTCGGTCTGGGGCCGCGCCTATCCGCGCGTCTCGGGGATGGTCCGCGAGCCGTCGTGGCTCTTCTTCGAGCTCCTCCTGCCGCTCCTCGCGACGTCGGCGTTCGTCTTCGTCTATCGGTCGCTGCGGGCGCCGCCGCGAGTACGTCGGGCTTCGTGGTCCTGGGCGGCGCGATGACGGCGTTCTGGCTCAACGTCATCTGGATGATGGCCAGCCAGCTGTACTGGGAGAAGAGCCAGGGCAACCTCGAGCTGTACTTCGCGGCCCCGATCGACATCATGGCGATCCTGTTCGGGATGGCCATCGGCGGGATGGCGATGAGCGTCGATGCGGGCGACGATCATCCTGGTCATCGCCTCCGTCGCTCTACCAGGTGGCGTTCTCGGTCGACCAGTGGTTCCTGCTCGGCGCGGTCTTCTTCCTGACGCTGACGGCGCTGTACGGGCTCGGGATGATGCTCGCGAGCCTGTTCCTCGTCTGGGGTCGCGAGGCGCACCAGCTGACCGAGCTCTTCACGGAACCGGTCTACTTCGTTTCCGGTCTCAGCTTCCCGGTCGGACGGCTCGGGATGCTCGGCGCCCTGGCCATCGCCGTCATCCCGCTCGCGGTCGGCCTCGATGCGATGCGCCAGCTCGCGTTCGTCGGCGGTCGACGTGGCGTTCGGCACGCCGCCGCCGGAGGTGGAGGCGCTCATCCTCGTCGCGATGACCGTCGTCTTCCTCGTCGCGGCCCGCTGGATGCTGCGCGCGATGGAGCAGACGCGCCCGACGCGACGGCCGCCTGTCGATCCGATGGCAGTGACGCGCCGACGCCGTCGACCCACGGCCGGCGCCCGGGTCTCGGGTCGCCCGAGTGGGGCGGCTTCGATCGCTCGCGGGCGCAGGGCCTCGGCGCGCAGGAGCAGTGGGGCGAGCTTCCGGACGGCCGCGAAGCTCGGCTGGGAGATGGAGGCGAACTGGACGGACCCGCTCCTCTTCTTCATCTACTCGGTCGCGAAGCCCGTGTCGGCCGCGCTGATCCTCGTCGTCATCCTCGACATCGTCAGCGGCGGGACCGACCCCGCCTATCGCGGGTTCGTCGTCGTCGGGACGGCGCTCTGGTCGTTCGTCCTCGCCGGGATCGCCGGTCTCGCCTGGTCGGTCCTCGACGATCGCGAGCGCTACCGGATGCTGAAGTACGTCTACGTCAGCCCGAGCGACTTCCTCGTCGTGCTGCTCGGCCGCGGGGTCGCCCGGGTCGGCGTCGGCGCGATGGGTGCCGCGATCACGATCGCCATCGGCATCGTCGCTCCTCGGCGTCCAATTCGACCCGTTCGCGGTCGACTGGCTGTTGCTCGCCATCGTGATGGTCCTGGGCATCGCGTCGATCATCGCGATCGGGGTGCTGCATGGCGGCGGTCTGCCTGCAGACGCGCCAGGAGGCGTGGCACTATCCGGAGGCCGTCGCCGGCGCGCTGTTCCTCTTCAGCGGCGCCGTCTTCCCGCTCGCGGTGATGCCGTCGCCGCTCCAGGCGATCGGGCTCGTGAACCCGCTGGCGTGGTGGATCGAAGGGGTCCGCGCACGCGGTCTTCCCGGGTGGGACGTCCGGGATCGGCGGCCCCGGAAGTCTGTGGACCGCGGTCACCGGAACCGCCTCGCCGGACGCCACCACGATCGTCCTCGCCTTGCTCGTCACCGGAGGGCTGGTTACACTCGCCGCCACCGGCGATCTTCCGGATCAGCGAGCGCCGCGCCGAGGATCGCGGGCTGCTGGACCGGACGACCGGGTCCTGACGGAGGATCGACCCGCATGCGGATCTACGAGGGGAGCCCACGCCAGGACTTCGAGGAGGTCTTCCGCAGCATCGGCGCGTTCATCGACCAGCGCGGCATGCGGGACGTCCTGCTCGATGGAGGCGCCCGACGGCTTCATCGTGCAGGGCCTCGTGATCTCCGGCGGCGAACTCGGGCACCTGGAGCGACACGATGGGGACGCTCGTCAAGGAGACCTTGACCTTCGTCGACGACGACATCGCCCGGTTCATGGAAGAGGCGGCGGCGCGCCGCGGACAGGACCCGCCGCCGCCCCCGCACCAGGCCGGCCGATACGAGACGGCGTTCCGGGTCATGGGCCGGTACATCGACGAGCAGAAGCCGAGCGACGTGTTCTTCTTCGAGCAGGACGGGGCGTTCGTCGTCCGCCTGCTGCTGAGCGGCACCGGCGGCGCGCACCACCAACTGACCGAGTTCACCCGAGACGACATCAGCGGGCTGGTCGACCGGGGACCCAGCCTCCGCTACCCGGAGCCCACCGAGGCGAGTCCCAAGCGTCATCCTGACGCACGACACTGGAGGTCAACGACATGAAGGCTCTCAAGACGGTCGCCGTCGCCCTGGGGATCACCCTCGGCGGCACTCATCGTCATCCCGCTCGCGGTGCTCACCGGACTGTTCGTCTGGCTCAAGCTGACCGAGGAGGCGGACGAGGAGATCCTCGAGCTCGATAGCGAAGGCGCCTGATCGACTCGCCCCGGCCCGCCACCGAGATGGCGGGATCGCCCGCGGATCGTCCGCCTGTCACGCCCGCCGGTCCACCGGCGGGCGTCGATGTGTCCGGCGCGAGTCCGAGCGACCGCCGGGTCGCCGAGCTCGGCGTCCTGGCCGTGATGGCGTTCTGGGCCGGCAACTTCATCGTCGTGAAGGGCGCGATCGGGATCCTGCCGCCGGTCGGCTTCACGTTCCTGCGCTATGTCGTCGCCGCCCTCACGCTGCTGATCCTGCTCCGCGTCCGCGAGCGGTCGATCGGCCTGCCACGCGGCGAGATCGTCAAGTTCGCACTCCTCGGGGTCGTCGGGTTCGGGTGCTACCAGATCCTGTGGACCGTCGCCCTCTCGTCGATCCCGGCCGGCGACTCCGCCCTGCTCATCGCGACGACGCCGGTCATGACGGCGCTGCTCGCCGTCGCGCTGCGGGTCGACGCGCCGAACCCGGCCAAGCTCATCGGCGCGCTGATCTCGTTCCTCGGCGTGGCGCTCGTCATCGGGGCGGGCCAGGGCCTCGACCTTCGCGTCTCGCTCGGGGGCGACCTGCTGACCCTCGGTGCGGCCCTGTGCTGGGCGATCTACACGACGATCGGGGCGAACGATGCTCCGACGCTATTCGCCGCTCAAGGCGACGACCTGGACGGTGGTCGCGGGCATGCTCTTCATCGCACCGGTGGGGCATCGGGCAGCTGGCCAGACGCCGACCTCTCGGGGTTCGGCCTGCCGGTCGTCCTCGCGATCCTGTACTCGGGGACGCTGGCCGCCGGCTTCGCGAACGTGGTCGTCTTCCACGGGGTCAAGCTGCTGGGCCCGACCCGCGTGACCTCGCTCCAGTCGCTCGTCCCGGCCCTGGCCGTGGTCCTGGCGGCGATCTTCCTGGGCGAGACGCTCCGGCCGATCCAGATCGTCGGCGGGGTGGTGATCCTCGCCGGGGTGGCCCTGCTGCGTCGCGGTTCCTGGCCGACCCGGCCGACCACCCGGTCCGTCCGGCGGTTGGCCGGATGAACGCGCCCGACGGCCTCGCGCCGCCCGTCCCGCCGCTCGCGCCGGGCGATCCGCCCCTCGCGATCCTCGTCGACTACGACGGCACGATCGCGCTGACCGACGTCTCCGATACCGTCATGGCCGAGTACGTGCCCGGCGGACTGGGAGGCCGAGGCGGCAGCCTACGACGCGGGGCTCATGGGATCGCGCCGGCTGATGGACCTCGAGATGGCCATGGTCGACGCGGACCCCGCGGACCTGCTCGCGACGGCCGCGGCGCAGCCCCACGACCCGGGATTCGTGCCGTTCGTCCGGCGCGCCCAGGCGGCCGGCGATCCCGGTGGAGGTCGTCTCGGACGGCTTCGGCTTCTTCATCGGGCCCGCGCTCGAGGCGCTCGGGGTCGGCGAGCTGCCGGTCGTCACGGCACGGACCACGTTCGTCGGGCGACGCGCGCGGATCGACTATCCCAACGGCCATCCGAGCTGCCACGTCTGCGGGACCTGCAAGCGCCAGCGCGTGCTGGAGCATCGGGCGGCCGGCCGGCGGGTGGTCTTCATCGGCGACGGCGAGAGCGACCGGTACGCCGCCGGCTACAGCGACGTCGTCTTCGCCAAGCGCTCGCTCGTCCGGATCTGCGTCGAGGCCGGGTGGCCGTTCCAGCGCTGGACCGAGTTCGCCGAGATCGAGACCTGGCTGGACGCGACCATCGCCGCCTGGCGAAACGACCCCGCCACGTTGCAGCCACCCGACCCGGCGCCGCCCAACGGCTACTTCTGCGGCCCCGAGGTCTGGGGCGACGGCCGGTCCGACCCGCCACCCGGGTCCTGGCCGCCGGGTCCCAGGCGCTAGCTGCCCTCCGAGGCTGCCGCGCGGCTCCTCGCCACCGCCACGGTCGCCGCCCCGCACGGCCCGAGGCTGTCGCGCGGGGCCCGCGCCGGCAGGTTGTCGGGAGATTGCGTCTTGACTTGGGATGCAACCCGATGCTAGCGTTACGTTAGCGTTCCCGTTATCGTTACCGGGAACGGTAACAGCGTGGTCGGAGGGGACCGGCAGAAACCGTTTCGGAGCCAGAGCGCAGACGCAGGGCAGGAAGTCCGTGGAGGCACGCCGATGGCCACGTCGTTGGGCGCCACGCCGATCGCGACCGCCGCATCCGTCGATCCGATACGCCCCGACCGATCCGGGGCAGCCGTGGCCGGTCACACGCCGATGACCGGATCCAGCACGGCCATCCTGCAGGAGGTGCCGATGGCCTCTGGAACCGTCTGAGCGCCTCGGTCAAACGAACCCGGCCGGCTTCCCCAGGACCCGTCCGGCGAACAAGGCGCCCCATTCGGGCAGGCCTTTTCCGGGCGTTCGAAGCCCACATGCCAGACACATGGAGATCAACGCGATGATGAAATCAAGCACGATCCCTCGCGTCACCGTCGCACTGGCGACGATCCTTCTGGTCGCCGCGTGCTCCTCGGGTGGGTCCTCGGCCGCCCCGAGCGCCGCCGCCCCGAGCGTCGCCGCGCCAAGCGCCGCGGCACCGAGCGCGGCCCCCGCCAGCGCGGCCACTGGGACGAAGACCTACAAGGACATGACGGTCGGGTTCATCCAGACCGGATCCGAGAGCGGTTGGCGCGCGGCGAACACCGCCTCGTTCAAGGAGACCGCCGAGCAGCTGGGCATCAACCTCAAGTTCTATGACGCCCAGAACAAGCTCGAGAACCAGGTCTCGGCATGCCACACGTTCAACCAGGACCCGTCGGTCAACGTCATCATCCTCGCGGCGCTTGACGTCACGGGCTATGACGAGTGCCTGGCCGAAGCCAAGGCGGCCGGCAAGGTCTTCGTTCTCGAGGATCGACGCATCGACGCCTCGCCGGACAACTACCTCACGTACATCGGCTCGGACTTCGACCTCGAGGGCCAGAAGGCCGCCGCCGCCATGTGCGACCTGCTCAAGGACAGCGCCAGCAAGAACGTCGTCGAGATCTCCGGCGCGGTCGGCGCCTCGGCGGCAATCGACCGGGCCAAGGGCTTCCGCGAGAAGATGGGCGATTGCGGAATCGTCATCCCCGACGGCATGACCCAGACCGGCAACTGGGGCGTCCCAGAGTCCAAGGCCGTCATGGAAGCCTTCCTCAAGAAGAGCAAGGACATCCAGGGCGTCTTCGCGCACAACGACGAAGAGGCCATCGGCGCCATCCAGGCGATCAAGGAAGCCGGCCTCGTTCCCGGCAAGGACATCCAGGTCATCGGCGTCGACGCGACGGCCGACGGCTTCAAGTACCTCATCTCGGGTGAGCTCGGTGCCGACATCGAGTGCAACCCGCTGCTGGCCCCGCAGGTCTACGAGGCGGCGCTCGCCGGCCTCAACGGCGACACCTCGCTGCCGAAGTGGGTGCCGTCGCAGGAAGGCCAGTTCTTCGCCGCCCAGGGTGCGGACGCGCTCAACGCGATCCTCGCGACCCGCAAGTACTAGCATCGCCCCCAGTTGAGTGTCTCGCCGGCTTCGCCGGCGAGACACCCGCGAGGGAGGGGCGGCGGCGAACCGCCTCTCCCTCGTCGAGACCCACGTGCGCCGGGTCAGGGCCCCGGTGCACCGCCACGTTCCGTCACCGCTCGTCCGCGGCCCCGGGATAGAGGTTCGTCATGACCGGCCCCGCCACCGACATCGTCGTGATGAGGGACATCGACAAGTCGTTCCTCGGCGTCCACGCCCTCAAGGACGTGACCTTCACCCTCGCGACCGGCGAGATCCACGCCCTGGTCGGGGAGAACGGTGCGGGCAAGTCCACCCTGGTCAAGGTCATGACCGGCGTCGAGCGGCAGGACAGCGGCACGATCAGCCTCGACGGTGCCGAGGTCACCATTCGCTCCCCGCTCCATGCCCAGGAACTGGGCATCAGCACGGTGTACCAGGAGGTCAACCTCTGCCCGAACCTGACCGTGGCGGAGAACGTGCTGATCGGCCGGCAGCCGAGGAAGCGCGGACACATCGACTGGTCCGCCATGAACCGGCAGGCGCGCGAGATCCTGCGCGGGCTGGACATCGAGATCGACGTCACGAGGCCATTGGGCTCGTACTCGATCGCCATCCAGCAGATGGCCGCCATCGCCCGAGCCCTGGCGAACTCATCGGTGAAGGTCCTCGTCCTCGACGAGCCGACCTCGAGCCTGACGGTCCACGAGACCGATCAGCTGTTCCAGGTGATGCGCAAGCTGAAGAGCGAGGGCATCGCCATCCTCTTCATCACGCACTTCCTCGACCAGGTCTACGAGGTGAGCGACCGCGTCACGGTGCTTCGCAACGGCGCCCTGGTCGGCGTGTACGAGACGGCGAACCTCCCGCGCCTCACGCTCATCACCCACATGCTCGGGCGGAGCCTGACGGCGCAGGAGGACATCGCGCGCCAGAAGGTCGAGGGCAGCGAGCACATCGGCACGGAGCCGCTGCTCGAGGCCGACGGCGTCGGCCTGGCCGGATCGATCAATCCGTTCGATCTCGTGCTGTATGCGGGCGAGGTCGTGGGGATCGCGGGCCTGCTCGGATCGGGCCGGACCGAGCTGGCGCAGCTGCTGTTCGGGATCGACCAGCCGAGCGACGGCTCGATGACGATGGACGGTGTGCCGATCCGGACCTTCTCGCCGATCGCCTCCATCGAGCGCGGCGTCGCCCTGTGTCCCGAGGACCGCAAGGCCGAGGGGATCGTGGGGGACCTGACGGTCCGGGAGAACATCATCATGGCGATGCAGGCCAGCCGAGGCTGGTTCCGGCATCTGAGCACGAACGATCAGTACCGGATCGCCGACAAGTACATCAAGCTCCTGGCGATCACGACCCTGTCGGCCGACCAGCCGGTCAAGACGTTGAGTGGCGGCAACCAGCAGAAGGTCATCCTCGCGCGCTGGCTGGCGACCGAACCGCGGCTCCTGATCCTCGACGAACCGACCCGCGGGATCGACGTCGGGACGAAGGCCGACATCCAGAAGCTGGTCCTCTCGCTGGCGGCAGAGGGCATGTCGTGCGTCTTCATCTCGTCGGAGCTCGAGGAGGTCCTGCGCACGAGCCACCGCATCGTTGTGCTGCGCGATCGCACCAAGGTGACCGAATTCACCGGTGACGTGGACGAACGGGCGATCATGGGCGAGATCGCGGGGGGTGCCGCGTGAGCGCCCCGCGCCAGGTCACCGGCATGGCAAGGCTCCGGGGCAGCCGGCTCCTCGTCCCGATCGTCGCCCTCGCCATCATCCTGCTGTTCGACCTCATCTTCGTGCCGGGGTTCTTCAACCTCGAGATGAAGAGCGGCCACCTGTACGGCAGCCTCGTCGACATCCTTCGCAACAGCGCCCCGACGATCGTGCTCGCGCTCGGCATGACCCTCGTCATCGCGACCGGCGGCGTCGACCTGTCGGTCGGCGCCGTCATGGCCATCGCCGCGTCCGTGGCGTGCATCCTCATCGATCCGAGGATCATCGGGCTCAACCTGCAAGGGAACATCACCGCGGTCGTCGGGGACCCCACGTACAGCTTCGTCCCGCTGCCGGTGGTGATCATCGTGTCGCTGCTCGCCGCCGTCCTGTGCGGCGCGTGGAACGGCGTCCTCGTGGCGTTCGGCCGGATCCAGCCGATGGTCGCGACGCTGATCCTCATGATCGCGGGTCGAGGCATCGCGCAGCTCATCACCAACTCGACCAAGATCATCATCTTCAACGACGGGTTCGCCTACATCGGCAACGGGTTCATCGTCCTGCCGTTCTCCCTCTTCGTCGTCCTCGGGCTGTTCGGGGGCGCGTGGCTCCTGACGAGGCGGACCGCCATCGGGCTCTTCGTTGAGTCGGTGGGCATCAGCTTCCGGGCCAGCCTCTACAGCGGGATCAACGAGAAGCTGATCAAGCTGTTCGTCTACGTCTTCTCCGGCTTCTGCGCGGGGGTCGCGGGGCTCATCGCCGTGTCGAGCATCCGGACGTCGGATGCCAACCAGATCGGCCTCTACACCGAACTCGATGCCATCCTCGCGGTCGTCATCGGCGGCACGGTGCTGGGCGCCGGCGGCCGGTTCTCGCTGATGGGCAGCGTCCTTGGGGCACTGGTCATCCAGGCCACGCAGACATCCATGTACGCGATCGGCGTGCCGGCGAGCGCCATCACCGCGGTCAAGGCGGTGATGGTCATCGTCGTGATCGTGCTGTACTCGCAGCAGGTCCAGAACCTCGGCAGCAGGCTCTTCGGGCGGTTCGGGCGGGCCCAGGTACCGGCATGATGCAGACCCTGAGCTTGCGGGTCGCGAACAACCGCAAGTTCCTCCCGCTGGGCGCGACCATCGTGCTGTTCGCGATCATGTTCGTGGCCGGGATGCTGCTCTATCCGGCCATGCGCGACGGGCAGTCCTTCTTCAACCTGTTCGTGACGACGCCCTTCCTGCTGATCCTCGTCGTCGGCGAAGGCCTGGTGATCATCTCCGGTGGCATCGACCTCTCGATCGGCGGGGTGGTGGCGCTGTCGACGGTCGTGGCGGCGGCCCTCATCGGCGCGGGCTGGGATCCGTGGCTCGTCTTCCCGCTCGTGCTCCTCATGGGCGTGCTGTTCGGCATGGTGATGGGCCTGTTCATCACGTACCTGAAGGTCCAGCCGTTCATCGCGACCCTGGCCGGCCTGTGGCTCGCGCGTGGGCTGTGCTACGTCATCAGCGACAGCGAGATCCGGATCTACCACCCGCTATACCGGCTCCTGTCGGGGACGCGCATCCTCATCCCCGGGCTGGCGGATCCCGTCGCGAAGACCGGCGACTACATCACGGTCCTCGTGGTCGTCGCCTTCCTGGTCCTCGTGGTCGGCCTGTTCGTCGCGCACTTCACGCGGTTCGGCCGGACGATCTACGCGATGGGCGGCGACAACGGCAAGAACGAGCAGTCCGCCCGTCTCATGGGGCTCCGGGTCGACCGGACCAAGGTCCTCGTCTACACGATCTCGGGGTTCTGCGCGGCCCTCGCGGGGATCGCCTACAGCATCTACGTCGGTTCCGGCCACGGGACGCATGCCACGGGCATGGAGCTCACGGTCATCGCCGCGGTCGTCATCGGTGGGATGGCCCTGACGGGCGGCGAGGGCTACCTGATCGGCGGGCTGTTCGGGGTGCTGATCACGGCCCTGATCCAGAGCCTGCTCCAGTTCAACGGTCAGCTCAGCTCGTGGTGGACCAGCATCGTCATGGGTGCGCTGATGCTCGTCTTCATCGGCGTCCAGAGCCTGCTGGCGTCGTGGAACGCGCGGCAGCTCACGGCCGGCCGGTCCGGCATGGCCGCGCGCCGATCGCGCCGCGGCCGTCGACGGCTCTGGCGGGACCGGCGGGTCATCATCGGGGCGGTGGTCGTCATCGCCCTCATCGTGGCCGTCCAGGTCGTCGGGGCGCCGAATGGGTCGCAGGCGCAGGTCGGCGCGGGTGGCTGCCAGCTGCAGCCGATCCGGCAGGATCGCGCGGCTGAGCTCATGAAGGCCGGGGCTGTCATCACGTACGAGCGGAATGGCGGAGCGAACTGCGTGGACGAGCTCTACGCCATCTACCCGGACGGGCGGATCGAAGGCGATAACGGCACGCAGACGATCCAGAAGACGGCGACACCCGAAGAGGTGACGGCCCTGCTCGGCAGCCTCGCCGATCTCGGATGGTTCACCGACGACATGTACACGACCTCGCACACGCCGTGTGGCCAGTGCTACTCGTACTTCACGTCCGTGGCCTACCAGGGCAAGGACAAGACCGTCCAGGCCGTCGACGGCGGCACGGATGCTCCGGCGAGCTACTGGCTCGCGACGGCCAGGCTGTCGGCCATGCTCCCGACGTTCGGCTCGTCATGACGGCAGGCGTTCGAACGATGATCGACCGGAAGCGACTCCTGATCGCGAGCCTCGCGGTCGCGCTCGCCGCGGCCGGCTGCGGCTACATCGTCACGCCCGCGGACGAGAGCTCGCCCACGCCGGCGGTGGGGAGTGGCTGGGCCGGCGTCGCGACGAAGGTCGAGCCGGCCGGCGATGGACTCCACGTCGACCTCACCATCACGAACTCGACCGGATCCTGGAGCGCGATGAAGGCCACGGCCGGCAAGCCGGCGACCCTGACCGGCAGCGACGGCAAGACCACCGATTGCGCCACCGTCGTCGTCGGCACAGGCGGCACGTCGATCGCGCCCGGCTTCCAGATCCGCGGCTACACCGGCGGAACGAAGGCCGCGCCGAAGACCCAGCTCCTGTCCGTCGACTGTGCCGGGGTCGCCCCGGCCGCCGGCCAGAAGCTCTCGATCCCCTACGACTACGTCACGGGCGCCTTCAGCTACTACACCCCGCCGACGCCGACGAGCGCGACGCTGGCGGTCGACCTCGACCAGGTCGCGAGCGATCTCACCTATCCGGTCGCCACCGCCATCGACGGCGTCGTCGGGCCGGCCGACGCCCCGATCGACGCGATCAACCACTCCACGCTCACGATGACGAGCGCGGACCGGACCGCGGATGGGCTGACGTTCGGATGGAAGACGGACAACCCGACGAAATATCCGACCTACGTCCACATCGGCACGCCCCCGGTCGTCGGCTCGGACGGCGTCATCTACGGGTACTACGAGAGCCCGCACCTCGCGGACACGCCCATCACGCCCGCCGGGGGAACGGCCACCTGGACCACCAAGGTCGCCGTCCCGACCGACGTCACGGGGCTCTACATCCTCCTGAGCGTCGAGAGCGAGCAGCAGAAGAACTTCGTCAGCCACGCGATCGACATCACCGACAAGTGAGCCGCCGACCGTAGACCGGCCGTAGACTCGACCCATGTCGGCGCGTGGGCAAGCGGTCGAGGGTGACGTCCTCTGGACACCGTCCGAACGGCTCCGCCGCGAGGCACGGCTGACCGCGTACCTCGACGACCTCGCCACGAGCCACGGCCTCCGCTTCGACGACTACGACGCGCTCTGGCGCTGGTCCGTGGACGAACCCGCGGCCTTCTGGTCGTCGATCGTCGCGTTCTTCGAGCTCCCGTTCCGGACCCCGCCGACGCGCGTGCTCGGGGACGCGCGGATGCCCGGCGCGGTGTGGTTCGAGGGGGCGACGCTCAACTATGCGGAGGCCATCTTCGCCAGGTCCACGCCGGATCGCCCGGCCCTCCTGGCACGATCCGAGGCGGGTCCGTTGCGCTCGATCGAGTGGTCCACGCTGCGGGCCCAGGTCGCGGCCGCCGCGACCGGCCTCCGTCGGCTCGGCGTCGGTCGCGGCGACCGCGTGGCGGCCTTCCTGCCGAACATCCCCGAGGCTGTCGTGGGCCTGCTCGCGAGCGCGAGCCTCGGCGCGATCTGGTCGAGCTGCGCGCCCGAGTTCGGCGCCCGCAGCGTGGTCGACCGGCTCATCCAGATCGACCCGACCGTGCTCATCGCGGTGGACGGCTATCGCTACGGCGGGCGCGCCTTCGATCGCCTGGCCACGGTCGAGGAGATCCGCGCCGAGCTGCCGAGCCTGGTCCAGACCGTGCTCGTCACGGACCTCGACCCGGCCGCGCGGCTCGAGGGCGACGGGTGGCAGACCTGGTCGTCGCTGCTGGCGGGAGCCTCATCCCCGGCCGACGGCCGCGCCGGCCCGGCCGAGCTGGTCTTCGAGCCGGTCCCGTTCGACCACCCGCTGTGGGTCCTCTTCTCCTCGGGCACGACCGGTCTGCCCAAGGCGATCGTCCACGGTCACGGCGGGGTCGTCGTGGAGCATGCCAAGGCGATCGGGCTCCATCTCGACGTGCGAGCCGGGGACCGGATGCTGTGGCACACCACGACCGGCTGGATGATGTGGAACTTCCTGGTCGGGTCGATGCTCGTCGGCGGCACCCCGGTGCTCTACGACGGGAGCCCTGCCCATCCGGGCATGGACGTCCTGTGGGGGCTCGCGGAGGAGGCCGGGGTCACCCACCTGGGCGTCAGCGCGGCGTACCTGATGGCCTGCCGCAAGGCCGGGCTGCTGCCGGGCGCGACGCACGACCTCTCGACCCTTCGCTGCATCGGGTCGACCGGGTCGCCGCTGCCGGTCGACGGCTTCGGGTGGGTCTACGACGCGGTCGGCTCCGACGTCTGGCTCGCCTCGATCAGCGGCGGGACCGACGTCGTCACCGCGTTCGTCGGCAGCTCGCCGCTGCTGCCCGTGCGGGCGGGCGAGCTCCAGTGCCGCAGCCTCGGGGCGCGGGTCGAGGCCTTCGACGAGGCCGGCCGATCCGTCGTCGGCGAGACGGGCGAGCTCGTGCTGACGGCGCCGATGCCCTCGATGCCGGTCGCCTTCTGGAACGATCCGGGCGACCGGCGGTATCGCGAGAGCTACTTCGAGACGTACCCGGGCGTGTGGCGGCACGGCGACTGGATCCGCCTGACCCCGTCGGGCGGCGCGGTCATCGAGGGTCGGTCGGACTCGACGCTCAACCGGCAGGGGATCCGGTTCGGGACGAGCGAGCTGTACGCGGTCGTCGATGCCATCCCCGAGGTGGCCGACAGCCTCGTCATCGGGCTCGAGGGCGACGAGGGCTCGTACTGGATGCCGCTCTTCGTCGTGCTCGAACCCGGCGCAGTGCTGGACGCCGACCTGTCGAGACGGCTCCGCGCGGCGATCCGGTCGCAGCTCTCGCCGCGCCACGTCCCCGACGAGATCGTGCAGGTCGCGGCCATCCCGCGGACGCTCAGCGGCAAGAAGATGGAGGTGCCGGTCAAGCGTCTGTTCCAGGGCCGGACGATCGATGAGGTCGCGGCCCCCGGCGCGACCACCGATCCCGCGGCGTTGGAGAGGTTTGCCGCCCTCGCGAACGCCCGGACCAAACCGCCCGCCGACTGAGCGGGACACATCGGGCGTTCGCGACATCTACCTTTTGTGGTGGACATGACGATCCAGGATGGCGCGGCGAGCCAGGCCCTGGTCGCCCTGGCGGTGGCTGGGGATCAGGCTGCCTTCGCGCGACTTGTCGCTGAGCACCACCCGTCCATGGCGCGGGTGACCTATGCGATCACGGGCGATCGAGATTCCGCGGCCGACGCGGCCCAAGTCGCGTGGTCGATCGCTTGGCGACGACTTGGCTCCTTACGCGATCACGGGACAGTACGGGCGTGGCTTGTGGCGATCGCCGCCAATGAGGCGCGGCAAGTCGTGCGTCGACGACGAACGCGGCCGGTGATCGACATCTCATCAGTCCTTGAGCCACGGGGTGACGGGGACCCCGCCGACAGCATCTCCACGGTCGACCTTGCGCGCGTCCTGCGCGGCCTTGACCCCGACGAACGAACGTTACTGGCCCTGCGCTTCGCCGCCGGCCTCGACTCGACCGAGATCGCCGCCCAACTCGGTCTGTCAGCTTCAGGCGTCCGTAGCCGCCTTGCTCGATTGATCGAGCGCCTTCGATCGGACCTCGACGATGACTGACCGTCTGAACTTCGAAGCGCACCTCGCCGACGTCTTCGAGCGGTACTTGGCAGGTGCCCCGATCGAGGTCGACGCGGATCGATTGGCCGCAGACGCATCTGGCGCATCGCCTCGTCGAATGTTCGCGCTCCCGTCGGTCGATCGTCGGCGCTGGGCGCTTGCGCTCGCACTCGCCCTCCTTGCGCTGGCACTGGCCGCGACGGCCGTGCTCTATGTCGGTCGACAGAACCAGCGCCTGACGGGCCGGACGTATCAGGGCATCTTCTCGCCGGCGGGGGAGATGATGCGGACGCGTATGGCTCCGGTCGTTGCGACGCTCTCCGACGGACGAGTGCTGATCGCCGCATCGGAGATTCGGACCCAGTCGGAGGTCGGGCCGGATGCCGAGATCTACGATCCCGCGGCCGGCACGTCCGTCTCCATCGTTGGGGACACGCCGAGCGGGGTCGGCGCGGGGATCCTGTTGCGAGACGGCCGGGTCCTCACGGTGACCTATGACTCGAATACCACCTCGTCGTATGCGTACGTCTTCGATCCCGTTCGTTCGACGTTTCATCCGCTGAAGTTCCCGGGCTTCTCGAATGCCCCGCCCTTCGGCGTCGAGCCTTCGATGGCGTTCCTGCAGGACGGAAGCGTCCTCGTCTCGGGAGGTCAGGCCGACGTCTACAAGGACGACATCCTGGCCTCGGCGATGATCTTCGACCCGGCGACGGAGACATTCAGCCCCACGGGCTCGATGCTCGAGGGTCGCAGGTGGCACTCGCTGACGACGCTTGCCGACGGCCGCGTGCTCGTGGTCGGGGGCGAGGGCAAGGATCCCACGGCCACGTCAGATTCCGTGGGGTCGTACCTGAAGGGTCGGACGTTCATCAGCAGCGTGGAGATGTATGACCCAGGAACGGGCACCTTCGCTCCGCTCGCGACGAGGTCGTCCATCCCCGGGGCCACGCTCGGGTCCCTGCTGCCGGACGGTCGCGTCCTGATCGCGCCGCGCGGCGGTATCAACGATGAACTGTGGCTTGAGAGCGGGCTGCCGGATCAATTCGACGTGGGCCATCCGCCGCGGCTCGAGATCTTCGACCCGATGACGAGCGCGCTCACGCCCGGCCCGATCCTCCCTGGCACGGCAGCGACAGCGACCTTGCTTGACGACGGGCGAGTCCTCCTCACGGGAGAGCACCTCGTTAGGCAGTTGGGCGGCGATGTGATCTGGGAGCCATGGTCGGCCTTCTACGACCCGTCCACGGGCACGATCCTCGAGGGACCGCGACCGGACATGCGGCTGGCTCCCGCCGCGATGCTGCCCGACGGCCGCGTGATCCTCGCGGGAGGCATCTGGCCCGGCCATAGCGCCAATGTCAGCGACGTCCCCGCCGCCTCCCGTCTGCTCATCTTCGAATGACCTCTGGCGCTGGTCGCTTGGTCGCGGCGGCGGCAGGCTCGGCGACGACCATCTCCCTGACTGGGCTCGGGGTCCGCGAGGTCGGGGCAATTCGACGGCCGGGGCGCTTTCCGATAGCATCAGAAAAACCCCCGGAGGACCTGCCCCATGGCGAAGTATGTCTTTGTGACCGGAGGCGTGACCTCCTCGCTCGGCAAAGGCATCACCGCCGCCAGCGTCGGACGGATCCTGAAGGCCCGCGGCCTCTCCGTCTCCATCCTCAAGCTCGATCCGTACATCAACGTCGACCCCGGCACGATGTCGCCGTACCAGCACGGCGAGGTCTTCGTTACCGATGACGGCGCCGAGACCGACCTCGATCTCGGCCACTACGAGCGCTTCATCGACGAGAACCTGAGCCAGCTCAGCAACGTCACGACCGGGCGCATCTACCAGGCGGTGATCGCCAAGGAACGCCGCGGCGACTATCTCGGCGGGACGGTCCAGGTCATCCCGCACATCACCAACGAGATCAAGGAACGCATCACCCGCGTCGCTCGCCACGGCGATCCCGATGTCGTGATCGTCGAGGTCGGCGGGACCGTCGGCGACATCGAGTCGCTGCCGTTCCTCGAGGCCATCCGCCAGATGCGCAAGGACGTCGGGCGGGCCAACGTCCTCTATGTCCACGTGACGCTGCTCCCCGCGTTGGCCGCCACGGGCGAGCTCAAGACGAAGCCCACGCAGCACTCGGTCAAGGAGCTGCGCGGGATCGGCATCCAGCCCGACGTCATCGTCCTGCGGTCGGACCATCCCGTCCCCGACGAGATCCGCGAGAAGATCGCGCTGTTCACGGACGTGGCAACCGACGCCGTCATCCCGGCCGAGACGGCCGACACCATCTACGAGGTCCCGCTGATGTTCGAGGCCGCGGGTCTCGGGCGGCTGCGTCGTCCGCGAGCTCGGGCTCGGCGACCCGGAGGTCGAGCCCGACCTGGCCGAGTGGCGCGCCCTCGTCGCGCGGATCAAGGCCCCCAAGCCCGTCGTCGAGATCGCGCTCGTCGGCAAGTACATCGAGCTCCCCGACGCCTACCTCTCGGTCACCGAGGCGCTCAAGCACGCCGCCTGGGCGCACGAGGTCGACGCGAAGGTCCGCTGGGTCGATTCCGAGGCCTTGACCAAGGAGAACCTCCACGAGCGTCTCGACGGCGCGGCCGGGATCCTCGTCCCCGGCGGCTTCGGCCATCGCGGCATCGAGGGCAAGGTCCTCGCCGCCCATTTCGCGCGCGATCATCGCGTCCCGTACCTCGGCCTGTGCCTCGGGCTCCAGTGCGCGGTCATCGAGTTCGCCCGCGACGTCGTCGGTTCGGCGGACGCCAACTCGACCGAGTTCGACATGTTCACCGAGCACCCGGTCATCGACTTCATGCCGGACCAGCGCGACATGGAGGACAAGGGCGGCACGATGCGGCTGGGGCTCTACCCCGCCAAGCTCACGCCCGGGTCCAAGGCTGCCGCCGTGTACGGCCAGGAAGTCATCTACGAGCGGCACCGCCACCGCTTCGAGGTCAACAATCGCTACCGCCAGACGCTCGAGGCCGCCGGGATGCTGCTCTCCGGGCAGTCGCCGGACGGGCGTCTCGTCGAGATCGTCGAGCTCGTCGACCATCCCTGGTTCGTGGCCAGCCAGTTCCATCCCGAGTTCAAGAGCCGGCCGGAGCGCCCGCACCCCCTGTTCGACGGGTTCATCGGCGCCGCGCTGGCCGTCAGCGCCGGCCGTGAGCCCGAGTTCGTGGCGCGGGATGTGCCGGCGCCCGCGGACGCGCCCGAGACGCCCGTGGCCGCGTCCGATGTCGTCGAGCCCGTCACCAGCGCCTGACTCGACCGGTCGGCGCAGGCCGGCCCGCCGGGCGGCATCCCGATGAGGGACGCGACGTCGCGTCCCGGGCTGGCACTCGCCGCGATCGCGCTCGCCGCGGTGGCGGTCGCACTTGTCGGCTGCGGCGGCCCTGAGCCCAGCGGGTCCCCGACCGCCCCGCCGATTTCGCCGGCCATCCCGCCGTCGAGTCTCCCCGCGAGCCCATCGGCATCGCCATCGGGGGCATCGCCCACCCCCGTCTCGACAGACGGGTCGGGTGCGAGCCCGTCCCTGGATGCCTCGCTCGGTGGACAGGCCTGCGCCCTGGTCGCGGTCGCGTCGATGGAGTCCGTCGTCGGTGTCGCCGACCTGACGGCGACCCCCGCGCCCGCCGACGCCGACACCGGGCAGTGCACCTACGCCGCCGGCGACCGGGCCGTGGCCTACGTCTTCTACTCCGCGAGCGGGGGCGCCGCCGACCTCGCGGCGTTTGCCGGACGGTCCGTGCCCGTCGCCGACCTCGGGGACGCAGCGATCTGGGTGCAGAGCGTGCCCCTCCTCCTGATCCAGGTCGGGGACCGGTCGGTGGGGATCCAGCTCCTCCCGACGCTCGTGCCACCCGAGGAGCTCCAGTCGAGGTCGACCATCCTCGGTCGGTCCGCCATCGATCACCTCTAGCACCGGGAGGTCCGGCATCGCATGACGGGCACGCCTGCGATCGCGACCCGTGCGATCAGCGGGTTCGGCACGTCCATCGTCGCCGGGGCCGCCCTCGGCACCGCCGCCTGGGTCACGGACCAGCTCCGTGCGCCGTACGGGCTGCTGATCCCGGCCAACGCCATCGGCGCATGGCTTGGGGTGGCCTTCGCCCTGGGAGCGTCGGCACGGACGATCCCGACCGGTGCGCTGCGCGGGCTCGTCGGCCTGCTGAGCGCGGTCGCGATCTACTACCTGCTCATCGCGATCTTCGGCCAGGGGTTCCGGGCCATCGGCGCCCCGCACGCCGCGACCATCTGGGGAGCCGTGGGACTCATCGCGGGGCCGGTGATGGGCGGCGCGGGCGCCGTCTGGCGGTACGGCCGCGGCTGGCCGCGAGCCATCGCGGTCGCGATCCTCTCGGCTGCGCTCATCGCCGAGGGGGTCGTGTTCGGCAGCGAACGCGTGGTCCGGCTGGACCAAATCGCCACCGATCCCGGGGCGATCCTGCTCGCCGTCGAGGCGGTCCTCGGTGTGGTCCTGCCGTGGCTCCTCCTCCGACGGGGCGAGCGCCTGCGCGGGTACGTGGCGACGGCGGCGCTCGCGATCGCCGCCGCGGTGGCCCTCGGCCCGGTCACGTCACTCCTCCGCGAGCTCGCCGACCGCTTCTGACGCCCGGGCAGCGTAGAATCCGCGGACGCCATCGCTGCTGGACTGGAGCAACGCCCCCATGAAGATCTTCCTGGACACCGCGGACATCGAGGAGATCCGGACCGCCGCCCGCTGGGGTGTGCTGGACGGTGTCACGACGAACCCGACGCTGTACGCCAAGGTCGGCGGCTCGTACGACGAGATCCTCAAGGAGGTCTGCAAGATCACGTCCGGCCCGGTCTCGGCCGAGGTGATCGCCGACGACGTCGAGGGGATGCTGTCGGAGGGTCGCCATTTCGCGACGCTCGCGCCGAACATCGTCGTCAAGGTCGCGATGAGCGAGAACGGCCTCGAGGCGATCAACCGCTTCGCCGAGGAAGGCATCAAGACGAACTGCACGCTCATCTTCACCGCCAACCAGGGCCTCCTCGCGGCGAAGGCCGGAGCGAGCCTGCTCTCGCCGTTCGTGGGTCGGCTCGACGACATCAACCAGGACGGGATGATCGTCATCCGCGAGCTCGCCGAGATCGTCGCGATCCACGAGCTGGACACCGAGGTGCTCGCGGCGTCCATCCGCAACCCCCTGCACATGACGCAGGCGGCCCTGGCCGGTGCCCATGTCGCGACGGTGCCGTTCAAGATCCTCCAGCAGATGGTCCACCACCCGCTCACGGACAAGGGCATCGTCGCCTTCAAGAAGGACTGGGCGGCGGCCCGCGAGGCGGCGGCGGCCAAGGCCTAGGCGTGCCTCCCGGCTCCGTGCGCCGGAGCGCCGGAGCGCCGGGGCGGCGAGGCGGGCCGCCTCGGTCGGCGGTGCCGGCGGCACGTGGCGGCGCGTCGGTGTGCCGCGGTTCGGGCGAGACCAGCGACCAGACCGGTCAGGAATCGAGAAGCACCGGTCGACCGAAGCCACCTAGAGTGACGGCCACGGACCTCACCGATCCGAACGACGTCGGCGGCGGCCGCCTGGTGGCCACGTTCACCGACCCGGATGGCAATGTCCTCGGGCTGGTCCAGGACCGATACGCACGCACGAAGGAGTTCTGCCATGGCAGCGAAGAGCACCACGACGAAGAAGCCGGCGACCGGCAAGTCCGCCAACATCTGGACGGATGAGGAGCGAGCCGCGATGCAGGCGAGCGCCAGCGAGCGAAAGGCGTCGGCGCGCCGCGATCCGGCCGCCGAGCGGGCCGCGGGCGAGCTCGAGGTGACGGAGAAGCTCGCCGGCATGCCGACGGCCGATCGCGTCATGGGTGAGCGGATCCACGAGCTGGTCACGACGGCCGTGCCGTCCCTGGCGCCGAAGACGTACTACGGGATGCCGGCGTACGCCAAGGACGGCAAGGTCATCTGCTTCTACAAGCCGAAGTCGAAGTTCAAGGTCCGGTACTCGACGTTCGAGTTCCAGCCGGATGCCCGGCTCGACGACGGCGAGATGTGGCCGGTCTCGTTCGCCGTGACCGAGCTGACCCCCGCCGTCGAGAAGCGGATCGTCGCGCTCGTGAAGCAGGCCGCGAGCTGAGGGCCGTCGTGACCGACACGCAGGTCGCCCCACCGTCGATGCGGGTTGCCGACAGCCACGATCTGATCCGCGTGCAGGGCGCGCGGGTGAACAACCTCAAGGACATCAGCGTCGAGATCCCGAAGCGCCGGCTGACCGTGTTCACCGGCGTCTCGGGCTCGGGCAAAAGCTCGCTGGTGTTCGACACGATCGCCGCGGAGTCGCGACGGCTGATCGACGAGACCTACTCGACGTTCGTCCAGGTCTTCATGCCGACCATGGCCCGGCCCGACGTCGACGTGCTCGACGGGCTGACGACGGCGATCATCGTCGACCAGGAGCGCCTCGGGGCGAACCCGCGCTCGACGCTCGGCACCGTCACCGACGCCAACGCCATGCTCCGGAGCCTGTTCAGCCGCCTGGGCAAGCCCTACATCGGCGGGCCGACGGCGTTCTCCTTCAACATCCCCACCACGCGGGCCAGCGGCGTCATGACCGGCCCCAAGGGCGAGAAGAAGATCGTCCAGGACGCCGTTTACCTCGGCGGGATGTGCGCCGAGTGCGAAGGGAGGGGCACCGTTTCCGACCTCGACCTGTCCGTGATCCTCGACGAATCGAAGTCTCTCGCCGAGGGCGCCATCCTCGTGCCCGGGTACACGCCGGACGGCTGGATGGTGGCGACCTTCATCGAGTCCGGCTTCTTCGACCCGGCGAAGCCGATCAAGCACTACACCGAGAAGGAACGCCACGACCTGCTCTACAAGCAGACGGTCAAGATCAAGGCCAAGGGCATCAACGTCTCCTACGACGGGCTGATCCCGAAGATCCGCAAGTCGATGTTCAGCAAGGACGTCGACTCGCTGCAGCCCCACATCAGGGCGTTCGTGGAGCGGGCCGCCGTCTTCAAGACCTGCCCGGTCTGCGATGGCAGTCGGCTCAACGAGGCGGCGCGCTCCTCGAAGATCAACGGCATCAGCATCGCCGACGTCTGTGCCATGCAGGTCACCGACGCGGCCGAGTGGCTGCGCGGCATCGACGACAAGGGCGTAGCGCCGCTGGTCGCCAACCTGCTTCACCTCTTCGACTCGTTCGTCGAGATCGGCCTGGGCTATCTGTCTCTCGACCGCCCATCGGGCACCCTGTCCGGTGGCGAGTCGCAGCGCACCAAGATGGTCCGGCACATCGGGTCCGCGCTGACCGACGTCACCTACGTCTTCGACGAGCCGACGATCGGGCTCCACCCCCACGACATCCAGCGGATGAACAAGCTGCTCCTCGAGCTTCGCGACAAGGGCAACACCGTGCTCGTCGTCGAGCACAAGCCGGAGACGATCGTCATCGCCGACCACGTCGTCGACCTGGGCCCAGGGGCCGGCACCGGCGGCGGCACGATCTGCTTCGAGGGGACCGTCGAGGGGCTGAAGGCCTCCGATACGCTCACCGGCCGTCACCTCGACCGGCGCACGGCGCTCAAGGACGCGGTCCGGGAGCCGACCGGCCAGCTCGAGATCCGGGGCGCGAACTCGCACAACCTGCGGGACGTCGATGTCGACGTCCCGCTCGGCGTCCTCTGCGTCGTGACCGGCGTGGCCGGGTCCGGCAAGTCCTCGCTCGTGCACGGGTCGATCCCCGCCGGCGCGGACGTGGTGTCGATCGACCAGGGCGCGATCCACGGCTCGCGTCGGAGCAACCCCGCGACGTACACCGGTCTGCTCGATCCGATCCGAACCGCGTTCGCGAAGGCCAACGGCGTCAAGCCGGCGCTGTTCTCCTCGAACTCCGAAGGTGCCTGCCCGACGTGCAACGGCAACGGGATGATCTACACCGAGCTCTCGTTCATGGAGACGGTGGCGACGCCGTGCGAGGACTGCGGGGGCAAGCGGTTCCAGGCGGCGGTGCTGGAACTGCGGCTTGGCGGGCTCAACATCGCGGAGGTGCTCGACCTGCCGGTCGCCGAGGCGCACGCCTTCTTCGCCGAGGGCGACGCGAAGACGCCGGCGGCCGCGTCGATCCTGGGGCGCCTCGAGGACGTCGGGCTCGGCTACCTCAAGCTCGGCCAGCCCCTGCCGTCGCTCTCCGGCGGCGAGCGGCAGCGGCTCAAGCTCGCCACTCGAATGGCCGAGAAGGGCGGGGTCTACGTCCTCGACGAGCCGACCACCGGCCTCCACCTCGCGGATATCGAGCAGTTGCTCGGATTACTTGACCGACTGGTGGATTCGGGGAAGTCGGTCATCGTCATCGCGCATCACCAGGCGGTCATGGCGCACGCGGACTGGATCATCGATCTCGGTCCCGGCGCCGGCCATGACGGGGGCCGGATCGTCTTCGAGGGCACGCCCGCGGACCTTGTCGCCGGCCGCTCCACGCTGACCGGCGAGCACCTCGCGGCCTACGTCGGCGCCTGACCGAGGCCCGCGCGGTCGTGCTGCGGCGACTGACCTGATGTGTTCCCACTTGTCCCGAGCGGTGGCGGCGGACCTTCAAGGACGTCCATTTGGTGCATCTGATGGGTCGCTGCGTCTCATCTATGGCACGATTCCGCAGGTGACCAGCGAACCCGGAGCCGCCCAGCGCCTGCGCGACCTCGCGTGGCTGCGCCGCGTTCGTGACCGGATGGACCGGGAGTACGCCCAGCCACTGGACGTCGAGGCACTCGCTCGCGGCGCGCACATGTCGGCCGGGCACCTCAGCCGCGAGTTCAAGCTCGCCTACGGCAAATCGCCGTACGCCTACCTGATGACGCGGCGCATCGAGCGCGCGATGGCGCTGCTGCGGGGCAGCGATCTCAGCGTCACGGAGATCTGTTTCGCCGTCGGCTGCTCGTCGCTGGGCACCTTCACCACCCGGTTCACGGAGCTCGTTGGCGTGCCGCCCAGCACGTATCGGCGCGAGTCCACGCGGGACATGGCCGGGATCCCCCCGTGCGTGGCGAAACAGGTGACCAGACCGATCCGGCACCGGGAGACGCCGGTCTCCGAGCCCCGGGTGGCCTGATCGCGATGGACATCAAGATCCATGCAAGCCTCCTGCCGCATGACGACCCGGAGGCATCGCTGGCGTTCTATCGCGACACGCTGGGCTTCGAGGTCCGCAACGACGTCGAGTACGGCGGCATGCACTGGATCACCGTCGGGCCTCCCGGCCAGCCCGACACGTCGATCGTCCTCTACCCGCCGAACGCCAGCCCTGGCCTGACCGAGGACGAGCGCCGGACGATCGCCGAGATGATGGCCAAGGGCACGTACGCCAGCATCAACCTGGCCACGCCCGACCTCGACGGCGTCTTCGAGCGGGTGCAGGCGAGCGACGCCGAGGTCGTCCAGGAGCCCACGGATCAGCCATACGGCATCCGCGACTGCGCCTTCCGCGACCCCTCGGGAAACCTGATCCGGATCCAGGAGCTGCGCTGACCCGCGGCGACCCTGGCTTCGTGGGTAAGGGCAGTTCAGGATGCGGGGCTGAGGAGGTCCAATTCCGTCGCGACGGGCACGTCCAGCTCGACCGCGGCGGCATCTGATCCCCCGTGGGGCCGCTTCGGAACGCGAGAGCCGGCGAGGCCATCATCGTCCGCGCCGGACCTCCATGGGATTCGCGCCGTACGCTCGCCCGAATCCCCACCACAGATAGTCCTGATCCAGCGGCCTGCCCCGGATGACCAGCATCTTCTCGACGGCGTTTCGGAAGTCGACGGCGACCCGATAGAAGGTCATCTCCCGCTGGACGTCGTAGAGGAGCTTCACCACCCCCGCAGCCTAGTGGCCCTGTGCAATGCCCTCTGCCGACTACGCGAAGAAGCCTAACCACCACCCGTCATCCGTACCCCTTGACGGTCGCGCTCCGGGGCGTCTATGCTCCAAGTACCCCGACCGGCATCGACGCTGCGACAATTCGCGCGCACCGCCCGCTCGGTTCCCATGCAACCCCGGCCCGACCGTGGGCCGGCCGGCCCCCACCCACAGGTGACCCCTACCCATATGCCCGGACCAGGCCAAGACCAGCGCGATCAGCGCTCACGCAACCGACGACCCCGCCGACGCAATCCCGTCGGAGGCGGCCGCGCCCCCGTCACCGAGTTCGAGGAGCAGCAGGAACTCGAAGCTGCCCGCGAGCGGAACGACCTCGAGGTCAGCGACCTCCGTGAGATGAGCGTCGCCGAGCTCAAGCAGGTCTCCCGCGACCTCGAGCTCGAGGCGGAGACCGGCGAACGCAAGGACGACCTCGTCGACAAGATCCTGCAGCGCCAGACCGAGCGCGCGGGCCACGCCTATGCCAGCGGCATCCTCGACATCGTCGACGAGGGCTTCGGCTTCATGCGCCGACACGGCCTGCTGCCCAGCCCGGACGACGTCTACGTCAGCTCCAGCCAGGTCCGTCGCTTCGGCCTGCGGATCGGCGACCGCGTCGCGGGCGCCGTGCGCTCGCCGCGTGAGGCCGAGAAGTACTGGGGCATGCTCCGGGTCGACTCCGTCAACGGCGTGGACACCGAGACGGCCCGTCGCCGCCCGATCTTCGCCGACCTGACGCCGGTCCACCCGGACGTCCTGATCAACCTCGAGACGGATCCGAAGAACCTGAGCCAGCGGCTCATCAACCTCGTGAACCCGATCGGCAAGGGCCAGCGCGCGCTCATCGTCAGCCCGCCCAAGGCCGGCAAGACGATGCTCCTCAAGCAGATCGCCAACGGCGTCAGCGCCAACTACCCGGAGATCCTCCTCATGGTCGCGCTCATCGGCGAGCGGCCCGAGGAAGTCACCGACATGCGGCGCAGCGTCAAGGGCGAGGTCATCAGCTCGACCTTCGACGAGCCGACCGAGAACCACACCCACGTCGCCGAGATGGCGCTCGAGATCGCCAAGCGCCAGGTCGAGACCGGGCGCGACGTCGTCATCCTGCTCGACTCGATCACCCGCCTGGCGCGCGCCTACAACCTGGCGCTCCCGCCGTCCGGACGGACGCTGTCGGGCGGCCTCGACCCCATCGCCCTGTACCCGCCCAAGCGCTTCTTCGGCGCCGCCCGGAACATCGAGGAGGGCGGCTCGCTGACGATCATCGGGACCTGTCTCGTCGACACGGGCTCGCGCATGGACGACGTCATCTACGAGGAGTTCAAGGGGACCGGCAACTCGGAGCTCATCCTCGATCGGAAGCTCGCGGAGAAGCGGATCTTCCCGTCCATCGACGTCCAGCGCTCGGGCACCCGCCGCGAGGAGCTGCTCCTCGAGGAAGGCACCCTCAAGATGGTCTGGACGATGCGCCGGATGCTGTCGGCGGTCGGTGCCAACGAGGGCATCGAGATCCTGCTGAACCGGCTCGCCAAGACCGACAGCAACGCCCAGTTCCTCTCGACGCTGACGAAGAGCCTGGACGCCTAGCGTCCGCCGGCAGACGCCGGAAAACGGTGCCCGGAGCCACCACGCAAGGGCCATCTGGCACCGTTTCGCTACCTTCCCAGGTTTGTCACCGTCGCAACCTCCGTGGTAGGGTTGGGGACGATGTCGTACGCCCGCAGACACGGGCAGTCGGCCGCGAACAGAGACCCCCAGCTCGAATCCGCGACCCGGATGGTCCTCCGAGTCCATGACCCCTGCGCACTTCCCCGCGCGCCCACGGACCATCCACCGTCAGGGAGACCGTATTGCTGAACGCGCCGGTCGGCGTCCAGCGCGTCATCGGACGTCTGCGTCGACCCCGTAGCCTCGGACCCGACCCCGCGACGACCCTTCAGACCCAGAGCCTGGCTGCTGCCCGGCGGGTTCGTGTGGGCGTCCGCTCGGCGGCAGCCGTGGCTCATCTGACACCCACCCACGCTCGACGACGGAACCTCCAGCAGGCAGCCCGGCGTGAGCGTATGGGCATCGTCGGCCGTCTCGGTCCCGATCGCGTCATCGCGGTCGCCGTCGCCTCGATCGTCTTCGGGGCATCGGTCGTCAGCGTCTCGGCGACGGGGCCGTCCCAGCCCGGCGCGCCGATCGGCGGACCCACCGGCGATGGTCCCGGCGCGCGGGTCGCGCTCGCGGGTGGCGCCGGCCTCGACACCGGCGGCACGATCGACGACAGCGCCTACGTGGACGAGTCGCCGGTCCCGGTGACGCTGTTCAACCGCATCGTCGATATCGACCTTCGAGGGACCGATCTCGGCCGGCGCCGGAGCGGACCTTGCGGCCGCCGATGGCCCGCTCGCCGCGGCGGCACCGGCCAAGGACACCAGCGTCAGCGGGCCCTTCCTCGACGACGGGACGCTGCTCAAGCCGATCGCGGTCGACACGACCGTCGAGGATGGTCGCGGCCTCCTGAAGCGGTACCGCGTCCATGGCGGCGACACCCTGAGCGGCATCGCCGCCAAGTTCGACGTCTCGATGATGACGCTGTGGTGGGCGAACGACCTCGATTCGAAGGACGAGCTGCACCTCGGTCAGGTGCTCGTCATCCCGCCCGTCAGCGGCCTGGTCGTCACGGTCACCGCGAACGACACGCTCGATTCGCTGGCCGCCCGGTTCAAGGTCAGCAAGTCCCGGATCATCAACACGAACAAGCTGACCGATCCGAACCTGGTCGTGGGACAGATCCTCGTGGTGCCGGGCGCGAAGGGGAAGCCGATCCCGGTACCCAAGGTCACCAAGAAGCCGGTCGTCCGCAAGGCCACGCGCCACTCGAGCAGCGGCGGGGGCTCGTCCCGACCACCCGCGCACTACGGCGGCGGGCGGTTCATCTGGCCCGTCGTCGGCGGCGGCAACTACATCAGCCAGTACTTCCACTACGGCCACTACGCCATCGACATCGCGGCCGACTACGGCTCGCGCGTCCGAGCCGGTGGAGCGGGGACGGTGATCTTCTCCGGCTGGAAGAGCAACGGCGGTGGCTACCAGGTCTGGATCGCGCACGGCTCCAACCTGTACACGACGTACAACCACATGTCGGCCATCACGGTCAGCCGCGGTCAGCACGTGGGTCGCGGCCAGCAGGTCGGTCGCGTCGGCCAGTCCGGGAACGCCACCGGCCCGCACCTCCACTTCGAGGTCTGGATCGGCCCGGTCTGGAATGGCGGCCGGCGGGTCAACCCGCTCGCGTACCTCTAGCCGACCGTCGAGCGGACGCGGCCCCGGCCCGGCACCAGCCGGTCACGCCGGGTCGCCGTGCGAGAATGACCCCGATGTTCCTCGACCGCGTGAAGATCCGGGTCCGCGCCGGCGATGGTGGTGACGGAGCCGCGACCTTCCGACGGGAGGCGCACGTGCCGCGCGGCGGACCCGACGGCGGCGACGGCGGACGCGGCGGCTCGGTCTATCTCGAGGTCGACGCCGGGCAGACGACGCTGCGCGATTTCCAGGTGAAGCGCCACTTCAAGGCGACCTCGGGGGGTCGCGGCGAGGGATCCCGCCGGCACGGCAAGGCCGGCGACGACCTCGTCCTGACGGTCCCGCCCGGCACGGCCGTCTACCAGGACGAGACCGACGAGCTGCTCGCGGACCTGGTCGCGGTCGGGCAGCGGGCGATGGTCGCGCGGGGCGGCCGCGGCGGTCTCGGGAACACCCACTTCAAGACGTCCACGCACCAGGCCCCCGCCACGCGCAGAAGGGCGAGCCCGGCTCCGAGGGCTGGCTCCGGCTCGAGCTGCGGCTCATCGCCGACATCGGTCTCGTCGGGCTGCCCAACGCAGGCAAGTCCACGCTCCTCGCCGCCCTGACCGCGGCGCAGCCGAAGATCGCCGACTACCCGTTCACCACCCTCGAGCCGAACCTGGGCGTCATGGATCTCGGCGACGAGGACGAACGGCGTCCGACGATCGCCGACGTCCCGGGGCTCATCGAGGGGGCGAGCTCGGGCGCCGGTTCGGGTCACGCCTTCCTGCGCCACGTGGAGCGGACCCGCGTGCTGGTCCACGTCGTGGACGGGTCGTCGCGCGATCCGGAGTGGGACTTCGACGTGATCCGCGAGGAGCTGCGGGCCCACGACCCGGCCCTCCTCGAGAAGCCGATGCTCATCGCGTTCAACAAGCTGGACCTGCCCGCCGCGCACGACGCGTGGCCGGATTTCCATCGCGCTCGTGAGGCGGAGGAGCTGACCGGTGGTCGCCCTGTCCGCCGCGACCGGCGACGGCCTCGCGGCGTTCCGATCGGCGCTGGCCGAGCTGCTGCCCGATGCCGACGAGCTGGCGGCGCCGCCCGAGCCGGCGGGGGTCGTGGTCCATCGGATCCAGGCGATGGGCGACGGGTTCGTCGTCCAGCTCGAAGAGGCGGGCGTCTTCCGCGTCCGTGGCACGCGCATCGAACGGATCGCCGCGCAGACCAACTTCGAGGTCGAGGAGTCCGCCGAGCGGTTCCAGCGCGACCTCGCCCGTCTCGGCATCGATGCCGAGCTCCGACGCGCCGGGATCGTGCCGGGCGACCTCGTCCGGATCGGTCCAGCCGAGCTGGAATGGGAACCCGAGCCGTGGGAGGGTCGATGACGGGCCGCACGACGCCGGCCGTCCCCGCCGCGGTGGTGCCCGGGAGCGTCGGGGTCTTCGGGGGCACGTTCGACCCGATCCACGTCGCGCACCTCGCCGTCGCCGAGGCCGCCCGTGACACGCTCGGTCTCGAGCGCGTGCTCTTCATCCCCGCCGGTGAGCCGCCGCACAAGTCCGGACGGGACATCACCGACGGCGAGCGCCGCCTCGCGATGGTCGAGCTCGCGATCCGCGGCAACCCGGCGTTCGAGGCCAGCCGGATGGAGCTCGACCGGGCCGGTCCGTCGTACACCGTGGACACGCTGGCGTTGCTCGCGACCACGACCCGGGACCTGGTGCTGATCCTCTCGGCCGAGGCGTACGACGACCTGCCGACCTGGCACGAGCCCCGACGCGTGCTGGAGCTCTCCCGGCTCGCGGTGGCGCCCCGTGACGGCTACCCCGACGCGGTCCCGGCGTTCCTCACGCGACACTTCCCCGGGACCGAGGCCCGAGCCATCTTCCTCGACGGACCGCGCCTCCGGATCTCTGCGTCGGAGCTTCGCGCGATGGCCGCGGCCGGACGGTCGCTCCGCTACCTCGTCCCGGATGCGGTCGCCGCCTACATCGGCGACCATGCGCTCTATCGATCCAGCAGGAGGCAAGATCCATCGTGACCGAACCCGCGCTCCCGGCGAAGCGCCCCGAAACCCGCGGCCACCGCCGCGACACCCCGGCCGGCCCCGCGCGCCGACGGCATGCCGCATCGCGCCGCGCCGCGCCGGGGGACGAGCGGCCGCCGCTGGAGCTCGCCCGGCGGATCGTCGAGCTCGCCGAGGACAAGAAGGCCGCCGACATCGTGCTGCTCGACCTGACGCCGCTGACGACCCTCGCGGACTACTTTGTGATCTGCTCGGGCGGGTCCGAGCGGCAGCTCGACGCGATCGGCGACGGCATCGTCAGCGCCCTCCGCGACGAGAAGACCAAGCCGTTCGGCCGCGAGGGGACGCCGGCGTCGCACTGGGTCCTGCTCGACTTCGGATCGGTCGTGGTCCACATCTTCACGCCGCCCGAACGCGACTACTACGGGCTCGAGAAGCACTGGTCCGCGGCAAGGACGGTGCTGAGGGTCCAATAGGCCCGTACGAGGTACCCCCGGTGGTGGGGTACCAGCGGGTCATATGGGTTCGAACCGCGCGTACCTAGCATCCTCGCATGTCCGCTTTGCGAGATCGCTGCCCAGCCTGTGGACGCCGGCTCATCACGACCCGGTTCGACACGACGTTCCGGTTGCCCGACCGGAGCGAGCGCCTGTGCTTCGGTATCCCCGGCGGCCTGTGCGAGGACTGCTCGCAGCTCTACATCGACCCCGAGCTCATCGAGCTGCTCGACCTCGGGGCCGGACGCTGCGTCTTCGCCATCGAGAGCGACCTGGTCGTCCAGGAGCAGGCCTGGTCCGCTGCCGACGGTGCCTACGGCTGAGCTTCGGGCTCTCGCTTAGGCTGAGCGCCGCTCGCGGCGCGGTACGTGGTCCATCACCCAGAGCGTGAACGCCAGCCGACGCTGTGCCGCGTCCGCGGTCGTGCCCGGGGCGCCCTTCACCATCGCATCGAGCTCGACCAGGCCCTCGAGCGCGCCGATCAGCTCGGTCGTCGTCCAGGCACGGGCCTGGCCCGACAGGTTCCGGACGCGGAACTCGCTCTTGATCCCCAGCGCCTTGGCGATCGCCGGGAGCTTCTCGCCGCCGGCGACGCGGTCGCTGATCTCGATCAGCTCGCGGATCCGCCGATGGAGCACCACCACGAGGACCGGTTCCGGCGTCGCGTCGAGGAGTCGCTCGAGGAGCGCGATGGCGTCACTGGTCCGGCGCTCGGCGACCGCGTCGACGAACCCCCAGATCGTGCCTGGCACGGCCTCCGCCACCAGCGCCCGGACATCGTCGACGGTGATCGGCGCCGATCCGCGATAGAGCCCGAGCTTGTCGAGCTCCATCGAGGCGGTCCGCGTCTGGAACGGGCGCTCTGCATCGTTCTGCTGGACGAAGCCGCCGACGCGTTCGGACAGCTCCTTGGCGGATCCCGGGCCGAGGGCCAGGCCGCGATCGTCCGCCTCGCGCTTGATCCAATCGGCCAGCTGGCCGGCCTTGGGCGCCGCGAACTCGCGGACGTAGCCGCCGGCGGCCTTGATCGCATCCGCGAGGCGACGCTGCCCCGGGCCCTTCGCGCCGGACTTCGTCGTCTCGAGGATCACGAGGGCGTTGCCCGGAGCCAGCGAGCGTGACCGCGGCGAGGACCGCGTCGCGACCCTCGGCGCTCACCATCAGCGCGCCCGCGTTCGTGACGACCGCCAGCGTCCCGCCGCCGAACATGACCGGCGTCGCGATCCGCTCTTGCAGCTGTGCCAGCGCCGTCTCCGCGCCGGTCCGCTGCCCACGGAGGTCCCACCGTTCGAGCGGCACGCCGCCCTCCGCGGCGAGCGCCGCCCCGAACCGGTCGACCGCCCGGGCCGCGACGAGCTCGTCGTCGCCCCAGAAGTAGGCGAGCGGCGTGGTCGTCATGCGGCGGCCCCGGCCGTGGTCCGGGCGGCCCGCAGCGCCGCGCCCGTCCAGGCCAGCCGCCGGACCCCATCGGGCGCGATCCCGGCCGCCCGGCAGACGTCCGCCTCGAGCCGCTCCGCGCGGGCGCGGACGGCGCGCAGGGCCGGCTCGTCCCAGCCCGCGACCTGCCGATCGCCGGTGATGAGCCGCGGATATCGGCGCCGCCACGAGGCGAACCGGGCGTCCATCGTCTCGAGGCGCTGGCCGGCCCGCTTGTCGGCGTAGGCCACGATCCGCTCCTCCCGACTGGCGAAGGCCGCCCAGCGGCGGAACGCGTCGCCGTCGAGCAGGCGCGTGACCGGATGCCCGGCGACCGCCCGGGCGAGCTCGGGGTGGCCGCGACGGGTCAGCCAGTCGGCCGATCCCTCGCCGTGGGGGAGCGCGCGAGCCGGATCGTCCGGGGGCAGCGCCTTGTCGACGTCGTGCAGCAACGCCGCGGCCTCGACCAGTCGCCGATCCACCGTGACCCCGCGGGCTTCGATCCGTGCCGCGAGGAAGGCCGCGACCTCCGCGACGGCGCGCGAATGCCGCACGAACCAGGTCGGGGGATCGAGGGAGAGCAGGAGGGAGGCGGCTTCCACCCGCCCCGGGACGGTCATCGGGCCGATGGTACCCGACGGTCGGGGTCGCACCCGGCCGGACCGCCAGCGGCGCCGCTCGGGCCGCCGTCGAGGACGGCTCCGGCCTGGGCACGAGGGCCGAGACCGGGATGCCGCACCGGAACGTGGCCACGCGGGAATCGGGCGTCGGCGGGCGCACCACGGTCGCCGCCGGACGGCCCCCCTCGGCCCGGACGGAGACGCCGTCGGGCGAGAAGGTCACCGCGACCGTGCCGTCGAGGTCGGTCCGGAAGACCCGCGCGCCGGACGCCGCGAGCCGATCGAGCGTCGACTTCGCCGGATGCCCGTACGGGTTGCCGGTCCCGGCGGACGCGATCGCGATCCTGGGCCGCACGGCATCGACGAACGGCTGCGTCGTCGCGGTCTTGCTGCCGTGGTGCGCGACCTTCAGGAGGTCGAGTCGCGGCAGGCCGCTCGCCAGGAGCGACGGGTCGATGGCCTGCTCGACATCGCCCGCCAGCAGGAACCGGAAGCTGCCGACGGCACCGAGGAACACGATCGAGACGTTGTTGATCCCGGTCCCGCCGTCGGGTGGCTCGAGGGGGACCTGGCCGCGGATCGGCCACAGGACCTTGAGCGCGATCTCGTCGACCGCCAGGGCATCGCCGGCGGCGAGGCTCCGCCGGACCGGGGCACCGGATGTCGCGAGCCGGCTCAGCCACGCTGCATAGCCCGGGCCCGGTCCACGCATCCCGGGCTCGAAGACGTGGGCGACGTGGTAGCGCTCCAGGAGTCGCGGCAGCCCCGCGACGTGGTCCTCGTGCGGATGCGTCAGCACGACCGCATCGATCCGGCGGTCCCAGGGCGGGATCCGGCCGTCGAGCGCGACGAGCAACCGAGCCGGATCGGGGCCGCCGTCGATCAGCAGACGTCCGCCACGCGATCCTTCGACGAGGATCCCGTCGCCCTGGCCGACGTCGAGGACTGTGACCCTGGCCAGGCCAGCGGAGCGGCTCGAGGCGACGGCGCCCGCGACCAGGAGCGAGGCGACGAGCGATGCGACCGCGAGCCTGGTCGCGCGCGAGCCGCCCTGCGATACACGCGGGGAGCGTGGCGCGGCCGACTGGCTGGCGCCGTGTCTGGCCGGCGCTCCTGGGACGCCGCGGCGGGACCCGGACCGTCCGCGGCCGGCGGTGCCGAGGTGGCCCGTGCGGACGCGACCCGGCAGCCTGAGGCCGCTCCGCAGGCTGACATGCAGGCCCACGATCGCCGCGGCCACCACCAGGGCGGTCCCGGCCGCGATGGGCGCCGGGAGCGTCACGCTGGCGAACGGGAGCGTCGCGACCCCGTCCACGATCCCGACCATGATCCGGAGCGAGACCCAGCCCGGGACGGCCAGGATGGTCCCGAGGATCGGCGGGCCGCCGGCGAGCACGATCGCTCCACCGGCCATGGCCAGGACGCCGGCGGCCATGGCCGGGGCCACGAGCGGGACCACCGCGAGGTTGACGAGCGGCGCGAGCACGGCGAGCCGGCCGAACGAGACCAGGACGACCGGCAGCGTCGCCGCCTGCGCCGCCAGGGACACCCCGAGGCTCTCGGTCAGCCAGCCGGGCAGCACCCCGCGGCCGCGCCGGTCGATCCACGCCGTGAGCGGCGTCGCCCACGCGATCAGCCCGGCGGTGGCGAGCGACGACAGCTGGAACCCGGCGTCGGTGATCAGGTTCGGATCGACCAGCAGGAGGATCGTCGCGGCCCAGCCGAGGGCGGTGGCCGCCTGCCCGGCGCGACCCGATTCCCGGGCGAGCAGCACGACCCCGGCCATCGTCCCCGCCCGGACGACCGATGCCGACGCCCCGGCGAAGGCCACGTACGCGACGATCGCGAGCATCGTGACGAGCGACCGACGGCGCCGGCGTGTACGCGAGAACAGGGCGGCCATCGCCGCACCGACGATGGCGATGTTCCACCCGGAGATGGCGACCACGTGGCTGACGCCCGCCGTCGTGAATGCCGCGGCGAGGTCCCGATCGACCCGATCGCGCAACCCGATGAGGATCCCTGCGGCAAGGCCCGCCTCGGGCTCGGGCAGGACCGCCGCGAGTGCGGCGGCTGCCGACTGCCGGGCGGTCTCGATGGCGTGGGCGGGATCCGGCGGCGCTCGCTCGACGTGCATCGAGCGGGCGGTGACCGTGCCGATCACGCCGGTCCGCTCCAGGTAGTCGCCGTACGGCGACGCCGGACGGGGACGCATCGTGCCGTCGATGGTCACGCGGTCGCCCGGGGCGACCTCCGGATATGCCGGAAGTGTCGCGGCCACCCGGACGGCGACACGGGTGACCGGATCCTCCATCCCGAGGGTGGCGGTCTGCTTGCCGTCGCGAGCCGCCCCGACCGCCTCGACGACGAGCATCCACGGCCCGCCACCCGCGGGGATCGCGGTCGCCTGCGCGGTCTCGACCGGGATCAGCGCCACCCGGCCGACGAGCGCCGCCGCGCCGATGAGGACCGCGATCCCCGGGCGGGCGATCCGCTGCCGTCCGGATGACGCGGCCACGAGCAGAGCCGCGAGCCCCAGGGCGACCGCAGCGAGCGCGTCGGTCGTGCCGATCGCGGCGGCGGTCAAGGCGGCCAGGATGGTCCCGAGCGCGAGCCAGCCGCTTCGAGGCACCTCAGCCGACCGTGACGAGGTCGTGGAGCCCGTCGAAGGTCTTCTGCCCGACCACCTTGCGTGTCAGGAGGTCGTCGACCGACACGAAGCGCGCCTCCTCGCGGGCCGCGATGATCTTCGCCGCCGTCGCGGGGCCGATCCCCGGAAGCGCCTCGAGCTCGGCGCTCGTCGCGCGGTTCAGGTCGACCGGCGTCGTGGCGGTCGTCGCCCCGCCTCCGGGTTCAGCGGCACCGCCCGTCGCACCGGCGCCGCCATCGCCGGGGATCGCCACGTCGTCGCGCGACGGGACACGGATCTGGCCGCCATCCTGGATCGCCGCCGCGAGGTTGAGCACTCGGGCCGCTCCAGCGGTGTCGACCCGGGGCCCGTATCCGCCGGCCGCGTCGACGAGGTCGCCGACCCGCGCGCCGCGCGGCAGCCGGTAGACCCCGGGGCGGGCCACGGCTCCGACGATCTCGACCACCAGCTCGCCCGCCGGTTCCGTCACGGGTCCCACGCCCGGGGCGCGGGGGCTCGGCTCGAGGACGGTCGCGTCGCCGAGCCCGCCACCGCCGGTGACCTCGACAGCCCCGCCGGCCCCGGACCCGAACGCGATCAGGAACGTGGCGACCGCAACGAGGATCGCCGCGCCGGCGACGGCAAATGTTCCTCGTGACAGCCCGACCACCGAGCCGGCGCGCTCGGCGGGGGGCGGCTCGGTGGTCGAAGCGACGGAATCGATGGAGCGCCACGGCATCCCGCTCGGATCCACGGTCGGCCTTTCCCGGCGGATCGACCCGAGTGGCGGCTCGTCATCGGACGACGCGACGTCTCGCCACGTTGGGGGCACTACCGACGCGGCGAGACGTCTTCCGAACCCTAGTCAGGGGCGCTTAGCTGCGGCTTATCCCGACCGGGCGAGCCGCTCGGCGGCGCGCCCCCTGGGAGGGTGCGTCCCGGAGCGTCCGCGGGCGTGTCTGTCGACGTCGTGCATCAGCGCCCGCGGCCCCTGTGGATGCACCGATGTAGCATGGGCCGACGCTGCGGGCCCAATCCGGCGCATCGACAGCCCGAGCCGTCCTCACCATCGCCCGCGCGGTGGGGACGGTCGATGAGTACTCGACCATGCCCTCCCGCTCGTCCACCATCCGCCCACAAGCGGACGCGAGGCCGCCCAAAGCGGTCGGACCAGGCGACGCCGGGGCGGCCCGCCGAGTCGCGCGCCACCCATCGGCGAGCGCACAGGAGGGCAGCGATCGTCTGCTGGCGATCGCGAGCCGGATGGCGCGTCTCGGCGGCTGGACCGTCGACCTCGGTGCGGACCTGGTGCGCCTGTCTGACGAGGCCTGCGCCATCGCGCGGGTGCCGAACGGCACCACGTTCAGCGTGCAGGGATGGGTCGACTCGTGCACGCCTGATACGGCGCCGATGATCGCCTCGGCGTTCGCCGCATGTGCCCGCCGCGGCACGCCCTTCGAGCTCGAGCTCGAGATGGTCGCGAAGGGGCACCGAGTCCCGATCCCGGTCAGGGTCCGTGGTGAGGCGATCCGCGGCGCGACGGGCCGGATCGAGCAGATCCAGGGCGCTCTCCAGGACATATCGACCCTGCGCGAGGCCCAGGCCAAGCGGGATCGACTCGACGTGATCCTCGCGCAGACGCTCGAGACGATCACCGATGCGTTCTACACGCTCGATCTCGACTGGCGCTTCACCTACCTGAACCGCGAAGCGGAGCGGATCCAGCGACGCACGCGCGCCCAGCTGCTGGGTCGGGTCGTCTGGGAGGTGTTCCCGGAGGCCGTCGGTACGGTCTTCGATACCGAGTTCCATCGGGCCATGGCGACCGGTGAGACGGTCATCTTCGAGTCCCACTATGCGCCCCTCGACCTCTGGGTCGCCGTGCGGGCCTACCCGTCGGCAGACGGCCTCGCTGTCTACTTCCTGGACATCAACGCGAGGCACGAGGCGGAGCTGTCCCTCGCCGCGAGCGAACGGCGCTATCGCGCCGTCTTCGAGGAGTCAGGCGACGCGATCCTGATCTCGGACGACGCCGGTCGATACGTTGATGCCAACCCGGCCGCCGCCTCGCTGCTTGGCGTGGAGCGCGACGCGATCATCGGCCGGGGCCCGCAGGACTTCGCCGCCGACTCCCTGGGCGATGCCGACACCGGCGCCGCCTGGCAGGCATTCCGCGCCGCCGGCCGGTTGCGGGGCGAGGTACGGTTCCGGCGGCCCGACGGCCGGATCAGCGTCGCGGAGATGAGCGCGATCGCCGACATCTCGCCGGGACTCCACTTCGGGACATTCCGCGACATCACGGAGCGCCGACAGCACGAACGGATGGCCCACGAGCGCGCCAACATCCTGGACGCGCTCCGTCGGCTCGATCCGGATGACGATCCCGAGGCGACGGCGAATGCCATCTGTGTCGAGATCGCGGGGAACGGAGACTTCCCGTCGGCGGCGATCTACGACTTCGGGGCCGAGGATCGATCGGCGGCGATCGGCGCCCACCTCCGGGACGGTCGAGGCGTGGCCGGTCTGCCACCGGTGCCGGCACACCGCGTCCGCGACCTGGAGACGAGGGCGTCGCGCGGTCCGTGGGTCGACGACTTCACCGGCGCGGGCGACGCCCGGTGGAGAGCGCGGTTCGCGAGCCTTGGCGTCCGATCCGTCGCCTTCGCGCCCATCGTCTTCGACGGCCGGCTGATCGGGCTGCTCGCGGCCGGTGCCGACGCGAGTCGCGCCGAGCTCTTGCCGCGCGTCCCCGCCTTGGTCGAGTTCGCGGCCCTTGCATCGTCGCTGCTCGGCCCAGGGCTCCGCCGGCGGTCCCAGCGCGCCGCCGAACGGGCGAGAGTCCGCGACGTCATCGAGACACAGGCCTACAGCACCGTCTTCCAGCCCATCGTCGAGATGACGAGCGGGCAGGTCCTGGGCTACGAGGCGCTGACCCGCTTCGACGATGGCACGCCGCCCGATCGAGTCTTCCGGGAGGCCTCCGACGCCGGGATGGGCATCGACCTCAAGTGCGCGACGATCGAAGCAGCCCTTGCCGCGTCGGCACCGTTGCCGACCGGCACCTTCCTCGACATCAACGTCTCACCGGATATGGTGCTCGCCGGCGAACCGCTCCACAGCCTCCTCAGGCGGTCGAGGACCCGGGTGGTCCTCGAGATCACCGAGCACGTCGGCGTGGACGACTACGGCGCCCTTCGCAAGGCACTCGCGGACCTGGGCACGGACGTCCGGTTCGCGGTCGATGACGCCGGCGCCGGGTTCGCGTCACTCCGACACATCCTCGAACTGGCACCGTCGCACGTGAAGCTGGACCGCGCCCTCGTCACGCGGATCGACACCGACCCGGCGCGTCAGGCGCTGGTCGCCGGCCTGGTGCACTTCGCGGGCGAGATCGGCGCGATGTTGATCGCGGAGGGTGTCGAGACTCGCGGCGAGCGCGACACCCTGCTCCGGCTCGGCGTGCAAGTCGGCCAGGGATACCTCCTCGGGCGGCCCGCGCCGGCCGAGCCGGCGGTGCGCAAGGGCGCGAAGCCTGTGCCGGTCAGTCGAGCGACAGCATCACGATCGCGGCGCCGGTCGACGTGAGTGCGCGCGCCCTGGCGGAGTCGGCCTCCGTCTGAACGCGCCTTCGAAAGTACTCGGGCACGAGAACCACGGGGGCATGGGTCCGGCGCCTGGTGATGGACACCGTATCGGTAGGGGCCTGGAGCCACCTCGCCACAGTGGGCGGCGCCGCCCCGCAGAACCGAGGCGAGTGTGCCCGAACCCGAAGGCATCGTCGCGCCGAGCCTGGACGCGTCGCCGGACGACGCCCCAGCGCCGCCGACGGGGTTGCCTCCGACGGTGCTCGCCGGGCTGGTGATCGCCGGGTTCGTCCTCGTCGGGGCGCTCGCAGCGCTGCTCGTCCGGTCGGGGGACCGGATCTCGATCGACCCCATCGTCGTCTTCATCGCCTTCGTCCTCGCCGTCGTGGCGTGGGAGCTCCGCCGCTTCGTGCTCGTCGGGCTACGAGCGATCGGTCTCGACGCGCCCGACCGCGAGGTGCGTGGCCCACAGCCGACCGAGGTCCCCCACACCTCGATGGTGCTCAGGGACGTCGTCCGTGGTGCCGTGCATCTCAGTTTCGTCGTCGTGGCCGTCGTCATCGTCGGAGCCGTCGCGACCTGGCTCGTGCATCCGGCGCTGCACCCCCCGTTCAACAACCGGTTCTGCACCATCCCGATCAATTCCATCGAGAGCCTGTGGACCAAGCAGCTCGGACCGTTCGATGAGCGGTGCACGGTGGAGATCGGGTCCCGGACCCTCGCCGCGGGCGCCGTCGTGCTCGCCATCATCGCGTCGGCGGTCCTCGTGACCCTTCGGTGGTGGCTTGATCGGGATCCGCCGATCAGTCCCACCGTGCTGACGCGCCACGGGCGGACGATCCGCCGCGCGGGGCTACTCGTGGTCGTGGCCGTTGCCGTCGGCGGAGGGCTCGTCGCGTGGGTGTTCGGTACCTCGTTGCCGTTCATCGGGCCGCGGACAGTCGAATGGCGGCTCGGCGACCTCGATCCGAAGACGGCGCAGACCACGACCGTGATCCCGATCGGCATCGACGAGTATCCCCCCGAGAGTTGCTACGCACCGGCACCCGACTGGCTGCAGGCCCCGAAGATCACGTACACCCCGTGGGCCGTGATCATCACGATGCGAAAGACCGACGCGTACGCCTCTGCGCACTGCGGCGGCTTCTATACGACGAACTGGAGCGGCACGGTCCAGCTGAGCGAGCCGCTCGGGGGCCGGGCCCTGCTGGATGGCTCAGCGTTCCCCCCGGCGCCGCGCCCGCTCCGCTCCGGGACCGCGAGCCTCGAGATCCTCGCGATCTCCGACTGGCAGGGACAGGTCGAACCGCTGTCCGGGATCGGCGGAGCGGCTGCCCTCTCGACGTACTTCGAGCAGGAGCGGGCCGACCACCGGGGCACGATGACCCTGTCGACCGGGAGCGACGTCGGCGCCAGCCCGCCGCTGTCGTCGTTCTTCCAGGACACGCCGGCGATCCTGTCCGAAGGGATGATGGGCATCCAGGTCGGCATGCTAGGCCGTCATGACTTCGACGCGGGCATCGGCCGCCTGCAGAGCCAGATCGACCTGGCGTACTCGAATGCCTGGGACACCCGCTTCGGATATGTCGCCTCGAACTTGAGCGAGCGTGCGGCGAATCTCGAAGGCGTCGACGACTACCAGATCCTCCAGTACGGCGACGCGAAGTTCGCCGTCATCGGTATCGCCGACGAAACGGCTCCCGCACCGGTCGCGCCCGGCAGCCTCGGCACCATGAGCCGGACGGATGGCGTCACGGCCGCGATGGCGGCGAAGGCGGCTGCGAAGGCGGAGGGTGCCGACGTGTTCATCGCGATCACCGACAAGGGCGTCACCGGTTCCTCGGGATCAAACCCGACTGGTGACCTCATCGACTTCGCGAACGCCGTCAGCGGCTTCGACGTCATCTTCGGCAGTGGCACCGACACCGAGTACTCGGGCACCGTCAACGGTCAGCTCGTCGTGGCCAACCGTTCCAGGGGGATGACCTACTCGAAGACCCTCCTGACCTACGATCGACTCGCGGCGCAGTTGACCACGGCCAGCAACACGTTCGTCACCCCCACGGCCGCGTCGGTCACGGCGGATCCGGACATCGAGGCGATGCTGGGAGCCTACCGGAGCCAGATGTCGCTCCTGCAGGACGGGACCATCCCGAAGCCTGCCCCGCCTCCCGCGCCACCGACGTCACCGACGAGCCATGACCGGAGCGCCGAGTGCGTGGCCGTCACATCGCAGGTGCCCGGATACGCGCGGCGACTGGCTCTCGACATCGCATCGCTGCGGCCGCTCGTCGTCGCCGAGCCATTCGATCCGGCGGGTGCGGCGATCGCCAGCCGTCAGCTGACCGACACGCTCGACGCCTGGGCCGCCATCGACCCTCCCTACCACGGATGCGATTCGTCCAGCGAGCTGACCTACCAGGTCGAGTACGTCGTCGCGATGGCCTCGCGGAGGATGGGGATGACCCAGGCCGCTGGGATCACGGCTGGGAACCTGCCGCAGCGCGTCATGTTCGATCTCTACGGGTACCTGGCCAGGGTGGCCGCCTGGGTCGACGCGCCCTCACCGCCCTCGCCCTAGCCGGTGCCGGTCGGGCTGGCTGGCGGGGGCAGGCTGGGAAAGGCGACGCATCCCTCGAACACCGTGGGCAATCGGGCGGCCTCCTCGGGCGTCTGGGGCACGACGGTCACGGCACCGTCGGGGATCTCGCCGGTGATCTCGGTGACGGTGAAGATCGTCCGGTCGATGGCGATCGCCAGCGGCTCGCCGACGTGCTCGCCCGTGTAGCTCGCGAGGCGAGCCGCCGCGATCGGCTCGAGCTGGAGCACGACGGTCGGCCGGCCCTCGGCGTCCTGCCCGAACGCGGCCTTTTTCGGCAGGAAGTCGGCGGGCGACGCGAGGATCACCGCCGATGTCGGGATCTGCGCGCCGTCGGCCGCGCCGGCTCCCGACGGGATCGCCGCGATCGATACCGTGCACGGCGGCCCGAAGCGGGAGCAGCCCGCGAGGATCGTGGATGCCACGAGCGCGAGGGCGACCGCGGCGGCGCGAGGCGGCGGCCGAAGGCCCGTCAACGCGACAGCTGCTCCCAGTCGACCCAGCGCGTCCCGTCCCACCAGCGATGCCAGATGGTGCCGTCGCGACCGGGCGCCCAGACGTCGATGCGATCGGCGCCCCAGGAGGACGCGGCCGGGGTGCCGGTCAGCACGCCGCCGAGCGATTCCCACGGGTGCCACGAGGTGCCGTCCCAGTAGCGGTTCCACAGCTCGCCGTCATCGAAGATCGCGAAGACCTGGAGCTGGTCGACCGCCCAGGCGGTCGCGGCAGGCGGCGAGGCCAGGGTGCCCCCGAGGTCCTCCGGTTCGCTCCAGGTCCCGCCCGAAAACGAGCGGTGGACGAGCGCTCGCGCGTCGTCCACCCAGAAGAGATCGATCCGGCCGTCGCCCCATGAGACCGCGGCCGTCCCGTTCGTCATCGCCACCTCCGTGGCGGACAGCCTACTCGCTCGGGGCGAGGGTGCGGCCGAGGTCGTCCGCGACGCACTCGTCGAGCCGACGGACCATCGCCGCCGAGAGGCGGCTCACGAACGCGAAGACATGCGCGAGAGCGCGGCGCGGCCAGGCGGGGCGTGGTGTCTGGCCGGAGCGGGCGAGCGCCTCGAGCCGGAGCAGGTGGGCGTCGCGACTCCGCTCGTTGGCGAGATCGAGGGCGAGGAAGGTGTAGGGATACATCACGGTCTGGGTGCTCCTGTCGGGCTTATCGGCGGTGATCGTCGGTGAAGGGGTCGCGCGAATCGGCTCCCCAGAGGACGGCGGCGACGTCGAGGAGGAGCACCCCCACGAAGAGGCCGGCGAAGACGATGATGGCTTCCATGTGGGGCCTCCTTGTGGCGTGTGATGTAACCGGTTGAGAGTTATTTATCGGTTACGCGTAGAGTACCGGGTTGCGCGTAACCTGTCAAGAGGTTTAAAGTGGTTAGCGACATGCAGATCACCCCCACATCGAGCCAGCACGGCCATGCCGTCGAACTCGATGACACCTTCGACTTCCTGAACACCAAAGAGCTCGACGATGGTTTCGCCGTCGACCATCTGAGCGGTTTCGACGACGCCATCAGGTGGCTCGTCGAGCGAGACGTCCTGCACGATGAGACGGCACGGGAGCTGCGCGCCGAGGTGGCCGCGAAGCCCGCGAGCGCGACCCGCGCGCTCAGGCACGTGCGGGCGGTCCGCGAGGCCCTCCGCGAAGTCGCCGACGCCGTGGTCCAGAAGCGGCCACCCAAGCCGGAGGCGATCGCCCGCGTCAATCGCGCGCTCCATGCCCGCGAGATCATCGAACTGACGCCGGCCCCGGACGGCGTGACCGTGGGCCACGAGCACGTGGGCGACCCGCTCGACGATGCGCTCGCGCGCCTGGCGGAGCCGCTCGTCCTCGAGCTGGCGAGCGGCCATCCCGATCGCGTCCGGATCTGCGCGAACGACACCTGCCGCTGGGTCTTCTACGACACCTCACGCACGGGCAAGCGCCGCTGGTGCGACATGGCGTCGTGCGGCAATCGGGCCAAGCAGGCGCGCCACCGCGCGCGCCATCAGGCCGAGCTCGATGCCGCCCACCGGGCGGCGAAGGCCTAGCCCGCCCGTTCGAGGATCGGCCGGACCTCGGTCGCGAACCGCGTCATCGACTCCTCGTCGTAGGGCGAGGGGAACCCGGCCACGAAGTGGCGATACCCGATCGCGAGGTAGGGCAGCAGGCGCTCGGCGATGTCCTCGGACGTGCCGACGGGCTGGTCCGTCCAGAGGTCGGCCCGTCCGTTTCGCTCGAACGCGGCCTTCTGGGCGCGCTCGGCCTCCGCGCGCGAGTCGCGGATGAAGATCGCGCCGATGCTGGTCGTGCGCTCGATCTCGGCCGGGTCGCGTCCGACCGTCTCGCAGTGCTGGAGGAGGATCGCCTCCTTGCGCTGCACGTTCTCGAAGCCCCCACCGACGTTGTTCGCGTCGCCGTACCGGGCGACCAGCTTGAGGGTCACCTGCTCGCCGCCGCCGCCGATGAGCAGCGGCAGCCGCTCCTGGACCGGCGGCGGGTCGTTGCGGACGTCCTTCGCGGCGTAGCGCGGGCCGGACGCGCTCGGCCGCTCCCCGTGGAGCATCCCGCGCATGATCGGGAGCGCCTCGCCGAGCCAGCGCAACCGCTCCGGGAAGCCGCTGCCGAACTCGAGGCCGTAGGCGAGATGCTCGGTCTCGAACCACGCCCCGCCGATGCCGAGGATGGCCCGCCCGTCCGAGATGTGGTCGAGCGTCGTGGCCATCTTGGCCGTGAGCGCCGGCTCGCGGAACGTGTTGGCACCGACCATCAGGCCGATCCGGACCCGTTCGGTCGCCTGCGCCCACGCAGCCAAGGTGAGCCAGCCCTCGAAGATCGGCCCCTCGTGGCTGCCGACGATCGGGTAGAGGTGGTCCCAGGTCCAGAGCGTGTCGTAGCCGAGACGGTCGGCGCGCTGGCCGGCGGCGAGCAGCTCCGGCCACGATGTGTACTGGTTCCAGCACAGGGCGCCGATCCTGACGTCGCTCACCTCACACCTCGGGAATGGCGCGCATCACGCCTGCTTGACGATATCGACCGAGACTTCCACGGCCTGGATCGTGCCTCGGTTCTCGAGCCAGTGGGTCGTATGCCGGTCCTCGGGCCAGCCCGGTCCCGGCCCGTAGTCGGTCGCGACGCCGTTGCGATGGTCGGTGATCGTCCCCTGCAGGATGTACACGGTGCCGGGTCTGCCGATGTGGTCGTGGACTGGGCCCAGGACGCCTCCGGGCTCGATGGTGAACAGACGCATCCGCAGCTGACGCCCCTCCATGCCCTCGATCTCGCCGGCGAGGTCGACCGTCGCCAGGAGCTCCACCGCGACACCGCGCGTCTCGGGTACCGCCTGGCCGTCGCTCATGGCGCCGTCACTCGCGGACCACGATGTTGATGAGCTTCCCGCCGCCGGCGTGGATGACCTTGACGACGTCGCGACCGGCGATGGCGGCCTGGATCTTCGGCCGCTCCATCACCGTCTCGTCCAGACGCTCGGTGGTGATGTCGGCCGGGACGGTGATCTTGTCGCGCAGCTTCCCGTTGACCTGGACCGGGACCTCGCGGGTGGCCTCGGCCGTCGCCGCGACGTCGACCTCGGGCCACGACTCCAGGTGGATCGAGGACCAGGCGCGGTCGGCCGCGGCCAGCCGGCGGCTCCACAGCTCCTCGGTGATGTGCGGGGCGGCCGGGGCGAGCATCAGCAGCATCAGCCGGATCGTCTCGTCCCACTCAGGTGAGCCGGCGACTGACGTTCCGCGATAGCGGAACAGCGTGTTCGCGAGCTCCATGAGCTTGGCGATCATCGTGTTGAAGCGGAACGCCTCGTAGTCGGCGGTCACGTCCCGCAGCGTCCGGTGTGCCGCGGCATGCAGCCCCGCCCGGGCGCCCGCCTCGTCCTCACCCGTCGGGAGCGAGCCGGCATCCGGGTCACCTGGTTCGCGGCCATGCGGATCGAGGACAAGGGTCCATACCCGGTTGAGGAAGCGATGGACCCCGCCGATCCCGGTCGGGCTCCAGGGCCCGCCCTGGTCCCACGGGCCCATGAACATCAGGAACAGCCGGACGCTGTCGGCCCCATACCGGGCGACGAGCTCGTCGGGGTCCTGGACGTTGCCGCGCGACTTGCTCATCCGCTCGCCGTCCGCGCCGAGGATCTGGCCCTGGTTGAACAGCCGCAGGAACGGCTCGTCCTGGCCGACGAGGCCGCAGTCGCGCATCGCCTTGGTCCAGAACCGGCTGTAGAGCAGGTGCATCACCGCGTGCTCGGCGCCGCCGGTGTACTGGTCGACGGGGGTCCAGCGATCGACCATCACGCGGTCGACCGGTCCGCCCGCCTTCTCCGGCGAGAGGTAGCGGAACCAGTACCACGACAAATCGATGAAGGTGTCCATCGTGTCGGTCTCGCGCCGCGCCGGGCCATCCCCGAGCGGGCACTGGGTCTTCAGGAACCGCTCGTCCCTGGTCAGCGGGTTCGTCCCGCTGCCGGCGTAATCGACGTCCTCGGGCAGCCGGACCGGCAGCTCCTCGTCGGGGACCGGGACGATCCCGTGGTTCGGGCAGTAGACGACCGGGATGGGCGTCCCCCAGTAGCGCTGCCGGCTGATCAGCCAGTCGCGCAGGCGGTAGGTGACCCGAGGCTCCGCCATCCCGGACTCGGCCAGCCTGGCCACGATGGCCCGGCCGCCGTCGTCGGCCAGCATCCCGTCGAACCCGTCGCTGTTCACCAGTCGCTCGTCGGCGGCATGGGCGATGTAGGCGTCGGTCATCGGCTCGTCGGCGGCGACCCCTGCGGCGGCGACCACACGACGGATGGGCAGGCCGAACTTGACGGCGAACGCGAAGTCGCGCTCGTCGTGCGCGGGGACGGCCATGATCGCGCCCGTGCCGTAGCCACCGAGCACGTAGTCGGCGATGAAGATCGGGATGCGCTCGCCGTTGACCGGGTTGATCGCCTCGGCCCCGAGCCTCACGCCGGTCTTCTCGCGGTCGGTGGAGAGCCGGTCGATCTCGGTCCGCCGACTCGCCTGGACCACGTACGCGCCGACCTCGGCCCGGCGGTCGGGGTGGGTCAGGCGCTCCACGAGCGGATGCTCGGGCGCCAGCACCATGAACGTGGCGCCGAACAGCGTGTCCGGGCGGGTCGTGAACACGCGCAGCGTGTCGGTGCCCGGCTGGTGTTCATCGGGCGCGATGGCGAATCCGATCTCGGCGCCTTCGGAGCGGCCGATCCAGTTCGTTTGCTGGATGCGGATGGGCTCCGGCCAGTCGATGCCCTCGAACGAGAGCAGCTCGTCGGCGTAGGCGGTCGTGCGCAGGTACCACTGGTCGAGCTCGCGCTTCTCGACGAGCGCGCCGCAGCGCCAGCAGTGGCGGTCCGTGCCCTCGACCTGCTCCCGTGCCAGCGTCCCGTCGTTGGGGCACCAGTCGACCGCCGACTTCGCGCGGTACGCCAGGCCCTTCTCCAGGAAGCGCAGGAACATCCACTGGTTCCAGCGGTAGTAGTCGGGGTCCGCGGTGACCACCTCGTGCTCCCACGAGAACATCGCGCCCATCGTCCGGAACTGGCGGCGCATCGTCTCGATGTTCGCCATCGTCCAGGTGTAGGGGTGGCCGCCGCTCTTGATCGCGGCGTTCTCGGCCGGCAGCCCGAAGGCATCGAAGCCGATCGGGAAGAAGACGTTGGAGCCGTGCATCCGGCGGAACCGGGCCAGCGCGTCCGACGGGGTGACGATGTACCAGTGGCCGATGTGGAGGTCGCCCGACGGGTACGGATACATCGTCAGCATGTAGTACTTGGGCTTCGATGTGTCCGCGAGGTCCGTGTCGTATAGCCGCAGCTTCGCCCACCGCGCCTGCCAGTACGGCTCGATCGTCGTCGGCGCATACCGCTCGGTGCGCGTGCGGCCCCGGTCCTCGGCGATGTCGGTGATGTCCGTGGTGTCGGTGGTGTCGCTCACGGTCGTGCGGGTCCTCGGATGCGCATCACCCCCCGCCGTCGGCGAGGGGTGAGGTTCGGCGGCACTCGATGGTGGAGCTACGGGGACTCGAACCCCGGACCCCCTGCATGCCATGCAGGTGCTCTTCCAGCTGAGCTATAGCCCCACGGAAGGCGGAGTGTAGCAGAGGGTCCGATCGGTCCTCGCCCGTGGGAGGCGGCACCGCGAGTCCCATCGCACGCGCCAAGGCGCCCTCGCGCTTCCGCGACGGCCCCGGACCGTCGTGCGCGCCCCGTCCATGTTGCGGCCTCGCGGATGGCATCATCCTCGCGTGACCGGCTTCGACCTGCTGCTCCGGGGCGGCACGCTCATCGACGGCTCCGGAGCGCCGGCCCGACGTGCCGACGTGGGCGTGCTCGGCGACCGGATCCTCGCGGTCGGGGACCTCGGGGTGGTCGACACCGACGAGGTCGCGCGCGTCCTCGATGTCACGGGCCGGGTCGTCGCACCCGGGTTCATCGACCCGCACGGCCATTCCGATGGCTCGCTCTTCCTCGACGGGGCGCTCGTCAGCCACCTGCGCCAGGGGTTCACGACCCAGCTGTCGGGGAACTGCGGTGACACGCTGGCGCCGATCACCCCGGTCGGTCGCGGCCTGGTCGCGCTGTCGCTTCGACCGCACGGCCTCACGGCCCGATGGGACACGTTCGGCGAGTACCTCGACGAGGTCGATCGCCAGGCGCTCGGCCCGAACGTTGCGCTCCTCGTCGGTCACGGGACCGTGCGCGGGTCCGTGCTGGGACCCGACGCCCGGCCACCCAGGCCCGATGAGCTCGCGGCGATGGTCCGCGCGGTCGACGCGGCGATGGATGCCGGGGCCCTCGGGCTCTCGTCCGGTCTCATCTACGCGCCGGGGATGCACGCGTCGGCGGACGAGCTGGTCGCCCTGGTCCGCGCCGCGACCCGTCATGGCGGGTTGTACGCGACGCACATGCGCAACGAATCGGCCGGGCTCTTCGAGGCGCTCGACGAGGCCATCGCGACCATCGAGGGCGCCGGGGAGGGCGCACGGCTCCAGGTGTCGCACCTGAAGTGCGGCGCGGCCGCCGTTTGGGGTCGCGCCGGCGAGGCCGTCGCGCGGCTCGAGCGCGCCCGGGCCGACGGCCTCGATGTCGCTGCCGACCAGTACCCGTACACCGCCGCCGCGACGACCCTCGCGACGATGCTGCCGCCGGCGCTCCTGGGCCTCGGGATCGAGGAGTGCGTCGCGGCACTCGGCGATCAGGAGGTCCGCTTCCGCGTCCGAGCCGAGATGGAGCAGGGCAGCTCGGGCTGGGAGAACGTGGCGGTCGACCCGGGCTGGGCGGGGATCCGGATCTCGTACGCGCGGAGCCACGAGGACTGGGTGGGCCGCTCCCTGGCGGAGCTCGGCCAGGCGTTCGGCGCCGACCCGGTCGATCTCGCGTTCGATGCCCTGATGGACGATCAGCTCGATGTGTCGGTGGTCATCGACTGCATGAGCGAGCCCGACGTCGAGACGATCCTTGCCGTCCCCTGGATCGCGGTCTGCACCGACGCCGAGGGGCGTCGCCCGGGCCATCCCATCCTCGACGCGGGCCGGCCGCATCCTCGCACCTACGGCAGCACCGCACGGGTGCTCGGCCGGTACGTGCGCGAGCGCGGGGTCCTCGGACTCGAGGCGGCGGTCGCGAAGCTCACGTCCGTGCCGGCCGGCCGCCTCGGCCTGCGCGACCGCGGGATCGTCCGGGATGGTGCCCTCGCGGATCTCGTGGTCTTCGACCCGGCCACGGTGGCCGACGAAGCCACGTACCTCGCGCCCGCGGTCCACCCGATCGGGATCGACCACGTCATCGTCAACGGCCGCCCCGCGGTCGTCGACGGCGTCGAGACCGGCGAACGAGCGGGCCGCCTCCTGCGCCGGGGCGCCTGAGCCCGGGGCACGGGCGGTCTCGGCGAGGCGCACTCCCGGCCCAGGACGCCCGTCGCCGTGGCGTGGCACCATCGGCTCGTGACCATCGCGGAGACCTCGACCGTCGCGCAGCTGCCCGGGGGGCCGGTCGCCTACACGCTCCGACGCTCGCCGCGCGCCCGCACGCTGCGGGTCGTCATCCATCCGGACCGCGGCGTCGTCGTCACGGTGCCGAGCCCCGAACGTCGCGGCTGGTCACATCCGGAACCGCGGGTCGACGCGTTCCTCGTCGACCGCGAGACGTGGATCCGTCGTCACCTCGACAAGCAGACCAGGGCGAGGGCCGATCTTGCCGCGCGCGGTGGTCTCGCCGACGGCGCCCGCTTCCGGTTCCGCGGCGACCTCCACCGTCTCCGCGTGGTTGCGGCCTCGCCCGGCACCCGGCGCTCGACCGTCGAGCGGGTCGGCGGGTCGGACGAGGACGAGTTGATCGTCCGCGTGGCGACTCGTGACCGCCGCTCGACCGCGGCGGTCCTCGAGGCCTGGTTCCGACCGGCCGCCCAGCGCGAGATCGAACGGGCCATCGAGCGGCACGCCGGCGCCCTGCGGGTCCAGCCCACGTCGGTCACGGTCCGCGATCCCCGGTCGCGCTGGGGCAGCGCATCCACCCAGGGCCGGCTCTCGTTCTCCTGGCGTCTCATCCTCGCGCCGCCGGAGGCGCTGGACACCGTGGTCGTGCACGAGCTCGCGCATCTGCGCCTGTTCGGGCACGGGCCGCGCTTCTGGGCGCTCGTCGCCGAGCACCGCGCCGATCACGCGACGTGGCGGCGCTGGCTGCGCGACCACTCGCTCGAGCTGCACGGGGCGCTCGACGGCTAGTTCAGGCGGACGGTCGGCTCCTCCTCGAAGGTGACGACGCTCGAGCCCGTCCAGCGCAGCGGGTCGACGTCCAGCTCGTCCACGCGGCGCTCCGCGAAGGCCTCCCAGATCGCCACCGCGAGGTCGAGGTCGACGTCCTCCGGGAGGGCGATCAGGGCGTCGCGCACCGGGACGAGGATGGTCTGCGCGGCGTCACCGAGGATCGATGTCAGCCGATCCGGCGCGAGGATGAGCGCGGATCCCCAGCCCTGCGCCTGGATGACCGTCGCCTCGACGTCGGCGAACGTCACTCGCTCCACCCGTGGCGGATCGCTCACCGCGCGCTCGCGCAGGTTGTCGAGCGCGGTGCCGAGCAGCGTCGCCTCATCGATCCGCCAGCGCGCGACGAGGTCCCGCGAGACATATGCCCAGGCCGGGCCGACGTCGATCCCGAAGCCGGCCCAGACACCCGGTGGGACCCGCAGGTGGATGGGTGCGTACTCCGCGGGGAACGGATGGCGGACGCGCTTGAGGAGCGGGAGCACGAACGGCGCGATCTCCGGCCACGGCGCCGTGGGATCGAAGACGCCGAACGCGTCGAGCGCCTGGCCGAGGGTGGCCGGCTGGATGGCACCCGGCAGCGGGGAGGCGCCAGGGTCGACGAGCCACGACCGGGCCGCCGGCGGGCGGCGCGAGCGATGGTCGGTCATGGTTCGCCCGGTGGCGTCGTGCGTCTTCACGTGCTTCATGTCCGCATCGTCCACGTCACCACGTAGCTGCCACGTATGTCGGGCTGCACTGGCGCTGCACCGGCTCGGACCGACGGCCGAGCGGGGGAGAACCCGACCGTCGGACCTCGAGCATCGGTCGATGGAGGGTGGTTCCGTCGACCCCGGGATGGATGAGCGACATCAGGGCGGACCGCATGGCCGAGGGGATCTCGACCCATCCCGCTGCCCGCAGCGTGCACCGCACCGACCGCGGCGCGCGAGTCCCAGGTGGACCCTTCGGATGGGCCTATCCGTCGCTGTGGGCCTGGTACTTCGGGACCGGGTCCCGGCGGTACCCTCGGCCGTCACCGCCGGTCAATCGGACGACCGCTGGCGGGCGTACAGGGCCGCCGCCTGGGCTCGACGCTCGAGGCCCAGCCTCGAGAGGATCACGCTGACCGATCGCTTGATGGTCTTCTCCGAGAGGAAGACATCGCTGGCGATCTGCTTGTTCGTCTTGCCCTCGGCGATGAGCCCCAGGATCTGCCGCTCTCGCTCGGTCAGCGTGGCGAACGGGTCGGGCTCCACGGTGTCCCCGAGCCGGCGCAGGCGGCGCACGATCCGGTCCGTCGCGACCGGGTCGAGCAACGAGCCGCCGGCGGCCACGATGTCCAGTGCATGCACGACGTCCCCCGCGCCCGACTGCTTGAGGAGATAGCCGTTCGCGCCGGCGATGACTGACATCAGGACGGTGTCCTCGTCGCCGGACCCGGTAAGCACGACGACACGCATCTCGGGGTGCCGCTCCTTGATCTCGCGACACGTCTCGATGCCCGAACCGTCAGGCAGGCTGATATCCATGATCACGAGGTCCGGCAGGTGACGCTCGACCGCCGCGAGCGCCTCGGCCACGGTGCCGGCCGCTGCCACGACCTCGTAACCGACCTCGCGCTGGAGCAGCGCGGTCAGGCCCTCGCGGACGATCTGGTGATCGTCGACGATGACGACGCGGAGGGGTCGACGCATGGTCGGCTGGCTCATGGGACGCTCCGCCGGCTCACGAGACCGGGGCCGGCTGGCCCAGGAGGAACCCCTGCCCGAACCGGATGCCGAGGTCGAGCAGGATGTCCGCCTCGGCGTCGGTCTCGACCCCTTCGGCGATGAGCTCGGAGCCCGTCTTGCCGGCGAAGTAGACCAGACCGGACACGAGGGCCTGGCGGACGGGATCGGCCTCGATCCCGCGCACGATGCTCAGGTCGAGCTTCACGAAGGCCGGCCGCAGCTCCAGGATGTGTCGAAGGCTCGCGTACCCGGCGCCCGCGTCATCGATGGCGAGGCGGACCCGCGGACCGTACGAGGTGAGCGCCCGTCGCAGGACGGCGTAGTCCTCGATCCGGGCGTGCTCCGTCAGCTCGAGGATGATCTCCGCCGGGGCGACATCCATGATCGACAACACGCGGTCCCGATCGAGCACGAGCTCGGGCGACGCGTTCAGCGAGATCGGCGCCGGGACCGGCAGCGTGGCGGCCGCCTGGAGCGCCGAATCGATCGCCGCGACCTCGAGGTCGAGGCCGAGACCGTATTCGATGGCCTCGGTGAACACCACCTCGGGGAGGGTGCCGTCGACGAACCGGGTGAGCGCCTCGTACGCGTTCACCCGGTGATCCACGAGCTCGACGATCGGCTGGAAGACGGGATAGAAGGCGCGCGTCGAGATGACCCGCTGCAGACGCGACCGCGTCGCCGTCCGCCGGCGGTGATGCGCGATCGCCGGCCCGGCCGCGACGCTCAGGATGTTGGCGTAGTCGATGACCGCCGCGAGGAGCCTGGCCTGCCGGGCCGGCGAGGTGGCGGCGTCCACGCCTGCCCCGCCGGTGAGCAGCACGCCGACCACCCGGTCGCCCGCGTAGATCGGGGAGCCCGCCACCACCTCGAGGGTGGCCGGCCACAACGAGGTCGCTGAATTCGTCGCGCCGCGATCCGATGACCTCGACCCACGGGCCGTCCCGCATCCGGGACAGCAGGTACCTCGCCCGGTCCGCCGGGAGCTTCCCGTCGCGTGCGACCCCCGCGACGCCGTCATAGGTCGCGAGCACGTTCAGCTGCCCCCGCTCCTCGATCTGGAGCACGCCGACGAAGTCGCAGCCGCCGCTCCGCCCGAGCTCGGTCACGAGCGCCGCAGCCACCTCGTCGGGTTCCGAGGCGAGGGTCAATCGGCCCAGCACGCCGACGAGGTCGGCGCGTGCCCGGAGCTCGGACGCGACCTGGTCGGTCCAGGCCGTGCTCGTCCGCAGGTGGGCGCGGATCCGGGCGACCAGCTCGTCGAGCCGCACCGGCTTCGAGAGGAAGTCGTCCGCGCCCGCCTCGAGGGCCTGGACCACCGTGTCGTGGTCGCCCGATCCGGTCATCAGGATGATCGGCAGGGTCGCGGTGTCCGGGTTCCGCCGGAGCGCGTTGATCACGTCGATCCCGGACATCCCGGGCATGCCGAGATCGAGCACGACGCCATCGACCTGGTCGTGCTGCAGCAGGGCGAGCGCCTCCTCGCCGCTGCTGGCCTGCCTCGTCTCCAAACCGGCCCGCTGGAGCGCGAATGTCATCAGCGTCCGCAGGTCCGGATCGTCGTCGACGACGAGGATGACGGGCGGGTCGGTCGTTCCGGGATCACGCATCGCTCGTGACCCCCTTGCGCTCCAGGATGGCCCGCGCGACCGCGTCGAGCAGCTGCGCCGACGTGACCGGCTTGCCGACGAAGATCGCGCCGTCCCCGGCCAGCCGCGCCAGGTCCATCGTCTCGTCCGTGTAGCCCGAGAGGAGTACGACCCCGATCCCGCGAGAGCGCGCCATCATCAGCTCGGCGACCTCGATGCCCGACATGCCGGACATGACCACGTCGGTCACCAGCACGTCGATCTCGTCCTCGAGCCCCTCGGCGGTCGCGATGGCCCTGGTCCCGTCGCCGACGGCCGTGACGTCGTAGCCCGCGCGCTCGAGGAGCGCGGTGGTCATGTGGCGGACGGCGGGATCGTCCTCCACGACGAGGATCCGCCCGGTCCCGGTCGTCGACATGGCGGCGGCGGTCGACACGTCGTCATCCGGCTCGGCGTCGTCGCGTGGGAAATACAGCATGAACGTGGAGCCGGCGCCGGGCTCGGAGTAGAGCCCGATGTGCCCGCCCGCCTGTCGGACGATGCCGTAGATCGTGGCGAGTCCCAGGCCGGTGCCCTTGCCGATGTCCTTGGTCGTGAAGAACGGTTCGAAGATGTGCTCGCGCGTCGCCGGGTCCATCCCGAGGCCGGTGTCGCTGACCGCTATGAGCACGTACCGGCCGGCCGCCACCTCGAGGTGCTCGCTGGCGTACAACTCGTCGAACGTCGCGTTCCCCGTCTCGATGGTCACGGTGCCGCCATCGGGCATCGCGTCACGGGCATTGACGACGAGGTTGACGAGGATCTGGTCCAGCTGGCCGGGGTCGGCCTGCATGTGCCCGGTCCGCTCGTCGAGGTGCATGACGAGGCGGACCTGCTCGCCGATCAGCGGGCGGAGCATCGGCTCGATGGCGACGATCCTCGAGTTCAGGTCGAGCACGCGCGGGCTGACGACGCGGCGTCGCCCGAATGCGAGCAGTTGCGACGTCAGGACCGTGGCCCGCTCGGTCGCCTGGGCGATGGCCGCGACGCTTCGCAGCGCGGTCGCCCGGTCGAGCGGCTCGCTCACGTCGGCCGACAGGTCCTGCCCGAGCATCTCGGCGTAGCCGCTGATGGCGAACAGCATGTTGTTGAAGTCGTGGGCGATCCCGCCGGCCAGTCTGCCGATGGACTCGAGCTTCTGGGCCTGCAGGAGCTGGCTTTCCGCGGTCTTTCGCGCCGTGATGTCGACGACGGTCGCGAAGACCTGGATGCCGTCGCCGGTGTTGACCGGGGACAGGCTGATCTCGACGGGGAACTCCGAGCCGTCCTTGCGCCGGCCCGCGAGGTCCAGCCCGATCCCGACGGGACGGGCGACCGGGTTCGCGATGAAGCGGTCGCGCTCGCCTGTGTGGCGCTCGCCGACCCGCTCGGGCAGGAGCAGCTCGACCGGATGTCCGAGGAGCTCTTGTCGGGTGTACCCGAATGTCACCTGGGCCTGCGGGTTGACGTAGGTGATGCGGGCTCGCTCATCCACCGCCACGATCGCGTTCGGCGAGACCTCGAGGACGGCACGGAAGCGGGACTCGCTCTCCGCCAGCGCGGACGCCGCCGTCTCGCGCGCAAGGATCCGCTCGCTGATGTCGACGACGCTTGCGTAGATCTCCACGCCCTTGGCGGTCTTGACCGGCCAGCGGCTGACCTCGACCGGGAACTCCGAGCCGTCCTTGCGCCTGCCGGCGAGGTCCAGCCCGTTCCCCTTCGGTCGGGCGACCGAGTCCGCGATCACGTCGTCTCGCTGCCCCGCGTGGCCGGCTCCGAGCCGCTCCGGGAGCAGCAGCTCGATCTGCTGACCGAGCAGCTCGTCCCGGGGGTAGCCGAATGTCGCTTCGGCCTGGGGGTTGGCATAGGTGATCCGGGCCGTGGCGTCGATCGCGAGGATGGCGTTCGGCGAGGCCTCGAGGACGGCGTGTCTCGACGTCGCTGCGCTCACCGCGTCAGCAGGGCCGTCCCATGTTCCGAGCGTCGTTCCAGAAGAGCCCCACGATGGGCTTCCCCCCTCTTGGTGGAACGAACCGACCATAGCCTACCTGTCGTGTCAATCGGGATCCGGTGCGTTGGGGACGCGCCGTCGGTCGGCCGGTGCCTCGTGGTGCGCCGGGGCACCACGAGGTTTCGATGTCGGAGGCTGCCGGGCAGCTCGCTCAGTCGGCGGCGGCGGACCGGGAGACGAAGGCGCGGATCATCGCGACGATCTCGCGCGGCCGGCGCCGATCGACGTCGATGACGAGATCCGCGACCTCTTCGAACCACGGCTCGCGCTCGGCCGCGGCCCGGCGGATCCAGTCGAGCGAGGTAGCGTCCGCTCGACGGCCCCGACCGGTCCCCGCCCGCTCATGCAGGGTGTCGGGCTGCGCTCGGAGCCACACGACCGTGCCGGCGTCGGCGAGCCGCAGACGCATCGCCGGGTCGGCCACGATCCAGCCCGCGACCCCGATGATGACCGGCGTCGGTGCCCCGAGCGCGTGCTCGAAGACGGCTTCCTCTGCCGCGTGGAGCGAGGCCTCGCCCTTCGTGGCGATGAGCTCGGGGGCGGTCAGTCCGGTCGTGTCGCGCAGCAGCGCGTCGTTGTCGAGGTACGGCCAGCCCGTCTCGCGCGACAGCCGGCGCCCGATCGTCGATTTCCCACTGCCCATCAGCCCGATGAGGAGGACGCGAGTCATGCTGCTGCGGCACCGCTCGGAGGAGGGGACGTGGTGGAGATGAGGGGACTCGAACCCCTGACCCCCGCGATGCGAACGCGGTGCTCTTCCAGCTGAGCTACATCCCCACGGAGGGTCGGCGCAGGGCGCCGGACCGGTCGCAGAGTGTAGCACTGCGACCTCGGGCCGGCCGGCTCCGGGGCCGACGCGAGCGAGGGTCCGCGACCGATCCGGCGCGTCGTCGCCGGGCCGGGGAGGGACGCGATGGGCGCAACCGGCCCGCGGCCGATCCTGGCGTCGGACTAGGCTGCGCCGATGCCCTTCGGACTCCTCACCGGACTCGGTGCCGCCCTGGCCTGGGGCACGCTCGACATCGTCACCGCGCTCGAGAGTCGGGTGATCGGCAGCCTGCGCGTGACCGCGGGCATGCAGCTCGTCTCGGCGATCCTGTTCATCGGGCTGCTGGTCGTGACCGGGACGGCCCTGCCGACGGACCCGCACTCGATCCTCGTCGCCGCCATGCTCGGCATCATCGGTGCCGGTGCCTACCTGGCGTACTTCACGGGCCTGCAGGTCGGGCCGATCTCGGTCGTGAGCGGCGTGGTGGCGGCCTTCGGCGGGTTGACGGTCGTGCTGTCGGTGCTCTTCCGGGGCGAGACCCTGACCGGGCTGCAAGCGGCCGGCGCGACCATCGCGACGATCGGCGTCATCCTCACCGGGATCGCGTTCGAGGGCGGCTGGCGGGCCACCCGGTTCGCGAGTCCCGGGGTCATCTTCGCGGTGATCGCGCTCATCCTCTTCTCGCTCATGACGATGGCGACCGACATCGCCCTCGAGACGATGGGCTGGATCCAGGTCTACGCGGTCGCTCGCGGCATCAATGCCGCGATCTCCGTGGGCGTCCTCGCGCTCCTGGCCATGACCGCGAGCCGCCTCGGCCGGCGACCCACCGATGGCCCCGTCTGGACGCAGTCGCGGATCGTCGGCGCGATCGTGCTCGCGGCGGTGCTCGATGTCGTCGGGCTCATCTCGTTCGCGATCGGTCTCGAGAACGCCCCGACGTGGATGGTCGGGCTTGCGGCGTCGTTCGGGCCGGCCGTGACGATCATGGTCGCCGTGGCGTTCCTCGGCGAGCGCCTGAAGCCGATCCAGTGGCTCGGGCTCGCGGGGATCGCCGTGGGCATGGTCGCGATCGGATTACCGTCCTGACCGGAGCGGTGCCATCGAGGACCTCCGCGGCTCGGCTCGACGCTGGCCGCTCGCCCCGACGCAAGTCCGCTCGCCCCGACGCAAGGCCGAGGGTCCGCCCTAGTCTCCAGGTGACTGGTACGAGCGGTCGCGACACAAGAGGCTCCGCCTCAGTCTTCAGGTGAATGCCCGGCGCCGGATTCGGCCAGATCGCTCGGATCCTGCCCGCTGCCTATCCATACCAGTCACCGCAGGACTAGGAGGGAACGTGGACGAATCTGGCCGGAACGCCGTGGCCGCCGGCCCCGACGACTGCCGTCAGCCCGGCAGGCTGAACCAGAACCGCGTCCGGCCCTCGCCGGATTCGGCACCGACCCGCCCACCGGCGGCCTCGACCAGCTGCTTCACGACGGCCAGCCCGATCCCCGCGCCGCCGCGCGCCCGGTCGCGCGACTTCTCGACCCGGTAGAAGCGCTCGAAGACGCGATCGAGGTCCTCGGGCGGGATCCCCTCGCCGGTGTTGGTGACCGAGACGAGGAGGTCGGCCGGCCGCCGCTCCGCGCGGACGGTGACGGTGCCGCCCGACGGCGTGTAGCGCGCGGCGTTCGACAGGAGGTTGGCCAGGACTTGCGCCAGCTGATCCGGGTTGGCGCGCGCGGGGAGCGTGTCGGGCACCTCCGTGACGACCGTGAGACCGGCACGCTCGAGGCTCGGCAGCGCGAGCTCGAGGGCCATCCGGACGGCGGCGGACAGGTCGAGCTCCACCATCTCCGGAGCGCCGGCGGCGGCGTCGCCTTCCGCGAGCGCATCGAGCGAGCGCGACAGCCGGACGAGCCGGTCGGCCTCCTCCCAGAGCAATTCATAGGTCGCCCGGTCGGCGGTGATGACCCCGTCGCGCAACGCCTCGAGATAGCCCTGCAGGTTCGTCAGCGGCGTGCGCAGCTCGTGCGCCGCGTTCGCGATGAAGTCGCGCCGCATCGTCTCCTGGCGCTCGAGGCTCGCCGCCATCTGGTTGAACGAGTCCGCGAGCGACGCGAGCTCCTCCGGCCCCTCCCGAGGGACGCGGGCCGCGTAATCGCCCTCCGCGATGCGCCGTGCCGCCGTGCCGACCTCGGCCAGCGGACGCGCCAGCATCCGGGCAAGCACGACCGCGAGGGTGATGCTCGCCAGCGCCGCGACGACGACCGCCGCCACCAGGACGACCGTGACGGACCGGTCGTACATCGCCCGGGCATGGGTCGCGTCGTCGCCGGCGCTGACCATGAGCGCGGTGAAGACCTCGGCGCCGACGACCGCGACGCCGACGGCGAGGATGATCAGCCCGACCGCGGCCGACGCGAGGGCCGCGAGCGCGATCCGGACCGCGATCCCGCGACCCATCAGCCCGCCGGATCGACCCGGGCCGCGCGATAGCCGACGCCGCGGACCGTGGCCACGTAGCGGGGCTGCTCGGCATCGTCGCCGAGCTTGTCGCGCAACCGGCCGACGTGGACGTCGATCGTGCGGTCGAGGACCTCGGCCTGGTCGGCGCCGTACACCGCATCGAGCAGCTGGTCCCGGCTCAGCACGCGCCCGTCGGCTGCCAGGATCGCCTCGAGCAGGCGGAACTCGACGCGTGTCAGGGCGACCGGCCGGCCGGCCTGCGCAACCTCGTAGCGGTCGCGATCGAGCGTCAGGTCGCCGTGGACGAGCGGCGGTCGCGCCGAGGCGCCCGTCGCGGGTGGCGTGGCGCGGCGCAGGATCGACTTCACGCGCAGGACCAGCTCCGCCGGCGAGAACGGCTTTGGGAGGTAGTCGTCCGCGCCGTCCTCGAGACCGGCGATCCGGTCGATGGTCGAGCCGCGCGCCGAGAGCACGATGATCGGCGTCGCGGCCGCCTCGTCGTCGCGGCGGACGGCCCGGATGACGGCCCGCCCGTCCAGTTCGGGGAGCATCAGGTCGAGCACGACGAGCGACGGCCGATGCGTCTCGATGGCGTCGAGGGCGGCCGGCCCGTCCGCGGCCGCGACCACGGCGTAGCCCTCGCGTTCGAGGTAGGTCCGCACCAGGCGGACGATCTTCGCGTCGTCGTCGACGACGAGGATCGGACGCTCGGGGCGCGGCTCGGTCGAGGCGGCTGGCATCGGCAGCATGGTAGGGGAGCGACGCTAGGCCTTCGACGTGTCGATGGCGTGACGGGCGGCGTGCGACCGGCAGCTGGACGGCGCCCCTCCGAGGTGCCACGCTGCATCGGAGCGCGCGAGGTCCGATGGGAGGGACGCTCGATGGATGCATCCACGTCGAAGGGGCGATCGGCTCGGGTCAAGGTCCGTCGAGGCATGTGGCGTTGGCGACTCGGCGTCGCGGGCTTCGCCGCCCTGCTCGCCATCACGATCGCGGCGCCCGGCTCGGCTGCTACGCGACTCTTTCGCTTGACCGGCCAGGTCGAGAGGATCACCGGACCCGCGGCGATGCGCGGCGCTCAGATCCTCCCGCAGCGACAGCTCATGATCCAGCTGGATTCGCCCGTCTACTACCTGCTTCGCGGCACGACCAGCGGAGATCGCGTCAAGTTCGCATTCACCCTCGAGGCGACGGCGGGAGTTCCCGTCGCGGCGATGGCCGTCGCATATGACAAAGCGGGGACCAGCCAGGTCCTCGCCGTCGGTCGACCCACCAAGGATTCACTCGCGAGGCTGGCGAAGATGCGCAGCGACGCTCAGGCCCGCTCGAGCATCGTGGCGCCCTCGAACGGCATCTCCGCACTGGCGACCTGGCGGTCGACCCATGGGTTCTTCTCGACGTTCTGGACCGATCCGATCGGCCTGACCGTCAACTCGGTCATCGACGAGGCACATTGGCAGTACAACGGCTCGAAGGTGCGAAGCCTGACAGGGAACGACGGGCGTCAGTGGCTGACGGCCAACGGGTGGAGTGAGATCTCGCACTCGATCGCCGCGTACTACAACGCGGCCTCGACGGTCGGTACGGTGTACACCAACGATCATTTCGAAACGCGGAGTTGGTTTCCTTGCCCCCACGCGGCGGACCACGACACGTGGTATTCGGCCAATAACGCCTATGGTTTCGCCGACGGGCACATCGGCGGCGGCGTGAATACCTGGGCCACCGGCGCGTGCAAGGGTCTGCTGTCGGTCACGGCATTCGCGAGCCCAGGTGCCTGACCCTTCGGCCCCCGATCCCGCTGTTCATCCTTGAAAGGAGCGATCGCGACGGTCCGTCCCAAAGTGACGGTTCGAACGATCCCGTGGATCCTGGCGATCCTCGGGCTGGCCATCCCGATGATCGGCAGCGGGTTCATCGGGTGGCCGTTCGCGGCGTTCTGGTTGGTGCTCCTCCTGATCATCTGGTGGGTGCGACCGCTGGGTGGCGTGGACCGCTTCACCAGACTGGCGCTGGGGATCGCGTCGATCCCGATCCTCCTGATCGCGGGGTTCGAGGGAGGCTGGTATCTCCTGCCCGCGGTGATCGCCTGGCTGGCGATCGAGGTGCTCACGCCGCCTGGCGGCGAGCCCGGCCTCCAGGGCGGCGACGAGGCGGCGCGTTGATCCGTCCTCGTCGCGTGCTCCTGCTCTGGGTCGCCCTCGCGCTCGCGACATCGGCGTGCGGGGGGGGCGCGGACGCCGCCGGGGGCTTCGCTCCGACCGGGACGACGACCATCGTGATCCCGGGTGACCGCGATCACGTCCTTCTCGACTTCGATGTCCACCTCGCCGGCGGAGCCGCGATCCTCGAGCTGATCGGCCCGACCGGAGCGGAGTACCAGATCGCACGCCTCGTGGGTCCGCGTGACGTCCGTTCGTCGACCGAAGCGACGGGCGCATCCGGACCCTGGTCCATCCGATGGACGACGACTGGAGCCAACGGGACCTATCGGCTCTCCTGGTCCGACTGAGGGCTTGTCTCACTAGAACAAGTGTTCTAATCTAGCGGTCCGATGACGACCGCTCGTGGAGATGTGGACGCCGCTGTCGCGGGCCTCCGGGCCCGATGGGGTGCCGCAGACTCCGCGGGTCATGGGGGCCCTGGCCCTGGCGTCCGCGCCGGCGGTCGCATCGGTCCCCGACGAGCAGCCACGCCACGAGTCCCGCCCGGACGACCGGGTCATCCCGACCGGGTTCGCGAGCCTCGATGCGATCCTCGGACCGGGGGGCCTGCCGCGGTCGGCGAGCGTCGCGATCCGCGGCGACGGCTCCAGCGGCCGGACCACGCTCTCGCTGCGCGTCGTCGCCGAAGCGCAGGCGCAGGGCTCGGTGGTCGCCTGGCTGGACCTCTCGCGCAGCTTCGACCCGGTCGAGGCGGTCGCGCGCGGGGTCCGCCTCGAGTGGCTCGTCGTCATCACCCCGACCAGCCTGGACGAGGGTCTCTCGATCGCCGGCAGCCTGCTGGCCGGCCGCTCGGTCGACCTGCTCGTCCTCGACCTGCCCGGCGGCCGGCTGGCGAAGACCGATCGACCGTCCGGGGTGGCCGACCGTCTCCGCCGGCTCGCCGCGCTCGCCCGCCGGGCGGAGACCCTGCTCCTGATCCTCGATGCGCCCGGGCTCGCCGGCGGCCTCGCGACCGCGGTCGCCGAGTCGAGCGGCCTGCGCCTCGAGCTCGCGCGGCGGTCGTGGATCCGCCTCGGACGCGACATCGTCGGCCAGCGGACCGAGGCGCTGGTCGCCCGCAATCGATACGGCCCGCCGGGGCGGCGGGCGACCCTGCGGATCCTCTACGCGGACGGCGGTGAACGCGACACCTGTCTCCGCCGGGACGACCTCCTCGTCGAGGCGATCCCCACCGTCGACCAGGCCCCCGCCACCGACACCGAACGGACCCACCGCGATGCGACTCCTGCACCTCTACCGACCGCATCTCCCCCTCGATCTCGCGGCGGCGCGCGCCTCCGAGCCCTTCCCGACGGGCCCGCTCGTGCTGGGCGGCCGGCCGTGGGACCCGGGGACGGTCATCGACGCGAACCGCGACGCCCGGGCGCTCGGCGTCCGGCGGGGGATCCCGCTGGGGAGCGCGCACCGGCTGGCACCGGAGGCGGTCTTCGTCGATCCGGATCCTGACGCGGACCGGGCCGCGGCCGAGGCCGCGTTCGAGGCGCTCGCCGCGTTCAGCCCGGGTCTCGCCGGGACGACCGATCCGGCCGACGGGGCGTTCGGGCTGTTCGAGGTCCAGGCCGACGGCCTCGAGCCGTTGTGGGGCCCGGAACCGGTCCTCGCCGGGCGGCTGGCCGGCGTCCTCGATGGGGTGCTGCCGGGGCCGGCCGGGGCGGGGCCGGGGAGTGCCGGGTCATCGGGGAGTGCCGACCCCACGTCCCGTGCCGGCATCGCGGGGACCCGCTTCGTGGCGACGATCGCCGCGGTCCACGCCCGGCCGGGTCAGCCGGTCATCGTCCCGCCCGGTGGCGAGGCGGCGTTCCTCGCCTCGTACCCCTCGGGTCTGCTCACCCAGGACCCCGACATCCGGGCGCGGCTCGCGCGCTTCGGCCTGCGCCGCATCGGACCCGTGGCGGAGCTCGCGCGATCGGCGCTCATCGCGCGCTTCGGGGAAGAGGGCGCGCGGCTCCATGCCAGGGCACGCGGCGAGGAGATCGACCCGTTCCGTCCGCGCAAGGCTCCCGAGCGGCTCGTCCTGCGGCTCCCCATCGAGCCGCCGTCGGAGGAGCTGGAGTCGCTCCGCTTCGTCCTCCATCGGCTCGCCGGAGCGCTCACCGGGCAACTGTCGGCCCGTGGCCTGGCGGCGACCCGGGCCCATCTCCACCTGGACCTGGACCTCGCGTTCGCCCGGGTCGGGACCCTGCCCGACCTGGTCGTCGAGCAGCGCTTCCCCGAACCCACCGCCGACGCCGAGGCGATCGAGCGCCTCCTGTTCGCCCGGCTGGAGCGAACCCCGCCGCCGGCCGCGGTCGCGAGCGTCTCCCTGGAACTGGCGGGCGCGGAGCCGGCCGCCGGTCAGCAGCTCCCGTTGTTCGTGCCGCAGGCCGCCCGCGACGCACGGCTCGGCTGGCAGCTGGCGCGCCTCGCGCTGACCTTCGGGGAGGATCGGGTCCGGCGGGTCTCCCTCCTCGATCCGGAGGCGCCGCTCCCCGAGGCGCGCTGGGCGTGGGGGTCCGTGGAGCTGGATCCGTCGGGGTCGGGGAGCGGCCGATGACCCGCCTGCTGCGCGAGCATCCCGCGATCGAGGTCGAGACCGACGCGACCGGCCTGCCCGTCGCCATCGTCTGGAACGGCCGGCGAGAACCGGTCGAGGTCTGCAATCGCTGGCGGGTCGAGGAGGCGTGGTGGCGCGGGCCGATCGCCCGCGACTACGTCAAGGTGGTCGGTCCGCGCTGGCTCGCGCTCGTCTACCTCGACCGGGTCGAGGGGACGTGGCACCTCGAGCGGCTGTACGACTGACACGACGAACGGGTCGGGACGCCGCTGCGCCCGACCCGTCGTCACGCCACGGATGCGCTACTTGCCGCGGCCGATCCGCCCGAGATGCGTGTCCTGGAACGAGCTCGGGAGCTTGAGGCCGTACCCGGCCACCCGGTCCATCCCGCTATGCGCGACGAGGATGGCCCCGAACGCGACGATCGGGGAGATCCCGAGCGCCAGCCCGATGCCCGCCACGACCGCGCCCGTGAACAGGTCATGGACGACGTTGTAGACGACGGCCCCGACCCGTGGTCCGCGCAGATAGCCGATCGCCGAGAGGTCCGGCACCAGCAGGAGCAGGAGGAAGGCATACCACGGGAGTCCGAGCGCCAGGAACCCGGCGAGGCCGGCGGCGAACACGGCCAGCCCCTCCAGACGGAGCCATGGCCGGATCCAGCCGGCCTGGTCGGCCGTATGGCTCGCGGTCGCGGAGGACGTGGACGATGCGGTCGTTTCGGCAGTGGTGTTCGCGGTCATGGCGGTCATCTCGATCCCTCTTGGGTCGGCAGGACGTTCGTCGTCCTGTGTCATGGCTACACTGTATAGCCTTCATGGCTAATGTCAATAGGCTATGATCGGAGCCATGAGTCCAGCTCCCGCCAGGACGTCGCGCGAGGCGATCGTCTCGGCCGCCCGCCAGATCCTCGAGGAGGACGGCCTCGACGCCGTCGTGATGAGCCGGGTCGCCGAGCGTGTCGGCGTCCGCGGTCCGTCGCTCTACAAGCACGTGGCGAACCGAGCCGCGCTCATCCGCGCCGTCGCGGAGGGCGTGACGGCCGACCTTGGCCGGGCGCTCTCGCTCGCCGTATCGACCGGCGACCCGCGCGCGGACATCACCGCGGCCGCACATGCCTACCGCGCGTTCGTCCGCGCGAACCCGAACGGCTACGGACTGCTGTTCGCGCGCCTCGCGCCCGGGCTCCAGCCCGACGAGGAGCGTTTGGCTGAGGTCGCGCGTCCGCTCATCGAGGCGATGGCGACGCTGGTGGGGGAGGGCCGGGCCCTGACCGCGGCGCGGACGTTCGTGGCGTGGGCGCACGGGTTCCTGAGCATGGAGCTCGCGGGTGCGTTCCGTCTCGGTGGCGAGCTGGACGCGGCCTACGCGGACGGGATCCGCTCGATCCTCGTCGGGGTCAGCGGGTCGGCGTCCCGAGCAGCAGCGTCACGACGAAGAGGATGAGGAAGACGCCCACCACGAGCAACAGGGCCCCGATCTCGCGTGGCTGCGCGGTCTGCACGGTCGTGTTTCCCCCGACTGGCCGGACCGGTATCCCCGCCGGTCGTCGCCAGCATAGACGCACCGAGGCCAGGGGGCGTGGCGCGACGCCCGTTCGTCAGTCGTGCGGGCAACCGGCTCCGTAGAGGATCGTGAGCGCAGTCGTCCCGCCCAGCGGCGCGATGGAGACCTGGACCCGGCAACGTTGCGTCGGGCCGACCGACTCGATCACGAAGCTCCCGTCCTCGAGCGGGCCCGAGAGCAATTCGGTGCTATAGGCCGCCTGCTCGAGCGCGTCCTGCATCCATGTCGCGATCGCCTCGGCGTCGTTCTTCGGGACGACGTAGATCGCGCTGGCGGGACCGGTCGCGGCCTCCTCGGATTCCTCGGAGCCCGGGTACGTCGGGAAGCCGGACGGCAGGCTGTCCCAGATCCGACCCCATTCGGTATCGGTCTGGCCCTCGACGGAGGATCCGGACGTCGCGTCGGGCGTCGTCTCGATCGGGTCGGCGGTCTCGGCCGGTGCGGCCGTCCGGCCATCGGACGGCGCCGAGGTGGAGGTCGAGGTGGCGCCCGCGGTGCTCGAGGACGGGCCACCCGGCGCACACGCCCCGCTCATCACGGCCACCACCATGAGCGCAGGAGCGGCCAGCCGGCGGAGGCGCGAGGTCACCGGCGAATCCTACCCCGTAGCGGGAGCCCCTCGGATCGCATTCGCCCGGCTCCGGTCCCGGACCCGCGATCCCGCCGCGTGCGGCCAGCCGAGCCGGAGCGATCGGGGGCCCTAGCCAGGCCGACTAGAATCCGTCCCACTGTGGACCGTCCGAGCTACTGGACGTTCTGGGCGATCGGGCCTGGATTGATCTTCGCCCTCCTCCTATCGGACGGCGCGGACACCCCCGCTCCGGCGTTGGCGTACCTCCTCCTCCTCGTAGCCGCAGGAGCCGTCGCGCCATGGTGGTCTGATCGTCGCTGGAACCGCTCGCAGGCAGGTGGACGGAAGGGACCTCCGCCGGAACCATGAACCTCCTGGCTGTCGCCGCCCGCCGATTGCTCGAGGCTATCGATCGCGTCTGCCGCGCCGCTTCGGGGCGTGAGCCGCAGGTTACCGCCGGCCCGGACGCGACGGGGACCTAGACGTGGCAGGACCCCGTCGCCCCCAAGCGACGGGGTCCTGCAGGTCGGTTGAGTCGCTCACCGGCTCCCCCGACGGGGCCAGCGTCTCGACCATCGCAGTCGATCGCCGGCCGATCGTCCCGAGGCCCCCAGGCACCGAGACGTTGTGTGGTGGGTCAGCCACCCGCCTCGGCCGCGATGGCCGCCGGGAGGAGGACCAGGATCAGGGTCACCGCCAGCGCGACGAGCAGTCCACGCCGCAGGGCGGCGAAGGCGATCGGCCGGAGGTGTCCTTGCATGGCCGTGAGACGCCGGAACCCGCCTGGATGTTGCGAGCTATTTCGACGATCTCGGCGAGCGGCTCGTCAGGGCCGGGCTCAGTACCGTTGGTGGAACGAGATCTCGCCGGATCGCCACGTCGTCGCCTTCGTGATGAAGCGGATCCGGAGCGTGTACGTGCCGCCCTTCAGGCCCGCCGCGGTGCCGAGCCGGAGCCGGAATGCGTGCTTGACGAGGCGGTTCGGGTAGATCGTCTGCTTCTTGAGCGTGCCCCACCTGACCAGGTGGCCCGAGGCGTCGCGGATCGTCCACCGCCAGTTGCCCCGCTCCGGGACCGTGCCGATCTCTCGTGCGTACAGGCGGACGGTCGCCTGGACCACCCCGTGCGACTTCGTGACGTTCGACACGCTGCCGGTCACCCGGACCGAGCGGATGGGGTCGTAGAACTTGGCCCGCAGGACGTTCCAGAGCTCCTGGTAGCCCTTGTCGTTCTCGAGGGTCCAGATGCCGATGCCGCCGAGCCCGGTCACGAGCGCATAGTCGTACTTGGCGGCGAGGCTGCGCTCGTCGTCGAAGTAGACCTGGCGGTAGGTCTTGTACTTCGTCGACTTGTAGGTGTAGAAGGCACTGCCTTCGACCGCGTCGTACTGCCGGACGGTCTTCGGGTGCGCCTTGAGCCAGTCACGGGCGCTCGCGTACGTGACGCTCGAGACGCCGCCGTACGTCGATCTCGGTGTCCGTACCGCGGCGTTCGGGACCTTGCTGGTCACGGGCCAGTTGTAGCCGTAGTACGGGACGCCGAGGAGGATCGACTTCGCCGGCGCCCACTGGAGGACCCGCGCGATGTGGATCTTCACGTTGCGCGCCGCGTTGTCGAGCGGGGCGACGGCACCGGTGATCGTCGAGCCGGACCAGCGGTAGTTGTAGGTCATCACCATCTCGTGGTCGACGACCCCGACGAGGCCCTTGATGATCCGTTCGCTGCCGCCCGCGGAGAGCGCGTTGACGAGCGTCGCGTCGGGGAAGCGGGCCTTCATCGCCGTGCGGAACTTCTGCACGAATGGGACGTAGTACTTGCCGAGCGGGTTGAGGCCGCCGACCGGCTCGAAGTCGAGGCCGGCGCCGTCCGCCTTGCGGGCCGCCATCAGGTCGAGCGCCTGCGCGATGAACCGGTCCTGGGCCGCGGGGCTCTTGAGGAACTTGGTCATCTTGGGGTAGCCGGCCTTGGAGTCGAAGAGCTGGAAGGTCGGGACCACCCGGACGCCACGGTCGTGGGCGGCATTGGTCACCGCCGCCGCGTCGTCACCGACGTACTCCTTGTAGCCGACCCAGTCGGTGTCGAGGTCGCCGGTGGACTTGATCCCCAGCCCGAAGAACGCGATCGTCGAGACGAGCTCGTAGTGGAGCCGGTCCACGGTGCCGCTGTCGAGGCGCCAGTACGGCAGGTAGCCGTACACCTCGTGGGTCAGCGGCTTGATCCCGGTGATGCGCGGGCGGATCTCGGTCGCGGCGCGAGCCTGGGGCCCGCCGGTGACGAGGCCGGCGGTCGGGAGGAGCGAGCAGGCGAGCAGCAGGCCGAGCGCGGGCGCGCTGATCCAGCGTAGGGAACGGTGGTGTCGCACGGCCTAAGGAAAGCGCCCCGGGCCGGATCTGTCCAGCCGTCCGTTGGTCCCGGGCACGAACAGGTGTATCGACTAGAACAGATGTTCTATACTGACCTGCCCCCGATGACCGGCCCCTGACCGGAGCGATCCGTGGCACCGACTCCCTACGCCGAACTCCACTGTCACACGAACTTCTCGTTCCTCGACGGCGCCTCGCCCGCGGACGACCTGGTGGAGCGGGCCGTCGAACTGGGGCTGACCGGCCTTGCCGTCACGGACCACGCCGGGTTGTACGGCGCCGTGCGATTCGTCAGCGCCGCCGAGGCCGTGGGCCTGCATCCGGTCATCGGGTTGGAGATCGAGTTGCGCGACCCGGCCGTGGCGGACCCCGACGGGATCGTCGTCGCGCCGCGTCGCGGGCGTCGTCGGCGCCGCCCGGAGCCGGGCATGACGGACGCGAGCCTGGGCCTCATCGATGCCATCGCCGAAGGGCTCCCCGTCCGGCCCCGGCCCGAGCGGGCACGCCTGCCCGGGCATCGCGAGCCGGTCAAGGAGGACCTGCGCGGGATCGGCGAGCGCGGTCGCGGGCCGCATCTCGTCCTGCTCGCCCGGTCCGCGGTCGGCTGGCGGAGCCTGTGCCGCCTGGTCTCACGGGCGAACATGGCCGGGACCAAGGGCGTGCCACGGTTCACGCAGTCGCTCCTGGCGGACCACACGGAGGGCCTCGTCGCCCTGTCCGGATGCCGCGACGGCGAGCTGGCCCGACGGCTTCGGGTCGGCGATCGTGCCGGCGCCCGGGCTGCCGCGGAGCGTCATGTCCGCCTGTACGGGCGGGGCGACGGCCCCGCGACCAGCGGCTTCTTCATCGAGCTGTCGCATCACCTCTCGGCCGACGACGACTGGCTCGTGGCCGAAATCGGTCGCGCTCGCGGACGAGCTCGGGCTGCCGGTCGTGGTCACCAACGACGTCCACTACGCCAGGCCCGAGGACCGTGAGCTGGGCGACGTCCTGACCGCCATCCGCCACGGCCGGACGCTCGAGACGCTCGCGGACCTGCGCCGGCCCGATGGCGAATCGTTCCTGAAGTCGGGCGAGGAGCTCGCGGTCCTGCCGCCGGGCGCCGACGCCGGGCGGGACGGGGACGGACGGACAGCCAGGGCGTGGGCGGAGGGGATCGCGGCCTCGGTGGAGCTCGCGGCGTCGTGTTCGGTCGATCTCGGGTTCGAGCAGTACCGCTTCCCGGGGTTCCCGGTGCCCGACGGGGAGACGCCGTTCTCGTATCTCTCGGATCTGTGCTGGGCGGGCGCCCGGAGGCGCTACCACCCGCTGACATCGGCGGTCGTCAAGCGGCTCGCCCACGAGCTCGAGGTCATCGAGCGTGCCGGTCTCGCCGAGTTCTTCCTGATCTGCTGGGACCTGATGCGCTTCGCGAAGGACCAGGGGATCCCGGCCCAGGGCCGGGGCAGCGCGACCAGCTCGATCGTGTCGTACACGCTCGGGATCAGCCGCGTCGAGCCCATCGCCCACAACCTCCTGTTCGAGCGGTTCATCAACCCGGGCCGGACGACCTACCCGGACGTCGACATCGACTTCTCGTCCGAGCGCCGGGAGGAGGTCATCCAGTACATCTACCGGCGCTACGGACCCGACCACACCGGGATGGTCTGCAACCTCGTCACGTACCGGGCGCGGTCGGCGGTGCGCGAGGTCGGCTACGCGCTCGGGTTCCCGCGCCCGCTGGTCGACCGGGTCGCCAAGGCCCTCGAGACGTACGACTCCGTCATGGTCCGCCGCGACCTCGAGGCCGACGGCGGGTTCGCCGAGTTCTTCCGACGGGCGGGTGACGGAACGCCGGGCGAGGTCCTGGCGGCCGCGCGTGCCGAGGCGCACGGCTTCGTCGACCGGATGGGGCAGCTGCAACAGCGGGTCCCGCTCGTCGGCAAGGTGCCGCCCTGGCGCCAGCCGCAGGCGCCGGCCGACCCGAACGCGCCGCGGCCGTTCGCCTGGCTCCGGGAAGAGCCACCCAACGACACCGCCGGTCAGGACGGTGCCGGCCAAGGCGCCGACGATGACCCGCTCGCCCCACGGACGGCGATCCGCGGCGGCGGCTCGTCAGACGATGAGGGCGGGCCGGGCGATTCGCCGGCCAGCGTGGCCTGGCTTCGTTCCGGACGCGGGACCGGGTACGAAGCGGAACGTGAGCGGCTCGTGCCGCCGGCCCTCGTCGAGGGTCGGCGGATCGATCCCGAGAGCGGGATGACCGAGCCGCCGCCGCGACGGACGGACAAGCTGGGTCGGCCGAACCACTGGGACCCGCCACCGCCGCGCCGGGCGGACCAGGGCGCGGCGAGCGCCCATTCGTCGGTGGCGCGCGTGGAGCCGGAGCCGCCGCCCCAGGCCCGTGGCGGTTCCACGGTCGGCATGAGCGACTGGGAGCGCTGGCTGGAGTTCTGCGCCCGGATCGATGGCTTCCCCCGGCATCTGTCGATCCATTCGGGCGGGATGCTCGTGACCGCCGCGCCGCTCATCGACATCGCGCCGATCGAGCGCGCGACGATGAAGGACCGCGTCGTCGTCCAGTTCGACAAGCGCGACGTCGAGACGCTCAAGCTCATCAAGCTCGACCTGCTCGGCCTGGGGATGCTCGCCGCGATGGACGAGACGCTCCAGCTCATCGAACACGACTGCGCCGTGTGCCTGGACCTGGACCGGCTGCCCGAGGACGTCCCGGAGGTCTTCGCGATGCTCCAGGCGGCCGACACGGTCGGGGTCTTCCAGGTCGAGAGCCGGGCCCAGATGCAGACGCTCCCCAAGTCCCGCCCGGAGAGCCTCGACGACCTCGTGGTCGAGGTCGCGATCATCCGGCCCGGGCCGATCCAGGGCAATGCCGTCCACCCGTACCTGCGCCGCAAGCAGGGCCTCGAGCCGGTGACCTACCTCCACCCATCGCTGGAGCCGGTCCTCAAGGACTCGCTCGGAGTGATCCTCTACCAGGAGCAGGTCATGCGCGTCGCCATCGAGGTGGCGGGGTTCTCGCCGGCCGACAGCGACGGCTTCCGGCGGGCGATGGGGACCTGGCGGTCGAGCCGCGAGATGGAGAAGCTCCATCGCCGGTTCGTGGATGGCGCCATGGCCCAGCCGGGGATGACGGACGAGATCGCGGAGGAGCTGTTCCGCCAGGTCGCGGCGTTCGCCTCATTCGGCTTCGCGAAGTCGCACGCGGCCGCCTTCGCCCGGACCGCCTACGAGTCGTCGTTCCTCAAGCTGTTCTACCCGGCGCAGTTCCTCGTGGGACTCATCAACGCGCAACCGATGGGCTTCTACCCGGTCGAGGTCCTCGTCAACGACACGAAGCGCCACGGCGTCTCGGTGCTGCCGGTGGACATCAACGCCTCCTCGTACCGGACGACGACCGAGTGGGTCGGCCCGCCCGGCGAGCCGCTCCCGCCCGGCGCCGGCATCACCGCCCGGCCCGAGCCCATCCGCTCCCCGGCCTGCGTCATCCCGTCCGCGGCCGCCCGCGAGCGCTGGATCCCCGAGATCACCGCCGGGTGGGGCGTCCGCCTGGGCCTCCACCTCGTCAAGGGGATCGGGGAGCAGCACCAGGCGCTGCTCGACGGGGAGCTGGCCCGCGGACCGTACGGCTCGCTGGGGGACGTCGTGGACCGGACCAGCCTGCCCGAGGAGGTCCTCGAGCGCCTCATCCGGACGGGCGGGCTCGATTCGCTGGGGCGGCCGCGACGGGAGCTGCTCTGGCAGCTCCGCGAACTGGCGGGGACGACGGACCGCGGCCGGGAGCCGGTCGGCGGCGGCCGGCCGGGCGATGGACCTGAAGCTGCCGGCGACCGATGCGCCCGACCTGCCGCCCGTGACCGAGTCCGAACGGATCGGGGACGCCTATGCGGTGATCGGGCTCGATGCGCGCCGGCAGGTGGTCGAGCTCTTCCGGGACACCCTCGACCGCCTCGGGGCGGTGACCAACGCGGCCCTGAGCGAGCATCGTCCCGGCCCGGTGCGTCTGGGCGGGCTGGTCGTCACCCGCCAGCATCCGATGACCGCCAAGGGGACCGTCTTCCTCGCCCTCGAGGACGAGACCGGGATGGCCAACGTCACGCTCTGGCCGGACACCTGGGCACGGCTCCGATCGGTCGTGCGACGGCACGCCCTGCTGCTGGTCGACGGGGAGCTGCAGCGCGAGGGCTCGGTCGTGAACGTCGTGGCGTACGACGTCCAGCCACTCCCCGAGCTGGCCGCCGCGGCCGGCGGGCCGGATCGGCCCGACGGCGTCCGCCAGACGGGCTATGCCGGGATGCGACGACTCGGCTGATCGGCTCCTAGCGTCGGGCGCTCGTCGGCTTCGAGGATCCGCTGCTGCGCTTCCGGCCGTCGGGGCCCTGCTTCTTGTTGGCCGTCGCCCGTCGTCCACGGTTCGGGTTGGAGAGCTGGAGGAACCGCCGGTACCAGGCCGCGGCCGCCGCGAACAGCGCGCCCATCGTCGGGCCGAGCAGGAAGGCCGACTGGATGAACCGTTGCTCGGTCCCGGCTGGCATCGGGCCGAACAGCTCGGGTGGATACAGCTTGAGCGGGACCGCGATCAGGAGGGCCGAGTAGCAGATCGCCGCCAGCAGCCCGACGATCAGGCCGAGCAGCCAGCTCGCGCGAGGCGCCAGGAACCCGGCGATGAAGACCGCGGCGATCGAGGGGGCCTCGAGGAGGTAGGTGGCCAGCAGGTTCGTGACGAACGAGCTGCGGCCCACGACCGCGACCGCCACGGTGGTCGCGAGGATCAGCGCAGCCGGGATGAGGAACGCCGGCGTCCTCGTCAGCAGGAACGGCAGTGCGGCGAGGTCCTCGCGCAGGTTGACCGGGTGGATCGACTGGCGCAGCGCGACCGTGATGCCGATCCGGCCCGGCGGGCTCGACATCGGCGGGGCACCGGTGCGGCCTCGCGAGGCCGGTGCGGCCGCGGAGCCCGTTGCCTCGTCGGCGCCATCCCCGGGCACCTCGGTGCCCATCTCGGCTCGATAGCGGCGGCGCGCCTCGGCGCGATCGGTCCTCTTGGCGCGGGCCACGGTCTCTCCTGCGGTATCGGATCTGGACGTGCTGTGCATCGTAGTCGATACGTCACGGTGAGCCGCAGGTAAGCGCCGGCTGATACAACCACGGCACCGCCACGACCGCCGCCCGTGCCCCGCCGGGAGGTCAGTCATGGCTGGTGTCCGGCTGGGGTCCATCGCCGCGCTCTTCGCGTTCGTCACGACCGTCTGGCCGTGGCCCGCCGCTCCCGCTTCGACGGCGCCGGTCCTGGCCGCGGCCGTGACCTGGCCGACGTCGACGCTCGTCATCAGCGAGGCGCATACGGGTGGGGTCTCGGCATCGGACGAGTTCGTCGAGATCGCGAACCAGGGGCCTGGACCGGTCGATCTCGCCGGCCTCGAGGTGGCGTACGCGACGTCGTCGGGCTCGACGGTGACGCGCAAGGCGACGTGGAGCGCGTCCACAGTGCTCGAGCCGGGTCGCCGGATGCTCATCGCGAACGCGGCGGGCTCGTTCGCCACGATCGCGGACGCGACCTACACGGGTGGGTTCGCGGCGACCGGCGGCGCGCTGGTCCTGCGCGTCGTCGGCGGTGCGCCGGTGGATGCCCTCGGGTGGGGCGACGCGACGAATGCGTTCGTCGAAGGGACGGCCGCCCCGCCGCCCGGTCGGGGTCCAGCCTCGAGCGGGCGCCCGGTGGGAGCGGCGGCAACGGCTCCGACACGAACGACAACAGCGCCGACTTCTTCGTCACCGCGACGCCGTCGCCGCAGGGAATCGACCGCCGCGCCCGTCCCGGCGCCGGTCCCGGCGCCGGTCCCGACTCCGACGCCGACTCCCGTGCCCGTACCGACGCCCACGCCCACGCCCACGCCCACGCCTGCACCGGACGGTCACACGGATCGCAGCCGCTCGAGCGCTGCCGGACGGCACCGACGTCACGGTCGACGGCGTGCTCACCACGTCGCTCGGCGCGCTCGAGTCGGGACGGAGCGCCTTCGTGCAGGACGAGACCGGCGGGATCGGGGTGTACCTCGATGCCGCCGTCCCGGCATCGCTCCCGGCCGGGACGGTCGTCCACCTTCACGGCACGCTCGGGACGCGCTATGAACAGCGCACGATCCGCGCGGCCGAGGCGGACATCCAGGCTCAGGGGACCGTCGGCCTGCCGGCCGTCGTCGAGGTCGAGGCCGGCCAAGTCGGCGAGGCGTTGGAAGGCGCACGGGTCGTCGTCAGCGGCGTCGTCTCGAGCACGCCGAGCAACCTGGCCGACGGCCTCTCGGTGGACATCGACGACGGGACCGGCGTCGTCAAGACCGTCATCGGACCGGTGGCCCTCGGCGAGCTCGAGGTCGCGACCGGCGACGTGGTCACTGCGCGGGGCCCACTCGGCCAGCGCGACAGCACCGGATCGGGCGTCGGCGGGTACCGGGTCTACGCCATGAACGAGGGCGACCTGGTCATCGCCGAGCCGGCTCCGACGCCCACGCCGACCCCGACGCCGACCCCCACGCCGACCCCGAGCCCGACCGCCAAGCCGATTGCCACGCCGACCCCGACGCCCACCCCGACCCCGACTCCCACCCCGACGCCGACGCCTGCGCCCGCCGTCGGGTCGATCGCGGCCGCACGAGCGCTCCCCGTCGGCAGCACCGTGACGCTTCGCGGGACCGTCATGGCCGAGGCCGGCCGGACCGGGATCCCTGGGCTCGTCGCCATCGGCGACGACACGGGCGGGATCGGCGTGCGCCTGCCCACAACGGTGGCGGCGCCCGCCCGCGGGGCCGTCATCGAGGTGCGCGGCAAGCTCGCCGCGCCCTATGGCCAGCTCGAGATCCGGCCAGCGGCCGACGGCATCACCGGGCTGGCCACCGGGACGTTGCCCGCCCCCACCACCATCGGCAACGACGGCCTCAGCGAGGCGACCGAGGGACGTCTGGCGGTCGTCGTCGGCCAGCTCGCGAAGCGCCCGACGAAGGTCTCGGGTGGCGACATCAGCCTGGTCCTCGAGCGTGTGGGCGCCGCATCGGTCAAGGTCATGGCTGACGCCTCGAGCGGCGTGACCGCGGCGTCGTTCGAGGTGGGTGCGACGTACCGGCTCACCGGCATCGTCGGGCAGCGGGCCACCCACGCCGGGGCCCTCGATGGCTACCGTCTATGGCTGCGCGACCCCGCGGACATCGTCCGGACGGCCGCGCCGGTGCCCACCGCCACGCCGACGCCCAAGGCATCGGGGACGCCGCATCCGAGCGCTTGGGCATCGCCCCGGCCGACCACGGGCCCTATCGAGGTCGTCTCGATCGCCCGGGCCCGCGCCATCACGGACCACGCTGTCGCGATCGTCGCGGTCGTGACCGCCCCGTCGACGCTCCTGGATGTGTCGGGTCGCCTGATCGTCGTCCAGGATGCCTCCGGAGCGATCGAGGTCCGCCTCCCGGCGGACGCGAAGGCGCCACCCATGGGAGCGCGCATCCACGCCGAGGGAACGGTGGGGGCGCGCTTACGGCGCCCCGCGACTCCAGGCCGACCGGGTCGTCCGGCTCGGGACGAGTCCGCTGCCGACACCGCTCGTCCTCCATGCTTCGCCGACCGAGCCGAACGAATGGCGGGTCGTGACGGTGAGCGGCCGCATCGAGGTGGTGCGCAAGCTCGGTGACCGCTGGCGGGCCGAGTTGAGCGTGGGCGCGTCGCGCGTGATCGTGCTCGGCCGATCCGGCGCCCGCATCCCCGAGTCGTCGCTGCTCAAGGGCCACCAGGCGACCGTGGTCGGGATCGTGCAGCGCCCGTACCCGACCGCGACGGACCGACGCTACGTGGTCCTGCCGCGGCAGCCGTCCGATCTGCGCGTCGCTCCGACCGCGGCCGGCGGTCCCGGCGCGAGGGGCGGCCCCGCGGGGGCGCATGGCGGTGGTCCGGGCTCGATCGCCGGCGGTGCGACCGCCACGCACGCGTCGGCGTCCGGCGCAGCCCTCACCGCCACGCCTGACGCCGACCTCTCGGATCTGGCGGGTCTGGTCGGGACGACCGTGCGGGTGGGTGGGCTCGTGACCGACCTGCAGCCGGGTGGCTTCCGCCTCGACGACGGGACCGCGATCGGGACCGTGGTCCTCCGCGCCGCCGCCGCCGACCTGCTGCCGCTGATCGAGTCGGGTGATGCGGTCAACGTCGCCGGCCGGGTCGAATTCGAGCGCATCGGGCCCGATCGTGGCGGTCGAGGATCCGGCGACGGTCAGCCTCGCCGGCGATCCGACGGCGGCCAGCCCCGCCGCCGATGCCCGGTCGACGGGTCCAGGGGCTCCGGATCGGGTCGCGGGACCGACCATCGGTCATCGCGCGGCTGACTTCGCACCCTTCCCCGGCGAGGGTGCCGCAGGAGCGGCGGGCCTCGGGACCCTGGTCGGACTGACCGCAGCGTCCCTGGTGGTGACGCTCCTCCGGCGCCGCCGTTTCCGGGCCCGGCTCGCCGCCCGCGTGGGCCCCCGGCTGGCCGCTGCGGTCGGCCCATCGCCGGGTCCGACGGGCGGGGCCGGCGGTCCACGCTCGGCTGAGCACGATCCACGCTCGGGCGACCACGCTTGACGCTCGTGAGAACGCGGGACTATCCTCGGCCGAGTTTCGCGCTTGCGGAGCACGCACCTGAGTGAGGGATAGGTCTTGCCGAACGCGGATACCCGCGTCGAAAACCCTTCGGATCGCAGGATCGCGATCCCAACCGGTGAACGGCAGTACCACATCGGACTCGGCCCCGGAGAGCTGGCCGAGTACATCCTCCTCCCCGGTGACCCCGATCGGACCGACCGCATCGCGGCTCGCTTCGACTCGATCGAACTCCAGCACCGGCATCGCGAGTTCGCGTCCGCCACGGGCCTGTTCCGTGGCGAACGCGTCTCCGTGGTGTCGACCGGCATCGGTACCGACAACGTCGAGATCGTGGTCGCGGAGATCCTGGCGATCACGACCCGCCCGACCTTCATCAGGGTCGGATCCTGCGGGGCGCTCCAACCGGAGATGCAGCTCGGCGACCTGGCCATCACGACGGGAGCCGTCCGCCTCGAGGCGACCACGAGCTTCTTCGTCCACGATGGCTATCCCGCGGTCGCGGACTATGAGGCGATCGCGGCCCTTATCGAGGCGGCGGCCCGTCTGGGCCACCGCTATCACGTCGGGGTGACGGCCACGGCTCCGGGGTTCTTCGGTGCGCAAGGGCGCCCGATCCCGCAGCTGCCCATCCGCTACCCTGACCTCGCCGAAGAGATGGCGCGCCAGCGTGTCATCAACTTCGAGATGGAGGCGTCGGCACTCCTCGTGCTCGCGTCACTCGCCCGCTGTCGTGCCGGCGTCGTCTGTGCGGTGTATGCCAATCGGACCACCGGCGAGTTCGTCAGCGGCGATGCCAAGGACGCGGCCGAGGCGGCCTGTGTCGAGACCGGGCTGGAAAGCCTGCTCGTCCTGGCCGAGATGGAGCGCCAGAAGCGCGACGCTGCGACGGATCGATGGCGACCGTCGCTCTGGAGGGACTGATCGAGCGAGCCCACGCGAACCAACGGAAGCCCAGGGCGGATGCGGGACGAAGGCTCTCGTGACGCTCAAAGACCGAGGAGGAGCCCGATGGCCGAGGCCTATTGCGTCAAGGACAAGAAGAAGGTCGAAGTCCTGAACCCGCAGCGGATCACGATGAAGAACGGCAAGCCCGCGCTCCAGGGCACCTGCCCGGTGTGCGGCGGCAAGGTCTTCAAGATCGGCGGCTGACGCGACCTTCGCGACGCGAAGCCTGGACGACCCCCGCCGGTCCGGCGGGGGTCGTTCCTTGTCCGGGCCAGTCAAGGGCCATCCGGCCCTCGTGATCGGGCCTGGACCCCCTCGTCGCAAGCCGTTCGCAACGTTCGCCCCCTCGCGTGACGTCGTACGATGAGAGCTCCGCGGGGCAGGCGACGTATCCGTTTTCACGCGTCCCGACCCGCGCTCGAATCGAGACGTGTCCAGTCGACATGACGAGCGGTGCCCGGCGCCGTTCCAACCGCGAGGAGTACGACGATGACCACCCGGGTCGGGATCAACGGTTTCGGTCGGATCGGCCGCCAGTCGCTCAAGGCGCTCATCGAGCGGGCCCCGGACATCGAGGTGGTCGCGGTCAACGACCTCGTCGACGCCGAGATGAACGCCCTGCTCTTCAAGCACGACTCGACCTACGGGGCGTATCCGGGCGAGGTCGCCGCGGGCGACTCGTCGATCATCATCGACGGCCACGAGATCAAGATCCTCGCCGAGAAGGACCCGGCCGCGCTCCCATGGGGCGACCTCGGGGTCGACATCGTCCTCGAGAGCACCGGCATCTTCACGAGCGCCGACAAGGCCCGGGCACACCTGGATGCGGGCGCCAAGAAGGTCATCATCAGCGCGCCGGCCAAGGGTGAGGACATCACGATCGTCCTCGGCGTGAACGAGGACAAGTACGACCCGACGACGCACCACATCATCAGCAACGCCAGCTGCACGACGAACTGCCTCGCCCCGGCGGCCAAGGTCGTCCACGACCTCGTGACCATCCAGCGCGGCCTGATGAACACGATCCACAGCTACACCAACGACCAGAACATCCTCGACGTCGCGCACCGGGATCCGCGCCGCGCGCGCAGCGCCGGCCAGAACATCATCCCGACGACGACCGGCGCGGCGAAGGCCCTGGCCCTCGTCATCCCGGACCTGAAGGGCAAGTTCGACGGGTTCAGCCTGCGCGTCCCGACCCCGACCGTGAGCGTCGTCGACTTCACCGCGCTGGTCGGCCGGCCGACCTCGGTCGAGGAGCTCAACGACGCCTTCCGGACGGCGGCGGCGGGCCCGCTCGAGGGCATCCTCGGCGTCTCGGACGAGCCGCTCGTCTCGATGGACTTCAAGGGCGACTCGCGCTCGTCGATCATCGACGCCGCGTCGACCATGGTCATCGGCGGCGACCTCGTCAAGGTCATCGCCTGGTACGACAACGAGTGGGGCTACAGCTGCCGGGTCGCGGACCTGATCGTCCACGTCGCGGCACGCCTCCCGGTCGCCGCCTGAACGGACGACGACCACCATGGACAAGCTGACGGTCCGCGACGCCGATGTCGCGGGCAAACGGGTCTTCGTCCGCGTCGACTTCAACGTCCCGCTCGCGGACGGCAAGGTCAGCGACGACTCGCGGATCCGGGCCGCGATCCCCACGATCGCGCTCCTGCTCAATGCCGGGGCGCGCGTCGTCCTGGCCAGCCATCTCGGCCGTCCCGACGGCAAGGTCCAGGACGGCCTGCGCCTCCGCCCGGTCGGGCAGCGGCTGACCGAGCTGATCCGGCGCAACGTGCCGGTGACCGGCGACGCCCTCGGGGTCGGCACCGAGGACGCCGTGAAGCGTCTTCGGCCCGGCGAGCTGCTCCTGCTCGAGAACCTCCGCTTCCACGCGGAAGAGGAGGCGAACGACCCGGACTTCGCGGCCGCCCTCGCCTCCTACGCCGACATCTTCGTCAACGACGCCTTCGGGACGGCGCATCGCGCTCACGCCTCGACCGTCGGGATCGCGAAGATCCTGCCGGCCTACGCGGGCCTGCTCATGGAGCGGGAGATCGCCGCGCTGTCGAACCTCCTGGAGGCGCCGAAGCGGCCGTTCGTGGCCATCCTCGGTGGCGCGAAGGTGTCGGACAAGATCCGCGTGATCGACAACCTGCTGACCAAGGTGGACATGCTCATCCTCGGCGGCGGGATGGCCAACACGTTCCTGCTCGCGCAGGGCAAGGCCATCGGCAAGAGCCTGGCCGAACCCGACCGAGCCGACGACGCCCGGCGGATCCTCGACCACGCCGAGAAGAACGGCGTCCGCGTGATCCTGCCGGTCGACGTCATCGTGGCCAAGGAGGTCACCCGCGGGACGGAGTACAAGACGCTCCCCGCGGAGAAGATCCCGGCGAGCTGGCACATCGTCGATATCGGCAAGTCCAGCCAGGACCTCATGGTCGACGCGCTCGCCGATGCCCAGACGGTCTTCTGGAACGGACCCCTGGGGGTCTTCGAGATCCCGTCGTTCGCCCATGGCACGAAGGCCGTGGCCCGGATGCTCGCCGATCGCGCCGAGGCCGGTGCGACGGTCGTGGTCGGGGGCGGCGACTCGGTCGCGGCGGTCACCCAGCAGGGCCTCGCCGACAAGATGACCCACATCTCGACCGGGGGCGGCGCGTCGCTCGAGTTCCTCGAAGGTCGTGAGCTGCCCGGCGTCGCCGTGCTCCTCGACCGACCCGCCGAGCCCAAGAAGAAGAAGTAGCCGGAGACACCGCGTGAACACCGCCATCGACATCATCGACGCCCGCGAGATCCTCGACTCGCGCGGCAACCCCACGATCGAGGTCGATGTCGTCCTCGCCGACGGCTCGGTCGGCCGGGCAGCCGTGCCGTCGGGCGCGTCGACCGGCGTCCACGAAGCCGTCGAGTTGCGTGACGGGGACAAGAAGCGCTACGGCGGCAAGGGCGTGCTGCGCGCCGTTGCCAACGTCACCGACACGATCGCGCCGGCGATCTTCGGGCTCGACGCCTCGGACCAGGCCGGCATCGACGCCGTCCTCATCGACCTCGACGGGACGCCGAACAAGTCCAAGCTGGGGGCGAACGCCATCCTCGGGGTGTCGCTCGCCTGCGCCCACGCCGCCTCGGCCGCGTACGACCTGCCGCTCTACCGCTATATCGGCGGGGTCGGGGCAAGGATCCTGCCTGTCCCGATGTTCAACATCCTCAACGGCGGCAAGCATGCCCAGGACTCCACGGACTTCCAGGAGTTCATGGTCATGCCCATCGGCGTCGAGTCCTACGCCGAGGCGCTCCGCGCCGGCGCCGAGATCTTCGGCGCCCTGCGCGCGATCCTCCACGACGAGGGGCACGCGACCGGGCAGGGCGACGAGGGCGGGTTCGCCCCGTCCCTCCCATCGAACGAGGCCGCGGTGGAGATCATCCTGCGAGCCATCGAACGCGCCGGCTACCGCCCCGGCGACGACGTGGCGATCGCGCTCGACCCCGCGACGAGCGAGCTGGTCGAGCCCGGCTCGGGCGTCGATGGTGCAGCGACCCGCTACGTCCTCGCGAAGGAAGGCCGGACCCTGGACTCGGGCGAGCTCATCGACCTCTGGGCGGACTGGGTCGCGCGCTACCCGATCGTCTCGATCGAGGACGGGCTCGCCGAGGACGACTGGACCGGCTGGCAGCAGCTCGTGACCCGTCTCGGCCACACGACCCAGCTCGTGGGCGACGACCTGCTCGTCACGAACACCGAACGGATCGCCCGCGGAATCGAGCCAGGGCGCCGCGAACTCGGTGCTCATCAAGCTCAACCAGATCGGCACGCTGACGGAGACGATCGACGCGATCGCGCTCGCGCGCAGCGCCGGCTGGTCGGCGGTCGTCTCGCATCGCTCGGGCGAGACCGAGGACACCTCGATCGCCGATCTCGTCGTCGCGATGGGGACCGGGCAGATCAAGTCCGGCGCGCCTTCGCGGTCGGAGCGTGTCGCCAAATACAACCGGTTGCTGCGGATCGAGGGAGAGCTCGGCGACGCAGCGCGCTATCCGGGTCGATCGGCACTCTCGGGGTCGTGAACCGGATCGCCGATCGCGGTGCCATCACGGCCGCCTACGTCGGGATCGGCATGGCGGTCACGATCGGGGTCAGCTTCCTGCTCGTCATCCCGATCGAGCCCGTCGTCTGGCTCCTCGCGTTCCCGTCGGGCGTGATGATCGGCTACTACGCGAACGCTCGCTCGGACCGGCGTGCCGGCCCGTGGCGGCGGATCCTCTCGAACGCGCTGTTCGCCGGCGTCGTCACCGGCGTCACGACCGCGGCCCTGCTGCTGGGCACGAAGGCCCTGTTCTTCTATGCCGACAACGGCTTCCGCGACCCGGGCCTCGGGGGGTCGCTGACCTGTGCGCCCGGCGCCGACTGCGTGTACCAGCGCTACCTCGACGACGGGCGGGGCCCGGAGTTCGCCTCGGTGGGCGTCACGGACGTCGGCACGTTCACGGGCTTCTACTGGCGCGAGCAGTTCGGGACGGCCGGAACGGTCTTCCTCCTGACCGCGGCCGGGGGACTCACCGGCGGCATCCTCTACGGCTTCTTCCGCCCGAAGCCGACGCCGGGGAGCGAGGCCGCACCCCGGCCGGCATGAGCGCCTGCCACGACGGCCTCACGGCCACGACAGGTCGACCGCGCAGTCGAGCGGGTCCTCCGGAAGGAGAGGGATCAGGCTCACGGTCACGTGCCCGATGGACGGAGCCCAATCGAGGTCGGCCTGCAGACGTTCGCCCATCGGAACGAATGGCGCCGCGGCCAGCGACCGCTTCACCGCGGCGGCTTCGGCCAGCGTCAGCACACCACACCGCGAGGTGGTCCCCGGACCGAGCGGCTGCTCCACGTCCGGTAGATCTCCGAAGCCTTCGAGCGTGCCGGGCAGCGGCCAATCGACGTCCGCGCGATCCAGAGCCTGCGCCGGATAGTCGACTCCAGGCTGCTTGAACGACGTGACCTTGAGGAGGTAGTTGGACGCGACGAATGGCTCGAAGGCGGCCGGCTTCGTCGCCCAGACGTCCTCCGGCAGCCAGGACTCGAGATCGTCCAGGTGTTCGGCGAGGGCGATGATCCGTTCCGCTTCGGATCGGGTCGCCGGCGCCATCGAATTCGTGGTCTCGCGACGAACGATCTCCTGGCCCCGGCGCAGCTCGATCGTGTAGGTCGTGCGACCGCCCTGATAGGCGGGGTCGGAGCCAAGTTCGCCGCTCGCGGCAAGAAGGTCGCTCTCGGTGGCCGGGGCCAGCAGGAGTGCCAGGCCCGAGGGGGTGAGTCGGGTGATCCGGCCGCTCGCATCATCGCGTCGCAGGACGGAACCGTCGCGGTAGACGGTGAGAGACGGCATCCGGCCAACGCTCGCGTCCGGCCGGATCTCGACCCGCAGCATCACCTCGGGGTCGATGGCCGATGCGATCGGGTCGGTCGGTGGCGGCGTCGCCGCCGAGGCGGTCGGCTGTGGCCCGGCAGTCGGACCGGATGTCGAGCCCACAAAGGCGAAGTTCTGGAGATCGCCGTTCGCTCCGACCCCGGCCCAGCCGACGACGACGACACGATCCTCGGTCGCGGCGATGTCCAAGCCGGGATAGGACGAGGCATCGCGGAGGTTCGGAACCCCGGCGACGCGTCGCCAGTCGAGGCCATCATCGCTTTGCCACACTTGGAGTTCCGCCGGCAGGTCGACGTCCTGGTTCCGCGCGCCGACGGCGAACAACCGGCTGCCCGCCGATGCGATCGCCTCCAGCGCAGAGGCCTCGCCAACGGGTGCGAATGCCCAAGTAGAGCCGTCCGCCGATGTTGCGACGAGGCCCACTGACGCGGGGCCGAAGCAATCCGGCTGACAGATCGAGCCGACCGCCACGAGGCCAGGCCCACCCTGGGTCACGTCCGACAATGACCCGGCGACGTCAAGGCCCGTGTCCGACCGGATCCATGCCAGGCCGTCGGCGGATGTCCACGCGGCTGGGCGGATCTGGGCGGCAGGCGTCGAATTCGGTTCGGGCATATCCGACGGCGACGAAGCCATCGCCACTCGGGCTGATGCCCAGCATGCCGCCACAGCTCGGTTCCTCGAGCGTGTCCAGGCACGGCCCGACGTTCATGTCCGCGGTATCGGCGGCGCGGGTCCACGTAACGCCGTCCCCGGAAACCCACGCCGCCGCACGTGCCGTGATGTCAGGGCCCTGTGCCCTCGTGCCGTCGACGAGCGAACCGACGGCGACGTATCCCCGCTCGCTCGCGCCGATCGCGCTGAGCCTCACGCCGAGGGATGGAGGCCCGAAGTCCACCCGGGCTCGCTGCCACGTTCGCCCGTCTGGTGACCGCCAGATGCCTGGACGTCCGACGACATCGGGATCCAGTGGGTAGCCGACGGCCACGATCCCGTTCGGTCCGAAGGCGACGTCGTAGATCCCCTTTTCGGGTCCGCTCGTCGGATTCGAGAGACCGACTCGCAAGCCGTCCTGGTCGGGGACGGCGGTGATGGACCAGTCGGCTCCGGCAGTCCAGGCGGCGCCGAAACAGGCCGTCGGGTCCTTCGCTGCGTCCGTGTCGCAGCCACCACGCCCCACGCCGACCAGCCCCGCGCCCGCGATCGTGACCGCCTCGATGAGGCGACCGCTCGACCCCCCGGGGACGTCCAGGGTCCGCCAGGACTCGCCCAGCGTCGGTGAAGCGTTCGGGACCGGATCAGCCACGGCCGCTCGATCCGTCGGCACCACCGTCATCGGCAGCGTTTCCTGCGTGCGGAGGAGGGCGGCGCCGACAGCCACCGCTGCGAGCAGGCCCAGCAGGATGAGGGCGGTCGCCGCCAACAGCAGGAAGCGCTGCGGTCGAGCGCCGCCTCGCGCGATCTCTCTGCGCACCGCGTCGTCCACACGCTGCGACGGCATGAGGGTCACCGGTGGCCGGATCGCCAAGGCATCTGCGCGAAGTCCGGCCGCGTCCCGGCCGCACGACGTACACGTGGCCAGATGGGCCTCGAGGTCGACGCTCTCGGCGCTGGTGAGGTCGAAATCGATCGCGCTCGCGGCGAGCTCCAGCGTTCGCTCGTGGAGGCGTCGCTCGGCGGCGTTCATGCCTGACCCTCCGCGGCGTCAAGGACACGACGCAACTGGACGCGGGAGCGACACATCAGCGTCCGTGTTGCGCCTTCGCTTCGCCCGATCGAGGCGGCGATCTCGCGGCCGTCGAAGCCCTGCGCGGCGAGCAGCAGCGCGGCCCGCGCGTCCGGCGCCAGCTCGGCCAGGGCCGTTTGCAGTCCAGCATCACGCTCGACGCGCAGGGCCTCGCCGTCGGGTCGCACGGGCTCGCCACGGTCAACGAGGCGTGGCACGAGACGATGCCACACTGCGCCACGCCGGCTTCGGCTGATCGCGGCGTTGGCCGCCACCCGGTACAGCCAGGGTCGCACGTCGTCCGGCATACGGCCGGCCCGGGCTTCCCGGATCAGGCGGATGAAGGTGTCCTGAAGGAGATCCTCGGCGGCCTCTCGGTCGTGGGTCGTGCTGATCAGGAAGCCGAGCAGTTCCGACCGCCGCTCCTCGTAGATGCGGGTCAGCGTCGCCTCGTCCGCGCGGCCGCCTGTCCGCGGCCGCTCGAGAGCGGGCCGGGAGTCATCGGAGGCCGTGGCGTCCCGCCCGTCGTTCATGCCCGTGAGACGCACCGGCCCGGCGCTTGTTACCGGTCATCGGACAAGCCTGCGCCAACGACAACGCCCCGGTCGGCGACCGGGGCGTCGGGTGCTCGCGGGGCGTCGGATTGCTCGCGGGCCGGGCTACTTCGAGGCGGTCTTCTTGGACTTCGCGGCCGGCTTGGCGGTCGCCTTCGGAGCGGCCTTGGCCGCGGCCTTCGGCGCGGACTTGGTGGTGCTCGCAGCTTTCTTCGGCGCGGCCTTGGTCTTCGCGGCGCTTGCCTTCGGGGCCGCCTTGACCGGCGTCGCGGTCTCGGCGGCGGCCGCCTCGGCTGCCTTCGCGGCTGCCGCCTCGGCGCGGGCCGTCTTGCTCAACGCGGCGCGGGCCTTGCCGGCCGCCGTCTGCGCGCCCTTCGCCTTGCCGGCCTTGCTGGCGGCGATGCGAGCCTTCGCGGCCTTCTGCGCCGCGGCCTTGCCGGTCGACTTCGTGACAAACGCGCCGGTCTGCACCGACGCCCCGCCGAGGGCGGCGTTGACCTTGCGGGTGAGGCGCGACTTGCGGCGGGCGGCCGCGTTCGGATGGATGGCGCCGGCCTTCGCCGCGCGATCGAGGGCGCTCAGCGCTTCGATCAGGGCGACCGTCGGCTCGACGGCCGACTGATCGGGGGCGGCGGCGGCGCGCAGGGCCTTCGCGACGTACGTCTTCGCGGCGGTCCGGCGCGGCTGAAGGACCTCGTGGCGGCTCTGCGCCTGACGGACTCGCTTGAGTCCCGACGGCGTACGAGCGCCCGTCCAGGTGCGGGGCGTCTTGGCCAAGGTGGAAGAACCTCGATGATGGGATCGGTCGATGGGCGCGCGGCGCGTGGTGAGCGACGGACGCGAAGGCGGATGGTAGCACACGTCGACGCGCCGACCCCGCCCGGCAGCGACCGATCGAACCCCGCAGACTGCTGCCTGTGACCGCGATCGTCGGCGGCCTCGCGGCCGCCGTGCTGTGGGCCGCCGCCACCCTCTGTTCATCGCGAACCAGCCGCATGCTCGGGTCGCGCGTCGTGCTCGCCTGGGTGATGCTGATCGGGGTCCTCGTCGGCGCCCCGCTCGCGATCCTCACGCCGGCGCCCGCGTCCATCGAGCCGTCAACGATCGCGCTGCTCGCGATCGCGGGTGTCTGCTACGCGCTCGGCCTGATGCTCACGTACATGGCGCTGACCATCGGCAAGGTGTCGATCGTCGCGCCGATCGTCGCGACGGAGGGCGCGGTCGCCGCCCTGATCGCGATCAGCCTGGGCGACACCGTCGGCCTCGTCGCCGGCGCCGCGCTGGCCCTCGTGGCCTGCGGGGTCGTGCTCTCATCGCTCGAGCGCTCGACCTCCGATGTCCCGGCCGGCGATCTCGACCTCGTCGCGGACGCGCTCGACGCGCCCGCCGCCGCGCCGTCAACCGTCGCGCCAGGACCGCGCACGCACACGCCGCCCGTCTCGGATCGCGAGATGCGCCGGAGCGTCTTCCTCGCCGTCGGCGCCGCCCTCGTCTTCGGCGTCGGACTGGTGGCGAGCGGCCGCGCCGCAGCCTTTGTGCCCGCCGTGTGGGTCGCGATGGCCGCCCGGGTCGTCGGCATCGGCCTCATCACGGTCCCGATCGCGCTGTCGGGACGGCTGCGCCTCACGCGGGCGGCGCTGCCCCTGCTCATCGTGGCCGGGGCCGGCGAGATCCTCGGGTCGACGGCGTCGGCGTGGGGTGCCCGCGAGAGCATCCCGATCGTCGCGGTCATGGGCAGTCAGTTTGCGGCGATCAGCGCCGTCGTCGCCTTCCTGCTGTTCGGGGAGCGCCTGGCGCGCATCCAGGTCGCCGGGGTCGCGCTCATCATCGTCGGGGTGACCGTGCTCGCCGGGTCGCAGGCCTGACCGTCTCGTCCGATCCCTTGGCGTCGGTGGTTGTTGCGCTCGGGGCCGCCGAGGCCTAGCATCGTCGGACGCCTGCCGGGATAGCTTCGCGGCCCCTCACCACGACACAGAGAGGGCCATCCGGCAGGCTCAGGGGAGGGAGGTGTCCAGAGGACCGGTCGCGGGCCGTCGATGAGCGTGCGCGCCACTGACGACCTCATCCGGACGTGACCGACATCCCGCCGCCCTCGTCTACCCCCAGCCCAGACGATGAGGGCGGTCGGCGGGGCTCGATGATGATGCGAGACCCAGCCGAAACCGTAGACCACCGACAGTGGCGCGCCATAGTCCCAGATGAGAGGAGACTGGATAGATGAGCGACGACTACGGTCAGACCCTTGCCGTCTTCGTGCTGGATACGAAGGATCAGTCACGTCGACTGCTGAAGCGGATCCAGGCGATCGACGAGGTCGACGCCAACGTGACGATCGTCGATGCGGCGATCGCCGACCGGACCAGGTTCCGGGTCAAGGTGCATCAGACCGAGGACCTCGGTGGCGCGAAGGGCACCGTCCGTGGGGCCGGGCTCGGCGTCATCGTCGGCGCGATCGTCCTCGGGCCGGTGGGTGCGGTCGTCGGCGGCGCAACACTCGGTGTCCTGAACGGCCTGCGCAACCGCCTGCACGACATCGGGATCGACGACAAGTTCATGCGGCAGATCACGAAGGAGCTCGAGAAGGGAAAGAGCGCCCTCTTCATCCTGTATGAGGGGAACTGGGGCGGCTCGATCGGGATGATCGAACAGGCGGTCGCGGCCGAGAAGGCCCTCCTGATCCACAGCACGATGCCGGCACAGAAGGCGGCCGCGCTCAAGGCCCTGGTCGTGGAGGGGACCGAGGAGCTCGGCGGCGCCGAGGCCGTGGCGGATTACGAGGTGGAAGTTCCCGAAGAGGCCCCGCCGGCCGAGGCTGCGGCGCCGGTCGCGGCTGCTGCGGCTGTCGCGGCTGCCGCGCCGGCGAAGGCCGATGACCTTACGCAGCTGTCCGGCATCGGGCCCAAGGCCTCGGACGCCCTCGGAGCGGCCGGGATCACGACCTACGCGGCCCTGGCACAGGCCAACGAGCCGACACTGCGGCACGCGCTGCATTCGTCGGACATGGTGCCGCCCGGCAATGTCGCGTCGTGGCCGATGCAGGCCAGCTACGCCGCGAGTGGCGACTGGCAGGGCCTCATGAAGTACAACAAGCAACATGCAGAGCCCAGCCACCACACCGGCGGCGCGAAGCCGAAGGCGAAGGCGGCGGCCCCCGACGACCTGACGCAGCTCAGCGGCATCGGGCCACGGATGTCCTCGATCCTGTCCGACGGTGGCATCACGACCTATGAGGAGCTCGAGCACGCCGATCCATCGGACTTGCGGAAGGTCGTCGCGCAAAGCGGAGCGCTGCCGCCCTCGAGCCTCGACTCGTGGCCGACCCAAGCGTCGTACGCGGCGAAGGGCGACTGGTCGGGTCTGTCCAGCTACAACAGCCGCAAGTAGGGTTCGGATGGGGCGGTGACCGACCCCCCATTCGAACGAGGCTGGTCCATCCGATGAGCACGAGAGGCTCGACCCTTGGGTCGGGCCTCTCTCCATGTCACGTCCAGGAGTGGACGCGGTCCGCGCGGGGATAGCCCCGCGTCCCGTTCACGTATGCTCCCGCCCGTGAGTTCGCCAGAGGGGCCAGACCAACACGATGTCGGGACTCGATGACGTGGTGATCGCCGTAGCCCGTATCGCCACGGATCTCTATGCCCTCGGAACCGTGAGCGCTGTCGAGCTCGTCGAGCGATCAGACTATCGAGGTCGACGCGACGAGGTCACGGTCGAGCGGCTAGCCGACTGCTTGGCGCAACACCCTGATTGGATGCGCGCCTGGCTCGACTACTCGGAAGACAAGCGGTCGAGCCCAGGGTGGTACATCGAAGGCCGTGACGCCACGGAGTCCCGAGTGGGCTACTACGAGGGACGGTCCAGTCGCCCTCCGATGCAATTCGATGACAAGGTTCGGGCGTGTGCCGAGTTCGTCCACCTCGAGGTCGATGACATCGCCGGCTTGGGTCAACCGCGCAAACCGTTCTCTGAATGAGTAATCCGATCCCGCAGGACCGCCTGCGCAACTTCTCGATCATCGCCCACATCGACCACGGCAAGTCGACCCTCGCCGACCGGCTGCTCGAGCTGACGCACACGATCGACGCGCGGCAGATGACGAGCCAGGTCCTCGACTCGATGGACCTGGAGCGCGAGAAGGGCATCACCATCAAGGCCCGGGCGGTCCGCCTCGAGTACACGGCCGCCGACGGCCTGACTTACGGGCTGAACCTCATCGACACGCCCGGCCACGTCGACTTCGCCTACGAGGTCAGCCACAGCCTCCAGGCGTGCGAGGGCGCGATCCTCGTCGTCGATGCCACCCAGGGCATCGAGGCCCAGACGCTCGCCAACGTCCATCTCGCGCTCCGCGAGAACCTCACGCTCATCCCGGTCCTCAACAAGATCGACCTGCCCTCGGCCGACCCGGACACGATCATGGACGAGCTCGAGAGCGTGCTGGCGATCCCGCGCGAGGAGGTCATCCTCGCCTCGGCCAAGGACGGCACGGGCGTGCCCGAGATCCTCGAGGCGATCGTGGCGCGCATCCCGCCGCCCAAGGGCGACGCCGGCCGCGCCGGTCCAGGGCCTCATCTTCGACAGCCACTACGACGCCTACAAGGGCGTGATCGTCTACGTCCGCCTCGCCGCCGGGCACGCTCAAGACCGGCGAGCCGGTCCGCCTCATGGGCAGCGGCGCCGAGGCCGAGCCGCTGGAGCTCGGCGTGTTCCGGCCGCAGCTCGTGCCGGTCAAGCAGCTCGTGGCCGGCGAGGTCGGCTACGTGGCCACCGGCCTCAAGAGCGTCCGCGACGCGCAGGTGGGCGACACCCTCACGACGGTCGCCCGACCCGCCACGGAGCCGCTCCCGGCTACCAGCCGGCCAAGAGCCTCGTCTTCGCCGGCATCTATCCGGTCTCGGGCGAGGACTACCCGCTCCTGCGCGACGCGCTCGAGAAGCTGCACCTCAACGACGCGAGCTTCACGTACGAGCCCGAGAGCTCGGTCGCCCTCGGGTTCGGGTTCCGCTGCGGCTTCCTCGGCCTGCTCCACATGGAGATCGTCCAGGAGCGCCTGGAACGCGAGTTCAGCCTCGACCTCATCGCCTCGGCGCCGTCGGTCGAGTACCACGTCAGTCCTGACCCTCGGCCGCGGCACGGTGGTCGTCGACAACCCGGCCCTGCTGCCCGACCCGATCGACATCGAGGCCATCGAGGAGCCGTGGGTCAAGCTGAGCGTCGTGACCCCGAGCCAGTACATCGGCCCGCTCATGGAGCTGTCCACGAACCGGCGCGGCGACTTCATCGACATGGAGTACCTCGACCCGACAGCGCGTCGTCCTGCACTTCGAGATGCCGCTGGCCGAGCTGATCGTCGACTACTTCGACCAGCTCAAGAGCCGCAGCCAGGGCTACGCGTCGATGGACTACGAGGAGCTCGGCTACCGCGCGGCGAACCTGGTCGAAGGTCGACATCCTCGTCAACGGCGAGCCCGTCGACGCGCTGTCGCTCATCGTCCACCGCGACCGGGCGCAGGCCGTCGGCCGCGCGCTGGCGAGCGGCTCAAGGAGCTGATCCCGCGCCAGATGTTCGAGATCCCGATCCAGGCGGCCATCGGATCGAACGTCATCGCGCGCGAAACGGTCCGCGCCATGCGCAAGAACGTGCTCGCCAAGTGCTACGGTGGCGACATCACGCGCAAGCGCAAGCTGCTCGAGAAGCAGAAAGAGGGCAAGCAGCGCATGAAGCGGGTGGGTTCGGTGGAGATCCCGCAGGAGGCGTTCCTGGCGATGCTCCGGATGGACGAGGGCGTAGCAGGCGGGCCGTGGACGACTACATCATCTGGTCACGCGGGCTGATCAGCGTCGGGCTGGCGCTGCTGATGGTGATGCTCCGCCTCGACGCCGAGCGCTTCGGCACCGCCGAGTACTACGAGGCGACCCGCGACGGCGAGCAGCCCGAAGATCCGCCGCCGCATGGCCTGGTACGGGCTCGGGGTCGGGCTGGCGATCGCGATCCTGTTCATCCACCCGACGCCGCAGGAGACTCTGTTCCTCGGGCTCGGGCGACCGGCTCGGGACGATCATCGGCGGCATCGCCTACGGGCTCGCCGGGCGTCGGCGTCGCGATCGCCTTCGCGACGTACCGCTACCACCGGATCCGGTTCCCGGACGCCTGGTCGTACCCGGGCGCGCTGCTCAACTCGATCGCGACCGCGTTCATCGACGAGGTCGCGTTCCGCGGCGCGATCTTCGGCCTGCTGCTCTCGACGGCATCGAACCCGACGCCTCGCCAACATCATCCAGGCGCTCCTGTACACGCTGACGACGCGGCTCGGCGCCTCCGGGCGCGACCGGTACCTGCTCGTCCTGACGCTCGGGATGGGCCTCATCGGCGGCTGGCTGACGGCGGCGACCGGCGGGATCGCGGCGGCGTTCCTCGGCCACGCCATCACCCGGTTCGCGGTCTTCCTGTGCACCGGCCACGCCGGCCAGACCAAGCCCCGCGGCCGCGAGGTCGAGGAGATCGACAAGCGACGCCGGCCGCCCGAGGGCTGGCGCGTCATCGGGATCGCGGGAGTCGGCCATCGCGGGAACGGTGAGGACCGCGCCGCGGCAGGCACCGCCCGTCGCGCTCTACGTCCACATCCCGTTCTGCGTCTCGCTCTGTCCCGTACTGCGACTTCGTCGTCTACGCGGGCGCGGCCACCCGCGGGCCGCAAGGCCCGGGTCGACGCGTTCGTCGCCGCGCTCCAGGTCGAGCTGGACCTGCGGGCCGACGCGCTCGATGCGGCGTTCGGCCGAGACGCGGCCCGCCCTCGAGAGCCTCTACCTCGGCGGCGGGACGCCGTCGCTGCTCCCGCCCGACGTGCGTCGGCGCGACTGATCGAGCACGTCCGGCGCGGTTCGGGCTCGCCGACGGCGCCGAGATCACGCTCGAGGCCAACCCCGGGCCGGACGAGCGCGGCGACGCGGCCGCCTGGGTCGACGCCGGCGATCACGCGGCTCTCGCTCGGGCGCGCAGTCGATGGACGACGCGCGGCTGCGGCGGCTCGGTCGGCGGCACCGGGCCGGCGACGTCGCCGATGCCGTGGCGGCGGCGCGCGCCGCGGGGATCGGCTCGGTCAGCCTGGACCTGCTGTACGACGTGCCCGGACCAGACGCGTCGTCGACTGGATGACGACGCTCGACGCGGCGCTCGACCTCGCGCCCGACCACCTCTCGCTGTACGCCCTGACGCTCGACGACCCGGACGCCGAGGGGCTGACCGGCCCGACCGGCGACCACCTCCCGACGACGACCGGCGCCCGCCGCTGGCGGGAGATCGCCCGCCCGGCCCAGGACGAGGACCGCGCCGCGGCGCAGTACCACCACGCGGTCGATCCGGCTCGGCGGAGCTCGGGTGCCGCGGCTACGAGATCAGCAACTGGGCGCGGCCCGGCCACGAGAGCCGCCACAACCTGGTCTACTGGGAGCGTCGACCGCACGAGGCGGTCGGCCCGGGCGCGCACGCCTTCGACGGCGCGACGCGCCGCTGGAACGCGGCGCGCCTCGAGGGGTACCTCGCCGCGCTGACGCCGCCCGACGGCTGGCCGCCCGCGCTGCCGCCGGGCGGCTCGGAGACCGTCGACGAGGAGACCGCGGCGGCGGAGCGGATCATCCTGGGGCTCCGGCTCGACACCGGCGTGCCGCTCGCGGCCGCCGACGAGCCGCCACTCGCGGACGCCTTCGGGTGGGCGCTGGCCGCCGAGCTGCTCGACGTCACGCCGGACGATCGCGTCGTGCTCACGACCCGCGGCCGGCTGCTCTCGAACGAGCTGTTCAGCCGCCTCGTCTGAGCGCGTCAGGAGCGTGCCGGAGGCCGTCGCCGAAGCCCGCCGGTACCGTCGTCAGGACCAGGGTGTCATCCGTTGACACTCGGACCTCGGGACTGCTACGATGCCGGCAACCCCGTTAGCACTCTCACCTCTAGAGTGCTAACCACTTGGGAGACCGACCTTGGCGCGTCGAAACGCCGCCCCCTCGGCCCCCTGGACCTTCGCGCACAGGCGATCCTTCGGGCCGTCATCGAGGAATACGTCACGACCGCGACGCCGGTCGGTCAGCCAGGCGCTCGTCGAGCGCTACGGCCTCGGCGTGTCGAGCGCGACCGTCCGCAGCATCCTCGCGGAGCTCGAGACGGCCGGCCTGCTGACCCATCCGCACACGTCCGCCGGCCGGATGCCGACCGACGCCGGGCTACCGCTTCTACGTCGAGTCGATCGTCGATGCGGTCCCGCTGCCCGCCGTCGAGCAGCTGATGATCCGCCACCAGTTCGGCCAGGTCGAGTTCGCCAGCGAGCACTGGTTCCGCCTCGCGGCGACGACCCTCGCGAGCATCACCCGCTCGGCCGGCCTCGCCACGCCGGCCAAGCCCCGCGTCGGCGCACATCCGCCGGATCGACCTCGTGGCCATCAACGAGCGGATGGCCAGCCTGATCCTCGTCCTGCGCGAGGGCGCCATCAAGCAGGCGCTCGTCAATCTCGCCGACGACGACGCCGCTGGACCAGCCGACGCTCAACGCCGGTCGCGGCGCTCCTCAACGAGCGACTGAGTGGCCTGACCGCCGAGCGCGCCGAGCCCGGTCGTCGCGCGACTCTCGACGACGACGACCGCGTCGAGGGGCTCGCCCGGCGCGTCGGCGAGCGCGTCGTCCGGATCGTCCGCGACTACGACGCGACGGCCATCGAGGAGGTCTTCAGCGACGGCCTGCTCAACGTCATGGACGCGCCGGAGTTCGCCCAGAGCGACAAGCTCCGGCGCGTCTTCTCGGCGCTCGAGAACCGGGCCTATCTCGGGCAGCTCGTCGGCAGCGTCGCCGACGCCGGGACGCATCCAGGTCTTCATCGGCCACGAGAACGCGCCGATCGAGATGCGCGACGTGTCCCTCGTCCTCGCCCCGTACGGTCGCGCCGGGCCGGGCGATCGGCGTGGTCGGCGTGCTCGGCCCGACCCGCATGAGCTACTCGCAGGCGATCGGCACGGTCCGCTTCGTCTCGGGCCTGATGAACGAACTGGTGGACCACCTGTATGCCTGACCGTCATCGCACGCGCGCCCAGGCGCGGATCGACGAGATCGACATCTCGCCCACGACGCTGCTCGCCGAGATCGAGGCGCTGACAGCCGAGCTCGACGAGGCCCAGACAGGCCGCCGAGGAGTACCTCGTCGCGCTCCAGCGCGAGCGCGCCGAGTTCCTCAACTTCAAGCGTCGGACCGACCGAGGAGCGCGACGCGCGACCTCGGCCTCGCCGGCGAGGACCTGATCCGCAAGGTCCTCACCGTCGCCGACGACTTCGACCGCGCCATCGAGGCCCGGCCAGCATCGATCGCGGACGACCCCTGGTTCGAGGGCATCGCGGCCATCGACCGCAAGCTGCGGAGCCTGCTCGAAGAGCGAGGGCGTCAGCCCGATCGACGCGGCGCCGGGCCGGCCGTTCGACCCGCGCGAGCACGAGGCGATCGCCAACGTGCCCGGCACCGGGCGACCCGAGGGCGAGATCGTCGAAGAGGTCCGCCGCGGCTACCGACTGCGCGACCGGGTCCTGCGCCCGGCCCTCGTGGCCGTCGCCGGCGCCGCCTCCACCGAACCCATCAACTGACCACCCACCAGCCTGCATCCAACGACATCCAAGGAGCAACACCGACCATGGGCAAGATCATCGGCATCGACCTCGGGACGACGAACTCCGTCGTCGCCGTCATGGAGGGCGGCGAGCCGACCGTCATCGCGTCCGCCGAGGGCGGTCGGACGGTCCCGTCGGTCGTCGCCTTCACGAAGACCGGCGAGCGGCTGGTCGGCCAGCTGGCCAAGCGCCAGGCGGTCACCAACCCCGCGAACACCGTCTACTCGATCAAGCGCTTCATGGGCCGTCGCTGGGACGACCCGGAGGTCAAGCGCAGCAAGGACCTCGTCCCGTACACGGTCGAGAAGGATCCCAAGAGCGACGGCGTCGCCGTCAAGCTCGCCGACGGCAAGGGCTACACGCCGCCGGAGATCAGCGCGATGATCCTCCAGAAGCTCAAGACCGACGCGGAGGCCTACCTCGGCGAGAAGATCACCGAGGCGGTCATCACGGTCCCGGCCTACTTCGACGACACGCAGCGCCAGGCGACCAAGGACGCCGGCCGCATCGCCGGCCTCGACGTCAAGCGGATCATCAACGAGCCGACCGCGTCGGCGCTCGCCTACGGCCTCGACAAGAAGGGCGACGAGAAGATCGCCGTCTACGACCTGGGCGGCGGCACGTTCGACATCTCGATCCTCGAGCTCGGCGAAGGCGTCTTCGAGGTCAAGGCCACCAACGGCGACACGCACCTCGGCGGCGACGACTTCGACCAGCGCGTCATCGACTGGCTGCTGGCCGAGTTCAAGAAGGACCAGGGCATCGACCTGGCCAAGGACCAGCAGGCCCTCCAGCGCCTCAAGGAGGCCGCCGAGAAGGCGAAGATCGAGCTGTCGTCGACCGCGACGACCGAGATCAACCTGCCGTACATCACCGCCGACGCGACCGGGCCGAAGCACCTCGTGGTGACGCTCACCCGGGCGAAGCTCGAGGACCTCGTCGCCGACCTCGTCGACGAAGACCGCGGGCCCGGTCAAGGCCGCGCTCAAGGACGCCGGCCTCAAGCCGGGCGACATCGACGAGGTCATCCTCGTCGGCGGCATGACCCGCATGCCGGCCGTCGTCGAGGCGGTCAAGAAGATGTTCGGCGGCAAGGAGCCGCACAAGGGCGTCAACCCGGACGAGGTCGTGGCGATCGGCGCCGCGATCCAGGCCGGCGTGCTCGCCGGCGACGTCAAGGACGTCCTGCTCCTCGACGTGACGCCGCTGTCGCTCGGCATCGAGACGCTCGGCGGCGTGATGACCAAGCTCATCGAGCGCAACACGACCATCCCGACGTCGAAGTCGCAGGTCTTCTCGACCGCGTCGGACAGCCAGTCGCAGGTCGAGATCCACGTCCTCCAGGGCGAGCGCGACTTCGCGGCGGACAACAAGACGCTCGGCCGGTTCATCCTCGACGGGATCCCGCCGGCTCCGCGGGGCGTGCCGCAGATCGAGGTCACGTTCGACATCGATGCGAACGGCATCCTCGACGTCAAGGCCAAGGACCGGGCGACCGGCAAGGAACAGCAGGTCCGGATCACGGCCTCGTCGATGCTCGACAAGAGCGCCGTCGACCAGATGGTCCGCGACGCCCAGGAGCACGCCGAGGAGGACCGCAAGCGGCGCGAGGAGGTCGAGACCCGCAACCAGGCCGAGGCCCTGACCTTCCAGGCCGAGCGCGACGCTCAAGGACCTGGGCGACAAGGTCTCGTCCGAGGACAAGCTCGAGGTCGAGAACAAGGTCGCCGGCGCTGCGCGAGGCGCTCAAGGGCTCCGACGTCGACGCGGTCCGCAGCCGGATGACGTCGCTCGCCGAGACGCTCAGCGGGTCTCGACGGCCGCCTACCAGGCGGCCGCGGCGGCCGATGCCGCCGGCACGGACGGGTCGACCAACGGGTCGTCCACGGACGGCACCGAGGCCGGCGAGCTCGGCCGAGGGCGCGGCGCCGCGCCCGAGGGCGAGGAGACGGTCGAAGGCGAGTTCAAGGAGGTCTAGGCCTTCACCTCACGAACGGCGAGACCCGGACCGATCGGTCCGGGTCTCGTGCTGTCTGGGACCAACGCGGCGGCGCCGCGCGTTGGGCCGCGCGTTGGGCCGCGCGTTGCGGCCGCCCGTACGCCCGCGCGTTGCCCGGATCCTGCCAACGGCCGTCCTGGTTGGCAGTCGACAGCCAGACCTGGACAGCGGCCGTCCTGGTTGGCGGATGTCAGGGTTCGAGGCGATCGCGAGTGACCGCCGAGCGTGGGCGACGAGCTGTACCCGGACCCGAGCCTTCCGTCGGATGCCCGCGGCCGTCCTGGTTGGCATCTGACAGGAACAGGACGCCCGCTATCGCGCCGACCGGGGATCTCAGCCAGCGCTTGATGGCCATCGTTCGGTCCGGGAGCGCCACCGCGAAGGTCGCCGCGTGCTGGGCAACGCGCCGCCGTGCCGTCCGATCATCCGGCAGGACGAGCAGGCGCGACACGGAGGCGGCAGTCCAGTCCACCCGCTTCGCCACGACCGGGCCGAGTCGAGCCTTCGCGTCCAGGCGCATCAGCATCTCCTGGAGGTCCGGCACGACCGACTTGACCTCGATCACGAGGAGGGCCGCCGCCTTCGGGTGGAACGCGAGGATGTCGATCGAGCCGCGCTCGCCGAATTCGCTGTACGACACCTCGGGGCGGACGGCCCATCCGTCGTTCTGCAGCAACGTGATCATCCGTTCCACGATGGCCGCGTGGCGTCGATCTCGGAGTCGATCGAGGCCCTCGCCGTGCCAGAAGGCCCGGACCGAGAGTCGTGCCCCGAGCGACGCCGCCACTCGAGCGAGGGTGACCACCGTGAGCCGGTCGCCACGTCCGCATTCGATCAGCGAGACCGCCGATCGCGAGACCTGAGCGTCATCGGCCAGGCGGCGCTGCGTCCAGCCACGCTGCCGACGTAGCGCACGGACGTCAAGGCCGAACCGGATCGGATCCATCGTCGCCATGCTGACGACGATGGATCATCGGCCGCTCACCGAGGGACGGGCCGCTCACCGAGGGACGGGCTCATCACCCGAGGAACAGGCTCACGCCCGGTGCCAGCGGCCCCCACCACCAGCACGACCAGGTAGCCGGCCAGGAGCAGCAGGCCGGCCCGCAGGTGGAGCTGGACGTTGGTGCCCATGATCGCCATCAGGCCGTAGGGATTGTCGTAGTAGGGGCCGAGACCGCGCGACACGCGGATCGCCAGCGGGATGGTCAGGAGCATGAGCAGGGTCGGGATCGGGAGGACACCCGCCGCCACGCCGACGACCAGCACGATATACGCGGCGCCGACGGCGACGTTGTACCCGCCGATGACGGCGGCCTGCGAGAACCTGACGGGCAACGTCCGCTTGTGCGCATACGCGTCGCCGCGGCGGTCGGGGATCTCGTTGACGTAGAGGATCAGCGCGACCAGCAGGGCGACCGGGATGGACGCCACGAACGGCTCCCACGACAGGGCGCCACCGGTCTGGACGACATACGCGCCGAGCAGCATGAGTGGCCCGAAACCGAATGCGACCGCGATCTCGCCGAGCCCGCGATACACGAACTTCAGGGGCGGCGCCGTGTACCCGAGGCTCACGACGAAGCCGACGACGCCGATGACGAGCAGCGCGGTCGAGCCGTGCGTCGCGAGCAGGATCAGCCCGATGACGCCGGCGGTCACGTAGCAGACGGTCGCGAGCGTCGCCATCTGTCGGAGCGACACGAGGCCGTACTGGATGACGCGGGAGCCACCACTGAACTGGGTCGGGGTCACGTTGGCCTCGTCGGCGCCCTGGACGGAGTCGAAGACGTCGTTGGCGACGTTGAGCCCGAGCTGGACGAAGCAGGCACCGATGATCGTCAGGAGCGCCGCCACGAGGTCGAACGCCCCGTGGGTCGCGGCGATGAGGATCCCGAGCAGCACCGGGACGAGGGTCGCCGTCAGGAACGGCAGGCGTGTCGTCCGCAGTGTGAGGAAGCCCAGCGACAGGCGTGGCTTGACCGGGCTGCCGCGCTCAACGGACAGCGCGTCGAAGTACCGCCGCGACTGTCCCACCGAGCGCTCCGAGTACTCGAAGAACGGCATCTCGGCCTCGTCCCAGCCCCACGCCTCCCGGCCGTTGAGCGTGACCGTCCCCGAGGCATCGACCGCCGCCGAGCCCCATACCGTCACATGCCGGCGCTCGTCGTAGCCGTAGCCCGGCTGCGGGCGGATGTGCGAGCCCGTCAGCGAGACGACGCGATCGATGGGGATCGTCAGGCCCGGTCGGCTGAGCGAAGCGCACGCTCCGGTCGGCCACGTTGACACGGCCGTCGACCGCCACGCTGACGGGGTAGCCCGCATCGTCGACCCAGGTCGCGATCTGGTACGGATACGTCGCCAGCTTCTCGAGACCGGTCGCGGCATCGAGCTCGGGGGTGCGCATCACGCGGCCTCCTCTCCGACGATCGTCACGGTCGGCGCCGTGGCGGCGTCCCCGTCAGGCCAGTAGAGCACGCGCTTCGGCGTGATCTCGATCAGCGCCCGTTCGAAGAAGAGCGGCAGGGCGACCCGGACCTTGAGGAACGAGACGATGGCCGGCTCCTTCGCCTCCCAGATCGGGAGGAGCCGCTCCCACCCGCCGTGCGGATCGTCGTCGATGACGCGCGCGTCGCCCTGGATCGTGGCCCGATCGGTGCGTCCACCGACCGCGACCGGGTCGGTCACCGAGACCGACACCTTGGCGTTGCCGTGGATGTGTTCGAGCTTGCGGCTGAAGAGCGTCGATGACGTCATGTACACGTGGTCGCCGTCCCAGAGCGGGATCAGCGGGTAGGTGACGGGCCGGCCGTCAGCATCGACGACCGTCAGCTCGCCGACGAGGGCCGTCTCGAGCAATGCCGATACGGGTTCCGGGATGGTCGCCATGGCGCGGCTCCTGGTAGTTCGAGTGACGATCCGTGTGCTACCAAATAGTAGCACGTTATCGCCAGGGGATCAGGCGACCCCGGCGGCCGGGAGTGGCGTGATCGGCGTGACCTCGCCGGTCGGCTGGACGAGGAAGATCCAGACGTCCCAGGTGACATGGCTCACGACGAGCGCCCCGAGCGGGACGCCCGCCGCGTAGAGGGCGCACCAGTGGGCACCCGCGATCCCCGCGGCGCCGAAGAGCGTGAAGTTGCCGGTCACGACGTGGACGCCGCCGTAGGCCATCGCGGCGAGCGCCGCCCCGCGCCAGCGGCCGCGCGCGAGCCATCAGCGCCTCCTGGACGAGCCCGCGCCAGAACAGCTCCTCGGCCGGGCCGATGATCGTCGCGAGCCTCGTCGCGATCTCCTCCTTCGGTCGCAGCGTCCGGAGGGTGTAGATATCGCGGATCTGCGCATCGCCGCCGGGCACGAACCGACGCGCGAAGGCATCGCCGACGCGGAACGTCGCGTACAACGAGGCCGCCGACGCCAGCCCGAGCACGACCTCGCGTGGCCCGATCCGCGTCTGGCGAGCGGGCCGGCTGGTCAGGAGCGCGAGCGATCCGAGCGACAGGCCGGTCATGGTCATCCGCTGCCAGAACTGCTCGCGCGGCCCGCGGAACGTCGCCGCGAAGGCGGCCTGCGCGGCGATCAGCCCGACCGCGAGCGCCCCGGAACGATCCCCGGGCCCGCCACGCCGCTCGGGCCGGCCGCGCTGCCCGCGCCGGCCCCGCGACCCGCGCCGGCCCCGCGCCGCGTGCCGCCCGCTGGCGGCCGTCACGCACCGATGAGCCTCGAGAGCACCAGCCCGAGGACGAGCAGCGATCCGAAGGCGAGATGCAGCCGGGCGGTCTGCAGGTCGATCATCGCGATCGCGCGGGCCTGGCCGGTCGCACCCAGCTCCGCGGAGCGGATGACCTGGGCCAGGAACGGCAGCGACAGGATCGCGAGCATCGTCCAGGCCGGCAGGATCCCGGCGATGACGGACAGCGCGAGGACGATGTACGCGCCGAGGACCAGGGCGACATAGCCGTAGTGCGCCCAGCTCCGGCCGATCTCGAGGACATCGTCTGGATCCCGGCACGGCTGTCCTCGCGGATGTCGCGCCACTCGTTGCCGTGGAGGATCGCCGCCACGAGCAGCCCGACGGGGATCGAGAGGACGAGCGCGGTGAGCGACCACTCCCCGCTGACCGCGAAGTACGAGCCCTCGACCATGAGCGGGCCCATGAGCAGGAAGACGATCGGGACGCCGAGGCCGCGGTTCTTGTACTCGAGCGGCGGCGCCGTATACCCCCAGCCGCCGATGAGCCCGAGCAAGCCGAGCGCCGATGATCGCCGGCCCGCGCAGCCAGACGAGGTACAGGCCGACGACGACCGCGAGCGCGAAGGCGATCCCCGCGATCGTGAGCGCCGACCGCTCGCTGATCCGGCCCTTGACGATGGCGTGGCTGGCGCGCGGGCTCGTGATCGAATCGACGCCCTTCCGGACGTCGTACACCTCGTTGACGATGTTCGTGCCGGCATGGAGGAACACGGCGCCGAGGAGCGCCGCGATGAACGGCGGCCAGTTCCACAGCTCGTCGACCCAGGCGAGCGCCGCACCGGCGAGCACAGGGATCACCGAGGCGGTGAAGGCGAACGGCCGGAGGATCTCGTACAGGGCGCCGGCGCGGCGGCCCAGGCGGTCGCCGAGCGCCGAGCTGTCGGTCGTCGGCGAGGCTCGTCGTCACGCCGGACCCGACGGTCGCGGCCGCCACGCCGGCCGCGGCCCCGCCGGCCGCCGCGACGCCCGCCGCGGCCACGCCGCCGACGACGACCGTGCCCGGCTCCTCGACGGCCGCCGGCTTCGGGATCGAGGCGAAGATCGCCGCCGCGGCGATCAGCTCGTCGATCTGGCGGTCCTCCTGGAGGACCGGCTGGAGCAGCGGCAGCTGGAGCCCGGCCTCGCGCGTGGAACGCCATCGCGCCGGCGGCGACGTCCTCGCGCGTGCCGCACAGCATGAAGGCGTCGAGCAGCTCGTCGGGGATGAGGTTGCCCGCGGTCGTGTAGTCCTCGGCCCGCCACGCGGTGGCGATCCGGTCGCGGAGCTCCTGGTCGAACCCGGCGCGGCGCAGCGACACGTCGGACAGGACCGACATCATGTAGATCACGAACGGCTCGCGCTTGGCCCGGTTGAGCGCCTCGCGGCGCGTCTTGTCGACGAGCGAGAGCAGGTACCCCGCGGACTCGATCGCGTGCGGGTCGCGGCCGGCGGCCTCCGCCGACGCGCGCAGCCGCTCGAGGATGCCGCGCAGCGACGGGATCGACTCCGCCGGGCGGGCGAGGTAGCCGTCGGCCTTCTGGCCGGCCAGCTCGACGAACGCCTTGCGATACGCGGCGACGACGATCGGGATCCGATGCGTCGGCGGGAACATCGGCTGGATCGGGGGCAGGCCCGGCGTGGCGGACTGCGAGGCGCTCGCCGGCCCACAGCGCCCGGATCTGGTCCATGGCCTTCGAGACGCCCTCGACGGCGGCATCCGGCTCGTACGGGATGCCCATCTGCTTCAGCCGCAGCGGCAGCCCGGTCCCGAGGCCCAGCACGAACCGACCGGGCAGGATCTCGTCCAGCGCCGAGCCCGTCATCGCCAGCACGACCGGATGCCGGGTGAACGGGTTGGCGGCGCCCAGGGCGACCCGGAAGCCGGCCTCGTCGCCATCGTCGTCAAGCGCGATCGCCTGGGCGATGGCCGTCGCGAACGTGACGCCGTCGCGCTCGAAGTAGCTGTCGTGCACCCAGACCGAATCGAGTCCCTGGTCGCGCGCCTGGCGTGCCCAGAGCACGACCTCCTCGACGTCGCCACGCGCCGCAAGACCGAGACCGATGGGGCGGGCGAGGGTGCGCATGGCAAGGGGCTCCTGACGACGGCCGGGAGGGCGCGTTTCGGCCCCGATCGTAGCACCGGATGAAGCTACGTGTTACTGCGCGCTAGCACGTTATCGTGGACGTCCCGCGGCCCGCTGTCGGCAGGGCCGGCTGGTGCGGTACCATGCCCGCCCATGCCCGACTCGACCACGGTGTCATCGGGCGCGCCCGCCCCTGACGCGTCCGGCACGACCTCGCTCATCCATGCCCGCGGGCTCACGAAACGCTTCGGCGAGTTCACGGCCGTCGACGCGATCGACTTCGACGTCGCGCCCGGCGAATCGTTCGGGTTCCTCGGACCGAACGGCGCCGGCAAGACCTCGACGATGCGGATGATCGGCTGCGTCTCGCCGGTCACCGACGGCCTGCTCACGGTGATGGGCATGGACCCGGCGACGCAAGGGCCGCAGATCCGGGCCCGGCTCGGCGTCGTCCCGCAGCAGGACACCCTCGACACGGAGCTGACCGTCCGCGAAAACCTGCTCATCTACGGTCGGTACTTCGGGCTGACCCGTGCCGAGATCGCCCGGCGGGCCGACGAGCTGCTCGACTTCGCCCAGCTGACCGAGCGGGGCAGCGACCAGGTCGAGCCGCTGTCGGGCGGCATGAAGCGGCGTCTGACCATCGCGCGGTCGCTCATCAACGAGCCGGACGTCATGCTCCTCGACGAGCCGACGACCGGACTCGATCCGCAGGCCCGCCACCTGCTGTGGGACCGGCTGTACCGGCTCAAGCAGCGCGGCGTGACCCTCGTCCTCACGACCCACTACATGGACGAGGCGGAGCAGCTCTGCGACCGGCTCGTGGTCATGGACAAGGCCAAGATCGTCGCCGAGGGCAGCCCGCGCAGCCTGATCGAGCAGTACTCGACCAAGGAGGTCACCGAGCTCCGGTTCGCCCCGGGCGTCGCCGAGACGCTCGATGGGCAGCTCGACGGGCTCGCCGAGCGCACCGAGCATCTCACCGACCGCGTGCTCCTCTACACCGACGATGGCGAGGCGACCGCGGTCGCGGTCCACCAGCGCGGTCTCCAGCCCGAGACGGTCCTCGTCCGTCGCTCATCGCTCGAGGACGTCTTCCTGCGGCTGACCGGCCGCTCGCTCATCGAGTAGGCGAGCAGCCCATGACCGCGATCGCCGGCCGTGCACCGCGCCAGACCTCCATGATCGGGCGGGTCTTCGAGCACCGGTTCCTCCAGTACCGGCGGACCTATCGCGCGAGCATCTTCAGCTCGTTCCTGAACCCGGTGCTGTTCCTGACCGCGATGGGCATCGGCCTCGGGTCGTATGTCGACAGCGCGGCGGACACGGCCGCCCTCGGCGGCGTCTCGTACCTCGCGTTCCTCGCGCCCGGGCTGCTGGCCGCGACCTGCATGCAGTCGGCCTCGTTCGAGGCGATGTTCCCGATCATGAGCGGGCTGCTCTGGACGAGGATCTTCCAGGCGATGCACGCGACGCCGATCTCGCCCCGGGACATCGCCCTGGGCAACCTCGCGTGGATCGCGGTCAGGATGCTCATGATCGCGACGATCTTCACGATCGTCATCGTGCTGTTCGGTGCGGCGGCGTCGCCGACCGTCGTGCTCGCGATCCCCGCAGCGGTCCTGACCGGCCTCGCGTTCGCGGCACCCATCGCCGCGTTCGCCGCGACCCAACCGACCCCGAGCAAGTTCAATGCGATCTTCCGCTTCGGGATCACGCCACTCTTCCTGTTCTCGGGCACGTTCTATCCCATCAGCAGCCTGCCGGAGCCGCTGCAGGTGCTCGCATGGTTCACGCCCCTCTTCCACGGCGTCGAGCTGACCCGCGCCCTGTCGCTCGGCACCGTGGCCGACGACCCGATCGCCGCCGTGATCGACCTCGTCTACCTGACGACGATGTTCGCGCTCGGGACCGTCCTGATGGTCACGTTCATCCGTCGGAAGCTGGTCCGCTGATGACGGCCCTACCCCTCAGCTCGACCTTCCTCATCGGCAGTCGCCGGTCATGGCGCCTGGTCGAGCGCAACATCTACCTGTACCGCCACGGCTGGCTCATCCTGCTGTCCGGGTTCTTCGAGCCGCTGTTCTATCTGCTGAGCATCGGGTTCGGGCTGGGCGCCCTCGTCGGGGACGTGCCGGGCCCCGACGGCCAGCCGATCAGCTACCAGCTGTTCGTCGCCCCGGCGCTGCTCGCGAGCGCGGCGATGAATGGCGCGATCAGCGAGAGCACGTTCAACTTCTTCTTCAAGCTCAACTACAGCAAGACCTTCACGGCGATCCTCTCCACGCCGCTGTCGGCGGGCGACATCGCGGTGGGCGAGCTGGCATGGGCGCTCATGCGGGGCGGCCTTTACGCGATCGGGTTCCTCGCGGTCATGGTCGTGCTGGGTCTGGTCGTCTCGCCCTGGGTCGTGCTCGCGTTCCCGGCCGCCCTGCTGGTCGGGTTCGCGTTCGGTGCGGTCGGCATGGCCGCGACGTCGTTCATGAAGACGTGGCAGGACTTCGACCTGATCCAGCTCGTGATCCTGCCGATGTTCCTCTTCTCGGCGACCTTCTATCCGATCGAGACGTACCCGCCGGCGCTCCAGCTCGTCGTCCGCGTGACGCCGCTGTACCAGGGCGTCGACCTCATCCGCTCGCTGACGGTCGGGGCGATCGGCCCGGAGCTGCTGATCCACGTCGTCTACCTGACGGTGATGGGGACGGCCGGCCTCCTCGTCGTGTCGCGACGGCTCGACCGCCTGCTGCTCACGTAGGCCGTGCGCCCGCCGCGCCGCCTCCGACCCGGGTGACCGACCGCGCCGCGCTTGCCGCGCTAACCGCCGAGATCGTGGCCTGCCGGCAGTGTCCGCGGCTCGTCGCGTGGCGGGAGCGGGTCGCCCGCGAGAAGGTCGCGCGGTTCCGCGACGAGACGTACTGGGGCCGGCCCGTGCCGGGGTTCGGCGACCCGGACGCCCGGATCCTGCTGCTCGGCCTGGCGCCGGCCGCCCACGGCGGCAACCGGACCGGCCGGGTGTTCACCGGCGACGCCTCTGGCGACTTCCTGTTCGCCGCGCTCCACCGAGCCGGGCTCGCGTCGTCACCCGTGTCGCGGCGCGCCGACGACGGGCTGACGTTGACCGACACGTACATCGCGGCGGCGGTGCGGTGTGCCCCGCCCGCGAACAAGCCGACGATCGACGAGCGGGATACGTGCGCACCGTTCCTCGCCAGGGAGATGGGGTTGCTGACGGAGCTGCGCGTCATCGTGGCGCTCGGGCAGTTCGGGTGGGACGCGGGTCTTCGGGCGCTGGCCACGCTCGGTCATCCGACGCCGCGCCCGATGCCAAAGTTCGGCCACCTCGCCGAGGCCGCGATCGGGCCGTACGTGCTTCTGGGTTCCTATCACCCGAGTCAGCAGAACACGTTCACCGGTCGGCTGACGCCCCGGATGCTCGACGCCGTCATCGATCGGGCGCGGGACCTCGCAGCGGGGCCGGCGCCGTCGACAGCCAGCCGCTGACGTACCGGTCGAGGCGGTCGAAGACGACACCGGGCAGCGCCGCCGCCTCCTCGATGAACGTCTCGAGGATCGGCATGCGATGGCCGCGCCCGATGCACTCCGGGTGCATCGTCACCGTCAGGAGACCGCCCGGCGCATGCGCGTGGGCGTAGCGGAGCTCCGCGAGCCAGATCTCGAGGACCCGCGACGGCGCGGCAAGCCCGTCCCGTCCCGGTCCGGGCTCGAAGAACGGCCAGTCGTCGAGGCCCCAGTAGACCGGGACCTCGACCAGCGCCCCTTCCTCGCCCCAGGTCGTCCCGTGCTCCACCGAATGGTGGTCGCCGTGGCGCACGCGTCCGAGCCGGTAATCGTTCGACATGAGCGAGCTGTCGTAGACGAACCCGGCCGCCTCGACGAGCGCGAGGGTCCCGGGGCCGAGCGACCAGTACGGGGCACGGTGACCCGCGGGCGCCATCCCGCTCCGGATGACGACGGCGTCGAAGCACCGCCGCAGGATCTCGCCCTGCGCCTCGGGCTCGAGCTCGGCGAAGTCCTCGTGATACCAGCCGTGACAGGCGAGCTCGTGGCCGCCCGCGACGATCGCGTCGATGCTGTCCGGGAACGTGACGAGCGTGTGGCCCGGGACGAACCAGGTGGACACGATGTCCCTGGCGGCCAGGACCTCGAGGATCCGGCCGCACCGCGACCGCCGGTCCGAACTCGCCGTGGGAGAACTTGACCGGCGGATCGCCCCGGCGGACCGAGTCGGAGATCGCGTCGTGGTCGAACGTGAGCGCGATGGTCAGGCGAGGTTCGGTGGGCATCGCGGGTCGCTCCAGCCGACGGGTTCGGATGCCCGCACAGTAGCGCCCCGCACGGAGCGGCGGCGGCCGGGCGGGACCCGACGAGCCCGCCGCGCGCAGGGACAGGAGCCCGCCGCGCGCCCCGGGGACGACCTCCCGATATGCTTTGCCGTCGCATGGCCACCACCGAACGCGACTACTACATCGTCCTGGGCGTCGAGCGCGGCGCGTCGGACACGGAGATCAAGAGCGCCTTCCGCAAGCTCGCCCAGCAGTGGCACCCGGACGTCAACACCGATCCCGAGGCGCACGAGCGCTTCAAGGAGATCAACGAGGCGTACCAGGTCCTCTCGGACCCGGAGCGCCGGCAGCGGTACGACACGTTCGGCCGGCCGGGCGTCGATGGCGCCGGCGGAGGTCCCGGGTTCGAGGGGTTCGGCGGGTTCTCGGACATCTTCGATGCGTTCTTCGGTGGCGGGGCCGGTGCCGGTTCCGCCCGTCGCGGCCGGCCGCAGCCGGGCGCGGACCTGCGCTACGACCTGCGGATCACCTTCGAGGAGGCCGTCCGCGGCACGGAGAAGGAGATCGAGTTCCGGGTGCTCCAGCGCTGCGAGACGTGCAACGGGACCGGGGCCAAGCCGGGCACCGAGCCGATCACGTGCCCGCAGTGCGAGGGCCGCGGCGAGGTCCGCAGCGTCCGCCAGACGATGCTCGGCCAGATGGTCAACGTCAGCGCCTGCCCCCGCTGCCGGGGCGAGGGCAAGATCATCGAGACGCCGTGCGAGACGTGCCACGGCGACGGCCGGACCGAGCGGAAGCGGACCCTGCGCGTCTCCATCCCGCCCGGCATCGACGAGGGCCACCAGATCCGCCTGTCGAACGAGGGCGAGATCGGGCCTCGCGGCGGCCCGGCCGGCAGCCTGTACGTGGCGGTCCACGTGGCGATGCACCCCAAGCTGAAGCGCGAGGGGACCGAGCTCTTCTACGAGGCGCAGGTGTCGATCGCCCAGGCGGCGCTCGGGACGAGGATCCGCGTCCCGACCGTCGACGGCGAGGAGGAGGTCGAGATCAAGGCGGGCACCCAGCCCGACACCGAGATCCGCCTCCGCGGCAAGGGCGTCCCGCACGTGCGGCGGGCCGGCGCGCGCGGCGACCTCCACGTCCTCGTCGACGTCGTCGTCCCGACGAAGCTCTCGAAGCGGCAGCGCGAGCTGCTGACCGAGCTCGCCGCCGAGGGCGGCGAGGAGGTCCACGGGTCGGGCGGCCTGCGCGAGAAGCTCGGCCTGGGGTGAACGCGCCCGACGCGTGGCTCGAGCTCGCGGTCGATGCGGACGTCGAGGCGGTCGAGGCGGTCAGCGAGATCCTCGGTCGCGTCGCGCCCGGGCGGCGTGTCGGTCGAGCCGGCGTTCGAGCTCGTCGACGAGGGTCTCGGCGCGCGGGTCGACCCGAGCCGGCCGGCGACGGTCCGCGCCTACGTCCCACGCCGCGACCCCGCGGCCGCCGAGCGTGCCGTCGCCGAGGTGGCCGAGGCGCTGGGCCACCTCCAGGCCTTCGGGCTGCGGCCGATCGGCGAGGTCCGGACGCGGATCGTCCACGAGGCCGACTGGGCCGATGCGTGGAAGGCGTACTTCCCGGTCCTGCGCGTCGGGCGTCGGCTCGTCATCCGGCCGACGTGGCGGCGCCATCGCGCGCAGCCGGGCGACGTGGTGCTCGCGCTCGATCCGGGCATGGCCTTCGGGACCGGGCTCCACCCGACGACCCGGCTGTGTCTCGCCGGCGTGGAGTCGCTGGCCGACCGGGGTCGGCTCGATGGCGGCCGGGTCCTCGATGTCGGGTGCGGGTCCGGGATCCTGGCCCTCGCCGCCCTGCGGCTCGGGGCCGCGCGCGCCGTCGGGGTCGACACGGACCCCATCGCCATCGAGGCGACGCACGCGAACGCCGCGCGCAACCACCTGGCGCGGCGGGTCCGGGCGCGCGCCGGGACCCTCCCGACCGGCGACGAGCCCTTCGACGTCGTCCTGGCGAACCTGATCGCCGGTGTCCTCATGCCGCTCGCGCCGGCGCTCCGCGACGAGCTGCGGCCCGGCGGTGTGCTCCTCGCCTCGGGGATCTTCGTCGATCGCGAGCGTGAGGTCGGCGCCGCCTTCGAAGCCGCCGGGCTCACGATCGATGGCCGCACCGCCGAAGGCGACTGGGTCGCCCTCGAGGCGCATCGCGCGGCCTGACCGGCCACCCACCCTACAATCGCGACGCATGCCCTCGACCATGTTCCCGCTGCTGCTCGTGGCGCACATCGCCCTCGCGATCTGCCTCGTGCTGCCGTCGATCCTGCTGCCGTTCGCGCTGCGGACGAAGCGGGCCACGGTCGACTCGGACAACCGCGTCGTCCAGGGTCTCCTGTACGCTCAGACGCACGGCACGATCGTCATCGGGCTGGGTCTCGCCATCACGGGGATCGGCCTGATCTCGGTCCTCGGGCTCGACGATGCTCCAGCAGCCCTGGCTGCTCGTGGCGCTGACGATCTACTTCGTCAACCTCGGCATCGCGTTCTTCGTCCAGCGCCCGAACCTGCGCCGGCTCGTCGGCGTGACGGCCGCCGCCGACGACACGGTGTGGAAGGAGCGGGCCAAGCGCCAGCGGTATGTGTCGTACCTCATGGCCGGGCTCGTCGGGACGATCGGGTTCCTGATGAGCTCCAAGCCGATGTTCTGGTGAGCAGCGTGACCGAGGGAGGGCCCGTGGCCGCCGACTGCCTCTTCTGCCGGATCGTGGCCGGGGAGATCCCCTCGACGCGGGTCCACGAGGACGACGAGGTCATCGCGTTCCGCGACATCGCCCCTCGGGCACCGACGCACGTCCTCGTCATCCCCCGCCGGCACATCGCGTCCGCGGCCGACCTGACCGAGGCCGACGGCCCGCTCCTCGGCCGGCTCTTCGCGGTCACGGCCGGGATCGCCCGCGAGCTCGGGATCGCCGACGACGGGTACCGCGTGGTGACCAACGTGGGACGGTGGGGCGGCCAGACCGTCGACCACCTCCACCTCCATCTCATGGGCGGGCGCGCCTTCGATTGGCCGCCCGGATGAGGCGATCCGTCGGCGGGGCCGCCCGCCGTGCCGGGACCGTGGCACCGATCCTGGCCGCCGCCCTGGCCGTCACGATCGTCCTGTCCGGGTGTGCCACGTCGAGCGTGCCGGGCCTCGTGACCTATCCGCCCGGTTCCGCGGCGCCCGACACGCCCGTGACGGGCGCGGTCCTCCAGACCCGAGCCGAGATCGCGGCCGCGCTGGGGGAGCGACGCCTGACGCTGAACGACACCCAGACGCCGTACCGCCCGGCCGAGGCGCCGCTCCTCGCGACGGCGCCGCGGGCCGTCTACCAGGCGTGGCTGCCCGAGGACCCCGACAAGGGCCTCATCGTCGTGTACGAGTTCCCGGATACCCAGCGCGCCGCCGAGGCGGCCACCGAACAGCAGCGCTACCTCGCCACGGGGCCCGGGCGGCGTCCAGACGCCGCAGGGCACGGTCCACGTCATCCGCGGGCTCGGCACCACGGTCATCGTCTACGACTGGCTGCCCGATGCCGCGAACGACCCGACTGCGCCCGACATCCAGGCCGCCCTCGAGACCCTCGGGATCGGCTACCCGGTCGGCTGACCAAGCCCGGGCGCGGCCCCGACCGCGCTCGACCGCCTCGACCGAGCGCGCCGATCAGGCGACCGGGAGGGGCGTGTCGGCGGCGATCCAGGCACGGATCGGCGCGCGCTTGATCTTCAGCGTGTGCGTCCGCGGGAAGTCCTCCTCGGGCCACAGCCGCCAGCCGGCGATCCGCTGGTTCGGTCCGAGCGTGGCGTTCGCGGCCTTCACCGCCGCGTCGATCGTGGCGCGCACGTCGGCCGGGGCGGCATCGGCGGTCCCGGCGAGCACGACGGCCTCGATCCGGCCGGGCTGCGTCTCGACGACCACCGAATCCCGGATGCCGGCGATCCGCAGGGCGTTCTCGATGTCCTCGGGATACACGTTGAAGCCGTTCGGCAGCACGATGATGTCCTTGGTCCGCCCCGACAGGATGAGGCGCCCGTCGTCGTCGAGATGCCCGATGTCCCCGGTGCGGTACCAGCCATCGTCCGTGAAGGCCGCCGCGGTCGCCTCGGGCGCGTTCCAGTACCCGTTGAACACGGTGCGCCCGCGGAACTGGATCTCGCCGTCGGGCGCGAGGCGCATCTCGATGCCTTCGGGCGGCCGCCCGACCGTGCCCGGCCCGTGGTCCTCGAGGGTCGTGCAGGTGCCGGTCCCGGTCTCGGTGGCCCCGTAGCCCTGGAGGACCGTCACGCCGAGGTCCTCCCAGGCCTGCTGGAGGGCGGGCGGCAGGAACGCCCCGGACGAGAGGAACAGCCGGAAGTGGCCGCCGAGCTGCTTGTGGATGCTGCCGAACAGGACCGGCCGGATCCGGGCCGGGAGGTGCCGCGCCACCGCGCGCAGCCGCTCGAAGGCGCGCGTCCGCCCGCGCTTCTCGACCTCCCGCTCGATCGCGCTCCAGAACAGGTCGAGGACCTGCGGCACGACGACCATCGAGGTCACCTGGTGATCGCGCAGGGCATCGAAGATGACGCGCGGGTTCCGGCTCCGCACGTACAGGACGTCCGCTCCGACATCGAGCGCGTAGTACAGGCCCACGGCCTGCTCCAGCAGGTGGGAGAGCGGGAGCAGTGACACGATCCGGTGCTCCATCGGCGGCACGATCCGGTGGAACGATTCGATCGACGCGACGACGTTGTCGTGGGTCAGCGTCACGCCCTTCGGCGTCCCCGTGGTCCCCGACGTGAAGACGAGCTCGAAGACTTCGTCGGTCGTGGGGCGCTCCCATGCCGCCTGGCGCGCCTCCCAGTCGGGCGGGAACAGCGGATCGTCGGGTGCGGGCTCGGCCGAGAGCGCCTCCACGCTCGTCGTGGGGAACCGCTCGAGTCCCGCCTCGCGCGGGTCGGGGGCGTCGCGCCCGGTCCCGAGGATGAGATGGCGGGCGCCGGAAGCCGTCACGATCCCCTCGACCGCGCCCGGCGACATGCGCAGGTCGAGCGGGACGAGCACGAGCCGGGCGGCCATCGCCCCGTAGTAGGCGGCCGGCAGCTCCGGCGTGGACGGCGACCAGGTCAGGATCCGATCTCCCGGCTCCAGGTCCATCGCCCGAAGCCGCCATGCCGCGATCCGCGAGCGTCGCTGCAGCTCGCGAAAGCTCCAGTGCAGCGTCGTGCCGTCGTCCCGCCGGAGGCCGAGCGCATGGCGGTCGCCGTACCGGCCCACGTCGGCATCGAGCAGGTCGAGCAGGGTCGTCACTGGGTGGGCGCCTCCGGTCCGGGGTTCCGAATCATCGTACGACGGGCGAGGTGTCCGCCGGTCCTGCCCGGCCCGACGGATGGTGTTGCCCGGCCGTGTAACGTGCGACACGGACAGCCGTCCATCAGAGAGCCGCGACCACGCTTCGACGCACCGGCAACGGGGTGGCGCTGATGCATCCGATCCTGTTCCAGGCAGGCCCGCTCACGGTGATGACACACGATGCCTTCACCGTCCTCGCGCTCGCGGTCGGCCTGCTCCTGTACTACCGCGAGCTCCGCAAGCGTGGCTGGCTCGGCGGTCCCATCGTCTGGATCTCGCTCGCCGCCATCCTCGGCGGGGCGATCGGCGCCCGGGTCATCACGTCGTGGGAGCATCTCGAGGTCTACGCCGCCTTCGCGGACCGGCCCTTCAGCGAGGTCATCGAGCACAGCGGCAAGAGCATCCTCGGCGCGCTGGCCGGCGGCTATCTCGCCATCACGCTCTCGAAGCGCGCCTTTGGGTACACGCGCTCCACCGGGGACTGCTACCTCCTCGCGATCCCGGTCGCGACCGCGATCGGGCGGGTCGGCTGCTTCTTCTCCGAGCTCCCGCTGGGCACCCCGACGAGCCTGCCCTGGGGCATCAGCGTCAGCCCGGCGGCCGCGGCGGCCTTCGCCCGCTGTCCCGGCTGCGACGTGCCGATGCACCCCTCGATGCTCTACGAGATCCTGTTCAATCTCGTCGCCATCGCCGTGATCCTGCGCTACCGCGACCGGGTCGTGGTCCCCGGCGACGCCGTGAAGCTCTACCTGCTCGCGGCCGGGGTTTTCCGGTTCCTCGTCGAGTACGTCCGTGGCAACGAGCCGCAGGCCCTGGGCCTGACCGGGCCGCAATGGGTGCTGATCCCGATGGTCGGCCTGCTCCTGCTCCACTTCGCCCGCCAGCTGCGCCGCGACGCCTACCGCCTGCCCGCGCCACCGACGCCGATCCCCGTACGCATGGAGGGACTGTCATGACGGACGCCGGCACGCCACCCGGAGGACCCACCCAGGCGGGACCACCGACGCAAGCCGACCCCCCGCCCATCACGCCAGGGGGGCCGTGGCAGACGGGAAGCCGCGTCGAGCAGGTGGCCGTCTGGATGCAGGCACTCCGCTCGTCCTACACCGACGCGGTGCTGGAGCGATCGGCCCTCGCTGGTGGGTTCACGGCCGAGGAGATCCAGCAGGCGCGGTTGCTCGCCGACGCCCGCGAGCGCCAGCACGAGGCGATCGGTCCCGTCCGTTCGCGGGCCAAGAAGATCGTGCTCCTCGCCTACGGAGTCGTCTGGCTGCTCTTCGCGATCCCGTATCTGCTCCGCGAGTCGAGCTACGGGTTCGGGCCGATCCTTCAGGGCGTCCTCACGGTCTCGCTCCTTCTCGGGCTCCTGGTCTCCTGGCTCGTGATGCGGACCTTGCATCCAGATCCGACCCACGTCGGTCGCGCCCTCACGATCCTCGTCGTCGTGCCCGTCATCGTCCTCCTCGGGATCAGCGGCCTCTGCCTGCCGTTCGCCACGACAGCGATGGCTCAGTGATGCTCGCGCTCCGCCCGTTCCTCCCGCTCCGGATGGTCCTGACCATCTGCGGGCGCTGCTTCAGTGAGGACCCCGATCGCGAGATCGACTACGAGACGGACATCCTCCAGGGCAACCTGGTCGCGATGGACGGTGCTGTCTACCTGCGCCGGATGTGCCGCCGCGGGCACGGCGAGGTCATGAGCCTGTACGAGGAGGACCACGGCCTCTGGGAGGAGCTCCAGCACTGGCGGATCCCGACCCGCGAGATCACGCCCGACACCCCCGACAACACGCGCCCCATCCCGATGGGCTACATGGACGGGCTCGGCGACCTGCAGACGCAGCACAGCTGCATCCTGCTGATCGACGTCACCGAGAACTGCAACCTCCATTGCCCGACGTGCTTCGCGGGCAGCGGACCCGGGATCAACCGGCACGCCCGGCTGCCGCACATCGTCCGCTCCCTCGATACCGCGATCGAGCGCGAAGGGGGGCGCATCGACGCCCTGATGCTGTCGGGCGGCGAGCCGACCGTCCATCCGGAGATCGTCGAGATCATCCGGGCGGCGACGGATCGCAAGGTGACCCGCGTGGTCCTCAACACCAACGGGATCCGGATCGCGCGCGACGACCGGTTCCTCGCCGAGCTGGCCAGCCTGCGCGACCGCGTCGAGGTGTATCTCCAGTTCGACGGCTTCGAGCTCGATACCTACCTCTACCACCGCGGCGAGGACCTGCGCGAGGTCAAGCGGCTCGCGATCGAGCGGCTCACCGGAGAGCGGATCTTCACGACCCTCGCCATGGCCGTCGCGAAGGGCGTCAACGACCACGAGGTCGGCGCGGTCGTGGAGTACGCGTTCGCCACCGACTACATCGCCGGGGTCGCGGTCCAGCCGATGTTCACCGCCGGCCGGGCCAACGCGATCGACCCGATGGACCGCTCCACCACGACCGGGACGATCCGCCGGCTCGGCGAGCAGACCGGTGGCCGCGTCGGCCCCGCAGACTTCATCGCGCTGCCGTGCAGCCACCCCGACTGTTCATCGCTCACCTACTTCGTGCGCGGCGACGACGGCTCGCACCGCTCGATCGTCCAGCTCATCGGCCGCGACCGGCTCAAGGAGCGGATGGCGGTCTTCGGCAACCGGCTCGCGCCCGACGATGCGCTCTGGGAGTCGCTCACAGGGCTGCTCTCCGAGACGGCCATGGTCAGCCGCAAGGAGGTCATCGACTACCTCCTGGACATCTGCGAGGTCTGCGACCTCGGGGTGTCGGGCTTCATCAAGAGCCTCGGGCGGTGGCTGACCGACCGCGGCACCGCCCCGATGACCGACATCGCCCTACGCGTGAAACGGCTGTCGGTCAAGACGTTCATGGACCCCTGGACGCTCAACGTCGAGCGGCTCCAGCAATGCTGCGTCCACGTCGGCTCGACCGACGGCGGGGCCAACCCGGTTCGCGTCCCGTTCTGCGCGCGGCAGATCTTCGGCGGCCTGCGCCGCCACACGTCCGCGGGGATGGTCCCGGCCCGCGAGCTCATCCGGCTCGATGACCTCCGACCGGCACCGTCGGGAGCCCAGGCATGAGCGCGGTCGGACCCGCCAGCTACGTCCGTCCACCGCTCACGCGGCCCGAGAAGTACGAACGACTGGCGTTCACGTTCTGCCGGATGGGCACGATCGGTCTCATCGCGTGGCTCGTGACACCGGCGGTCTTCGTGCTCGTCGTCGCGATCGTCGCGATCGGGCTCTACCTGCGTTCCATCTCGCTCGGGGTGTCGTGGAGCAAGTGCTTCCTGCGTCGTCCCACGCTCATCGTGGGGTTCTGGGCGGTCGTCGCCGTGCTCGACGCGATCTGGATCTTCGGGCTCGGACAGCGCCTTCCGACCGTTTGACCCGGTCGGGACCCTCGGCTATGCTCCGGCGGCCCTTGGCGGGAGACCGTCGGGGACGCGTGCGGGCCGGCTGGCCGCGAGCCCCACGCACGAGCACGAGACCCTAGGCCTGGGGAGGTGAACCGGGATTGGCTGAAGTCCGAGTGGGTGAGAACGAGACGTTCGAAAGCGCCCTGCGCCGCTTCAACAAGAAGATCCAGCAGAGCGGCATCCTCGCCGAGGCTCGCCGACGCGAGCACTACGAGAAGCCGTCGGTGAAGCGCAAGCGCAAGGAAGCGAAGCGCAAGAAGAACGCCCGAACGCAGGCCGGCTGAGCGGGGCAACCCGTTCCCGACGAGACCTGCGCCCCGCGGGCGTTCGGCATCCGGTCGCGTGAGCGGCCGATCCGCCGCCCGAGGTAGCCAAGACCCGTGTCCCTCCGAGAACGCATCCAGACCGATATCGCGACCGCCATGCGTGGCGGCGACGCGTTGCGTCGGGATGTCCTGCGCATGGCCCTGAACTCGGCCTACAACGTCGAGAAGCGCCAGGGCGCGGCCCTGACCGACGAGGAGTACATCGCCGTCCTCTCGCGCGAGGTCAAGACCCGGCGCGAGTCGGTCGAGGCGTTCCGCGGTGCCGGCCGGGAGGACCTGGCGACCAAGGAGGAGGCGGAGATCGCCATCCTCGGCGAGTACCTGCCCGAGGCGCTCGGCGAGGCGGAGCTCAGCGCGCTCGTCGACGAGGGGATCGCGGCGACCGGGGCGAGCTCCGCCCGCGACCTCGGCAAGGTGATGGGCTGGCTGGCGCCACGGACGCGCGGCCGGGCCGACGGCAAGGTCGTCAGCGGGATGGTGGCCGCCGCCCTGGCCCGGAGCGACCTCGCCGGCCACGACGTCGGGACCCACTGACCGATGCTGACCCAGCGCGCCGACGCCATCGCGCAATTCACGCGCACGGATGCGACCCGGCTCGGGATCGCGGCGGCGATCCTCGTCCTCGTCCTGACCGCCGTGCTCGGTGCCGACATCCTGCCGCAGGAGCCGCTCAGGCTCGCCTCCGGCGACCTGGCGCCCCGCGACGTCATCGCGCCGAAGGCGCTCGAATTCCAGAGCACGGCCCAGACCGAGGCCGCCCGGGCTGCCGCGCGGAAGGGGGTCCTGCCGCAGTACGACTTCACGACCGAGAACGCGGTCGCCATCGCCCAGGAGCAGCAGCTGGCGTTCGAGCGGCGCGTCCAGCGGGTCGACACGACGTTCGCGGCCGACCTGCCCAAGGACCAGCGCGATTCGCTCCTCGAGACCTCGATCCCGGACCTGTCGGCCGACGGTCGGAAGGCCCTCCTCGCCCTCGAACCGGGTGACTGGGCGATCGTGCGGACCGAATCCGCGCGCGTGCTCGACGCCCTGCTGCGCGGCGAGCTCCGCGACACGGAGGTGGCCGAGACACGGACCCGGCTCGCCGGCCTGATGGCGGGCGGCCTCGATGCCGAGCAGCGGGCGCTGGCCGCGGAGCTCATCAGCCCGCTCGTGGTGCCGAACTCGTCGTTCAGCGCCACGCTGACCGCCCAGGAGGAGGCTCGCCGGGTCGAGGCCGTCGAGCCGGTCATGGTCCCGATCAGCCAGGGCGAGGTGATCGTCCGGGTCGGTCAGCGCCTCGTTCCGGAGGACATCGAGAAGATCGACGCGCTCGGGCTCAGCGGCGAGCGCGGGCCGGATCTCGCGACCTTCGGCGGCTGGGCGGTCCTCGCCGTGCTGATCGTGGGGATGCTGCTCGGATGGCTGTGGCGGTTCCGCCCGGGTCTCTGGCACCGCGACAACGCGCTCCTGCTGACGGGGCTGCTCGTCGCGGGCGCCACCATCGCGCTCAAGGTGACCGCCGGTCGCTCGATCCTCCAGTACTTCCTGCCGACCGCGGCGATCGGCATGCTCCTCGCGATCCTGCTGGATGCGTCGCTCGCGACCGTGGTCATGGCCCTCGTCGCGATCATCGGCGGCGCCGTCAACGGCGGCTCGCTCGAGTTCGCGTCGTACGTCTTCCTCGGCGGGCTGGCCGGCATCATCACGATCCGCCGTGGCGATCGGCTGCAGGTCTTCGTCCAGGCCGCGTTCGCGGTCTTCGTCGTCAACGCCGCGGTCGTGACGGTGTTCTCGCTCCTCGGCGCCCGCGACCTGCGCGGCATCGTCGAGCTCTGGTTCGCCTCGGCCGTGTCGGCCGCCGGGTCCGGCGTGGCGGCCGTCGGGACGTTCGCGGTCCTCGGCTCCGTGTTCGGGATCCTGACGGTCTTCCAGCTGCTCGAGCTGGCCAACCCGTCCCAGCCGCTGCTGCGCCGGCTCCTCGTCGAGACGCCCGGCACGTATCACCACTCGCTGATGGTCGGCAACCTGGCCGAGCGCGCCGCGGAGGCCATCGGTGCCGATCCGCTCGTGACGCGCGTCGCCGCCTACTACCACGACGTCGGCAAGCTCGCGAACCCGCTCGGGTTCATCGAGAACCAGGCCGGCGGCGAGAACATCCACGACCAGCTCGAGCCGGAGGTCAGCGCCCAGATCGTCAAGCAGCACGTCGTGGACGGCATCGACCTCGCGTACAAGGGCCGCCTGCCGAAGGCGCTCATCGCCTACATCCCGCAACACCACGGCACGGCCGTGATGAGCTACTTCTTCGCGCGGGCGAAGGAGCGTGCGGCGGAGCCGTACGGTGGTGTCACGACCGGCGAGGGCGCCAAGGCCGCGGCGGCCGTCGACGAGCGCCCCTTCCGGCATGCAGGCCCGAAGCCGCAGACCCGCGAGGCGGCGCTCATCATGCTCGCCGACGGCGTCGAGGCCTCCGTCCGCTCGCTCTCATCGCGCGACGAGCCGGCGATCCGGGCGATGGTCACCCGGATCATCGAGGAGCGCATCGCCGACGACCAGTTCGACGAGTGCGACCTGACCCTGCGCGACCTCGAGCTCATCCGCGAGGCATTCGTCGGGCAGCTGCTCGGGATGTACCACACGCGGATCGCCTATCCGCAGAGCTCCGTTGTCGACCTCGAGTCGCGACGCGCCGCCGCAGGCGGTGGGCCCGACCAGGGCGGCGGGAGCGCGTCCTAGCGCACGGCGTCCTGGGCGACGCCGGTCCCCGTCGCGAGGATCGCCTCGATCCGCTCAGCCGCGCGCCCCCCGCTCGCGATCGCGCCCTCGATCCAGCCCGAACCGACCTCGGGCAGGTCGCCGCCGGCGAACGCGACCCGTCCGACAGGCGCCTCGAGGTCCTCGCCCATCGTCGTCCGGTGCCAGCCGACGGGCGGCGCGAACCAGACGCCCTTCGAGAACGGGTCCGCATTCCAGTCGTGACCGCCGTGCGCCACGACCTCGGCCTCGGGGACGTACGAGCGGATGGCGTCGGTCACGGCCTCGCGGTCGTTCGGGTCGATCGGCGTCGCGGCCCCGAAGCCGACGAGCAGCTGCTCCCCGTCGGCGCCGACCGCGCCCATCGAGAAGACTGCCTGGAGCGGCACGCCCCAGCCGATGCCGGCGAGTCCGTCGGGCACGTTCCGGGCGATCGCGAGGACCTTGGACGAATGACCGGCGTGGCCACGCGCGGCCGCGCCACGCTTGCCGCCGAGCAGCGGCGGGTCGAACGCGACGTCGCTCCAGACGTTGAGCGGCAGCGCGACGACCGCGGCACGACCGGTCAGCCGCCCGCCGCCCTCGAGCCGGACGGCCACCTCGTCACCGTGGTGCTCCAGCGCGACCGCGACGCTCCCGAGCCGGACATCGAGCCCCTGCGCGAGCGCGTCGACGAGGGTCCGCGTCCCGCCGACGAACGACAGCCCGATCTCGGACCAGCCGGCGTCGATGGCATAGCCGTTGTCGATGGCGTCGAGGACGAGCGGGAGGAACGCCAGCTCCGACGGCGGGCCGCCGCCCATCGCCGCAGCGAAGGCGAGCAGCCCGTCGCGCGAGGCGATCGGGTCCGACCGTCCGGCGAGCCAGTCGGTGACCGAGACGTCGAGGTCGGCCAGGCGCTCGGGCGCCGTCTCCCGGTCGCCGTCGGCGAGCCGCCGTCCGATCGCCTCGAAGGCATCGTCGAAGGCGGCGAACGCCGCGCGCAGGCCGGCGTCCCCGCCCTGCGTCACGTGACGCTCGCCGCCGGTGCAGAAGATCCCGATGCCCGGCTCGCGATAGGTCCGCATCCGGAGGCCGTAGCGCTCGATCTCGGCGGCCACCGCCGGCTGGCTCTCTGGATGGACCCAGGTGCCACCGAGCTCGACCATCACGTCGGTGCCGGGGAGGGGCGCGGTCCACGTCCGTCCGCCGATCCGGTCGCGCGCCTCGAGGACGATGACGCGGCGTCCCCGCTCGGTCAGGTCGCGCGCGGCGACGAGGCCGGCCAGCCCGCCTCCGACCACCACCACATCGGCATCCGGCACGATCGACTCCTCGGCGTGTCGGCTACCGTTGCCGACGTGCGCAGTATCTACCGGCCACCCTGGCGGATCGATGTCGAGGTCCGGCCCGCGGTCCGCCCGCCCGTCGCGCTCGCCTCGCTCGCACGCGCCATCGCGGCCGCCCTCGATGCGGCGGACCCGCCGGCGCCCGCCTCGATCGGGCTGATCCTCAGCGACGATCGGGAGCTCGCGGAGCTCAACGCGACCCACATGGGCAAGGACGGCCCGACCGATGTGCTGTCGTTCCCACTCCTGACCGACGAGCCGTTCCCGCTGCCGCCCGGCCGGCGCCCCCACCTGGGCGACATCGTCGTCTCGGTCGAGCGGGCGGTCGAGCAGGCGGCGGCGGGCCGCGGCGGGCAGACCGGCCACGTGCGCTGGTCGGCTGCCGATGAGCTGCGCCTCCTCGTCACGCATGGCGCGCTGCACATCTGCGGCCGGGACCATGCCGAGCCCGGCGAGGAGGCCGAGATGCGCGCGCTGGAGCGGCGGCTCCTCGGATGAGCATCGAGCTGAGTGACGGCATCGTGCTGCTGCGACCATGGAAGCCGGACGACGCCGACGCCGTCTTCGCGGCCTGTCAGGACCCGCTCATCGCCCGGTCCGTGCCGATCCCGCAGCCGTATAAGCGAGAGCACGCGGTCGGGTTCATCGAGGACTCGCGGCGGATGACCGAGGCGGGCGCGGCTGTCCACATGGCCATCGCCGATGCCCGGACCCGGGCCATGCTCGGCGCCATCTCGCGGCATCCCATCCACGATCGCACCGCGACGTTCGGGTATTGGCTCGCGCCCGAGGCGCGCGGGCAGGGCGTGGCGACCCGGGCCCTGCGGCTCATCACCGACATGACCCTCGCGACGACCGACGTCACCCGCCTGCAGCTCTACACGAACCTCGACAACGACCGGTCGGGTCGGGTCGCGGAGCGCGCGGGATTCGAACGGGAAGGGATCCGACCGGCCTTCGACCTCGACCGGGACGGCAGCCCGATGGACGTCGTGTTCTACGCGAAGGTCCGCCCCTGACCCACCGGCACCGACCGGGATCCTCGTCGACCGCCACGGGCGCGCGACCGCTGCTACCATCCCCCCGAGGCCCTCCCGTCGGCGCGTCCGAGCCGGGATCGGGCCCTGTCGTGCTGTCCTCGGAGGGTCCGGATTGAAGGTCGTCGTGGGTCTCGGGAACCCGGGTTCCGAGTACGCGGGCACCCGCCACAACATCGGCTGGCTCGTCGTCGACCGGCTGGCCGAGCGCGCCGGCTGGACCGGGAAGGGCCGTCAGCGCGACGCCTCGAACATCGCGATGGGGCGCTTCCGTGGCCTGGACGTGACCCTCGTCAAGCCGCTCACCTACATGAACGATTCGGGCCGGGCGGTCCGCAAGATCCTCGCCCGCGACCACATCCCGATGGGCGACCTGCTGGTCGTGGCCGACGACTTCGCCCTGCCATTCGGCAAGCTGCGCTTCCGCGAGGGCGGCGGGCCCGGCGGGCACAACGGCCTGCGCTCGATCATCGAGGAGCTCGGGACCGAGAAGTTCAGCCGCCTCCGAGTGGGGATCGGCGAGCCGGACCGGAACGCGATCGACCACGTCCTGACGAAGTTCGGGCCCGAGGAGCGGCAGCGGCTCGACGAGCTGCTCGATGCGTCCGCGGACGCCGTCGAGGCGTGGGCGCGGGACGGCACGAGCAAGGCCGCCAATCGCTTCAACACGTTCGAGCTGCGCCCCGCCGACGCGGACCGGCTCGCCGCGCCGGGGGCGGTCGACGGTCCGCCCGGCGACGACGGCATCCGGCGCACGAAAACCGGCTGGCGACGCGTCCTGCGGAAGAAGGGCGACGCCGATGCCTGAATCGACGACCCCGCCGCTGCGCGGGCGACGTGGCCGCGACCGGCGGATCGCGGAGCGGGTCGCCGAGGACTTCGCCGCGCGCCATGCCGTCCAGCCGGCGGAGGACGTCGTCGACTTCGACGTGGCCGAGGCCGACGCCGAGGTACGCGACTACCACGAGGCCGAGGCTCGCGCCGCCCTGGCCCAGGCCCGCGCCAGCGCTTCTGTCGCGGCGGCCACACCGGAGGCGAAGGCCGTCAGCCGGCACCGGCTGCCCGACCTGTCGTCGCTGCCGCCGTTGCTCGCCGCGACGGGCTCGTTCGCGGCGCTCCGGGAACGGCTCGGGACGGCCGCCGAGGCGGGCAGTCGCGTCGGGCGGCATGCCGGTCTCGTCGCGGTGCCGCACGGTGCGAAGTCGTACCTGGCCGCGGCCCTCGCGCTCGCGGAGACCGGCGAGCGGCTCGTCTGGGTGGCTCGCGATGCCGAGATCGGCGACCGCGTCGCCGAGGAGCTGTCCGCCTGGCTGGGCGACCCGGATGCCGTCGCGATCCTCGAGCCGCGCACGGCGCTGGCCTACGAGCGCAGCGAGCTGGTCGCCGACGAGACGGCCGCCCGCGTCGCGGCCTTGGCCGCGTGGCGGAGCGGCCGTGCCCGTGTGCTCGTCGCGAGCGTCCAGGCGCTCCTCCAGCACACCCTCGCCCCCGAGGACCTCCCCGTGGAGCCACGCCGGCTCCGGACGGGTATCCGGCTCCACCAGGACACCCTCCTGCGGGACCTCCTCGACCTCGGCTACGTGCCGGTCACCGAGGTCGCCGGACGCGGCGAGTTCGCCCGGCGCGGCGGGATCGTCGACGTCTTCCCGCCATCGCTGTCGTTGCCGATCCGGATCGAGTTCTTCGGCGACGAGGTCGATTCGCTGCGCGCTTTCGACCCGACGGACCAGCGCGCGGTTCGCACGGTCGACGAGGCGATGCTGCTTCCGGCGTCGGAGTTCCTCCTCCCGCCCGGCGGCGCCCCCGCGATCCGGGAGCGACTCGGTCGCCTCGCCACGCGCCTCCCGGAGCGGCTCGCCGCGGACCTCGCCCGGTTCGAGGGCGCGGCGGACGAACTCCGTGGCACGTCCTCGGGCGTGCCCGGCGTTCGCGAGACCCGCGCGATGACGGTCGGGGACGCGGCCGAGGTGTGGGCGAGCCAGCTCGCGCCGGCGACCGGCCTGGATCATGTCGAGCCGGGCACGCTGCTCATCCTCGACGAGCCCGGTGACATCGCGGAGGCGGCCGGATCGCTGTGGCGGCAGGCCGACGAGCGTCGCGCGGAGCTCATCTCCTCCGGAGAGGTGCCCAAGGACTGGCCGTCGACCTACCTCGGACCGCGCGACTGGAAAGGCCGTCTGGCGGGATCGCGGACCCTCGAGCTGACCTGGGAGTCGGCGCCGCCAGAGGGGACCGCGATGGCCCGCGGATCGCTCTCCTCGGGCGACCTCTTCGGATGGCGGGAACCGGCCGTCCCGTTCGGGCGCGCCGCGGGCGTGGTCGACGCGGTCGACGGCTGGCGGGCCGACGGGGCCAGGATCGTCCTCGCCTCGGACCAGGCGCCGCGCCTCGCCGACCTGCTGGGCGAGGCCGGCCACCCCGTCGCGATCATGGACCGCGTCTCGACCCCGCCGCCGCCGGGCGCCATCGCGCTCGTCGGCCGGAGCCTCAACGGCGGGTTCGGCGGCGGGCCGGACGGACTCGTGTTCGTCACGGATCGCGAGCTCTTCGGCACCGTCCGCGTCCGCCGCCCGAAGGCGCTCCGACGGGTCGTCCCGCGCGACATCCTCGAGCGCCTGACGCCCGGCGACCTCGTCGTCCACATCGACCACGGCGTGGCCCGCTACGAGCAGATGCTGCGCCGCGGCGGGGCGGGGGAGGACCGCGACTACCTCGAGCTCTCCTTCGCGGGCGGCGACCGCATCTTCGTCCCGGTCGAGCAGATCGCCCGGGTCACCCGCTACGCGGGCGGGGAGCGGCCGGCCCTCTCGCGGCTCGGCGGCGCCGAGTGGCTGCGGGCCAAGCAGCGCGTGTCGCGCGCCGTCGCCGAGCTGGCCGACGAGCTGCTGCGGCTCTACGCGGCGCGCGCGGATGCCCAGGGGTACGCGTTCTCCCAGGACACGCCCTGGCAGGCCGAGATGGAGGCGAGCTTCCCGTACGAGGAGACGATCGACCAGCTCCGCGCCACGGCCGAGGTCAAGGCGGATATGGAGCAGGTCCGGCCGATGGACCGGCTCGTCGTCGGCGACGTCGGCTACGGCAAGACCGAGGTCGCGCTGCGCGGCGCCTTCAAGGCGACGCAGGACGGCAAGCAGGTCGCCGTTCTCGTCCCGACGACCGTCCTCGCCGCCCAGCACGATGCCACCTTCAGCCAGCGCTTCGCGGCGTTCCCGCTGGAGGTCCGCCTCCTGTCGCGGTTCGTCCCGGCGAAGGAGCAGGCGGCGACCCTCGAAGGGCTTGCCGATGGCACCGTCGACGTCGTCATCGGCACCCACCGCCTGCTCTCGAAGGACGTCAGGTTCAAGGATCTCGGCCTGGTCGTGGTCGACGAGGAGCAGCGGTTCGGTGTCGCCGCCAAGGAGCGGTTGAAGCAGCTCCGGCGCGAGGTCGACGTCCTGACCCTCTCGGCGACCCCGATCCCGCGGACGCTCAACCTCGCGCTCGCGGGGATCCGCGACCTGAGCGTCATCGAGACGCCGCCCGAGGACCGCCTGCCGATCCAGACCCGCGTCGCGGAGGCGTCGGCCGGGCTTGTGCGCGACGCGATCCTGCGCGAGCTCGACCGCGGCGGCCAGGTCTTCTACGTCCACAACCGCGTCGAGACCATCGAGGCCCAGGCCGAGCAGCTCCGCCGGATGCTGCCCGACGCCCGGTTCGTCGTGGGGCACGGCCAGATGCCCGAGGGGACGCTCGAGAAGGTGATGATCGCGTTCGCGGACGGCGCCGCGGACGTCCTGGTCTGCACGACCATCATCGAGTCCGGCCTGGACATCCCCAACGCCAACACGATCGTCATCGACCGCTCCGACACGCTCGGGCTGGCCCAGCTCTACCAGCTGCGCGGCCGCGTCGGGCGGAGCAGCCGGCGCGCGTACGCCTACCTGCTCTACCGGCGGCGGGAGCGGCTCTCGGACGAGGCGCGCAAGCGGCTGCAGGCCATCTTCAACGCGTCGGAGCTCGGCGCCGGGTTCCAGATCGCGCTGTCCGACCTGGAGATCCGGGGCGCCGGCAACATCCTCGGCGGCGAGCAGTCGGGCCACATGGCCGCCGTCGGCTTCGACCTCTACTCGCGGATGCTCGCCGAGGCGGTCGAGGAGCAGAAGGCGAAGGCCGAGGGGCGCGCCCCGATCATCGAGGCGCCCCAGGCCGTCGTCGACATCCCGCTCGAGGCCCGGCTGCCCGACGACTACGTCCCCGACGAGGCGCAGAAGCTCGAGCTCTACCGGCGACTGGCCCGGGCCCGCACGGCCGGCGATCTCGCCGCGTTCCGCCAGGACGTCATCGACCGGTTCGGGCCGATGCCGCCGCAGGTCATCCGGCTCGTCGAGGTCGCCGCGCTCCGGCTCACCGCGGAGAGCGCGGGGATCGCCTCGATCTCGCGCGAGGAGGGCTGGATGATCTTCCGGTTCGGGGCCGCGCTCTCGCGAGCGACCGCGATGCGGCTCCTCGGCGATGGCGGGCTCCCGGGGGTGAAGCCATCCGACGTCGTCTTCGCCTCGAACCAGGTGCGTATCCGGGTGCCGCACCTGCCCTCGAAGGCGTGGCAGCTCACGCAGGCGGTCGTCGCGCGGCTGACGGCCGAGGAGGCCGCCACCGCATGAGCGTGGATGCCCGTGCGGAGCTGCCGACCGCGCGGCTGCTGCTGCGGCGGTGGCGTGACGCGGACCGCGAGCCGTTCGCGGCGATGAACGCGGATCCCGAGGTGATGACCTACTTCCCGGCGCTCCTCGACCGCTCGACGAGCGACGCGGTCATCGATCGCGCCCAGGCCGCCTTCGACGCCGAAGGGTTCGGGCTGTGGGCCGTCGAGCGGCGCGAGGATGCCCGGTTCCTCGGGTTCATCGGGCTCTCCCGGCCATCGTTCGAGGCGGCATTCACGCCGTGCGTCGAGATCGGCTGGCGGCTGGCCCGGGACGCCTGGGGCCACGGCTACGCGACCGAGGGTGCGATCGCGGTGCGCGACCATGCTTTCACGGTGGTCGGGCTCGACGAGCTGCTGTCGTGGACGACCGTGGCCAACACGCCGTCGCGGCGGGTCATGGAGCGGATCGGGATGGGCCACGACCCCGCCGACGACTTCGATCATCCGCGGCTGGCGGTCGGTGATCCGTTGCGGCCGCACGTCCTGTACCGGCTGACGCGGACGCACTGGGCGACGATCCGCGCGGGCACGACCCCGTGACGGTCCGGGCCGCCGCGCCCGACGATCGGGACGCCATCGCGGCGTTCCTCGAGGCCCGCGGGATGCGCCCCGTGGCGCGGCTCGGCGAGCTGCTCGACCCGCTCGACGATGCCGCGATCGTCGCGGAGGGCGCGGACGGCACCCTGTCCGGCGTGCTGACCTATCGGGTCGTCGGGCGGGCCTGCGAGGTCACCACGCTGTACGTCGAGGTGCCGGGACGAGGCACCGGTACGAACCTCCTGGCGGCCGTCGAGGCCGTCGCCCGTGACGAGGACTGCCAGCGGCTCTGGCTCATCACGACCAACGACAACGTCGACGCGCTGCGCTTCTGCCAGCGGCGCGACTTCCGGATCACCGCGCTGCATCCGGGCGCGGTGGACCGCAGCCGGGCGAGCCTGAAGCCCTCCATCCCGCTGCGGGGCGACCACGACGTGCCGATCCGCGACGAGCTCGTCCTCGAGAAGACGCTCTGAGCCTGCGGCCGCGTGGGCGTTCCGGCGGGCGCCGCGTGCGCCGGGCGTGCCGGAACCGCGCGCCGATCTATGCCACGATCGGGGCATGCGCCCGTTCAAGTTCCTCGCCGATGCGCGTGACCCGATGCCCGGTCGCGACCTCGCCGCCCTGGCCCGCCGCGCGGAGGCGATGGGCTTCCACGCCCTCGTCATCCCCGACCACCTGATCCCGCAGCTGTCGCCCGTGCCCGCGATGGCGACGATCGCGGCCGCCACCGAGCGACTGCGGATCGGGACGTTCGTCTTCAACAACGACCTGCGCCACCCGGCGGTCCTGGCGCAGGATCTCGCCAGTCTCGATGTGCTCTCGGAAGGCCGCCTGGACATCGCGATGGGCGCCGGCTGGAACACGCCCGAGTACGACGCCATCGGCCTGCCGTTCGACCCGGTCGGGACGCGCGTCTCGCGGCTGGCCGAGGCGGTCGTCGTGCTGAAGGGCTGCTTCGCGGACGGGGCGTTCAGCTTCGCCGGCGAGCACTACACGATCACCGACTACGACGCCGGTCCGAAGCCGGTCCAGCGGCCGCATCCGCCGCTCATGATCGGCGGCGGTGGCCGGCGGACGCTCACGCTCGCGGCCCGCGAGGCGAACGTGGTCGGGCTTGCGCCACGGACGCTCGGCACCCAGCGCGTCGACCCGAGCAGCATCACCTGGGCGGCCACGGCCGAGAAGATCGAGTGGGTCCGCGAGGCGGCCGGAGATCGCTTCGCCGACCTCGAGTTCAACGTCTACCCGTCGGCGCGGCCGGTGACCCTTACGGACGACGCCCGCGGCGCGGCGAGGGACGGGATCGCGTACCTGAAGGCTCGAACCGGCGTCGAGCTCACCGAGACCGAGGCGCTCGAGTCGCCGCACCTCTTCATCGGCTCGATCGACGGGCTCGTCGAGAAGTTCCAGGCGCTGCGCGAGGGTCTCGGCATCTCCTCGATCATGGTGGGCGACGTCGACGAGCTGGCCCCGGTGGTGGAACGCCTGTCTGGCACGTGACCGGCCGGCCCTGACCGTCGGGACCTCCACGACCCGAACCGAAGACCCATGGACGGCGCACCGCACCGGCGCGACGCTGACGCCGATGTCCGACTCCGAACCGCTCGTCCCATGGAACCCGCCCGACCGACGTCCGATCGTAGCTGCCCGTGACGTCGCCCCCGCGGCGGCCGATCTTCACGATCATCGTGATGGTCGCGGTCACGGTCCTGGTGACCGGCATCCTCACCGGCCGGATCGGCCCGGCCGCAGGTGACCGGGGCGCCGCCTACGGCCCCGCGACCGGCGATGACACCTCGCCCGGCGGCTGGACGCCCGCGGCCACGAACCACCTGACCGGCGACGCCTGGGACGGCAACCTCGTCACCGACGGTTCGCGCGTCTACCTCCTCAGCCGGGAGGACATCCAGGGGTTCTGGGGCGTCCTGCGGCTCCGCTGGTCCGACGACGCCGGCGTCACCTGGAGCGACCCGGTCCGGGTCTCCTCGTCCGAGACGCCCGATGCCGCGCGCCACACGCTGGCGGTCGAGCCGGACGGGACCCTGTGGGCCGCGTGGGCCCAGCGGGGCCCGCAAGAGGCGACCCAGCGGCTGATGCTCCGCCGGTCCCGGGATCGCGGGCTGACCTGGGACGAGCCCACCCGCGTGACGGGCGACGCCGTCGGGGAGGTCGGCGTCCCGGCGCTCGTCATGACCCCGGACCAGCGGTTCGTGGCGTACACGGACGGACAGACCGGCGCCGTCTACGTCCAGCCGCTCGACGCCGCTGGTGCGGCGACGGGCCGTCCCCGCCACCTCGACGCCACAAGCCGGAACCTGTACACCGATGAGCCGTTCCGCGACGGCGGTCTCGCGGCCGCGGCGATCGGGTCGCATGCGGTGATCGCGGTCCACGGCGATGACCACATCGCGATCCGGGCGACCGACGACTTCGTCACGATGCACGGCACCGCCGAGATCGATGATCCGCTCCGCGCCGGCCCGAGACTGGCGACCGCCGGTGGCCGGGTCGTATCGGCGGTGGCCATCAGCGGCGGCCTCCGGAAGGGATCTGTCGTCGTCTCCGCCTCGGCCGACCAGGGCGCGACCTGGGCCGAGGTGGGCCGCTGGGACGGTCCCGGCGTCGGCGAGATGTCCATAGCGGCCTCGGCCCCGGAGACGGTCGTCGTGTGGGAGGCCTGCGAGCCCGGCTGCAACGTCACGCAGCTCCGCATCGCCGATGCCGCAGGTCTGGCGACCGGCGGTCGCCTCATCGACCGGACGGATCGCTCGCACCCCATCGGTGCGGTGCTCGTCGGGACGACGCTGGTCGTCGCCTGGGTCCGCGAGGGCCCGACGGGTCACGCCTGGGAGCGCGTCCTGACCGTCGCGAGCGGGCCGCTGCCCTGAGCCGTCAGCTGAAGAAGCGCGGCAGGTAGGCCCGGTTCGCCTCGAGCAGTGCGTCGAGGAGGGGAGCGGCCACGTCGTAGTCGGCGACGAGCGGGTTAGCCAGCAGCGCCCTCAGAGCGACCCGGCGATCGCCGCTCAGCGCGGCCTCGATGGCCAGGTTCTCGTACGCCTTGATGGCCTGGACGATCCCACGCATCTCTGGTGCCAGGGGCGCGAGCGGCAGCGGATGGGCGCCGTCGCGGTCGATCCTCGCGGGGATCTCGACCACGGCGTCGTCGGGCAGGTCCGGGATGGCGCCATCGTTGCGGACGTCGACGACCTGGATGTCGCCGGCGCTGTCGTAGAGGGATGCGATGAGCTGCGCCGCGGCCTCGCTGTAGAAGGCGCCGCCGCGGGTCGCGAGCAGCGCGGGCTTCTCGGCAAGGCCCTGGTCCTTGTACATCTCGAGCAGCTCCCGCTCGATGTCGATGACCTCCTGCGCCCGCGTGCGCCCGGCCCGCTGGTCCTCGACCACCTGGCGCGTCTGGTAGTAGTAGTGCAGGTAGTACGACGGGATCGCGCCGAGCGCGCGGATGAGCTCGCCCGGCAGCCCGACGTGGTCGCCGAGACCGTCGGCGTCCTGCTCGATCAGCTCCGGCAGCCGGTCGACGCCATCGACGACGACCGCGCGCTCCCAGCTCAGGTGGTTGAGCCCGACGTGCTCGAGCGCGACGCGATGCGGCTCGACGCCGAACCGCTCCGCCATCCCGCGCTGGATGTTGATGGCCACGTTGCACAGGCCGATCGCGCGATGCCCGGCATCGATCAGCGCCTGGCTGACGATCCCGACCGGGTTGGTGAAATCGACGATCCAGGCGCCGGGAGCGCCGCGACGGGCCGTCACCTCGGCGAGCTCGAGGACCAGTGGGACGGTCCGGAGGGCCTTGGCGAACCCGCCGGCGCCGGTCGTCTCCTGGCCGATCACGCCGAACCTCGGCGGCAGCGTCTCGTCGACGAGCCGGGCGGCCTGGCCGCCCACGCGCAGCTGGATGAGGGTGAAGGCGGCGCCGTCGATGGCCGCATCGCGGTCACTGGTGCAGGTGAGCCGCCCGGTCCAGTCGAGCATGTCGAGCATCCGCTGCGCGAGGCCGCCCACGATCTGCAGGCGTTCGGCGTCGATGTCGAGCAGGACCAGTTCGTCGATCGCGATCCGGTCCTGCCGGTTCACGAACCCTTCGACGAGTTCTGGGGTATACGTACTCCCGCCGCCGACGACGGCAACCTTGACACCCATGCTCCCCTCGCTCCGCGTGCCACGTGGGGCTTGACACGATTGCTTATAACGTTATCAGCAATCGTCGCGTGCACAAGACCGGAAATCCTCCCCCGTCGCCCGAGGCTCGCCCCGCCCGATGGCCCGATTCCGACTCGAGCTTGGCCCGATCCCGCTGCACCATCAGGTCTACCTCGACCTGCTTGCCGCCATGGATGCCGGCGAGTGGCGGCCCGGCGACCGGTTGCCCACGGAGCGTGACCTGGCGTCCCGATACGGCTGCAGCCTGATCACGATCCGGCGCGCCCTCGGCGAGCTCGCCCGGGAGCAGCGCATCGAGCGGACCCGCGGCCGCGGGACCCATGTGCTCCATCCCCGCATCGACCGGGATTTCGCGGGCGAGCTCTCGTTCACCGAGGAGATGCAGCAGCGCGGGCTGGACCCGGCGACGCGGCTGCTCGCCTCGCGCCCGGAGTCGGCCGGCGAGGCCGTCGCGAACGCCCTCGGGCTCGAGCTCGGGTCGCCGACGCTCTACCTCGAGCGCCTGCGCATGGCCGCCGGCGAGCCACTCCTGCTGGAGCAGGTCCACCTGCCGGCGGAGCGGTTCCCGGGCCTGCTCGCCTCGGATCTCGAGCACGGGTCGCTCTACGACCTGCTGACCCAGCGGTACGGGGTCCGGGTGGCGAAGGCCCGCGAGGTCCTCGAGCCCGTGCTGCTTCGTGCCCGCGAGGCCCGGCTCCTCGATCGGCGGCCCGGGTCGCCCGCACTTCTCGTCGAAGGCATCGCGTCCACCGCGGATGGGACACCGGTCGAGTTCGGCCGGACGTTCGTGCGTGGCGATCGGACCCGCTACTACGTGGAGCGGGTGGTGGTTCGACCGCATTGGGAGCATGCGGCGACCGAAGCGGAGGAGAAGACGCGTGAGACCACTGGCCGCCTTGTCACCCGGTAGCGATACGCGGAGGAACACCATGCAACAGATGCGCGGCCGACTGGCCGTCCTGATCGCGATCATGGCCCTGCTCATGACCGCCTGCAGCTCGGCATCGACGAGCCCGGCCACGTCAGCCGAGGCATCGGCCGCCGCCCCGAGCGCGGCCGCGTCCGAGGCCGCCGCGGAGAGCGGCGCGGCCGGTTCGGCCGAGCCGAGCGCCACGCCGGTCCCGACCCCGCTGCCCGCCAACGAGTCCGCGGCGAAGCCCGGGGACATCCTCATCCGCTGGTTCTGCTGCCTCGGCACCGGCGACCAGCCGGAACAGGTCGATGTGGAGCACAAGATCGCGGACGAGTTCAACGCCTCGCATCCCGGCATCCACCTGCAGTTCGAGGGCTACGTCTTCGCCGCGGCACGTGACGGCCTGTCGGTCCAGATCGGTGCGGGCAACGCCCCTGACATCGTCGGCCCGGTCGGGGTCGGCGGCGCCGAGTCGTTCCACGGCCAGTGGCTCGACCTCCAGCCGCTCATCGACAAGAACAAGTTCGACATGACGCAGTTCCCGCAGTCAACGGTGAACCTGTACAACGCCGGCGGCGAAGGCCAGGTCGGGATCCCGTACGCGATCTATCCGTCGGTGCTCTTCTACAAGTCCGGGCTGTTCAAGGAGGCCGGTCTCAACGAGCCGCCGCACACGTTCGGGGCGGACTACACGATGCCCGACGGGTCCGTCGTCAAGTGGGACTGGGACACGGTCACCAAGATCGCCAAGACGCTGACGGTCGACAAGAACGGCCTGGACGCGACCGAGGCCGGGTTCGATCCGAAGAACATCGTCCAGTGGGGCCTCGAGCCGCAGCGCGACGACATCCGCCAGACCGGCGCGTACTGGAAGGCCGGCAGCTTCGTCGGCGCCGACGGCAAGACCGCGCAGATGCCGGACGCCTGGGTCGCCGCCTGGAAGTCGTTCTACAACCAGATCTGGACGGACCACACGGCAGTCGACTACGCGCAGTTCCAGAACACCGACTTCAACCCCAACGGGTATCCGTTCTTTACCGGCAAGGTCGCGATGAGCCCGAACTACCTCTGGTCGATGTACGGCGTGGCCGACGCCGGCGACGACTGGAACATGGCGGCGACGCCGGCCTACCAGGGCCAGACGACCGCGGCGTTCAACGCGGACACCTTCCGCATCCTCAAGTCGACGAAGAACCAGGACGCCGCCTTCACGGTGTTGACGTACCTGCTCCAGAACGAGGAGCTCCTCAAGCTCTACGGTGGCATGCCCGCCGTCGAGTCCAAGCAGGACGCGTTCCTGCAGTCGCTCCAGGCCGATTACACCCAGCCGATCGACTGGGCGGTCGCCAAGGAAGCCGTGAACCACGCCGACGTGCCGAATTTCGAGTCGTACACCCCGGCGTACAACGAGACCTACGACCTGATCCAGAAGTTCGGGACGAAGTGGCAGTCCACCCCGGGCTTGAACCTCGATACGGAGATCGCCGACCTCAAGGCGCAGATGCAGGCCATCTGGGACAAGGGCGGCGGCTGATCCATGGCGGTCACCAGCGTCGCCCGCCCCCGCGTCCGGCCCCGCATGTCGGGGCTGGCCTGGAGGCGGGCGCGCTGGGGCTACGTGTTCATCGCGCCGTGGATCATCGGGTTCCTGCTCTTCACGCTGTTCCCGATGATCGCGACGTTCGCCTTCACGTTCACGAACATCAACCTCGCCCAGGGCGAACCGCTGCGGTTCGTGGGCCTCAAGAACTACGCCGATCTCCTCGCCGACAAGCAGGCGTGGGAATCGCTCGTCATCACGTTCAAGTTCGCGGCCCTGGCGCTTCCCGTCGCGGTCATCCTGCCGCTGCTGGTCGCGCTCATGCTCCATTCGCGACACCTCAAGGGCTCGAGCGCGTTCCGCATCCTGTTCTACCTGCCGTACGTGGTGCCGTTCGTTGCCGGCGTCCTGATCTGGGGCGGCATGCTGAACCCGGATACCGGGTGGCTCAACGGCGCGCTCCGGGCGATCGGGATCTCCGATCCGCCGGCCTGGCTCGATGATCCGGGCTGGATCTACCCGGGGCTCGTGATCCTGGGCGTCTGGGGGATCGGCGCCGGCATGATCGTCTACCTCGCCGGGCTCAAGGGCATCCCCTCCGAGCTCTATGACGCGGCCCGCATCGATGGTGCCGGCGCCTGGGCGCAGATCCGCCACATCACCCTCCCGATGCTCTCGCCGGTCGTCTTCTACACCCTCGTCCTCGCGACGGTCGAAGTGCTCCAGTACTTCCTCGTCGCCATCGTGCTCAAGAACGGGACCGGCGAGCCGGGCGGCTCGACGAACTTCTACAACCTGTACATCTACAAGAACTTCTTCACGTTCCAGAACATGTCCTATGGCGCCACGCTCGCGTGGCTGTTGTTCGCGATCACGCTCGCGATCACGCTGGTCCTGTTCTGGGGGGCTCGCCGCTGGGTCTACTACGCCGGCGAAGTGCGCTAGGGACCGGCGAAGGCCATGACCACGAGCGTTCGCGGATCGACCCTTCGACCCCGGTGGCTGTCCCGCCGTGGCGCCGTCGCGGAAGCGAGCCGGCCACCTCGCGAACGCGGCGACCGGCCCAAGACGTTCCTCCTGACGCTGATCGCGGTCGTGGTGCTGGCGGCGTTCCTCTCGCCGTTGCTCCGCTCGTTCACATACGCCATCAAGAGCACCGATCAGATCACCCAGGCCGGCACACCGCTGTTCCCGGCGGACCCGGTGACCTTCACCTACCAGGGCAAGGCGTATCCGATCCTGCTGGTCCCGATCGATGGCACGACGAAGGCGCTCGCGCTGTTCGAGCCGGGTCGCAAGCAGAGCACCTTCATCGACCCCGCCGCGCCCGATGCCCCGCCGATCCTCTGGAAGGGCTCGTGGCGGACCCTCGAACAGACCTGGCAGTTCGCGCCCCATTGGGAGAACTTCGGGAAGGTCTGGGACCTCATCGACTACCCAAGGCTGCTGTTCAACACCGCGGCGATCGCCCTGATCTCGACCATCGGGACGCTGCTGTCCTGCACGCTCGTGGCGTATGGCTTCGCGCGGTTCAAGTTCCCCGGCCGATCGCTCCTGTTCACGATCCTGATCGCGACGATCTTCCTGCCCGGGGCGGTGACGATCATCCCGACCTACACGATCTTCGTGAAGCTGGGCTGGGTCGGGACGTGGCTGCCGCTGCTCGTCCCGGCGTTCTTCGCCAACGCCTTCGACGTGTTCCTCATGCGCCAGTACTTCATGACGATCCCGACGGAGATGGACGAGGCGGCCGCGATCGACGGCGCGGGACCCTTCCGGACGCTGTGGTCGGTGCTCCTGCCGCAATCGATCCCGGTGGTGATCGCGGTCGCGGTCTTCCATCTGGTCTACTCGTGGAACGACTTCTTCGGTCCGCTCATCTACACGGCCGGGAACACCGACATCCAGACGCTGGCGCTCGGACTGCAGCGGTTCAATTCGATCCACTTCCGGGACCCCGGGCTGATCCAGGCGGGTACCCTCATGACGATGGTCATCCCGGTGGTCGCGTTCCTCCTGGCGCAGCGGTTCTTCACGCGCGGGCTCGTCGATCACCGGCGTCGAGAAGTGAGCCCGCTGCGCGTCGCGCTGACCTTCGACGCGGAGCATCACGACCGGCCGACCGACGCGGGGACCACCGAGCGGATGCTCGAGGCGCTCGCCCGAGCCGGCGCATCGGCGACCTTCTTCATCCAGGGCCGGTGGGCGGAGGCGTATCCCGAGACGGGCCGCGCCATCGCGACCGCGGGGCATCTGGTCGGCAATCACTCGCACTACCATGCGCGGATGCCGCTCCTGACCGACGCCGGGCTGGCCGAGGACATCGACGAGGCCGGCCGGGTCATCGCGGAGACGACGGGAGCCGACCCGCGGCCGTGGTTCCGCTGTCCGTTCGGGGCCGGCGCGAGCGACCCGCGGGTCCAGGCGGCGGTCACCGCGGCCGGGTACCAGCACGTCGGGTGGCACGTCGGGGTCGAGGACTGGGAGCCTGCGCACACCGGGGCGTCGATCATGGCGGGGGTCGTCGACCGGGTGCTCGCGCACGGCGACGGCGCGGTGGTGCTGCTTCATGCGTGGCCGCGCGCGACGCTCGCCGCGGTCCCCGGCATCGTGACGCGGCTGCACGATGCCGGCGCCGAGCTCATGCCGATCGACGCGCTCGATGCGGTCCCGGTGGCGCCGGACTGGGCATGAGCGAAGCGAGCCGGCGTCCGGTCGCCGTGCTGGCCGTGGACGGCGGCAACTCGAAGACGGACGTCGCGCTCATCGGCTGGGACGGGCGACTCCTTGCGGCCCGAGGCGGGCCGACGACCTCGCATCAGGTCGTCGGGATGACCGAGGGGGCGGACGGGCTGGCGCGGCTGACGGCACTGGCCCGCGCCGCGGCCGGCCCCGACTCGACGGAACCGGCGAGTCTGGCCTCCTGCACGGTGGCCGGCGCCGACTCGACCGGCGACGCCCGCCGGCTCGAACGTGCCTACTCGTCGGTCGGCCTCGCCGATACCGTCCACGTCGTCAACGACTCGTACGCGCCGGTACGTGCCGGCTCCGACCGCGGGTGGGGCGTGGGGGTCATCTGCGGCGCCGGTGTCAACGCGGCCGGCATCGCTCCCGACGGGCGGAGGGCCCGGCTCGCGGCACTGGGCGAGATCTCGGGGGACTGGGGCGGCGGCACGGATGTCGGATACGCGGGCCTCGGCGCGGCCGTCCGGGCCCGCGATGGGCGCGGCCCGCGCACGAGCCTCGAACGCCTGGTGCCGTCTCACTACGGTCTCGCGCGCCCGCTCGACGTGACGCTCGCGTTCGAGTACGAGCGGATGCCCGAGACGCGGGTCCGCGAGCTCTCGCCGGTGGTGTTCGGCGCCGCGCGCGATGGCGACGCCGTCGCCCGAGGGATCATCGACCGCCTCGCCGACGAGGTCGCGACGATGGCCACGGCGATCATCCGCCGGCTGCATCTGACCCGCCGGGATGTCGATGTCACGCTGGCGGGCGGCGTGTTCCGCGCCGAGGACCCGGTCTTCGAAGGCAGGATCGAGGCCGAGGTCCACGCGGTTGCGCCGCAGGCCCGGGTCCACCGACTCGATGCGCCGCCGGTGCTCGGCGCGGCGCTCCTCGGGCTCGACCAGCTGCGCGACACGGGGCGACTGTCGGCGGGCGAGCACGCGGCCGCCTCGGGTCGGGTCCGCCGGGAGCTCGTCTTCGAAGCGATCGAGCGGGGCTGACCCGGTCGCGCCTGCATCCGCGACGAACGTCGCGGGTACCACGCGACGGAGCGCCGTGGCGGGGAACGAGCGCGGGCGCCATCCTTGACGGCACATGATGCCCAGGCCCACCCAGACCGCCCCCGACGACGGGCTCTGGTCCCCGCATCGACGCGCGCTGACGATCGGCCTCGTCCTGACGATCACGCTGGTCGCGTTCGAGGCGCTCGCGGTCTCGACCGTCCTGCCGATCGTGGCCGATGAGCTCGGCGACAAGCAGCTCTACGGCTGGGTCTTCACCGCGTTCCTGCTCGGCTCGCTCATCGGGATCGCCGTGGTCGGTGGCATCATCGAGGGGCGCGGCCTGGCGCGGCCCCTGGCCGCCGGGCTCGGCCTGTTCGCCATCGGCCTGCTCATCGGCGGGCTCGCCCCGTCGATGCCGGTGCTGATCTTCGGCCGGTTCATCCAGGGCCTGGGGGCCGGTGCGATCCCGCCCATCGCCTACGTCGCCATCGGGCGGAGCCTGCCCGAGCGGCTCAGGCCGCGGATGTTCGCGACGCTGTCGACGGCCTGGGTGCTGCCCGGGGTGCTCGGCCCGGCCCTCGCCGGCGTCATCGGGGAGTTCCTCGGCTGGCGCTACGTGTTCCTCGGACTCCTGCCGCTGATCGCCGTCGCGGGCGCACTGACGTTCCGGGCCGTCAGCGCCGTGCCGGCCGCCAGGGCCGCCGCGGCCGCCGAGGTCGAAGCCAGCGAGGCCGAGCGCCGACGCGTCCCGTATGCCCTGCTCATCGCCGCCGGCGCCGGACTGATCTTCGTCGGCCTGACGAGCGGCGAGGCGCTCGCGATCGTCGCGCTCACGGTCGTCGGCCTGGCGCTCCTGGGCTCCTGGCCTTCGGCGCCTGACGCCTCCCGGCACGCTCGCGGCCCGGCCGGTCCTGCCGGCCGCCGTCCTCCTGCGCGGCCTCCTGACGTTCATGTTCTTCGGGGTCGATGCGTACGTCTCGCTGACCCTAGAGGATCACCGCGGACTCTCGGCCATCGCGGCCGGCATCGCCCTGACCGCCGCGACCATCTCATGGACCGCAGGGTCGTGGATCCAGGCGCGCGGCTCGGACCGCTGGCCGACGGATCGCTTCGTACGGGCGGGCTTCGTCGTCGCCCTCATCGGCCTCGCGACGTTCTCGCTCGTGCTCATCCCCGAGGTGCCGGTCTGGCTGGCCGTCCCGACGTTCGCGGTCGCCGGGCTGGGCATGGGCCTTGGCTACGCGCCGCTGTCGCTCATCGTCCTGCGCGAGGCGCCGCCCGAGACCCAGGGCGCGGCGTCGAGTGCCTTGAGTCTGCTCGACACGCTCGGGACGGCCCTCGGCATCGGGGTGAGCGGGGCCATCGTCGCCGCGAGCCTGCGGATGACCGGCGAGCCGGTGTCGGGCCTCGCCGCGGGGTTCCTCGTGGCCATGTCCGTCGGCCTGGTGGGCCTCAGCCTCACCGGGCGGCTGCATGCCCCGAGGACGACCGGCGAGCGGACGACCGCCCTCTCCTCGACCGCCAGCCCCGGCTGACGAGCGCGAACGCCCCGCCCTCCAGGTCGTGAGACGCCTCGCTCGGCTGCGGTAGACTTCGGGACCGGCTTCGCGCCCCCGGCGTCCAGCCCATCATGTTCGGACGCGTGTCGCTCGATGGAGGTCCTGATCCCGATGTCCGCTGAGGAGCTTCGCGCGAAGATCCGCGAGATCCCCGACTTCCCGAAGCCCGGGATCCTCTTCTACGACATCACGACGCTCCTGAAGGACCCGGTGGCCTACAAGGAGTCGATCGACCTCATGCTCGCGCCGTACAAGGACGAGCCGATCGATCTCGTGGTGGGGATGGAGTCGCGTGGCTTCATCTTCAGCGCACCGATGGCCTACCTGCTCGGGGCGGGCCTCGTCCCGGTCCGCAAGCTGGGCAAGCTGCCCGCGGAGACGATCACCGTCGAGTACGCGCTCGAGTACGGCTCGAACACGCTCGAGATCCATCGGGATGCCATCCAGCCCGGCCAGAAGGTGCTGATCGTGGACGACCTCCTCGCGACCGGTGGGACCGTGAAGGGGACGATCGAGCTGGTGGAGCGGCTTCGTGGCGAGGTCGCCGGGCTCGCGTTCCTGGTCGAGCTCGACTTCCTCAAGGGTCGCGATCGGCTCGACGGCCGCCGGGTCACCAGCGTCATCCAGTACTGACCACGCGGGCGAGGCAGGAGCATCGTTGGAGCCAAGGGGCGAGCCGACCGCCGAGCCGAACCTGGAGCCGAACGGGGAGCCGCTGACCACAGCCGAGCCGTCCGGCGCATCCGGCGCGCCCGGTCCGGTCGCGTCAGCCGAAACGTCCGCCGCCCCCGCGCCCGCGGCCCCCGCGCCGCCCGAGCCGCCCGCTGCCGCGCCGGCCGCGCCCCCGGAGGTCGATCTCGGGCGGCGCCGCTTCTTCCGCCAGTTCGCGGGTGAGCTGGTCCAGACCGCGGCGACCGTGGCCGGGGCCGCGCAGGCCATCCAGCGAGCCTCGGCGGAGGCCGCCGCCGGCATCCTCGACCCGAACGCCGGTGCGGCGATGCTCAGTGGCGTCATCGCCCCCGCGGAACCGGCCTCGCCGCCGACCGGGTTCCGCACGCCGTTCCGCGAGGAGGCCGGCGTCCTCTACATGATCGACCAGCGCAAGCTGCCCGATGCGCTCGTCGAGGTCGAGCACCGCTCGGGTGCCGAGGTCGCGTACTCGATCCGCGAGATGGTCGTCCGCGGTGCGCCGGCCATCGGACAGGTCGCGGCCATCGGGCTGGCCATGACGGCCGACCGCATCCGGACCTCGCGCCCGTATGCGCGTCGCGCGACCCTGCGCGGCGCCTCGAACGCGCTCATCAACGTCACGCCCGACGGCCGTCAACCTGCGCTGGGCGGTCGACCGGCTGATGGCGCGCTACGAGGCGCTGGGCGACCTGGCGGATGCGGGCGACGCGATCGCGGACGCGATGCGCGCGGAGGCGGACGCGATCGTCTTCGAGGCCACGACCGACCACGGCCGGCTCGCGACCTTCGGCCTCGATGCGCTGCCCAAGCCGCCGGAGGACCTCGTCCACATCCTGACCCACTGCAACACGGGACCGCTCGCCTGCGGCCAGTTCGGGACGGCGCTCGGGGTCGTCCAGGCGGCCCATCACGCGGGCCGCGCCGTCCATGTCTGGGTCGACGAGACGCGGCCCTACCTCCAGGGCGCCCGGCTGACCGCCTGGGAGCTCGCCCAGGCCGGCGTCCCGCACACGCTCCTCCCCGACGTGGCGGCCGGCCACCTCATGGCCCAGGGCGAGGTCGACGTCATCTTCGTCGGAGCCGACCGCGTGGCCGCCAACGGCGATACCGCCAACAAGATCGGGACGTACCCGCTGGCCGTGCTCGCCGCGCGGCACGGGATCCCGTTCTACGTCTGCGCGCCGACCAGCTCGATCGACCTCGACACGCCGGACGGCAGCGCCATCCCGATCGAGGAACGGAAGGCCGACGAGGTCCTGCTGATCCGGGGCGTGCGCATCGCGCCGCCCGGGACCGCGGTCCGCAACCCCGCGTTCGACGTGACGCCGGCCGAGCTGATCAGCGGGATCGTGACCGAGGAGGGGATCGTCCGCGCCCCGTTCGAAGCGGGCCTGCGCGACGCGCACGCGGCGGCGATCGCCCGCTGGGCGGCCATCCCCGGGCACGACCGACCGGTCCGGCTCAGCCCCGAGGCCGCGGCCGAGGCGGCCGGCTGAATGGCCACGGTCGCCGTCGGCCGGCGGGACGACGTGGTCGCCCGGACGACCTCGGACCGGGCGCTGCTGCGCGACTTCCTGCAGCGTGACCGGCTCTTCGCGGCCTACGCCCTATGCGACCTCGAGGAGCGGGAGTTCGCGCGGACCCGCTGGGCGGTCGCGTATGCCGGGAGCGAGGTCGTCAGTCTCGTCCTCGAGTACAACGGGCCGACCCCGCAGCCGCTGTTCGTGATGGGCCGTGCCGACGGCATCGATGCGATCCTGCGGGACGTGATCCGGCCGCGGGCCGCCTACGTGGCCATGCGTCCCGAGGTCCTGCCGGCGGTCGAGGCCCACTACCGCATCGACGCGGGGCCGCCGATGGTCCGCATGTGGGTCGACCGGGCGCACTTCCATCCCTACCCGGCCTCGGTGGCGCGGATCCTGCCGGTCGACATCGCCGACCTGAACCGCTTGTACCAGCTCGGGTTCGCCTCGTGGCTGCCGTCGAGCGCGCTCTCCGAGGGCGTCTACTACGGGATCCGCGTCAACGGCACGCTGGTGTCGGCCGCGGGCACGCACGTCGTCAGCCCGTCCGCCCGGCTGGCCGTCATCGGCAACGTCCTGACCCACATCGACTATCGTGGACGCGGGTTCGCGACCGCCGTGACCGGCGCCGTGACGGCAGAGTTGCTCCGGACGTGCGACCAGGTCGCCCTCAACGTCCGATCGGACAACCCGCCCGCCCTCAACGCCTATCGCCGGCTCGGCTTCGCCGAGCACGTCCGTTTCGAGGAACGACTCGTCCACCGCCTGGGCTCGCCCTGGCCCGACCTCACGGCGCCGCTGCGCCGGCTCTTCAGCCGCAAGGAGATCGACGCACGATGACTTCGACCACCGCCCTTCCCGCCCACGACGTGACGGACCTCGGCCTCGCCGCCGAAGGCGTCCGCCGCATCGAGTGGGCCGAGCGGGAGATGCCCGTCCTGCGGCTCATCCGCGAGCGCTTCGAGCGCGACCGCCCGCTCGAGGGCATCCGGATCGGGGCCTGTCTCCACGTCACGACCGAGACGGCCAACCTGATGCGCACCCTGCGGGCCGGTGGCGCGGACGTGGTCCTGGCGGCCTCGAACCCGCTCTCCACCAAGGACGACGTCGCCGCGGCGCTCGTCGCCGAGTACGGCATCGGCGTCTTCGCCCGTCGCGGCGAGGACCGCGACACCTACTACGCCCACCTCAACAGCGTCGCCGACGGCCATCCCCAGCTGACGATGGACGACGGCTGCGACCTCGTGTCGCTCCTCCACAGCACGCGACCGGCCCAGGTCGCGGAGGTCCTCGCCGGGACCGAGGAGACCACGACCGGCGTCATCCGGCTGCGGGCGATGGCCGCCGACAAGGCGCTCGGGTTCCCGGTCATCGCCGTCAACGAGGCCCAGACCAAGCACCTCTTCGACAACCGCTACGGCACGGGCCAGAGCACGCTCGACGGCATCCTGCGGGCGACGAACATCCTCATCGCCGGGCGCAAGGTCGTGGTCGCGGGCTACGGCTGGGTCGGCAAGGGGATCGCGTCGCGGATGGACGGCCACGGGGCGCATGTCGCCGTCGTGGAGGTCGATCCGGTCCGCGCGCTCGAGGCGCTCATGGACGGGTTCGCCGTGATGTCCCACGCGGACGCCGCGCGCTGGGGCGACCTGTTCGTCACCGCGACGGGCAACCTCAACGTGTTCCGGCGCGAGCACTTCGAGGCGATGCACGACGGCGCGATCATGGCCAACTCCGGCCACTTCGATGCGGAGCTCGACCTGGCCGCGCTGCGCGAGATGGCCGAGGGCCACGTCCGCGAAGTCCGCGAGAACGTCGAGGAGTTCGACATCGGCGGCAAGAAGCTCAACCTCATCGCGGAGGGCCGCCTGGTCAACCTCGGCGCCGCCGAGGGCCACCCGGCCGCGGTGATGGACATGAGCTTCGCCAACCAGGCGCTCTCCGCGGAGTACGTGGCGCTGCATCACGCCGAGCTCGAGCCGCGGGTCTACGTCGTCCCCGAGGCGATCGACGCGGAGGTCGCGCGCCTCAAGCTCGCGGCCCTCGGCATCGAGCTGGAGCCGATGACCGCCGAGCAGGCCGCCTACGTCGCCTCCTGGCAGCACGGGACCTGAGCCGGGCGGCGCGCCCGGGGCGCGACACGGTAGGGTTGGCCTGATGGAGGAGGATCGCCGGACCGCCGGCGAGGACGGCTCGGCCGAGGGCCCGATCGAGGCGCCGTACGGCAGCTGGGCGTCGCCGATCCGGGTGGAGGACCTGGTCGCCGACGTCGTGCGGCTGGCCGAGCCCTGGGTCGACGGCGACGACGTCTACTGGATCGAGGGCCGCCCGGCCGAGGCCGGGCGTCGCGTGCTGGTCCGCCGTGCGGCCGACGGCGCGACCGCGGACCTGACCCCGCCGCCGTTCGACGTCCGGACCCGGATCCACGAATACGGCGGCGGATCGTACGTCGTCGCGGGCGGCACGGTCGTGTTCTCCAACCTCGCCGACGGCCGGCTGTACCGGCTCGATCCCGGCGTCGAGACCCCCGTCCCGATCACGCCGGACGGTCCGTTCCGCTACGGCGACCTGCGCTTCGACGCGACCCGCCGCCGTTTCCTGGCGGTCCGCGAGGAGCACCTGGCGACGGGCCAGCCGATCGCCGCGATCGTCGACGTCGCCCTCGACGGCGACCGGGAGCCGAGCGTCCTCGTCGAGGGCCCGGACTTCCTCGCGGCGCCGCGGCCGTCGCCTGACGGCAGCGTGCTGGCCTGGCTGGAATGGGACCACCCCGACATGCCGTGGGACGCGACCCGGCTGCGGACGGCGCCGTTCGCCGCCGACGGGACCCTCGAGCTCGCGGACCTCGCCGCCGGTGGTCCCGAGGAGTCGATCGTCCAGCCCGAATGGTCATCCGACGGGGTCCTCCACCTCATCAGCGACCGGAGCGGCTGGTGGAACCTTTACCGGCTCCTCGACGGCCCCCGCCTCGAATCGCTCGCACCGGCCGAGGCGGAGTTCGCCGATCCGGCGTGGATCTTCGACCGCTCGTCCTATGGCTTCCTGCCCGATGGATCGATCGTGGCGGTCGCGCGTGCCGGCGGTCACGACCGCCTCGTCCACATCCAGCCCGGTCTGCTCGTCGGCGAGGTCGAGTCCACCTTCACCGAGTTCGACGGCCTGCGCGTCGGCGAGGGCACCGTCGTCGCGCTGGTGGGCTCGCCCGACGAGGCGGCGATGGTCGCGACGTTCGATCCGGCGACCCTGGCGCTCTCCGGCGTGCTGCGGCGGTCGAGCACGATGGCGCCCGACCCCGCGATCCTGCCGCACCCCGAGTCGATCGAGTTCCCCTCGACCGACGGCCGGACGGCGCATGCCCTCTTCTATCCGCCCTCGAACGCGGGGTTCGTGGCGCCGGCGGGCGAACGCCCGCCGCTCGTCGTCCTGTCCCACGGTGGGCCGACCTCGAACGCCTCGAGCGCCCTCGACCTCTCGCTCGCCTTCCTGACGAGCCGCGGCGTGGCCGTCGTCGACGTCGACTATGCCGGGAGCACCGGATACGGTCGCGCGTATCGCGATTCGCTGCGCGGCCAGTGGGGGATCGCGGACGTCGACGACTGCGTCGCTGCCGCCCGCTACCTCGCCGACCGGGGCGACGTCGACGGGGAGCGGATGGCCATCCAGGGCGGCAGCGCGGGCGGCTTCACGACGCTCGCCGCACTCGCGTTCCGCGACGTGTTCGCCGCCGGGATCAGCCTGTTCGGCGTGGGCGACCTCGAGACGCTGGCCCGCGACACCCACAAGTTCGAGTCGCGCTACCTCGATCGGCTCGTCGGGCCGTATCCCGAGGCGGCCGCCACGTACCGCCAGCGGTCGCCGGTCCACTACCTCGACGAGATCACCTGCCCCGTGCTCGTGCTCCAGGGGCTCGACGACATGGTCGTCCCGCCGGAACAGGCCGAGGCCGTGGCCGACGCCCTCGCCGCGAACGGGGTCCCGTATGCGTACATCGCCTTCGAGGGCGAGGGGCACGGGTTCCGCGGGGCGACCGCGATCCGCCGCTCGCTCGAGGCCCAGCTGGCGTTCCTCGGCGCGGTCTTCGGCTTCACGCCCGCCGACGAGCTCGAACCGCTCGACATCCCCCGGCTGGCCGAGTGGCAGGCTCGGCGTCGAGCCCTGCCCACGGCCTGATCGCGCCGGTCAGCGATGGACGCCAAGGGCGCGATCGAGCTCGTCCTGCTGCTCCTCGTCGTGGCGACGGCGCTCGCGTACCTCGCGCGCCGGATCGGCGTGGCCTATCCGATCCTGCTGGTGCTCGGCGGGCTCGCGCTCGGGATCATCCTCAGCCGGATCCCGGATGCCCCGACCGTGGCGCTCCCGCCCGAGGTGGTCTTCCTCCTCTTCCTGCCGCCGATCCTGTTCGGGGCTGGATACGCGACGCCGATCCGCGACATCAAGGCGAACGCGCGGCCGATCGGGCTGCTCGCGATCGGTCTGGTCCTCTTCACGACGGCGGTCGTCGGCGTCGCCGCGAAACTGCTCATCCCGGACCTCCCGTGGGCTGCCGCGTTCGCGTTCGGGGCCATCGTGGCGCCGCCCGACGCGGTCGCGGCCACCTCGATCCTGCGTCGGCTGGGTGTGCCCCGCCGCGTCGTCACGATCCTCGAGGGCGAGAGCCTCCTCAACGATGCGGCCGCCCTGATCGCCTATCGCGTCGCCGTCGCCGCCGTCGTGACCGGGTCGTTCTCGGCGCTCGAGGCGAGCGTCTCGTTCTTCGCTGTCGGGATCGGCGGCATCCTCGTCGGGCTCATCGTCGGCCTGCTGGTGACCGCGGCCTGGCGTCGGACCGGCGATCCGACGCTCGAGATCGTCCTTTCGCTCATCGCCCCGATCGCGGCCTACCTGCCGGCCGAGGCCGTGGGGGCCAGCGGGGTCCTCGCGACCGTGACCGCGGGTCTCATCGCGGGCCGCGGGGCGGCGCGCGCGCTGTCGCCGGACGGCCGGCTCATCGGCACGGGCGTGTGGTCGATCCTCTTCTTCCTCATCGACAGCTTCGTGTTCATGCTCATCGGGCTCCAGCTGCCGAGCATCGTGCGCGGGCTCGTCGCGCACGGTCCGGGCGATCTCATCTTCCTCGGCGTGGCGATCAGCCTGACCGTGATCATCGCCCGGATCGTCTGGGTCTTCCCGGCCACGTACCTGCCGCGCCGTCTGAGCGCGAGGATCCGTCAGCGCGACCCGGCACCACCCAGGAGCGCCGTGTTCGTGATCGCATGGGCCGGGATGCGTGGCGCGGTCTCATTGGCGGCGGCACTCGCCTTGCCGATCACGCCGCCCTTCCCCGAGCGCGACCTCCTGATCTATCTCACCTTCTGCGTGATCCTCGCGACGCTCGTCGGCCAGGGGCTCACGCTGCCCTGGATCATCGGGCGGCTCGGGCTCGTCGCGGGGACCGGAGCCGAACAGGAGGAGCAGCGCGCCCGGCAGGTCGCGATCGACGCCGCCCTCGATCGGCTCAATGACCTCGCGATCGAGTACCCGGACCACCTGCCGCTCGTCGACCAGATGCGCTCGAGGTTCGAGCACGAGGCGGACCACGCGTGGCCCGAGGATGGGGCGCCTCTCGACGAATCCGACAAGGAGCGAGTCGACCATCAGGCGATCCGCCTTTCGGTCGTCGACGCCCAGCGCGACGCGATCATCCGGCTCCGCGACGACGGCGTCATCGGCGACGACGCCCTCCGGCGGGTCGAGCGCGATCTCGACCTCGAGGCGCTCCGATCGGGGCTCTGAGGGGCGCCGTCCGACACCCGTGCTACTCTCCCGTGACTGCATCAGACCCGAGACGGAGGCGACACCCCCGGCATGAGCATCGTCGACGCTGCCCAGTACCTGTTCACGTCCGAGTCGGTCACCGAAGGCCACCCGGACAAGATGTGCGACCAGATCAGCGACGCCATCCTCGACGCCATCATCCGCGACGATCCCCAGGCGCGCGTCGCGTGCGAGACGGCCACGACGACCGGCCTGGTCATGGTCCTCGGCGAGATCTCCACGCACACGTACATCGACTTCCAGGACATCGTCCGGAACACCGTCCGCGACATCGGCTACACCCGGGCCGACTACGGCTTCGACTACCTGACCTGCGGCACGCTCGTCTCGGTCAAGGAGCAGTCGTCCGACATCGCCCAGGGCGTCGACTCGGCGCTCGAGGTGCGCGACGACGCGGCCCCGGCGTTCGAGCTGGGCGCCGGCGACCAGGGGATGATGTTCGGGTTCGCCTGCCGCGAGACGCCGGAGCTGATGCCGCTGCCCGATCGCCCTCGCGCACCGCATGGCGCGGCGGCTCGCCGAGGTCCGCAAGTCCGGCCAGTTCCCGTACCTGCGGCCCGACGGCAAGACCCAGGTGACCGTCGAGTACGAGCGCGGCATCCCCAAGCGGGTCCGGACCGTGGTCGTCTCGTCCCAGCACGACCCGGACGTCCGCGCCGAGCGTCTGCGCGCGGACATCGTCGAGTCGGTCATCCTGCCGACGATCCCGGCCGACCTGCGCGACAGCGACCCGGTCATGCACGTCAACCCGACCGGCCGCTTCGTCACCGGCGGCCCGATGGGCGACGCCGGCCTGACCGGCCGCAAGATCATCGTCGACAGCTACGGCGGCATGGCCCGCCACGGCGGTGGGGCGTTCAGCGGCAAGGATCCGACGAAGGTCGACCGCTCGGCCGCGTACGCCGCCCGCTGGGTGGCGAAGAACGTCGTCGCCGCCGGGCTCGCGGACCGGTTCGAGGTCGAGGTCGCCTACGGCATCGGCATCGCCCAGCCGATCAGCTTCAGCGTCGACTCGTTCGGCACCGGCCGGATCGACGACAGCCGCATCCAGACGCTCATCGAGCGGCACTTCGACCTGCGCCCCGCGTCGATCATCGCCGCGCTCGACCTGCGCCGCCCGATCTACCGGCAGACGGCCGCGTACGGCCACTTCGGTCGCCCGGACCTGGACCTGCCGTGGGAGCGCACCGACAAGGCCGCGCTGCTCGCGTCCGAGGCGGGCCTGCCCGAGCCCGCGTCCGGCCGTGTCCGCGGCCGGCTGACCGGTCCTCGCCTAGGTCTCCGCGATCACCGACGCCATCGACGCGCGCCGGCCGGCCCGGCGCGACTGCCAGATCAGCACGAGCTGGCCGATGAACAGCAGGATCAGCGTCAGCGCCAGCATCATCGTGGCGACCGCATTGGTCTCTGGGGTCACGCCGCGCTTGACCTGCCCGAAGATGTAGAGCGGCAGCGTCGACGAGCCCGGGCCGGACGTGAACGTCGTGATGACGTAGTCGTCGAAGCTGAACGTGAACGACAGCAGGAACCCGGCGACGATCGCGGGGAGCAGCTGCGGGAACGTGATCTGGCGGAAGGTCCGCCACGGGGTCGCGAAGAGGTCGGCGCTCGCATCGACCAGGCTGCGGTCCATCCCCGACAGCCGGGCGCGGACCAGCAGCAGGACCAGGCTCAGGTTGAACAGCACGTGCGCCGCGATGATCGTCGGGTACCCGAAGTTGAACTTGACCCCGAAGGTCGACTTGATCCAGTCGAACCCGGTCGCGAAGAGGACGAGCGTCGAGAGGGCGATCACGATCTCGGGCACGATGACGCTCATGTAGGTCAGCGTGTCGAAGCCGAGCCGGAGGCGCTTGCCGACGCGCTGGAGACCGAGGGCCGCCATCGTCCCGAAGATCGTGGCCATGAACGCGTTCGGGATCGCGACGATGAAGCTGTTCGTCAGCGCGTCCTTGACGACCTCGTCGGCGAGGGCGGTCTGGAACCACTTGATCGACAGGCCGCCCCACTTGGTGACCACCCGGTCCGTGCCGTTGAACGCGAACACGACGACCACGACGATCGGCAGGTACAGGAAGGCATAGACGAGCACCGTGTGGAACCGGAAGTAGAACTCGACGAGACCGGCCCAGCGGTCGGTCTGGCGCGGCGCACTCGATCGACGCGCGTTCGCGACGCCGGTGGTCACGGCGGGCGCGGTCACAGGACGCTCACTTCACGGGTCTGCCGTCCCCGGTTCACGAACCAGAGGTAGCCCGGCGATCGTGACGATCATGATGATGATGAGGAACACGGCCCGCGCCGATCCGGACGGCCAGTTCCGGGCCTCCAGGAAGTCCGTGACGAGCGCGTTGCCCATCAGGTAGGTCTTCCCGTACCCGAGGATCTGGGGGATGACGTACTCGCCCATCATCGGGATGAAGACGAGGATGCTCCCGGTGACCAGGCCGGGCAGCGCGATGGGCAGCGTGATCTGGCGGAACGTCGCCCAACGGCCGGCGCCGAGGTCCTTGGACGCCTCGCCCAGGGTCCGGTCCATCCGTTCGAGGGTCACGTACAGCGGGAACACCATCAGCGGCAGGTAGCCGTAGACCAGGCCGAGCAGCACCGCGAACGGCGTGCCGAGGATCTGGATCTGTTCCGCGCCGGTGATCGATTCCAGCTGGCCGGCGAGCCCGAGGTTCGGGCCCAGGATGATCAGCCAGGCGTAGGTGCGGATCAGGAAGCTCGTCCAGAACGGGACGACGAGCAGGAGGATGTACACGCTCTTGTGCCGACCGGCGCGCGTCGCGAGGAAATACGCGAGCGGCAGGCCGACGAGGAGGCACCCGATGGTGCCGGCGACGGCCATCTGGAGGCTGGTGACGAACGGGTCCGACTTCTCGATCGCCCGGATGTAGTTGTCGAGGACGAACCCCGGCAGGTACCCCCCGTTCTTGGCGCGTGTCCCGAACGAGAAGATGACGACGATCGTCAGTGGCAGGACCAGCAGGACGAGATACCAGAGCCCCGCCGGGAACAGCAGGACGGTCGTGAGCAGGCCGGAGCGGAGCCGGTCACCGGCCGGCTCCGCACGGGCTTCGCGACGCCAGACGCCGCCATGACGCGATCTCGGGCTGCCGACTCGCGTCAGCTCCCGATCTTGGACTTGAACTCTTCCCAGATGTCGATGCGCTGGGTGTTGCCCGACGTGTCCTGCGCCGGCTCGAGCTTCGCGATGACGTCCTCGGGCGGGAAGATCGCCGGGTCGTCGAGCAGCGTCGGGCGTGACGAACTCCTTGGCCGCCTCGTCGGGCGTCGCGTAGAAGTTGTAGTTCGACTCCTCGCCCTGGACCGCGGGGCGATGGATGAAGTCGAGCCACGCGTACGACCCGTTCGGGTGCGGGGCGTCGGCCATCATCACCCAGGTGTCGAGCCAGAACAGCGTGCCCTCGCTCGGGGCGACGTAGCCCTTGTCGGGCGTGTCCTTCAGCTCCTGGCCGAGCGGGCCGGTCCAGCCCAGGGTCAGGGCCGCCTCGCCGTCGGCCATCTTCTGGCCGTACTTGTCGGAGTCGAGCGCCAGGAGGTGCGGGGCGACATCGAGGAGGACCTGGCGGGCTGCCTCGAGCTCGTCCTTGTCGACCGAGTTGAGCGAGTGACCGAGCCATCTTGAGCGGGAAGACGAAGACGTCACCCATCGAGTCGACGAAGACCGTCTTGCCGGACCCGGCGCCCTTGACCAGGTCGTAGAACTCCTTCCACGACGTCGGCACGGACGGGATCAGGCTCGAGCGGTAGAGGATGCCGGTCGTGCCCGTAGTCCTTGGGGACCTGGTACTCGTTCGTGGGGTCCCACCACAGGTTCTTGAAGGTGGCGCTGATGTTGGCGACGTTCGGGATCTTCGAGAGGTCGAGCTTCTGGAGGAAGCCTTCCTCGACCATGCCGGGCACGTACTCCGCGGTGGGCGCGGCGATGTCGTAGCCCGACGCCCCGCCCTGGAGCTTGGCGATGAGCTCCTCGTTGTTGGCGTAGATGTCGTACTGGAACTTGGAGAGCCCGTACTCGGCCTTGAACGCCTCGATGTTGGCCTCGGAGATGTAGGCGCTCCAGTTGTACATGAAGAGCTCTTTTTCGACGTCCGTGTGCTCGTACGCGGCGGCCGAGGCCCCCGCGGACGCCTCGGCCGAGGCCGCTGCGGACGCCGGTGCGGCCGATGCGGGTGCTGCCGAGGCCGCCGAGGGCGCCGCGCTGGCGGTGCCGTTCGTCGAGCATGCCGCGAGGGCGGCGCCGGTCACGGTCAGACCGGCTGCGGCCAGGAAGCCGCGTCGGTTGATCCGGGTCTCCGACATCCGCTTGAGCACGCGGTCGAGATCCTGTTCACTCACGAGAGATGCCTCCTCCGATCCCGACCTCGTCGGGTCCTTCCGTCCCTAGCCCGCGAGGACCAGGTTGGCTTCGTCGCGCCAGCGGACCTGGACCGGATCCCCCGGTCCCAGACCCAGGCTGGCTCCCGCCCCCATGGCGTTCTGGCGGCGGACGATGAGCTCGCCCGCCTGGTCGGTCTGCACCCGGTACTCGGTCTGGTCGCCGAGGTAGGTGCCCTGGTTGATGCGTCCCATCACGGACGACCATCCGGTCTCGCTGGCTCCGGCATCGGCCGGGTGGACATCGAGCCGTTCCGGTCGCATCGCGACCGTCACGGGCTGGCCGGGCGTGAAGGTCGCCGTCGGATCCGTCGCGGTGCCGCGCAGGGTCAGGCCCCGCTCGCTCCGGACGGTGACCTTCTGGTCGTTCGCATCGATGGAGTCGACCGCGCCGGTCACGAAGTTCGAGGTGCCGATGAAGTCGGCGACGAACCGGTTGACCGGGCGTTCATAGAGTTCGGTCGGCCCGCCCATCTGCTGGATCAGGCCGTCGCGCATGACGACGATGACGTCGCTCATCGTCAGCGCCTCCTCCTGGTCGTGGGTCACGTAGACGAACGTGATCCCGACCTCGCGCTGGAGGGCCTTGAGCTCGAGCTGCATCTCCTTTCGCAGCTTCAGGTCGAGCGCACCGAGCGGCTCGTCGAGCAGCAGCACCGTGGGGCGGTTCACGAGCGCCCGTGCCAGCGCGACCCGCTGTTGCTGGCCGCCGGACATCTCCCACGTGCGGCGCCGCTCGTAGCCCGACAGCCGGACGAGCGCGAGCGCTTCCGCGACGCGGCGCGCCTCCTCGTCCTTGCCGACCTTGACCTGGCGCAAGCCGTACCCGACGTTGCGGGCGACGTCCATGTGGGGGAAGAGCGCGTAGTGCTGGAAGACCGTGTTCACGTTGCGCTTGTAGGGCGGGACGCCGGCGATGGGCTGGCCGGCCAGGGTGATCTCGCCCTCGGTCGGCTGCTCGAACCCGGCGATCATCCGCAGCGTCGTCGTCTTCCCGCAGCCCGACGGGCCGAGCAGGCTGTAGAACTCGCCGCGCTCGATGCGCAGGTTCATGTGGTCGACGGCCGTCACGGCGCCAAAGCGCTTGGTGACATCGATGAGCTCGACGTCCGGGCTCGACCCGCTGCCGGCGGGCGCACGCGTGGCGCTCGCAGCCGTGCGGTCGGCGTCAGGGGAGCCGGTGCTGGCGTCAGGGGTCAGGGAGGCGGTCAACGGGGCGGTCCTCGGGGGCGGACGATCCGGGCGCTGAGCGACGTCCCTGTAGCCTTGCTACAGGTTGGGGCGATGGTACGGGCGAGACGCCGACGCGTCAACGCGGGAACGGTGCGAATCTCGCACGACCGGGTCGCAGATCGGCGTCCGCATCGGGCTGGACTGAACGTATACTTCAGCCGGCTGAAGTGATCGAGCGACCGACCGGAGGCGGACCATGGACACGGACGTGCGGCTCGGGGCTCGCATCCGTGCCCTGCGCCAGGCCCGGCGCCTGACCCTCCGCGCGGTCGCCGACCGGGCCGGCGTCACCGAGAGCTTCCTCTCCCAGGTCGAGCGCGACGTCACGAGCCCGTCCATCGCCACGGTCGGGCGGATCGCCCGGGCGCTCGACCTCTCGATCGCCCAGCTCTTCGCCGAGGAGCAGGCGAGCGGCCGGGTCGTCCGGCGCGAGGCGCGCCGGCGCGTGGCCTACCCGGGGCTCAAGTCGGTCGACGAGTTCCTCACCTCGAACATGGCGGGGCGGCTCCAGGTCATCGTCTCGACGATCGAGCCCGGCGGGGGGACGGGCGAGGAGCCCTACACCCACGACTCGGACGAGGAGGTCGTCGTCATCCTCGCCGGCGTCCTCGACCTGTGGGTCGGCGACGAGCACTACGTCCTCCGCGACGGCGACGCGATCACGTTCCCGTCGCGCCTGCCCCACTGGAACATGAACCGCGGCGACACGCCCGTCACCGCCCTGTTCTGCCTCACGCCACCGAGCTACTGAGCGGTCGCGGCGGGGTTCGGAGCCGCGTGGGGGTCGCGCGGCTGATATGCGGTTGGTATGGTGTGCGCGGACGCAACGGCCCTTTCGACCCCGTACTTCGGCGGACCATCAGGTCGTGTCCAGGACCTGCCCCGGTCCGGATACTCGAGGTCCGAAGCCCATATCGCTGGGTGGCTCTGCTCACCAGGACGCCATGCGACACGCCGAACATGCCCAAGACCGACGCGCACGCCTGACCGCCCTCCTCGGGGCCGTGGTCCTCGCGGCGCTCGTCCTCGTCATCCTGCCGCTCCCGGCGTTCGCAGCTGATGGCGACCCGACCGACCCGCCGCCGGCCGAGCCGACCGATCCGCCGGTCCCGGACCCGACCCCGCCGCCGAAGATCACGAAGGTCCTGTTCTACTCGTCACCGGCCGTGATCCGCCAGTACAAGAACTACTGGTGCGTGCCCGCGGCGACCCAGACGATGTGGAACCTGATCGAGGCCACCTCGAACGCCAACTACAGCCGCCAGCACGCGCTCTACACGCAGATCCGCAAGCACAACCGCTACCGGTACGTCACGAACGGCAACGACGTGCAGGGCTGGGCCTGGGCGCTGCGCGCCTACACCGGCGAGCCGTTCACGGCGCGGTCGTTCGTGTCGAAGAACTCCGCGATGCATGCGATCGTCGAGGCGATCGACCGGACTGGCCATCCGGTCGGGATCACCGTCCGCCACGGGACGCACGCCTGGGTCGTCCTCGGCTACAAGGCCCAGCCCGACGCCACCGATGCCAACAAGCGGACGATCCTCGGGTTCTACGTCAGCGGCCCGCTGGGCCCCGGCTCGAGCGACCCGTGGAAGTACAGCTACCTCTCGATGGCGACGTTCCGCAAGTACTTCGGCAAGTACCACGAGCGGACTCGCAAGGTCATCTGGGAGGACCGGTACGTGGTCGTCACCGACTGACGGACGCCGCTCCCTGGCCTTCGCGGAATGCGCGGCGTCTGGCCACGGCACCCGCCCCGCGCGTCCACGGCACCCCTAGAATGAGCCGCGCATGTACGCCGTCATCATGGCTGGCGGGGGTGGGACCCGGCTCCATCCGCTGAGCCGACCCGAGCGCCCCAAGCCGTTCCTGCCCCTGGTGGGGGCCGAGTCCCTGCTCCAGGCGACGGCGGCGCGCCTCGATGGCGTCGTCGATCACGTCACGGTCGTCACCGATCGACGGTATGAGCGGCTCGTCCACGAGCAGCTCCCCGACGCCCACGTCCTGGTCGAGCCGATGGGCCGCAACACCGCGGCCGCCATCGCGCTCGCGGCCACCGGCATCGACCGCCCCGACGACGAGGTCATGCTCGTCCTGCCAGCCGACGCCTATATCGACCCCGAGCGCGTCGAGGTGTTCCGCGACGTGCTGCGGGCGGCGGGCGACCATCTCGCCACCGGCTCGTTCGGCATCGAGGACCCGCTCGTCACCCTGGGGGTCCAGGTCACAGGGCCGGCGACCGAGTACGGGTACCTCATCCCGCGGCTGGCGGGCGGCCAGCAGGTCTGGGGCCTCGACGCGTACCCGCTCCAGGCCTTCGAGGAGAAGCCCAGCCCGGCCCGGGCCGAGGAGCTCGCGCGCGAGACCGGTGTCGCCTGGAACGCGGGGATGTTCCTGTGGCGGCGACGCGCGATCCGCGCCGCCCTCCAGCAGTACACGGGCCTCGTCCAGCTCATCGAGCCGACGCTTGCCGCCCCGACGCTGCTGCAGCACGCCTATGAGCAGCTCAAGCCCGTCTCGATCGACTATGCGGTGATGGAGAGCGCCGCCCGCAACGGGCAGGTGGTGATGGCCTCGATGGCCGTCGGATGGTCCGACCTCGGCTCCTGGTCGGCGCTCCTCGAAGCGATCGGAGCCCGCGGGACCGGCGCCGTGGTCCAGGCCGGCGAGACGGTCGTGGTGGCGGAGGACGACCTCGTCGTCCGCCGCAAGGACGGTCGCCTCGGCACAGTCGCGCCGCTCGGGGGAGGTAGCATGACCGCGACACAACCGATCGCCGTCTTGCGCGGTGCCGCGCCCGACGTCGCGCTCGTCCAGGCACTCATCGAGCGCTGCGCCGAACCCGGAGGACCGATCTGACGACCACGACCGGAGCGCCGGCGCCCACGACCATCGTCTTCGGCACGGACGGCTGGCGCGCACGGATCGCCGACGACTTCACCTTCGAGAACGTCCGGCGCTGCGCCGACGGCGTGGCCCGCTACGTCGTCGACCGCGGCGACCAGGCCAAGGGCGTCGTGATCGCCTTCGACCGGCGGTTCGCCTCCGAGCACTTCGCCGCCGCCGCCGCCGAGGTCCTCCTCGCCCACGACATCCCGGTCGCGCTCGCGTCGCATGCCGTGCCGACCCAGATGAGCTCCTTCGAGGTCGTGGAACGCGGGTCCGCGGCGGGCATCGTCATCACGGCGAGCCACAACCCGTGGGTCGACAACGGGTTCAAGGTCAAGGCGCCGACCGGCGCCGCGGCCGGGGCGGACATCCTCAAGGTCGTCGAGGCGCGGATCGCCGAGAACGGCGGAACCGCCATCGACCGACGACCGCTCGCCGACGCCGAGGCGGCGGGGCTCGTGGAACGGTTCGACCCGTTCGAGGGGTACGAGCGGTTCGTCCGGACGACCGTCGATCTCGACGCGATCAAGGCGGCCGACATGCACCTCCTCGTCGACCCGCTGTGGGGCGCGGGCGCGGGCTGGCTCAGCCGGCTGCTGGCGGGCGGCCGGATCCGCGTCACGGAGATCCACCAGGAGCGGAACCCTTACTTCGGGGGCGTCAACCCGGAGCCGATCCGCCCCAATGTCGACGAGGCGCTGGCCATGCTGGCCGGCGGCGGCTACGACCTCGGCCTGCTGCTCGATGGGGATGCCGACCGGGCCGGCGCGGCGGACGAGCGCGGGACGTTCGTCCATCAGCTCCAGGTGACCGGGCTGCTGATGTACTACCTCGCCGAGCACCGCGGCTGGCGCGACCCGGTCGTCGTCAGCGTCAACAACACCTCGATGGCGGCCCGGCTCGGCGAGCGCTACGGCATCCAGACCCACGAGACGCCCGTCGGGTTCAAGTTCATCGGTCCGAAGATGATCGAGACCGGGGCGATGATGGGCGCCGAGGAGTCGGGCGGCTTCGGGTTCGGGATGCACCTGCCGGAGCGCGACGGGGTCTACGCCGACCTGCTGCTGATCGACCTGTTCATGCGCGAGCGGGCGGAGGGACGCTGGCCCGTCTCGCGCGCGATCGCCCACTTCCACGAGATCGCCGGGCCGTCCTGGTACCTCCGCGTCGACGTCCACGTCGATCGAGCCCTGTACGCCGAGACGAAGCGGCGCCTGCTCGTCGACCTCGCCGAGCAGGCGCCGAGCGAGCTCGCCGGCGAGACCGTCGCCCGGACCGTGCCGCTCGACACCGGGGACGGGTTCAAGTTCTTCCTCACCGACGGCTCGTGGCTGCTGATCCGCGCGTCGGGGACCGAGCCGCTCGTGCGGGTCTACACGGAGGCCACGACGGAAGCGCTCCGGGACGCCCTCCTCGTCGCCGGCGAGCGCCTGGTCCGCGGCTCGTGAGCGTCTCCGATGCCGACGAGCGGCGGGTCGAGAAGCCGTGGGGCCACGAGGTCATCTGGGCCCACACGGAGCGGTATGTCGGCAAGATCCTCGTCATCGACGCCGGACGGCGGCTCTCGCTCCAGCGGCACGAGATCAAGGACGAGTCGATCCTCGTCCTGTCCGGCCGGCTCGCGCTGACGATCGAGGGCGATGACGGCGTGGTCCGCGTCGACGAGCTCGGACCCGGCGAGCACCGGCGCGTCAGGACCGGGCGGATCCACCGGTTCGAGGCGATCGAGCGCTGCGAGCTCATCGAGGTCTCGACGCCCGAGCTCGATGACGTCATCCGCCTCGAGGACGATTTCGGGCGCGAAGGGACCAGCGCACCATAGGTGGATCGGGGGGTGACCGGGGGTCCGGCCGGGTGTACTCTTCGGGCAACGCGACCGCCATCACCGGTCGAGGTGCATGACCGGACGGCGGCCCCGCGAGCGCCCGAGTGGGCGACGGAGGTAGCACCGCGATGCACAGCTCCCTGATCGGCAAGGTCGAGAAGGCGAATCGCTACGCGCGTGAGCTCGATCGGATCACCATCGATCGTCTCTCGCTCACCTTCCGTGGCGACAACGACACGCATCACGTGAGTCTCGACGTCGGTCAGTGGCGATGCACCTGCCACTACTTCGAGAGCTGGGGTTCGTGCGTCCACCTCCTGACGCTCCAGAAGGTCTTCGGGGTCATGCTGCCCGAGGACGCCCAGGTCTCCATCTTCTCGGCGTCACCGCCGGTCCCGACCGCCTGACGCTCGAGGCCGCCTGACCGGGCCGGTCAGCGCAGCCAGGCGACGACCGCACCCTCGGCATCACCGACCGCGGGCTCCGCGACGCGGCGCCATCCGGCGGCCTGCTCGTGGATGGCGACCTGGACCTTGCCGTCCTTGCCGAGCCAGGCGATCGCGAGCCGGGACCCTGTGGCATCGAGCGCGAGCGCGCTTGCGGTCACGACGCCGTCGGGCGGATCGATCGTCCCGATCGACGACTCGTCGTCGCCGAGCCATGAGGTCGTCGACCGGATGACGACGGGCGCACCCTCGGCGCCGGCGACCGCCACGGTCCGGCCATCGGCCGAGCTCGCGAGGAGATGGGCGCCCGAGGGGCCGTCGGTGGCGTCGCCGGTCGTCGTGTCGACGAGGATCGAGGCGGGCGACGTGTCCGAGCCGACGAGGACCGCCACGCGGTCCGGCCCGATCCACACGGGCGGCGCCGCGATGACCGGCTGGCTGAGATCGATCTCGAAGGCGCTCTGGGTGGTGGGATCGATGAGCGTCAGCCGCGGCGCCGCATCCAGGTCGCCGGCCAGCGCCGCGAACCGGCCACCCTCCGGATCCCAGCTCGGGAAGTAGAAGGGCCCCGACACCTCGTCGCCGTCGGCCCCCGCGGCCTTGACCGTACGCCAGGCGAGATCGGCGGCGTCCGCGGGGTCGACCGGGGCGCTCGTCCGGAGGGACCCATCCGCGACACCGGCCACGAGGACGTCGGCGCGCCCGCCGGCGACCCAGGCGGTCCCATCGGGCGTGGCCACGTCGCGGCCCTCATCCGCGTGGGCGCCTGCGGCCCAGCCCCGCAGGGTCGCGTTGCCGGTGTTCCCCGCCAGGACGAGCAGGCCGTCGAGGTGCGCGACGGGGCTCGGCTGGCCGATCGAGCAGGCGCCCATGACCGCGGCGGCGACCGAGACGGCCAGCAGCAGCGAGCGAGGGCCGGCCGGCGGGCGGCGGGTGAGACGCATGGCGGACGAAGTGTGCCATCGGCGACGAGAACGGCGCTCACGTGACGTCGAGCCGCCAGTAGTAGGTCGCGGACCCGCCGGTGGCGAACCGGATCGTCACCTCGACCGTCCAGGACCCCGGGCCGGGGGCGGAAAAGGCGACAGCCGCCTCGCCGTCGCCGATGGCCGTCGCGCCCGTGCCGCTCGTCGCGCCTGCTGGGGCGCGTCTCGCCGTCCAGCCGGCGACCGCGGAGCCGTCGGCGAGCCCGACCGTGACCGGCTCGCCGGCCGCCGCGGTGACCGGCGAGCCCGGGAGCCACGGACTGTCCGACCCGCCGCCGGCGAACGTGTACGACCCGAGCTGCCCGGCGACCGGATCGGCGCCCTCGACGCGCAGGAGCGCGTCCGGCGGGGATCCGTCGGGGCCCGCGCCGGTCGGGGTCGGGGACACGACCGGCGGCGATGGACCGTCGCCTGGCGGGGACGCAGTCGCGGCCGCGCTGCCGCTCGGGGCTGGGACCGCGCCGGCGCAGCCGGCAAGGACGATGGCCATGGCGAGGAGTGCGGCGGCTCGGATCGTCGTCATGACGCGGCCGGCACGAGCAGCGGGCACGGGGCCACCGTGCACGGGCCGACGGCGACCGACACCGTTCCCGACGTGTCGCCGTTGATGCCCTCGTCCGAGGGGGTCTTGAAGACGGCACGGAACTCCGTCGAGGACTGGAGCTTCACGGCGAGCTTGTAGGTGCCGCTCGCGCCCGCCGGCATCGAGCCGACCGACGTCCAGGTCGTCGCACCCGACGGACGACGCTGGAGGGTGACGGTCCGTCCCGTGACCGGATTGCCCTTCAGCCGGTCGTACGAGGCGCTGCTCGCAACCTTCAGTGTCGCGCTGAGGGTCGTCGTGCCACCGAACGCGATCGAGCTGGGCGAGGCCGCCAGCGTCAGGACGGTCGTGAGGTCCAGGCAGGTCGAGTACTTCGATGAGGTGTTCGGGACGTCGTACTCGCGCTGCAGGGTCGCGATGTCACAGCGGCCGAACTTGTGCGTGTTCCACCCGGCGACCGGCTTCGCCCGCGAGACCGTCTGGACCACGGCGTCGTCGTAGTCGCGCTCGTCGGCGTAGTTGACGTGATGGTCGAGACCCTCGACGTGGCCGAACTCGTCGAGGGCGATCGTCTCGACATCGAAACAGCCGTTCGGCGGGCTCGAGTAGGACTGGCACCAGCGGAGGCTGCCCCAGTCGAAGACGTGGCCCTGCTCGCGGAACCACATCGTGAAGCCGGTCGGCGCGTTGCGCGTGAAGCACGCGATGCCGTTGGGCCCGCAGGTGTTGCCCGCCCCGTAGCCGATCGGGTTCGGCCCGGCGCTGTCGTACACGAACGTGGCCGCCTGCGAGCCGCGGGATGCCGTGACATCGGCTGCGGCCGCCTTGATCGCCGTCCGGAGGGCGGTCGGCGGCGCCGAGCCCGACCGCCAGTCGAACCGAAGGACCTGGCCCTGGCCGAAGAACGTGTCGCTCAGGACGGGATCCGGCCCGTGGGCCACGGCGGTCGCGACGAGGCCCCCGGACAGCGTGGCGGCGGCAAGGACGGCGGCGACCGTTCGTCGCCGGATCGAGTGGCGGGGCATCCGTCCGCGCGTCGGGGTCATGGGGTCACCTCATCGAGCGAGCGGGTCGCGCCGTCGGCGATGCGGCGAAGCAGGGGTTTCGCGGTCCCGGCCGGTGCGGCGCCGGGCCGATCGGGCGTGAGCAGGACCCAGCCGGCGGGCAGGCGCGCCCCGAGGCGCGCGCGACCGATGTCGGCGTCGAGCGCGAGGTCGTCCGGGATCGTCCCGAGATCGTCCGCCCCGCCGCTCACCGGATCCACACGCATGAGGTGTCGCCGGCCGAGGCCGTCACGCCGCTCGAGGACGACCCAGGCCCCGGTCGCCGACCCGGCCAGGAGCGCCGGACCCGCGGCCTCGTCCAGGACGTGCCGGTCGCCGCGTGCCGTGTCGACCACCAGGAGCGGGCACGGATAGCCGCGACAGGCGCGGAACGTCACGAGGCGGTCGCCCGCCAGGCCGATCATCGCGCCGAGGGCCGGATCGGCGATGGACGTCAGGCGACCGCTGGCCGGATCGAACACCCGTGTCCGGCAGGCCGTGGCGCCGCACGACTGGATCGCGAGCCGGTCGCCGTCGAGCGACCAGGTGAACTCGGTCGACCAGGTGGGGCCGAACCGGGCGTCGGCCGGGATCGGTTCGACGATCCGGGTGGTCGGCCCGTCGCCATCGAGCGGACGCCGCCACACGCCGAGGTCGGCCCGCGACGCCCGGTCCACGCGCGTCTCGTAGACCGTCGCCCCGTCGGGTGCGATCGTGGCCCGCCGGATGACGGCCGGCTCCCGCGCGATCGTGGAGGCGCAGCCCGAGTCGACGTCCACCGTCTCGAACGTCGAGGCCGAGCCGTCATCGGCGCCGACGAGCACGAGGCGCCCGAACGGGCCGGCGGCGAACGACTCCGACGGCAGGGCGATGACCCTCGAGGCGCCGCCTGAGAGCGACCCGATCGTCAGGCGCTGGCCGGCGAGGGTGCCGGCCGCATCGAGGAGCGGGTCGAGCCGGGCTTGGGGCGCCCGCCCCAGCGTCTCGATCGTGGGCGGGTCGCCCGCTGTCGTCCCGGCCAGCCGCGCCGCCCCGCCACCCGCGCACGGAGGCGGATCCCACAGGCGATCCTGTGCCGCGGCGACGGCCGTCCCGATCGCCGCGAGTGCCCCGATCGTGATCACGCCTGGACCGAGCCAGCGCAGCCATCGATCCTCCACCATGACCTGACCTCCTCCGGCGGTGCGTCTGGCGGGAGGAGGGCGAGGCGGGCATCGTCGCAGGGCCCGCTTATCCGGCGCTTATGCCGGTCCGGGACGGTGTGCTACGCTCCGGCAGGTCTTCATAGATCTACGCCGCGTGGTCGCGAAGCCGGTGTGATTCCGGCACAGTCCCGCTACGGTGACCGCCCCCGATCCGGGGACGGAAGTCCGGTCGCCGACCTCACGGTGCATGCTCGAACCTTCGAGAGAAAGGTAGGCAGGACCGTGCGATCCACCGGCTGACGCCCCTCCCTTCGACCCATCGAAGCGAGGGGTCCGCGATTCCTGGCGGCCCCTCGCCCCGTCACCCCGACCGGAGGGATCCGCCTGTGTCCGTCGTATCTCGTTCTCCGAAACTCACCGTGTTCGCCGCCGCCGTCCTCGCCGCCGCGCTGGTCGGGGCGTGCTCGAGCGGTGCCGCATCACCCGCCGTCGCCCCGTCGGCCGCCGCCACCGTCGCGCCGGCCCCGTCAGTCGCGCCCGCCCCGGCGCCCACGCCCACGCCCGCCCCATCGTTCCCGCTCAGCCTGACCGACGACGAGGGGACCGCCGTCGCGCTGCCCGCCGAGCCCCAGAAGATCGTCTCGCTGACACCAGCGGCGACCGAGATCCTGTTCGCGATCGGCGCCGGCGACCGCGTGGTCGCGAAGGTCGAGGACGTCGCCGACTATCCGCCCGAGGCGAGCGCCCTCCCGGTCGTCGCCACGTTCGAGGGCGTCGATACCGAGAAGATCGTCGGCCTGGGCGCGGATCTGGTCATCGCCGGCGGCAACTTCGGGACGCCCGCGGACGCGATCGCCAAGCTCCGCTCGCTCGGCATGCCGGTGCTCGTCGTGTACGCCTCGGACGTCGACGGGGCCCTCAAGGACATCGAGCTGATCGGCTCCGCCGTCGGGCGGTCGGACGCCTCGAAGGACCTGACCGCCTCGATGCGGGCCGGGTTCGACCAGATCCATGCCGCCACTGCCGGCCTGCCCGCGCCACGCGTCTTCTACGAGACCGGGACGAGCGAGCAGGCGGTCTACGGCATCGCCGACGATTCGGTCTACTCGGCGATGATCGGCCTCGCGGGCGGGGACGCCGTCACGACGGGGAGCGCGACCAACTGGGAGATGCCGACCGAGAAGCTGATCGCCGCCGACCCGCAGATCATCCTGCTGGGCGACGGTGCGTACGGCATGACCGCGGACGCGGTCGCGGCCCGGCCCGGCTGGGGCGTGCTGACCGCGGTGAAGGACGGGGCGATCCAGCCCATCGACGACATCGTCGTCACCCGGCCGGGACCGAGGCTCGTCCAGGGCCTCGAGGCCCTGGTCAAGGCCCTCCATCCAGATGCCGTCCTGCCGTCGCTGGCACCCATGACGCCCTAGCCGATGGCCGTCCGATCGGAGCCGCTGGTGCCGCCGCGTCACCGCCTCGCTGCGGTGGCGACGGCGCGCAGGCGTCCGATCGTCATCGGCATCGCGATCGCGATCCTGCTGCTCGTCGGACTCGTCCTCGGGGTAGGGATGGGGACCGTCGGCATCGATCCGCGGGACACGATCGCGATCCTCGGACATCGGTTGCTGGGGCTCGACCTGGCGCGCACCTGGAGCGACCAGTCCGAGGTCATCGTCATGGACCTGCGCCTCCCCCGGGTGCTCACGACGATGCTGGTGGGCGCGGCGCTCGCGGTCGCCGGCGTCACCTTCCAGGGCCTGCTCCGCAACCCGCTCGCCGACCCGTATGTCCTCGGGACGGCGTCGGGCGCGGCCCTCGGCGCGGCGATCGCGGTGCTCATCCCGGTCCGCTCGCTGATCCTCGGGTTCGGGCTCCTCAACGGGCTCGCCTTCGTCGGCGCGATCGTCGCCGTCACGGTCGTCTACCGGCTGGCCCGTCTCAGCGGGCTCGCGCCGTTGACCGGTCTCCTCCTGACCGGCTATGCCGTCGGCTCGCTGCTGGCCGCCGGCCTGGCGATGGCGATGTACCTCTCGGGGGCCGGGCTGCGCCAGATCTTCGGGTACCTGCTCGGTGGCTTCGCGAACGCCTCGTGGGAGCACCTCCTCGGCGCGTTCCCCATCGTGGTCGTCTCCAGCGTCTTGATCATGCTGCGGGCCAGGACGCTCAACGGCCTCCTCCTCGGCGAGGAGACCGCGGCCCACCTCGGCATCGACGTCCGGCGCGAGCGACGGATCCTCCTCGGTCTCGCCTCGCTCGTGACCGCGGCGGCCGTCGCGATCAGCGGGCTCATCGGGTTCATCGGGCTCGTCGTGCCGCACGTCGTGCGGTTGCTCGTCGGGCCATCCGCCCGGCTCGTGCTGCCGCTCTCGGCCCTCGGCGGCGCGGCGCTGCTGGCCTATGCGGACCTCGCCGCGCGCCTCATGGGCGATATCCCGGTCGGGGTCGTCACCGCCGTGATCGGTGCGCCGTTCTTCATCCTCGTCCTGCGGCGCTCGCGTGCGGGGTACGAGCTATGAGCGAGATCCTGCGGGTCACGGGCGTCGACGCGGTGTACCGCAAGACCCCGGTGCTTCGCGGGATCGACCTGTCGGTGGATGCCGGCGAACGACTCGCGCTCGTCGGCCCGAATGGCGCCGGCAAGTCCACGCTGCTCCGGGTGATCGGGGGGCTGCTCCCCCGCGCGGGGCCACATCGAGCTCGCCGGACGGCCGCTGTCGGACCTCGACCGGATGGCGGTCGCGCGTCGACTCGCGTTCGTCCCGCAGGAGCCGAGCCTGCCGTTCGCGGCCCGGGTCGAGGAGATCGTCGGGCTCGGGCGGCTGCCCCACGAGGATCCGTTCCGCGGCATCCGCCCGGCGGACCGGGCGGCGATCTCGGCCGCGATCGAGCGGGTCGGGGTGGGCCATCTCCTGGGTCGCGACGCGCGCGAGCTGTCGCTCGGCGAGCGCCAGCTCGTCCTGATCGCGATGGCCGTCGCGCAGGCGTCGTCGATCCTGGTGCTCGACGAACCCACGGTCCACCTGGACCTGCGACACCAGGTCAGCACCATGGAGCTGCTCGTCGACCTCAACGAGCGCGACGGGACCACGATCGTCGCGGTCCTCCACGACCTCGGTCTCGCCGCTCACTTCTTCCCCCGGCTCGTCCTGCTCGACGGCGGGGCCATCGTGGCCGATGGGCCGCCGTCCGAGGTCCTCTCGGCGGAGCGCATCCGCGAAGTGTTCGGGGTGGATCCGTCGTTCGTCCGGGTGGGCGTCTGACCGCACGAACGGATCGGAGCGGGTATCGCCTCCGCCCGCTGCCGGCCTCCCGTCGCGGGCCTGGTCGCCGCGGCGTCGACGCCGGCCGACCAGTCGCGGGGTCGTCCCGTGCTAGGCTCATGGGGTGACGCGGCGTCGATCGTGCGTGCCAAGGGGAGTTCGCTCCGTCCGGCACCGCTCCCTCTGGTTCCTGCTGCTGGCCGTCGTGGCCGCCGTCGTGGTGGCCTGCTCGGACGGGACGCCTGGCAGTGCCGCGACCCCGACCGGGACGCCCGCGGCGACCGAAGCCACCACCAGGCCGGCCACGAGCGACGAGCCCGCAGTCAGCGACGAACCCACCACGGAGCCTGACGTGTCCGAGGAGCCCGACACCTCCGAGGAGCCGACGGACGCGCCCACCGAGTCGCCCTCGACCCAGCCCTCCGCCGACGTGACGCCGCCGCCCGGCTCGGCTGCCGCGTGCACGGGCAATGCCGAGAACAAGGACTTCTACGTCTCGGTCGCGACGGCGGTCGCCTGGACCGTGTACTGCCCCGTCCTGCCGTCCGGCTGGTTCGTGGCATCAGGCCAGTACCGGCTTGCCGGCGGTGGTCGCATGGAGATCGGCTACAAAGGCCCGAATGGTTCGCACCTGACGCTACGCGAGGGGTCGTTCTGCAGCGCTGCGGACGGTTGCGTGCCGAGCGGGTCCGAGGCCGGCGACGCCGCCTTCGGCGATCTGGACGGGACGCTCATCGCCGGCGATGACGGCTCGTGGGCGGTCGTGGTCGATGCCGGCAAGAAGCCGAGCTGGCTGATCGAGGGCACCGGCATGAGCGAATCCGCATTCCGTACCATCGCGGCGAAGCTGGCGGCCGTCGGCGACTAGCGCGGCCGGGCGACAGCCGGATCAGCGGGCCGGAGGATCAACCGAATGCGGCCTCGGCCATCTCCGCGACCGCGGCGATCGTGGCGGGCACGTCGCCGTTCGCGAGCGTGATCGCAGTCGCGCCGAACCCCACGACCGGCATCGCCGCGGCCAGCGTCCGGACCGCGGCGAGCGCGGTGGCCAGCGACAGCCCGTCGGGCTCGGGCATGGTCACCGCCCAGCCGCCCGACGCGTCGAGGCAATCGACGTCGAAGGCGATGTAGAGGCCGTCGACCCGCGTGGCGACCCCTCGCGCCCACCCGTCGAGCGCCGCGAGTCCCGCCTCGCCGGCGAGCATCCCGGCCCCGAAATGCGCGACCCGCGACGCGGCCAGCATCCGCGACTCAGCCTCGTCGAGGACCTGGCCGCCGAGCAGCGCCGCGTCCTCGTCGAGCACGGTCGGCCCGTCGGCGGCCGCGACGAGGTCGGCGTCGCCGTGGCCGCGCAGCATCGCGAAGGGCATCCCCCAGACGTTGCCCGACGGCGTGGTGTCGGGCGTGTTCGAGTCGCCGTGGGCATCGAACCACGCGATCGCGAGCCGCCGGCCGGGCCGGGCACGCCGCAGGCCGGCCATCGCGCCGGCGTGGGCCGTGCAATCGCCGCCGAGGATCAGCAGCCGGGCGTCCGAGGCGGCGCTGTCGGCCGTCGCACCGCCGCCGACCGCCGCCGCGACGAGCTCGGCCTCGCGCGGCAGGAACTCGCAGATCGCGGCGCGGTTCTTGGCCCGCGGGTCGGGGTCCGGGATGAAGCCGGGCTCGATCACGAGATCGCCGGCATCCCGCAGCTCGACCGCGCGGAGCCCCGGCCTCGCCCGCAGACGCTCGAGGAGCCCCGCGGCACGCAGCCCGCGCGGCGTCAGCTCCATCCCCGACAGGTGGCCGCCGAGGGAGGTCGGGACGCCGACGATCGCGATCGGTCCGCTCATGGGGCCATGGTGCCGCATCATGTCGGCGATGCGCATCGCCGACTTCGCGCTCGAGCGCTACTTCGCCCGCTGGGAGTTCGCGGTCGACCATCTCCTCTGCGCGTCGGATGTCCAGGGCATACCGATGGCGGAGCTGCTCGCCCTGGCCGACCCGGAGACGGCGGCCCTGTGGGACGGCCTGACCCTCGGCTACACCGAGTCCACCGGCCACCCGCTCCTGCGACGTGAGATCGCGACGCTCTACGACACCGTCGAACCCGACGGGGTACTCGTCTTCGCCGGCGCGGAGGAGGCGATCTTCTGCCTGATGAACGTCCTCCTCGGCCCGGGCGACCACGCCGTCGTGACCTGGCCCGGGTACCAGAGCCTGTACGAGGTGGGTCGAGCCGCCGGCGCCGAGGTCACGCTCCACGAGCTGCACGAGACCGACGGCTGGTCGCTCGACGTGCCGCGGCTCGTCGGCGCGCTGACGCCCGCCACGCGGCTGGTGGTCGTCAACGCCCCGCACAACCCGACCGGGATGCTGCCGAGCCACGCCGAATGGTCCGAGCTGACCGCCGCGCTCGAGGAGCGGGGGATCCACCTCCTCGCCGACGAGGTCTACCGATACCTCGAGACGGCCGAGGCCGACCGTCTCCCGGCCGGCGCCGACACGTTCGCGCGGGGCGTGTCGCTCGGGGTCATGTCGAAGTCGTTCGCGATGGCCGGCCTGCGCATCGGCTGGCTGGCGACCCGGGATCGCGACCTGCTCGCCCGCTGCGCGGGGTTCAAGGACTACACGACGATCTGCTCGTCGGCCCCGTCCGAGATCCTGGCCCTCATCGGGCTGCGTGCCCGCGATCGGATCCTGGCCCGGTCGCGCGGGATCGTGGCCGCGAACCTGGAGCGCCTCGACGGGTTCTTCGAGGACTGGGCCGACCGGTTCGAGTGGGTCCGCCCGCGCGGCGGGTCCATCGGCTTCCCGCGGCTCACCGTCCCGGGCGTCCGCATCGACGACTGGGCCGCGGCGCTCGTCGAGGCGGAGGGCGTCCTCCTGCTGCCCGGCTCGGCCTTCGGCCACCCCGGGAACCACTTCCGCCTCGGGTTCGGCCGGACCGACCTTCCGGATGCCCTCGGACGGCTGGAGGCCTACGCGAGGCTGACGCTGCGCTAGGTCAGCCGGCCGATGGGCCGGGTCGGCGGACCTCCCGGCCCACGGCCCAGCCGATCGAGGCGCCCACGGCCGCGAACGCGATGGCGAGGAGCGAACCGGTGTTCCCGGTCGTCACGATCTCGACGATGGCGGTCGGGTGCGCCGATCAGGGCCGCCCACAGCCACGGCCGCCGCCCGTCGATGGCTGCGAGCCCCGCGGCCGCGAGGACCACGACTCCCGCCGTGATCCCGGAGTCGTCCCAGCCGGGGCTCGAATCCACGGCGGCGATCGCCAGACCGAGACCCAGGCCCACGAGCACGAGGGCGATCGCCATGGCCGGCCGTCGGGTCGGTGTCGGTGCGGACGGCTCGGGAGTCATCGGTCGTGCCTCTCGGTTGCGGGGGCGGCCTCGCGACCGCCGGCCGGCCGCGCTTCGCCTCGGGTGACGGCCGATGCAAGGTGTTTGCGATGCTGACTCTACCCGTGGCGGTCTGAAGGGACCGGCCCCGAGGTGACCATGGGAGAACCAGCCGGAACCCATCGGAGGACACCATGGCCACCAGAACGCCGACCAGTCGCAACGGCCGCACCGCAACGAGCCGGAACGGGCACCCGGCATCGCCGGACCCGAAGCTGCGCGTGCGAGGCGGCGAGCTCCAGCGGTTCGGGACGCTGCGCAAGCTGCCGATCGGGCTCGCCGACAAGGCGAAGGCGGAGAGTTGCCGGCTCCTCAACGAGATCCTCGCGGACTCGATGGTGCTCTACAGCCTGTACAAGAAGCACCACTGGCTCGTCGCCGGCCCGACGTTCTACCAGCTCCATCTCCTGTTCGACAAGCACGCCGAGGAGCAGAGCGAGCTCGTCGACCTGCTCGCCGAGCGCGTGCAGACGCTCGGCGGCATCGCCGTCGGGGACCCGCGTCACGCCGCGGAGCTGACCTCGATCCCGCGCCCGCCCGACGGCGCCGAGGAGGTCGGCGCGATGATCGACCGCACGATCGCGGCGCACGAGTCCGTGATCGGCCGGATCCGCGAGGCGATCAGCGCGACCGAGGAGTCCGAGGACTGGGGCACGAACGACCTGCTCATGGGCGACGTCCTGCGCCGCCACGAGCTCCAGGTCTGGTTCCTCTCCGGGCACGTCGTCGACGTCCCGCTCATCGGGTAGCCGCGCCGCCCTCCGCGAGGGTCCGCCCAGGTAGCGCGGCCGCTACGTCCCCCGGTAATAGCTCTCGGCCTGCTTGCGGCCCGCGAAGAACCCGACGCCCCACGTGCCGAGGTCGAGCAGCAGGGTGCACCCGAGGAAGATCCAGTCGAGCAGGCTCAGCCCGTTGAGCTGGACGATCCCGTAGACCAGGGTCGTCCACGGGATGAACAGGAACCCGCCGAGGAACCAGACCGGCGCCCCGAACAGGTTCGACCAATACGTCTGGTCGTTCTGCCAGCCGACGATGAGGATGAAGCGGGGCAGGATCGCCCCGAAGATCGCCATCAGCATCTCGACACACCTCTCATTGGCTGCCCCGGTCGATGGGCCCGACGGCGGGGCGGCCGTGGGCGCCAACAGTACAGCCCGGGAGCAACGGTTCGAGCGGTGGTGGCGATGCCCGCCGGCGAGATCGCGTCGCCCGGCCGCACCGGCCGACGTCCTGCCGCACCGGCCGAGCGGGATCAGGCCGCTCCGGCTCCGCCGGGTCGCAGCGCGGGGCTGGTCAGGCCGCGCAGGCCGCGCGCCAGCGGCTCGCCGAGCCAGGTGCGGAGGCTCGGCCGGCCCGTCTCCGGTTCGATGACGGATCGCTGCCGGGGCGCCCGCCACTCGGGCGCTCTGCGGGACCCTCCGTCCGTGCCAGCCGAGGTAGTGGCTGGGGACGATCCGGATGACCTGCGAATAGGTCTCGGCGTACTCGGCGGCCGACAGCCCGATGGTCGCCATCTGCGGCCGGTACTTCGCCAGGTGGCCGTCCGGCAGGACGTCGGCCGTCGGATGGTCGAGCAGCTCGGCCCGTCCTTCGAGGAGCCCGATGTCGAAGTCGTCCTCGGCGTCGCCGACGCCGAGCATCACCGCCGGATGTGCCCGCAGGTTGCGGACCTTCTGGGCCTCCGGCTTCGAGAACACCAGGAGCGCCTCACCGTCCCACCAGAACCAGACCGGGACGATGTGCGGCGTCCCGTCCGGGCGAACGGTGGAGAGCCACACGACCGGTTCCTCGTCGAGGAACCGGCGGATCCGCGCGGCAGCGAGGGTCGTGGCCTGGTCCATGCCGGGATGATGGCCGCCCGGACGCGGACGGCGACACGGACCGCGGTCGCCTCCGGCATGGACGTGTGTCGATGCCGCGGACCCGGCGACCGGCACGGTCGGCGCCGTGGCGGCCCGCCGTCCGGTGGCCCGCGTCAATCCGCCGCGGCCGGGACCTCGAGGGGCCACGACCACGTCCGGAGGCGCTTCAGGAGGCGCCGGCCGGTGAGGTCCAGGTGGATCGGCGTCACCGCGATGCGCCGGTTGATCACCGCGTGGAAGTCCGTGCCCTCGACCGCGAGGCCCGATGGCGGCGGCCCGCCGATCCAGAAGTACGGGATCCCGCGCGGATCCACCCGCTCGATCAGCTGGTCCTGGTAGACGCGCTTGCCGAGGCGCGTGACCTCGAACCCGCCGCACTCCTCGATCGTGACCGCCGGCACGTTGACGTTGACGAGCTCGCCGGTCGAGAGGCCGTGCTCGAGGATGTTCCGGGCCACGGTGGCGGCCGCGACGGTGGCGAGCGCGAAGTCGGGGTGCTCGTAGTACTCCTGCGAGATCGCGAAGGCTGGGCAGTTGTTGATGACGGCCTCCATGGCGGCACTCACCGTCCCCGAGTAGGTGATGTCGTCGCCGAGGTTCGCGCCGTAGTTGACCCCGGCGGCGACGAGGTCGAAGCCGTGCCCGAAGTAGCCCAGGAACGCGAGGCTGACCGCGTCCGTCGGCGAGCCGTCGATCGAGTAGGCGAGCGACCCGTCACCGAGCGTCCGCTCGCGCACGCGCAGCGGGCGCATGAGGGTCTTGGTGTGGCCGACCGCGCTCTGGTTCGTGTCCGGCGCGACGACCGTGACGTCACCGATCGGGTCGAGCGAGGTCTTGAGCGCGAGCAGGCCGCGCGACTCCACGCCGTCGTCGTTGGTGACCAGGATCCGCGGCCGGCTCGTCCACTCGGGCTTCGGCTGGGTCGCGCGTCGGAGCGCCCGGGGCCCGCCGCGCGCCGCCCCGCCGGCGACCGGCTCGCCACGCTCCTTGTCGAGGTCGCGACGCTCGGTCCGTGCGCGCTCCCGCGTCATGTCGGGCTGGTCTTCGGGCCGCTCCTCGCGACGCTCCCCGGGGCGCTCCTCGGTCACGGCGCGGCGCCCTTGGGGGCCGGCCCGCGATCGCCCGGGGCGGTCTCGCCCGTATCGAGGATCCCGGGAGTGTCGTCCGATCCGTCGTCCGCAGTGGCGGCGGCCACCGGTCCGTCGACATCGCCCGGGTCGGTCAGGTCGACCGTCTCGTCCGGCGCCTCGCCCGGCTTGTCGAGGTCGTGCGGGTCGGCGAGGTCGACGGTCTCGTCCGTCGCCTCGCCGGGCTCGTCGAGGTCGTGCGGGTCGCCGAGGTCGACGGTCTCGTCGCCGACGTCGTCGGCGCTCCCGGGTGCCGGCTCACGCGGCACGCGGACCGGCCGGCCGTCGCGCTGGCTCAGGCGCCGCGCCGCACGACCCGCGACCGAGCGGTCGCCCGACGTCCGGCTCAGGAAGTGGAAGAAGAAGGCCGAGACGACCGCGGCGATCGGGATCCCGAAGATCGCGCCCGGGATGCCGGCGATCCGCGATCCGATGAGCACCGAGCCCAGGACGACGATCGGGTGGATGCCGACCGCGCCCTGCATGATCCGCGGCTGCATCACGTTCATGACCACGAACCAGCCCGCCGCCATCAGCGCGGTCGTCGGGAGGATCGCATCGGGCTTGAACACGATCGCGACGACCACCGGCGGCATCCAGGACACGAACGGCCCGAAGAACGGGATCGCCATGAGCAGTCCGGCGGTCGCGGCGGTGATCCAGACGAGCGGCAGTCCCGTCACGACGCTCGTCACGAGCGCGATCGCGAAGTACGTGAACCCCATCAGGGCCTGGCCGCGGAGGAAGCCACCGAACGACTTCGACACGGACGTCTGGAGGAGGCGGGCCTCCTGCGCGTACGAGGGCGGGACCAGGCGGAACATGAACGCGAGGATCGCGTCGCGGTCGATGACCATGTAGATCGACAGCAGGAAGACGATGAGCGCGGTCCCGACGACGCTCAGGCTCGCGACCGCGATCTGCTGGAGCGGCTGCACGAGCGCGGCGCTCAGGTCGTCGAGGTTGGCGAGGACGGCCTGCGCCTGGGCCAGCAGGTCGACCTGGCCGAGCCCGATCGAGGTGATCCAGTCCTGCCAGGGCTTGACGAGCGCCGGCAGGTCCTCGCTGAGGCCCGGGATCGACGCCACGAACTCGCCGATCGACGTCGCGAGGGCCCCGGCCACGAGGACCAGGATGACCAGCAGGACCCCGACGACCGCGGTGTAGACGATGACCGTCGCGATGACCCGCGGCAGTCGCGGGATGAAGGCGCTGATGCGCGTGACGACCGGGCTGATGATGAACGCGAGGAGCCACGCGAGGAAGAACGTCAGGAAGATGTCGCCGAAGTAGAAGAAGATCGACGCGACCTGGCCGATGACGATGAAGAACAGCGCGACGGCGCCCAGCACGAGGATGACGCCGATCAACCGGCGATCCCGCCCGTCGCGCTGGATGTCCAGCATCTAGCGCAGGCCCATCTTCTCGCGGACCTCGGCCATGGTCGCCTCCGCCATCGGTCGGAGCCGGTCCGCGCCGGCCTCGAGGATCCCGTCGACGCGGGCGGGGTCGGCCATGAGCTCCTCGTACCGTTCCCGGGCCGCCGCGTAGTGGGCGATGACCCGGTCCGCGAGGAGCTTCTTCGTGTCGACGCAGCCGGTCCGGGCGGTCCGCTCGCCCTCCCAGATCGTCTCGTAGTCGTCGCCGAACACCCGGTGGAGCTGGCAGACGTTGCAGACCTCGGGCCGTCCAGGATCGGTCCGCAGGATGCGCTTCGTGTCGGTGACCATCGACATGATCTGCTTCCGGATCACCTCGGGCGACGAGAGGATGTCGATCGTGTTGCCGATGGACTTGCTCATCTTCCGGACGCCGTCCGTGCCGAGGACGACCGGTGAATCGGTGAAGACCGCCTGGGGCTCGGGGAACGTCGGCCCGTACCGGTGGTTGAAGGCCCGGACGATCTCGCGGCTCAGCTCGAGGTGGGCCGCCTGGTCCTTGCCGACCGGCACGAGCGACGCCTTGTAGATGACGATGTCGGCCGCCTGGAGGACCGGGTAGGTCAGCAGCCCGTGGTTGATGTCGTCGGGCTGGTCGGCCTTCTTCTCCTTGTAGGTCGGGGTCCGCTCCAGCCAGCTGACCGGGGTCACGGTCGCGAGCAGCCACGCCAGCTCCGTGTGCTCCGGGCGGTGACTCTGGACGAACAGCGTGCATCGATCGGGATCGAGCCCGAGCGCGAGGAGCGCCGCGGCCATCTCGCGCGTCTGCCGGCGCAGCCGGTCCGGGTCGTGCGTGCTCGTCAGCGCGTGGTAGTCGACGATGCAGTAGATCGCCTCGTACTCGGTCTGGAGCCGGACGTAGTTGCGGATGGCGCCGAGATCGTTGCCGAGATGCGGCGCGCCGGACGGCTGGATGCCGCTGAAGATCCGTGGCAGCGCGCTCGACTCGGCGGCCCGGCGACGGGGCGGGGGCGAGCTCGGTCGTCATCGAGCGCGAGTGTAGCCGACCGTCCTCACCCCTCGGTCACGCTCGGGCGCGACCCGTCGTCGGCTACCATTCCGCCGATGTCGCGACCCGTCCGGTGCCTGTCATGAGCCGCGCGCGGCTGCGCGTCGCCGTCCTCGGCGCCGGCACCGTCGGGCACGAGGTGGTCGTGCGCCCTGCTCGACCAGGCCGAAGGTCTCGCGTCGGCCGGCGGCGGCGACCTCGGTCCTGTCGGCGATCGGCGTCCGCGACGTCGCCCGCGCGGCGTCGGGCGGCCTGCCCGCCGACCTGCTGACCGACGCGCCGGCCCACCTCGTCGCGTCGGACGAGGTCGACGTCATCGTCGAGCTGATGGGCGGCGACGAGCCCGCCCACACGCTCATCGCGGCCGCGCTCTCGATGGGCAAGCACGTCGTCACCGCCAACAAGCACGTCATCGCCCATCACGGCCCCGAGCTCGAGGCGATCGCGCGGCGGACCGGGGCGACGCTCCGCTTCGAGGCGGCGGTCGGCGGCGGGATCCCGATCCTCGGGCCGCTCGCATCGGACCTCGCGGCGAACCGCATCCGCCGCGTCCGCGGCATCGTCAACGGCACGACGAACCACATCCTGACGCGCGATGACCGACGAGACGACCCGCTCGACTACGCGACGGCGCTCGCCGACGCGCAGCGAGCTCGGCTACGCGGAGGCCGATCCGTCCGGCGACGTCGAGGGGCTCGACGCCGTCAACAAGCTCGTCATCCTGGCGCGGCTCGCGTTCGACCGCTGGCTGGACCCGGCGGCCATCGCGACCCGCCCCGACGGCCCGGACGGGCCGGCCGGCCCGGGCATCACCGACGGTCTCGCTCGACGACCAGCGCGACGCCGCGCGCTGCCGGCCGGATCATCCGGCTCGCTGGCCTCGCGCATCGCTCGACGGCGACGACGCGCTCGCCGCCACGGTCCTGCCGACCGCGCGTGCCGATCGACTCGGCAGCTCGGCCGGACCTCGGGGGTCCGCAACCGGATCGAGGTCGACGCCGTGCCGGTCGGCCGCGGTCGGGTTCGACGGTCCGGGCGCGGGCGGTGCCGCGACGTCGTCGGCCGTCCTCGGCGACCTGCTCGCCGTGGCCGACGCGGCGTCCGGATCGACGTCGGGCCCGCGTCCGGCGGTCGTCACGCGCTGGGACGGCCGCGCTGGCACGCTCCGGACCGGCCGAGGTCCTGGTGGCCGCGAGCGGGATCCGGTATCCGATCGATGACTGACGTCGCGCACGGCTCGGCCGCCGCACCGACCCACGCTCATGGAGCGCTACCGGGCGTTCCTGCCCGATCACCGACGCGACACCGAGCCTGACGCTCGGCGAGGGCGCGACGCCGCTCGTCCGCGCGACGCGCCTCGGAGCCGCGATCGGCCTGCCGAACCTCCACCTCAAGATCGAGGGGCAGAACCCGACCGGCTCCTTCAAGGACCGCGGCATGGTCCTCGCGGTCGCCAAGGCCGCCGAGGCCGGCGCGACGGCGATCGTCTGCGCGTCGACCGGCAACACGTCGGCGTCGGCCGCGGCCTACGGGGCGCATGCCGGCATGGAGGTCATCGTCGTGCTGCCACGCGGCCAGATCGCGACGGGCAAGCTGCTCCAGGCGCTCATGGCCGGGGCCCGGGTCGTGGCCATCGACGGCAACTTCGACCAGGCCCTCGCGATCGTGCGCGCCCTCGCCGAGCAGGACGACCATCCCGTGACGCTGGTCAACTCGGTCAACCCGTTCCGCCTCGACGGCCAGAAGACCGCCGCGTTCGAGATCTGCGACGCCCTCGGGCGGGCGCCGGACGTGCTCGCGATCCCGGTCGGCAACGCCGGCAACATCAGCGCCTACTGGGCCGGCTTCGTCCAGTACGAGGCCGCCGGCCGGGTCGCCGGGACGCCCCGCGATGTGGGGGTTCCAGGCGGCCGGCGCGGCGCCGCTCGTCAGTCGGGGTCCGCGTCGACCACCCCGAGACCGTGGCGACCGCGATCCGCATCGGCGACCCGGCCTCGTGGACGCTCGCGGTGACCGCGCGCGACGCCTCCCACGGCCGCATCAGCGCCGTGACCGACGACGAGATCCTGGCGGCGTACCGCGACCTCGCCCGGACCGAGGGGATCTTCTGCGAGCCGGCCTCGGCCGCCGGCGTCGCGGGCGTCCGCAAGGCGGCGGCCGCGGGCGAGCTCGATCCGCGAGACGCTCGTCGTCTGCGTCCTGACCGGGCACGGCCTCAAGGACCCGACGACGGCCGAGCGCGCAGGTCGGGCCGATCATCGAGGCCGAGCCGACCGTCGGCTCGGTCGCCGTGGCGCTGGGCTGGTAGGGGCGATGGTGGCGCACTGGCTCGCCGAGCTCGACGGCCGCAAGGTCGCGGTCGAGGTGCCCGCGTCGTCGGCCAACCTCGGGGCCGGCTACGACTGCCTCGGCGTCGCACTGGCCCTCACGAACAAGGTCGAGCTCGAGGTCCGCGGCTGGAGCCGTGGCGAGATCGAGCTCACCGTCGACGGCGAGGGCCACGGCGAGCTGTCCCAGGACCGCGACAACTGCTTCGTCAAGGGCCTCGAGGCGGCGCTGGAGGCGGCGCGCGGGGAGCTGCCCGCCGGCGTCGGCTGGCGCATCGTGATGCACAACAGGATCCCGCTCGCGCGCGGCCTCGGGTCGTCGGCGGCGGCCACCGTGGCCGGCATCGTGGCCGGCAACGCGCTCCTCGGCGACCCGCTCTCGAAGGAGGAGATGCTCGGGCTCGCCTGCGAGATCGAGGGGCACCCCGACAATGCCGCCGCCGCGCTGCTCGGCGGGTTCGTCGGTCAGTGCCAGGACGGCCGACGGCGTGGAGGCGGTCCGGTTCGATGCCCCGCGCGACCTGCGCGCGGTCCTCTTCATCCCGGAGCTGCGCCTGCCGACCGACGCAGATGCGCAAGGCCCTGCCCGGCGAAGGTCCCGCTGGTCGACGCGGTCGCGAACATCGGCGCGGTCGGGTCGGGCGTCGCGGGTCTCGCGACCGGTCGCCACGACCTCCTCCGGTATCTCACCGTCGACCGTCTCCACGAGCCGTATCGCGCGTCCGTGTACCCGCAGTTGCCGCGCCTCATCGAGGCCGCGCGCGAGGCGGGGGCCCTGGGTGCCTGCCTGTCCGGTGCCGGCTCGACGATCCTCGCCTTCGCCGACTCGATGAACGGGATCATCGCGGATCGAGGGCGCCTTCGTCGCGGCCGCCGCCGACACCGACCTGCCCGGCGAGGTCATGGTGGTGGAGCCGCGGAACAAGGGCGCGAAGGTCGTCTCGCTGACCTGACCAGTCAGTCGTCGGTGACCGTTCGCTCACGAACGAAGCCGATGGCCTCACCCCAGGCCGAGGCACTCGCGTCGGCGAACTCGGCGGCCTTGCGGTCGAAGAAGCTGTGCGGTGCGCCGGGGTACGTGACGAGACGGTGGTCCGTGCCCGCGGCGGTCAGGGCCGCATCGAACGCCTCGATGGCCTCGGCCGTGATCGCCGGGTCCGCGCCGCCGAACAGCCCCAGGACCGGCGAGGCGATCGAGGCCGCGACGTCGACCGGCGCCGGGGCGTCGTTCCGCCACGGCCCGACGAGCGTGCCGTAGAACCCGATGACGCCCGCCAGGTCGAGGCCGAGCGTGCCCGCCAGGAACGACATCCGGCCGCCCATGCAGAACCCCAGCGTGAAGACCCGCGACCGGCGCCGGCCGGTCGCCACGCGGCTCGCGGATGGCGGCGACGCCCGCCGCGATGTCGGCGGAGATCCCGGCCCAGGTCGTCTCGCCCGACGTGCGGCATGTGCTCGAAGTCGTCGCCGCGCGCGCTCGGTCCCGGCGGTCCGCCCGAACCAGTCGATGGCGACCGCGTCGATGCCGTGCTCGGCGAACCGCAGCGCGAGCTCCTCGTAGTAGGGATGGAGCCCGCGGACGTCGGGAAGGATCGACGAGCCCGGCGCCGGTCGGCTCGGCAGCCCAGGCCCGGAATGCGACGAGGTGGTTGCCGTCGCGGGCCGTCCAGGGTCACCCGCTCCGAGTCCAGGGCGCCGCCGGCGATCGGCGGGATCGGCGGTCGGCTGTCGAGATCGAAGCACATCGCGGCGGCCCTCTGCGGCGTGCCATCCTGGTCGTGCACGCGGGTGAGGCGGGACTCGGGCGGTAGAATGCCGACCGAATGCCTGCCCCCCTCGTCGTCCAGAAGTATCGGTGGCTCGTCCGTCGCCGACGCCGACCGCATCAAGCGGGTCGCGCGGCGGATCGCGCGCGAGCGCGCGGCCGGGAACGACCTCGTGGTCGTGGTCAGCGCCATGGGCGACGCCACGGACGAGCTCCTCGGACTGGCGGCCGCGGTCACCGACGATCCGGATCCGCGCGAGCTCGACGTCCTGCTCGCGACGGGCGAGCACCAGGCCGCGACGCTGCTCTCGATGGCGCTGCACGCCCAGGACGTGCCCGCGATCAGCCTGACGGGGCCGCAGGCGGGCATCACCACGGACGGTCGCTACGGCCGCGCCCGCATCGCCGACATCGACCCGCGCCGCGTCCGCACCGAGCTCGAGGCCGGCAAGGTCGTGATCGTGGCCGGGTTCCAGGGCCAGAGCGCCGCGGCGGTCGGCGAGAACGAGATCACGACGCTCGGGCGCGGCGGGAGCGACACGACGGCCGTCGCCCTCGCCGTCGCGCTCCGCGCGGAGCGCTGCCAGATCTTCACCGACGTGCGCGGGATCTTCACGGCGGACCCGCGCCTCGTCCCGCAAGGCCCGCCAGCTCCCGGTCATCGGCTACGAGGAGATGCTCGAGCTCGCCCACCAGGGCGCCCAGGTCATGCAGGTCCGGGCCGTCGAGCTCGGCTGGGTCAACGACGTCGTCATCGAGGTCCTCAGCTCGTTCGAGGACGCGCCCGGCACGCTCATCAGGGAGGACCCGTTCGTGGAACAGCGCAACAAGGTCCGCGGCCTGGCCCACGATCGGAACGTCGCGAAGGTCACCATCGTCGACGTCCCCGACCGGCCCGGCGTCGCGCGATCCATCTTCGAGCCGCTGGCCGAGGCCGGCGTCAACGTCGACATGATCGTCCAGAACGTCGGCCACGGCGGCTCGACCGACCTGTCGTTCACGGTGCCGCGAGCGGAGCTCGCGCGTGGCAAGAAGGTCCTCGAGCCGCTCGTCCGCACGCTCGGCGCGCGCGAGCTGACGACCGACGCGTCGGTCGGCAAGGTCTCGATCGTCGGCGCCGGCCTGCACAACGCCCCGGGCTACGCAGCGCGGATGTTCGGGACCCTCGCCGACGCCGGCGTCAACATCGAGATGATCTCGACGTCCGAGGTGCGGATCACCTGCATCGTCGCGGAGGACGAGCTCGAGACGGCCCTGCGCGCCCTGCACGACGCCTTCGAGCTCGAACGCCCCGAGACCATCGACGACGTCGCCGCGGCGGGCTGATGGACGTCCCCGCGTGAACCGGTTCCTCGCGCGCTCGCAGCGGTTCCCGGCCGTCGGCTCGACGAACGACGTCGTCCGCGACTGGCTGGCCGCCGGCACGCCCGAGGTCTGCCTCGCCATCGCCGACGAGCAGACCGCCGGCCGCGGGCGGGAGGGACGCTCGTGGGTGGCCCCGCGCGGCGCGGCGCTGCTGCTCTCGCTCGGGTTCCGCCCGACGTGGCTGGCGCCCGAGCAGGTCTGGCAGCTCGCGGCGGTCGCGTCCCTCGCGATGGCCGAGGCGGGCGAGACCATCGCCGGCCTGCCCGACGGCGCGATCCGTCTCAAGTGGCCGAACGACCTCGTCCTGGAGCATGCCGCCACCGGGCGTCCGCAAGCTGGCCGGCGTCCTCGGCGAGACCGACGGCCTCGGCACGAAGGACCCGCGGGTCGTCATCGGCCTGGGGATCAACGCCGACTGGGCCGGCGGCGGACTTCCCGCCCGACCTGGCGCGCTCGATGACGTCGCTGCGCGAGGCCTCGCGGGGCCGCCCCGTCGACCGGATCGCCCTGGCGGCGGCGTTCGTGGACCGGCTCGAGCGCGGGGTCCAGTCGCTCCACGGCGGGCGGTTCGATGCCGCCGCCTGGAGCGACCGGCAGGTCACGACCGGTCGGACCGTCCGGATCGACCGACCCGACGGGACCGATCGGACGACGCGTGCCCTCGGCGTCGACGCGACGACCGGAGCCCTCATCGTCGAGGACCCCGACGCCCCCGGCGGGCAGGTCCGGCTCGTCGTCGGCGAGATCGGCCACGTGCGCATCGCCGACCCTGTCGTGGGCGGGGTGTAACGCGATGGCCCGTCCGGCATTCAGGAGGGTAGGCAGACCGGAGGAGGTCGGGGCCCGGCGCATCGTCCATCTCGATCGGGATCGCCCGCTCGTGGAGGCGGCCCAGGCGGACCCGGCACGGTTCGAGGCCCTGTATCGGAAGTACGTCGCCCAGGTGTACAGCTACGCCTACTACGAGCTCCGCGACCGGCACGAGGCCGAGGACGCGACGGAACGCACGTTCCTCGCAGCCCTCGCGCACCTGGCGCGGTTCGAGGAGCGCGCCCGGCCCGACGACGGGGACGGCGCCTCGACGTTCCGGGTCTGGCTGTTCCGGATCGCCCGCAACGTCGTCGCCGAGCGGCACCGAAGCCGGCGACGCCGGCCCGAGACCCCGCTCGACGGCGCGGCCGACATCGTCGCCCCGCTCGACCTCGAGGGCGACGTCGCGCGTCGGGACGAGGCCCGGACCGCGCTGGCGGCGATCGACCGGCTCCCCGGCGACCGCCGGCGGGCGCTGATCCTGCGCTTCGTCGACGAGATGTCGACCGCCGAGATCGCCGGCGTCCTCGGCCGCACCGAAGGGGCGGTCCGGGTCCTCATCCATCGCGCGCTGCGGAGCGTGGCCCGGCGACCTGGGCGAGCGGGACCGGTGACGCGGCCGGCCACCGGTCGCGACGAGACGGAGATCGACGCGCTCGTCACCGATCGATATCTCGAATCGCTGCTGGCCGCCCAGGGTGCCGGCGCGACCAGCACGCCGGCACCCGTGGCGCTCGATCCGGGCCTCCGCGACGTCGCCGAGCGGCTCGCCCGTGGCCTGCCCAGGCTCCATCCGTCCTTCCGGTTCGAGGAGGCGCTGTCGGCACGGCTCACCGCGGCCGCGCTGGCCCGGCGGCTCCCGCAGGCGGCCGGCGGGGAGGGCTCCGTGGTGACGATGCCGCTGGCATCCGGCGACGACCCGGCGCTGGCCGCCTACCTCGACGGCATCGCGCTCGAGGACGACCCGGACCTGGTCCGGCCGCTGCTGATCGGGGGCGCGCTCACCTCGGCGGCGCTCTCCCTTGCCGGGGCGGCCTACGTCGCGTGGCGCTTCCGGCGGCCGGCCGGCACCCCGATGGCGCGCGCCATCCGGGCGGTCGCCCGGGCCAGGCTCGACTGATGCCGCTCAAGCTGCCGTCGTTCCGCGCGCGCCGCGACGTCTACCCGGCGGACCTGTGGACCCAGTGCCCGACGTGCTCGACGATGGTCTTCAACAAGCAGCTGGACAAGGCCATGCGGGTCTGCCCGACCTGCGGGCATCACTTCCGGCTGTCGGCCCCGGCCCGCCTCGAGCAGCTGCTCGACGAGGGGACGTGGGCGGAGCACGACGCCGGCCTGCAATCGGTGGATGCGCTCGGCTTCGTCGACCAGAAGACCTACCCGGATCGCTTGACCGCGGCCCAGGCCGCGACCGGGCTGCGCGACGCCGCGATGTGGGGCACGGGCGTCATGGGCGGGACGGCGATCGCGATCTGCGTCATGGACTTCGGATTCATGGGCGGCTCGATGGGCGCCGTCGTCGGCGAGAAGGTGACCCGCGCTGCCGAGCACGCGCTGGCCGAGCGGGTCCCGCTGGTCATCGTGAGCGCATCGGGCGGAGCGCGGATGCAGGAGGGCACGCTCGCCCTGATGCAGCTGGTCAAGACCCTGGCCGCCATCGAGCGCCTCCGCGCCGCGGGCGTCCCGCTACATCTCGGTCCTGTCCGATCCGACGACGGGCGGGGTGTTCGCCTCGTTCGCGGCGGTCGGTGACGTCAATGTCGCCGAGCCGGACGCGCTCATCGGGTTCGCCGGGGCGCGGGTCTCGGCCGGGACGATCGCCCAGGAGCTGCCGGCGGGCTTCCAGCGGGCGGAGTTCCTGTTCAGCCACGGGTTCGTCGATCGGGTCGTCGCCCGCCCCGGGCTCCGTGACGAGCTGATCGATCTGCTGCGGCTGCTCCCGGCACGCGACACGAGCGATGCGCCGCCGGCGGCGGCGCCGGCCGGCGAGGTGGCGGGCTTCCGGCCGCTGTCGTTCCTCTCGACGCTGGCGGACCGGGTCGGCGAGCTGGCCTCGGGCGGTGACGACGCCGGCGATCGCGCCACGACGGCCGACCAACGGCGCGGGCAGCACCCAGGCGACGCTCGACGGGCCGGGCGACGGTGCGTGGGCCCGCGTCCAGCTCGCGCGCAATCCGCGACGACCGCACACCCTGGCCTTCATCGGGGCGATGACCGACGCGTTCGTCGAGCTCCACGGCGACCGGTTCTTCGGCGACGACGACGCCATGGTGGCCGGGATAGCGAGGCTCGACGGCCGGCCGGTCGCCGTCATCGGCCAGCAGAAGGGCGCCGACACCGACGAGAACGTCCGGCGCAACTTCGGCATGCCCCACCCGGAGGGCTACCGCAAGGCGATGCGCGTCATGGAGCTCGCGGAACGGCTCGGGCTGCCGATCATCACGCTCGTCGACGTGCCCGGCGCCCATCCCGGCCCGGAGTCCGAGGAGCGCGGCATCGCGGAGGCGATCGCCCGATCGGTCGGGCTGATGACGCGGCTGCGCACCCCGATCGTCGCGATCATCACCGGCGAGGGCGGCTCCGGCGGCGCCCTCGCGATCGCCGTCGGCGACGTCGTCATCGCCCTGGAGAACGCGGTCTACTCCGTGATCAGCCCCGAGGGCTGCGCCTCGATCCTGTGGCGCACCGCCGACGAGGCGCCCGCGGCCGCGGCGGCCATGCGCATGACGGCCGACGACCAGCACGAGCTCGGCGTCGTCGACGTCGTCGTCGCCGAGCCCGGCGAGGGCGCCCACACCGATCCGAACGAGACCGCGCGCCGGCTCCGGGCCATCGTCGTCGACCGGCTGGCGGCGCTGTCCGCGCTCTCGACCGACGAGCTCCTCGAGTCGCGCTACCGACGCTATCGGGCCCTGGGGTCCTACACTGAAGCCGAGCTGCCGGATGTCGCCCTGCCGGCCGGTCGGGGTCTCGGGGATCGCCTCCGCGACCTGCTGGACCCGGGGCGGCGAGCGGTGAGTGGCCCCGTCCCGTCATGGTCACGCGACGAGCCGCCCGCTCGGGAGGAGGTGTAGCGCGTGGCCGAATTCGCCCAGCCCGACCCGCGCCGCGCCGTGCGCGCCCCCGAGGAGCGCGCCGAGGATCACGCGGCGATCGACCGCCTGACCACGGAGCTGCTGCCGGCGCTCATCGTCAAGCTGGCCGCGACCGGGCTCGGCGAGCTCGAGGTCCGCGAGGGGTCGTGGAAGGTCCGCCTCCGTCGTCCCGCGAGCGCCGGGGCGTCCCGCGAGCGCCGCCCGTCGGACCGCGGCGCACGCACCGCGGGGCAGGCATCGCATCCGGGCGTCGGCCTGACGCCCGTCGGGCCCGGCCGCGACGGCCGCGACGGTCGCGACGGCCACGCCACCGACAGCCGGCGCGTGGTCGCCACCTCACCCGCGGTCGGGATCTTCCAGCCCCGGGTCGAGGCCCGCCACGGGACCGCCATCCGCTCGGGAGACCGGCTCGGGGTCGTCGACATGCTCGGCGTCGCCCAGGAGGTCGTCGCACCGGCGGACGGCGTCATCGGGTCGAGCCTGGTCGAGCCGGGCGACGCGGTCGAGTACGGGCAGGAGCTGGTCGTCATCGAGCTCGTCCTCGCACCCGCCGGGGACGCCTGAGCGTGTTCCGCAAGGTCCTCATCGCCAATCGGGGTGAGATCGCGCTGCGCATCCTGCGGGCGTGCCGCACGCTGGGCGTCGAGGCGGTCGTCGCCTACAGCGAGGCCGACCGCGACTCCCTGCCGGTCCTCCTCGCCGACGAGGCGATCTGCATCGGCCCGGCCGACGCCAAGCGGTCGTACCTGTCCGCCCCGGCGGTGATCTCGGCCGCGCTCGTGACCGACTGCGACGCGATCCACCCTGGCTACGGCTTCCTGTCCGAGGACGAGGGCTTCGCCGAGGTGGTGACCGCGCACGGCCTGACGTTCATCGGGCCGTCGTCCGAGGTCCTGGAGCGGTTCGCCAGCAAGGAGGGCACGCGCCGCCTGCTCGGCGGGCACGGCCTCCCGACGATCCCCGGGTCCGACGGCATGCTCCGCGACGACATGCATGCGCTCGGCGAGGCGGAGCGGATCGGCTATCCGGTCCTCATCAAGCCCTCGGCCGGCGGCGGCGGCAAGGGGATGCGGATGGTCCGCACGCCGCGCGAGCTCGAATCGGTGCTGCGCGTCTGCCGCTCCGAGGCCAAGGCCGCCTTCGGCGACGACTCGCTCTACCTCGAGAAGTGGCTCGACGAGAACCGGCACGTGGAGGTCCAGGTCGCCGTCGACCGGTTCGGCCACGGCGTCCACCTCGGCGAGCGCGACTGCTCGGTCCAGCGCCGCCACCAGAAGATCCTCGAGGAGGCACCGACGCCGGCCCTCTCCCCGGAGGCGCGCGCCGACCTTGCCGACCGGGCGATCCGTGCCGTCGTCGCCGCGGGCTACGAGAACATCGGGACGCTGGAGTTCCTCGTCGACCGGACCGGCAACTTCTACTTCATCGAGATCAACTGCCGGATCCAGGTGGAGCACCCCGTCACCGAGATGACGACCGGCATCGACATGGTCGTCACCCAGATCCGGATCGCCGCCGGCGAACCGCTCGGCTTCAGCCAGGCCGACGTGGAGTTCCGCGGGCACGCCATCGAGTTCCGCATCAACGCCGAGGATCCCGACGAGGAGTTCCGGCCCGGAGCCGGTGTCGTGGAGCGCTATCACGCCCCCGGCGGACCCGGTGTCCGGATGGACTCGCATCTCTTCACGGGCTACGAGGTCCCGCCCTACTACGACTCGCTGCTGGGGAAGCTCGTGGTCTGGGGCCCGGACCGTGCGACCGCCATCGCCCGCGGCCGGGTCGCCCTCGACGAGCTCGTCATCGAGGGCCTGGTCACCAACGTCGCCATCCAGCGGGCGCTGCTCGCCAACGAGACGTTCCTCGAGGGTCGGTTCACGACCAACCTCCTCGACCGAGTGGGGAGCGCGGCCTTCCTGACCGCCGCCGCCCGCTCGTGAGGGGGCCCGCGCGACGCGCGCGACGACGCCGATCGGGATGCATACCTGCACAGACCTTGTCGCTCGCCGCGATGGCCCGCGGCCAGACTGAGTCCCACACCACCTGGAGATGTCCGTGACCGACGCCCCGCCCACGACGGCCGCCACCGTCCACACGACCCGCGAGATCGAGGCGCTCATCCCGCATCGCTGGCCGTTCCTGCTCGTCGACCGCATCGTCGAGTACGACCCGGATGCCAAGCGGATCGTCGGGATCAAGGGCGTGACCGCGACCGAGTGGTACTTCCAGGGACACTTCCCGGGGCTGCCCGTGATGCCCGGGGTGCTCCAGGTGGAGGCCCTCGCCCAGACGATGGCGGTCTACGTCGCGAAGCAGCCGGGGTTCGGCGACCGGATCGGGCTTTTCGCCGGGATCGACGAGACGCGCTTCAAGCGCATCGTCACGCCGGGCGACACGCTGCGCCTCGAGGTCACGATGGAGAAGCTGGGCGGCCGGTTCGGGCGCGGACGCGGCGTCGCGAGCGTCGATGGCGAGGTCGCCTGCGAGGCGACGCTCTCGTTCATCATCCCCAACGAAGGCGTCTTGCGATGACGCGCATCGCGCTCCTCTCTGACGTCCACGGCAACGCGCTCGCGCTCGAGGCGGTCCGCAAGGCGATCCGGACCGCCCGGCCCGACCAGGTCGCGGTCGCGGGCGACCTCGTCCTCAACGGACCGCATCCGGCCGAGGTCGTCGACAGCCTTCGCGAGATGGAGGCGGACGGCGCGCTCATCATCGCCGGCAACACCGACGTCGCCGTGGCCGACTTCGACTATTCCGCGGCCTTCCCCTGGATGACCGACGGGATCCCCGATGCCATCGTCGCGGCCGCCGAATGGGCCCACGACGCCCTCGGCGACGAGCGCGTGTCCTGGCTTCGGCGGCTCCCGACCGAGCGGCGCATCCATGCCGACGAGGGCGCGATGGCGCTCGTCTGCCACGCCTCGCCCGGTTCGCAGACCGCCGGCTTCGACCAGGCGCTCGAGGCGACCGTCATCGTCGAGCGGGTCGCGCGGACCGACGCGCGGGTCATCGGCTGCGGCCACACCCACCTGCCCGAGGTCCGCGACCTCGGCTGGAAGATCATCGTCAACGCCGGATCGGCCGGGTACGTCTTCGACGGCGACCCGACCGCGTCGTGGGCCCTCATCGAGCTCTCGGGCGATTCGGTCACCGCGGAGATCCAGCGCGCGACGTTCGACGCCCTCGCGGTCGCCGACGCCATCTCGGCGCGCGGCCTCCCCGGCGACGTCTACCGCGCAGCTACGGTCCGAACGGGCAAACTCGTCCGATGAATAGGTCCGATGACTGAGCGGCGGCGGGTCGTGGTCACCGGAATGGGGGCGCTGACCGCGCTCGGCAACGACGTCCGCTCGACCTGGGAAGGGCTGGTCGCGGGCCGGTCCGGGATCCGCACGATCGAAGCCTTCGACCCGTCGCGCCTGAGCTCGCGCATGGGCGCCGAGGTCCGCGACTTCGATGCCAGCGGCGTCATCGACCGCAAGGAGATGCGCCGGATGGACCGGTACATCCAGTTCGGCCTCGTGGCGGCGCGCCAGGCGCTCGATGAGGCCGGCCTGCCCGATCGCTTCGAGGGCGAGCTGGCCGAGCGGACCGGGGTCGTGCTCGGGACCGGTCTCGGCGGCGTCGGGACCCTCGTGGAGGGCTTCACCACGAGCGCCATCCGCGGCCCCGACCGGATCAGCCCGTTCCTCATCCCGATGGGCATCCCGAACGTGGGTGCCGGCCAGATCGCGATCAGCTTCGGGATGACCGGGCCGAACTTCACGACGGTCTCGGCCTGCGCGACCGGCGGTCACGCGCTCGGCGAGGCGTCCGAGATCATCCGGCGCGGCGATGCCGATGTCATGGTCGCCGGCGGCGCGGAGGCCGGGATCTACGAGCCGATGGTTGGCGGGTTCGCCTCGATGCGGGCGCTCTCGACGCGCAACGACGACCCGGCCGGCGCCTCGCGCCCGTTCGATGCCGGACGTGACGGGTTCGTCATCGGCGAGGGCGTCGGGGTCGTCATCCTCGAGGCGCTCGAGCATGCCGAGGCGCGCGGGGTCCCGATCCTCGCGGAGCTCGTCGGGTATGGCGCGACCGCCGACGCCTCGCATATCACGCTCCCGGCGCCGGGCGGCATCGGGGCCGTGCGGGCAGCGCAACGGGCCGTGGAGAAGGCCGGGCTGGCCGTCACGGACATCGACCACGTCAACGCGCACGCGACCTCGACCCCCGAGGGCGACAAGGCCGAGCTCCAGGCGATGAAGACCTTCCTCGGCGACCATGCCGGGCGCGTCGCGATCACCGCCAACAAGTCGATGCTTGGGCACACCCTCGGGGCCGCCGGGGCGATCGAGGCGATCGTGACGATCATGGCCATCCGCGAGGGCTGCATCCCGCCGACCATCAACCTGGTCGACCCCGACCCCGAGGCCGAGGGCCTGGACCTCACGCCGAACGTGGCGTCGCGACGGGACGTGCGGATCGCCATCAGCAACTCGTTCGGGTTCGGCGGCCAGAACACGGCCCTGATCTTCGCGCGGTGGGATCCGTGAGCGCCGACGACGACGCGCGCGCCAAGGCGGACCCGCCGGACGACGACGGCACGCCCGAGGTCGTGATCGACGTCGACGGCGAGACCGAGCTCGTGCCGGAGGGCATCGCGGCCGCCGTCGCCGAGGCGGTCGCCGAGACCACGGTCCCCCGCGACGGCGGGGACATCGAGCTCCTCGCGCTCATCGACCGGTTGGCGGCCCTGCTCGATCGGTCCGACCTCTCGGAGCTCGAAGTGGAGGCCGGCGGGACGGGCCTCGTCCTCCGCAAGCCGATCGCCGCACCGGTCGCCGCGGTCGCCGCAGCCGCGGATGCCGGCCGGTCGGACGGCGCGACGCCGGGCCAGGCCGTGCCCGGCGAGCCGTCCACCGCAGGGCGCGATCCGGCGACGACGGCGCGACCCTCGGTCAAGGCGCCCCTGACGGGGATCTTCTACGCGTCGCCGGCGCCAGGGTCCGGGCCGTATGTCAAGGCCGGTGGCGAGGTGGCCGTCGGCCAGATCGTCGGCCTCATCGAGGCGATGAAGCTGTTCAACGAGATCAAGTCCGACCTGGCCGGCCGCGTCGTCAAGGTCGATCCCGGAGAGCGGCACGCTCGTCAAGGCCAAGCAGCCTCTCGTGGAGGTGGAACCGCTGTGAGTCCCGTGTCGCGCCACGCCCACGTCACCGGCTGGGGCCGGTACGCACCGTCGCAGGTCCTCACCAACCGCGACCTCGAGGGGATGGTCGACACATCCGACGAGTGGATCGTGTCCCGGACGGGGATCCGCGAACGACGCGTGGCCGCGGCGCACGAGACGACGGCGTCGATGGCCGCGGTGGCCGCCATGCGCGCCATCCGGACCGCCGGGATCGACCCCGACGAGATCGACCTGATCCTGCTCGCGACGCTGACGCCCGACTACTGGATGCCCTCGACCGCGGCCCTCGTCAAGGAGGCGATCGGCAACACGCGGGCAGCGGCGATGGACGTCGCGGCCGCCTGCTCGGGCTTCGTCTATGCGTATGCGACGGCCCACGCGTACATCACGAGCGGGCTCGCGAAGCACGTGCTGGTCATCGGCGCGGAGCTCCTGACGCGCTTCCTCGACTACACCGACCGGAACACCTGCATCCTCTTCGGCGACGGGGCGGGCGCGGTCGTGCTCTCGGCCTCCGACGAGCCGGGCGGCGGTCTCGGCATCGAGATGACGACCGAGCCGCAGGGCGCCTACATGATCTGGCTGCCGGCCGGCGGAGCCAAGAGCCCGCCATCGGCCGAGACGATCGCGCGGGGTGAGCACTACATCCGCATGGAGGGGAAGGAGACCTACCGGTTCGCGACGCGAACGCTCGCCTCGACGGCCCTGGCGGCCGTCCAGCGAGCGGGCCTCCAGCCCGCGGACATCGACCTGTTCATCCCGCATCAGGCCAACATCCGGATCATCGAGGCCGTCGCGAAGGGCCTCGACCTGCCGATGGAGCGGATGTTCGTCAACCTCGACAAGTACGGGAACACGTCGGCCGCGTCCGTGCCGATCGCCCTCGCCGAGGCCGTCAACGGGGGTCGGGTCAAGATCGGCGACCGGATCGTCATCGTCGCGTTCGGTGCAGGGTTCACCTCGGGCGCGGTCGCCATCGAATGGACGGCCGATCCGGCTCGTGGCATCGCCGGCGATGCGGCCGTCCGCCCCGAGGACGTGCACGTTCGGCTGCCGGTCGACTGGGACTCGCGTCGACCCGATCCCCGAGGCGCTCGCCGCGCTCATGGCCCAGCCGGGGACGGTCGACGTGCCCCTCGACGACGTCGTGCCCGGCGAGCCCGAGCCGGCCCACCGGGAGGTCCACGCATGATCGATCTGAGCGGCAAGGTCGCCCTCGTGACCGGCGGGTCGCGCGGCATCGGGCGGGCGATCGCTATTCGGCTCGCCACCCAGGGCGCGGACGTGGCGTTCACCTACAAGGGCAACGCGGCCGCGGCCGCCGAGACGGTCGCGGCGGTCGAGGCCCTCGGACGGCGGGGCCTCGCGATCCAGGCTGATGCGCGTGCCACCGAAGCCGCGGACGGCGTCGTCAAGGGCGTCCTCGACGCCTTCGACAAGGTGGACATCCTCGTCAACAACGCGGGCGTCACGCGCGATGACCTGATCATGCGGATGACCGAGGAGGCCTGGCGCGAGGTCCTCGAGACGAACCTGTTCGGGGCGTTCTGGATGACGAAGGCCGTCACGCGGCCGATGCTCAAGGCCCGCAGCGGCCGGATCATCAACATCACCTCGGTCTCCGGGCAGGCGGGGCAGACGGGCCAGGCGAACTACTCGTCCGCGAAAGCGGGGCTCATCGGCCTGACGAAAGCGACGGCCCGCGAGCTGGCCTCGCGGGGGATCACCGCCAACGCCGTCGCGCCCGGTTTCGTCCTGACCGAGCTCACGCAGGACCTGCCCCAGCCGCTCATGGACGAGATCACGAGCCGGACCCCGCTGGGCCGGTTCGGGACGACCGAGGAGATCGCCAGCGCGGTCGCCTTCCTGGCCTCGGACGAGGCCGCGTTCATCACCGGCCAGGTCCTCGCGGTCGACGGCGGCCTCGTCATGATGTGAAGTCGGCCCCGACCCTGACGGCCCCGCAAACGGGCCGACTCGGGATCGCGTGCTAGACTCGCGCCGCTTTGGCTGACGAAACCCCGGTTCGGCACGGCCGCTCCCCGACGATCGCGACCTTCCTCTCGTTCCTCTGGCCCGGTCTCGGACAGTGGTATGCCGGGTCCGGACGCACCGCCCTCATCTTCGCGGTGCCGGTCGCGGCGGTCGCCGTCATCGCCCTGATCCAGGCGCTCGGCGGCACCACGAGCGTCATCGTCGGGCTCTTCACGCCCTCGACGGCGCTGACGATCATCATCCTCATCGGGCTGCTCGGCATCTGGCGGCTCATCGCGATGGGCGACGCCCTCACCAACGCCGATCGCGGAGGTTCGTGGCGGCGACCGCTGCCCATCGCGACGTTCATCGCGCTGGCGCTCGTCGTGGTCGTCGTGCACGGCGTCGCGGCACGCTGGGCGTGGTCGTTCTACGACGCCGGCTCGCACATCTTCGTCGCCCAGCAGGGTCCCGACCCCGACCTGGCCGTCCAGCCGAGCGCCAGCAGCGCGAACGAGGACTACGTCGCCTCCCCGGCCGCCACGCCGGCCACCCGCGAGTCACGCATCACCTTCCTGCTGACCGGCATCGACTCGTCCGAGACCCGCGATCACGCCCTGACCGACACGCTCCTCGTGGTCAGCGTCGACCCGGAGTCGGGCAAGGTGGCCATGGTCAGCTTCCCGCGCGACATCGCCCGGTTCAAGCTCTGGAACGGGAAGACGTTCACGGGCAAGATCAACGGCCTCCTGACGTACGCCAAGAAGCACAAGTCCGAGTTCCCCGACGGGGGCCTGGGCACGCTCGTCAAGGAGCTGGGCTTCCTGCTCGGGGTCCCGATCCACTACTACGCGGCGGTCGACCTCGACGGGTTCTCGAAGCTGATCGATCGGGTCGGCGGGGTGACCATCAACAACACCCGCGAGATCAACGACCCCTCCTACGGCGGCTGGAAGAACGGCAAGATCGGGTTCAAGCTCTCGGTCGGCAAGCACAAGCTCAACGGTGCCGAGGCGCTCGCGTACGTGCGATCGCGCAAGACCGCCGGGGACAGCGACTTCACGCGGGCCCATCGCCAGCAGCAGCTGCTCGTCGCGCTCCAGCGCAAGCTGACCGATCCCGCGATGCTGCCCAAGCTGCCGGACATCCTCAATGACGCGAAGGACACGCTCGTCACCAACTTCCCGCCCGAACGCCTCGGGGACATGCTCGACATCTCCAAGCGCGTCGAGGAGAAGAACATCAAGCGGGTCATCCTCGACGCGCCGTACTCCAGCCGCCCGGTGACCCCGAGCGGCCTGTACTTCCTCAAGCTCGACATGAAGCGGCTCGCCAAGCTGTCGGTCAGCCTGTTCGGGGCCGACAGCGCCTATGCCCCGGACGCGCCCGCAGCGTCGCCCTCCGTCGCGCCCTGACGCGTCGACGGGCGGCTAGCGGCCCTCGCCGGCCAGCATCGCGGGGATCGTGCGGACGAGGATCTTGAGGTCGAGCCACAGCGACCAGCGGTCGATGTAGTCGAGGTCGAGCCGGACCCACCGATCGAAGTCCGGTTCCCGACGCGCGGCGACTTGCCACAGCCCGGTGATGCCCGGCTGCATCGAGAGCCGCCGGCGGTGCCAGATGTCGTAGTCGAGCACCTCGCTCGGCAACGGCGGCCGCGGTCCGACCAGGCTCATCTCGCCGCGCAGGACGTTCCACAGCTGGGGCAGCTCGTCGATGCTGGTCCGCCGGAGCCAGCCGCCGGTCCGGGTCAGGCGGGGGTCGTCGGTCAGCTTGAACGCCGGCCCGCTGATCTCGTTGCGGCCCTCGAGCTCGGCCTGCTGCTCCTCTGCGTCGGGGATCATCGTGCGGAACTTGACCACGCGGAACGACCGACCGTGCAGCCCGACGCGCTGCTGCCGGAAGAGGACCGGCGCGCCGTCGCGCAGGCGGATCAGCAGGGCCACGACGAGCAGGAGCGGGCTCAGGATCACCAGGCCCGCGAGCGCGAGCACGATGTCGATGGCGCGCTTGGCGAGCATCCCGAGCGTCCGGTCCGGGCCGTACACGAGCGACAGGACGGCCATGCCCTCGATCTCCTCGACGCTGCCGCCGGGCAGCATGAGGCCGGGCCCGACCATCGGGATCCGGACGACGCGTCCTTCGTTCTCGCACAGGCGCGTGATCGGCTCGACCATCGCCCGATCGGCCCCCGACAGGCAGATCGCCACCTCGTCGACGACCGTGCCGTGCAGGATCGACTCGATGTCGTGGAGGTCGCCGAGCACGGGCCGCTGGACCCGCTGGTCGTCGCCGCTCGTCCGATCGGCTGGTCCCGCGAGGTACCCGACGGGCTCGAGACCGAGCTCCATGTGTCGCGCGATGAGCTCCGCGAAGGTCTCGCCGGCCGGGTTGGCCCCGACGATCAGCATGAACCGCGTATTGCGGCCGCGGGCCCGCATGCTGGTGAAGACGAGCCGGATGACCGACCGGCTGGCGATCGTGAGGACCGCCTGGGCGGGGAACAGGAGGATCAGGAACAGCCGGCTGACGTTCGGCAGCTTGAACAGGAAGAGCGCCGTGAAGACGACCACCGCCAGCAGGAGCACGGCGAACAGGACGTCGAGCGCCTCGCGCCGGCGTGACCAGCGGACCCGCAGCCGGTAGAGCCCCTGCACCCACAGGACCGCCACGAGCGCGAGGCCGTAGAGGAGGGCCGCCAGGCGGGCGTCGATCCCTGCGGATGCCCACGTCTGCTGCCAGGCATCGGGACCGAAGCGGACGATCGACAGGCCGATGAACAGCGCGATCGCGGTGATCGCGTCGGCGAACATCAAGGCGAGATGCAGAGCCGCGGCGTGTCGACGGATCAGGTCCGAATGCCTCCACGAGCGCGTGGGTCGTGTCCGATCGTACCAGCCGACGCCAGCCGAGGCGTCCGTCGCGTGCCCGGGACCATCGTACCGCTGTCCGTTCCGGGGAGGTCTGATAGGGTCCGGGCATGTCACAGATCGGAGCCGCGTGGGCGGCGATGTCCTCCGCTGCCCGCACCGTGGCCGTCGGCGGGCTCCTCCTGCCCGTCGTGCTCGTCGGGGCGGTCGCGGTCACCGCGGTCGGCATCGTGCCGGCCAGGACGGCCGCACCGCCGCCCTCGCTCGACCCGCTCGCGGGACTCCCGACCGACGCGCCGCCCAGTGCGACACCCTTGCCGTCGCCGCTGTCGCTCCCGTCTGCGAGCGCCTCCCCGGTCCTCGCCTCGCCGACACCGGGCCCGAACCGCGCGGACCCGTTGCTGGGCAAGGACGGCCGCCTGACCGTGCTCCTCCTCGGGTCCGACTACCGCCCGGCCCACCCCGGCAACCGCACCGACGCGATCATGGTCGTGTCCGTCGACCCGACGACCGGCAAGACGGCCGCGTTCAGCGTCCCGCGCGACGTCGTCGACTTCCCGCTCCCGGAGCACGGGGTGTACCGGCCCAAGGTCAACGGCCTGTACCAGTACCTGCAGGCCAAGACCGGCCGCGGCGCCGCGAACATGATGAAGGCCGTCGGGCGCGCCTTCGACATCGAGGTCGACAACTTCGTCTTCATCGGGTTCGCGGGCGTCCAGGAGCTCGTCGCGGCCGTCGGCGGGGTCGATGTCCGGCTCGAGAAGGCCTACTACGACCCGTATTACTGGGTCAACGGCCATCACCGCGGCTGGGGCCTCCCGGCCGGCAAGAGCCACCTAAACGCCGCCAGTGCGCTGATCTTCGCCCGCAGCCGCAAGGGCGACAGCGACTTCGGTCGCGCGAAACGCCAGCAGATGCTGGTCATGGCCGCGTTCGACAAGGTCCGCAAGCGCGGGATCGACGATCTCCCGAAGCTCATCAAGGCTGCCCGCGACACGGTCCGCACCGACCTGCCGCTGGACCGGATGAAGGACCTCTTCACGCTCTTCGCCAAGGTCGATCTCGGCAAGGCCCACAAGGTCGTCTTCGGCCCGAAGACCTACGCCGTCCGGGCCCACGGCTACGACTACGACCTGGTCTTCAGCCGGTGCAAGGCCTGGATCAAGAAGTACTTCCCCAAGAAGCGGCCGTTCGCGGCGTGGCCGCCGGTCGCGGCGCCGTCCGGATCGATCGCGCCGGGCGCCTCACCCGCGGCATCCGGCCCGCCCAGGGCGACGCCGGCAAACTGAAAGGCGCCGGGGCTGTGACCCCGACGCCTTCGTTCGTCCCGCCCCGGCGCGTGCCGTGGGCGACCGTTGTCTAGTTGAAGGTCCCGGCGTGGACCTCGTCCGCGATCGTCCGCATCCGGCTGACCATCTCCGGGTCACGCCGCTGATCGCTCTGGTAGTTCGCGTTGTCGAAGGTGTGGAACGCGATGCCGACGACCTGCGCGTACGTGAACCCGTCGCGGACCTGCTTGCGGAGCTGGGCTTCGCTCGGGCGCTGCTTCTTGTGGCAGGTCGGCCCCAGGTACTTGTGGGTCTGGACCATCAGCCAGATCCGCTTGCCCGGGACCTTCCGGTTGACGACCGCGCGCACGTGCTTGAGGTTCTTCGCGCTGGTCGAGACGACGTCGACGCCGGTCTTCGAGCAGCCGTTGTTGGCCGTCTCGACGGGGTACCAGTCGATCATGAGGATGTCGGACATCCCCTTGCCCCAGTAGTTGCCCTTCTCGTTGAAGTGCGGGATGTCCCCGAAGAGGGCGATGACCGGGTGCTTCGGATCGGCCTTCTTGAAGGCCGAGTACAGCGCGCGGATCTCCGTGACGGAAACGTGGGTCGAGCCCGGCTCCTTCACGCTGAGGTAGCCGTACAGCGCGGGGGAGTTCTTCACGATCTTGACCCACGACGCCACCTTGGAGGGGTACACGGTGCCGCCCGCCGTGACGGTCTTCGAGAAGTAGAAGATGACCTTGAGCCCGCACGCCTGGGCGGCGGTCAGGTAGTTGCGGGCGTTGCTGGCGGTATCGGTGTTCTTGATGACGTGCGTGAAGCCGCCGTTGCAGATCCCGTTCTTGTTGTTGGTGATGTCCGCGAGCGTCACGTTCTGGAGGACCATCGGCGCGGACGTGGGCGCGACGAACGCGTTCGGCGTCGCGGAGCCGCCGACCGGCGCGACGGTGGCGCCGGCCGTGGCCGAGCCGAGTGTTGCGGCGGCGAAGATCGCGAGGATCGCAGGCGCCAGCAATCGGCGGACACGGGTCGAACGCGGGGTCGGGAAGGTCATGCGGATGATCGCTCCTTGGTGGCCGAGGAAGGGTCTTGCCAGCAGAGTGGCAGGCCCGATGCGATCGCGATATGCGGCGGTAGGGGCATCGCCGGCGGTACGGGGGTCAGGTGCAGCCTCGCACCGACCGCCCGTAACGTCAACCGCGGCAGGCCGTTAGGCGCGCCACGTCAGGGTGCTCCGGACGTCTCGCCAGAGGCTCCTGACGCCGCCTGCGGCGAGCAGTCGCCACGCGACCACGAGCACGATCAGGATGGCCAGGCCGTTGACGCCGAGGGCGTGGGTCCGGGCGATGAACACGACGGCCAGGGCACCCGCGATGAGGTCGCCGGTCCCGCGACGGCGACGCGCCAAGAGCGCCCCGAAACGCTCGACGGCGAGGCCGAGCAGGGCGAACAGCGCCACGCCGGCAGGCCCGAAGTTCGCCCATGCCTCGCCCGCGATGCCGGGTGCCAGGTAGCCGGGCGGGTCCTGGTCGGGGAAGACGTGCGGGTAGATCCAGTAGCCGAGGTTGGGGATGTCGTCGCGGCCGACGAGCGGCCCGAGCCTGCGGGCCCACGTCAGCCCGCCGAAGTACGGCTGCTCGGCCGGGATGACCTCCTGGAGCGCCTCGAGCGTCCGGGGCTGGATGAGGAGCACGCGGTTGACCGTGCGCTCGACCGCGAACGCGAGCTCGCGACCGGCCGCCTGGTCGTACGCCCGCAGGATCTGTGCGCCGCCGAACAGGAGCACCGCGGCGACCCCGAGGGCCGCGAGCGTGCGGACGGGCATCCGCCAGCCCGCCAGCCCGATCCCGACGAACAGGATCGCGGCGAGCTCGGCCGCGAGATAGCGGCTTGCGAGGGCCAGGTCGAACGCGAACAGGGCGACGATCGCGGCATACGAGGCGATGCGCCACGGCCGTGGCCGGCTCCCGGAGACGAGGAGGAGGCCGAGCGCCAGCGCCGGGACGGCCACCCGGAGCTCCTGGATGGGGAGGCCGGTCAGCTCGCTCCGGGCGCCGGTGATGTCGCCGGCGAGGGCCGGCAGGCCGACCTCGAGGATCGTCGGGGCGATGACCGCCAGCCCCAGCGCGGCCAGGCCGGCGGCGACCCACGGGCGCCACGGGGCGGGGTCTGGGCCGCCGGCCGCCGCCGGCTCGTCGTGGGTGGCCGGCTCGTCGTGCGCGGGGGGCCCGCCGGGCGCCGCCGGCTCGTCGTGCCTGGCACGATCGTCGTGCGTGGCCGGTTCCCCGGGCGCCGCGGCGGACCGGCGACCCGCGATCCACTCGCTGAGCGCGACGGCCGCCCCGAACGCCACGGTGCACCCGGCGACGTAGAGGCCGGGTCCGGGTCGCCCATCGAGGGCGAGGAATGCGCCGCCGGCGCCGAAGAACACCGCGTCGAGGGCGAGCCACACGACCGCCGGGTGCCACACGCCCAACCCCGTCCGGCGGACCGCCGGCAGGATGAGGAGCGTCGCCGCCCCGAACGCGCCGACGATCAGGACCGCCGCGAGCACGTTCACGCCGGATCCTCCGGACCGCGCTCATCCGCGAGCGCCTCGCCGGCCACCCGGGCCGCTGTCTCGGCACGGCCCGCCGGGAGGCCGGCCGACAGGTACGCGTAGGACGCCACGCCGAGGAGGCCCAGCGGCAGCGTCGACACGAGCCGGTACCCGAACACGATCGCGACCGCCTCGTCGCCGGGGACGCCGCTCGCCGTGAGCAGCCCCGCGACGACCAGGTCGGCGCTGCCCAGCCCGAACGGCAGGAGCGACACGACGCCGGCGACGATGCCGAGCCCGAGGGCGCCCCACGCGACGACCGGGTCCAGGTCGCGACCCACCGCCGCGGCCACGAGCATCAGCTGTCCCGTGTAGGCGCCGAACACCGCGGCCGTCCAGGCGGCGAAGGCCAGGGCCCGCCCCGGGTGGCCGAGGAGGCTCGCGACGGTTTCGTCGAGCAGGCCGATGGCCGGACCCGTGGCCGCCCACCGTTCCCGCCCGAGCAGCCGACCGAGCGGTAGCGCGCGGACCAGCGCCGATGGCCGGCCGCCGGCACGGTAGAACACGCTCGGCAGCGCGACCGCGATCAGCAGGGCGCCGACCGTCAGGACCGGCGGCCACGACAGCCACCACGCCGCCCACACGATCGCCGCGCTCGCACCCAGGTAGGCGATCGCCACGAACCGCTCGATGACGACCACCGCGCCGCCGATCGCGTACGGCACGCCGTGATGCTCGCGCAGGAGGTACAGGCGCGCCAGCTCGCCGACCGAGCCAGGCGTCACGTTGTTGATGGTGTTGGCGAAGGCGGTCATCGGGATCAGCGGGGCGACCGGGACGGGCGTTCCGGCGCCACGCAGCAGGCCGGACGAGCGCGCCGCCCACGCGACGACGATCACGAGGTTCAGCGCGACCGCTGCGACGAGCGGCCGCAGGTCCGTCGCATCGAGCCGGTCGCCGAGCTCCCACGGCCGGGCGCGCCAGGCGATGAACACCAGGAGCGCGACCGAGATCGTGCCCCAGACCAGGGGATGGCGGAGGGCGCGCGTCACGGCGAGCGGGCCCACACGACGGCGTCGTCGGTCTGGGTCGCGACCCGCCAGCCGGGTGGGGGGCCGGTGTCGGGCACGAACCCGCTGACCGATTGGACCGCGACCCGGTCGAGCCCCTCGACGACGATCCGTTCGCCCGGCGCGAGGGTGACCTGCGAGCGCACGACCTGGAAGTCATTCGTGTCCGTGAGCGGCAGGCTGACCTCGTCGACGACGCGGTCGCCGGCGAGGATCCGGATCCTGCGGGCGGTGTCGGTGCCGCCCGGACCCAGCGCGCCCGTCGCGGAACCGGGCAACGCGCTCAGGAAGGGGTCGCCGGACCCGACGGCGTCGTCCGCATCGGTGAGGCTCGTCTGCCCCGGCACAGGCAGGCGGCCGGGGAGCAACCGGACCTCGAGATCGATGGGCTCGCCGGCGCTCGCGACCTCGAACGCGAGGGTCGACCCGGGCTCGAGCACGACGGCGTCCCAGCCGTTGCCGGGCAGGATCCGGGTCGAACCGGTCGTCGCTCCCGGCTCGGCGGCCGCGAGCGCCGCGACCCGGCTGATCCGGCCGATCGCCGCGCCGCGCCGGCCGAGCACGATCCGGTCGGCGCCGTAGCGGTCGGCGACCGCCGTCAGCGCCGCGATGTCACCGGTCAGGGCGCTCGAGAGGTCGCGACGTCGCTCGTCCTGCCCGATGCCCGTGAAGACCGCGGGATCGAACGCGAGCTTCGCGTATCCCGGGGGATCGACCGCGACGACCGCCGCCCCGGTGTCGTACCAGACGAGCGACGACCAGTCCTCGTAGGTGAGGACCGTCGGCCGCGGCCCGGACAGGTCCAGCAGCTCCGACATGTCGGGGACGTGGTCCGGCCCGAACTCCAGGTCGGCGTAGCGGGGATCCGTCCAGCGATCCCAGAGCAGGAGCTCGGTCGCCGCGGTGGTCGGCACGGTCGCGACCAGCAACACGACCGCCAGCCCGGCCGCCACAAGCCTGGGACGCACGATCCGGCGCCGTCGGACGGCCTCCGCGAGCGCCACCAGGCCGATCGCGGCCAGCACGAGACCCGGCTGGCTGGACACCATCCACATGCGCTGGGGGCGAAGCGCGTCCTCGAGCGGCCAGCTGGGCTGGTAGAACACGGCGAGCGCGAACGGCACGAGCCACCACGGCAGCAGCAGCGACGGCGCCTCGAGGGGCCGGGGCGCCCACTCGTCGGGGTCGTCCTCGGGCGCCGGCCCGCTCGGCCGCCGGAGGAACGACAGGACGACCCCCGCGCCGATGACGGCCAGCGGCAGGATCAGCCCGAACTGGATCGGGTACTGCCAGAACCCGATCCGGACCGCGAGCAGGTCGGCCGAGGAATCGATGGCGACGCCGCCGTTCGTCCGGATGGTCGCCGCGATGCTCGCGAGCCACGGACCGACGATCACGAGCGCGACGACCCCGGTCACGAGCAGCATGCCAACGAGACGGGACCACCGACCCCGGTGGCGGAGCCCGAGGACGGCGACGAGGAACGCGAGCGTCAGCGGGATCGGGATCAGCAGCTGGATCTGGATGAGACCGCAGACGCCGAGCACGAGGCCGGCGAGCGCGGCCCAGGCGAACGCCCGCGACCCGTCGTCCGTGGCGCGGAGGAAGGCGAGGATCGCGAACGGCAGGAGGCCGAACACGAGGTCGCGCGGGTAGATCGGGACGAAGCCCTGGCCGACCATGAACATCGAGTTGACCCAGAGCCGGTCGGCCGAGAGGTCGAACCCGCCCGCGAACGCCGTGAGGGCGGCCGCCACGAGGGCCACGTCGCTCCGGCCGGTCAGGCGCCGGGTGAGCAGATACGACCCGATCGGGATGACCGGCAACCAGACGAGCCCGAGCAGGACGGTGGCCGTGGGCGGGTCGGTCCGGAACACGCTCGCGATCGCGGCCAGGAGGAGGTGGAAGCCCGGCGGGTAATAGGCGGGCAGGCCGGCGTACGGCCCTTCGGCCGGGAACGTCCCGAGCAGGATCGTGTTCGTCAGGCCCCAGTGGTAGAGCAGGTCGTCTCGGGCGTAGAACGGAGCGAGCATCCGGGCCCCGTATACGACGATCGCGACGAGCACGAGCACGCCGAGCCATCGTTCCGCCCGGGGGATCGACGCGAGGCGCTGTCGTACACTTCGGACCGATCCCGAGAGTCGGCGGCCGATCGCCAGGTCGCTGGTCACGCGCCCTGTTCGAGGAACAACCGACGCTGCATGGATCCCATCGCGCTCGTCGTGTCCGCCGTCTGGGCGACGATGGTGTCCATCCTCCTCTTCCTGTTGCCCGGCGCCGCGCTCGGGCCGGTGATCCTGCCGGGCGCCTCGACGCCGCTGGCGAAGGTGGGACGTGCGGCCGGCGTCAGTCTACTGGCCACCCTGCTCACCTGCACCATCCTCGCCAGGCTCGGCCTTCTCACGATCCCGATCCTGCTCGCCTCGCTCGTCGGGCTGACCCTGCTCGGTCTCGCGCTCCATCGGCCACGGTTCCGACGGCCCTCGGCGCGGCGGCGACGCTGGTGGCTCGCGGCCGGGGCCGGGGTGCTCCTCGCCGCCGCGCTCATCGTCATCCCGTCAGCGGTGGCGGCCTGGCCGGACCTCCAGCCGAAGACCTCGACGACCTGGTACTACGCGAACCTCGCCCAGACCATGGCCCAGCTCGGCGCGATCCCGGCCCAGCTGCCGGAGTGGGGGGCGCTCCGACCCTTCCAGACCGATTACCTGCCGGTCACCGCGCAGACCGCCGCCGCCCTGCTCCTGCTCCCGGGTGACCTGCTGCCGGACCTCGAGGCCTACCGGCTCATCACCCTCGCGCTCGCGCTGCTGTTCGCGACCCTCCTGTTCCGTCGGTGGGTGTCCGCCTGGCCCGCCCTCCTCGGCGCGATCCTGCTGCTCGGCACGGTCCGGATGGACCAGAAGTTCGACGGGTACCGGCCCGAGACGGTCGCCTTCACGGTCGCCCTGTTCACGCTGTGGGTCGCGGACCGGGCCTTCGCCGAACGTGACCGCCGGGCGTTCATCGTGGCGCTCGTCGGCAGCGCGCTCGTCTACCTGAGCCACGCGGAGGTCTTCCTCATCCTCGTGCCCGCGCTGGTCGGGATCGGGATCGCCCGTGCCGTCGTCGCGCCGGGAGGTCGCGATTCGCGGCTGGGGTTCCGCGTCAGACCGTCCGCTCGCTCGCTGGCCGCACCCGGCATGGCGATCCTGCTGGTCGCCGGGAGCGTGGCGCTCGCCCTGGCGGGCGCGTGGGCGTTCACCGGCGAGAGCCGCGTCCTGGGGTACGCGGTCGGCGCGTCTGCGCCCGCGATCGCCGTGACCCACGGTCAGCCCGGCGAGGTGCCGGCGGGCTGGACCTTCACCGACGATCCCACGTGGAACTTCTACGTCGCCTGCGTCGCGCCCGGCCTCCAGGGGACGCCGCCACCGGATCGTTTCACGAGCCGGCTGCTCCTGCCGCGCTCGATGCTCCAGGTGTGGCCGGGGCTCGACGGCCGCATGCGCGCCGGACTGGCCGTGCTGGCCGGGTTGATGCTCGCCGTCGTCGTGGCCTGGCCGTTCCTCGACGCGCGTCGTCGTCGGTTCGTCCTCGGGTGGGCGCTGTTCGGCGTGTTCCTGGTCGTCGGCTGCCTGCTCCTGTTCGCGATCGCCGACACGTACGTGCCGCAGCGGACGCCGGGACGCCGCCTCATGCCGTACCTGCTGCTGCTGCCGGTCGTCGCGATGACCTGCCTGCTCTGGGTCGCCGGTCGTCTCCTCGCGCCCGGGTGGCGGACGCTCCTGCCCGGTCGTGGCCGTGCGCTGGCGGCCGGTCTCGCCCTGGCGATCCTGGCGGCCGGTGCCGTGTCGGCCTCGCCGTTCACGGTCGCCGGCACCGACGACAGCGAGGCGGCGCTCAGCCCGGCCGGCTACGACGCCTACCAGTGGATCGACGCCAACCTGCCGGCCGATGCGCGGGTCCTGACGAACGCCTACACGGACGGCGCCGTCGCCGCCGTCGCGCATCGGGTCGGGATCGTCGACGGGCGGGCGGTCTACCTCGAGGACCCGCCGTTCCTGGCCGAGTCGACGGATCTCTGCCTCGGCTCCCGGGTCGTCTTCGGGACGCCGGGCGCCCCGGGCGCCGGCACGTTCCTGGACCGCGAGCACGTGACCCACCTGCTGGTCGCGACGACGGCGCGAACGGTGCCGACGTCGGCGGGTACCTCCCGTTCGAGACCGACGTCGCCGCGCTCCGCGCCGATCCCCGCCTGCGGCTGGTCCGCTCGTTCGACGACGACCGGCTCCTGCTCTTCGAGGTCGCCGGTGCGGCCGCATGACCGAGCGCCTGCTCCGGCCGCCTAGACTGGCGCCGATGGCCGGATCGGACGCCGCCGCCTTCGCGCCGCCCTCGACGACAGCTCGACGCTGCCCCCGACCGCCGGTTCGGCGGCATCCCCGCCTTCTACGGCGCCATCTGGTCCGAAACCCGGGCCGCCGCGACTCGCTGGCACCTCGCGATCCTCGTCGAGATCGCCATGGTCATGGCCTGGTTCGCGATCCGCTCGACCGCCGGGCTGGACGGGCGCTGGTACGCGGCGTGGGTCATCGCGGCGGGCCTGCTCGCCCTGGTGGCGCCGCTGTCAGGTCTCGTCGTCTTCGTCGCGACCTCGGTCGCCTTCGAGCCGGTCTCGGTCGCCCGGGCGCTGACGCCGCGCGAGCTCGTCCTCGCCCCGCTGGCCGTCGGCGTGCTGCTCCGCATCGTCGCCGATCGGTTCCGCTGGCGGCCCGCGCCGGCCATCTGGCTCGCGCTCCTGCTCGTGGTCGGGACCGCGCTGGGCGTGGCGAACACGTTCTCGCGCTTTCCGGACGACTTCGCCTGGCGCGCGGCGGGGACCTGGTGCAACTTCGTGGCGACCCCGGTGATCGTGCTCATCGCCGCGGCGTGGACCGCGCGCGGCGGCTCGCGGCGGGTCCTGGTCGCCGCCTGCGGCGTCGCCGTGGCGAGCGCCCTCGTGTGCCTCGCGGAGTACGCGTCGCCAGGGCTGGTGTCACAGAGCCGGTTCGGCTGGCTCGGCTCGTGGCTGAAGTTCGGGGCACGGCTCGCAGGCACGATCCCCTCGCCGAACGCGCTCTCGGCCCAGCTCATCGTCCCCACGATGGTGCTCCTGGCCGCGCGTCCTGTTGGCGCGAGACCTCAGGCTTAAGGTGATCGCGCTGGTCGCCGTGCTCCCGTTGCTCCTCGCCAACTACCTGACCTTCAGTCGAGCGCCACTGCTCGGCCTGTACGTGTTCGGTGTCATCGTGGCGTGGCGGTTGCGCCGGGCGCTCGGCATCGCGGTGCTCGTGGCGGGCGTCATTGCCGCAGCCGCTGCTCCTGCCCAGCTATCTGCAGTTGCGGGCTCAGAACACCGGCACCGCCGTCGTCCCAGGAACCGTCCTTGGTCGCGACGGACGAGTATCGGATCCGTGGATGGGGCGCCGCGGTCGCGATGTGGCGCGACGAGCCGCTCATCGGGCAGGGGTTCCTCGCCTACAACCAGCTCGCCAAGCAATACGGGGACCCGCTGCTGGGATCGCCGCACAACGAGTGGCTTCGCCTCTTCGCGGAGGAGGGGACCATCGTCGGGCTGGTCGGGATCGCCTTCGTCGTCGTCGACGGCGTGGTCGCATGTCGCGGATCCCGGGCTGGCTCGGCACGGGACTGCTGGCCGGGTTCCTCGCGTACGTCTCGCCGCATCCTTCAACAACCCATTCATCTTCATCCGCGTGAGCGCGGTCGCCTTCTCGATGGTGGGGGTCGGGCTCGCCCTGGCGGAAGGCCGGGCGCGCGCGGTCGCCGAAGCGCCGAGTCTCCCGAGGGACGGCCCAGCCTCCGGACGACGGCGCCATCCGAGCCGCAGGTCTCCGACGGCGCACCGGGTGAGCCGGAGGCCCGCGCGGAGAGCTACCGAGCGAGCCGAGGCGCCCGACCGCGAGGACGCTTCGACCGAGGGGGACGACCGCCACCATCCGACGAACCGGCGCCGCCCGAAGCCGCCAGACCGGAGTAGCCGGGTTCGCCTGCTCGGTCGCCGCACACCCGGGCGCTACACTGGCCGGGCATGCCGATCAGCCTCCTGCGCCTCGCCGGACTGGCCTTCGCGGTCATCCTCGTGCTCGTCGCGATCGGGCGGCTCCGACGGCGCGGCGCCGGCAGCCGCGTTCCCGCCACCGGCCTGCTCGTCATCGGGCTCGGGCTGTTCGCCGTCGCACTGTTCCCCGACCTCGTCCGGCCGATCCAGGACGTCCTCGGACTGTCGGGCGAGCCGCTCGGCCGGCTCGTCACGGTGCTCGTGGTGTCGGTGGCCGTCGCCTACGTCCTCGTCTTCTACGCCCTCGGCCGCGCCGACCGCGCGAACCAGCGCGTGAGCCGGCTCGTCCGGGCCCTGTCCGCGGCCCAGCTGGAGGCGGCGCGCGGCGAGCACTGGGGCGGCGTCCTCGTCTGCGTCCCGGCGTTCGACGAGGCCGACAGCCTGCCCGGCGTCCTCGCCGAGATCCCGGCCGAGGTGGCCGGTCTGGCGACCCACGTGCTCGTCATCGACGACGGGTCGCGGGACCGCACGGCCGAGGTCGCCCGGGCGCACGGCGCGCATGTCGTGAGCCATCCGGTGAACAGCGGCCAGGGCGCGGCGCTCCAGACCGGCTACCTCGTCGCCGAACGGGTCGGCGTGGAGGTCGTCGTGACGCTCGATGCCGACGGACAGCACGACCCGGCCCAGATGACGCGCCTCGTCGAGCCGATCGTGCGCGACGAGGCGGATTTCGTCGTCGGCTCGCGCCGGATGGCCGAAGGGGAGGCCGAGGGGGCCTCGAAGGCCAGGGACGCCGGCATCACGGTGTACACGCGGCTCATCAACCTGATCGGCGGGACCGAGGTGAGCGACATCGCCAACGGCTATCGCGCGATCCGCGCGTCGCGTCTCGCCGAGATCGCATTCACCGAGGACCAGTTCCACAACCCCGAGCTGCTGCTGGGCGCGGCCCGCGCCGGACTGCGCGTCATGGACGTGCCCGTGACGATCCGGCGACGGACCGCCGGGAGCTCGAAGAAGGGGACCGATCTGCGCTACGGGCTCGGGTTCCTGCGGGTGATCTTCAAGACGTGGCTTCGGTAGCCGACGCCTGCCGAGATCACGCCCGCGCTCGGAGATCCTCCAACACGTCCCTGAGCGTCTGTTCGAGCGGGATCTCCGGCCGCCACCCGGTCAACCGATGCAGCCTGGTCGAGTCGCCGCGGATGTCGGGCGCGTCCTCCCGCCGGATCAGCGCAGGATCCGTCTCGAGCTCGACTGGGTAGGCTGCGGCCGAGGATAGCCCTTCGATCGCGTCTCGCATCGCCACCGACGTGCCCGTCGCGACGTTCGCGATGCGATCCTCGTTCGGTAGGCCGCCGGCCTGCAAGTGCTCGAGGAGCAGCCGGTAGGCGCGGACCACGTCCCGAACATCGCCGATGTCCCGGCGGGCATCGACGTTCCCGACCCGGATGCGGCGCTCACCCGCGGCCTGCGCGACGAGGATCCGCGACGCGAACGCCGGGATCGCGAAGTCACTCCGTTGGCCCGGTCCCGTATGGTTGAACGACCGGCACACGACGACACGGAGCCCGCGCTCCGATCCGAGTCGCAAGGCCACCGCCTCCTGGGCCGCCTTGGTCAGGGCGTACGGCGACCGTGGCCGAAGGGGCGCATCCTCGCCCAACGGCAGGTCCGCGGCGTTCGGCGAGCCGTAGACCTCGGAAGAGCCGGCCACCAGCAAGCCCGCCTGGCTGCCCAAGGATCCCAGCGCCTCGACCACGTTGATCGTGCCGCCGACGTTGATGAGCATGGCTCGCGCGGGTTCGCGCAGCGCTTCCGGCCCGAACGAGACCGCCGCAAGATGGGCGACCGCGTCCGGCCGGGTCGCGGCGATCACGGCTTCGACCGCGGCCCGGTCCGTGACGTCGAGTCGATGCGGATCGCCGGGCGCGACGACCTCGTGTCCGGCGGTCTCGAGATCCCGTACCAGCCAACGGCCCACGAATCCGGTCGCCCCGGTGACGAGGACCTTCATCGGGGGACGATCGTCACAGCGAGGCCGCCGGCGCCGCCTCCCCAGGCCGGTTGAGCCGAGCCTCATGGCGGGCCAGGTCGGCGTCCACCATCCCCTCGATGAGCTCATCGAAGGTCACGGTCGGCTCCCAGCCGAGCTCCGATCTCGCGCGAGCGGCGTCACCGCGAAGGTGGTCGACCTCAGCCGGTCGGTACAGTGCGGGGTCGACCACGACATGCCGCTCATAGTCGAGGCCGACCCGGTTGAACGCGATCCGGCAGAGGTCGCGAACCGAGTGCGCGATCCCGGTGGCGACGACATAGTCCGCGGGTTCGGGCCGCTGCAGCATCAGCCACATCGCGCGGACATAGTCAGCCGCATGACCCCAGTCACGTTCGGCGTCGAGATTCCCCATCCGGAGCTCCGTGGCCAGCCCCAGGGCCACCCGAGCCGCGCCGTCCGTGATCTTTCGTGAGACAAACTCGAGGCCCCGGCGGGGAGACTCATGGTTGAACAGGATCCCCGAGACGGCGAACATCCCGTAGCTCTCGCGATAGTTGACCGTGAGGAAGTGGCCGTAGGCCTTCGCCACACCGTACGGGCTACGGGGATGGAAGGGCGTCGACTCCGTCTGCGGCACGACGTCGACCTTGCCGAACATCTCGCTCGATGACGCCTGATAGAAGCGGATCGTCGGATCGACCTGACGGATCGCCTCGAGCATCCTGGTCACGCCGAGCCCGGTGAATTCTCCAGTCAGGACGGGCTGGTTCCATGACGTCGGGACGAAGCTCTGCGCGGCCAGGTTGTAGACCTCGCTCGGCTTGACGTCCTGGAGCGCGGCCACGATCGAGGCCTGGTCGAGAAGGTCGCCCTGGATCAGCTCGAGCCGTCCGGCGAGATGCGCGATCCGTTCGTCCGTTACCGTGCTCGACCGCCTGGTCATCCCTACCACGCGGTAGCCCTTCTCGAGGAGCAATTCGGCGAGATACGAACCGTCCTGCCCGGTGATCCCGGTGATGAGGGCCGTGGTGGTCATTCCGCCGAGTATATCGTCGGGTCGACGCCGAGCTCCTCGAACAACGATCGCCAGCGCGACCGGAAGACTCGCGTGTCGAATGCATCGGCATGAGCGTGGATGGCGGCCCGGTCCACGGCGAGTCGTTCGACGTCCTCGATCGCCGCCGCCAGGGAGGACGGCTCGGGGCGGTCGAAGAACACCCCAGTCTTGCCCTCGACGACCGTCTCGGTCACGCCGCCCCCGCGAAAGGCGACGACGGGCTTCCCGGCGGCCATCGCCTCGACCGGCGCGATCCCGAAATCCTCGACGCCCGGCACGACATACGCATGGCAGCGGGCGAACAGGTCGAGAAGGGTCGACCGATCCACCCGCCCAAGGAACCGTACGGTCGGGCCCGCGATCGATCGCAATCGGGCGCGTTCAGGACCGTCACCCACCACCACCAGTTCCCGCTCGAGGCTGGTCGCCGCCATGACCGCGAGGTCGAGCCTGCGATACGCAAGCATCCGCGCCGCAACCAGCAGGAATCCGTCGTCCCGATCCGATGGCGGGATCGCGGCGACGTCCACAGGCGGAAAGATGATCCTCGATTCGCGACCCCAGACGGCTGCGATCCGTCGCTGGACCGTCGCCGAGATCGCCACGATCACATCCGGTCGCCGAGACGTGGCGACGTCCCATCGACGGAGCACGGGTCGGATGACTCGCGCGCCGAACCGGGCGGCCGGGCCCAGGCTCGAGCCTTCCAGGTACTCGTCGAGGTCCCACGCATAGCGCATCGGCGTGTACACGTAGGCGATATGCAGGGCGCTCGGCGCCGTCCTGACAGCCTTCGCGAACGCGATCGAACTGCTGATCACGAGAGGATGACGACGGAGGTCCCGGGTCGAGAACCAGACCGGATAGAGGGGCAGCAGCGCACGGAATTGGGGGGTCGGCCCGAAGAGTCGTTGCAGCGGCCACGTGCGAACCCGTGCCGGGTCGATGGAACCGCCGAAGCGCGCAGCATCGAAGAAGGTCGTCTCGATCGTGGCGCTCGGGACGAGGGAGGCGAACTCGATCGCGCACCGTTCGGCGCCACCGTCCTGGATGAAGAAGTCATGCACGACGGCGGGTCGGTCACCCATGCGCATCACCGAAGGACGAAGGGTGAACGACCGGCTCCGGTCAGATACCCGAGGACCTCCCCGGCTGCGTGGCAGTACTCGAGCCACACGATCCCGGGAATGGCATCCACGAGGTCCCGGCGATGCCGTCCCTTGGCCAGTCCGATGCGGATCGCGCGCCACGAGCGATACGCCGGGAGGACGGGCAGCGACAACAGCCGGACCAACTCGAGGCCACGGACGTGATTCCGCCGAAAGGCCGCGATCGTCCGGCCGTTGTGGAAATGGATGGCCGACGTCTCGCCGAACGGCACGGACTGAAAGTGATCGACGACCAAGCGATCGTCGTTCACGAGCAGGGATCCTGCGGCGTTGAGGGCCATGAGGTGGAGCAGGATGATCGACCCCAGGCCTGGTTCGTGATGGATCGCCTCGAGTGCGAACCGTTTGATCGACAGATTCGCCTCGGTCGCGATCCGCGTAGCGGGGCCGTTCGCAAGGGGTGCCTGGAACGGTCCCTGGGTGATGTAGTAGCTCGCCCAGTCGATCCGTGTGCCGGTCGAGCCGTTCTCGATGGCTCCACCGATCGCCGCCGCGTCCGGATACTCGGCATGTGCCCTCAGGATGCCGGCACACCAGCCCGGTCGGACGGTGCAGTGATCCTCGGTGATGGCGACGATGGGGGCGCGGGCAGCGGCGTACGACAGCCGGCTGAGCTCGAACACGGACGCGCCATCCTGCCGCACCCACGTGACGCGTTCGCCGACCTGGGACGGACCCGGTGCCGGCCGTCCACTTCCATCGGCGACCACCAGCTCGCCGTTCACGTCATTGATCTGCGAGAGGAGCGAATCGATGCATGGCCGGATCCCCGGCCAGCCCATGCGCGTCGCGACGACAACGGAGAGGGGCGGCGCGGCCGCCGGCGCTGTGTCCGTCATACGCAGCCCGACTAGCGGAGATGACGAGGGCTGTCACCGGGACCGGCCGCGTAGCCGAGCAACTCACCCGCACCGGCGCAGTATTGGAGCCAGACGATCAAGGGGATGGACGCCACCAGCCTGCTCCGCGGCACCCGTTTCGTCCATGCGATGCGGGCCGTCCTCGCGCTGCGGAACAACGGCAACACGGGAAACACCGCGACCCTGAGCCAGTCCCTGCGGCCGAGCTGGGCACGCCGGAATCCTCCGATGGTCCGACCGTTGTGGTACTCGATCGCCGATGTCGGCCCGAACCCGATCGACTGATCGTGCATGACCGGGTGGCTGTCATCAAGGAGGAGCATGTCGCCGTCGCGCCGGACCGACGGGTTGTCGAAGAGCTCGATCGTTCCGAACAGGCCGTGATCGGGCATTCGTTCCAGCGCAGCGCGCTTGTACGAGACGTTCGCGGCCCCGGTGATCAGGTCGGCCGGGCCGTTCGCGAGCGGCGCAACGAACGGCGTCTGTGTCACGAAGAATGCCGCCCAGTCGATCAGTCGATCGCGCGTCCCGTTGTCGATCGCCCCGCCGATGGCAATCGCCTCCGGGTGCTCCTGATGCTGGCAGAGGATCCAGTCACACCACCCGGACGGGACCCGACAATGGTCCTCGGTCTGGGCTATCACCTCACCACGGGATTCGTCGTAGCCCATACGACGGAGCTGGAAGACCGTGAGCGATCGGTCTCGTGGGAGCCACCTGACATGGCTCGGGAGGTCCTCGGGGCCGGCGGTCCCACTCGCGTCGAGGACCAGGAGCTCGCCTCCGACCGCCCCGACCTGCGCCTCGGCCGCCTCGATACATGGCCTGATGGCGGGCCAGCCCTGCCGGGTCGCAACGATGACGGAAAGGGGCGGACGCGACTCAGTCATCATCCCTCGACAACTTCAGGAAGCGAGCCGGCCAGAACGGCAGGCGGCGGTTGCCCCATTCTGGCAGCGTGCTCCGGCCAGTGTGACGCGATCGCCCGAGCGAGGACGAGATGTTGGTGGCATTCGACGCCGGACCGTGTCACACGAACCCGACCGGCGTCGGCGTGTACGTTCGAGACCTGGGGATGGCGCTCCGCGCGCTCTCCCCGGGAACGATCGCGTTCGTCGGGGTGCGACCCGGGGGCCCGCTCGCCGGGACGCCGGCACCACACACCACCTTCCCGGGTGGCTCTCACCAGTCGTGGCTACAGACCCGGGCCGCGCGGGACATCCGTGCCGTCAAGGCGTCGCTCGCCCACTTCACCAACGCAGCGGCACCGCTCCACTCCCCGGTCCCGTACGTCCTGACCGTTCAGGATCTGTCGGTCGTTCGACATCCACTCTGGCACCCCGTCCTGCGCCTCGCAACGGTGCCCATCCTGCTCGCGTCGATCTACCGGGCGCGCGCCATCATCGTCCCCTCCCACGTCACTCGCCGGGAGCTCGAGCGCCTCGTACCGCTTTCGGTCCGCCGACGGGTGGTCGTCATCCCACACGCCCCATCGGCCGAGCTGGCGATACCGTCATCAGCCGAGATCACGGCGGCAAAGCGGCGGTTCGCGCTTGCGGACCGGCCGTACATCGTGTCCGTCGGCACGCTCGAGCCGCGCAAGAACCACCGGCGACTTGTCCAGGCATTCGAGCGGTTGTCGCGAGCGGACGGCGACCTCGCGCTGGTGCTCATCGGCGCCCGCGGCTGGGGCGAGGAGCGACTGCGACGGCAGCTCCGTGGCTCGCCGGTCGCCGACCGCGTCATCGTCTCCGGCTACCTCGATCACCATGAGCTGGCCGGGATCGTCGCCGGTGCCGATGCCTTCGCGTACGTGTCGCTCTACGAGGGGTATGGCCTGCCCGTGATCGAGGCGATGGGACTTGGCGTGCCCGTGGTCACCTCGAACCGATCGTCGATGCCCGAGGTCGCCGGGGATGCCGCCGTCCTCGTCGATCCGCTGGATCCGCGGAGCATCGCCGCTGGGATCGAGCTGGCACGGCGCGATACCGTTCGTCTCGTGCAGGCTGGCCGCGCCCGGCACGCTCTGCGCTCATGGCGCGATGTCGCCGGGGAGACCCTCGACGTGTATGCCTGGGCGGCATCGACCTAGTCCGGTGGATGCCCCGCGAGCGTCTCACTTATCATCGTCGTGCCAAGGCCGTCGATCAGCACGAGTCGAACGGCCGATCTGAGGGAGCAGGTCATCTGAGCGACCGAGCGGCCGACCCGGTGGACACGTCCACCTCGCCCCCAGGAGCCGCATCACGCGTCAAATTCGCGGTCCTCGCCGTGGTCATCGGGGTCGGGCTGACATGCGTGCTCCTGGCGACTGGCGCATCCCCTGGGACGACCACGGTCCCGCTGGCCCTGGGGGTTATCGCCGCCCTGATCCTGGTCCCGTTTCCGGCTGCCGACTACCTGCTGTCGTTCGCGATGATCGGGACCCTGCCGGTGCTGCCCTCGGTCGGTCTCCCGAACCTTCCTCTCGCCGCCGCCGCGATCGTGATCGCGGCGGTCAGGCTGCTCATCGACTCGAACACCCGTGTCGCCCCTCGCACGATCGGCTGGCTCATCGTACTGTGGGCCCCGCTCCTCGTCGGTGCGCTGCTCTCCCGCTGGCAGGAGCCGTCAGTCTGGCTGCGCCCGATCGCCATCCTGATCCTGGGTGCCATCTCCACGCTCGTGGGCCTCGTCGTCTGGCAGGATCCGGAGCGTCGGCTCCGTTGGGTCACGGGGCTCGCCGCGTGCCTGCTCGTCGTGGCCGTCTCGGCTGTGCTGGTCTATCTCCTGCAGTACTTCGTCCCCATCCAGCACGCGATGGACGGCGTGGTCTCTCTCCTCGGATACCTGCGTGGCGACGGAGCTGCCGCGAAGTTCGAGGACCAGAACAACTGGGTGATCTGGGGCGACACGCTGACGCTCCGCGCGTTCTCGCCCGTGTTCCCGGCGCCGACCAACACCGGCGGCTTCGCCGGGACGGTCGCCCCGTTGGTCGCAGCCGCGTGGCTGGTCCGCAAGCCAGGTCCCTGGCGATGGGTCATCGGTGCCTCGCTGTTCCTGATCGCCGTCGTCGTCGTCGTCAGCTTCTCGCGGAGCACCTGGGTCGCGGCGGCCGGGGCGGGGCTGGTCGGGGTCGCCGGCGTCCTCGCCCTGCGATGGCTCCGCCCGACGCTGGTGGCCCCGCCGATCCCGGAGCGACTCGCGACGCTCGTGGTGGTCCTGCTGGCGGCCGTGCTCATCGGCGCCGCCGGTCTGGCGTCCGTCGGTACGCCCGCCGGCCAGGAGCGGATCGCTCGACCGCTCGATGACCCAAGCGTGACGACTCGGATCGACATCGATCGATCGGCCGTCGAGGCGATCCGGGCGGATCCGCTGCGCGGCGCCGGGCTCGGCAACTGGAAGGCGACGTTGGATCCGTCGTCCGGTGACTACGTCCATAACGTCTACCTGGAGTACGCCGCCGCCACTGGGGTCCCCGGGCTGATCTGGGCGGTGTTGATCGTCCTGTTCCTGGTGGGCTCGGGTCTCGTCGTTCTGCGAAGGGCGACGGATCCGACCAGGGCATTCCTGGGCCTGGGCGTCCTTGTCGTCGGCGTGTTCACGTTCTTCCAGTTCGCGTTCGACGACAACCTGCTCAATCCGCAGTATGCGTGGTTGCTGCTGTGGGTCGTCGGAGGGGGGCTGTCGCTGGCGTCCGAAGGGCCGCGGGATGGTCCAGAAGCGCTGAGGGCGGGTTGACGCGTCGCAGTCGACCGGCCATGGTCCTGCCGCCGGCTAGTCGTGGCGCACACGGATGAAGATCCTCCATCTGGATCATGGTTCGGCCTTCGGAGGCGCGGAACGTTCGCTGATCGAGCTCGCTTCGGCTCAGCGAACCCTGGGACACGAGCCGCAGATCGCCTCGGGCGTCGAGGGGCGGTTCGCAGATCAGGCGGCGTCGGAGGGTTTCGACGTGTCGGTCCTCGGTTGGTCTGGCCACGTGGTCGGCGTCCCGCAACAGGCAGGACCGTGGACCTTGCTGGCAACCCTGCCCGACATCGTCAGAGCCGCATCGCTGTTGCGGTCTCACGTCGCCCATGCCGACCCCGACGTGGTCCATGTCCACACGCGAAAGGCCCAACTGATCAGCGCCTTGGCGCTGGCTGGGCGATCGGTGCCGGTGGTGTGGCACCTTCGCGACGACCCACCAGCTCGTCGTGTCGTCCGGGCCGCGGTGCGACTCTGCCTTCGGCGTGCAGATCACGCGGTCGCGATCTCGCAGTGGATGATCCGCGCGTACGCTGACGACAAGGCCCTCCCACGCACCGGACGGATCGGGTTGGTCCCGAGCGGGATCTCCATCGACGATCTCGTTGACCTACCGACACCGTGGTTGGATGGGACGCGCCAGCCGATCGTCGGCTACATCGGCCAGATTGCGCGTCGGAAGGGCCCAGACCTCCTGGTGAGTGCCGCGGCCAGGCTGACCGATGTCCGCGCTGTCACCTTCCTGCTCATCGGCGACGTCTCCTTTCCTCGGTCTGAAGGGGCCTTCGGCCGCGAGCTCGCGACCTCGATCGCCGCCTCGTCGGTCGGCGGCTCCGTGCGTTGGGTTCCGGCGACGCCCGGCCCGCGCGCCGCCTTCGAACAGATCGACATCCTTGCGTGTCCGAGCCGTGTACCCGAGCCCCTCGGGCGAGTGCTGGTCGAAGCGATGGCGAGCCGCAGACCGATCGTGACAGCCAAGACCGGAGCCGCGGTCGACCTACTCGACGCCAAGAGCGCGGTCCTGATCGACCGCCCGGACGCCGACGACCTGGCGACCGGGATCCGTCATCTCATCGACGACGTCGCGTTCGCGCGCGGCTTGACCGAGCATGCTCGTCCCAGGGCACAGGCATTCGATCCAGTCGTGGTTGCCCGCCAGATGGACATCGAGTACGCATCGATCATTCGAAGGCGATCGTGATGGGCGCGGCGATCATGGGACTGTGCGGGATGCCGCTCGGATCGGTGGACTCCGGCACCTCGCCAGCCCAGCCCGCACCAAGCGATGGGCTGACGGATCGTGCGCCTGGCCGCCGAACATGCGATGGCCCCGCATGACGAGCGAATTGGACGAACTGGAAACGATCGCGCCGGAATCCCCAGGTGCGGAAGCCGGCTCCATCCGGATGGCGCGAATCCTTCCCTCGAGCGGCTGGAGCCTGGCCGGCACCGCCGTCATGGCGGTCTACACCTTCCTGCTGGTCGGGTTTCTCCTGCGAACCCTTGGGCCGGAGGCGTTTGCGCCGTGGGCGGCAGCCGTTGCCCTGCTGGGATACATGAGTCTCCTCGACGCGGGATTGTCCGCGACGACCACGCGCGATGCGGCACATGCCGCTGCGGGAGACCAGAGCGCGATCGAACGAGTGCGAGTGGCGAATGCCCTGTTCGCCGGTCTCGCGGTGGGGGCTGCCCTTCTCGGGATCCTGGGAGCTTTGGTGATCCCTCGGTTCCTCGGGCTCGAGGGTCCATCCGCGACCGAAGCGGCGATCGTCGCACTCGTCTTGAGTCTTGACCTCATGATCGTGCTCGCGACCGCAGCGTGGGGCGGCGTATTACGCGGCTACCAGCGCTATGACCTGGTCTTCGCGAGCAATGTGGTCCATGCCGCGGTCGGCGGGATCGTCGTCGTGGCCCTCATCGGGACGTTCGGTCTTGTCGGTGCGGCCATAGGTCAGGTCGCCGGACGCCTGGCGTCGCGAACCGTCCTTGCATTCGCCCTCGGCCGACGAATGTCGTGGTTCAGGTTCCGTCCCGGGCGACCGACGCTTGGACAGGCTCGTGGCCTGTGGGCATTCTCGCTTCCGGTCTTCGCGCTTCAGCTCGCGACCCAGATCGGCATGGGCACGGACGTGATCATCGTCGGGGTGGTCGGGACCGCCGCCGCCGTCGGCCTGTACGCTGCAGGCAGCCAGCTCGTCAGGAACGTTGCGTACCTGGTCCTGCCGATACTGAGTGTGCTCCTGCCCACGCTGTCGCGTGCCAGCCTGGAGGACGCCGCATCGCCCTCGCGCCATGTTCCGACACTCATCGTGATGGCCGGGATCCTCGGGGCCGCCACGTTTGGCGGATTGGCGGCCGAGGCGGGTCCGGTCATGCAGCTGTGGACGGGGCAGGAACCGCCCTTGAGCATCGGCGTGCTGATCATCTACTCGTTCGCGTTCGTGTTCATCACGCCCGTCCAGGTGCTCGTGCTGGGGCTCATCGCAACCGGTCGGCACGCACGGATCGGTACCGTCGTGCTCGTGGATGCGGTTCTCAACGTGATCCTCTCCTTCGTCCTGGCGCAGCTGATCGGCCCGATCGGTGTCGCCGTCAGCACGCTCATCTTCGTCCTGATCGAACGTGGAGCCGTGATCCCGGTCATGGCCTCGCATCGACTCGGTCTTCCGACTCGGACGGTGTTCATCGCGTTGTATGCGGGGATCGTGATCGGACTGGCGATCGTGGCCTTCGGTCAGCTTCTGCCGGTGAGCGGGGTCAACGGCCTCATCATCCGAATTGTCGTGTGCGGGCCGGCCGCCCTTCTCGCGATCGCGGCCGTTTGGCGATTTTCACTTTCGTGGGCGAAGACCCACCACCCCGTTCGCCCCGATCAGGCCCCGTCCTGAAGGGCGGGAGAACGTCGGCCCGTGCAACGCAGATCAGCGTTGCGCTTCGACCAGGTAATGGGTAGCCAGGTTGCGATGCCGGCCGCGGTAGGCCCAGTCCTCGAAGATCAGATAGCCGCGCTGGACGATCCTGGAGAAGCGAAGGTACGGCGCTCCGGAATACCTGGGCACGATCTCATAGCTCGACCAGGGCTTCAGGATCCGGCGGAGCGCACCGTCCCAGCAGTGGTGATACGTTGCCGGGAACACGGTCTCGGGGTCGCGGTCCAGCAGCGTCTTCATCGCCCACTTGGCGACCGAGTGCGGGATCACCCGACTGCCAAGAGCGAAGAACGCGAACGTCCCGGAGAACTGGCCGATGAACCGGCCGCCTGGCCGCAGATAGCTATGGAAGTTGCCGAACGCTGCGTCCAGGGGCTTCACATGCTCCAGGACCTGCCAACTGATGACCAGATCGAATTGCCCTTCGAGTGCCGCCAGGTGATCGACCACGTCGGCCACCCAGACCTCGTCGTACGATCCATCGGGAGCGCGTGCCAGCTCACTCGCGGAAAGGTCGAGCCCGACATAGTGGCAGCCCGGCGGACGCTCTTCCAGCGGGATCGTCGGGCGACGTCCCGAACCGACGTCGAGGATCGCCATCGCCGGGTGGAATGTGCGCACGACACGTTCATCGAAGGACGTCCGCCACAACTCTCCGTATCTCGGCGGCAGTGATGAAGCGTTGGCGTGGTCGGGCAGCGCCGCGGTTCAATTCGTGCGGATGATCGATCCTCGTGACGACAGATCTCGGCTGAGTCCGATGACGGACATTCTAGTCGGCGGCCGCGGCGCGCCAGACTCGGGGACGAGCCATGGATGTCGCGATCGGTCGGTGACGATCTCGCGCCAAGAGGCGGGTCGTTGACGCCGGGGCGCACCGCCGCGCCGGCCCCGATCAAGGTCCTCGTGGTCGGGCTCGCGACGTTCGAGGAGATGGCCGGCGGCTCCGCTCGGTATCTCAGCGGTATGGTGTCCGCCCTTCGCGCGAACGGTCACGACGTCGAGGTCGTGACCGCGGTCGGTGTCGTCGGAGCTCGAGGCTACACCGAGCCAGGCGCGATGGGTCAGTTCACGCGAAGCGTCCGTCGTCTCGTTCTGGTGCATCCGCGCGTGGTCGCCGCGATCCTGCGACGCCGGCCCGATGTCATCAATGTCCATTTCGCGTTCGACGGGATCGGGGCTGTCATCGCCGCGCGCATGCTGCGGATCCCTGTCGTCGTGATGTTCCAGGGGCCGTGGGCTCGCGAAGCGGAGGCGACCCGGATGCGCGGGCGATGGCCGCTGAGCACGAGGATCCGCCGGTCCATCGAGCGTCGCGTCTACCGATCCGCGGCCCGATGCATGGCCCTGTCGGATGCGTTCGGTGACGTGCTCGTCCGCGAATATGGAGTCGCCCCGAGTCGGATCCGGGTGATCCCGGCCGGCATCGACCTCGAGCCGTACCGGCTCCTGATGGATCGGAACGTCGCTCGCGACCGACTCGGGTTGGCGCAGGAGGGCGAACTCGTCGTCACCGTTCGACGCCTCGTTCGGCGAATGGGCCTGGACATCCTCGTGTCAGCCATCGCCAGCCTGCCAGAGGAGCGGCGGCCACGGCTCGCGATCGCCGGCACCGGTCCGGAACTCGAAGGACTCCGGGCCCAGGCGTCGGACCTGGGTCTTGCCGATCGGGTCGCCTTCCTCGGGCGAGTCGAGGATGAGGATCTGCCCGCCTTCTACGCGGCCGGCGACCTGTGCGTCGTGCCCACGCGCGAGCTCGAGGGATTTGGGTACGTGGCCCTTGAAGCCTACGCGGCCGGTACACCCGTCCTGGCAACGGCGATCGGCGGACTGGTGGACCTCGTCGGGGGGTTCGACCGGGACGCCCTCGTGGCTCCGGTCTCCGGCGACATCGCGAGCGGGATCGACCGGTCACTTGCTCGAGGCGCTCAGGATCGGGACGCCTGTCGATCCTACGCGTCGAGATTTGGATGGGACGCCATCGTCCCGCGTGTCGAGTCGGTGTTTCGCGAGGCGATTCGTGCAGCGACGGATGGTCGACGGCCTACCTAACTCCGCACGTGCAGCTCCGTCCGATGCCACGCCTCGATGCTTCGGCCGCGAGCCACGTTGATCCAGCCGACGGCGAAGGCCAGGTTGACGATCGCGAACGCCCGCGCGAACGCGAGCACCCGCGGTGGCCGCCGGCCGGCTGATGCCACCAGCTGGCCCAGCGCCGCGGCCAGGGCCGCGATCGCGATCAGCCCCACGACCGCCGCGGCCGCCACCGAACCGCCGGCCGCCTCGACCAGCCCCGCGCCGAGCGCGAGCAGCACCAGCCACGGCGTCGCCCAGCGGATGAGCTTGTGCGACCAGATGGCGAGCGCGATCCGCGGCCGGCGCCAGGGCGCGAGGCGGACGACCATCGAGAGGTTCGCGCGGATGCCGCGGGCCGCCGGTGCGGCTCCGGTTGCGGAACTGCTCGCGGAGGCCGCTGATCGGCCGGTCGGTCGCGACCGCCCCGGGGACGTAGAGGACGGCGCCACCGGCCTCCCGGACGTAGAGCGGCAGGAGATGGTCCATCGACGCGGTCGGGGGGACCGGGCGGAAGCTCGATCGCCGGACGGCGAGCAGCGCCCCGGTGACCGCGGTCAGGCAGCCCGCGCGGCTCTCGAGCTCCCGGACGCGTCGCTCGTAGCGCCAGTAGAGGCCCTCGTTCGACGAGGTGGCCGTCGCCCGCTCGTCGCGCCACTCGAGGCGGCCGGTCGCGCACCCGACGCGCGGATCGCGCAGGGCATCGGCGAGCGCGGCAAGGCAGCCCGGCCGGAACCGGGTCTCGGCGTCGGTGAGGACGACGACATCGCCAGCCGCCGCCGCGAACAGGGCGTCCTGGGTCGTCGTCTGGCCGCCGCGCGGGAGGGTCAGGAGGCGGAGTCGCGGCTCCCGCGCTGCGAGTCCCGCGACGATCCCCTCCGTGGCATCGGTCGAGCCATCGGAGCCGACGAGGACCTCGACGAGCCGGACGCCCGGGCCGTCCTGGGCGAAGACGTCCGCGATCCGGTCGGCGATGGCCGCCGCCTCGTCGTGGACCGCGATCGCCACAGAGACCGTCGGCTGCGGCCCGGTCGGGTCCGGCCGCCACGGGGCGATCCTGGCGACGAATGCGACGACGATCGGGTAGCCGATGTAGGCCCAGGCCAGGAGGGCGACGGCGGCCCACAGGATGATCGCGCTGATCACGCGGTCAGGGTACTCGCGCTCGTCCCGGACGAGCGTCCAGGACGCTCACTCGCCCCACGGCAGCTCCGGCCACCAGCCCCGCCAGCGCTCGACCAGGCGTGCCGCCTCAGCCGGGCGCGTGTGGCGTGCCGCGAACTCGTGGGCTCGTCGCCGGCGGTCCTCCACGGCGCCCGGATCCATCGCCACGAGCCGTCGCCAGGCCGCGATGACCGCCGATGCCTCCGGGGCCTCGATGGGTTCCACGAGATCCGCCTCGACGAGTCCCGCGACCGCGCCGACGGGCATCGCGAGGACCGGGAGCCCGACCGCGAAGGCGTCGAGCAGCACCTTGGGGAAGCCCTCGGCCGGCGAGGGGAACACGAACCCGTCGGCCGCGGCCAGACGCGCGAGGTAGACCGCCCGGTCGGCGACGTGGCCGGACCAGGTGATCCGCCCGGCGACGCCGAGGTAGGACGCGAGCTCCATCAGTCGTGCCCGGTCCGGTCCGTCGCCGAGGACCTCGAGTTCCATGGTCGGGTCCGCCGCGACCATCTCCGGGAGCGCCTCGAGGCCCTTGGCGAGCACGAGCCGGCCCGCCCAGGCGAGCCGCGTCCGCACGGCACCGCCCGACGTCGGCGACCAGGGTCGTATCGACGGGTCGCGGAGCTCGGCCGGTTCGACGAGGCTGGCGACGATCCCATCGCCGTCCACGATCCCGTCGCCGACCACGAGGCGATGCCCGCCGACGCCCGCCAGCGCCCCGATCGCGTCGTAGCCGAACCCGATCGCGCGGGCCCCGACCCCCTCGGCGCCCGCATACCGCGCCGCGGCCACGTCGCCGGCGCTGCCCGCGACCCACACGAAGCGCGGCACCCGGGCGACCGTCGCGATCGTGGCCGCGAGCGTGGCATTCGACGCTGGCACCTTGAGCCAGACGAGATCGGCCTCGCCGATGGCGCGCCGCAGCCGTGCCCGGTTCGCCCCGAGCATGGCCGGCAGGTGGCGCAGGTAGCCGGCGATGCCGTCGAACGGCTCGGTCCGGACGACACGGATCCGTTCCTCGAGCGCCCGGGTGGCGGGGGCGCCCTCCGCGGCTCGGACCGGCACGCAGGAAGTGATGGTCTCGACCGGCGAGCCGGGCAGGTCCAGCAACCCGGCCACGAAGTGCTCGAACGTCGCGTTCGCCGGGTGGACCCGTCCCTGCCACGAGACGTGCGGGTTGTCGTCGATGACGACGAGCCGGATGCCCATGCTCAGCGCTCCTCGCCGGGCTCGCGCTCGGCCATGACGAGCTCGGCCGCCTCGTCGCCGCCGCGCAGGCCGATGAGCGGTCCGCCGCGTCGCCCGCGCAGTCGATCCATGAAGGCGGCGCCGGCACGTCGCAGGGCGACGAGATCGCTGCGGCGGACGACCACGGTCTCGATCAGGCCACGGCCGGAGAGGCGCCGGAACGCGACGAGGGTCAGAGCGGCGGTGAGGATGTACGAGATCGACGAGCTCGCCGCGGCGCCGCTGATCCCGTACCGCGGGATGAGCACGAGATTGGACGCGATGTTCATCGCGAGACCGGTCACGAGGATGATCGTGCCGAGTCCGGGCCGGCCACGCCCGACGATGTAGCGCGAGAGGATCGCCACGACGCTGTACGCGACGACCCCGGGCAGGATGAGCCGCAGGGCAACGCCGGCGTCCGCGAACTGCGTGCCGTACACGACGCGGACCAGGCGCGGGCCGAAGATGAATGCGGGGATGGCCGTGACGAACGCGACGGCGAGCGTCGTCCGGGTCAGGACCGAGGCGATCCGGCCGGCGTCCGCCTTCGGGTCGACCGCGCGGCTGAACATGACCGTGCCGAGCGCGTTCGGGATGTACCACAGCGTCTCCGCGAGACCGCTCGTGACCGAGTAGATCCCGGTCGCGCGCACCCCGACGATGAGGTTGACGAGGAACGCATCCGACCGGAACTGGAGGCGCTCGGCGACGGTCCCGACGATCGCGCGGCTGCCGAAGTTCAGCTCCTCGGCGAGCAGCGGCCCCGAGGGCACGACGGAGAACGTCCCGTCGCGATACGCGACCCAGCAGATGGCGACCACGGTGATCCCGAGCGCGACGAGGTTCATGACGAGCGCCACGTCCAGGCTCAGCCGGGCGAGGGCGGCCGTGCCGAGCACGAGCGCGAGAAGCATCGCGCGCCGCAGGATGCGGATCTGGTTGTAGGCCAGGATCCGCCCACGGCCGAGCAGGGCGAACAGCCCGATGCCGAAGAACAGCTCGCCGGGGATGGCGAGCGCCGCGAACAGGAACTGCTGGGCGGACAGGTTCGGGATGAGCGTCGCGAGCGGCCCGTCCGGCCGCGTGTCGGTCGGCAGCCCGTAGAGCCAACAGGACAGCACGACGCAGAACCCGCCGACGCCGGCGGACCAGACCAGGGCGTTGGCAAAGCCGCGCCGGGCCGTCTCGGGGTCGCGCCGGGAGACGACGCCGAGGGCGCTGTCCATGCCCCAGCCGGCGATGAGCGCGGCCAGCTGCGAGGTCAGCAGGACGAGCGCGAACCGGCCCTTCGCGGACGGCCCGAGGAGCCGCGCGAGCGCGATGTCCGTGCTGAAGATGATGATGGCGAGGAGGAACCGCGTGACGATCGTGATGACGGCGTCGTGGATGAGCGGGGCGTGGGGTGGCGCGGCGCCCGCCCGAGCGGCGCCCGCCGGCGTGCTCACTCGGAGCCGGACGCCGCGTGCGGCACGACCCCCGCCAGCCGCGGATCGGCCAGCGCGACCCGGAACCAGGCGGTCGTCCGGGCGATCCCGTCCGCGAGCGGGACCGCCGCCCGGTACCCGAGGCGGTCGGCCGCCTTGTCGACCCGGCCCACGTTGCGCCGGACGTCACCGGGCCGGGCCGGCAGGCGGCGGACCTCGGCGCGACGCCCCACGGCGGTCTGGATGGCCTCGGCCAGCTCGTTGACGGTCGTCTCGACCCCCGTCCCCACCTGGAACAGCTCACCGGCGACGGCCGCCTCGGGGGCGTCGAGGGCCGCGCGTACGGCGTCGGCGAGGTCGTCGACGAACACGAAGTCACGCGTCTGGAGGCCGTCGCCGTGGATGGCGATCGGCTCGCCAGCGAGCGCGGCCCGCAGCCACGCGGCCACGACGCTGCGCTTGTGCAGCGAGTGCGGGCCGTACGCGTTCGAGAACCGCAGGGAGCAGGCCGCGAGGCCGTAGGTCGCGGCATAGGCGCCGGCGTAGGCCTCGATGGCGAGCTTCGACGCGCCGTACGGGGAGATGGGGTGGGGGAGGTCCGTCTCGTCGCTCGGCGGCTCGTGGTCGCCCGCGGCCGCGTTCGAGGACGCGAAGACGAACCGCCGGACCCCCGCGAGCCGGGACGCCTCCAGCAGCCCGACCGACCAGGCCACGTTCGCCTCGAACGTGCCGAGCGGGTCGCGGACCGAGTCGTCGACCCCGGCGCGGGCCGCCAGGTGGACGACCGCGTCCACACCAGCCACGGCCGCGCGGACGGCCGCCGGGTCGGCGAGCGACCCGCGTTCGAGGTCGTGCGGCGTCCCGTCGAGGTACGCGGTCTGGCCGATCGAGAGGTCGTCGAGGATCCTGACCCGGTCGCCGCCGGCGGCCAGTCGCCGGGCGAGGTTGGAGCCGATGAAGCCGGCGCCCCCGGTGACGAGGACGGTGCGGGTCATGACGGCGTCGGCCGCGTCAGACGCGGACCGACTCGCGTCGCTCCGGGACCCAGCGCACGTTCTGGACGAGCGTGGCCGGATCGATCCGCTGCTCGTGGGCCTTGATCTTGTCGAGCATCGTGTCGATCAGCTCCTCGCCGAGCAGGCGCGGCACGAGGCCGAGACCCAGCAGCTTGGTGTGCATGGCGTTGTAGTAGTGGTCCTCGAGCTCCTTGCGCGGGTTGGTCGTGTGGTCGATCGTCACGTCCCAGCCCATGTGCGCGGCCGCCGTTCGGACCCGTTCGGCGAGCTCGAGGACGCTGAACTGCTCGGTGAACTGGTTGTAGACGCGCAGCTCGCCGGCGTCGGCCGGGTTCGCCGCCGCGAGGCCGATGCACGCGACCGTGTCGCGGATGTTCAGGTAGCCACGGGTCTGGCCGCCCAGCCCGTAGACCGTCAGCGGGTGGCCGATGACGGCCTGGACGCAGAACCGGTTGAGCGCCGTGCCGAAGACCTCGTCGTAGTGGAAGCTGGTCGCGAGGCGCGGGTCGAGGGCGGTCTCGTCGGTCTCGACGCCGTACACGACGCCCTGGTTGAGGTCGGTCGCCCGCAGGCCCCAGATCCGGCATGCGAAGTGGATGTTGTGGCTGTCGTGCACCTTCGAGAGGTGGTACATCGAGCCCGGCGTCTTGGGGTAGAGGAAGGTGTGCTGGCGGCCCTTGTGGTCGACCGTCAGGTAGCCCTCCTCGATGTCGATGTCCGGCGTGCCGTACTCGCCCATCGTGCCGAGCTTGACCAGGTGCGTGTCCGGGCTGACGTCGCGGATCGCGAACAGCACGTTCAGCGTGCCGACGACGTTGTTCGCCTGCGTGAAGGCGGCGTGGCGGACGTCGATCATCGAGTACGGCGCCGAGGGCTGCTCGCCGTAGTGGACGATGGTGTCCGGCCGGAAGTCGTGCACGACGGACTCGACGAAGGCGTAGTCGGTCAGGTCGCCGACGAACACCTCGATGTCGTGCCCGGTGACCTCGTGCCAGGCGCGGACCCGTTCCTGGAGGGTCGGGATCGGGAAGAGCGGGCGCACGCCCAGCTCGAGCTCCCATTGCCGCTTGGCGAAGTTGTCGACGACGGCGACGCGGCCGCCGGCACGCGAGAACGCCAGGGCGGTCGGCCAGCCGAGATAGCCGTCGCCTCCGAGGATGAGGGTTCGATCGGTCACGCTGGTTCCTCAGGGGGGAGCGCCGGGAGGTGGCTGCAGTGGCCGGGGCCGAGTCTACCATCGGGACCATGGTGCACCGTCTCGGGTGCTACGCTCGCGACGATGCGCATCGAGCAGTACTCGATCGGCGGCCTCGGTCACCTGTCGGCGCTGGTCGTCGACGATGAGGCCCACGTCGCCGCTGTCGTCGACCCACGCCGGGACGTCGACATCTACCTCGAGGCCGCCCGGACGAACGGCGTCCGGATCGTGGGGGTCGTCGAGACGCACCTGCACAACGACTACGTCTCCGGAGGGCGCGAGCTCGCCGCGCTCACTGGTGCCACGCACGTCATCGGCGCCGGTGCCGAGCTCCGGTACGACCATCGCGGTCTCGCCGACGGCGCATCGCTGGACGTCGGCAAGTTGCGCTTCACCGCGCTCGACACGCCCGGCCACACCCCCGAGCATGTGGCCTACGCACTCGCGGACACGTCCCGGGCCGAGGAACCCATCGCGCTGTTCAGCGGCGGCTCACTGCTCGTCGGCGCGGTCGGCCGGACCGATCTGCTCGGGGAGGCCAACGCGATCCCGTTCGCGCACCTGATGTATCGCTCGCTCCACGAGGTGATCCTCCCGATGGAGGACTTCGTGGCGGTGCATCCGACCCACGGCTCCGGCTCGTTGTGCTCGACCGGGATCGCCTCGACGCCGGTCACGACCATCGGGTTCGAGCGTCGCTACGACCCGCTCCTCGCGCCGATGGACGCGGATGCCTTCGCGAAGGCCCTCCTCGCGGGCCAGCCCGCGATCCCGCGCTATTTCGCGCGGATGCGACCGACGAACCAGGCCGGCCCGCGGCTGATCGGGCGCGGTCGTCCCGCAGCCGGCCCCGCTCTCGGTCGAGGCGACCGAGGCCGCCATCGCGGCGGGTGCGCTCGTGGTCGACGCCCGGCCGCCGGAGGCCCATGTCGCGGGCCATATCCCGGGATCGCTCTCGATCCCGCTCGACGAGTCCTTCGGGACCTGGCTCGGCTGGGTCGTCGACCTGGACCGGCCGGTCGTCCTGGTCGTCGCGGACACCGCCGACCTCGACGAGCTGGCGCGCCAGGCCCTGCGCATCGGCCACGACGAGATCGCCGGCTACCTCGAGGGCGGCCTCGAGCGGTGGGCCGCCGCCGGACGCCAGGTCGAGGACACCGGCCGGCACACGATCGACGAGCTGGCCAGGGCGCTGGGCGGGGACGCCGACGCGCGGCCCGTCCTCATCGACGTGCGGCAGGCCTCGGAGTACGAGGCCGGTCACGTTCCGGGGGCCTGGCACATCAACGGCGGATCGCTGCCCGACCGGCTCGACGAGCTGCCCCGCGACCGGCCGATCGCGACGATCTGCGCGGCCGGCTTCCGGGCGTCCATCGCCGCGTCGCTGCTCCGGTCGGCCGGTTTCGAGGACGTCGCCTGGGTGGATCGCGGCTTCCCGGTGTGGGAGGCTGCCGGCTATCCGGTGGAGCGTGGCGCTGTGCGGGGACGCGGCCCCGCCTGACGGTCTCGCGCGACGCCCCGGTAGTACTTCCGTACCCCCCGTCGTGGGACCACGGGCTGTCCCGCCCGGACGCGCCCGGATGACACCATCCGGACGTGAGCGTGCGTCAACCTGATGGCGAGCGCGGGTCCGGCCTGTCCGGATCCGGGCCGATCGCCCCGACTCGGACCAGCACCGCCCCGTCGCTCTTCCGACGACTGCTCGGCGGTGATGACGACGCGCACGCGATCCACCCGCCCGCGACCGGACGAGCGCTCGAGGTCGAGCTCGCCGAACGGCTCGACACGGTCCTCGGCATCGCCGAGCGGCTGGCCGTCTCGCACGATCGCCAGGAGCTGTTCCGGACCATCGTCGACGAGACGAAGCGTGCGCTTCGCGCCGACGCGACCTCCATCCGGATCCTGCGCGACGACCGCCTCGAGATCGCCGCCTGGGCCGGCCTGCCGGCCGAGCTCGCGGCCCGTCTGCCCGACCTCCACAGCGACGAGGGCTGGGTCGAGGAGGTCCTCCGGACCGGTCGGGTCCTCGCGTTTTCCGACGTCCGCGGGGACACCACCCACGGCTACGAGGCGTACGACGGTGTCCTGGCATTTGCCGGGGACCTCATCGCCCCCCTCATCCACCACGACCGGGTGATCGGGGCACTGGCCGCCGTCACGTACGAGCCGCGCGACTGGACGAGCGGCGACGTCGCATTCATCACGACCCTCGCGACCCACGCGGCCATCGCCCTCACGAACGCCGAGCTGTTCGAGCAGACCGAGGCGCGCGCCGCGCAGCTCGGGGTCCTCCAGGCGGCTTCGGCCCGGCTGTCACGCGCCGCGACCGTGGAAGGCGTCGGCCGGACGGTCGTCGAGGAGACGCGCCGGATCATCGATTACCACAACGCCCGGGTCTACCTCATCGAGCCTCCGGACGACGTCGTCCCGATCGCCTTTGCCGGGACGGTCGGTGCCTACGAACAGGTCGACTTCGAGCTGCTCCGCTGCAAGCTCGGCGAAGGCTTCACGGGCTGGGTGGCCCAGCACGGGGAAGCCCTCCTCATCAACGACGCCAATATCGACCCGCGCGGCGCGAATATCGTCGGCACCGAGGACGTCGACGAATCCATGCTCGTCGTGCCCATGCGCTACGACCAGGTCATCGTCGGGGTCATCACGCTCTCGAAGCTCGGACTCGGGCAGTTCGACACCGACGACCTGCGGCTGCTCGGGATCCTCGCCGACCAGGCCGCGACCGCCGTCGAATCGGCGCGGCTGCTGGCCCGGACCCAGGACCTCGCCGGCGAGCTCCGCCGGCTCCTCGACATGAGCGCAGAGCTCTCGGAGAGCCTCGACCCGCGCCAGGTCGCCAACCTGATGGCCGGCCACATGGCCAAGGCGATGGGCGTCGACGAGTGCGCGATCAGCTACTGGGACCGCGCCACCGGGCGGGTCGACTCGCTCGGGTTCTACCCGCTCAACAAGGTCGAGGAGATGGAGCCGTTCTACGACGTCTCGGACTACCCCGAGACGCTCCGGGTGCTCGAGCGCCAGGACACGGTCATCATCTCCGCCGACGACCCGGACGCGGACCAAGCCGAGGTCAGCCTGCTCCACCGCGAGGGCAATCGGATCCTCGCGATGCTGCCGCTCGTCGCCAAGGGCCAGTCCATCGGGCTCGTCGAGCTGTTCTCGCGGACGCCGGTCGCCTTCGACGCCGAACGCCTGCAGCTCGGGCGCACGATGGCGAACGAGGCCGCGATGGCGCTCGAGAACGCACGGCTCTACGAGGACGCCCGGAACCTCGCGGACCGCGATCCGCTCACCGGGTTCTACAACCACCGGTTCCTGCACGAGCGTCTCGGCGAGGAGGTCATCCGCGCCCAGCGGGCCCGTCGCCCGCTGAGCCTGCTGATGCTCGACCTCGACGACTTCAAGCTCGTCAACGATACGTTCGGCCACCTCTTCGGCGACCGGGTGCTGACCTGGACCGCGGAGCTCATCCGCTCGACGCTCCGGTCCACGGACGTGCCTGCCCGCTACGGCGGCGACGAGTTCGCGATCATCCTGCCCGAGACCGACGCCGACGAGGCGCGCGTCGCCGCCGACCGGATCCTCGACGCGTTCCGCGACCACCCGTTCGTCGGGGAGCAGCGCGGGCCCGTCCCGATGGGGGCATCGGTCGGCGTCGCCACCTTCCCGGACACCGGTCGGAACGCCACCGACCTCATCGCCGCCGCCGACCAGGCGCTCTACCAGGTGAAGCGCGGTGGGGGCCACGATGCCGCCACGGCACCGGGCGAGGCCGCGTAGTACGAAAGTACTAGTACTCCGGCACCGGGAGTACCCCCGGCGAGGACTGGACGTAACCGGCCCGCACCGCCATCCTTTACTTCCGACGTGAGCAAACCCACCCTGCGCCCTGTGCGCGACGGAGCGACGCCGGACCCCCGTATCCGACGCTCCTGGTGGATCTTCGCCGCCACCATCCTCCTGCTCGGACTGATCCTCCTCGCGCGCCTCCTGACCGACGGCGCGCGCCCCCTCGACTGGGTCGTCGCAGCGCTCGTCGCGCTGGTGGCGATCGCCGCCATCCATCACCGTGAGGCGGTCACCGCCCTCGAGATCGGCCGGCGGGCCGAGGCGGAATCCTTCGCTCGCATCCTGTCGGGACTGTCCCGCTCGATCTCCGAGGACGCGATCGTCGGCGCCATCGCCGAGGAGCTCGCGGGGTCGACCGGGGCGGACCACATCGTCGTCGCCCGGCGTCGGCCCGAGGCGCGCGCGCTCGAGGCGACCCTGATCAGCGCGCACCCCGGCGTGCCGCCCTCGACCACGCTCCTGCCGATGACCGACCTCGACGAGACCAACGCCCGCGCCGTGCGCGAGCCCGTGGCGATCCCGATCGCCCGCGGCGCCTCGGTGGCGGCGATGGCGTCCGGGCCGACGGCCGCTGCCTACGGCGGATCCGGGGATGTCGCCGGCCCGACCTGGCGGTCGCGCGGCGAGACCGCGCTGACGGACCTCTCGATGCGCCTGTCGGGCGAGGGCCGTGGCGCCGCTCGACGCGTCCGCGGACTCGACGGCGGCTCGGCGTTGGACGACGAGGCGGCCCAGAAGGTCGCCGACCGCATCGCCGAGCACGTGCGCGGCGCGTACGGGCTCCGGAACATGCTCGCGGCGCCGCTGCGCTCGTCGGAGGGCGTCATCGGCGCGATCGTCCTGTCGCGGCGGGAGGCGGAGCCGTGGCCGGACACCACGCGACGACTGCTCACAGGCGCGGCCATCGAGGCGTCCGCGGCCCTGTCGCGCGCCGGCTCGCACCGGGCCGCCGAGGTGGAGGCCTCCACGGACGCGCTCACCGGTCTGCCCAACCGGCGTTACTTCGACGAGTTCTGCGGCCTCCTGGCACGGCGACGCCGGGCCGAGGACGCGGTCGGCGTCCTGATGATCGACATCGACCGCTTCAAGAACCTCAACGACACGTACGGTCATGCGAGCGGCGACGAGGTCCTGCGGCTGGTCGGCGGCGCGATCGTGCAGGCGGTCCGCGACGAGGACGTCCCGGCCCGCTACGGGGGCGAGGAGTTCGTCGTGCTGCTGCGCAACCCGAGCGGCCCCGTGGCGCTCGAGATCGGCGAGCGGGTGCGGGCATCCGTGGCCGGCCTGGACCTGACCCGCCTCGGGATCCCGAAGGTGACGGTCTCGGTCGGCGTCGCGGTCGCGGACCGGCAGGACCAGCCGATCGCCAGCCTCGTCGAGGACGCCGACCGCGCGCTCTACCGCGCCAAGCGAGGCGGCCGGGACCGGGTCGTCGCCGCGTAGCCGGCGGTCCGAGGCCGGGCGCGGGGCCGTGGTTCGGCGCGGCTCCGCGGTCATCCACGGGTCGTCGCGGCGGAGCCGCTACCATCGGGCCGTGACCGACGACCCGTCGACGGCCGGGACCCAGGACGACCCGCCGGCGCTGACCAACGGCGACCTCGCGCGGATCTTCCACGAGATCGGCGACATGCTCGAGGTCAAGGGCGAGCTCGTCTTCAAGACCGTCGCCTATCACCGCGCGGCGGACGCCATCGGGCGAAGCCCGGTCGACCTCGTGGCCGCCTATCGCTCCGGGACGCCGCCCCGGATCCCGGGCGTCGGGGCCGCCATCGGCGACAAGATCGCCGAGCTCGCCACCACCGGGCACCTGGCCTTCTACGACCGGCTCCGCACGGAGATCCCGCCGGGCCTCGTCGAGCTGCTGCAGATCCCGGGGCTCGGGCCGAAGACCGTCCGCCAGCTGTACCTCGAGCTCAAGATCGAGACGATCGAGGACCTGCGCCAGGCGGCCGAGGCCGGCCGGCTCCGCGAGCTCCGGGGGATGTCCGCGCGGACCGAGGCGCTCGTGATCGAGGGGATCGACCGGCTCGAATCGACGCCCGACCGGATGCTCCTCGATCGGGCCGAGGAGCGCGTCGACGAGCTCATCGCGACACTCGGCGACACGCCGGGCGTCCGGGGGATCGAACCCGCCGGGTCGTTCCGGCGCCGGCGCGAGACGATCGGCGACCTCGACCTGCTGGCCGAGACTGACGCGGCGCCGGCCCTCATCGAGCGGTTCACGGCGCTCGGCTCCGTCGATCACGTCGTCAACCAGGGCGCGTACAAGGCGGCGGTCCGGCTGATGCGCGGCCCGCAGGTCGACCTGATGATCATGCCGCCGGGCGAGGCGGGCACCTACCGGATCCACTTCACCGGCTCCAAGGAGCACAACGTCCGGCTGCGGGCGATGGCCCGTGACCAGGGCTGGAGCCTCTCGGAGAAGGGGTTCCTGCGGATCGGGGAGGAAGGGGAGCCGCTCACCGGCGACGCGGCCGAGCTCCGGACGTTCGCGACCGAGACCGAGGCCTACGCGTTCCTGGGCCTGCCGTTCATCGAGCCCGAGCTGCGCGAGGACACCGGCGAGATCGAGGCCGCACTCGGCGGCCGCCTGCCGGCGCTCATCGAGCTCGGCGACCTGCGCGGCGACCTCCACAGCCATTCGGACTGGACGGACGGGGTGCACGCCATCGAGGTCATGGCCGAGGCCGCGCGGCGCCTCGGGTACGCCTACCAGGTGCTCACCGATCACACGCAGTCGCTCGCCATCGCCCGCGGCCTCACGCCCGACCAGGTCGCCGAGCAGCGCGAGGTCGTCGCGCGGCTCAACGCGCGGTTCGCCGCGGAGGAGGCCGCCGGGACCGCGCCCTCCGAGACCCCGGCCGGTGGGTTCCGCCTCCTGCACGGCTGCGAGCTGGAGATCCGCGCCGACGGGGCGCTCGACTTCGAGGACGACCTCCTCGCCTCGTTCGACCTCGTGGTGGCGTCGCTCCACGTCTCGCGCCGCCAGCCCCGTGCCGACCTCACGCGCCGGACCCTGAATGCCATCCGGAGCCCGCACGTCGACGTCATCGCCCATCCGGCCGGTCGGATGCTGGGTGGCCGCGACGACCTCGACCTCGAGTGGGACCAGGTCTACGGGGAGGCGGCACGGACCGGGACCGCCCTCGAGATCAACGGCTCACCCCATCGGCTCGACCTCGCCGCCGAACGCGCCCGGCGCGCGGTCGCCGACGGCTGCATCCTCTCGATCGATTCGGACGCGCACAAGACCTCGGAGCTCGGGTACGTCCGCTGGGGCATCAGCCAGGCACGCCGGGCGTGGGTCCGGGCCGAGGACGTCCTCAACACGCGTGACCGCGAGGCGCTCCTCGGCTGGGTGGCCAAGAAGCCGGGGCGCGTCTGATGGATAGGGAGGCGGCATGACGGGCTCGGCGGCATGACGGCCCCGGCGGGCATCACAGGCTCGGCGGGCCTCGCGCCCTCGCGTACCATCGCGGCGATGGAGGATCGGAGCGCCCGTCGCGACCTCGCGCTCCTCGCGGTGACCGTCGTGGGGCTCTCGCGGCTCATGGAGCCGCCCACGATCTGGCTCGTGGCCGCGCTGCTGCTCGCGGCGATGCTCTTCGGCACGCTCCAGGTCCTCGCGGACGAGATCCCCGTCGCCGATGCCGATGCCGGCGTGCCGATCGAGTCGCTCATCCTGCCCGCCGTGGCCGCGGTCGGGTGCCTCGGTGCGATCCGCCTCGTGCCCTTCGGGTTGTGGCTCGCGCCGGCGCTGGTCGTGACCGGTCTGCTCGTGGCGCGCTCGCTGGCGATCGAGGCGCGGATCCTGGCCTCCCCCGAGGGGCTCTCCGTCGGGGACCGGACCACGCTCGTGGTGACGATGCTGATCGTCGCGTTCGTCGGGTTCACCGGCGTCGCGGCGATGGTGCCGGGCGGTCTCGTCCAGCCCAGCGTGGACGGCTCGGTCGCGCCGCTGTCCGAGACGTACCTCCTGGTGCTCGCGGGCGGCGACGCGCTCATCGCCTTCCTGCTCGGCTATCGGGCGGCGGCGTTGCGGGTCGATTCGCTCGGTGCCGCGCTCTGGTCGGCGGCGACGTATGGGGCGGTGATCGCGATCGTCGCCGCGGCGCTCCGGGCCGTGGAGATCCAGCGGCTGCTCGGGCCGGCGTTGCTGACGCTCGCGTTCTACCTGTGGGACGCGTTCCACGGGGCGTCGCCGGCCCGACGACGCGACGCGAACTGGATCTGGCAGACGATCCTGCTCACCGGGTTGGGCGTGATGGTCGTCGCGTGGAACCTGCTGTTGCGCGGCTGACCTCCCGCGAGCGAGGCCGGCGCGGCTGGCCGACCCGGCCAGCCCGGCGACACCCGACCCCCAGCCGACCCAGCCGACCCGGCCAGCCCGGCGACACCCGGCCAGATTTGCACGGGGTGCACGTAATGGCCGGTAACAGGGCCATCGACCTCGATTCGGACCTCGGTTGATGCCAGACCGTGCGAGCCTGGGCATACGGGGGCGTACGAGCGACTCGGTTCGGTCGCTGAGCGGCCATAACGTGCATGGAGTGCAAGTTCGGCCAGGTTGAGCGCCGGTGGCCGCTGCCGCGGAACCCCCGCCGCCGCGGAACCCCGCCGCCGCGGCCGCGCAACGCGGAACGACGTCCGCGCACCGCCACGTTTGACGCGATGCCCGATGGGTGCTAGAAAGCGATGCCCGCGCAGTGGCCCCTCCCGGCCGCGCGCCTCGCCCTGCGACGTCGCACCCCGACCGTCGCGCGCCCCGAAACGGAGACTGCGCACGTGACCTTCCCGGATGTCGAGACCAAGGACCAGAGCCCGGTCAACCTGACGCGGACGAAGCGCCAGCTGGCCGATCAGGCGATCGCGCAGGCGTCGGCCGCCCAGTGGGCCGAGGCCGCGGCCATCAACCGCAAGCTGCTCGAGCTCGGGCCCGATGCCGAGGCCGAGAACCGCCTGGCCAAGGCGCTCTGGGAGCTCGGTGAGCTGTCGGCGGCCCGGGAGCACTACCAGACGGCCCTCGCGCTCGACCCGACCAACCGCATCGCCGAGCGCAACATCGACCGGCTCAAGATGTTGCTCGTGTCCGCTGGCGAGAAGACCGTGCCCGCCCAGGAGGGCAGCAAGGCCCCCGTCTCGATCTTCGTCGAGGAGACCGGGAAGACCGGGTTCGCGTTCCTCACGGACCTCGCCGACCCGCGCCAGCTCGCCCAGGTCAACCCGGGCGACTACGTCGAGCTCACCCCCGAGCACGGTCGCCTGATCGCGTACAGCAACGGCGTCCGGATCGGCGTCGTCGAACCGCGGGTGGCGGCGCGCCTCCTCAAGCTCATCGCCGACGGCAACAAGTACGCGGCCGGCGTCACCTCGCTCGGCGACAAGGACGTGCGGATCATCATCCGCGAGGTCTTCCAGGACCCGCGCAACTACGGCAAGGTGAGCTTCCCGACGGCGGCCAAGTCGACCGACCTGCGCCCGTACACCAAGGGCACGCTCGTGCGCGAGGAGATGGACCTCGAGGACGACCTCGAGGACGACGAGGAGGACGAGGAGATCGAGGATCTCGATCGCGTCCTGCCGCCGGAATCGACGACCGACGAGGCGTTCGAAGAGGAGCCCGACGAGCTCGACGAGCCGTAAGCCCTCGACCCGTCCGCTAGCATCTGCCCGATGACGGGCCGCACCGCACCCTCGAACCTCCAGCCCGGTTTCTCGCTGCCCGCGTTCGACAAGTCGGCGCCCCCGCCCCAGCCGGCGCTCGTCGCGACCCGGATCGAGCAGCATTCGAACTCGGGCGACGTCGTCGCGGACCTCTTCGGCCGCGGCGGCTGGATCGCCCGTGCCGCGGTCGACCGGCAGCGGCGCGCGATCTCGCTCGAATCGAGCCCGCTGACCCGGATGCTCGCCGAGGTCGTGCTGCGACCGCCGGACGTACGCCACCTCGATGCGGCGTTCCAGGGCATGGCCGCCTCGCCCCGTCGGGAATCGAGCCTGAAGGTCTCGCTCGGCGACCTCTACGCGACCCGTTGTGCGACATGCGGCCGGATCCTCGTCGTCGATGAGATCGTGTGGGGACTCGCGGACGGCGCCGATCCGAACGCGAGCGACGTCGCGGCGCCCACCCCGATCGCGCGGCACTATCGGTGCACGGTCTGCCGCGACCAGCGCGGCGGCACGGAGCAGCGCCAGGGCCCGCTCGACGACGAGGATCTCGCCCGCGTCAACGCCGACGTCGGCGTCGAGGAGGTCCGCGCGGCGCTGCGCTCGCGGTTCGCTCCGGTCGATGGCGCCGAGTCGCTCGTCGACGAGCTGCTCGCCCTCCACACGCCCCGCCAGCTCGTCGGCCTCGCCGCGATCCTCGATCGCATCGAGGGCGACCTCCGGTCCGCGCCGGTCCTCGCCGCCCTGCGGCTCGCGTTCCTCCACTCGATCCTCCCCGCCAGCCGGCTCCTGACGACGCAGGGGCGGACGTCGTCGCTGCGGATCGGCGCCGGCCACGTGCGACTGCCGACGGCGACCCAATGGCGCGAGCGCAACCCGTGGCTCGCCTTCGAGGACGGGTTCCGTCTTGTCCGCGGCTTCGTCCAGCGCCTCGAGGGCGGCGCGTTCGGCCCGCTCCAGGCACGGCTCGGCGAGGACCTGCGCAGCCTGGGGGAGGGGACCGCGACGGCCGTCCTCGCCCTGTCCAGCCCATCGGGGCTGCGCCTGCTGCGCGATGAGTCCGACGGCTACGGCCGCTCGACCGCCGCGCCGCGCATCCGCCTCGTCCTTGGCCAGCCGCCGGTCCGTCCGGGGCTGGAGCGCCTCGGTGTCGCGTACCACGCCACGTCGTGGGTCCTCGGTCGCGAGGCCTCGTCCGTGCTGCCGGTCGACGCGCTAGCGGGCGCCTCGCTGCGCGCACCGTGGAGCTGGCAGGCCGTCACGATCGGGCGGGCCATGGAGGCGGCGGCACCATCGATGGCTCGCGACGGCCGCGCCGTGCTGCTCGTCGACGGCGGACCCGAAGCGCTGGCGGCGGCGGTGCTCGGCGGGTCCGCGGCCGGGTATCGCCTCGCGAGCGCGAGGCTCGCGGGCGGCCTCGATGACGCCGGCGGGGTCGTCGAGTTCCTGCCGCCCGGTGCGGCGCGACCACCCGGCCCCCGGACGCGCTCGAACGTCTCGCTGGAGCCGATCAGCGGCGGCCCGGGTGATCCCGACCTCGTCCCCGGCCCGGGTCTCTTCTCCGCCCCCGAGCGGTTCGACCAGCGGCCGTTCTCGGCAGCCGAGGCGGCGAAGACCGTCACCGAGACGGCCGTCGAGACGCTCCGGGCACGGGGCGAGCCCGCCCGCTATGAGCGTCTGCTCGGCGAGGTCCTCGTGGGGCTCGACCGGGCCGGTCAGCTCCGCCGCCTGGCCGCGGCCACCAACCGGGGTGCCGCCCGCAACGACGACCTCGACGACGGCCGTGCATCCGCGGCGGCCGCCGATGAGGCCGGTCCGCGCGATCCGGAGCGGCGTGGGCCGCGTGCCGGGCGTGCCGATCGCGCGGTCGGCGCGCCACCCGACCTCGTCTCGTCCGTGGCCGGCGCCCTGACGGCCGATTCGTCGCAGGATCCGGTCGAGCGGCTCCTGTCGCTCGTCCGCGACGAGATGACGCGCCCATCGAACACACGACTCAAGGAGATCGAGCCCGGTCGCTGGTGGCTCGCCGACCCGGCCGACCAGGAGGCGGCCAAGATCCCGCTCGCCGACCGGGTCGAGTGGGCCGTCTTCAGCCTCCTCTCGACCGCCGGCCCGCTCTCCGAGAGCGCGTTCTACGAGCGGATCGCGACGCTCTTCACCGGGCACGACCTGCCCGACGAGGGGCTCGTGCGGGCCTGCCTCGACAGCTACCGCAGCATGGCCAGCACGCCGGACCGGCTCATCACGACCGACGACCTCCTGCGCCGCAGCCAGGAGCACACGGACCTGCTCGCGACGCTTGCCGACGCAGGCCACCGGCTCGGGATGCGGGTCTGGCTGGCACGCCGGGAGCACAGCCGGCGGACCGGCGGTGCGCTCCTGGGCGACCGACTCGACCGCCGCGAGCTGCAGGCGTACCTCGGTGCGGTCAGCCGTCCGGCCGAGGTCCTCGAGGAGGTCGACTGCATCTGGTACATCCGGGGCAAGGTCGCCCTGCTCTTCGAGGTCGAGTGGACGGCCATGCTGAGCGAGCCGCTCCTCCACCGCCACGCCCGGATCCCGGCCAACGAGAACCTCGTCCGGTTCCTGGTCATCGCGCCGGAACGCACCGAGCTGGTCCGCTACAAGCTGGGCCGCTCGCCGCTCCTGCGCGACGCGCTCGAGCACGGCGGCTTCCACATCATCAAGTCGGACCATCTCCGCCGCTTCCTGGCACCGGAGCGGCCGGACCTCGCCGAGCTCGAGCCCCTGCTCGGCCTCGACCCGGTCATCGAGCGGACCGGCGAGCAGATGCCGCTGTTCGGCGGCTGAGGCCGGCCCCGACCACCCTCGGCCGACGGATCCGTGGACCCATCGAATGGGGAAGATGCCTCATACGCGGATGCGACATCGGGGCAGTACCCTACGAGGACTTGCGGCCTGACGGGGCCGCGCCCTCATCCCTGCCTGATCACAGGAGGTCCCATCGTGGCCACCACCGGATCCACCGGCTCGCCGGTCGACGAGCTCGCAGACCGCTTCTGGGAGGCGACGCTCGAGCTCAATCCCACGCTCGCGACCTTCTACGGCGACGAGCGCTATGCGGACCGCCTCGAGGACCCGGGGCCCGATGGGCGGGCGAAGACGCGCGAGCTCATGGAGCGGACAGCGGCCGAGGCTCGCTCGATCCCGGTCGACGGCCTGCCCACCGAGGACCGGATCACGCGGGACATGCTCCAGGTCGTTGCCGAGCTGAGCATCGAGGAGGACGACCAGCACCTCCACGAGCTCCGGGTCGTCGACCAGATGGGCGGACCGCAGCAGCTGCTCCCGCAGATGACGCAGTTCCAGCCGGCGGACACGCCCGAGCGCCTCGAGGCCTTCCTCGCCCGTCTCCGGGCGTACCCGGCGTACATGGCCGCGAACGCCGACATCCTGCGCGACGGTCTCGCCTCGGGTCTGACCGCCCCGCGCATCGTCGCCGAGCGGACGATCGCGCAGATCGAGCGGATGCTCGCGATCCCGATCGCCGAGGCGATCGTGCCGGCGATGGTGAACGTCGCCTCGGAGGCGGACCGCGAGCGCGTTCGCGACGCCGTCCGCGACCACGTCTATCCGGCGGATCAGGCCTTCCTCGACACGCTCCGCGGCGCCTACCTGGCCGCCACCCGGGAGGATCCGGGGATCTGGTCCGCGCCCAACGGCGACGCGCTGTACCGCACGGCGATGCGCAGCTGGACCACCCTCGACCTCGACCCGCAGGGTGTCCACGAGATCGGGCTGGGCGAGCTCGACGCCATCGAATCCGAGCGACGCTCGATCGCGCGCGCCGCCGGGTTCGGCGACGACACGACCGCCTACCGCGCGGCACTCGACGCCGACCCGACCAACACGCCCCGGACGAAGGCGGAGCTGGTCGAGCGGGCGACCGAGGACATCGAGCGGGCGATGGCGGCCGCCCCGCGCTACTTCGGCGTCCTGCCGCGGGCCGGGTGCGACGTCCGCGCCGTCGAGGAGTACAAGGAGAAGGACGCACCCTTCGCCTACTACTACCCGCCGGCCCCGGACGGGTCGCGACCGGGCATCTACTACGCCAACGGCTACGACCTCCCGAGCCGCAAGTACACCAAGCTCGCGACGACCACCTATCACGAGGCCGCGCCCGGCCACCACTTCCAGATCACGCTCGAGATGGAGAACCCGCACCTCAACCGGTTCCGCCGGCTGGGCTCGCGCGCCGTCGGCGGTGCCTATGTCGAGGGCTGGGGCCTCTACAGCGAGCGCCTGGCCGACGAGATGGGGCTCTTCCGCTCCGAAGCCGAGCGTTTCGGCATGCTCGATGCCCAGGCCTGGCGGGCCGCGCGGCTCGTCGTCGACACCGGCCTGCACGCGCTCCGGTGGCCGCGCCAGCAGTCGATCGACTTCCTGCTCGGTGCCGGGCTGTCCGAGACCGACGCCGTCATCGAGACCGATCGGTACATCTGCTGGCCCGGACAGGCGCTGACGTACAAGATCGGCCAGCGCGAGATCGAGCGGCTGCGTGCCGAGCTGTCGGCCCGTGACGGTTCGCATTTCGACCTGCGGGCCTTCCACGATGCCGTCCTGGGTCACGGGTCGCTGCCGCTCGCAACGCTGGCCCGCGAGCTGCCGAACTGGGTCGCCACCCCGGCCTGAGCCCGGGCCGGCGTCCCGGCATCGTCAGATCGCGAGAATCAACGAGGCCCCGGTCCGTGGGACCGGGGCCTCGACGTGCGGCGGTGTGGGGATGGTCACACCATCGCGGATCGGGGGGCGTTGCGTGATCTAGTCGCCGCTGGACTCGTGGCCACCGCCGGCGTCGCCGCCTGCGTCGCCGCCGTCCGGGCCGTCCTGGCCGTCGGCCTGGTCGCCGCCGTCGTGCTCGCCGTCCTCGGCGTCACCATCTTCGTTCTCGTTCTCGTCGTCCTTCGCGTCCGACCCGTCGGACTTGGACTCGTCGGCCGAGTGGTGCTTGTGCGATGCCTCGGGCTTGGCCTCGACGGCCTTCTCGCGCTCGTGGGCGCCAAGGCCCGGTCCGTCCGCGTGGTCGCCGTCGTGGGTCTCGGCTTGGTCGCCTTGGTCGTTCTGGTCGCCCTGGTCGTCTTCCGCGGCGGCTTCGTCGATCGCTTCCTGGACCGAGTCGACCAGGTCGTCGACCTCCTGCTCGTCGAGGTCGGGCTCCATGGCCAGGATGCGGGACCGCAGGTCACCGCCGAAGAGGACGGTGTGGCTTCCCGGGCCCACATGGGCCGACGCCGCTCCGACCGCTGCGAGCAGCAACGAGCCGCTGGCAAGGACCGACAGGCCCAATCTGGTCTTGCTGGTTCGATCGATGCGCATTCCGGCGACTCCGCTCGCTGTGCCTGCTCCGGTCATGTGCCGGGGTCTACCTGGAACGAGGGAGCGGGGACGGTTCCTGTTGCAGGCTCAGCTGGTACGTTGGGTGGTGCGCACGATGGTCCGATGGTCCGGGTCGTCGGGTCGTCGGGTCGTCGGGTCGTCGGGTCGTCGGGTCGTCGGGTGTCGGGTCGACGTTCGCCTTGCCCGCTGTGGTCAGCCGCCGTCGGTCCCGCCCGAGTCGCCCCCGGCGTCCGTGCCGCCGTCGGTCCCGCCCCCGTCGGCTCCGCCGTCGGTACCTCCATCGCCACCCTGGTCGCTGCCGCCGTCGGCCCCGCCGCTGCCGCCGTGATCGGCACCTGAGTCGCCGCCGCCCTCGTCACCGCCACCTTCGCCGCCGCCGTCGCCGCCGTGCTTGGGCTCGTCGCTGGCCTCGGGTCCGCCGCCGTCGCGCGCGTCGCCGTGGTCCTTGGCCTGGTCCTCGACCGCGTGATGGGTCGGATCCGTGGGGTGGTCCTCGGCGGCGTCGCCGGGCCCGGGCGTCCTCGTCGGGACCGGCTCGGCTGCGCCCGGACGGACCGGTGCGCCATCCGGCCGATCCGGTTCGGGCACAACGACCGGCGACGCATGCGGGATCGTGTCCGGCACGTCATCCACCGGCTCCGAGACCGACGACGGCGCCGACGGCGGGAAGACGATCGGCGCGACGGTCCGGTAGGCAGCCGCGGCCGCGAGCGCGCCGCTGCCGCCGACGGAGACCGCCACGAGGGCGACGACCGCGAGCGCCTGCGCGCGGATCATCAGCGGCACGTGACCGCGTCGCTGGACGAGGCGTGAGGCAGCCGCGATCGAGCCGAGGAGATCGACGGCCGACCGGTCGGAGACCGCGGCCAGCACGGAGCGGGCCGGCATCGGCGCCGGCGCGGCGGCGACGCGTCGCATCACGTCGTCGGCGAACCCATCGGGCACGACGAAGTCGGGGCCGCTCGGTCGCGTGCTCATGCCCGGGTCTCCACGTTCAGTCGTTCCCTGAGTCGCAGCACGCCCCGGTGGAGATGCGTCCGGACCGTCGCCTCCGGGCGACCGGTCGCGGCGGCGATCTCGGAGAACGTGAGGTCGTCGATGTAGCGCAGGCTCACCGCGTCGCGGTAGTGCGCCGGGAGATCGTCGATCGCCGCGCGAAGCGAGATCGTCCGCTCGCGTCCTTCCGCCGCGGCCAGCGGATCGTCGACCGAACCATTGGTGGCCGCATCCGCGATCCCGACCTCGTCATCGAGCGATGAATCGGGGCGGCGCCGCATGGCGCGATCGTGTGCCTCGCGGATGGCGATCCGCATCAGCCAGCCCCCGAGCGGCCCATCGCCGCGAAAGGACCCGATCTTGCGATACGCGATAAGGAAGGCGTCCTGCGCGGCGTCCTCGGCCTCGGTGGGGTCGCGCAGGATGCGCCGGCAGACAGCGAGGACGACCGGCGACTCCCGGTCGACGAGCGCGCGGAAGGCATCCCGGTCGCCGCCGATGACGGCATCGACCAGGGCACGATCCTCGTCGCGCGTCCGCTGGTCCGTCGCTGGTCCTCCCGTCCGGTGGCGTGTACCCGTGTGGCCGACATGTGTGCGTGTCCTTCGAAGCCTGGCGCTCGTCCCGTGGCTCGACCACCGCTCTGGAGGTCGGGTTGGCGGGTCCGATGGTCCCGGCCGGTTCGCGCGTGCCGGACCGGGCTTCTGCCAATGACGAGGCGGATCGTGCCGTTCGCGTTTCGGGCGCGGGGCATCCGATGGTCCCGCGGCACCGACGGCGGACGTCCTGCCGCGACGGGGCGCCGCAGCCGCAGCCGCCACCGCCCTACGAGTCGAAGCCGATCCCGAGCGCGTCGAGCGTCCGCAGGATGATGCCGCGCCGGCCCTCGTCGCGGTCGGCGCGGTCGAGCTCGTGGCGGACGATGTCGATCGTGAGCGAGCGGAGCGGCTCCTGCGGGAACGGCACCGGCGACGAGGTGACGATCCGCAGCTGCAGTCGATCCTCATCGGGCCGCAGGATGAAGTCGCGGACGACCCCGCCGGCCCACCGGCTCGCTCCCACGCCGAGCCCGGTGTACCCGAGCGCGTAGGTCACCCGGCCACCCATCGTCTGGCCGAACGTCACGGTGAACCGAGTCGTCGTGTCGATGGCGCCGCCCCAGCGATACGGGAACCCGAGGCCCTCGAGCTGTGGGAACGCCCGGAAGAACTGTGCCTCCAGCTTCTCGAACGTGGCCGGTCGCCGGTCCAGCTCGGGGCCGACCTTGCTGCCGAAGTAGTGGATCGCGTCGTAGCCGCCCCACAGGATCCGGTCGTCGGCCGTGAGCCGGAAGTAGTGGAACTGGTTGTTCGCGTCGGACAGGCCCTGGCGTCGCTCCCAACCGATCGACCGTCGCTCGTCGGGCATCAGCGGGTCCGACACGAGCACGTAGTCGTAGACCGGGACGAAGAGCGGCCGCAGCCGCTTGAACCAACCCGAGTAGGCCGACGTCGCGACGACGACCTGCGACGCCCGGACCTGCGCGCCGCCGGCCGTGCGGACGACGACCCCGCCGGCGACGCGTTCCAGCTGCGTCACCCGGGTGTGCTCGTGGATCCGCACGCCGCGCTCCCGCGCGACGCGGGCGATCCCGCGGCACAACTTGGCCGGATCGACCAGGATGTCGCGTCCCGGCGGCCGGTAGAGCCCGGCCTGCCAGATGGGGGAGTGGATCTCGGCCTGGACGGCATCACGGTCGAGGAACTCGATGTGCTCGCCCCACTCGGCGGCCTCGTCCACCCAGGCGCGGAACTCGTCGACCTGGTACGCCTGGTCCGCGAGGTTGAGGATGCCGGTCTCCTCGAGGTCGCAGTCGATGCCGTTCGCCCGGGTGAAGGCGATCAGCGCCTGGAGGTTCTCGACCCCTTCGCGCTCGAGGCGTTCGAGCTCGCCGGGGAAGTGCCGGATCCCGTTGGCCAGGCCATGCGTCAGGCTGGCCTCGCAGAACCCGCCGTTGCGCCCGCTCGCTCCGAACGCGACCGTCTCCGCCTCGAGGACGACGACCCGCAGCGCCGGGTCGGTGTCGGTCAGCGCGATCGCGCTCCACAGCCCGGTGAACCCGCCACCGACGATCGCGACGTCGACCTCGACATGCTCGCCGGACGCCAGCGCCGGATCGGCAGGCGGGGCCTCGTCACGGAGCCAGTAGCTGGTCGGTTCGGTCGGGGCCGTGGGACGCATCGACGCATGGTCGCACCCGGAGGCCCCTCACGGAGCGTGGTGCCGCGGCGCCCCAGCACTGGCCGCCGATGCCGCGCATCACGAGGTCGATGGGGCCGTCGCGTGCGGGATTCGAACCGCCTACAGCGTGTACCGCACGAATGTCGCGTTGACTAGACAAGCGGCGATATGGCACGATGCGCCAACGCCCGTCCCACCATACGCAACCCGCGTCCCATGGACCGGGCCGACCAACACTGGGACCGGGCGGCCGACTCCGCCGCATGAGGACCCGTATGGCCACCGAGCCCGCCGCCAAGACGACCCCCAAGCTCAGCCGCGACCGCCAGCACGAGATCTATCGGCGCGCGCTGCTGCACATGCCCGGTGGAACCGACTCCAACTTCCGGGCGTGGGGCGAGGACACGATCTACGTCGATCGTGGCAAGGGCGGCCTGGTCTGGGACTACGACGGCAACGAGTTCGTCGACCTGCGGATGGGCTACGGGCCGGTCATCCTCGGCCACGGCGACGAGCGCGTCGATGACTACGTCAACGAGCGCATGCGCAAGGGCGTCAGCTTCAGCCTGACGAGCGAGGACGAGGTCCGCGCGATCGAGCTCGTGTGCGAGCTCACCGGCTGGGTCGACATGGCCCGCATGACGGTCTCGGGCACCGAGGCGACGATGCACGCGATGCGCATCGCCCGCGCCTACACGGGCCGCGAGAAGATCGTGAAGTTCGAGGGCCAGTACCACGGCGTCCACGACTACGCGCTGATCAGCGTCGGCCCGGACGACATGTCCGAGCTGGGCGACGCGGACAAGCCGGTCGCCCTGGCATGGGGCCGCGGGATCCCGGGCGCCGTCGCCGAGACGATCATCCCGGCCCGCTACAACAACATCGACTTCCTCCGCCGCCTGTTCGAGGCGCAGGGCCACGAGATCGCCGCGGTCATCGTCGAGCCCGTCCTCGGCAACGCCCAGGGGATCATGCCCAAGCCCGGCTTCCACCAGGCGATGCGCGCGCTCACCCAGGAGTTCGGGATCCTCCTGATCTTCGACGAGGTGAAGACCGGCTTCCGCTTCGCGCGGGGTGGCGCCGCCGAGTTCTTCGGCATCACGCCCGACCTCGCGACCTATGCGAAGGCCATGGGCAACGGCTACCCGGCGGCCGCGTTCGGCGGTACGCGCGAGGTCATGAGCGTGCTCCCCGACAAGGTCAGCCACGGCGGGACCTATGCCGGCAACCGGATCGCCGCGGCAGCCGCGGTCAAGACGCTCACGATCCTCAAGGAGACGAACGCGCTCGAGACGATCCACGCCACCGGGCGCCGGATCCAGGCCGGGCTGACCGAGATCCTCAACCCGAAGGGCATCCCGTACCACTTCACGGGGCACCCGTCGATGTTCGGGATCATGTTCCGCGAGGAGGAGGCCAGCGAGTACCGCGACTGGGCGACCACCGACCACGAGCTCTATGACGCCATCGCCATCGGCATGCACGCCCGTGGCGCGATGCCGGAGCCGGACTCCCGCGAGCCGTGGTTCATGTGCGAGGCGCACGCGGACGAGGACATCATCGACCGCGTCCTGACCGCGTTCTCCGATTCGCTCGACGCCGCCCTCGAGGATCGAGCCCACGCGGCGCCGGCGCCGCATCCGCACGGTGGCATGTCGTCGCCGGGCGCAGGCTGAGCAGGACAGGAGACACGATGGTCCTCGACGGCAACGCGGTACGCTCGGTCGACCGGGCCGCCTCGCTCCTGCTGGCCCTCGGCGAGAGCCAGGGCGAGGCGGGGGTGACCGAACTGGCGCGTCGCCTGGGGCTCCACAAGTCGACGGCGTCGCGGCTCCTCGCCACGCTCCAGAGGCGCGGCCTCGTGGAGCAGGACGACGAGACCGGCAAGTACCGGCTCGGCCTCGTGGTCATCCGCCTCGCCGAGCGAGCCGAGCGGACCCTCGACCTTCGCGGGATCGCGCTGCCGGAGCTCGAGCGGCTCGCCCGCCTGACCCACGAGACGACCGGCCTCGGCATCCTCGAAGGCGACTCGATGCTGGCCGTGGCCCAGGTCGACGGGCCGAACCTGATCGCGGTCGGTGACTGGACCGGCCGTGCGACGCCGCTCCACTGCGTGGCGTCGGGCAAGGTCCTGCTGGCCGCCCTCGCCGAGCGCGAGGTGCTGCGGATCGTCCGACGCGGTCTCGTCAGCTACACCGAGCGGACCATCACCGAGCTCGAGCCGCTCCTCGAGGAGCTGGCCAGGATCCGGCGACGCGGCTACGCGACGGCGATCGGCGAGTACGAGCTCGGGCTCAACGCGGTGGCCGCGCCGGTCCACGACGCCCGCGGTAACGTCATCGCCGCGGTCGACATCTGGGGACCGGCCTTCCGGCTCACGCCACGTCGCGTCCCGGAGCTCGCGGCCCAGGCCCGCGAGGCCGCCGCGGCCGTCTCGGTCCGGCTGGGGGGCGCCGCCGCCTGACGGTCGCTCGGCACGCTAGGCTGTGCCGATGCCAAGCGCCGAAGAACTGACCACGGCGGTCGGCCAGGTCGCGGCCTCCGCCCTCTCGATCCTGGTCGTCGCCGTTCTGGCCTACCTCGCGCTGCGGATCGGCCAACGATTCGTCACCCGTATGATCCTGCGGCGTCTCGAGCATGTGAGCGACGACCCGGATGCCCGCGCCGCCTCGATCGCCGAGACGACGAAGCGGATCGAGACCATCAGCGCGCTGGCGAACTGGGTCCTGCGCCTGGTGATCATCACGTTCGCCACCGTCGCGATCCTCGTCGCGTTCAACCTGGACTCCATCATCCTGCTCCTTGCGGTGCTCGTCGCTGGTGTCGCGATCGTCGCCCAGGACGTCATCCGCGATTACGTCGGCGGCGCGATCATCGTGATGGAGAACCAGTTCGGGATCGGCGACTGGGTCGAGCTCGCCGGCGCCGCCGGCGAGGTCGAACGCGTCAGCCTCCGGCGAACGGTCCTCCGCAACACGGACGGCGACGAGATCACCGTCCCGAACGGCGAGATCCGCGTCGCGGTGAACCAGACCCGGGTGTGGGCCCGGATCGGCGTCGACATCGTGATCGCCGACCCGTCGCAGATCGAGGCGGCGCGGGCCGTCATCGACGAGCAGGGCGTCGTGATCGCGAGCGATCCCATCTACCAGGGCGCGTTCCTGGAGCCACCCGCCTTCCTTCGGGTGAGCTCGGTCGACATCGACGGCGTCCGACTGCTCGTTCGTGGTCGCGTCCGGGCGACCGAGCGCTGGCGGCTCACCAACGAATGCCGGCGCCGGATGATCGCTGCCCTGCTCGAACGGGACATCGAGCTCGTCTCGGGGCGGCGCGTCACGATCAACGACGTCGCCGGGGGCACCTGAGCCCGTGCCCGACTTCGACAAGCCGCCGTGGAGCGACTACCTGGAGTTCGCCCGCCACGAGCTGCTGCCGGTCCTGCTGATCGTCATCGCGGCTCTCATCTTCCTTCGCCTGGCGCGCCTGTTCGTCCATGGCATCGTCAAGGCGTTGTTCGATCGCGAGGCGACCGAGGGCACGGCGCAGGAGCTCAGTGCCGTCGAGGTCGAGAAGCGGACGCAGACGCTCGACGACCTGCTCGGCGGCACGCTCCAGTTCTTCATCGTGGTGATCGCCACGTTGATGATCCTCGGCCAGATCGGGCTCGACATCGCGCCGGCCCTCGCGGGGCTCGGGGTCGTCGGTATCGCCGTGGGCTTCGGCGCGCAGAGCCTGGTTCGCGACTACCTGACGGGCGCGCTCATCCTCGTCGAGAACCAGTTCGCGAAGGGTGACGTCGTGCGGCTCGCTGGCGTGTCCGGGACCGTGGAGGACTTCACGCTCCGGCGGACGACCCTGCGCGACCTCGACGGGGTCGTCCATACGGTCCCCAACGGCGAGATCAAGGTGGCCTCCAACCTCACCCGCGTCTGGGCCCGCATCAACCAGGACGTCACCGTCGCCTACGGCACGGACATCGACACGGCCATCGACGTCGTCGATACCGTCGGGCGCGAGATGGCGGGCGACCCGGTCTGGAAGCGGCGCGTCGCTCGAGGCGCCGCGCGTCGAGCGGGTCGAGGCCCTCGCCGAGTACGGCGTCACGCTCAAGATCCTCGGCTCGGTCCGGGCGGCCGATCAGTGGGCGGCCGCGGGCGAGCTGCGCAAGCGGCTGCTCGACGCGTTCAAGGCGAACGGCATCGAGATCCCGCGGCCCCAGCGGGTCGTCCTGACCCGTGACGCGGCGGCCGGCCCGACCGAGGAGGACCTGCTCCCCGAGGAGTGAGTGCGAGCGCCCGGGCCGCTATCCGGCGTTCGGGTTGCTCGACTTGTAGTCCTCGACCGCGGAGCGCAGCAGGTTGCCCGACGAGCCGTCGACCGGCGACTCGAGCGTCCGGTCGGCCGCGCGGAACTCGGGGACGTCCGTGAGCGCGCTGCGCATGTTCGCGATGTATTGCGGGGCGACATCGAGGATGAGCACCGTCCGGCCCTCCTTCATCAGGCCGGCGACGGTCTCCATGTCCTTCTCCTTGAACCCGCTGTCGGCGAGCCTGGCCGTGACCGCCCCGATGCCGACCGCGGCGGCCACGCCGACCAGCCCGATCGGTCCGGCGATCGCGATGAGCGCGCCGGCGACGCCGCCGGCGACGGCACCCTTGGCCGCGCCCGGGTCCGAGCGCGTGCTCTCGCGCGTCGTGATCTTGCCGTCGGCGCCCTTCGTCACGACGGCCCAGTCGACGTCGCGCAGGAACTCGTCCTGGGCAAGCTGCTCGAGCTCGGCGATGGCGGCGTCGGCGAGGGCCGCATCGGCGTACCCGAGGACGAAGAGACGGTGGTCCTGCTTGCTGGTCATGGCGGCTCCTGCATCGCTGGCTCGGCCGGCCGATCGTCGACGGGTCGCGCCCGGTCATGGTACCCACGTGGGTGCCCGTTCGACGGGCTGGCTAGAATGACGGCTCCACGCAGGAACATGGGAGGGATCCGTGAGCGTCGAGCCGTCCCCAGCCTCGCCGGAGATCGAGAACCTCCTCGACGAGACGCGAACGTTCGCGCCCGATCCCGCGTTCACCGCGCAGGCCAATGCGCAGGCCGACCTCTACCTCCAGGCTGAAGCGGACTTCGAGGGGTTCTGGGCGAAGCTGGCACGGGAACGGCTCGACTGGTTCGAGCCGTTCGAGACGACCCTCGAGTGGGACCTCCCGTTCGCGAAGTGGTTCGGCGGCGGCAAGATCAACATCAGCTACAACTGCCTCGATCGCCACGTGGCGAACGGTCTTGGCGACAAGGTGGCGTACCACTGGGTCGGCGAGCCGGGCGACACGCGGACGCTGACCTACGCGGACCTCCTGCGCGAGGTGAGCCAGGCGGCCAACGCGCTCATCGAGCTGGGCGTCGAGACGGGCGACCGGGTCGCGATCTACATGCCGATGATCCCCGAGCTGCCGATCGCGATGCTGGCCTGCGCGCGGATCGGTGCCCCGCACACCGTCGTCTTCGGCGGGTTCAGCGCCGAGGCGCTCTCGGACCGGATCAACGACGCCGAGGCGAAGCTCGTGATCACCGCGGACGGCGGCTGGCGGCGCGGCAAGCCGATGGCGCTCAAGCCGGCCGTCGACGAGGCGCTGGCGTCGACCCCGACGATCGAGCACGTGCTCGTCGTCCGACGGCTGGGCGACGCGATCGAGGGCGGGACGGCCATGCAGGGCGGTCGCGACGTCTGGTGGCACGACATCGTCGAGCGGCAGTCCGAGGCGAACGCCGCCGTCCCGCTCGACTCCGAGCACATGCTCTACCTGCTCTACACGTCGGGGACGACGGCCAAGCCGAAGGGCATCATCCACACGACGGCCGGCTATCTGCTCGGGGCGAGCTACACGCACGAGATGGTCTTCGACGTCAAGCCCGACGACGTGTACTGGTGCGCAGCCGACGTCGGCTGGGTGACCGGCCACAGCTACATCGTGTACGGCCCGCTCGCCAACGGCACGACCAGCGTGCTGTACGAGGGCACGCCGGACAGCCCCTCGTGGGAGCGCTGGTGGCAGATCATCGAGGACTACAAGGTCTCGATCCTGTACTGCGCGCCGACCGCCATCCGGGCGCACATGAAGCAGGGTCCGCAGTACGCCGGACGCCACGACCTGTCGTCGCTGCGCGTGCTGGGATCGGTCGGCGAGCCGATCAACCCCGAGGCGTGGCTCTGGTACCACGAGCACATCGGCGCCGGGAAGACGCCCATCGTCGACACGTGGTGGCAGACCGAGACCGGGATGATCATGATCACGCCGCTCCCCGGGGTGACCGCCACCAAGCCGGGGAGTGCCACCTTCGCCTTCCCGGGCATCAGCGCGGACGTCGTCGACGGCGACGGCAACCCGGTGCCCCTCGGCGGCGGCGGCTACCTCGTCCTCAAGCGGCCCTGGCCGGCCATGCTCCGCGGCATCTACGGCGATCCGGAGCGCTACCGGCAGACCTACTGGAGTCGGTTCCCGGGGATGTACTTCGCCGGTGATGGCGCCAAGCGCGACTCCGACGGCTACCTCTGGCTCCTCGGTCGCGTCGATGACGTCATGAACATCTCCGGCCATCGGATCAGCACGATCGAGGTGGAGTCCGCCCTCGTCGACGACCAGTCGGTCGCGGAGGCCGCGGTCGTCGGGAAGAACGACCCGATCACGGGTCAGGCGATCTTCGCGTTCGTCATCACCAAGGTGGGGGTCGAGGCGAACGATGCCCTCGCCGCCGAGCTGCGCGACCACGTCGCGAAGGTCATCGGGCCGCTCGCGAAGCCCAAGTTCCTGATGTTCACGCCGGATCTGCCGAAGACCCGCTCCGGCAAGATCATGCGCCGCCTGCTCCGCGACATCGCCGAGGGCCGGACGCTCGGCGACACGACGACGCTGGCGGACAACACGGTCGTCGAGACCATCCGCTCCCACACCGGCTCGGCGGAGGAGTGACGTGCCGTTCGATTTCCTGAAGCGCAAGAAGGAGGAGCCGGTCGCGGCGCCCGCCCCTGCACCTGCCCCGGTCGTCCCCGGTCGCGGGCACGCATTCGACGGGTTCAGCGAGGAGTGGCACCTCGTCGGGCTGATGGAGGTCGACGGACGCCTGTCCGACGCGCTCAACAAGCGCGAGCCGATCGCCATCAGCGACGTCCAGTGGGGGCCCATCGACGGGTCCGCGCCGCTGAGCGACGCGCCCGGCCTGCGCAGCGTCGACCCGTACGACCTCATCATCGTGATCGCCGGGGAGGGCTCGCTCCCGGCGATGACCGACGACGAGAAGAGCGCCCACAAGATCCACAAGGTCAGCTACGACCTCGCCCTCGAGGCGCCGCCGTTCCGGGTGATCGGGACCGTCTACCTGTATCCGGGCTCCGAGCCGGCGCGGCTCCTCGATCGGTCCAGCGAGATGTTCCTGCCGGTCGTCGGCGCGCGGGCGATGGTGCGCGGGGAGCCGATCGACACGCACGGCGTGGACGCCATCCTGATCAACCGGTTCTATCTGCGCGGGGTCGAGCAGGTGGACCGCTCGACGGGGATGCGGGCGGAGCCGATCCCGGGGACGGGGGCCGCGGGTCCCGGCGAGCCCGGGTGGGAGGAAGCGGAGCTGGCCGACGCCACCGAGTGACGCGACCGGCGCCGGCGCGCGGGGCGCTCAGGCCCCCACGGCTTCCTTCTGACGGGCCCCGAAGAGGCGAAGGCCCGGCTTGGCGGGCGCACCCACGGTGGGACCGATCCCGAACAGCGCGTCGGCGAGGCCGTCGAAGTCGGCCGCGATGCGCTCCTTGGGGAACATCTCGATGACGGTCCGGCCCTCGTTCGCCGCGCGGACGAAGAGCAGGCCGCCGGAGCGGATGAGGGCGAGGGCCGGCATGCCGACCGTGCGCTCCATGTCCTGGACGCCGACGCCGCTGTTCGCCCGGTTGACCACCATCGCGAGGCGGTCGCGATAGCCGTCGTTGGTCGCGACGTCGCGGAGCTGGACGGCCGCCCGGATCGCGGGCACATCCGGCGTGACCGGGACGATGATCCGGTCGGCGATCTCGAAGATCGCCCGGTTGAGGTCGCTGTAGGAGGGGTGGAGGTCCACGACGATGACGTCGTAGGCGGTTCGCGCGGCCTGGATCTCGGCGGCCACGCGGGCCGGCTCGAGGATGGCCGTCTCCAGCGGCGAGTCGGTGAGGGAGACGACCCGCATCCCGGACGAATGGGCGGCCGCGATCTCGGTCAGCGTCTCGATGGGCCCGCCCTCGGCCTGATCGCGCCAGCTGTCCGCGACGGTCCGGACAGCTTCGATGCCGAGCGATGTCGCGACGTGGCCGGTCACGGTATCGCCATCGACAAGCAGGACGCTGCGTCCGCGCCGGAGCTGGAGGGTCGCCGCGAGATTGGTCGCGATCGTGGTCTTCCCGACGCCGCCCTTCGGGTTGAAGACCACCACGACGGTGGCGCGGCGGTTCCATCCCTCGAGGGTCATCGGCCCGTTCTGGAGGACCGGCCCGCTGCCGTCGTCCACGGTCTGGCTGCGGATGCACATCGCCTCGACGCGCCAGCGGATCGACTCCGCGGAGTAGGGGCGGGTCAGGTATTCGTCCTCGACGGTGTCCGAGGTGCCCGTCACCAGGCGATCGAAGGACCTCGAGGAGACGACCATGAGCGTCGGGATCGAGCGCCCGCTGTCGTGCAGGACGGAGTAGTACTCGAGGGATTCGTCGAAGTCGGTCTCGCCGTCGAGGATGGCGACACCGACATCGGTGCGGCTCGAGAGGACGGTCTCGAGTTCGGCGGGACTGCCGACCTCCAGGGCCTCGAACCCAGCGTCGGTCAGCTCGGATACCACCGGGCCGGATTCGCCCTTGGGGAGGGCGACGACGACGGCTGGACGGGCCACCTTATCTCCTCTTCGATACCGACGTCTTCGTTGCTCGTGTCGACGTCAGTCGTGCGCTTCGGGGTCGCGGGCGGCGACCTCGATGGCGCCGTCGCTCTGGTTGGTGATGCGGCTCTCGAACCCGGGCAGGCTGGTGATGCCGGCCGCCAGGTCCATGGTCGCGACATGATGCACCGAGAAGACGAACTCGCCATCGGGGCCGGACGAGACGCCCACCGTCGTGACGCCCTGGAGGCGGCCGAGGTGACGCTTGAAGCCGGCGATGCTGGCCACGCTGACCAGGCCGGTGACGACGACCTTCGTCGTCTGGATCGGGCTGGAGCCCGAGTTCTCATCGGGGACCAGGCCGGCCAGGCGGGCGGCCAGGACCTCATCGGCGATCGTAGGGATCTCCTCAGGAGGCAGGTCGCTCGGGGCGGCCTCGGCGGCAGCCAGCGCGGCCTCGGCCTCGGCGGCCTCGAAGTCCGGGGCCGACTCGAGCATCTCGAGTCGGGTGTCCGCGCCGGCATCGGCGTCGGCGTTCGCCTCGGGCTCGGTGGCCTCGGGGGCTTCGGGGGCCTCGGCGGTCTCGGCGGTGGCCTCGATCGTCTCGGGCTGGACCTCGGCGTCGACGGTCTCGACGCCCGGCTCGGGCTCGACCTCGACGACGACATCGGCCTGGGCCTCGACGACGGGCTCGGGCGCGGCCTCGACCGGCGCTGCGACGGCGTGCGCCTTCTCGGGCATGCCGAGCCGGTCATCGTCGAGCTCCGGGATGTCCAGGCTCGGCGGCTCCGGGAGCTGTTCGGCCATCGCGGCGAAGCGCGTCGGGTCCTCTTCCGCGAACAGGCGCTCGTAGAACTCGGCGACCTGCTGCTCGAAGTAGGCGACGCGGGCGTTCACGCGCTCGATCCGCTGGTCGACCGTGCCGGAGTGGGCCTCGAGCTCCTCTTCCAGGTCGGCCTTGCGCGCGGAGATCCGATGCTCGGTCTCCTCGCGGATGCGGGCGATCTCGGCCTTCGACCAGTCGCGGATCCCGGAGATGTCCTCGTCGGCGACGCGGCGCAGCTCCGTGGCCTCGTCGGTGGCAGCGGCCTGGACGCGCTCGGTGGCGGTCTTCGCGTCGGCGGTGAACCGCTCCATCGTCTCGGTGCGCGAGGACTCGGCGGTCGTCTGCATCGCGCGGGTGAGGTCCGCGAGGAACTTGTTCGGCTTCTTCGCGGCGGACGGACCCTTCGGGGCCTCCGCGGCGGCGACCGTCTCGGGTGCCGCGTCGGCACTCCCGGACGTTTCGGACTCGACGGTCGATTCGGTCATCTCGGGCGCCTCACCGGCGGCTGCGGGGACGTCGGCGTCAGGCGCGTCGGTCACGTGCTCCGTGTCCACCGCGGCGTCGGTCGCCAGGGCGGCATCGGGCGGCTCGGTGCCGTTGCCTTCGCCGTCGGCACTGTTCGTGCTCCACGGGAGGCGGAAGCCGGGTCGCGTGTCCGTCGTTGCCATGCGTCGGGGTCCTCGCTGGTTTGCTGGTCGATCTGGTTGCGGGTCGATGATCGGGGCGGACGGCCTGGGGGTCGGACGCACCGGGACTGGAAGGCATCGTGCCAGCGGGGGTCGGAAAGGTGCAGTTGGCTAGAGGTACCAGCGGTGTGCGCCGGTGGTACCGGCGGGTGGCGGGACCTCACGAATGGCGCGCCCTGTCAACGGCTTCGGCAAAGCGGCCCCGATGGCCCGGGGGGCCGCCTCCGGACCGGCGGGCTACGATAGGCGGATGGAGTCCTCCCGCGCCTTCGACGGACGCCCCGGCGTGACCGACACGCTGGGCCGCGCCATGCGCGATCTGCGCATCTCGCGTCACCGACCGCTGCAACTTCCGCTGCACCTACTGCATGCCCAAGGAGGTGTTCGGGCGTGACTACGAATTCCTGCCGCGCGGCCAGGTGCTCTCGTTCGAGGAGATCGAGCGGGTCGCCCGCATCTTCGTGGGGCTCGGCGTCGAGAAGCTCCGCATCACCGGCGGCGAGCCGCTCGTCCGCCGGGACCTGCCCGACCTCATCGCGATGCTCGCCGCGCTCCGCCGCCCCGATGGCGGCGAGGTCGACCTGACGCTGACCACGAACGGCTCCGCATTGCGGGCGCTCGCCGCGCCCCTCGCGGCCGCCGGTCTGCAGCGGGTCACGGTCAGCCTGGACTCGCTCGACGACGAGGTCTTCGGGGCGATGAACGGCATCGACTTCCCGGTGGAGCGGGTCCTCGACGGGATCGACGCCGCGATCGAGGCCGGGCTCGCGCCCGTCAAGGTCAACATGGTCGTGCGCCGGGGCGTCAACGAGTCGAGCGTCGTCCCGATGGCCGCCTGGGCCAGGGAGACCGGCGTCATCCTGCGGTTCATCGAGTACATGGACGTCGGCCACTCGAACGGATGGCGGCTCGACGAGGTGGTCCCGGCGTCCGACATCGTGGCGATGCTCCGGGCCCGCTGGGCCGTGGAGCCGGCCGACCCGTCGTACCGGGGCGAGGTCGCCGACCGATGGCGGTACGTCGACGGGGCAGGCGAGTTCGGGGTCATCAGCTCGGTCACGACGCCGTTCTGCAGCGACTGCACGCGGGCGCGTCTATCTGCCGACGGCAAGCTCTACACGTGCCTCTTCGCGGTCGATGGGCACGATCTCCGCGAGCGGTTGCGGTCCGGCGAGCCGGACGCGGAGGTCGTGGCGTTCATCGAGGACATCTGGCTCCGCCGCGGCGATCGCTACTCGGAGCTGCGGTCGGCCTCGACATCGAACCTCCCGAAGATCGAGATGTTCGCGATGGGCGGCTGACGCTCGTCCACACCTTGTCCACAGGGCGAACCAAGTTCGTGGATACGAACGGAGGGCCCTCGCGGGATTTCGTGGATAACCGCGTTGACCCGTCCACCGTGCGACACCTAACGTAGGTCTTGCCCGAAGGGGCCGACAGGATCGCAGGACCCGAGATCGCATCAAGGACCTTTGATCCGCCGCCGGTCGCTTCGGGCGCTTCGTTGCCCGGCTCGGGTGGCTGTCTCACCACGGTCCGCCCGCGGGTTCGCGCCCGACGGGACGTGATCGGCATCCCGGTGTCGATGCTTCCGTCGGGCCGACGGAGCCTGCGGGCCTCGGCCGTCTACCCCCTGGACGCGTTTCCTGGAGGCCCGCATGTCCGACCTGCCACTCCCCGCTGACGTCGGTCAGCGCCTGGATCCGGCTCGTCCGATCCCGCCGGCCGCACAGCCGGCCCGCCTCGCGATGCTGGAGACCGCGGTCCGCGAGCGGACGGACCTCGTTCCGTCGGTCGGGATCGTCCTGGGCTCCGGGCTGGGGGATCTCGCCGACGACCTCCAGGATGCCGTCGCGATCCCCTTCGCCGAGCTGCCGGGATGGCCGGCCGCCACCGCCCCGGGGCATGCCGGCCGGTTGCTGCTCGGGACCCTGGGCGGGACGCCGGTGGTGATGCTCCAGGGTCGCTTCCATCTGTACGAGGGGAACCATCCGGGGCTCGTCATCGAGCCGGTCCTGCTGTTCCAGCGGCTGGGCGCCACGGTGGTCGTGCTGACGAACGCGGCCGGCGGGCTCGATCCGTCGTTCGGGCCGGGGACGCTCATGGTCATGACCGACCACATCAACCTGACCGGGCAGAACCCCTTGATCGGCGCGAATGCCGACGCGCTTGGGCCGCGCTTCCCGGACCTCACCGACGCCTGGAGCCCGCGGCTCCGCGAGCGGTTGCACGCCGCGGGGAAGGCCGAGGACGTCGCGCTGGCCGAGGGCATCTACATCGGGCTGACCGGGCCGAACTACGAGACGCCGGCCGAGGTCCGGATGCTCGCGGGTCTCGGCGGTCACGCGGTCGGGATGTCGACCGTGCTCGAGTGCATCGCCGCCCGCTGGGTCGGGCTGGAGGTGTGCGGGGTGTCGCTGGTCACGAACGCGGGCGCGGGCTACAGCGGGTCGCCGCTCACCCACGAGGAGGTGCTGGCCGCCGGGGCCGTCGCGGGGCCGCGACTCGCGCGCGTCATCCGAAGGTTCGTCTCGGAGCTCGGCGCGGCCTGAGGGGTTCGGCGGCCTTGATGCACATTCTGGAGGTCTTGCCTATCCCGCTTGCCCAGCGCGACACGAGGTGTAGAGCCTACCGGGGTTCTGCCCCTCGCCCGCCGTACTCCCCAATTCGGTGGCAGGTGAAGACAGTCCGTTCGGTGGCCTGACGGCGCGCAGTCGTCACCACGAGGCCGAGAGCCGGCGCAACCGCCTCGATCGCCTCCCGGTCCGGTGGGCGCCAAATCCGCCAGCCGCCGCCCGTCTCGCCGATGACGAGATACTGCGACGAGCCAGGAATGGGCGTTGGCGTGAGCCAGATCGAACTGGGGCCAACCGCGATCGTGCGGACGGGGAGCGGGACTTCCACTACGCGCGGCTGGCCGTCGCCGAGTGGGTGCCATTCGACCTGCGTCACGGCATCGCCGGGCCGCAGGCTGATGCCGTCAGGGCGTTCGCTGATCTTCATCCGAGTGCCCGCAACCAGCCACACGCCCTGCCGGTCCTCAGCCAAAGCCCCCGCCATCGCTGGTGGTGCCGACCTGAGCTTCCGGATTGTCCCTGTTGCCGGATCAATGGCCGCAAGCCCGCCCGATGACCCCCCAACAAGCACCGGATCGCCGTCACGGCGCTGGAGGATCGCAACGACGGGTCCATGGCGCTTGCGACGGACTGCCCCGGTCACGAGGTCGACAAGGCCGATGGTCGGCATCACCGGGTTGCCGGCGACGGCAACACCACCCTGGACCGCCATCGTCGTCGCGTGGCGGACCGATCGGTTCCACCGGGCGCGCTCCGTTAGCGTGAGTGCAGCCAGTCTCACGAGCCGCTGATCCGTCGCGACGAGCATGTCGCCGCCGTCGAGCGCGACGAGGCACCGCACGGACGACCCGCACGGCCACTTGGCGGTCTCCGCCCCGGTCGCCACATCGAGCCTGCGGAAACGAAGCGCGGGCACGGGCCTGTTGCCCCAGCCGTCGCTGACGTAGAGGGCGGCACCCGCGGGATCGAACAGCGGGTTATGGCCGCCGACGCCGTGGACTTCCTGCGTCCAGATGGACCTGCCACCGATCTCGATGAGTGTCGGGTGGAAGACCTCGGTCATCGCTGCCCGGTCAGACCTGCGGGAGATCCCGGCCGGCGGCCTTGGCGGCGGCGGACTTCTCGGCCCACGCCTCGAGGACGCGGTCCTTGTGCGGCCGGATCGGGCAGTGCTCGTCGCGGTTCTTGAACTCGTCGCAGTAGCCGAGCGGCACGCACTTCGGTGCCAGGAATGAGCCGAGGAACGGCGACACGCCGAAGATCTCGTGGCGGATGAGCTGGAACAGCCGCCGGATCTCCCACTGCGCCATCGTGCACAGCCGGAGGCCCGACATGTGGATCAGTGCCCGCAGGTTCGTGGTCATCACGAGGTTGGTCCGGGTCGCATTCGGGAAGACGAACCGTGCGTCCTCCCCGGGGACGCCGGCCGCGAGCATCTCGCCGTACAGGTCGAGGGCCCCGTCGACCTGCTCCTCGTACCGCTCCCTGAGGTCGGGGTCGCCCTCCGCGATCGAATGCGGCAGCATCGTCGCCGCGCCCTTGAACTTCACGTAGCGCTGGCTCTGCTGGTCGAAGGCCACGCCCGCCCGGTGCCGGACGAGCTGGTGCGACAGCGTCCGCGAGACGCCGGTGATGGCGAACGTGAAGACGATGTGCTCGATCGTCGAGCCGTGTCCTGATTCGATGACGGACGAGATGAGCTTCTGCATCTTGACCGGGTCGAAATCGCCGTTGACGGCGCGGCGATAGATCTCTTCGGGGGGCTCTTCGGAATAGCACGTCCGGCAGGCGGTGTAGACGATCGGCACGTACGAGCGCTCGACGATCTCGCGGTCGGGGAAGAGCAGGGTGACCTTCATCCCGAGGTCGCGCCGGCCGGGGTTCTTCGGGATCCCGGTCTTGTCGCGCGCAGGCTCAGGGGAGTCGGACGAGGCGGGGGGAAGGGTGGGCGCGGTCATCGGAGGGCCAGTCTAGCCGAATCGACCGCCCTATCGGCCAAACGCTCCGGTGGTCTCAGTAGTAGTCCGAGCAGGACAGGAAGTAGCCGCACCGGCACACGAGCTTGCACTTGCGTTCGTCCATCAACGCGCCGCAGTTCGCGCACGTGCGGATGAGCGCCTCCGGGTCGGGTTCGTGCTCGCCGTCGGCTGCCGTCGTCTCGTCGTCGAGCATGACGATCGGTCGAGGCCTGCCCGTGGCATCGAAGCTCACGGGTGGTCCGCGACCTCGGCGACGCGGGCACCCTCGAGCGCATAGGCGACCGCTTCGTCGAGCGTCATCGCCGCACCCTCGGCGCCGAGCCGTTCGGCCTCCGCCTCGGACATGACCTGCAGGACATTCGGTCGCATGCCAGCCTCCACGAACGCGGTCTCGGTGAAGGTCGCGAGGCCCGTCCCGGTCTCGTTCGAGAGGTTGTGGGCGGCGCCGCGCAAACGCGCCGCGCGCGGCAGGTCGCCCGACTGCACGGCGACCGATGCCAGGTCGTACAGGGTCAGGGTCAGCCCGGCGACGTCGCCGGCCGAATGGAAATGCGCGATGGCATGCACCACCGCGTCGCGCGCCTCGACCGTCCGGCGCTGCCGGATCAGGGCCGATGCCAGCATGTGGAGCGCCCACGCCTCCATCGTCCGGTCGCCGGCGCCGCGGAAGAGCTCGAGGGCCGACCGGAACTCGACTTCGCCGGCGGCATCGTCGACGCCCGAGAAGTAGCGGAGGGTGCCGAGGCCCCACAGCACGTTGGCCTCGCCGCGGTGGTCGCCGATCCGCCGGAACGCGGACAGCGCCTGTTCCAGGTAGCCCTCGCCGATGTGGTCCGGGTCGCTCCCACGAAACGGCCCCTCTTCCCCGACCGAATAGCCGAACGACGCGTTGTAGTAGGCGTTGGCGATCTCGCGCTCATCACCGATGCCCTGCCAGATCTCGAGCGCCTCGAGATAGACGGCCTGCATCCGCTCGATGTCGCCCTGCCACCAGCAGATCCCGCCGAGCGCTTCGAGCAGCCGGGCCCGGAGGCGTGGCTCGTCGTGCGACCAGGCGGCCGCCTCCATGGCGTCGAGCCGCCACCGTGCCTCCGCCAGGTGGCCGTGCTTCTGCCAGAACCGCCACATCGCGAACGCGACCGGGATCGCGATGGCCGGCTCGGGGCGGGCGACCGCGTGGTCCAGCACCAACCGGATGTCGTCGTGGGCCAACTCCAGGCGGTCGAGCCAGGTGCGCTGGTCGTCGCCGGCGAGCTCGGGGGCCGCGGTCTCGGCCAGGTTCGCGAACCAGTCGCGGTGGCGATCGACGATCGTCTGGTCCTCGCCCCGGGCGAGCAGCTGCTCCGCGGCGAACTCGCGGATCGACTCGAGCAGCCCGAATCGCGGCTCGCCGTCCGGGGTCTCGTCGATCCTCGCGAGGCTCTGGTCGGCGAGCGCCGAGAGGCCGTCCACGACGTCGAGGCCCAGCTCCGACCCAGGGCCGAGCACGGCCTCGGCGGCGGCGATGTCGGCCGACCCGGCGAACACCGACAGCCGGTCGAGCAGCCGGCGGCTGCCGTCGTCGAGCAGGTCGTAGCTCCAGGCGATCGCGCCGCGCAGGGTCTGCTGGCGCGCCGGCAGGTCCCGACCGCCCGAGGCCAGGACGTCGAGCTGGTGCTCGAGCCGACTCAGGATCGCGTCCGGGGACAGCAGCTTGACGCGCGCGGCCGCGAGCTCGATCGCGAGCGGCATGCCGTGCAGCCGGGCGGCGATGGCGGCCACGGCCGGCGCGTTGTCGTTGGTGACCGCGAACGCCGGGCGGACCGCCTTCGCGCGCTCGATGAACAGCCGGACCGCGGCGTACTGCCCGACGGCGGCCGCGTCGATCCCGCGTGCGCCGCCCGGCAGGTTCATCCGTTCGACGCTGCTCAGCGATGCGAGATCCGGCGGCACCGGCAGACCCGGGACCGGGTACTCCTGCTCGCCGGACACCCGCAGCGCTGCCCGGCTGGTGGCGACGATCTTCAGGTCCGGCGCGGCCCGGAGGAGGCCGGCGATGATCGTCGCGCCCTCGAGGACCTGTTCGAAGTTGTCGAGGACGAGGAGCACCCGGCGCGTCGCCAGCCAGGCCGACACAGCCTCGGCGATCGGCTGGGCGCCGCCCTCGGCGACGCCGATCGACGCGGCGATCCGCGACATGACGAGCATCGGGTCGCGGATGGGCTCGAGCGGGACGAAGAAGACGCCGTCGGGGAATCGGTCCGAGACCTGGGTCGCGAGCGCGATCGAGAGACGGGTCTTGCCCGTGCCGCCCGGTCCGGTCAACGTCAGCAGCCGGGTGCCCCCGAGCAGCGCCTCGGTCTCGGCCAGCTCGTCCTGGCGACCCACGAACGTCGTCAGCTGGCCCGGCAGATTCGTCGGGTCGCGATTCGCTCGTCCGCGGCGGCGGAAAGGCGGCCGGCAGGCCTTCGGCGTCGACCTGGCTCAACCGCTCCGGCGCCGTCAGGTCGCGCAGCCGGTACTCCCCGAGCTCGCGGATCCGGACGTCGCTCGGCAGCGACGCGGCGGCCAGGGCTCGGGTCGCGTCGGAGACGAGGATCTGGCCGCCGTGCGCGGCGGCGGCGATGCGCGCGGCGCGGTTCACGTCGAGCCCGATCAGGGAGCCACCGATGCGTTGCGGTTCCCCGGTGTGGATCCCCATCCGGACGAGGACCGTGGCGTCCTCGGGCCACGGCTCCGCGGCGATGGCCCGCTGGGCGGCGACGGCCGCCTGCACCGCCCCGCTGGCCGTGTCGAAGACGACGAAGAAGGAGTCGCCCTCGGTCCCCTCCTCGGTCCCGCCCATCTCGGCGAAGGCGCCGCGCAAGAGGGCGCGATGGCGTTCGCGCAGGACGCCGTAGCGCGTGGTCCCGATCCGTTCCTCGAGGCGGGTCGATCCCTCGATGTCGGTGAACACGAGCGAGGCGGTGCCCTCGGAGGACGTCGCCGTCATCGCTGCGTCCGGTGCCGTCCCGTCGTTCAGTGCCGTGGACCTTCGGTGAGATCGCGCAGCCGGCGCGCCAGGCCGCGCATGACGGCGATCGCGACCGTCGGCTGCTCGGCGACCACCGCCTCGAAGTCCCAGGAGGCGATGGCGAGACAGGTCGTGGCCTCGTCGGCGACGACCTGCGCGACGCGGGGCAGGCCGTCAAGCACGGAGAGCTCCCCGAAGAACTCGCCGGGGCCGAGGCGGGCGATGTCCTCCCCATCCCGGACGACCCGGACCGCCCCGGTCACGACGACGAAGAAGCCCGTCCCGATGTCGCCCTGGCGGGCGATGACGTGCCCCGGCTCGAAGGCGACCTCGACGGCGCGCTGCGCGATGCGGTCCATCCCCTCGGCATCGACGTCGGCGAACAGCGGCGTCGCCGCCAGGAGCTCGACGCGATGGTCGCTGGTCAGGGTCATCCATCCCTCCGCTCGGTGACTGGATCGTCATGCTGCGCCGCCCCGGCGGCGGGCGTCAACCGATGGCGTTCGACCGTCCCGGCCGGGCCAGTCACCAGCACCGGCGCGTTTCGCCGACGCCGTCGTCATGGCAGGATGCTCGTGCACAGATGACGGTCGGATGACCGAGGGCGCGAGAGGTGCATCCCCATGGCTGGCCGCGAGGAACTCGTCGACGCGATCGCCAGTTTCGCGCTGTTCGCGGACCTGACGGCGCCGCAGCTCGAGGGCATCGCCCACACGTTCGACGAGGCGGTCTTCGCCGAGGGCGAGCGGGTCCTCCGCCAGGGGCTCAGCGGATCGGGCTTTTACGTCATCACCGACGGCGAGGCGGCCATCGTCGTCGACGGCACCGAGCGGGCAAGGCTCGGGCGGGGCGACTTCTTCGGCGAGGTCTCGATCCTCCTTGGCGAGACGCCGATCGCCGACGTCGTGGCGACCCGGCCGCTGCGCTGCCTCGTCCTTGCGGGACCGGCGGTCGAGGCGTTCCTCGTCAGCCACCCGCGCGTCATGTACCGGATGCTCCAGGCGCAGGCGCGCCGGCTGCGAGCCGCGAACCGATGGCGGAGCTGACCCGCCCGTTCCCGCCCGGGTCGTATCCGGTCGTCGTCGTCGGCAGCGGACCCGGCGGGCTCCAGGTCTCGTACTCACTCCGGTCCCACGGCGTCCGGCACGCGGTCCTGTCCGCGGATCCCTCGCCGGGCGGCATGTTCCGGCACTGGCCGTTCTTCCAGCGGCTGCTGTCGTGGACAAAGCCGCACGCCCCCGCCGAGCGCGGCACGCGTGCCTACGAGCGCTTCGACTGGAACAGCCTCCTCGGCGACGAGCCAGAGACGCGGGCCATCGCCCCGACGCTCATGGACGGGACCTCGTACTTCCCATCGCGGCCGGAGATGGAGGCGAACCTCGCCGCATTCGCCGAGCGGGCCCGGCCTCGAGGTCCGCTACGACTGCCGCTGGACGGCGACGCGGATACTCGACGGCGTGGCGGATGGCGACCGCTTCGAGATCGAGACGAGCGACGGGCGCTACACCTGCGAGACCCTCGTCCTCGCCGTGGGCGTCGCAGAGCCGTACACGCCACCGGGGCCGGGGATGGAGTTCGCCTATCACTACGCGGACGTGCGCCCCGCCGAGACCTATGCGGGACGGCGGGTCTGCATCATCGGCAAGCAGAACTCGGGCTTCGAGCTCGCCAACGGGCTGCTGCCGTGGGCGCGCCAGCTCATCCTGGTCTCCCCGTCGCACGCCAAGCTCTCGGTCGACACGAAGTCGCTCGTCGGCGTCCGCGCCCGCTACGTCCAGCCGTACGAGGACCACGTCCTCGGCGGCGGGGTGTCGATCCTCGACGCGTCGATCGATCACATCGAGCGGACCGCCGACGGCGCCCTCGACGTCTTCCTGCGCCGGACCGACGGCGGCGGCGACCTGCTCGTGACCGTCGACGACGTCATCTCCGCCACGGGGTTCGTCGCGCCGCTCGGCGACCTGCCGGACCTCGGGCTCGCGACCTTCGGGGCGAGCCGGCTGCCGGTCGTGTCGCCGTGGTGGGAGAGCACGTCGCTGCCCGGGGTCTTCGCCGCGGGCACGCTCGGCCAGGCCGCGAAGGGGCTCCAGCGACACGGCCTGCCGGCCAACTCGGGCGCGGTCCATGGCGCGCGCTACAACGCCCGCGTCCTCGCGCGGCACATCGCCTCGACCCGGTACGGCGTGGAGATCGACCGGCCACGCATCGCTCCGGGCGATGTCGTCGACCGTCTCGTCACCGAGCTCGCCGAGGGCCCCGACGTCTTCCACCAGCGCGGGTACCTCGCCCGCCTCCTGACCGTCGACCCGGACGGCGGGTTCCGCGACGAGGGCATCGAACCGCTGAGCCACATCCTCGATGCCGGTGGCGCCGACGGGATCGCCGCGACGCTCGAGGCGGACGGCTCGGGCGCGATCTACCCGATCCTGTTCACCCGCAAGGGCACGTCCACGACCGAGCATCGCATCGACCCGGACCCGCTGGCCCGCCTCGACGCGAGCGACGCTCGCCGGGCCATCGGCGACGCGGTCCGCCGGGTAACGGCCAGGTGAGCTCCTCGGGCGCGGGGCTCTACGACGATGACGCCGGGTTCGATGTCCGCCGTCGATATCGAGAACTCGTCGCTGATGGGATGGATGGACCAGTGGCCACTGACGCGCTCGTTAGCGAGTGGGGCGACGCCCTCGAGCTTGAGAGCGAGGCGTGTGCGTTCTGGCTGGCCCTGGCCGATACGCAGTGGCGTGTCGGCCGACTGGAGGAGCGCGTCCGGCTCGAGGCGACCGGGCGGATCGAGTCAGGGGAGGACCTCGCGCAATTCAGCCATGACCCGAAGCTGCACGAGCGTAGGGCGCTCGTCCTCGAAGGACTCCGGGAGCGGCTGGGCAGCCCGCAGCGAGCGCCGATGCGGATTCGCCGACCGTTCCGGTCCGTTTCGCCGGTCGGGCTGGGCGACGTGTTCTCGTACCGTCTATCGGATGGACGATCGATCTACCTGCGGGTGATCGGGATCGACGGGGATGAACGCGACAACAGCCCCGATGTCGAGGTGCTGGACCCGCCTGACCGCCTGCCTGACCTTGCGTCCCTTCCGCACATGCCACGCCGGGCGGCACTGCCGCGGTGGGGCCGCCCAGGCACCGATGTCCTGTTCCTGGTCCGGTACCCGAGCGACCCGGACCCGGCGGACCGGATCACCATTCATGCTTCCGGGACAGATGTGCGAGGTCGGTCACGCCTGCCGTCGTTGCTTGTGGCGTGGACCGATCTGGAACGGGAGCTGACCGAAGGCTTCGGGATCTAGGCCGAACGATCCGACGTGGTCCGCGGGCCTATGACCGAACAGTTGCCTCGATCCGTGTCAGGCGCGCTGACGCCTCGCGGAGGGTCGCGTCCCGCTTCGGGAAGGCGAACCGCAGCTTCGTGCGGCCGAGCTCCGGTCGCGAGAAGAACGAGGAACCCGGCACCGCGGCGACGCCCGGTTCGGCGATGAGCCGAATCGCGAAGGTCACGTCGTCCTCGTCGGTCAGGTCGCGGATGTCGGTCATCACGTAGTAGGCGCCGGCCGGCTCCGAGACGCGGAAGCCGGCCTCGCGGAGCGCCGGGAGCAGGAGGTCGCGCCGGGCCCGGTAGCCCGCCACGAGGTCGTCGTAATAGGCGGGCGGGAACCGGAGCGCGACGACCGCGGCGGCCTGGAGCGGCGCGGCTGCCCCGACGGTCAGGAAGTCGTGGACCCGGCGGATCCCGATGGTCAGGTCGGGCGCGGCGATCGTCCAGCCGATGCGCCACCCGGTGACCGAATACGACTTCGACATCGAATGGATCGAGACCGTCCGGTCGGCCATGCCGGGCATCGTCGCGAGCGGGATGTGCTCGCCCTCGAAGACGATGTGCTCGTAGATGTCGTCGGTGAACGCGATGACGTCGAACTCGACGCAGAGCGCGGCGATGAGCGCGAGCTCCTCGCGGGTGTAGACCTTGCCCGTCGGGTTGTGCGGCGAGTTGACGACGATCCCGCGGGTCCTCGGACCGAACGCCGCGCGCAGCTCGTCGGGGTCGATCGACCAGTCCGGCTCGTGGAGCGTGACGTAGCGGGGGACCGCGCCCGACAGGATCGCGTCCGGCCCGTAGTTCTCGTAGTAGGGCTCGAAGACGACGACCTCGTCGCCGGGGTCGAGGAGCGCCAGCATCGCGGCGACCATCGCCTCGGTCGCGCCGCAGGTGACCGTCACCATCGTCTCCGGATCGATGGGGTCCCAGGCGGGGAAGTGCTCGACGGTGGAGGTCGCGATCGCGTCGCGCAGCGGCTTCGCTCCCCACGTGATCGCGTACTGGTTGATGTCGTCGTGGAGCGCGGCCGCGGCAGCGTCCTTGAGCTCCGGCGGGCACGGGAAGTCCGGGAACCCCTGCGCCAGGCTGACCGCGCCGTGGATGGTCGCCTGCCGGTTCATCTCGCGGATGACCGACTCGGTGAAGCTGGCGGCCTTGGCCGAGATCCGAGCGTGCGTCATGCCGCGCAGTCTAGGTGCTGCCTGCCGCGATGGCACCGGAGATCGCGCCGTCAGCCGCCGGTCACGATCCCGAAGGGGCAGATGTGGAAGGCGTCGTCCAGGCCGACGCCACCGCCGAGGCTGTCGAGCACGTCGCCGTCCCGGCCGACGACGCTGCCCCAGGGATCGGCCACGACGGCCCGTCCGTCGACCGACCAGGCGGCGAACCCGGCGGGCCATACGACCTCGATCGGCTCGCCGGACTCCACGGAGAGGAGGACCAGCGCATCTCCGGACGTCGCCACGCGAGCCGGCGACAGGAGGGCGGTCGCGCACCCGAAGGACAGGTTCGGGCTCTCCGTGCTGATGTGGAGCCGCGTGGCCCCAGCCGGCAGCGCCGGACCCGTGAACACCGGCAGGATCCGGAGCGCCGCGACCCCAAGCACGATCACGGCGGCCCCGATGACGCCGATGAGGACCTTCCTTCGCCGGGACATCACTGCCTTCCTTGCTCGAATGTCACGCGCGGTCCGGTCCGTCCGCGAACGCCTCATCGCGGAGGACGACCGCCCACGCGTCGAGTGCATCGAGCGCCGCGCGCGTCCTCTCCACCGAACCGAGTCCGGCCGGCATCCACGGTTGGTCGGCGTCGTCGGCGATGCTCAACGCGTAGTACAGGTCCATGAACTGGGTCCGGTCCGCCGGATCGCGGAGCTCGGCCGCCTCGAAGAGCCCCCAGGCGTCGTTCAGCAGTTCCAACATCGACCGGCGCCCGTGGCGATAGTCGTCGATCTCGTCGGCGATGCGACCGAGGATCCGCCGCTGATGTGGTTCCATGATCGGAGTCTGGCGCCTCGAGCCCGTACCGTCGGAGAGATCATGCCGCGTGGCGACGACTACCGGATCGGCGACCGAGTCCGGATCCGGCAGGATCGGCAGCACCCGCCCGGCCCGTGGCCCGCGGAGCCGACCGGGACCGTTGCCCGGCACGGCCTTTCGGAGGACGGCGGTCCATGGCGACCCGTGCAGACGACATCGGGACCCGGGCGGTTCTACTGGATCGTGTTCGACGAGCCGCAGATCGACGCCGAAGGCGATGGACCATATTCGATGTCGGAGGTCCTGGACAGTTACATCGAACGGGAGTCGCCGGACTGATGCCCGCCGGATCGTCGCCAGCGATGGTCCGGTCAGGCGGTCGGCATGTGGGCACAAGCCCGTGCGGCGTCACGTCGCGCCATCACGGCTCGCAGTCCCCAGGGACTCCGCGCCCGGGGGCTTCGTCGGGTGGCTCCGCGCCGACGTAGATCCAGAGGCTTCCGCAGGACAGGTCGACATGGCTGGCGGCCCCGTGATCCTTGGCGATCGTCGCCGGCGCGACCACGAGCGTCGTCAGCACCCGGCCTTTTGATGTTCTCGCCTCGACATGCCAGGGCAGGGCCGGCAGGTCCCTGCCCAGGATGGATGACGATGACTGGCGGAACGTGTGTCCCACCGACGCTCCGTTGATGAAGAGCGCGACGTTGAGCGTGGTCCCATTGACGATGGACAGATCGGGAACCGCGGTCGAGGCGATCGGAGCGCACGCCGTCAGAGAGAGGACGAGCCCGAGGATCCAGGTGCCCACGACTGGGGAGCACCGCGCCGTGCTCGGGGCGAGCTTCGCGGCGATCACTCGACCACGACGCCACCTGTCGTGGCACGGCAACTGGACACCACCAGGATGACGCCGAGGATGACGAGCCAGCGCCGCACCTGCCAATCATCCCCCAACGGGTGGGATCGGGCGCAGCCGGCACAGTCCTCATCGAGGTGGTCGTCGGATGCGACCGACGGACGCGTGCCCGACCAGATAGCGTGTTCCGACCATGAGCTACCTGCTGCTGCCCGAGGACGAGGCAGAACTGGTGCACCACCTCTGCGCCGATCTGGGCTGGACCATGGCCACAGGGAGGATCGAGCGCGGGATGCCCGTGGCGGTCTCAGACCCGAGCGTCCTGCTCTCGGCCGACCTTCCCGTCGCAGGCGACCACGGCATAGGCCCGCTCTGGGTGTTCGTGTTCTGGTCGCCGCTGTGGGGACGGGCGATCGCTGTCGGCGACGCCCCGGTGCCTGCAAATCTCGTGCGGCGAGTGCTGCGGAAACAAGGCGGCGCGGACCGTGGAGAGCTCGACAACGTGATCGACCCGCATGCGTCCCCGACGGTGATCTATCGGCGCTGTCATTGGGAGGACCATCCGGAGGGGAGCCTTGCGGTCGGCTTCCTTCGTGGGATGGACCGGCCCCGTGCCGACTGGCCACCGGAGCTCCGACACTCGTTCGGCCAAGCCGAACGGTGGCTCAAGCGAGGGGCCGTGAGGATCAACCCGTTCGACTACGTCGACGGATTCGGGACGATCGCCGGCGTCGCGACCTGGGCGAGACCCGCCGCCTGGTCGTGGCTCCAACGCGGTGGACGCATCGCGAATGTAGCCTTCTAGCGCCCTAGCGCCCTAGCGCCCTAGCGCCCTATCGGACGCAGCGCGTTCACTGTCGCGGATCCGACCGCGGCATCATCGCGTCGTCCGCGTAGTCCCAGCACGTCATGACGTCGGCTTCGAGCTCCGCGACCACCCCCGGTTCGACGCTCAGGTACGCCATCGGATCGGTCGTCGGGTCGAAGGCCTCGACGTACGGCCGGATGATGCCGAGCCCGACGTCGTGATAGCCGTCGCGGGTCAGGCGGACGCGACCGCGGACCTCGATCGCCCGGTACGGATGGGCGTCCTCGGCGAGCACGACGGTCGCGCGCGGATCAGCCTCCAGAAGCGCGATCTTGCGATCGCCGGCGGGGCACTGGAAGACGAACCGGCCGTCGATGAACCGATGCCAGATCGGCCGGCTGAAGATCCGGCCGTTCGGCAGGCTGATGGAGATCACGGCCGCGCGCGGCTGGTCGAACAGGTCGCCGAGGTCCGCAGGTGCCAATCCACGTCGCATGACGGTCCGCTCCAACCCTGCTACGAGGCTAGGACTTCGGCTCCTCCGCGAACGGCGGCGTGTAGTCCCGGATGGACGCCTCGATGTCGGCGACTTCCTCTCGTGTGCACGAGAGCCAGATCGCCCACGGTCCGAGTTCCGTGGAGATGTAGTACTGCAGGTGGACCAGGTCGTCGCCGTCCGGGCCGTCGTGCATCATCTCCAGGCGGAGCGCCTCGCCGAGCTGCAGGTGGACGCGCCCAAGGGAGCGGATCCGCATCTCGGTCGCATGCGGATGCATGCCATATCGCCATCGACCCAGCGGTTGCGACTCAAGCGAGTCGGTCATTCTCGTCCTCCCGTTACCTTCGCGGACCTGCGAGGAGCACGTGCGGCATGTCGCGACCCGAGCATACGGCGTGGTGTCGATGCCCCGATACCCTTCGTGGCCGGAGGTTCGTTCACGGTTCGCAGCGGCCGCCTCAGACGAGGTCGCGAGGGATCCGCTCGCGCCAGGATCGGTCGAAGAACGGCGTGCCGTCGAGGGTGACCTCGAGGTCGACCGAGATGTCGAAGGCGTCGACGTCGCTCGTCTGCAGGCTGCGGGCGCGGATCTCGATGGCGCGGCCGGCGTCGGTCCAGCGGTAGACGACGTCGGCGTCGAGGGTGGCCCTGGCAGGATCTCGGTCCGACGCGGTCAACCTGAGCGTCTCGGCCGCATACAGGCGCCGCCCATCCTCGAGGACATCCTCGCCGCCGTCGTGGATCGTGACGGTGGTCGTGCCCTGGATGACGTCCTCCTCGATCAGCCACTTCGGCTCGTCGTAGGCGCCCTCCCCGCCGACCGCGCGCAGGTCCGGCGGCGTGGTCTTGAAGGCGGGCACGGGCGCAGTCGCCGGCGTCGCCGGCCTCGGCGTCGGGGATGACCGGGAGCACGAGCCGTGACGGCGCCTCCGGGCCGCGGTGCAGCTCGAACTCGGCGGGGAACGGCGACGGCCAGATGACCGGCCAGGCCGATGATGCGACCGACACGCGGATCCGATGCCCCGGCGCGAACCGATAGCCCGCGTGCCGCAGTGGCACCCGGATCTCCTCGATCCGCCCAGGGGTCATCGGCTCGGGGTGCTCGTGCGACCCTCGATGGGTCAGGTTGAGGATGCCGGCGCTCACCCAGGCCGACGTGCCGTCCGGCGCCACGTCCGTGAGCCGCACGACCGCGGTCGCGACCGGCGCCGAGACCGCCAGGTGGAGCACGACCACGGGCTCGCCCAGCACCGAGACCGGCTCGGTCAACGGTTCACTCGTATAGGTCGGGCCGAGGCTCTCATCCGGTCGCAGGTCGCGCGCGAGCCCGTTCGGCGCGCTGCCGGCGCCCCACGACAGTCCGGCGCGCGTCCCCAGCGCCGGCCGGTGCCGATACCGATCGATCCCCGCGGTCGCACCCGCCAGGCCGCCACCGACCTCCAGCCGGCCGACGAGCGGCAGCGACCCGGCATCGAACCGCCACTCGACGGCGCGGGTCGCGGGGTGGGGGAACGCCCTCGAGGCCCGCCACCGACCCGGCCACGCCACCGGGTACGGTTCCGGCTCGGCGTAGTCGCGTTCGAACCAGACGACCGGCGGCTCGTCTTCGAGGCCGTTCGGCTCGTCCTTGAGCCAGCGATCGAAGAACCGCACGACCTCGTGCAGCTCGTCGAGGTTCGGGCCCGGGTTGGCGCTCGACGGCCAGCCGTGGACCCAGTTGCCGACGAGCGTTCGCGTCGGTGCGGTGCAGCGGGCCTGCATCCGGAACGCCGCGTCGACATAGGAGTCGCACCAGCCGCCGACGCTGAGGATCGCCGCCTCGATGGCGTCGTAGTCCGGCGCGAGCGAGCCGTTGCGCCAGTACGGCCCGTCGGTCTGGTGCCGCACCCACTCGATGAGCCACGGTGGCGTCGCCTCGAGCCGGGCACGCCAGTCGTCGAGCCACGCATCGCCACGGAACGAGGCGTCGGGCGGCATCGCGTTCATCGCGACCTGGCTCACCGCGTATTGCGAGAGCTCGCTGGCCGTGATGCAGCCGCCGATGTAGTGCACGTCGGTCAGGTAGCGATCGTCGGTCGCCTGGAACGGCACGATCGCGCGCAGGTGCGGCGGCCGGAGCTTCGCCACCTGGATCGCGGTGAAGCCGCCGTAGCTGATGCCCCACATCCCGACGGCGCCGGTACACCACGGCTGGACGGCGAGCCACTCGACGGCATCGAAGCCGTCCTCCGTCTCGGTCGCCGTGTACTCGTCGAGCGCGACCCCGCCCGCCGACCCGGTCCCGCGCACGTCCACGCGGCACAGCACGTAGCCGCGCGCCGCGAACCACTCGCCCCTCGCCGTGTCGGCGTTGCGTCGCCAGTTGTCCTTGCCGTACGGGATCATCTCGAGGATGGCCGGGAAACGCCCGTCGCCGGCCGCCGGCCCGTCGTCGGCCACCGCGCCGCCACCGCCGCTCACCGGTCGCCAGATGTTCGCGGACAGCTCGACGCCGTCCCGTGCCGGGATCCGGACGTCCCAGTCGACGGTCGCAGCGAAGCGCGGCTGGCTCGCCGCTCGGTCGGTCGTGGTCATCGTCGGCCGAGTCTACGAGCGCGGCCGGGCCGAGGACGCCACCGCCCGGCGCGTGCGACGATGGGACGGATGGACGAGTTCGGGACCGACGATCGCAGGTTCACCCGCAAGGCGCGCCAGGTCGCGTACGAGAACCCGTGGATCACCGTCTGGCACGACGAGGTGACCCGACCCGATGGGACGCCCGGCATCTACGGCCTGGTCCATTTCGCGAACCTCGCGGCGGGCGTGGTCGCCATCGACGACCAGGATCGGATCGTCCTCGTGGGCCAGCATCGGTACACGCTCGACGCGTACGCGTGGGAGATCCCGGAAGGTGGCGTCCCCGACGGCGAGGACGCCCTGACCGGCGCCCAGCGCGAGCTGCGCGAGGAGACCGGCGTCGTTGCGGCCGAGTGGCGCGAGCTCGCCCGGCTCGACCTCTCGAACTCGGTCTCGGACGAACGGGCGATCCTGTTCCTGGCGACCGGGCTCACCCATGGCGACGCCGAGCCCGAGCCGTCCGAGGCGCTGACGATCCGCTGGGTCCCGTTCGACGAGGCCGTCGCGATGACCCTTGATGGCCGCATCACCGATGCGATGAGCGTCGTCGGCATCGAGCGCGTGGCGCTGGCGCGGCGCAGGGCAGCCGCCCGGGAGGTGACCGAGTGACCAAGCTCCATGTCCTGCGCGTCTTCCTCGGACCCGACGGCCGCGGCGGTAACCCGCTCGGTGTCTTCCTCGACGGCCGCGCGATCGGACCAGCGGTCCGCCTCGCGGTAGCCCGCGAGCTCGGGTTCAGCGAGACCGTCTACGTCGACGAGGTGGCCGGCGGCGAGGCCAGCATCGCCATCTACACGCCCGGGATGGAGATGGCGTTCGCCGGGCATCCCACGGTCGGGACGTCGTGGCTGCTCCGCCACGAGGGGATGCCCGTCGACATGATCCATCTCCCGGCCGGGGCGGTCAGGACCTGGGAGGACGGTGAGCTCACCTGGATCCGCGCGCGGCCGAGCTGGCTCGGCGACCTCCCGACGCGTCAGTACGGCAGCCCGGCCGAGATCGAGGCATTGACGCCCGCGGCGGAGGACGAGCACGGGGCATATGTCTGGGCCTGGATCGACGAGGATGCGGGCCTGCTGCGGTCGCGGTTCTTCGCCGCGGGCTTCGGGATCGTCGAGGACGAGGCGACGGGTCTCGCCGCCGTGGTCATGGGCGGCAAGCTCGGGCGTGACCTGACGATCCGCCAGGGCGTCGCGTCGGAGCTGTACGTCCGACCCGATCCGGCGGCCGGCACGGTCGACGTCGGCGGTCGCGTCGCCCCGGTCGAGGTCCGCGAGTTCGGTCAGTAGGTCTCGACCCGGACCGGCGTCAGCTCGAAGTCGCGGACGTTCCGCGTCAGCACCGTGGCATGCAGGTGATAGGCCGTGGCGGCGATGAGCGCATCGTCGAGATGCAGTGTTCGCCCGCGTTGCCGGGCCTCGGCCCTCCAGATCCCCGCGATGCGAGACGTCGGCGGCCCGGGCTGGACGAACTCGAGGTACCGGAGCAGTGAGGTGATGGCCGGCTCTGCCGCGGGATTCCAGCCGGCCCACACCCCGGCCGCGGCGACATCCGAGACGATCGGCTCATCGCCGGCATCCATGAGCGTTCGGAAGCGCTCCACGGCCGTCGCATGGCCTCGAAGGTGGTCGATGAGGAACGTCGCATCGAGGAGATATCGGGTCATCGCTCCGGCTCTGCCCACGGGTCGAAGTGGGACTCCCGACCTTCCCGGACGAAGTCCACGACCGACTGGTCGGTGGGAAACAACGGATGGTCCTTCCACGCTCCGGCCGTCGCATGGATGGCCGCGATGAGCCGGTCGCGGCGGATCGCCTTCTCAAGGGCTGCGGCGACATACCGGCTGCGCCCGCGCGGGCCGGCGATCTCGTCGATCGACGCAACCAGGTCCTCGGGCAGCATGAGGTTCGTGCGCACGTTCATGCGCACACGATAGCACACGGTCGTGCGCACAACCGGACCGGAACGGCCGCGGCCCGGACCCGCCTCCCGTCCTACCATCGGTCGATGACCATGGATCGCCGCGAATGGGACGTCATCGTCGTGGGTCTGGGCGCGCTCGGCTCGGGCGCCGCGTACTGGGCCTCGACCCGCCCCGGTGCCCGCGTCCTCGGCCTGGAACGGTTCGAGTTCGGCCACGCCAATGGCGCCTCCGCGGACCACAGCCGGATCATCCGGCTCTCGTACCACCGGCCCGACTACGTCCGCCTCGCGAAGCGGGCCTACGAGACGTGGTCCATCGTTGAGGCCGAGGCCGATGAACCGATCGTCACGGTCACCGGTGGCCTCGACCTGTGGCCGGCGGACGCCGCGATCCCGAGGTCCGACTACACCGAGAGCCTCGCCGCCGAGGACGTCCCGTTCGAGCTCATCGACGGCCCGGAGGTCATGCGGCGCTGGCCGCAGTGGCGCCTCGACGAGGACACGACCGCGCTGTGGCAATCGCAAGGCGGCCTGGCCGACCCCTACAAGGGCAACGCGGCGCACCGGCGCCTCGCGGTGGCTCGCGGGGCGACGCTCCGGGACCGCTCCCCCGTGACGGCCGTCCGAGCGGTCGCCGGGGAGTACCAGGTCGACGCGGCCGGCATCACCCACCGGACGGGAAGGGTGGTCGTCGCCGCCGACGCCTGGACGAATGAGCTGCTGGCCGGCTTCGGGCGGCGTCTCCCGCTGACGGTCACCAGGGAGCAGGTCACGTACTTCTCGGTCCCGGATCCGGCCGCCTTCGCCCCGGACCGGTTCCCGGTCTGGATCTGGATGGACGACCCGTCGTTCTACGGCTTCCCGACGTACGGCGAGGCGGGACCGAAGGCGGCACAGGACTGCGGTGGCCAGCCGACGACGCCGGCGACGAGGACCTTCGAACGCGACGAGACGGCCGACGCGCGCCTGCGGGTGTTCCTCGGCGCGCACCTGCCTGGGGCGGTCGGGCCGGAGATCCTGACGAAGACGTGCCTCTACACGCTGACCCCGGATCGGGACTTCGTCGTCGACCGGGTGCCCGAGGCGCCGGGCGTCGTCGTGCTCCTCGGGGCGGCCCACGGGTTCAAGTACGCATCGGTCCTCGGCCGCATCGCCGCGGAGCTGAGCCTCGACGGAGCGACGCCCTCCGCCGGTGACCTCGAGCGTTTCCGGATCGACCGGCCGATCCTCCTCGAGGCGGAACCCGCGACCTCCTGGATGGTCTAGGGGCGCGCCCTGCGGGCGCGGTCCTTGCGTGCCTCGCCGCCCTGTGCCACCGTACCGTCACTTCGGGCGGGAGGGCCCTACAGGAGGAGACTCGACTGATGCGATCATCCCTGCGCGCCCGACTGGCGCGGGTCCTCGCGGCGAGCGCCATCGCGGCCGCCCTGCTGCTCCCGGCCGGGACCCCGGCTGCCGCCGCCGATCCGGTCGTCATCCGGGTCGGGACGACCCAGGACCTCGACTCGCTGAACCCGTTCGCGACGCTGCTCGTCGTCGGGTATGAGGCGTTCCAGCTCAACTACAACCTGCTCGTCGACTTCGGGCCCGATCTCGAGCCGATCCCCGGGTTCGCCGACAAGTGGGAGCGCGCCGCCGACGGCAAGTCGTGGACGTTCCACATCCGCGACGGGATGAAGTGGTCCGACGGCACGCCCGCGACCGCCGAGGACGCCTGCTTCTCGTGGCAGCTGGCCATCGACGCGATCGCCGACGGCGGTCCCGGGACCCTCGGCGCCGGCTACCTCGACCCGGGCCTCGATGACGCCAAGGTCACCAAGGTCGAGTGCCCCGACGCCTCGACGATGATCGCGACGACGACCGACGCCTCCGACCGGATCCTCGAGACCTACCTGCCGATCATCCCCAAGCACATCTGGGGCAAGGAGACGCACAAGACGATCGGCGACGCGAAGTTCGACCCGCCGATGGTCGGGACCGGGCCGTACCAGGCCGTCGAATGGCAGACCGGGCAGTTCGTCCGCTTCGAGCGGAACCCGAACTACTGGGGCACGAAGCCCTATCCGGACCAGGTGGTCATCCAGATCTTCAAGACCGCCGACACGATGGTCCAGGCCCTCAAGGCCGGCGAGATCGACTACGCCCACGGCGTCAACGCCGAGCAGTTCAAGGCGCTCCAGTCCGACCCGAACATCAAGACCGTCGTCGGCAGCGCGAACGGCTGGACGCAGCTCGCGTTCAACACGTACGGCACGGGCACCGACCCGGTCAAGACCATCAAGGACGGCGGGCCGTCGACCAAGGCCCTGCTCGACCCGGCCTTCCGGGACGCGCTCGGCTATGCCGTCGATCACAAGGCGCTCGTCGACAAGGTGCTGGGCGGGTACGGCGACGTCGGCAACACGATCGTCCCACCCGTCCTGACCCAGTGGCATTCGGAGCCGTCGAAGCCGCGGACATTCAACATCGACCTCGCGAAGCAGAAGCTCGACGCGGCGGGCTACAAGCTCGATGCGAGCGGCAACCGGCTCGACAAGGAGGGCAAGCCGATCTCCCTCCGGATGTACATGCCCAACACCGACGACAACTACCCCAAGGCCGCGGCGTTCATCGCGGACTGGTACAAGCAGCTCGGGATCAAGGTCACGACCCAGGTCCTCGACTCGGCCACCCTCGGTGACAAGATCCTGCCGCCGGAGGCGGGCGACGGGTACACCGCCGACTACGACATCGAGCTGTGGGGCTGGAGCGGCAACGTCGATCCGAACGCGCTGCTCCAGATCTTCAAGTGCGACGCGATCGGCAGCTCGTCCGACAGCCAGTACTGCAACCCGGCCTTCGACAAGATGTACGACGACCAGCTGGCGGCGACGACCCCCGAGGCGCGCAAGGCCATCCTGACCCAGATGCAGGACCTCATCTACGACGAGGCCCCCTACGACATCCTCTACTACGACGCCAACCTCGACGCCTACCGGATCGATTCGTTCGCCGGATGGCAGAACCAGCCGACGGCCAACGGGACGCCGCTCTTCACCTACGGCACGCTCGGCTACACGCTGCTGACGAACGCCGCCACGCAGCCGTCGGCCGCGCCGTCGGCGGCTCCCGCCGCCTCGGGCGGGGCGTCCGCAGCGCCGGCCCCGAGCCCGTCCGCGAGCGCCGAAGGCGGCGGGACGTCGACCTCGGACAACACGCCGCTCCTGATCGTGATCGTCGTGGTCGTCGTGGTCGTCGTGGCGGGCGTGGTCCTGGCGCGAGGACGTGGTGGCTCGAAGCCAGACGACGACGACGAATGACGCCGGCTAGCGGCTGCTCCATCGGTCCGCTCACGACGTAGCGTCGATCGGCGATGAGCGGCCGCTACATCGCCCGCAAGGGCGCCCAGGCGATCCTGACGATCTTCGCGATCGTCCTGCTCAACTTCCTCCTGTTCCGGATGATGCCCGGCTCGCCGGAACGGGTGCTCCTGCGGAACCCGTTCCTCACGAAAGAGAAGATCGAGCAGGTCCGCAAGGATTGGGGCCTCGACAAGCCGCTCGTCCCCGACCAGCTCGTGGGGTACGTCAAGGCGACGCTCACGGGCGACCTCGGCTACTCGCTGAAGTTCCGCGGCCAGTCGGTCGCCGAGGTCATCGGCGGCCGGTTCTGGCCGACGGTCATCCTCATCGGCCTCGCCGAGGTGATCGCCATCATCCTCGGGCTGGCGGCCGGCGCCTACGCCGGCTGGAGACGCGGCGGCATCGGCGACCGCGTCGGGAGTGGCGCGAGCCTGATCCTCTACTCGATGCCGTACTTCGTCATCGGCATGCCGCTCATCATCATCTTCGCGGCCAACCTCGGCTGGTTCCCGACCTCGGGCATGCTCACGCCCGGCGGCCAGTTCGCCTCACCCGTCGACCAGTTCCTCGACTTCTGCCATCACCTGGTCCTGCCGCTGGCGACGATCTCGCTCGGCCTGATCGGGGGCTACAGCATCATCATGCGGTCCTCGATCATCGAGACCCGCTCCGAGGACTACGTCACGACGGCCCGTGCCAAAGGGCTGAAGGACAGCCGGATCCTGCGGATGCACGCGTTCCCCAACGCCCTGCTCCCGATGGTCACGATCATCGCGATCAATCTCGGGTACGTCGTCGCGGGCGCGATCACGGCCGAGGTCGTCTTCAACTGGCCGGGTCTCGGCACGCTCACCGTCGACGCCCTCGACGCCCGTGACTACCCGGTGCTCGAGGGGATCTTCCTGCTGCTGTCGGTGACGGTCGTCCTGGCCAACCTCGCCGCGGACCTCGTCTACGGCCGGCTCGATCCGCGGGTGCGGGCATGAGCACGACCCCCGTCGCGACCACCGCCGCGAGCCTGCGGTCCGAGCGCTGGCGACTCCGCGCGAAGGGCGCGCGGACCTTCATCAGTCGCTTCGGGCATCGGGCCGACGGCGTGGTCGGCTTCATCATCCTGCTGTTCTTCACGATCATGGCGATCGCCCCGCAGCTCTTCGTCGGGCCGCTGGAGACCGCCACGACCGCGACGGGGACCTCGCTCGAGCCGTCCTCGGCGGCGCACATCTTCGGCACCGACGAGCTCGGCCGCGACATCCTCAACCTCACCGTCCACGGCGCCCGGATCTCGATGTCGATCGGGCTCCTGGCCACCGCCATCACGGTCTTCGTCGGCGCCCTCATCGGCGTCGTCTCGGGCTTCGTCGGCGGCTGGACGGACAGCGGGCTCATGCGGCTGACGGACTTCTTCCTCGTCCTGCCGACGTTCGTGCTCGCCATCATCCTGGCGCCGGTGATCCTCGACATCATCGGCCCCGAGGCGGAGTTCTTCGGCCTCCGGGCGACCCTGCTCGTCATCGTCATCGTCATCGGCATCACGTCGTGGGCGACGACCGCGCGGATCATCCGGTCGCAGACACTCTCGATCCGGGAGCGGATGTTCGTCGACCGCGCGCGCGTCATCGGCAGCGGACCGGGCCACATCATGCGGCGCCACATCTTTCCGAACGTCGTCAACCTCATCGTCGCCCAGGCGGTCATCACGTTCGCGGCGGCCGTCTTCATCGAGACGAGCCTCTCGTTCATCGGCCTCGGCGATCCGTTCGCGCCGTCGTGGGGCCAGATCCTCGACTCGGCGCAGAACGCGGGGGCGCCGGGTCTGGGCGCCTGGTGGTACATCGCCCCGCCCGCGGTCTGCGTGGTCCTGGTGGTGCTCTCGTTCACGCTCGTCGGCAATGCCCTCGACGACATCCTCAACCCGAAGTCCCAGGTCCGCCGATGAGCGATCCTCGAGACGAGCTCCGCATCGCGGAGGACCTGCGGGCGCCCGACCGTGAGATCGAGGAGGACGCCGAGGACCTCGCCGCCGCGCGGGCGGCCGTCGCGCCGCCGCTCTCCGACGACGTGCCGCTCGACCTCAGCGCGATCCGCGGACGCCGCCAGTGGCCGCTCCCGAAACAGGCCGACCCCGCGGCGCCCCTGCTCGTCGTCAAGGACCTGCGGACGCATTTCAAGCTCGAGTCGGGCTGGGTCCGGGCCGTCGACGGCGTCAGCTTCCGGCTCAATGACGGCGAGGCGCTCGGTCTGGCCGGTGAGTCCGGGTGCGGCAAGACGACCACCGCCCTCTCGCTCGTCCGCCTGCTGCCGTCGAACGCGCGCATCCGCAAGGGCAGCAGCATCGAGCTCTTCGGGATCGACCTCGTCCCCAAGACCGAGGACCAACTCCGACGCTACCGATGGCGCGAGATCAGCATCGTGTTCCAGGGCGCGATGAACGCGCTCAACCCGGTCCGCCGGGTCGGCGAGCAGATCGCCGAGCCGATCGAGATCCGCCTCGGCGAGCCACAGGACCGCGCGAAGCGCCGCGCCGGGGAGCTGCTCGAGCTCGTCGGGATCCCGCGCAAGCGGGCCGACGCCTATCCGCACGAGCTGTCGGGTGGCATGCGCCAGCGCGCGATGATCGCGATGGCGCTCGCCTGCGACCCCGCCATCGTCATCGGGGACGAGCCGACGACCGCGCTCGACGTCATGGTCCAGGCCCAGATCCTCGAGCTCCTCGAGCGGCTGCGGCGGGAGCTCGGGCTGTCGCTCGTCCTCATCACCCACGACCTGTCGGTCATCGCCGAGACGTGCGACCGGACGCTCATCATGTACGCCGGCAAGGTCGCCGAGGAGGGTCCGGTCCGGCGGATCTTCTCGGCCCCACGGCACCCGTACACGCAGAAGCTGCTCGGCGCGTTCCCGAATATCGAGGCGGACCGGCGGACCCTCGAGACGATCCCGGGAGCGCCGCCCGACCTGCGCGACCCGCCGGCCGGTTGTCGCTTCCATCCGCGCTGCCCCGCGGTGATGGACGTCTGCCGCGAGGTCGTTCCGCCGGAGGTCGCCTTCCCCGACGGGGTTCGCGTCGCGTGCCACCTGTACGAGGCCGGCCGGGACGGCGCGGTCCTCATCAGCGCCGACGACGTCGCCGCCCGCCGCGGCCAGCGCCCGCCGACGCCCGCGACCGCGCCGGCCGAGGTGCCGGCGTGAGCGAGCTGGTCCGCGTCGACGGCCTCCAGGTCCATTTCCCGATCCGGGGAGGCCTGATGGACACCGTGCACAGGCGCCCGAAGGGGGTCGTCCGGGCGGTCGACGGCATCGACCTGGCCATCGAGTCCGGCGAGGTGCTGGGCCTGGTCGGCGAGTCAGGATCCGGCAAGACCACGACTGGCCGGGTCATCGTCAAGCTGACCCGCCAGACGGCCGGCAAGATCACGTTCGATGGCCAGGACGTCACCGACCTGTGGGGGACGAAGGCGCTGCGGGCCTACCGTCGCCGGGTCCAGCTCATCTTCCAGGACCCGTACGAGACCCTCAACCCCAAGCAAACCATCCACGATTTCGTGGCCGAGCCGCTGCTGGTCAACGGGCTGGCGCCCCGGCTCTCGGACCGCGAGACGGCGGTGACCGAGGCGCTGGAAGCGGCCGGCCTGCCGGCGAACTTCGCGTTCCGCTACCCGCACGAGCTCTCCGGCGGCCAGCGCCAGCGCGTCGTCATCGCCGGGGCCCTGGTCATGGGCCCGCAGCTGGTCGTGGCCGACGAGCCCGTCTCGATGCTCGACGTCTCGATCCGGACCGAGCTCCTCCGGCTGATGCTCGACCTCCGCAAGGAACGCGGGCTGACCTACCTGTTCATCACCCACGACCTGTCGCTCGCGTGGGTCATCGCCGACCGGATCGCGGTCATGTACCTCGGCAAGATCATGGAGATCGGCCCGGCCGACCAGGTCATCAAGTCGCCCCACCACCCGTACACCGCAGCCCTCGTCTCGGTCTCGCCGACACCGGTGCCACCGGCCGAAGGGGGCCGGCAGCGCACGATCCTCGTCGGCGAGACGCCCGATGCCTCGCGGATCCCGCCCGGCTGCCGCTTCCAGCCGCGCTGCCCGCTGGCCTTCGACCGCTGCCGGATCGAGGAGCCGCCGCTGTTCGATGTCGGTGCGGGCCAGTCCGCCGCCTGCTGGCTGGCCGAGGGCGGCCGGGCACTCCCGGTGCTGCCGACCCGCACGACAGGGGACCTGGTCGCCGCGGCTCCTGCGGTGCCCGACACCACTCTCGCGCCGCCGGCATGACGGCCATGGATGGCGACTCGCCCGCCCTGTCCGCGCTGCCGCCGGAAGGGATCGCGGATCTCCTCGCCGCTTCGGCGACGACGATCGTCGCGGAGCTGCACGCCCTCGGGCCTGAGGGCGGCTGGCGACCGGAGCCCGGTGAGTGGTGCGCGAACGAGTGCGTCGGTCACCTGATCGAGGCGGAGCGGCGCGGGTTCGCCGGGCGGATCCGCACGATCCTCGCCGCCGACCGTCCCGATCTCCCGCCCGACCTCGAGGCCTGGGACCCGCCCGCTGTCGCGGCGGCACGCCGGGACGACCTGCGCCACGCGGACGAGCTCGCCGACGAGTTCGCCGCCCTTCGCCTGGACGGCATCGCCCTGGTCCGCGGCCTGTCGGCAGGCGACCTCGAGCGTGTCGGGCTCCACCCGGAGGTCGGCGAGCTCCGCGTCGACGAGCTCCTGGGCGAGTGGGTCCACCACGACCGGAACCACGTCCGCCAGATGCTCGCGGTGACCCAGGCCCGCGTCTGGGGTCAGATGGGCAACGCGCGCCGGTTCAGCCTCGAGGAGCTCTGAGGCACTCGATCGACGGCCGGTCCTCGCAGACCGCCCGCCGCGGATCGCTCAGGCGATGGCAGCCGGTGAGTCTGGTGCCCCTTCCGTGGCTCGCCAGATGCCCCAGCCGATGATGCCGCCAAGGACCGGCCCGACGAGGTAGATCCAGATGCCGGAGAGGTCGCCGCCGACGACGGCCGAGCCGATCGACCGGGCCGGGTTGACCGATGCTCCGCTCAATGTCGCGTCCGCGAAATGGATCGCGACCAGCGTCAGCGGGATCGCGAGCGGCGCCAGGGCGGGCGCCTTCTTCGTCGAGGTGAGGATCACGAGCAGGAAACTGGCGGTGAACACGGTCTCGAGGATCAGCGCGCCGATGTCGGTGATCCCGGTGCCCGGCTTCGTGATGCCGTTCGCGACTGCCTGCTGGCTGACGGCCACATACACGATGGCTGCGGCTCCGATGGCGCCGATGATCTGGGCGAGGATGTAGCCGACCGCGTCGGCGGGCGCCGTGCGCTTGTCGAGGACCATCGCGATCGTGACCGCCGGATTGAAATGCCCACCCGAGATATGGCCGAACGCGAAGATCGCCGCGAGCAACCCAAGTCCGAATGCGAACGGCACGACCAACAGGTTCGAGGTGGGCACGCTTGCGGCGCCGATCGCCCCGACCGACGCGTACCCCATCGTGAAGAAGACGAGTGACCCGATCAATTCCGCCAGATATGCGCGGGCATTCATGGTGCCTCCCTCTCTTCCGTGTTTCCCTCCGGCGCGGCGATGCGCACGGTCACACGATACCGACCGCCGACCGTGCGGCGCGAATCAATAGCGCATCGCGCCACGTCCGGCACAGGACCTCGACGAGGTCCAGCCGGTCGACCGCGACGGTCGGGTCCGCGCCGACCGCGATGGCCCCGTGGCGTTCCAGCAGCACGGCGTCAGCGAACGGCTCCGGCGGCTCGGTCAGCGTCGCCGCGACCCGCGCGGCGAGATCCTCGCTGCCTGGGATCCCGAACGCGACCAACGGGACGCGGGGCAGCAGCAGCGTCATCTCGGGCAGGGAGGCCGGATCCGGGGTCTCGCCGGCTGCGGTCAGGGCCATCGCGGCGGGCAGGTGGGCATGGGCGACGGCGGTCACATCAGGCCGGGCTGCGTAGACCGCCAGGTGGATCGCGAGGTCCGACGTCGGCCGCAGGCCCGAGGCCGACAACGGCTCCCGATCCGGATGCCCGATCCAGACGACCACGAGGTCCGATGTGTCCAGCTCGTCCTTGCGCCGGCCAGCCGGCGTGACCAGCAGCCGGTCCGCGTCGAGGCGGACGGACAGGTTCCCCTCGCTGGCGGCGATCAGGCCGCGCGTCCCGAGGCGGCGCCCGGCCCGGACGAGCGCGGCAGCGGCGGTGGCGACCTCCATCGGTTGCATCGTAGCGGCGCCGCTACCATCGGGCGATGCCCGAGGTCGTCGCCGCCGCGATCGCCGTCCCACCGGCCGCCGCCGACCGCGTGGTGCCACTCTCGGAGAACCGCGACTTCGCCGTCCTGCTGACGACCCAGGGCATCTCCTCGCTAGGTGACGCGGTCAGCTTCACGGCGCTGCCGCTGCTCGTGCTCGCCCTGACCGGCTCGGGGCTCGCCATGGGCGTGGTCGGAGCGCTCCAGACCCTGCCCGACCTCGTGTTCGGCATGGTGGCGGGCGCGCTCGCCGACCGCAGCGACCGCAAGCGGATGATGTTCCTCGCGGACCTGGGCCGGGCCGTCCTCACGGCACTCATCCCGATCTCGGTCTTCCTCGGCGGACCGACGATGGCCGTCATCCTCGTCGTGGCAGCCCCGATGAGCGTGCTCCGCTCGTTCTTCCTCGCGGGCTACACGGCGTCGGTCCCGGCACTCGTCGGGCGACCGCAGATCGCCCGCGCCAACTCCTACTTCGAAGCGGTGTACTCGATGGGGTACATTGTCGGCCCGGCCATCGCCGGCCTCCTGGCCGCGACCATCGGGCCTGGGCGGACGCTGGCGATCGACGCGATCTCGTTCGCGTTGTCGGCGACGGGGCTGCTCTTCGTCCGACGCGACCTGCGGGCCCCCATCGATCGGCCCCGTGCGCGCCTGGTGACCGACATCCGCGAAGGCATCGATTACATCGTCGCGAACCCCATCCTGCGCACGGCGATCCTCTTCTGGGGATCCGTTTCGATCCTGACGGCACCACTCGTCACCGCGCTGGCCGTGTACGTCACCCGCGACCTCGGCTACACCGCGGCGATCCTCGGGCTCATCCTCACGGGCTACGGCTGCGGCACCGTCGTCGGGGCCTTGCTGAGCGCCCGCCGCCAGACACGACGGCCGGCCGGGCCCGCGCTGCTGGGCGGCACGCTGGTCAACGGGGCGTGCCTCGTCATCATCGCGACCGTCCCGTCGGTGCCAGTCCTGATCGTGGTGGCGGTCGTGTCGGGGATCGCCCAGTCGATCGTCCTGATCACGTACATCACGCTGCGGACGGCCTACTCGCCGGACGCGCTCCTCGGACGCATCGGAAGCACGGCCCGCACGATCTCGCTCGGTCTGCAGCCGCTCGGCCTGCTCGTCGGCGGCGCCCTCATCGACCTGACCTCCGGCGCGACCACGATCGCCGTCATGGGCATCGCCGTCGCGGTGGTCAGCCTGGCGTTCCTGCCGGTGACCACCCTGCGGACGACGTCACTCCAGCCGCGATGAGCGCGTCCCGTCAGGCGGCCAGCGCTCCCATCTCCGGCGCCGGGTCCGGCGCCAGCTCCACCTGCACGGCGCAGGTATCGCACGTCGCCGAAGCCAGCGTGCTCTCCTCGAGGGCCATCGGGCCCTCGCACCAGGGACAATCCACGGTCAACATGTCGAAGGTCGCTCCCTTTGCGTCTCGATCCGAACCTGATCAAGCCGAGCATCGAGGGGTCGTGTGACAGCTAGCGTGTCAATCCCCGTGATCGAGCTCCGCGGGCTCACGAAACGCTACGGGTCCACGGTCGCCCTCGACCGCATCGATCTCGACGTGGGCCGCGGCGAGCTCATCGGCCTGCTCGGCCCCAACGGTGCGGGCAAGACCACGGCCGTGAAGCTCCTCCTCGGCCTCGTCCGGCCGACGAGCGGGACGGGGACCGTCCTCGGCGCTCCCCTCGGCGATCGCGCCGCGCGCCGGCGGATCGGCTACCTCCCCGAGCTGTTCCGCTATCAGCCCTGGCTGCGCGCCCGCGAGGTCCTGCTCCTCCACGCCGAGCTCGCCGGCCTGCCGGCCGGGGACCGACCCGGCGCCGCCGCCGGGGCGCTCGCCCTCGTCGACCTGGGCGACCGCGCCGACGACGCCGTCGGCGGGTTCTCGAAGGGGATGCAGCAGCGCCTCGGGCTGGGCGTCGCCCTGCTCGGCGCCCCCGACCTCGTCCTGCTCGACGAGCCGACCTCGGCGCTCGATCCGGTCGGCCGCATCGAGGTCCGCGAGATCGTCCGCGCAGCCCGCGACCGCGGCGCCACGGTCATCCTCAACTCGCACCTGCTCACCGAGGTCGAGCGCGTCTGCGACCGGGTGATCATCGTCAACCACGGCCGGATCGTCGCCGCGGGCACGCTCGACGACGTCCTGGCCGGCGACGGCGTTCGGATCCGGGCGACAGGGCTCGACCCGGCCGCCCGCGCCGGCCTCGCGCGGCTCGGCCCGCTGCAGGACGACGGGGAGTGGCTGACCTTCCGGCCGCTCGCCGCCGACCGGGTGCCGGACGTCGTGGCGGCCGTCGTGGCTGCCGGCGGCCGGGTCCACGCGGTCGAGCCGGGTCGCGAGTCCCTCGAGGCCCGCTTCCTCGAGCTCGTGACGGAGCCGGCCCCCGGTCGGGTCCCGTCGGATGGTGGTGCGGCGTGATCGTCATCGCCCGCCTCACGGTCACGGAGCTCGCCCGCCGGCGGATCATCTGGCTGCTCGCCGCGTTGACCGTCATCTCGGTCGTGCTCGTGGGTCTCGGCGTCGAGCGGCTCGTCACGCTCGCCCGGGAGGATGGGCTCCCGGAGCTCCAGATCCGGATCGGCGTGTCGCAGGTCCTGATCCTCATCGCCTTCATGTTCAGCTTCGTGCTGGCCATGACGGCCGCGTTCCTCGGGGCGCCGGCGGTCGGGGGCGACATCGAGTCCGGGGTCGCGCTCGCACTCCTCGCCCGCCCGCTTCGGCGCGCGGACCTCCTGCTCGGCCGGTGGATCGGGCTGGCGGTCGTCGTCGTGGGCTACACGGTCGCCTCGGGGGCGCTCGCCATCATCGTCGTGGCGATCATCTCGGGCTTCGGCCCACCGCAACCGGTGCTCGCGCTCGCCTTCCTGTCGGCCCAGGCAGTGGTGCTCATGACGCTGACCCTCGCCCTTGGCACGGTGCTCCCGGCGATCGGCGCCGGCGCGATCGCCGTGGTCGCCTTCGGGATGGGTTGGATGGCCGGCGTGCTCGCGGGCGTCGCGACAGCCTTCGACATCCCGTCCCTCGCCCGCGTCGCCGACGCCAGCCGCTGGCTCTTCCCGAGCGACGGGCTCTGGCAGGGCACCGTCTACGGGCTCGAGCCGCCCCTGGCGGCCGTCCTCGCCGCGGGTCGAAGCGAACGCGCCCTCGACGCGAACCCGTTCTTCGCCATCGCCCCGCCGGAGCTGCTCTTCGACGCCTGGTCCGCGGTCTGGGTCGCGATCGTCCTCGGGCTCGCGGCCTGGCGACTCGCGCGACGAGACCTGTAGGGATCGGGGCTCGGGTTCGGGCGACCGGACGACCGGACCGCCGACGCTCGCCGGGACCTCCGTCAGCCCTGGTAGCGGAAGCACCCGGCGAGGTGGTCGTCGACCAGGCCCACGCTCTGCATGAACGCGTACGCGATCGTCGGACCGACGAACCGGAACCCGCGCCGGCGCAGGTCGGCCGACAGGGCGTCCGAGACCGGCGTCGTGGCGGGGATGTCCCCCGGCCGGGCGGTGCGGGGCTGGCGGGCGGGCGGCCCGGGCACCATGGACGCCACGTACGCATCGAACGACCCGAACGCCGCCGACGTCACGAGGACCGCGTTCGCGTTGCCGACCGTGGCGTCGATCTTCGCCCCGTTGCGGACGATCCCGGCATCGGCCATGAGGCGCGCGCGGTCGGTCTCGTCGAACGCCGCGACGACCCGCGGATCGAAGCCGCGGAAGGCGGCCCGGAACGCATCTCGCTTGCGCAGGATCGTCGACCACGAGAGGCCGGCCTGGAACGACTCCAGGGCGAGCCGTTCGAACAGCTCGACATCGTCATGGACGGGGGTGCCCCACTCCTCGTCGTGGTAGGCGACCATCAGCGGATCGGGGTTCGGGCCGGTCGCGCCCGCCCAGGCGCAGCGCCCGCGCTCGTCGCTCGGCATCGTGTGCTCGCCGATCCGCCGGCTACGGGATGGGCTGGGTGTCGAAGAGCGTGCTCCGCAGCATCGGGTCGCCCGCCGGTCGCGATCGGTTCAGGATCGCCCGGAAGATGTCGCCGGAGACCTTCTTCTTCCCCTTCGAGCCGATGAGGGTGACGCTGATCAGGCGGCCCGAGACGCCGCGGTTTCGCAGGTCGAGCGCCTTGAGCGACCCGACGTTGGTCCGGGGATCTGCGGCAAACCACGCCGAGAGCGTCGTGCGCCGGTAGGTCTTCATCGACCACGTGGCGTATGGGGCCGCCTCGTCGAACGACGAGCCGTCCAAGCGGCGATCGGGCGATCCGCGCAGGTAGCTGACCACCCCGGCCACGCGCTTGCCGGTCGGCGACACGTAGACGTTCTCGTTGTTCTCGGTCGCGCCGCCGCCGGTCGAGTGGTACATGGCGTTCGCCACGGCCGTGCCGCTCCACAGCACGAGGTTCGCCGTGTCGGCCACGGCCGCATCGGTCGCCGCGCGCTCAGCTCGGGCACCGAGATAGACCTGGGCGCGCGAGTCGTCGTAGATGTCGTACGAGGAGACGCCGGGGCGGAGCTTGTGCGCCGCGTACGAGCGCGCCGCGATCGCCTGCGCCCGGAGCGCCTCGACCGGCCAGCTGTGGGGCATCTCGGCCGGGACCGCGCCGCGCAGGTAGAGCTCGAGCGACAGCCGGTTGACCACCCGGACGGTCGGCGCCGTCGCCGAGGGGATGACGCGGAGGATGCCGCGATAGATATCGTTGGTCCCGGGCTTGGACGACAGCTTGAACCGTGACGTGTCGTCGGTCCCGACGAGGGTGAACGTCCGCGGTGCCGCGGCGTCCAGCAGCTTCGTGCCGCCGGCGTCCACGACGCGGAGCCTCCAGGTCGTCCGTGACCCGGCTGCCGTGACCTTGGTGGTCGGCGTGACGGTCAGTCTCGCCTCGGGCGGGAAGACGCCGTCGACCCCGGTGATCGACCAGTCGGTCGCGCGCCCCATGATCTTGAGCGGCTTGGCCGCGGTCGCCTTCCACTTGCTCAGGACGAGCACCCGGATCTGTGGCGTCGTGGCGAGCTCCCCGAGCGTCGTCCCCTGGTAGTAGTGCGCGAGGATCGTGGCGGCGTCCTCGCCGTCGAGCGCGCGGCCGCGGGCCCCGTACTGCGACATCCCGACGCCGTGCCCGTAGCCCCGGCCGTAGAACGTCACCTTGGAGTGGAGGACCGTCGGGCCGGGCGGCGGGTCGGCTGCCCGGGCGACGGGTGCGAGCACGAGCCCGGCGATCGCGATGCACAAAGACAGCAGCATCACCGCCAGGACGGTGATGCGAGGGTCGCTGAACGGACGCGAACGATCGTCGACTGCGACGAGCAATGGGATCCCTCGAGCGGACATGAGCTGGAGGATGCCCCTGTGGTTCGGCCGGCGGCCATGACCCGTCAGGACCACGGCGCACTACCCCGAACCTCCCAACGCAAGGCTACCCTGTCCGCGTGGGTTTGCAAGTGGTCCTGGGACATGGCGCGAGCGGCGATGCCGCGAGCATGGCGCCGTTCGTGGAGGGTCTTCGTGCTCGCGGATACGCGGCGCGTGCGATCGACCTGCCCCGGCGGCGGGCGGAGGATGCCGTGCCGGTGTTCCATACCGTGGTCCCAAGCGAGCCGGACATCGTCGTCGGCGGGCACTCGTATGGCGGCCGTGTCGCGAGCCTCGCGGCGGCCGAGCCGGGGGCACCCTACGCGGGGCTCGTCCTGTTCAGCTACCCGCTCCATCCGCCGGGCTCGCCGGAGCGGACCGAGGCCCGGATCGCCCACTGGCCCGCGATCGCGTGCCCGGTGCTGCTGCTCTCGGGCGAGTCCGATCCCTTCGCGCGGATCGACCTACTGCGGGCCGTCGTGCCGCGTCTCCGGCAGGCCGAGCTCGTCACGTATCCGCGCCTGGGACACACGCTGAAGCCCGTCCTCGACGACGTCCTGGACCGGGTCGCGGTCTTCCTGGAGGGGCTTCCGGACAACGGCTGATGGTCCCGGTCGGGTTGCCATCCCGTTGCGAGCCCCCCTATCCTTGGCGCTCCCCCAGGCGCCGACGCGGCGATAGCCGCCGGGCGTCATATCCCGTTCCTGTCGAGGCCGGCGCGCCCACGCGGCCCCTTCCGCAGCGTCCCCCGGCCCGACACAGCCGTCGTTCGGCGCCTCGCAACCAGCGCCGTTCCGGTAGGAAGGAGCTGCATTGCGAGTCCCGAACCGCCGCCTCAAGACCATCGCGCTGACGGCGCTCACCCTCACCATCCTGCTGTCGCTCATCGGCCCCGGGACCGTGCTCGCGAAGCACCCGCCCGGTCTCGGCAAGTTCATGAATGCCATCGGCCGGGTCGAGTCCGGCGGCGACTACCGGGCCCGCAACCGGACCTCGGGCGCCTACGGGAAGTACCAGATCATGCCGGGCAACTGGCCGTCGTGGGCGCGCATCTACCTCGGGAACAGCAAGGCGAAGCCGACGCCGGCCAACCAGGAGAAGGTCGCCCGGGGCAAGTTCACGACGCTTTACAACGGGCTCCACAACTGGCGTCGCGTCGCGTACTGGTGGCTCACCGGCTCATCGCGAACGAGCGGCTGGTCGACGCGGGCGAGCCGCTATGTCGACAAGGTCATGCGGTACTACAAGAAGGCCAGCTCGCGGATCCCGGGCGGCGGCGGCAGCCCACCCCCGCCCGCCCGGCACCGGCATCGCTACTCCGAGAAGAACGGTCACGTGGCGTACACGGGGACCTGGAAGTCGGCCCGGCACCACGCGTACGCGGGCGACGCCGTCCGCTACGCCACCGGGGCCGGCGCGACCGCGACGATCGCGTTCACCGGGACGCGCGTCGTCTGGTACGGGCCCGTCGGGCCGACCCGCGGGAAGGTCCGCATCTCCATCGACGGGACGTACGTGAAGACGGTCGACCTACATCGCCGGTCGTTCACGGCCCATGCCGCCGTCTTCTCACGCTCGTGGTCGAAGCGCGGCGCACACACGGTCACGATCAGGGTCGCCGGCACGAAGGGCCACCCGATGGTCGCGATCGACGAGTTCGTCGTCCGCGACTAGGACGCGCATCGATCGCCCGTCAGCGGACGGCGATCACCTCGATCTCGACACGGAAGTCCGCGGCCAGGGCCGTCACCCCGACGGTGGCCCTGGTCGGCGGCTCCGTGGCGAAGTACTGGCGGTAGACGCCGTTCATCGCCGCGAAGTCGTCGAAGTCGCGGAGGTAGACGGTCGCCTTCACGACGGCGTCGTAGTCGAGCCCGACCGCGCGCAGCAATCGCCCGACGTTGTCGAGCATCTGGCGCGTCTCGGCCTCGATGCCGCCGGGAACGGCCCCCGGCACGCCGGGCGCGTTGCCGACCTGGCCGGCGAGGAACACGAAGCCGTTCGCCTCGACGACCTGGCTGAACGGCAGGGTGCCGGCCTCGATCCCGGGCAGCTCGGGTAGGGACTTGGGCATGGGCGTTGATCCTCCAGGGTCCGGTTCCCCGATACTGTGCCCCATGACGGCCATCGTCACCCGCGGCCTCAGCAAGCGCTATGGGCGATCCGGCGAGCCCCGTGCGCTCGACGACCTCTCGGTGGAGGTGCGCGAGGGCGAGATCTTCGGGTTCCTCGGGCCCAACGGCGCGGGGAAGAGCACGATGATCCGGCTCCTGCTCGGCTTCCTGCACCCCACCGCGGGCAGTGCCAGCGTCCTCGGTCTCGACGTCGAACGCGATTCGGTGGCGATCCGCCGGCGGATCGGGTACCTGCCGGGCGGCATCGCGTTCTGGGACGGGCTGACCGGCGAGCGGCTGCTCGACGAGCTCGCCGACCTCTCCGGCCGCCCGCCGACCCGCCGGGCCGAGCTGCTCGAGCGGCTCGAGCTGTCCGAGGCCACGCTCGGCCGGCTGGTCCGCGACTACTCGCGCGGGATGCGCCAGAAGGTGGGCATCGTGCAGGCCCTCCAGCACGACCCGGAGCTCGCGATCCTCGACGAGCCGACCGAGGGCCTCGATCCGCTCATGCAGCGCGCGTTCTACGACATGCTCGACGAGCTCCGGGCGGCCGGTCGGACGATCTTCTTCTCGTCGCACATCCTGTCCGAGGTCGAGCGGGTCTGCGACCGGGTCGCCATCGTCCGGGCCGGCCGGCTCGTGGCCCTCGAGGAGATCCCGGCGCTCCTCGCGCGCCGAAAGCGGAATGTCGAGATGCGCCTGTCCGGACCCGCGCCCGCGCTCGCCGGCGTCGCCGGCGTGTCCGAGGTCCACGTCGCCGAAGGCTGGCTGACGTGTCGGCTGGAGGGCGACATCGGCCCCTTCCTCGCGGCCATCGCGGGTGCCCCGATCGCCGACATGACGATCGAGCCGGCCCGGCTCGAGGAGGCCTTCCTCGAGTTCTACGAGACCGCGGACGCGGACCGGCCGGCGGGCCCGGTCGGGACGGTGCCCGCATGAACCGCGCGCTGCTGGCCCACACCTGGCGCGCCAACCGCTGGCGGCTGCTCATCGTGTCGGCCGGGTTGCTCCTGTGGGGGATCGTCCTGCCGGTCGTGTACGACTCGTTCGGTTCGCTCATGCGCGATGTGTTCGAGAGCGGGGCGGTCCCGCCGCAGTTCGCGCAGTTCGGCGGCGGCGACATCTTCAGCCTCTCCGGGGCGGTCGCGATCGGGTTCGTCCACCCGATCGCCGTCGGGCTGAACCTCGTCTTTGCGCTCGGGTTCGCGGCCAGCGCCATCGCCGGCGAACGACAGCGAGGCACGCTCGAGGTGCTGCTCTCCCGGCCCCTGAGCCGGCGCGGGGTCTATCTCACGCTGGCATTCGCGACCGCCGCGTTCGTGGCGGTGACGCTCGCGGCGCTCACTGTCGGATCGCTGATCGGGGCGACCTTCACGGGCCGGACGGCCGAACTGGGTGTCGCGAACCTGCCGATCCTGTGGCTGAACGGGACCCTGCTCTTCTGGGCGTTCGCGGCGATCGCGCTGCTGGCCTCGGCAGCCTCGGATCGCCTGACGCCCGCGCTCGGGATCAGCCTCGCGTTCGTGCTCGTGTCGTACTTCCTCGAGGTCATCGGCTCGCTGTGGCCCGATGCGGCGTTCCTGCAGCGGTACTCGCTCTTCCACTACGTCGATGCCAAGGCCGACCTCGCGGGCCTGCCCGACCCGGCGAACTTCCTCGTCCTGGCGGCCGTCATCGCGGTCGCCGTGGTCGGCGCGCTCGTGGTGTTCCCGCGGCGCGACCTCGCCGCGCCGACCTGATCGATCGCTAGAGGCGGCGCGCCGCCGCATCGGCGGCCCGCGCGCCCCACCACGCGAGGTCGTCGGTGGCCGCGACCCCGGATCCGAGCGTCACGCCGTCATCGGCGTCGCGGCCCTTCCGCCAGCCGCGCAGGAGCAGGCCGACGATCAGGGCGAGGTCCTGCTGGGCGGGCCAGTCGCCGAGGAGGCCGTCGAGGTCGAGGTCGCGTCGTGCGAACTGCCAGCGCCCGGCGTGGGTGTCCAGCGACGCGTGGTACCGCCGGAGGACCTCCTCGGGTCCGAGGGGCAGCTCGGCGCTGTTGGTGACCATGAACCAGCCGAGCTCCACCGCGACCGGTGCCCGGAGCGTCATCTGCCAGTCGATGAAGGCGACGCCGCCGTCCGCGAGGAGGGCGACGTTCGCGAGCTTGATGTCGCCGTGCAGCCCGACCGCTGGGAGCCGTCCGAGCGCGGCGATGAGCGGTGCCGGGTCGTCGCCGAGCCGCGCGACCAGGTCACGCGCGGCCGCCGTCGCATGCCGATCGAAGCCGTCCCAGCCCCGCAGGAAGATCTCGCCGACGGGGTTGCCGGCCGCCGCGTAGCCCGCCGCCGACCGGGGTGTCAGCAGGGTCAGCCGTTCGGCGAGCGGGCACCACGGCGGCGGCGGCGCGCCGGCGCGTTCGCACTGCGCGATGAGGACCTCGCTCCACGGCAGCGCGTGCAGGTACGCGATCCGGTCGAGCAGCCGATCCGTCGCCTCGATCCCGAGGGCGGGGGCGTGGGTCGGCCGCTCCCAGGCGACGAGCTCGGTCGAGAGGTCTGCCATGAGGATGGCCGCGACGCCGTCCTCGTCGCGGGCGGCTCCCAGGTAGGCGGCCGAGACCGGGAGCGCGGCCGAGCGCAGCCACCGCAGGCCCTGCATGCCGACGCTGGCGAACCAGGCTTCCCGGACCTCCGTGTCGGCCGTCGCGCCGACGATCCAGTCGTTCCGGGCGGAGCTGCGCTTGAGGACGAACCGGTCGTTGCCCCGCTCGATGGCACTGAAGGTCGAACCGGACCAGCCGTCGGTCGGGAACGGGCGCTCGGGCAGGCTCGCCAGGCCGTGTTCGGCGAGGAGGTCATCGAGCGGGCGATCGCGCCACCCCCGCAGGCGGATGGGCGACCCGCTCAGCACGGCGCGGGGACGTCGAGCGAGCCGTCCGGCCCGCCGTCCATGTACTCCACGTGCAAATCGGGGCAGTTGCGGGTCAGGACGACGACCAGCGGCTCGGTCGCCGACGCGTTCTCCTCGACGTGGATCTCGCCCGCCGGGATGTAGACGAAGTCGCCGGCGCCGGCATCGAAGGCGAACTCGAGGCCGGTGGGGCCGTACGTGTAGTGCGCGGAACCGGACAGGATGTAGATCGACGTCTCGCACGCGCCGTGGTGATGGATCCGGGTCCGGTCGCCCGGTGCCGTCGAGACGATCGCCGAGTAGAGCCGGACGCTGTCGACGAGCGGCGCCGAGATCGCGATGGAGCGCTCCATCCCGGGATGCTGGCCGACGGTCGTGAGGCGGTCGGCCGGGGTGATACGGATCGCCATCGCCCGATGATACGGGGCTACCATCGCCGCCATGCCGACCTGGGCGCCCGACCTCCCGCGCTTCGCGCTCTTCGATGCGCCCTCTCCGCTGCAGCCGATCCCGCGGTTCGGGGCGGCGCTCGGCGGTCGTGCCGAGATCTGGATCAAGCGGGAGGACCTCCTGCCGCTGGCATTCGGCGGGAACAAGCTCCGGAACCTGGAGTTCCTCGTCGGGGCGGCCCTCGCCGAGGGCGCCGACACCCTCGTGACGGTCGGGCGGCGCTGGTCCAACCACTGCCGGCTGACCGCGGCGGCCGGAGCGCGGGCCGGGCTCCAGGTCCATCTCGTGCTCTCCGGGCCGCCGACCGATCCGCCGAACCCCGGCCGGGTGCTCGACGAGCTCCTCGGGGCGACCGTCCACCAGACGCGGACCGCCGATCGCCACGAGCGGGAGACCCGGCTCGCGGACGTCATCGACGAGCTCCGCGCCGCGGGGCGCCGGCCGTATGTCATCGGGGTGGGGGGGAGCGGCGCGGTCGGCGCGACCGGGCAGGCGCTCGCGGCGCTCGAGCTCGCCCGACAGGCCGAGGAGGCCGGGATCCGCCCCGCCCGGATCGTCGTCCCGACGGCGACCGGCGGGACCCAGGCCGGCCTCGTGGTCGGCTGCGCCATCGCGGGGCAGGGGACGGCGGTGACCGGGGTCCTCGTCGCCCGGCCCGAGGCGGAGATCCGGCCGGGCATCGAGGCGACGGTCCGCGAGCTGGCGGTCCTGGCCGGGGTGACCGTGCCGCCCGACGCGGTCGAACTCGACGCCTCCGAGCTCGGCGAGGGCTACGGCCGCCCGACGGCCGCCGCCGAGGAGGCGACGCGGCTCCTGGCCCGGACCGAGGGCATCCTCGTCGACCCGATCTACACGGCCAAGGCGCTCGCGGCGCTCGTGGCCCAGGCCCGGGCCCGGTCGCTCGACGACGAGCAGGTGGTCTTCTGGCACGCGGGCGGCACGACGGGGCTCTTCGAGCCGCTCGACTGACGGTCGGGGGAGCGTCCCGGCGGCGTCCCCTCGGCCCCGGCTCGCTGCCTATTCCCCGGCCGACCGCCAGGCATCGCGGATCTTCATCCGGCTCCCCGTCTGCAGGACCGCGCCGGAATAGACCCGCGCCGCCACGATGAACAGGAAGTAGATGGCGATGACCGTCAGCAGGACGGACAGGCCGACCTGCCAGGGCGGGATGGCATCGAAGGCGGCCCGCAGGGGGACGACGAACGGCGCCGCCGGCGGGATGAACGTCGCGATCGTCGCGACCGTCCCGTCGGGGTCGCTGGCGACCGCGAAGATGGCCACGAAGTAGCTGATCATCGCGATCATCGTCACGGGCGTGGCCGCGTTGGACGCCTCCTCCATCCGGGACGCCAGCGCGCCGAGGAACCCGAGCGCGGTGGAGTAGAGCGTGTAGCCCAGGATGAACCAGACTGCCAGGAGCCCGATCGCGGCCGGTGTCGTCGTCGGGAGCGTGAACCGGTCGGTGATCCGCGCCGCCACGAGCGCCGCGGCCACGAACAGGCCCAGCTGGAACAGGCCGAGGACCCCGATCCCGAGGACCTTGCCCATCAGTAGGTCACGAGGCCGGACCGTGGAGAGCACGACCTCCACGACGCGGCTTTGCTTCTCCTCGACGACGCCGGTCAGGACCGTGAAGCCGAACGAGAAGACCCCGACGAGGATGAGCACGGCGCCGATGTTCGCGAACAGGAAACGCGCCCGGTCCGCATCGGACTGCGGGTGGAGCTCCACCGATGCGGGCGGTGCCTGCGCTGCCGCCATGGCGGCCGGATCGACCCCGTTGTCGCTCAGGAGCGCGTTGGTCCGCAGGGCCACGACGGCGCTCCCGACGATGCTCTGGAGGAAGGTGTCGGCGTCCTGCTTGTAGATGACCTGGCCTGGCCCGGACAGGTCGGCAGGCACCACGACGACGGCCTCCACCTCGTCCGCCTCGAGGGCCGTCCTCGCCGCAGCGACGTCGGGATACGGCGTGAAGGCCATCTCCCGATCCGCGCCCTTGCCGACCGCCACGATCGTCGGTTGCAGCTCGTTCGGCGCCGGCTGCACGACGCCGATCTTGGCGACCTGGGGCCCGCCGAAGGCGATGGCCGGGACGACGAACGAACCGACCACGATGAGGGTCGTGAACAGCACGCTCAGGATGAAACCGCGGCTGCGACCGCGCTCGAGGATCTCTCGCCTGGCGACGAGCCAGACGCTGCGCCAGCGACTCATCGAACGACCTCCGGCGTCGCCGTCGTCGGGGCGACCGCTTCCATGAACAGCTCGGACAGCTTCGGTGGCTGGTAGCTGAACCGCCTGACCTCCCCGGCGCGACGCGCGACGGTGAGGAGCCCATCGAGGTCGACCGAGCGGTCCACGAGCAGCTTGACCCGGCCGTCCGTGCGCTCCAGCACGGTCAGGTCGGTCCGCCCGTCCAGCCACGACCCGTCCGAGCCCACGACCTCGATCTCGAGATGCTGCCTGCCGGACGCCGCCTTGAGCTCCTCGATCGCGCCGGCTGCCACGATCCGGCCACGGGCGATGATGACGACGTCCTCGCAGACGTCCTCGACGAGGTCGAGCTGGTGGCTGGAGAACACGACCCCGACGCCGGCCGCGGCGCGCTCGGTGACGACCTCGGTCATCGTCGCGATCCCGATCGGGTCGAGCCCCGAGAACGGCTCGTCGAGGACGAGGAGCTCCGGGTCGTGGACGAGCGCCGTCGCCAGCTGGACCCGCTGCTGGTTCCCGTGCGAGAGCTCCTCGAGCTTCGACTTCGCCCGGTCCGACAGCCCCATCCGCTCGAGCCAGCGGCCCGCCGCGGCGTTGGCGTCCTTGCCGCGCATGCCGTGCTGCTGGGCGAAGTAGCTCAGCTGCTCGGCGACCCGCATCCTCGGGTACAGGCCGCGCTGCTCGGGCATGTAGCCGAACCGCAGCCGCGCCTCGCGCTCGACCGGCGCCCCCTTCCAGCGGACGACGCCGCGGTCCGGCCGGGCGAGACCGAAGATGCAGCGCATGGTCGTGGTCTTGCCGGCCCCGTTGGGTCCGAGGAAGCCGACGATGCGACCCGGTGTGGCGGTGAAGCTCGCCCCATCGAGCGCCACGACGGATCCGTAGCGCTTCGCGAGGTCGACGATCTCGAGCATGAGGCGGCTCCTAGGTCGGATCGGTGACGGAGATCGGCCGGGGCATGAGCGCGTCGGCCCCGAGCTGCCCGAACGGGTCGAGGGAGAAGATCGCCTCGACCGGGAGATCGAAGAATCGGGCGATCCGCAGGGCGAGATGGAGGCTCGGCGAGTACTCGCCGCGTTCGATGTAGCCGATCGTCTGATAGTGGATGCCCAGGGCCTCCGCGAGCTCGCCACGGGAGAGGCCGCGGTTGGCGCGGAGGAGCGGCAGGCGATTGTGGACGAGCTCTCTCTCCGGGGTTCGTACGGGCGTGGCCACCTCAGGCCTCGTCATCACCAGGCGCGTCCGGCTCGATCCAGGCGAGCGCCGCGAAGGGCAGGAAGGGGACGTAGACGCCGATCGCGACGAGCCAGGGGCTGAACGCGGCCATCTCGATCGTGATCGGGCCGACGAACGAGGCGTATACCGCGACGATCCCGGCCACGGCGACGATGACGGTCGTCAGGACCCCGTAACTCACGATGAGCGCCTTGTCGATCATCGCGCGTTCGCGCTCGTCAAGGCCGGCCCCCTTGTCGAGCCGGCCCTGGCCATACCCGACGATGGCGATCATGCCGACGACCGTGGCGGAGAACAACACGATGCTGATCGGTGCCCAGACGACGCTCGACAGCCGGCCCGGTTCGACGAGCAGCGAGTAGCCGATGAGCTGCAGCGGGAAGCCGCCGAAAGCGGCGATGACCGCGAACCGCCGTGCGCGCTGGGTCAGGTACGGCAGGCGACGATAGAGCGTGGCGGGAGTGGCCATCACGGGAGAACTCCATGTAGTAGGTGTGGCACGTCGGAATGTAGCAGTACTACTACATGCTGTCAAGTGCCGCGACATCCAGGTGGACCGGTGATCACGGGCGGCAGACAGCACGAAGCCCCGGCCGGGGCCGGGGCTTCGTCGCCTGGCGGGCGGGCGTCACTGGGCGGTGATCGTGCCCTTCATGTTCGGGTGGACCTCGCAGATGAAGGTGTACGTGCCGGCGGCCAGGGCCGGGACCGCGTACGAGACCTTCGTGCCCGAGACGATGTCGCCCTTGAACACCGAGGCCCCGGAGGCATCCGAGATCGCGATGTTGTGCGGGGCACCGTCCTGGTTGTCGAAGTCGATCGAGAACGCCGTGCCGGCCTTGACCGACACCTGCTTCTGGACGAAATCGATGTCCTTGGCGGTGATCGTCACCGCGTCGCCGGCGGGCGTGCCGGACGCGTTCGGGGCCGGGGTCCCGGTCGCGGGGGCCGCCGAGGCGCCTGAGCAGGCGGCAAGGACGGTGGCCAGGGCGACCAGGCCGAGCGCGATGGTCAGGCGCTTCATGGCGGAGACTCCCTTCTCGTGGTCGATCGGGTGGGGTGGTGGGTTACGCGCCGGCCGCAGCGGTGCCGCGGACGCGGGAGACGAACGAGCCGAAGTTGGCGAGCTCGCCGCGGACGACCGCGACCGGGTTCCCGTCCATGCGGGCGAAGTCGACGGCGACCGCCGCGATGAGGGCGACCTCGATCGCCTTCGCGATGTAGGCGGTCGTGAAGTACGGGCCCTGGATCGCCCAGCCGATGATGGTCGTGGCGGCGTAGCCGATCAGCGCGAGCCGGATGGCCCAGCGGAACCGGACGGCGAGGGCGAGCGGGACGATCATCGCGACCGCGAACGTGGCATAGCCGATCGCGTTCAGCGTGAACAGCAGGCCGCCCAGCGTGGAGTGGATGTAGCCGGTGGCCAGGGCCAGACCGACGATCACGGCGCGGAGCGCCACATCGGACGCGCGGAGCGAGGTGCGGGAAGCGAACATCTGTCGTTGACCTCTGCAGGATGTCGGTGACCGGCGAGGGTGCCGGCGTCGGTGGGCATCGTCGTCGCCACCGGGTCCCGCGGACGGTGGGCGGCCGACATGAGTCCGAGGCGACAGAGGACCCGTCGATGCGTCGACCGGCGGCGGTGCGGGCCTCGGCCGGATGACGTAGCCGCCCTCGGCGAACGGCGATGCCACCGGTCGCGCCTCGGGCGTATCCTCGGGTGGTGGCCACCCCGACCCGGCGCCCCCGTGCGCCCCGCCCGCCGGCTGACCGCGACGCGTCCAACGGCGTCGCCGCACCCGACGCTTCGAACGGCGCCGCCGCGCCCGACGCCTCGAACGGCGCCGCCGCGCCCGACGCCTCGAACGGCTCCGGGGGCGCGGCGTCGGATGCCTCGAATGGCACCAAGGCCCCGGCGACGCGGGGCGCGTCCCAGCGCGCCGCACGGGCGGCGCGGCGCGACCCCGACGGTGGTCACGGCGAGATCCACGACCAGCTGATCGCCGCCGTCGACGAGACGGCCCGCCTGCTCGAGGCCGACGGCGCGATGGTCTATCTCGTCGACGAATCGACGGGCCACCTGCGCTTCGCGCACGACGCGGGCATCCGCAGCCCGCGCAGCCGATCGTGGGTCCGCTCGATCGTCTTGCCGGTCGGCACCGGTCTCTTCGGACGGGCAGTCGCCGAACGGGGCGTGGTCCTCACCAACGACTACCTCGCCGACGAGACCATCGCGCACGCGCCCGACCCGGACCGGGTCGTCGCGGACATCGGCATCCGGTCGATGGTGGCGGCGCCGCTCGTGAGCGGCGATGTCGTCTACGGGGCCCTCGGCGCGTTCAGCTCGAGGCCCTCGGCGTTCAGCGGCTCGCAGGTCGCCCTCGTCCGCGCGCTCGCGGACCACGCGGCCGCGGCGATGGCCAATGCCCGCCTCATCGAGGCGCTCGACGTCTCGCGCGTCGAGCTCGCGAAGCGGGCCGATGCCGAACGCTCGCTCCGCGAGATCGCGGCCCGGATCAGCGCCGCGGCGGACCTGCCGGCCGTGCTCCAGGGCGGGGTCGACGAGGCCGCCCGGCTGCTCCGTGCCGACGGCGCGCGGATCGACCTCATCGATGCCAGGTCCGGGCTGCTGCGCTGGGCCTATGCGTCGGGTGGCGGGCGACCCGACGACAGCGACTGGCCCGACGATCCGGACGAGACGCTCGAGCAGGGGATCGCCGGCCAGGCCGTCGTCACGGGCCGGGCCTTCTGGACCGGCGACTACCTCGCCGACGATCGCTTCCCGCACGGCGCCGGCGCCGACACCTATGTCGGCAAGACCGGCGTCACCTCGGTGATGGCCGCGCCGCTGGTCGGTGAGCAGGGGCCGTTCGGCGCGCTCACGGTGTACTCGGACCAGAAGGCCCTGTGGTCCGACGAGGATGCCGCGCTGCTGGTCGGGATCGCCGACCAGGCCGCCATCACCATCACCACGACCCGGCTGATCGGCGAGCTCGATCGGTCGCGCGACGCCCTCGCACGGCGGGCCGAGGGCGAGCAGGCACTGCGCGAGCTCGCCGCGCGGATCACGAGCATGCGCGAGCCGGCGCAGATCCTGCGGGACGTGGTGGCGCAGGCGGTCCGCCTGGTCCGCGGCGACGGGGCGATCCTCGACCTCCTCGACGCCTCGACCGGCAACCTCCACTGGGCCTATGACGACGGGCTCGGCGAGCAGTTCAGCGACGAGGAGCGCGCGAAGCTGTGGATCTCGGTCGGCGTGGGCGCGACCGGGACCGCGGTCGCCGAGGACCGCGTCGTCATCGCCGGCGACGACCTCGCGGCCCAGTTCCCGCCCTCTCCGGAGTCGACCGAGTTCTACGAGCGGACCGGGTTCCATTCGATGATCGCGGCGCCGATCACGAGCGAGGCGGGACCGCTCGGCGTCATCGAGGTCTACTCGAAGGATCGCGACGCCTTCGCCGAGGCGGACGCGTCGCTGATCGGCGCGCTCGCGAGCCAGGCGGCGATCGCGATCACGAACGCGCGGCTCATCGACGAGCTCGCCCGATCGCGCGGGGAGCACGCCCACGCCGCCGAGGCCGAACGCACGTTGCGCGAGATCGCGGCCCGCGTCAGCGCGATGCACGACCAGGACGCGATCCTCCAGTCCGTGATCGACGCGGCGGTCCGGGTCCTCGGCGCGACCGGGGCGATGATCGACCTGCTCGACGAGTCCGGCATGGCCGAGGCCTGGACGAGCCATCACGAGTCGGGCAGCCGCGCGGTCGAGAACCTCGGCCTGCTCGACGAGGTGAACCTCACGCCCGACGCCGGCGTGTCGGGGATGTCGCTGCGGACCCGCAAGGTCGAGTGGACCGGGGCCTACCTCGAGGACGACCGCTTCGAGCACACGCCCTCGCGCGACGCCTTCGTCCGCGAGGCCGGGATCCACTCGGTGATCGCGGCGCCGCTCGTCCACCGCGACGTGCTCGTCGGGGCCATCACCGTCTACGGCGATCGCAGCGACGCCTTCGACGAGGCCGACGCGGGCCTGCTCGCCGCCCTGGCCGACCAGGCGGCCGTCGCCATCGCCAATGCGAACCTCATCGCCGAGCTGGAACGCTCGCGGTCGGAGATCGCCCGCCGTGCCGACTCGGAGCGGACCCTCCGCGAGATCGCCGCGCGCGTGTCGGCCATCCTCGATCCGGCCGAGGTCCTCCAGCGGATCACCGACGAGGCGGCCCGGCTCCTCGACTCCGACGGCGCGCGGATCGACCAGTTCGACCCCGACATCGACGCCCTCCGCTGGTCGTACGCCGCCGGCGTCGCGATGTCCGACGTCCCGGACTGGGCACGGACCGAGGGCCTCAAGCGCGGCCAGGCGGTGGCCGGTCTCGCGTTCGCCGAGCAGCGAGCCATCCTGACGACCGACTACCTGACCGACGAGCGGTTCGACCACGAGCCGCACATCGACGCGTTCATCCGCAAGATGGGCATCCGGGCCGTCATGTCGACGCCGCTCTCGAGCGACGCCGGGCCGATCGGCACCATCTCGGTCGTCTCGCGCCGGCCGGGCGCGTACGACGGCTCGGACCTCGAGGTCCTGACGGCGCTCGCCACCCAGGCCTCCATCGCGATCCGCAACGCGAACCTGATGGACGAACTGGGACGCTCCCGGGCCGTCATCGAGCGACGCGCGCAGGCCGAGCACACGCTCCGCGAGATCGCCGCCCGGATCACCGCGATCCGCGAGCCGGGCGACCTGCTCCAGCGCATCGTCGACGAGGCCCTGCGACTCCTGCGCGCCGACGGCGCGGTGATCGACGAGTTCGAGCCCGAGGAGGGCGTCATCATCGCGGCCTACGACGCGGGGTTGAGCGACCTCCAGCGCCGGGCGGTCGCGGCGAGCCGGCTCCATCTCGGCGAGGGCCTGTCCGGGCGGGCTATGGCCGAGCGCCGGGTCATCTCGGCGGGCGACTACCTGACGGGTGACTTCGCCCACGTCGCGGAAGCGGACCAGATGGCACGCGAGTCCGACATCGGCGACCTCATCGTCGCGCCGATCATCGGCGAGGAGGGTCCGCTCGGGGCGATCGAGGTCTACAGCCACAAGCCGCACGCCTTCGACCCGCTCGACGAGGCGGTCCTCGGCGGACTCGCGGACCAGGCCGCCATCGCGATCACGAACGCGCGCCTCATCGAGGAGCTCGAGCGGTCCAAGGTGGCCATCGAACGGCGCGCGGACACCGAGCGCTCGCTCCGCGACATCACCGCCCGGATCGCCGCCCTGCGCGAGCCCGACGTCATCCTCGCGCGGGTCGTCGAGGAGGCCAAGCGCCTGCTCGCGACCGACGGCGCCCACCTCACCCGGATGGCCGAGGACGGCACCTATCTCGTGCCGGTGGTCGTCGCGGGCGGGTCGGACGCCGAGACGGAGCGCTGGCTGCTCGGCAAGCGCTTCCCGCTCGGCGGCGGCATCAACGGGCTGGCCGCCCAGCAGGGCGCGCCCGTCTCGACCGTCGACTACGGCGAGGACGAGCGCATCCCGCATGACCCCGATGACGTCGACGTGGCCGATCGCCTCGGGCTCCGCGGCATGGCGGCTGCCCCGCTTCGCGCACCCGGCGGCGAGGTGATCGGCACGCTCGCGATCTCGTCGGCGACGCCGCGGGTGTTCGAGCCGGAGGAGCTCGACCTCCTCCAGGGCCTCGCCGACCAGGCCGCCATCGCGATCACGAACTCGAACCTGCTGACCCGCCTCACGGAGTCGGAGGAGCGCTACCGCTACCTCGTCGAGAGCGCGCCGGACCTGGTGTGGTCGATCGGGCCCGACGGTCGCTTCACGTTCCTGTCGGATGCGGTCGAGCGGATGACCGGGCGTCGGCCGGAGGAGCTGCTCGGCGAGCACTTCGGGCGTCTCGTCCACGAATCGTCCCGCGACGTCGCCGAGGTGGACTGGGCGGCCGGGCTCGCCGCGGGCAACCAGGAGCTGCGCGGCCGGGTGAACATGCTCGGTCACGACGGCGAGCCCATCCCGGCCGAGTTCATCGCCACCGCGCGGATCGACGAGGCGGGCGTCTTCGCGGGCGCCAACGGGTCCGTCCGCGACATGCGCGACCGCGACCGGCTGGAGCGCGAGCTGCGCGATTCGGAGACGCGCTTCCGGCAGCTCGTCCAGACGTCGCCCGACGTCATCTACCGGTGCGACGCCGACGGGCGGTTCATGTTCATGGCCGAGGGTGCCGAGGCGCTCTTCGGCTGGACCTCGGCCGAGGTCGTCGACAAGACCTTCGCGGACCTCACGGCCGAGGCGTCCCTGCCGGAGGCGATCGAGAACTTCGAGGAGCAACGGCACGAGCACGATGTCGTCCGGCGCTTCCGGTATCACCTGCGGCATCGCGACGGGACGGTCTTCCCGGCCGAGATCTCGTCGGTCTCGGTGTTCGAGGACGGGCGGTTCGCCGGCGTCCAGGGCACCGTCCGCGGCCTGGGCGAACAGGAGCGCCTCGAGCGCGAGCTCCGTGAATCCGAGGAGCGCTACCGGTTCCTCGTCGAGAACTCGCCCGACGTCGTCTTCGCCACCGATCCCGACGGCCAGTTCACGTTCCTGTCGGAAGCCATCGAGGTGATGACCGGCCACCCACCCGACGAGCTCGTCGGCCAGCACTTCTCCGTGGTCGTGTCGCCCGAAGCGCTGGCGGTCGCCGGCGACCGCTGGAGCAAGCTCGTCGCCGACCCGGCGACCCTGCAGGTCGCCGAGCTCGTCCTGACCGGCAAGGACGGCCGGCTGACGCCGGTCGAGGTCCACGCCATCGGGATCACCGGCGCAGATGGGGGCTTCGCAGGCATCCACGGCTCGACGCGCGACATCTCCGAGCGCGCCCGGCTCCAGCGCGAGCTGCGCAGCTCCGAGGAGCGCTACCGCTATCTGGTGTCGTCGTCGCCGGACCTCGTCTGGGTCACCGATGCGGAGGGCCGGCTCACCTTCGTCAGCGACGCGGCCGAGTCGATGCTCGGTGTGCCCGCGACCGACCTCATCGGGCGCCGCTACGCCGAGGTCTTCTCCGAGGAGGCGCATCGCGAGGCCGAGGTCCGGTTCAAGTGGCTCAGCCGGCACCCCACGTCGGTCCACCGCTCGCGCCTGCCCTTCAAGCACGCGGACGGCCACGACGTGCTCGTCGAGATCAACGGGATCGGCATGGTCGAGAACGGCCGGTTCGTCGGCGCCCACGGGGCCGCACGCGACGTCAGCGACCGCGATCGCCTCGAGCGCGACCTGCGCCGCCAGGCCGGCGAGCTCGCCGCCGGCGAGGAGCGCGCCCACCTGGCGCGCGAGCTGCACGATTCGGTGACCCAGGCGCTCTTCTCGATGACGCTCGTGTCGCGCTCGGTCGAGATGCTGCTCGATCGCGACCCCGAAGCGGCCCGCCTCCAGCTGTCCCAGCTCCGCGAGCTCCAGCGCGAGGCGCTCGCGGAGATGCGCGCGCTGATCTTCGAGCTGCGGCCCGGGAACCTCGAGCAGGACGGCCTGACCCGCGCCCTCAAGACCCACACCGCGGCGCTCCAGGGCCGCATCGGCCTGCCGGTCGTCGTGGAGAGCCAGTTCGAGGAGCGGCTGCCGCTCCCGGTCGAGGAGGCCCTCTACCGGATCGCGCAGGAAGCGCTTCACAACGTCGTCAAGCACGCCGCCGCGCAGCAGGTGCGCGTCGAGGTGGGACGGGTCCGCGGCGGCGTCCGCCTCCGGATCGAGGATGACGGGAAGGGCTTCGACCCCCGGCAGGTCCCGGCCGGCCACCTCGGCCTCGCCGGGATGGAGGCCCGGGCCGCGCGGATCGGCGCGACCTTCACGTGCCGGAGCGATCCCGGCAAGGGCACGACGATCGAGGTGCTGGTCCCGCTCACGGCGCCGGTCGCGGCAGGGACGGAGCAAGAGCCGCACCGTCGCGCGGCGCCGGCCGCCTCGATCCGCGACCGATGACGTAGGCCGGACCAGTCGTTCGGCCGAGACCGACCTCGGCAAGGGTCCGTTCCGGGCTGGCGGCCCGGCCCCGACCATGGACGTATGCCCGATCCCGAGCCAGGGCCTGTTGCGCCGTTGCGAGTCCTCGTCGTCGATGGTGACGACCGCGTGCGCGAGAGCCTGAGGGGACTGCTCGGCATCGGGAAGCGCCTCGTGGTCGTCGGCGACGCCGGGCGACCGGACATGGCGCTCGAGCTCGTGGCATCGACGTCTCCGGACGTCGTCATCGTCGATCCGCGCCTGCCCGACATCGATGGCGGGCTCACCTTCATCGCCCGCCTGCGCGCGACCGCCCCGCGGGTCTGCGTCCTGGCCATGAGCTGTACGGACGGCCCGGACAAGGCCGCCCTCGAGGCGTGCTCCGACGGGTGCGTCCGCAAGACCTTCCGTCCCAGCGAGCTGGTCGCGGCCATCGAGGCCGGCGTCCGGCCGCCCGGGTGAGACCCGTTTCGAGGTTGGTGCTTTGATAGACTCGACCAAGCTCGCCGGCAGCGAGCCCGATCGTCTCCCCTCGTTCCCCGGAGATCCCGTGTCCGACACCCCGCCGATCCGCGTCCTGATCGTCGACGACCATTCCGTCGTCCGCACGGGCCTGCGCGTCTTCCTCGACCTGCAGGCCGACATGGACGTCGTGGGCGAGGCCGCGGACGGTTCCGAGGGCGTCGCCATGGCCCGCCGGCTCGAGCCCGACGTCGTGCTCATGGACCTGCTGATGCCGAACATGGATGGCATCACCGCGATCGGCCGGATCAAGAGCGAGCGCCCGGAGACCGAGATCGTGACGATGACCTCGTTCATCGAGGAGGAGAAGGTCACCTCCGCCCTCGAGGCCGGCGCTTCGGGCTACGTCCTGAAGGACGCCGAGGCCGAGGAGGTCGCCGCGGCGGTCCGGGCGGCCTATGCCGGTGAGATGCACCTCGACCCGGCCGTCGCGCGGCTGCTCGCCGAGCGCATGCGCCGGAAGCCGGCCGCCGATGAGCTCGCCGAACCCCTGACCGATCGCGAGAAGGATGTCCTGCGCCTGCTCGGCCAGGGCATGAGCAACAAGGAGATCGGTTCGACGCTGTTCATCACCGAGCGGACCGCGCGGACCTACGTCTCGAACATCCTGGGCAAGCTGGGACTGGCGTCGCGGACGCAGGCGGCGCTCTACGCGGTCGAGCACAAGATGGTCGAGGGCCCCAAGGCCTGACCTGACGGCCGCCGGCGAGGCGCCCGGCGCCGCGCGCGGCGGGGCCTGGGGCCGGACCCCGGGCCGGACCCCGGGCGAGCTCTGGCTCCCACCGAATGTCGTTGACACGGACGTCCGACGACGTGAGCTCGTCGCCGCAGATCGAGCCCGACCGGAAACCGGCAAATGCTCCTCAGGCGGGCGTTGGTCATCGATCTGGTGCCAGATGGGTCACCAGCCGGGCATCTCACACCTACTCCGCGTTGGATCCCCCGGATCCACGCTCAGCGTGTCGGTCTCGATCTCCAGGGGCGTGACGAATGCTCGCCTGGAGAGCAGATGGCGGGAAACGGCGGGCAGCGCGGACGCACCAGGGTGGTACGTGACGGCGGGACGGCCCCGCGGTCAACGACGGGCGCCGGGACTCCAGCTAGTCGACCGCGACCACCAGGTACCGCATCTCGCCGCCCGGTGTGACGATGAGCACCTCGTCGCCGGCCTCGCGCCCCAGCAGGGCGCGACCCACGGGCGAGGCCGATGAGATCCGTCCGGTCGTGGGGTCCGACTCGGACGAGCCGACGATCGTCAGGACCTCCTGCTCGCCGTCGGCATCGATCGTCACGACCGACCCGAGCCCGATCCGCGCGCCGCCCGCCGGCGCCTCGACGATGACGGCCATGCGCAGCCGGGCCTCGATCGCCTGGATCCGGCCCTCCAGGAAGGACTGCTCCTCGCGCGCCGAGCTGTAGTCGGCGTTCTCCTTGAGGTCGCCGAGCTCCTTGGCCGCCCGGATCCGGGCGATGACCTCGGGGCGGCGGACCTTGACGAGCTCCTCGAGCTCGCGCCGCATGCGGACCGCGCCGTCCGAGGTGAGCGACTCGAGGTCCGGGGCCGGGAGTGCCGACGTCGCCGCCGTCCCGGCGGCCCCTGTGGCCGCGCCACCGGTCGTGCGTGCCCGCGTCGCCGACCTCGGCGCCGCCGTCCGACGCTTCGGTACGGCCGGCTCGCCGTTCGCGCCGTCCGCGTCGCCGTCGGGCAACTGCACGATCCGCGTCGGCGGCGCGGGTGGCTCGCCCGGCTCGGCGAGCAGCGCGCCGGACAGCCCTGTGCGCTTGCGCTCACCGGTCGGCTGCGCGAGGTTCGCGAACGGCAGGATGACGTCCGGATCGGGCAGCGCGGACCGCTCGCTCGCCGGGACGCCCGCCGCGAAGGCGGTCAGCAGGGCGTCCTCGTATTCCTCGACGGCGGGCGTGGCGGCCCACCAGATCCTCGCGCCCGCCGGCAACGCCAGCGCGTGGAGCCAGTGCGCGCCGGCGGCCGGGCGCCGATGACCGAGGACCGTGCCCAGGATGGCGGCCACCCGCCGGCTCACCGACACGCCCGACGACCCGATGTAGAGGACGGGTTGCGACGGCAGCCAGAACGCGCCGATCCTCGCGGCCAGCGCCCGGGACGTCGGACGTTCGCCGTCGAGCAGCAGGCCCGGCACTCGCTCGAGCCACTTGCCGACGCGACTCAGCTCGAGCGGCGCGGCAGGCTCCGGCCCTGCCAGCTCGATGAGGAAGACCCCGGCTCCGGTGGGTGGGACCGCCCGGCCCCAGACGACCGGGCCGTCGGCGAGAAGGCCGACCTCACGCAGCAGGGCGGCGGCAGAGCGATCGTGGACCATCGTCCGGATGGTACTCGGACTCGGCTGCGCTATCGTGCGCCCAGCATGGCGCCCCGTCACCGTCCGTCCTCCCCGACCCGCCGACGTGCGCTCCCGTCGCTGGCGGGGGTCGTCCTCGGGATCGCCATGTTCGGCGCCGGGCCGCTCCTCGCGTCGCCATCCGTCGTCGACGCGATCTCGCCTGGCCTGGTCGACATCCGCCCCGCCCCCGAGCAGCCCTCGGCGACGCCGGCTCGACGCGCGATCCTGCAGCGGCGGCTCGACCGGCTCCTGGTCAGGGAGGCGATGCCCGGCGTCTCGGTCGCGATCCTGTTCCCCGACGGGACCATGTGGCTCGGCACCAGCGGCATGGCCGACATCGTCCACAAGCGCCGTGTGACGCCCGACACCGCCTTCGCGCTCGCGAGCGTCAGCAAGACGTTCACGGCCGCATTGATCATGTCCCTGCACGACGAGGGCAAGCTGTCCCTCGACGCCTCGGTCCGGGCCCTCCTGCCCGCGCTGCGGATCGATCGACGGATCACGGTGCGCGAGCTGCTGGACCACACGAGCGGCCTGCACGACTTCTTCAGCGACCCGCGGATCGACAAGGCGCTGTTGACGGATCCCAGTCGAACGTGGGACGCGAAGCGTTCGCTCAAGTACGTCGGCAAGCCGTACTTCAAGCCCGGGAAGGGCTGGCACTACTCGAACACGAACTACCTGATCCTCGGCATGCTCGCCGAGCGGATCGGCCGGGCGTCGCTCGAAACCCAGCTGCGCACCCGCTTCTTCGAGCCGCTCGGGCTGACCCACACGTTCGACCAGCGTGACCGCAGGCCAATCGGACCCGTCGCCCACGGCTACCGGTTCTCCGCGACGAGCGCGCGGCCGATCGACCTCACCGACGGGACGCCGATGGCGCCCTTCACGTCGGTCGTCACCGCGGCGGGCGGCGCCGGCTCGCTCGCGTCGACGCCATCGGACCTGGTGCACTGGGCCCGCGCGCTGTACAGCGGCGTCGTCCTGAAGCCGGACTCGCTCCAGGCGATGTTCGACGACGTGCATCGGACCGCAAAGAAGAAGTCGCTCATCCCGTACGGCCTCGGGGTGCAGGCGATCGAGCTCGACGGCCACCCGGCCTACGGCCACTCGGGCCGACTGCTCGGGTTCCGCTCGCTCGTCCGCTGGCTGCCCAAGGAGCGGATCGCGATCGCCGTCGTCACGAACACGAGCCGGACGGACCCGATGATCATCGCTCGCTCGTTGCTGCGTCTGGCGCTCGAGCCGAGCAGCGACTGCGCCGACTGCCGGATGCCCCGGTAAGGGGTTCGCACGCCGGGATCCGGGCCCCGATCGTCGGTGGCGGCGCGGTACATCCGGCTCCCTCGTTCGGGTACGGACGGGTCGTTCACGGCCGGATGGCGTACGGTGCATCCTCCGGGCACGCTCCAGGAGCCTCGATGCCGATTTCGCGTCGATGCCTACATGGCAGAGGGGGTCGCCAGCGGCACGGTCGTCCGTGTCGGGCAACTGCGCGACCAGCTCGAGTCGCTCCCTGACCTCGCGATGACCGCGGTGAGCTGGCAGTCCCTCGACGGATCGCCCGCCCGGACCGAGCGCGAGGCCACATTCGCCGTCGATGACGTTCTGATCGTGGTCGCGGATGACGACCCGGTCCTGTCGGGTCACGCCGCCTGGCACTCCATCGAGCTCGAGGTCGGTCCCTACACGGTCAGCGGCGACCTGCCGACGCTCCCCGGCTTCGATCCGGACCGGGCGCTCGACGCGACCGAGCGGCGAGTTCGTGATGCTCCGCGACGTGAAGCTGGGGCTGCTCGACGATGCCGGCGAGACCATCGACTGCCACCACGCCATGATCAACCGCTACGGCGTCGACCGCGTGAGCGCCGACCTCATGCTCGGGTTCTTCTTCCCCGGCGCGGCGATGGCCGATACGCGGCCGCCGACGGTCGATACGGGGACCGGGACCGCCGGCCCGGCGACCGAGCCGGCCGACGCCGAGACGGAGCCGCTCGACCCCTAAGATCACGCCGGCCTGGCGCGCTGCGGCGCGCCGTGCTCAGCCGCGGCTGCGGCTCCCTCGGCCGCTGCCGACCCCGCCGGTGCGTCGCACGGGCTTGCGATGGGCGTGATGCTCGGGGCTGACCCGGGCGTGCCCGGCACGCATCGTGAGCGGTCGTGCCTCGACGTTGCGGTCGGGGACGAACCCCTCCTCGACGGTCCACGGGATGGCCTGCTTGAGCATCCGCTGGACGCCGCGCAACAGGTCGACCTCGTCCATGCACACGAGCGAGATGGCCTCGCCGCTCGCGCCCGCGCGACCCGTCCGGCCGATCCGGTGGATGTAGTCCTGCGGGTTCCACGGCAGCTCGAAGTTGACGACGACCGGCAGGTCCTCGATGTCGAGGCCACGCGCCGCGACGTCGGTCGCGACGAGGACCCGGATCTCGCCGTTCTTGAAGCCCTCGAGGGCCTTCGTCCGCTCCGGCTGCGACCGGTCCGAGTGGATCGCGACCGCGTCGAGGCCATCGCGATCGAGGCGCGAGGCGAGCCGGCTCGCCGCGAGCTTGGTCCGCGTGAAGACCAGCACCTGGTGCAGGTCGCGCGTCCGGATCAGGTGCGCGAGCAGCTCCTCCTTCCGGTCCCGATCGACCGGGTAGACGAGCTGGCTCACGTCCTCGGCGGCCGTGTTCCGCGGCGCGACCTCGACCGTGGCCGGGTCGCGCAGGATGGTCCCCGACAGCCTCCGGATGTCGTCGGAGAAGGTCGCGGAGAACATCAGGTTCTGCCGGCGGGCCGGGAGCAGCGCGATGATCTTCTGGATGTCGGGCAGGAAGCCCATGTCGAGCATCCGGTCGGCCTCGTCGAGCACGAGGATCTCCACCTGCCCGAGGTTCGCCACCTTCTGGCCGACGAGGTCGAGCAGCCGGCCCGGGGTCGCGACGAGGATCTCGACCCCGCCCCGGAGCGCCTTGATCTGGGGGTCCATGGGGATCCCGCCGTAGACCACGGTCGAGCGCAGCGGGACGGTCCGCCCGTAGGTGTGGACGCTCTCGTCGACCTGCATCGCGAGCTCACGGGTCGGGACGAGGATGAGGACGCGGACCGGGTGGCGGGCCGGAGAGAAGCTCGTGTTGGCGTGCTCCCGGAGCCGGTCGAGGATGGGCAGGACGAAGGCGGCGGTCTTGCCGGTCCCGGTCTGAGCGGCGGCGAGCACGTCGCGCCCCTCGAGGACGAGCGGGATGGCCTTCGCCTGGACGGGCGTCGGGGTCTCGTAGCCCTCCTCCGCCACCATGGCGATGAGGTCGGCCGACAGGCCGAGGGTGTCGAAGGTCAAGCGGTGGGCTCCTGCAGGAACTCGTGTCGGGCGCGCGGAGCATAGCCGAAAACCTGTGGTGCGCCCGTGCGCCTGCCCATCGTCGGGGCCCGCATGACCCATTGTTCCCGACTCGGCAGGACCGATTTCAGGGTGTCATACTCCCGACCAGCCCCCAAGCCGCACCGATAGACAGGCACAACAGAAGACCGCCGCCCCCCACGGCAGGACCCTGTCATCTCGTCGAGTGGTCGCACTCGACGGCCCGCGCGATCGGCTCACCCGATCCGCTGCGCATCTTCCACGCATCCCTGCGCTTCTTCCTGCCGCGGGCGGCACATACCCACCGTCGTCGTGCCACGCACGATGTTCCGGCAGGGAGGAGGCAAGAGAATTGCAGATGTGGACGACCGGCGCCCAGCGGGCGTCTTCCAACCGGGCACTCCGCCTGGCACTCCCGATCCTCGCGGCTGTTGTCGCGTTCGGCGGACTCGCGGCGAACCCGACCCCGGCCTCAGCCGCCTCGGTGAAGGTGGTCGTGATCGTCGGACCCGTCGGGTCGAGCACCGCGAACTACATCAAGAACGCGAAGCGCTACGCCAAGCAGGCCCGCTCCTACGGTGCGACCGTGAAGGAGCTGTACAGCCCCAACGCCACCTGGGCGAAGGTCAAGGCCGCTGCGGTCGGCGCGAACATCATCATCTACCTGGGCCACGGCAACGGCCACCCGAGTCCGTACGGCTCGTTCTATGCGGATCGCAAGGACGGCTTCGGGCTCAACGCCTCGGCCGGGCACGGCAACAGCAACACCAAGTACTACGGCGAGACGTACGTCAAGGCACTCAAGGTGCAGAAGAACGCCGTGGTCCTGCTCAACCGCCTGTGCTACGCCTCCGGTGACTCGGAGTGGGGTCGCGCCAACCCGTCGAAGACGACGGCCAAGAAGCGAGCCGACAACTACGGCGCCGGGTTCCTTCGGTCCAACGTCAGGGCCGTGTTCGCGAACGGCATCGACAGCCTCTCGTCGATCATCCGGTCGCTCCTGACGACGAACCGGACGATGGGCCAGATCTTCAAGGCCGACCCGGCCTGGACCGGCACCCGGGACTTCCACTTCGCGTCGGCCCGGACCAAGGGCTACACCGTCTGGATGGATCCCTACAAGGCGGGCCGGTACTACCACTCGGTGGTGGGCAACCTGTCGCTGACAGCGAGCAAGGTGCGCGCCGGGAGCTGAGAACAGCCCTTCGGTACAACTGACCAGGGAACGAGGCCCGGCGCCCAGGCGCCGGGCCTCGTCGCGTGGCCCGCCGTCAGGCGATCGCGCGGGCGGGCTCAGCATCGGCCGGCCCCGCCATGACCACGGGTCCGACCGCGCCGCCGGTCGTCGAGGTCGAGCCTGCCGGGACGCTCGAGCCCTGACCCAGGGCGCCGCGGTACAGGATGGCCGCGGCGATGCCGCCGACACCGACCACGAGGGCGCCCAGGAGGAAGACCGTGCGGACGCCGACCAGCTCGCCGAAGATGCCGGCGCAGCGCCATCGACGCGACGCTGGCGCCCGACATGGCCGCCTGGAGGGTCGCCATCGCCCGTCCGCGCGCGCCGTCGGGCACATCGGTCTGGAAGATCGTGACGACCGCGGCCTGTAGCGGGGTGATGAACCAGCCGATCGCGAAGAGCAGGACCAGGACCTGCGCGACCTCGGTCGTCGCCCCGACGAGCCCGATCAGGACGGCGGTGGCGATCAGCGACACCGTGATGATCGTCGTCGCGTGCAGCCGCGCGGCGAGGACCGCGACGAGTCCGGCCGAGAGGATCATCGAGGCGCTCTGGGCGATGTCGACCGCGCCGAGCCAGGCCGGGCTGACGCCGAGGACGTTGACGATGAGCGGCAGGAACAGGACGTTGATCGCGCCCAGGCCGAGCATCGCCAGGGCGAGCGCCAGCAGCGTGGTCGAGAGGAGTCGCGAGCCGGTCACCACACCGAGACCCTCGCGGACCGAGGCGCCGACGCCGCTCGCTGCGACGCGTTCCGCGGCGGACGGCGTGCCCACCCCGGCGGTGACCCCGACGATGAGGAGCGCCGAGATCGCGAAGGTCGCGGCATCGATGACGAACGCCGGCCAGGTCAGGCCCGCGACGCCGACGATGAGACCGGCCATCGCGCTCCCGATCACTCCCGCGATCACGCGCGTGGCCTGGGTGACGGAGTTGGCGGCGAGCAGGCCGTCGGCCGGGACGACCCGCGGCACGAGGGCGCCGCGAGCGGGGCTGAAGAAGGTCCCGATCGAGGACTGGACGAGGGCCAGCACGATCACGAGCGGGACCAGCTCCGCTCGGCCGGCGAACACGAACCCGAGGACCACGACCGTGCGCAGCGAATCGGCGACGATCATGATCCGGCGCCGGTCCCAGCGGTCGACGTAGGTCCCGGCCACGATGCCGATGGTCAGCGGCGGGATCGCGAGCGCGATCGCCACGGCCGCCAGGGCGAGCGTGGAGTGGGTCAGCTGGTTGACAAGCAGCATCAGGGTCAGGAGCGTCAGGCCATCGCCGACGTCGGAGATCCCCTGGGCCAGCCAGAGGCGCCGGAAGTCCGGGATCCGGAGCACGTCGCGGACGTTCATGGCCGGGGCGGCCGCGTGGTCGGTCATTCGTCGTCCTCCGCCGATGCCAGGTCGGGCATCGGGTAGAAGCCGAGGACGAGCCCGTAGGGCCGCCCCTCGTCGGATGTCTCATCGGTATCGAAGGTCTCGATGAGCTCGATGACCCTGGCTCGCAGCGCCAGTGCCTGCTCGGGCGTGAGGCGTGTCAGTCCCTTGGACAGGACGAGCTTCGTGGCCGGATCGGCCGACTCGCCGGCCCCGATCGCGCCGGTCGCGAGGCCCCGCTCGATGTCGTCCCGGGCGCCGTCGAACACGGTGGTCAGGACCTCGTGCATCTGGGCGCCGTCGTCGCCGGTGAGCAGGGAGCGATCGAGGCTGATCCGGAGCTGGCCCACCCGGTAGCTCGTCTCGATGATCCCCGAGACGACCCGCTGTCCTGCGGGGACGATGAGCTCGCGCTCGGCCAGCAGGTTGACGTGGTGGTACAGCTTCGTCTGGCTGACGCCGAGGTTCGTCGCCAGCCGCTTGACGGTGAACGTCTCCGCGTGACCGACGGTCATGACCTCGAGGATCCGCAAGCGCAGGGGATCGGAGAGGGCCTTGATCGTCTCGACGTCCGCGATCCGCCGCTCCGGGATCGGTTCGGGTCCGACGTCGCCTGGTCCGGCATTCATGGTGACACCATCGTTCAAGATTTGGTGAACGCACCATAGGTTGTGAATACCGAGGTGTCAACCCCGGATCAGACGGCGGCGGGCGACCGTGGTCCCGGACGATCGGAGGCCCCGGTCAGGGCTCATGGTCCTGCCGGGGCCGGGGTATTCGAGATGGGCGGCCCGTCGGCCGGAGGTGGGGCTAGGCGACGGCCGCGTGGGCGATGACGCCGAGCATCGCCAGGATCGTCATCAGCACCACGAGCGTGGACGGGAGGACGGGCGCATCCATCCGGAACAGCCGCTGCTGGGCGGGCATGTCGTCTCCTTTCTCGTCCGTTGCCGTGTGGCCGGGCGACCACCGCGATGACGACAGTCTCGCCCGGCGGGGACCGGGATCCAGCGGACGAACGCCTGTTCACGACCCCGGCAAACGCGCCCAGGCGGGCATGGACGGTTGACGGGGTGCGGGCGGCCTCGGCCTCGTAGAACCCATATCGGCGCCTGGCGATGTAATAAAGTGATGCTCGGTATTGACAAAGTGAAAGTCGAGCAGTACAACGAGCGAACCAACAACGAGGAACCAACGAACCCATGGCACACGACGTCATCGCGACCTGCCCCGTCTGCTCCGGCGAGCTCGCCGTCACGCGGCTCCACTGCACCAGTTGCGGGACCTCGCTCGAGGGCGAATTCAGCGTCGGCCGGTTCGGCCGGCTCAACCGTGAGCAGCTCGACGCTCCTCGAGAGCTTCCTGCGCTCCCGCGGCAACCTCCGCGACATGGAACGTGAGCTCGGGATCAGCTATCCCACGGTCCGATCCCGCGTCGAGGCGCTCGTCCGGGCCCTCGGGTTCGGCCCGCGCGCGGACGCCGAGGAGCTCGACGACCCCACCGTCGTCGCCGCGACACCGGCGGCCAGCCGCGACGAGATCCTCGCCGCCCTGGCCCGCCACGAGATGAGCGCGGAGGACGCGGCCACCGCGATCCGCGCGCTCGGGAGGACCCGTCGATGAGCGTCACCTCCGTCCCTGCCCTGGAGCACGAGATCGGCTCGAACGGGGTCATCGCCGCCCACCTCCGCGGCGGCTCAGTCCACCTCCGCGCGACCGACGGCACGGTCGCCCGGGTCCACGTGCCGGGTGGCGACGTCGAGACGGCGTTCCGGGTCGAGCGCGGCGCCGGGAGCCTCTCCCTCCGACCCGGCCGGGAAGGGGCATTCGGCGGTCACTCACCGGACGTCGTCATCGATGTCCCGGTCCGGACGACCATCGTCATCGAGTCCACGAGCGGTGACCTGGAGGCCGACGGGCTGCTCGGTGACCAGCGCTACCGGACCGCATCGGGTGACATCACCCTCCGTGACGCCGGCGGGGCGCTCTCGGTCGAGGCGCTCTCCGGCGACGTCGAGATCACGTCCGTCGGCGACATCACGATCGCGGCTCGGACCGTGTCGGGCGATCTCGCGGTCCGGGCCGGGACGATCGGGTCCCTGCGCGTCTCGACGACGAGCGGCGACCTCCGGGTCGCCGGGCGGCTGTCCGGGCCCGGCCCGTTCGCCATCGAGACCGTGAGCGGCGACACGCTGCTCGCCGTCGCGGGCGACCTGCGCATCGAGATGCAGACGGTCGCGGGCGACGTCCGCTCTGAGGTCGAGGCGAAGACCGAGGGCGGCCGGGGTCGTCGGACGATGACGATCGGCAGCGGGGGGCCGACCCTCGCGGTCCGGTCGATGTCGGGCGATCTCAGGGTGGTCCCGGCCACGGCCGTCACGCGACCGGACGCGCCGGTCGTGCCGGCCGATCCGCCCCAGCCGGCGATCCCGAGCGGCCACAGGGCACCGACGATCGTCCTCGCGGAGAGTACCGAGAGCGCGGACATCGCCGATGCGGCCGAAGCGGCCCGGCTCGCGATCCTTCGGTCGCTCGAGCGCGGCGAGATCGACGTCGCCGAGGCCGGCCGCCGTCTCGAGGCCCTCGAGGACGCGACGCTCGAGGACGCCACGCCCGAGGACGCCACCCCAGAGGAGCCGACCGATGCCTGACGACGCCATGGAACGTGTGCTCCGTCTCGTGGCGGACGGGCGTCTGTCGGCCGATGAGGCCGCGCCGATCCTCGACGCGCTCGACGAGCGGTCGTTCCTGGACAGTGCCGCCCTCCCCGATGCCGACGGCGGAGCGCCCGATGGCGCATCGCCCGCGTCCGGCACCGACGGACCGGCGCGCGCCATCCGGATCGTGGTCAGCGATGCCGGCCGCCAGGTCGTCAACCTGCGCGTGCCGCTCGCCCTCGGGCGGGCCGCCATCAACAGCATCCCGGGTCTGACCGAGACCATGGCCGACCGGATCCGCGAGGCCCTCGCGAGCGGCTTCAAGGGCCCGCTCGTCCAGGTCGACGACGACGGCGACGGCGTCCGGATCCTGATCGAATGAGTGAGTTCGCCGGCGCCACGCCCGTCCCGGAGCCGCGCTCCGCGGGTCGGCTCGCGCGCGTCGCCCTCGCGAAGCCGCTGGTCATCCGCGACTTCCGCCTGCTCTGGGCCGGCGAGGGCGTCTCGCTCCTCGGCGACCAGTTCAACTTCGTAGCGCTGGCGTGGCTGGTCCTCGGCCTGACCGGCTCCGGGCTGGCCCTCGGCGCCGTGCTGGTCGCCGCCGCCATCCCGCGAGCCGCGCTGATGCTCGTCGGCGGCGCGCTCTCGGATCGGCTCGCGCCCCGCTCGCTGATGCTCGCGTCGAACGTGCTCCGGGCCGCCGTCGTCACCGTGGTGACGGTCCTGGTCGTGACCGGCCGCGTGGAGCTCTGGCACCTGATCGTCCTGGCGATCGTGTTCGGGTCCGTGGACGCCCTGTTCATGCCAGCGATGAACACGCTCGTCCCGATGCTCGTCCCGACCGAGCGCCTGCCGGCCGCCAACGCGCTGATCCAGGGGACCGCCCAGCTGGCCGGGCTCATCGGGCCGGCCATCGCCGGCATCGCCGTCGCCGTCGCCGGGACCGCACCGGCCTTCGCGCTCGACGCGGCCTCGTTCGCGTTCGCGGCCGCGATGGTCGCCGCGATCCGCGGCGGGCGTCGCACCGGGGAGCGGGTCGAGCCGGTCGCATCGGATACGACGGTCGTCGAACCGCCGCCTGCTGAGTCACCGGCCCCGTCGCTGGTCGCAACGATCCGCGCCGGCGCCGCGTACGCCTTCGCCGACCCGGCGATCCGCATCCTGATCCTGCTGACCGCCGTGTTCAACCTCGCGATCAACGGACCCATCTCGGTGGGGCTCGCGTGGCTTGCGAGCCACCGGTTCGAGGGCGGGTCGGTCGCGTTCGGCTTCATGTTCGCCGGCTTCGCGGGCGGTGCCCTGATCGGTGCCGTCCTCGCCGGGTCGCTGCCGAGCCCGCGCCGTCAGGGCCTCGTGACGCTGTCGATCGCGGGGGCGCTCGGCATCGGGCTCGCGGCGATCGGGTTCGCGCCGTCGGCGGTCGTCGCCACCGTGATCCTCGCGGTCATGGGCCTCGGCATCGGCTACATCAACGTCGTCATCATCGCCTGGCTCCAGGCCCGCACCGACCCCGCGATGCTCGGGCGGGTCATGAGCCTCGTGATGCTCGGCTCGTTCGGTCTCGGCCCGATCTCGCTGGCGCTGGCCGGCCTGCTCGTGGATACCGCGGCCACGGCCATGTTCGTCGTGGCGGGACTGCTCGTCATCGCCACCGCGGCCGCCGGCCTCGTCTCCGGCGCCTACCGCCGGCTCGACTGACCCCAGGCGAACGAGGAGGACCCGATGACCTGCCCACCGCCAGACCCCGCCGTCTCGACGTTCGACCTGCCGCTCGAGCACGCCGCGGATCGCATCGCCGGTCTCCGACTCGAGTCGGCGCGTTCGCGCCTCGTATCGTCACCGCCGGGGGTCGTCGACCGGGTCCGGGACGGGGTCGGCCGCGGCCTCATCGCGCTCGGCTCGGCCATCCGACCCGCGGGTCGCGCGCGCCGCCGGCCCGTCGTCAGCCGCTGACCTCGGTCAGGTCGACCGAGACCCCGCCCTTCACGACGGCCGACGGCCGGCGGAGGACCTCGATGTCGACGAGCGGATCGGCATCGACCGCCACGAGATCGGCGTATCGGCCGGGCTGCAGCGAACCGACCCGGTCCTCCCACCCCATCAGCTCGGCGGCGGCGAGCGTCGCCGACCGGAGGGCCGCAGCCGGGGTCTGACCCAGGCGCACCTGGTAGCCGAGCTGGATCGCCACCATCCGATGCGGGTAGACGCCGCTGTCGGTGCCGTACGCGATCCGGACGCCCGCCTCGACCGCCTTGCCGAACGCGACGCGTTGGGCCTCCGTGGTCAGCTCGTTCTTGGCCATCGTCTCGTCCGGCCAGCCGGCCCGTGCGCCCTCGGCGGCGATCCAGTCGCCGTCGTACACGTCCGCGACGAGGTAGGTGCCCGTGTCGGCGAGCATCGCGATGCCCTCGTCGTCGATGAGCGAGGCGTGCTCGATGGATCGCACGCCGGCCCGGATCGCGATCTTGATCCCCTCGGTCCCGTGGGCGTGGGCGGCGACGAACCGGCCGTGCGCGGCGGCCTCCTCGACGGCCGCGCGGACGAGCGGCTCCGGCGAGCTCGATCGCCCCGGGGTCGGTCCCGCGCGTCAGCACGGCGCCCGTCACGATGCATTTGATGACGTCCGCCCCGCCGGCGACCAGGGCCCGGACCTTGCTGCGCACCTCGTCGGCGTCCCGCACGACCCCGAACCGGAGACCCTCGGGCAGGTCCATCGTCGGGGCGGCCCCGGTCACCTCGCCGCCGCCGCCCGGACAGGTGATGTAGGCGCCCGCGCACTGCATCCGCGGGCCGGGAGTCCAGCCACGGTCGATCGCGTCGCGCAAGGCGGTGTCCACGAACGCCCAGAACGTCCCGACGTCGCGCACGCTCGTGAAGCCGGCACGGAGCGTGTCGCGCGCGTTCCGGACACCGCTCATGCCCTCCTGCGCCGGGGTCGCGTCGATGGCCGGGATGCCGGCGTACTCCATCTCGCCGATCTGGTGGCTGTGGCAGTCGATGAGGCCGGGGAGGATCCAGTCGCCGAGCACCGCGAGCGGCCGGGCGTCGTCGGGGGCCGGCTCGCCGGACTCGAGGATCGCCTCGATTCGGTCGCCCGTCACGAGGATCCGCCGCTCATCCAGCCACTGGCCGGACGCGACGTCGAGCAGGTGCGGCGCGACGATCAGGCGACGGTCCGGCGGCATCGGTCGGAGCGTAGCAGCGCGCGATACCATGCCGCCATGACGACCACGACCTCGATCGATCGCCTGCCGTTCACCGGCGACGAGGCGGCGGACCGGCTCCTCGTCAGCGAGCCGCTGGCGCTCCTCATCGGCTTCGAGCTCGACCAGCAGGTGACCGTCCAGAAGGCGTTCAGCGGTCCGCTCGAGCTGACCCGCCGGCTCGGCCATCTCGATGCCGCCCGGATCGCCGCGATGGATCCGGCCGCGCTCGACGTCGTCTTCCGCACGCCGCCGGCCCTCCACCGCTTCCCGGGTTCGATGGCGGCGCGGGTCCAGGAGCTGTGCCGGGTCATCGCCGACGAGTACGGCAACGACGCGCGGCGCGTCTGGTCGGAAGCGACCTCGGGGAAGGACCTCGAAGCGCGGCTGCTCGGGCTGCCGGGGATCGGGGCGATGAAGGCGAAGACGCTCGTCGCGATCCTGACCAGGCGGTTCGGCGTCCGCCCGCCCGGGTGGGAATCCGTCCTGCCCGCCCACCCGACGCTCGCCGACGTCGACTCACCCGAATCGCTGGCGGCCTACCAGGCGGGCAAGCGGGCACGCAAGGCCGAGGCGAAGGCCAAGGCGGCCAAGGGCTAGCTCGGCGGCCCGCGGGGCGCGGGCGGCCCGGGCGGCTCGGGCGGCCCGGAAACCGGCAAATGCTCCTCAGGCGGACGTTGGTCATCGATCTGGTGCCAGATCGGTCATCAGCCGAGCATCTGACACCATCTCCGCGTCGGATCCCCCGGATCCACGTTCAGCGCGTCGGCCTCGACCGCCAGGGACGTGACGAATGCCCGCCTGGAGAGCAGATGCCGAAAAAGGGTGCGGCCGGTTGCGCGCCGGGCCCCGTTGGGACTATGATGGTTGCCTAAGCAACTACCCTTCCGACCCACGCGAGCGATGCCATCCATCGCAGGAGCCGATACCGTCATGGACGAGCAGATCCGCCGGGCCCTGAGCCGCGGCCACACCATCGACATCACGACCCACGGTCGCCGGAGCGCGAAGCCGCGCCGGATCGAGATCGTCTTCCACGTCATCGACGGCCGGATCTACATCAGCGGCATGCCGCGTGCCGATCGCAAGCGCGCGTGGCTGCTCAACCTCGAGGCCGACCCGCACATGACCTTCCACCTGAAGGGGTCGGTCACGGCCGACCTGCCGGCGACGGCGCGTGAGGTCACGGATCCAGTCGAGCGACAGGCCGTCGCCGAGTGGATCGCGACCCACGCCTGGAAGAACCAGGATCCGGCCCAGATGGCCGCCTACTCCCCGATGATCGAGGTCACGTTCGAGGGCACCGGCGCCGCCGCCTGAGGTCGCGCCAGGGCGATCGCCGCTCGGCACGCCGTCGGCCGCCCATCGTTCGCCTGAGTCTCCATGTGACTCGTATGGACTGTTCGCCGGGCGACTCGACCACAACACACGGGTCTGATGCAGACTCGTGCACGTCTGGGCATCAGATCGAGGGGATCGGCCGCCCGAGGGCGACGAGCCAGCCATATCGGGCACCTCAAGACTGAGACGGAACCTCGAGCCACGGATACAGGCGGGCCCAGCCGCCCGGGATGCGGCCCGGCTCAGCGAACGAGCTTGTCCACGAGCTCCTCGAGCTCGCCCTCGGGGTCGTCGCACAGCCCGGTGTGGACCTCCGAGGGTTGGATGATCGTGCTCGCGGGCGAGACCAACCAGTGGAACCGCTCGGCGGGATCGAGCCGGGCGATCGGTCCGGCCGACGGGTCGCCCGCGGCGATCCGCTCGATCGCCTCGAGGTGGGGCCGGACGAGCGCGGGGTCCAGGTCCGGGGCGAATGCCGCCAGCCGTCTTTCGTCGAGGACCATCCGCGCGCCGAGATAGCGCTGCGGCCGGCACAGCAGGATCACCCCCACGTTCAGCTGCTCGCCCCGCTCCACGCGTGGCACGACGCGGACGACCGCGTACTGGAAGACGTCACGCGGCGGTTCGGGCACGCTCGGCGTCCTCCACGAACGGCCGCGGGGCCTCGAGCCGCCGCGCGAGATAGGCGATGTAGGCGCGTCGCTGGGCCTCGGCGTCGCCGCCGAGCACGTCATCGGGCAGCCACGCGGTCGGGATCTGGGCGACGAGGTCCTCGAGGACCTGGCGAGCGATCAGCGGTGCGAGGCGCGCATCGGCCTCGGCGACGGACGAGGCGAACGGCAGCAGGACATGGTCGCCGATCCGCTCGAACGGACGCCGCGCATGCGCGTCGGGGTCGCGCCACGTGTGATGGATGTACAGCGACGCGCCGTGGTCGATGAGCCACGTCCGGCGGTGCCACACGAGCAGGTTCGGGTTCTGGACGGTGCGATCGGGGTTGGTGATGAGGCCGTCGAGCCAGACGACGGCCGCCGCCATGTCCGGATCGACCGTCGCGAGCGACGTCGCCGAGGCCGGGTTGAACATGAGCGCCCCGGGCAGGAAGTCGAGCCCCAGGTTGAGCCCGCCGCTGGCACGGACGAGATCCTGGATCTCCTGGTGCGGCTCGGCGTCGCCGAGCGCGGGGTCAAGCTCGACGCCGACGAGGTCCGGCACCGCGAGGCCGATGACCCGGCCCAGCTCACCGCCCAGCCACTCCGCGACCAGCGCCCGCGGACCCTGGCCGGCGCCGCGGAACTTCACGACGTACAGGCCGTCGTCGTCCGCCTCGACGAGACCCGGCAGAGAGCCGCCCTCGCGGAGCGCAGTGACGTATCGGGTCGCGACGACGGTTCGCATCGCCGCAGAGCCTACCCGACGGGCTCCGGGCTCCGGGGCATCACCCCCACGCGTTGCGACGCCCGACCTTGCCCTGATTTCCCTCTCACGGGGGTCGAGCGATCCGCGACACGATTGGGCCCATGCAGGTCCGCACCGTTCGTGAGCGACCGCCCGGGACGGCCGGCCTACCCTGCTGCCCATGAGCCTTGACGATCGCGCGCTCCTGAGCGAGCTCGAACCCGAAGCCGGACGCCTGTACGACCGCCATGCCAGCGTGGCCCAGGAGTGGTTCCCCCACGACTTCATCCCGTACCGCCTCGGCCGTGACTTCGACCGCGAGCCGTGGACGCCGGACCAACCTCGGCTCACGGGCGTGGCCCAGACGGCGTTCGAGATCGGGCTCCTGACCGAAGACAACCTGCCGAGCTACCACCGGCTCATCTACGGGATGTTCGGCCAGGGCGACGGGGCGTGGCTCAACTGGGTCGGCCGCTGGACCGCCGAGGAGGGCCGGCACGCCATCGTGCTGCGCGACTACCTGACGGTCACCCGGAACATCGACCCGGTGCTGCTCGAGCGCGGCCGGATGGCGCAGCTCCAGCAGGGCTACGAGCACGACTCGCCCGACACGCTGCGGGGCCTCGCCTACGTGACGTTCCAGGAGCTCGCCACGCGGATCGCCCACCGCAATACCGGGCGCTACTCCGAGGACCCGGTCGCCGACCGGATCATGGTCCGGATCGCCGCCGACGAGAACCTCCACATGGTGTTCTACCGCGATATCCTCGGCGCCGCCCTCCAGCTCGACCCGTCCGCCACGGTCCGCGCGATCGTCGACGAGGTCCTGGCCTTCCAGATGCCCGGCGCCGGGATCCCCGGCTTCGTGCGCAAGGCGGCCGCGATCGCGAAGGCGGGCATCTATGACCTGCGGATCCACCGCGACGAGGTCCTGCTGCCGATCCTGCGGCACTGGGGGATCTTCGAGCTCGCCGGGCTCGACGCGGCCGCCGAAGCCGCCCGCGAACGGCTCGCCTCGCATCTGGCGATGCTCGACGAATCGGCGAAGCGGTTCGAGGCGCGTCTCGCGGCAAGCGGGTCCGTCCGGGTCGGCGCGACTGGCTGATCGCCGCCGGCCGACGGGATGGCGCCGTCCGGGACGCGAGACTCCACACCGACGCGACCCGACCAGCCGGGTATCCTGTCGACGATGACCGAGGCGCGCGACGGGACCCCCAAGCCATCGCCCCGACCCACCTCGAAGGCGCGGCGACCGCGCAAGTTCTCCCTGCCCGACCACCACCACGAGGAAGCCTCGAACGCCGGCATCAGCGCGTTCCTCGACGGGCCGCGGGGCCGGCGCCGGCGGCCCCGCTCCGAGCGCTACCACCGCCGCCAGATCCTCGCCCTCGACGCGCCGCACGAGTGGAGCGCCACGCTCGAGCACGAGGCGGCGCGACAGGCCCGCTACGGGCGGGCCATGGCGATCCTCGTCGTCGAGCTCGCGGACGGCGGAGAAGCGAGCGTGCCGGACGCCGTCGCCCAGCGCCTGGCCGTCGTGCTCGGGCGGGAGCTGCGCGAGACGGATCGGGCGACCCGGTCGGCGCCGGACACGTTCCTCGTCCTGCTGCCCGAGACCGGGGAGGAGGACGCGGTCCACCTCGCCGGGCGGATCGACCGCGGGTTCCGGGCGCACGGCGATGAGCCGGGTGTCACCGCCGAGATGCGGATCGAGATCGCGGTCCCCAGGCGCGGCGTCGACCCGCGCGATGCGATCGCCGCCGCGGAACGCCGCCTCGGCGACCCCCTCGCAGCGGAGTAGCGAACGCCCGGAGCGCCGGGCTCAGAGCCCGCCGCTGAACGTGTCGCAGTCGTTCGCGTCGCCGCCCTGGTAGCCGGTCGTGAACCAGTGCTGCCGCTGCGCCGACGAGCCGTGCGTCCAGGTCTCCGGGTCGACCTGGCCGTTCACGGATTCCTGGATCCGGTCGTCGCCGACCGCCGCCGCGGCATCGAGGCCGTCCGCCACCTCGGCGGCGGTGACCGGCGCGAGGATGCCGGCCTCGGCGTGGTTCGCCCATACCCCGGCAAGACAGTCGGCCTGGAGCTCGGTCCGCACCGAGCCGCCGTTCGCGCCCTCGCCCGTCGCCGTCTCGGTCCCGAGGATGCCGATCAGATCCTGGACGTGGTGGCCGTACTCGTGCGCCACGACATAGCCCTCCGCGAAGGGGCCGCCCTTGGCGCCGAACCGGCTCCGCAGCTCGTCGAAGAACCCCAGATCGAGATAGACGAGCTTGTCCCGCGGACAGTAGAACGGTCCGCTCGCGGTGGTCGCCGTCCCGCAGCCGCCGGCCGTCGCGTCGGAGAACAGGACGGTGTCGGTCGGCTGGTACGGGGTGTCCGAGTTGGCGAGCGCCCCGGCCCAGTACGCCTGGATGCTGTTCACGAAGCCGAGGATCCGGCAGTCCTCGCGCTGGTTGGCGTCCTCGCCCGTGTGGCAGTCGGTGGCCAGCGCAGAGCTCTCCGGACCGGTCACGGCGCCCGGCACGAGCAGGCCGGACAGGTCGTCCGGGTTGCCGCCGAGCAGGGCGTACGCGAGCAGCAGCACGAGCCCGAGCCCGCCGCCCACGGCGATCCCACCGGTTCGCATGCCGCGGCGATCGCTGATCTGGCCCGGATCAAGCCGGGCACCGGGGTCGAAGGTCATGGGGCCTCGCGGTGCGTCGCTGGGACCGGGTCATCGTACGAAGTCGCGCCGCTATCCGCACCCGGGACCCGGCCGCGCGCATCGCAGCGACATTGCAGTCGTGCGCGGCGAGGGTCAGCGCAGGAGGATGGCGTTGCCGTCGGCGTCGCCGTCCTTCGGCGGCCTGGACGGTCGGGGCCCGGCCGCGAGGTCGGACGCGAACCCGTCGAGGAGCCGCTCGAGGCCGTACTCGAACTGGTCGTCGTCGGTGATGTGCTCGCCCGCGATCGCGAGCATGTTGGGATACCGGTCCGGCGGGAGCCCCCGGAAGTAGGCCATGATCGCTTCGGCCTGCGCCTTGGCTTCGGGCGACTCGGCGCCGCCGGGGTTCTTCGACTCGAACATCGCGAATCCCGCGGCGTAGTTGATCAGGGCACCCGAGGCCAGCGAGGTCGTGCGGTCGTCGAAGCCGGCGTCGCGCAGGATCGCCATCGTGTACTCGGCGGCGTCGAGCGCCTTCGGCCCGAGCGTCGGACGCTCACCCAGCAGGGGCGCGACGTGGCGGTGCCGGACGACGACGCGGCGGACCGCCCGGGCCAGCTCCGCGAGCCGGTCCTGCCAGCCCTCTGCCGGCGCGATCTCGTCCATGACCTCACCGATGACCGAGTCGAGGATGAGGTCGAGCAGCTGGTCCTTGTTCTTGACGTGCCAGTACAGCGAGGTCGCGCCCGCCCCGAGCTCCTGGCCCAGCCGGCGCATCGAGAGGGCGTCCGCGCCGTCGCGGTCGAGGAGCGCGATCCCGGCGGCGACGATCTCGTCGCGCGTCAGCGGCGAGCGCGCCTCCGAACCGGTCGCAGGCGCGACCCACGGCAGGTCGCCGAGGCGATCGCGTCGCCGGTCGGTCGTCATCGGCTCCTTCGAAACCTCACTACGTCATCCGTCCTGCTCGTACATCGTACGTCTGTCCAGTACAGTGTACTTGACACTCGAACACTGTACTAGTACATTTCCCGTCCGACGGGACTCGAACAGTGTACGAGAAAGGAACCGGTCATGACTCGAGCGCAGGTCCACGCGCGCCGCTGGTGGATCCTCGGGGTCCTTATCCTGGCCCTCTTCGGGGTCAGCCTGGACAACACCATCCTCAACGTTGCGTTGCCGACGCTCGCGCGGGACCTGTCCGCATCGGCGAGCCAGCTCCAGTGGATGGTCGACGCGTATGTCCTCGTGTTCGCGGGCATGCTGCTCGTGGCGGGAGCCCTGTCCGACCGGTACGGGCGGCGCCGGGCGCTGGTCGTCGGCCTCGCGCTGTTCGGTCTCGGGTCCCTGCTCGCGCCGCTCGTGCAGACGGCCGACCAGCTGATCCTGCTCCGCGCGTTCATGGGTCTCGGCGCCGCGTTCACGATGCCTTCCACGCTCTCGATCATCGGGGACGTCTTCGATGCCGATGAGCGGCCCAAGGCGATCGCCGCCTGGTCGTCGGTGAGCGGGATCGGGATCGTCGTCGGGCCGGTCCTCGGCGGCTGGCTCCTCGAGCACTTCGCCTGGGGCTCGGTCTTCCTCGTGAACGTCCCGTTCGTCCTCGTCGGCGTCGTCGCCGCGCTGGCGATCATCCCCGAGTCGCGAGCGCCCGGGCGGACGCCGCTCGACCCGATCGGTGCCGGCCTGTCCGTCGCCGGTCTCGTGACGCTCGTGTACGGCATCATCGAGATCCCGTCGCGTGGCTGGAACGACCCGGTCATCGTCGCGTCGCTCGTCGCGTCCGCGGTCCTGATCGTCTCGTTCTTCGCCTGGGAGCGGCGGGTCGCGCACCCGATGCTCGACGTGCGCCTGTTCGCCAACCCGCGCTTCTCCGCGGCGAGCCTGAGCGTCACGCTCGTGTTCTTCTCGCTGATGGGCGCGCTCTTCTTCCTGACCCAGTACCTGCAGGGCGTGCTCGGCCTATCGGCCTTCGAGACCGGCCTGCGGTTCATCCCGATCGCCCTCGGGGTCATCGTCGTCTCGCCCTTCGCCGCCAAGGCGACGACCCGGTTCGGGGCGCGGATCACCACTGCGGCCGGCCTGATGACCGTGGCCGGCGGGATGGCCCTGCTCGCCACGGTCGGGCTCGGATCGTCGGACGTGCACGTGGGCGCCGTGCTCTTCGTGCTCGCGGCCGGCATCGCGCTGGCGATGACCCCGGCGACGGACGCGATCATGGGCGCACTGCCAAAGGAGCAGTTCGGGGTCGGGTCGGCGGTGAACGACACCGTCCGGGAGGTCGGCGGCGCATTCGGCGTCGCGATCCTCGGCAGCCTGTTCGCGGCCACGTACGCATCGACGATGAGCGTGGCCACGGTCGGGCTCCCGGCCGAGGCCGCGGCGGTCGCGCGCGACTCGATCATGGGCGCGTCCGCGGTCGCGGGGGCGATCGGCGGCGACGCCGGCGCCGCGCTGCTGGCCGCCGCCCGGACCGCGTTCGTCGATGCGATGTCGATGACCTCGATCATCGGCATCGGGTTCGCCGTCGCCGGGGCGCTGGTCGCGTTCATCTGGCTGCCCGACCGGGCGACCGGCGTCACGACGGTCGCCACGACGTCCGCTGCTCTCGCGCCGGGCGAGGCACGGGAGGTCGTCGCGGCCGGCCCGCTCCCCTTGGTGGGGTGACATTCGTCCATGGTGAAAGAGGACGGATGGCAGGGGTGGGGCCGAGGGTCCCGCCCCTATGGTGAGGGCATCACGAACGGACCGCCGGACAACATGACTCTCGACCGGCGGCGCGTCGACCCTCCGGCGGGATGCCGGGCGGCGGCGGAGCCGGCAAATCTGCCGGTACGGTGGTCCGTCCAGATGAAGACCGTCAGACGCATCGCGCGTCTGGCGGTCATTTCGTGTCCGGGGGTCGCCGGGCGGCATCTGTGACAGACACGCGTCACGGCGACCGTACATGACAGGTTCTGGCAGGTACATAGGTCATGCTGTCGACAGACGTTGCGATCGGGATGGATCGCCGACAGCTGAGGTCCCTGACCATGTACCAGCTCGAACTGTATCGACAGATCCAGGCGGATCGGGACCGCGCGATGGCCAAAGCGATCCACCACCACCGGCTCCTGAAGGGCAACGACCCCGTCGATGCCGTCGATCAGCCGGTGGTCATCCGATCGGCCGACGCTCCGTCTGCGGCGGCGCCGTCGCTCGCGACCGGTTGCGTCCCAGCCGGCGCGGCGTCCGGGCCTTCGCGGCCGTAGCGTTCGACGACCCTGCGGGCGGTCGCGATGACGCGCTCGCGGATCTCGACCGGTGCGAGGACCTCGAGGCTCGAGCCCATCGCGAGCAGGTGGCCCGGGACCTCGCCGGGCCAACGCAGATCGAGGCGGAGCCGGGCCCAGTCCGGGTCCGGCTCATCGAGCCGCTCGGCTGACTCGACCGCCTGCCAACCGACGACGTCCGCGAGCCGGCCGAGCCGGTCGGCCGGGAGGCGGACGTCGACCTTGACCCGTTCGCTGTCGCGCTCGTAGGCGGCGCTCGACTCGGTCCAGTACGAGGCGAGGTCGAAGTCCGCGGGTCGGTCTGCCGCGTCGTCGAGCACGATCGCGCTCGCGACGCGCGACACGCGGTAGGTCCGGATCTGCCCGTCCGACATCGCGACCAGGTACCACACGCCGCCCTTGAGCACCAGGCCCAGCGGCGCCAGCATGCGGGTCACGGTGCTGTCGCCGCGCATGTACTCGATCCGAGTAATGCGGCCCTCCCAGACGCCCTCCGCGAGGATCGCGAGGTAGGGGACAGGCTCGCTCGACTGGAACCATCCGGCCGCATCGAGGTGGAATCGCTCGACCAGACGCGACGCCCGCGAGCGCAGCTCGGTCGGCAGCGCCGCCAGGACCTTGAGCCGGGCGGCGGTGACCACGGTCCCGAGACCGAGCTCCGCGGCCGGCCCCGGCATCCCGGACATGAAGAGCGCCTCGGCCTCGTCCGCGGTCATGCCCGTCAACCGCGTGCGGTACCCGTCGACGAGGCGGATCCCGCCGTGCGGGCCGCGGTCGGCGTAGATCGGGACGCCGGCGGCGCTCAGCGCATCGACGTCGCGGTGGACGGTCCGGACCGAGACCTCCAGCTCGCGCGCGAGCTCGGCCGCGGTCAGCCCGCCGCGCGTCTGGAGGATGAGCAGCAGGTTGACCAGTCGACTGGCACGCACCTGCGGAGCATAGCGCGCTTCATGACAGAGGATGTCATGTATCGCGCTCCAAGGTCAGCGCTGGCTGCTCTCCCCGCCGCGATCGCGCAGGAACCGTTCGATGTCGGCGATCAGGTCGTCGCCGGCGGGCAGCCGCTGCTCGTCGACCATCGCCTCGAGCCGCTCGACGTAGGTGCGGGTCGCCTCCTCGACGGCGGTCGCGGTGTCGAGGCGGTCGCGCAGCTGCTTCGCCTCGTCGGCCAGCTCGCCGGCCGGCAGGTCGAGCCCCAAGTGTCGTCCGAGCGTCTCGAGCAGCGCCACGGCCGCGGCCGGGTACGGACCCGACACGTAGTGCGGGACCTGGGCGAAGTAGCCGAGACCCGGGACGCCGGCCCGCGACACCTCGAACTCGAGCGCCGACACGAGCGCGGACGGGACCCGCAGGATGCCGTCGGGGCCAGCCGGGACATCGGCCCGCAGCAGCCCGGGCGCGGATTCGGTGCCGAGGATGGGGACCGGCCGCGTGTGCGGCACGGCCGCGGGGATCGCGCCGAGGCTGATCCATTCCGCGATCCCGAGCCGGCCACAGATCTCGACGGCCGCCGCCACGATCTCGCGCCAGCGGTAGTCGGGCTCCGGCCCGACGAGCACGAGGAGGTCGCGCTCGCCGACCCGCGTGCGTCGCAGGACGAGGTCCGGCCAGGTCAGCTCGGCGAGCCGCCCGTCGACGATCTCGAGCGGTGGCCGGCGCGCCCGGTAGTCGTAGAGCCGGTCGGCATCGAAGGTCGCGATGACCGGCGCCTCGTCGGCGAGATGCTCGAGCGCGGTCGTCGCGGCGGAACCGGCGTCGACCCAGCCGTCGAAGGCGGCGACGAGGCTCGGCGAGACGAGATCGCCCGGGTCATCGAGGCGATAGATGCTCACGCGCCAAGGATAGGCCCACGGCGACAGAGCACCTCTCCGCACGGGACGATGAACCACCCGTCGGGCGCCGCCGCCCAGGTCCGCCAGGCGTCGGCGATGGCCGCGAGCTCGGCCGTGTCGGTCAGCTCGTGTGCGAGCGCGCTCTCGCCGAATGCCGAGCTGGTCGTGCGGTCCGCCCACAGCCCGCCCCACCACGCGCGGTCGTCGGGCGTCGCGAAGCACCACACGCTCGCCGACGGGGTCACGGTCGCGAAGCCCGCGGCATGCGCCCAGGCGAGCACGCGCCGCCCCGCGTCGGGTTCGCCGCCGTTGCGCCGCGCGACCTGCGCGTAGAGCTCGACCCAGCGGTCGAGCCATGGATCGGCCGGGAACCAGGTCATCGCCGCGTAGTCGCTGTCCCGCGCCGCGACGAGCCCGCCGGGCCGGCACACGCGCCCCATCTCGCGCAGGGCCGCGACGGGATCGGCGAGGTGCTGGAGGACCTGGTGGGCATGCACGACGTCGAACCGGCCATCGTCGAAAGGCAACGCGTACGCATCGCCGACCTGGAAGTCGACGTTGTCGACGCCGGCGTCGACGGCCGCCTCGCGGGCGACGGCGAGCGGCGCCTCGACCGCATCGATGCCGATCACCGGCCCGGGCGCCACCCGCGCGGCGAGGTCGACGGTGATGGTCCCGGGGCCGCAGCCGACGTCGAGGAGGTCCTGCCCCGCCTCGAGGTGGGGCAGCAGGTAGGCGGCGGAGTTCGCTGCGGTCCGCCAGCGGTGCGACCGCAGGACGCTCTCGTGGTGGCCGTGCGTGTAGGTCTCGGCCACGACCGTCAGCTCGGCGACGGTGCAGGCGATCCTTCCGGCGCTGCCGAGTCGGCCGGCGCCGACGGTGCGGGCGACCCGGCAGGCAGCGGGGTGCCGTCCCGGAGCGAGCCCACGATGGTCCCGGCAAGGGCCTGGTCCGTCGTCTCGACGTCGAAGAGCAGGCCGTCCTTCTCGTACCAGAAGCTGTCGATGGCGTCCTCGCCGAACGCCCCCTTCGTGACATCCGTGCCGTCGAACGTCACCGTCGAGACGACGAGCTCGGGGTACTGCTCCTTCCAGGCGGCGACCATCGCGGCGAGCAAGTCCTTGGTCGGGACGCCGTTCGCACGGAACACCCCGACGCTGTTGTCGGTGGCTTCCTCGGGGTCGGACGCGAGCGCGAATGCGAGATCGGCCGCGGTCTTGCCCTTCGACGTCATGAACGCCCCCATCGCGTCGTTCAACGGGCCGCCCTCGGCGAGGAGCGTATCGCCGCCCCAGCTCTCGATGCTCATCGTGGTGCCGGCGATCTGGGTCGGCAGCAGGGCCTCGAGGTCGGGGACCTCGTGGCTCGGCGGCGCGGGCACGTCGCTCGAGTCAGCGGAGTCATCGAACAATTCGACCGGCTCGTCGGTCGCGGCGGCCGCCGCTGGAGCGCCGTTCGAGTTCAGCGTCATGACGGCGACGGTCGTCCATCCGGCGGTCGCGATGATGATCGCGATGATGGCCACGGCCGGCCAGTAGCCGGCGTCCCGCGGCGCTCGCGGCCCCTTCGGGATCCGCTGCACCGGTCCCACGTCCTCGGCGCGCGCGCGCCGCGACTGCGTTCCCCGTTCTCGCACGAGTACCTCCGTGGGCGGCCGATCGAGGCGGGCCGCGCGGTGCTCAGTCTGCCACGGGTGCCCGAAGAACCTATGAGGAAGGCCGAGCGAGGTCCGCGGTCCGGCGCAGCCAGTCCGGCACGTCGGCCTCGTGATACGGCCGCTCGGCGGTCTCGATCCGGTCGAGGAAGCCCTGATAGATCAGCGCCATCCGGGCCGCGGCCACGGGCGCGATGAGCCTGCTCGCCTGCTCCGGATCCGAGCCGGGCACGGCGGCACGCCAGGCCCGATGCCAGTGGGCGCGAAGGGGCTCCACGTCAGCGTCGGGGATCCTCGCGAGCGCCCCGGGCTCGTCCAGCAGCGGATGGCCGACGCCGCAGTCGCCCCAGTCCAGCAGGGTCAGGCCCGATGCGTCTCCGCGCAGGTTGCCCGGATGGAAGTCCCCGTGGACGAGCCCGTCGCCGAGGCCGCAGGTCGCCACAGCGGCGAACCGGTCCGCCAGGCCGTCGACGAACCGCTCGAGGGCGGCCCGATCCGCCGCCGGCAGCACGTCCCGCCGGCGCTCCACGAGCTCGGCGATCCGGTCGCGCAGCGACGACGCCCGCCAGTCCGGAAGGCCGAGGGACAGCAGCTCGTCGGCGCGCCCCAGCCACGCCGTCTGGAGCCCCACCAGGAGGTCGACCATCCGCCGCAACTCGGGGAGCGGGGCGTCGTAGCGGTCGTCGCCGGGGATCTCGGCGAGCAGCATCCGCGGACCGTTGTGACCGAGCAGGGACGGGACCGGGCCGCCGGCCAGGCGCTCGAGGATCGTCCCCTCATGACCGAAGAACGGTGGCACCACCTTGAGCCAGGCCGTCCCGCCCGTCGTGGGCATCGACCAGAGGCTCGACAGGTTCCACGAGCGGTACTGGCGTGCCGGACCGATTCGTCGGAGACCCCGGGCCGCGAGGACGCCGTCGGCCCAGGCGAGGTCCGCAGCGGGGCCGCCGGGCCTGGCATATGGGTGACGCAGCGGGTCCTCGGTGAGCGTGCCCGGCCACGGGCCGACGATCGGCAGGGCCGCCGCGGCCACCGGGTCGGTCTCGGCGAGGTACGAGACCCCACCGCCGTGCGCCGACGGGCGTTCCGCGGTGAGCAGCCGCAGGACGACGACGTCGATCGCGAAGCGCGCCCGCGCGCCCTCGACCACGGGCGCCAGGTCCTGCCACCAGGGCGTCTCGGCTTCGAACGGCGGCAATGCCCCGAGCAGGACCCCATCGGCCGAGCACAGGACCAGGGTCACGATCCGGGGCGGCGGCTCTTCCATCGACGGCATCGTCGACGGTGGCGGCGCTGACGCCCCTGTCTCGGCGACGCTCAGCGAGCGGACCAGTCGACAGGTCGCGGCTCGCCGTGGGGCAGGTCGTCCCAGTCGGTCCGGGCCGGCGCGAAGATGTCGACGACGAGCGCCCCCGCGGGTCCGGCGACGGCATCGTGGATCGCGTTCGAGGGGATCCGCCAGGTCCCGCCCGGCCCGAGACGCCGCGTCTCGCCGCCGACCGTGAACGTGATGCTCCCCGGACCACCATCCCCATCTGTTCGTTCTCGTGGCGGTGCTCCGGGACGATCGCGTCCGGGGCGAGCTCCACGAGCGCGAGGGTCACGCGCTCGCCGTCGACCGAACGGCCACGCACGGTCTCGCCCCACACCTCGACCGGTCGGACGTCATCGAGATCGACGAGATAGCTCACGGGGTCAGACCTCCAGGGTGCGGCGGTCGAGGGCACGGAACGCCGGGCTCGGCCATCGCGGTATCGTGGCACGCCAGGGCGGGACCGTGACCGCCGCGTCGACCGGGGAGGGGTTCGTGGCGTCCAACGACTACCACTTCGTGACCACGTGGCAGATCCCCGCGACGCCCGAGGAGATCACCGAGATCCTCGGCGATGCACCCGGTCTCGCCCGTTGGTGGCCGTCGGTCTATCTCGAGGTCCGGCAGCTCGAGCCGGGCGACGAGCACGGCGTCGGGAAGGTCGTGGACCTCTACACGAAGGGATGGCTGCCGTACACGCTGCGCTGGCAGTTCACGGTCGTCGAATCGGACCCGCCGACCGGGTTCCGCCTGGAGGCGAGCGGCGACTTCGTCGGCGTCGGCATCTGGACCCTCCAGGCGATCGCGGGCCCGGACGCACCGGGCGGGCCGCTCACCGCGGTCACCTACGACTGGACGGTGCTCGCCGAGAAGGGCGTGCTGAAGCGCTTCTCGATCGTCATGAAGCCGATCTTCTCGGCGAACCACCACTGGGCCATGCGCCGCGGTGACGAGAGCCTGCGCCTCGAGCTCGCCCGGCGCCACGCCGCGGCGGATCCCACGGTCGCCGCGGTGATCCCGGCCCCGCCGGGCCCGACGTTCCCGCACAACCTCCGACGGCGCCGACGATAGGGACCCGTCGGTCGCCACGCCGGCGCCGGCCGGGAGGTCGGGCCGCGCGGTCGTCGACCCTCAGCCTGTCAGGCGCCGAACCGCTCGCGCAGCCAGGCGAGCTTCACGACGTCGTGGAATCCCTGACCGCCCTCGTGCGCGTTGAACGGGTACTCGCGGATCTCCTTGGGGCCGCCGTAGTGATTGAACGCCGCATACACGGTCGACGGCGGGGTGACCTCGTCCATCAGCCCGACCGAGAAGAGGGCCGGCGCCGTCGCCTGGCGGCCGAGGATCGCGACGTCGAAGTGGGCGAGGGTGGCCGCGGCCCGGTCGACGTGGTCGCGGTGGGCCTTGAGGTAGCGGGCGATCTCGGCATAGGGGTCCTCGTCCATCAGCGTGATGGCTCGCGGGAAGTCGCTGAGGAAAGGCACGTCCGGCAGGACCGCGGTGAGGTCGTCGACGAGGCCGGCCACGGCCACGCTCATGCCGCCGCCCTGGCTGCCGCCGGTCACCGCCACGCGATGCGCGTCGACCGCCGGGTGGCGTCGGACGGCCTCGACCGCGCGGACGGCGTCCGTGTAGACGCGTCGGTAGTAGTAGCGCGTCGGGTCGAGGATGCCCTGGGTCAGGAACCCGGGATGGGCGGGGTCGCCGGTCCTGTCCGGGTCGGGGGTGTCGCCTACCGCCCAGGTCGAGCCCTGCCCGCGCGTGTCCATCACGAAATGGGCGAAGCCGGCCACCGCCCAAAGGATCCGTTCATGGGCCAGTCCACGGCCGCCGCCGTACCCGATGTACTCGACCACGGCCGGCAGCGGGTCGCTGCGGACCGCCGGCAGGTGCAGCCAGCCGCGGATCGGGGAGCCGCCGAAGCCCGCGAAGGTCACGTCGAAGGATTCGATCGCCGTCAGTCCGGTGTCGATCCCCGTGAAGGTCGCGGCGAGGTCGTGGGACCTGGCCTCCGCGAGCGTGGCGGACCAGAACCGGCCGAGGTCGTCGGGCGGCGCGAGATCGGGCTTGTAGGCTCGCAGCTCGGCGAGCGGGAGGTCGAACTGGGCCACGATTCGAGCGTCCTCCGTCCTGATGCCGATGGCCGCCCGCGTCAGGCGGTGGCCGCCTGCGGCCCGCGACCCGCACGCGACGAGAGCATACGGTCCAGCAGCTCGTCCTGGAACGTCCCTTGCTTCCGGTGCAGACGCGCACCAGAATAGGGTCCTGGTCATGCACATCCAGATTGACCATCGGTATTGGTCGACTAGAGTCGCGTGACCTGCTGACCGGCCCGGTCAAGGTGGGGTCGTACGCGTGGACGGCCACGTGGGCCGGTCTGTCAGGCAAGGTTGGTCGCATTGCTCGACGAATTCTGTCCCGACTGCGGGAAGCACAGGGTCGCCCTCTTTCGATACTGCCTCGGGTGCGGTCTCGATTTCGACGACCTCGATGCCCGTGGTGAGTTGCCCGGCGGTCCCTACTCGCCGCCGCGCCAGACGCTGCCCATCGCGGTCCCGGCCCAGGCGGTGAGTCCGACGGTCCGCGCGAAGCCGCGCCGCGCCAGTCGATACATCCCCGTCGGGCTCGCGGCCGTGCTGGTGATCGCCATCGTCGGCGCCCTCGCCAGTGGGATCGGTTCTGACGTCATCGCCACGGCGGTTCGCGAGTCGGCGCCAGCGCCGGCGGCCGTCGCGCCGTCGGCCGAACCGACGCCGGGCCCGACGCCGGAACCGGTGTTCGCCCCGACCGGTGAGACGACGCAGGCGACGGTCGTCCGGGTGATCGACGGCGACACCATCATCGTCACGATCGGGGACACCGACTACCGGGTCCGCTACATCGGGATCGACGCACCGGAGTCGGTCAGCCTGGACAAGCCGGTCGAGTTCATGGGCCGGGAGGCCGCCGACGCCAACCGGCGTCTCGTGAGCAGCGCCAACGTCATCCTCGAGCGCGACGTCTCCGAGACCGACCAGTACGGTCAGCTGCTGCGCAACGTGTGGGTGGATCGCGACGGGACGCTCGTCCTCGCCGGGCTCGAGCTGGTCCGCGAGGGCTATGCCCGGATCAGCACGTTCACGCCGGACGTGCGCTACCGCACCCTGCTCGCGGAGGCCCAGCAGGAGGCCAGGGTCGCCGCGATCGGGATGTGGGGCGATCACCCGGCGCCGGTCACGGCGGCCGTGCGACCCGCGCCGATCGAGACGGCGCTGCCGCGGCTCGTCGGCACCGAACCCGTCGCCGTCTTCGGATCGAGTCCGACCGTCCTCGACGGCCAGGTCGGGATCTACACGTGGCCGGCGATCAGCTTCGCCGACCCGAGCCTGCGGGTCCGCTGGGACATCCGGGCGCCCGTCACCAAGCCGTGCGAGGTCACGTGGCGGGTCGAGACGTCGAGCGGCGACGCGATCGGCTCCACGATCACCGTCACGCCCAACGGCCGGGCCGCCGACGAGCGGACCGACGCCACCCCGTTCACCGACGGCTTCCTCCAGGTGACGAGCACGTGCCCGGAGTGGCACCTGAGCCTGCAGGGGTCCCACTGACCCACCGACGCTGAGCCAGGCGGGCCCGGCGGCCTGATGAGCCGGGCCTGCTAGGCTGCCGGCGTGCCCGACCCCGTCTGTCCGCGCTGCGGCGTGCCCCTGCGCGATCAGCCGGACTACTGCTGGTCGTGCGGCTACTTCGTCGGGGATCGGTGGCAGGACGTCCGCCTGGGCGAGGGGTCCGCACCGGGCGAGGTCATCGATCGGACCGCGTCGCCGGACGACCTGCGGGTCGTGTCGGGGATCGCCCCGCCGGCCTCGGCGGGGCGCTCGCTCCTGCCGCTCATCGCCACCGGCCTGGTCGTCGTGCTCGCGCTGGCCGCCGTCCTTGTGCTGGCGGACGGTCGCATCGGCGCTCCCGTCGGATCGGCGGCCGAGCGCTCGGCCGGAGCGTCGCGCACCGACGCATCCGCCGGCGGCTCCGTCGCACCGGCGCCATCGCGCACGCATGGCTCGCCCGCGCCTGCCGCTCCGCTCGCGCCGACCGGCGCCACGACCCCGGCCACCGTGACGCGGGTCGTCGACGGCGACACGATCATCGTCGACATCGACGGGAAGCCGTATCGCGTCCGGTACATCGGGATGGACACGCCCGAGTCGGTCAAGCCGGACACGCCCGTCGAGCCCCTGGCGGAGGAGGCGGCGGCCGCGAATCACGCGCTGGTCGATGGCCGGCCAGTGCTCCTCGAGCGGGACGTCTCCGAGACCGACCGGTACGACCGTCTCTTGCGGAACGTCTGGGTCGAGCGGGACGGCGTGCTGGTGATGGTCGGTCTCGAGCTCGTCCGCGAGGGCTACGCCCAGGTCTCGACGTTCCCGCCCGACGTGCGGTACGTCGACGAGCTGCTGGCGGCCCAGGCGCAGGCACGTGCCGATGGCGTCGGCCTGTGGGCATCGGGCGAACCGCCCCCGAGCTGAGGCCACGGGCGGCGGTGACCGGCGGTTGCGCGGCGGCACCGGTACTCGTGGCATGGTCCCTTCGTCTCGTTGTGGCCGCCTCAGGCCGCGACTAGACTCCGCCGGAACCCGGCGCGTCCGGGCCGTCACGATCCACTGAAACGAGAGTGCGATGCGCCGTCTCCGACCCCTGATCGGCTTGCTCGCCCTCGCGATGGCGGCGGCCCTGCTGCCCGTCGCGACCGTCGATGCGGACCCCCTCATCCCGTCGACGCTGGTGCTCGAAGACGTCGGCGACGTGGAGGTCGGGCAGGACGTCGTCCTGACCGCCAACGTCACGGACCCGGCCACCGGCTACGACGCCGAGGGCGCGACGATCACGTTCACCCCGACCGTCGGCGGCGGAGGCGCCCTCGACTGCGGTCCCGTCGTGGTGTCGACCTCCGACACGACCTGCGACCTCGGCAGCGGGCTGGATGTCGGCACGCATACGTACCTCGCGAGCTACTCAGGGAACACGACGGTCGCGGGCTCGACGAGCACCGACGTGACCTTCGAGGTCACGGCCCTCCCGCCCGATCCGGTCGCGTCCACGGTCGTCCTGACGGGACCCAGCCCCGCATCGGTCGTGTTCGGCACCGACGTGACCCTGACCGCCAACGTCACGGACCCGGCCACCGGCTACGACGGCGACGGTGCGACGATCACGTTCACCCCCACCGCGGTGGCGGTGGCGCCGTCGTCTGCCCGCCCGTCACGGTCTCGACCTCCGGCACGACCTGCGACCTCGGCTCTGGCGTGGCTGTCGGCATGCACACCTACGAGGCCCACTACTCGGGCAACACCGCGACCGCGGCCTCGACCAGCGCCCCGTTCACCTTCGAGGTCACCGCGGTCCCTGACACCACGCTCGAGGCGAGCGGGGTCACGATCGACCACACGACCTTCTACCCGGCGAAGGACGGCTACCGGGACACCCTGAAGATCTCCGGGATGCGGAACGAGCCCATCAGGGTGACGATCCGGATCTACGCACCGTCCGGCAAGCGGATCAAGACCGTGAACCTCGGCCTCGCCGGTGGCGCGTACGCGTACAAGTGGTCCGGCCGCAGCTCGTCGGGCAAGATCCTGGCCGCCGGGAAGTACAAGATCGTCCAGACGCTCAGGGACCTGGCCGGGAACTCGCTCGCCGTGACGAAGTACGCGACCCTCAGCCACAAGAAGCTCGTCACGAAGACGAAGTACGTGACGAAGCTGGGCAAGTCGATCACGGCCAGCGCGGGTCTCATCCTCGTCCATCGCACGATCGGGTACGCGAAGCTCGATGCCAAGCGGTACGGCATCCTCGCCGTGGGCTACTCGTTCTCGATCCCGAAGGCGACCCGCTACAAGTCCATCTCCTTCCAGATCTATGCGAAGGGACCGAAGAGCGCGGGCAACCAGCTCTCGATGCAGGACTTCGGCTGGTGCGCCTACGACAGCGAGTGGTCCCTGGACTGCTTCGACCACGTGCGAGGGTTCGGTTCGAGTTCACTCGCGTGGCACAAGACGTCCGGCAGCCCGTCCGCGAACCGGTCCGGGACCCATGTCCGCGGAGCGGTCTACGTGAACCACGGCGTCGTCTACATCTACAAGGTCCGCGTGAAGGTGGTCTACCAGGTCCTCCGCTAGGCGGGATGTCGCGGAGTGGTCCGCCGTCGATCGGCGAGGACCGCAAGCCGCGCCGCGGGGCCCTTTCATCCCGACCGGGTGATGCCCGCCACCGCCCGCCATCGTTTCCTTCCGATACAGGCACTGTCGTCGGAGGGTCACATCGTGGATATCCAGAGCGACGCGCGGCGTCTCGCGTCGATCGCGACCGTCTTCGTGTGGGTGGGATGGCTGGTCGTCGCCTATGCGCTGATCGCCGGGCTGTTCTGGTGGATCGACCTCGCCCAGCGGCCGGCGTTCAACCTGTTCGAGGCCCTGGCGCTCTCGGCCGGCGCGATCGGCGCGCCGATCTTCCTGGCGCTTATCGTCGCCGGCCTCGGCCACGCCTTGCGGCTGTTCGCCCTGTACGTCGCCAGCAAGTCGCAGTAGCCCAGCCGGGCCGGGGGAATCCCATGATCGGTCGGCGCCTGGCGTCGCTCGCCGTCCTGCTCCTCGTCGTCACCGCGTGCGCGTCCGGGCCAGGCGACGGCGGCCAGCTCGAGGGGAGCAAGTGGGTCCTGCGGTCCATCGAGACCGACGGGACGCTCGAGATCGTGCCCGAGGTCCTGTACGCCGACGCCGAATTCACGGCCGGCAGGGTCAAGGGCTTCTCCGGCTGCAACGACTACGACGCCATCTATCGCGATGGTGGCCGGACCCTGCTGATCAGCCAGGCCGTGACGACGAAGAAGGCCTGCGCCGACGATGTGAACGCCTTCGAGGCGAACTACCTCGCCCTGCTCCAGCAGAGCCGGCTGTTCAGTGCCCGATCGGACACGCTGACGATCTTCGGGGACGGCGGCGAGACGATCCTCGTCTTCGATGCGGCGCCGAAGAACCCGCTGCTGGGCAAGTGGAACGTCGACTCCTACGCGAACGCGCCGGGGTCGCAGGCCGTCCCGATCGCGGGCACCGAGCTCACAGCGGTGTTCGGGATCACGAACGTCGGCGGGTCCAGCGGCTGCAACACGTACGACGGCACGTACGGGACGAACGGCACGGTCGTCAGGATCGGGCGGCTGGCCACGACCCGGCTCGCCTGTCCCGACGACGTCATGACCCAGGAGACCGCGTTCCTCGCGGCGCTCCAGGGCGCCTCGCTCGTCGAGCGTCGCGGGACATCGCTCGTCCTGCGCGACGCGCACGACGACATCCTCGTGGCGATGACCCGACCGGCGACGGGAGCGGAGCCGACTCCGAGTCCGACGGCCGCGCCCTCGACCAAGCCGACCGCGAAGCCGAGCGCGAGCGAGTCCGCGAAGCCGTCGGCGAGCGTGACGCCCAAACCCTCGGAGAAGCCGTCGCCGACCCCGAGCCCGACGCCGACCGCGAAGCCCACGGCGAAGCCGACGGCTGCCCCGACCCTGCCGCCCCCGGCGTCGATCCCGCCCGAGGCGACCTGCGCGATCACGGGTCCGTCCGGCGGGCAGCTCGCGACCATCGTCTACCCGAAGTCGTGGTTCACGGTCACGACCCCGGCCTCGATCGCGTGCCGGTACTTCGACCCCGCCGCCATCACCGTGCCGTCGGATCCGACGACCCTCCAGACGGCCGTGATGATCACCGCCGAGGCCGGCACGTATGCGGATGCCGTCGCGGCGGCCACGGATGCCGCGAACTGGAACGTGACGACGAACACGCCGGTGACCGTGTCCGGGCTCCCGGCGACGCTCGTCGAAGCGACCTCGACCGCGGAGGCCAGCGGCCTGCCGGTCGGCACGTCGAGCTACGCCTACATCATCGACTACGGGGTGGGCGGCACGGTCTCCATCGTGACGACCGGTACCGCGGGCGATGCCGCCTACACCACGAACATGTCCGTCGTGGACCTGATGGCCGAGGCGTCGACCTTCACGCCGATCCCCTAGGCGCCGGAGGTACGCTTCGGCCCTCCGTGACGAGGGAGGGCGATGGACGCGACCGAGGACGCGACGAGCGAGGACGCCGGCGGCAATGAGGCCGCGGACGAGCGTGCGTGCGACATCGTCGTCCTCGTGCCACACCCCGAGCGACCGGCGCTCCTGACGACGGCACGGGACGCCACCCGCCTGCCCTCGACCGCGATCCAAGGCGAGTACTCCGTGGCCGCCGTGGTGACGGCGATCGAAACCCTCCTGGGTGGCACGGCACCGCTCCTGCGCGTGAGTCAACGATGCTCCTCCTCGGACGGCGAGCCCGCGCTGGTGGTCGCCGATCTGGAGACGGTCGGCCACGACGCGCCTGATGGTTTCACGTGGACCGACTGGTCCGGCCTCCGGCTCGATGAGCTCCAGCCGGTCGAGGGTCGCGACGCGCTGCCGGACTGGATCCGCCGCCGCGAAGCCGGTCCGACCCCGCTCGACCCGCCATGGGCGCATCCGGGCTGGTTCGCCCGGGCATCGCGCTGGATGGTCGAGCAGATGGACGCGCTCGGCTCGCCGGCGCTCGAGCCGCCTCGACAGGTGTACTCGTGGGGCATCTCGATGGTCCTGCGGGCGCCCACCGCGGACGGGCCGATGTTCCTCAAGTGCGGCGCGCGGGTCTTCGCGCGCGAGGCCGCGCACACGGCGCTCCTCGCGGCCGCGACACCGGACCTCGTGACGCGGGTCGCCGCCATCGAACCGGGCGAGGGCTGGCTGCTGATGTACGACCATGGCCCCAGGACCGTCGGCGACGACCCGCCGCCGTCATGGGCCACCGGGCTCGATGTCTACGCGCGGATCCAGCGGGTCTGGCAGCCACGGACCGATGAGCTGGCACGGCATGGCGTCGAGGCGCGCTCGCTGCGCGACCTGGCCGGCCGCCTTCCGGCGCTCGCGGAGACCGGACTGCTGGCGAGCGAACTGACCGCCACCGACCTCGCGGCCTGGCGGGCCGCGATGCCCCGGTTCATCGCCGCCTGCGAGCGTCTCGACGCGATCGGGCCGGCCCCGACGGTCAGCCACGGTGACCTGCACCCGTGGAATGTCGCGGCGACGCCCTCCGGTCCGCGCGTCTTCGACTGGTCCGACACCGCGATCAGTCATCCGTTCCTCGACCTCGCGGTCTACACGACCCGACCCAAGGAGGTCGACGTCCGCCGCGCGCTCCGCGATGCCTACCTCGCCCACTGGGCCGACGAACTGCCACCGCCCGCCCTGGCCGAGGCCGGGGAGCTCGCGATCGTCGTCGGCACCCTGTACCAGGTCGAATCGTACGTGCGGATCCTCGCGAGCCTCGACCCCGACGACCAGGGCGGCCTCGCCGGCGCCGCCGGTTCGTGGGCGCGGGCCGCGATCCAGACCCTCGACGAGGGGATCGCCCTGCGGCGACCCGGCCACGCCGATGCCTAGCAGCGGGGCGTGCCAGGTCTACCAGCCGCCGAGCTTCGCCTCGAAGACGTCATTCCGGCTCGCCATCCGCTCGACTCAGCCGCTTCGGGCAGGTCGCCCCATCGAAGGGGTCCAGTAGGCCGTGCCGATCGAGATCTCGGCCCGGACCGCGCGTCGCTACATCCTCGGCCGGCAGGGCCTGTGGCCCGGCCGCCGCTGGCAGGGCCTCGCGGGCACGGAGCTCGCGATGCGGGCGATGGAGCACCTGCAGCTCGATCCGCTATTGCTCGTGGCACGCGCCCCGGACCTGATGCTCCACGCGCGGGTCCTCGACTACCAGCAGGACGACTGGGCGCGGCTCACGTACGAGCGGCGGCGGTTCTTCGACTGGGGCGGGTGGCTGGCGGCGCGGCCGATGGAGGAGCTGCCGCACTGGCGGGTGCTGATGCGCCGCGAACGCTCCCAGCCGCGCTGGCAGGAGATCGTCCGCGACCATGGCCCAGCCATCGACGAGATGCGGGTCGCGCTCCGCGAACGGGGTGAGATCAGCAACCGGGAGTTCGAGACGGCGGCGCGCGTCCAGGTCGACAGCTATCGCGGCCGGAAGGACAGCGCGCTGGTGCTCCATTACCTGTGGCGGATCGGCGAGGCGATGGTGACCCGGCGCGAGCGGTTCGAGCGGGTCTATGCCCCGACCGAGGCCGTCGCACCCGCCGGCCTCATCCGCGAGAGCCCCGACGCCGAGGCCGAGGACTTCCTGCTCATGAAGATGGTCGCCGCAGAGGGCCTGACCCAGCTGCGGGGCATCAACGCCGCGCTGTTGCGGACGGTGCCCCCGGCCGAGCTCAAGGCGTGGCGCGAGCGGCGGCTCGTCGAGAGCGCGCTGGTCGAGGTCCGCGTCGAGGGCTGGAAGGGGACGCAGCTGGCGCTCGGCGCGGACGCGGGCGTGCTGGCGGACCTGGAGGCCGGCCGCGTGCCCGGGACGTGGGCGCCGCTCGCGACGACCACCGATGAGGAGGTGACGTTCTTCGCACCGCTCGAACCCGTCAGCGCGCGCGGTCGGGCGAAGACCGTCTTCGACTTCGAGTACACGTGGGAGATCTACACGCCCGCCGACAAGCGCCGCTGGGGTCCCCACACGATGCCGATCCTGTGGGGCGATCGCCTCGTCGCGCGCCTGGATCCGCGACTCGACCGCTCGACGGGCACGCTCGTGATCAACGGGCTGTGGCTGGAGGATCCCGCGCTCGCGGGAGACCAGGCGTTCGCCGCGGCGCTGGCCCGGGGCATGGCTCGGTTCATGGGCTTCCACGACGCGACGAAGCTCGACGTGAGCGCCGTCGCGGCTCCGCTCAGGAAGCTGCTGCGCCGCCGGGCGGCCTGACGACGGCCCGGACGCCGCGGCACCGCGCCATCAGTTCAGGACTTCGGGCGCCACGACTTGTAGATCGTCCGGAAGAGCGACTTGTCGGCCTTGGCCGCGCTCGGATCGCCGAACATGCTGATGAAGTAGGCCGCCTTGCCCTTGGCCAGGACCAGCTCCTGGATGTAGACCTTCCGGCCGCCCGAGGTCCCGTTGAACGTCAGGAGCCGGCCCGGCCACCCTGAGACGCTGATCTTCTTGTTCGAGAGCAGCTTGGCCTTGAAGTGGCTCTTGTACGTGGCGATGTCATGGGTGACCGTCAGGGGCAGCGAGATCGACCCAGGGACGGTGTCGCGTGACACGTAGACGAAGTGATCGGCGTAGTCGTCGATCTGGTCGGCCAGCTTGGACGAGCCCGGCGTGACGACCCAGGTCGGCGGGTAATGGATCCGGTAGTGGAACCGCTTGGACGTGTAGGACGCCCACGGCACCGGCGTCGGCGACGGGGTCGGCTCGGCGGTCGGCGTCGGCTCGGGCGTCGCGGTCGGCTCGGCCGTCGCGGTTTCGGTCGGCGTCGGCTCAGCCGAGGCGGGCGCGCTCGAGGTCGTCGGGCTGGCCTCGGCGAGACTCGCGCCGGGCGACGAGGACGGTGTGGTGGCGCCGCACGCGGTCACGATGACGCTCGTCAGCACCGCCAGGATCAGCCAGCGTCTGGTCAAGTCAGGCCCCTCGGTATCCATCACGGCCGCCCGCACCCCGGCTCGTCGCGGGCAGCATACGCGAGGGCGTCGGCGGTGCGATAGGACGTTTTCGCGGCACGGCCGTGACCGGATGCCCGCGCGACGGCTTACGGGCGCCTCCGCAGCGATCGCCGTGCCCGGGAATTCGAACGACCCGGGTCGGATGACCCGGGTCGACGGTTGGGCTAGAGGAGAGCGGGACTAGCCGCGCATGCTCCGGAAGCAGTCGCTGCAGTAGACGGGCTTGCCGCTCGTCGGACGGAAGGGGACCTGGGCCTCCTTGCCGCAGTTCGAGCAGGTGGCACTGAACATCTCGCGGGGACCGCGATCGTATCCACCACCACCGCCGCCACCGTAGCTGCCGCCACCGCCGCTGGAATAGCCGGCGCCGGAGCTGTAGCCGCCGCCCTCGCTATTGCGGGCGGCCTTGCGGCTGGCCCGGCAGGACGGGCAACGGCGCGGTTCGGTGAACCCACGCTGCGCGTAGAAATCCTGCTCGGATGCGGTGAACACGAATTCCTGTCCGCAGTCGGAACAGGTGACGTTCTTGTCGCTGTACAAGAAAAACTCCTCTCGAAAGCCCGACCGCGATCCCTTCATCGGGTTCTCGCGTCAGGCGTGAGAGGAGTCCGAGTGCGTCGCGCTTTCGTATGCGGCCACGAACCATTTCGCAGCACTACGCCACGATCATACGCCCTCGATCTCGATCTGGATAGCCCCCACGTTGCAGGGGGTTGACAAGCCGGCGCGCGTCGGTACTATGCCGATAGGTTAATTAACTCATCAGCGAAGTACGGATGATGCAGCCCGACCCCCTCAGCACCACGTTCGCCGCCCTCGCCGACCCGACACGACGCGCGATCCTCGCGCGCCTGGCCCAGGGCGAGGCGACCGTGACCGAGCTCGCCACGCCGTTCGACATGAGCCTGCCGGGCGTCTCCAAGCACCTCAAGGTGCTCCAGCGAGCCGGCCTGATCACGCAGGGTCGGGACGCGCAGTGGCGACCGTGCCGGATCGATCCGACGCGACTCCGGGACGTCTCCGAGTGGATGGAACCGTATCGCCGGCTCTGGGAGGAACGTCTCGAGCGGCTCGATGCCTACCTCCGCGAACTCCAGGCACAGCAGGAGCAGCCGAACGATGACCACCCCCAACGCTGACCCGATCACCACCGCTGGCCGATCCGCGGGACACGACACGATCGTGATCGAGCGTCGTTACGACGCCGCACCGGCCCAGGTCTTCCACGCGTTCGCCGATCCGACCGCCAAGGCGCGCTGGTTCGCGGCGGGGGAGGGCTGGGAGGACTTCGAGCACGAGCTCGACTTCCGCGTCGGCGGCCGCGAGCGCAGCAGCGCCGCCCACCCTGGCGGTCCGGCGCATGTGTACGACGCCCGTTATGAAGACATCGTGCCTTACCGGCGCATCGTTGCCGCGTACTCCATGACACTGGGCGGGCGACGCATCTCCGTGTCGCTGCTCACCATCGAGCTGGCCCCGGACGGCCGCGGGACGCGCCTGATCCTCACGGAGCAGATCGCGATCCTCGACGGCGGGGACTCGGCGGCGGATCGCCGCGAGGGGCTCGAGGAGCTGCTCGGCGCGCTCGACGCCGAGCTCCGCCGCACGACCGCCCTCGCCTAGACCATCGAGGAGGAGGATCCGATGACCACCACCCACACCCCGGGCTCGGCTTCGACGCCGAGCCGGATCGACGGCCTCGACGATCGGCCCGAGGCCCTCTTCGCGGCCGCCTGACCGACCATCTCGGCGCCTCGCCGGGCCCGACGCCCGGCGAGGCGCCTCCGACCCCGCCACCACCCTGAGACTGGAAGGGGGCACCACCCATGACCACGAGCCAGACGACGCGCGCCGGATCGGTCATCTCGATCCCGCAGCTCCGCGCAGACCTTGCAGGACGGGTGATCGGACCCGATGACGCCGACTACGACGAGGCCCGGACGGTCATGTCCGGGGCCATCGACCGCCGGCCCGGCGTGATCGTCCGCGTCGCCGGCGCCGACGACATCGCTCGCGTCGTCGCCCTGGCCCGCGATACGGGTCTCGAGCTGGCCGTGCGGAGCGGTGGCCACAGCGCCGCGGGCCACAGCACCACCGACGGCGGCATCGTCATCGACCTGCGCGACATGCAGGCCCTGGAGATCGACGTCGAGGGACGGACCGCGTGGGCCGAGACCGGCCTGACCGCGGCCGAGTACTCGAATGCCGTGGACGCCCATGGGCTGGCGACCGGGTTCGGCGACACCGGCTCGGTCGGGATCGGCGGGATCACGCTCGGCGGTGGCGTCGGGTACCTGGTCCGCAAGTACGGCCTGACGATCGATTCGCTCCTCGCGGCCGAGATCGTCACCGCCGACAGCCAGCACCTGCGGGTCGACGCCGGGCAGCACCAGGACCTCTTCTGGGCGATCCGTGGCGGCGGCGGCAACTTCGGTGTCGTCACGCGGTTCCAGTTCCAGCTCCATCCGGTCGGCACGATCGTCGGCGGGATGCTCCTGCTCCCCGCGACGCCCGACACGATCGCCGGGTTCGTCGCCGCCGCGGAGGCCGCGCCCGACGAGCTCTCGACCATCGCGAACGTCATGCCGTGCCCGCCGGTGCCGTTCGTGCCCGAGTCGGAGCACGGCAGGATCGTCATCCTGGCCCTGATGTGCTACGCCGGCGATGTCGCGGAAGGCGAACGCGCGATGGCGCCCTTCCGGGCCCTCGCGGAACCGGTCGCCGACATGGTCCGACCGATGCGGTACCCCGAGATCTACGGGCCCGAGGACCCCGACTACCACCCGAAGGCCGCGAGCCGCACGATGTTCATCGACTCGGTCGACCGGACGGTGGGGCAGACGATCCTCGATCACCTCGAGGCGTCCGATTCCCCGATGCGTGTCGCGCAGCTCCGCGTCCTCGGCGGTGCGATGGCGCGCGTCCCGGCCGATGCGACCGCCTTCGCGCATCGACAAAGCCGCATCATGGTGAACGTCGCCGCGTTCTTCGACGGGCCCGACGACCAGCCCGCGCGGGAGGCCTGGGTGGACGCGTTCTCGGCCGCCCTGCACCAGGGCGACGACGGCGCCTACGTGAACTTCCTCGGCGACGAGGGGGAGGACCGCGTCCGGGCCGCCTATCCCGGCGCGACGTGGGACCGCCTCGCGGCGATCGCACGCCGCTACGATCCCACCAACCTGTTCCGGCTCAACCAGAACATCCCGCCGGCGGGCGAGTAGCCAGAGGCGTCCATGCGCTTTCGAACGACGATCCTGCAGAGCGGGAAGACCGCGGCCGGCATCCAGGTCCCCGACGACATCGTCGAGCGTCTCGGGTCCGGCCGGAAGCCCGCCGTGCGGGTGACCATCAACGGCTACACGTACCGCAGCACGGTCGCGGTCATGAGCGGCGTCTACATGATCGGCGTCAGTGCCGACAACCGCGCCCGGGCCGGGGTCGCCGGCGGTGACGAGGTCGACGTCGACATCGAGCTCGACACCGCGCCACGCGTGGTCGACGTCCCGGCCGACTTCGCCGCGGCGCTCGACGCCGAGCCGGATGCGCGTCGGACGTTCGATGGGCTGTCGTACAGCAACAAGTCGTGGCACGTGCTCTCGATCGAGGGCGCCAAGACCGACGAGACCCGGCAGCGACGGATCGCGAAGTCCGTCGAGGCGCTCAAGGCAGGACGCGTCCGATGAGCGCCACGCGGGCCCGCGGTGCGGCGCCGACGACATCCCTCGAGGGCTGAACGGCCGGCCCTCGTCCCAAGGAGGTCAGCGATGTCGTACCCCGAGTCGCGCTACGACGGCGAACCCGGCCTCGTGAACGCCACGTTCCGGGCGACTCGTCACGACCCCGAGCTGCGGTATCCGTCCGGGGGCACGGTCCACTACCTCGCGACCGGCGCGACGACGAGCGGCCAGTTCGGCCTCTATCGCTGGGAGATGGCTGCGGAGCAGGGCGGGCCCGGCCCGCACTTCCACCGCACGATCTCCGAGTCGTTCTACGTCCTCTCGGGGGCCATGCGCCTGTTCGACGGGAAGGCCTGGATCGACGGCGGCCCGGGCGACTTCCTGTTCGTGCCCGAAGGCGGGCTGCACGGCTTCCGGAACGAGTCCGGGGCACCGGCCTCGATGCTCATCCTCTTCGCGCCCGGGGCCCCGCGCGAGGACTACTTCGAGACGCTCGCCCGTGTCGCCGAGGGGATGGTCCTCAGCGACGAGGCGAAGACAGCGTTCTACCTGCGACACGACACGTACTGGCGCTGACCGGACCGCCCGGAGCGGCCGGGATCCCGTCGCGGGATCGGAACGGCCGCCGGACACAGGCCCGGCGGCCGCTTCGTGCGTTCCCTCAGCCCCGGAAGCTCGCCGCTGCTCCGAGGAGCAGGGCCACCACCAGCCCGAGGTTGAGGACCACGTGCGCGACGACTCGCGCCAGTGGGGAGATCTGGACCTTCACGGTCCACCTCCTTGTCGGCAGCCCGGCTACCTCGGATGAGGCCCGTGGCTTTGCGCCCCCGCCTCGCGACGGGTTTGCCGTATCGGTCGGTCGTCACCGGGGACGGTGTTGCCCGACCGCAACACTGTACGGTGCGTCCTCGCATCGGCGCGAGAGGCCTACTCGGGTGGTCGTGAGACCGGTACTTCCGCCGCGCCTGACCGCGCTAGCCGATCTCGACCCCGGCGGCCCTGGCGTCCTCGATCAGCGATTCCAGGGCCTCGTCGCTCGTCGCGGAGGCGAGCACGAGGCCCATCACCCGGCTGACCCCGAGCTCGCGGTAGCCCGCGAGCCGATCGACCCGGGCCGCGCCGGTCGCGGTGAGGTGCTCGGCCCACAGGTGGACCGACACGGGCAACGTCGCCGGATCGCGGTCGATCTCCTCGCACCGGCGCCGGACCACGGGGAGCGCCTCGGCGACCTCGGCCGGCGCCATCCCGTCGAGGTTCAGCTCGTCGGCGTGCCGGGCGGCGAGCCGCCAGGTCACGTTGGGCCCGTTGCCGCCGACCATGATCGGCACGCGCGGCTGCTGGATGGGCTTCGGGATGTTCCGGGCGCCGCGGACGTGCGAGTAGCGTCCTTCGTACGTGGCATGGTCGTGCTTGTCGCCGGCCAGCATCCGGGTGATGACCTCGAGGTCGTCGCCGAGCCGCGCCAGCCGCTCCTTCGTCTCGGGGAAGCCGTAGCCGTACGCGAGCCACTCCTCCTCCTTCCACCCGGCGCCGATCCCGAGCTCCATCCGGCCGCCGCTGATCGAGTCCATGGTCGCGATCATCTTGGCCGTGAGCGCCGGGTTCCGGAACGCCGTGCAGATGACGATGTGGCCGAGCCGGACACGGCTCGTCAGCGCGGCCAGCGCCGAGAGCGAGGTGAACGACTCGAACGTGATCTCGTCGGTCGGGCGCGGGACCGTGTGGAAATGGTCGAACAGCCAGATGGACTCGAACCCGAGCCGGTCGGCCTGCGCCGCGACCTCGGTCGTCCGGCGCCACGCGTCGAGCGGCTCCCAGCCGTCGTACTCGCCGACCCAGCCCTGCGGGACGATCGCCCCGATCTTCATCGCGCACCAGCCTCGAATGCTTCGACCATGCCCATACCGACACCTCCTCGCCAATCATCGGGCATCCCGCCGAGACGCTGCAGAGACGGGCGCGGGCGACGATGCGCCGATCAGGGCACATCCGGGGGGCGCCGTGCCGCGCCATCCGGTCCAGCACGAGGACGATCGATGCCGACGCTGCAAGCACTCCGGAGTCGTAGCGGTCAGCTCTTCACCGACCTGCTGGTCGACCAGACGAAGCCGCCGGCCCGGCGACGGCCACAGGGGGTCGCCGCTCGGCCGCCGCGCCCCTCGTTCTCGTGGTTCGACCGCGAGAACGCGGCCGCCGCGTCGCTGCTCGCGTTCCGGCTGAGCGCGATCGCAGCATCGAAGCGCGATGTCAACACCGCGCTGGCCGACGCGCTCGACGCCGCCGATGCGGCCACGCGCACCCTGGACCCGGAGCTGGTCCGCCAGGGGCTGGCCCTGTTCGTGACGCACAACCTCGACGGCCGGAAGCTGCTGAAGCCCCGGACCGTGGTCGCGTCACCGAGCTCGTTCCACCCGCCGGCGCGGGGCGGCCGCCGCATCGCCCTCTCGGTCGGGGGGCTGTCGCCGGGGCTCGACTACTGGCGCGAGGACGCCCTCGCGAACGAGCACCACCAGCACTGGCACGAGGTCTATCCGTACAGCGGGCTGCCGCCGATGGACTTCCGCGAGTGGGCGACGAGACACTCCCAAGCGGACATGGCCGCCATGCTCGCGGTGCTGGTCGAGCCGGCCCAGGACTGGAGCTCGGCCGTCGAGCAGGCGAGCGTCGACCAGATCGCGGCGTTCTTCGGCCAGCTCGACCTGGGCCGTTCGTTCGCCCTGCCGCCGGAGCTGTACCAGAAGCTCTATCGCCTGAACGACCGCCAGGGCGAGCTGTTCTTCTACATGCACGCCCAGATGCTGGCGCGCTACGACGCCGAGCTGCTCTCGAACGGCCTCGCCCGGGTCGATCCGTTCGGGCCCGACCAGTGGGCGACGGCGATCGACGAGGGCTACATCCCGACCGACCTCCCGAACTTCACGCCGCGGCCGCAGAACCAGACGCTCTCCGACCAGGACCGCGACGAGCTGGGCGGGCTGGAGACCGAGCTCCAGGACGCGATCACGGCGGGCGAGCTCCAAGGCCCCGACGGCAGCACGGTCCCGATCGACCGCACGAACCTCGGCGAGGCCGCCGAAGCCGCCGTCCCGCAGCTCCGGTCGCTGGCCCCGGACGCCTACGGCGGGCTGCACAACATCGGCCACGGCCGGATCGCCGGGCTCTCGGCCGACCCGGGCGGGGTCATGCGCTCGACGACGACCGCGATCCGCGACCAGATCTTCTGGCGCTGGCACAAGCACATCGACGACCTCAACCTGGTCGTGGCAGGACGCGCAGCCGGCCGAGGCATTCGACGACGGCCCGCCCGTCGTGCTCCGTGCCGACCTGGCGGCCGGGTCGCCGTCGGCCTGGTCCAGCCCCGACATCATCCTGGTACGGACCGGGGACCTCCCCCCGGACGTGACCGAGGCCCAGCTCGGCGACCTCGGCACCGAGCTCTTCGGCGGCGACAACTGGGACACGGACTTCGCGAGCGCGCCGGCGACGGCCGTCGCGGTCCAGCTCACGACCATCGACGAGCTCGTGACGGTCATGGACAGCGCGAACTTCGGCGGCCGGACGATCACGTTCCTCACCCACGAGCCGTTCACCTACTTCCTCCGCGTGGAGAACCCGGCGCAGGACGACGCGATGGTCACCGTCCGGATCTTCCTCGCGCCCGAGAGCGAGGCGGCGGATCGCCGCGCCTGGATCGAGATGGACAAGTTCATGACGACGATCCCCGCCGGGACCAAGGTCGTCATCGCTCGACCCGACACCGAGGCGTCGGTGATCAAGCGGCCGGCCGAGACCAGCCCTGCCGCCGTCTCGAGCGGGACGCCGACCAGCCGCGAGGAGCAGTACTGCGACTGCGGCTGGCCGTACACGCTGCTGCTGCCGCGCGGCACGTCGGACGGCATGACGTACCGGCTCATGGTGATGTGCACGGACGGCGCCATCGACGAGGTGCCGGCCCCGGACCACTGCGGCTCGATGAGCTATTGCGGGTCCGTCGACCGGTATCCCGACACGCGCGACATGGGCTATCCGTTCGCGCGACCGTTCGCCGAATCAGGCGACGGATCGATCCAGGACACGATCCTGGGGCTGCCGTTCGCGGCGGCCCGCACGGTAACGATCCGGCACGCCTAGACCACGGGCAGGTCGATCTCGACGTCCGTCCAGAACCTGACCTTGCTCCGGAGCGTGTTCGTCGCGATCAGGTCGGAGTTCGCCTTGAGCGCGTCGACGAGCTTCCTGCGCGGGACCTCGGACTCGTTCGCCGTCGTGCCGTGCTTGCCGGCCTTCGTCGACATGACCGTCCGGAGCCGGCCCGGCCGGGGGCCGTCCATCTTGTTCAGGAACGCGTTCCACATCGTCTTCGGCGTCGCGTTGAGACTGCCGTGGTGCCCGACCTTGTAGACGTTCGTCGCGGCGAGCTCGGCGGCGACCCGCGCCGCGTCCGGCCCGAAGAGGGCATATCGCCAGTTCTCGATCTGCGCGTCGCCGGGGAACAGCAGGCGGAGCCCCGCGACCTCGAAGAGCAGGATCAGGCTCGTGTTGTTGAGCGAATCGTCGATGCTGCGGACGATCGAGAACAGCTCGTCCGCGTTCATCCGCTCGATCTTGGGCACGAGCCAGCGGGCGCCCTGGGGGATCGACGACTTCCGGGCCCTGGGGAAGAGCGGCGTGCTCTTGCCGCTGCGCAGGCGCCCGCCGCTCCGGGCGGCGAGGTGCCAGTACTCCGTCGCATCCTCGCTGGCGAGCTGGGCGATCTGTGGCCAATCCTTGAGGGTCGGAGGGCCCAGCACGTCGATCCGCACGCCGGGCAGGATCGCGTCGATCGGGAGTGCCGTCCCGAAGTGCGCATAGACGTGCTTGCCCGGCATCGAGATCAGGGTGTTGACCGCGTCGGCGTTCGCGATGTTCGTGTCGCCGAGGAACGCGATCCGGTCGGCCAGCGCGGTCGAGACGCCGCTCGACGTCCGCAGCCGTGAGGCGTCCTGGCTGATCTGGGCCGCCGCGGCGTACATGCCCTGGAGGCTCACCGCGACCCCCAGGCGCTTGTCGGCCTGGAGCGCGCTCGGGCTCGGCGGCGGGGCCGTGGCGTCCGGCGCGATCTTCGGGTCCTCGGTCCAGGGCTGCACGATCAGGTCCGGGTCGAGGGCCTTGAGGATGGCGCCCGAGCTGCCCGCGAACCCGGACATGTGATCGGTGTGCCGATGGGTCACCGCGACCATCGAGAGCTTGCCGCCCGAGTGCTCCTTGATCTTCTCCGCCACGGCCTTGATCGATGGCGGCCCGCTCTTGCCGGGCAGCGCCGTCGATCCGCAGTCGATGAGCACGTGCCGCTCGGCCGGCGTCTCGCCCGCGTACGTGAACGTGAGCAGGAAGCAGTCCCCGAAGCCGACGTTGTAGGCACGCAGCCGGAGCTTCGTGACCGTGCTCATATCCACTGCTCCCCGCGCTCGTCGAACCGCGGGTCCACCGGCTGGTCGACGTCCATCGCCTGGCCCATCGTGCGCCCACGGTGGACCGCCGCGAGGCCCTTGGCGAGCGAGTTCCCCCGATCGAGGAAACCGTTGTTCCAGAGGTAGTCGAGCCGGCGCTGCGCGGTGTCCAGTCGGGCGGCATCCTGCCGGGCATTCGGCAGCGGGTTGTAGATCTCGAACTTCAGCCGCCCGTACTCATCGAGCACGAGGGTCGAGCCACCCTCGAGGACGACCTCGGTCTCGAGGTCCATCCCGACGGGCCGCTTGAGCCCGTAGTGGTCGAGGCGCGAGGCCTGGATCTTGAGGTACTGCGTGCACTCGACCACGGTCTCGCGGATGTGCGAGCCGTCGTCCGGCGACACCCGGAAGCACGGCCGCAGGCTCGCGATCCGGGTGAACGCGTCGCGGTCGAGCCGGAGATCGGCGCGGTTCGCCCAGATGAGCCGGAACATCTCGGTCGTGTCGGTCTGGAGGCTGCCCAGGTGCACGCCGGCGCTCGCGAGCGTCTTCGAGGGCGGGTTCCACGTGCCGTCGTCGGTGCCGGACGCCGGCTTGATGCCGTAGTCCGCGAAGGATGTCCGCAGGTGCTCGCGCAGGCCGTAGCGCGAGTCGTCGGTCCGGACCTCCTGATCGGCGGTGAGCATCGCGCTCAGGTAGTCCCCGAACTCGATGTGGATCGGGGGCGTGTAGTCGATCGCGCGGATCACGGTCGTCAGCAGCAGGTCGGCGATCGTCACGCCCTCCTCGGCAACCCGGTCGGCACTCACGTAGCGCGACCCGGGCGAGCCGAGGGACCGGAGCCGTGCCACCCACATCTCGAGGAAGGCGCGCAGGATCGCGGCGACGAGGACCTCGCCGCGGCGATGCGGCTCGCGGAACTCGAGCTGGTTGAGGATGTTGGGGTCCGGATCGATCTCGATCGAGCGGCGCAACGCGTTCACCCGGGAGGCCCGCGCGTCACCGCGCATCTCCTCGGCCAGTCCGAAGAACACGGACTGCTTGAGCTTGGGCCGCGTGAGGTCCGTCTTGCTGACGTATCCCTTGAGCGCCTCGGGCAGATCCTCCCCCTCGGCGCTGGCGAGGCCGTCGATGAAGTGGCCCACGACCTCCTTGAGCGCGAAGACCGAGAGCAGGGCCACGACATCGGCCAGGCCCTCGTGGAGCGCCGCCTGGTCCGGCGACGACGGGGCAGTGAACTTGTCGCGCAGCCCGTCGATGAGGGCGTGGGTCGTCTCGTGCACGACGATGTCGTGCGAGAGCCCAAGGAACGTCGGATGGGCTCCCGAGCGGACATACCCGAAGAGCAATGCCTCGGCGTCCTCCGAGTAGAAGGCGTTTGCCACCTCGAACGCATGCGGGACGACCTTCAGCTGCGGCCCCTGCGTGCCCCAGGCGACCCGCCGCCCGAGGGCGAACTCGAACCGATGGAGCGTGAGCATCACCAGGGCATACGCGTTGATCGCGTGGTACTCGGGATCGCCCAGGATCGCGGCGGCGGAGGGCGGGGCATGGTGGCGATCGTCCGGCGTCGGCGGGTCCGGCAGGTCCGCCAGCTTCGCCGGCCGGTACATCGTCTGGGTCGTCGAGTCGTAGTCCACGACATGGACCGCATAGCCCTTGGGTCCGGGATCGAGCTCCTCGTACGGGATGCTGACCCAGGCCGTCAGGATCCGGTTGCCCTTCCGGACCGATGGGTCCTGGGCCACGATCTCGATCTGCCGCATGCGGAGGCTGGTCACATCGCTCCTCGGTGGGGCCGTCGGCATCCCCGGCTCGGTCGGCCGGCCACCACGATGCAACGACGGCGTCTCGTTCGCGTCACGACGCCGCCGGCCCGGGCGACGCGGGTGGCAGCTGCCCCCGGCCCCGGCGCGGGTGGCGCTGCCGCAGGCCCCGGCGCCGGCCCGGCCCCCGGCTTCAGGTGGCGATCGAGGAACGCGATCGTGTCCGGCAGCGCCCTGCCGAGCTGGCTCTCCCGGTCGGTCGCCGCCAGCGAGAGCGCGAGGACCGAATGGAGCGACCGGTCGTCGGTCTCGATCTCGCGGCACTCGGCATCCCGGAACTCCCGCTGGATCAGCTCGAGCCGCGCCCGCGACGAGATCCGATCGCGACTGAATCGCATGGCGCGGATGCATCCCCCGGAGCCGATCCTGGCGTGGATGTCGCGGAGGTCCTGCTTCCCGACGCCCAGGTCGGAGCCGCGGAACGGGAACATGAAGGGCAGTGCCGGCTGGCTCATCACCGCGGCCCGGACGTGGGGGTTCGTGATCGCGCCCAGCGCGAACCCGCCGGAGAAGCACATCCCGATGACGCCGACGGGCCGGCCCTGGGTCGTGCCGGCTTCCAGGTCCGCGAGCGCGCGCAGCCATTCGACGATGGCACCCGTGTGCCCGGCGGACAGCGCGGCCATCTCCCGCGCCACGCAGATCCTGATCATGTTGGCGGTCCGGTGGCGGATGCCCTTCGACGTCCACGCCGCGTCGAGGAGGACCGGCAGCACGACCCGATAGTCGTGGGCAAGGAGGACGTCGGCGATGCCGAACGTCGATCGGGAGAGCCCGGGTGCCTCGTGGATGAGGATCACCGTCGGGCCCGACGCGTCGTGCCGCAGCACGCGTCGGGCGATCACGCCGACCGAGGTCCCGTGCTCGAAGCTTCCGGAGGTGTAGCCGCTCGGGAGCGCGACCTCGTCCATCGGATCCTCCCCTGGTCCCGCGGCCCGGACGCCAACGGTGGCGAGACGCCCATACCGTAGCGTTTCGGGGCCGGGTGCGATCGGCCGGCACCGACCGGTGATGTGGGGGTCCGACGATGCAGGATCAGGTGTCGCTCGCCGACTTTCGGACGTTCCCCGTGTCGATCGATGGGCGCACGATCCATGTGCACGGCACCTCAGCGCAGGTCGAGTTCACCGACGGCTCGAGCTTCGACAGTGTCGACTATCGCGGTTGGGGCACCGTCGTCACCTCGTACGACCAGCTGGTCTGGGTCCACGTCCCGCTGCCGGTCGCGGTCGACTGGACGGAGCTGCTGCGGAGCGGCAAGGGCACCCAGGAGCTGTCGACCACGAGCGAGGTCGGCGCGTCATTCGACACCGAGGCCGAGGTGGCCGCGGTGGATCTCTGGGACGGCCCGCACCGCTTCGCCCACTGGGAGCGCGGGACGCCCGAGCCGGCGAGTCTCGACATCGGGCCGACCGTCCTTCGCTGGCACGTGATCCACGACATCCAGCGAAGCCTCGGACTGTCGATCGGGATCCAGTACCCGATGACCCTCGACCCGCCCGCGACGCCGTCGACGTTCTCGCTGTTCTCGGCCTACGCGGTCCTCGCCTAGCCTCCCGCGCCACGGCCGCGGCCGTCCGCCGTGGCACCATGACCCCATCGAGGACGAAGGAGGCACGCCATGCTCAAGGACAGCCCCATGTGGTCGAGTTTCGCCGTCAAGGACACCGAGGCGGCCCGAGCGTTCTACGGCGGCACGCTGGGGCTCGATGTCCGTGACAGCCGGGAGTCCGGGCTCCTCGAGATCCGTGCCGGCGGCGGATCACGGGTCCTGGTGTACCCGAAGCCCGACCATGAGCCCGCCGGCTTCACGGTCCTCAACTTCCCGGTCCCGAGCGTCGATGACGCCGTCGACGCGCTGATCGCGGCCGGGGTGCGCATGGAGCAGTACGACAACGCGTACATCAAGACGGACGCGAAGGGGATCGCGCGCGACGACAACGGTCCGCAGATCGCCTGGTTCCGCGATCCCTCGGGAAACATCCTGTCCGTGCTCCAGGATCGCTCCTAGGGGTCGCCGGCCGCCACCCCACCCGGGTGCCCGGTACGATCCCGCGATGCGCGACGAGGACGGCTATTTCGACGAGCACGTCGCGGCGACGTACGACTCCTCCGAAGGCGAGATGTTCGACGCGGCCGCGATCGGCCCCGTCGTCGACTTCCTCGCGGGTCTCGCCGCGGGCGGGCAGGCGCTCGAGCTCGGGATCGGGACCGGACGGATCGCGCTGCCGCTCGCGCAGCGGGGCGTGCCGGTCCACGGGATCGACATGTCGAGCGCGATGGTCGCGAGGCTGCGCGCGAAGCCGGGCGGCGAGGCGATCCCGGTCGCCATCGGTGACTTCGCGACAACGACCGTCGAGGGGAGGTTCTCGGTCGCGTATCTCGTCTTCAACACGATCATGAACCTGACGACGCAGGCCGCGCAGGTCGCGTGCTTCCGGAACGCGGCCGCGCACCTCGAGCCGGGCGGCTGCTTCGTCATCGAGGTGATGATCCCGGAGCTGCGGCGGCTCCCGCCGGGCGACACGGTCCGGGCCTTTCGCGTGACCCATGCGACCTGGGGGTTCGACGAGTACGACGTCGCCGACCAGGGCCTGATCTCGCATCACTTCGCCCTCGTCGACGGGATCGTGGATCGGCTGTCGGTCCCGTTCCGCTACGTCTGGCCATCCGAGCTGGACCTGATGGCCGAGCTTGCCGGGATGCGCCTGCGCGAGCGCTGGGCCGGATGGACGCGGGAGCCGTTCACGAGCGAGAGCGCCAAGCACGTGTCGGTCTGGGAGAAGCCGGCGGCCTGAGCGAGCCCGCCGGCCTCGCGGGTGACTGGCCGTGACGCCTCAGCCCCAGACGTCGCGGGCGACCCGGGCCACCAACTCGAGCTTGGCGCGCTGATCGGCTTCGGTCACCTTGTTGCCAGGCAGCGTGGAGGCGAATCCGCACTGGGGCGAGAGGGCGAGCCGCTCCAGGGGGACGTGACGCGACGCGTCATCGATCCGGCGCTTGACCTCGTCCTCAGCCTCGAGCTCCGGCTCCTTCGTGGTGATGAGCCCGAGCACGACCGTCTTGTCCGCCGGCACGAAGCGCAGGGCCTCGAACGTGCCGGCACGCGGGGAGTCGTACTCGGCCAGGATCCTCGAGCACGCGAGCCCCGTGAACAGGCGCTCCGCGATCGCGTCGTAGCCGCCTTCGACGGACCACATGCTCCGGTGATTGCCCCGGCACAGGTGGACAGCGAAGGTCGCCTCGGGGAACGGGGCCATCAGGGCGTTGTCCATCGCGATCATCTGGTCGAGCCAGGTGTCCGTGTCGAGCCCGACGCGGCGCAGGTTCGCCTTCCCCTCGTCGCTGACCATGTGCGTGTAGCGCGGTGAGTCGAGCTGGATATAGGCAGCTCCGGCGTCCACCAGCTCACGCACGACGCCCTGCATGAGTCGGAGCGCATCGGCCATGTACTCGTCGCGATCCGGATAGGCTGCGCTCGAGAGCTCCGGCACGTAGAGGACGCTGGCGTACGTCATCCCCGGCAACGTGGCCTTCGCCGGCCTCGAGCCGTGCGCCCGTGCGAACGTGAGCTCCTGCAACGGCAGGTTGTGGCGCAGCCGGAGCCGCTCGGTGGGGACCGGCAGCCGCGGTGGCGCATCCGCCGGCTTGGCCGCGCCGGCGCTGAACGGCACCGGCGCCGAGACCTCCGTGTTGTAGCCCGCCAGGCTCGCGGTCAACGGGTCGAACCAAGCCCGGCGTCGGACCTCGCCATCGGTGATGACGTCGATCCCGCAGTCCTCCTGCAGCTTGATCGCGGCCAGCCCGGCGCGATCCTGGGCGGCGCTCAGCTCGGCTTCGTCGATGGCGCCGGCATCGAACTGCTCGAACGCCTCCTTGAGCCAGGCGGGGCGGAGCAGGCTGCCCACGACCTCGGCACGCGGTGTGGTCGCGACATGAACGGCCATCGCAGGTCTCCTCACGCGTTAGTAGAGCAGTGTAGGGCGGGACGCTGGGCGTTCCGCGCGCCGACGGGCGCGGCGAGTTGGACGGTGCCGGCCCGAGCCACTATCGTCGAGCCCGACCACGAATCGCCGAGCGTTCTCGGACGGGGAGAGATCCGTTGGCAGACGTGTCGCCGCGCGATGCGGCCGGCTCACCCGCACCGTCGTCCCGGCGAGCCCTCGGTGCCGGCGTCCTGCTGCTCATCGTGGCGCTGGGCGTGCCGATCGCGGCGATCGCGCTGACGGCGGCGGTCCCGACCGGCGCCACCGCCCCGCATCCGGCCGCCGGCCCGGTCGAACGGCCGCTGCCCGCCCCGCCCGCGACGAGCGTCCCCCTGCCGCAGGTCGAGGCGCTGCCCATCGTCGCGTCGGAGCCCCGACGGCCGGCCCTCGATCGCTACCGGGGGTTGCGACCGGGTGACGCCTCCGGCGCGATCGACATGTTCGAGGCGGCGTGGGCGAGCCTCGATGCGCCGGCCGATGCCCGGTCCGCGATCCGGGCCTATCGCCGGGCCATGCTGTTCGAGGGGCAGGCGGGTCCGGAAGGGGAGGACCAGGCGCCGTTCACCAGCGAGTCCTTCGGGACGACCGCGGCGACCGCGATGGCCGCGCTCGGTCGCGACGCGGCGAACGCGGGCCATCTCAACGACGCCGCGGTCGCGCTCTTCGCCCTCGCCGAGGCGAGCGGCCCTGGCGGCGGCGGACCCGGGTCCAGCGGGTCGCTTTCCTACAACGATGCGGGCCGGCTTCAGGCGGCGGCGATCCGGCTGCTGACCGATGCGAGCGCCACCTTCCCGTCACATCGGGGGCTGCGCATCAACCTCGCGTTCCTGCGGAACCTGTTCGGCGACGAGAACAGCGATCCGGATGTCGCCATCGACGACCTGCGGCAGTTCGTGGCGTCCGCCCCGACCGACCTGACCGCCCGGTTGCTGCTGGCCAGCCTGCAGACCCGACGGTGGGACCGCGACGGTCTCGAGGACGCGCTCGCGACCCTCGCCGATGTCCACGGCGACGACGCGACCGAGGCGGCCGTGGACCTGGCGAGGGGCGACGCTCTGGTGGCCAGCATCGACCGTGCCGGCGGCGAGCGCCCCGAGCTCGACCGGGCCCTGGCGGAACAGGCGCTCGAGGCATACGACCGCGCCCTCGGCCGGACGCAGGACGCCGCGGCCTTCGCCGGTCGGGCCGTCGCACTCGACCTGCTCGGCGAGCGGGCTGCGGCCGTCGTGGCCCAGCGTCGGGCCGTCCAGGCGGCCCCGGATTCGGCGGTGCAGGCGCTCCGGCTGGCGATCCTCGAGGGCTGCGCGGGCGACCAGGCGGGCCGGCGCACCACGGCGGAGGGCGTCCTCGATGGTCTCCGACCGCCCCCGACGCCCGCGCTGTCGGGCATCCGGTTCGTGCCGGGCGGGTTCGACACCCAGGACGATCTCGGCATCGACCGAGGCACGTTCGGCATCTCCCTGGGCAGCGAGCGAATCCCGGCGGAGGCGTTCCGGATCCCCGTCTCCGGGGGTGGTGGCTACCTCGTCGATGCCGACCTGTTCCTCACGCGATCGCCCTGCCTCGGCGCCGACGACACGACGATGGAGCAGCGAGCGCTGGACGAGGCCACGGCCGCGTCGGTCGCCCTCGGCGACCCGGTCGGGGCGCAACGCGAGCTCGATGCCGTGACGGTCCCCGCGGGGTCGGACGAAGGGGACGATGAGACCGGGACCGACGTGCCGGTCGTCGACGCGGCTCGGGTCGTGGCCGGTCAGCCCGTCGCCGACCCCGATACGCAGATCGAGGCGACGCTGGCGGCGGTGGTCGACCTCCCGCCGCAGCAGGCGGCGCGCCTCTGCCGAGCGGACCTCGCGGCGATGCCGCCGCTCGCCACGACGCAGGCCGAGGGCACCGGGGAATCGGACCGCGTCGACCTCATCGACTGCGTCCTCCGCGCGGCGATGAAGACCGGCGACACCGCGACGGCCGACTGGGCCATCGACCAGATCGGTCCGTGGATGGTCAACTGGTCGGAAGGTCAGACCATCCTCGCGGCGGGCGACGCGCGTCGCGCCGAGGGCCGGCTCGACGATGCAGAGCGGCTCTACCGGCTGAGCGCCCAGTCGGAGGCGTCGTTCGCGCCCGCGATGATCCGGCTCGGCGAGCTCGCGCTCGATCGGCGGGACGCCGCCGCGGCGCGCGCCTACGACGAGCTCGCGGTCACCGCGGTCGAGTCGGGCGGGTCGCTCCAGGACGCGAGCCGGTCGCGGAACCTGCGCCGGCTGGGGCAGCTGGCCCACAACAACCGCGGCATCGCGCTGCTCATGGGCGCACCGGCGGATGCGGCAGGCGCGCCCGACTGCGCGGGCCATGCGGACCTGTGCCGGCTCGTCGCGAGCGACTTCGAGGCGGCGCTCGCCTCGGACCCGGCGAACTGGACGTACCTGTGGAACCTGGGCTGGGTCGAGCGACTGCAGGGCGACCTGCCGGCCGCCGAGGAACATCTCGGTCAGGCGATCGTGCTCAAGCCCGACCTCGTCCCGGCGCTCAACGACCTCGGGGTGCTGGAGGCGCGACGTGGCGCCACGGCCTCGGCCCTGGCGCGACTGCGGCTCGCCGCCGAGCTCGACCCGGCGTACGACCTGGCGGCCTGGAACCTTGGCGTCCTCGAGTCGAGCCAGGGGCCGGCGGGCGTGGTCGACGGGCAGGCGTGGCTTCGGGAGGCGACGCGGCGCAACCCGGACCTGCGCACGAAGCCAGTCGGCTATCTCACCGACGAACGCATCTACCGCGTCTCGGCCGATGCCGCGAAGCCGCTGACGCTCGGGTCCACGAACGCCCCAGCGGCCGGGGCCGTCGCGTTCGCGACCGTCGCGACGGTCGGCGGGCTGATGCAGCTCCTCGGGTCGTTGGGCGAACCGGCCCAGGACGCGGCTGCGGTCGTGCTCGAGGCCGGCATTGCGACGCGGCGGCGGCGCATCGAGCGTGGCCTCCGGTCGCGGATGCCGTGGCTCGCCACCGGCCGGCGACCGCACCTCGCCTGGATCCCGGTGCTCGGGATCCTCGGCGCCGCCACGCTGTGGAACGTCCTGGGCACCGCCACCGATGCCCCGTGGGCGACGTTCCTCCTCGCCGCGGTCGCGGTCCTCGCGGGCATCGCCTGCCACATGCTGGGCCATCTCGCCGTCTCGGTCGGGCGCGTGGCCGTGCGACCGGCGGCGTGGTGGCCGGGGATCGTCCTCGCGGTGGTCGCGCTCCCGTTCCAGGTGCCGGTCGGACCGTTCCCGGCCGAACGCGTGTCCGGCACGGATCGCGAGCGGGCGTGGCGGATCACGCTGGCCGGCCCCGTCGCCGTCATCGTGGCTGCGGCCATCGCTTATGCGGGCTTCCTGGTCGCCGCCGTGCCATTCCTGCGCCTCCTCTCGCAGGTCGAGCTCTCGGTGGCGGCCTACGCGCTCATGCCGTTCGCGCCGCTCGACGGCGCGCGTCTCGCCGACCGGCACCCGGCCGTCCTCGCCGGCCTCGGCCTGCTCGTGGCGGCCTTCTCGGCCGCGTTCGTGCTCGGGCTCGCCTGAAGGAGGCGGTCGCCGTGGCGGCCCGGCCCCCGGCCACAGCCCGTGTTCCGGTCGCCCGGTACCCTGACGTGGCCACCCCGACCGGCCCGGCACGCAGGAGGGCAACGCCATGGACTGGACCCTGGAGGTCGTGATCCTTCCCGTCAGCGACATCGACGCCTCGATCGCGTTCTACCGCGACAAGGTCGGGTTCCACCTCGACCACGACACGACGAACGAGTTCATGCACGTCGTGCAGCTGACGCCGCATGGCTCGGGCTGCTCGATCGTGTTCGGCGACCTGCCGGCGCAGCGCGAGATGGCCCCGGGCTCGATCCGGGGTCTCCAGCTCGTGGTCGCCGACGCGCAGGCGGCGCGTCAGGAGCTGCTCGATCGCGGCGTGGACGCCAGCGACATCATGGTCTTCGACGAACGCGACGGCGGGACGTTCTTCGGCTTCAGCGACCCCGACGGCAACACCTGGTCCGTCCAGCAGCTCAAGGTGCGCGGCGACAAGCCGTTGATCCCGCTCGACCACCGGGAGCGATTCGGCGAGGGCGTCGAGCCCTAGACCGGCGCCGCGCACTGGGCAGGCCGGCCCGGCGACCGGGTCACGACCAGAACCACCCGCCGCCCTTCTTCTCGGGAAGCCCGAGCGTGATCGTGCGGTCCCGGACGAGCTCGCCCTCCTTGAGGTTGTACTTGACCAGGTCGATCTGACCGGTCGAGTCGCTGGCGATGACGCGGCCCGACGGATCGGTGAGCGTGTAGACGATCTGGGTGCCGCCGGCGAACGCGCCCTCGCCGCTCTTGATGAACAGCCCCTGACTGGTGGTCGCCTCGGCCTTCGCGGACGCGACGGTCACGCGCAGGATGTGGGTCACCGCCCTGGACTGGCCCTGGACGGTGACCGTCCGGAGCTGTTCGGCGCGTGCCGCCTGGACCAGGAGCGGCTCGCCGGTAGCGGGAGCGGCGGTCAGCGCCGTCGCGTACGCGTCCCAGTCGGCGATGAGCGCGGCCGCGGCCGCGACCTCGGCCTTGGCATCGAGGTACTGGGTGCTCTCGACCTCGTTGAGATACCCCGACAGCCGGTCGCCTAGCTCCGAGAGGGCCTTCGCGTCGGCCGCCTTGTCGGCGGCGAGCGACTCGACCACCTTGGTGGCGATGGCGTCGAGCGTCTTGACGACCGATGCGGAGGTCCGCTCCCGGACGTCGAGGTCCCGTGCCTGGATCCGGTTGGCCAGCCTGGCCACCTCGTCGCGGAGCGTCGACTGGGTCTGGAACCGGCCGAGGAGCGGGCTGTCCTCGAAGACCTCGTATCCCGCCAGGGCCACGTGGACGACTGGTCCGTCGTTCGGGGTCGCCAGGCGGTCGGCGATGATCGCGGCGAATGCCGACGCCGCGACGTGGACCTCGGGCGAGGTGACCTTGGCGTCGGTCTTGAACATCCCGACGAGCGCGGCCGCCGAGCCGATCGCGCTCGTGATCGCGGGCAGCTTCGCGACGATGGCCGGGACCGCCTTGATGAGGACGGGAACCGCGGCGGCGACGATCGGGAGGGCGAATGATTCGGCACCCGGCGCCGGGGCCGGCGTCGGCGTCGGCGTAGGTTCGGCTTCGGCCGGGAACGACGGCGGAGCCGGCAGCGGCGAGAGCGGCGAGAGCGACTCCAGCCGCCCCTTGAGCGACGTCAACTCCGCGCCGAAGCGCGTGAGCGTCTGGTCGACCTGCACGCGGGCGAGATCGTGGCTCACGAGCGCGGGATCGTCGACGACGAGCACGATGTCGTCCGGATGGAGGCGGGCGAGGATCTTCGTCGCCGCTGGGACGGCCGCCTGCTGCAGCGACGCGTAGGCCGCCAGCTCCGCGAGGCCGCCGAACTTGTCCGACGTCTCGGTCTTGCCCTCGGGCGGCTTCGGCGGGTCCGGGGTCGTCGTGGCGCCGCCATCCGAGCCCCCGGCCGGCGGCGTCGCGGCCGGATCCTTCGCCGTGTCGCCGCCGCCGGCCGAACCGTCGGCCGTGCCGCCGGGCCGCTCGTCGGGCGGCAGCCTCGAAGGGTCGTCGGTCATCGGGAGGTCCTCCGTAGGGCGGGATCGTCCGACGATACCGACTCGCCGTCACGGCGACGTCATGACCGCGCCGATCGGCACGTCGGACCCGGGTCCGGGCGCGATCCGACCCTCGCTGCCACCCGGCTGAGCGTGGCCGCCGCGATACAGGTGCGACGGCGCACCGACGGCGCACCGAAGCGCTTGACCTCCTGTCGGCCCGCCGTGACACTGCCGCGACACGGGGACCCAAAAGGACTATGCGGCCGGACCCATTCGGGTCATGCGCCTGCCAAAGGGGAGACCACTTGATGCACCTGCGCCGTCGCCGCCTGATCGCCAGCGTGGGCGTCCTGCTCGTCGTGAGCCTCGCCGGCGTGACCGGCGTCCAGGCCGCCACGCCACCCATCATCACGCCCGACGCGGCCACGCTCGACGTCAACGAGGGTCTGACCGCCACGATGGGCGGGACCTTCAGCGACACCGATTCCGACCCGATCACCCTGTCGGCGTCGGTCGGCACCATCGGCGTCGATCCCGACGACTCGGGCCGCTGGATCTGGAGCATGCCGGTCCTCGACGGCCCGGCCGACTCGCAGGTCGTGACCGTCACCGCGACCGACGTCGACGGCCCCACGGATGCGACCTTCACGCTCAACGCCATCAACGTCGCACCCGAGGCGTCGACCACCGGTCCGAAGTTCGTGCCCGGTGTTCTCGGCATCGGATCGCCTGTTCCTCTGGACCGCGACCGATGTCACGGCCGACACCGTCACGACGGACACCACCTGCGGCACCGGCGTCATCAAGGCCGAAGGCGACTTCACGACGCCAGGCGTCAAGACGCTCCGCTGCTCGTTCCCGGACGCGGCGATCACCCAGGTCGGCGTCCAGGCGAACGACGAGGATGGCGGGTCGACCGACGGCACCCGGACGACTCGCGCCACGGCCAACGTCGCGTCCATGGCGGACGCCGACATCCAGATCAACGGGGCCGCCGGCGGCGACCAGCTCGGCGGCGCGGTCGCGACCCCCGACCTCAACCATGACGGCAAGGCCGACATCGCCATCGGCAGCACGATCACCACGAATGGATCCGTGGTCGACCCCGGGTACGTCAAGGTCGTCTTCGGGCGATCGACGTTCGGGTCCATCGATCTCGGCTCGCTCGGCACCGCGGGCTTCACGATCACCGGCCCGGCCGGCGTCGGCTTCGGGCGCTCGCTCGCCTCGGCCGGCGACATCAACGGCGACGGCATCGACGACCTCCTGATCGGCGCCGAGGGCGCCTCCAGCGGCAAGGGCATCGTCTACGTCGTCTTCGGCTCGGCGACGATCGGCAACATCGACATCACCAACGTCGCCGATGCGGCCAAGTTCGCCAAGATCACGGGCGCGGCCACCGGCAGCCTCGAGGGTCGTGCCCTCGCCGGCCTCGGCGACTTCAACGGCGACGCGCACGACGACATCGCCATCGGGTCGCCCGGTCTCTCGGGTGGCGACGGTGGCGTCGACATCGTGTTCGGCGGCACGGGCTTCGCGAACCTCGACCTCGCCGCTCTGGGCGCTCGCGGCACCCATGTCACGAGCTCCGGCGACGGCAGCGGCTCCTCGCTCGCCGGCGGCGACGTCAACGGCGACGGCAAGGCCGACGTCATCATCGGCTCGGGCGCCGGCACCGACTCGAACGCCACGATCATCTACGGCAATTCGATGAACGCGGCGACCATCGGCGCCAACCCGCCCAACGTGGCCGACGGCTTCCGCATCGGCGGCACCGAGGACCTCGGGATCACGGCCGTCGCCGCCGGGGACATGGACCACGACGGCTACGCCGACGTGGCGCTCCTCCATCCGAACTGGGCCGACAGCGGTCCGTGGGATGCGTCGATCGTCCGCAGCCTCGGCGCCGGCACGAGCAATTCCTCGATCACCACGCTCGCCACGGCGCCCGGGTCGCGCGTGATCCGGATCAGCTCGCCGTCCGACACGCTCGCGCAGGACATGACCATGCTCGACTCGAACCACGACCTGCACGAGGACCTGCTCATCGGCGCCGCGCTCGACGAGAACAACGGCGAGGGATCGGGCAGCGCCTTCCTGATCCGCGGCGCGAACACGCTCTCCGACGTGAACTTCGATGTGCTCGACACCAACTGGGTCCGCATCGACGGCGACAACTGGAACGCCTTCGCCGGCGACGCGGTCGGTAGCGGGGACGTGACGGGCGATGGCAAGGACGACGTCGTGATCGGCGCGCCGGGCCAGACCTCGTGGGACGACGCCAGCCTGCCCGGGCGGGTCAGCATCTTCATCGGCGCGCCGCTCGACCTGACCAAGCCGACGGTCACGGCGCCCACGCGCTCCATCCCGAGGGGCCTGAACCTGAGCGGCTCCTCGCCGATGGTCCGCATCACGTGGACCGGCTCCGACACCGGCAGCGGCATCAGCCACTACGACCTCGCGCAGCGGACGAACACCGGCGCGTGGGTGACGGTCGGCGTCACCGCCTCGACCCATCTCGATCGCGCACTCGCGACCGGGAAGGACTACCGCTTCCGCGTCCGCGGCGTCGACAACGACGGCAACCAGTCCGACTGGGTCTACGGGACGACGTTCCACCTCAGCGGCTACCAGGACACCTCATCGACCGTCAAGTACAAGGGGGCCTGGTCGGTCGGGCACGCCACGTCATACGCGGGCGGGACCACCCACTACGCCAAGGTCGCCGGGCGCAAGGCGAGCCTGACCTTCACGGGACGCCAGGTCGTCCTCGCAGCGCCCACCGGGCCCACGCGAGGCAACGCCAAGATCTACATCAACGGCAAGTACAAGGCGACCATCAGCCTCTTCTCGGCGACGACCCAGCCCACGCATGTCGTCGGGTCCTGGTCGTGGTCGTCGAGCAAGTCGCGCAAGATCACCATCCGGGTCTCCGGCACCGCCGGGCACCCGAGGGTCGACGTCGACAAGTTCATCATCGTCAAGTAGCCACCTGTCGTCGGGCGCCCGGTCGCGGGCGCCCATGACAGCCGTCCGCGCGGCGCCCGGCAACGAGCGCCGCGCGACCATGTCCGGACTTTGCGCCGCGCGGGCGCGTGGCCTGCCCTCAGGCCCGGCTAGCCGGCGTCGATGACGCAGAAGCGGTTGCCCTCGGGGTCCGCGAGGATCACGTAGTCCGCGTCGGGCGGTCGCTTGTCCCAGTGGATCTCGGTCGCGCCCAGGGCGATGAGCCGGGCGACCTCGGCGGCCTGGTCCTCGGCGTACAGGTCGAGGTGGATCTTGGGTGGGACCTGCACTCGCGCAGGCCACTTGTCGAGGGACACGTTCGGCCCGACGCGGTCGGGCGGGTGCAAGAGGGCGAAGTCGTCATCGTCGCCCTCGCGAGCGACGTAGCCGAGGGCGGCGGTCCAGAACGCCTTCTGGCGCTCGAGGTCGTCGACGCGGATGACGATCGAACCGACGCGAAGCATCGTCGTCAATGTAGCAAGGGGGCGCCGCGCCGGCCGGCCCTCAGTAGGTGCACTGCCAGCACACGTTCTCGCTGTGGACGATCGTGAAGGTGCTGTTCCCGGCCTTGTTCTTCGCGCGGATCAGGATGGCCGAGTAGGGCGGCAGCCCGATCTCGCCGATCTTCCAGGAGACCGTCGTCGTGCGCCGGTCCCCGGGCACCTTCTTGAGGAGGACCAGCTCCTTCTTCGGGATGGACATGCCCTTCACGACGCATGGCTTCCCGTCGTACTGCGCGGACTCGCGCAGGCAGTCCTTGACGCCGTAGACCAGGAACTGCGTGACCTTGCCCTTGGGCTGGCTCCAGGTGAGCCGGTACACGTCCTTGAACGTCCCGTTGCCGGCGGAGGTCTCGTCGACCAGCTCGAACGTCGTGTGCGTCGGCTTCGGCGGCACGGCCGCGGCCGGCTTCGGTGTCGGCTTCGGGGTGGGAGTCGCGGATGGGCTGGCGGCCGCCTCGCTCGCGGAGGGTGCCGGCGATGCGTCGCCGGACCCGTTCGGCGGAGATGCGGTGCTCACGTCGTTCGAGTCGGCGATGAACGGCGTGGCCGAGAGGGAGGTCGCATTGCATCCCGCGAACAGGCAGCACGCCACCACCAGCGCCAGCATCCGGAGTCGGTCGGGCATCGGCTTCCTCGACGGCAGCGCTCCGCCGTCCGGCGGTCGAGCGCGCCGACATTGTCGACCACGTCCGCAAGGCGTCGCCGAGAGCGCGCTCGCAGCGGTCCCTGACGCTCCCCGAGACGCCGCGACGACACCGGGGGGCTACGATCGCGCCTCGACGGCAGCGCGCATCGAAGAGGGGGGCATGGGCATGAAGATCCAGGCGTTTGCCGACGCCGACGAGGCCTTCGTCTGGTGGCGTCCCGCCGGTCCGATCGCCGAGTGTCGAGGGTTCGCTCTCTACCGGCAGAAGGCCGGCAAAGAGCCCGAACTGGTCCCGACATTCGTCGGCTTCGAGGGCTCGGCGGCGGGCGACGCCGGGCCGCGCTTCGAGCCGAGCACGGTCTGGCCGGTCCAGAAGTTCTCGTGGCTCGACTTCCTCGCCAACCCTGGGGATACGGTGAAGTACCGGGTCGTCCCGATGGTCGGCAAGGCGGGGGCGCTCACGGCGCTCGACGCGCAGGCCAGCGACTGGTCGAACGAGGTCCACCTCGCGGGCGGGCAGGGGGCGGTCCAGGCGCACTTCAATCGCGGCATCATCGCGAGCCAGTGGCTCAGCCGGCACCTGGGCAACGTGCCGAAGGACCAGCTCAAACAGAAGCTGCAGACGGTCATCGGGACGACGGGCGATCCGGTCCGCAACCTCCTCTCGGGTGACGCGCGCGAGGCCCTCCTCTCGGTCATGGACGAGGTCACGGGTCTTCCCAACGGGACGCTCCATGCGGCCCTGTTCGAGCTCGACGACCCGGAGCTGGTCGAGAAGCTCTGCTCGCTTGGCGCGAAGGCCCGCGTCGTCCTCGCCAACGGCGCCGCCAAGAAGCGCGGCGAGGACCCATTCGCCGAGGAGCGGGCGAAGCTGGTCGCCGCCGGCGTCGACGTGACCGACCGCCTGACGGCACCGAACCACCTCGCCCACAACAAGTTCGCGGTCGTGTCCGATGGCGACAAGCGACTCGCGGTCCTGAGCGGCAGCACGAACTGGACGATGACCGGGCTGTGCACGCAGGCGAACAACGTCATCGTGGTCCGCGATCCGACCGTCGCGACCTGGTACTTCGAGTACTGGCAGCGACTGCACGACCTCAAGAGCGCCTTCCCGCAGCCGCCACGCACGGAGAACGACACGCCCCGCTCGACGGCCGTCGGGTCGTCCACCGTGTCGGCCTGGTTCACCGCGGTCGACAACCAGGTCGACCTCGACGACGCGCGCAAGAAGATCGCGAACGCCAAGGACGGGATCCTGTTCCTGATGTTCAACCCGGGGCCGCAGAACACCCTGCTCAACGCGATCCTCGATCGCGGGACGCCGGGCAAGCCGACCTACGACAAGGACCTGTACGTCCACGGCGTCGTGAACCAGGAGCCCGGGACCGCGACCCATCCGGTCACGCTGTACCACCGGGGCGAGGCGGACCACCTCGGCATCGACGTCGTGCTCCCCGCGGCGATCGAGGCGAAGTTCGCCTTCTGGCAGGAGGAGCTCAAGCGCTACGCGATCGCCATGGTCCACAGCAAGGTCGTGATCGTCGACCCGTTCGACGCCCATCCGGTCGTGATGACCGGCTCGCACAACATGGGGCCGAAGGCGAGCGGCAAGAACGACGACAACATGATGATCGTCGAGGGCGATCGCGCGCTCGCGGAGGCCTACGCGGTCAACATCGCGGGCGTCTACAACCAGTACCGTTGGCGCCAGCGCGTGCTCCAGGGCTCGAAGTGGAAGGGTCTCTGGGACAACGACCACTGGCAGAACGACTACTTCCAGAAGCCCGAGTTCATCATCGAGGCCGGATTCTGGCTCGGCAGCATGTAGGCCGACGCCCCTCGCCTCGCCATCGAGGAGGGGTGCGACATGGGTTCATGGCCGAGCGGCATCAGCGCCATCACGCTGTTCGTCGAGGACCTGGCGGCGGCGAAGCAGTTCTACCAGGACGTCTTCGGCCTGCCGGTCCACTACGAGGATGACGCGTCGGCGGTGTTCGACTTCGGGAACACGCTCATCAACCTGCTCAAGACCGAGGAGGCGCACTCGCTGATCGCGCCGGCCCCGGTGGCGTCGCCCGAGGCCGGGACCCGCCTCCAGTTCACGATCGACGTCGACGACGTCGATGCGATGTGCGCGGACCTGACGGCGCGCGGCGTCGAGCTGCTCAACGGCCCGATGGACCGGCCGTGGGGCATCCGGACCGCGAGCTTCCGCGATCCGGGCGGCCACATCTGGGAGATCGCGAAGTAGGGGAGGCCCCCTGCGGTCAGATCGGCCGGCCGGCGACCTGCCTGGTGCTGCCCGGCGGCGGGCCGTCGAAGGTGGCCTCCGGATACGGCAGCTTGTCCGGCGCGGCCGCGTCCTTCCAGGTGAAGGACCGAAGGGCCAGGTCCGCCGTCACGTAGCCCCAGTTGACGAGGTGCTGGCGATCGGTCACGGCGAACGGCCACAGCCGCGTCGAGCGCGTCGAGAGGTACTCGGGCCACCCCTCGTGGATCGTGAACGGGATCGTCACGTGCTTGGCGAAGACCTGCGGGTCCGTCCGGGTCCGCCAGATGGCATAGGGATGGGCAGCCTTCCCGGCGGCCAGGGCCGACCGCCGGAGCGCCCGCGCCTGGGACACCGTGATGTCGAGCGTCCGCTTGACCTGGAGTGTCCAGAAGGACCACTTCAACGTCGGCGGCGCGATGCTGAGGTTGCCGCCCGCGTCCGAGACGAGCAGGGTGTGGCACCGTCGGACGATCGGTTGCAGCGCGAGGTTGTCGTAGGCGCCGCCGTCGACCAGCGCGATCTGGGAGAGCAGCTCCTTCCGGTCGAACAGGTCGGCACCGTCGACCTTCTGGAAGCGCTTCGGGTCCATCGTGAGGATGAGCGGCGAGACGATCGGCGGGAACGCCGCGGACGCCGCGACCGCGGTGGCCAAGGCGACGGTCGGGTTCGGGACGAGGCCCAGACGATACGAGCCCATGTAGGGGCGCGAGAACCGGAAGTCGGTCCCGGTCGCGAAGTCCGTCGCGTTGAAGACGAACCTCGGGGCGCCCTCCTGAGAAGGCAGGTCCTGGAGCGTCATCCCGTGGAAGAACGCCCGATCGAGGACCTTGGCGAAGACGTTCGCCGGCGAGATGAACGGCACCAGCCCGATCGCGACGAGCGGCACGTCGAGGTGCATGCCGGCGAGCCGCATCACCAGCGGTTCGTACAGGTCCTCCAGGTTCCTGGCGCGTCGGCCGTCCCAGTCGAGCCGGTCCCAGACGGTCGCGAGGAGACCGGCCGCGATCGCCCCACCCGACACCCCGGAGAACCGGTCGATGTCGCGCAGGTGGCCCATCTCATTGATCCGGATGATCGCGCCGAGATGGAACAGGGTGGCGCGGATGCCCCCGCCGGACAGGGCCAGCCCGTACGCCTCCGGTCGGGGCGGCAGGGCGAACAGGGCGTCGAGATCGGGGTCCGCCGATCCCGTGTCGCCGACGTTGGCCGTCGATTCGTCCATGGACGGTCCTACATCCCCATCGGGCTCACGAGCTGGAAGTAGTTGCCGTCCGGATCGGCGAAGGTCGCGATCGCCGATGTCGTGTCCACGGAGTCGATCGGGACCTCGAAGTCGTATGGCTCGGCGATGACGATCGCCCCGGCCGCCTTCATCCGCAGGAAGTCGCCCTTGACGTCCTCGCTCTCGATGTTCCAGATGATCCGACCCGGGGCGGCGTTCTTGCCGTGGACCTCGGAGTGCTGCCCGACCGTGACCCAGCCCGAGCCGATCTGCCAGCCGCTGTACCCGCCGTCCGAGAAGGTCGGCGCGCCGAGCACCTTCGTGTAGTACTCGACCAGGCGCGCGGGGTCGTCGGACCCGATGAGGATGCTGTTGAAGTCCATGGGTACCTCCTCCTGTCGAGAGGCAGTATCCCATCCGACCATCTCGCCGGTGACGGCATCGCTCGGGTCGCGCGTCCTCAGCCCGGCGCGGTCTCGGTGGGCGCCGCGGCCCGGATGACCCCGGATTCGTAGGCGAGGACCACGGCCTGGGCCCGGTTGCCGAGGTCGAGCTTCGAGAGGACGGCGGCGACATGGCTCTTGACCGTCGCCTCGCCGACGACGAGGGTGTCGGCGATCTCGGCGTTGCTCATGCCCCGGGCAAGCAACCCGAACACCTCGCGTTCCCGGGCCGTCAGCGTGGCCAGGGCTGCGGCGTCCCCGGCTGAGGACGGCCGAGGTCGCGCATACCGCTCGACGAGGCGACGGGTGATCGTCGGCGCGAGCAGCGCGTCGCCGACCGAAACGGTCCGCACGGCCGCGACGAGCTGCTCGGGCGTCACGTCCTTGAGGAGGAAGCCGCTGGCCCCGGACTGGAGCGCCGCGTATACGTATTCGTCGAGGTCGAAGGTCGTGAGGATGATCACGCGCGGGGACCTGGCCGTCCGGTTCTCGAGGATGCGCCGCGTCGCCTCGAGGCCGTCGAGCCCGGCCATGCGCACGTCCATCAGCACGACATCCGGCCCGAGGCGACGCGCGAGGCCGATGGCCGACTCACCATCGCTCGCCTCGCCGACCACGCGGATGTCCGGCTGCGCCTCGAGGATCATCCGAAAGCCGGCCCGGACGAGCGCCTGATCGTCGACGATGAGGACCGCGAGCGGGGACTCGCTCACGGCGGCTCGGTCGCGATGGGGAGCCACGCCCGGACGCCATACCCGCCGCCGAGTCGGGGACCCGCCTCCAGCCGGCCGCCCACGCGCGACGCGCGCTCGTGCATGCCGACGAGACCGCGCCCGGCTCCTTCACCGTCCTCCGGCGGCGTCGACGGTCCATCGTCAAGGATCTCGATCCGGAGCTGCGCCGGTTCCCACGTCAGCCGGACCAGCGTCGCGGCCTGTCGCGCGTAGCGGAGCGCGTTGGTCAGCGCCTCCTGGACGATGCGGTAGACCGTCACGTCCAGGCTCGGTGGTAGCGGTCGCGGCGTCCCCGCGACCTCGAGCTCGGCGGGCAGACCGGCCTCGCGCACGCGGTCGAGGAGCGTCGTGATCTGGTCGATCCCCGGTTGCGGCGCGACGCCGGCGCCCTCGCTCGCATCGTCGTCATCGAGCACGCCGAGGAGCCGGCGCAGCTCCGACATCGCCTCACGCCCGGTCGCCTCCACCGTCAGGAGGGCCTCGGTCGCGCGCTCGGGCGACTGGTCGACCACCTGGCGAGCGGCGCCGGCCTGGATGAGCATGACGCTGACCCCGTGCGCGACGACGTCGTGCAGCTCGCGCGCCATCGTCCGTCGCTCCTCGGCCACGGCGGCGCGGAGTCGCTCCTCGGCGTCCCGGGCGGCCTGCTGTTCGGCCTCGGCCCGTGCGATGGCCTCGAGTCGCCGCTGGCGCACGATGTCGCCCACCAGCCAGGCCGGCACGAGCACGATGAACGGGAACACGAGGGCCTCGGTCACCTCGGCGTCCTGGACGATGAGGGCCAGGGAGATCGTCGCCGCGACCAGCAGGACGACGAGGCCGGCGCGGACCCGGTCCTCGCTTAGCTCGCCCGTCGTGTAGCTGGCCAGGCCCACCGCTCCCACCTGGACCCATGGCGTCGAGGTCTGGACCGAGGTCAGACCGGCAAGGACGCCCACGATGATGAAGACCCCGATCGGCCACTGCCGGCGCAGCAGGAGGGGGAGCAGGACGAGGTACTGCGCCGGGACGTTCCTGGCGCGATCCGGTTCGGCGGTGACGAGCCCGACGATGAACAGCACCACGACCGGCGCGATGTCCCAGACGATCGGTTGCCATCGGGAGCCCACGGGTCTGCCTGCTGTCATCGGCTCACTGTAGTCGCGGCCGTTCCGGCGGGCATCCGACGAGCGGGCGACGGCCCTCCCCCGAAAGGTGGACGCGTCGCCGGCGACCGGTCGATGTGCGGAGGGCATTCCCACCTCCCAGCCGATGACGGGGCCGACGGTCGCTGCGAGCCTGCTGGTATCGGACAGCAGCAGGAACGGAGACCCGAATGGAACCGATCATCACGCTGCGCGGCGTCAGCAAGCGCTACGCGGGGTCGACGCGCCCGGCCCTCGACGCGATCGATCTCGAGGTCGACGCAGGGCGGATCACGGCGATCATGGGCCCGTCGGGGTGCGGCAAGTCGACCTTGCTCAACCTGATCGGCGCGCTCGATCGCCCGACCTCCGGCGAGATCACGATGGACGGGGTCCGGGTCGACCGCTTGAGCGAGGCGGCAGCCGCCCGGTTCCGGCGGTCGAAGGTGGGGTTCGTCTTTCAGTTCTTCCACCTGCTCGAGGACCTGACCGTTCGAGAGAACGTCGCCGTGCCGGCGGTCCTCGCCGGCCGATCCAGGTCCGAGGCGGACGCCCGGGCCGAGGAGATGCTCGCCCAGCTCGGCCTCGCCGACCATCGCCACAAGTTCCCCGCCACCTTGAGCGGCGGGGAGCGGCAGCGTCTGGCGATCGCGCGGGCCGTGATCAACGACCCGGCCATCCTGCTGGCCGACGAGCCCACCGGCGCGCTGGACCGACGGAACGGCGAGGCGGCCCTCGCTATCCTCGAGGACCTCAACCGGCGGGGTCAGACGATCCTGCTCGTGACCCACGACGAGCATCTCGCGACGCAGACCGCACACCGGACGATCCAGCTCATCGACGGGACGATCGCCGACGACGGGCGCGGAAGGATGGTGGCGTGATGGGCGCCGTCCGCATGAAGACCGTCGCCGACCTGCGGCGCCGGCGCCTGCAGTCCTTCGGGATCGCGCTCGTCCTGCTGCTCTCGACGGCGGCCGGCACGCTTGCGCTGAGCATCCTCGTCGAGTCGCACGCTCCGTTCGATCACGCCTTCGAGGCGGCGAACGGCGCCCACCTCGTCATCCGGTACCAGGGCGATATCGCGCCGGCCCAGCTGGCCTCGACCGCCACCGCGGCTCCCGTGACCGCCAGTGCCGGCCCGTGGCCGGTCGCCGAGGGTGCCGTCGGATCCCCGAAGGGCCATCGAATCGTCGGCGGCCAGTTCTCCGGTCGGTCGAAGCCCGATCCGTCGATCGACAACGTCACCGTCGAGGCGGGCCGGTGGTGGCAGGCGCCGGGCGAAGTCGTGCTCGACCAGTCGATGGCGCGGCTGCTCGACCGGTCCGTTGGTGACACGGTCACGCTCTACCCGTCCTCGTTCGGGACGGGGACGGATGACGCGCACGGGCGGGACCTCGTGGTCGTCGGCATCGCCGGTTCGGTGAGCACGCCCGATGTCTCCGCCTGGATGAGCCCGACCGATGTGGCCGCATTCGTGGCCAAGGGCCAGCCGGAGCAGGAGATGCTGTACCGGGTGGCGCCGTCGGCCACGGCCGCCGACCTCGCCGCGGCCGCCACGACGATCACGCACGGGCTGCCGTCCGATGCCGTCCGCGGCACCCAGACCTACCTCGAGGTCAAGACCGGCGTCGACCGGCTCGCCGACCTGTACGTGCCCGTGCTCCTCGCCTTCGCGATCTTCGCGCTCCTGGCCGCGGCGTTCCTCATCGCCAACATCGTCTCAGGCGTGGTCCTCACGAGCTACCGCGACATCGGGGTCATGAAGGCCGTCGGGTACACGCCCGGCCAGGTGAGCCTGATCCTTGCCGGCCAGGTGCTGGCGCCGGCCATCCTCGGCTCGGTGATCGGCGTCGTCCTCGGGACCCTCGTCAGCCAGCCGGTCATCCACGACACCGCCGAGTCGTTCGGGCTGCCGACCGTCTACACCCTGTCCGCGTCGGTCGTCGTCGCCGTCCTCGGCGTCGCGCTGGCGACGTGCCTGCTTGCCGCGGTCGTACCGGCGGTGCGCGCCGGCCGGATCAGCCCGGTGGCTGCGATGACCCGCGGCGTCGCTCCGTCGCTGCGAGCGGATGGCGGGCGCCTCCGCCGGCTCGGGCTGGCTTTGCCGGTCGGGCTCCCGGGACGGCTCGGGATGTCGGCCGGCCTCGCCCACCCGGTCCGTGCCGCGATGATGCTCGGGGCCCTCCTCGTCGGGGTGGCCGCGGCGACGTTCGCGATCGGGCTGAACTGGTCGCTGTTGCAGGTGATGACCGACCTGAACCGCGACGCCGCGAGCCCGCTCCGGGTCGAGGCGATGGGGGCCGGGGGCGGTGGAGGCAAGGTCCAGGCCGTCCCATTGCCGGCCGGTGGCGCCCCGGGCGCGGCGGGCGAGCCAGCCCCTGCCGATCCGACGCACGTCACGTCGGCCATCGCCACGCACCCCGACACCGCACACTCGGTGGCGATCGGCCAGCTCGCCGTCAACGTCCCGGGCATGGCAACCCTCCCGTTCATCGGCTACGACGGCGACACGACCTGGCTCGGCTACGCGTTGATCGAAGGACGCTGGTTCAGCGGCCCCGGCGAGGTCGTCGCGCCGACCAACTTCTTCACGGTGTCCGGGCTGCGCGTCGGCGACACGACGACGATCACCGCCGGCGGACGGTCCGTCCCGGTCACGCTCGTCGGGGAGATCTTCGACACGCCGCGTGAGAGCGACGACAGCCTGGTCCTGCGCGGCACCTGGACGGACCTTCATGCGCTCGACCCATCGGTCCAGCCGGGCCGCTGGGAAGCGCAGCCCACGGCCGGCGTCGATGTCCAGGACTACCGCTCGTCGCTCCAGGATGCCATCGGTGGGGGAGCAGCCGTCTTCGTCGAGAGCGATTCGTCCTCGGACGCCTCGTTCCTCCTGTTCCTGTCCGTCGTGGCGCTGCTCGGCATCGTGCTGATCGCGATGTCGCTCGGGGGCGTGTTCGACACGGTGCTGCTCGAGACCCGCCAGCGGACTCGCGAGGTGGCTGTGCTCAAGGCGATCGGGCTCACGCCACGGCAGGTCGTCACGATGGTCATCGCGACGGTCGTGCCAGTCGGACTCCTCGCCGGGCTCATCGGCGTGCCGGTCGGTCTTGCGGCCCAGCGGCTCGTGCTCGGCTACATGGGCGAGGTCGCCGCGAAGACGCGGATCCCGGACCAGGTCTACGGCGTGTTCCCGGTCGCAGTGCTGGTCGGTCTGGGACTGCTCGGTCTCTTCATCGGCGCGCTGGGCGCCTATCTGCCGGCTCAGCGAGCGGCCAGGGCGAGCATCGCCCCGGTGCTGCAGGCCGAGTAGGCGCGCGGCGCGGCGGCACGGAGCGTTGCATGGGTGCATCGGTTGGTCGGACTGGCCCCGCCGACCGACAGGTCGTCTGTGTACGATGCGGGGAGTCGCAACGCACGAGGCAGCATGACGAACCGTCGCGGGGGTCTCCGGCCGCTCCTCGCGACAGCGATCGTCGGCGCCATGCTGGTCGCGCCCGCGACGGCCCCGCTCGCGTCGGCGTCGACGACGTCCTACTCGGCCAAGGCCGTCGCCCACAACTGGGTCAAGGCATTCGCCGTCGGCCCGGATGGGACCCAACATCTCCTCACGGACGTGACCGGTGCGACCGGCGCGCTGTACGTGTCGGACCACGACGGCGTCTGGCAGACCCACGCGTTCTCGGGGGAGTCCGGGGACCTGGCGCTCGATCCCGACGGGAACCCGGTGATCGCCCTGCGCGGCGGGTCCAGCTTCGGCTTCGGGATCGTCGGGCTCGCGACCGAGAGCGACGGTGTCTGGACGGTCGAGGACGTCGATCCCACGCTCGGCCCCTTGGTGGGGCGTGTTCGTCTCGCGATCGGCACGGATGGCACGGCCTTTGTGGCCTACGGCGACGACACAGGCATCCTGTACCGCGTGAAGCCGCCGGGCGGCTCATGGTCGGCCGCGCACGTGGTCGATGCGCCGACGCGCCCGCCGATGACGTTCGGTGGCGGCTGGGACATGGTCCTCGACGATGCCGACACCCCGCACTTCGTGGTGTCCGGTCACTACCCCTCGTCGCCGATCGACGCGCCGTGCGTCGTCGATGGCGGGTGCACGGTCGACATGGTCCCGGACGGCGTCGGCTGGTCGGTCACCCCGATCTCGGGTGCCGCCGGCATCCCCGATGCGATCGACACGGCCGCCACCGGTCTCGAGCTCACGCTCAACGACAACACCCAGATCCAGTACGTCGGGAAGTCGGGCGCCGACTGGGTGACCCAGGACGTCATCAGCGCGAATGCGGCATCGAGCCTGACCCGTGGTCCGGATGGCCCGGTGATCCTCCTGACGCCGTCCCCGAGCGGACTCCGGCGCGCCGATCGCTCGGGCTCCGTGTGGACGACGTCACCGGTCGTGAGCGGGCGGACGACCTTCCCGGCGGCCGACTTCGATGCGTCGGGCCGCCTGCATGTCGCGTACTCCCTGGCATACGACGACCCGATCCTTGGCGAGACGGGCGACGCCTACGTTCGTGCGCCCGACGACGTCGCCCCGACCGTCGGCGTACCGGGCGTCAAGGGAAGGATCGGCGCGACCCTGGGAACGAAAGCGCCGTCGAGCGTGGGCTGGACTGCCGCCGACTCCCAGTCGGGGCTCGATCACTACCAGATCCAGCAGCGCACCGACGGCGGCAGCTGGTCCACGCTCAACTACTCGCTGACCGTCAAGTCGAAGTCGCGGGATCTCTCCCTGGGTCACGTCTACGAGTTCCGCGTCCGCGCCTACGACAAGGCGGGGCATGCCAGCGGCTGGAAGCAGAGCCTGTCGGCCAAGGTCGGCCGGTTCCAGGAGACGAGCAGCGTCATCTCGTATTCGGGGACGTGGACGACGGCGACGAGCTCGACGGCCTCCGGCGGCAAGACCAGGTACACGAAGTCCGCGTCCGCCAAGGCGACGATCACGTTCACCGGCATCGGCTTTACCTGGGTCGCCCCGAAGTCATCGTCGCGCGGCCGGGCAGACGTCTGGATCGACGGTGGCTTCGTGGCCGAGGTCGACCTGCATCGCTCGTCGGGCGCGCCGAGGTTGGTCGTCTATGCGGTGCGGTGGACCGCGCCGGGCACCCACACCGTCGAGATCCGGAACCTGGCGACCTCAGGTCACCCGCGCATCGATATCGACGCGATCCTCCTCACGCGCTAGGTTCGACCAGCTGCGAGGTCCTCGCATCGGGTCCCGGCCGAGTTCTCCTTCGGGTCCAAACCTGACGGTCGGTGACAGGTTCAGGGCGTACACCAGACCCTGACACGTCAGGCATCGAGGAGGAACCGATGGGAACCAGCACGGCTTCGGGGGTCGCCCCGATCACGCTCGAGCCCGGCCCGGCCGTCCGCGACTTCGACTTCTACATGGGCAGCTGGCAGGTGCACCACCGTCGACTGACCAAGCGCCTCGCCGGCTGCGATGAATGGGAGGAATTCGAGGGCACGTCGACGGCGTGGCCGATCCTCGACGGCGCCGGCAACATCGACGACAACGTGCTCGAGCTGCCCGCCGGCACCTACCGGGCGATCTCGCTCCGAACCTACGACCCCGTCGCCAACAAATGGTCGATCTGGTGGCTCGACGGCCGCACGCCCTGCCGCCTCGACCCGCCCGTCGTCGGCGGGTTCGCGGACGGCATCGGCACGTTCATCGCCGAGGACACCTTCGATGGCCGGCCGATCCTCGTTCGCTTCCTGTGGTCCGACATCACCGAGTCGACGTGCCGCTGGGAGCAGGCCTTCTCCGAGGACCGCGGTGCGACCTGGGAGGTCAACTGGGTGATGGAGTCGACGCGTATCGGGTGAGGGCGGGCGCTTCGCCGACGGAAGTCGTCCAGCTCGGGGCGAGCCAGCCGTCTACACTCGGTCGAGTGGCGGTCCCAAGCCGGCACCCGCGGAGGTAGATCGATCCATGTGCTGCCTGGTCGCCTCGCTGTTCATGTTCGGGCCGAGGGCCGCGATCCTCGTCTGGTGGTTGCTCCAGCCGGTGCGCTGGGCCGAGACCTTCGACACGTTCCTGTGGCCGGCGCTCGGCTTCCTGGTCGCGCCGTGGACGACGCTGATGTACGTCCTCGTGTACCCCGCCGGGATCAACGGCTTCGACTACATCTGGTTGGGCTTCGGGATCGCGTTCGACCTGTTCACCTGGTTCGGTGGCGGCTATTCGAGCCGCAACCGGATGACGACGACCTCGTACTGATCCTTCGCCGGGCCTACGGCTCGGCGCTGATCCCGAGCTGGATGACCGTCTCGCCGCCGAACGCCTGCGGGTCGCCCACCTGGTAGGCGTCCGCGATGGCATTCCAGGCCTCGAAGCCCGGGTGGGCATCGTGGGCGTGGTGGCCTTCGCCGGTCGCGAAGATGGCGACGACCATGTACTGCGTCGAGCCCTTGACCGCCTGGGTCGAGATGTCGAGCCGGCTCAGGGTGGCGCTGATGAGCAGGCCGCGTTCCTGGAGGTCGCGCCAGACCGGGAGCTCATGCTCCCGGAAGCCCGCCTCGAACTCGTCGACCCGATCCGCCCCGACGCTCAGCACGACCGTCACGGTTTCCATGACCCACCTCCCTCGAGAGCCGCCGCCAGCCGGACGGTCACTTCGGCGGGCACGGCGGCCAGAACAGCGGCTGGTCCTTCTCGTAGACCGTGACGCGATAGCCGTCCGGGTCCACCATCGCGAACGTGCGGCCGAACGGGCCATCGAACGGCTCCTGGAGGATGCCGATGCCGTCGGAGGCGGCACGCTCGTAGAGCGCCTGCGCGTCGCTGGCTCGCCACCAGAGCTGGATCGGACACGACTCCGGCGCCGGCGGCGCGCCACGGACCGAGCTCAGCGCGAACGTCGGCCACCCGACGAAGGCGACGGCGCCCGCCCCGAAGTCGAAGGTGTCGCGGATGGCGCCCAGATATGTCAAGTAGAAGCGCGCCGAGCGCTCGACATCCCCCACGCTGATCGAGATGAAGCCCGGGCTCGGGGTGACTGCCGTGTCCGACATCGTCGTGACCTCCTCCTGTGTCCATCCAAAGGCGGGTAGTCAGTCGAGGCGGCGGCGCCTAGCCTCGCTTGTGATGACCTCGATCGTTCTCGTCCGCACCGTTCCCGTCGACCGCGCCCTCGCCGTCCATCGGCGGCTCCTCGCCGCCGACATACGCCCGAGTGACCGCCGATCGACTCGGCAGCCCCGTCTTCTCGAGGATGCGGTGGACGTGCTCCTTGACCGTCGAGGTCTGGATCCCGAGCCGCGCCGCGATCTCCTTGTTGGCGTAGCCGGCCGCGACGAGGCCGGCGACCTCGAACTCGCGCGCCGACAGCCGCTGCAGGACGGGCGACGGGCGCGGGCCGATGGGTACCCGGACCACGAGGAGCGGCATGCCGAGCGCTTCGGTGGCTGCGAGATCGACGGTCAGGCTCGTGTTCGGCGGCGTGGCCGCGTGGACCGCGAGGACCTCGGCCCGGGACGCCGAGTCGCGCGGACCCTGCGCCTGGCGCACGGCCTCGCGCAGCCGGGTCAGGTCGGACGTGCTCAGACGCGCACGATCGTCATCCACGGAGCGACTCTACCAGCGACACGATAGGAGACAGGATCATGGCCATCGATACCGACCGCGCCGTCATCGAGGGGTACTACCGCGCGATGGAGGCCGGCTCACCCCAGCAGATGGACGGCATCTTCACCGCCGATGCGGTCTACACCGAGCCCTTCACGAAGCGCGGCGAGCCCACGACCCACAGCGGCCGCGACGAGATCGTGGGCTGGCTGGCGGCCTCGTTCGAGGCCGGGAACAAGGGCGTGACCATCACGCTCGACCGGATCGACGTCGACGGCGACACGGTGGTCGCCGAGTGGACGTGCGTCGGGCCGATGCTGCCCGGCCCGATGAAGGGGCACGACCGCTACCAGGTCACGGATGGCCGCATCAGCCGCCTCGACACGAGGCTGGGCCCGGCGAGCTGACGCGCTCAGCCGGGTGACGCCGGTCGCCTCGAGCACCGGCGGCCTGACCGAGTCAGTGGTTGTGCCAGGTGAGAACGGGCTCGCCCGTCTGATCACTCGCGGGCCGTGACCTCGACCGTGTTCGATGGCGCGGTGGCCGACAGGCCCCAGTCGTAGGATGAGTCGCCGACACAGGCGAGTCGCTGCGAGAGGGAACTCGGTTGCAGGGCCGACGGTTGCGTGGACCAGCGAGGTATTACGTCGGCGCGCTCGTCCTTGTGCTGGTCGCGGTCGGGCTCTTCGTGGTCGCGCGCAATGTCGGCCAGCCCACGAGCGCGGCTCTGCCGACGCCAGGCCCCGAATCGCCGCCCGGCGCAGAGTCGCCACTCCAGCAAGCGCTCGATGGCATCCGCGACGACGGGACATGGTCGAAGGACACGGCGCTCGCCGCCTTCGCGGCGGCGTTCGGACCGCTTCCCGACGTCCCAGTTCCTCCCGCCGACCCGACCTACCACTCGGGCTCCGCGGCCCTCCAGATGGTGCGGGCGAAGTGGTCGGAACTGACAGATGCCCAGCGCCAGGCCATCCGCGATCGCCTGGGACCGGCCGCCCCCGACGTGGTCCCAGCCGCCTACTACGGCCCGGTGGTCGACACGTATCAGGCCATGGCCGAACAGGCAGCCACGAACATCGCCGCCAAGCTCGGGCGACCCCTGGGCATCCCGATCAAGGTCTACCTCTCCCCGGTCGAGCACAACGTGGATTGGGCGTGGGCGACGGGCGTCTGGTATCAGGAGCCACCTGAACCCCTCCCGCACCAGTGCTTCGTCTCGATCCCGCCGTCCACGGCCAATGACCCGTCGCGCGCGCCGATGCTGCCCTGGCTGATCACCCACGAGATGTTCCACTGCTTCGAGCACACCCTGGTCGACTACAAGACGTCCCTCACCATCCCGCTCTGGGTCACCGAGGGCGAAGCGAACTGGGTGGCCGAGGCCATCACCGGCGGCGTGGGCGAACCGACGCCCGGGGTCGACGTCGACTGGGATCGCTATGTGCTCCATCCCGAGCGGAAGTTGTACGCCCGCGCGTATGACGCGATGGGGTTCTTCGCCCAGCTGGCCCAGATCGGGATCGACCCGTGGACCGTCCTTGACGCGACGTACAAGGCCGCCGCTGCAGGTAGCGACGCCGCGTTCGAGGCCTCGGGAGCCAATACGCCCACGTTCACCGACCGCTGGGGCTCGAGCTGGTATCGCGACGGCCTGTCGAATGCGGCGTGGGCGATGCACGCTGGATTCGGGATCGTACCGGTGGACCACCAGGCTCCGCGGAGCTCGATCGTGTTGGCCGACGGCGGTTCGGACTCGATCTCGGCTTTGCCATTGACCGCCTCGATCGCCGACCTGCACACGACGGCGTTCGTCACCCGCATCGAAGTTCGCACGGGCACGGGCAGGGTCGCTGAGGCGCGGGCCGGCGGCCTCGACAAGGTCGTCCGCTCGACGATGCTCGACCTGTGCACGAGCCCGGGTGGCGATTGCACCTGCCCACCGGGCAGCGACCCACTCGGCAACAGCCCGCAGACAGCCCCGCCGGAGCTACGCCTCGCCGCCACCGGCGAGGAGCGCGCGACGACCGTGCTGGCGGTGCAGGGCATCTCGATGAGCGACTGGTGCCGCACCAAGCGAACGGATCTGTGCAAGGACAGTTGCGGCGGTAGCAACGGCGATCCGCACATGCGCACGGTCGACGGGGTGCGCTACGACCTCCAGTCGGCCGGCGAGTACGTGCTGCTGCGGTCTTCGGATGGCTCGATCGAGATCCAGAGCCGCCAGGAGCGGTCGCCCGAGGGAGACAACGCGACCATCGATACGGCGGTCGCCGTTCGCGTCAATGGGCATCGCGTCGGCTTCTACCTCGCGCGCTCGGGCCTGCCAGAGGTCCACGTCGACGGGGCAGTCCTCGACGGCGCTGCCGCCGGCTCGGCCGACCTGGGCGCTGGCGCGAAGCTCACGCCGTCCCAACGCGGCTACCAGCTCGACCTCGCGGACGGGACCGTGGCCTGGGTGGTCTCTCAGGGCCGTTGGGGGATCAATCTCCTCGTACGCCCGTCGGACGCGCTGCGCGCCTCCGGTGTCGGGCTGATCGCCCGGATCCCCGATGGGGCCGGCTTGCGCCTTCCGGCCTCGGCCGACGGGTCGCGGATCCCTATCCCGATCAACCGTCACGAGCGCTACCACGACCTGTACGAGGTCCTCGCGCCCAGCTGGCTCGTGACCCCGACGACGTCGTTGTTCGACTATGCGCCGGGGCAGACTTCTGCGTCGTTCACCGTCCCGGGGTTCCCGCCCGAGACGGTGCCCGAGACGACGGCGGACCTCCCGGCGGCGACCCTGACGATGGCCCAGGCGGCGTGCAGCGGCGTGACCGACGCCGACCTCGCCGACGAGTGCGCCTATGACGTCGCGGTGACCGGCGCGAACGACTACGTCTCGCTGTACCAGGCGACCGACGAGCTGCAGACGCAGGGCCCGGCGTCGCTCGACCTGCCGCTCCCCACGCCGGGATCGGGCGGGACCGGGGGCACGGCGACCGGCGTGATCGTCGTCGACGACCACGTCACCGGGACCGGCGGTCACGTCGTGGGTCCGGACGGGACGCTGTACCTGAGCGTCTCCGAGGCGAACCAGTCGGCCGGCGGCTCGACGGCCGTCCTCCTCGCGGTGGATCCCGCGACCGGCAAGGTCAAGCAGCGTGCCTCGGGGGCGGACATCGGGGATCTTGCCTGGACGGCGGGCTCGCTCTGGGCGGGTGAGTTCAGCCGCAAGGACGCGAACACCTGCGAGGTGACCCGGCTTGATCCGGCCACCCTCGCGGTCCAGGCGACCGTGCCGACGACCTGCTTCGGGATCACGGCGTTCGCCGCCGTCGGCGATGCGATCTGGTTCGCCGACCCGACCGGGGCCGACGGGAGCGGCGCGGGTGGATACCTGCGACGCATCGACCCGGCCACGAACAAGGTCGACCCGAGCCCGGCCGGGAATCTCGCGATGCCGTTCGTCACGGGGAACTTCGCCCTGGACCGGGAGGGCTCTGTCTTCGAGTCGACCGGGGACGCGCTCATGTTCGGGGATCACACCGGCGGACTCTTCCGGTTCACCCCCGCCGATGGCACCTTCCAGCCGCTCGGGCAGCCGGGCAATGGCGGGGTGTGGTATCCGACCGGCACCGGGGTGTGGACGCAGACCGAGTCGAGCATCTTCGGCGATGCCGAGGGCGTCGCGAGCTTCTTCAGCGGCAGCTCCACGCCCGATACGCAAGTCGGCATCAACGGCATGCTCGTCGGCGCCGACGGGGCCTCCGTCTACGCCGCCGGCCTGGCCCAGGACCTCACGCAGCCGCAGGACCTGTGGCGATACCCGGCGGATCGCAGCGCGAAGCAGAAGGTCGTCACCAGCGGAGTCCTCACCGATGCCTCGGGCGCCAGGCAAGGCCTCAGCTTCCAGGATCCGCGGGTGCCGCTGATCGTGACCGACGACCGCGCCATCAAGCTCTGGCTCGTGCCCTCACCGACATCGGCCGGGCAGCAGGAGCTGTTGCTGCAGTCCGCTCCGCTGCCGTAAGAGCCAAGGGGGAAACGGGGAGGCCCCTGGCTAGCGGGTGGGGTCGGCCGCCGAGGCCCGGCGGGCCTTGAGGAACCCGTCGATCGCGTCCCACCCGACGATCACCGCGACCGACACCCCGATGATCACCTTCGTCGGCTGGATCCAGGATGTCGTCCCGTCCACGGCCGCCACGGCGGCGTTCACGAGCGCCGGGTTGAACAGCAGGTCGTTCGCGAGCAGGTAGATGGCCGGGATGGCGAACGCGGCCCCGAGGAGCGCATTGCCGATCGCGTAGGCGTACGTCCATCGACCGCGGAGGTAGACCGCGACGGTGAAGACGATCTCGAGGATCGTCACGACGATGAACCACGGCAACCAGAACGACGGGAGCGCCGGGTTGACGACCTGGGTCGACTGCCCGTCGACGGCGATCGTCGACCCGAGCTGCAGCCACACGACGGCGCCAAGCAGGAAGACGTTGAGCGCGATCGTCGCGGCCAGCTCGCCCAGCGAGATGCGCTCTACCGCGAGCGGCTCGGGCAGGTCGTCGATCGTCCACGGTCGGCCCTCGGTGCCGCGGCCGCGGACCCGTACGGCGGCCGCGGCGGCACTCAGCTCAGCTTGCTCCTTGGGTCCGACGCGGTCGATGATCGCGAACACCACGGTGAACCAGAAGAGCGTCTGCACGGCGACCTGGAAGGCCGCGGTGATGCCGGCCACGACCGCCGTACCGATCGTGGATCCGTCGATGAGGCTCGCGGCGAGGGCGAGGACCCCGATGAGCGGGACGAGGATCGCGAGGAGCCGGCCCACGAGAGCGCTCCAGACCGGGTACACGTTCGGCCCGAGCAGGTAGTTCGCGCGGCCGGTGGTGTAGCGCGAGGCCAGGGCGCCCGGGTCGCCCAGCTCGGCCAGCGCGGCGCGTTCGGCCGCGTCGGCGTCGAGCGCCCCGTCAGCGGCCTTCGCGTCGATGGTGTCGGCGATAAGGGCGCGGATCTCGCGCTCGAGCTCGGGGCGGTCGCCGCTCGGGACGCCGCCCAGGACTGCCGAGACATAGCGGTCGGTCAGGGTGGTCGAGGTCGAGGAGGTCATTTCGTCTCTCCCAGGTCGAGGCCGCGGATGGCGGCGTCGAGCCGTTCCCAGTCCGCGAAGAGCTCGGCGGCGAGGCGCTCGCCGTCGGCGTTGGTCGTGTAGAACTTCCGCGGCCGCGACTCCTCGGTGTCCCACGAGCTCGTCAGCAGGCCCTGCGATTCGAGCCGGCGGAGGAGCGGGTAGAGCGTGTTCGCATCGACCGCGAAGCCGAGATCACGCAGCTGGTCGAGAAGGGCGTACCCGTATCCCGGCCGGCGGAGCAGCAGCAGACAGGCAAGCACGACCGTGCCGCGTCGAAGCTCCTGCTGACCGCCGGAGAGGATGTCGGTGAAGTCCATGTCCGGCACTATAGTGTGTGTCACACACTAATGCAAGTGGCACATGACGAACCGCATTCTCCGAGGACGCCGCGCTATCTGGGAGGTCAACCGGGTCAGGAGTCGACGCGAATCGGGACGTGACCGAAAACGCCCCACGTTACCTCGTCGATGGATGGCCACTCCGGGCCGATCCTGCTGGCAGTGATCCGCGGCCGCGGTAGGTATCCGTACAATTCCTTCAGGCCGTCTGACTGAAGCTTGGTTCTTGTGTACGGGAGCATTCCGTGGATGCGAAGCTCTTGTTCGACTATGTGTGGCTGGGCGGAGCCATGAGGTTCTTGGCCGACGTCCAGCAAGGCTGGCAGCCCAACGACCGCAATGGGCTGGTAACGAATGGCGTAGGCATCGAAGAGACGCTGACCGCGCTGAACCTTCCGGTCACGATGCAAGCATGGAGACGGACCGTTAGCGAACCGCTAGCGGCCTGGGCAGCGAAGGACACCGACTACGAACTCAATCGGCAGGAAGCCGACGACTTTGGCGAAGAGGTCAAGATTGTCCGAGCCGTTCTTGAGGCGGAGTGCCTTACCAAGGTCGCCTACGTTCCGAGCGAAAAACGGTTTGACGTTCGTCGACTCCTGGACGATGCGCCAAGCCTGCTCGCTCCTGACGCATTTCAGAAACTTCCGGACGTGGCGGCGCACGACATGAGAGAGGCCGGCCGCGCAATCGCTTTCAATCTGCCAACCGCCGCGGCCTTTCATCTCCTTCGGGCCACAGAAGCAACTCTCCGAGCCTACTACCTCAACCGCGTAAGAAGGGGCCGCGTTAGGCCCCTGCTGTGGGGCCCGATGGTGGCCTCCTTGCGCTCGCGCCGACGACCTCCTGATCCCGTCCTCATCTCTAATCTCGACAACATCCGCCTAGCTTTTCGGAACCCCACGGCGCATCCCGAGAAGGTCTACGACATAGATGAGGCGCAGGACCTGTTCGGCTTGTGTATCGAGGTCCTAAATCGTATGGCGAGAGAACTACCGCCCCGAACGACTTAGTTGGCGATTCTTGAGTCCGATGAATGGACGGCTCACGCATCCTTGGTGGTGGCGTCCTCAGGATTTGGCAAATCGCGGGGTAAGCGGCCCAGCGCACCTTAAGAAGGCCGACAACGCGTGCCGTTCATGTGACAATGTAGATGGTTCCGCCCTGGAGCAATCGTTTTGGGTCCGGCAATCCTCCACCGCCGAGTCGACCATTCGGTAGTCTGTACTGATGACACACGGCGATAGTCAGTCCATCCTGATCCAACAAGGCGATACTCTGGCTTCGCGTGCACCTCGGATGACCAGAGGCCCTCGGGGACGGGTGGTCATCCTTTAGCTTGACGACACTCAGCTCAACGCCGATTCTCTCCAGGTACCGCCCCTCTCGAAACCGTCGGAGCATCTCCTCCTTGCTCAATATCACGACCGGGCCTCGCGCCATACCCGATTACCCCTCCGTTCGAGACGCGGTTGGCGACTTCGTTGCGGGTCGACTGTCATTGCGTGATCTCGCCGTGGCGATAGCCCCGATGCGTTGGGACGACGCAATCTCGAGCGATGTCGGCCAAATGCGTCTTCTTAATGCTGCTGAGCACTACCTCGCCGAGTACTCAAACGGACACCGAAGCCCCGAGGAAGTACGCGCGCTCCTGCGTCCGCTGGCAGGAACTGTCGAGATCCAGGTTGGCGATCGAGCTTTCCTAGCTACCAAGATCAACGCTGCTCGCCCAACCACGGACGCGAAGCAAATGCACGTGTTCTTCACGATTGGGGAGGTAGCCCCGGAAGGTACGTCACCCGGAGTGGTGTTCGGGTCAGCTCCTGTCCGTCGGCGATTATTCGGAACCAGTGAACGCCCGTCATACGTGCTTCAAACGTCAGGCTAGCCACGATATTCGTGCCCGCGCCCTCTTCACTGGCGCTCACCTCGAATTCGAATCTCCCCTCCTTCTGTGGGCGTCGCTTTCCATTCGGCTCATAGGCGTCGACACGAAGCTTCGCGGGTCGTGGACGCCCTCCCGCCTTCACCATCAAGACCAACTGCAACTGAACTTGGGTCGCTGGGAGGTCTTCGGGCCCGTCCTCCCCTCGATATCTCACTACCGCGTCGACGACCCGGATCAGGCTGAGTGGTCCATCCGCCTCGCGTAGCACGCGCTCGCAGAAAGCCGCCACAACCACATACGGCCCGTCACCTGCAATACCCTCGCCCTGAGTCTTACCTGGCACTCTGCCCTCCCGGTACGTTGCGCCACTGACGGAGAGCATAGAGCCAGCGTAGCGTGTTCAGCGGTCCAGATCCGTGCGCGGGTCAGGTCACAGCGGCGCATTGAGAGGGCTCGGCGGGTGGCTGGGCTCTCGGCACATGTCGACAGCGAATGGTTAGTCTGCAGCCGCTCGTGGAGCCGCAGTTGAGGCACTTGTAGCAGCTGCCGTTGCGGACCATGATCGAGCCGCATTCGGCGCAGCTGGGGGCGTCGGCCTGGGTCTGGAACGACACCTTCGAGCCGCCCAGGTTCAGGGTGATCGGGGCGGGGCCGCCGCCACCATTCGTGTGGCCGTTGCCGTTGGCGGCGTGGCCGTTCGCCTGGCCGTTGGTCGCGATGACCGCGAGCTCGGACTTCGGCGCCTCCGCTTCCATCTTCTCCGACGTCGCGGTCACCGCTGCGGCCTTCGGCGTCTCGTCATCGGTGGCCGTAGGGCGGTCGATCCCCGCGCCGCCCTCAGCGCCAGCGTAGGCGGCTGGGGTCGAGCCGCCCGAGAGGCCGCCGGCTTCGGGACCTGGAACAGCCGCGGCGGAGCCCGGAGAGGAGGCCGGGACATCCGCCACGACCGCGGAGCGATCGATGAGGCCGAGCGACGCCTTGTCGTCCGCGTCGAGGAACCGCGACCCGAGCCACCGGAAGATGTAGTCCACGATCGACTTCGCGATCGGGATCTCCTGGTTGCCCGTGAAGCCGCTCGGCTCGAACCGGACATGGGCGAACTTGTTGACGAGGTCCTTGAGCGGCACGCCGTACTGGAGCGCCACGGAGACGGTGGTCGCGAAGGAGTCCATCAGGCCGCTGACCGTGGACCCTTCCTTGGCCATCTTCAGGAAGATCTCGCCGGGCTGGCCGTCCGGGTAGAGCCCGACGGTGATGTAGCCCTCGTGGCCGGCGATGTCGAACTTGTGCGTGATGGCCGTCCGCTCGGCGGGGAGCCGGCGTCGATGCGGGAGCGCGGCCTCGGCCTGGGCCTTGCGCGAGCTGCTTCTTGAGCTTCTCGACGACCTCGGAATCGATGGTCGCCGCGGCGTCGCCGTCGAGCTTCTTGGTCGACAGCGGCTGGCTGCGCTTCGAGTTGTCGCGGTAGACCGCGATCGCCTTGAGGCCGAGCTTCCAGCCCTCGAGGTAGACCTTCTCGATCTCCTCGGCGGTGGCGTTCTCGGGCATGTTGACGGTCTTGCTGATCGCGCCGGAGATGAACGGCTGGATCGCGCCCATCATCCGGACGTGGCCCATGTAGTGGATGGACCGCTCGCCGTTGGCCGGCTTGAACGCGCAGTCGAAGACCGGCAGGTGCTGTGGCTTGAGGTGCGGGGCGCCCTCGATGGTCTCGTGCTCGGTCAGGTAGGCGAGGATCTCGTCGACCTCTTCGGCGCCGTAGCCGAGCTTGCGCAGGGCGGCCGGCACGGTCTGGTTGACGATCTTGAGGTAGCCCTCGCCGACGAGCTTCTTGTACTTGATGAGCGCGATGTCCGGCTCGACCCCGGTCGTATCGCAATCCATCATGAACGCGATGGTCCCGGTGGGGGCGAGCACGGTCACCTGGGCGTTGCGGTAGCCGTACTGCTCGCCGAGCTGGAGCGCCTGGTCGAAGACCTCGGTCGCGTGGCGGGCGAGGTCCTTCGGGACGCCGTTGGTCGGGATCTGGTAGGCGGCCGTGCGGTGCTTCTTGATGACCCGCAGGAACGACGACTCGTTCACCTTGTATTCCTGGAACGGGCCGCCGTGGTCGCGCGCGATCGTCGCGGACTGCTTGTACGCCTCGCCGTGCATGATCGCGGTCAGGGTGGCGGCGTAGTTCCGGCCCTCGTCGGAGTCGTAGGCGAGGCCGCGGCTCATCAGCAGCGCGCCGAGGTTGGCGTAGCCGAGCCCGAGCGGGCGGAACTTGTGGCTGTTCTCCTCGATCCGCGGCGTGGGATAGGACGCGTTGTCGACGAGGATCTCCTGCGCGGTGAGGGTCAGCTTGGCCGCGTAGCGATACGCCTCGGGGTCGAACTCGCCGTCCTCGCCGACGAACTTCATGAGGTTCAGCGAGGCGAGGTTGCAGGCGGTGTCGTTGAGGAACATGTACTCGGAGCACGGGTTCGACGCGTAGATGCGGTCCGTGTTGGCCGAGGTGTGCCAGTCGTTGATGGTCGTGTCGTACTGGATGCCCGGGTCGCCGCAGATCCAGGCCGCGTCGGCCATGCGCCGGAAGATGTCGCGGGCACGGAGCGTGTCCATCGGCTCGCCGCCGACGACCGAGTGGGTGGTCCAGTCGCCGTCCTCGCCGACCGCGTTCATGAAGTCGTCGGTGACGCGGACGCTGTGGTTCGCGTTCTGGAAGAAGACGCTGCCGTAGGCCTCGCCGGTGAAGCTGGGGTCGTACCCGGCCTCGATGAGCGCCCAGGCCTTCTGCTCCTCGTGCGCCTTCGAATCGATGAAGTCGAGGACGTCCGGGTGACTGGCGTCGAGGATGACCATCTTCGCGGCGCGTCGGGTCTTGCCGCCCGACTTCACGACGCCGGCGAAGGCGTCGTAGCCCTTCATGAAGGAGACGGGGCCGCTGGCGGTGCCGCCGCCGGCCATCTTCTCGCGGCTCGAGCGGATGGGGGACAGGTTGGAGCCCGCGCCGGAGCCGAACTTGAAGAGCATGGCCTCGGTCTTGGCGAGGTCCATGATCGAGGACATCGTGTCCTCGACCGAGTTGATGAAGCAGGCCGAGCACTGCGGCTGCGGCTCGATGCCGACGTTGAACCAGACCGGCGAGTTGAACGCCATCTTCTGGTGGACGATCAGGTGGGTCAGCTCGGCCTGGAAGGCGGCGAGGTCCTCGGGCGTCGCGAAGTAGTGCTGGGTCTCGGCCCAGGCGGCGATCGTGTTGACGACGCGATCGATGAGCTGCTTGACGCTCGTCTCGCGCTCCGGGGTGCCGAGGTGCCCGCGGAAGTACTTGCTCACGACGACGTTGGTGGCGAGCTGCGACCAGAAGTCGGGGACCTCGACGTCCTTCTGCTCGAAGACCGACTTGCCGCTCTCGTTGGCGATGCCGGCGGTCCGGTATTCCCAGGTGATCTCGTCGTACGGGTGGATGCCCGGGCGGGTCCAGCGGCGCTCGAAGGTCAGGCCCTTGGCGGGCGTCCTGCCATCGGGTTCCGTGCCGTCGAAGGAGGCGCCCCAGCGCCCGGCGTGGCGGCCTGCGGCCTTGGTCCTGGGGGCTGTCGTACCGGCGTCTGCCGCCCCTCCGCCCTTCTTGTGGGCCATGACCGGGACCGTGCTGCCGTTCGCTCGGGCCATCGTTCCGTTTCCTCCGTCCATCACACTCGCGGTCAGCTGCCGCGTTCTCCACACTCGTCGTGCCTGCCGAGGATCCTGGGGGCCACTCCCGGGCCGGCGGATGGGGCCGGCGGGGAGCGTCAGGTGGGGCGTCTCGGTGGGATCAGGCGACCCTCGAACGTTACGCCTGTCGGGGCGGGCAGTCAAGCCCAAAACACAAGATGTAGTGGTCTGTTTGGGTGCCCGGTCGCTAGATATGGTGGTTTCGTGCGTGGAGCGGTCGTCCACGCTCGGCCCACGTTCGAGGGCCGTTCATCCACGTTCGGGGGCTGGTGGTCCACATCGAACGGCGCGGTTGTCCACCGGGGGCGGGGTGGTTCTCCACGGGTCGTGCACATCATCGCATATCGAACAGTCGTTCTGTTCGTGATTCAGTCGGGCCCCTGGCGGACGCTGCCGCGCGGCTGCAACGTCGGGCGTCGCCGCGTTTGTCGGTCCGGGTCGGCGGTGCCACTATGGTCGGGCCAATGACCGGACAGTCATCGGCCGGGGGACATGCCATGCGTCTGCGCGGGATCCACTACGACATCGGCACCGAGACGGTCGCCGGCGGCTGGACGCGCCCGCATCTCGATGGTCGCCGGATCGATCGCGAGATCGCCGACATCGCCGACGGCCTGCATGCGAACGCCGTCCGCATCACCGGCGGCGACATCGAGCAGATGGCGCACGCCGCCCGGGCCGCCGCCGACTACGACCTCGAGGTTTGGCTCTCGCCGATGCTGCCGAACGCCAACGCGACGACGACGCTCGACGCGGTCGGGGCGGCCGCGGCCATCGCGGAGGACCTGCGGCGGACGGGCGACCGCAGCGTGCTCGTCGTCGGCTGCGAGCTGTCGGTGTTCATGGCCGGGATCCTCCCGGGCGCGACCCACGCCGATCGACTCGAGCTGCTGTCGGACCCGGTGCGGCTCCAGGCCGAGGTCATCGCACGCGGCGACGACCCGCAGGAGCGGTTCGACGCCATCCTCCTCGGCGCGATGCGCGTGGCGCGGGCCAGGTTCGGTGGCCCGATCACGTATGCCTCGGGGGCCTGGGAGACCGTCGACTGGTCGGAGTTCGACTTCGTCGGCATCGATGCCTATCGCGACGCGGCCAACCGCCCGGCGTACGTCGAGTGGCTGCGGTCGCTCGCGGAGTACGAGCGCCCGGTGGTCGTGACCGAGTTCGGCTGCGCGACGTACCGCGGCGCCGCCGACCGCGGCGGCATGGCCTGGACGGCGGTCGACCGGACCGAGGAGCCGAACCGCCTGCGTCGACGGCATCCTCCGCGACGAGGCGATGCAGGCGGACGAGATCGCGGACCAGCTCGACGCCCTCGACCTCGCCGGCGTCGATGGCGCGTTCCTGTACACGTACTTCGCTCCGAGCTACCCGGCGAGCGAGGACCCGACGCGCGACCTCGACGCGGCCTCGTACGCGCTCCTCCGAAGCTGGCCCGACGGCCGCGCGGAGCCGAAGCTCGCCTACCACACGGTCGCCGCGCGGTATGCGGCGGCGCGGGAGATGGCCGCGAAGGCGTAGCTCGGCCGCTCGATCCGGGACTGGGGCTGGACGACCTGGCACCATCTTTGTCCGGGGTATGGACAAAGTCGGCGCAGAGGGGTAGCATCCGGCCGATCGCCACTTTGCCAAGAGTCTGGACAAAGTGGCGAGGCGACCCGAGGAGGCCCCGCCGCCCGTCATGGTCCGCCCCGAATTCCCGGCCAAGGCCACCCACGCGCAGACCCGGGCGCACAACGCCGCGCTCGTCCTGCGCGCGCTCTACGACCTCGGCCCGATCTCGCGCGCGGCCATCGCCCGGCTCACCGGCCTCACGCGGACCAGCGTCGGCGAGCTCGTCGCGGAGCTGGAGCAGGAAGGGCTCGCCCGGGATGCCGGCAAGGCGCCCTCGACCGGTGGCAAGGCCCCGACGCTCGTCGAGCTCGTCGACGACGCGCGGCACGTCGTCACCCTCGACCTCGGCGAGCGGACCTTCACCGCCGGCCTCCTCGACCTCCGCGGCAGCATCGAGCGCCGCGCGACCCGCGACCTGGACGGCGCGGACGGCGACGTCGCCCTCGCCCTCGTCTTCGACCTGATCGACGAGATCCTCGCCGGCCCGCACAAGCCGATCCTCGGGATCGGCGTCGGCACCCCGGGCATCGTCGACGGCAACGGGACGATCCGCTGGGCCGTCAACCTCGACTGGACCGACCTCCCGCTCGGCCAGGCGCTGCACGAGCGGTTCGGACTCCCGACCGTCGTCGTCAACGACTCGCGCGCCGCGGCCATCGCGACCTACCTCTTCGAAGGGGAGGACCGCCCGGAGAACCTCGTCGCGATCAAGGTCGGGCGCGGCATCGGTGCCGGGCTCGTCCTCGGCGGCGAGCTGTTCGGCGGCGACGGCGACGGCGCCGGCGAGATCGGGCACATCGTCGTCGAGCCCGACGGCGCCCAGTGCCACTGTGGCCGGTTCGGATGCCTCGAGACGCTCGCGAGCGCGCCGTCGATCCTGCGCGCCGCCGACGCGGCGGGACTCGAGACGGGCGGCAGCCTCGACCGCCTCGCCGCCCTCGCGCAGGCCGGGGACGAGCGGGCCCTCGCCGTCACGCGCGCGGCCGGTCGGGCCCTCGGCAGCGCCATCGCCAACCTCATCGGGACGCTCGACGTCCGCAACCTCGTCGTCCACGGGTCGGTGACGGTCCTCGGCGAGCCGTGGCTCGAGGCGATCCGCGACGAGGCGACGCGCCGCTCGCTCGGCCCGCTCGCGCGCGAGACCCGACTCATCGACGGCGGCACCGGCGACGACCTGACGCTGCTCGGCGCGTGCGCGCTGCTCCTCACCGACGAACTCGGCCTGACGGTGCATCGATGACCGAGGGCCGCGCGCCTGGCACCGAGGCGACGACGGCCGCCGATCCCGTGGCGCCCGCCGCCGACCAGAACGAGCTGCTCGTCGGCGTCGACGTCGGCGGCACCAAGATCGCCGTGCTCGTCACCAGCCCCGACGGCACCGTCCTCGGTCGGGCGATCCACGCCTCCTCCGTGGCCGACCAGGATGGTGCCGCCGAGGCCATCGCCGCCTGCATCGACGTCGCACTCGCGGCCGCCAGCAAGACCCTCGCCGACGTGACCGTGGTCGGCATCGGCGTCCCCGGACGGGTCGACCCGGTGAAGGGCCACGTGACGCTCGCGGTCAACCTCGGCTGGAACGACCTGGCGTTGCGCGACCTGCTCGAGGCCCGCCTCGGCAAGCCGTGCGTCATCGAGAACGACGCCCGGGCCGCCGCGGTCGGTCTCCACCGGCGTCGGGTCCTCGGCACCACCGACGACATCGCATACCTCGCGGTCGGCACCGGCATCGCGGCCGGGGTCATCCTCGACGGCCGGCTCCATCGCGGCGCCCGCGGGCTGGCCGGCGAGATCGGCCACGTCGTCGTCGACCCGGCGGGCCCGGCGTGTGCCTGCGGCCTCAACGGCTGCCTCGAGACCTTCGTCTCCGGCCCCGCGATCGCGCGACGCGCGGCCGCGGCCGCCGCGCAGGCCCGTGCCGAGGGCCGGCCGACGGCCTTCGACGACATCGAGCCCGACGCGCTGACGGCACGGGACGTCTACCGCGCCGCGACCGACGGTGACCCGCTCGCCTGCGAGATCGTCGAGGACGTCGGGCGCCGGCTGGCATGGGCCATCCATCTGCTCGTGATGGCCTATGACGTCGACCGGGTCGTCCTGGGCGGTGGCGTCAGCCATGCCGGGCAGACCTTCGTGCAGCCCATCCATACCGAGCTGGACCGACTCCGGGAGGCGTCCCAGCTCGCCAGGGAGCAGCTCGCGCCCGGGATCGTGGAGCTGCTGCCGGTCGGTGCCGATGCCGGCGCCTGGGGCGCGGTGACGATCGCCGCCGCGAGCCGGGCCGACGCCGGCACCGCCGCTCGATGGGAGGAGGTGGGCCACGTCCGTGAACCGTGACAGCCAGGCCCACGCCACGGCGCGGGCCCCCGCCGACGCAAGAGCCGGCTCGCGAGCCGGCGCCCAAGCCACGCAGACACCGAGACAACCCACAGGTAGCAACGGAGGAGCCATGCGAACCCGACGATCGATCGTCCTCACCGCGCTCATGGCGCTGGTGGTGGGCGCCTGCAGCACTGCGGCATCGCCGTCGCCGAGCGCCTCGAGCGCCCCGGCGGCCAGCGCCACGACCGCGCCCGCGAGCGCGTCGCCCGAGGCCTCGGCCGAGGCGTCCGCCGCGGCGGCCAGCCCGACCCCGATCCCGACGCTCGCGCCGGACCCGGCCGAGGCGGTCATCACCGGCGTCGAGCCGAACGCCGAGATCTCGTTCTGGACCTACTACCTCTCCCCGACGTTCGACCAGTACATCAAGGACACGATCACCCGCTTCGAGGCGACGTATCCGGGCGTCAAGGTCAACTGGGAGGACCACCAGGCCACGTTCCAGGACGACCTGAAGGCCGCCTTCGCGGCCGGCAACGCGCCCGGACGTGATCAACCTGTCCGTCTCCGAGGGCTGGGTCTCCGACTACGCGAGCAAGGACCTCCTGCTGGCGCTCGACAGCGTTCCCCAGACCGTCAAGGACATCTACTTCCCGGGTCTCTGGAACGAGCAGCTGGTCGACGGCAAGAACTACCAGTTCCCGTGGTACCAGGGCATCGCGGCCGAGCTCATCAACAAGAAGATCTACGAGGAGGGCGCCGGCCTCGCCGCCGCCGACTTCCCGAAGACCATCGATGGCCTGCCGGCCGTGTGCCAGACCATCAAGGACAAGACCGGCAAGGTCTGTGACATCCGCCTCACGGTCAACGACCTCCTCGCCCAGATGACCTATGAGGGCAACGTCAAGGTCATCGCCGAAGACGGCAAGAGCTTCACGTTCGACTCCGCCGAAGGCGTCAAGTGGCTCCAGATGTACGTGGACATGGTCAAGGCCGGGACGGTCGACAGCTCGATCATGACGACACCCGACGACCGCGTCGGGCTGCTGACGTTCTCGTCGGGCCAGGCGCCGTTCTACCAGACCGGCCTCGGGCTGATCCGCGACGTCAAGGCGAACAACCCCGACCTGTACAACAACATGGCCGTCGCTCCGGCACCGGTCGGCGCGTCCGGCGTCACGGGCAAGGGCCTGATGGCCATCTCCGTGAAGGGCGACACGAAGTTCCCGAACGCGTCTACCGCGCTCGCGCAGTTCTTCACGAACCCGCGCAGCATGACCGACTTCTCGAAGCGGGTCGCCATCTATCCATCGTCTCCCTCCGCGTATGACGACCCGTTCTTCTCGACGCCGACCACGGCGATCGAGGACAGCGGGCGCAACGTGGCCAAGGACATCGTCTCGACCTACGCCGACATCGTGCCGACCGTGCCGAAGAAGGCCGACGTCAACGAGATCGTCCTCAAGGCCGTCGAGTCGGCCCTGTTCAACAACGTCCCGGCGCAGCAGGCGCTCACGGACGCGGTCGCACAGGCGAACAAGCTTCTCAAGTAGGTCCGAACCCCGGTTCCCCCGACCGGGTTTCGGTCCCGCTGGCCCGCCGCCGTTTCGCGGCGGCGGGCCAGCTCCATCTCCACACGGAACGACGGAGCCTGACCGAGCAGCCATGATTCGGAAGCCATGACGAGGAAGCGTTCCGCCACTCCGTACCTGTTCCTCGTCCCCGCGCTGATCCTGCTCGGGGTCTTCGTCGTCTACCCGATCATCGCGGTCATCTACTACAGCTTCACGGACTACGACATCGTCCGGCCGCCGGTCCCGATCGGCCTCGCGAACTATGAGCAGCTCATCGCGGACCCGACGTTCTGGCTGGCCCTCGTGCATTCGTTCGTGTACCTGCTGGTCACGCCGATCCTCATCGGGCTGGCGATCGCGCTGGCGATCATCGTCAACCGGCAGCTGCGCGGGATCCACATCTACCGCGCGCTCTACTTCGTGCCCGCGGTCAGCGGCAGCATCGCCATCGGGCTGTCCTGGCGGTGGCTGTTCGAGCGCAACGGCCTCATCAACAGCGTGCTCGAGACGCTGGGCATCATCACCGAGCCGATCCAGTGGCTCGCGACCCCGTCGCTGACGCTGCCGATCGCGATGACGCTGACGATCTGGGCCGGCATCGGCTACTACTCGGTGATCTTCCTCGCGGGCCTCCAGAACATCCCCGAGGAGCTCTACGACGCCGCCCGCATCGACGGCTGCAGCGACTTCCAGAAGCACCGCTACGTCAGCCTGCCGGGGCTCCGCCCGCAGATCGTCTTCGTGGCGGTCATCTCGAGCCTGGCCGCGCTCAAGGTCTTCGACGAGATCTACGTCCTGACCAACCGGAGCGGCGGCATCCTCGACAGCGGCGTCACGATGGTCTTCTACCTCTGGAAGCAGGCATTCCAGCTCGGCCACGCGGGGTACGCGTCGGCGATCGCCATCGCCCTCCTCGCGATCACCTTGGTCTTCTCGGTCGTCAACGTGCGCCTCCTCGACCGCGGACAAGGGGCCGAGACGTGACCCAGGCGCCGATGGGCCAGCTCATCGAACCGGTGGCTCGGATCCAGCGCGAGCGGGCGCAGGCTCGGCGCCGACAACCGAGGGCGATGGCCAAGGGCGCGCTCTGGTACGTCCTCCTGACGTTCCTCGCGGTCATCACGGTCTTCCCGTTCTTCTGGATGCTGATGACCTCGCTCAAGGGCCCGCTCGACCCGGTGAGCTCGGTGCCGCCGCAGTTCATCCCGAACGACCCGACGCTCGCGAACTACGGGAAGGTGCTCGACGCGCTGCCGGTCCCGAAGTTCTTCCTCAACAGCGTGATCGTCGCCGTGTCCGTCGGGGCGCTCAACGTCCTGATCGCCGCGATGGCCGCCTATCCGCTCGCCAAGATGAAGTTCCCCGGCCGCGACGCGATCTTCTACGCGCTCCTCGCCACGCTCATCGTGCCGGCGCAGCTGACGTACATCCCGAGCTTCATCCTCGCGGTCAACGTCTTTCACTACTACGACACGCTGCCGGCGCTGATCTTCCCGAACCTCGTGAGCGCGTTCAACATCTTCCTGCTGCGCCAGGCGTTCCGCGGCGTGCCCAACGACCTCCTCGATGCGGCCCGCGTCGACGGCGCCGGGGAGTGGCGGATCTGGTGGCAGATCCTGCTGCCGCTGATCCGGCCGTCGCTCGCAGCAGTCGCGATCTTCACGTTCGTGACGTCGTGGAACGACTTCCTGTGGCCCTCGCTGATGCTCCACACGCGCGAGGGGATGACCCTGCCGGTGGGCCTCGCCGCGCTGCAGGGCTTCTTCAGCTCCGACCCCCGCGCGATCGCCGCCGGCGTGACGATGACGATCATCCCGATCCTGCTCTTCTTCATCGTCGTGCAGCGCTACTTCGTCCGCGGGCTCGCGGGGGCCGTCAAGGGGTGAGTGGCGGGGTACCGGCTGGGCCGCCGGCCATCCTCGGGCGGGTCATGCTCGCGTTCGAGGGGGAGCGGCTGCCGGCCTGGGTCGCGGAGCGGCTGGGTGCCGCGCCTGCTGCCGGCATGACGATCTTCCGGCACCACAACGTCCGCTCGCCCGGGCAGGTTCGCGAGCTGACGGAGGCGTTCCAGGCCGCGGGAGCCGCGGGCGGGGGCGTGGCCGGCGCCGGCGCCGCGAGTGGCGCCGCGGCGGGCGGGCCGCTCCCCCGGCTCATCGCCGCCGACCAGGAGTGCGGCCAGTTCCAGGCGCTCGGTGACGGCCCGACGGCCTTCGCCGGCAACATGGCCCTCGGTGCGGTCGGCGATACGGACCTCGCCGAGCGCGTCGGACGCGCGATCGGCCTCGAGGCCCGCGCATTGGGCGTCAATGTCGTGTACGCCCCGGTCCTCGACGTCGCCACGAACCCGGCGAATGCCGCGCTCGGGATCCGCTCCTTCGGCGACGACCCGGCGGCGGTCGCCCGGCTCGGCGCCGCGATGATCCGCGGGCTCCAGGGGGCCGGCGTCGCCGCCGCACCGAAGCATTTCCCGGGTCTCGGCGATGCGGGCGAGGACACGCACCACGGCATCGCACTGATCGACGCCACCCGCGACCGTCTCGACTCGGTCGAGCTGCCGCCGTTCAAGGCCGGCATCGAGGCGGGCGCCCGGATGGTCATGTCGAGCCATGTCGCGGTACCGGCGCTGACCGGCAGCGCGTCGCTCCCGGCCACGCTGTCACGCGCGGTCATGACGGACGTGCTGCGCGGGGAGCTCGGGTTCGACGGCGTCAGCATCAGCGACGCGCTCGACATGCGCGCGCTCGCGCAGGGCGCGGCGCAGGCGGTCGACATCATCGCGACGGTGCGGGCCGGTATCGACCTCCTCCTGTGCGCGCCGGACCGCGAGGCGCAGGCCCGCATCGAGGCCACACTCGTCGCCGCGGCCGACCGTGGCGTCGTGGACCCTGACGAGCTCCGCGGCTCGCTCGCCCGCATCGAAGCGCTGCGGGCCTGGCTCGCGACGGCCGGACCGGCGCCGGAAATCGACATCGTCGGCGGCGCGGCGCACCAGGCACTGGCCGCAGAACTGGCCGCTCGGTCGATGACGCTCGTGCGCGACCCGGCCGGCCTCCTGCCGCTGCGGCCGGCGGCGGATGCCACGATCCTCGCGATCATGCCGACGCCGACCGACCTGACCCCCGCCGACACCTCGTCCACGGTCGTGGCCGGGCTCGCGAGCGGGCTGCGCACGCGGCACGGGCGCGTGGACGAGATCGTCATCCCCGCCTCGCCGACCGCGGCCGACATCGCCGCCGTGCGCGACCGGGCGGCGGCCGCGGCGGCCGTCGTGGTGGGGACGCTCGACGCGAGCCGCGAGCCGGGCCAGGCCGAGCTGGTCCGAGCCGTCGCGTCGGCGGGTCGCCCCGTGGTCGCCGTCGCGCTCCGCACGCCCTGGGACGTGGGGAGCTACCCGCCCGACATCGCGGCCGTGTGCACCTACTCGATCCACCCGCCGTCGATGGCAGCGCTCGCGGCGTCGCTCTTCGGGCTCGCGCCGTGGCCCGGACGGGTGCCTGTCATCCTGCGCCGATGAGCCCGCTCCGATGACCCTGCGCGACGAGATCCTCGAGCAGCCCGAGGCGGCCGCGCGGTTCCTCATCAGCCAGTCGGTCGCCATCGATGCCCTCGCGCGGGCCGTCCGCTCGCGCGAAATCGAGCACGTCGTGATCGTCGCGCGCGGCACGTCCGACCATGCCGCGATCTACGCGCAGTACGTCCTCGGCGTGCGGCACGGGATGACCGCGGGGCTCGCGACGCCGTCGGTCGTCTCGGTCTACGGCGCCGATCCGGGGCTCGCCCACAGCCTCGTGCTCGCCATCAGCCAGTCCGGGGCCTCGCCGGACATCCTCGCGGTCGTCGAGGCCGCGCGACGGCAGGGCGCCCCGACCGTCGCCTTGACGAATGACGCGTCGTCGCCGCTCGCGGCCGCCGCCGAGTGGACCATCGCGCTGTCCGCGGGCCCCGAACTCGCGATCGCGGCGACCAAGACGTACACGACCTCGCTCCTCGCGATCGCCTCGCTGTCGGCCGCGATCACCGGCGATGCGGCGGACCATGCCGCCGTCGCCGCGATGCCGGCGCTCCTCGGCTCGATGCTCGATCTCGAGCCCGAGATGGCGGCGGTCGCCGAGGCCCACGCGACCGCCGACCGTGCGCTCGTCATCGCGCGCGGCTACGAGTACGCGACCGCGCGCGAGTGGGCGATCAAGATCAAGGAGCTCGCCCACGTCTTCGCCGATCCGTACTCGGCCGCGGACTTCGAGCACGGTCCCGTCGCGCTCGTCGAGCCGGGCGTGCCGGTCATCGCGATCGTGCGCGACGGGCCGACCGCGGCCGGGCTGACCGACCAGCTCGCGCGGCTGCGGGACGAGCTCGCCCCGGACCTCACGATCCTCTCCGACGTCCCGAGCGCGCTCGCCGCGGCGACCCGTCCGATCGCGATCCCGCGTGCCCCGGCCGAATGGCTCGGACCGATCGCCACGATCGTCGCCGGCCAGCTCCATGCGCTCCACCTGACCCGCGCCCGCGGCCTCGACCCGGACGCGCCGCGGACCATCAGCAAGGTCACGCGCACGCGCTGACCGGGGCCCTGTCCCACCACTGGTGGTCGAGGAAGCGGCCCGCGGCGCCGTAGCCCGCGGCGCCCGGGCGCGTCCTGGTCCCTAGGGGGTTGCCCGGAACGTGACCGTCGCCGAGAAGGCCGGCTGGCCGGGGATCGGGGTCGGCTCCTCGGCGAGGCTCGTCGCGATGGCATCGACCCAGCGCATGTTCTTGCAGGTCGCCGTGCCGCTGACGCCGCCGCGATCGGCCTTCTTGATGGTGACCTTGCAGCCGTCCGGGTCCCAGCTCACCCAGTGCTGGCCGTCGTGGACGCGGTCGAACGCGAGGTACGCCGGGATGTCGACCGGTCCGATGTTCGCCTTGGCGCCGCCAAGCTGGACGTACCAGCCGTCGGCGCCGGTCCAGATCACGTCCGCCCCGAACTCCTTGAAGTAGGTGCCGGGCGAGGCGAGCCGGTCGAGCGTGATGACGTCCTTGCCGATCCGGATGCTCGCCGTTCCCGTGTGATAGGTCGCCTCGGCCGGCCCGAACGGGTCGGTCGGCGCGATCGTCGCATCCGGGTTCCCGGCGTCGTCCTCGGGCTCCACGACGTCCCCGGTCGGTGGCGACGAGATGTCGTCTGGTGCCGGCGACGACACGTCGCCGATCGGGGGCTCCGCGACGTCGCCCGTCGGCGGCCTGAGCGTGTTCTCGATGCCGACGAGGTACTGGCAGCCCGACGCCAGGGTCGCCGCCATGACGAGGAGGACCGCGAGTTCGGTCCGCTGGATCCGCGAGCCGTTCACAGGCCGCTGTACGCGTGCAGGCCGCTGAACCACAGCGACCCGGAGTACGTGACGAGGACCATCCCGAACCCGACCACCAGCAGCAGGGCGGCGGGCCGCCCGGCCCACGAGCGCTGGTTGCGGGCATGCAGGTAGACCGCGTAGGTCAGCCACGTCACGAGCGCCGCCGTCTCCTTCGGGTCCCAGCCCCAGTACCGCGACCAGGCGATCGAGGCCCACCACGACCCGAGGATGATCATCGTGGCGAAGATGGGGAACCCGATGATGACCGCCCGATAGGCGACCTCATCGAGGACCTTGTGCGACGGCAGCCAGGCGAAGCGGTCGCCCTGGCCCTGGACGAGGTACGCGACACCGGCGGCGAAGCTCGTCGCGAAGATGCCGTAGGCAGTGACCGCCATCCCGACGTGGATGGTCAGGAGCGGCGCGTTCTGGAGCGCCGGCACGAGCGGCTTGATCTCGGACGGCAGGCTCGACGCGTACAGCAGCATCGTGAGCGCCACGGCCGTCGGGATGAACCCGATCGAGCGGATCGCGTACCGCCGCTGCAGGAAGAGGTAGCCGCCGATCATCGAGAACGAGAACGCCAGGCTGAACTCGAACATGTTGCCCCACGGCCCGCGCCCGACGACGATCGCGCGCGACAGGAGCGAGGCGCCGAGCACGACGAACGCCGCGAAGGTGATCCAGATCGCCGCGCCGGAGAGGGGCGTCGGCGAGGCCGAGGTCGTGGGCCCCGAGGCGGCGGCGCGCGTCTGGCTGGTCACGAACGAGCCGGTCACGACGCCCGCATAGGCCGGCTGCGAGGCCGGCATGAGGACCGGGAGGGCGCGCCGGCCGTTGGCGAGCATCACGGCGTGGCCGACGTGCGCGGCGAACCCGAAGGCCACGAGCAGCACGCCGATCGAGAAGAGCGTGGAGGAGAGGACCTCGAGCGACATCAGGTCGGCTGGCCGCTCAGGCCGCTGCCGCCCCGCCCGGCTTGGCACCGGCGGAGGAGCGAACGGCGATGGCCTTCGTCTTCACCTTGAGGACGAGACCGCAATTGGTACAGGTGTCGATCCGGGCGAGACGGCCGAGGCCGCACATCGGGCAGATCACCGTGAGGTCGTCATGGCAGATATCGCAGCGGATGGTACCCGATGGGAACATCAGCGAATCGCGCCGGCAATGGGGGAGGCCCGGCGAGAAGACCGGCGCGCCGGCGGCATCGAGCCGGGCGAGCTGCGGACCTTCGACGAAGGCGACCTTCGCGCGCGGCTTGCGGGCCATGTAGATCACCGAGCCCAGCAGCGTGAAGGTGATGAACGGGGCGACCACGCCGAGGAGGATCGCGAACGGGAGCATCTGGATCAGGAAGTTCCAGTCCGGCATGACGAAGATCGATGTCACATCGAGGATCGAGGTCCAGATCTGGTTCAGCGTGTCGACGATGCTCACATCACGAATCCTACCAGCGCGGCATCGCGGTCGCGTTCATCGCGCGCGGCCCTGGCCGCTCTTCGAACGGCGGCGAGGATTGCCCTTCTTGACGGTCGCGCCGCGCCCCGGTTCCCAGCGCGCGTCCTCCGGCGCGTCCGGGTCGCGACGGCCTCGGGGCGCGCCGGTCGGCTTCGGCGCCGGGTTCGACACGGTCGTCGCGCGGCGCCCGACTCGTCGTCGGCCGGTCCAGGCGGCCGAGCAGCCACTTCGTGCCGGCGGTCCGGGCGCCCTTGTGGTGCAGGCCCGACGCGCAGGTCGCGGTCGTCGGTGACGACGAGGATCGCCGCGGTCCCGAGCGGGCCGTCGACGGCACGGGTCTCGTCGACGAGCGAGAGGAGGACCGCGTCGGCGGTGCGGCCGCCGCTGTAGCGGACGCGCAAGCCCGAGGCGATCCGCTCGCCGCGCAGGCCGGGCTCGCTCGGGCCATCGAAGACGACATCGATGGCGATCGACGCCGGGACGACGCCGCGGAGCCGGCCGATGAGCGCCGAGCGCGGCGCCGCGCACCTTCGACGTCGACAGCGCGTGGAGCAGGTTCGTGCCGTCGATGAGGAGCCACTCGGTGGTCGCGAGCGGATCGGCCGGGAGCGTCGCCATGGCGCCATCGTACGCGGCCTCGACCGCGGGTCCGCGCGCCCGGCGGCGGCCGTCCGCGCGGCTACGATCGGTCGGTGATGCTCCTCCTGCTCGTCGACCTCGACGGTGTCGTCTATCGAGGCGCCGATCCCGTTCCGGGCGTGGCCGCGGTCCTCGCGGCGCGAGCGGCCCTCGGCGACGACGTCGTCTACGTGACGAACAACTCGATGCACTACCGCGCCGACTACGTGACGCGGCTCACGGCGATGGGCCTGCCGGTCACGCCCGAGACCGTCGTCTCCTCGGCGCGAGCGACCGCCCTCCACGTCGTCAACCACGAATCGGGGATCCGGCGCGTGCTCGTGCTCGGGGCCGGCGGTCTCGAGCGCGAGCTCCGGGACGTGGGTCTCGACGTCGTGACCGCGGGCCACGCCGCGACCCGGATGCACCAGGAGGGGATCGACGGCTGGACGGCCGCCGGCGCGCCGGACGCCGTCGTCGACCGGCCTCGACCCGAACCTGACCTACCTGCGGCTCGCGGCCGCGAACGACTGCATCCGCGCCGGGGCGCTGTTCATCGCGACCAACCGGGACCCCGTCTACCCGACCGAACGCGGGATGCGGCCCGGCGCCGGAGCCGTTGCGGCCGCGCTCGAGGCCTCGTCCGGGATCGTGCCGCTGTCCATCGGCAAGCCGTCGCCGCACCTGCTCGAGCTGGCGGCCGAGGCGGTCGGCCGGGATGCGCACGACGCGATCATGATCGGCGACGGGATCGCGACGGACCTCGTCGCCGCGATGGCGGTGGGCGCCCGGTGCGTGCTGATGCTGACCGGGGTGACGACGCGCGCCGAGGTCGATGCCCTCGCGGCCGACGAGCGGCCGTACGCGGTGGCCGCCGACGCGGCCGAGCTCGAGGCGGCGCTCGGCAGGATCGCGGCGGGGAGGGGTAAGAGGCAGGCGGGACCGCGGCCGGGACCGCGGCCGGGTCGCCGAGCCGGGACCTGCGGCCGGGTCGCCAAGCACGAGCACCCGGTTCGTTCCGTCTCAGTCGCCAGTGCCTTGTACGTCAGGGAACGGTTCAGATGTCGCCCCGCCGAGGCGATCGGATGCCAATCGAACGTGGTCGAGCATCAACACGGGATCGCTCGGTCTTGTGCGGCCTCAAACGGTCGTTAGGAGTCGCTCCAGGACTGAGGCGGAACAAACGGGGTCGGTCGAGGTGGCGGCGGCGCAGCCGCGATCGGTCGCGGCGGCGGCCGGGCCGGGCCGGGGCCGGCGAACCGGCCGCGCTCAGCCCAGGAGTTCCGGGATGCCGGCCCCCCAGCGGTCGAACGCGGCGCGCAACGGGGCCAGGTCCGCCTCGTCGGCGAACGCGACGTCGAGGGCATGCCGATCGATGGCCCACAGCTCGGGTAGCGTGAGCCCGATCGCCTCGACGGCGTTCGCGTACTCCTCCGAGAGCGTGATGTCGGAGACCGTCGTGTCGTCGGTCGAGAGCGTGACGGGTACGCCGGCGCGGTGGAGCCGGGCCAGCGGATGCGCGGCGACGCTGGGCACGATGCCGGCCTGCCAGTTCGAGCTCGGACAGAGGTCGAGCGTCACGTTCCGGGCCCGCAGGTCGGCGCAGAGGTCGGCGATCGTCGATGGCGCCCGGCCCATGCGCGATCCGCTCGGGGTCCATCGCGAGGGCGCGCCGGACCTGCGCGGCGCCGCCCCACTCGCCGGCGTGGAGCGTGATCCGTAGGCCACCGGCGCGGGCGGCCGCGAACGCGCGGGCGTGGACGGCCGGATCGGGATAGGCGGCCTCCGGACCGGCGAGGTCCCAGCCGGTCAGCCCGCGGTCGCGGAACCGCGCGGCGGTCTCGGCCAGCTCCAGGTTCGCGGCCGGATCGTGCGAGCGCAGGGCGGTGCAGATGAGCCGGACCGTCGCCCCGGTCCGGGCCGCCGCCGCAGCCGCGCCCGAGCAGACCGCCGCGATCCCGTCGGCCAGGGACAACCCGCGCGCGACGTGCAGGAGCGGGCCCCACCGGATCTCGACGTATCGAACGTTGTCGGCCGCCTTCGTCTCGACGAGCTCCGCGGTGATCCGCTCGAGCGCCTCGGCGTCCTGCATCAGCGCGATCGGGAGGTCGAACGCGCGCAGGAGCTCGGCCTGGTCGACGCACGGCATCGGGGCGATGAGCGCCCGGGACATGCCGGCCCACGAGCCCGGGGCGTCGATGCCCCGTGTGCGCGCGAGCTCGAGCGCCGTGTCGATGCGGAGCGAGCCGTCGAGGTGGAGGTGCAGCTCGGCCTTCGGCATCGCCGCGACGAGCCGGCGCAGGGTCGGGCCCGCCGGCGCGTCGATGGCCTGGGCCGCCGGTGCGTCCGGGGACGTGTCAGGGGGTTCCATCACCCGTCGATGCTACGATTCCGCGGCCGCCCTCACAGCGGGATCGATCATCCGAGGACCCCAGACCGCATGTCCACCATCCTGGTCACCGGCGCCTCCGGTTTCGTCGGCAGCTGGACGGTCCCGGCCCTCATCGACGCGGGGCATCGTGTCGTCGCGCTCGTCCGGACGCCGAACGCCGGCGAGCTCGTGCTCGAGCGGCTGCCCGCCGCGTGGCGCGGGAGCGTCGAGACCCGCATCGGGGACGTGACGCGCCCCGCGACGCTCGGGGCGGCGCTCGCCGGCGTCGATGCCGTGCTCCACCTCGTCGCGATCCCGCGCGACTACAACCGCGGCGCCGACCTGCGCCTCGTCAACACCGAAGGCACCCGCGCGGTCCTCGAGGCGATGCACCTCGCCGGCGTCCGCCGACTCGTGCACATGGGCGCGATGGGCGTCGAGGACGACCCGAGCCTCCACTACGCGAGCTCGAAGGCGAAGGCCGAGGCCCTCGTCGCGGCCTCGGAGCTCGATTGGACGATCCTCAAGCCGTCGCTCCAGTTCGGGCAGGGCGACGGGTTCTTCAACATCGTGGCCGACCTGGCGCGGCTCTCGCCGGGATCGTCCCCGTCCCCGGCGACGGCAAGAGCCGCTTCCAGCCGATCCACGTCGGCGACGTCGCACGCGTGGTCGTGGGCGCCTTCGCCGATCCCTCGACGGTCGGCGGGACCTTCGAGCTCGGCGGGCCGCGGTACTGGACCTATCGGGAGATCACCGCGGAGGTCCTGGCGGCCCTCGGCAAGCGCCGGCTCGTGGTGCCGATGCCGGTCGCGCTCATCCGGCTCGTCGCGGGCTCGGCCGAGTTCGTCCGGCTCCCGTTCCCCGTCGCGACCGACCAGCTGCGCCAGCTCCGCCTCGACAACATCGGCCCGCTCGACGTCATCCCGGCGCGCTTCGGCTTCACGCCACGGGACATGGCGGGCGAGCTCGACTACCTCCAGACCAGGCTCCGTGACCAGCGCATGCGCGGCGACGTGCTCTTCGGAGCGGCGCCCGCGTGACCGACCGGGTCCGCCACGGCCTCGCGGTCGTCGCCTGGCTCATCGCGGTCATCCTCATCGCGCTCGGCGGGGCCGGGCTGGTGGCCGCCACCGATCCCGGGACCGGCAGCGCCTCGCAGGCGCGCCTGACGTACACCGCCGATGCGGAGCTCACACCGGCCCTCGACGCGGCCGAGGCCGACCTCGCGACGCTGGCCGACGACGTCGACGCCCTCGGGAGCCAGGCACGGGGCGCGCTCGCGGCAACGATCGGCGGCGACCCGACGACCGTCAACGGCGCCGTCGCCGCGGGCGACACCCTGCTCGCGGGCATCACCGCCCGCTCGAAGGCAGATCGCGACGGACCTGGCGGCGATCCCGTATGTGGGGACCCCGGAGGCACCGCTCCACGTGTCACCCGCGCTTCGCGCGCGACATGCCCGGCTCGAGGAGGCGGTCAAGGCGACCGACGGGCTGCAGGCGGCGTGGGCCGGGCTGACGACGGCCTCGGCCGCCGCAGCCGACCTCGCGTCCGAGCTCGCCGAGCACGACCGGCTCGTCGGCGAGGCCGCGCAGCAGGGCCGCGACGCGAGCTACAAGAAGGCGATCAAGACGCTCAAGGCGGCGAGCGCCGTCATCACGACCAGCAAGGCGGCACGGGACAAGCTCGCCGCGACCGTCGACGTCACGGTCCTCGACCAGTGGCTCGCCCGGAACGAGGCCTACGACAAGGCGCTGGCGGCGCTGTACGACGCGCTCGACTCGGTCGGCGGCCGGGTCACGAACAAGGTGCGCAAGGCGATCGCGGCCGAGAAGGCCGCGCGCGCGCCAGCTGCCCCCGATTCGCGCGGTCTCGTGATCATCATGGGCGACATCGCCCAGGGCGGCCTGAACGGCGCCATCGTCACCATCGAGCAGGCCAAGGCCGTCCTCTCGGACGCGGCCGAGCCCGCGACGGAGGAGCCGTCTCCCGCGCCCTGAGCCGATCGCCTCGGGCGATCTCGATGCGAGCTCGCCGCGGGTACACTGCGCGAAGCCCCCATCGCGAAACCCAGCCGAGCGACCTGCATGCGCGTCGGCTCGATGAACCTGTCGGAGGCCCGATCGCCGTGCAACTGCGTGTCGTCAACGACCAGCCATGGGAGGTCGCAGCCGACGTCCTCGTCGTCCCCATCGTCGGCGAGGTCGCGTTCGAAGGGCCGCTCGACGAGATCGACCGGCGGACCGGCGGCGAGCTCCGTTCCCTCGCGACCTTCGGGGAGCTGAAGAGCAAGCGCTACGCGACGGCCCTCGCCGCGTCCGGCGAGATCCCGGTCGAACGGGTCGTCGTCGTCGCCTCCGGCGAGGCGGGCGAGCTCGATCGCGAGACCGCGGTCCGGATCGCGGCATCGGCGGAGCGGCGCCTCGGCGGGCGGACCGTGGCCCGGCTGGCGTTCTGGCTGACGCCCCTCGCCGACGCGCTCGGCGACGGCCTGGAGGTGGCCGCCGAGCTGGTCGCCCGCGGGCTGCTCGAAGGCTCCTACGACCCGCATACGATCTACCGGGAGCACGTCGACACGGCCCCGCCGCAGCTCGACGAGCTCATCCTCATCGTGCCGGGCGACGCGGACACGACCGCGGTCGAGGCGGCCGCCGCGCGTGGCGTCGATCATCGCCGGCGGCGCCAACCTGGCCCGCACGCTCTCGAACCGCGCCTCGAACGACGTCAGCCCCGACGTCCTCGCCGAGGAAGCCCGCGCGATCGCCGAGCAGCACGGCCTCTGGATCAACGTCATCGGGCCGGAGCGCGCCACCGAGCTCGGGATGGGCATGTTCATGGCCGTCGGGCGTGGGAGCGACAACCCGCCCCGCATGATCGTGCTGCGCTCCGGCGGGGCCGGCGAGCGCGATTCGCTCGACCGGCACCTGGCGCTGGTGGGCAAGGGGGTCTGCTTCGACTCCGGCGGGATCAGCATCAAGCCCGCCGACCGCATGGACGAGATGAAGATGGACAAGACCGGGGCGTGCACGGTGATCGCGGCCATCGCGACCGTGGCGCAGCTCGGCGCCCGGCACCCCGCTGCTGGCCATCGCGCCGGCGGTCGAGAACATGCCCGGCCCGCATTCGACGCGGCCCGGCGACGTCGTGCGGGCGCTCAACGGGAAGATGGTCGACATCACCAACACCGACGCCGAGGGACGGCTCATCCTCGGCGACGCGATGACCTATGCCGAACAGCTCGGTGCGACGCACATCGTCGACGTCGCGACGCTGACCGGCGCGGTGGCGCGTGCCCTCGGGCACCTCGTGACCGGGGCGTTCGGGCGGCCGCAGGACTTCTACGACGACGTGATGGCCGCCGCGGACCGGGCCGGCGAGCGGTACTGGCAGCTCCCCCTCGTCGACGACTACGTCCCGGAGATGGAGAGCTGGTACGGCGACCTGCAGAACTCCGGGTCGGCCGAGGGGTCGCTCGTGAAGAGCGGGCTGTTCCTGCGCGAGTTCGTGACCAAGCCGTGGGTCCACCTCGACATCGCCGGGACCGCGTACTACCGCAAGGCCACGCCGTTCGCGCCTCGCGGCGCCACGGGCGTGTCGCACGCGACGCTCGTCGAGCTGGCGCTGGCGGGCGCTGCGCCCGACTGACCCGATCCGGGCCTCGCGCTGGCGAGGCCCCCAGATGGAGGTGGCGTTGCCCCCGATCGACTGGCTGGCCGGGCTGCTCACGGGCGCCGGGGCCGTGTTCGGGTTCGCCGCCGATCGGCTCTCGACCCGCTGGCCGGAGCACGACGAGGAGCATCCGCCGGGTCGGAGCATCGACTGGCGGACGCTGGCCGTCGTGCTCGTGGGAGCGAGCGCCTTCGGTCTGCTGACGATCCGGTTCGCCGGCGACCCGCTGGCGACACTCCTGTTCGGGGCGTGGTTCGTGACGCTCGTCATCGGGCTGGCGACGGATTTCGACCAGCGGATCCTCTCGGACTGGCTGACGTTGCCGGTCATCCCGGTCGCCCTGCTCTACGCGATCAGCGGCGAGAATCCGCTCGTCGGCACGGAGGTGGTCCCCGCGGTGATCGCGGCCATCGTCATCCCGGCGATCCTGTACTTGCCGTCGATCCCGTTCGGGGCGGGCGCCTTCGGCCTCGGCGACGTGAAGCTGCTGGTCGGCGTGGGCCTGATGGCCGGCGCCGACCGGGCCGTCAGCGGCGTGCTGATCGGGCTGATCGTCGCGGGCATCGTGCTGCTGGTGCTGCTCGCGACCCGCCGGATCGGCCGGAAGTCGTACGTGCCGTTCGGGCCGTTCCTCATCTTCGGGGCCCTCTGGGCGGTGCTGATCCGCGATGTGACCTGGGTCCCACGGGGCCCCCCGGACCAACGTGTCCTTGGGTTCGGGCCACGTTCGTGCTAGACTGCGCGGGTAGAATGCCCGAAAGCCGGTGTCGTCCCTGCAGTCGTGCCCCGATCGGGACGGCGATGACCGGCGGGCGTAGCCGTCCCGACGCGGCGCGGGTCCCCGCCCGACCGCCGACCACGGAGTTTGCTCGCACGATGACACCGCCAACGTGATAGGCCGCCAGACCGACCGCCCGATCCAGATCGAGAGCGAGTCCCAGCCGCGGCACCCGCTGCCCACGCTCGGGTCCGGCTGGGCCTCGGCACGCCCCCCTCGACGCGGACCCGCGGGCCGTCGCCTGCTCGCGTTCCTCCTGGTCCTGCCCGTCGTGATCGGGCTCCTCGGCCTGCCCTCGGCGACGCAGCGCGCGCAGGGCGATGAGCTCTCCGACGCTCGGGCCCGTCTCGCGCAGCAGAAGAAGGACGTCGCCGAGCAGAAGAAGGCGATCGCGCAGCTCAACGCGCTCCAGCGCGGCCTGGCCGCCGAGATCGCGTCCACGCGACACCAGCTGGCCGGGATCAACGCCGACCTGTCGGCCGTCAAGCGCCGGATCACCAAGATGGTCACCCGGATCGACGCCGTGAAGACGAAGTACGACGGCCTCGTGGACGAGCTCGGCCGGCTCGACCGGCAGCTCCTGTTCCTGACATCGCGGGAATCCGTGAAGAAGGAGGAGCTGCGCATCCGGCAGAACCTGCTGGCCGATCGCATCCGCAGCGCCTACGACACCGACCGCACCTCGATCCTCGAGTCGCTGCTGTCGGGCCAGACCTTCACCGACATGCTCACGCAGATGAGCTACTACATCGATGTCGGCGAGCAGGACAAGGCCCTCGCGAAGCAGATCGCCCACGACCAGGAGACGCTCGCGGCCCTGCACCAGAACGTCGAGGACACGCGCACCGACACGAACACGCTCCGCCAGGAGACGGCGGCCCAGAAGCGCGTGCTCGACGCGAGCCTGCGCGATCTCAAGACCGCGAAGGCGGAGCTGCGCAAGCTCGAGCGGGCCACCGCGCGGAACCTCGCGGCGCAGAAGGCCACCTACGCGAAGATCGCCGCGAACAAGCACAACGCGAAGAAGGCGCTCGCGGCCGCGGCCAAGGCGCAGCGGCGTCTGGCCGGGCGGATCGCGGCCATCGTCCGCAAGCAGACCCAGCAGGGCCACATCCCGTCCGAGTACAACGGCACGCTCCAGTGGCCGATGTCGGGCAGCGTCACCCAGCCGTTCGGGTGCACCGGGTTCGCCTGGGAGCCGCCGCTGGGCTCGTGCCCCCACTTCCACCGCGGCATCGATATCGTCGCGCCGGCGGGGACGAAGGTCCGCGCCTCGGGCGACGGCGTGATCGCCTACATCGGCTGGAACTACGCGGACGGCGCAGACCCGGCCTGGATCGTGATCATCGCCCACAGCACCGGGCTCCAGACGTGGTACGCCCACATGCGGGCGGCGTTCCCGGGCGGCATCCACCAGGGCAGCCACGTGCACGCCGGCCAGGTCATCGGCTACGAGGGCAACACCGGTCACTCGACCGGGGCGCACCTGCACTGGGCCGTCATGCTCAACGGCAACTTCGTCAACCCGCGCCTGTTCCTCTAGGGCCGCGATCCGGGGATCGAGGCGGTTCGCGCGGTCCCGCGACGGTGCTGGCGATCGCCACGAGCGTTCACCGTACGGACATCCCGCGTTCACCGTCGATCCGCGGGGCCGTGCTAGCATCGCGTCTCGGGGGCGCGTCAGGTTCCAGAGTGGAGGGCGGGACCGATGAAGCGGACGATGGCGGTCATCCTTGCCGGCGGGGAAGGCGAGCGGCTGTCCATCCTGTCCCAGGAGCGGGCCAAGCCCGCGGTCCCGTTCGGTGGCAAGTACCGGATCATCGACTTCACGCTCTCGAACTGCGTCAACTCCGACATCGACGACGTCGTCGTGCTGACCCAGTACAACCCGCGCTCGCTCAACGACCACATCGGCCTCGGCCGCCCGTGGGACCTGGACCGCAACACGCGCGGCGTCAAGATGCTCCAGCCGTACATCGCCCGAGGGCGGGTGGCGGAGTGGTACCGCGGCACGGCCGATGCGGTCCTGCGGAACATCAACGTCCTCGAGCACGACCCCTCGGACATGGTCCTCGTGCTCGCCGGGGACCACATCTACAAGATGGACTACCAGCCGTTCGTGGCGGCCCACCGGCGCCACCGCGCCGACGTCACGATCGCGGTCCGACGTGTCCCGCTCGCTGAAGCGTCCCGCATGGGCATCCTCGCGATGGACGAGAACGACCGCGTCATCGAGTGGCAGGAGAAGCCCAAGCAGCCCAAGAGCGACCTCGCCTCGATGGGGGTCTACGTCTTCACCAAGAAGACCCTCTTCCGGTGGCTGAGCGAGGACCGCGTCGACTTCGGGGCGAACGTCATCCCGGCGATGCTCCAGGCGGGCGCCCGGGTGTTCGGCTACCGGTACGCGGGCTACTGGCAGGACGTCGGCACGATCCAGTCCTACTGGGAGGCCAACATGGCGCTCCTCGAGGACGACCCGGAGCTCGACCTCTACGACAAGGACTGGATCATCCACACCCGGTCGGAGGAACGCGCGCCGGCCAAGGTCGGGCCGACCGCCCAGGTGCATCGAAGCCTCATCAGCCACGGCTGCGTCATCGAGGGGACCGTCGTCAACTCCGTGCTGTCGCCCGGCGTGCGGGTCGGGGTCGGGGCGGTCGTGCGCGACTCGATCATCATGTTCGACTCGGTCATCCGCTCCGGGGCCGTCGTCGATCGCTCGATCCTCGACAAGGATGTCGTGGTCGGGCAGGGGGCGCTCGTCGGGGACGGGCCGTTCCCGGACAAGCCGAACAAGCAGGAGCCGGGCCGGCTCAACAGCGGCATCACCGTGGTCGGCAAGCGCGCGGTGATCCCTCGCGGCGTCCGGATCGGGCGCAACGTGCGGGTCGCGGCCGACATCCGCAGCTCCGATTTCGTCGGTCGCATCGTGCGCAGCGGGGAATCCGTGGAGCCGAAGGCGAGTCCGCGCCGGACCCGCGCCGTCACCCCCACCGACACGATCGTCGCGGTGGCCGGTGCCCGCGGCAAGGGTCGCGACCTCGAGGACTGATCCGACGCTTCTCGGCTAGACTCCGCGGGCCATGCCATCCGCCGACCCAGGTGCGCCCACCGTGCGCCCGGCCGACGTCGAGCGCTGGCTCGTCGAGCTGGGCCTGGAGCCCGTCGAGCGGGCCGAACGTGAAGGGATCGCCTCCTGGGATCTCGTCCTCGACGGCCGTCGCCGCTTCGACCTGCGCGTGACGGTCATCCTGGACCCGTCGCTGGCCATCATCGTCTGGGCGCACTACGCGCCGCCGCTCAACGACATGTTCCGCAAGTCCTATCGCAAGCTGCTCCGCTGGAACGACGAGTTCCCGTTCGCCAAGTTCAGCGTCGGCGAGGACGAGCGGCCGCTGCTCGCGGTCGAAGTCGCCATCGCCCAGGCCGATGCCGACGCCCTCGGCCTGGCGCTCGTCCGCGTGGTCGGCATCGCCGACCGGCTCTTCGACGAGACCGCGGGCTGGCTGTGGCTCGGCGGGAAGGTCCCCGACCAGTCCGACCGGACCTGCCGCAACGAGGCCCTGCTGGCGCGGTACGAGGGGCGCCTGCCGGAGCTCTTCGTCGGATGAGCGGGCTGACCCGTCGCCCGCGGTTCGAGCGCTGGCGTCCACCCGCCCGCCGCGTCCTGCCGGTCCTGTTCGCGCTCGTCGCGGCGACCGGGCTGCTCGCGGCACCCGGGCAGGCGACCGACGTCCTCGCGGCGACCCCGGACCTGACGGTCGTCGGCCAGGCCCGCTACGCGGTCCAGCCCGGCCACCAGCGCGTGCGGATCACCGTCGACCTGACGCTGACGAACCACCTGCAGGACACGAAGACCACCCGCTACTACTTCAACAAGGCGTTCCTCGCGGTCATGCCCGAGACCTCGGGCTACAAGCTCACGTGGTCCGGGGCGGGCGCGCCGGCCGTCCAGGCGGCGAAGCGGACCAAGGACTACACGCTCCTGCGCCTCGACTTCGCCCGGCGCCTGTACGGCGGGAAGTCCGCGCACTACACGCTCCAGTTCGACATCGTGGACAAGGGCGGCAAGGCCACCCGCGACGTCCGCATCGGCGACTCGCTGGTCTCGTTCCCGGTCTGGGCATTCGCGAGCGACTCGACCCCCGGCAGCTCCGCCACGGTCGTCTTCCCGGCCGGCTACCAGGTCGACGTGGAGGCGGGCCAGATCCCGCCGGCCACGACCAATTCGAAGGGCCGAACGGTCTTCCGGACCGGGAAGCTCGCCAAGCCGCTGACGTTCTTCGCGTTCCTCGTCGGCGACCGGCCCGGCGCCTACACGCAGACGAGCATCAAGCCGGTGATCGGGGCGGGCCCCGTCGAGCTGACGATCCGCTCGTGGCCCGAGGACAAGGCGTGGCGGAAGCGGGTGGGCGGCCTGGTCAACAAGGCCCTTCCCGTCATGGGCACGGCGATCGGCCTGCCCTGGCCGCGCACCGACCCGCTCATCGTCCAGGAGGCCGTGAGCCGCTCGACCGGGGGCTACGCCGGGCTGTTCGATCCGTCGCGCGGGCTCGTCGAGATCGCCTACTACGCGAGCGACTTCGTCGTGCTCCACGAGTCGGCGCACAGCTGGTTCAACGGCTCGCTCCTCGCCGACCGCTGGGCCAACGAGGCGTTCGCGTCGTACTACGGGCTCGACGCTGCGAAGGTGCTCAAGGTCAAGGCGACCGGCGACGAGATGACCGCGAAGCTGGAGAAGTCGCGGATCCCGCTCAATGCCTGGGGCGCCGTCGGACGGGAACCGACCGCGACCGAGGACTACGCCTACGCCGCGACGCTCGCGCTCGCCCGTGCCGTCGCCCAGCGTGCCGGACCGGACGGGCTGCGCTCGGTGTGGGCCGACGCGGCCGGCCGGATCGGCGCGTACCAGCCACGGTCTAGCGCGGCCGCCGCGGCCGCCGCGCCGGAGCTCGTCGACGGCGCGCCCGACTGGCGCGGGCTGCTCGACCTGCTCGAGGCGCGGACGGGCGCCAGCTACGACGACCTCTGGCGGACGTGGGTCGCGCGTGACACGGACCTGCCGATGCTCGATGCGCGCGCGGGAGCGCGCACGCGTTACGACGCGGTGGTCGCCGACGCCGGGGACTGGCGCCTGCCGCGTGCCGTCCGCGACGCGATGCGCGCCTGGCGCTTCGACGAGGCGACCTCGCTGCTCGACGCCGCATCGGCGGTCCTGACCCAGCGCGCCGCGGTCCAGCATGCGGCGCAGGCCGCCGGGCTCACCCCGCCGGCCGCCCTGCAGGCGGCTTTCGAGGACGACGACGGGATGGCCGACGCCACCGCCGAGGCGAAGGCCGAGCTCGAGACGATCGCGCGCTACCAGGACGCCGTCGCCAGCCGGCCGGCCGACACCAGCCCGATCATCGCGCTCGGCCTCTGGGACGAGGCGCCCGATGCGGACCTGGCGGCGGCACGCGACGCGTTCGCTTCTGGCGACCTGTCGGGCTCGGTGACCGCCGCCGACACGGCCACCGCGACGTGGGCCGGGGCCGCGGGTCTCGGCCAGGGTCGCGCCATCAGCCTCGCGATCCTGGCCCTCGCGGCGCTCCTGACGATCCTGCTGATCGTCGCGTGGGTCCGTGGGCGGCATCGCCGCCGACGGACGCGCATGCACGCCCACCCGATCAAGCGGTGAGGCGGCGGGCGGTTAGCAAGCCCGGCGGGCACGGTGCCGGGCGCCGCGACGCTGCGCTACACTCGCCGCCACCTCCGCACAGGTGCCGCCGCCGGACGACGGGGAGGACGCGTCCGGATCAAGGAGCCGATCCCGCCTGATGGGCCTGCAACGAGCTCGACCGTCACACGAGATCCTGTCCGGCGATTCGGCCGACGTGTATTTTGCCCGCGCCGAGGCGATCCTCGGCGAGGAGGGCCTCGATCCGATCGTCGCGATGGAGGTCTTCGCCCGCGAGGACGCGGTGCTGTGCGGCATCGACGAGGCCAAGAACCTGCTGGGTCATGTCCTCGCCACGGCCGATCCGTCCGAGACCCAGCTCGAATCGCTCGCCGACGGCGACGTCATCGCGCCCAAGGAGGTCGTCCTCCGGATCCAGGCCCGCTATCGGCGGTTCGGGCTGTATGAGACGGCGTTTCTCGGGATGCTCGCGCAGTCGACCGGCTGGGCCACGGCGGCGAGCGAGTGCGTGGCCGCGGCGGCACCCGATCCGGTGATCAGCTTCGGCGCCCGGCACGTCCACCCGGACATCACCGACGTGCTCGACTATGCCGCGATCGTCGGCGGGTGCGTCGGGGCATCGACCCCCGCCGGCGCGCGCCTGGCCGGGCTGGCCCCGACCGGGACGATGCCGCACTCGCTCGTGCTGATCTTCGGCGACACGGTGGAGGCCGCGCTCGCTTTCGACCGGCACGTCGGGCCCGAGGTGCCACGGATCGTCCTCGTCGACACGTTCAAGGACGAGGCCGAGGAGGCGCTGCGGGTCGCCCATGCCCTCGGGGACCGGCTGTACGGCGTCCGCCTGGACACCCCATCCGAGCGCGGCCGGGTGACCGCGGACCTCGTCCACGAGGTGCGGGCCCGCCTGGACCAGGCCGGCTTCCAGCACGTGCGGATCACCGTCTCCGGCGGGCTGAACCCGGACCGGATCGTCTACTTCAAGGAGGCCGGCGCGCCGGTCGACTCGTTCGCGGTGGGCTCGTACATCAGCGGCGCCACCCCGGTCGACTTCACCGGCGACATCAAGATGATCGACGGACGCCCGATCGCGAAGCGCGGCCGGATCCCCGGGCTCACCGATTCGCCGCGACTCCAGCCGGTCGACCTCGCGCCGTATCGCGAGGGGTAGGTTGCGGCTGGCCTAGGGGGGCGCCTGCCGCGCCGTCGCGGTCGGATGATCGGCCCGATCGGCCCATGGCAGGCGCCGGGGTTCCGTGCGACCATCGGGCCGTGGATGAGCGTGCCGACCCCCTCGATCCCGACCGATCGGCCGAGAGCGCCTACGACCTGCTCCAGCGCGGCCACGAGCTGCTCGCCAGTCGCCATCACGCGCAGGCCGCCATCGTCCTGGAGCGCGCGGACCGGCTCGAGCCGCGCAAGGCCTCGATCCTGGAGGCGCTCGGGCGTGCCTATTTCAACTCGAACCAGCCCGAGCGGGCGCGCGAGACCTTCGAACGCCTCCTCGAGCTCGACCCGTCCGCGCACTACGCGCACTTCGCGCTCGGGCAGAGCCTGAAGCGCCTCGGCCGGCGCGACGAGGCCGGCACGCATCTGCGACTCGCGATCGCGCTCGATCCGGGGTCCGCGCTGTATCGCGATGCGCTGGCCCGACTCGGGACCGATCGCAAGCCGCCCGGCTGATCGCGCGGCCCTCGGCCGGCCACCTCCGCCGGCATCCTCAACCGGCCGGCAGGACCCAGTGCGGCCACTCGATGGCCGGCTCGAACCCGTGCGCTCGATACAGGCCGGTCGCCCGGTCGTTCGCGGCCTCGACCGAGAGCTCGACGAGGCCGGCGCCGCGCGCCCGCAGCTCCGTGACGGCCCAGCGGAGGAGCTCGCGCCCGAGCCCGCGACCGCGCCACGCGGGGAGCACCCCGATGAGGCCCACGTCGCCGGTCCGCTCGCCGCGGTCGCCGGTGGACAGCTCGATCCGCGCGAAGGCGATGCGCTCGGCGGGCTCGTCACGCGGCGCGACGAGCAGGATGCCGCTCGGGTCGAATCCCGGGGACGCGTTGACGTGGGCGATCACCTCGCGCGTCCAGGTCATCCGCGTCGGGTGGCCCTCGAACGCCGCGAGCATGAAGGCGACCCAGGCATCGATGTCGACGTCGACCGCCGGGTCGAACCGGCGCGTCACGACATCCTCAGGGAAGACCGGCGGCGGGATCGCCCGGTCCGGGCCGAGCTGGAACTGCCACAGGCTGGAGCGGTAGCGGAACCCCAGCGTCTCGGCGAAGGCCACGGATCCCGGGAGGTGCGGCGGCACGTACAGCTGGAGCGCCTCGTGGCCGCGCCGACGGACCACGTCGAGCGCCGCCGGCACGAGGCGGCGGCCGTGCCCGCGGCGGCGGAACGCGGGGTGGACCGTGAGGTCGTCGTGATGCGGCGTGCAGTAGCCGACGACGCGGCCATCCTCGACCGCCACGACGGTCCCCTCGGGGTCAGGCACGATCCGCACCAGGGCGCGCTCGATGTCCGAGCGGACGTAGCCGGGGATCCGGTCGGTCGCGAGGCACGCCTCCATCACCTCGCGCAGCCCGGCCTCGTCGCTCGCCCGCGACGGGCGGACCGCCGCCCCCACCGCCTCGACCATCAGCGCGGGCCGGCCTCGCGGTCACGGAGCCGGGCCAGCCAGAAGAGCCCGACGATCGACTTCGCATCGACGATCTCGCCGCGCTCGGCGGCCGCGACCGCCTCGCGCCACGGCAGCCGGGTCGCCTGCAGGTGCTCGTCGTGGTCCGGGGTCAGCCGGCCCTCGCCGGCCGGCGTCAGGTCCGTCGCGAGGAACAGGTGCATGAGCTCCTCGGTGAACCCCGGCGCCGAATAGAACTCGGCGAGGCGTCGCCACGTCGCCGCGCGGGTGCCGGTCTCCTCCTCGAGCTCGCGCTTGGCCGCGACGAGCGGGTCCTCGGTCGAGCCGTCGTCGACGCGATCGAGCGTGCCCGCGGGGATCTCCAGGAGGATGCGTCCGGCGGGCGAGCGGTACTGGCGCACGAGGAGGACCCGATCCTCCGCATCCACGGCCACGATGGCGACCGCCCCCGGGTGCCCGGCCACGTCTCGGGTGGAGCGCGACCCGTCTGGCCGCTCGACGGTGTCGACCCGGAAGGTCAGGTAGCGACCCTGGTGGACGATCCGCGAGTCGACGACGCGCTCGACGAGATCGGCCCCGGAGGGATCCTCCGGGGCCGATCCAGATGCGGCGTGGTTGCTCTCGTCGCTCAGCCGACGGCCTCCGCCTCGGCCGTCACCGCGACCGGAGCCGCGGGGGCCGCGGCAGCCAGCGGCGCGAGGTCCGGCGCGACGGAGTGGCCCGTCTCGCCGTTGAACAGGTGCAGCTTGTCGAGCGGCAGCTCGAAGGTGAGGATGTCGCCGGGTCGGACGCGGTGCGACGAGTCCACGATCGCGACGATGTCGCGGTCGGCGGCGTTGAGGTGGAGGAGCTCCTCGTTGCCGAGGTACTCGACGACGTCAGCGCGGGCCCGGAAGGTGCCCTTGCCGGGGCCGCCCTCGCCGATGTCGAGGTGCTCCGGCCGGAACCCGGCGACGAGGGTGCGGCCGGTGATGGGACCGGCGGCCTCGCGGTACCGGTTCGGCAGCGGGATCGCCCAGTCGGCGGGCCCGACGAGGCGGGCGCTCTCGCCGGCGCCGTCGAGGGTCACCTCGATGAAGTTCATCGACGGGCTGCCGATGAACCCGGCGACGAACCGGTTGATCGGGGTGTCATACAGCGTCTGCGGCGTCCCCACCTGCTGGAGCAGGCCCTCGTTCATGACCGCGATCCGCTGGCCCATCGTCATCGCCTCGATCTGGTCGTGCGTGACGTAGACCATCGTGGTCCCGAGCCGCTGGTGGAGCCGCGCGATCTCGGCGCGCGTCTGGACGCGCAGCTTCGCGTCGAGGTTCGAGAGCGGCTCGTCCATGAGGAACACCGCCGGCTCGCGGACGATGGCGCGACCGAGCGCGACGCGCTGGCGCTGGCCGCCGGAGAGCTCCTTCGGCTTGCGATCGAGGAGCTTGTCGAGCTGGATGGTCTCGGCGGCCTCCTTGACCCGGCGCTCGATCTCGGGCTTGGGGACCTTGCGCAGCTTCAGGCCGAACGCGAGGTTCTCGCGTACCGACATGTGCGGGTACAGCGCGTAGCTCTGGAACACCATCGCGATGTCGCGATCCTTGGGGGCGACGTCGTTGACGACCCGGTCGCCGATGCGGAGCGTCCCGCTGGAGATCTCCTCGAGTCCGGCGATCATCCGCAGGCTGGTCGTCTTGCCGCAGCCGGATGGTCCGACCAGGACCATGAACTCGCCATCCCCGATCTCGAGGTTCAGATCCTTCACGGCGTGGAAGTCGCCGTAGATCTTGTTGACGTTGTCGAACGTCACGGTGGCCATGCGAGTACCTCCGCACCTGGTCGACGACGCGGGCTCATGCATCCAGCCACCGAGGTGGAACGTGGACGAGCCCCGTACGCGGCGGCTCAGGTGACCGCATCGTACGTTCGCGGACCTCGCGACGCAACCCGCCGGACCCGTGCATGATGCCCGCATGTCCGACCGCCTCAGCCGACGCGTCGTGGTGGTGACCGGCGCGAGCGGGATCGCGGCCGCCGGGGCCCGCCGGTTCGCCCGCGAGGGGGCGGCGGTCTTCATCGTCTCGCGCGATCCAGACGGGTGCAAGGAGCTGGCCGCGGGGATCGCGGCGGCCGGGGGGCGGGTCGCGTGGGCGGCCGCGGACCTGCGGGACGAGGCGGCGACGGTCGCGGCCGTGGCGCGCGCACGCGAGGCCTTCGGCCGGATCGACGGCCTGTTCGCCGTAGCGGGCGGCTCGGGCCGCCGCGCCGGTGACGGACCGCTCCACGAGATCACGGCCGAGGGCTGGACGCAGACCCTCGCGCTCAACGGGCTGCCCGCGTTCCTGGCATCCCGGGAGGTCGTGCGGGCCATGCTCGCGCTGCCGGCCGAGGCGCCGGCCGTCGGCGGCTCGATCGTCATCGTCACGAGCGTCCTCGCCACGGACCCGGTCCCGGACCTCTTCGCCACCCATGCTTACGCCGCGATCAAGGGCGCCGAGGAGGCCCTCGCCCGGACGATGGCCGCGTACTACGCGCCCCACGGGATCCGCGTCAACTCGATCGCACCGGGGCTGGTCGCGACGCCGATGTCCGCGCGTGCCGCGGCCGATGCCGAGACCACCGCCTACGTGACCCGGAAGCAGCCGCTTGCCGGAGGCTTCCTGCCGGCCGAGTCCGTCGCCGACGCCGCCCTCTTCCTGCTGTCCGACGAGGCCCGCCACATCACCGGCCAGCGGCTCGCGGTCGACGGCGGCTGGGGCGTCACCGAGGCCGGCCGCCCCGCCTGACCGTCCGCGCCACCGGCGATGCAACGGAGAATCGCCCGGTTGTCTAGACATGCCGTGCGAGTCCTGCCATCATGGACCGCATGACCACCATGTCCCTCGACGATCTCACGTATGACCGGGTCGCCAAGACCATCGACCACTCGCTGCTGCGGCCCGAACTGACGCTCGACGAAGTGCGCGAGGGCTGCGCGATCGCCGCGCGCTATCACGTCGCATCGGTCTGTGCCCGACCCGCCGATGTCGCCCTCTGCCGCGAGCTGCTCGCGGGCACGGATGTCGCGGTCGGGACCGTCATCGGCTTCCCGCACGGCTCGCACAAGACCCAGACCAAGGTCTTCGAATCCGTCCGGGCGCTCGGCGACGGCGCGACGGAGCTCGACATGGTCATCAACATCGGCTGGCTCCGTTCCGGCATGGACGACGAGGTCGAGGAGGACATCCGCGCGGTCGTCAACGTGGCGGCCGGCAAGGCCCTCGTGAAGGTCATCCTCGAGAACGCCTACCTGACGAAGGACGAGATCGTCCGTGGCTGCCAGGCCGCCGAGCGCGCCGGGGCCGATTTCGTCAAGACCTCGACCGGCTTCGCCCCGTCGGGCGCGACCATCGACGACATCCGCCTCATGCGCGCGAGCGTGTCGCCCCGGGTGCGGGTCAAGGCCGCCGGCGGCGTCCGCACGCTGGACGCCCTGCTCGAGGTGATGGAGGCCGGCGCGGATCGCTCGGGCGCGACGCGGACCGCGGAGATGCTCGACGAATTCGTGGCTCGCAAGATGGCCACGGCCGGGGTCCGCACCACCGCCGGCTGAACCCGTCGCGGCCCGCGGTCACCGCGGCCACGGTCGCCGCGGCCCACGGTCGCCGCGAACGGCAGCGCTCGCATCGCGCTCCCGGCGCCTAGGCCCCGACGGCGCCCCCGGCACGCTCGTCGCTCGCCTCGGCCCCGGCGAGGGCCGCCCCGATCGCCCCCGCACCCGGACCGAGCTCGGCCAGCACGAGACGCGGGCCGCCGGCCGGCACGAACGGCGTGCGCCGCGCGACCGCGGCTCGAAGCGGCGCCATGAGCTGCTCGCCGGCCTCCGAGATCCCGCCACCGATCACGACGCGGTCGGGCACGAGCGACGGTGACGATGTTGCCGATGGCGATCCCGAGGTAGTCGACGGCCCGCTCGGTGGCCGCCCGGCAGCGCTCGTCGCCGGCCGCGGCGCCCGCGAAGACGGCCTCGACCGAGTCCTTCCCGGCCGCGTGCATCAGGGCTCCGGCCTGGGCATACGGCTCGACGCAGCCGCGGTTCCCGCATCCGCACAGCGAGGCCGTCGCGGCTCCACCGTCTGGTGGCCGATCTCGCCGGCCGTCCCGGTCGCGCCGAGGTGGAGCTTGCCGTCGATCACGAGCCCGCCGCCGATCCCGGTGCCGAGCGTCAGCATCGCGATCGTCGCGGCGCCCCGGCCGGCCCCCATCCGCGCCTCGGCGAGCGTGTGCGCCCGCGCGTCGTTGATGAACGCCACCGGCATCCCGAGTCCCTCGACGAGCCGCTCGCGCAGCGGGTACTGGACCCACGGCCCCGGGAAGTTCGGGAACAGCAGGATCCGGCCGGTCGCGCGGTCGAACAGGCCGGGAACGCCGACGCCGGCCGTCTCGACCGGGCCGTGCTCGGCCATCGCCGCCCGGCCCGCCTCGATGAGCGCGGCGGCGACACCGTCCGGGCCGCGCTCGGCGTGGGTCCGCACCGAGCCGTCGGCCACGAGCCGCGGGGCCTCGTCGGTGACGCCGGACCGCTCGAGGACGGCGACCTTGATGTTCGTCCCGCCGAGGTCCAGGCCGAGGTGCCGCGTCGCGCTCACACCACCTCCGCATCGGCGCCGCGCTGGAGGACCGCCTCGAACTCGTACCGCTCCGCGGCGTAGAGCGTCTCGGTGTGCTCGATGGGCACCCCGTCCTGGTCGTCGATCGTGCGGCGCTCGCTGAGGACGACCCCATCGTGGTCGAGGCCGAGGAGGCTCCGCTCGATGTCGGTCGCGAGACGCGCCGAGACGCGCGCCTGCGCGCGAGTCGGGATCCGGCCGAGCCGCTCGAACGCGTCGTGGAGCGAGCCGGCCTCGAGGTCGTCCTCGAGGATGCCGGCACAGGTCGGCGGCGAGACGACCCGCTCGATGGCCATCGGCCGGTCGTCGGCCAGGCGCAGCCGCTCAACGACGATCGCGCGGCTGCCGATGGGGAGGTGCAGGGCCGCCCGATCCTCGCCGCTCGGCTCGATCCAGCCGGCGTGGAGGAGTCGCGAGGTGGCGCGCAGGCCGCGCCGCCGCATGCTCTCCGTGAACGACAGCGGCGATCCGAGGAGTCGCGGCACCACCCGTGGCGCGGCGAACGTGCCTTCGCCGCGGCGGCGGACCAGCAGGTGCTCGTTCGCGAGCAGCTGGAGCGACTGCCGGACGGTCATCCGGCTGACCCCGAACCGCTCGCACAGCTCGGCCTCGGACGGCAGCCGGTCGCCGGGTCTCGAGGCGGCGATGAGCCGCCGGAGGTACTCGGCGATCTCCTGGTAGCGGGGTGTCGGCTCGGTCGACATTGACGCCGTCGATGATGGCGCGCCTAGGATGGCGAACCTGTCTAGACATCTTGGCACGTTACGAAGGGACTGGCTTGACGATCGCGGGTGCATGGCTCACCGAGGCGCGGCGGCTCCTCGACCGGATCGAGGCGACACAGATGCCGGCCATCGAGGCGACGGCGTCGCTCTGCGCGGCGGCCATCGCCGACGGCGGGCTCGTCCACCTGTTCGGGACCGGCCACTCGCGCATCCCGCTCGAGGAGATGTTCCCGCGGTACGGGTCGTACCCGGGGTTCCATCCGATCGCGGAGCTCTCGATGACGTTCCACACCCAGGTGGTCGGGGCCAACGGGCAGCGCCAGGCGATGTTCATCGAGCGCACGGAGGGGCTCGCGGAGGTCATCCTCTCGAACTTCCAGTTCGGCCAGGGCGACGTGATGATGGTCTTCTCCGCCTCGGGGCTGACGGCGGTCCCCATCGAGATGGCGATCGGCGCGCAGGCGCGTGGCCTCCCCGTCGTGGCGGTCACCTCGGTCGCCCAGTCGATGGCCCGCCCACCCGACCACCCGACCGGCACCCGGCTGCTCGATCACGCGGACATCGTGATCGACCTGTGCACCCCGGCGGGCGACGCGCTCGTCACGCTCGACGGCCTCGACACGCCGATCGGCCCCGGCTCCACGGTGGCCAACGCCGCGATCGTCAACGAGATCAAGGTCCAGGCCGCGGAACGGCTCATCGCCGCCGGCGCGATGCCGCCGGTCATCACCAGCAGCACCATCGTCGGCGCGGACCGCTCGGCCGAGCTGTTCGAGGGCGCGTACCGCGAGCACGCCCGGCGCGTCAGCCGCGTGCTGGCGGGGGCGCCCCTCGACGACCCGGGCGGCGAGTAGGGTCAAGCCCCGTCGACCCAGTGCTCGTCGCGGAGGACGCAGCGGACCCGGAGGTCGTCGTCGAGCTCGACCAGGTGCGCCCGCTGGCCGGGAGCCAGCCGGCCGCGGTCGTCCACGCCGAGCATCGCCAGCGGATTGCGCGAGGCCGCGGCGACGGCCGCCGGCAGCCCGACGCCGCTCGCGACCAGGTTCCGGACCGCGCTGTCCAGCGCGATGACCGAGCCGGCCAGCGTCGACGTGCCGGCCAGCGTCACCCGCTGCCCGGTGACTTCGATCTCGAGACCGCCGATCCAGGCCCGGCCGTCGCCGGTCCCCGCGAGCGGGATCGCGTCGCTGATCAACAGCAGCCGGTCGGCCGGCTTCGTCCGCGTGATCAGGGGCCAGATGGCGGGGTCGACGTGCTCGCCGTCGGCGATCAGCTCGACGTAGGCGCGGTCGTCGACCAGGGCCGCGGCGGCCAGTCCGGGCGCCCGATGGTCCACGCCGCTCATCCCGTTGAAGAGATGGGTCGTCGAGGTCGCGCCCGCGTCGTACCCGGCCTGCGCCTCGACCAGCGTCGCGGCCGAATGGCCCAGCGCGATCCGGACACCGAGCGCGTGGAGCTGCGCGATCAGGGCCAGCGCCCCCGGCCGTTCCGGGGCGATGGTGATGAGCCGCAGGCCGTCGATGAGCGGCGCGATGGCCGCCGGGTCCGTGTCGGCCGGGTCGACCAGCATCGCCGGATCGTGGGCGCCGCGCTTCGCGTCGGCGAGGAACGGGCCTTCGAGGTTGAACCCGAGCGGCGCGGCTCCATCGTCGGGCGCGACCGGCATCCAGCGGCGGACCCGTTCCGCGAACTCGGCGAGGGTCGGCAGTGGCGCGGACACGCCGGACGGCAGGAACGACGTGACGCCGCGGCGCAGCAGGGCCCGGGCCATGCCGTCCAGCGCCGCGGTGTCGCCCATCGCGTCGTGGCCGCCCCAGCCGTGGACGTGGACGTCGACGAACCCCGGCGCGACGAGCGGCCCGTCGGCGGCCGCCGGGTCGTGCTCCACGGCCGTGATCCGACCATCCGAGATCTCGATCCGACCCGGTTCGACCCGGTCCTCGAGGACGAGCCGGCCGCTGACGATCACGACTCGCCGGTCACCCGCGTGTAGGCCGCGGCGACGAACACGATGATGGCGCCGAACAGGATCTGGCGGACGGACTCAGGCATCTGCAGCGCGATCAGCAGGCTGGTCAGGACGGTCAGGATGAGCGCCCCGATGATGGTGCCCGAATAGCCGCCGCGCCCGCCCATGATGGAGGTTCCGCCGATGACCGCGGCCGCGACCGCCGGCAGGACGTACTGATCGACGAGCGCCAGGCTGGCGGTCTTGACCAGGCCGGCGATGAGGATGCCGGCGACGGCCGCCAGCAGGGCCGACAGGATGTACAGGCCCACCAGGACCTGCCACGCCCGGACACCCGAGAGTCGCGCAGCGACCGGGTTGTCGCCCACCGCGAACAGGAGTCGTCCGAACCCTGAGTAGCGGAGCCCGGCGATGATCAAGAGGGCGATCGGGACGAACAGGAAGAGGTTGTTGGGCAGGAAGGGAAGGGTCGTCCCCGAGCCGAGCCAATCGATGATGGGTGGGATATTGGTCCCGTTCGTGACGACGACCAGCTGGTAGACGTTCATGAGCCCGAGGATCACCAGGCCCAGGCCCAGGGTCATGATCAGCGGGTGCACCTTGAACACGCCGACGCCGATGCCGTTCACGATCCCCGCGAGCGCCGCCGCGGTGAGGGCCAGCACGAGCGCCGGCCCAGGACCGAGCTGGCCCGTCTGCGTCGCCATGATGAACGCCGCCATGGAGGCGACCGTCCCGACCGACAGGTCGATGCCGCCGGTCAGCATGGCGAGGGTCTGGCTCGCACCGAGGAGCGCGAGCGGGACGGCGGCGCGGATCGTCGAGCCGACCCAGGCCGGCTTGATCGTCCCTGGAGACGCGATCTCGAGCCCGACGACGAGCAGTACGAGCAGTCCGGTCAGCGGGATGAGCGGACGATCGCGCAGGAGCCGCCGCCACCCGCTCGCGACCGCGGACGGCGCGTCCGCTGGGGCCATCCCGGCCTGGCCGCTCACGATCGGGCCCGCCGCATCGAGAGGAGGCTGCCGAACATGACGACGCCGATGAGGATCGTGCCCTGGACCACGGTCGACAGGTTCGAATTCGCGCCGAGCAGGGTCAGGTCCGTCCGGACGAGGGCGAGCACGAACACCGCCACGATCGGTCCGGCGATGCCTCCCCGACCGCCCGCGAGACTGACGCCGCCGAGGACGATCGCCGCGACGCCGAGCAGGGTGTAGGCACCTGGGACCGGCGAGCCGATGCCGGTGGTCGCGGTGAGGGCCAGTCCGCCGAAGGCCGAGAACAGTCCGCCCAGCATGTAGGCAAAGACCTTGGTCCGCCCGACCGGGACGCCGCTCCGGAAGGCCGCCAGGCGGTTGCTGCCGATGCCGTACAGGGCCAGGCCGGCGCTCGACCGCCGCAATGGGATCCAGATGACCCCCACGATGACGAGCAGGGTGATGAAGGCTCGGGGGATCCATTCGCTGCCGATCGACCCGGACACGATCCCCGTCAGCCACGCCGCCGAGGCCCCGCCGGGGGTGTGCAGGACGACGAGGGCCGCGCCGGCCCAGACGAATGACATGGCCAGGGTCACGACGATGTCGGGGACGTGCGTGATGACGACCAGGGTCCCGTTGATGATGCCCAGGAGCAGCCCCAGGATCAGGACACCGATGACGATGGGGACCGACGCCTCGGGTTGATTCTTGATCAGGATGGCGGCGGTCACGCTGGTGAGCGCCATCATCGAGCCGATCGAGAGATCGATGCCGCCGGCGATGACGACGATCGCCTGGGCGACTGCGGCCATCGCCAGGGGCATGGCCCCGATGGCGAGTCCCTCGAGTTCGGAGGCGCCATAGCTCGGCTGGATCAGGTAGGTGATCAGCAGGACGACCGCGAACAGCCCGAGCAATGCCAGCGTCCAGGAATTGCGCTGCGCCCACTGGCGTGCCCGGGACGCCAGGTCCGCCCCCTCGGTCGCGCGGGTATCCACGGCGGCGCTCATGCGGACACCGAGGGCCCGGAGCCGGTCGGATCCGTCGGCACGAAGACGTCCGGGGCGACCGTGGCGAGGCCCGGATCGGTCGCCTCGGCCTCGAGTTCGGTCGCGGCGACGTCCTCCGGCATGGGGACATCAGGCGGCAGGTCGTACGCGGCGCGCAGGAGGGTGGGCTCGTCGGCCTGATCGACCGGGATCTCGGCGACGAACCGCCCATCGAACATGACGATCGCCCGATCGCAGGCGAGCTGGATCTCCTTGAGCTCCGAGGTGTAGAAGAGGACCGCGGCCCCGGCGGCGGCCAGTTCCCGCACGAGCTCGTAGATCTGCTGCTTGGTGCCGATGTCGATGCCGCGCGTCGGGTCGAAGCACAGCATCGTCCGGACACCGCCGGCCACCCAGCGGGCGATCGTCACCTTCTGCTGATTGCCGCCGGACAGCTGGCGGACTTCGGATGCGGCGCGCGTGTCGATCTGGAGCTGGGCCACCGCCCCGGCAACGCGATCCCGCTCCTTCGTCATCGCGATCGGTCCCCAGGAGCGGAACCCGGCCAGGTAGGGCAGGGCCACGTTCTCGCGGATGGACCGCTGCATCAGCAGGGCCTCGGCCCGGTCGGCGGGGACATAGACCAGGCCGGCCCGGATGGCATCTGCGGGATGCCGGAACGAGACCGGCACACCATCGACGAGCAGTTCGCCGCCATCGGGACGGCGCGACCCGGCGAGCACATCGAACAACTCGTCCTGGCCCTGTCCTTCCAGAGCGGCCAGCCCGAGGACCTCGCCGGCGCGGAGTTCGAAGGTCGCGTCCTTGAGTCGTCCGCCGGCGCGCAGTTCGCGCGCGATGAGCCTGGGTGTGGTGGGGGCACCCGTACTGGCCGCACGGGCGCGGGCGCCGCCGCGGGTCCCGAGGTCCTTGGCACTGTCCCCGAGCATGAGGGCGACGATCCGGTCCTCGGATCCTTCGTTCACGTCGACCACGCCGACGGTCTCGCCTTCGCGCAGGACCGTGGCCCGATCGCACACCGCCGCGATCTCGATGAGTCGGTGGGAGATGAAGATGATGCAGCGATCCGAACCACGCTGGTTCCCGATGACGTGCAGGACCCGCTCGGTCAGATCCGCCGGCAGGGCCGCGGTCATCTCGTCGAGCATCAGGACGTCCGGCTCGATCGACAGCGCGCGCGCCAGGTCGATCACGCGCAGCGTGGCCAGCGGCAGATCCCGCGCCATGTCCGAAAGATCCAGGTCGCAGATGCCCAGCTCGGCGAGCCAGTGACGGAAGGGTTCGACCGGGGTCTTGGTCAGCCGAAGGTTCGACCGGATGTCCAGGTCCGGGATGACAGCCGGCTCCTGGTAGACCGAGACGACCCCGCCCTGTCGGGCCTCCGCCGGTGAGCGGGCCACGTACGGCTCGCCGCGGACGAGGATCGTGCCTTCGTCGGGATGGACGGCACCCGTGAGGATCTTGACGAGCGTGCTCTTGCCGGCGCCGTTGGCGCCCATGAGCGCGTGGACCTCGCCCGGTCGCACGGCCAGGGAGCCCGACCGCAGAGCGGCGACCGCCCCGTAGTGCTTGGCGATCCCGGTCGCATCGAGCAGCAGTTCGGTCATTCGGTCCCGATGGTACGTCTGCGGGGCGTGGACGAGTGGGCGGCCCGAAGGCCGCCCACTCGTGCTGGAACCTGGGGTCTGGGGAGGTCTACTCGCCCGGGCCCTTGCAGGCGATGAGGTCGTCCACGGTGTACGTGGTCCAGTCCTTGATCGTGAGCCCGAGGGGCCACAACTTCGGCAGGTTCGGGTTCTGGGCGGCCTTCAGGGATGCCTTTCCGGCGTCCGTCGTGTTGTCCCACAGCTCCGGGGTGACGTGGGTCGTGGTCTCGGCCGTCTCGCCCTTGAGGAGCTTGAGAGCCAGGGCGACGCCCGCGCCGGCGACAGCCGACGGGTTGGTCACGGCGGAGCCGACGAGACCCTTCTCGTTGAGGAGCTGGGTCACGAAGCCCGCGTTATCCGCGCCGACGATCGGCACGAGGGGATGGTTGGCCGTCTTCATGGCGTCGACGATCGAGGAGTCCACTCCGGAGGTCCAGATCCCGTCGAACGGCACGCCGCTGGTCATGATGTCGTTGATCTGGCTGACGGCGGTCGCCGGATCCCACTTGGTCACGACCTCCTTGGCGACCTTGATGTCGGGATACTCGGCCAAGGCCTTCTTGAAGCCCGTGTCGCGGTCCGTGTCGGCCGGATGGCCGGCGATGCCGCGCATGTAGACGACGGCGCCCTTCTTGCCCATCTGCTCGAACAGGGACTTGGCGCCAAGGTAGGCGTAGTTCACCTGGTCGTTGGACAGGTTGTAGGCACCGGGCGCGGTGACCGAGGCGTCGATCGCGACGACCTTGATCCCGGCCGCGATGGCCTCGGCGATGGCCGGGTTCAGCGCGTCCGGATCATTCGGATTGATGACGATCGCGTTGACCTTCTTGGCGATCATGTCGCGGATGTCGGTCAGCTGGCCGGCGGCATCGGTGTCGTGGTTGGTGACCGTGACGGACGACACATCGCCGGACGCCTTCGCCTGCACCTTCGCGGAGCAGATCGACGACTCGCGCCAACCGTTGCCGACGCCGCCGCCGTTCAGGAACCCGATCGTGTACTTGCCGCCGCCTGCGGCCCCGCTCGGGGCTGCCGACGACCCGCTGCTCGAGCATGCCGCCGCGATCACGGCGATCGCCGCGACGCCGATGGTCAGCCGAGCAAGGGCCGATCCCTTCTTGAGCATTCGTTCTCCTCCTCGTTCCGTCGACACGGCCGCGCGGCCGTGTGTCTTGGACTGCTCCTCCCCGACGTCGGGGCTCGAACCACTGCGTTCGATCGCTTCACCTCCTGCTGCGGGTCCGTGCCCGCTTCCGTGTTCGCTAGGCGTCCTTCGGGATGGGACCGCGGACACCGGCGCCTGCGAGCGGGGTCCGGGCGTGGGAGAGCATCAGACGGCCACCGGAGCCGCGGTCGCGAGGACCGCTTCCCACTGGCCGGTGCGCATGGATCGGTAGGCGGCGTCGATGATCCGGTTGACGACGAGGCCGTCCTCGAAGCTCTCGCGCGGCGTCTCGCCGGCGAGGTAGGCGCGGACCATGTGCCGGAACTGCTCGTCGTACCCCGCGACGCGGGTCTCGTCGGCGATGGGGAAGACCCAGCCGGTGTCCGCGTCCGTCTTCTCGGCGAGGTAGCCGACCGACTCCTCGAGGAACGCCTTGATCGGCGTGGTGCCGAGGTCGTGGACGATCCGGCCGCGCTCGCAGTAGATCTCGTTGCGGACCTCGATGCCGCCCTTGGCGGTCCACGACGCCTCGATGGTCGCCGTCCGGCCGTCCTCGAAGCGGAGGATCGCGATGGCGTTGTCCTCGCCGGTGGTCTTGTCGGCGTGCCCCAGGGTCGCGCCCCAGGCGAACACGTCGGTCACCGCCACGTCCTTGCCGATGATGTAGCGGGCCGCCTCGATGCAGTGGCAGCCCATGTCGAGGAACGCGCCGCCCCCGGCGGTCTCGGCATCCCAGAAGTGGGCGGCGTGCGGGCCGGAGTGGCCCTCGCGCGCCCGCATCGTGAGGACCCGCCCGAGCGCGCCCGAGGCGACCATCTCCTGGAGACGTATGACGTCGGGGGAGAAGACCTCGTTCTCGAGGTAGCCGTGGAAGACGCCGGCATCGCTCACGAGGCGGAGGATCTCCGCGGCCTCGTCGCCGTTGCGTCCGAGCGGCTTGGTGCAGAGCACGCCCTTGCCCGCGGTCGCGGCGATGCGGACGGCCTCGAGGTGGAGGTGGTTCGGCAGAGCGATGACCACGAGGTCGACGGCCGGGTCGGCGCACAGCGCCTCGATGGTGTCGTACGTGGCGTCCACGCCGTGCGCGGCGCCGAACGCGCCGCCGCGGCCGCCGCGCGTCGAGGCGTTGGCCACGATCCGTGCCTCGGGCACGAACGCCAGCCCGGCCGCGTAGTGCTCGGCGATGAAGCCCGAGCCGATGAAGCCGATCCCGACCTGGCGGACCACGGCGTCAGACGACATAGGGCCGCAGCACGTTGCGGGCAAGGAGGAACCCGCGCTTGACCTTCTCGTCGGTGCCCTCGAAGTCGCGGTCCTCATGCTCGATGATCACGTCGCCGTCGTAGCCGGCGCGCCAGAGGGCGGCGAACAGGTCGCCCCAGTCGACATCGCCGAGGCCCGGGAGCCTGGGGATCTGCCAGCCGATGCCCATCGCGAACACGCCGCGCTCGTAGAGGCCCTCGCGGTCGATGGTCAGGTCCTTGGCCTGCACGTGGTAGATGTGCGGCCCGAACTCGCGGATGAACCGCGGGATGTCGATCATCTGGAGGATCAGGTGCGACGGGTCGAAGTTCAGTCCGACCGTCCCCTCCCAGTTCTCGAGGATCCGCCGCCACATGCGCGGCGTCGTCGCCAGGTTGTGGCCGCCGGGCCACTCGTCGTGCGAGAACAGCATCGGGCAGTTCTCGAAGGTGAGCCGTCGGCCGTGGTCCGCGGCGAACTTCACGATCTCCGGCCAGATCCGGAGCGCGTCATCCCAGTTCTGGTCCTGGGTCTTCGCGGCGTCGGCGCCCATGAACGTGTTGACGATCGGGACGCCCATCTTCTCGGCGGCCGTGATGACCTGCTTGAGGTGGCCGATGACGGTCTCGCGGTGGGCCGGGTCGGGATGCATCGGGTTGGGGTAGAAGCCGAGCCCGGAGATGGTCAGCCCCTTGGCGCGGATCCCGGCGGCGAGGTCGCGGCCCTCCGCGGCGGACAGGTTCGCCACGTCGATGTGCGAGGTCCCCGCGTAGCGCCGGGTCGGGCCCGACGTCCGCGGCCAGCAGGCGATCTCGATGCTCTCGAAGCCGTTGGCGACGGTCCAGTCGACGACCTCGTCGAGCGGGGTCTCGGGGAACGGGGCGGTCAGCAGGCCGAGCCTCATGCCGTCGCTCCCGCGGCGACCGGCGCCCGCTCGACGTCGACCCAGGCGCCGCGCCGGGCGCTTTCGGCGATCGCCTCGATGACCAGCATCTCGTCGTGGCCGTCGGCGAAGGTTGGATAGGCGGGCCGGGCCGACGGTCGGCCGGCGACGACATCGGCGTAGATGGCCCGGAACAGCGCCGAGAACGTGTCGGCGAAGCCTTCGACGTGCCCGGCGGGGAGCGCCGACGCGGCCTGTCCGGCCGGCGACATCAGCGCCGCGTTCTTGAACAGGATCTCGTTGGGACGCTCGCGGTGGCCCAGCCAGATCTGGTCGGGCAGCTCCGAGTCCCAGGCCATCGACGAATCGGAGCCGTCGATCTCCCACTGGACGGAGTTCTTCCGACCCGCGCTGATCTGCGAGATGCTGACCGCGCCGCGGGCGCCGCCCTCGAAGCGGAGGAGGATGGTCGCCGCGTCCTCGGTGCGGATCTCGCGGGTGACGGTCTCGGCCGAACGCTGGTTCGAGAACGTCTCGACCGGCCCGGTCGGCTCCTGGCGGACGGGGATGAAGGTGGCGAGGTCGGCCATGACCGCCTCGATCCGGTGGCCCGTCACGAACGTCATCAGGTCGAGCCAGTGGGAGCCGATGTCGCCCACGGCGCGGAGCGCGCCGCCTCGATCCGGCTGCAGCCGCCAGTTCCAGTCACCGGGGAGGAGGAGCCAGTCCTGGAAGTAGCGGCCGGTCACCAGTCGGACCTCGCCAAGCGCTCCGGCCGCGACGACATCGCGAGCGTGCTGGTTCAACGGGTAGTGGCGGATGTTGAAGTTCACGGCATTGACGCGACCGCTGGCCGCGGCGCACTCGACGAGGCGGGTCGACTCCGCGGAGGTCAGCGCGAGCGGCTTCTCGCAGACGACGTGGCGCCCGGACTCCAGGACCGCGATCGACTGGCTGACGTGGAGGTCGTTGGGGGAGGTCACGTGGACGACGTCGACGGTCGGGTCGGCCAGGAGCTCGTCCAGCGAGGCATACGCCCTCGCGACCCCGAGGGTCTCGGCGCGGGCCGCGCCCCGCTCGGCCGTGCTGCCGAGGACGCCCCGAACCTGGACCCCGATGCGGCGAAGCGCCTCCACGTGGACGGTGCCGATGAAGCCCGTCCCGATCACCGCGGTACCGATGCCCGCGATCCCGCTCGTCATGCCGTGCTCACCTGGGTAGGGTCACAACCTGTCTAGACATCTTACACTGCGGTCTCCGCCCGGTCGCGGTCTGGTGACGGTCCAGGGGACCGTTCGGGATCGGGCAGGGGACAGCGCGGTGTCGTCACTACGGATACTACTTTGACCTGTCAAGTGCAAAAGTCGACCGCCGAGCGGACGAAGGACGGCGTATGATGCGGCGCGTCATGGAGCTTCAGGCGCATGCCCCGCTCGCCGACGAGGCGCTCGACGCCCTGGTCACCGTCCTCGACGAGATCCGCCTCGGGCGGTCGCGGTCGCGATCCGAGCTGGTCGCGCGCACCGGGCTGGGACGGGCGATCGTCGCGCAGCGGGTCGGCGAGCTCGTGGACCGCGGGCTCGTCACCGAGGGCGACGTCGGTCCGAGCACCGGCGGCCGCCCGCCGCGCCGCCTGACCTTCCGCGCCGACGCCGGCCACGTGCTCGTCGCGGACCTCGGGGCCACCAGCATCGACGTGGCGCTGACCGCGCTCGACGGCCGGGTGCTCGCCCACCACGACGAGCCCGCGTCGATCGAGGCGGGTCCGGAAGCCGGTCTGGACCGGGTCGACGCCCTGTTCGAGACGCTGCTCGGGACGACCACCGGCATCCCCGGGCGGCTGTGGGGCGTCGGCATCGGCGTGCCGGGTCCGGTCGAGTTCGAATCCGGGCGGCCGATCTCGCCGCCGATCATGCCCGGCTGGGACGGCTACCCGATCCGCGAGCGGTTCGCCGAGCGCTACAACGCCCCGGTCTGGGTGGACAACGACGTCAACCTGCTGGCGATGGGGGAGTGGCGCTCCGGGGTCGCAGCCGGCCACGACAACGTGGTCGTGGTCAAGGTGGGGACCGGCATCGGGGCCGGGATCATCTCGGACGGCCACCTCCACCGTGGCGCGCAGGGGAGCGCCGGCGACGTCGGCCACATCCAGGTGACCGAGGACTCCGCGGTCATCTGCCGCTGCGGCAACATCGGCTGCCTCGAGGCGCTGGCCGGCGGCGGCGCCCTCGGCCGGGCCGGCGAGACGGCCGCGCTCGAGGGCCGCAGCGCGCGCCTGCGGCTCGCGCTCGACCAGGGCGGGAGCGTGTCCGCGCAGGACGTCGCGCGCGCGGCCTCGTTCGGCGATCCCGCGGCGGTGGCGCTGCTCCAGTCGGGCGGCCGGCGGATCGGCTCGATGCTGGCGAGCGTCGTGAACTTCTTCAACCCGTCGCTGGTCGTGATCGGCGGCGGCGTCGCGAACAGCCCGGACCAGTTCCTGGCCTCGATCCGCGAGGCCGTCTACCGCCGGTCGCTCCCGCTCGCGACCCGCGACCTGCTCATCCAGCGCTCATCGCTGGGCGGGCTGGCCGGGGTCATCGGCGCGTCGTCGATGGTCGTCGACCAGCTGTTCGCGCGCGAGTCCATCGGCCGCTGGATCGAGGCCGGCGACCCGTCGGGCGCGGTCGGCGTCGCGCTCGGGCGGGCCAGTTGACCGAGCGCCAGGGCAACGTCGAGACCGCCGTCGGGCCGGCCGACGCCGGTCAGCGGACCCCCGTCCGAACCGTCCTCGGCGACATCGACCCGGCCGAGCTCGGCGTGACCTACGCCCACGAGCATCTCGTCATCGACGGCGGGCGGGCTGTGGCGCTGTATCCGGACTTCGACCTGGCCGACATCGACCGGATGGCGGCCGAGGTCGGACGGGCCGTGGCGCTCGGTCTGCGCGCGGCCGTCGACGCGATGCCGATCGAGTGCGGCCGGAACCCCGTCAAGCTGGCCGAGCTGAGCCGGCGAGCCGGGATCCACATCCTCGCCTCGACCGGGCTCCATCACGAGCGGTACTACGGCCCCGACCACTGGAGCGCCCGGCTGCCGATCGAGGACATGGCGGAGCGGTTCACGCTCGATGTCAGCGAGGGGATCGACGCGGAGGACGGTGCGGGACCCACCGTCCGGCGGACTGGGCACCGCGCCGGGGTCATCAAGATCGCCGCCAGCCAGGACGGCCCGTCGCCGCGCGACCGGCGCGTGTTCGAGGCTGCGGCGGAGGCGCATCGCCGGACCGGTGCGCCGATCCTCACGCATTGCGAAGCCGGCACCGGGGGCCTCGAGCAGATCGGCCTCCTGCGCGACCTGGGGGTCGATCCCTCGCATGTCGCGCTGAGCCATGTCGACAAGGTCGTCGATCGCGGGTATCACCGCGACCTGCTCGCGAGCGGGGCGTTCGTGGAGTACGACGGGTCGTTCCGCTGGGGCGACGGGGACAACGGCACGCTCACCCTGCTGGGATGGGCCATCGAGGATGGTCGCATCGATGGCATCCTGCTCGGGATGGATGCCGCTCGGCAGGGCTACTACACGGCCTACGGCGGGTCGCCGGGTCTGACCTGGCTGCTCGACGGGTTCACGCGGCTGATGGCGGAGCGCGGCATCGACGCCGGCACGCGGCAGCGCCTGTTCGTCGCGAACCCGGCGCGGGCCTTCGCGTTCGCGCCGACGAGCGTGGAGGACGGCCGATGAGCCTGCTCACGAGCGTGGTCGGGTCGCACGCGCGACCGTCGTGGTTCGTCGCGGGCATCGACGCGGCCCAGCGCGGCGAGTTCGGGCCAGCCGACCTCGCCGAGATGCTCGATGACGGGGTGGACCTGGCCCTGCGCGACCAGGAGGATGCCGGCATCGACATCGTCAGCGACGGCGAGATGCGCCGGGCCGGCTTCTTCACCGCGGAGTTCTACAAGCACCTGACGGGCGTCCGGCCGCTCCTGGCGCCCCGTTTGCTCGGCGCCGGCGGGCACGATCAGCAGCATCGGTTCGAGGTGCTCGAGCCGATCGCCGCACCCGACGGGCTGGGCGTCGTCGCCGAGTACCGCTACGCCATGACCCGGACGACGCGGCCGCTGAAGGTCACGATCCCGGGCCCGTACACCCTGTCCGGCCGGCTGACCTACGGCCCGGGTGCGGTCTACGCGCACCGCGACGATGCGGCCGCGGCCTTCGTCCCGATCCTCCGGGCCGAGCTCGAGGGCCTGGTCGCCGCGGGGGCCTCCTTCATCCAGATCGACGATCCCTCGCCCGCGATCCACCCGGACGCCCCGTCCGACTTCTCGGCGCTGTTCAACGCGTCCGTCGAACCGATCGTGGGGCGGGTGCGCCTGGGCGCCCATCTGTGCTTCGGGAACTACCTCGGCCGGCCGCTGGCGCGGCGCACGTACCGCCCCGTGCTCGACGCGATGCTCCGCTTCCAGGTCGACGAGCTCGTCCTCGAGTTCGCGAACCGGGAGATGGCCGAGGTCGCGATCCTCGGCGAGATCGCGGCGGCCGGCCGGGACGTCGCGGCGGGCGTCGTCGACGTGAAGAACTATCACCTCGAATCGGCCGACGAGGTGGCTGAGCGGATCGACCAGGTGCTCGCCGCGGGCGTGCCGCCGGAGCGCCTGACGCTCGTCCCGGATTGCGGGTTCAGCCAGACGGCGCGCTGGGCCGCGACGGCGAAGCTCCGGGCCCTCGTCGCCGGGCGCGATCTCGTCCGGGGCCGCGGGCGCTGACGAGCGCGAGGCCGGGCCGATGGCGCCGCTGACCGACCTCGGCGTCGCCGAAGCTGCAGGCGCGATCCGGCGCGGCGACACGACGTCGATCGCGCTGGTCGAGGCCTGCCTCGCCCGGATCGCCTCGACGGATCGCGAGCTGCTGGCGTGGGTGACCGTCGAGGCGGACGTGGCCCGGAGCGCGGCTCGCGCCTGCGATGCGGCCTCGGCGGCCGGGCGCCCATCGGGGCCGCTCCACGGCGTCCCGCTCGGCATCAAGGACATCATCGATGTCGCCGGGATGCCCACGACCGCCGGTGCGGCGGCGTTCGCCCACACCCACCCGACTCGCGACGCCACGCTCGTCGCCCGGCTGCGCTCGGCCGGGGCCGTCATCCTCGGCAAGACCGTCGCGACGGAGTTCGCCTTCAAGGACCCGGCGCCGACGCTGAACCCGTGGTCGGCCGACCGCACGCCGGGCGGGTCGTCATCGGGCTCGGCCGCGGCTGTCGCGGCGCGCCAGGTCCCGGGCGCCATCGGCACGCAGACGGTCGGCTCCATCCTGCGCCCCGCGGCGTACTGCGGGGTGGTCGGGTTCAAGGGTCCGCACGGCCAGATCCCGCTGGACGGGGTCGTGCCGCTCGCGTGGTCGCTCGATCACGCCGGCCCGATCGGCCGGTCGGTCGCCGACATCGCGCTCCTGCAGGACGTCCTCGCCGATGCGCCGCTCGACACCGTCCCGATCCCGGTCCCCCGGATCGCCGTGAGCCGCGAGCTGCTCGACCGTGCCGAACCGGCCATGCGCTCGCATCTCGAGGCCGTGCTCGCCGGGCTCGCGGAGGCGGGCGCGACCCTCGAGGACGTCGACCTGCCGCCGTCGTTCGCCGGGATCCTCGAGGCAGGGCGGACGATCCTCGCGGCCGAGGCCGCCACGGCGCACGCGTCGATGTTCGAGGAGCATGCGGGGGAGTACGGACCCGGCATCGCGTCGCTCGTGATCGCGGGACGCGCAGGCCCGGCCACGGACCTCGTCCGGGCCGATCGGGCCCGGGCAGCCTTCCGCGACGCGATCGTGCCGCTGCTCGACGGGTTCGACGGGCTCGCGTCGCCGGTCGCGCCGGGTCCGGCCCCGCTCCGGCGCGAGGGGACCGGCGACTTCTCGCTGTGCGCGCCGTGGAGCTTCATCGGGGTGCCGGCGATCGCGATCCCGACGGGCATCGACGAGACCGGGCTGCCGCTGGCCATGCAGCTGGTGGGAGGCCCGGGCGGTTCGGCGCGCCTGCTCGGCGCGGCGGCCTGGTGCGAGCGGGTCATCGGGTTCGACGCTCGCCCGGCCGGCCCAAGGGCGGACTCGCCGGCTTAGCGGTGCGGCGGCGCGGTGCTCTCGCGGATCACCAGCTCCGTGGCCAGCTCCACCCGGGTCTGCACGGGTTCATCGCCGCGGGCCATCGACAGCACGAGCTCGGCGGCCGCCACCGCCATCTGCACGAGCGGCTGGCGGACGGTCGTCAGTGGCGGACCGACCCACTGGGCGACCGGCAGGTCGTCGAACCCGACGACGCTGAGGTCCTCGGGGATGTGGAGCCTCGCCTCGCGGGCCGCCTGGTACACCCCGAGCGCCTGCAGGTCGTTGCCGGCGAAGATCGCCGTCGGGCGATCGGGCAGGCGGAGGAGCGCCCGGCCCTTCTCGATCCCTTCCTCGACGTGGAACCGGCCGTGGCTGATGAGCTCGGGATCGATCGGCACGCCCGCCGCGTCCATCGCGGCCCGGTAGCCGTCGAGCCGGGCCCGGCTGCACAGGATCCCCTTGGGCCCGGCGATGACGCCGATGCGCGTGTGGCCCAGAGCGAGGAGATGCCGCGTGGCGGTCAGCCCGCCGTTCCAGTTCGTCGCGCCGATCGATGGCGTGTCGTGCAACGGCTCGCCGGTCGGGTCGATGACGACGTACGGGATGTCGCGCGTCCGCAGCTGGGTCCGCATCGACTCGCTCAGGTCGGAGAAGACCGCGATGACCCCGGTCGGACGCCGGGCGAGGACGCCCTCGATCCAGCCCCGGCCCGGCGTCCGCCGGCCCTGCATCTCCGAGAGGACCACGGCGAGATGGTTCTCGCCGGCGACCCGCTCGACACCGCGGACGATCTCGAGCGCCCATTCGCTGTCGAGCTCGTGGAAGATCAGCTCGAGGATGGGCGTGGCGCGCGCGGACCGGTCGGACCGCTGATACCCGTGCTCGCGGATGGCCGCCTCGACCCGCCGTCGCGTCTCGGGTGACACATCCGAGCGCCCGTTGATGACCTTCGATACCGTCGGCACGGACACGCCGGCCTGCTCGGCGATGAACGCCAGCGTCGTCGGCCGGCCGGGACTGCCCGGTCCGGCTCCCAGCGTCGAGGATGTCATCTGCGGAGTGTACCGAAACTTTCGACGATCCGAACCATCGATCTTGCGCCATCGGCGGGGTCGATCGGCATGAACAGGCTTGACGGTGCCGCTCGCGGTCCCTAAGGTTCGGTGCCGAAACCAATCGGACGCGGTTTCGAAACTTTCGTGTCCACGTCATCACACAGTGCCCGGAATCCGGCGAAGAGGAGATCGCTGACCGGACCACGCCGCACCGTATGGAGGAGTGACGAATGACAGGAGGTCGGACTGTGTCAACACGCTGGCGAACGTTCGCCGTGCTGGGCGTGCTCGCCCTGATGATCAGCGCATGTAGCGGCGGCGGCGCGAGTACCGCACCATCGGCCGCCCCCTCAGCCGCCGCCCCGTCGGCCGCGGCGCCGTCGGCCGCCCCGTCGGTCGAAGCCTCGGCCGCGGCCGAGCCCGTGACCATCGATTGGTGGCACATCGCCACCGGCGACCCCGGCAAGGCCGACTTCCAGGCGATCGCGGATGCCTACACGGCGGCTCATCCGAACGTCAAGATCAACATCACCGTCCTCGAGAACGAGGCGTTCAAGACCAAGCTCGCGGCCACCCCGCCGGACGGGTATCCCGACCTCTTCCAGTCATGGGGCGGCGGGACCATGGCGTCCCAGGCTGACGCCGGGCTGCTCCAGGACATCACCCCGCTCATCGCCGACTGGAAGGACACGGTCAATCCCGGCGCCATGAGCATCTACAACTACAAGGGCGCCCAGTACGGCATCCCGTGGGACATGGGCATGATCGGCTTCTGGTACAACAAGGAGCTGTTCACGAAGGCCGGGATCACCGCCCCGCCGACCACGTGGGACGAGTACCTGGACGCCGTCAAGAAGCTGTCCGCGGCCGGCATCACCCCCTTGGCCATCGCCGGCAAGGACAAGTGGCCCTCGATGCACCTGTGGTCGTACCTGCTGCTGCGCAACGGTGGCGGGGACGCGCTCAGCCAGATGATCCAGACCGGTGACTGGAACACCGACGCCTGCAAGAAGGCCGGCGCAGACGTGCTGGCGCTCAACGCGCTGAAGCCGTATCAGAAGGGCTATGCCAGCGCGGTCTATAACGACGAGGCCGCGGCCGTCGGCAACGGCAAGGCCGCGATGGAGCTGATGGGCCAGTGGGCGCCGTCGGTCCAGAAGGACCAGAGCGCCAACAAGCAGGGTCTCGGCGACAAGCTCGGCTGGTTCGCATTCCCGACGGTGGCCGGTGGTGCCGGTGCCCCGACCGATGGCATCGGTGGCGGCAACGGGATCGCGGTCAGCAAGAGCGCCCCGCCCGAGGCCGTCGACTTCCTGAAGTTCTTCATGAGCAAGGACAACCAGGACAAGCTCAACTCCGACAACGTCGGCCTGTCGACGACCGTCGGGACCGAGTCCACCATCACCGACCCGAACCTGCAGGCCGTCCTCGCCGGTCGCGGCGCGGCCACGTTCATGCAGCTCTACCTGGACCAGGCGACCAGTGGGGGCCTTGCTGCGGCCTTCAACGACGCCACCGTGGCGCTCTTCCTCGGCAAGTCCACGCCCGAGGAGGCCTGCCAGGCTCTTACGGACGCGGCTGCGACGCAGTAGGCGTCTTCACGCGAGTGGACCACTCGTAGACTCGGTTGCGCGAGCGGGCCGGCTCAGCCGGCCCGCTCGATTCGCAGGACCGACCGTGCAAGAGGATCGCGATGCAGGCTGAGAGTCCTCGGCAACGGAACCCGTGGCGGCTCCCGAGCCGATGGGTGACGATCGTCCTGTTCCTGCTGCCTGCGCTCGTCCTCTACATCACCTTCGTCATCGTCCCGATCATCCAGGCCGCCCACTTCAGCCTCTACAAGTGGAATGGCCTGGGCCCGCTTGACGACTTCATCGGGTTGAAGAATTACCAGGTGGCCCTGGCGAGCAACGTGTTCTGGCAGGCGGTGAGCAACAACGTGTTGGTCATCGTCCTGTCCCTCCTCCTCCAGATCCCGTTCTCGCTGGGGCTCGCCGTCCTGCTGAACCGCCGGTTCCCGGGACGTGCAATCTTCCGGCTCTTGTTCTTCGTCCCGTACGTCCTCTCCGAGGCGATCACGGGCATCGTGTTCCGGCTCCTGCTCCAGCCGGACGCGCTCTTCGACTCCACCCTGAAGACCGTCGGCCTCGAAGGGCTGCTCCAGGACTGGCTGGGCAACACCGACATCGTGATGATCACGCTCTTCGTGATCATCTCGTGGAAGTACTTCGGCTTCCACATGATCCTGTTGCTGGCGGGTCTCCAGGGCATCCCCAAGGAGATCGAAGAGGCAGCGTTCATCGACGGCGCTGGTCGCTGGCAGGCGTTCCGCTACGTGACATTCCCGCTCATCGGACCGACGCTCCGGGTGTCGATCTTCCTGTCGGTCATCGGGGCACTGCAGCTGTTCGACATGGTCTGGGTGATGACCGGTGGTGGCCCGCTCAATGCGTCGACCACCATGGCGGTCAACATGTTCAAGACCGGGTTCACCAGGCAGCAGATGGGCTACGGCAGTGCCCTCGCCGTGCTGCTGTTCGTCTGTGCGCTCGTCGTGGCGCTGCTGTATCAGCGGTACGTGCTCCGTCGCGACATCGACGGCGCCGTGACGGCCTACAACGCGTGACCCGATGACGACCCGAGCATCGACCGGCGTCTCGGCCGACGCGACGCCCAGCATCGCGGCCCGCCGCTCGAGGAGCGGTCGACGGACCCTTGGCGGCGGCGTGGCCTACGTCATCCTGGTCGTGGTCGCTGCCGCCATCCTGGTCCCGATCGTCTACGCCGTCCTCGGCGGGTTCAAATCGAACGGACAGCTCGCGGCGAACCCCGTCGCCCTCATCCCGGACCCATGGGTCTTCGACAACTATGCCGATGTCCTCTGGGGCAAGAACGCCCCCGTGTTCTGGGGCGAGGTCTTCAACAGCCTGATCGTCGCGGTCGTCGCCGTGGGCGTCACCGTCGGATGCGCGTCCGCCGCTGCCTTCGTCTTCGCCCGGATGCGGTTCCGTGGGCGCGAGGCGATGTACACGCTGTTCGTGTTCGGACTGCTCTTCCCGACCGCGGTCGCGATCCTGCCGCTGTATATCCTCATCCGCCAGGTCGGGCTGTCGGGCAGCCTCCTCGGGGTCGCGCTGCCGCAGGCGGCGTTCGGGCTTCCGCTCTCCATCGTCATCCTGCGGCCGTTCTTCCGGAGCATCCCGGTGGAGCTCGAGGACGCGGCACGCATGGACGGCTGCGGCTCGTTCGGCTTCTTCTGGCGGGTCCTGCTGCCGCTGTCTCGACCCGCGCTCGCGACGGTCAGCGTGCTCGCCATCGTGACGACCTGGAACGCGTTCATCCTGCCGCTCGTCGTCCTGAACAACGCCGACCAGTGGACGCTCCCGCTCGGCGTCATGAACTTCTCGACGGAGTACAGCTCCGACGCGGCCCGCACCCTCGCGTTCACGGTGGTCTCGCTCATCCCGGCCCTGATCTTCTACATCATCGCCGAGCGGCACATCGTCGGCGGGCTGACCGGCGGGGCGGTGAAGGGCTGATGGCGACCACGCAGACGAGCTACCGCGACCCGGCGCTTCCGATCGGGGCGCGCGTCGCCGACCTGCTCGCCCAGATGACGCGCGCCGAGAAGATCGCGCAGGTCGGCTCGTTCTGGGCGTTCGAGGTGGTTGGCGATGACGGGCTCGACCTCGGGCGGCTGGCGGAGCTGGCCGGCGACGGGGTGGGCCAGGTCACGCGTCTCGCCGGCTCGACGAACCTGCGACCGGTCGAGGTCGCCACGACGGCGAACGCCCTCCAGCGCTACCTCGTCGAGGAGACCCGGCTCGGGATCCCGGCCATCATCCACGAGGAGTGCCTCCACGGGCTCCTCGCGTGGGCCGCGCCGTGCTTCCAGCAGTCCATCGGGGCGGCGGCCAGTTTCGATCCGGGGCTCGTCGCCGCCGAGGCGGGCACGATCCGGCGACGGATGCTCATGACCGGGGCGCGTCATGCCCTCGGGCCGGTCCTCGACATCGGGCGGGACCCGCGCTGGGGCCGGATCGAGGAGACGTACGGCGAGGATCCGTATCTCGCCGCCGAGCTCGGTTGCGCGTACATCGAGGCGCTCCAGGGCCCGGACCTCGCCGACGGCGTCATGGCGACGGGCAAGCACATGGTCGGCCACGGCATGGCGGAGGGCGGGCTCAACCAGGCACCGGTCCACGTCGGCCCGCGAGAGCTTCGCGATGAGCAGCTGTTCGCGTTCGAGGCGGCGGTCCGCCGGTCCGGGCTCGCGAGCATGATGCCGGCCTATTGCGACGTCGACGGCGTGCCATGCCACGCGTCACACGAGCTGCTGACCACGATCCTCCGCGACGAGTGGGGGTTCGATGGGATCGTCGCGTCCGACTACACGGGCGTCGAGATGCTCTCGACCGCACACCAGCTGACCTGCGACCTCGGCGATGTCGCGCGGCTCGCGCTGACGGCCGGCGTCGATGCCGAGCTCCCGCACACCGTCGCGTTCGCCGGACCGCTGGTCGCCGCGCTCGAGGACGGCCGGATCGACGAGTCGCTCCTCGACGACACGGTGGCCCGCGTGCTCCGCGTGAAGTTCCGGCTGGGCCTGTTCGATCGCCCGTATGTCGAGCCGCCGACGGATGCGACCCTCGCCGACCTCGCCGCCGACGAGGAGCGCGCCGGCCGCGACCTCGCCCGGGGCTCGCTGGTCCTCGTGAAGAACGACGGCGTCCTGCCGCTGGCGTCGGGCCAACAGCGCGTCGCCGTCATCGGGCCGATCGCCGCGAGCGCCCGCGACCTGCTCGGCGACTACAGCCACTTCGTCCACATGGCCACGCTGCGCGAGATGGCGACCCAGCGTGCCATGCACGAGCAGGGCAACGCCCTCGGCGTCGGCACCTTCCGGCACACGAGCGCGCCGTTCGACGAGCTGGCCGGCCGACGGACCATCCTCGACGCGATCGAGGCCGCGCTCCCCGAAACGTCGATCGGCTATGCGCGCGGCTGCGGGATCGTCGACTGGGTCGACGGGGAGATCGCCGAGGCGGTCGCCGCCGCCCGTGAGGCCGACGTCGCGGTCCTCGTGCTGGGCGAGCGATCCGGACTCACCGACGATTCGACGACCGGCGAGTTCCGCGACCGGCACGACCTCGGGTTCCTCGGTCGCCAGCAGGAGCTGCTCGAGGCCGTGGTCGCGACCGGGACCCCGGTCGTGCTCGTGGTCGTCAGCGGCCGGCCGCTCGCCATCGAGTGGGCCGCGCGGCACTGCTCGGCGATCGTGCTGGCGTGGGTCCCCGGCGACGCCGGGCCGGATGCGATCGCGGACGTCCTGACGGGCGCGGTGAACCCCGGCGGGAAGCTGCCGATCTCGATCCCGAACCATGTCGGCCAGGTGCCGATGACGTATCGGCACCATCCCACGGGCGGACACTCGCAGCCGAAGGGCGACTACGTCGACGGTCCGGTCGCGCCGCTCTGGCCGTTCGGGTTCGGGCTCTCGTACACGACCTTCGCGCTGTCGAACCTGCGCCTGGATCGGACCGAGGCCGCGACCGACGGCGGCGAGGTGACGGTCATGGTGGACGTCACGAACATCGGCGAGCGGGCCGGCGATGAGGTCGTCCAGCTCTACGTCCGCGACGAGGAGGCGAGCGTCGCCCGGCCCGTCCTCGAGCTGCTCGGGTTCCGCCGGGTGGGTCTCGCGCCCGGGCAGTGCCGGACGGTCTCGTTCGTCGTGTCGACCGAGCAGCTCGCCTACACCGGGGCGGACCTCCGTCGCGTGGTCGAGCCTGGGCGGGTCGGCATCCACGTCGGCACGTCGTCGGTCGACCTGCCGCTGACGGCCACGCTGACCCTCGTCGGCCCGACGGTCCGCCTCACCGACCGCCACCGGTACCTGACCGAGACCGCGCTTGGCTGAGGCCCGGGCGGTGATCGACCCGGCTCGGACGGTCGGGGCGGTCGACGAGCGGCTGTTCGGATCGTTCGTCGAGCACATGGGCCGGGCCATCTACGGGGGGATCTTCGAGCCGGGACACCCCAGCGCCGACGCCGACGGGTGGCGCCGGGACGTCATCGACCTCGTCCGACAGCTCGGCGTGACCGTGGTCCGCTATCCGGGCGGCAACTTCGTCTCCGGCTACGACTGGGAGGACGGGGTCGGGCCGCGGACCGCCCGGCCATCCCGGCTGGACCTCGCGTGGCGCTCCATCGAGCCGAACCTCGTCGGGACCGACGAGTTCGTCGCGTGGGCGAGGCTCGCGGGCGCCGAGCCGATGCTGGCCGTGAACCTGGGCACGCGCGGGATCGACGCGGCTCGGAACCTCGTCGAGTACTGCAACGCCCCGGCCGGCACGCGGTACGCGGACTGGCGGGCGGCCAACGGCCATGCCGAGCCCCATGCGATCCGGACCTGGTGCCTCGGCAACGAGCTGGATGGCCCGTGGCAGATCGGCCACAAGACGGCGACCGAGTACGGGCGCCTGGCCGCCGAGGCGGGCAAGGTCATGCGGCTCGTGGACCCGTCGATCGAGCTCGTCGTCTGCGGGAGCTCCGGCTCGAGGATGCCGACCTTCGGGGCGTGGGAGGAGACGGTCCTCGACCTCGCCTGGGACGTCGCCGACTACGTGTCACTCCACAGCTACTACGACCCGGCCGACTACGGATCGATCGAGGACTATCTCGCCTGCTCGCTCGACCTCGATCGGACGATCGGGACCGTGGCCGCCATCGCCGACGCCGTCGCGGACCGCAAGGGGAGCGATCGGCGGGTGCACCTGAGCGTGGACGAGTGGAACGTGTGGCACCTGGCGGACCACCGGGAGCGCGAGGACCCGCGCGGCCCCTTCCGGCACGCTCCGGCACTGGCCGAGGACGAGCACGACATGGCCGACGCCCTCGTCGTCGGCTGTCTGCTCATCACGCTCCTGCGGCACGCGGACCGCGTCCGCATCGCCTGCCTGGCGCAGCTCGTGAACGTGATCCCGGCGATCCGGACGATCGACGGCGGAGCGGCCTGGCTCCAGGCCTCGGCCTACCCGTTCGCGGACGTGGCCCGGACGGCCCGCGGCACCGTCCTCCAGCTCGACGTCGACGGCCCGACCTACACGTCGGATGGCGTCATCGTGGGGGCGGTCGAGGCGACGGCCGTCCACGACGCGGTGGCCGGACAGTTGACGGTCTTCGCGGTCAACCGGCTGGATCGCCCGCTCGGCGTCGAGCTGGCGACTCCCGGGCTCGGCGGTCTCGCGGTCGAGGAGCACACGATCCTCGCCGACGCCGACATCCGCGCCGCGAACACGGCCGACCGGCCGGACCGTGTCGTGCCGCACGGCGGTGCCGGTGCCGCGCTGGTCGATGACGGCCTCGTGGTCGAGTTGCCGGCCCGCTCGTGGACCGTGGTACGCCTGTCGGGACCGAACCTGGCGACGACCGCGTCCTAGCCCGCGACGATCCGGTCGGTGAAGTCGCCCGATGCCGGGTCCTTGAGGATCAGCTTGTGCCGTCCGTCGGGCAGGATCTCGCGCTTGATGACGACCTGGTCGTCGAAGGTCTCGGTGGTCGAGACGATCCGTGGCGTCGAGCCACCGCGCCATTCGGCCGTCACCGGCTCCCAGGCCCGGGTCTTCGCCGACCGGTACGCCGCGTCCATGATCGCGTTCACGATGTAGCCGTCGTAGAACGTCTCCTGGGGGCTCGGCCGTTCTCCATCGCATCGAACATGTCGCTGAACATGTCGACGTACCCGAGCTCCGACGATTCGTCGCCGACCGGGAAGAGCCAGCCCGACGACGTCTCGGCCTTCTCCGCCACGTAGCCGCCGCCGCCACCGGCGGTGAACATCTCGAACCCCGTGCGCAGGAAGTGGTTGAGCCACATCGTGCCCTGCGTGCCGGCCACCTCGTCGCGCAGGTCCATCCCGCCGCGGAACGTCCAGCTCACCTCGAACTGCCCGATGGCCCCGGATTCGAACCGGATGAGCGCGACGGCGTTGTCCTCGTCGGCGATCGGGTGGACGAGGGTGTCGGTATGGCACAGGACGTCCAGCGGCCGGTTCCCCTTGCCGACGAAGTTCCGGATGATCTCGATGCAGTGGCAGCCGAGGTCGATGATCGCGCCGCCACCGGTGAGCCGGCCGTCCCAGAACCACGCGCTGTGCGGTCCCGGGTGCGTCTCGCGCGAGCGGACCCAGGTGATGTCCCCGATGGCGCCCTCGCGGACCCGCTGGACCGCCTTGAGCGACTTCGGCGTGTAGCACAGGTCCTCGAGATACCCGGAGAAGACCCCGGCCGCCTCGACCGTCGCGAGCATCCGGGCCGCCTCCTCGGCCGTTCGGCCGAGCGGCTTGGTGCACAGGACGGCCTTGCCGGCCTTGGCGGCGAGACCGATCGCCTCCTCGTGCAGGAAGTTCGGCAGGCCCACCACGACGACGTCCGTCTCTGGGTGGTTGACCGCGGCCGCCAGGTCGGTCGTGGTCTCGAGGATGCCGTGGCGCTTGCCGAACGCCTCGCCGCGCTCCGCGCTCCGGGAGTAGGCGACGCGGACGCGGTCACGGCTTCGCTGGCCGTGGAGGGTGGCCGTGTAGAAGTCGCCGATGAGCCCCGTGCCGAGCATCGTGATGGCGTGCTGTTGCTGCATCGCGCGAACCTCCTGCGAGTCCGTCCCGTGCTCGCTCTCTCGGGCCCCGATCGTAAGCCATGCGTGTGGCGCGCGGCCGCCCTAGTCGCGACCGGCCGGCCACCGCTCGTCGAAGACGGCCTCCTCGCGCGGTCGACGGGCCTCGCCCGCCGGTGGACTTCGGTCGCCGGGCGGCCTCCGTCGGATGTCCGAGGGCGACGACCGTTCGAACGATGCGGTCCTCGGGCAGCGCGATGAGCGGCCGGACGACCTCGAGCGCAGCGGCACGGAGCCAGGCGATCCCGGCTCCGAGGCCGAGCATCGACGCGGCGATGAGCATCCGTTCGGCGGCTCGGCCTTCATCGAACGCGTCGGAGACCGCGTGGTCGGGGTTCGCCGGGAGGACGATCGCGATCGCGGCCATGGCCGTCTCGAGCGACCGGGTCGGGGGCAGCCCGGCCGCGTGGATCGCCCGCAGCGTCGCCACGTCGCGGATGACGATGAAGCGCCATGGCTGGCCGTTCTCGCTGCTGCCCGACCAGCGGGCTGCCTCGGTGATGGCCTCGAGCTCGCTCGTCGTCAGGGGCTCGTCGGTGAACTGGCGGTACTGGCGTGTCCGGAGCAGCGGTCGGACGGTGTCGGCGGGCCCCGTCACTCGACCGGACCCTCGACGTCGTCGTAGATCCGGGCCTCGTGGAGCCTGCCGGTGCGTCCACGTTCGTAGATGGCGACGCCGGCCTGGGGCGGCAGGTCGACGCCGCCCCAGCGGATCGCATTGAACTCGAGGGCCGTGCGGGTGCCGTCCTCCGTCACCGTGCAGTGCTCGAGGATGATCCCGCCGCCCTTGCTGAAGAACAGCGCGAAGAACTCGTGGAGGACGTCGGTCCCGCACCGCCGGAACTGCGGACCGGCCGGCTCGCGGAAGCAGCCGTCGGGCTCGAACGTGGCCGTGATCCGGTCGGCGTCGCCCGCCGCCAGCGCCGACTGGTACTCGCCGACGACGTCGGACTCTCGGACCGACGGGTCCTTCGGGAGGAGCGGCGGGCGGACCTGGTGACGGCCGAGCAGGGGCCATTGGCTGTGATACGTGCGGATCCACACGGCTCGCCGGTCGGGGTCCGGCTCGACCACGACCGCGATCGGCAGGACGAACGTGCGACCGTCCTCGGTGAGCGTCAGGTCGAACTCGCCGACGACGCGGTCCGCGCCGATCGTCACCGCGATCGACTCGCTCGTCGCCTGGCGCTCGGTCATCCAGGCGCGGCTCGAACGGCAGAACTCGCGCAGGGCCGTCTCGCCTTCGACGCGGCCGGCACGCGGGTCGTCGATGCGCACGCCGCCGGGGAACGCCTCGAGCAGGCGCACGGGATCCCCGCTCAGGAGCGCGGCCTCGGCGGCCTCGAGGTGCCCCGCCGTCCCCAGGTGCGCCGCCTCGTGGGTGATCTGCCCGAACTCCGTGAACCACATCGCTCGATGTCTCCTCGCGAGGAGGACAGCATGGACACAAGCCCGATCTCCCGCAACCACGACGGGGCGCGGTCAGCCGCCCGGGAGCGCTCTTGAGGATCTCGGTCGAGCGGTAGGCCTCGACGGACCGCGGGCGATGGGATACTCCCGCGATGCAGGCCCTGATCTTCGATCTCGACGGCACGCTCGTCGACACCGTCTATGCGCACGTCTTCGCGTGGCAGCGGGCGTTGCTCGAAGCCGGCCATCCAGTCGACGGCTGGCGCATCCACCGACGGATCGGGATGAGCGGCGGGCTGTTCGCCCGCGCGGTCGCGCGCGAGATCGGCCGCAGCCTCACCGACGCGGAGGCCGAGGCGCTCCAGCGCCGTCATGGCGAGATCTTCCGCGAGATCCTCCCCGAGCGACGACCGCTTCCCGGGGCGATCGAGCTGCTCGCGGCCCTGCGGGCGAGCCGGGTGACGCACGGGATCGCCACCTCCGGGCGCCGACCGGAGATCGACGGCTCGCTCGAGACGCTCGGCGTGCCGGCGGACATGGTCGTGGTCGAGCGGGGCGACGTCCTTCGCGCGAAGCCCGAGCCGGACCTGTTCCTCGCCTGCCAGCGAGCGTCTCGGTGTCGCCGTCGCGGACTGCTATGTCGTCGGTGACGCGGTCTGGGACCTGCTCGCGGCCCGACGCGCCGGGATGCTGAGCGTGGGCGTGCTCACCGGCGGCTACGGCGAGGACGAGCTGCGGGCGGCCGGCGCCTTCCGCGTCTACCGCGATGCGGCCGAGCTCCTCGACTCGCTCGACGAGCTCGGCATCGCCCTGACATGAAGAAGCGGCGCCGTCCCGTGCGGGACGGCGCCGCGTCGAGGGCGTCGGTTCAGGTCGTCGATGGCGTCTGGCGTCGGACCACCGGACCGGGCTGCCACGGGGTGCCGAGCATCGGGAGGAGGTAGCGGTCGAGGCCGTAGTAGCCGGCGACCTTCCAGGCCAAGATCAGCCCGACGGCGAGCGCGAACATGACCGGGTTCGTGGAGCCGGAGCCCGCGAGCAGGAACGACATGCTCATGAGGGCGCCGAAGAACGCGGCCACGCCGGTCAGCAGGCCCAGGATCAGGCCGATGCCGACCGCGAGCTCGCCGAACGTGATGAGCCAGGCGAACCAGGTCTCGTGGTGGCCCGTCAGCAGGAAGTTGATGAAGTCGCGGTACCACTCGTACGTGATCGCCGGCCGGCCCGCGCCCTCGTCGGGGATCTTCACGGCGTTCGTCCAGTATCCGGCGAGGGCGGATCCACCATCGATCCAGCCGCCACCGGTGAGCTTGTGCCAGCCGGCCTCGAGCCACGCGAACCCGACGAACAAGCGGATCGGCAGCCAGACGAGGCCCGCCCGCGAGTTCTCGAACAGGAAGCGCGTGAATGCCGGGCTCTCGATATGGACAGCGTCGCTGTCCGGGTCGGCCCTCGCGACCATGTACAGCACGACGAGCAGCGCGATGGCGATGATCCAGAAGATCAGGCTGACGATCGGCCGGTAGTCGTCGGCCAGTTCGACCCACGGATTGACCAACAGGAGCAGGAGCACCGCCGCCGCGATCCCGAGGCCCACGGCGACATTTCGACTCGAGGACATCCCTCTCAACCTCCGTCAAGCATCACCACAAACGAACATGCGTCAACGCTTGTACGGCACTGTGCGCCATGCCGGTCTATGGCGCAACGGGGCAAGACGGCCCCCGGGGACAGTCCAGATGGCACGTTTTCGGGCGTGCAGGCCGGCTCGGCCCGGCCCGAGGTCGGCGCCGCTCTGGGTCAGCCGCGTCCGTCGAGCGGGATCCGTGCCCCGTTGATCGCGGCGGCCGCATCCGAGCACAGGAACCGGATCGCGGACGCGATCTCCTCGGGCGTGGTCCACGCGGTGTTCTTCGGCGAGGCATCGGTCTCGCGAGCATGGGCGGTGTCGATCTTCTTGACGACGACGACGTTGGCCGTCACGCCGGCGCCGGCGACTCTCGCGGGCGACCGTGCGCACGAGGGCCTCCTCCGCAGCCTTCGCGATGGCATAGGACGCGCCCCTGGCGGCCGGGTTCGACGCGAACGGGGTCGATACCGCGACGATCCGGCCCCAGCCGCGCTCGAGCATCCCGGGCAGGACCGCTCGCACGACGTGGATCGTGGTCCACAGATGCTGATCGAGCATCGTCCGGACCTCCTCGAGGTCGAGCTCGCCGACCGTCGTGCCGCCGGCCCAGCCGCCGACGAGGTGCGCGAGGATGTCGACGCGACCGAAGCGCGCCACGACGGCATCGACTGCGGCCTGCGCCTCGTCCGGGTGTCGCAGGTCCCCGACGGCCGGTGCCCAGCGGTCCTCGCCGATGCCGAGGTCCGTGGCGAGCACGCGGAGCCGGTCCGGATCGGAGCCGGCGAGCCCGAGCCGCGCCCCATCCGCCGCGAACGATGCGGCGACGACGCGACCGAGGCCGCCCGTGGCCCCGGTGATGAGCGCGACGCGGTCATCCATGCCGGTCAGAGTATGCCGTCCGGTCGCGGGACCTGGCGCCAGCGACCCGGCGTACCATGCGCACGTGGCCGCAGCGGTGGCGTTCTCGCGTCGCACGTTCCTCGTCGATCTCGGCCGGGGCTCCGTCGCCATCGCCCTCGTCTCGCTGGCGGGATGCGCGACACCGGCGAGGCTCGCATCGAGCGGGCAACCGTCAGCGGCAAGCTCCGCGGCGCCAGGGCCCACAGGTGCGACGGCTTCGGGAGCGACGGCCGGGACGTCCGAAGGCGTCACCTGGGAGCGGGTCAACCTCGGGTTCGTCTCCGCCTACATCCTCGTGCGCGCCGGCGAGGCCGCGATCGTGGACACCGGGGAGGTCGGGAGTGACGACGAGATCACCGCAGCCCTCGAGGGCGCCGGCCTCGGCTGGGACGCCGTGGGCCACGTGATCCTCACCCACTGGCATCCCGACCACGCCGGCAGCATCAGCGCGGTCCTCGACCTCGCGCCGCTCGCGACCGGCTATGCCGGCACGGCCGACATCCCGTCGATCGTCGCCTCCCGGGAGCTCAAGCCGGTCGAGGACGGCGACCGGGTGTTCGACCTCCGGATCGTGGGCACGCCCGGACACACCGCAGGACACGTCTCGGTCCTCGACGAGGTCGGCGGGGTCCTCGTGGCCGGCGATGCGCTCGGGACGGTCGGTGGACCGCTCGCGGGCTCGGACCCGCAGTTCACCGAGAACGCGGATGCGGCACGGGCCTCCGTCGTGAAGCTCGGGGGCCTCCAGTTCGAGACCCTGCTCGTGGGCCACGGGGACCCGATCCTGAGCGGCGCGTCGGCGCAGGTGGCGGCGCTCGCGGGCGGCTGACCGGTCGTCGTTGCCCCATCATGCCGGGGTGGGACAGGACGTGGCGACGCGCCGCCGGGACGGCGCCGCATGGGCCTCGTACGCCGTCGTCGGGACGGTCGGCTACATCCTCTACGGGCTGGGCGCCATCGGCCCGTACCTGCGGACGCAGCTCCACCTCTCCGATGCCCAGGTCGGTCTCCACTCGACCGGCGTGGCGATCGGCATCATCGTCGCCGGCGCGGCCGTTGGCGGGCTCGGGCGGCGGTTCGGCGAGGTCGCCGTCCGCGCGGCCGCGCTGATCGCCCTCGCCGTCGCGGTGATCACGCTGGCCGTCGCGCCGTCGGTCCTCGTCACGCTCGCGGCCGTGCTCGTCATCGGCGTCGGCCTCGGGACGATCCTCGGGTACGCGAACGCGACGCTGGGGGCCCCGGGCGGCGCCCTCGCCCGCATGCACCTGGCCCGCGCAAACGTCTGGGCGATGGTGGCGGCGGTGGGCTGCCCGATCGTCCTCGCCGCCGCGGCGACGGCCGGGCCTGGCTGGTGGCTGGGGCTCGCGCCCGCGCTCGGCCTCCTCGCCGTGGATGCCATCGATCTCGCCGGCGGCCCACGCCTGGCCGAGCCACTGCCCGACGAGACCACCGTCGGCCACGCGCGACTGCCGCGCGGCTACTGGCGGTCATGGTGCTTCCTGGTCGCCGCGATCGCCGCCGAGTTCTCGATCGTGTTCTGGGCCGCCACGCTCGTGGAGCGGCGCGTCGGGGTCTCGCTCGCGGAGGCGACGCTCGTCGGCGCGTGCTTCCTGGGCGGCATGTTCACCGGCCGTCTCGTGCTCAGCACCGGCGTCGGCGCCGGGCGCGACGTGCGCCAGCCGGTCGCGCTCGGGCTGATCCTGGCCGGGATCGGATCGACCCTCGTCTGGGTGTCCACGTCGGCGCTGCTCTCGGGCGCCGCCCTCTTCATCGCCGGAGCGGGCATCGCGGGTCTCTACCCGCTCGGCGTCGCGGCGGCGCTGGCGGCCGCGCCGGACCAGCTGGCGCTGGCCGGGACCCGGCTCAACCTCGCATCCGGGCTGGCGATCCTCGTGGCGCCGTTCGCGCTCGGGGCCGTCGCCGACCTCACCGGCGTCACCGTCGGCTGGGGTCTCGTCATCGCCCTCGTGATCGTCGCGCTCGGGCTGGCCGCCGGCCTCCCGACCGCGCCTGGCGGTGATGGCGCGCGAGCCCGCTGACGAGGGGTGCGGCTGGATCGCCGGGCCGATCCCGGCGATGCGCGACCCCCGGCGACGGTAGTCTGGGCACGACGGCCGGCATGCGACGCCCCCGTCGACGATGACGAAGGGACCGCCCACCATGACCGACCGGCCGCCGACCATCCCGACCCCGACCGCCGTCTCCGACGGCGAGCTCGAGCTGATCGATGCGTACTGGCGCGCCGCGAACTACCTGTCGGTCGGCCAGATCTACCTCCTCGCGAACCCGCTGCTTCGCGAGCCGCTCCTGCCCGAGCACGTCAAGCCCCGGCTGCTCGGGCACTGGGGGACGACCCCGGGTCTCAACCTCATCTACGTCCATGCCAACCGGGTGATCAAGGCCCGCGACCTCGACGCGATCTGGATCGTCGGTCCCGGTCACGGTGGACCGGCGGCCGTGGCGAACGCCTACCTCGAGGGGACCGAGGGCGAGGTCTATCCGGATCTCACGCCCGATGAGGAGGGCCTGCGCCGGCTGTTCCGGCAGTTCTCGTTCCCGGGTGGGATCGGCAGCCACGTCACGCCGGAGACGCCGGGCTCGATCCACGAGGGCGGCGAGCTGGGCTACGCGCTCGTCCACGCCTTCGGGGCGGCGTTCGACAACCCCGACCTCGTCGTCTTCGCCGTCGTCGGCGACGGCGAGGCGGAGACCGGCCCGCTCGCGGCGAGCTGGCATTCGAACAAGTTCCTCAACCCGGCGGTCGATGGGTCCGTGGTCCCGATCCTCGCGCTCAACGGCTGGAAGATCGCCAACCCGACGATCCTCGACCGGATCGGCGAGGACGAGCTGATGCGGCTCTTCGAGGGCTACGGCTACGCCCCGCGGATCGTGAGCGGGCACGACCCGATGACGGTCCACGCCGACATGGCCGCGACCATGGACGCGGTCCTGGACGACATCGCCGCGATCAAGACCGCGGCGCGCGGCGGGTCGACCGACCGCCCGGCCTGGCCGATGATCATCCTCCGGACCCCGAAGGGCTGGACCGGCCCGAAGGAGGTCGACGGCAAGCAGACGGAGGGGACCTGGCGCTCCCACCAGGTGCCGTTCTCCGACGTCCGCGGGAACCCGGCGCACCTCGCGCTCCTCGAGACGTGGCTGCGCTCGTACCGCGCCGAGGAGCTGTTCGACGCGGGCGGAACGCTGCGTGCCGACCTCCGGGCCCTGCCGCCGAGCGGGAACCGGCGGATGAGCGCCAACCCGCACGCCAACGGCGGCCTCCTCCTGCACGACCTGCGCCTGCCCGACTTCCGCACGTACGGCGTGAGCGTGCCGTCGCCGGCGACCACGACGAGCGAGGCCACCCGCGTGCTCGGCACGTGGCTGCGCGACGTCATCCGCGACAACCCGACGTCGTTCCGGGTGTTCGGCCCGGACGAGACGTCATCGAACCGGCTCGACGCCGTCTTCGAGGTGACCGACCGGGTGTGGATGGCCGAGACCCTCCCGATCGACGACCACCTCGCGCCCGACGGCCGGGTGATGGAGGTCCTCTCCGAGCACCTCTGCCAGGGCTGGCTGGAGGGCTATCTCCTCACGGGCCGGCACGGCCTCTTCGACTGCTACGAGGCCTTCATCCACGTCATCGATTCGATGTTCAACCAGCACGCGAAGTGGCTGAAGATGACCCGCGAGATCCCGTGGCGGCGGCCGATCGCGTCGCTGAACTACCTGCTCACGAGCCACGTCTGGCGCCAGGACCACAACGGGTTCAGCCACCAGGACCCGGGGTTCATCGACCATGTCGTCAACAAGAAGGCGGAGGTCATCCGGGTCTACCTGCCGCCGGACACCAACTGCCTGCTGTCGGTGGCCGACCACTGCCTCCGCAGCCGCGACTACGTCAACGTCATCGTGGCGGGCAAGCAGCCGGCGCTGACCTACCTCTCGATGGACGACGCCGTCCTCCACTGCACGCGCGGCATCGGGATCTGGGACTGGGCCAGCAACGACGACGGCGAGCCGGACGTGGTCATGGCCTGCTGCGGGGACACCCCGACCCTCGAGACCCTGGCGGCCGTGGCCCTCATCCGCCAGCACCTGCCGGCGCTCCGCGTGCGCGTCGTGAACGTGGTCGACCTGATGCGGCTCCAGGACGCCTCGGAGCATCCGCACGGGCTCTCGCACCAGGCGTTCGATGCCCTGTTCACGACCGACAAGCCGATCGTGTTCGCGTACCACGGCTACCCGTGGCTCATCCATCGCCTGACGTACCGCCGCACGAACCACGGCAACCTCCACGTGCGCGGCTACAAGGAGGAGGGGACCGTCACGACGCCATTCGACATGGTCATGCGCAACGACCTCGACCGGTTCCATCTCGTCATGGACGTCATCGACCGCGTCCCGGGTCTGGAGGCCCACGCCGCGTCCCTGCGCCAGCACCTCGTCGACGAGCGGCTACGGGCGCGGACGTACACGCGCGAGCACGGCGAGGATCCGCCCGAGATCCGCGACTGGACCTGGCCGTCCTAGACCGACGGCTCGCGATGCGCGTCCTCGTCCTGAACCCCGGCTCCGTCACCCTCAAGGCGACGGTCCTCGACCTGCCCGATCGGGCGCCCCGGTTCGAGCGGACCGTCGACTGGTCCGTGGACCACGGCACCCCCGACCTGGCCCCGGCCGTCGACGCGGCCCTGGGGGCGATGCGCGACGGCGGCGTGCCCGCCTCGTCCATCGAGGCCGTGGGCTACCGGGTCGTCCACGGCGGTCCACGGTTCCGCGACGCGACGCTCATCGACGACGAGGTCGTCGAAACCATCGATGCGCTCGCCGACCTGGCCCCGCTCCACAACCCGATCGCGGCGGCGACGATCCGTGCGGGCCGGGCGGCGCTCGGCGGCGTGCCGCACGTCGCGGCGTTCGACACCGCGTTCCACGCGACGCTGCCCGAGGCGGCGCGACGGTATCCCGTCCCGGCGCGCTGGTCAGCCGATCACGGCGTGCGGCGGTACGGCTTCCACGGCCTGTCGGTGGCCTGGTCGACCGAGCGCGCCGCTGAGCTGCTCGACGTGCCGGTCGACAGGCTTCGCGTGGTCGTGGCGCATCTGGGCGGCGGCTGCTCCGTGACCGCGGTCGACGGCGGGCGCTCGGTCGATACGTCCATGGGGATGACGCCGCTCGAGGGCCTGATGATGGGCACGCGCGCGGGCTCGATCGACCCGGGCATCATCTTCCGCATGCTGGACTCGGGCGCGTCGCCGGCGGCCGTGGAGGACGATCTCGTCCACGCGTCGGGCCTGCTCGGCGTCGGCGGGACGGCGGACGTGCGGGTGCTGCTCGCCGCCGAGGCGGCGGGCGATGCGGGCGCGGCGCTCGCGCTCGAGATGTTCGCCCGCCGGACGGCAGCCGCCATCGCGGCGGCCGCCACGACCCTGCCGACGCTCGACGCGCTGGTCTTCACGGGCGGCATCGGCGAGCATGCGGCCCCGATCCGGGAACGCATCGCGGCACGTCTTGCGATCCTCGGCGTCCCGCCGGTCCCGGGCACGGCCACCGCCGACGCCAATTCGATCCTCGCTGGCGGCCAGGGTCAGCCGGCGGTCCTCCGGATCGCCGCCCGCGAGGACATCGTCATCGCGGGCTCGACACGGGCACTCGCTGCGCGCTGACGGCCTCTGCAAGCGACGTCGCCCAGGCGGTCGCACGCTCGAGCTCGCCGGGCTCGAGCTCCGGCTTGCGGCTCACGAGGAAGCTCTCGGCCGGCGCGACCATCGTGGCCCCGGCATCGACGAGCCGATGGGCGATGCCCTCGGCCGCGGACCCGGAGAGGAGCTTCGGCCAGCGCAGGCGGGTATCGAACGCCGCGGCCGCGACGCCGTCGAGGGCCGTCGCCGCGAGGGCGTCGAAGAAGTGCACCACGGGTTCGGTCATGCCGTGGCCTTCGGTCGGACCGCCGACGACGATGAGATCCGTGCCGGCGGCCAGATACGTCGGGGCGGCGTCGGCGGCGACGAGCTCGACCGGGCCGTGCGGCTTGAGCGCGTCGGCGATCGCCGAGGCGAGGCGTCCGGTGTTGCCTGACCGGGACGCGTAGATGACGACGCTGTTCATGGGTGACACCTCCTGCCCGCCATCACAGCCGGGTCGTGGCGTGCCCGCCAGTGTCTGCCGGCCCGTTGTCGATGGGCCGTCCCGCCTTTCGAGGCGCGTGGGTGCGGCTAGGCGGCCTGGAGCTCGGTGCGATCGAGGAGCAGGCGCCGGTCGTGTGCGGCGAGCCAGCGGCCGCCCAGCAGCCGCGACAGGCGGTCGCCGTCGCGGCGATCCGGCTCGGCGCATTCGAGCCAGAGGTCGCCGTCGTGCTCGACGGCGACCATCGGGGCGCCGCAGGCGCAGAACGGGGTCGAGCGCGCGGCGTCCTCGACGAGGCTGACGATGAAGGTTCGGGTGTCCATGAGTGCGAGGGTCTCTTGTAGCGATACGGAACGCACCGTATCATAACTGAATGCCAGCCGAGGAACAAGACGGTCCGTCTCGAAACGACCGAACCGGCACCGAGACGCAACGACGGCGGACCGGTCGACCCCGGAGCGAGGTCGCGCACCGGGCGATCCTCGACGCCGCCCGGGAGGAGCTCATCGAGGTCGGGTACACGCGGCTGCGACTGGAGAAGGTGGCGTCCCGGGCCGGCGTCGGCAAGGCGACCATCTACCGCCGCTGGCCGTCGAAGGAGGCCCTGTGCCAGGAGCTCCTGGCCGAGCTCGCCGCGCCGCACATCGCCATCGCCGAGACCGGCGACACCCGCGATGAGCTGCTGGCCGCGGTGACGAACGCGATGCAGGCCGTGACCGAGACGCCCTTCGGTCCGGTCATCCGGGCGCTGCTCTCGCAGATCGCCGGCAATCCGGTCCTCGGCGACCCGTTCCGGGCCACGGTCGTGCAGGCGCGGCGCGACGAGGTCGCGCACGTGATCGAGCGCGGGATCGCCCGTGGCGACCTGCGCCGCGACGCCGACATCGACATCGCGACCGAGCTGCTCGTCGGTCCCGTCTACTTCCGGTTCATGTTCGGGGGCGACCTGACCGCCGCCTTCGCGCTGCGCCTCGTGGACACCGTCTACCGCGGGTACGGGCGGCGGCGACCGGACCGGGTCCGCTGAGCGGGGAGTTGGGGTGGCCTACGGGGCTCGAACCCGTAACCTCTGGAGCCACAATCCAGTGCTCTGCCGGTTGAGCTAAGGCCACCGCGGCGTTCGTCCGTGGCGGTTCGCGCGGCGCGCAAGCTGGACGAGCCAGCGGAGTGTACCCGGAATGGCCGACCGGTCGCGACCGGGCCGGGCGCGCGCCGGCAAGGGTCGCGGGGCGTGCCCCAGGGAGCGCATCCGGCGGAAGCCCGTACCATTCGCGACCATGCGTGCCGTCGTCCGTCCCGACCATGGGCAGGGGGCCAGATGGCCCATGCGCAACGCGCACCGGACCCGCCAGCATCTCCCGTGATGTCCACCGAGACCGTCGAGCTCTTCTACGCGATCCTCGCGATCCTCGCCTTCGTGTTCGTCGCGCTCGTCGTCATCCTCCGACTGGTCGCGCTCGGGTCCGAGCGGGCCGACGGCTGGTATCGGACGCTCGGCGGCGTGTTCGAACCGAACGCCGTCGGGATGGCGTTCGTCGTGGCCATGCTCGCCACGATCGGGAGCCTGTACTTCTCCGAGGTCGCCCACTTCGATCCGTGCCGGCTGTGCTGGTACCAGCGGATCGCGATGTACCCGCTCGTCATCATCCTCGGCATCGCCGCCGTCCGGCGCGACCACGATGTCGCGCTCTATGTCCGCGTGCTGGCCGCGATCGGCGCGCTCATCTCGACGTACCACCTGGCCCTCGAGTGGATCCCCGCGCTCGACACCGGCGCCTGCGGCGTCGGCCCGTCGTGCACGGTCATCTGGTTCCGGGCACTCGGGTTCGTGAGCCTGCCGACGCTCGCGCTGGCGGCCTTCCTCCTGATCTTCACCCTGCTGTCCCTCCGGGGGCCGGACGCCGCCGACGGCGACCCGGCCGACGAACGTGACCAAGATCGGAGTCCTGCATGAGCTCGAGATCCCGCGATTCCAGGCGCGACGCCGCGCGGAAGCGTGAACGGCAGGCCGGCCCGGGCCGCTGGGTCCTGCCGGCCGGCGGTCTCGTCGTCGTCCTCGTCGCCGTCGTGGCCATCATCCTCAGCCAGGGCGGTGGTTCGGGTGGCGGCGCGAGCGGGAGCCCGGCGTCGTCCGCAGGCCCGGCGACCGCGCCGACGATCACCGGTGCGGCGCTCCCGGCGTTCAGCCAGACGATCGGCGACACCGCCAAGGGCCTGGCGGCTCCGGTCGTGCAGGGGCATGACTACCAGGGCGCACCGGTCGGGATCGCTCCGAACGGCAAGCCGACCCTCGTGATCTTCGCCGCCCATTGGTGCCCGCACTGCCAGCGTGAGGTCCCGCTGATCCAGGCGTGGATCGATGCCGGCAAGGCACCGAAGGACGTCGACCTCGTCTCGGTGTCCACCGCGATCGACCCGACCGCGCCGAACTACCCGCCCGAGGCCTGGTTCGAGCGCGAGGGCTGGACGGTCCCCGTCATCGTCGACCCGACGAACACCGTGGCCGAGGCCTATGGCCTGACCAGCTACCCGTTCTTCGTGCTCCTCGACGGGAAGGGCGCCGTCGTCACACGCCTGGCGGGCGAGATCGCGGTCAGCGATCTCGAGTCGCTCCTCGCGGCGGTCCCGAGGTCCTGACGGCAGCGGGGCATACTTGGCACCATCGATGACCGCCCCGGCGAGGAGCATCCGATGGTGATGACCGACGAGCGAGCCGGCCGGCCGGCCGACCCCGCGAGCCTCGTCGATGTCGACGCGCTGATCGCCGCGTATCACGACATCCGGCCCGATCCGGCGGACCCGACCCAGCGCGTGGCGTTCGGGACCTCCGGCCATCGCGGCTCGGCGTTCCGTGCCGCCTTCAACGAGGCCCACATCCTCGCGACGACCGAGGCGATCTGCCGGTACCGCGCGTCGCAGGGCTACACAGGCCCGCTGTTCATCGGCAAGGACACGCACGCGCTCTCGGAACCGGCGCAACGGACGGCCCTCGAGGTCCTCGTCGCGAACGGCGTCGACGTCCGCATGGACGCTCGCGACGGCTATACGCCGACGCCGGCGGTCTCGCACGCGATCCTGGTCGCCAACCGGGACCGGGCGGAGGGCCGGGGTCGGGCCGACGGGATCGTCGTCACGCCGTCGCACAACCCGCCCGAGGACGGCGGCTTCAAGTACAACCCGCCGAACGGCGGCCCGGCCGACACGGACGTCACGCGCTGGATCGAGGACGAGGCCAACCGGCTGCTCGAGGGCGCCGGTGCGGACGGGATCGAGGGCATCGCGCGCGTGCCGATCGAGCGGGCGCGCCAGCAGGCCGTCGGCTACGACTTCCTCGCCACGTACGTCGACGACCTCGCCTCGGTCATCGACATGGCGACGATCGCGACATCGGGGCTGCGGATCGGCGTGGACCCGATGGGTGGCGCCTCGGTCAGCTACTGGGGCGCCATCGCCGAGCGGTACGGCCTGGACCTGACGGTCACCAACGAGGCCGTCGACCCGACGTTCGGGTTCATGACCGTCGACTGGGACGGCAAGATCCGGATGGACCCCTCGTCGCCGTTCGCGATGGCTCGCCTCGTCGCGCTACGCGACCGGTTCGACGTCGCGCTGGGCAACGATGCCGACGCCGACCGCCACGGCGTGGTCACGCCCGGAGCCGGGCTGCTCAACCCGAACCACGTGCTCTCGGCGGCGATCGAGTACCTCTTCGGCGGCGCCCGAGGGTGGGGGAACGAGGTCGGCGTCGGCAAGACGCTCGTCTCCTCGAGCATGATCGATCGCGTCGTCGCGGGGCTCGGCCGCCGGCTCGTCGAGGTGCCGGTCGGGTTCAAGTGGTTCGTGGCCGGGCTCGTCGACGGGTCGATCGGGTTCGGCGGCGAGGAGAGCGCGGGCGCGTCGTTCCTGCGCCGCGACGGCTCGGTCTGGACGACCGACAAGGACGGGATCATCGCGGACCTGCTGGCCTGCGAGCTCACCGCGCGCTCCGGCCGCGACCCGGGGGTCGCGTATGCGGCCCTCACCGAGCGGTACGGCGCGCCCGTCTACCGGCGGGTCGACGCGCCGGCGACGCCGGCGCAGAAGGCGGTGCTCGCGAAGCTGTCGCCTGACGCGGTCACCGCGACCGAGCTGGCGGGCGATCCGATCACCGCGATCCTGACGACCGCCCCCGGCAACGGTGCGCCGATCGGCGGCCTCAAGGTCACCACGGACCAGGGCTGGTTCGCCGCCCGCCCGTCCGGCACCGAGAACGTCTACAAGGTCTACGCCGAGAGCTTCCGGGGCGACGACCACCTCGCCCGCCTCATCGAGGAAGCCCAGGCGCTGGTCGCGACGACGCTCCGGGCAGCCGGGGCCTAGCGAGCGGCGGGCATCGGAGGAGCCGTGTGATGCGCCCGATCGACGGTGCCCGGTTCGGGCACGTGAACCTCACCGGCCCGGACTGGCGGGCGCTCGCCGCGTTCTACTCGGACGTCTTCGGGATGGTCCAGGCGGGGCCCGAGCGGGACATCCGCGGCGACGACCTCGACCGGGCCACGGGGCTGACCGGCGCCCACATCACCGGGGTCCACCTGCGCCTGCCGGGCCTCGGCGACGACGGTCCGACCCTCGAGATCTTCCAGTACGACGCGCTCGACGAGGCGCGGCCCGCGGCCCCCGATCGGCCCGGCTGGGGCCACATCGCGATCCAGGTCCCCGACGTGCCAGCGGCCCGCAACGCGGTCGTCGCGGCGGGCGGGGGGCGTCTCGGCGACATCGTCGCGATGACGACGCGGGACGGCCGGCGGGTGACGTGGTGCTACGTGACCGACCCTGCCGGCAACATCGTCGAGCTGCAGGCCTGGGACGCCGGCTGACGGTCAGCCCGGCCGCGTGCCGATCTCGACGTCGCGCGTCGCGGCGTCCGGGGCGAGGAACTCGAGCAGCCGGAGGCCCTCGGCTTCGATGGCGGCATGGTGGTCCAGGACGACGCCGTCGAGTGGCTCGATCCGGAGGGCCGCCTCGTCCCCGCGCCGCGAGACCGTCCACGTCGCGCGGATGAACCCGTCGACCAGCACCATCCGCGCGCCGAGGTCGCGAGTCAGGCGCTGCCGATGCTCCGCCGGGAAGATCCGCGACCGGTCCTCGTAGGCGACGAGGACGTTGTCGAACTCCGGCAGGAATCGGGGCGGCGCCGGCGTCCCGGGGTCCGGGAGGGGCGCGTCCGGGACATCGAACAGCTCGCGACCGCGCTCGTCGGAGACGGTCCGCAGGCCGGGTCGAAGCCGGTCCATGATCGCGTTCACCCCGGTCAGGCCGGACCATGCCCGCACGTCGCCGGCCGAGGCGGGCCCGAACGCCCCGAGGTAGCGATGGATGAGCGCGTCCGGCGACGCGTCCGTGCCGACGGTCGTGCCCAGCCACGACTCCGCCGTCGTCCACTTCGCCGGGCCGCGCTGGCCCCAGACGCCGCGGGGCGGCACCTGGACGAGCGAGAGGAGGTAAGTCGCGGTGTATGCGAGCGCGTCGCGATCGGTCGTCGGCCATCGCTCCGCAAGCGCGCGCCCGAGCTCCACCCGGCTCATGGGGCGTTCGGCGAAGTGGGTCCTCGCCACGGCCAGGAGCTCCTCGACGTCGACGTCACCGAGCTGGCGCCAGAACGGGCTCCCGCTCCGGAGTCCGCGCTCCGCCACCTCCCTGACGACGGGGCGCTGCGCCACGTAGTCGCGCGCGGTCATCAGGTGCAGGGTGGCGCGCATCATCGTGGCCCGAACGGCGGCACGACCCGTGATGAGGTCGGCCAGGGCCTCGGGCCGGAAGTCCGTCAGCCGTGACCACAGGCCGACGTAGGGCGCATCCGGCACCTGGGCCTGCATCCCCGCGAGGTGCTCGATCATGTCGGCGGCCGGCATGGTCGATCGGTCCAGCAGTGACTGGCGAGCGAGGAGCGCGCGGTTCAGCGCGAGGGCCGTGAGTGCCATGGGTCGCGAGCGTACCGGACGCCGGTGCCACCGCACACCACACCGGACCGCACCGGACCAACCCGGAACGACCCGGACCCCACACCGGGCGACCCGTACCAGCGACCCACGCACGCCGGGACCATGGAGCCGCAGACCCCCACGGACCCGACGCCTACCGTGAAGACCTCACCGGACTCCCCCCGCCCGGAAGATCGCTCGTGGAGCGCGCGTACCGGATGTCGATCGCTCACCTCCTGCCCTCGAGGGCCACCCTCCCGCGACGCCTGGCCCTCGTCGTCGCCGTCGCCTTCGCGTCGACCGCGGTCGCGACCTTCGCGCACCCGTCGGCCGCGTTCGCGTGGGACGAGAACGCCTTCAGCTCCGCCGCCGAGCACGACCTCGTCGCCCTCACGAACCAGAGTCGCGCCGCCGCAGGCCGCCGCGCGCTCCACATCTCGGCGACGCTGTCCTCGATCGCCCGCTGGCGCAGCAAGGACATGGTCAAGCGCGACTACTTCAGCCACTCCATCCCGGGCTACGGGAACGTGTTCAAGAAGATCTCGGCCTCGGGGTTCTGCTACCACCTCGCGGGCGAGAACATCGGCTGGACGCCGGCCAGTGACTCGACCGCGACGGCGCGCATCCACCAGATGTTCATGGACTCGAGCTCGCACCGGGCCAACATCCTCGGCAAGGCCTGGGACTCGATCGGGGTCGGGGCGTACAAGGCCGCCGACGGCCGGAAGATGTACACGGTGCTCTTCGCCGACAAGTGCGGCAGCGCGACGAAGACCACGACGAAGGTCAAGCCCAAGCCGAAGCCGAAGCCCCATCCGGCCCAGACGAAGCCTCGTGCGACCCCCAGGCCCAAGCCGAAGCCGACCCCCAGGCCCACCCCTGCACCGACACCCGTCTTCAGCGTCCCGCAGGCGACCGACCGCGCCGAGCCGTCCGGCGATGCCGACACGGCTGACGCGACGGCGCCCGCGCCGACCCCGGCCGACACCCCCGTGGCAACCGAACCCGCCGAGGCCGCCCGACCGGTGACCGGCGACGGCCACGGCCTCCGCGTGATGGACGCCTCGTCGCCGCCCGGCCTGCTCGACACGATCGTCGGCGGGGTGAGCGGCGCGCTCTTCGGCACGTAGGCCCGCGACCGGGGGCCAACGGCTCCCGGCGGCCCGTCGGCGGCGGATAGACTGGCCGCCATGGCGGCCATCCTCGAGGCACGCGACCTCGCCAAGACGTACCCGCTCGGCGAGACCACGGTCGAGGCGTTGCGCGGCGTCTCGTTGGAGGTCGCCGCCGGCGAATTCGTGGCGCTGATGGGCCCGTCGGGCTCGGGGAAGTCGACGCTCCTCCAGATGCTCGGCGGCCTGGACCAGCCGACGTCGGGTGAGGTCATCCTCCAGGGCGAGACGATCAGCCAGATGTCCGACGAGGCCGCCACGCGCCTCCGTCGCGACCGAACGGGCTTCGTCTTCCAGTCGTTCAACCTGATCCCGCTCCTCGACGTGACGGAGAACGTCGCGTTGCCGTTCACCATCGCCGGCGCGGACCCGACCCGCGGCGACATCCGCGACCGGATCCGCGACGTCATCAACCTGGTCGACCTGACCGCCAAGGCACGCCACCGCCCGGACCAGCTGTCGGCCGGGGAGCAGCAGCGCGTGGCCGTCGCCCGCGCGCTCGTGACGCGCCCCGCGCTCCTGTTCGCGGACGAGCCGACCGGCAACCTCGACTACACGAGCGGGACGGAGATCCTCGATGCGCTCTGGCGATCGTGCGTGGAGCGCCGCCAGACCATCGTGCTCGTCACGCACGATTCGAAGGCGGCCGCCTATGCGGACCGGGTCCTCGTGATCGGCGACGGGCGGATCGAGGACACGATCCAGCTCGGCCGGCGCGCCTCCCACGATGCCGGGCCGCTCATCGCGCGGCTCGCCCAGCTGGGCCTGTAGGGCGGCAGCGAGGCGATGCCCGGGCTGACGGGGCTGGCGTTGCGGAGCCTCACCGCACGACGCGTGCGCACGATGCTCACGATCGGCGGCGTCGCCCTTGGCGTCGGGGTCCTGTTCGCCGGTCTCACGACCGATGCCGGGATCGATACGGCGGCCGACCGGACCGTCGCCGGGCTCATCGGCCACGCCGACCTGCGCATATCGGCATTCGGCGAGACCGGGCTTGGACCGGAGACCCTCGCGGCCATCGTCGACACGCCGGGCGTCGCCGTCGCGGCGCCGGCGCTCGAACGCCGGACCTATCTCGGCCCGGCGACCTCGGCCGGAAGCCTGCCGCCGCCGGTCACCATCCTCGGCGTCGACCCGGTCGTCGAAGCCGAGCTCCACGACACGACCCTCGTCGCCGGGACCGCGCTCAGCGGGACGGACGGACCGAACGCCCTCATCTCGGAGCGCCTGGCCTCCCAGGACCTGCTGTCGGTGGGCTCGACGATCAGCGTGCTCGGTGCGGATGCCCCGACCGAGTACCGCGTGGTCGGCATCATCGCGGGCGATGGCCCGCCGGGCGACCCGGACGGCCGGACGGTCGTCGTGCCGCTCAGGACGGCCCAGGCGGTGTTCGACGTGCGCGAGGTCACCCGCGTCGACATCGGCATCGAGCCCGGCGCCGACCCGGCGGCCGTCACCCGCGCCTTCGAGGAGCGCCTGCTGCTCGAGCCGTTCGTAGTCGCCTCGCCGACGTCCCTCGGGGACTCGCTCCGCGCCTCGACGGCCGACTTCTCGGCGACCACGGCGCTCATCGCCGCCATCGCGCTGTTCGCCGGCGCGTTCCTCATCTACAACGCGCTCTCGATGACGGTCATCGAGCGCATCCGCGAGATCGGCCTGCTCCGCGCGGCCGGTGCGACCCGCGGGCAGATCCGGACCTTCGTCCTTGTCCAGGCCGCGGTCATCGGTGTCGTCGGCTCGCTCGTCGGCCTGGCCCTCGGCGCCCTCCTGGCGACGGCCATGGTCGCGTACCTGCGGACGATCGGCTCCGTGCCGCTCGGCGGCCCCGAGATCGCCCTGGGGGCGGTCGTCGTCGCCATCGTCGTCGGCATCGCGGTCACGCTCGCCGCCGCGGTCGAGCCGGCCTGGCGCGCCTCGCACGTCTCGCCCGTCGAGGCGCTTCGCGCCCGCTCGCAGGCATTCCCGGCGCGGGGGGCGCGGATCCGGTGGCTGGCGATCGTGTTCATCGGCGTGGCGGTCATGGGCCTGCTCGTCTGGCCGCGGACCGCCGGTGCCGCCGGCGCCGTCCGGGCCCTGGCCGTCTACGCGATCCTGCTCGTCGCGACCCTGCTGATCCCGATCCTGATCCCGGCGCTGGCGCGCATCGGCGGCCTGCCGTTCCGGCTCCCGCTGCCGCTCGAAGAGCGGCTCGCCCGGGCCACCCTGATCCGCGACCGGGGGCGGGCCACGCTCACGGTCGGCGCGCTCGCCGTCGGCCTGGCGTTCGTCGTCGCGCTGGGCGCGGTCGGCCAGCACGCCCGGTCGGTGGCGGGGGCCTGGATCGGCGACGTCGTCCCGGGCGACGTCCTCGCGACCTCCATCCGGCCGGTCGCCGCGGACGAGGGCATCCGCGAGGACCTCGCGGCGGTCCCGGGCGTGGCCCGGGTCAGCCCGGTCGCGGCGTTCGAGGTGGCCGTCGACGGCATCGCGACCGACGGCGCCGCCATGGTCGGATCGGACCTCGACGCCGACGGCCGGCTGACCATGGTCGCGGGCGACCGGGCCGAGGCGCTCGCGGCCCTTGACGGCGGCGGTTCGGCGATCGTGCCGGCCTCGCTCGCCGGCCGGCTCGGCGTCGTCCTCGACGACACGATCTCGGTCACGGCCGTGGACGGCGGCACGCTGCCCCTGCGGGTCGTCGGCATCGCCGACCGGACGCTGCCAGGGCGCGACGGCGAGTCGCTGCTCGTCGGCTGGGCGGACGCGACCGACCACCTCGGCGTCGCGGGTGCCGATGCGTTCGCGGTCCGGTTCGCGCCGGGCGCCGCCGCGTCCACGACCCCGGCGCTCCGCCAGGCGGCCACTCTCGCCGCGCTCGACGTCGTCCCGCTCAACCGGGTCCAGGGGGCGATCGACGACGCGCTCGACCGGGTCTTCGGGCTGTTCGACGCGCTGGCCGTGATCGCGGTCGTCGTGGCGGCGCTCGGGATCGCGAATGCGCTGACGATGAACGTCATCGAGCGGGTCCGCGAGATCGGGATCCTCCGGGCGGCGGGGATGACGAGACGCCAGGTCTGGCGCTCGGTCGTGGTCGAGGCCGGGGTCGTCGGCGTGGCCGGGTCGCTCCTCGGGATCGTGGCCGGGCTCGCCGCCGGTGCCCTGATGGTGGTCCTCGCGGGCGGTCGGCTCGACCCGGCGACGTCCGTCCCGTGGGGGACGCTCGGGCTCGCCGCCGTCCTCGGCGTGGCGCTGGCCATGCTGGCGGCCGCGTACCCCGCCCGCATCGCCGCGCGCATCTCGATCCCGCGGGCCGTCGCCTACGAGTGACCGGATGCTAGACTCCGGCCGTCGGTCGCGACCCCAGGCGACCCCCGAACCCGTGGAGCCTCGATGACCATCGCCCTCCCGAGACTCGACCGGACCAACGCGGCCGAGCGAGGTCTGACGCTCGCCGATTTCCTGGTGCCGATCACGGTCGCCGAGCGCGTCGACACCCGCGTCCGGCACGCGGTCCTGATCGTCGCCGGCGCCTTCTTCGTCTACCTGACGTCGCTCGTCATCGTCCCGCACGAACCCGTCCCGTGGACCGGCCAGACGTTCGGCGTGCTGTTCGTGGGCTGCGCCCTCGGCTTCCGGCGTGGCATGGCGTCCGTGCTGCTGTACGTGCTCCTCGGCGTCGTCGGGCTGCCGTTCTTCGCCGAGGGCAAGGGCGGCATCGACGTCATCTGGGGGGCCACCGGCGGCTACCTGGTCGGGTTCGTTGTCGCGGGTGCCGTCGTCGGCCGGCTCGCCGAGCTCGGCTGGGACCGGCATATCGGTGGGGCGGTCGGCGCGATGCTCCTCGGCAGCATCGCCATCTACGCGTTCGGCGTGCCGTGGCTGAAGTTCTCGACCGGCATGTCCTGGTCCGAGGCGATCGCCGCCGGGCTGACGCCGTTCCTCCTCTGGGACCTCGTGAAACTCGTCGCCGCCGCGGCCATCTTCCCGACCGCATGGTGGCTCATCGGTCGCCGTCCCGACGACCGCTAGAGGGCTGCCCGTGGCCCCAGGGCCCCAGCGAAGTCGGATCCACCTCCGGAGGTCGCCCCGCCGCGCCCTCCTGTGGGGTGCCGCGGGCGGTCTGGCCTTCGGCGCGGTCGTAGCGGCCGCCGCGCTCGTCGGCCTGGCGGACTCCAAGGCCGTCATCCCGGTCGCGCTCGTGGTCTTCGCGATCGTCGCGAGCGCCAAGTACGCGACGGACACGATCACGGCCTCGATCGTCAGGCAACAGGTCGTCACCGCGCGCCAGATGTCGGCCTTCCAGGCGAAGACCGAGCGACGGATCCGGGAGCTGCAGTTGTGGCTGCCAGCGTCGGCCGCGGCAGCCGCCTCGTTCTCGAACCTGCCATATCCGCTCCCGCTCGACGGCCGCTGGCAGCTCGCCTGGGACGTCGCCGGGCTCCTCGCCCGCGAGGTCTTCCTCGCGCGACCGACCGCGGTCGTGGAGCTCGGGTCCGGCGGTTCGAGCCTGGTCATCGGCGAGCAGCTCCGCCGGCTCGGCGGCGGTCACCTCTACACGCTCGACCACGAACCCGCCTACGCCTCGAACACCCGCCGGCTCGTCGAGAGCCTCGGCCTCGGGGCATGGGTCACGGTGCTGGATGCGCCGCTCGTCGAGCAGGAGGTCCACGGGGCGCGGTATCGCTGGTACGACCTGCCGCGCGAGGTCCGCGACCTCGCCGAGATCGACGCCCTCGTCGTCGATGGCCCGCCCCAGAGCATCGACCACGAAGGGACGCCCCGCTATCCCGCACTCCCGGTGCTCATCGGCCGGCTGTCGGCGACGGCGTTCGTGCTGGTGGACGACGCGTCGCGCGACGCCGAGAAACGGATGCTGCAGCGCTGGATCGCCGAGGAGCCGGGCTGGGCGCTCGAGGTGATCCCGACGTCGAAGGGGACGGCGCTGCTCCGGCGGGGCCGGGCGGCCCCGGGGAGCACGATCGAGCCTGCGGCCGACGCCGATGAGCCGACGGCCGCGGCCGAGCCGACGGCCGACGCCGGGCCAACGGCCGCCGCCGAGCCGACGGTCGCGGCCGAGCCGACGGCCGACGCCGGGCCAACGGCCGCCGCCGGGTCGCCGGGAGACGCCTGAGCTCGCCCGGCCGGACGGTCGCCGGCCGACTCCGCCGCGTCGCGCCGAGTCACCCCTCGTCGAGCGCGTCCGCGAGGCTCCGGTACGACGCACGCAGGAGGCGCGCGACCTCGGGCCAGTAGGCGCGACCAGGCCCGGTCGGGCCGTCGGGATCGTCGGTCGCCCCGCGGTCGCGGACCTCTGCGGCCATGCCCCGCAGGCGGCCGGCCTCGGCGACGCTGTCGCGCGGCAGCTCGTAGATCGCGGCGTACAGGTCGGTGATCGATTCGCCCGCGGCCGGCCCCGCCGCCAGGCCGATCTCGCGACGGACGACCCACCAGCGCAGCTCGTGGCGGGCGACGGCCTCGGCATCGACCGACTCCGGCAATCCCAGCATGCGGTAGGCACGTCCGATGTCCGGGGCGTACCGCTCGTAGTCGCCGGTCGCGCGGGCGAACCCGGCGGCCGCCCGGGTCAGGAGCAGGCTCGCCATCAGGGCCCGGTGCCAGCCGACGTGGGCCTGGGCTCGGAGCGCCATGACCAGCAGCCCGAACAGCCGCGCCGGCTGCCGCCGGTAGTACGCCTTCCACATCCGCGTCTCGAGCCTGGCCAGCTCGTCCGGATCGAAATCGGCTCCCCAGCGGTCGCCCGTCGTCGCCATGCGCGTCCCTCTCGTATCGTTCGACTGTGGATACGCCGCTGACCGCCGACAGGATGCATGGTCCGGGCGACGACGCGGGCCTGTACGGCCCGGCATCGGAGGCCTGGCGCCTGAACCGCGAGGCGATGCTGCTTCTCGGTGCGGGTCCGCGGGCCCTGCTCCTCCAGATCGCCCACCCGTCGATCGCGGCCGGTGTCGACGAGCATTCCGACTTCCGCGCCGACCCGTGGCGGCGCCTCCGTGCCACGCTCCGGAGCTATCTCGCGATCGTCTACGGCACGACCGAGGCCGCGCGGGCCGAGATCCGCCGCCTCAACACGCTGCACCGCGGCATCGCCGGTCCGGGGTACTCGGCGCGCGACCCGGCGCTCTCGATGTGGGTCCACGCGACCCTCGTCGACTCGACGATCGTGGCCTACGACGCGTGGCTCGCGCCGCTCGATCGATCCCGGCGGGCCGCCTTCTACGAGGAGACGCGCCCGATCGGCCGGGCGTTCGGCATCCCCGAGGAGCACCTCCCGGCCGATCTCGCGGCGTTCGAGGCCTACTCGGACGCGATGCTGGCGCCGGGCGGTCCGGTCGTCGTTGGCGACCTCGCGCGCGAGCTCGCCTCGGTGATCCTGCATCCGCCGCTGCCCGGCGTCCTGGCCGACCTCCCCATCGCGACCGCGCTCTACGACTGGACCCTGTGGCCCGCGATCGGGCTGCTGCCACCGACCGTCCGCGACGCCTACGGCCTGCCGTGGGGCACGCTGGAGCGGCTGGTCTCGTGCTGGCTCGTCGCGGGGTGGCGGGCCTGGCGTCCAATGCTCCCGTCGACGTTCCGCCAGATGCCGCAGGCGCTCGCCGCGGACCGTCGCCTCGCGTCGGACCACGGGCCGGCCGAGCGCCGACGGGTAGCCGCGGCTCAGTAGTAGCGCGGGAACCGGGGCGCGAACAGGGTCGTGCCGAGGTTCTTCGACGTCCCCGCGTCGAGTGCGTCGAGCAGCGCCTTCGTGGAGCCCAGCCCGAACCGGTGGGCATCGACGTAGCCCCGCAGTGCGGCCCAGAACGCGGTCGAGCCCATCTTCTTGCGGGCGCTGTCGATGAGGTTGCCGCCCTGGATGTAGACCTTCTCGTAGTAGCACCGGGTCGTGTAGCCGTAGATCGTGTGGTCGAGCCGGCCGGTCGGGCAGCGGCTGGCACGCTTGGTGCCGGTCACGTAGCGCGCGATGAAGTCGGCCGCGGCCTCGTCGGCGAACGGCTCACGGGCCTGGTCGTTGCCGACGAGCGAGTAGAACCACTGGTGCGCGGTCTCGTGCGCGGCGAGGTAGCGCAGGTTGGCGTGGGCGACGCCGGTCGGGATCCAGATGAGCCCGGGCGATTCCATCCCGAACCCGCCGGCCGACTGGACGACCTTGAAGACCGAGTACGGATACGGCCCGAGCTTCGACTCGTACGCCTTGAAGGCATCAGCCGCGGCGTCGAGCATGGTCGCGCGCGGAGCACCCGACCGGTAGTAGACCCGGACGACGTTGTCGCCGACCGTCCGCGAGATCGTGTGGTAGTCGGTCGCGGCGGTCACCGTGAAATCGCGCACGTCGTGCGCCTGGAAGACCTGCGTCAGCCCATCGGTGCTCACCGAGACGCGCCCACCCGTGGTGGCCAGCACGAGCTTCCGGTCCGTGACGATCTTCACGCGCACCGACGAGCTCGACGGCGTGACGAACGGATCGCCGTGGTTGGGCCGGTCGAACGGCGTCGTCCGGCTGACCCACGGCAGCCAGCGGTAGAGGTCGACGATCCCGTGCGACTTCGTGAACATCCAGGTGGAACCGCTCAGGGTCGTGCGGAGATCGGCGCCGTAGCGGACGCGCACGCGGGTCGACCCGCCGACGGGGAGGATGCCCCCCAGCGGCACGACGATCGTCTGGTCGCTGACCTTGGCCTTGACCGTCACGCCGTCGACCGTCACCGGGTCGAGCCGGATGCCGCCGAGACGGGTCGCGATGGTGTTCAGCTCGAGCCGGTCGATCGGGCCGCCGGACGTGTTCGTGATCGCCAGCGTGGCGTCCACGCGGATCCGGTGATGGGCCCACGACAGCTTGAGGCGGGCGTCGTAGGTCGCGGCGAGCCGGAGGCTGGACCGGTCGACGCTGCCCGCGACGATGTCGCCGACCCCGACCGGGGAGGCGGCCCGGACCTGGGAGACGATGGGGGACGGGGCGCCGATCGCCGCGATGGCAAGCATGACGATCAGGATCGGTCGCATCATCCGCATCCTACCTTCCGGCCCCTAGACTGGCAGCCATGACCATCGGCCCCCTCGTGGAGCGCATCCGCGCCGAGCTCCCGGAGCTGCGCCTGCTGACCGATCCGATCGACCGGGAGAGCTACCGCCGCGACGAGACCGCCTATCTCAAGGCCGGCCTGCCCGGCGCCGTCGCCCTCCCGACGGAGACGGCCCAGGTGGCGTCACTGGTGCGCCTCGCCGGCGAGCATGGCGTCCCGATCGTCCCTCGGGGAGCCGGCACGGGCCTGTCCGGCGGTGCCGCCGGCATCGAGGGGGCGCTGACCATCGCGTTCACCGCGATGGACCGGATCATCGAGATCGACCACGCGAACCTCGTCGCCGTGGTCCAGCCCGGCATCATCAACGCGACGCTCAAGGCCGCCGTGGCCGCCCAGGGCTTGTTCTACCCGCCCGACCCGGCGTCCTTCGAGATGTGCTCGATCGGCGGGAACCTGGGCACGAACGCGGGCGGGCTGTGCTGCGTCAAGTACGGGCAGACCCGGGCGTCGGTCCTCTCGCTCGAGGTCGTGATGGCGGACGGCGCGGTCATCCGGACCGGCGGCAAGAACGTCAAGGACGTCGCGGGCTACTCGCTGACGCACCTGATGATCGGCAGCCAGGGGACGCTCGGGATCATCACCGAGGCGACCCTGCGACTGCGGCCGGCGCCCCCGCCGCGCTCGACGATGCTCGCCTTCTTCCCGACGCTCGAGAGCGCCGGGGACGCGGTCAGCGCCATCGCCGCCGCCGGTCTGTCGCCCGTGACGCTCGAGCTCATGGACCGGTTCACGATCGCCGCGGTCGACGACATGAACGACCTCGGGCTCGACCGGAGCGCGGCCGCCATGCTCATGGTCGAGTCGGACATGCCGGGGGTCGCGGCGACCGACGAGCTGGCCCGCGCCGAGACCGCCTGCCGGGGCGCCGGTGCCACCGATGTCGTCCGCGCCGCCGATGCGCAGGAGGCCGACTGGCTCCGGCAGGCCCGCCGCATGGCCCACTACGCACTCGAGCGGCTCGGCGAGGTCCGGATGGAGGACGTCAGCGTGCCGCGCTCGCGGGTCGCGGACATGCTCCGCGAGATCGAGCGGATCGCGGCCAGGCACGACGTCCGGATGGGCACGTTCGGGCACGCCGGCGACGGGAACCTGCACCCGGACCTCGTGCTGGATCGCGACGACCCGGAGGGCGAGGCCAAGACCGACGCCGTCCGGGCGGACCTGTACCGGGCCGCCATCGCGCTCGGCGGCAGCATCACCGGCGAGCACGGCATCGGGGTCGCGCGGCGCGCCTATCTCGAGGAGCAGGTCGGTCCCGATGCGATGCGGGTCATGCGCGCGATCAAGGCCGCCCTCGACCCCCAGGGCATCCTGAACCCCGGGCGCGTCCTCTAGGGGATGGCGACGGGGTCGTCCGCGCGGATCGAGCCGTCCGGTGCGTCGGCGTACACCGCCACGTAGCTCGACCGGCCGGCGGCGAAGTCGAAGGTCACATAGCCGCGGTCACGGCCGGGGAGCATGCAGCGGACGTTCGGGGCACAGAACGATCCGTAGCTGAACGCGATCGCCACGACCGCCGGATGACCGGAGGGCAGGCGCAGGATCGCCGCCTGGATCGAGGCCGCGCACGGCAGGGTCTTGGGCGGCGGCCTGATGGAGTCGTCACAGGTCACGGTCGTCGACACGGGGTCGAGCGACGGCGGCGCGGCGCCGCACGCCGCCGAGGCGAGCGCCAGGCTGACGATGCCCGTGGCGACCAAGGACCGCACCTCGGCCGCACCTCCGATCGGATCGAGTATCCCGCATCTGCGGCCGTCCAACCAGGCGCAGTCATCCATCCGGCGCAGGCCCGCGTACCCCCGCCGACCTGCCGAGGCTCCCTGATCTCGGCGTCGGAATGCCCGGACCGACCGTTGGTCCGGCGATGGAGGATCGCCGATGGCCCAGCCCGACTGAGAGACGCCGTGCGCGGTACGCACGCCCACGCGGACGCAGCTGACGGGCCGGCCAACGGCCCGACGACCCACTTTGGAGGCCACGGGTTCCATGAGATCAGCAACCAAGTTCATCGGCGCGGCCGGCGCGCTCGCGATGGCCGGTGCCATCGCCGCGATCGGCGCCGGGCCGCTCCTGGTCGGCGCGGCCGACCACCTCGATTCCCCGCTCGTCAAGATCGACGCCCGCGTCGACATCACCGACGTCTACGCATGGCGGACCAGCCCCACGGGCACCGCCATCGCGCTCAACGTGAATCCCCTGACGGCCCCGGCCGATTCGAAGGGCGCCCGGTTCCGCCAGGCCGCGCTGTACGAGATCAAGATCGACACGAACGGAGACGCGCGGGCGGACATCGCCTACCGCGTCCGGTTCAGCGACTTCAAGCAGTTCAGCGACGGCACCAACACCCAGACCTTCAGGATCAAGCGCGCGACCGGCGCGGCCGCCCGTCGGACCGAGTGGACCGGCACGACCGTCGCCACCGGCAAGACGTCGCGATACGGGCACACCGCGTCGTCCGCCCACGTGAGTGGCGGCGGCAAGGCCTTCGCCGGCCCGCGCGATGACCCCTTCTTCTTCGACCTCGTCGGGTTCAAGCACCTGAAGTCGCGGCTGCTCAACGGCCGCCTCGACCTCGGGACGCCCGCCGATGCGACCAACTGCGCGCTCGACGACGCCGACGCCGGCGCCAAGCTCCTGAGCTGCTTCACGGGCTCCGACACCTTCGCCGGGACCAACGTGAGCAGCATCGTGCTGAACCTGCCGGACGCGAAGCTCGGCCATAAGGGCAACACGGTCGGGATCTGGGCGACCACCGCCATCCAGGCCAAGAGCGGCTGGCAGCGGATCGACCGGATGGGTCGGCCCGCGATCAACACGGTCTTCAACATCACCGATTCGGAGAAGGATCTCCAGAACCTCCTGAACCCGGCCGACGACCGGTCGACGATGAAGGACACCACGGTCGCGGTCCTCAACGCCTTCGGCGCGGTCGTGACCAACGCCGGCGGAACGGCCTACACGGCCGGGCAGGTCAACACGATCGCGAACGTCCTGTTGCCGGACACCCTGACGATCAAGCTCGGCAGCACGGCCGGCTTCCTCAACGGCCGCAAGTTGTCGGATGACGTCATCAACGCCGAGTTCTCGCTCGTGACGAACGGGAACGTGGCCAGCGACGGCGTCGACGCCAACGACGTGGCCTTCTCGTCCAGCTTCCCGTACCTGGCGTCGCCTCACTGAGGCCCGTCAGCCCAGCCTCGCCCGGCGCCATCCGGCCCGGGCGAGGCCCCTCCTCCCTCGCATCCGAGGACGCCGACCGATGCTCTCCGCCACCCATCGAACGCCCCGCTCACTGCGGACCCGGACTATCGCGATCATCGGCGCCATGGTGGCCGTCGCCATCGTGAGCCAGGTCGCGGTCCGGATCACCGCCACGCCGATCACGATCCGACCATCCGTCGTCGATCCGCTGGAACCTGCCGTCGGCGACCTGGACCCTGGGGCCACGTCGCTCGGATCGGCCGACGGAGCCGATGCCGGGGCCGCCGTGGTGGGCGCCGACGACGACATCGCCCGGATCCGCGCGGACATCGCGTTCTGGGGTGATCGCGTCGAACGGAACCCCGACGACTTCGTCAGCTCGAACCGGCTGGGCATCTCCGAGATCGAGATCGCCCGGTCGACGGGGGACCTCACGGCGTACCTGGCGGCCGAGATCGCGTTCGACACGACGCTGAAGCGCGATACGACCAACGCCGCCGCCATCGGCTACAAGGGGAGCGTCCTGGTGTCGCTGCACCGGTTCTCCGAGGCCGCCGACCTGGCTCGGACGGTGCTGGCCCGCCGCCCGGACGATCCGGTCGCCCTGGCGACCCTCGGCGACGCGGCGCTCGAGCTCGGCGACATCGCCGCCGCACGAGATGCCTATCGGCGGGTCGATGCGGTCGCCCCCTCTGCCGCCACCGAGGGCCGCCTCGGCCACCTCGCGTTCATCGTCGGCGACACGACCGAGGCCATCCGGGCAGCGCGGCAGGCCGTCGATGCGTCTGGACCGGAAGGCGCAGAGGGCGAGCGCGCCGCGTTCTACCAGTACCAACTTGCCGACGTCCTGATCTCGACCGGCGACCGAGCCGGCGCCGCCACGGCCTACGCGGCGGCGCTCGCGGCCGACCCGAACTCGTTCCTCGCCCATTCCGGGCTCGCGCGGGTGGCCGCCGCCGACGGTGACCTCGACAGCGCCATCCGCGAGCTGACCGCGGCCATCGCCATCGTGCCGCAGCCCGAGTTCCTCGCGCGCCGCGGCGACCTGTACACCCTCAGGAACCGGGGCGCCGACGCCAGGCTGGCGTCGGACGACTACGCCACGGTCGAAGTCATCGCCAGGCTCGCCGGCGACGCGGCCTCCGCCTACGACCGGACCCTCGCGCTCTACCTCGCGAACCATGGGCTCGACCCCGACCGGGCGGTTGCCCTTGCCGCGGGCGAGCTGGTCAAGCGACAGGACGTCTACGGCTACGACGCGGACGCCTGGGCGCTCCTGCAGGACGGCCGGGCCTCGGAAGCCGATGCGGCGATGACGAAGGCGCTCGCGTTCGGGACGCAGGACGCGAAGCTCATGTACCACGCGGGGATGATCGACGTCGCCCTCGGTCGCACCGATCAGGCGAGGACCATGCTGGAAGCCGCGCTTCGCCTCGATCCGAGCTTCGACCCGCTCCAGGTCGTGCGGGCCCGGGAGGCGCTCGCCCGGCTCCCCTGACGACCGAGACCCGGCGCGGAGTCGCCGGCCGACACGGCCGCTGGCGCGCAGGGCGGCTCGGCGGCTATGCTGCGGGCCACATGCCTGCACATCTGTTCAGTACATCTGTGCCACGGGTCTCGCGGTCCGCCCGGTGAGCGATCTCGAGCAGCTCGTTCGCGCCAGCCGGCTCTACTACGAGCTGGGCGAGACCCAGGGCGCGATCGCGGCGCAGCTCGGCATCACGCGGCCGCAGGTCTCACGGCTGCTGAAGCGCGCGCGGGCCGAGGGCATCGTCGAGATCCGGATCATCGACTCGACCCGCGGCGAGAGCCCCGCCGCCGAGGCGCTCCGGAGCAGCTATCAGCTCGATGCCGTCGCCCTCGCGCCGACGATCGCCGGTCCGGAGGACCTGACGCGTCGGATCGTGGGACGGCTCGCCGCCCAGGTCCTCCGTGCCGCGGCCCGTGACGGGACCGTCATCGGCGTCGGTGACGGGGCCTCCATCTCGGCCACCACGGATGCGCTCGACGAGGCGCCGAGCCCGGTCGCGGCCACGGTCATCCCGCTGTGCGGCGGGTACTGGTCGACGGGGCCGGAGCGCGAGCCGTACCGTCGTGTCGCGGAGGCGCTCGGGGCCCAGCCGCACGGGCTGATGGCCCCTGGCCTCGTCGATGACGCCGCGACGAAGCGGGCCCTGGTCGCCCATGCCGGCGTGAAGGCCGTGCTGGAGCTCTGGGACCGTCTCGATGTCGCCCTGTTCGGGATCGGCGGGCCGGCCTGGAGCGGCGCGGCCGTCGGCAAGAAGATCGACCGCGAGCTCGCGGCGAACGAGGCGGTCGGCGAGGTCCTCGTCGCGCCGTTCGACCTCGACGGGCGGTTCGTCTGCCCGGCGCTGCGCGATCGGGTCATCGCGTTCGATGCCCGGCGGCTCGGACGGGTCCCGGTCGCGATCGGGGTGGCCTCGGGCGAGGGCAAGGTGCGCCCGATCCTCGGCGCGCTGCGGGCCGGCATCGTGCGGACCCTCGTGACCGATGTCGCGACGGCGGAGGCCGTGGTCGCCCTCGACGAGGCGACGCTCTCGCCGGCCCACGGACGCTCCCGATGAGCACGACCGGCTCGGCGGTCCTTGGCCTGGACCTCGGCACGAACGAGGTCAAGGCGGGTCTCGTCTCGCTCGACGGCCGGCTGCTCGCGCTCGCCCGCGCCGGCTACCCCATGGCGGTCGGCGAGGGGCCGGGCTGGGCGGAGCAGGACCCGGGCGAGTGGTGGTCCGCGGTGGTCGGGGCGGTCCGTGCGCTCCATGCGCAGGCCCGCGTCGACATCGTGGCCATCGGCGTCGACGGCCACGGACCGACGCTCGTCGCGGTCGACGACCGGGGCGAGGCCACGCGCGCCGCGATCACCTGGCTCGACACGCGCGCGACCGGCGAGGCCGACGAGCTGGCTGCCGCCTCGGGCATCCGCGGCTGGGCGCTCGGCGGGCTGCCGGCTGCGTTGTGGGTCGAGCGACACGACCCGGCGGCGGCGGCGTCCACGCGCTGGTATCTGAGCACATGGGAGTGGCTGGCATTCCGCCTGTCGGGCGTGGCCTGCGCCTCGCTCATCCCGCACCAGCTCGTGCCCGATCCGGCGGTCGCCGCGGCCGCCGGCGTCCCGTCGGCGAAGCTCGCCCCGGTCGGTCGGACCGGTGAACGCGTCGGCGGGCTGACCGACCACGCCGCGGACGCGCTCGGGCTCCGCGCCGGCATCCCCGTCATCGGCGGGACGGTCGACGCCTTCGCGAGCTATCACGGCGCCGGGCTGCGGCACCCCGGCGATGCCTACGACCCGGGCGGCTCCGCGGGCGGGTTCGGGGTCTACTGGGACCATCCGGTCGAGGTGCCCGGCGGCTTCGTGACCCCCGCGCCGCTCGCGGGGCTGTACAGCGTCGGTGCCGCCATGGCCGCCACGGGTCGTGCCCTCGACTGGTACCGCGACGCCATCCTGGGCGGGACGATCACGATCGACGCCCTCCTCGCCGAGGCCGCGGCGACGCCGCCGGGAGCCGACGGCCTGGTCTTCCTCCCGTACCTCGCGGGCGAACGCTCGCCGCTCTGGGACCCGACGGCTCGCGGGGTCTTCGCGGGCCTGACCCTCGCCCACGGCCGCGGTCATCTCGCCCGGGCGATCCTCGAGGCCTCCGCCCTCGCCATCCGGCACGTCGCGGCACCGATGCTGGCGGCGGGCGTCCGGGTGACGGACATGCGCACGTGCGGCGGACCGGCCCGGAGCGACGTCTGGAACGCGATCAAGGCCGACGTCACCGGGTTCGAGGTCGCGGTCCCGACCGTCCTCGAGACCGCGGTGCTCGGCTCCGCCATCCTGGCGGCCGTCGGGATCGGCGTCCACGAGAGCGTCGAGGCCGCGATCGCCGCGATGACCTCGATCGACCATCGGATCGCCCCCGACGCGGCCCACGACGACGTCTACGATCGCCTGTACGAGGCGTACGTCGAGCTGTACCCGGCGACCGCGCCGATCCTCCGCTCGCTCACGCCGCCGGCCGGGGCCGTCGCATGAGCGGCGAGCTGCGGCTGACCGACGTCGCCGTCACCTTCCCGACGCGGGACCACGGCGAGCTGGTCGCCCTCGACGGCGTCGAGCTGATGGTGCCCGGCGGTGGCATCGTCGCCCTGATCGGGCCCAACGGCTGCGGCAAGTCGACGCTCCTGCGGGTCATCGCGGGCCTCCTGACCCCGGCGCGCGGGTCCGTCCTGCTCGACGGCGCCGCGCTGGCGGGTCCGGATCCGCGGATCGGGCTCGTCTTCCAGGAGCCCCGGCTGCTGCCGTGGCGGAGCGGCCGCACCAACATCACCTACCCGCTCGAGCTCGCGGGCTGGCCGGCCGAGCGTCGCGCGGCCCGTCTCGACGAGCTCATCGAGCTCGTCGGCCTCGAGCCGGCGCTGCTCGACGCCCCGCCGTCCACGCTGTCCGGCGGGACCCGCCAGCGCGTCGCGCTCGCCCGCGCGCTCGCGCTCGCCCCCGAGATCCTCCTCCTCGACGAGCCGTTCAGCGCGCTCGACGCACTGACCCGCGAGCGGTTCGACCTCGAGCTCCTCCGGCTCGGCGAGCGCGCCGCGACGACGATCGTGATGGTCACGCACAGCATCGCGGAGGCGATCCTCGTCGCCGACCGGGTCGTCGTCCTGTCGCCTCGGCCCGGCCGGGTCGTCGCGGACATCCCGGTCGAGGCGCCACGACCACGCACCATCGAGGTCCTCGACGGCGGCGTGGCGTCGGGCACGGCCGCGCGGATCCGCGCGCACCTCGAGCTCGCGTCATGAGGCGGTCGGTGCTGCTCCCGGTGATCGGCGCCCTCGTGGTCTTCGTCGTCGTCTGGAAGGCCATCGTCGAGATCGGTCGCTACCCGGTCTTCATCCTGCCGCCACCGGAGACGGTCCTGTCCCGGTTCGTCGGCGCGTGGCTCGACGGCACGATGGCCCCGCACTTTGAGGCGACCCTGGTCGAGGTCGCGCTCGGGCTCGTCGTCGGCGCAGGCCTCGGGCTCGTCGTCGGCTACGCGCTGGCGCGGAGCGCCTTCGTCGAACGCCTCATCTCGCCGTATCTCGTCGCGGCGCAGGCCACGCCGATCCTCGCGCTGGCCCCGCTCATCGCGCTGTGGTTCGGACCCGGTCTCGTGAGCAAGGTCCTCATCTGCTCGATCATCGTGTTCTTCCCGGTCGCGGTCTCCACGATGGTCGGGATCCGCTCGGTCGACGCCCGGCTCCTCGAGCTGGGCCGGGCGCTGCGGGCCACGCGTCGTCAGGTCGTCACGACCCTCGAGATCCCGGCCGCGCTGCCGTCGATCCTCGGCGGGCTCCGCGTCGGCGTCACGCTCGCGGTCGTCGGCGCCATCGTCGGTGAATGGGCCGGCGCCGAGAAGGGGCTCGGCGTCCTGGTCAACATCGCGCGCGGCTCGCTCTTCGACATCCCGCTGATGTTCGCCACGCTGCTCACGATCGCGCTCGTCGGCATCGCGCTCTATCTCGTCGTCGTCCTCGCCGAACGCCGTTTCGTGGGCGTCCGATGACCCGGTCCACCCCGCCCGAAGCCCTGGAGGTCCACGTGTCCCTTCGCTCCCGCCTCGCACCAACCATGCTCACCGCCCTGCTCGCCACGCTGCTCGTGGCCGCCTGCAGCGATGGCGGGCTCGCGAGCGGCGTGATCCCGAGCGCCGGCTGCGGCCCGGATGCCGCCGCGGCGGCCGCCCCCTCCGCGGGCGCGGCGACGGTCGTTCCGTCTGCGGCGTGCGCCTCCGCGGCCGCCGGCGCGAGCCAGGCACCGACGAAGCTCACCGTCGGGCTCGGGTACATCCCGAGCGTCCAGTTCGCGCCGTTCTACCTCGCCGACCAGAAGGGCTACTACAAGCAGGCGGGGCTCGAGGTGGAGTTCCAGAACAAGATCGATCCGGACCTCGTCACGCTCGTCGGCCAGGGCGCCATCGACGTCGGCATCTCGGACGGCACGAGCGTCATCCCGGCCGTGAGCCAGGGCATCCCGGTCCGGTACATCGCGACGCTCTACGGCAAGTTCCCCTCGATCGTGTTCGCGAAGTCGTCGACCGGCATCACCGACGCGTCCGACCTCAAGGGCAGGCGCATCGGGATCCCGGGCCGCTACGGGTCGTCGTGGATCATGCTCCAGGCATTGCTCGGTTCCGCGAAGCTCACGCCCGACGACGTGACGATCGTGGAGTACCCCGACTTCGGGCAGGGTGCCGCCGTCACGCAGGACGCCGTGGATGCCGCGACCGGCTTCTCGAACAACGAGCCGGTCCAGCTCGAGATGACCGGCGAGAAGGCCACGGTCCTCCACATCGACGACATCACGCCGTTGCCGGGTCCCGGCCTCATCAGCTCGACGGCCACGCTCGGGGCGAAGCACGACGCGGTCGCTGCGTTCGTCGCGGCGACGCTGCGCGCGATGCAGGAGATCACCGCCGACCCGACGGCCGGGCTCGACGCGGCCATCGCGGCCGTGCCGGAGCTCGCGTCGGCCCGGGACACCCAGGCGGCCATCCTCGCGGCGACCATCGACTCGTGGACGGGTCCGACCCAGGTCGATCACGGCCTCGGGGCGCTCGATCCGGACGGCTGGACCTCGTCGATCGCGTACATGACGACGCTCGGCCTCGTCCCGAAGCCCGTCACGGTCGACGACGTGCTGCAGACGGACCTCCTGCCGGTCCCACAATGAGCCCGTGCTAGCGGGGATCCGGCCGAGCGGGACCAGGCGATCGTGGTGGCTGCGCGAGGCGCTGGCCATCGAGGCGGCGGGCGGGCTCGGGTATGCGGGTGGGGCGGCAGCGCCCGCGCCGCCGCTGCGCGGCACCGTGACCGCGGATGTCGTCATCCTCGGCGGGGGCTACACGGGGCTCTGGACGGCACTCCGGGTCCAGGAACGCGATCCTGGCGCGCGGGTCGTGCTGCTCGAGGCCGACATCTGCGGCGGCGGGCCGTCCGGCCGGAACGGCGGGTTCATCACCGGCTGGTGGGACGAGATGCCCACGCTCATCGAACGCTACGGGGACGCCGGCGCGCTCTCGGCGGCGTGGGCGATGGACGGCGCGGTCGACGAGATCGGGCGCTGGTGCGCCGCCAACGGCGTCGACGCCTGGTACCGCAAGGCCGGCACGATCTCCGCGAGCGCCGCGCCCTCCCAGGACGGGGCGTGGGAGCCGGCGGTCCGCGCGTGCGAGCGGCTCGGGGTAGGGGACCGGTACGTGGCGATGACCGCGGCCGAGGTCCAGGCCCGGGTCGCCTCGCCGGTCCTGCGCGGCGGTGCGTTCATGCCGGGCGCGGCCACGGTCCAGCCGGCCTTCCTCGCCCGCGGGCTCCGGCGCGTCGCGCTCGAGCGTGGCGTCGTGATCCACGAGGGGACGCGCGTGACCGAGCTCGACGGCGAGCGACCGGGCTGGGTCGGGGCGGTCGGGGCGCGGTGGGCGGCAGGCATCCCGCCGGACGTGCCGGTCGCCCGGTCCGCGTCCGCACGACGTCATCCGCGGGTGAGGGCGAGGTGATCGCGGGATCCGCGGTCGTGGCCCTCAACGCGTGGGCCGCCGCATGGCCCTCGTTCGGCCGCCGGCTCGTGACGTGGTCGAGCTACATCGTGCTCACGGAGCCCATCCCGGACCGGTTGGCGGCCCTCGGCTGGACCGGTGGCGAGGGGCTCGCCGATGCGCGATTCACGCTCCACTACCTGCGCACGACGCACGACGGGCGCATCGCGATCGGTGGCGGCGGCGGCCGAGCCGGGTTTGGCGGCCGGATCGGCGGGGTCTTCACCGATGACGCCGACGCGGCCGTCCGGGCGGCCGCCGGTCTCCGGCGACTGTTCCCCTCGCTGCGCGACGTCCGCATCGAGGATGCGTGGGGCGGCCCGATCGACATCGCCGCCGATCACCTGCCGTCCATCGGGACCGTCGGCCATCGACCCATCCACTATGCCCATGGGTACTCCGGGAACGGCGTGGGTCCGTCGTTCGTGGCCGGGCGGATGCTCGCGAGTCTGGCGCTTCGTGAGGCGCCCGCACCGGACGACCCCCTGGCGCCGGTCGTGCTCCTCGGTCCGCGCCCGCGCGCCTTCCCGCCGGAGCCGTTCCGCTACCTCGGGGCGCGGGTGGTCCGCGAGGCGATCGTGCGGCGCGAGGCGGCCGAGGAACGTGGTGCGCCCGTCTCTCCGCTCCTTCGCGAGCTCACCCGGCTGCCGCGCCGGATGGGGTACCACCTCTCGCCGGACTGACCGGCGCCGGCGCGTCCGCGGGATCGGGCCGTGCGTCCGCCGGATCGTCGGTCGCCGGGTGGGGTTCCGGGCGGTCGACCCCCATCTGGAGTATGCTTGTCCCTCCCCCACACGCGCTGCGTGCAGGCATCGAACGCGTCCAGGAGTCCTTGTGAACAGTCGCCCGCCCCTGAAGCCTGCCACGCCCGTCGCCGAGCCGTTCAAGCACGTGATCGACGAGTACAAGCACCGCGATCAGGTCATCACCTGCACCTGCGGTTGGCGCGGCAGCTCCGCGACGATCGATCGCGGCGGCTCCGAGTGGACCGCCCACCTCTTCGAGGTCCGCGGCAAGAAGCGCTAGGGGTCGCGCGGGCTCCGGCCCGCTGCCTGACCCCTCCCCGGCCAGCACGGCACCGAGCAGTGTCTGCGCGCCCGGGCCCCTGCTAGCCTTCGCCGGTGCACCTGCCCGCCTCGCCGCCGTTCGCGATCCGCGCGCGCCTGCTGACCCCCCTCGACGAGGGCGGGACCCGTCACGAACCCGACGGCCTCGTCATCGTCGACGCCGCCGGGCGGATCGCGTTCGCGGGTGCCGCGACTGACGTCCCCGAAGCAGCCGGCGTCCCGTTCGACCTCGCGACCGCCATCGACCTGCGCCCGTGGGTCGTGATGCCCGGGCTGGTCGACCTCCACGCGCACCTGCCCCAGCTCCCGAATGCGGGCCTCGGAGCCGGACTCGACCTGCTGACCTGGCTCGAGCGCTACATCTTCCCGCTCGAACGGGCCTTCGACGAGGCAGAGGCGGAACGGCTGGCGCCGCTCGCGTGGGCCGCGTTCGCGGCCGCGGGCACGACGACCGCCCTCGTCTACGGCGCTGTGTACGAGGCCAGCCTCGAGGCCACGTTCCGGGCTGCCGAGCGGCACGGGATCCGGGCCATCGTCGGGAAGGTGATGATGGATCGGGTCACCTACGACACGACGATCGATCCCACGACGATCCTCGATCGGACGCTGCGCGAGACCGCGGATCTCATCGCGCGCTGGCACGGCCGCGACGAGGGACGGCTTCGCTATGCGGTCACGCCGCGGTTCGCCGTCTCGTGCACCGCGGACCTGCTGCGCGAGTCGGCCGCACTGGCGGCCTCGACCGGTGCGTACTGGCAGACGCACGTCTCGGAGGACCGTGGCGAGATCGCCGAGGTGGCGCGCCTCTTCCCCGAGGCACGCGACTACGTCGATGTCTACGACCGCGCCGGCGGGCTGGGGGAGCGGACCGTGCTCGCCCACGCGGTCCATCTCTCGGACCGGGAGCTCGCCCGTCTCGTGGAGACCGGGACCCGGGTCGCACATTGCCCGGCATCGAACCTGTTCCTCGCGTCAGGGGTGATGCCGCTCGGGCGCTACCTCGAGGCCGGGCTGGGCGTCGGTCTCGGCTCGGACGTGGCCGGCGGCCCGGACCTCTCGATCTTCACCCAGATGCGGGTCGGCGCCTACGCGAAGAACGCCCTCGAGGTCGCCGGGGTCGGGACGGCCGGCGTGCCGATGACGCCCCTCGACTGGCTGCGGATCGCGACACTCTCGGGCGCGCAGGCGCTGGGCCTGGCGGATCGGATCGGGTCCCTCGAGGCCGGCAAGGAGGCCGACCTCATCGTCATCGACCCCTCGTTCGTCGCGCCGATCCCGGGGACCGTCGATGACGCCCCGGAGGACCTGGTCAGCCGGCTCATCTTCCGGTCGCACCCGGACATGGTCCGTGGAGCCTGGGTCCGAGGCCGGGGGCTGGAGGGCCCCGGGGTCCGAGGGTGAAGCGCCTCCCGCCCGAGCTGCTCGCGTGGGTGGCGACCGAGACCGGCGGCGGACCCGTGGAGGCCATCCAGCGGCTCTCCGAGGCGAGACCGAGCGAGGTGATCGGGCTGCGGGCCGGCGGAGCAGCGCTGGTCCTGCGCTGGTATCCCGACCCGGGTTCCCCCAGCCTCGAGCCGGATGCCATCGCCCGCGAGGTGGCCGCCCTGCAGGCACTCGAGGGCACGCCCGTCCCGGCGCCGCGCCTCGTGGCAGTGAGCGCGTCCGAGCCGGCGGCCGTCCTGATGACGCGCGTGCCGGGGCGGTTCCGAGACGACCTCCCCGACGCCGGCGCGATCCTGGCTTTGCTCGACGAGATCCACGCCGTCGACGCCGCTCCACTCGCCGGGTGGGCGTACCGCGGCTATCACGAGGGCCAAGACCTGCGCCGTCCGGCGTGGTGGGGCGATCCGATGCTCTGGGAGGGGGCCGTCCAGCGGACCGAGACGGCTCGACCGGTGGCGCCCGGCGTCCTGATCCACCGCGACATCCACCCGGGCAACGTCCTGTGGGGCGGCGATGGGATCGTCGGAGTCGTGGACTGGGAGAGCGCCTGCGTCGGTCCGGCGGCGTTCGACCTGGCCCACATGCGCGTCAACCTCGCCGCGCTCCACGGACCCGAGGCCGTGGAGGCGGCGCTCCCGGGGGATCCGGCATGGGACATCGAGGCGGCACTCGGGTTCCTCGACTGGCCCGATGCCGCGGCCAACGACTCGTGGACCGGCCCATGGCCCCACATCCCGGCGAGCGAGGCCCGGACCCGATTGGAAGCGTTCGTCGGCGCCGCGCTGGCTCGCCTGGGCTGACGGCCCCGAGGCAGCGTGTCACGCCGTCCGAGCGGCGCACGCCGTTCCTCCCGATCCCGCCTGCAGCCCGCGCGTGCATGACGCGACCATTCCGGCGATCGCCGACGGACTGTGTCTCGGATCGGCGCATCGGATGCACCATCGGCGTCCGGACACGGGCGGCACCAGCGGCTCGGTGCGCGTCGCGACCACGCGGCGATCGAGGCGATCCTCGTTCGTCGAAATGGTCGCCACGTGCACGGGCGGCGATCCGATCGGACCGTCAAAGGAAGACCACAGACGATCCTCCCGGATGACGGCCGGCTCCGAGGTCCGCGAGCGCGGATCGTGCGCTGGATCGGAACGCGTCCTGGATCAGTGCGTCAGCTTCACGCATCGTGGCTCGGTTCCGTGCGGTGTCCGCCAATAGCAGTAGGACGCGGTCGATGGCGGCGTCGCGCTGCTTCAACGACGTTCGTCGCAGGACCGCCTGCAGATCGTGCAGTCTTGTTACCGCCTCGACCGCCGTCAGTTCGCCGTGACCGCTAATCACGGCGTCCCACGCCCTCGGGTCGCCCTCGAGCGGGAGTGGCACCTCGAGGTCGAGTCGCAGGTCAGGGTGGATCCGTTCACGCAGGCGCTCGAGGAGCGCGACTTGCGCGATGTCTCGGAGCGGAGGGCCAGCAACGTAGGTGCGCACTCGGAGATCTAGCCCGACGACGCCGCAGATCCGTGCGAGCTGCACCACGGAGACGTTCGGGTGCCGGGCGCGCTCGATCCTTCCGACCTGCGAGTACGACAGACCGACGGCTCGCCCGACGGTTCGGAGGCTCAACCCGGCACCGATCCGCGCCGCCCGGACGTCCTCGCCGACGGCGATCAGGTCGCGCAGGCCGAGTCGGGCTCCTCGGTCTGCACCACGTTCCTTTGATCCCATAGGCGGGCAGTCTGCCGGCCGCCACTCACCTGTCGGTCACCTCGCTTGTGCATGACACGACCGTATGAGCGAACGAGATCCATGACGATGGCGGTCGGTGCCTCCCATGCACCGAACGACGGATCGCGGGCGGCCTCCTTGTCCGATCGGTGCCTGCGCTGACCCGTCCGGCGAACAGAAGAAGAGCAGTCTCCGATATGGTCGCCGCATGCACATCGAAGGGACGGACGGAATAGGGCGTGCCTGACAGCGCCGACCTCCTGATCAGCGGCGGGACCATCGTCGATGGGACCGGGTCGCCCGGTCGGCCGGGAAGTGTCGTCGTCCACGGAGAGCGGCTGCGTCTGCTGCCGCCCGACGCGGCCCCGCCCGACCACGTCGGCCGCCGGATCGATGCGACCGGGAAGGTGGTCGCCCCTGGGTTCATCGACCTCCACAGCCACGGCGGTCTGACGATCCTCGCCGAGCCGCGCCACGAACCCAAGGTGCGCCAGGGCATCACGACCGAGATCGTCGGCGTCGACGGCAACGGGTTCGCGCCGTTCACGTCACGCGACGACCTCGAGGCCTTCGTCGAGCTCGACTCCGGGCTCGACGGGCGTCCGCCGATCGACTACGACTGGGATTCGGTCGCGAGCTATCTCGCCCGCTTCGACGGCACCGTCAGCGTCAATATCGGAACGCTCGTCGGCAACTCGGCGCTGCGGATCGCGGCCCTCGGCTGGGACGACGCGCCCGCCGACGCCGCAGCCGTCGACCGCATGCGCGCGATGCTCCGCGAGGCGATGGCCGATGGCGCCGTCGGCGTCAGCTCGGGGCTCGACTACCCGCCCGGCGCGTTCGCGACGACCGACGAGCTCGCCGCGCTCACCGCGGAGGCCGGTCGAGCCGGCGGGTTCTACCACACCCACGTGCGCTATCAGCTCGGCGATCGCTACCTCGACCCGTTCCGCGAGGCGATCGAGATCGGCCGGCGGGCTGATGCCCCCTCGCATATCACGCACTTCTATCACCGCGCGACGCACCCGGGTCCGGCAGAACCCCTACTCGCGCTGGTCGACGATGCGCGCGCCGATCGGCTCGACATCACCTTCGACACGTACCCCTACGAGTGGGCGAGCACGCGGCTCCTGATCCAGCTCCCGCTCTGGATCCAGGCCGGCGGGCCGGGGCCGTTGAAGGCGCGCCTCGCCGACCGGACGGCCCGCGATCGTCTCCGTGCCGAGCTCGCGGCACGCGGCGCCGCCTACACCGGCCCGGCCGGCTGGTCGGACCTGCGGCTCGGCGCCTTCGCGCACCCGGACAACCTGCGCTGGGAGTCGCGGACCCTCGCCGAGGTCATGACCGAGACCGGCCGCGACGCGGTCGACACGATCTGCGACCTGCTCCTCACGGAGCGACTCGGCGTGAGCCAGGTCACGAGCGGGCCGATGGCGGAGACGCTGCCGCTGTTCGTGGCGCACCCGGTCGGGATGGTCGGAACGGACTCGACGTTCCTGGGCGAGAAGCCCTCGCCGCGCACCTACGGCAGCTTCCCGAGGATCCTCGGCCAGTTCGTCCGCGACGAGGCCCGCCTCTCGCTCGAGGAGGCGATCCGGAAGATGACGGGCGCCGCGGCGGCACGGCTCGGCCTCCGGGAGCGGGGCGTGCTCCGCGACGGCGCGATCGCGGACATCGTCGTCTTCGACCCGGCGACGGTCCGGTCGAACGCCACCTACGGTGAGCCGCGCCGCTTCCCCGACGGCATCGACCACGTGATCGTCAACGGGGTCGCGGTCGTCGATGGCGGCGCGCACACGGGCGCGACGCCCGGGCGGGGGATCCGCCTCGGTCGCGACTGACGCCTCGGACCGCCCACCCATCGCGCCGGCGACCACCCCGGCGCCGGCCGACCACCCCGGCGCCCGACACGGGCACCGACATTTGCCGGGTTGACATGCGACTTAGTACTCACTAAGTTACGCGATATGACACCGACCACCCGACTCTCCGCCGACGAGCGCCGCGACGCCGTCGTGGCCGCCGCGATGACCGAATTCGCCCAGACCGGCTACGCCGGCACCTCCACGGAGGCGATCGCGAGGCGATCCGGCGTGAGCCAGCCCTACCTCTTCCAGCTCTTCGGGACGAAGAAGGACCTCTTCATCGCGGCCGTCCGCCACGGCTTCGGTCGGACGCGGATCGCCTTCGAGGCGACCGGGAAGCGCGCTCGTGCCGAGGATCCCTCGACCGACTACGTGCTCAAGCAGATCGGCTTCGCCTACTGCGACCTCCTGCGCGATCGTGAGCTCCTCCTGTGCCAGCTCCAGTCGTACGCCGCGTGTGGCGACCCGGAGATCCGCGAGGTCGTCGGGGACGAATTCATCAGCATCTACCGCCTGGTCGCCGAACTGTCGGGCGCCAGCGACCGCGAGCTCGAGGAGTGGTTCGCGATGGGCATGCTCATGAACACTGCGGCCGCGATCGGCCCGGACATGGCCGAGGCCGGCGACTTCAGCTTCGCTTCGCTCGGGAGGATCGCCGCCGCCCGATGACGTCGCAACCCAGCCCCTGCTGCCCCAGCGGCAGCCGCGATCGACCAAGCCGTCCAGGACGGGACGGCCCCTTTTTTCCTCGCACAGCTTAGTGACTGCTAACTAGGAAGGAGCCCAGCCAAGATGCGATCCCGGACCGCGTGGACCTTCGCCATCACCTCGGTGGCGCTCTTCATGGTCGCGCTCGACAACCTCGTCGTGACCACCGCCCTCCCGGTCATCAAGGTGGACCTCGGCGCCTCGCTCTCGGCGCTCGAGTGGATGGTCAACGCCTACACCCTGACGTTCGCCGTCCTGCTGCTCACCGGCGCCGCGCTCGGCGACCGGTTCGGTCGTCGCCGGATGTTCATCGTCGGCCTCGTCATCTTCACCGCCGGATCGGCCGCCGCGGCCCTCGCGCCGTCGAGTGACGTCCTGATCATCGCCCGGGCGATCCAGGGCGTCGGTGGCGCCTTCGTCACGCCGCTCAGCCTGACGATCCTCTCGGGCGCCGTTCCGCCGGAGCGCCGCGCCGTCGCCCTCGGGGCGTGGGGTGGGGTCGCCGGTCTCGCGATCGCGATCGGTCCGCTCGTCGGCGGGGCCATCGCCGAGGGCGTGAACTGGCACTGGATCTTCTGGCTCAACGTGCCGATCGGCATCGTGGCCATCATCCTCTCGACGTTCCGGCTCGAGGAGTCGTACGGACCGGACGGCGCACTCGATCTCCTCGGGCTCGGTCTCGTGAGCGGCGGCCTGTTCGCGCTGGTGTGGGGCGTCATCCACGGCAACGAGCTCGGCTGGGGCGACTCGCAGATCCTCATCGCCCTCGCCATCGGGGCGATCCTCATGACGCTCTTCCTCGTCTGGGAGTCGCGCACCAAGTCGCCGATGCTGCCGCTGCGCTTCTTCCGGAGCCGTGGCTTCAGCGCCGCCAACGTCGTGTCGTTCCTGATGTACTTCGGCGTCTTCGGCGCCGTCTTCCTCCTCGTCCAGTTCTTCCAGATCGTCCAGGGCCTGAGCCCGTTCCAGTCCGGCCTGCGGACGCTGCCGTGGACGGCGATGCCCGCGATCGTCGCGCCGATCGCCGGTGTGCTCGCCGGGCGGATCGGCGGTCGGCCGATCCTCGTGGCCGGCATGGTCGCGCTCGCGGCCGGGCTGGCCTGGATCGCCGCCGTCACCACGCCGACCGTCGCGTATCCGGTCCTCGTGCCCGGGTTCGTGCTCGCCGGCATCGGGATGGGCCTGTTCTTCGCGCCGATCGCCAACGTCGTCCTGTCGTCCGTGGATCGGATCGAGGAGGGCCAGGCGTCGGGTGCCACGAACACCATTCGTGAGATCGGGGGCGTCTTCGGGGTGGCGGTGCTGGCCAGCGTCTTCTCCGCGAACGGCTCGTACGCGACGCCCTCGACCTTCGTGGACGGTCTCGTCCCCGCCGTCTGGGCCGGGGCCGCGATCGTCGCGGTCGGCGCGGTCGTCGCGCTGGCACTGCCCGGCCGGGCGCGCCGCGAGGTGATCGTCGGGTCCGCCCCCGCCACGCCCGAGGCCGAGGGTCTCGTGCGGGTGGAGGTCAACGCGCACTGACCTGACGGGTGCGGTATCCGGGCGCGCGACGCGTGCCCAGATGCCGCAGAACCAATGACGCCCCGTTCGTGCCGATCGGCAGGGACGGGGCGTCGGTCTGTCGCGGCCGCGCGGGCCGCGCGGGACTAGCTCCCGAAGACGCGCTCCATGCCACCGTTGGTCGGGGTCGGGTCGCTCGGCGGGTTGGCGCGGGCGGCGCGCCGGAGCTCCGTGTACATCCGGTCCGTGGCGAGTGCCTCGGCGTCGACGAGCGAGCCGTCCCCGCTCGAGCTGGCCCAGCCGATAGCGAGCCGCAGGGACACGGCCCCGGACTCGAGCCACAGGTCGCACGCCTTGCGGACGCGCTCCACGTAGTTGATCGCGAGGATCTCGTCGGTCTCGGGCATCAGGATCCCGAACCGGCCGGTGGCCAGGCGTGCGACGTGATCGGCGTCGCGGGCCCCGCGACGCAGGGTGTCGGCGACCGCCGGGACGATCCGCTCGATGGACCCGGGGCCAAGCCGCGAGACCAGCCGATCGAGCCCCTCGATCTCGACGATGCAGATCGTCGCCGACCGGTGGTAGCGCCGGACGCGCGCTTCCTCGTCGCCGATGATCCGGGCCCACGTCGTGGCGAGGAGGAGCCCGGTCAGCGAGTCGGTCGTCGGGTCGCTGAAGGTCGTCGCGGCCGCGTACGGCCGGCCGTCCACGGGCGTTGCTGCGGTCATTCGGGGAAGGGGCATCGCCACGGGGGTCTCCTCGTCGCGGTGGCGACGCTTCTGTATCCGGGTCCACGCCAGCGCGATGACGACCACCGCCACGTCGGCGATCAGGACCGCCGCGAGGATGGCGAGCAACGTGCTCTCTGAGAGCTCCATGGTCCGGAATGACTCCTGGATGATGAATCGGGCCAGGGCGCTCGACTATACGGTGCGCGCCCCGGGACAGGACTGTTTCTGCGGGTCGCGGGACCATTTGTCGGTGTCCCACAGCAACGCCGTGGGCCGTCCAGTACGGTCCAGTGGCGAGCGGTGCGAACCGCGTATCCCTTCCCCCGCCGATGGTACGCTCCGACGTCGAGGAGGGTCGCCCCACGCCATGACGTCCCGCATCGAGCCGCCCGGTGCGCTCGTGGTCCCGCCGCGCACGGTCGTGCCCGGTCGGGCACGCGGCCTCCCCCCGCCTCGGCGCGAGGGACCGGAGAAGCTGACCGGCGCGGCGAAGTACGCCGACGACCTGGTCGTGCCGGGCGCGTGGTACGGCGCGACGATCCGCTCGACCGACGCCCACGCCCGCTTCGTGGCGATGGACCAGGAGCCGGCCTTCGACTGGTCGGCGGTCGTGCTGGTCACGGCCGCCGATATCCCGGGCGACAACATCGTCAGCTCGATCAAGGCCGACCAGCCGATCCTCGTGCCGCTCGGCGGGGAGATCCAGCACCACGCCGAGCCCCTGGTCCTGCTCGCCGCGCCCGATCGCGCAACCCTGCGGGCCGCCCGCCACGCCCTCACGATCCGCACCGAGCCGCTGCCACCCGTCTTCGACCCGCTCGTCTCGGACCACGAATTCGCGACCTACGCCATCGAGACCGGCGAGGTCGACGCGGCGCTGGCGGCGGCGGATCTCGTCCTCGAGGGCGAGTACCGCGTCGGCCACCAGGAGCAGCTCTACATCGAGAACAACGCGATGATCGCCGTCCCGCGGGACGACGGGGGCGTCGCGGTCACCGGGTCGCTCCAGTGTCCGTACTACGTCCACACGGCGCTGAAGCGGGGCCTCGCCATCGATGACCGCCAGGCCCAGGTCATCCAGGCCGAGACCGGCGGCGGCTTCGGCGGCAAGGAGGAGTACCCCTCGCTCATCGCGCTGCACGCGGCCCTCCTCTCGCTGAAGGCCGGCCGCCCGGTCCGGATGATCTACGACCGCCACGAGGACCTCGCGGCGACGACGAAGCGCCATCCGGCGATCGTCCGCCACCGGACGGGCGTGACCGCCGACGGCCGGCTCATCGCGCAGGACATCGAGGTCGTGATGGACGGCGGGGCGTACTGCACGCTGACGCCGGTCGTACTCAGCCGCGGGGCGTTGCACGCGGGCGGCCCCTACCGCTGCCCGAACGTCCGGATCCGGGCCAGGGCGACGCGCACGAACACGCCGCCCAACGGGGCGTTCCGCGGGTTCGGGGCGCCGCAGGTCGAGTTCGCGACCGAGACCCACCTCAACCGGATCGCGGAGCGGCTCGGGATCTCGCCGCTCGACATCCGGCGGCGCAACGTCTACCGGCTCGGCGACACGACGCCGACCGGCCAGATCCTGCGCGAGAGCGTCGCCGGCGAGGAGGTCCTCGAGCGGGCCGCCGAGGCCGCCGAGTTCGTTCGCCTGCGGGCGCGCACGGAGCGCGAGCGCGGCGCGCGGTCGGGGTCCGGGATGATCCCGGGATCGCCGCTGCGCACCGGGCGGCAGCGCAGCGCGACCGGCGTCGGGCTGGCCCTCGCCTGGCATGGCGCCGGGTTCACCGGCTCGGGCGAGGTGCGGCTGGCGTCGGTGGTGTCGATCGAGCTGACCGCCGACGGGCGGATCCGGATCCTGACGGCCTCCACCGAGATGGGCCAGGGCACCAAGACGATCTTCCCGCAGGTCGCCGCCGAGGCCCTGGGCGTGCCCGTCGACGACGTCGAGATGGCGCCGCAGGACACGGCGATCGTCCCCGACAGCGGACCCACCGTCGCGTCGCGCACGGCGATGGTCGTCGGCGGCATGGTCATCAAGGCGGCGCGCCGGCTGCGCGCCGAGGTCGAGGCGGCGACCGGTGGCGGGTTCGCGGCCACGTACCGCGAGCACGCCCGGACGCACGGCGCGACCCGGATCGACGAGCGGTTCGAGCCATACCCCGGGGTCGCCTTCGACGACGCGACCTATCGCGGCGACGCCTACCCGGCGTTCGGCTGGGCGGCGTGCGTCGCCCGGGTCGAGGTGGACCTCGATACCGGCGAGGTCCACGTCCGCGACGTCGTCGCCGCCGATGACATCGGCCACGTCATCCACCCGGTGCTCGCGGAGGGCCAGGTCGAGGGCGGCACGCTCCAGGCCATCGGCTACGCGACGATCGAGGAGATCAAGCTGCGCGACGGGCGCTACCTGAACGACCGGCTGGCGACCTACATCATCCCGACGGCGCTCGATGCGCCGCGCATCTCGACGATCCTCGTCGAGGCCCCGTTCTCCGGGGCGCCCCACGGGGCGAAGGGCGTCGGCGAGCTGCCGATGGACGTCGGCGCGCCCGCGGTGGTCGCCGCGATCGCGGACGCCACCGGGGTCTGGATCGCGGACCTGCCGGCCAGCCCGGAACGGATCCTCGCGGCGCTCTCCGGGATCCCGGCCGTCGCGCCGCTGCCGCCCGGCGCCTCCGAGCCCGCCCGATGACGGTCTACCGCTTCAGCGTCAACGCCGGGCCGGTCGAGGTCGACGTCCCGGGCATGCGCCGCCTGCTCGACGTCCTGCGCGAGGACCTGGCGCTGACCGGCACCAAGGAGGGCTGCGGGGAAGGGGAGTGCGGGGCCTGCACGGTGCTGCTCGACGGGGCGCCGGTCGATGCCTGTCTCGTGCCCGTGTGCCAGGTCGGCGGTGCCGACGTGCGCACGGTCGAAGGGCTCGCGCCCGCCGCCGCCGCGGCCGGCCGGGACCGGGCGGGGCCGCGCCGCCGACCGCGCTCGACGGGCTCCAGGCGGCCTTCCTGGCCACCGGCGGCGCGCAGTGCGGCATCTGCACGCCCGGCATGCTGATGGCGGCCCGGGCGTATCTCGATGCGGGCGGCGGCGCCGACGAGGACGCCATCCGGGAGGCGATCGCCGGCAACCTGTGCCGGTGCACCGGGTACACGAAGATCGTGGAAGCGATCGCGATGGCGTCTGGAGGCAGCCGATGAACCCCGAGACGGACCGGATCCAGGTCCCGACCAACGGGCGCGGCCCGCACCCGCCGACGCAGGACGGCCCGGCCGGCGCCGGCGACGCGGCGGCCCAGGCCGGCGGATCGAGCCGGCCCGGTGGCCCGGACGGGCACGGCGGCCGGATCCCGGCGGCGAGCCCTCGCCGACGGTCACGCCCGCCCCGCCGGCCGTCACGCCAGCTCAGCTCGCGGTCGGGTTCGGCGTCGTGGCGTCGCTGGTCCTGCTGCTGGTCGGTCGTCGCCGACGGCGGCGCGGGTAGGCCGTGCCGGTCGAGCCACCTGTCGTCAGCCCGCGCGACCTGGCCGAGGCGTATGCCGCGCTCGCGGGCGGGCCGTCGGACCCGCCGGGACGGCCGATCGCCGGCGGCACGGACCTGATGGTCGCCCTGACCGGCGAGCTCGGCGACCCGCCGGAGCGCGTCGTCGACCTGTGGGGCCTCGACGCGCTGCGCGGCATCTCGCTCGACGGCGGGGCCGTGGTCCTCGGGGCGCTGACGACGTACACGGAGATCCGTCGATCGCCGATCTGCCGCGAGCATCTCCCCGGGCTGGTCGAGGCGGCCGCGACGATCGGCGCGGCCCAGATCCAGAACCGCGGCACGATCGGCGGCAACGCGGCGAACGCCTCGCCCGCGGGCGACACGCTGCCCGTCCTCCTGGCGATGGACGCCACGTTCGAGCTGGGCAGCGTCCGCGGCGAGCGCACGGTCGCGGCCGAGGCGTTCTGGCCGGCATACCGGCGCACCGCGCTCGCCCCCGACGAGCTCATCGTCCGGATCCGGATCCCGTTCTCGCCCGGTCGAGAGGTCCGGTTCCGCAAGGTCGGGACCCGCCGCGCCCAGTCGATCAGCAAGGTCGTGCTGGCGCTCGCGTTCCGCGACGGCGGCCCGTCGTCGACCTGGACGGACGTCCGTGTCGCGCTCGGGTCGGTGGCGGCCACGCCGGTCCGCGCGACCGCCACGGAGGCGGTCCTCGAGGGTCGCCCGCCGACGCCCGAGACCGCGGACCTCGCCGCGGAGACGCTCGCGGACGAGCTCCATCCGATCGACGACGTGCGCTCCACCGCGGAGTACCGGCGGGTCGTGGCGGCCCGCGTCCTGCACCGCCTGATCCGCGAGGCCGGGGGCTGGTGACGCAGGACCCGGTCCCGCCGCGGCGGTCGCCGGCCCCGGCACCGCAGGCCGCGCCACCGGGCATCGACGTGCTCGACGTCCTCTCGCCCGGGATCTTCGCGGCCTCGATGGCGTCGCTCTTCGAAGGCGCGCCCCGCTTCCTCGGACGCCTCGCCGTCGCCCGGCCGTTCGGGACGATGGACCAGCTCTTCGCCAACGCGCGGCGGATCGCGCACGCCATGCCGGTCGGGGAGCGGATCGAGCTCATCGATGGGCATCCGCGCCTCGGTGCGCCGCCCGGCGCGGTCTCCGCGATGTCCTTCCAGGAACAGGGCTACGACCACGCGGCCGTCGACGACCTCGCCGCCGAGCTCGATCGGCTCAACGTGGCCTACGAGGCGCGGTTCGGCTTCCGCTACTGCGTCTTCGTGGCGGGCCGGAGTCGAGCGGCGCTGCTCCCGGGGTTCGAGGCCGCCCTCGCGGCCGACCGCGACGCGGAGCTGGCCCGCGCCATCGATGCGGTCATCGACATCGCGATCGACCGGCATGCCAGACTGACCGCACACACCGCAGGGGCAGACGCGTGATCGAACTCGGGGCGAATCGGTACGGCAAGGCGGCGATCCGGATCGTCCGGGTCGGGCGGGGCCGGTCACCGCACGGCCTCCACGACCTGACCGTGGCGGTCGCGCTCGAAGGCGATTTCACGGCCGCCCATACGGACGGCGACAACCGCAACGTCATCGCCACCGACACGATGAAGAACACCGCCTACGCGTTCGCCGCCGACCACCTCGACGGGTCGATCGAGCATTACGCGACGGCCCTGGCCCGCCACTTCCTCGCCGAACCCCAGGTGGGACGGGCCACGGTCAACGTCCGCGAGCACGCGTGGCGGGCCATCGAGGTGGGCGGATCACCCGCCCCGGATGCCTTCGTGCGGACCGGCGAGGGGACACGGGTCGCGACCGTGGCCGCCACACGGCGACGGGATCGCGGTCGAGGCCGGCGTGGAGGACCTCGTGGTGATGAAGACCACGCGCTCGGGCTTCAGCGGGTTCCCGCGCGACCGCTACACGACGCTGGCCGAGACCGACGACCGCCTGATGGCGACGCGCGTGACCGCGATCTGGACATACGGCGCGCCGGACATCGATCACGACGCCGCGTGGACCGCCATCCGCGGCACGCTGCTCGAGGTCTTCGCCGATCACGACAGCCCGAGCGTCCAGACCTCGATCTGGATCATGGCGCGGGCGATGCTCGAGCGCCACGAGGAGCTCGTCGAGGTCCGGATGGTGCTCCCGAACCTGCACCACTGGCTGGCCGACCTCTCGCCGTTCGGGATGACCAACGACCAGCAGGTGTACGTCGTCGACGTCGGAGCCCCACGGGCTCATCGAGGCGACCGTCCGGCGCGGCGACCTGGCCGGCGGTGACGGCCGATGAGCGTGCCCGGCGTCGAGATCACCGGCCCGGTCGTGCCGGAGGCGGAGCGGATCCTGACCGACGACGCCGTCGCGTTCGTGGCCGACCTGCACCGGCGCTTCGGCCCCGTCCGCCTCGACGTGCTCCGCCGGCGCGAGGACCGTCAGGCCGAGCTGGACGCCGGGATCCTGCCCGACTTCCTCGTCGCGACCCGCGAGGTTCGCGAGACCGAGTGGACGGTCGCGCCCGCACCGGCCGATCTCGACGACCGGCGCGTGGAGATCACCGGCCCGGCCGAGCCGAAGATGATGATCAACGCCCTGAACTCGGGCGCCCGCGTCTTCATGGCCGACCTCGAGGACGCCCTGTCGCCGACCTGGGCGAACCTCATCGCCGGCCAGGCGGCCATCGCGGACGCCACCCGCGGCACGCTCGCCTACACCGCCCCGGACGGGAAGGCCTACCGGCTTGCCGAGCCGCGCGCGACGTTGCTCGTCCGGCCGCGTGGCTGGCACCTCATCGAGTCGCACATGCTCGTCGACACCGTGCCGGTGTCGGCGTCGCTGTTCGACTTCGGGATGTACCTGTTCCACTCGGGCGCCGCGGCGCTGGCCGCCGGGAGCGGGCCGTACCTCTACCTCGCCAAGCTCGAGTCGCACCACGAGGCGACGCTCTGGAACGACGTCTTCATCCATGCCCAGCAGGCGCTCGGGATCCCGCGCGGCTCGATCCGGGCGACCGTCCTCATCGAGACGATCCTCGCCGCGTTCGAGATGGACGAGATCCTGCACGAGCTGCGCGAGCACGCCGCGGGGCTCAACGCCGGCCGCTGGGACTACCTGTTCAGTGCCATCAAGAAGTTCCGCACCGACCCCGCGGTCACGTCACCCGATCGGGCGCAGCTGACGATGACGCAGCCCTTCATGCGGGCCTATACCGAGCTGCTCGTCCGGACCTGCCACCGGCGCGGGGCGCACGCGATCGGCGGGATGGCGGCGTTCATCCCGAACCGGCGCGACCCGGCGGTGACGGAGGTCGCGCTGGCCAAGGTCCGCGACGACAAGGAGCGCGAGAGCCGCGACGGCTTCGACGGGACGTGGGTGGCCCATCCGGACCTCGTCCCGGTCGCGCTCGAGGTCTTCGATGGCGTCCTCGGGTCGAGGCCGAACCAGAAGGACCGGATGCGCGACGACGTGTCGGTCTCGGCCGCCGAGCTGCTCGACCTGACCGTCGCGGGCGGCAGCGTCACCGAGGCCGGCGTCCGGGCCAACGTCCGGGTGGCCCTCGCCTACATCGACTCGTGGCTGCGCGGGGTGGGTGCGGCGGCGATCGACAACCTCATGGAGGATGCCGCGACCGCCGAGATCAGCCGCTCGCAGCTGTGGCTGTGGATCACGCAAGGGGTGCTGCTCGACGACGGCGAGCCGTTCACGCCGGAGCGCTACGCCGCGATCCGGGACGAGGAGCTGGCCCGGCTCGGCGGGGCCGGGGAGGGGCGGCTGGCCGAGGCGGCCGACATCCTCGACCGCCTCGTCCTCGACGAGGACTTCGCGGAGTTCCTGACCGTGCGGGCCTACGCGCTGCTGGAGTAGCGCGGCAACCGCCGGCTCCTCTTGACGAGCGCGCGTGGGGCGCGCAGGCTCGCCCACGGAATGGCACGGAAGATCGGCCTTCGATCGATCCTCGCGGCGATGGGTCTCGCGGCAAAGCCACTGCGGCCACACGAATTCGAGAGCACCATGCACCTGCTGTTCGACCCGGCCTCCGCCGGCCCGAGCGTCGCCACGGTGCCGCAGATCGTGACCCCGGTGACGTCGGAGCGGTGTGCGCGCGACGGGTGCGATCGTCCGCGATCCGACCCGATCCATCGGATCCCCGAGGACTGACGCGCTCCCGGTGCGCCGGTCGTCAGCCGGCGATCGCGCCGCGCTCCACGAATCGCCCGAAGCCGCGCTGGCCGACGAAGACGCCGTCGCGGATGACCGCCTGGCCGCGGACGAACACCGAGCGGACCGCGCCCTCGATCTCGAGGCCTTCGTACGGCGTGTAGTCGCTCGTGTGGTGGAGGTCGGCGGCGTGGATCGTGCGCCGCGCGGCCGGGTCGAACAGCACGATGTCCGCATCGCGGCCGACCTCGAGTGCGCCCTTCGTGCCGAGCCCGAACCGGCGAGCGGGCGTCGTGGCGATCAGGTCGACCATCCGCTCGAGCGTGATCCGTCCCTTGGCGACGCCCTCGCCGTAGAGGACGGCCAGCAGGGTCTCGATGCCGGGCGCGCCATTCGAGATCCGCTCGAAGGACACGCCGCGGGCGGCCTCGGCCTTCTCGGTGTCGAGCCGGTCGGCGACGTGGTCCGTGGCGACGAGGTCGAGCGAGCCATCCGCGAGGCCGGCCCACATCGCGTCCCGATCGGCCGCGGACCGGAGTGGTGGCGCGATGACGAACCGGGCGCACCCGACCGGATCCGGGTCCAGGTAGCGCTCCTCGGTGAAGACCAGATAGTGGGGGCAGGTCTCGGCCGTGACCCGGACGCCGGCCGCCTTCGCGCGACGGACCTCGTCGAGCGCCGCCGCCGACGAGAGGTGGACGACGTGGACGGGTGCCTCCGCCAGGCGGGCGAACGCGAGCGCGCGGGCCGTGGCGATCGCCTCGACGTACGGCGGGCGGGTGGACGCGTGGAAGCGGGGCGCGGTGTCGCCGCGAGCCAGCGCATCGGCGACGGCCGTGTCGAGCAGCACGGGGTCCTCGCAGTGGACCTGGAGCATGCCGCCGTGCCGGCCCATCACCCGCAGCGCGTCGAACAGCCGCTGATCCGGGAGCCGGAAGTCGAACACCATGAACGCCTTCGAGGTCGAGACCCCGGCGTCGATCGTCGCCGGCATCTCGGCGAGCGGGTCGTCCGCGTGGCCGCTCACGGCGAGGGCCAGTCCGAGGTCGATCGCGCTGTCTCCGTCGGTCGCGGCGCGCCATTCGCGGACGCCGGTCAGCAGCGAGCGCTCGGCCGCCGGCGACGACCCGGTCCCGGGGTTGTTGAACGAGAGGAACGTCGTCGTGCCGCCGAACGCCGCCGCCACGGAGTCCTGGTAGAAGCGATCGGGCAGGTCGTCCGTCGCGACGCGCGTGTGCGTGTGGACGTCGACCGCGCCGGGGAGGACCAGCAACCCGGTCGCATCGACCACCTCGTCGGCGCCGTCCGCCGGCCCGCCCAGGTCGGGTTCGATGGCCTCGATCGCGCCGGCCCGAACCGCCAGGTCCGCCCGCCGCGAGCCCGTCGCGGTGACGACGGTCCCGCCGCGGATGACGAGGTCCGTCACGCCACCTCGCTGATCCGGATCGGCTGCGCACCCTCCCACAGGCAGCGCCGCCCGACCTCGCGCAGGCGGTCCTCCCAGCCGTCGTCGGGCACCACGGACGCGAACACGTTCGCGGCGAGCTGTCCCACCTTCGAGGCGGTGGTGCAGCCACCGTACGGGAAGAAGATCTCGCACTCGCTGATCCCGCCCGGGTAGATGGCCAGCTGCCCCGGCGCCGGGTGGGAGGTGTGGTTCTCGTACTCCAGGCCCGGCCGGAAGTCGCCGAACGGGATCCAGGTCGACTCGCCCGTCCAGCGGCAATGGATCAGCTTGGAGTCGATCGGCAGCATCCGCCGGATCGCCTCGATCGTCCGGGGAGCGGCCGCGTCCCAGCGGGCGCTAAAGTGCAGGTCACCGACCTCGATGCGCAGCGTTCCCATCCCCGGAGGATAGCGTGGCGGGCCAGCCAAGCGAAGGACGACCGACGATCTCGACCCATGTCCTCGACACCGAGCGTGGGGTCCCCGCGGTCGGGGTCCACGTCACGCTCTACCGCCTCGACGTGGTCAACGCGCCGATCCGGATGACCCAGGCGCTGACCGATCGCGACGGGCGCGTCCGCGACCTCCTCGAGCGGCCGCTGGCGGCGGGGGACTACCGCCTGGAGTTCGACGTCGCGCACGAGAGCGCCACGTTCTTCACGAAACTGTCGGTCGAGCTGCGGATCACCGACGCGACGCGCAGCTACCACGTGCCGTTGCTGCTGGCGCCCTACTCCATGACGACCTACCGGGGGAGCTGATCGCCCAGGATCGTCGGTCAGCGCCAGCGACAGTGTCGAGGTGCTGGCTCGCCGCCAACGATTTCGACGCGAAACAAGCGCCGGCCCAGCTGATGTTGGCTTTGCGCCATCGATCGAGACCGAAGCGCGGTGATTCGCGGGCTGATCGTCCCGATCGTCGGCTGTGAGCCACCACTCGGGCACGTCCCGAGGATCGACGGCCCGGTCGCGGGGGCTTCGCGCCAGATTCGTTGGCTGCCAGCCAGCGGGCGTGGATCGCGGGGGCTTCGCGCCAGATTCGTTGGCTGCCAGCCAGCGGGCCTGGGCTCCGCGCGTGGGGTCGGCGCGTGGAGCCACGGCGGGACCCGAGCGCCACGGCGGGACCCGAGCGCCACCGCGGGAGCTGACCCGCCGGCTCGGTCAGCGCATCACGAGCAGCGCGTCGATGTCGACCCGCGGATGCCCGCTCGTCCCGGCGACGACGAGCTTGACGGTGTGGGCCGCCGAGTCCGTCCACGTCTTCGTCGCCACCAGCACCCGCGCGAGGGTCTTGGAGCGGTGGAGGTCGACGGTCCCGAGGTTCGCGCCGTCGACGTAGAGGGTGAACTTGCCGCGGGTGGCGCCCTTCGGCGCGACGATCGGCGAAGGCCCGGCCGGTGAACCGGAACGTCACGCTGGCACCGGCATGGCGTGAGTAGCGGGTCTTGCCGCCCCACCACGAGTGGCTCTTCGAGGTGCTCCACGACCCGGCGTACGTCGCGAGGGACGTCGTCTCGCTGTAGACCGTCGGCCGGACCGCAGGCCCGTTCGCGTACGACCCCCAGTTGCCCGCGCCGTCGCGCGCCCGGACCCGGAAGGCATACGTCCGGACGAGCATCAGCGTCCGGTCCGTGGTGTGCTTCGTGGTCGAGCTGGTCTGGACGGCCCAGTCGCCGCCGTCGACCTGCACGCCGACTCCGTACGAGGACACGCCCGTGAGGTCGTCGGTCCCCGACGGCCAGCTCACCCGGCCCGACACGCTGGTCCTGCCGAGGATCGTGCCCTTGATGAACCCTGCCCCGGTCGGGGCCGGCGACGTCGGCGCGACCGTGTCGAGCGCGCGGAACGCATCGATGATCATGCCCGTCGCGGTGAGGCCGCTCGTGTGCGGCATCGCCTTGCCCGACCCGAGCAGGCGGGCCCGGAGCGCGACGGGGTCGGTGGCGAGGCTCGGTGTCATCGAGAGGACGAGGGCGGCGGTCCCGGTCACATGCGGGGCCGCCATCGACGTCCCGTCGAGCCACGCCCACCCGGCCTCGTTCCCGTCGAAGGCCGGGACGCTGCTCAGGATCGCCACCCCAGGGGCCGCGATGTCGACGGTCTTCTTGCCGTAGTTCGAGAACTCGGCGAGCCGGCCCGAATTGTCGATCGCCGCCACCGACACGATGTTCGGCAGGTCGAACGAGGCGGGGATCGCCGGGAACGGCTCCGTGTCGTTGTCGAAGCCGATGGTGCCGTCGCCGTTGCCCGCCGATGCGACGAAGAGCAGCCCCGATGTCGCGATCGCGTTCTTGAGGGCCGGGGCGGATGCCGGGGCGGTGTACGAGCCCCACGAGGCATTGGCGATGTGGACCCCGAAATGCTTCGCGTAGTTGATCGCGGCGATGGCCTGCGAATCGAAGCCGCAGACCTGGTTCGAGCTGATGAACTTGAGGGCCATGATCCGGACGCCCGGCGCCACGCCGACGACGCCGCCACCATCGAGCGACGCGGCGATCGTGCCGGCGACATGGGTGCCGTGATAGTCGTCGTCGGGGTCGTGGACCGTGTTGTCGTTGTGGCAGAAGTCCCAGCCGTGGACGTCGTCGATGTAGCCGTTCCCGTCGTCGTCGATGCCGTTGGTCTCGCGGCCCGCGCCCGACTCGCCCGGATTCGTCCAGGCCTGGCCGGCAAGATCGGGGTGACTGAAGTCAACGCCGTCGTCGATGACGGCCACGACGACGCCAGGATCGCCCGTGGTGACACCCAGCGCCTGGAGGCCGTCGATGTCGACGTTGGCGCTGCCCTCGGTGCCGGCCGTCCCCAGGAAGAGGCGTTGGCCGGTGTTGTCGAGACCCCATTGCTCGGTCCAGTACGACTCGTCCTGCGGATCGGCGTCCCGGTGGTTGCGATGGTCGACGCTGACGTCGAGGACGTTCGGATCGTCGTCGAGGGCCGCGATCGCGCCGGCCGCGTCGCGCTCCGCGACGCCCACGACCGACAGTTGGCTGGCCGGCAGGTCGGCGAGCCGCGTGAGCGTGGGTCGTGCGGTGACCGTGCGTCGCTGGGTCCCGGTCGTGCCCGCTCGGAACCGGACGATCAGCCGCGTCTGGGCGGGTGTCGCGACCGGGCCCGGGGGCTGCGGATCCCACGCCGGGCGGTCGCGTCCGGGCCAGGTCGGCGGGTCCGCAGCGGCTACCGGCACGGCCGACGAGAGGGCAAGGCCCAACGCGAGCCCGACGGCGACCTTCCACGGGGTGGCGCGAACGCGAGACATGTCCCCTCGACTGTGTGCGTTGGGCGAGCACGTCGGGGCTCCCCGCCCCAGCGGCCGCGCCATGATATGACCTAGCACAAAACGGTCGTGACACCCTAGTTGTCACGGTCGTGCCGGCTAATGGGTCCATGGACACCGCCACGATCCACCAGTTGCCCACCCCGGCCGTCGCCCCCGAGCCTGCCACGCTGCCGACGCGTGTCCGTCTCGACGGGGAGCACATCGTCGTCGAGCGCCTCCGGATCTCGGACCCGTCGCTCGCGGCATTCCTCGCCGAGCGCCCCGGCGACGATCGGCCCGCCCTCGTCGAACGCGCGCTGCGGATCGGCCTGCTCGCGCTCCAGGATGCGGGCGTCACCGTCAACGTCGACGTGGTCAAGACCGAATTCGAGCGCCTGGTGCGCCAGGCCGAGCAGGTCAACGAGACGCGCCGCCGCGACGCTCGAGCAGACGCTCCGGCACGAACTTCGCGGACGGCGACGGCCGGCTGCCGCGCACGCTCGAGCGGTTCCTCGGGGACCGTGGCGCCCTGCGCGGCATGGTCGACGAGCTGTTCGACGAGTCGAAGCGGGACAGCGCCATCGGCCGGATCGGACGGATGCTCGAGACGTACTTCGACGGCGACGCGTCCAAGCTCGCGTTCCTGCTGGACCCGACCCGCTTGAACTCCCCGATGCACCAGTTCCGCCAGGAGATGACGGCCGGGTTCAAGTCGCTCGAGGAGCGGCTCGTCGCGATCGAGGCCGCCGCGGCCGCCCGGGGCGCCGAGCGCGCCAGGTCGGCGGCAAAGGGCGCGGACTTCGAGGACCTCCTCGAGACGATGCTCGGCGATCTCGCGCGCGGCGCGGGGGACATGCTCGATCGGACCGGCACGGAGACCGGCGCGATCATGAAGTCCAAGAAGGGCGACTTCGTGCTGACCATCGACGCGCGGGTGGCGCGCGGGTGCGACCTGCGGGTCGTCATCGAGGCCAAGGACCGGCCGATGTCGATGCGGGCGATCCGCGAGGAGCTGCGCGACGCGAAGGAGAACCGCGGCGCCGCCATCGGGCTCGTCGTGTTCACGCCGGCCCACGCGCCCGCCGGGGTGGCGCCGTTCAGCCTCGTCGGCGACGACGTCTACTGCGTCATCGACCCGGAGGCGCCCGAATCGGCGACCCTCGAGGCGGCCGTCCGGCTCGCCCGGCTGCTCGCGCTCGCCTCGCTGGCCGAGCACGAGGTCGAGGTCGATCCGGCGGCCATCGCCGCCGCCCTCACGGCCATCCGTGAGCAGCTGGACATGGTCCGGACGCTCAAGGCGCAGCTGACCTCGATCTCGACCGCGACGAAGGCCGTCTGGACCGGCCTCGACACGATGCGCTCGACCATCCTGGCGCGGGTCGCCGAGGCCGAGGCCGAGCTCGCCACCACATAGCCCGAATGGGCCGATTCGTGCCCGGACGGGTCGGCTAGGAGGCCCCCGGACGATGGTTCGGTAGGCGCGGCTTGCCTCGTGGGGGAGACTTAAGGGGAACTCGGCGGAGTCCAGGGACCCCAGTCCCCCGCTGCCCCCGCACGATGGAGCGCCCATGCGCCACCGGTTCGCCGTCCTCCTGTTCGCCGTTCTGGTCGTCCTCACGGCCGTTCCGGCGAGCGCAGCCGAGCCGGACGCGAGCCAGGTGCCGGACCTCCAGCCGACGACCGAACCGACCCCGCCACCCGATCCGACCGCGGCTCCGACGCCCGCCGCAGACCCTTCAGCGACACCGGCACCTGACCCCACCGCCGTGCCCGACCCCAGCGCCGAGCCCGTGCCGGCCGCCGACCCCACGCCGCCCGCCGAGCCCGACCCGACCGGCGAGCCCGCCCCGTCCGCGGAGCCGAGCGCGGCCCCCGACGCGACACCGGCGCCCGATCCGGCCGTGAACGGCGGCCTCGACGTCACGGGCGAGTACATCGTCGTCCTCAGGTCCGGGGCCGACACCGCGGCGGTCGTCGACAAGCACGAACGGCAGGACGGCATCGATGCCGGTCGGACGTTCACCCGCGTCGTCCGCGCGTTCACCGCGGACCTCGACACGACCCAGCGACGGGCACTCCTCGCACGACCCGAACGTCGCTCGAGGTCGTTCCCGACGAGATCATCCACCTCACGGCGCAGACCATCCCGACCGGCGTCTCACGCGTCGGCGCGCGGAAGTCGCACGGTCGCGGACATCAACGGGTCCGATCAGCGGGTCGATGCGGACGTCGCGATCGTCGACACCGGGATCGGGCCGCATCCCGGACCTGAACATCGCCGGCGGCTACAACTGCTCGACATCGAACCGGGCCAACTGGGCGCGACGCGAACGGGCACGGCACGCACGTCGCCGGCACGGTCGCCGCGCTCGACAACGACTTCGGCGTCGTGGGCGTCGCGCCGGGCGCCCGCCTGTGGGCCGTCCGGATCCTCAACGCCGACGGCTACGGCAAGCTCTCGTGGTACGTCTGCGGGCTCGACTGGATCCTCTCGCAGCGCGATCCCAACGACGCGTCGCGCCCGCTCATCGAAGCCGTGAACATGAGCGTGGCCAAGGACGGCAAGGACGACAAGAACTGCGGCAAGTCGAACAAGGACATCCTGCACCAGGCCATCTGCCGGCTGGTCGCGGGCGGCATCACGGTCGTGGCCGCGGCGGCGAACGACCACGGCAGCGCCTCGCACCGGGTGCCCGCCTCGTACGACGAGGTCATCACGGTCTCGGCGCTCGCGGACACGGACGGCAAGCCCGGCGGCCTCGGCGGACACCGCTGCTACTCGTGGGGCGGGTACGACAAGGACGACACGTTCGCGGACTTCAGCAACTACGGCCAGCGACGTCGACCTCATCGCCCCGGGCAAGTGCATCTGGTCGACGAAGCCCGGGCCGACGTACGCCTATTCGTCCGGGACGTCTATGGCCGCCCCGGCGGTCACCGGCGCGGTGGCGCTCTACAAGGCGAGCCGGCCGCTCGCGACGCCGGCCGAGGTGAAGGAGGCGCTCCAGTACCTCGGCACGTTCGACTGGAAGACCTCGACCGACCCCGACGGTCACCACGAGAAGCTCCTCGACGTCTCGCAAGCTCGGTCCGCTCGGGCTCCTTCACGGTGGCGGCCGGCACCGCGCCGAAGCTCGGCGAGGACGGCGGCACGTCAGCCGTCCCGATCACGCTGACCCGCAGCGCCACGTTCTTCGAGCGGGTCCGGTTCAAGGTCACGGGCCTGCCGTCGGGCTGGTCCGCCTCGTTCGCCAAGGCGAGCCTGCTCGGGTGGACCGCGAATGCCACGACCCTCACGGTCACGGCACCCGATCCGACGCCCGCTGGCTCGTACCACATCACGATCAGCGCGACGAACCAGGGGCGGACGCAGACCGCGACCGCGACCGTCGTCGTCGAGAACGACAAGCCGACCGCCACGGCCGCGAAGGGCGTGGTCGCCACCGGCACCCTGGGCCCCACCGCGGCTCCGGTGCGCTTCTCGTGGTCCGCCGCATCCGACCCATCGAGCTCGATCGCCGGCTACGAGCTCCAGATCCGCAAGGACGGCGGCGCGTGGGGCCCGTCGGTCGCGCTGAGCGGGTCCGCCCGGTCGGCGATCCGGGCGCTCGTGATCAATGGCACGTACGACGGACGCGTCCGGGCGCGCGACGCCGTCGGGAACTGGAGCCCGTGGGTCGAGACGGCCGCGTCGATGCGCGTCCTCCTCGTCGACGACCGATCGTCGGCCATCGCCTACACCGCGTCGTGGCAGCGGACCATCTCGACGGCCGCCGTCGGCGACACGCTCATGTGGTCGCCGAGCAAGGGCGCACGGGCCAGCTACGCGTTCACGGGTCGGGCGATCTCCGTCGTCGCGCCGATCGGCCCCGGCCGCGCCAAGATCGACGATCTACATCGACGGCGTGTACAAGAAGACTGTGAGCCTGCACGCCCACGCCGACGCACCACCGCCACATCGTCTACACGGCCACGCTCGGCGCCGGCGGCAGCCACCGGATCACGCTCAAGATCGTGTCGTCGGGCAAGGTGCAGCTGGACGCCTTCCTCGTCACGAAGTAGCAAGGTCCTGCGGGTCCGCTGTGGCGGCCCGCTGTTGCGTCGGTGCGCTAAGGTGACGGTCCTGACACGCCCATGCCAACGATCGTGGGCGGTCGGCGCGAAGTCTGAGGTTCTGCCGTGGCGCGAGCGATGTGGAAGGGGGCCATCCAGTTCGGCCTGGTCACCATCCCGGTCAAGCTGTATCTCGCGACCGAATCCAAGGGCATCAGCTTCAACATGCTCCACAAGACCGACCTGTCGCGCATCCAGATGAAGGTCTGGTGCCCGGTCGAGGATGAGCCGATCTCCCGCACGGACACGGTCAAGGGCTACGAGTACTCGCCCGGCGAGTACGTGGTCATCACCGACGAGGACCTCGAGCGCGTGCCGCTCAAGACCGTGCGCTCGATCGAGATCGAGCAGTTCACCAAGGCCGAGCGCGATGACGCCGCGATCCGCTTCGTGAAGAGCGCCTACTACCTCGAGCCCGACAAGATCGGCCGCAAGGCGTTCTACCTGCTCAAGTCCGTCCTCGAGGAGGACGGGCTGACCGCCATCTGCAAGGTCGTCATCAAGGACCGCGAGGCGCTGGCCGCGCTCGACCCGTTCGGCGACACCATGCTGATGACCACGCTCCATTGGCCCGACGAGATCCGCTCCGTGAAGGAGCTGGACCTGCCCGACGAGGAGTTCTCGTTCAAGCCCGCCGAGCTGGCGATGGCCAAGCAGCTCGTGTCGGCGATGACCGGCGAGTTCGATCCGGCCGAGTACAAGGACGAGTACCGCGAGGCGCTCGAGACCATCATCCAGGCCAAGGTCGAGGGCAAGGAGACCGTCGAGATCGAGGCGCCCGAGGAGACCGGCAACCTCATCGACCTGATGGCCGCGCTCGAGGCGTCGGTCACCGCCGCGAAGGCCGCGCGTGAGGCCGGCAGCCGAGGCGCCGGTGTCCGTCGCCGACGCGAAGGCCGCCAAGGCGGCCAAGGCCGCGAAGGCGACGAGCGCCGAAAGCAAAGGCCGCCGCCGAGGCGGCCGAGGCGGCCGAAGCCGAGGCGCCCGCCAAGCCTGCCCGCAAGCGCAAGACGGCCTGACGTCCCGGCCACCCGACACGCACCACGGCGGCGTTGCACCCCGACGACGCTCTCGACGGCCGACCGACTCGGATTCTGCCCTTCTGACGCGAAACGTTGCATCCGGCGATGCAAGGCGAGACCGTCCGTCGAGCGATGGTCGGGCCGCCCGTTCGCCCGTAGCGTCACCGGATGCAAGGTCATCCAGCGGACCCGGCTTCGGGCGACCCTGACCCGCGGCGGGGTCGCGCGGGCGCCCGCCCCGACCCGCAAGGTGCCGTTCGGCCCTTTCCCCGGACCGACGATGAGGCGCATCGTCGGGGGAGAAAGGAGCCTCCCCATGTTCGATCTCGACATCGCCGAGCAAGCGGAGCGGAACTCGTTCTTCCGCCAGGTCCTCACGACCGGTGAGCACAGCCAGGTCGTCGTCATGTGCATCCCGCCCGGCGGCGAGATCGGTGACGAGGTCCACGAGACCGTCGACCAGGTCCTGATCTTCGTCGAAGGCATCGGCGAGGCGATCCTGAACGGCGAGCGCGGCACGGTCCTTCCGGGTCGGCTCGTCTTCGTGCCCGCCGGGACGCGGCACAACTTCATCAACACCGGGTCGGTGGACATGCGCCTGTACACGATCTACGCGCCGCCCGAGCATGCGCCCGGCACGGTCCATCGGACCAAGGCGGAAGCGGACGCCGCGGAAAGTCGCCCTGACCACCGAGCTGGCCGACACGCGCCTCGTCGAGGTATAGCGCCAGGCTCTCGCACCCGTCGCGACTCGACCGGCATCGGGCACACTGACCGCCTGATGCCCCTCGAGGAATACCGTCGCAAGCGCGACTTCACCAAGACCCCGGAGCCGGCGCCGGCCGCGGTCACCGGCTCGACCGGGTCGATTCGTGATCCAGCGCCATCGCGCCACGCGCCTGCACTACGACTTCCGGCTGGAGATCGAGGGCGTGCTGGTCTCCTGGGCCGTGCCCAAGGGCCTGACCCTCGATCCGGCCGTGCGGCGCATGGCGGTCCACGTCGAGGACCACCCGATCGAGTACTTCGACTTCGAGGGCGTGATCCCCGCCAAGCAGTACGGCTCGGGCGACGTCATCGTCTGGGACTGGGGCACCTGGGAGCCCGAGGCGCCGACCCTCGACCCTCGCAAGGCCGTCGCCGACGGGGAGCTGAAGTTCCGCCTCGACGGCGAGAAGCTGAAGGGCCGCTTCACGATCGTCCGGACGAGCGGCCGAAAGCGCACGGGCGACGACCCCGGCGCGCGGGCCTTCGAGGACGACGCAGGGCGAGCAGTGGCTGCTCATCGCACAAGCGCGGTCCGGAGTCGCAGGCGGGCTGGGACGCCGAGGACCACCCGCAGAGCGTCAAGACCGGCCGGACGAACGACGACGTCAAGGCCGATCGCGACGCCCTCTGGAACGGCCAGGCGCCGGCCGCGAGCGCCGAGATCGACCTCGCCGGTGCCGTCACGGCGCCGATGCCCACGCGCATCGAGCCGATGCTCGCGACGCTCGCCTCGAAGCCGTTCAGCGACCCGGACTGGCTTACGAGATCAAGTGGGACGGCTACCGCGTCCAGGCCGTCGTCGCCGAGGGCAAGGTCCGGATCTGGACGCGCAACCTCAACGACGCGGAGACCTACTTCCCGCGCCTGCTCACGCCGCCGTCGTGGATCGAGGCGCGCGAGGCCATCGTCGATGGCGAGGTCGTGGCCCTCGACGAGGCGGGACGCCCGGACTTCTCGCTCCTCCAGACGCGGCTCGGCGAGAAGGGCGCGCCCGGGCTCGTGTACCAGGCGTTCGACCTGCTCTACCTCGACGGGCGCTCGATGCTGAACGTCCCGCTCGAGGATCGCAAGCGCCTGCTCAAGAGCGTCCTTCGAGCGCATCCGCGTGTCCGCTTCGCGGCCCACGTCGACGGCGAGGGGATCCCGTTCTACGAGGCCGCTGCCGCGCAGGGCCTCGAGGGGATCATCGCCAAGCTCCGCCGCTCCCGTTACGAGCCCGGCCGGCGCACCAACGCCTGGCTGAAGCTCAAGATCCGGCCCGAGCAGGAGCTCGTCGTCGGCGGCTGGACGCCCGGGGAGGGGAACGCGCGCGACCTCGGGGCGCTCGCGGTCGGGGTGTACGAGGACGGCAAGCTGCGATTCAGCGGCAAGGTCGGGTCCGGGTTCACCGGGGCCATCCGCAAGGACCTGCTCGCCAGACTGAAGCCGCTCGAGACCGACGAGCCGCCCTTCGACCCGCCGCCACCGACGCGACTACCGCGGCCGCTGGGGCGGCGACCTCGGGGCGGTCGACGTGGGTCCGGCCGGAGCTGGTCATCCGGGCCGAGATCGGCGGGTGGACCCGCGACGACGTCGTCCGACAGACTGCGTTCAAGGGGGTCGAGGCCGGCCGCGACCCGACCACCGTGGTACGCGAGACCGCGGTCGCCACGACGTCGGCGGTCCGTGCCGCCGCAGCGGAGGAGCCCGAGATGCCGAAACCGAGCCCGTCGAAGGCCAGGACGACCCCGCCATCGAAGGCGTCGAAGGCAGCCGGAGCCGAACGCGGCCGGTTCGTCGCCGCATCGAAGGCCGCGGCGGCGGCCAAGCGCGACGTCCCGGCGGCATGGCGCGTCACCGACGACGAGCTCGCGGCCCTCGACGCGCTCGGCAAGGAGGGCGTCTGGCGGGTCGGGGCCGACGACCTGAAGCTGACGAACCTCGACAAGCCGCTGTTCGAGCCGCGCGCCAGCGACGACGGGGGCCCGATCACGAAGCGCGAGCTGATCCGCTACTTCGCCCGGATCGCGCCGACGATGCTGCGCCACCTCGAGGACCGGCCGCTCAACCTCCAGCGGTTCCCCAACGGCGCCGGCGCACCCGGGTTCTGGCAGAAGGACATCCCCGAGACCGCGCCGAAGTGGCTGACCCGCTGGCACGAGACCGGCGTCGACGGCCGCACCGACCGCGACGCCAACGACCACCTCCTCGCCGATCGCGCGGCGGCGTTGTGCTGGCTCGGCAACCAGGCGAGCTTCGAGATCCACGCCTGGACGGGCCGTCTGCCGGACCCGTGGCGACCCGCGTTCGCCTACATCGACATCGATCCGGGCGAGAAGACCACCTGGGACGAGACGCTCGTGCTGGCCCGGCTCTACCGGACCGCGCTGGGGCACCTCGGGGTCCGCGGCTACCCCAAGACGACCGGCAAGCGCGGCATCCAGGTCTGGATCCCGATCGTCGCCAAGTACGAGTTCAGCGACACGAGCGCCTGGGTCGAGCGGGTCTCGCGCGCGGTCGGGAGCACCGTGCCGGAGCTCATCTCCTGGGAGTGGGCCAAGGAGGCCCGCAAGGGTCGCGCCCGGCTCGACTACACGCAGAACGCCTCGATCAAGACGCTCGTGGCGCCCTATGCCGTCCGGCCGGCCGCCGGCGCGCCCGTCTCCGCCCCGATCACCTGGGACGAGCTCGACGACCCGGACCTGCGGCCGGACCGCTGGACGATCCGCGACATCGTCGAGCGGGTCGAGCGGGTCGGCGACCTGTTCGCCGCGGCCCAGACCGACGCCCAGGAGCTCCCCAAGGTCTGAGACCGGAGGCCGGCCGCGGCTACATGCTCGGCGGCATCGTGGCCATGAACCCGGGCGCCAGCTCCGGGACCCAGATCGTCGCGACCGCCAGGGCGAGGCAAGCCACGCCGACGACCCGCGCGAACGCCTCGCCCCGCGACCAGAGCTTCTCGGTGATGACCACCGTCGCGAGGATGAGCATCGGGATGAGGCTCATCGCGCCCAGGGCGAGCAGGACGACCATGAGCGCCCAGCAGCACCCGAGGCAGTACGCGCCGTGATGCGCACCGACGCGCAGGTCGCGCAGCGGACCCTGGTACGAGCTGTAGTGGAGGAACAGCGACAGCGGGGAGCGGCAGTGCGAGAGGCAGCGGTACTTGAGCGGCGACAGCTGGTAGATGCCGGCGGCGAGGTACGCGGCGACCCCGGCGGCCGTCCCGAGGCGCGCATCGCCTTCGGCCAGCCCGGCCACGATCGAACCGATCGCGAACGCCACGACACCGGCCATCGCCCAGACGACCAGGTAGCCACTCGTGAACAGGGTCAGGCGCGTCGCGCGCCGGCTGGCGATCGAGCGGGCGTAGAGCGAGGCCACCGGCGCCACGGACGGCAGCATCATCGCGGCCATCATCACCGTCCAGGCGACCACGAACGCCGGCAGGGCAAGCCCCATCGTGCCCGTCATGGACCCGCTCTGCTGGGTCCAGGTGATGATCGCGACCCACGCGATCGCGGCGATGATGAGGAGGACGGCGACCTGCGGTGTCAGGCGCCAGATGGTTCGCGGGCTGGCTACCCCGCCCACGAGAATGGCGCAGAGAACCCGCTCTTGCCCGCGAGGGCGATGTCGTACCCGAACGCCGAGATGCGAGACGCGCTGGCACGCGCGATCGTGAGCGACGAGTTGGCGGGGTGGTGCACGCCGGTCAGCATCGGGGCCGGGGCGGCCGGATCGAGCGGGGTGGTCACGTCGTCGACGTCGATCTCGACGCCATCGCCGATCTTCACGCTGTGGCGGCGCCCGTCGTTGGTGTACTTGATCGGGGTCGACTCCATCCCGAGCATCTCGGTGATCAACGGCGCGAGGCCGGCCATCGGCCCGCCCATCTGCCCGGAGAACACGCCGGCGAGCTTGGCGCCCTGCTGCTCGGATGCGTTGGCATCCATGAACAGCCCGACCTTCCAGTTGCCCTCGACCATCATCGCGGGGGTATCGCCGAAGACGCCGACCGTCAGGCCGCTGACGTCCACGTCGTCGATCGTGCCTTTGTCGACATGGAAGGCCATCAGGAACCGGCACCGGTCGTAGTCCGCGGGTGCCGAGAAGTCGGCAACGGTGCAGGGACAGCCGACCTCGCAGCTGCAGTTCTCGAAGTAGGTGCCGTCGAGCCGCCAGGCCATGTCAGTCCTCCAACGAGCGAGCCGTAGCGAAGTGCGGCCATCGTGTTCCTGCGCTGGGGCAACGTCAAGGACTTTTCGAGCGAGGTGGCCGCGTTCCGTTTCGCGCGACCGGCGCGCCGTGGCAGGATGCGCGTATGCCTGACGACCCGAGGCCCATCACCCTGCGCACCGCCACCGACGACACGCTGCGAGAGATCCTGACGCCGCTCGGCGTCGCCTTCGGCGAGCCCTGGGGCGAGCCCGAGTTCGAGACCGATCGCCCGATCTTCGAGGTCGACCGCATCATCGGCGCGCTGGATGGCGAGACGCCGGTCGGCGCGTCAGGCGCGTACTCGTTCCGACTGACGACGCCGGGCGGTGAGGTGGGCGCCGCCGGGATCACGCTCGTCGGCGTGCTCCCGACCCATCGGCGGCGCGGGATCCTGCGTCTGATGATGGTCGAGCTGTTCGAGCAAGCGCGGCGGCGCGGCGAGGCGGTTGCGGTGCTCTGGGCGTCCGAGGCGGCCATCTACCAGCGGTTCGGCTACGGGATGGCGACGCAGCAGACGACCTTCGACGCACCGAAGGACAAGGTCCGCTTCCGGCAGCCCAGCGACCTGGACGCCCGCGTGCGGATCGTCGATCGCGACACCGGGGTCGAGCCGTGCATGGCCATCTACGAGGCGCGTCGGCCATCGGTCCCCGGGACCCTCACGCGCACGGCCGACAAGTGGCGACAGCACCTGCTCAACGACGCGGAGTGGATGCAGGGTGGCAATGGGGCCAAGGTCCGCGCCGTCCTCGAGGTCGACGGTGAGCCACGGGCGTACGTCATCTACCGGCACAAGCCCGACTGGGACGAGACGGGGCCGAAGGCCGTCCTCAGCATCCTCGAGCTGATCGCCCGCGACCCCGCGGCCGAGCAGGCGCTGTGGGAGTGGGTCTTCGGCGTCGATCTCGTCGGTACCGTCAAGGGCTGGCGCGGGCCGACGCCGCACCCGCTGACGCTCATGGTCACCGAGCCACGGCGCCTGAACGCCTCGGTCAGCGACGCGATGTGGCTGCGCATCATCGACCTGCCGGCCGCGTTCGCCGAGCGTCGCTTCAACGGTCCGGGCAGCCTCGTCCTCGAGGTGACCGACGACTTCTGCCCCGCGAACGCCGGCCGGTGGCAGCTCACCGTTCCGGGCCCTGACGGGGTGGGGAAGGTCTCGCGCGCCGCCGCGTCGGCCTCGGCGGACCTCGCCCTGGACATCAGCACGCTGGCCTCGGTGTATCTCGGGACGTTCCGGTTCGGCGACCTGGCCCGCGGCGGCCGCGTCCGCGAATGCCGTCCCGGCGCCCTGGCCGAGGCCGACGCCCTGTTCGCGACCTCGGTCACGCCGTTCAACTCGACGATGTTCTAGGCGGCGACTAGCCGGTATCCGACCAGGCTCCGCGAATCCCTTCGCTCAGGATCTCGGCAGGTTGGCGGCTTGAGAGCAGGCCATCGTATTCGCTATCGACGCTGCGGACATAGTCGGCGACTCCCATCCCCTGGAGCGCGGCGTTTCTCACCACCGTCTCGCCAAGTTGGCGGCCGTTCACGAGCATCAGTGGAAAGCGGTCGCCGAGCACTTCGCGCTGAGCCTGCGGTGTGAAGTAGCCGGTTGTAACGAATACCCCCACCCACCCGCGATCTAGGCGCGCCACCGTGCGAGCGAGGTCGAGGCCACTCGTCGAAGGGGAATCTCCGCCCCGGCACTTCGCCTGTCCGAGCACGACTAGTCGAAGGCCTGAGTCCGTCGATCCCAGGTCGAGACGACCAACGAAGTCGATGCCGCCGTCACCGCCACGCCTGGTAATCCATCCGCGCCGATAGCGCCCGGTCTCGTTCAGGAGGGTCCCAGTGACTTCCGAAGCCAGACCCTCAAACCGATGCTCTCCGACTCCGGACCACGTTCCGCCCGTCTTGTAGTGCTCGATCACGGCTTTCAGAGCCGTGTCGGCCGGTGTTCCTGGCTCGGGCCGTTGTTCATGGGTTTCCAGGACGCGATATCGGGCGACCGACTGGCGAACGCGATCGATCACCGTCGCCCCCCGCTCGACCCACAGCTTCCAGTTCTCTGGCGCGAGCGTGAGCGCATCCTCGAGGGACCAGGTCGGATCGCGCCGGGCCGCGATCCACTCCCAGGCAAGCTGCGAATTCTCAGGGGCCAGGTCGATCAGCACGCAGTCGAACGCGTAGTTCGTAAAGACTCGGCCGTGCCGATCGACCTGTGTCAGAAGCTCGGCTCGCTCCAGAATCCCGATCCCGATGAACCGCCAAAAGCCCTTCTCGCGGCCCTCGATGGACCACGCCTTCGAAGAAGAGCATTGGCGCTGCGGCCAACCGCTCGAGCCGCGTACTGCCCTGATGCAGTCGGAACTGCTCAAGGACCGCCCGATTGCCACTCGCGTCGGCCGGGTCCTCGCGGAAGTCGGCCTTGTTGTCGCCGAAGTACCGAACGTGGCCCGTGTATGGGTCGAGCTCGTCATGCCATGGCGTCCAGTCGGACCCTCCGCGATGCGGTTTCGACGCGATCATGAGGGCGGGGCGACGCTCCCAGCCCGGACCGCTGACCTTCGACATCGCATTTATGCCGTGGTCCAGCTGCGCTCGACCTGCATCGATGAGGCCCGGCCAGACCGGCCATCGCGTGGCGTTGAAGAGGTTGCGGACGCCGTCGATGTACTCGACGTCTGGGCCTGGTGATGGCTTCGCGTAGCGATAGAGATCAAACAGACGGAGCATCTGCCCCTCGGTTGAACCGAATGTCTCGCCAGGCTACGCCACCGATCCAACCCCGATCGGCGCGAATTGCACGTGCGGATGCCGAATCTCGCGTCGGTGCCTACCCCTCGTCGAACAGGTCGATCAGGATCTCGCCGGTCGTTTGGCTCAAACCGGCGTCGCTGATTACAAGATCGACGGTGTCGTCGTCGGGGTGGTTCGGGTCGTAGATGCGCAGGCGCCGTGTCGCCCCATCGTCCGAGTAGCCGTAGGCGAGGACCATGGTGGTTCTGGGTCAGCCCGAACGGGTTCCATGACGGCTTCGCGCATCAGCCCGATGATCCGCAGCTGTCCGGCGTCGAGGGGGCCGACGATCTTCGGCCAGTCGCGATCACCGCGCGATCGCCGGGCTGCGCGCTGGCACCGAGCGCCGACAGCCAGTAGAACCGTCAGCGGCCCGCGCATCCAGTCGAGTGACAGGACCTGGCGGCGCACGATCGCCTTGAAGAGCGGCGACCCGTTCGGCGGCGCGACCCGATCGCCCGAGATGTGGACGCCGGCCTCGAACCGCTCGCGGACGAACCAGCTCATGCCACCGCACAGTCCGGCCGACGCGTCCCCGACGCCGACCCAGCGTGGGTCGATGAAGCCGAGCTTGACGGTCGGCCCCGGCTCGAAGCGGTTGGCGAAGTGGAGGCCGTGGACGCTCGGCAGGAAGCCGGCGACGGTGCCCGATTCGGTCATGACGGGCGCATCGTACGCCTTGACGGACTATCAGACTTGGTTATTATGACTGACCATGAGAACCGTGACGGCGATGGACATGCGCAAGCGCCTTGGCGAGATCCTGGACGCCGCGTCGGCGGGCGAGCGGATCCTGATCGAGCGGGACCACAAGCCTCTCGCGTACCTCGTGTCCTACGAGGAAGGCCAAGCACTGTCGGCCAGAGACGGAGACAAGATCAAGCGTCAGCTCGAGGCCCTCGATGCGTTGGTCGCGATGGGCAAGGAATGGCGACGAGAGCACCCCTGGCAACCCGGCGAGATGACCTCCGCCGAGTGGATCCGCTGGGACCGGGACCACCATGACGATGAGAAGTGGGAACGAAGCTTCGGAAAGGAAGCGCTCGAGTCGCCTAGCGAGGGTGCCGATGACCCGGAGGTACCCAAGTGAGGGAGACGAGACCAGTCGTCATTGACGCCTCCGTCGCGCTGGCAGTGCTCCTGGACGAACCAGGATCCCTGGATGTCGAGAGATCCATCAGACGCTGGGCCGAATCCGGACGAGCGATCGTGGTGCCAAGCCATTTCTGGCTAGAGGTCGTCAACCGGCTCGGCAGGATCCCGGGTTCATCGGGCCAGGGGACACTCGGCGCGCTCCATCGTTTGGACACGATGGAACTCGAGACCATCGAGTCGAGTCGATCCCTCCTTGTCCAGGTCATCGACCGCGTGGAACGTTTCCGGCTGACTGCCTACGACGCCATGTATCTCGCCCTCGCCGAGAGCCTCGATGCGGAGCTGGCGACGTTTGATCGATCATTGGCGGCCGCGGCCGGCCCACGGGCCGTTCCGTTCGGCGAGGACCATCGACTGCACGAGACCCCAGCTCGATACGAACACGACGTGACCTGGCCGAACTACAAGCACGCGTCGGCATACCTGTCGAAGCTACGGGCGGAGGCGCTGGCGGACCGCTGAGGTCATGGGCCCGTGAGTCGGGCCGAAGCGTCAGCCGGGCTGGACGACCTTGACGCGGACGATCGTCGGCGCGACGCCCGCGGCGGTCAGCGAGCCGTGCTCGGGCGTGACCACGTCGAGGATCAGCAGGTAGTCGCCGGGCACGGTCGGGACGTCGAGCCCGAGCGACGCATCGACGTCACCACCAGGCGCGAGGCCCGGCGGCAGGTCGACGCTGACCTCGGGGATGATCGTCATGATCGCGCCGCCACCGAGCGCGACCCAGTGGCCGACGAGCTCGGCCGAGACGGCGGGAGTGGAGCGATCCCGGTCGCGCGAGGTCGTGATCCGGTCGTGGCCCCACGCCGCGGTCCCGAGGTTGACGACCCGGACCGGGAGCGACACATGGCTGCCGATCGCGAGCGTGTTCGACGGGGCGGCCAGGATGGCGCCGTCGGGGTCGCCGGTGACCCGCACGAGGACGGTCGGGATGAGGTGCTGGGTCTCCTCGTCGTAGGCGACGCCGTCCTTGTCGTGGAGCGTGATGACCATCCGGTAGCGGCCGGGGGCCGCCGGGAGGTTCACGCCCATCGACAGGCTCGCCTTGTTGATCGTCAGCGCCGCCGGCGCGACGAGCGCCCCGGTCTGCTCGGGCGCCACGAGGTCGAGGTCGGTCGGCGGGGCGGACGGGAGCAGGATCGTCGGTGGGGTGGCCGGCGACGAGCCGGTGACCGGCGATGAGGCGACGTCGACGGGGTCCCAGCGGACGCTCGCCTCGAGGACCTTCGGCAGCCGGTCGCGGTTCTTGATCTTGAACGGCACCTTCAGCGAGGCGACGTGGCTGACGCTGGTCGTCCCGCGGAGGGTCGGCGTGGCCACGCGGATCCCCGTGGTGGTCAGGGTCGGCAGCCCGGGATCGGTCGTCGCGAACCCGCCCGTCGTCGTGTGGTTCCGGGAGCCGCGGGCGCCGGCCTGCACATCGACCGACGCGAGGCCCTGCTTGAGCACGATCGAGCGCTCGAAGCCGGAGCTCGCGTGGGCCGGATCCATCTCGGCGACATAGCCCGGGCTCCGCTCGCTGGCGTACGCGAAGGTGTTGTCGTTCGCGGTCGGCGACGAGCGCCAGATCGAGTCGATGGAGCGCTGGGTCCCGAGGATCGCGGCGACGTAGCGCGACGGGCTGGTATAGGCCTCGGCGATGACCGCGGACGCCCCGGCCTTGATGAAGCCGGCCGCGAAGTTGTCGACCCGCTGCTTGGCCTGGTCGAGGGTGCCCTCCGCGAGCCCAGGCTCGGACAGCCCGCTCGCGTAGCACAGGTGATGGAGCAGGACGACGGCGTTGGGGGCCAGGTCGATGGTGGCGACCTTGCCTTCGCCGAAGTACTGGTGAGTCGTGTCGTCGTGGGTCCCCGCCCGCGGGTTCAGCCCGAACCCGTTCTGGGTGGGCGGGTAGAGGCTGTCGCGATAGCGGCTCGGGAACCCGTTGCCGTGGCCCATGTAGATGACCAGGCTCGCGCCGCGGAGCGCCTTCTTGACCACGGGCCAGGTGGCGTTCGGGGAGTAGACCTCGGTCACGTCGGGGGTGTAGCGGCGGGCCACAGCGGCGGCCGCGCGCGCCTCGGAGCGATACCGGTCGGTCGCGTATCCAGACGGACCGACCACGAAGACGACCTTGGGAACGGTGGCGGAGGCGGCGGCGGCCGGCGCGACGAAGAGAGCCGGCGCCAGGAGGCCGGCAACGAACAGCGCCGCTGCGATCGAACCTAACCGTCTCACGACAGAATCGCGCTCCACCCCGAGGCGGGATTGTACGGAAGTACCTGTTCGGTCAAGAAGACCATACACCCACCGATGTATCCACTCATCATCGACCATCTCCGGTGCTGTGGGGCACCGTGGCGATCCTGCCCCATCGACGCCGGGTGCGGCCCGCTTCGTTCAAACTGACGGGATGCCGAACCGCCTCGCCGGCGAAACGAGCCCCTATCTGCTGCAGCATGCGAACAACCCGGTCGACTGGTTCCCGTGGGGGCCGGACGCGCTGGCCCGGGCCACGTTGCTCGACCGCCCCATCTTCCTCTCGATCGGGTATGCCGCGTGCCACTGGTGTCACGTGATGGAGCGCGAATCGTTCGAGGACGAGACGACCGCCCGATACCTCAACGACCGGTTCGTCTCGATCAAGGTCGATCGCGAGGAGCGCCCCGACCTCGACCAGATCTACATGGGCGCCGTCCAGGCGATGACCGGGAGCGGCGGCTGGCCGATGTCGGTGTTCGCGACGCCGGACGGCAAACCGTTCTACGGCGGGACGTACTTCCCGGATGCACCGCGCCACGGGATGCCATCGTTCCGCCAGGTGCTCGAGGGGGTGGACCGGGCGTGGCGCGAGGACCGGGCGGCGCTCGAGGATGCCGGCAACCGGCTCGTCGGGGCCATCGTCGAGCGGCAGCGGACCGACGCCGGTACGGACGCACCGACACCGGCCCTGTTCGAGGCGGCGTACGACGCCCTGATGCAGTCGTTCGACGCGCGGAACGGTTCGTGGGGCGGGGCGCCGAAGTTCCCGCAGTCGATGATGATCGAGCACCTGCTCCGACGGATGGCCGGCGGCGACACCCGGTTCGACGCGATCGCCCGGTTCACGCTCGAGAAGATGGCCGATGGCGGCATCCACGACCAGCTCGGCGGCGGGTTCCATCGGTACTCGACCGACGCGCAGTGGCTGGTCCCGCACTTCGAGCAGATGCTCTACGACAACGCCCAGCTCGCCCGCGTCTACCTCCATGCGTGGGCACAGACCGGCGAGCCACGGTTCCGCGATGTGGCGACCGGCGTCCTCGACTACATGCTCCGGGAGCTGGCCCTGCCCGACGGCTCGTTCGCGGCCAGCCAGGACGCCGACACCGACGGGGTCGAGGGACGCACGTTCGTGTGGACCGCTGCCGAGATCGGTGAGGTCCTCGGCGACGAGGCCGAGGCGTTCGGCGGCGCCTACGGGGTGACCGAGGCGGGCAACTGGGAGGGGCACACGATCCTGTCGCGGGTGTGGCCGGATGTGCATACGCCCCCGCCGGCCCGCGAGGACAGCGGGTTCGAGGCGCGTCTCGAGGAAGCGCGTGCGCGGCTCCTGGCGCGTCGCCAGACGCGTCCGCAGCCGGCCCGGGACGACAAGGCGCTCGCGGCGTGGAACGGTCTCGCCATCGGCGCGTTCGCGGACGCCGGCCGGCTGTTGGGCGAGCCCGGCTACATCGCGGCGGCCACGCGTGCCGCGCAGACGATCACCGGAGGCCTGCTGGGGGCGGGCGGGGTGCTCGCCCGCTCGTGGAAGGACGGGCGGGCCACAGGACAGGGCATCCTCGAGGACTACACGCACCTCGCCGAGGGCCTGCTCGCGCTCTACGAGGCCACCTTCGATGAAGGCTGGTTCACGATGGCCCAGACCCTGATGGATCGGGTGATGACGCATTTCGCCGACCCCGCCGGCGGCTTCTTCGACACCGCCGACGACCACGAGTCGCTCGTCGCGCGGCCGAAGGACCCGCAGGACAACGCCCTCCCGTCCGGGAACGCGATGGCCGCGACCGTCCTGCTGCGGCTCGCGGCGTGGACCGGGGAAGGGCGGTATCGCGATGCCGCGGAGCGGGCGCTGCGGACCGTCGTCCCGTTCGTCGGCCGCTACCCGACCGCGTTCGCGCAGTGGCTGATCGCGATGGACCTCGCGCTGGCCCCGGCCGTCGAGGTCGCCATCGTCGGCGATCCCGCGGATCCTGCGACGCAGGCCCTGCTCGCGGAGACGACCCGTGGCTTCCGCCCGCACCAGGTCGTGGCGGTCAGTGCCGATCCGGCCGCCTCGGTCATCCCGTTGCTCGCCGAGCGCGTGGCGATCGACGGCCGACCGACGGCCTACGTCTGCCGCGGCTTCGTATGCCGGCTCCCGGTCACCGACCCAGCCGCCTTGCGCGCGGAGCTGGCCGCGTCGGCCGAGGGCGGGTTCGGGACGCCGGCCGATGATGCCGCCACGGCCGAGGTCGTGTCGCCGGCCGATGACGCCGCGCCGGCCGAGCCCGCGACCCCCGCCGACCGCGACGCGTGACCCAGCCGGTCGAGCCCCGACCGGCGGCGACCGTCGTCCTGCTGCGTCCGGGCGCAGCGGGACCCGAGGTCCTCCTGAGCCGCCGTCCCGCGTCGATGGCGTTCGCGCCGGACGTCCACGTGTTCCCGGGCGGTCGCGTGGATCCGGCCGACGCGCACCCGAGCCTCATCGCCCGGTCCGTGCTGACGCCCGACGCGGCCGCCGCGGCGCTCGGCGGCGACCTGCCCCCGACGGCCGCGATCGCCGCCTACATCGCGGCCATCCGCGAGGCCTTCGAGGAGGCCGGCGTGCTGCTCGCCGACGGGCCGCCGTCGTCGCCCGGCACGCTCGGGGCCGCGAGGGTGGCCCTCGTCGCGGGCGAGATCGGGTTCCAGGCGCTCGCCGCACAGCTCGACCTGACCCTGCGCACCGACTGGCTGACGCCGCTCTCGCGCTGGGTGACACCCCCGGCCTATCCGCGCCGGTTCGACGCGCGGTTCTTCGCGGCCGCGCTCCCCGATGGCTCGGTCGCCTCGATCGAGGGCGACGAGGTCGTCGAGCACGGCTGGCTCCGCCCGGCCGATGCGCTCATGGCCATGGCCGAGGGGCGCCTCGACCTCTGGCTCCCGACGAGCACGACGCTCCAGCAGCTCGAGCACGTCCACGACTACGCCGAGATCCCGCGCTCGGCTGGCGCCTGGGCCGCTCGGGGCGATCGTCGTGGACCAGCCGGCACCGGACGTGGTCCGCATCTCGATGCCGGCCGGCGGCGGCGTCGCGGGCCAGCCGGTGAACGCCTATCTCGTGGGACGGCGCTCGTTCGTGCTGGTCGACCCGGGCGACCCGACGGGGCCGGGGCTCGAGTGCGCCGTGGCGGAGGCGGCGGCGCGCGGCGGGACCATCGAGGCCGTCGCGCTGACGCACGTGGACGCCGATCATGCCGCCGGCGCGGAGGCGCTCGCCGAACGGCTCGCCGGGCCGGTCATCGTGCGGGCCCGGGCGGCGGGGGTCCGCTGCCGTACCCGGTCCGCGAGGTCGCGGACGGCGACCGCCTCGATGTGGGCGACGTGCCGATCCGGGTCGTCGCGACGCCGGGACCTCGCCCCGACCATCTCGCGTTCGTGCTCGGGGAGGGGCAGACGGTGCTCACCGGCGACCTGGACGGGCGACGCGGGGCGCGGATGCTTCCCGGTCCGTCCGATGATGCCGCCTGGGCCGCATCACGGGCGCGCCTCGCGGCCGTGGCGCCCGGCGCGACACGACTTGTTGGCCACCCCTCCGACACGCTGTAGCTCGGCGGCGCCTCGCCACGCCCGCGCGACGCGGCCCCCGGAACCTTGATCCTGGCAGGACTTGCATGCCTTGACCGTTATGGCCGATCGAGGGCCGATTCCGCCCTCGTCGACCCCTCAGAGCGGCCCGGCGTGAGCGTGGATCGGCGCGACTCACCTGTCTAGAGCCCGGACTTCGGCCATAACGATCACCCTGTGCAAGTTCTGCCGGGTCCGAGGCCCGTCGTGGCAGCAGCGAGTCGAGTCGGCCCATGACACCCCGGGCCGCAGGCTTGGGCTTGACGTCGCTATACACGGCGTTTATAGTGCCGGCCATGAGCGTCCCCTACGCCCTCCTGGGCCTCCTGGAGCAACAGCCGCGCCACGGCTACGACCTCAAGCGGCTCGTCGACCGGTACTTCGCCCCGGACCACCCGGTGGCGTTCGCGCAGGTCTATTCGACGCTCGGTCGCCTCGAGCAGCGCGGCCGCGTCCGCCTCGAGGCCATCGAGCGGGCCGAGGGGCCTGACCGTCGGCGCTACGCCATCACCGACGAGGGCGTCCACGAGCTCGAGCGCTGGCTCGAGCAGCCGCTGGACCCGGAGCCGCATCTCCAGGCGTCGCTCTTCACGAAGGTCGTCCTCGCGATCCTGTCCGGTCGCCCGGTCGAGCCGGTCGTCGACGCCGAGCGGCACGCCCACCTCGAGCGGATGCGCGAGCTCACCGCCCTGCGCCGGTCCGCGACCCTGCCGCTCGCGCTCCTCGCCGACTACGCCCTGTTCCACCTCGAAGCCGACCTGCGCTGGCTGGATCTGACCGCCGCGCGCGTCGACGACCTTCGCCGAACCGTCCTCGACACCCCGGAGGCACCATGATCGCCACGCCCATCGCGCCCGTGCCGCCGGCCGTCGTCGCGGCGCCCGCCCTCCTGACGGGCACGGACCTGCGCAAGCGGTTCGGCCAGACGGAGGCGCTTCGCGGCATCGACTTCAGCCTCGCCAGGGGCGAGGTCGTCGCGATCATGGGGCCGAGCGGCTCGGGCAAGTCGACCCTGCTCCATTGCCTCGCGGGCATCTTCGTCCCCGACGAGGGCCAGGTGACCTTCGAGGGTCGGGCCGTCGAGACGATGGGTGACGCGGAGCGCAGCCGGCTGCGCCGGACCTCGTTCGGGTTCGTGTTCCAGTTCGGCCAGCTCGTCCCGGAGCTCCCGGCGATCGAGAACGTGGCGCTGCCGCTCCTCCTAAACGGCATCAGCCGGAAGGACGCCGAGGCCGTCGCGGCCGCCTGGTTCCCGCGCCTCGGCCTCGACGGGCTCGAGGACCGGCGAGCGGGCGAGATGTCCGGCGGGCAGGCCCAGCGCGTGGCGATCGCCCGGGCGCTGGCCATCGAACCGGCCGTCGTCTTCGCCGACGAGCCGACCGGCTCGCTCGACAGCCTCGCCGGCGAGCAGGTGATGGAGCTCCTGACGGCGATGGCGACCGAGCAGGGGGCGTCGGTCGTGCTCGTGACGCACGAGGCGCGCGTCGCCGCGTATGCCCATCGCGAGGTCATCGTCCGCGACGGTCGCGTGAGCGGGACCGACGTCGCATGAACCGGCTCGGGCTCCGGCTGGCGACGGCGGGCGGCCGCGGCGCGCTGGTCGGGCTGGCGCTCGCGGCCGTCGCGGTCGCGATCGGCGCGGCGATCCTGCTCTTCGCCCTGGCGTTCCGGCCCGCGCTCGACGAGCGCGCCGAGCGGGCCGCCTGGCGGACGAGCTATCTGCTCTCTCCGAGCATGACCGCGGCGGACGCCGCACTCCTGATGGCCACGCAGGTCGACTCGTACCAGGGCCAGCCGCTCGTGACGATCCTCGTCGCCCGGCTCGTCGACGACGCGCGGCGTCCGCCGGGCGTGGACCGGCTCCCCGGGCCGGGCGAGGCCGTGGTCTCGCCCGCCCTTGCGGCCCGCATCGCGGCCGTGCCTGCCGACGAGCTCGGCGATCGGATCGGGACGGTGGTCGGCACGATCGGCGATGCCGGCCTTCGGTCTCCCGACGAGCTCGTGGCCATTCGCGGCATGGCGCCGAACGCGCTCGAGGCGCTCGGCGCGTCACCCGTCACGGGCTTCGACGGCGCGCCGAAGGCCCCGGACATCCCGCCGATCGCCATGCTGCTCATCGCCCTGGCCATCATCGGGGCGCTCGTCCCCGTCGCGGTCTTCGTCTCGACCGCCACGCGTCTGTCGGCGGCCCGACGCGAGCAGCGCATGGCCGCCCTCCGGCTCATCGGCGCTACCAATCAGCAGATCCGCCGGCTCGCCCTCGTCGAAGCGGCCGTCGTGACCGTCACGGGGGTCATCGTCGGGCTCGGCCTGTTCGTGCTGCTCCGGCCGATCGTCGCGACGATCCCGCTCGACGAGGCCACCTGGTTCCCGGACACGATCGTCCCACCGCTCGTGCCGGCGATCCTGCTGCTCATGACGATCCCCGTCGTCGGTGCGCTCGCCGCGATCGCCGCGCTCCGTCGCGTCGAGATCAGCCCGCTCGGCGTCCAGCGCCGCCAGACCCCGCCGATGCCGAGCGTGCTCCGTGCCGTGCCGCTCGTGGTCTCGCTCCTCGCCCTCGTCGCGTCGACGCTCCTCCTGCGCGACGGCAACTCCACGAACGTCGTGAACATCGGCCTGGTCGGGCTCACGTTCGGTGGCGTCATCGTCGGGATGGTGCTGATCGGGCCGTGGCTGACGATGCTCGTCGGCCGGGTTCTCCACCGGGTCCCCGGCGGCGCATCGATGCTGCTGGCCTCGCGACGGCTGACCGACGACCCGCGCGGGTCGTTCGGCGCGATCGCCGGCGTGATCATGGCGGTCTTCGTGGCGAGCGCCTTCTTCACGTTCGTCGGCTATGCCCGCTCCCAGGAATACGACCGGGCCGGCGTGGTGCACGACGGGCAGGTGTATGTCGAGATGCCCTACAACGAGGGCCCCTCGTTCGCCGACGTCCCGGCCCGGATCGCGGCCGTGCCGGGCGTCCGATCCGTGGTCCCGGTCGTGACAGGCGAGGTCTTCGTCGACGGCTCGCCGATGACCGCGTGGATCGCCCCGTGCCCGGACCTGGCACGCCAGTTCGACCTCGGCGCGCTGTCGTGCGGCACGACGAAGATCCTCGCGGTGGACGGGCCGCCCGATCTCGGCACCGGCGACGTCTCGCTCATCCCGGACCGAGGCGATCGCTCGCCGATCCCGCTGACGCTCGCCCCGGGCGAGGTCGGCATCTTCGCCCGAGACCCGGGCGCGGAGGTCACGGACGTCGTCGCGCGGATCGCGCGGGTCAACCTGCCGCAGGTCCTCATCGACCCGAGCGCGCTCCCCGCCGGGGCCGCGCCGTCACCGACCAGGTTCTACGTCGACACGGACGGCTCGGCCGCCGCCGGCGAGCGGGTGCGGTCCGTGGTCATGGCCGAGGTGCCGACCTCGTACGTGCGGCTCGCGGCCGAGAACCGCTCGGGCTCACGTGTCTACGAGGAGTTCGGTCGGGTCGTGGCCCTCGGGCTCCTCGGCACGCTCGATCCTGGCCGGCTGCAGCCTGGCGGTCGCGGTGACCACGAGCGTCCTCGAGCGCCGGCGGCAGTTCGCCCTGCTGCGCAGCGCGGGGATGCCGGTCTCCCGGCTCCGTGCCCTCGTCGTGCTCCAGGCAGGCGCACCGCTCGTCGCGGTCGCGCTGTTCAGCGCGGTGCTGGGGATCGCCGTCGCCCAGATCGTCCTTCGTCTCGTCGACGCGACGAGCGTGCCGGTCCCGGACGCCTCCGTGGCGCTGATCCTCGCGGCCAGCCTGGTCGGCGCCATGGCGGTCGTGGTGATGATGCTGCCGCCGCTCGAACGGCTGACCCGACCCGAGAGCATCCGGATCGAGTAACGACGAGGCTCCGGCCCGTCCGGGCCATTGACGGCACGTCGCGTCAGCCCGACGATGACGGCATGCCGGAACCATCGGGTGGCGCGATCGAGGGGCAACCGTGGGACGAGGCCAGGGGCCCGCACCTCCCGGATCGGCTGACACGCCTGCCGCTGCCGACGATCCTCTTCGGCCTCCTCGCCATCGGGATGGCCGCCCTGGTCGTCCGCGGGATCCTGTCGCAATCGTCGACGCTCGACCCGTACATCGTGGTCCAGACGCTCGTCGGCGCGATCCCGACGGTCGTCGCCTTCCTGCTCCCGGCCGCGCTGTTCCTGCGCCACCGCGATGCCTGGCAGACGCACTTCGTCCTCGTCGTCGGGACCGTGCTCTTCGGGGTGGTCGAGATCCTGCAGTACATCTCGCCGGGCCTGTCGGACTGGTTCGCCTCGGTCATCCCGCCGCCAGAGGACCTGCCCCTCGTGGCGCCGCTCGGTGTCGGGTACAGCGTCGTGGTCGGGTTCCTGAGCGCGATGGCGCCGTTCCTCGTGGCGCGCGGCCTGCTCGCCGCCCGCAACTACGAGGACGCGCCGAGGTCGCGCCGCTGGTGGCTGATCGTCGCGGTCCTCACGCTCATCACCGGCGTCACGAGCGTCCTGACGCTCGTCAACATCTCGCTGGACATCCCACCCGACGCGGTGATGACCTACTACTGGCTGACCGTCCTCAACGTCGTGCTCACCCTCGTCGGATTGTTTGCCTGGGCGTACCTCGCCGGGACCGCGTTGATCGGCTGGCGGGCGAGCGAGGACCCGGGGCGCGGGTGGGGGCTCGCCGCCCTGGGTGGCTGTTTCGTGCTCCTGGGTCTCGCGATGAGCGGGATCATCACCGCCATCAACATCTTCGCCGAGGCCACGCTCCCGAACGAGCTGGCGCTCGGGCATCTTCACGGCGTTCGGGCTCGGCTACCTGGCCCTGCTCGGCGCGTTCCTGTCCGGTCTCCCAGCCGACCGGCAGGACTGAGCCGGCCGGGGCCGGCGGGCTCGGGTGGCCTCGAAGCTCCGCCCGGTCGGGGCGCGCACGCCTACTCGCGGTCGACGGGGACCAGCGTGGCGAGGTTGCGCAGGAAGTTGATGCCCTCGTCCACGGACTCGGCCGGCGCGTACGGGCCGGGCATGAGGAAGCACGGCCGGCCCGCGAGCGCGACCCCGGTCAGCTGACCCCACGGCTCCTCGAGCTTGCGCCCGGCCGCGACCGAGGCCGCGCGCTTGTAGATGAAGACCACGGCGGCCGGGCGCCAGATCGCGGTCTTCTGCCAGAGCGGGCCGACGCCCGCGGTCAGTTCGGCCTCGCTGGCCTCGTCGCGGGCGGTCGGGCGCTTCAGGAGGTCGGTGATGCCGTGCCCGGCGGCGACGAGCGCATCGTCGGCGGCCTCGGGCGCCGTGCCGACGGGCAGGATCCGCGCGGTGGCGAGGCGATGCCAGAACGCCCGCCCGAGACGGCCCTGGTGGTAATGCCCGGCCGCCACGCTGACCGGCGACGGGTTGAGCCCGACGAACAGCAGGCCGTTGCGTCGCGGGGGCAGGTCCGCGAGGGTCTCGGTCGGTCGGCCGTCGATGACCACGGTCAGCCGGTGCGGGCCGGGCGCCGGCTGCTCGGTCAGGGCGGCCAGCTCGTCCGGGGTCATGGCCCCTCCGCGGCGGGTGGCCGCCAGTCGAACCAGGCGCGATGGCGGATGAGCGTCACGAACACGATCGCGTCGAGGATCGAGAACAGGATCGCGAAACCGTTGCCCGACGGTACGGCCGTGAGGTCGAGGAAGAGCAGCACGGCCGCCACGTTGACGCACAGGAGCCACGCCCGCCCGGTACGGACCAGCAGGCCGACGACGACGGTAAGCACGATGAGGGCGTACTGGATCAGCACGATCGGCTCGGCGCCGACGGGGGCTCGGACACCGCTCGCGACGCTGAGGATGGCCGCGAGTGCCCCGGCGGCTCCGCCGACGATGAGGATCGCGGCGGCGACCTCGACGAGGATGGGACGGGGCGGACGCTGGGGCGGGCGGCAGGACGGACGAGTCTCGCGGCTCGTCGGTCGGCGTCGTGATGGCGCCCTCGAAGCGCTGGCTCATGGGCAGGCGCTCCGTCGCTCCGAGATCGACCGGGTGCCGCGGCCGATCAGGCCGGGTGGTCGGGGTCGGCCGGGCCGTCGCCCGTGCGGGCCTGGATCTCGGCCTGGGCCGCCTTGGCTTCGGCCTTGGCCTCCTTGACGCCGCGTCCGAACGCCTCGCCCAGCTTGGGGAGCGTCTTCGGGCCGCGCACCATGAGGACGACCACGAGGATGACGAGCAGGACGATGATCAGGTCGACTGGCATGCCGGGATGGTACTCCACACGGCCCGGCGGACCGAACGCCAGTCCGGCTGGCTCCTAGGTCCGCGGCCGGAGCGCGACCGGGATCACGAGACGTTGCGCCGTGTGGGTCGGCGAGAACGAGGCGACCTTGTTGTCGACGAGGCCGGACCCCTTGGCGGCGCCGATCACCTCGACGTCGCGGAGGGTCGCCGCCTTGCCCTTGCGCGAGACGACCCAGATCGCGCCATTCGGACGGATCCGGGCAGCGAGCGCCGGGAGCGGCTCGAGCTGGGCCATCGAATCCGCCCCGAGCAGGACCACGTCGGTGTCGGGTTCCGGCCAGCCCTCGGTGACATCGGACGTCCGATCGGCGATGAGCGGGCGGATCGTCTCGTCGTCGATGTCGATCAGCGCGACGCGCATCCCCGGCCGGATCCCGAGCTTGTCGAGAAGGGGCGTGGTGTAGACGCGTTCCATCGCGGGTATCGTGCCACGCGATGCTGCTCGTGTACGGCCCCCGCTCCGCGACGTATGACTTCGGCCCGGGGCACCCCCTCACGCCGCGGCGGTTCGCGCCGGCGATGGACCTGCTGCGGACCGTCGGCGCGGAACCCGGGCTCGCCCCCGAGCCGGCGCCGGACGAGGAGCTCCTGTGGTGCCACGAGGCGCGCTATCTCGAGACCGTGAAGCGCCTCTCGGCGTCCCCGCGCGGCGCGCCCGCGGCCGGGATCGGGACCGGCGGCGACAACCCGGCGTTCCCCGGGATGCACGACGCGGCCGCGGCGGTCGCAGGGGGCTCGCTCCGCGCAATCGAGGCCGTCCTGCGCGGCGACGTCGAGCATGCCTTCCACCCCGGCGGCGGGCTCCACCACGCGATGCCGGATCGCGCGTCGGGGTTCTGCATCTACGACGATCCGGCGCTCGCGATCGCCCGGGCGCGCCGCGACGGACTGCGGGTCCTCTATCTCGACTTCGACGTCCACCACGGCGATGGCGTCCAGGCGATCCACTGGGACGACCCGGGCGTGCTCACCGTCTCGTTCCACGAGTCCGGGCACTACCTCTTCCCGGGGAGCGGCTTCCTCGACGAGCTGGGCGAGGGCGCCGCCGCGGGCACATCGGTCAACGTGCCGATGGAGCCCGAGACCGGTGAGGGCGCGTGGCTGGACGCGGTCCGCCTGCTCGTGCCGGAGCTGGCTGCCGCGTTCGGCCCGGACATCATCGTCAGCCAGCACGGCGCCGACTCGCATGCCTGGGACCCGCTGGCGCACCTGCGGATGACGACGACGGCGATGGGGGAGGCGGCGCGGGTCGTCGATGCGGCCGCGCATCGCTACGCGGGCGGCCGCTGGCTGGCGACCGGGGGCGGCGGCTATGACGTATACCGGGTCGTGCCGCGCTCGTGGAGCCTCATCTGGCTGGCCGGGGCGCATCGCGAGGTCCCCGAGGCGACCGACCTCGGCTGGCAGGACCGCTGGGCGGACCTCGGGTCCGAGTACGGGCAGTCGCCGCCGCCGGCTCGGTTCACCGACGAACCGAATGCCGGGCTGCCGTTCGACTGGTCGCAGGAGACCGCCGAGACCCGGTCGGGCGCGGTCGCCGCCGCGGCGCGGGCGCTCGTCGTCCCGCGGCTCCTCCGCGAGGCCCGGGACCGCGGTTGGTGGGACCCGGCCCCACCGGCCCCAGACCGCTCGCCGGGACGCGCGGCGGCCGAGCCACACGCCGGTGAGGCGGCGACCATCCTCCCGGAGGTCGACGCTGCCGCCTGGGCGCGCCTCGCCCTCGTGGCGCGGGTCGTCGCGCCGGCCGACCCCGGCGCCGGGCACGCCATCGTGGCCCGGGCCCTCACGGACGGCGCGTCGGTCGTCGCGGCCGCCGTCGGGTCTGCGGTCGTGGGTCTCGCGCTGACCTCGGCCGAGGGCGAACTGCTGGCCCTCGGCGTGGCTCCGGATCAGCGGCGCGGCGGCCTGGGGTCGCAACTGCTCGCCGCGAGCGCCGCGACGAGCGCCGAGATCGGGCTCGCCGAGCGCGACCCGGTCGAGCCCCTCGATCTCGCGCTCCGGACATCGATCGCGCGTCGCCTGCTCGAGCGTGCCGGCTTCCGCGCCACGACGCCCGCCACCTGGGTGCGGCCGTGACGCTCCCGGCCCACGACCTCGTCGATGTCCGGCTGAGTGCCGCGCTCGGGGAGGGCGGTTGTCCGGTCTGCGTGGTCCGGGCCCGATCGGAGCAGGCGATGCTCGACGGCATCATCGGCGAGTTCGTGCTCGACATCCCGTTCCGGCGCGACCTCGAGCGGACCCAGGGCTTCTGCCGCCGGCACACGCGCGAGCTCATCGAGACTGACCGACGGGGTAGCGGGATCCTCGGCTCGTCGATGCTCTACAGCGCGATCCTCGGTCGGCGGCTCGAGCTGGTGCGCGAGGTCGCGGGCGCGAAGGGCCGGAGCCTCCGCACGCGGGTGGCGGCCGCCCGCAAGCGGCCACCGTGCGTGGCGTGCGCCCAGGGCGCGACCGGTGTCGAGACCGCGATCCACCGCCTGGTCGAGCGGAGCGGCGATGCGGCCTGGGCCGAGGCGGTCGCGACCGCGGCGTTCTGCCTGGACGACCTGCTCCTCGTCTGGGAGATCGCGCGCGACGACCCGGCGTGGGCGCCGATCGGCCGACGTCAGCTCGACCGGCTCGAGGAGATGCGGGTCCGGCTCGATGGCTTCGCCGACCACTCCGCCCACGACCGGCGGCACCTGCTGACCGACCGCGAGCGACAGGCGGCGGACGAGGCGGCCGCGCTCCTCGGCGGCGCCGACGAATAGGGCGCGCCTTGGGCGACAGGATGCCGCCTGTGCGCCGGCGAGCCACGGTCGGGATGCGGGGTAGCGATGCCCGTTCACCTGACATCGGTCGATCCCCGAAGGAGTGCTCGTGTCTGACGACGATCCCATCGCCTGGCGCGCCATCGTGTACGGCACGCCGGTCCTCTCAAACGACGGAACGAAAGCCGGCGAGGTCCGCGAGGTGCTCGGTTCCGACGGCGAGGACATCTTCCACGGCGTCCGCATGGCGCACGGCGGCGGCCACGGCGACACGGTCGTGTCGGCGGACGACATCACGAGCATGACGTCCTCGGCGATCCAGACCGCTCTCACCCGGGCGGAGCTCGCCGCCCTGCCGCCCTACGTCGAGGAGGCCTCGTTCCACATCGGCTCCGTCGGCCGCTTCCGCAAGCACAGCGGCTGGAAGCAGGAATTCCAAGAGCGACGAAGAGCCAAGCTGACCGCAGCCGCCGCGAGGGCGGCGCCAAGGGTTGACGGGCTTTGAGGCAGCGACCTCATCTGCCGATCGGCAGTCCACGGGGCGGTTCATCCATGATGCGGCCGACCCCGCCCGCCACCGATGCCCACAGCAACGAGGATCCCGGCCAGGGAGCGTCCTCCGTGGTCAGGGCGAGGAAGGCTTCGCGGCAGGGGGCGGGGAACTCGTGTCGAAGCGTCTCGGCCAGCGCGGCGACGATCCGCCTATTGGTCCGTGTCGCGCGCACGATCAACAGGCGATCGATCCTTGGGGCATCGCCGAGCCCGTCGAACCTCCACATCGACGCCGATGGCAAGGCGTCCGCCTTCTCGTGCGACCAACGCAGGAGCTGTTCGATCCGACGCAGCTCGGAGTGAACCTCCGTTGCGGCGATGACCGGGCTCGTCGGCTCGTGGAGCACGGCATCGATCACGCCTCGGACCGGTCGATACACCGGCACCTCCAGGTGTCGCTGCCATCGGGGATGCAGCTGGCGAAGCAGTGCCTCGACGATCGCGGCCTGGATCGGATCGCGGAGGCGTGAACCCGTACCGGGATAGATCCGGACACGCAGGTCGCCGCCGAGCCCTTCAGCGATGGCCACCAGGACCGCGATGCTCGGCTCACGCAAACCGCGCTCGACTTGGGACAGGTACCCATGATCGATGCCCGCGGCTTCAGCAAGGCGTCGTTGCGAAAGACCTGCGTCTTCCCGCATCTGCCGGATGTCTTGCCCCGTCGTGCGGGCGATCACGGCGGTCCGTCGTCCCACCGACGTCCGCTGGCTCTTGCGGGAGATCACGGCGGCCACGGGTCGATTGGACCAGATGACCCTTACCGGTGACGTATCCGACGGATCGAGCGGAGCTGCCGGATCCTGCGTGGTGCTGCTGGCTGTCCGCCAACGATTCCGGCCGGAAGGTCATCGGACGACCCTTTTCCGGTCAGGGGTGGTGACTGCGCAGCCAGCGACCGGGCGGGCTTGCAGACAGGTCGCCGTAAGCGGTGACCGCTCAGCCACCGGACGAGCCCGACCGTCGGATCTCCAGTCGGAATCGTTGGCTCGGAGCCAGCGCGGGACGCCACGGCGAGCGTCAGGTCGGCGGCGGACGAGGCAGCCGCGCTCCTCGGCGGCGCCGACGAATAGACCGATACAGAACGTATGGTCTAAACCGTTCGACAGGCCTATACTGCCGGTCCCGTGACCGCGACCATGCCTGTCGGCACCGACCCGTTGGCACCGTTCTCGCGCCCCGTCCGCGAGTGGTTCGCCTCGAGCTTCGAAGCGCCGACCGATGCCCAGGCACGCGGCTGGGAGGCCATCGCGGCCGGCCATCACACGCTCATCCACGCCCCGACGGGGAGCGGCAAGACGCTCGCGGCGTTCCTCTGGGCGCTCGACCGCCTGGCGACCGATCCGACGCCCGAGCGCACCCGCGCGAACCCCGGGACCGTCCGCGTCCTGTACGTCTCGCCGCTCAAGGCCCTGACCTACGACGTGGAGCGGAACCTGCGGGCACCGCTGACCGGGATCGGGCACGCGGCGCAGCGGCTCGGCGAGCCCGCGCCGCAGATCACCGTCGCGAGCCGGACCGGCGACACGCCGAGCGAGGATCGTCGCGAGATCGCCCGGCATCCGCCCGACATCCTCATCACGACCCCCGAATCGCTCTACCTGATGCTCACGAGCGCCGCCCGCGAGGTGCTGCGCGGCGTCGAGCACGTCATCGTCGACGAGGTCCACGCGATCGCGGGCACGAAACGCGGCTCGCACCTCGCGCTCAGCCTCGAGCGGCTCGAGGCGCTCCGCCCGCCGGATGCCCCGCCGCTGCAGCGGATCGGGCTGTCCGCCACGCAACGGCCGCTCGAGGCGATCGCCCGGTTCCTCGGCGGCGTCGGTCCCGGTCGCGAGGTGACCATCGTCGACGCGGGCGCGCGCAAGCCGCTCGACCTCCAGGTCGTCGTCCCGGTCGATGACATGTCGGCCATCGGCGAGATCCTGCCGCTCGACGAGCAGCCGGGCGGCCCGGCCACGAGCGGCGACATGCGCAACAGCATCTGGCCGGCGGTCCACCCGCGGATCCTCGAGCTCATCCGCGAGCACCGCAGCACGATCGTCTTCACGAACAGCCGCCGGCTGGCCGAACGCCTCGCCCATCGCCTCAACGAGCTCGCCGGCGAGGACCTCGTCAAGGCCCATCACGGCAGCATCGCGCGCGAGCAGCGGCTGACCATCGAGGAGGACCTCAAGAACGGCCGGCTGCCCGCGCTGGTCGCCACGTCCAGCCTGGAGCTCGGCATCGACATGGGCGCGGTCGACCTCGTGATCCAGGTCGAGAGCCCAACGTCGGTCGCCCGCGGGCTCCAGCGGGTCGGGCGCGCCGGACACCAGGTCGGGGCCCCATCGAAGGGCGTCATCTTCCCGAAGTACCGCGGCGACCTCCTCGAATGCGCCGTCGTCACGCGCCGGATGCACGAGGGGGCCATCGAGGCGACGACGATCCCGCGCAACCCCCTCGACGTGCTCGCCCAGCAGCTCGTGGCGATGACCGTCATGGATCCGCTGGTCGGTGGCGGACCTGCTGGCGACCATCACGCCGGTCCGCCCCGTACGAGACGCTGACCCGCGACCTGCTCGAGGGGGTCCTCGGGATGCTCGCCGGCGCCTATCCGTCCGACGAGTTCGCCGAGCTCAAGCCGCGGGTCGTCTGGGACCGGGTGACCGATGTCGTCGAGGGCCGGCGCGATGCCCGGGTCGTGGCTGTCACCAGCGGCGGCACGATCCCGGACCGCGGCCTGTACGGCGTCTTCATGGCGGGCGAGGCGGGCACGCCGGGCCGGCGCGTCGGCGAGCTCGACGAGGAGATGGTCTACGAGCTGCGCGCCGGCATGCACGGGGACGTCATCGTCCTCGGCGCGAGCAGCTGGCGGGTCGACGAGATCGGGCACGACCGGGTCACCGTCACGCCTGCCCCCGGAGTGCCGGGCAAGCTGCCCTTCTGGAAGGGTGACGCGGTCGGACGGCCGATCGAGCTCGGGCGCGCCATGGGCGCGTTCGTCGGCGAGCTCGAGGCCGATCTCGCGAAGGGCGACAAGGGTCGGCGGACAGCGACCGCCCGCCTGCGGGAGACCCACGACCTCGACGAGCGTGCCGCGACCAACCTGATCGCGTATCTCGACGACGAGCGCGAGGTGACCGGCGTCCTGCCGACCGACAAGCGCATCGTCATCGAGCGGTTCCGCGACGAGCTCGGCGACTGGCGGCTGTGCCTGCTGACGCCATTCGGCGGCCGGGTCCATGCGCCATGGTCGATGGCGATCGAGGCGCGGCTGGCCGAGCGCCTGGGTCTCGAGGTCCAGACCATCTGGTCCGATGACGGCATCGCCATCCGGCTGCCGGAGGGCGATGCCCCCCTGGATGGCATCGAGGCCCTGCTGTTCCCCGAGGCCGACGAGATCGAGGACCTCGTCGTCGGAACAGGTCGCGTCGTCGTCCCTGTTCGCGAGCCACTTCCGCGAGAACGCCGCGCGGGCACTGCTCCTGCCGCGTCGCCGACCGGGGACGCGGACGCCGCTCTGGCAGCAACGGCAGCGCGCGGCCGATCTGCTGGCCGTGGCGTCGAGGTACGGCAGCTTCCCCATCCTCGTCGAGACCTACCGCGAGTGCCTCTCGGACGTCTTCGACCTGCCGGCCCTGCGCGAGGTCCTGAGCGGCGTCGCAAGCCGCGAGATCGCGGTCCACTCGGTCGAGACCCAGCGTGCCAGCCCGTTCGCGAGCAGCCTCCTGTTCGACTACGTGGCGGCGTACATGTACGACGGCGACACGCCACTCGCCGAGCGTCGCGCCGGGGCCCTGACGCTCGATCGCGACCTGCTGCGCGAGCTGCTCGGCCAGGAGGAGCTGCGCGAGCTGCTCGATCCCGACGCGCTCGCCGACCTCGAGCTGTCGCTCCAGGCGCTGACCGAGGACCGGCGGGCGACCACGGTCGACGGGGTCCACGACCTGCTCCGCCGGCTCGGGGACCTGTCGCCGGCCGAGGTCGAGGCGCGCGTCGAGGGCGGTGCCTCGGTCACCGGCGCGTGGCTGGACACGCTCGCCTCGGGGCGCCGGGCGGTCCGGACCCGGATCGCCGGCGAGGACCGCTGGATCGCGATCGAGGACGTCGCCCGCTACCGCGACGGCGTGGGGGTGTCCGCGCCGGTCGGGATCCCCGAGGCCTTCCTCGCGCCGGTCAGCGGTGCGCTCGACGGCCTGCTGGCACGGTGGGCGCGGGTGCACGGCCCGTTCCTGACACCCGAGCCGGCGCACCGCTGGGGCCTCCCGGCCGGGATCGTCGAGGACGCGCTCGAACGGCTGCTGGCGGCCGGCACGCTGCTGCGCGGGGAGTTCCGCCCGGGCGGCGCCGAGCGCGAGTGGTGCGACCCGGATGTGCTGCGGCTCCTGCGCCGCCGGTCCCTTGCGCGGCTCCGCCGCGAGGTGGAGCCCGTGGACCCGGCCGCGCTCGCCCGGTTCCTGCCCGAATGGCACGGCATCGCACCGCTGGGCCGTGCCGAGACCCCGTTCCGTGGCACGGCCGCCCTCGAGCGTCTCGCAGAGGTCGTCGACCAGCTCGCCGGGATGGCCATCCCCGCATCGGTCCTCGAACGCGACGTCCTGCCGGCCCGGATCCCGGGTACCAGCCGAGGCTCCTCGACGAGCTCGGGTCCCTCGGCGAGGTCGCCTGGGTGGGGCGGGGGAGCCTCGGCCGCGACGACGGACGGATCGCCCTGGTCCGACCGGGACGGGACGCGCTGCGCCCCATCGGCCTCCCCGACGACATGGAACGACCGACGGGGACCCGCCACGACGCCATCCGCGAGCACCTCGCCCGGCGGGGGGCCTCGTTCTATCGCGAGCTGCACGCGGCCGCCGGTGGCGGCCCCGACCGGGAGATCCTCGATGCGCTCTGGGACCTGGTCTGGGCCGGCGAGGTCACGAACGACACGTTCGCGCCGCTGCGCGCCCTGCGCTGGAAGCGATCGGGGAGCGGCGGTGCCCGGCGGATGCGTCCCGGCCGGCTGACCGCGCTGGACCGCCCGAGGCGGCCGGCCGCTGGTCACTCGTCGAGGCGCCGACCGTCAGCCCGACGGAGCGGATCCACGCGCGCTCGCTCGCCCTGCTCGAGCGCCACGGGATCCTCACCCGCGAGGCCGTCGCGACCGAGGGGATCGAGGGCGGGTTCAGCGCCGTCTATCCGGTCCTGCGGGCGCTCGAGGAGGCCGGGCGGATCCGGCGAGGCTATTTCGTCGACGGGCTCGGTGCGGCCCAGTTCGCCCTCGCCGGGGCGCTGGACCGCCTCCGCGCGGTGCGCGAGCCGGCGCCGTCCGGGGAGGCCCGGCACGTCAACGTGCTGGCCGCGGCGGACCCGGCCCAGCCATATGGCGCGGCCCTCGCGTGGCCTCGGCGCGACGATCGCGACCGGCGCCCGCTGCAGCGCGCTGCGGGCGCGTACGCCGTGCTCGTCGATGGGCTGGCCGTCCTCTACCTCGAGCGGGGCGGCGCGACGATCCAGACGCTCGCGCCATCGGACGACCCGGCGATGGCCGTGGCCGCGGCGCGTGCCCTCGGGGCGCTCGTCGCCGACGGGCGGTTCCGCGAGCTGGTCGTCAAGAAGGTCGACGGGCTGCCCGTAGGCGAGTCCCCGTTCCGCGACCGCCTCATCGAGGCGGGGTTCGTGCCCGGCTATCGCGGCCTGGTCCTGCGCGGCCGTGCCTGAGGGGGACACGCTCTACCGGACGGCGGCGGGCCTTCGACCGTACCTGGTCGGCCGCGCGGTCACCTCGGCGCGCGCCAGCGGACCGGGCTCGGTCCCGCAGGTCCAGCGGCTCGTGGGGCGACGGATCGACGCGGTCGAGAGCCAGGGCAAGAACCTCCTCATCCGCTTCGATGGCGGCCTCGAGGTCCGCACGCACCTGCGCATGAACGGGTCGTGGCATCGGTACCGGCCGGGCGAGCGCTGGCGCCGTCCGCCGTCGCGAGCCCGCCTCGTCCTCGAGGTGCCGGGGGCGGTGGCGGTCTGCTTCGATGCGCCGGTCGTCGAGCTCTTCGAGACGCGCGCGGCGGCGCAGCACCCCGCGCTCGGGCGGCTCGGGCCGGACCTCCTCGCGCCGGACTTCGACGCCGAGGAGGCCCGCCGGCGGCTGCGTGACCCGTCCCGGGCTGCCGTCGAGATCGCGGTCGCGCTCGTCGACCAGCGCGCGCTCGCGGGGATCGGCAATGTCTACAAGAACGAGGTCCTCTGGATCGAGCGGGTCTCGCCGTTCACGCCGGTCCGGGACGTCGACGATGCCACGCTGGACCGTCTCGTCGCGACGGCGCGGCGGCTGCTCGTCGCGAACGCCGTCCCGGCCCGCGGCGCGGAACGCGTGACCACCGCCGGCGACCGCGGCGCCCCCGGGCCGCTTTACGTCTACGGCCGCGCCGGGCGGCGCTGCCGGCGCTGCGGCTCGACGATCCGCGCGACCCGGCAGGGCACGGACCTGCCACGGACGACGTACTGGTGCCCGAGCTGTCAGGCCGGCGTCGCGGACGACGCCGCAGCGGACCCGCGCGCCGGCGACGCGGGCGCGACCGACCGGAGCGCGGCCGGAGGATGACGACGATCGACGTCCAGTGCCTGCCGACCGCGGACGGTGCCGCCTGCGCGGTCGTCGTGCGCGACGCCACCGGCGAGAGCAGCTACCACGTGACCGTGACCGACCCGGCGTCCGCCGACCACGACCGGCTCGTCCGCGAGACCTTCGAGTTCCTGCTCGAACGCGAGCCGCGCGGGTCCATCCTCCCGAGCTTCGACCTGTCGGTCGTCCGCCGCTACTTCCCCGAGTACGACGACGAGATCCAGGCCCGGATGGCCCGGCCGGCCAGATAGCCCGACGGACCGCTCGGTAGCATTCGCCTGAGATGTGCGAGCACTTCGTCGCCCGGGCCACCGAGCCGTTCCGTCTCGACGAACTGTGGCCGTTCACCGAGAAGCTCGAGCGGTTCGGCATCGCGGGTTTCGGGTGGGGCGTGTCGTGGCGCATGCCCGACGGCCGGCTCTGCTCGTACCGCGACGTCCGGGCCTTCCGCGACGATCCCGGCCGCGAAGCGGTCGGCGCCACCGAGACGACCTCGACCCTCGTCCACCTGCGCCGCCCATCGCGGCTCTCGACGCTGACCCTGCCCGACACGCAGCCGTTCGACGACCCGGCGGGCCGGTACGCCTTCAGCCACAACGGCGACCTGCGTGATCACAAGAGCCTGCGGGCGACCTACCGGAGCCAGGGCCGGATCCACGGGCGGGCCGACACGGAGGTCGGCGCGCGCTGGCTCGAGGACGCCTGGCACGAGGAGGAGCGGGTCGGGCACCTGCTCGGCGCCCTCCACGATCGCTTCGGCGGCGAGGCGAACCTCGCGGTCCTCGCCGCCGACGGCACGCCGTACCACTACGCCGGCAACGGCGAGAACCCGGTCTTCTCGTTCGCGCTCGGCCGCATCGGCGTCGTGTCCACCGGCATCTACTCGCTCGACCGCTCGCTGTTCCGGTTCGTCGCCCCTGGCGCGACCGAGCGCCGCCTCGTCCCACTCCATACGACCGTGGCGCTCGACCCGGGCGGGTGCCCGTCGACCGAGGCGTAGGATGCGCGTCACGGACCTCGCGGCTCCGCGTCATGGTGTCGAGCCCGCGCGACGGGAACTCGATCGCGACACACGAGGAGACGGGATGCAGAGCCCAGAGGCATCCGGACCCGGCGACCTGGCGGCAGACGGCCGGCCCGCGACGCTGCTGCCGCTCGGCCAGCTCTTCCAGGATCTCGATCTATTGGTTCGGCATCAGCGCGATCTGGGGCGCCGTCGACGGCGTGGTCCGCCTGAGCGTTCCCGGGCCTGGTCTCCCGAAGACCAGGTCGGCCGGACGCTCTTCGCGCTGATCAAGGTCGCCGCGAGTCGATCATCGCCGATCGATCGTCCAGCCGACGGTCGGCACGATCAGCGACTACACCATGAGCCGCTGGGGGCGGCGCAAGCCGTACATCGCCGTCGGTGCATCCTCGACGTGCTGTTCCTGCATCGGGATCGCGTCCAGCGCAGACGTTCGCTGGCGGTCGATGGCGTTCGTCGTCCTGCTGCAGTTCAGCTCGAACTTCGCGCAGGGGCCGTTCCAGGGCTACATCCCCGACCTCGTCGGCGCGAAGCAGGTCGCGCGTCGCCAGTGCGCTCGTCGGGATCATGTCAGATCCTCGGCAACGTCGGCGGGATCGATCATCGGCTCGCTGGGCTACGGCGCGAACCGCCGGACTTCACGATCCCGGCCTCATCGCCGTCGGGTCTCGTCGAGTTCGCTGACGATGGTCGGCACGGTCGTCTGGGTCCGCGAGGGCCGCAAGGCGCAAGCGACCGCGACGGCCGGAGCTGGCGGTCGGTCGCCGCGCGAGGCGTGGGGGACGGACATCCTGCGCGAGCGCAGCTACGTCTGGCTGGTCGGCCTCGCGCCTCGTTCTTCCTGACGGCCGTCTCGATGATCACCGACCCTGAGCCTGCTCTTACCTCGAGCGCGTCGATGGCGCTCGGCGAGAAGGACAAGGGGAACTGGGTCCGATCTCGGCCGGTCTGGTCGTCGCTCTCGGATCGTGATCACCGCCTGGCCGGCGGCCAGGCTGTCCGACCGGGTCGGCCGCAAGGCCGGTCATCTATGCGGCGTGCGCCCTCGGGGCGACGGGGATGGCCACTGCTGACGGTCGCCCCGAGCCTGCCGATGCGCCGGGCGTCGGGATCTCCTGGTCGGGTCGGCGCGGGCGCCTTCCTCGCGGTCGACTGGGCCCTGATGACCGACATCATCCCGAAGGCGTCGTCCGGGCGGTACATGGGGATGAGCAACGTGGCGACGGCTTCAGCCGGGGCGCTCGCCTTGATCGATCGGCGGGCCGGTCATCGACATCGTCGGGGGCACGGCGAGCGGTCCGCCGCGACGGCGCTCGGCGATCGGCGTCGCGCTGTTCGGCGTCGGTGCGCTCCTGCTCCGCCCGGTCGACGAGCGACGGCGCGAGGATGCCGACGAGCTTGTCGTCGTGGTGCCCGCCGCCGCGGAGCCTGCGATCTAGCTCCCGGCGATCGTGGGCCGGCCGCTCGACCGTCGGAGGCCCCTGTCTCACCGGGCCGTGACCCGGGCGGCCTGCGCCGTCGATCAGCCGCCGGCGTGCGGGTTGCCGGCGGCTTGTCGCTCGGATGCGGGTTGCCGGTCGGCTTGTCGCTCGGGTGCGGGTTGCCCTTCGGCTTGCTGGTCGCGTGCGGGTTGCCGGTCGTCCCGCCCGAATGCGGGTTGCCGGTCGTTCCGCCCGAATGCGGGTTGCCGGTCGGCTTGCTGTCGGAATGCGGGTTGCCGGTCGTGCCATCCGCGTGGGGGTTCCCGGTGGTCCCGTCCGCGTGCGGGTTGCCGGTGGTCCCGTCCGAATGCGGGTCGCCGGTCGCGCCGTCCTCGTGCGGATCGCCGTTGAGCACGTTGCCGCCATGCGGGTCGGCGGGGATGCCGCGGTCGTTCCCGGGGCTGTGGCTGTCGGGTGCGACCGGTCCCAGGAACGCTCGGAGGTCGTTGATCAGCAGGGTCGCTGCCTCGCTCGGGTACGTGGCCTGGATGGCCGAGCACGACCACGAGGTCGCGGCGGCACGCGGCGACGAGCGCCGACCGGCGGTCGGGGTCCGACGAGACCGGCGGTCATGGCGGCGAACTCCGCGCGGTACTCGCTCAGCGCGCCGGCGATCGCGCCCGCGTCCCCGGCGCCCTGGGCGGCGATGCTTCCTCGATCCGTCGGTCGAGCCGATCGAGGCGGGCCTGCCAGCCCTCGGGCGCGTCGGCCGACGGCGAGGGTGGCCGACTCGATGGCGAGTCTGACCGGGTAGAACGCACCGCCCGGTCGCGCCTGGACCGCCACGACGCCGAAGGCCAGGACCGCGAGATCGAGGCCGGCAGCCCGAGGGCGAGACCGCGCCGCATCGGGCCACGCAGGCGGCGACGGCTGGTCGACGGGGCCGCTTCGATGAACGCGCCGAGGACCTGGGCGCGCATCCTGCGGACGGCCGCATCATCGATCGGGAAGGATCGGTCGACGATGCCCGCGAACTCGGGCGCGAACGGGAACGCGCCGGCCGAGTCGTCCGCGGCCACCGAGGTTCGGCGTCCGCAGCCAGCTCATGACCCGACCTCCGCGAAGCTGATGTCCGTCAGGAAGGCTCGGCTCGAGGTGCCGGCGCAGCGTCGCCAGGGCGCGGAACTGGAGCGCCCGGACGCTGCCCTCGCGCTTGCCCATGAGGGCGCCGATCTCGCGCGGGTTCAGCTCGGCGAAGAACCGGTAGACCAGGACATCGCGCTGCTCGGGCGTGAGCAGCTCGAGGGCCTCCCGCACCGATTCGGCGATCGGCCTGCTGCTCGATCATCGTCGCCGGCTGGACGCCGCCGTCCAGCTGGTCGGCGACGCGACGGCCAGCGCGTCGATCGTGCGGGCGTGCTCGGGCGAAGTCGATGGCCACGTTGCGGGCGATCCGGAACAGCCAGGCCCCGAACGGCAGGCCTCGATCCTGGTAGCGCGGCAGGGCCTCGATCACCTTGACGAAGACCCGCTGGAGGAGGTCCTCCGCATCGGCCGGCTCGCTCACGCGGAGCATCAGGAAGCGATACAGCCGCCCGGCATAGGCGTCGTAGATGGCAGCGAACGCCTGGCTGTCGCCCGCCTTGCGCGCGAGCGAGCAGCGAGGCGACGGTCTGCGGATCCAGCTCATCGGCCACGAAGACGAAACCCAGCGTCACGTACTCGGATGGAGCGCCGGAGGGTGCTCCGGTGGATCGGCGTGCTCGCGGCTCGGCCGTTCGGGCATCACCGATCCCCGGAAGGGTACCTTGCGACGCGGTTTTGCGGCTCGGCCCCCGGCGAGCGGTGTCCTGGGGCAACGCCAAGCACCAGCTGGACCGCGCCCGTCGGACGCTCGTCCCGGAGGATCGATCGGCGGATGGTCCACGGCGTCGAGGGCATGGCAAGGCCGGAGGCGTTCACCCTCCGGCCTTGCTCACCAGCGCGATGCGGCGACGTCAGTGGGCACCACCGGCGTGGCCATGGGCGTGGCCATTCGGCGTGTGCGGACTGATGGGCTGCTTCGCTCACGGCGCCCCCGTGGTTGTTGTTCTTTCCGCCGACCTTGGTCGAGTCCTTGGCGACCGACGGAGACCGCGGAGCCATGGTTGTCGCGCGGGGCGCCGATCGCCTCGGTGCCCTCGTCGGGTGTCGTGGCGGGTTCGCTTCCTGCCTCGATGGCCTGGTGGGCCACGGCGCTGACGGCGCCGCCGTGGTTGTCGTTCTTTCCGCCGACGATGGTCGACGTCCTTCGCGACCGTGGAGACCGCAGCGACCATGGTTGTCCGGGGTCGGTCTCGTCGGCCCGCCGTGGGTCGGGCGGTGCGGCGCCGCGGCAAGCGCCGCCGATCGCGGACAGGGTCACACCCGATGAGCGCGGCGCCGAGCGCGTGGAGCTTCTTCATGCGAGTACCTCGTCATCCCCGAGTCGGTCGAGCTACCCCTGACAACGGGCGGCGCCGCTCCGCGTTACGGGCACGGGCCGAAGGTCTATCGAGGACTGGTGCGGGCACGTTCGCGCGGGCCACCGATGCCGCGGCGCTCGCCGCCGATGCCGCGGGCGTTAGCCGGGCGTGACCTCGGGTGGCTGTGCCGGGCGCGACGGCCCCGGGCCCCCGGTCAGCCGCTCGCGCAGCGTCCGCAGCCCAGCGGCGCCACGTCGCAGGCCGCAGGAAGTCGAACGGGTCGGCCGGCGGTAGAGCCACGGCACGAGGGCCCACAGGTAGACGAGGTAGTCGAGGCGGACCGGGCGTGCCCCGAACCCGAACAGCACCTGGAGCTGGATGATCGTGAGCGGCAGGGTCAGGATGCTCAGCCCGATCGAGACCGCCAGCCAGACGAGACCCCACAGCGCCCGCGCGACGAGAGGATCGGCCAGAAGACGACAGGGATCCACTTCATCCAGGTGGCGAGCGCCCACAGCAGGCCGCTCAGCCACGGCGCGGTGAACTGGGCGCCCCACAGCATCAGCGTCGAGCTGCAGGTTGATGTTGCCGGTGTCGAGGTTGGCGCCGAACGGGAACGCGAGGAAGGCGAAGATGACCGCGGTCGTGAGCGGCCGGCGGCGGTAGGCCCAGTGGATCGTCCAGAGGAGCAGCAGGATCGTCGCCGCCGCGCCAGACGAACCAGGCGACGTCCCACGGCAGGGCCGCCCACGGCGCGAACAGCGGCAGCATCCACGGCGCGTAGACGTACGGCAGGAACGGGCCCGGTCGGGTGGTACGGGTCGCCGCCGTTGAGCCACATGCGGACGCCGGCCCAGTAGGCCCGCGCATCGGCGCCGCCGGACTCGCCCCGGGCGAGCATGCCGGCCGCGAGCATGGCGAAGGACAGGCTGAGCAGCAGGATCGCGGCGATCCGTCGCGGGTCGTGCAGCCGCGACAACTCGCGCCGGAGGGCCCGCCGGAAGACGCCCGGCCCGCCGCCGCGTGGGACGGTCGACCATGGCGCCGAGGTCGACGACGATCCGCCCGCGACCGCGGGCGGACCCCGGGATCGGGCTGCAGCGTCCTGGCTCGTCCTGGTCGGTCATGACGGCCGTGATTCTCGCACGCCGCAGGTATCGAGCGGGTGCCGTCGAGGATCGCGTCCGGCGTCATCGGTCCTGCGGTCGGCGGGGGTCACGGTCGAGGCGGTATCCTCTCCGCCAACCACCGCATCGAAGTCCGTGGAGGCCCGTGACCGAAGGAACCGTCATCATCATCGGCGGCGCCGAGGACAAGGTCCGGGACCGGGTCATCCTCAGCCGGTTCGTGGCGCTCGCCGGCGGCGTGGACGCCACCATCGCGGTCATCTCGACGGCGTCGTCGCTGGGCCTCGAGGCGGGCGAGCGCTACAAGGCGGTCTTCGGCGAGCTCGGCGTGGCCCGGGTCAGGCTGCTCCACGCCGTCACCCGGCCGCAGGCGAACGACGAGGATGCAGCGCTCGCCGTGCCGCGACGCGACGGGCATCTTCCTGACCGGCGGCAACCAGCTGCGCCTCTCGTCGACGCTCGGCGGGACGCGCCTGGCCGACGGCGATCCTCGAGCGGTTCCGCCACGGCGCGGTCGTCGCGGGCACGTCCGCCGGCGCGTCGGCGATGTCGAGCCACATGATCGCGTTCGGGGCGTCGGGTGCGACGCCCAAGCACCGGATGGCACAGATCGCGGCGGGCCTCGGCGTCCTGCCCGGGCGTCATCATCGACCAGCACTTCCAGCAGCGGAACCGGCTCGGGCGGCTGCTCAGCCTGATCGCCCAGAACCCGTCGCTGCTCGGCCTCGGGGTCGACGAGGACACGGCCGGGGTGGTCGGTCCGGACGGCGTGCTGGAGGTCATCGGTCGCGGCTCGATCACGGTCGTCGACGGCTCCGCGTCCGAGACCGACGCGTGGGAGGTGCGCGGCCACCGGCCGCTGATGATCAGCGGCGTCGTGCTCCACTCGCTCCCGGCCGGCTACCGCTTCGACCTGCGCCACCGCCAGCGCATCACGACGCCGGCCCTGCACGCCCTGCCCGGGGGCGAGGCCGCCTCCAGCTAGTCGCCGAACCCCGCGGCCGAGGCCGCCGATCGAGAAGGAGTCCCGTGGCCCAGACCGCTCCCGCGACCCGCGCCAAGCGCCGCGGCTCTCGCGCGGCCGGGGCCGAGGCGGCCGCCGGTGGTCCGGCGCCGACGCTCACGATCCTCGAGACCCGTGTCCTGCGGGGGCCGAACTACTGGGCGCGCGAGCCGGTCGTCCGGATGCTCGTGGACCTCGGCGTGCTCGAGGACTACCCCTCGAACAAGCTGCCGGGCTTCACCGACGCGCTCGTCGCGCTCCTGCCCGACGCTCGAGGATCACGCCTGCTCGCTGGGGCGCCGGGGCGGGTTCATCACCCGGCTGCGCGAGGGGACCTGGGTCGGCCACATCGCGGAGCACGTCGCGCTCGAGTTCCAGAACCTCGCCGGCACCGACGTCCGGCACGGCAAGACCCGCTCGGCCGGCGCCCGCGGCCAGTACAACTGCATCTACGAGTACCGCGAGGAGCAGGTCGGCGTCGAGGCCGGGAAGATGGCCGTCGCCCTGGTCAACCACCTGGTCGCACCGGACGATCCCGAGGTCTTCTTCGACTTCGCCCCCGAGCTGGAGCGGCTCATCCGCGTCGCCGAGCGCCAGGCGTTCGGGCCGTCGACCCAGGCGCTCATCGACGAGGCGGTCAGCCGCGACATCCCGTTCATCCGGCTCGACCGCCACTCGCTTGTCCAGTTCGGGCACGGCGTCCACCAGCAGCGCATCCGCGCGACGATGACCTCGCAGACCTCGGCGATCGGCGTCGACATCGCCTCCGACAAGAGCCTGACGAACCACCTGCTCGACTCGGCCGGGCTGCCGGTGCCGCGCTCGGCGGTGGTCGAGACCGAGGAGGAGACGGTCGCCGCGGCGAAGCGCCTCGGGTACCCGGCGGTCGTCAAGCCGCTCGACGGCAACCACGGGCGTGGCGTCCAGCTCGACCTGCGCTCGGAGGAGGCGGTCCGGGCCGCGTTCCACGGGGCGCGTGCGGAGAGCCGGTCGGGCGACCTCGTCGTCGAGACGTACGTCGCCGGCAACGACTATCGATGCCTGGTCATCGGCGGCAAGATGGCCGCCATCGCCCAGCGCGATGCCGGCGTCGGTGACCGGCGACGGCGAGCACACCGTCCGGCAACTCGTCGACCTGGCGAACCAGGATCCACGGCGCGGCATCGGCCACGAGAAGGTCCTCACGCGGATCAAGGTGGACGAGGCGGCCGAGGCGCTCGTGCGGGACCAGGGCTTCGAGCTCGACGGCGTCCCGCCGGCGGGCACCTGGGTCAAGCTCGCGCTGACCGGCAACATGTCGACCGGCGGGACGTCGATCGACCGGACCATCGAGGCGCACCCGGACAACGTCGAGATCGCGGAGACTGCCGCGCAGATCGTCGGTCTCGACGTCGCCGGGATCGACTTCATCTGCCCCGACATCGCGACGCCCGTCCGCGAGACCGGCGGGGCCATCGTCGAGGTCAACGCGGCCCCCGGCTTCCGGATGCACACGAACCCGACGGAGGGCGAGCCCCAGTACGTGGCGCGGCCGGTCATCGACTCGCTCTTTCCGCCCGGGTCGTCGGCGCGGATCCCGATCGTGGCGGTGACCGGCACCAACGGCAAGACCACGACGGTCCGGATGATCACCCACATCCTCAAGCTGATGGGCCGGCGCGTGGGCATGACCTCGACCGATGGCATCGTCGTCGACGGCCGGCTGATCAAGAAGGGCGACATGAGCGGCCCGAAGTCCGCCCAGACCGTCCTCCAGAACCCGACCGTGGACACGGCGGTCTTCGAGGTGGCCCGCGGCGGCATCCTGCGCGAGGGGCTTGGCTACGACCGCAACGACGTCGCGGTCGTGACCAACGTGACCGGCGACCACCTCGGCCTCGGCGGCATCAACTCGATCGGGCAGCTGGCCAACGTGAAGGGCGTCGTCGTGGAGGCGGTGCCGCGCTCGGGGACCGCGGTCCTCAACGCCGACGACACCCACGTCTATCGCATGGGCCGCCACTGCGCCGGTCGGGTCGTCCTCTTCAGCATGTCGACGACGAAGGGCGAGGACGGGTTCGATCGCGTCGACGGCCACACCGGCCGGGGCGGCGCGGCGTTCTGCCTCGAGACGACGTCCGAGGGCGAGCTCATCGTCCTCAAGCTCGGGCCGCGAACGATGCCCGTGCTGTACACCCACCTGATCCCCGCGACGTTCGGCGGGCGGGCGCGCATGAACGTGGCGAACGCTCTCGCGGCCGCCGCCGCGGCGTGGTCCGCCGGTGCCCACCTCCACGACATCCGCCAGGGGCTGCGGACGTTCACGACCTCGTTCTTCCAGGCGCCCGGGCGCCTCAACCTGCTCGACGTCGGCGGCGTCCGGGTCGTCATCGATTACTGCCACAACGTGGACGGGATGGTGCAGCTGGCCGACTTCGTGACCCGGATGATGGAGGAGCCCGTCACGAAGGCCGGTCGCATCGGCCCGAGCGGGGCGGCGCTCCGGACCGGGCGCGCGATCGGCGTCCTCGGGATCCCGGGCGACCGTCGCGACGAGGACCAGCGCGAGTACGGCGCGGTCGCCGCGACCGCCTTCGACGAGATCATCGTCCGCGAGGACAAGAACCTCCGCGGCCGGGCGGCGGGGGAGACGGCGACGAACGTCATCGAGGGCGTCCGCGCCGCGAAGGGCGGCGGCACGTCGCGGACCGTCCGGGCCGAGCGGATCCTCGACGAGATGGCGGCGGTCCGGACGGCGCTCCGGCGGGCGATCCCGGGCGACCTCGTGGTCTGCTGCGTCGACGACGCGATCGGGGTCTATCGCGAGGCGATGGCCGCGGGCGGCACGACCCGCGGCGGCCGGGCGTTCGCGGATCCGGGCGAGCTCGAAGCACCGGAGGGCTAGCGTCCTTGCGAGCACGCCCGTGAACTGGCGCGACCGGCTGCGCTATCGCTTCGACGAGTTCATGGGGCGCGGCACGATCGCGCTGATCCTCGGCCTGTTCGTCATCTCGGCCCTGCTGATCGTGGCGGTCGCGCTCGTGGTCACGATCCTGAACCTGGCGGGCTCGGACCAGGGCCTGAGCTTCGAGGACCTCCTGCGCTACGGCCTCCTGCGGACCCTCGACCCGGGGACCATGGGCGGCGACCAGGGCACCGCCGGGTTCCTGCTCGCGATGTTCATCGTCACGCTCGGCGGCATCTTCATCATCAGCACGCTCATCGGCATCCTCAACAACGGGCTGCAGGACCGGCTGGCCGAGCTGCGCAAGGGCCGCTCGATGGTGGTCGAGCGCGAGCACACGGTCATCCTCGGCTGGTCGCAGCAGATCCACACGGTCATCTCGGAGATCGTGGCGGCGAACGAGAACCAGCCGCGCCGCGCGATCGTCATCCTCGCCGACCGCGACAAGGTCGAGATGGAGGACGAGATCAAGGCCCGGGTCGGCGCCACCGGGAAGACGAAGATCGTGTGCCGCTCCGGGAGCCCGATGGACATCGACGACCTCCGGATCGCCAGCCTGCCGGCCGCCCGCTCCATCGTCGTCCTGGCCCCCGAGGGCGACGAGCCCGACGCCGACGTCATCAAGACCATCCTCGCGATCACCAACGATCCAGGTCGTCGCCCCGAGCCGTACCACGTCGTCGCGGAGATCCGCGACCGCGCGAACCTCGACGTCGCCCGGATGGTCGGCCGCGACGAGGTCGAGCTGATCCTCTCCGAGGAGGTCATCGCCCGGATCACCGCCCAGACGTGCCGCCAGTCGGGCCTGTCGGTCGTCTACTCCGAGCTGCTCGATTTCGCCGGCGACGAGATCTACCTGACCGAGCAGGCGACGCTCGAGGGCCGGCGATTCGGCGACAGCCTCGCGGCGTTCGCCGATGCGTCGGTGATCGGGCTGCTGCCCGCCGGCGGGACACCGCATCTGAACCCATCGTCCGAGACGCTCATCGGCGCGGGGGACCGCCTGATCGTCATCGCGGCCGACGACGATCGCATCAACCTCGGCGGTGACGTGCCCGCGATCGAGGAGGCCTGGCTGCGCGAGGCCCCGGCCCGGACGCCCGCCCCGGAGCGGACGCTCGTCCTCGGCTGGAATCGGCGGGCGCGGTCGATCATCCACGAGCTCGACGCCTACGTCGCCGCGGGATCGGAGATCCTCGTCGTGGCCTCGGGCGGCGGGGTGGACGCCGAGATCGCGCGTCTCGAGAAGCGGCTCAGCGCACAGCGGATCAGCTTCCGGGGCGGCGACGCCACCGACCGGGCGACCCTCGACAGCCTCGGCATCGAGACCTTCGACCACGTGATCGTGCTGTGTTACGACTGGCTCGACCCGTCGCGGGCGGATGCGCGGACGCTCATCACGCTCCTCCACCTGCGCGACATCGCCGGCCGCCTGGACCGCGACGTCCCGATCGTCAGCGAGATGCTCGACCTGCGCGATCGCGCGCTCGCCGAGGTGGCCCGTGCCGACGACTTCATCGTCAGCGACCGGCTCATCAGCCTGATGATCGCCCAGGTCGCCGAGACGAAGCACCTCAACGCCGTGTTCGGGGACCTGCTCGACCCGGAGGGCTCCGAGATCTACCTCAAGCCCGCCGGTGACTACGTCGCGCTCGGGCAGCCGATCCCGTTCGCGGCCGTCATCGAGGCCGCCCGGCGCCGGGGCGAGATCGCGTTCGGCTACCGGATCGCCGCCCTGGACGATGATGCCGCGAGCGCGTATGGCGTCTCGGTCAACCCGGCCAAGACCGCCGAGGTGGCGTTCGCGGTGGCGGACCGGATCGTCGTCCTCGCCGAGGACTGACGGTGCGCTCCGGCGACCGTCGGGCGTAGTATCGTGCTACTGATGAGTAGCGCGTTCGTTCGAGCAGGACTGGTCGTCGCCGGCGCCCTGGCGGCGTCGGCATGACCCGCCTCCCGTCCCTGGGGCGGCGTCCGTGGGTCATGCGGATGCGCTGGCTCGACCTGCTGTTCGCGCACTGGCCGATCGACCCCGCGGCGCTCCGGTCGCTCGTGCCGCCGGCCCTCGAGCTCGACACGTTCGACGGGCGCGCCTGGCTCGGGATCGTGCCGTTCCGGATGGAGGACGTCGCGATGCGCGGGCTGCCGGCACCGCCCGTGGCCGGCGCCTTCCCGGAGCTCAACGTCCGGACCTACGTCCGCCACGACGGACGATCCGGGGTCTGGTTCCTGAGCCTCGATGCCGGGAACCGGGCGGCCGTCGAGGGCGCGCGGACGGCCTTCCATCTGCCGTACTACCAGGCCCGGATGTCGGTCGGGCACGTGCGCGAGGTCATCGACTACCGGTCGGTGCGGATCGATCAGCGCGGGCCTCCGGCCCGCTTCGAGGCGCGCTACCGGGCGACCGGTCCGGTCGAGCGCGCTGCGCCCGGGTCGCTCGAGGCGTGGCTGACCGACCGGCGGCGGCTGTTCGCGATCGATGGGGAGGGGCGGGTGCTGCGGACCGAGATCAGCCACCGGGCATGGCCGCTCCAGCCGGCCGCCGCGCGCATCGAGATCGAGCACATGGCCTCCGCCCACGGGCTCACGCTGCCCGACGAGCCGCCGCACCTTCTGTTCGCGGCTCGCCTCGACGTCGTCGCGTGGTGGCCGCGACCGGCGTGACCGTCAGTGGGGCATGTTCGCCTGGACGGTCCGGATGATCACGGCGATCAGGAAGATCGAGAGCAGGATCAGCAACAGGCCAACGGCCATCTCCACGGTGTCTCTCCCTCGACCGGCGCCGACCGGTGGGTCCGGGCGGGCGACCCGCTCGCGATGATGCGCCGTTGCGGAGGGTCGGTGCAAGGCCACCGCGCCAGCCGCGACGACCGCGCCGTGACGGCCGCGCCGGCCGGGTCGTGACCCGCGCGGGCCGAGTCGTCAGCCGCGTCGAGGGCGTTCCTGCAGCCGCGGGACGAGCTCGGTCAGCTCGGTCGCGACGTCGACCGGCCGCGCGCCGAGCTCGGCGAGCAGCCGGAAGACCTCCTCGCGCTCCTCGTGGCACATGAGGACGATCACCCTCGGCCCGTCGAGACGGGTGCCGCTCGCCCCGTGGCCGGCGGCGCCGTTGAGCTCCGCGCGGAGCGCGGCCGGCTCGGAGTCGTAGATCGGGCACATCGGCCGCGTCCCCGCCGCCGTCGGCGACACCCGCCAGCAGCTCGCCGACGACCGACTCCGGGGTCCGGCCGCGCAGGTAGCGGAGCGTCTGCTTGATCGCGACCCGCTGGGCACGCTCGGCGGCGATCCGCCCGATCCCGCGCAGCGTGTCGTCCGGGCGGTCGCCGGCGGTCCCGATGATGGCGGTGATCGGGGCCGCTCGTCCCGCGGCGCCCGCGGCGATCCCCTCGGCCACGTCGAGGATCGGCGGCGATGCCGGCCTCGTTGTGGGCGAAGTCGACGATGACGATGCGGGCTCCGAGGCGGAACAGGTTCAGCCGGCCGGGCGAGCGCTCCGACGACGGTCGGAAGTCGAGCAGGCCGTCGCGGACCTGGTCGATCGTCGCGCCGAGACCGCGGGCGCCGCCGGCGGCCGCGAGCGCGTTCGCGACGTTGTGGCGGCGCGAGCCCGCCGATGGTGATCGGGCACCCGGGCCACCTCGACGATGTCGCGTCTCGCGCTCGCCGTCGGCCTCGACCAGCGTGCCGCGGCGCACGACGTAGGCGCGCCCGCCGGCGCGCGCGGTGGCGCCGGATCAGTGCCGACCCGTCGCGCAGCGAGAAGTACGCGACCTGCGCCCGGACGCGGCGGGCGACCGCGGCCACCAGCGGATCGTCCGCGTTGAGGACGACCCAGCCGTCCGGCTTGGTGATCCGGCAGATCGTCGACTTGACCTCGGCGAGCTCGGGGAGCGTGTGGATGCCCTGCAGGTCGAGGTGGTCGGACGAGACGTTGGTCAGGACGCTCGACCTCGTTCGACTCATAGCCGACGCCGCGCAGCACGATCCCGCCGCGCGCGGTCTCGAGGACGGCGACGTCGATGTCGCGGCGGGCCAGGATCTGGTGCGCCCCGCCGGGCCGGTCCAGTCGCCCGGGTCGACCATCCGCTCGTCGACGAGGACGCCGTCCGAGGTGGTCGTCCCGACATGGCGTCCGGCACCGATCAGGATGTGCGTGATGAGCCGGGTGACCGTGCTCTTGCCGTTCGTGCCCGAGATCGACACGATCGGGACGCGCCGGTCGGCGTCGCGGATCCACGATGGCGGCGTGGTGCCCGCGTCGGCGATCCGCTCCGTCCAGCGGGCGAGCAGCCGCTCCTGCGCGCCGGTCAGGTGGGCGGTCCGCGACGGCGAGACGTCCCGCTCCGAGAGGGCGAGGGCGGCCTCGGCGATCGTCCGGGCCCGCTCCGCGCCGCGCCACGGGAAGGTGACGATCCAGTGCCCGGGATCGGACGAGCGGTGGACGGCAGCCCGCCGGTCCCCTCGCCGTGGTCGGTCCGCAGCCGCCGGAGCCACGCGGCGAGCGCATCGATCCCGTCGGGCCAGTCCCGCGGCGGGACGCGCGCGCCGAGCCGGACGAGGGCGTGGCGCCCGGGGTCGCGCTGGCCGTACCAGGTCCGCCGCCGGCCGATCGGCGACCTCGAGCTTGACCACCGGCTCCAGCCGGTAGACGTTCGGCCCCTCGAGCAGGCGGGTCTCGACCAGTCGCACGGTCCGGGCAGGATAGCAAGCCGCCGCCGGGCTAGACTCGCCGCGATGGACGCCCCGGCCGCACTGCCACAGGCCGCCGAGCTCGACGCGCTGCGCGCCGCCATCGACGCCGACCTGCCGGCCTACCTCGCCGACCTCGAGCGCCTCGTCAACATCGACTGCGGGAGCTACACGCCCGAGGGCGTCAACGAGGTCGGCGGCTGGACCGGTGCGTTCCTCGCGGGGCTCGGCGCCGCGTCGAGCACCGGCCGGATCCCGCCGGGCGGCTCGGCGACACCGTCGTGGCCACGTTCGAGGGCCGCGCGGGTGGGCCGCGCGTCCTGCTGATCGGCCATCTCGACACCGTCTTCGACCCGGGGACCGCGGCCGCGCGCCCGTTCCGCATGGCCGAGGGCATCGCGACCGGCCCCGGCGTGACGGACATGAAGTCGGGGCTGCTCGCCGGGCTCTACGCGCTCAAGGCGATCATCGGCGAGACTCGGCGGCCTGCCGTTCGAGCGGCTCGACGTTCGTCGCCAACCCGGACGAGGAGATCGGCTCGCCGACCTCGACGCCGCACATCCGGGCGCTCGCCGCGGACGATGGACGCCTGCCTCGTCCTCGAGTGTGCCCGCGCCAACGGCGACATCGTCTCGTCGCGGAAGGGGATCCTCGACCTCCGCATCGACGGTCAACGGCCGCGCCGCGCACGCCGGCGTCGAGCCCGAGAAGGGCCGCAGCGCGATCCTCGAGGCGGCCCGCATCGTCCGCGACCTGCACGGCCTCAACGGTCGCTGGCCGGGCGTGACCGTCAACGTCGGGGTGATCGCCGGCGGGACCCGATCCAACGTCGTCGCCGGAGCGCTGCGCCGCTCGAGGTGGACGTCCGCGGCGTGGCCCGGGCGGAGCTCGAGGCGGCGGAGGCGGAGATCCGCCGGATCGCGAGCCGCGACCGTGGTCCCGGACACGACCGTCGAGGTCCACGCCGATGGCCGGCTGGTGGCCGATGGAGAAGCTCGCCCGCAGCGCGCGGCTCGTCGAGCACGCCAAGGGGCGTGGCCGAGCGCGCTCGGGTTCGAGCTCGGCGACGCGGCGACCGGCGGCGCGTCGGACGCCAACACGACCCGGGCATGGGCATCCCGAGCCTCGACGGCCTCGGCCCGATCGGCGGCAACGACCACGCCCCCGCGGAGTACCTGGACGTGGACTCGATCGTGCCGCGGACCACGCTGCTCGCCGGGCTCCTGCTGGCGATCGCGCGCGACCCGGAGGTCCTCGCCTGGCGGGACGCGACCCGCGGCGTGACGCGCGCGACGGCCTGATCTCGTCGGGCGGACCGTTGGAGCCGATCGCCGGCTACAGCCGGGCGGTCGTGCGTCGGGGACGCGTGCTGGGTCGCCGGGACGACGGATCCGGGCCGGACGGCGCGTCGCGCCATCCGGGCGACATCGCCGGCCAGGCGCGGGCCACGCTCGCGATCATCGGACGGCGCTGGCGGAGGGCGGTTTCGCCCTGGCGGACGTCGTCCGGACCCGGATGTACGTCACCGACATCGCCCGGGCGCCGGCGGTCATCGCGGTCCACGGCGAGGTCTTCGGCGACGATCCGGCCGGCAGCGACGCTCGTGGCGGTGTCGGCACTCATCACCGAGCCTGCTCGTCGAGATCGAGGCCGACGCCGTTCGCGGCTGAGGCCCTCCGCCGCCCCGCGCCGCCCCGCCGCCCCGCCCGGCGCCGCCGACCCCGCCCGGCGCCGCCCGCCCCGTTGACGCCGCCGGCCCGGTCTTGACGCCGCCGGCCCAAGCGGCGGTCTTGATGCCCATTTCACGGCGTCCAGGACGACCCCTCGGCGTTGATCGCCTGTCCGCTGCATCAAGGGCCGCCGAGCTCGAGAACTAAAGCCCCCCGGGGCGAGGTTATGCAGCAGACGAGCATCAAGCGAACGGCGTCCCGCCCGGCCGCGCGAAATGTGCATCAACGGGCCGTCAGGGGAGCGCAGCAACCCAGGTTGCGCGGGCCACGACGACCAGCAGGACGACGCGACGAGCCCGAGGAGCAGGTTCCTCCGCCACGCCACGAGGCCCAGGCAGAGGAGCACGGCCAGCCACTCGACGCCGACGTGGAACGTCGGCGCGCCGCCCTCCTCGGTCGATGACCATGACGGCGACCGCCGCGAGCGCCGCGAGGACGGCCGGCCCGACGAGCTGGAGGTAGTCGAGCGCGCGCCTTCGGCAGCCGGTCGAGCGCCGGCGCCAGCAGCCCGAGCGCGCGCGACGGATACGTGACCGCGAACATCAGGACGGCGAGGCAGACGAGGTTGGTGCTCATCGCGGCGCCTCCGGTCGGGCTCGGCTCGGGTCACGGTCGGGTCGCGGTCGGCGCGTCGGTCGCGCTGGCTGTCGGGCTCGAGGTGCGTCCCGGCATCGAGTAGCGCTCGGCGGAGGCCTCGTGCCCGAGCGGCGCCGTCTCCTTCGCCGCGCGCGCCGGGACCAGGAGCCCGAGCAGCGGTCCGACGACGCCGCCGCGTGATGATCCCGACGGCCGGGCTCGGCGAGCAGCGCCACGAGCACGCCGATGCCGGCCCCGGCGAGGGCCGCGACGAGCTCGCGCCGCCCGGTGATGAGGCCGACGGCGAGGCCGACCATCGCCGCCGGGAAGATGATGTCGATGCCGAACCGCGTCGGGTCCGGGATCTGGCCGCCGAGCAGCACGCCGGCCAGCGTCGCCAGGTTCCACGGGATGAAGGTCACGGCGATCGCCGCGATCCAGTAGCCGCGGTCGTCGGCCCGCCGAGCGCGCCGGAAGTGGGCGATCGTCAGCGCGAAGGCCTCGTCGCGTCAGGAGGTGGGCCATGACCGCCCGCCGCGGTCGCGGGACGTCGCGCAGCCACGGCGCGAGGGCCGCGGAGTAGAGCAGGTGGCGCGCGTTGAGGAGCGCCGGTCAGGAGCACGATGCCCGGGCCAGGCGAGGCCGCCCGCGACGTAGCCGACCGCCGCGAACTGGGCGGCGCCGGCGAACGCGATCGTGCTCATCGCCATCGCCTCGATCGGCGAGAAGCCCGGCCTCGCGCGCGGACAGCCCGTAGACGAACGCGAACCCGATGGCCGAGACCGCGATGCCGACGCCCGTCCGTGGCGAGCCGGCGGCGGCTGGCCGCTGAGCCTCGGCCGGCGGCGGCGTCGCTCAGCGCAGGAAGGTCTTGGCGCAGGTGCCGTCGCAGACCACGAAGACCGCGTGCTTCTCGAGCGCGTAGCCCGCGGCGTGGAGGAGGCCCGGGCAGCCCGTGCGTCGGGCACTTCCAGACCCACCAGCGCTCGTCGTCGCCGAGCGGCGTCGTCTCGGCGGCCGAGGGTCGCCGCCAGCCCGTCGCGCTCGGCCACGAGCGACGCGATCGCGCGCGGCGCGATCGGCTCCGGTCTCGCTCGTATACGGGTAGTTCTGGCTGACGTTCGAGGTCACGGGCCCCTCCACGGCCCGCCCGTCGGACGGCAAGGCCGGTGGCGGCGTCGTGTGAGCGCAGCCTGCCACCGGCCGGCGGAGTATCGCATATGGCGTCGCGAACCGCCGTGGCCGGACGGTCCCGGATCGTCCTACCAGACGGCCGGCAGCCCGTCGCTGCGCGGGTCGGTGGCGGCCGCGAGCGAGCCGTCGGGCGCGGCCGGACCGCCGTCGACGAGCTCGATGGCGTGCTCGTGGCCGAGGTCGAGTCGAACGGCTCGGCGAGCGTCACCGGGTGGCCCATCGCCGCGAGCGCCTCGGCGACCGCCGGCGAGCGTGGCGCGGCTCGAGGCGGACGTCGACCGGCGGGGCGAAGTGGTCGGCCGGCTCGACGTACCAGCGCGGCGCGGCGACCGCCGTCGCGACGTCCACGCCGCCGTCCACGAGCGCCGACACGAGCTGGGCGTGGATCTGCGGCTGCGCGTCGCCGCCCATCGAGCCCGCGACGACCCACGGGCCGCGGCTCGCCGGCACGGAACAGCATCCCGGGGAGCAGCGTGTGGAGCGTCCGCTTGCCCGGCTCCAGGACGTTCGCGTGGTCCGGGTCGAGGCTGCAGTACGAGCCGCGGTTCTGGTAGTGGATGCCGGTCGCCGGGTCGACGACGCCCGACCCGAACCCGCGGTAGTTCGATTCGATGAGGCTCACGGCGTTGCCCGTCCGCGTCGACGGTCGCGAGGTAGATCGTCCCGCCGCCGCGCGGGTTGGTCGCCGGCGCCGGGCGGGCCGCGCGGCGTGGGTCGATGCGGGCCGCGAGCTCGCTCGAGGCGCGCCGGGTCGAGCAGCGCGCTCGACCGGGACGTCGCGGAACGTCCGGGTCGGTCAGGTAGCGCGTCGCGGTCGGCCATCGCCAGCTTCGCCGCCTCGATGCCCGAGGTGGATCCAGGCCGGGTCGGTCACGCCGTCCGGGCCGAACGCCGCCGACGGCGGGGCCTCGAACCGGCGACAGGATCGCCAGCAGCTCCAGCGCGACGAGGCCCGAGCTGTTCGGCGGATGGCTCGTCGACCCGGACGTCCCGCGGTAGTCGATCGCGATCGGCTCGCCCCACGTCGAGCGTGTGCGCGCGCGAGGTCGCCGAGCGTGATGAGCCCGCCGAGCGTCCGCGAGCAGGCGCGCCTGCCGGTCCGCCAGGTCGCCCTCGTAGAAGGCGTCGAAGCCGTCGTGGGCGAGCGTCTCGAGGCGTGGCCGCCAGCGCCGGGAGCCGGACCCGCTCGCCGGGACGCCATGGCCGGCCGTGCGGCCGGAAGACCGCGAAGAAGCCGGCGTCCGAGTGCCGAGCGCGGCGGCGACCTCGGGCGCCGTCCACTCGACCGCGTCGATGAAGCCGTCCCATGGCCGGGAACCCGTCCCGTGCCAGCTCGATGGCCGGGGCCAGGATCGCGTCCCGCGACAGCCGCCCGTGCCGCGCGTGCGCGTCGCCCCACGAGCGGACCGCGCCCGGGACGGTGATCGACAGCGGGCCGCGGCCGGGAGCTCGCGTCAGGCCCGCTGGCGCGCAGGAACGCCGCGTCCGCGCGCGAGCCGGCCCGGCCGGACCCGTTGAGCGCGTCCTGCCGGCCGGCGGCCGCGTCCCAGATCAGCCAGAACGCGTCCCCGCCGATCCCGCAGGCGTGGCGGGCATGGACGACGCCGAGGGCGGCGTTCGTGGCGATCGCCGCGTCGACCGCCGAGCCCGCCGGCCCGCAGGATCGAGAGCCCGGCGGCGGTCGCGAGATGGTGCGGCGCGACGACCGCGCCGTGCGAGCCGCGGGCGAGCGGGCACCGGCGCCCACGGGCGCTCGATCGGTCACGCCGGCGCGCCCTCGCGCTCGTTCACCGGGTCGCGGTCGACCGGCGCCAGCCGGCTCGAGCTGGTGCTCCTGCGCGGCGCAGCCGGGCCAGCGGCACGACGGCGATGCCGAGCGAGCAGGAGCGTGGCGAGAGCATCCCGTCGATGCCGCGCCAGTCCGCCGCGACGCCGCCGATGAGGGCGGCCGATGATCTGGCCGATCGCGAGGAAGACCGAGTAGAGGCCCATGATCGCGCCGCGGTCGGTGGGGAAGCGCTCGGACGATGTCGGCGAGCAGGCCGAGCGCCGCGGGCGTCGCGCCGGCGAGGACGAACAGCCCGACCGCCGCGGCGATGCCGGCGACGACGGCCACGAGCGGGCAGCGCCATCGCAGTGGTTCATGACGAGGCCCGGCCACGACGAGCACGGCCGCCGCCGCCGACGCCGTAGCCGATGATCGTCGTCCGCCGCAGGCTCTTGAACCGGTTGCCCCAGTACAGCAGGCCGGCGCCGAAGACGATCGCGACGGCGATGGCCGCGAGCGATGATCTGGTTGGCGCGTGAAGCCGCGCCATCAGGGCCTGGTCGGGGAACGTCGGGTTGGCCTTGGCGAACTGGAAGAGCGACTGGCTGAACCACAGGCCGATCGCCGCGTTGATGGCGATCCAGGTCGGGGCGAGCAGCCACACGTGCGAGGTCCGGATGAGCTCGAGGTACCGGTCGACCCGACGTGCGGCGCGGCGACGGCCTCGCGCCTCGCCGGCGGGGTCCTTGACGCCGAGCAGGTAGATGAGGAACGAGACGCCGTAGATGCCCGCGTTGAGGAAGAACGCGGGCGGCCCGATCGCCTCGAACAGCTTCGGGGCGACGATGAACCCGGCCCCGATGCCGGCCAGCGTCGCGCCCTCGAACCGGGCGGCGGCCTTGCCGCGGAGCGACCTCGTTGCCGGCCGTCGCGAGGGCGATGAAGCCGAGGATCGACGGCACGCTCGCCGCGGTCGACGCGCCCTCGAGGATCCGCGTCCCGCCGAGCACGAACAGGTTGCGTGGTGAGCGCGGTCAGGATCACCGCGACCGCCGCCGAAGATCGGCCCGAAGAGCATGACCCGGTGGTGGCCGAGCCGGTCGGAGAGGATCCCGAAGACCGGCGAGAGGACGAGCTCCGCGAGGAAGAAGGTCGCCGCGAACAGGCCGACGACCACGCGCATCGACGGCCTCGCCGCCGTGCTGCGGGCAGGTGCGCGAGATAGAACGCCGAGCATCGCGCCCGGTCAGGCCCGTGCTGAAGCGGAGCGTGAAGGTCCCGGCCAGGACGGCCCGCATCGAGCGATGTCCATGGCGCGAAGCGTAGCCGCTCCGCACGCGCGGGCCGGCATCGACACCGGGCTGGACCCGGCTCGTATCATGCCCGCAACGTCCGGGGCGAGCCGCCGCAGGAGGAAGCCTTGAGCCGCGTCGCGATCTTCACCGATTCCGCGTCGGACCTGGACCCGGCCGAGGCCGCCGAGCGAGGGCATCGACGTCATCCCGCTGCTGGTCTCCTTCGGCGCCGAGACGTTCAGTGCCGGCGATCGAGCTGTCGGCCGACGGCGTTCTGGGAGCGGATGGTCGCCCCGGACGCGCCGTTCCCGACGACCGCCGCGTCGTCGCCCGGGCGACTTCAAGGAGGCCTACGAGGCGGCGTTCGACGGCGGGCGCCGAGGCGATCGTCTCGATCCATGTCGCCGGGACCCTGTCGGGCACGATCAAGAGCGCCCAGATCGCGCGGGACATGCTGCCCGACCGCGAGATCCACGTCGTCGACTCGCTCGGCGCGTCGATGGCGGAGGGGATCCTCGCGCGGATGGGCGTCGAGCTGGCGGCCGAGGGGCGCGCTCGGCCGCGGACATCGCCGAGACGCTCGAGACGCGGGCACCGGACATGCGCATGTACGTCGCCCTCGAGACCCTCGAGTACCTCAAGAAGGGCGGGCCGGATCAGCGGCGCCCAGGCCGCCATCGGGACGCTCCTCTCGGTCAAGCCGATCATCGCCGTGAAGCACGGCGTCGTGGAGACGGCCGACCGCGTCCGGACGCGGTCGAAGGCGCGCGAACGGGTCATCGAGCTGATCTGCCAGCGCCCGATCGAGCGGCTCGCGATCCTGCACACGGTGACCCCGGACGTCGAGGCGTTCCGGGACGAGGTCCTCGCCCGGCGCCGGGCGGGCTCGACCCCGCCGACGTCACGATCCACCTCGTCGGGCCGTCCGTCGGGCCGCACCTCGGGCCGGGCTGCGTCGGCGCCGCGGTCCTGTATCGAGCGTAGGCCTCCGGGGTCGCGTGGCTGACGGCGACCGACCCGGTCGCGCTCCGCACGGTTGCGGCAAGGTTGCGACAACCTTGCCGTCCGGTACCATCGGGCGGGCGACATCCAGGACGTCGGGCTATACTCGGGGTGGAAATGAGTCGCGCATCGGTCCGGCCCGGCCACATCGCCAGGACCCGTCCGATGCGCCCCGTGGGGTCGTCCGGGAGACGACCCACACCGCCGGCGCGGCGCCATGAACGCCGCCCGACACGGAGGTTCTCCCGTCCATGACCACCGAGCACGTCGCCGCCGCGATCAACCCCTGGGAGGTCGCGCAGCGGCAGTTCGACCTGGCCGCCGAGCGCCTGAACCTGGACCCCGGCATGCGCCTCGTCCTGCGCGAGCCGCGCCGCGAGTTCACCGTCCACTTCCCCGTCCACATGGACGACGGGTCGGTCCAGGTCTTCACCGGCTACCGCGTCCAGCACAACCTGGGCCGCGGCCCGGCCAAGGGCGGCATCCGCTACCACCAGGACGTCAGCCTCGACGAGGTCAAGGCCCTCGCGATGTGGATGACCTGGAAGTGCGCGGTCGTCGGCATCCCGTACGGCGGCGGCAAGGGCGGCGTGATCGTCGACCCCAAGCAGCTCAGCCAGAAGGAGCTCGAAGGCCTGACCCGCCGGTTCTTCACCGAGATCGAGGTCCTCGTCGGCCCCGAGAAGGACATCCCGGCGCCGGACGTCAACACGAACGCCCAGATCATGGCCTGGATGATGGACACCTACTCCATGCATGCCGGCTACACGGTCCCGGGCGTCGTCACCGGCAAGCCGATCAGCCTGGGCGGCTCCGAGGGTCGCAACGAGGCGACCGCGCGCGGCGTGCGTCTTCACGATCGTCGAGGCGGCGCGCCATCTCGGGCTCGACCTCAAGACGGCCAGGTCGCGGTCCAGGGCTTCGGCAACGCCGGCTCGATCGCGGCGCGGCTGATCGAGGACGAGGGCGCGACGGTCGTCGCGGTCTCCGACTCGACCGGCGGCATCCACGACCCCGAACGGCCTCGACATCGCCAAGGTCATCGCCTGGAAGCAGGAGCACGGCACGGTCCAGGGCTTCCCCGGCGCGACGGACATCTCGAATGCCGAGCCGTGCTCGAGGTCGACTGCGACATCCTCATCCCGGCGGCCCTCGAGAACCAGATCACGAGCCGCAACGCGGGTCGGGTCAAGGCCCGGCTCATCGCCGAGGCCGCGAACGGCCCGACGACGCCCGAGGCCGACGCGGAGCTGTTCCGCGCGGGGCAAGTTCATGATCCCGGACATCCTGTGCAACGCCGGCGGCGTCACCGTCAGCTACTTCGAGTGGGTCCAGGACCTCAACCGCGACCACTGGAGCGAGGCGGTCGTCAACGAGAAGCTCCACGGGATCATGACCAAGGCGTTCGACGAGACCCTGACCATCGCCCTGCGCGAGCCGTGCGACATGCGGACGGCGGCCTACCTGCTGGCCGTGGACCGCGTGGCCAACGCCATGGAGATGCGCGGCCTCTACCCGTAGACCGCGCCGCGCCCGATGCATGACGAAGCCCCGACCGGTCCGACCGGTCGGGGCTTCTGCTGTGCCGGCCCTGACGCGACGCGGGCCGGTGCTACCATCGCGGCCATGCTCGACCACGAAGAGAAGTTCCTGTTCAAGGAGGAGATCCTCCACCTGTCGAACTCGGTGGCGGAGCCGGGCATCCTCGACAACGTCGAGGACCTGCTGACCGACGTCATCACGAGCCCCCGGTTCGACTCCGAGGTGTTCACCCTCGAGCGGAGCCTCCAGGTCATGCTCGGCCCGCGCGCCGGGACGACGCTCGTCGGCCTGCTGACCGTGGCGCCCGAGGTGTTCGACGAGGTCGCCGAGGTCCGCATCCCGTCCGAGGTCCACGAGCGGCTCGTCGCGTGGCGGGCGCGGTTCGGGCTCGCCATCGACAACGCGCTCAACTTCCTCAACAACCCCGACGGCATCCAGGGCCACAACTTCGCGACGCAGATCGCCCACGTCGAGGAGCGGCGCGTCCTGCAGGGCCGCCTGACGCTCGTCCGCTACAACAACGAGCCGCAGTTCTTCGTCGCCGACGCGAGCGTGTTCCTCGGCCTCGTCGCCGACATCATGGAGCGGCTCGGGCCGTACCTCGAGCCCGACGCCGTCGACGCCGAGACGATGTCGCGCCTGCGCGATGCCCTCGCGCAGATCGAGCGCAAGACCGCCTCGCACGGCTGACCCGGGCGCCCGATGCGCCGCGTCGAGGACACCCCGATCCTCCGGACCCCGACCCGCGACCGCACGCCCTGATGCGGCACGTCTACCTCGCCGCGACCGGCCAGAACCGCGGCAAGACGACCGTCAGCCTCGGCGTCCTCGACGGGTTCGGCCGGCGCGGGCTCTCGACCGGCTTCATGAAGCCGGTCGGCCAGCGGACCGTCATCGAGGACGGCGTCCCGGCCGACGAGGACGCGGTCCTCATGCGCAGCGTCTTCGACCTGGCCGACCCGCTCGACCGGATGAGCCCGGTCCACATCCCGCGCGGCTTCACCCAGGCCTACATCGAGGGCCGCGTCGTCGAGGACCTCGGCGCGCGCATCCGGGCCGCCCACGCGGCGTTCGTCGCCGAACGCGACATCCTCCTGATCGAGGGCACGGGCCACGCCGGGGTCGGGGCGGTCATCGGGCTCTCGAACGCGGCGGTCGCCGCGATGATCGGCGCGCCGGCGGTCATCGTGTCGCGAGGGCGGCGTCGGCCGGCCCATCGACGAGATCATCCTCAACGCCGCGCTCTTCGAGCGGCACGGCGTCCACGTCGCCGGCGCCATCGTCAACAAGGTGGACCTCGACGCGAAACCCGGGCTCGCCCGGCACGCTCGAGCAGGGGCTCGCCCGCCACGGCATCCCGCTCCTCGGCGTGCTGCCGTACCGGCCGATCCTCTCGAACCCGACGCTCGCGATGGTCCTCGAGGGCGTCCACGGCGAGACGCTCCACCCCGGGCCGGACCTCGACCTCGTCATCGGCGGCGTCGCGATCGGCGCCATGGAGCCCGAGCACATGCTCGAGCGCATCGGGCCGCGCAGCCTCGTGATCGTGCCGGGCGACCGGGAGGACGTCATCGGCGCGATCGTCGGCGGCCCGCGCGGAGCGGGCGCAGGGGACGTGGCGGCGCGCTCGGGCTCGTCCTGTCGGGCGGCTACCGGCCGAGCGACGCCGTCATCGACTCGATCCGGCGCGCCGACCTGTTCGCGACGCTCGTGCCCGAGGACACGTACGCGGTCGCCTCGGAGGTCCACGACCTGCTGGTCAAGACCCACCCGGCCGACACCGGCAAGATCGAGGAGATCAAGGCGCTCGTGTGGGAGTACCTGTTCATCGACCGGATCCTGGGCGCGGCGACGGAGGCCCGCAGCGCGTGAGCAGACGATTCCGATACGGTCTCGTTGCCGCGACCTGCGTGATCCCGTCCGATCGCCCCGGCCGGGACCCTAGGTCAGCGCGGGGTCCAGACGCGATCCGGTCGACGGCTCGTGCGATCGACAGCGATCGAACCGGTAGACGGACAACGCCTCCGAGTCCAGCCGAGCACCACCAAGGCGATGACGCGGACCAGGGCAGACGAGTCGGCGCACTGCCTCGTCGCTCGGTCCGTTGCCGGCAGATGTGGCGACTGACCTGGCGACCGTAGGTCCGTCGACGACCGAACCGGCGGCGATCGTGAGTGCGGCAGGTCGCTCGGTCGACAGATGTCGTTCGTGCAGGACTCGCCTCGTACCCCGATCTCCACGTCGCGGATGCCGCTGGCCGGCACGGTCATCTGGGCGATGTAGTGGCCACTTCCGAACGGCGACTTCGGTCGCAAGGACGCGGGTCGCTGAGTTGCTTGTCCGTCCGTCGGCACGAGCCGGACGGACATCGGGGTGCCAGACCACGGGCTGGACGTCCCGTCGTCGCCAAGGGCAACGGCATCGAATTCGACGGCGAGCGGGCTGCCGGGCTCGGTGTTTCGCTGGATCGGTGGATCCACTCGTGCCTCGCCAGGTCCGCCGGCCAGGACTGGGGCGGCGGCCGCGACGGACGGCGAGTGCAGCGAAGCTGACGATCAGGGCGTTTCGTCGAAGCGCCATCGGCGACCTTCCACGTTGTCAGAGCGGGGCCTGAAAGCGTCGAGACCGAGACTACGCTCGGATCGGCTCGTTGTCGATCAGGCGGGTCGAGCCGAAGCGGACGGCCAGCGAGAGCAGCGCCGGTCCGGCGACCCGGTCGAGCTCCGCCAGCGTGGATCCGTCGGCGACCGACACGTAGTCGATCCCGGCGAGCGGCTCGGCGCCGATCGTCTCGACGCATGCGCATCCGCAGGGCCTCAGCCGGATCGCTCGCCGCCGTCGTACGCCGCCTTCGCGGCGAGCAGCGCCCGGTGCAGGACCGGGGCCGCGGCCCGCTCCTCCGGCGACAGGTGGACGTTCCGTGACGAGAGGGCGAGGCCGTCCGGCTCGCGGACCGTCGGGCACGCGACGACCTCGGTCGGGAGCGCGAGATCGAGCGCCATCCGCCGGATGACCATCACCTGCTGGGCGTCCTTCTGCCCGAAGTAGGCGTGCTCCGCGCCGACGAGCCCGAACAGGATCGCCACGACGGTGGCGACGCCGTCGAAATGGCCGGGTCGCGCCGCACCCTCGAGCGGCTGCGCGATCGCGCCGACGTGCACGCTGGTGTCGAAGCCCGGCACGTAGACCTCCTCGACCGGCGGCGCCCAGACGATGTCGACGCCCTCCGCCTCGCAGATCGCGACGTCACGGTCCTCGTTGCGCGGGTACCTGGTGAAGTCGGCCGGGACGTTGAACTGCCGCGGGTTGACGAAGATCGTCACGACCGTCGTCGCATCGGCCGCCCGCGCCTGCCGGATCAGCGCGCGGTGGCCGTCGTGCAGCCAGCCCATGGTCGGCACGAGCCCGATCGGCCGGGGCGCCGCCGCCAGCGCCGCGCGAAGCTCCGCGCGGGTCCGCAGGATCCGGGTCACACGGGGCGAGGGCCCGCTCAGAGGTCGCGATCGAGGGGGATGCCACCGACCGGGATGGAGCCCGCCGGCCGGTCCGACGACCCGCGCCCCAGGACCTCGTCGAGGACCGCGTCGTCCATCCGGACCGTCTCGGCCGGTCCGGGGAAGGTCCCGGCGGTGACCTCGGCCGCGTAGGCCCGTGCCGCCTCCGTGATGCTCTTGCCGACGTTCGCGTACGGGCGGGCATGCTTCGGGACGAAGTCGCCGAGGCCGATGAGGTCGGTGATGACCTGGACCTGGCCGCTGCACCCGGCGCCGGCCCCGATGCCGATCGTCGGGATCCGGAGGCGCTCCGTGATCGCCGCCGCGAGCTGTTCCGGCACGAGCTCGATGACCATCGCGAAGGCGCCCGCCTCCTGGACCGCCTGGGCGTCGCTGATGAGCGACCGGGCCTGGTCGCGGTTCTTGCCCTGGACGCGGACACGACCGATCGTGTTGATGGTCTGCGGCGTGAGGCCGATGTGGCCCATGACCGGGATCCCGGCGCGAACCAGCGTCTCGATGATCCGGGCGCTGCGGACGCCGCCCTCGACCTTGACCGCCTGGGCACCGGCCTCGCGCAGGAAGATGCCCGCGTTCTCGAGCGCGTCGTCCGGTGTCGAGTAGGACAGGAACGGCATGTCGCCGATGACCATCGCCCGCTTCGAACCGCGAACGACCGCCTTCGTGTGGTGGACCATCTCGGGCATCGTCACGCGGACGGTGCTCTCGTACCCCAGCAGGACCTGACCGAGCGAATCGCCGACGAGCAGGAGCGGGATGCCCGCCTCGTCGAGGAGCTTGGCCGTCGGGAAGTCGTACGCGGTCAGCATCGGCAGGCGGACGCCGTCGGCGTACAGCTTGGCGATGTCGACGACGGTCAGGCGCTTGATGGTCTCGGTCGTGGCGCTCATGCTGGCTCCCGGGCGGGTTCGATGGTCGTCCCAGTCTGCCCGGCCGCATCGCGCGCGTCCAGCGCACGCGGCCACCCGGTCGAGGATGCGCGTCCGCGACCTCGCGCTTGGTCAGCAACGGCAGCTCGGCGCGCGATCCGTCGGCGCCGAGGATGACCACGCGGTTCGTGTCGGTCCCGAACCCGGAGCCCGCCTCGGCGACGTCATTGGCGACCAGCAGGTCGATGCCCTTGCGCCGGAGCTTGTCCGCCGCGCGCTCGAGCGACCCGGTCTCGGCCGCGAACCCGACGAGCACCGGTCGCGGCGCCAGGTCCGCAGCGACCCGCGCGACCCCGGCGAGCAGGTCCGGCGTCGGTTCGAGCTGGAGGGTCAGCGACCCGCCGCGTTCCAGCTTGCGATCCGCGCTGGTGGCCGGCCGGAAGTCGGCGACTGCGGCGGCCATCACCAGGGCGTCGAAGCCGGCACTGACCCCGTCGATCGTGATGACGCGCCGGAGCGCCGCCTCGAGGTCCGCCGTCGAGCTGACCTGGACGACGTCGAGCGGCGACATCGTCGGGCAGGACGACTTCCAGATGCGATGCGAGGAGGGTGACCATCGCACCGCGATCGAGCGCGGCGGCGACGATCGCCGCCCCCATCTTCCCGGTCGAGCGGTTGCCGATGAAGCGGACCGGGTCGATGGGCTCGCGGGTCCCGCCGGCGGTCACGACGATGTGCCGGCCGGCGAGGTCGGCGTCGTGCGCTGGCTCGACGAGCGGCGGGCGCGCCGCCGGATCCGGGGCACGGAGCGGGCGCCCGGCCGACGGCCGCGACCACCGCCTCGACGATGTCCTCGAGCTCGGCCAGTCGCCCGACGCCCGACTGGCCGGAGGCCAGCGGTCCCGCCGCGGGCTCCACGATCGTGTAGCCGAAGTCGTCGCGCAGCCGCGCGATGTTCGCCCGCGTCGCCGGATGCGTCCACATGTCGCCATCCATCGCCGGGGCCACGACGACCGGCGCCGAGCTCGCGAGGCACGTCGCGGTCACGACGTCGCCTGACAGCCCGCTGGCCATGGCCCCGAGGAAGTGGGCGGTCGCAGGCGCCACCACGATGACGTCGGCCGAGTCGCCCAGGACGATATGACCGATCCGCCCGTCCGGCAGCAGGTCCAGCACGTCGGTCTCGACCGGATGGCGCGACAGGGCCCGAAAGGACAGCGGACCGACGAACCGGGTGGCGGCGGGCGTGAGCATCACCGCGACGTCCGCACCCTCGGCGCGAAGGAGCCGGAGCAGCTCGACCGCCTTGTAGGCGGCGATCGAACCGGTCACGCCAAGGCCGATGAGCCGCCCGTCGAGCCGGCCGCTCACGTCAGCCCGAGCTCCATGCGCTGGCCGCTGACGACCTCCGCATGGAGCATCGCAAGGCCCTTGAGCGTGAGGTCGGGATCGATCGCATCGATGCCTGCCAGGTCCGATGCCCATGCCGCGGCCGAGAGCCCGCCGGTCAGGATCGCGTGGACCTCGGCCGGCCCGACGCCGTTGGCCTCGGCAAGCTCGTCCCGGATCCGCGCGAGCAGCCCACTCGCGAGCGCCTGGTACCCGAAGACCGTGCCGGCCTGCATCGCGGACACCGTGTCGCGGCCGATGGCACGGTCCGGGGCGCGCAGCTCGATCCGGGGCAGCTTGGCGGTCCGTGCCGCGAGGGCCTCGAGGCCGAGCTCGAGGCCGGGCGCGATCGCCCCGCCGACGTAGGCGCCATCGGCGGCGATGCAGTCGAAGGTCGTGGCGGTGCCGAAGTCGACGACGACCGCGGGCGTGCCGTACAGCCGTTGTGCGGCGAGGGCGTTCACGAGCCGGTCCGCCCCGACGTCGTTCGGGCGATCCACGCGCACCGGGATGGGGACCGTCCCGGCGGTCGCGAGCAGGAGCGGGCGCTCGCGTCGGGCCGCCATCGTCTCGGCGTTCGCGGTGACGGCCGGCACGACCGAGGCGGCCACGATCCCCGAAACGTCGGCGAGCGACGCGTCGTCGAGCCGCAGGAGCGCGTCCAGCAGCGCCTCGAACTCGTCGGCACTGGCGGCGGCGTCCGTGGCCGCCCGGCGCGTGGCCACGAGCGTCCCGGCCCGGAACAGCCCGAGCTTGACGTTCGTATTGCCGATGTCGAGGGCGAGGAGCATGCCCGCGATGATACGCGTCGCAGGGCTTTACCCCTGCGGTACCATCGCGACACTCGTCCATCCTCCGTGCCCTGGAGACGACCCGTGACGACCTCGTCGGCCGCCAAGTTCTTCGTGAACCACGGTGTGGTGTCCAGCCGCACGGACATGCTCCACCTGCTCCGTCCGCTGCTGAAGCAGACCGTCACGTACCGGTATCTCCGCGGGCGCGAGGTCGTCAGCCACGGCACCGGCTGGGTCGAGCGGATCGTCGTGGACGCCGACGACACGTCCACCTATTTCACCCCGCTGGCGATCACGCTCAACATCGATTCGTTCGAGCATCTCGAGTTCGAGACGCGCGTCGACCAGCTGCTGGTCTACACGCTCGTCCAGGGCGACGAGCGGGTCGTCGTCGAGTTCGCGCCGGTCGGGCCGGGGGCCGAGGACGTGTCGCCGTTCGCCCCGCGGCAGCTGGCCTTCGAGATGCGCGAGTACGTCCAGATGGAGCTGACCGGTCTCGAGACGCGCGAGGACGAGTAGCCTCGGAACAAGCGTCGCTCGCCCGGCCGGCGAGCCCCGACCCCTCGGTCGTCCAGCGCCCCGCTTCGTGGCCCCGTGCCCCCGAGTCGCTCGACGGCCCGAACGATCGCGAGCCGATAGACTGCCATCGGTTCGAGACACGTCACACACGGGGACCAGGAACATGGCGCATTCCGCATTCGCCGCCACCGGGCTACCAGGCACGTCGCCGGCGGCCGGCGCCGCGACCGAGTACCAGCCCGGGGTCTGCAACATCGGCCCGGCCGAGATCGCACGCCGCCGTCGCAGCGGGCACATCGGCCTCATCGCGACGGTGGTCCTGCTCATCGTCCTCGTAGCCATCCAGGCGCCGCCGCTCGCCCGGCTCCTCATCGCCGCTCCCGCCGTCATCGCGGCCTCGGGCTACCTCCAGGCCCGGCTGCGGTTCTGCGCGGGCTTCGGGTCGCTGGGCACCTACAACTTCGGTCCGCTCGGGCAGACGCAGAAGGCGTCGGAACCGGCCGACCGCGCCCGGGACCGCGCGCGGGCCCGCCAGATCGGTCTGGCCAGCGTGGCGATCGGCGTCGCGGTGGGGATCGTGGCCGTCCTGCTGCCGCTGTGACGATCGCCGGAGCCCGCATCCCGCCGACGACCAGGACCCGATGAGCCGGTTCTTCACCGGCCTCGGGCGGTTCACGGTCCGCTTCCGGTTCCTGATCGTCGTCGCCTGGATCGCGGTCACGGTGTTCGCCGTCCAGTCCCTGCCGTCGCTCGGCGATGTCGCCAAGGACACGACGAGCGGCTTCCTGCCGGCGAACTCCCCGAGCATGCAGGCCGCCGCTGATGGCGGCGCCGTTCCAGGACACCTCCCTCGCCCCGGCGACGCTCGTGGTGGCGCGCGAGGGCGGGTTGACCGCAGCCGACAACGCCGCGGTCGACCGGCTCACGGACAAGATCCGCGGCCTCGATCGGGTGAAGGTCGTCGTCGACCTCGGTGTCTCCCGCGATGGCTCGGCGCGTCAGGCGCTCGTGGAGGCGGCCGTCGTCTCCTTCAGCGCGGGTCCCGAGGCCAAGGGCGTCGTCGACGCGATCCGGGCCGAATTCGACCAGGTCGGCGCGCCCGAGGGGCCTCCAGATCCACCTGACCGGCCAGCTCGCGACGCAGATCGACACCGTCGCGGCATCGGGCTCGTCGCAGAACCTGACCCAGGAGCTGTCGCTCCTGTTCATCATCGTGCTGCTCGTGCTCGCGTTCCGGGCCGCGCTGGCCCCGATCGTGACCCTCCTCCCGGCGGCCTTCGTCCTCGTGCTCGCGGGTCCCGTCATCGCCGAGTCGACGAAGCTCGGCGTCCAGGTGTCCTCGATCACCCAGCTCCTGCTGATCGTGCTGATCCTCGGCGCGGGCACGGACTACGGCGTGTTCCTCGTCTTCCGCGTCCGCGAGGAGATGCGGGCGCGGCCGCGACACCGCACGAGGCGGTGGTCCAGTCCGTGAGCCGCGTCGGCGAGTCGATCACCTTCTCGGCGTTCACCGTGATCGCCGCGCTCTTCAGCCTCGTCCTCGCCGAGTTCGCGTTCTACCAGAGCCTCGGGCCCAGCCCTCGCGATCGGCATCGGGCTGATGCTGCTGGCCGGCCTGACGCTGCTCCCCGCGCTGCTCGCCATCTTCGGTCGAGCCGTGTTCTGGCCGACCGGCGCGTGCCCCACGACCGCACGAGCGCCACGGGCATGTGGGACCGCGTCGGGCGTGGCCGCGACGCGGCGGCCCGGTGTCACGCTCGCGGCCGGGCTCATCCTGTTCGGCGGGCCTCGCCGCGACGCTCCTGACGACCGGCGTGGCGGGCTTCGGCAATGTCCAACTCGAGCCCGGAGGGCACCGATTCGGCCGCCGGATCGGCGCTCATCGCGGCCCACTTCCCCTCGTCGAACACGGGCCGCAGCGCGGTCCTCCTGCGCTTCCCGACATCCGTCTGGGACGACCCTTCGGTCCTCGCGCGGCGCCCAGGAGGGCCTCGCCGGCTTGTCCGAGTTCGGCGGTCTCGTGGGTCCGCTCAACCCCAACGGCGTCCCCCTCACGACCCAGCAGCTGACGGACCTGCACGCGAAACTCGGACCCGCCCGGGCGCTCCCGCCGGCACCGGCGACGACCGCGGTCGCGCCCGAGCTCTACAACGCCTACCGGGCGACCGGCCAGCTCATCAGTCCGGACGGCCAGACGGTCCAGTACTCCGTCGAGTTCGCCGGCGGCGACGCCTCGAGCCCGGCGGTCCTCGACTCGGTGCCCGCAATGCGGGCCGACGTCGACCGGGTGGCGCAGTCGGTCGGGGCATCGGCGTCGGGCGTCTTCGGCCAGGTCGCCTTCGCCGCCGACGTCAGTCACATCTCCGGCACCGATCTCGCGCGGATCATCCCGATCGTCTCGGTGCTGATCGCCCTCCTGCTCGCGATCGTGCTCCGGAGCCTCGTCGCGCCGCTCTACCTCGTCGCGAGCATCGTGCTTTCGTACCTCGCGGCCCTCGGCCTCGTCGGCCTGGTCTTCGTCCACTTCGGGGGCCAGGACGGGATCAACTTCCTGCTCCCGTTCCTCATGTTCGTGTTCCTGATGGCGCTCGGGTCCGACTACAACATCCTGATCATGAGCCGCATCCGCGAGGAGGCCCATGAGCTGCCGCTGCGTGACGCGGTGGCCCGTGCGGTCGGCCGGACGGGCAGCACGATCACGACCGCCGGCGTGATCCTCGCCGGCACGTTCGCGGTGCTGGCCGTGGCCGGCGGCTCGTCCGGCGGCGGGCAGATCCAGCAGATCGGGTACGGCATCGCGGCCGGCGTCCTCATGGACACGTTCCTCGTCCGGTCGCTGCTCGTGCCGTCCATCGTGGTCCTGCTGGGCCGCTGGAACTGGTGGCCGTCGCACCTCGCGCGCACGAACGTCGCGGTCCCCTCGACGCCGGCGGCGGAAGCCGAGCCCATCCCGGGCGGGGGCACGTAGCGCTCGTCAGGCGCTGCGCTCGCCCCTGACGTACGGGATCCCGAGCGCCGCCGGTGCGCCGACCCGTCGGCGGAGGGCCTCGCGCGAGCCGATGACGACGACGATGATCACGAACAGGTACGGCAGCATCTCCAGGAAGAAGGTCGCCGACCGGCCGGCCCCGAAGGGGTTGGTGACGCCGAAGATCGTCTCCACGCCCTGGATGTCGAGGATGAACCGGAAGATCGCGCCGAAGAGGTAGGCGCCGATCGCCGCGCGGAGCGGGCTCCATTGCGCGAAGATCACGAGACCGATCGCGATCCAGCCCTTGCCGCCGACCGTCTGGTCGCCATACCAGCCCGGGGCGAGGGCCAGCGTGAGCGTCGCGCCCGCAAGACCCGCCAGGAGCCCGCCGACGAAGACGTACGCGTAGCGCGACCGGTAGATGTCGATGCCCTGCGCGTCGGCCGCGGATGGGCGTTCGCCGACGGCGCGCAGGTGGAGCCCCGGCCGCGTGCGATTGATCCAGTACCACGCCGCCGGCACGAGCAGGAAGCCGACATAGGTCAGCACGCTCTGCCCGGTGAAGAAGATCGGCCCGACGATCGGGATCTGCGAGACGAGCGGCACGGTGAACCGCGGCAGCGTCGCGATCGATCCGGCGCTCGACAGGCCGTCGCCGAGCACACGCGCGAGGCCGGTCCCGAGGAACGTCAGCGCCAGCCCGGAGACGACCTGGTCGGCGCGCAGGTGGATGGTCACGACGCCGTGGAGCAGGCTGAGCAGGCCCCCGGCGAGCATCGCCACGACGAGCGCGAGCCAGGGGTTCCCGGTCCCGGCCGCCGCCGAGAAGCCCGCCACGGCCCCCATCAGCATCATCCCCTCGACGCCGAGGTTCAGGATCCCGGCGCGCTCCGCGAAGATCTCGCCGACCGCGGCGAAGAGCAGGACGGTCCCGCTGGCGACGCCCGCGGCGAGGATGAGGGTGGGGTCCATCAGGCCGTGACCGTGGCCGCGGTGGCGCGGCCGAACCGGACGCGATAGCGGACCAGCACGTCGCTGCCGATCAGGCAGAAGAGGATGATCCCCTGGATCATCGCGGGCACGCCGGAGGGCTGGATCTCGCGCCCGGCCAGGATCAGCGCCCCGAACAGGATCGAGGCGAGGACGACGCGCCACGGTCCGAACCGGGCGAGGTAGGCGATGATGATCGCGGTGAACCCGTAGCCCGGCGAGATGTGGTCTTGCAGCCGGTGGACGACGCCCGAGACCTCGCTCATCCCGGCGAGCCCGGCCAGGGCCCCGGAGATCGCGAAGACCACGATGATCTTGCGACCGATGTCGATGCCGGCGTAGCGGGCGGCCCGCGGGTTGTCACCGATCAGGCGCAGCTCATAGCCCCAGCGCGTCCGCGAGACCACGAGCCAGACGATGGCGGTCGCGACGAGGGCGAACACGAAGCCGAGATGGATCGTGAGCCCGCCGAACCCGGGCACCGCATCGGCGTAGTCGGTCAGCCGCGGCAGCCATGCCTCGTTCGGGAACTTGGCCGTCTCCTGGAACCCGCCCTCGCTCCACGGCCCGAAGACCCAGAACTGGATCCAGGCCAGCGCGATGTAGTCGAGCATCAGCGTCGTGATGATCTCGTTGACCGCGAGCCGGGCCTTGAGCACGCCCGGGATGAGGCCCCACGCGGCCCCGGCCGCGGCCCCGGCGACCATCATCAGCGGGATCACGACGATGGCCGGCGTCCCGGCGGGGACGACGGGGAGGAGCACGATCGCGCTGGCGCCCCACGCCCCCAGCAGGAACTGACCCTCGGCCCCGATGTTCCACAGGCGCATCCGGAACGCGATGGAGCAGGCCAGGCCGGTCAGGATCAGCGGTGTCGCCTTGACGAGCGTGTCGCTGATGACCCCGACGCTCCCGAACGCCGCCTCGAGGATGTGGACGTACGAGCGGACCGGGTCGCCGCCGACGAACCAGAGGATGAGCGCACCGATAGCCAGCGCGACGACGACCGCGAGGATCGTCAGGACCGGGGTCATCCAGCGCGGGATCTCGGCGCGCGGCTCCAGGTGGACCCTCACGCGGCGCCGCCCGTCATGAACAGCCCGATCTCGTGGATGTCGGCGGTGGCCGGCTCGACCGACGCGGTAACGCGCCCCTCGTACATGACCGCGATCCGGTCCGCCAGGGCGAGCAGCTCCTCGAGCTCCTCGGAGATGAGCAGGATCGCCGTACCGGACTCGCGCAGCTCGAGCAGGGTCTGGTGGATGCCCTCGATCGCACCGACGTCGAGACCGCGGGTCGGTTGGACCGCCACGAGCAGGGTCGGCGCGGCGTCGATCTCGCGCGCGAGGATGACCCGCTGCAGGTTCCCGCCCGACAGGATGCGGACGGGGGTGTCGATGGAGGGCGAGGAGACCGCATAGGCGGCCGTGAGCCGGGTCGCCATCGCTCGCGCCGCGGTGTCGTCCATGAACCAGCCGCTCGAGACGGGGCCGCGCCGGTACCCCTTCATGATGAGGTTGTCGACGATCGAGAGGTTCGGCGCGCTGCCGACCCCGGCCCGGTCCTCGGGGACGTGGCCGACCCCCGCCCGGATCGCCTCGCCGGCGGGGCGGTTGGCGACGTCGACCCCGTCGATCGTGATCCGGCCGGTGCAGCGGCGGAGCCCCGTGATGACCTCGGCGAGCTCGGCCTGGCCGTTGCCGGCGACCGCCGCGATCCCGACGATCTCGCCGGCATGCACGTCGAGCGAGACGTCGCGCAGTGCCGGGAGCGCCCGGTCGTTGTCGGCCGATACGCCCGCCACCGAGAGCACGACCCGCCCCCGCTGGACTGCGGCACGGTCGAGGACCTCGAGCACCGGCCGGCCGACCATGAGGCGCGCGAGGTCGGCCCGCGTGGCCCCGGCCGGGTCGACGTTCGACGCGGTGACCCGCCCCGCGCGCATCACCGTGATCCGATCGGCGATGGCCAGCACCTCGCCGAGCTTGTGGCTGATGAACACGACGCTGCGACCGGCCGCGGTCATCCGGCGGAGCGTGACGAACAGCTCCTCGGCCTCCTGCGGGGCGAGGACGGCCGTCGGCTCGTCCATGATGAGGATGCGGGCCCCCCGGAACAGCATCTTGAGGATCTCGACCCGCTGCTGCTCGCCGACCGACAGCTGCCAGACGTGCGCGCCGGGATCCACGTGGAGCCCGATCTCCAGGGCGATCGTCGCGATCTCGGATTCGGTCTTGCGCAGGTCGAGCCGGAACCGTGGACGATCCAGGCCGAGGAGGACGTTCTCCGCGACCGTCATCGACGGGACGAGCGCGAAATGCTGGTGGACCATGCCGACGCCGTTGGCGATCGCGTCGCGCGGCGAGCGGAACGTGACGGGCTGGCCGTCGACGAGCAGGCGGCCCTCGTCGGGCTGGTAGAGCCCCGCCAGCACGTTCATGAGCGTGCTCTTGCCGGCCCCGTTCTCGCCGAGGAGCGCGTGGACCTCGCCGAGCCGCACGTCGAAATCGACATGGTCATTGGCGAGGACGCCGGGGAAGGTCTTGACGATGCCCGACGCCTCGATGGCAGCCGGGGCGACGGAGCCGGTCATGGCGGGTCCCGGAGGATGTCCGTGGACAACGGGCTCGGCCTGGTGGCGAGCGGGCGCCCGCCACCAGGACTGCAGTCTTACGGCGTCAGGTCAGGCAACTTGCTGGTGATGCCCTCGTTCCACCAGTACATGCAGGTCTTGCACTCGGAGCCGGGGGCACCCGGCGGGAACTGGTCGAGGTCCGACTGCTCGAGCTTGGACCCGGCCGGCAGGAGCTCCTTGCCGGTGTTGTCCTTGAGCGGTCCGGCGAAGACGTCGAACCGTCCGAACTGGCCGGCCAGCATCTTTGCGAGGGTGTCCTTGACCATCTGCACGTCCGCGGCGGGCAGGCTCGCGACGCCCGGCTGGGGCGTTTCGCCGTCCATGAACCCGAACAGGCCCATGGCCTTCGAGTCCGCGTCGAAGTACTCGTACCCGGCCTTGTAGGTCTTGGCCTTGACCTGCTCCGCGATGCGCGTGTACTCGGGGCCCCAGATCCAGTACGGGGCGGTCAGGCAGGCGTCCTCATGGCACGAACCCGGATGGTCGTACGTGACGCCCCACTTGCCCTTCTCCTTGGCCACGTCGGCCACGGCGGGCGTGTCGGCGCCGGTGAAGACGACATCCGCGCCGGCGTCGAAGAGCGAGGCCGCGCCGTCGCGCTCCTTGATCGGGTCATGCCAGGTGTTGATGAACCGCACGTCCATCGTGCACTCGGGGCAGGTCACCTTGGCGCCCCGCATGATCGCGTTGCCCAGGCGGAGCTCCTCGGGGATGGGGAACGTGGCCATGTAGCCGATCTTGGGGTTGCCGTCGGCCTTGGCGCGGGACCCGGCGAGCATCCCGGCGAGGTACTTCATGTCCTCGACGGCGCCGAAGAAGTTGCCGAAGTTCTTGCCGTTCGACTTGTAACCGGTCAGGTGGAGGAACGTCTGGTTCGGGAACTCCTCGGCGACGGTCGCCATCGGGTCCATGTACCCGAACGAGGTCCCGATGATGAAGTCGAACCCCTTGCGGGCGAGGCTGCGGAAGACCTGCTCGGAGTCCGCCCCCTCGGGGACGAGCTCGATGTACGCAACGTGGCTGTCGGGCACGTGCTCGCAGATGTACTGGAGTCCCTCGTATTGCGCCTGGCTCCAGCCGCCGTCGTCGTGCGGTCCGATCAGGACCATCGCGACGTTGAACTTGCCCTGCTCGACGTCCGGGATCTGGAGGTCCGCCGAACCGCCCTGGGTGCCGGTGCCGGCGCACTCCGCCGACGCACCGCCCGAGGCCGCGGCGCCGCTGGCCGGCGCGCTCCCACCGGCTGAATTACAGGCCCCGACGAGCACGACGACGGTCATCACGGCCGTCATCCACGAGAGGCGTTGCCGCATCACCGATCTCCTCCTCCTGGCGTCCACGGTCGTGTCCCGCTGCTCGGGCGGGTGGGCATCGACTGGGTCGGCCTCAGGATAGCGGCCGGCGTCCCCGGCGGGGGTGTCACATCGCGTTGCGGCTGGGTCGCGGGCACGTTCCTGTACCATCCGTCGCGATGTTCGAACGGACCGCGCTCGCCTCTGGCCCGCGCGTCATCACTGAGCGCGTGCCCGGGGCGCGCTCCATCTCGATCGCGGCCTATGTCCTGGCCGGATCCCGCCTCGAGACCGACGCCGAGGCCGGCGTCGCGCACTTCATGGAGCACATCACGTTCAAGGGCACGGCCGCGTACCCGTCGACGCGGTCCATCAGCGAGGCGATCGAGGGCGTCGGCGGATCGTGCAACGCAGCGACCGACCGCGAGTCGACCGTCTACTGGGTACGCGTCCCGCGTCGCGAATCGGCGCGCGCCTTCGATGTCCTCGGCGAGCTCATCGTCCGCCCCACGCTCGCCGGCGCCGAGATCGAATCCGAGCGCGCGGTCATCGTCGAGGAGATCCGCTCGTACCAGGACGACCCGTCCGAGTACTGCCAGATCCTGTTCCAGACGGCGCTGTTCGGCGACGGGCCCCTCGGCCGCGAGATCTGCGGCGACGAGGAGGGGATCCGGGCCCTGCCCGTCGAGACCATCCGGTCGTTCTGGCGCACGGCGTATCGACCCGCCAACACCGTCGTCGCCGTCGCCGGCGACCTGACCCACGCCGACGCCGTCGACCTCGTCGCCACGGCGTTCGGGACCGGCAACGGGGTCGTCCCAGGGTTCGCGCCGGCCCCCGCGTTGCCCGCAGGCCCGCGGGTGGCCGTGGGCAAGCGCGACACCGCGCAGGCGCAGCTGTGCATCGGCCTTCCGGCCCTGCACCGCGACCACCCGGACAGCTGGACCCTCGCGGTGCTCAACGCCGTCCTCGGCGACGGGATGAGCAGCCGGCTCTTCCTGTCGGTCCGCGAGGAGCTCGGGCTCGCCTATGACGTGTCGTCGGGGATCGTGGACTACGCCGACGCGGGCGCGCTCGAGATCTCGGCGGGGGTCGATCCCGACAAGCTGCCCGCCGCCCTCGAGGCGATCCTCGCCGAGCTGGCGCGCCTCCGCGACGACCTGGTGCCGGCCGGCGAGCTCGAGAAGGCCAAGCGCTACCTCGCCGGCGGGCTCGAGCTCCGCATGGACGACACGCGCCACGTCGCCTCCTGGATCGGCGGGCAGGAGGCCCTGCACGATCGCGTCCTCACGCTCGACGAGGCGCTGGAGGCGGTCGCCGCGGTCGAGGCCGACGCGATCCAGGCCGTCGCCGGGCGCCTGTTCCGCGACGAGGTCCTGCGGCTCGCGGCCGTCGCCCCCGCCAGGCATCTCCGCGGCCTCGAGGCGCGGCTGCGCCTGCCCGGTTGACGCGATGACGACACCCGATCTCGCCACACCCCCGCCCGGCCCGGTCGAACCGGCCCCGCGCGATGCGGCGCTCGTGCTGGCCGGGCTCCACCTGCGGCTGGGGTCACTGGCGCTGGCGCGCGCCGAGCTCGAGACGATGGCGGCGAACGGGGCGCTCGACCTGCCCGGGCGGGTGGACCTGGCCGAGGCACGCTGGCGGACCGGCCAGCTGATCGGGGCGGGGGATGCCGCCCGGGAGGCGCTCGCCGGGGGCGACGAGACCGTCGTGGCGCTCGTCGTCGCTGCCGAGGCGGCGGCGGCCCTCGGCCGCCCGACTGAGGCGCGACGGCTCGCCGGTCTGGCGATGAGCGCGATGGACGGGCCGATCGACCCGATCTTCGCGGGGATGCCGCGCTCGGGCGTGTGGCCCGGCGATCCGGCCGAGCCGGTGCCCATCCCGGCGACCCTCTTCCCGCCCGACCGCGTCGCGGGCTCGAACGCCGACCCCGATGCGGGCGGGCCGACCTTCGTGCTCCCACCGGCCGATCCGGAGGACGCCGCGGCGGGTCGCGCCATCCCCGGGCCGAACGACCAGGAGCCCGGGTTCTGGCCGCTCGTCGAGGTCGCCGAGGCGACCGCAGCCGCGACCGGGGCGCCGGTCTTCGCCCCGCCGCCGATGCCCCCGGAGGGCCTCGATGCGGCCGCCATCCTCGACGCTGGGGAGGCGGCGCTCGCCGCGGGCGACATGGCCGGCGCCGCGCTCCACCTCGGACTCGTCGTCCGCGTCGCGCCATCGACCGCACCCGCCATCCTCGATGTCATCGGCGATACGCCCGACGCCGGGCTCCAGATGGTCCGAGGCGATGCGCTGCGGGCGATCGGCCGGGAAGGCGATGCGCGTGACGCCTATGCCATCGCGATGGCGGCCGCGGGTGCGACTCGGCGGATGGTCGCGCACGACGCGGATGCCGCAACCGGCGACGCGGGTGCCCCGGGCCACGATGACCCTGCGCCGCCCTACGAGCCGTTCGTCGCCACGTCCGACGACGATGGCTCGACGTGGGACGACGACGCGACGACCTGGCACGAGGACTGACCCGACCGCAACGCGGGCATCCGATACGATATCGACCGTCCACCGGAAACCCGTACCCAAGGAAACCATGTCAGCCAACGAACGGACCCTCGTCCTCGTCAAGCCCGACGGGGTGCAGCGACAGCTGGTCGGGCGCATCCTCGCGCGCTACGAGGAGCGGGGTCTGAAGCTCATCGGCCTCAAGCTCGTCCACGTGGATCGCCCGACGGCCGAGGCGCATTACGCCGCGCATCGGGAGAAGCCGTTCTTCGCCGGCCTCGTCGACTTCATCACCTCGGCCCCACTGGTCGCCGCGGCCCTCGAAGGCCCGAACGCGATCGCCGTGGTCCGGGCGATCAACGGCGCGACCCGCCCGCACGAGGCGGCACCCGGCACGATCCGGGGCGATTTCGCGCTCGAGACGGCGCAGAACATCGTCCACGCGTCCGACGGGCCGGAGGCATCCGCGACCGAGCTCGCACTCTGGTTCCGCCCGGAGGAGCTGTTCGCCTACGAGCGCGACGTCGACCGCTGGGTGCTCGCCCCGAACGAGTAGCGCGCGCCCGGCCGGCGCCATCCCGCGCTGGCTGCGCGTCCGTGGCATCCCGCGCTGGCTGCGCGTCCGTGGCATCCCGCGCTGGCTCCGAGCCAACGATTCCGACCGGAGGGCCGCTGCCGTGCTCGTCCGGTGGCAGACCGTCACCGACTGGGCCGTTCTCGTTGCCATCAACGCCCGATCGTTGGCTACCAGTCACCGCCCCCGACCAGGAGAGGGTGGTCGGACGACCTTCCAGTCGAAAACGTTGGCTGCCAGCCCGCACCACCGCCCGGATCCCTCGAATACGTCACACGCAACGGTCTTCTCGTCGATCGGGTCTACTGGCTCGGGCTCGCCCCGCCCGGGCTCGCCTCACTCGGGCTCGCCCCGCTTGGGCCCGCCTCGGGTGCTGACGGAGCCGCCGACAGCCCCGGGTCCCCGGTGTCTGCCGGCAGCTCGCCCGACCCCTCGTCGATCGGCGCTTCCGAGCCGGGTTCGAGGGATTCGTCGATCGGCTGCTCCTCCGGCACGAACGACTCGGTCGGTCCCTCGGGCGTGAGCGGGAGACCGGCCGCCGCCGCCGGTCCGCCGAAGCCGCCGGCCGAAACCGTGAGGGCCAGGATCGCGACGAGCAGCGCGACCAGCGAGGCGACCGCGGCGCGATTGGCCGTCCACGCCGTCCGCGCCGTACCGGCCGCATCGTTGAGGTCGATGGGCGTCCGCTGCGGGATCCCCGCGAACCCCGTCAGTCCGCCTGCGCTCGGGTCGGGGCGGACCACGCCGACGGCCGCCACGCGCCCGTAGTAGAGGAGCGGGGCGAAGGTCGCCAGGAACACGAGCCCCTGGAGCGGCGCCTGGAGCGAGAGATCGACGAGCTCGGTCCGTGCCTCGAAGGCGGCCAGGCCGGGCAGGCCGATGCTCGCGACGACGATGAGCCCGAACGTCACCGCCAGGACCGGGGCGCGCAGGGCCCACCCAGCCATGTCGGCGATCCGGCCCGTGAAGAAGGTCGCGCGGATCGCCGCGGCCCACGCGGCGAAGGCGCTCCGGGCGACGACGTAGGCAAGGATCCAGGTCCGCGCCGGCTCCCAGGCCTCGGGCGTCAGTGCGGCGACCGCGAGGAGGACCACCCCGGCGTCGCCGATGATCGAATACCCGACGACGTGCTCGATGTCGTCCTGGATGAGCGCGGCGAACGCCGCGAGCACGATCGTCGCGACCGCGATGCCGAGGATGATCGCCCGTTCCGCGTCCATCTCGACGAGGAGTGGCGCCACCGATGAGTCGGTCCACGCCAGCGCCACGACCGCGAACGCGGCCGGCCCCCATGCGGTCACGACCGGCAGGGCCGCCTCCGGCACGGAATCGGTCAAGCGTGCGGCCCAGACGTGGAAGGGGATCGCGCCGAACCGGATGGCGACGGCCAGCCCGAACGCGAGGTAGGCGAGCCCGAACACGACCGGCTGCGCCACCAGCTGGCTCAGGTCTCGGCCGATCCACGCCGCCGCGGCGGTGGCCATCGCACCGGCGACGACGAGCGCGCGGATCTCGCGGATCCCGACGGTCGCGCCGGCCCGCCCGCCACCCGGCACGAGGACGAGCAGCACCCCCAGCAGACCCCCGGCCGTCGAGGCGAGGATGGCGATGCGCGGGTCGGGCAGGGACAGCGCGAGCCCGGCGGCTCCCAGCGTGCCGAGCGTCACCGCCGGGGCGTCGCGGCGCGAGCCCGCGGCCAGCCCGACGAGCGCGAGGGCGAGCCCGACCACCGATCCGAGGATGAGGAAGAGGCGCGCGTAGGCCGAGGCCGCCAGCGTCGAGCCGCCGATCTCGATGACCGTCGTCGGGTCGATGGCGATGGCGGTCGCGATGGCGGCCACGAGGCCGACCAGGCCCACCGTCGTCGCGACACCGGCCCGCCCCCGACCGACGAGCGCGATCGCGGCCGCGCCGATGGTCACCACGAAGAACAGGACCAGGCTCATGGTCGATCCGGGGATGGTGGCTCGGGATCCCAGAGCGACAGCGTCTCCGGGGTCCGCCGGACCCGGCGAAGGGGCGACTGGCGGTCGGCAGGCGGGCGGATCGACGGCCGAGCCTCGGCCGTGAGGCTGAACCCGTCGGGTCCATCGAGCCGGGCGGCGGTCGAGAGGACCGCGATCGCCCCACCGAGCCCCACGATGAGGCCGGCGGTCACGATCTGTTCGAGGGCCGTCGGCGTGCCGTCGAGGCCGACGCCGACGAGCAGGGCGCCCTGCATCAGGAGCAGGAGCCCGATCCCGATCCGCAGGACGTCGCGGCCGGTGATGAGCGGCGCGACGGCCAGTGCCGCGAGCGCGAACCCGGCGGCCTGGGCGACCGGCGGGCCGAGCCCGGTGGCGCCGAGCCCATGCTGGTCGTACCCGACGATCGCGGCAGCGGCGGCGAGCGCGGCCTCCGCGGCCCAGCCGAGCCGCGAGCCGCCGGTCGGAGCCTCACCGCTCCGGACGGCGATCCAGAGCAGGTAGACCGCGAGGATGGCGGCGACCACCCGGGCCGCGAGCCCCGAGGTCGCGGTGATCGGGTCCGCGATGGCCGGGGCGGCGACCATGGTGACGGCCAGCCCGAGGACCGCGGTCCGGGCATCCCTTGCCGAGACCGCCACGATCGCGCCGACGATGACGGCGAGTGCGACCCCCGCCAGGGCCGGGTTCATGGCGAGACTGGCGCCAGCTCCGGGTAGGTGGGCGTCTGGAGGACGCCGAACGTATCGATCGGCCAGTAGCGCAACCAGGCGCGCCCGATGACGTTCTCGATGGGGACGGGACCGAAGGCCCGGGAGTCCGCGGAGTTCTGGCGATGGTCGCCCATCAGGAAGAGCTCGCCCTCCGGGATGGTCCATTTCGACTGGTCGGGGTCGGCCGTCGTCGACTGGGGCGGGTCGCCGGGCGCCGCCGCGAACAGGTAGGGCTCATCGATCTTGGTGCCGTTGATCAGCACGTCCCCGTCGCGGATCTCGACGGTGTCGCCGGAGACGCCGATGACGCGCTTGATGAACGGTGTGCCGTTGTCCTGGACCCAGTCCTCGGGCGGGGTGAAGACCACGATGTCGCCTCGCTTGTAGGTGTCGAATCGCGGCGTCAGCTTGTCGACGAGAACGTACTGCTCGGGCAGGAGCGTGTGCTCCATCGACTCCTGTTGGACCTTGTAGGGCTGGGCGACGAAGTTCTGGATGACGAAGAAGATGATGAGTGTCAGGGCGAGTGTCTCGACGATCTCGACGAGGCACCCGAGCGCGGGTCGTCTGCTCACAAGGCGGGTCGCTGGCTCACAAGACCGGCAGTATAGGGGCTGCCCTGTGCCACCGCCGTCGACGGGATGGGCCGTGCATATCGCGCTCGCTCGGCGAGTTTGACCCGCTGTTTGGCGCCTTGCTACACTCGCCGCCGGCCTGCAAGGTCCCAGTGATCGGTGGATAGCGAGGGGACCTCGAGCAGCACTCCCTTGTCGCCCGACCCGAACGGCGCTTGCCACGCGCCCGATCCGGGAACCGCCAACAGCCCTGTCGCGGAGGACCTACTGACCCGATGGATGCGAGCACGCTCCAGCTCATCATCCCGATCGCCGGCATCGCGGCGGTCCTGTATGCACTCTGGCTCGCCAGATGGGTGCTCGCCCGGGACGAGGGGCCCGAGGCGATGCAGGCCGTCGCCGAGACGATCTTCGAGGGGGCCGTCGCCTTCATCCGCCGCCAGTACACGACGATCGCGGTCCTCGCGGTCGTCGCCTGCGTGGTCCTCGGGGTGATCATCTCGATCGTCGATACCGAGGACATCGCGGAGACGTCGAAGCTTCCGGGCGGCGCCTTCGGGACCCAGCTCGGGATCATGACCGCCGTCGCCTTCATCGTCGGCGCGGCGTGCTCGATGGCCTCCGGGATCATCGGCATGTACATCAGCGTCCGGTCCAACATCCGCACCGCGTCGGCCTCGCGCCGAAGCCTCGTCGAGGCGGTGCAGGTCGCGATGCGCGGTGGAGCCGTCTCGGGCTTCCTCGTCGTCGCGCTCTCGCTGCTCGGCGTGTGGGGCATCTTCGCCCTGTACGGCGGCCTCGAGCATCCGGCCGTGGCGCCGTTCCTCATCGTCGGCTTCGGCTTCGGCGCCTCGTTCGTGGCGCTGTTCGCCCAGCTCGGCGGCGGGATCTACACCAAGGCTGCGGACGTCGGGTCGGACCTCGTCGGCAAGGTCGAAGCGGGCATCCCCGAGGACGACCCCCGCAACGCGGGCGTCATCGCGGACCTCGTCGGCGACAACGTCGGCGACTGCGCCGGCCGTGGCGCCGACCTCTTCGAATCGACCGCCGCCGAGAACATCGGCGCGATGATCCTCGGCGTCAGCGTGTACGCCATCGCCCTCCAGGCCGGCTGGCCGAACCCCGCCGCGTGGATCTTCTTCCCGCTCGTCGTCCGCGCCTTCGGGCTCTTCGCGACCATCATCTCGGTCCAGTTCACGATCCGCGGCCGCGAGGACGAGGACCCGATGAACATCCTCAACCGCGGCTACTGGGCGACGACCCTTCTGTCGGTCATCGGCCTGCTGATCACGACGAACGTCATGATGTCGACCGGGACGCAGACCGGCCCCGACGGCTTCCCGACGTGGATCTACTTCTTCGGCGCGGGCCTGGTCGGCCTGGCCACGAGCGTGGTCTTCGTCTACATCACCCAGTACTACACGGCCGGATCGTACCGGCCGGTCCGGGAGATCGCCGAGGCATCGAAGACCGGCCCGGCGACGAACATCATCGCCGGCGTGGCCGTCGGCTTCGAGACGACCGCCGTCACCGCCATCTCGATCGTCATCGCGCTCTTCGTCAGCCACTGGCTGGGCGACCGCGCCGGGATCGTCAACGCCGACGGCGTCAACGTCGGCGGCATCTTCGGCACGGCCGTCGCGACGATGGGCATGCTCATGACGACGGCGTACATCCTCGCGATGGACACCTTCGGCCCCATCACCGACAACGCCGGCGGCATCGCCGAGTTCAGCCGCGCCGAGGCCGGCGCGCGCGAGATCACCGACCGTCTCGACGCGGTCGGGAACACGACCAAGGCCCTGACCAAGGGCTACGCGATCGCGTCGGCGTCGCTGGCGGCCTTCCTGCTGTTCTCCGCCTACATCGACAAGGTGAACCTGATCCTCCGGGTCCAGGGCAAGCCGATCCTCGAGTCGATCAACCTCGCGAGCGTCAACGTGTTCATCGCGGCGTTCATCGCGGCGATGCTCGTCTACCTGTTCAGCTCGCTCGCGATCCGCGCGGTCGGGACCACGGCCCAGGCGATCATCGTCGAGGTCCGGCGCCAGTTCCGCGAGATGCCCGGGATCATGGATTACACCCAGCGACCCGACTACGCGCGCGTCGTCGACATCACGACCCGGGCGGCCCTGCGGGAGATGATCGCGCCCGGTGCCCTCGCGGTCGCGACGCCGATCATCGTCGGGGTCCTGCTCGGCTACGAGGCGGTCGCCGGCTTCCTCATGATCGGCACGATCTCGGGCGTCATGCTCGCCACCGTCCTGAACAACAGCGGCGGCGCGTGGGACAACGCCAAGAAGTACATCGAGTCGGGCCAGCTCAAGGACGCCGCCGGGAACGTGCTCGGCAAGAAGACGGATCCCCACGCGGCCGCGGTCGTCGGCGACACCGTCGGCGACCCGTTCAAGGACACCGCCGGCCCGTCGCTGCACGTCCTCGTCAAGCTCATCGCCACGATCGCGCTTGTGCTTGCCCCCCTCTTCGTTCGGTGACGTCGACCGGTCTGACGGTCCATGCGGGCGTTGCCGCGTCCGCTTCCTCGCTCACGCACCATCGAGGTGCGCTCGCTCGGGTGCTCCGCGGCGCCTTCGCCTGAACCGTCATCCCGGTCGACAACAAGGCTGAATAGATGGATACCTTCCTCCAGGCGATCGTGATGGGGATCGTGCAGGGGCTCACCGAGTTCCTGCCGATCTCCTCGTCCGGGCATCTCATCGTGGTGCCGTACCTGCTCGGCTGGGACGATCCGTTCATCACGTCGCTCGCGTTCAGCGTGATGCTCCATCTCGGGACGCTCGCCGCGCTGCTCATCTACTTCAGCGAGGACTGGCGCCGGCTGGTCCCCGCGGGTCTGGCGACGCTCCGCGATCGCTCGTTCGCGGACGATCCCGACCGGCGCCTCGCCTGGCTCCTCGTCGCGGCCACGATCCCGGCCGCGATCGCCGGCTTCCTGTTCAACGATGCGATCGAGACCGCCGTCCGCGGGATCGGGCTGGTCGCGGTCATGCTCCTCGTGGGTGCCGCGATCATGTGGGTCGCGGACCGCTGGGGCCCCCAGACCCGCCGCGTCGGGGACGTCACGTTCCCGCTCGCCGTCGGGCTCGGCACGGCCCAGGCCTTGGCGCTCATCCCGGGCATCAGCCGGTCGGGGATCTCCATCTCGGCCGCCCGGTTCGCGGGCCTGGATCGCGAGTCGGCGGCCCGGTTCAGCTTCCTCATGGCCACGCCGATCACGGCGGGCGCGGCCCTCTTCGAGATCCGGAAGCTCGTGGGCGGGGAGCTCGGCATCGACGTCGAGCGTCGGCCCGCTGGTGGCCGGGATGGTGGCGGCCTTCCTCTCCGGGATGCTCGCGATCAAGGTCCTCCTGGGCTACCTGCGGACGCACTCGCTGAACGTGTTCGTCGCGTATCGGGTCGTCCTCGCGGCGCTGCTGTTGGTCGTCTGGCTGGCCCGCTAGGACCCGGCGATGGAGGTCATGAAGCAGCTCCGCCAGCGCGCCATCCGCGACCTGGTCGACCAGCGCCCGATCCGCACCCAGCAGGAGCTGGCCACCGCGCTCCGCGAGCGGGGGTTCCGGACGACCCAGGCCACGATCAGCCGCGACGTCGCCGAGCTCGGCCTCATCAAGGTCGCGCGCGAGGGCACCGCCGCATATGCGCTGCCACCGCGCCTGATCGAGGCCGAGACGTCCGGCGAGGACCGGCTCCGCAAGCTGCTGTCCGACCTGCCCCTCGAGATCCACGAGGCCGGCCTCCTGCTGGTGCTGCGGACGCTGCCGGGATCCGCGCACGCCATCGCCGCCGCCCTGGACCGTGCCCGGTGGCCGGAGGTGGCCGGGTCGATCGCCGGCGACGACACGCTCTTCGTCGCCCTGCCGGACCGCGGCTCGCTGCAGCGCGTCAAGCGCCGCCTGCTGCGCCTGTCCGAGGGCAGTGAGCGCACCTGAGCGCCCTGGCAACGGCACGGATGAGGCTTTTGACACGATTCGACGACGCGACTACCATTCGGGCCCGGTCGGAACTTCAGGTGCGCGGATCGAGCCGCGGGACACCTGGAGTTCTTTCCTTTATCTGCATGACCGCCAGTTCGGTCTCGCCACAAGACCACCGGAATCGCGGGGGCCCTGACCGTGAATAACAAACCCACCTACCTCTCCCGGGACGGCCTGGACAAGCTCCGCGCGGAGCTGGACGAGATGGTCTCCGTCAAGCGGCCCGAGGTCGCCAATCGCATCCACGATGCGAAGGAGCACGGCGACCTCTCGGAGAACGCCGAGTACGAGGACGCGAAGAACGAGCAGGCGTTCGTCGAGGGCCGGATCCAGACGCTCGAGGCGATCATCAAGAACGCCACGATCATCGACGAGAACCACTCGACCGACCACGTCCAGATCGGCAGCACGGTCTCGGTCGAGAGCCCCGACGGGAGCGAGTCGTTCACGATCGTCGGGTCCGCCGAAGCGAAGCCCGCCGAGGGACGCATCTCGAACGAGAGCCCGGTCGGCCGCGCGCTCCTCGGCAAGAAGAAGGGCGACAAGATCGTCGTGCGGGTGCCCGCCGGCGACTTCACCTACAAGATCGTCGGGATCACCTAGATCCCCGGGCCGATGGCGTCCCGGGGCGCCGCCTCGGACCTCGGGGCGCGAACGGCTGTACGCCAGCACGGGTGCCGGTAGACGAGATGGGCGAGCACGACTGGGCGGACGAACTCGCGGAGCAGGTCCGCGACCGAGGCCCACAGGTCGTCAACGACTCGAAGACGCCGTCGGGGACCGTCCACGTCGGCAGCCTGCGTGGGCCGGTCATCCTCGACGTCATCGTCCGGGCGCTCCGCGCGAACGGCGTCGAGACGACGTTCCTCTACGGCGTCGACGACCTCGACCCGATGGACGCCCAGGCGCTCCTGACGCCCGACGCCATCGCCACCGAGATGGGGCGGCCGCTGGCGCACGTGCCCGACCAGGCCGGGGACGGGCATGCGTCGTATGCGCGCCACCACGCCGGGATCTTCATCGACATCTTCGCCGGCCTCGGGATCCACCCGGACCGCTACTACTGGATGAGCGACATCTACCCGACGGGGGAGATGGACACCTTCATCCGGACCGCGCTGGACCGGGCCGCCACGGTGCGCGAGATCTATCGCCGCGTGGCCAACGTCCAGCACCCCGACGACTGGCACCCGATCAACGTCATCTGCCCGACGTGCGGCAAGGTCGGGACGACGATCGTGACCGATTGGAATGGCTCGGAGGTCTTCTACGAATGCCGGCCTGCCCTCGTCACGTGGGCGACCGGGTGCGGCTCGTCGGGCTGGATCTCGCCGTTCGGCGGCACGGCGAAGCTGCCGTGGAACCTCGAATGGGCCGCGCAATGGTCGCTCTTCGGCGTGACCATCGAACCGTGCGGAAAGGACCTCTCCACGAAGGGCGGCTCGCGCGACCGCTCCGACGCGATCGCGCGCGAGGTGTTCGAGCGGGAGCCGCCGCTCAACGTCCCCTACGAGTTCCTCAACATCGGCGGCAAGAAGATGTCCACCTCGAAGGGTCGCGGCGCGGCGGCCCACGAGATCGCGGAGGTCGTGCCCCCCGAGCAGCTGCGCTTCCTGTTCCTGCGCCCGAAGCCGAACCACGCGATCGACTTCGATCCGGACGGCACGGACCAGATCCCGCGCCTGTTCGACGAGTTCGACCGGTTCGCGGCGGCGACCACGGGCCGCGAGGTCAAGGGCGAGCTGCCGCCGGGCCATGCGGCCACGTTCCGCTACTCGCTGCTCGACCCGGACGCCGACGTGGCGGCCGAGGCGGCGCTCTTCCGGCCGGCCTTCTCGCACCTCGCCCTGCTCCTCCAGATCCCCGGCGTCGACGTCGCCACGCGGGTCGAGGCGGAGAAGGGGAGTCCGCTGACGACCCGCGAAGCGGCGATCTGCGAGGAGCGCATGGCGGCAGCCCGGGCGTGGCTCGATGCGTATGCACCCGACACCGCGAGGATCGCCGTCCGGTACGACGGCCTCCCTGACGCCGTGGCCGACCTCGATGCCCAGCAGCGCCGGTTCCTGGCGTTCCTGTCGAACGACGGGGTACGCGAGGCGCCCGAGGGGGGCGAAGCCTGGCAGTCGTTGATCTTCCGCATCGCCAACAATGACGGCATGCCACCACGCCGCGCGTTCGAAGCGATCTATCGGGCCTTCCTCGGCCGGCCCAACGGCCCGCGCGCCGGCTGGCTCCTGGCCAGCCTCGCCCCCGAGTTCGTGGCAACGCGCAGCCGGGACGCCGCCGGCTGGACGGAAGACGGGAGCAGTAGATCATGAGCGTCGGCCTGCAGCGACTCCGCGACGAACCCGACGTCATCCGCCAGGGCGCCGCCGACAAGGGCGAGGACCCCTCGCTCGTGGACACGGCCCTCGCGGCCGACGCGGACCGGCGCCGCCTGCTCGGCGAGAGCGAGACCCTCAAGGCGGAACGGAACGCGACCTCGAAGCGGATCGGCGAGGCGATCACGGGCGGGGCCGCCCCCGACAGCGCGGAGGTCGCCGGGCTCAAGGCGGCCTCGACCGCCGCGGGCGACCGGATCAAGTCGCTCGACGCCGAGCTGGCGGCCATCGAGGCCACCCTCGACGATCTGCTGCTGCGGATCCCGAATCCGCCCGACCCCGAGGATCCCGGTCGGTGGCGCGGAGGCCAACGTCACGGTCCGCACCTGGGGCGAGCAGCTGGCCCGCGAGGAGCCGCTCGCCGGCGAGGTCGGTGCCGACGCCCCGGCCGGCGGGGCGATCTGGACCCGCAAGCCCCACTGGGAGATCGCGGAGTCGCTCGACATCCTCGACAACGTTCGCGGCGCGAAGATCGCGGGTTCCGGCTTCCCGGTCTACAAGGGCGCCGGTTCGGCGCTCCAGCGCGGGCCTGATCAGCTGGTTCCTCGACGTCCACACGCGCGAGAACGGGTTCACCGAGGTGTGGCCGCCGGTCGTCGTCAACGCGGACTCGGCTCGGGGGACCGGGCAGATCCCGGACAAGGAAGACCAGATGTACGTCGTCACGCGCGACGAGCTGTACCTGATCCCGACGTCCGAGGTCCCGGTCACGAACCTCCACCGCGACGAGATCCTCGATGCGTCCGAGCTGCCGATCCACTACGCGGCGTACAGCCCGTGCTTCCGGCGCGAGGCCGGGGCGGCCGGCAAGGACACCCGCGGGATCCTGCGGGTCCACCAGTTCGACAAGGTCGAGATGGTCCTGTTCGAGAAGCCGGAGGACAGCCCGGCCGCGCTCGAGTGGATGACCGAGCGGGCGGAGATCCTGCTCCAGCGGCTCGGTCTCGCGTATCGCGTGCTGCTGATGAGCACGCGCGAGCTCGGCTTCGTCCAGGCGCGCAAGTACGACCTCGAGGTCTGGGCGCCCGGCGTCGAGCGCTGGCTCGAGGTCAGCTCCTGCTCGAACATGCGCGACTACCAGGCGCGACGGATGGCGATCCGCTACCGGCCCGAGCCCGGTGCGAAGGCGGAGCTGGTGCACACGCTGAATGGCTCCGGGATGGCCCTCCCCCGGACGGTGGCCGCCATCCTCGAGACCTACCAGCGACCGGACGGCAACGTCACGGTCCCCGAGGTGCTGCGGCCGTACCTCGGGCGTGACGTGATCGCCGCCCGGGACTGACGGGGCGATGACGGCGACGGATGCGTCCGGCACTGTCGAGACACGACTCCGGGCCTATGGCCTCGAGCTTCCGCCGGGGCACTCCCTGACGACCCTCACCGAGCGACCCGACCTCGATCCGGCGGTCGATGCTCACCACGCCGGCATGTGGGAGCCGTTCATGGTCGAAAGCGAGGTCGCGAACCGGATGTTCCCGCGCGCCCACGCCGACTGGCCGGACCACCAGCTCATCCTGCTCGACGCGGCCGGAGCCGTCGTGGCGACCTCGAACGCGATGCCGCTCGCCTGGGACGGCACCGACGACGACCTCCCCGACAGCTGGGACGAGCAAGTGCTCCGCAGTGCCGGCGACCTCGACGCGGGCCGGGCGCCGACCGCCCTTGGGGCGATGCTCATCGTCGTCGGGCGCCAGCGCCGGGGTGGCGGCCTGTCCGGGACCATGCTCGGCGCGATGCAGGCCGCTGGCCGGGCGGCGGGCTATCGGGCCGTGATCGCGTGCGTCCGGCCCACGGAGAAGCACCGCTATCCGCTCACGCCGATCGAGCGATACGCGACATGGACGAGGGCCGACGGCTGGCCCTTCGACCCCTGGATCAGGCTCCATGCCCGTCTGGGCGGGCGGATCGTCCGCGCCGCGCCGCACTCGATGGAGATCCATGGGTCGGTCGCCGACTGGGAGGGCTGGACCGGGTTGTCTTTCCCGGAGAGCGGCCGGTACGTCGTGCCGACGGCGACCTCGCCGGTGACGATCGATCGCGAGAGCGACATGGGCGTCTACTTCGATGAGAACGTCTGGATCGTCCACGACCTGACCTGATCGGTCGATGGCCGTCGATCCCGCACGCAGCGCGGCGTATCCTCGGGCCGTAACCATCCATCACCCAGTCCGAGGTCCCGCCCACATGATCAACGTCATCATCCTGCTCATCGGCCTGGCCGTGGTCGGCCTGAGCATCGTGCTGGGGATCGTGGTCCCGCTGAGCCACGTCACCCAGGGCCGGCGGGACGCGCAGTCGGTCCCGACCGCGCACATCCTCAAGGGCGTCATCGGGGCGGTCATCGGCGGGTTCATCGTGCTGGTCGGGCTGTCCGCCCCGTTCGTCGAGGTCCCCGCCGGCAACGTCGGGGTCGTGACGAACTTCGGCTCGGTCCAGCCCGGGACGCTCGAGCCCGGTCTCCACATCGTCATCCCGATCGTCCAGCGCGTCGCGATCATCGACACGCGCGTCCAGCCGCACCAGTTCCAGGAGATCGACGCGGCCTCGTCCGAGTACCAGACGGTCAAGCTCACCGGCGTCATGAACTACCACGTCGACGGGCAGTTCGCCAACGACCTCTACCAGCGCGTCGGCACGGACTTCGCGTCCAAGGTCATCGACCCGGCCTTCAACGACTTCATCAAGACCGTCGTGCCCGAGTACAAGGTCGATGCGATCCTCGGCGCCCGTGACGAGATCCGGTCCAAGGCCAAGGACGCGCTCGCGGCCAACCTGGCCCAGTACCACATCATCGTCGACGACATCTACATCGCGAACATCGCGTTCAGCGACGAGTTCCAGTCGGCGATCGAGGCGAAGCAGGTCGCCCAGCAGCAGGTCCAGACCGAGCAGCAGATCCTCGCGCAGAAGAAGATCCAGGCGGACCAGGCCGTGGCCCAGGCCCAGGGCCAGGCCGACTCGAACGTCAAGCTCGCGGAAGGTCAGGCCGCGGCGACCGTCGCCCTGGCGAACGGCCAGGCCACCGCCAACCGCGCCCTGGCGGCGTCGCTGTCCGACCAGATCCTGCAGTACCAGTACATCCAGAAGCTGACCGACAAGATCACGGTCATGCTCCTGCCGTCGGGCAACGCCTCGATCTTCGATCTCAAGGGCCTGCTCGACCAGTCGAAGCCGACAGCGTCGCCGGCCCCCTGATGTCCGATCCCGCCGGCCCGCTCCTGCCGTGGGAGGCGACCCCGCCGGTCATCGGACCGGCGCCGGGCGTCGAGTTCGCGCCTTATGGGCAGCGCCTGGTCGCCTACATCCTCGACAGCTGCCTGGTCGCGATCCTGGCGATCGCCTTCTGGCTGCCGTTCTTCGCGATCGCCCCGGGTCTCGAGACGTCGGCCGAGATCGATCCCGGGACGCTGGTCCTGCCGGTCCTGTTCGGGCTGGCCGGCATCGTCGTGGCGATCCTGTACTTCCCGTTCTTCTGGGCGACGTCGGGACAAACGCCGGGGATGCGCCCCTTCGGGCTGCAGGTGGTACGTGACATCGACGGGGCGCGGTTCGGCTGGGGGACAGCCCTCCTGCGCGTGTTGGGGATGTACGTGGCCAGCTCGGTGTTCTACCTTGGCTTCATCTGGATCTTCGTCGACGCACGCCGACGGGGGTTCCAGGACCTGATCGCGGGGACCGTCGTCGTCAAGCGGTCCTGAGACAAACGCCCAAGGACGAACGCGGAGGGAGCGTTTGCAATGGCACAGCCACCGCCTCAATGGGTCGCACCCGACCCGGAGCCGGGTCCGGCGCCGGGGATGGAGTTCGCCGGACCGGGTGCGCGACTCGTCGGCTACATCATCGACATCATCATCATCGGCGTGGCGGTCACGATCATCGCGATCCTCGGCACCCTGCTCGTCTTCCTGCTGCCGGCGCTCGGCGTGATCGCGATCATCCTCGGGGTGATCATCGTCCCGCTCGTGTACTTCCCGTACTTCTGGTCGAGGTCCGGCCAGACGCCGGGCCAGAAGATGATGGGGATCAAGGTCGTTCGCGATGCGGACGGCGGGCCGGTGACGATGGGTGCGGCGATCCTGCGCCTCATCGGCTACTGGGTCTCCGGCTTCGTGTTCTACCTCGGGTACATCTGGATCTTCGTCGACAAGCGCAAGCGCGGCTGGTTCGACCTGATCGCCGGCACGGTCGTCGTCAAGGCGCCGTAGTCCATTCGCTGATGACGGCCCCGGCGGCCGGTGCGCCCAGGCACTGAGCCGACCGGGGCACCGCGAGGGCGGACGAAAGTCCGGTGTCGCGAGCCTCGAGGGCCCCGTACGCTCGGGGCGTCGACACTCGCTCCGGAGTCCTCGTCGCCCGTGTTCGGTTCCGAGGCGCGGATGCGCCGCCCGGTCCTGCTGATCCTGGTCTTCGGCGCGTTTCTCGTGCTGGTCGGCATCACCGCGTCCGCCCAGGCGTCGATGGTCACGTCGAACGTCACGGACCTCCTGATCAAGGACGTCGTCGACGGCGACGCCACGACCATCCGGGAGTTCGTCACGCACCTCGACCGCGCCGACCTCGACGGGACGACCGCGGCCGCCACCACCCGGCGCGCCGAGCTGGACGGTCGGCTGGCCCTGCTGCTCGCGGCCGACGGCATCCTCGAGATCCAGATCGACCGCGCCGACGGATCGCTCGTGTCGGGCGTCTCGCTCGGCGCGAACGGGATCGGCACCGGGGCGCCTGACGCGATCACGCCGGCGAGTGCGGAGGGTCGCGCCGAGGCGGGGATCGTGCCGTTCGCGGCTGCCGGCGCCGCCAGCGATCTCGGCATCACCTCGGCCCTCCGCGAACGGCTGCCGATCCGGGATCCGGGCGGCCGGGTCCTGGGGATCGTCAGCGTCTGGCGCGACGGCAGCCCGATCCTCGCCCGGTTGGACACGCTCCGGTTCGAGGTGGTGGCGATCACCCTGACCGCCGCCCTCGTTGCAGCGGTACTGCTGTTCTTCATCTTTCGGTCCGCGCAGGCCCGTCTGACCCGCCAGACGACCGAGCTGCTCGAGGCGACCCGACGGGACGCCCTGACCGGCACGCTCAATCACGGCGCCGTGGTCGGACTCCTCGCCGGTCGGATCGAGGCGGCGCCGATCCGGCGGCGGATCGGTCGGCGTGGCCCTCGTCGACGTCGACAACTTCACACTGCTCAACGACAACCACGGCCACCGTGTCGGCGATGCCGTCCTGATCGCCGTCCTCGAGGAGCTCCGGGCGACCGTGCCCGCGGACGCGATCATCGGCCGCTACGGACCCGACGAGTTCCTGGTCGTCGTGCCGGCCGAGTCGATCCACGCCCTCGAACCCGCGGTCCAGGGTGTCTGTGATGCCCTCGTCGACCGCAGCCTCGACGTCGACCTGCCGGACCGGCTGCCGATCACGATCAGTGCCGGCATCGCCTCGTATCCACGCGACGCCGCCTCCATCACGGTCCTGCTGTCGACCGTCGCGGCGACGCTCGAGACCGCCAAGGCGAGCGGCGGGGATCGCATCTGCGTGGCCGGCTCCGACGAGGCCATGGGCGCCGGCGCCGCCTCGAGCTTCGACGTGCTCCAGGGGCTCGTCTTCGCCGTCGATACGAAGGACCGCTACACGAAGCGGCACTCCGAGGACGTCGCGCGGTACGCGCTGTTCCTGGCCGAACAGCTCGAGCTCGACGACGCGACGATGGCGAGCATCCGCCTCGCCGGCCTGCTCCACGACATCGGGAAGATCGGCATCCCGGACCAGATCCTTCGAAAGCCGGGACCCCTGACACCCGACGAGTACGCGATCGTGAAGCAGCACGTGGTGCTCGGCGACATGATCGTGCGCGACCTCCCGGACATCGACGTCGTCCGCGCCGCCATCCGTCATCACCACGAGCGCTGGGATGGCCAGGGGTACGTCGACCGGCTGTCGGGCGAGGAGATCCCGCTCATCGCGCGGATCCTGTCCGTGGGCGACGCGTTCTCCGCGATGACCACGACGCGGCCGTACCGGAAGGCGCTGGACGTCCGCGAGGCGATCCGCCGGCTCGAGGATGCGGCGGACACCCAGCTCGACGCCCGGTTGGTCACGGCTTTCGTCACGGGCCTGGAGACCGCCGCGGATCCGCCGATGCCCGGCGAGGACACGACGATCCGGCTCTGGACGCCGCGGGCCGTCGCATGAGCGCACCGACGCGTGCTCCGGCCGCTGGGCGTGATCGCGCTCGGTCTCGCACTCGCCTCGTGGGCACCGCTCACGATCCACGCGGCCGCCCTCATCGGCGTCCCGGTGAACGACGCCTACTCGACCGACTACGAGCAGCGCCTCGAGGTCGACGCTCCGGGCGTGCTGGGGAACGACATCGACGTGGGCGATGGTCGCGCAGACCTGGTCTCGGACGTGAGCCACGGCAACCTCACGCTCCGGAACGATGGCTCGTTCCACTACACGCCCGACGACGGTTTCAGCGGCACCGACACCTTCCGGTACCGGATCGAAGGGCTGCTCGGCACGCCGGCCAAGGTGACGATCACGGTCCGGGGCCCCGCCGCGACGCCACGACCGACGCCGAAGCAGACGCCGAAGCCGACGCCCGTGCCGACCCCGACGCCGACCCCCACCCCCCAGCCGACGCCGACCCCCACCCCCCAGCCGACACCGCCCCGACGCCAGCGCCGACCCCGACCCCGCGCCCCACGATCGACCTGCCGTTGCCGACCATCGACCTGCCGTTGCCGACCATCGAGGTGACGCCGACCCCGACCCCGCGACCGACACCGGCGCCCAGCCAGGATCCCACGCCATCGCCTGATCCCTCGCCGGCGCCGAGCTCGTCGCCTGCCAGCGTCGCCGGCACCGGGTCGGTCTCGGTCGGAACGGGCGGCGGCGGCCGGAACGGCGGTGCCTCGGCCTCGTTCGCCCCGCTCGATCCGCAGCGCCCGATCGAGCTCGTCGTCGCGGGCGATCCGGCCGGCACGCCGCTCGAGCTGGACATCGGCGTCGATACGGGCGGGATCGCGGTCGAGTGGCTCGTGCCGACCGTCGCCGTGGGCGTGCCGGGCCTGCTCCTCATCGTCGCCGTCCTGGCGCAGGGGCTCGGCGCGCTCGCCTGGATCCCCGTCGTCCGCCGCTGGCTCGGTGACGCCGGGTTCGGCCGCCGGCGCCGACGGCCATCCGCCGGAGGAGCCTGACCGGGCGGCTGGTATCCTGCGCCGCGGAGAGGTGGCCGAGCGGTTGATGGCGGCGCTCTTGAAAAGCGCAGAGTCGAAAGACTTCGTGGGTTCGAATCCCACCCTCTCCGCCACACGGGTCCGCCCGAGCATCGGGTCCCGGACCACCACATGACTTCCGTGTGGGTGGGCGCCTGCCCCTGAGGACCGTACGGTCTAGGGGTATCAATCTGTGCAGGTCACGCCATCCACCCATGTTCGGGACGCCCCGGCGACATTCCACGGCCGATCCTCTTCGTCATCGTCTTCGGTGTCTTCATGGCCATCGTCGGCGTCACCGCCGTGGCCCAGATCGTCATGGTCTCGGCCCACTTCACGACGTCCACCCTCAACTCGGTCGTCGGCACGGACGCCGCCCTCGTCCGGATGTTCGTCACGAGCACGCTGTCGCCCGATGACCTCGCTCCCGCCGGTCCGTCCGCGACCCAGCTGACCACGCTCGAGGGTCGACTCGCCACGCTGATCGAGAGCGGCCAGATCCTCCAGATCGAGGTGCGCCGACCGGATGGCGTGATCATCGCCTCGAACCAGCCCACGGCCCGCGGCCTGGTGGCCGCCATGACGCCCGACTTCAGCGCGGCCCTGACGGGCGAGCGCGCGACCGCCGGGATCGTCGAGCTCGCGGCGAGCGAGGCCGGCGGCCCGGCCCTCCCGACCGGCCAGGTCCTGCGCGAGTACTTCCCGCTCGTGATCGATGGGGAGACGCGGGCCGTCGTCGGGGTCTGGCGTGATGCGGTGCCCATCCTCCTGCAGCTCGACGAGCTGCGCCGCAACGTCGTCCTGGTCACGCTCTCGGCCGGTCTCGTCGCGGCTTTCGTCCTGTTCTTCGTCTTCCGCACGGCCCAGTCCCGCATCAGCCGCCAGGCCGAGGCGCTCGTCGATGCATCGCAACGCGACACCCTGACCGACCAGCTGAACCACGGGGCGATGGTCGATGCGGTCGCCCAGGCGGTCGAGGCCTCGGAGGCGGACGGGCGGCCGTTCGCGCTCGCGCTGCTGGACATCGACAACTTCCGGCTGCTGAACGAGACCTACGGGCACCAGGCCGGCGATGACGCCCTCCTCACGCTCGTCGACGTGCTCGACCGCGAGATGCCAGCGGACGCGGTCTTCGGGCGCTACGGGCCCGACGAACTGCTCATCGTCGTCCCGACGGACGAGGTCAACATGATCGAGAACGTCCTCGCCCGCGTGCGGTCCGCGCTCGTCGACCATGCCCTCCAGTACGAGGCCTCGGAGCGTCTGCCTTTGACGCTGAGCGCCGGCGTCTGCACGTTCCCCGACCATGCGCAGTCCGTGACCGGCCTGCTGACCATCGCCGCGTTGACCCTCCAGGAGGCCAAGTCGAGCGGCGGCGACGCCGTCCGGTTCGCCGGGGCCAACCTCGAGGCGCCGGCGGAGACGCGGACCTTCGACGTCTTCCAGGGCCTGATCCTCGCGGTCGACACGAAGGACCGGTACACGAAGCGGCACTCCGAGGACGTTGCCCGCTACGCGATCTTCCTCGCCGAGCGGCTCGGGCTGCCGCCCGAGGTGATCGCGACCATCCGGGTCGCGGGCCTGCTCCACGACGTCGGCAAGATCGGGATCCCCGATCACATCCTCCGCAAGCCCGGCAAGCTGACGGCGGAGGAGTACGCCATCGTGAAGCAGCATGTCGCCCTCGGCGACATGATCATGCGTGACCTCCCCGACATCGAGCTGATCCGCGCCGGCGTCCGCCATCACCATGAGCGATGGGACGGCGACGGCTACCTCGACCGCCTGGCCGCGGAGCAGATCCCGCTGATCGCGCGACTCCTGGCCGTCGGCGATGCGTTCTCGGCGATGACCACGACGCGCCCGTATCGCAAAGCGCTCGATATCCGCGAGGCACTGACGCGGCTGACCGACGCGTCCGGGACCCAGCTCGACGAGCGGCTCGTCGGCGTCTTCGTCGAGGGGATCGAGACCGCGGCCGATGCCCCCCTGCCGGGCATGGACACGCAGCCGCTGCGCCTCTGGACACCGTATCGGCAGGTGGCCTGAGATGCGCCGGCTCATCCCATACGCCGTCCTGATCGCGGTCTGCCTCCTCGCCGCGCTCGTGGCGGACACGACGGCCGCCGCGGCGACGTGGCGGATCACGAGGTCTCCCGGGTCGATGGACCAGGGAAAGGCCGAAGCGATCACGGTGGTCTTCTCCAACCATGGCGGCCCGAGCGGCAAGGACGAGCTGGGCTGCGTCAAGATCAGGATCCCGGCGGCCTTCGACGTCGGCGCGGTCACGGTGACGGACCAGCCCGGCGGGACCTCCTGGTCGGCATCGACGAGCGGCAGCACGACCGTGACGATCAAGGCGGCGAATGCGGGCGACCGGCTCGGCGCCCACGCGCCGGGCGATTCGGTCAGCGTGAGGATCGTCGTGACCGGCCAGGACGCCGGCCACCACGACTGGGTGGCCGATGCCTTCGCCACGGAGGACTGCGGCCAGGGCTTCGGCGATGCGCAGAGCCTGGGTCTCAACGTGAAGGCGAAGCCCACGCCCAAGCCGACGGCCGTACCCACGCCCAAGCCCACGCCGAAGCCGACGCCCAAGCCGCACGCCGAAGCCCGTCGTGACGCCGCCTCCGGTCGTGACGGCCCGCCCCACGGCCCGCCCAACGGCCGCCCCGACCCCGACGGCGAGGCCGTCGGGCGCCGCGACGCCACGACCCTCGGCGTCCGCCGCGGCCATCGGGGCGACGGGTGGGGGTCACACCCCGGCGCCGGGTTCCGGCACGGGATCGACATCGACAGGCGGCCCGCCCGCACCGTCGGGCGGCACGACCCGCCCGGGGGTGATCCTGCCCGGCGCCACGATCCACATGCCGGGTGTCGACGGGATCGATTCGGGCGATCCGCCGGTCGTCTTGCGACCCGACATCGCCCTGCTGTTCGGGAACGACTTCGAATGGGTCGTGCCCGGCCTCGTGCTGACGATCCCGGGCCTGCTGCTCGTGCTGATCGTCCTGCTCCAGGCGGGCGGCGCGCTCGCGTGGGTGCCCATCGCCCGCCGGCGGCTCGGCGGCGACGACCCGCGTCTGCGCGCCACCGCTCGACGGCGTCCGAGGCGGGTCGTGCCAGCGGGTCGATGATGACGTCACCCGAGCGGCCCAGCGTGCCGGCCCGGGCCGGCCTCTGTGCGACGTGCACGCACGCTCGAGCCATCGTCTCGAGCCATGGCAGCACGTTCGTCCTCTGCGAGCGCTCGCGGCTTGACCGCGGTTCCCGCGCTACCCGGCCCTGCCCGTGCTCGAGTGCCGCGGCTTCGAGCGCGACCCGTCGGTGCCGGACGGTCGCTGACGTCCGATCCGGGCGCTTGCCCGCGCCAGCCGCGCACCTGCCCTTGACGCCTCGACGGTCGTCCGCCCATACTCCCGGCCACATCGGGAAGAACGGGCTGTGAACGGGACGAGTACCCGTCGCACGTCGATCCAGAGACCCGGCGGCTGGTGCGAGCCGGGACGACGCCGACAGGGAATGGACCCGGGAGCCTCCGGACCGAACGCGGGACACCGCCAGTAGGCTCCGGCGCAGAGCGCCAGCGATACAGGGCAGCGCCGATCGGCCGTGGTGGCGACACCGTCCGGCCCGCCGGTCACGAGAGTGCGGCATCGCCGAATGAGGGTGGCACCGCGGAAGGCACGACCTTTCGTCCCGGAGACGAACGGTCGTTCTTGATTCTCGAAGAGGCCCACGCGATGACCACCACGGATCCGCTCAGCCTGGCCCAGACGAAACGTCTGGCGGCCGATGCCGACACGATCCTGCTGCGCGCCACGCGGCCGGCCGACCTCGAGACCCCGATCGGCGCGTTCCTGCGGCTCGATGACGGGGGCCCGGCCTACCTCCTCGAGTCGGTCGAGGGCGGCGAGCGCCTCGGGCGGTACTCGTTCCTCGGCGTCGGGGCGCGGCGACTCCTCGAGGTCGGCGACGGGATGGCGCGGACCCAGACGCGACCGGTCACCGTGCCCGTCTACGCGCCGGACCTCCCGATCACCTCGGCCGAGGCGCCCGACCCGCTCGACGCGATCCGCTCGTTCGTCCCGCGACGGCGGGTCCTCCCGGTCGAGGGGATGCCGCGGTTCACCGGTGGGGCGGTCGGGGCGCTCGCCTACGACGCGATCGCGACGTTCGAGCCGACCGTGCCGCTGCCCGACCGCGACCCCGTCGGCGTCCCGACCGCGGCCTTCATCGAGACCGACCTCGTCCTCGTCTTCGACCACCTGACGCACACGCTCTCGGCGATCGCCTCGCTCCACACGGACGCGCCCGACCTCGAGGGTCGCTACCGGATCGCCGAGGCGGCCATCTTCGACATCCTCGAGCGGTCCGGGCGGCCTTCGGCGGCCGAGATCGCCGGTCCGGCCCCGGGCGCGCGTTCCCGGAACGGCGTTGCCGCGGGGCCGACGGTCGCCCCGCAGCTGCCCGTCGACACGAGCCTCGGTCGTGACGCCTATATCCACGCCGTGGAGGTCGCGAAGGATGCGATCGCCGCGGGCGAGGCGATCCAGGTCGTGCTGGCGCGGCGCCAGTCGTTCGACCTCCCGCTCGATCCCGCGACCGGCGCGACGCTCGACGGCATCGCCATCTACCGCGCGCTGCGCCGGGTCAACCCGAGCCCGTACCTGTTCTTCGTGCGGACCCCGTCGTTCGAGGTCGTCGGCGCGTCGCCGGAGCTGCTGCTGCAGGTCGAGGGGGACCGGCTCACCACGCACCCGATCGCCGGCACGCGCCCGCGTGGCGCCGACGCGAAGGAGGACACGCTCCTCGCCGAGCAGCTCCAGCGCGATCCGAAGGAGCGCGCGGAGCACGTGATGCTCGTCGACCTCGGGCGCAACGACCTCGGCCGGGTCGCGCGTCCCGGGACCGTGACCGTCAGCAAGTACATGGAGGTCGAGAAGTACAGCCACGTCCTCCACCTCGTGTCGCATGTGGAGGCACGCCTGCGACCCGATTCGGACACCCTCGACGCGCTGCGGGCCGTCTTCCCGGCCGGGACGCTGTCCGGTGCGCCCAAGGTCCGCGCGATGCAGCTCATCGCGGCCGCCGAGGGGGAGCGCCGCGGGCTGTACGGCGGCGCCGTCGGCTATCTCGGGTACGACGGCAACCTCGACACGGCCATCACGATCCGAAGCGCGGTCCTCAAGGGCGGGCAGGCGCACGTCCACACGGGAGCCGGGATCGTCGCCGGGTCGGTCCCGGAGCGCGAGTTCGAGGAGACCGACCACAAGGCCGCTGCGCTCCGGCGCGCCATCGACATCGCGGCCGGCGTCCCCGATGCCCCGGCGCCGGAGCCGGCCGCGGCGGGGACCCCGACGTGATCCTCGTCATCGACAACTACGACAGCTTCACGTTCAACCTCGTGCAGGCGTTGCAGGCGGCGGGCGCGAACGTGCTCGTGGTGCGGAACGACGCCATCGACCGCGCCGGGGTGGATGCGCTCGCCGCGGATCCGGCCGCGGAGCTGCGCGGTATCGTGATCTCGCCGGGCCCGGGCGATCCTGGGGCCGCGGGTGTCTCGGTCGCGGCGATCCAGGTCGCCGCCGCGCGCGAGATCCCGGTCCTTGGCGTGTGTCTCGGCATGCAGTCGATGGCCGCCGCGTTCGGGGCGTCCATCGTCCGCGCCCCGACGCTGGTCCACGGCGAGGCATCCGAGGTGACCCACGACGGGGCGGGTCTGCTCGAGGGCATGCCGCCGTCGTTCCTGGCGGCGCGCTACCACTCGCTCGCCGTCGACCCGGCGACCCTGCCGCCCGAGCTCCGGGTGACCGCGATGAGCGAGGTGGATCGCGTGGTGATGGGGATCCGCCACACGTCGCTCCCGCTCGAGGGCGTCCAGTTCCACCCGGAGAGCGTGCTCACGCCGGAAGGCCCGCACCTGCTCGCGAACTTCCTGCGCCAGGCCGGCGAGGGCGAGGCGTCCCGCCTCGATGCCGCGTCCGGCTCGTTCGCGACCGCCGGCATGGCCGATCCGACCCACCTTGGCGAGCCGGCCGAGGTCGCGCGATGAGCGATCAGGTTCGCGCGGCCCTCGTCACGATCGTCGAGGGCGGCACGCTGTCGATGGCGGACGCGCACGCGGCGATGGGCGCGGTGATGGACGGCGAGGCGACGCCGGCCCAGCTCGCGGCGTTCCTGATGGGCCTGCGCATGCGCGGCGAGACCGTCGACGAGCTCGCCGGCTTCGCCGGCGCGATGCGCGAGCGCGTGCTCCGGGTCGAGGCGCCGCCGGGCGCGATCGACGTCGTCGGGACCGGCGGCGACGGGAGCGGCACGTTCAACATCTCGACGACGGCCGCGCTCGTCGCGGCCGCGGCGGGTGTCCCGGTCGCCAAGCACGGCAATCGCGCGATCACCTCGAAGGCCGGCTCGGCGGACGTCCTCGACGCGCTCGGGATCCGGATCGACCACGATGCCGCCTCCGCCGGCGTGGCGCTGCGCGACGTCGGCTTCGCCTTCATGTTCGCCCCGAGCTTCCATCCCGCGATGCGCCACGCGGGCCCGACGCGCCGCGAGATCGGGGTGCGGACCGCGTTCAATCTCCTCGGGCCGCTGACGAACCCGGCCGGGACCACCCGGCAGCTGCTCGGCGTCGGCGATGCCGCGGCTGCGGCCCGGATGGCCGAGGTCGCCGCCCGCCTCGGGACCGAGCGGACGTTCGTGATCCACGGCGACGGGATCGACGAGCTGCCGCTCGACGACAGCGGCGTCCTCTACCACGTCGGCCCGGAGGGGATCGAGCGGCACGAGATCCGGGCCTCGCAGCTCGGGCTCCGCGTGACGCCGACGTCCCGGCTCGCCGGCGGGACGGCCGAGGAGAACGCCCGGATCGTCGAGGCGATCCTGCGCGGCGAGCCCGGGGCCAAGCGCGAGGTGGCGCTCCTGAACGCCGGCGCGGCCCTCCTCGTCGCGGGTGCTGTCGGGCAGCTGGAGGAGGGGATCGAGCGGGCGGCCCTCACGATCGACGCCGGCCTCGGCCTCGAGCTCCTCGAGTCCCTCCGGGCGGAGCGCCGCGCCGCCGAGGCGGCCGGGGTGACCGCGTGACGACGACGCTCGGGCGTCGCCCCGCGAGCCGCTCGGCAGGTGTCGTCGAAGAGATCGCGGGGCGGCGGCGTGCCGACATCGAGGCGGCGGCGCAGCGGCGCGCTCGTCGACCACGCGGCGGTCACGGCGGCCCCACCGGTCCGGCCGATCGTCGAGCGGCTCGTCCGGCCCGGGCTCCACGTCATCGCCGAGATCAAGCGCGCATCGCCTTCGGCCGGCCGGATCGCCGCGGCCGACGAGGACATCGTCGCGCGGGCTCGCGCCTACCAGGCCGGGGGCGCGACCGCCATCTCCGTCCTCTGCGAGCCGCACTGGTTCGGCGGGTCCGTGGACGACCTCAGGCTCGTCCGGGCCGCCGTCTCCATCCCGGTCCTCGCCAAGGAGTTCGTCGTCGATGCGCGCCAGCTCGACGTCCTCCGGGCGGCCGGCGCCGATGCGGTCCTGCTGCTGGCGGTCCTGCACCCGCGGAAACGCGACCTGCGCGCGCTCGTCGAGCTCGCGCTCTCGCTCGGCCTCGAGCCGCTCGTCGAGGCGCACGACGAACGCGAGCTCCGCCTCGCGCTCGACACCGATGCGGCCCTGATCGGCATCAACAACCGCGACCTGCGGACGCTGGCGGTCGATCCCGAACGGGCCGGCCGGCTCCGCCATCTCGTCCCTGACGACCGCATCGTGATCGCCGAGTCTGGCGTCCGGGAGCCCGCCACGGTCGCCCGCTGGCGCGCCCAGGGCTTCGATGGCGCGCTCGTCGGCGAGGCGCTTGTCCGCTCGGCGGATCCGGCGGCGGCGGTCCGGTCGTATGTCGCCGCCGGCGCGGTCCCCGACGACCCGGCGAATGCCGCGCGGCGGCCGTTCGTGAAGATCTGCGGCATCGGCGACGCCGGCAGCGCGATCGCGGCGGCCACGCTGGGCGCCGACGCCATCGGGCTCAACCTGGTGCCCGGGACGCCACGGGCGCTCTCCCTCGACGAGGCGGCGCGGCTCGCGCGGACGGTCCGGACCGCGACCCCGCCCGACGTCCGCCCGCGGATCGTCGCGATCACCGCGGACGCGTCGACCGCCGAGCTGGCCGCGATCGTCGACGCCCTCGATCCCGACGCGGTCCAGTTCAGCGGCGAGGAGCCCGTCGAGACGGCGGCCGCGGTCGGACGCCCGGTCTGGAAGGTCGTCCACCTCCCGGCCGAGCCGCCCGCGGACGTGCCCGCGGCTGCCGCACGCGTGGTCGGGCGTGGCCGCGCTTACCTGGCGGCCGGCGTCGAGCGCCTCCTCCTCGACACCGCGGGCGGCCCCCATCCGGGCGGGACCGGCCAGCGGGCGTCCGAGGCGCTCGCGGCGGCCGTGGCCCGGGAGCTGCCGGTCACCCTGGCCGGCGGGCTCACGCCGGTGAACGTCGCCGACGCTCTTCGCGGGATCGCGGCGGTCGGCGTCGATGTCGCGTCGGGCGTCGAGTTCCCGCGCGAACCGGGCATCCGCCCGGTCAAGGACCCATACCTCGTCGCGCTGTTCCTGAAGCGGGCGCGTGCCGCTCGCGACGATCGCCCGAACATCGCCTTCGGGCCGACGCCGGTCCACGCCGGCCTCCTCGACGCGGACGGTCACGGTCGATGGGGGATGGAGCGCGACTTCGGCGGGCGGTACGTACCCGAGACCCTCATGGCCGCCCTCGAGCAGCTCGAGACCGCCTACGACGCGCTCCGCTTCGATCCGGTCTTCTGGGCGGAGCTGCGCGAGCTGCTCGCGCGGTTCGCCGGCCGTCCGACACCCATCTATCGCGCCGACCGGCTGGCGACCGCCGTCCGGGCGGAAGCGGCCCGGCTTGCCGCGACCGGACGCGCCGGACGCCCGCGCGCGGCCGCCCGCATCCCGGAGCTCCGCCTGTACCTCAAGCGCGAGGACCTCGCGCACACGGGCGCCCACAAGATCAACAACGCCCTCGGGCAGGCGCTCCTGACCCGGCGGCTCGGCAAGACCCGGGTGATCGCCGAGACCGGCGCCGGGCAGCACGGCGTCGCGACCGCCACGGCGTGTGCGCTGCTCGACCTGCCGTGCGTCGTGTACATGGGCGCCGAGGACATCGAGCGCCAGGGTCCGAACGTGCTGCGGATGCGGGCGCTCGGGGCCGAGGTCCGATCGGTGACGTCCGGCACGGCGACCCTCAAGGACGCCGTCAACGAGGCCATGCGCGACTGGGTCACGAACGTCGAGACGACCCACTACGTGCTCGGCTCCGCGATGGGCCCGCACCCGTATCCGACGATCGTGCGCGACCTCCAGCGCCGGATCGGCGACGAGGCGGCGGCCCAGCTGATGGGCGTCGAGGGCCGGCTCCCCGATGCGGCGATCGCCTGCGTCGGCGGCGGCTCGAACGCGATCGGGCTCCTCGCACGGTTCATCGGCGAGCCGTCGGTCCGCCTCGCGGTCGTCGAGGCCGCCGGCGACGGGATCGAGACCGGCCGGCACGCGGCGGCGATCCTCGGCGGGACGCCCGGGATCCTGCACGGCTCGCGCTCGCTGATGCTCCAGGACCGCGACGGCCAGGTCGTCGAGGCGCATTCGGCGTCGGCCGGCCTCGACTACCCGGGCATCGGGCCGCAACTGGCCGCGCTCGCCGAAGGCGGCCGGATCGAGGTCGCCGCCGCGACGGATCGTGAGGCGGTGGCCGCGATGAAGACCACGACCCGGACCGAGGGGATCCTGCCGGCGCTCGAGACCGCGCACGCCGTGGCGGCCCTGCCGAAGCTCCTGGCCGGCGCCGACGGGCTCGCGGCCGGCTGGCCGGACGAGGTCCTGCTGCTCGTCGGGTTCTCCGGGCGAGGCGACAAGGACCTGGCCGCGCTCGAGCGATTCGCCGACGTCGAGGCGTGGGCGGACAGCCGGTGACCATCCATGAGCTCCGGGCACTCTGCCTGGCGCTCCCCGAGACGCACGAGAAGGAGACCTGGGGCGACGTCGATCACCCCGGCGACGTCACGTTCCGCGTCCGCGACAAGATCTACGTCATCACCGGCCAGGAGGGCGGCGGCGCCAGCGTCCGGACCACCATCGCCCAGCAGGCCGACCTGCTTGCCGCGTTCCCCGATGCCGTCAGGAGCGCGCCGTATGTCGGGCGCTTCGGCTGGGTCACCATCGAGCTCGATGCGCTGGATCCGGAGATCATCGCGGACATCGTGACCGGCGCCTGGCGGCGGACCGCACCGAAGGCGGTCGTGGCGGCCTACGACGCGGGCCGGGCGGGATGACGGGTCTCGTGGCCTCGCCCGGGTCGGTGGGCGCGGTGACCGCGGGCACGAACCAGACTGCCGGCGCTCGCCGGATCGCCGCGGCCTTCGCGCGGGCCTACGGCGACGGCCGGATCGCCCTCATCCCGTACGTCGTCGCCGGCTACCCCGATGCCGAGACGAGCCTGCAGGTGGCGCTCGCGGCGGCCGACGCCGGAGCCGACATCCTCGAGGTCGGTCTGCCGTACTCGGACCCGCTCGCGGACGGGGCGACGCTCCAGCGCGCGTCGGGCGTCGCGCTGCGAGCCGGGGCCACGCTCGAGGCCTCGCTCCGGCTCATCGAGCGGATCGGCGCGGCGCGTCCGGACCTCCCGCTCGTGCCGATGGGCTACGCGAACCAGGTCATCGGTGGCGGCGACGGCGAGGCCGTGGCCCGTCGGCTGGCCGGCGCGGGTGCCGCCGGACTCATCGTCGCCGACCTGACGCCCGATGAGGGCGCGCCGTTCGAAGCCGTCGCGCGGGTCGCGGGCCTGGCGGTCGTCTACCTCGTCGCCCCGACGACGCCGCCGGCCAGACGCGCCGCGGTCGCCGCCCGTAGCGGCGGCTTCCTCTATTGCGTCTCGCTCGTCGGCGTGACCGGGGCTCGATCCGCCCTGCCGTCGTCGGTCGGCCGTCTCGTGCGCGACGTCAAGGCCGCGTCACCGGTCCCGGTCGCGGTCGGGTTCGGGGTCAGCAAGCCGGCGCACGTGCGCGCCATCGCCAAGGCCGGCGCGGATGGCGTCATCGTGGCCTCGGCGCTCGTCGACGCGCTCGGTCCCGACGGCCGGGATGTCGAGGCGCTGACCCGGCTCGTCGCGGGGCTGCGGGCCGCCACGCGGCACGGCTCGCCCGGGCAGCGCCGCTAGACCGCGCCTATCCTCCGGCCATGCATCAGGACCGGGTCGAGATCGGCGAGGAGACCGGCCAGAAGAAGGCGTTCGTCTGGGTGCTCGGCTGGCCGGGCTGGTGCCGGGGCGGCAAGGACGTGCCGCTCGCGCTCGACGCCCTCATCGCCGCCGGCCCGCGATACGCGATCGTCGCCAGGGAGGCCGGCCTCGACCTTCCGGATGTCTCCGCCCACGACCTTGTCACCGTCGAGTCGGTGACCGGCGGGGCCGGCACGGACTTCGGCGTGCCGTCCGCGATCACCGGTTCGGACCGCCGACCAGCCACGGCCGCCGATGCTGAGCGACTCGCGCGCCTGGTCGGGGCGGCCTGGACGGTCTTCGACCGCGTCGTGGCCGGCGCACCCGCCGAGCTCCGCAAGGGCCCGCGCGGCGGTGGTCGGGATCGCGACAAGGTCGCGGCGCACGTCATCGATGCCGACCATGCGTATGCCGGCCAGATCGGCATACGGCTCGCGACCCCGTCAGTGGCGGATCGTGCCGCGGTGGAGGCCGAACGCGCGGCGATGCTGGCCGTCCTCGGCGAACCGTCGGATGGCTCGCCCCTCGCCGACCGTCGCTGGACACTGCGATACGCGGTCCGTCGGATCGCCTGGCACGCGCTCGACCACGCCTGGGAGATCGAGGACCGGACCGAGCCCGTCTGACGAAGATCGAACCGATCGCCGCCGGCGAGCCACTCATCAGCATGGAGGTCGTCCTGGACTCACCGGCCCACCCGACCGCGCGATCGATGGCGTCGCTGGTCGCGGCCGCCCGTGGCGGCGACCGTGAGGCGTTCCGCGCGCTGGTCGAGCCGCACCTGCGAGTCGCGGTCGGGTCCGCGACGATCCTCACCGGCTCGGCGGCCGACGGCGCGGACGCGGTCCAGGAGGCCCTGCTGTCCGCGTGGCAGGGTCTCGATGGGCTCCGTGAACCCGATGCGTTCCCGGCATGGTTCCGCCGGCAGGTCATCCGGGCGGCCTCGCGGGCCGGACGCTCGCGGGCGCGCGCCCGCGTCGTCGAGCTCGATGTCTCGATGCATGCGGCGGACGAGGAGCTCGAGCGCGTCGTCGCCGGCCGGACGCTCGGGCGCGCGTTCGACGGACTCGACGAGGCGGACCGGCTCCTGCTGACGCTCCACTTCTTCTGGGGCTTGCCCGTCGCGGAGACGGCCGGGCTGCTCGGCGTCCCGGAAGGCACCGTCAAGTCGCGCGTGCACTACGCGGTCGACCGCCTTCGCGCCGCGTTCGATGCGGAGGACCGGCGGTGAGCGACCGGCTCGAGGACGACCTGCGCGACTGGCTCCGCGAGCGCGGCGAGGCGGACCCGGCTGCGATGTCCGCGGTGGTCGCGCGGATCGACACGCTGCCGAGTCGGCGACGGCGACCGTCGGCGTGGCTCGCGGCCGCGGCGGCTGTCCTGGTGGTGGTCACCGTGATCGGCGTCGGGCTCGTGGCGCCGCGCCTCGGAGGCACGTCGGCCGCGTCGCCGGCTCCGACGCCGCCGGACCCGGCGGCCTTCGCGGGCGACCCACGCCTCGGGCGATGCTTCGGCGGGGTCGCCACACCCGAGTACGTGTTCGTGATGCCGCACGCCCGCGACTACCAGCGGCACTTCCCAGCGATGGGTCTCTCGCCGGAGCTGGACGTCGACGACCCCGCGTTCGTCGTCGTATTCGCCGCAGACGTCGCCCGCAACGCCTTCCCGTTGACCGGCGGGCCCGGTGCGGGCGGGCCCCAGGCCACTCCGGAGCCATCGCCCGGCGATGGGTCGGAGCGCTTCGTCTGCATCATGGTCGGCGACACGCCGAACCTGTACGAAGGCGTGGACATCACCGGCATGCAGGTCGACATCGGCACGAGCGAGGCGCTCCCGGGACCTACGCCGTCGGCGAACCCGGCCTCGTCGCCAGCTCAGACGCCGGAGCCGGCACCGAGCTGGGCGGCCGACCTCGTTGGCCAACTCGACTGCCGCGGAGAACCGCAGGCGGTCGGTGGAGAGTACGGGTCGATGGAGCCGGTCGGCCGTTCGCCAGGCGCGGCCTCGCCGTATCCGTGGTTGTACGCGCTCGACGACGTGGACCTGCCGCTCGAAGGTTGGGTCGAATCACCGAAGGTCGACTGGGAAGATGGTCGGTCAGATTTCGCCCGCTTCGTCAACGAGACGGACGGACGTGTGACCGCCGTCATCCTCATGGGACGTGCCACCAATGACTGGAAGGTCGTCGGGTATCGGGCCTGTCAGCCCGGCGACTTCGATCCGCTTCGCGGGCGATCCACCTTCGACGCGCCGTGGCGGGATGCGGACGGCGTCGCGAGCGAGACCGTCCGGGCCGTCAACGGTCCGGCGCACTGCGGTTACGAGTCGACGGTCTGGCTGTGGGTGGGCGACGCGCTCTACCTTCGCGACCCGGCCGGGATCTTCGCCGATATCGAGGCTGGCCCGTACGTCGCGAGCGCCACCCTCCCGGTAGACGCGATCGACTCCGGGCTGTCCAGCGCTGGACGTCGACTGTTCACGACACCCGACGGGAAGGCGGTCTTCGTGCGATCGCCGGCCGGTGTGGAGCGTTGGCCTCGATCAAGCGACACCGGGCTCGGCTGCACCTGATCGATCAAGTCCTCTCGAATGGGCCCCGTACCTCCGCGGCCGCCAGCGGCCTTCGGTCCTCGAGCAACCCGACCGCGGCCGCGGCCTCGCCGATGACGTCCTCGGCACTCCGCCCGGCCTCGCGCAACGCGCGGATCGAGGTCGCGCCGTCGGCCTTCGAGAGCTTGTGGCCGTCGGGCCGGCGGATCAGCGGGTGGTGCGCGAACCGCGCCTGGCGATCGCGGCCGAGCAGCCGGGCGAGCCGGATCTGGGTCGGGGTCGCGGCGAGCAGGTCGCGACCGCGGACAACCAGGATCGATGCCCTGGCGCAGGTCGTCGACGACCACCGCGAACCCGTACGTCCAGCCGCCATGACGGTCGCGGATCACGAGGTCGCCGTCCGCGGCCACCTCGTCGATGCAGGTCCCGACCAGCTCGTCGGTCCAGGCCTCGGACCCGTCACCGAGCTCGACCCGGAGCGTGACCTCTGGAGCGCCTCGACGCCGGCACTCGCCGGGGCAGCCGGGCCCCTGCCACGCTCGCCCGTTCGCGCGCGCCCACTCGACGAAGGTCGCGCGCGAGCAGTCGCACCCGTACACGAGCCCGGCGTCCCGCAGCCGGGCGAGCGCCGCCAGGTACGGTCCATCGTCGTCGGACTGCCGGACCGGTCCCTCGTCCGCCATGAACCCGAGCCACGCGAGGTCCGCGAGGATCTCCGCCTCGAACTCGGGCTGGCTGCGTTGCCGGTCGTGGTCCTCGATCCGCAGGAGCACGCGACCCCTGCGCGCACCGGCCAGGCCCCAGACGTGGATCGCGTTGGCGACGTGGCCGAGATGCGAGGAACCCGGTCGGCGCCGGGGCGAACCGCGTCCGGATGGACGCGCGGTCAGTGGGCGCCGTCGTCGCCATCGGGCTGCGCCCGGTCATGGGCTTCGAGCGCACGCGTCGCGGCCATCAGGCGTCGATAGAGCGCGAGCAGGTCGGCCTGGGCAAGCGGGCCCTCGTTCGCCATCGAGACGCGCAGGAGCACCTCGCGTTCCCGTTCCGCATCGCGGACGACCCGCCACCCGACGCGCGTCTTCTCGCGCCCGACCTGGCGGGCCAGCTCGGCGCGGTCGTTCAGGAGCCCGACGAGGCGCCGATCCAGCGCATCGATCTTGCGCCGGAGCCGGCGCAGCTCGGGGGTCTCGGGCGATCGCTCAGGCACGCCCGCCCCCATAGCGGCGGGCGATCGTCTCGAGGGCGAGGTGGTAGCCCCGCGCGCCCTGCCCGACGATCGACTCGATCGCGATGTCGTGGAGGTAGTTGACCTGCCGGAACGGCTCGCGCTTCGCCGGATCAGAGAGGTGGACCTCGACGAACGGCCGCTGGACCGCGAGCAGGGCGTCGCGCAGCGCCACGCTCGTGTGCGTCAGACCACCCGCGTTGACGATCGCGACATCGAAATCGCGCAGGTGGAGCCGGTCGATGAGCGCGCCCTCGTGGTTCGACTGGAAGAAGGCCACGGCGAGGCCCAGCTCGGCGGCACGTGACGTGATCCCCGCGTGGATCTCGTCGAGCGTCTCGTACCCGTAGATCTCGGGCTCGCGCGTCCCCACGAGGTTGAGGTTCGGGCCCTCGAGGACGAGGACGCTGGTCATCGAGGGCTCCCGACGCCGAGGATCGACGAGATCGCCGCGTCCACGACCGTGCTCTCGATGTCGTCGCGAACCACGACCCCGTCTTCGGACGGCAGGACCCACCGGAGGTGCCCGCCCGCGTGCTTCTTGTCCCTGCCGAGGTGCATCGAGATGGCATCCGCCGGGTAGGGGAGGGGTTCGCGCGCCAGGTCCAGCCGATCGAGCAGCCGGACGATCCGCTCGGCCCGCTCGGTCGGGGTCACGCCGACCGCCACGCCGATCCGGGTCGCCGCGCGCAGTCCGTACGCGACCGCCTCCCCGTGGAGCAGGTCGTGGTAGCCCGCCGCCGCCTCGACGGCATGGCCGATCGAGTGGCCGAGGTTGAGCGTGATCCGCCCGGCAGCGGCATCGCGTTCGCGCTCGTCGGCGAGCACGACAGCGACCTTCGCCCAGGCGCAGCGCTCCACGACCTCGGCGACCGCCCCCGAACCGAAGACGCCGTCCTCGCCCGCCGCGATCGCCGGACCATCGGCCTCCAGGATCTCGAACAGCCGCTCGTCGCCGAGGATCGCCATCTTCACCGCCTCGCCGAGCGCGGCCCGGCGCTCGCGCTCCGGCAGTGTGCGCAGGAACCGGATATCGATGACGACCGTGGCCGGCTGGTGGAACGCCCCGACGAGGTTCTTGCCCTCGGGCAGGTCGACCCCGGTCTTGCCCCCGATCGACGAATCGACCTGACCCACGAGGGTCGTGGGCACGTGGATGATCGGCACCCCGCGCAGGTAGGTGGCCGCGAGGAACCCCGCCGCGTCGCCGAGCGCGCCGCCCCCGACCGCCACGAGCGGGTCGTCGCGCTCGACGCGGTGCCGGGCGAGCACGCTCGCCGCGGTCTCGATCACGCCCAGGCGCTTCGCGTCCTCCCCCTGCGGGAGCATGACCCGCTCGACGGTCCATCCGGCCTGGGTGAGCCCGACGGCCAGGCCCTCGCCGGCCGCCTCCCAGGCGCCGGGCTCCGAGACGAGGACCGCACGCCGGGCCGAGAGCCGCCGAAGCGCATCGTCGACGCCCTCGACGGCGATGCCGTCGCCGAGCACGAAGCGCCCGATCGCCGTCTCGGTGCGCAGGAGCGTGGACCGGGCCGCGAGGTCGGCCGGCGTGAGGGCGGACAGCTGGTCGTCGAGCGCCTCGACGACGCCGTGGACCTCCGCCATGCCCAGGATCCGGATCGTGGCCGCGCCGTAGAAACGTTCGCGGCGCGCGGCGAGGTCGCGGATCGTCCCGATCGGGTCTCGCCCGGCGACGAGCGGCCGCACGTGCGGCGACCGGCGAAGGCGCTGGGCGAGGACCTCCGGACGGCCGTCGAGCCAGACCGATGCGCGGCCACGGTAGAGCGACCATCGATTGCGCGGGTCGACGACCGCACCGCCTCCGGTCGCGATGACGCGCCGGACGTCGCCCGCGCTGTCCGGCGGCCCGAGCGCGGCGACGGCGCGCCGCTCGAGGCCCCGGAACGCGGCCTCGCCGTCCTCGGCGAAGATGTCCGGGATCGACCGCCCGGTCTCGCTTTCGATCCGCTCGTCGATGTCGATGAACGCGGCACGGTGCCGCTGGGCGAGTCGCTTGCCGACAACGCTCTTGCCACTGCCGGGCAGGCCGACGAGCACGACATCCATCGTCGTCAGTCGTCCCCGCCGGAGCCGGCCTCGTCCGTGCCGGTGAGCCCGTGCGCATCGGTGCCGGCGGGCGCCGCGGCGGTCGTGGTGCGGCGGCCGCCGGCCACCGGGGCGTCGGGTGCGCGCGCGATCCGGGCGCGATACGCGGCGAGGTTCGCATGGACGTCCTCGAGCGTGTCGCCGCCGAACTTCTCGGCGACAGCGGCCGCCAGCGTGAGCATGACCATCGCCTCGGCGACGACGCCGGCCGCGGGCACGACGCTGATGTCGCTGCGCTCGTAGTGCGCCTTGTCGACCGCCTCGCCCGTCACGAGGTCGGCCGAGGGCAGGGGCTTCGCGAGCGTCGAGATCGGCTTGACCGCGCCACGCACGACGAGCGGCTCGCCGTTCGTGACACCGCCGGTGAGCCCGCCGGCGTTGTTCGTTCGGTGGATCCAGCGGCCGTCGTCGCCCCGGCCCTCGATGACGTCGTGGACCATCGACCCGAAGCGGCGCGTCTGCTCGAACCCGAGCCCGAACTCCACGCCCTTGACGATGTTGATGCTCATCACCGCCGCGGCCAGCGCCGCATCGAGCCGCCGATCCCAGTGGACGTAGGACCCCAGCCCGATCGGCAGCCCGTGGGCCACGACCTCGAACACGCCACCGACCGTGTCGCCGCCCGACCGCGCCTCGTCGATCCGCGCGATCATCCGCGCCTCGGCGTCCGGGTCCGGGCAGCGCAGCGGCGACTCGTCCGCATCGTCGCGCGACCGCGTGGCGTTCGCCGGGTCGACGGCCACGCCGCCGACCTCGGCCGTGAACGACCAGACCTCGATCCCGAGCTCGCGCAGGAAGGCGCGGGCGACGCCGCCCGCCGCGACCCGTGCCGCGGTCTCGCGGGCCGACGCTCGTTCGAGGACGTCGCGCACGTCGTTGAAGCCGTACTTAAGCGCACCCGCGAGGTCGGCGTGGCCGGGCCGGACACGGGTGACGGGCATCGCTCGCTTGTTCCCGTCGTCTGCCGCGGCCAGGAGCGCATCGGCCTCCTCGTCGGTCAGCGGCCCGACCTGCATCACCTGCGTCCAGTTCTCCCAGTCGCGGTTGCGGACCAGGAGGAGGATCGGCGACCCGATCGTCCGGCCGTGGCGGACCCCGCCGAGGATCTCCGCACGGTCCTGCTCGATGGCCTGGCGGGCGCCTCGACCGTACCCGCGCTGGCGGCGCGCCAGGTCGACCGCCAGGCCGTCCTCGGTCAACGGCACGCCGGCCGGGACGCCCTCGATCGTGGCGCCCAGGGCAGGCCCATGCGATTCCCCGGCCGTCAGGAACCGGAACGCGGCCATCGTCGGAGTCCGCGGGTCGCCCGGGGCGTCCGGCGGTCAGTCGGCGGCGGCGGAGGTCGCCGACGCGGTCTCCGGCTCGCCCGTCGGTTCGCCCTCGGCCGATCGAAGCCCACCGGCCCGGGCTTCGGCCAGCTTCTCCTGCATCAGCTCGAGCGGCGCCTTCTGCCCGGTCCACAGCGTGAAGGCGGCGGCGCCCTGGTGGAGGAGCATCAGCTCGCCGTCGGCGGTCGTGCATCCGGCCGCGACCGCGTCCCGCAGGAGCCGCGTCTGCGCGTAGATCAGGTCGAGGACCATCAGGTCGGGGTGCAGCACCTCGCCCGGGACCGGGCTCTCGTCGGTGGTCAGCCCGATCGAGGTCGCGTTGACCAGGACCCGCGTCTTGGCGAGCTCCGCCTCGATGATCGACTCGTGCCAGGGCATCGCGCGCAGCTCCATGTGCGCGGCACTCCGCCCGAAGTGCTTGACGAGGCCCTCGGCCCGGTGGAGGTGGCGATTGAAGACGATGATCCGCTGGAACCCCTCGGTGATCAGCCCGTAGACGACGGCACGGGCGCCACCGCCGGCCCCGAGGACGACCGCCGCGCGCGGCATCTTCTGCTTCCCGACGAGCCGGTCGAGGGCGACCTTGAACCCGGGCACGTCGGTGTTGTGCCCGATGAGCCGCTTGCCCTCGCGCGTGATCGTGTTGACCGCGCCGGTCGCGTGGGCCTCCTCCGTGAGGCGGTCGACCATCGGGACGACCCGCTCCTTGTGCGGGATCGTGACGTTCGCGCCGAGGAAGTCTTCCGTACGCAGCTCGGCGATGGCGTCTGCGAGCTCGATGGGCGGCCGGTCCCAGAGCTCGTAGGTCGCATCGATCCCAGCCGAATCGAACGCGGCCTGCTGCATCGCGCCGGACAGCGAATGCGCCACCGGGTGGCCGATGAGGACGACGCGCTTCGTCATGCTCGCACCCTTTCGAGGTCCTCGAAGAAGCCGGGATAGGAGATCGCGGCCGAGCCCGGCCGCTCGATCGTGGTGTCGCCGCGGGCGATCAGGCCGGCGATGGCGAAGGTCATGGCCAGGCGATGGTCGTCGAGGCTGTCCGTCGCGGCGCCGCGCAGCCGCGCACCGCCGTCGATCCGCAGGTCGTCGCCGTCGACATCGATGTGGGCGCCGAGCGCCGGTCAGTCCGGCGGTCACGCCGGCGATCCGATCCGATTCCTTGTGGCGGAGCTCGCCGGCGCCGCGGATCGTGGTCGTGCCTTCGGCGACGGCCGCTGCCAGGCACAGGACCGGGATCTCGTCGATGGCCGACTGCGACGTCGGCCGGGTCGAGGTCGATGCCGTGCAGGCTCGAGGAGCGGACCACGAGGTCGGCCAGGGGCTCGCCGGCGAGGTCGTCACCGGCGTTGTCGGCGGCCCGTCCCGCCGGATCGACGCCGGCTCCTCGTCGATCCGCGCCCCCATCCGCCGGAGCAGGTCGATGATGGCGCGCCGGGTCGGGTTCACGCCGACATCGCGCAGTCGCAGCTCGGCGTCCGGGTGGATGGCGCCGGCGACCAGCCAGAAGGCGGCCGCGGACACATCGCCCGGCACCCGCTCATCCATCGCCTGCACCGTCGTCCCTCCTTGTATCGACCAGGTCACCGCGCCGTCCGTCACGCCCCGCTCGACGGGCACGCCCCGGGCACGCAGCATCCGCTCCGTGTGGTCCCGCGTCGCGACCGACTCCCGGACCGTCGTCCTGCCATCGGCCCGGACACCCGCCAACAGGATCGCCGACTTCACCTGGGCGCTCGGGACCGGGGTGGTGTAGTCGATGGCTGCGAGTGGCGTCCGACCGGTGACGGTCAGCGGAGGCAGGGAATCGGAGTGACGGGCATGGAGTACCGCCCCCATCAATCGCAGCGGTTCGATGATACGAGCCACCGGTCGCGCGCGCAACGAATCGTCGCCGTCCAGGGTCGCGGTGATGGGCAGTCCGGCCAGCACGCCGGCCGTGAGCCGCAGGCTCGTGCCGGAGTTCCCGCAGTCGAGCACCGCCGCCGGCTGGCCGAGACCGTCCGCCCCGGGCGAGACCACCCGATACCCGACCGTCGGGCCATCCTCGTCGACGCGGGTCACGGTCGCGCCGAGCGCCCGCACGATCGCCGGCGGTCGACCGGACGTCGGCACCGTCGCCGGCACCGCTGATCCGGCTCTCGCCCTCGCCGAGCGCGGCAAGCAGCAGCGCTCGATGGCTGACCGACTTGTCGCCGGGCAGGCGCAGCGACCCGCGCAGCCGCGCGGCGGGACGGATCGAGGCGACGTCGGCGGCGATCAATGCTTCGACAGGCCTCCGGGGCCGCCGATCCCGAGAGCGGCTCCCGACACGAGCGGGTCGCCGTGGAGCGCCCGGACCTGCTCGTGGACCGGGACGATGGCGGCCATCAGGTCCGCGAACTGGCCGAGGGTGAGCTGCTGCTCGGCATCCGAGAGGGCCTCGTCCGGCCGGGGGTGGACCTCGACCATGACACCGTCCGCTCCGACCGCCACCGCGCCGATCGCCAGCGGCTTGACGAGCCACCGCTTCCCCGTCGCGTGCGAGGGGTCGACGATGACGGGCAGGTGGGTCAGGTGGTGGAGGAGCGGCACGGCGGCCAGGTCGAGCGTGTTGCGGGTGTATGTCTCGAAGGTCCGGATCCCGCGCTCGCACAGGATGACGTTGGGGTTGCCCGAGCTGACGATGTACTCGGCCGCCATCAGCCATTCCTCCACGGTCGCGCCGTAGCCACGCTTGAGCATGACCGGCCGGGCGACGCGCCCGACGTCCCGGAGCAGCGAGTAGTTCTGCATGTTCCGGGTGCCGATCTGGAGGATGTCGGCGTACTCGGCGACGATGTCGACCTGGTTCGGCTCCATGACCTCGGTGATGACCGGGAGGCCGGTCCGCTCGCGCGCCTCGGCGAGGTAGCGCAGCGCCTCCACGCCCAGTCCCTGGAACGCATACGGGCTCGTCCGCGGCTTGAAGGCGCCCCCGCGCAGCATCGTGGCGCCGGCGGCCTTGACCGCGTCGGCGGTCTCGAACAGCTGGTCGCGGCTCTCGACCGAGCACGGGCCGGCCATCATCGTCATCGACCCATCGCCGACGACGGCATCGAGGACGCGGATCACCGTGTCCTCGGGGTGGAACTCGCGCGAGGTCAGCTTGAAGGGCTTGCTGATCGGCGTCACGGTCTCGACCCCGGCCAGTGCCGGCGAAGCGATCGATCAGCACGGGCTTGCGCGGACCGATCTCGCCGACCACCGCGATCACGACGCGGTCGGATCCGACGTGGTCGAAGGGCGTCAGGCCCTCAGCGAGGATCTGGCTCTTGACTCCCAGGATCTCGGCCTCGCTGGCCCCGATGGCCATCACGACGAACATCGCGCTGCGGTCTCCTCGTCGGTCGGTCGGCCAAACAAAAAAGCAGAGGTCTTGCCTCTGCCTCGTTCGCCCGGCACGACCCGTGCCCCCGGTCTACTGACCGAGAACCATCATGCCGGGCGTTGAAAGTAGAAGTCGTGGTTCATGCGTACGGCGGACGGTACCCATCGACGCACGCGCTGTCAACGCGCATCACCGCCTCCGTTCGACGCCGCGCGCGAGGTCAACGCCGCGCGCCCGGTACCGAACGCTCACGTTGCACCCAATGACGCTACGAGCGAACGGGCCGACAGATTTGATCGATCCCTCGTCGAGCCGGTCGTGCAATGCAACGTCCGACGAACAAGACCTCCGCGATGGAGGCCCGACCGACCGTTGGGTCATGGGGTGCAACGCCGTCCGGGCTGCGGCCGATGTGACGCGCGCTACTCGAACCGGTCGAGCAGCGCCTCCGCCTGGAACAGGTTGATGCCGCTCTCGATGAGGTCGACGATCCGCTGGAGCTTCGCCTCCTCCTCGACCTGCTCCTCGATGAACCACTGGAGGAACTGGTGGCCACGATGGTCGCCGTGCTCGGCGGCGACGGCCGCCATCCGGTCGAACTGCGCCGCGACCGTCTTCTCCGATTCGAGCGCCCGCTGTGCTGCGGCCAGCGCCGAGCCGAACCGCGTCGAGGTCGCCTTCAGTGCCGGTAGGTCGAACTCGACCTCGTTGTCGGTCAGGAAGTCCATGATCTTGGCGGCGTGCTGGGCCTCCTCGACCGACTGGTCGCGGAACAGCTTGCCCCAGCGGTCGAGACTCTGGCGCTCGAAGTACAGGGCGATCCCGAAGTACAGCTGATGCGCCGTCAGCTCGTTGCCGATCTGCGCGATCAGCAGCTTCCGCAGTTCCGCGCTGAGCATCGAGTCCCTCCCCTTGGTCGTCCGTGCGCCGGCAGGCGCGGCGACGCCATCATGATAGGTCCGGGCCGGCCTTGGCTCGGGCGATGATCCCCTCGACGACGGCGGTCTTCGCGTCGGCGTAGTGCTGGACGTAGCGCCATTCGCGCGCCGCCAGCTCGCGCTTGGTCCGCAGGTAGAAGTCGCGCTCGTCGTCGTGCGTCCGGAGCCAGTCGCGGAACCGGACCATCCGGTCGATCTCGGCAAGGCCGACGGCGTCGTCGCTGAAGGTGTGGAGGTTGATGTTCGTGTCGGGGCCCTTGAAGAGGCGATGCTCGTACCAGTCAGGCTCGCGGATCCGCAGGACATAGCCGGCCGCCTCCATGTCCGGCACGTACGCGGGCTCGTCCGAGGAATCCGGGACGGCGAGGACGATATCGATGACGGGCTTGGCCGCGAGCCCGGGCACCGACGTCGACCCGACGTGCTCGAGGAAGCGCACCCGGTCGCCGAGGACCGACCGGATGCGGGCGGCCTCCCGCTCGTACAGACGAGGCCACTCCTGGTCGTAGTCGGCCAGGTGGATGGTCGTCCCGTGGACGACGAGCTCACCGATGGTGGCGGCGCGCATCTCCTCTTCGGAGGTCGGGGCGCGTTCGATCGGCGGTTCGTCCGGCATCGGTCCTCCCTCGGCGGTTCGGCTGCGGGGCGCCGGCGGCTAGCGTATCCGGTGGCCCGCCGGGCTCGTGATAGCATGTCCGCCGCCGAGGTCCGGAGAGGTCGCATAGAGGTCTAGTGCAGCGGTTTGCTAAACCGCCAAGTGGGGTAACCTGCTTCGAGGGTTCGAATCCCTCCCTCTCCGCCACACTCCGCCGGCATCGAGTGCGCCCGTAGCTCAGTGGATAGAGCGTTAGGTTGCGGACCTAAAGGTCGTGGGTTCGAGTCCCGCCGGGCGCGCCACTCCCTCCCTCGATGATGCCCTAGGCCTTCGGCTTGGAGACCACGGCGATGGCATCGATCGAGATCAGGATGCCGCGAGGGAAGACACCGCCGGCGGGCGCGGAGCGAGCCGGTGGCGGATCGCCGACGTACCGGGCGTAGATCGCGTTGATCGTCCCGAAATCGGCCACGTCGGAGTACATGACCGTGGTCTTCACGATGTCCTGCAGGGACGACCCGGCTGCCTCGAGGATCGCGCCGAGGTTGCGGAGCGCCTGCTCGGTCTGGGCCTCGATCCCGACGGCGACCTCGCCGGTGGCCGGGTCGATGCCGGCGGTCCCCGCGCAGAACACGAACCCTCCCGACACGATCGCCTGGCTGTAGGGGCCGATCGCGGCCGGGGCGGACGGGGTCGAGATGGCGCGTCGAGTCATGGGCGCCTCCACGAACGGTACGGCTGCGGTTGGTGCACGGTCGCGCTGCCAAGGCCGGCCGTCAAACCCCCACGACGATCGAGTCGGCGGGTCAACCGATATTCGCCTGGGGACGCCCCTCGGATCCTCGGAACCCTTCGGCACCGCCACGCGAACGCGACGCATCGCCGTTCTTCGCCCAAGTAGCATGGCCGCATGCCCGTCGTCGCCCAGGTCTTTGCGCTGATCGCGGCGCTCCTGCACGTCGTCTTCTTCTACGCGGAGAGCATCACGTTCGCGCGTCCGGCGACATGGGCGCGGTTCGGGCTGACGACCCAGGAGCAGGCGGACATCGTCCGGCCGATGGCCTTCAACCAGGGCTTCTACAACCTGTTCCTTGCGGCGGGCATCGTCGGGGGGCTCATCCTGGTCGCGACCGGGTCCGTGGACGCCGGGCGAGCCGTCGTCCTGTTCGCCTGCGCCTCGATGGTCCTCGCCGGCCTCGTCCTGATCGCCACCGACCGCGCGATGCTCCGCGCCGCGCTCCTCCAGGCGACGCCGCCGCTGATCGCGATCCTCGCCACGATCGTCCTGTAGCGGCCGGTCGCAACACGATCCATAGCGTCGCAGGTCGCCCCGCGAGACCGTGCGGCGACCGGTGATCGCGAGCCCATACGATGCCGACCTCACGGAGCGAGAGGTTCGGCGCGATGCGATCCCGATCCCGACCCACGTCCAGGTCCCTGACACTCGTCGCGATCCTGGCGTTGCTCGTGGCCGCGTGCGGCCAGACGACATCCCCGAGCGGGACGCCGGCCGCGTCGACGAGCGCTGCGCCGTCCAGCGCGGCGCCGGCAACCGCGGAGCCGACGCCGACCCCCGAACCGACCCCGGCCCCGCTGTCGCTCAAGGTCATGGACTTCAACATCGAGTACGGCGGGCAGCAGGTCGACTTCGCGAAGATCGTCGAGGCCGTCAAGAAGGCCGACCCGGACGTGGTCGCCATCGAGGAGGCGGAAGGGCACACGCAGGAACTCGCGGAGAAGGCCGGCTACCCGTACGCCAACGTCCGCAACCAGGTGATCTCGAAGTTCCCGATCATCGATCCGCCCGGCGCCGACGGGAGGTACGTCTACATCGAGGTCGCCCCCGGCACCGTCGTCGCGCTCTCGAACGTGCACCTGCCGTCCGATCCGTATGGGCCGTACCTCGTTCGTGACGGCGGCACGCTCGATGCCGCCCTCAAGCTCGAGCAGGACACGCGGATGCCGGCGATCCAGGGGCGACTCGACGTCCTGCCGGCGCTCGTCGGCGAAGGCATCCCGACGTTCCTGACCGGCGACTTCAACTCGCCGTCGCATCTCGACTGGACCGCAGCCAACGTCGGGGTGCTGCCGCAGGTGAAATACCCGATCGAGTGGCCGGTCAGCAAGGCGATCGTGGCGGCGGGGTTCACCGATGCGTACCGCGCGCTCCATCCCGACCCGATCGCCGATCCCGGGCTGACCTGGTGGGCCGACCGCCCGATCGTCGACGACTACCCCGATCACAAGGACCCACAGGACCGCATCGACATCATCTATGCCGCCGGGGCCGCGAAGCCGACCGACATCAAGATCGTGGGCGAGCAGGGCGGCCCGCAGGTCGACATCGGCGTCGATCCGTGGGGCACCGACCATCGCAGCGTCCTCGGCACCTTCACGGTCACCCCGGCCGTGCCCCCGGCGTTCGTCGCGGTCGACGACCGGCTCGTCCGGGCCGGCTCGCCGCTGACGGTCCGGTACAGCGGGGCCGAAGCCGGTACGGCCTTCCTGCAGATCGATCGTCTGGAGGCCGGTGGCGCTCGAACGCCGCTCCCGTACTCGACGATCCTCCCCGATGCCGCGGGCGCGATCGACATCGACACCGCCGCCCCGAGCCTGACGCCGGGCGACTACGCGATCACCCTGATGAACGGTGCCACGGCTGCGTCCTCGACGACGTTCTCCGTCGCCGCCATCGACGCCAAGCCGACCCTGACGCTGGACGCGACGTCCTACGCCGCTGGCGCCCCGATCACCGTGTCGTGGCGCGACGCGCCCGGATCCCGCTGGGACTGGCTCGGGGTCTACAAGCGCGGCGCCGACCCACTCGTGGACTCGTATCTCTACTACGTCTATACGGACCAGTCCGTCGCCGGACAGGCCGTCATCGATGAGCACGGGTTCGCGGGCGACCTCGCGTGGCCGCTTCCGCCGGGCAAGTACGATGTGCACTACCTGCTCGACGACGGCTATGCGTCGCTCGCGTCGGCTCCGTTCACGGTGACCAAATGACCGAAGCGACCCCGGTCGCGTTCCTCGGACTCGGCACGATGGGTTCGGCGATGGCCGCGAACTTGGCCCGCGCGGGCTTCGCGGTCATCGGCTGGAACCGGACGCCGGGCCGGGCCGAGGAGCTCGCCGAGCTCGGCGTGACCTCCGCGGCGACGCCGGCCGACGCGGCATCCCAGGCCGACATCGTCGTCATCTGCGTCTCGGACACGCCCGACGTGGAGGCCGTGCTCTTCGGTGCCGATGGGGTCGTGGACGGCGCCCGTGAGGGGACGCTCATCATCGACTGCTCGACGATCGCGCCGTCGGGCTCGTGGGATTTCGCCGCGCGGTTGCGCGAACGCGGTCTCGCGATGGTCGACGCGCCGGTGTCGGGCGGCAGCGAGGGTGCGCAGAAGGCCACGCTGACGATCTTCGTCGGCGGGGAAGCCAAGGACGTCGAGCGCGCCCGCCCGGTGCTCGCCGCGATGGGCCGGACGATCACGCACGTCGGCCCGATCGGTGCGGGCCAGGCGGTCAAGGCGGTCAACCAGGTCATCCTCGCCGGGACGTACCTCGGTGTGGCCGAGGGGATCGTCCTCGCGATCCGCGCCGGGCTCGATGTCGAGCAGGTCGTGGAGGCGCTCGGCGGCGGCGCGGCGCAGAGCTGGGTGCTGGCCAACCGCAGCGGTCGCATGCTCGACAACGACTATCCGCTCGGGTTCAAGGTCGCGCTGCATCGCAAGGACCTCGGGATCGCCCTCGACCTGGCCGGCCAGCTGGGGGCCGTCCTGCCCGTGAGCGCGCTTGCCGCGCAGCTGGAGTCCGGGCTCATCGCCCAGGGCCATGCGGATGACGACATGTCCGCGCTCGCCCGCGCGATCCGCGGGCTGTCGGGCCTCGAGGACTGACCCTCAGTCGAGGCCGACCAGGAGCATCGGGTCGCCGAGCTTGCCGTCGTAGCGCGGGCGGAACCGGGTCGCGTTGTACATCACCGGCACGTCGACCTTGCGCGGCCCGAGGGCCGGGTCGGGGAGGGCCGTGTGGGCGTACTTGCCATCCTGGATGGCGACCATGCGCCCCACCGTGTCGCTCTCGACGAGGTCCATCGCCACGTTCGCGAACGTCGTCGCCACCATCGAGTCGACGGAGTCCGGCTCCCCCGAGCGCAGGTCGTAGGTCAGCTCGGACGCGAGGGTCTCGATCCCCGTCCGCGTCTTGATCTCGGCGGCGAGCGCCTCGCCGACGTTCGCCTTGTGGCGATGCCCGAAGGCATCGGCCTCGCCGACGTCGGACATCTTGGCGCCCTGCCAGATGGCGCCTTCGGCGGTGATGACGAAGGCGTATCGGCTCGGGTTCGCCTGGTGGTCGGCAGCCAGGATCTCCGCGAGCGCATCGAGGTCGTACTGGGCCTCGGGGATGACGCATCGCCCGGACGTCACGTAGGCCGTGTAGAGCGCGGAGAACCCCGCGTCGCGCCCGAAGATCCGGAACACCCCGATCCGCTCGTGCGAGCCGAGGGTCGTGCGCTGCCGGTTGATCGCCTCCTTGGCCCGCGTGATGGCCGTCGAGAAGCCGATGCAGTACTCGGTCCCCTGCACGTCGTTGTCCATCGTCTTGGGGATCGCGATGAGGGGGACCCCCTCGTTGACGAGGACCTGCGAGTAGGAGAGCGTGTCGTCGCCGCCGATCGTGACCAGGAGGTCGATGCCGAGCGCCGCCAGGTGGTCGAGGACGAGGGGCGTCAGGTCGTAGACCCCGTCCGCCTTCTCGAACCGCGTCCGGGCCGCGTCGTCCAGCCACGGCGGCAGGCCGGCGGCCCGCATCTTCCGCGGGTTCGTGCGCGAGGTGTGGAGGATCGTCCCGCCGGTCCGGTCGATCGTGCGCGTGTTGGTCCGGTCGAGCGGCCGTAGGTACCCAGGGTCGAGGCCGACCTCGGGTCGGCCGTGGGTCAGGCCCTCCCAGCCCCGCCGGATCCCGAGGACCTCGTAGCCGACTTCGGTGGCGCGGTAGACGACGCTCTTGATGACCGCATTGAGCCCGGGCACGTCGCCGCCGCCGGTCAGGATGCCGATCCGCTTCGTCGATGTCATTCCTCCGCATCCTACTGCCGGGCCGACAATGGCGACGGTTGCGGACAGGTTGCGTCGGAGCCCGGGCGACACCGTCCCGAAACGGGGGGGCTCCGACCGTCTGCTAGCATCGTCGGTATGAACTACGAGTTGTTCATGGGCGAGGCCCTGGCGGAAGCGCAGCTCGCGCTCGCCCGCGGCGAACGTCCGATCGCGGCGGTCGCCGTCGTCGACGAGGCGATGGTCGCCCGGGCCCATGACCGCGTCCAGGAGACGAACGACCCGACGGCACATGCGGTCGTGGTCGCCCTGCGCGAGGCGGCCCGCAAGCTCGGGTCCGTGCGGCTCGCCGACGCCACGATCTTTGCCACCCTCGAGCCGTGCGCGATGTGCGTCGGGGCGCTCCTCGAGAGCGATGTCGAGGCCCTCGTGTTCGCCCTGCCGAACGAGCGCGACGGCGCGGCCGGGACCGTCATCCAGCTGGCCCAGCACGACTCGCTCTCGCGACGGATCAAGGTGGTCAGCGGGATCCGCCGGGACGAGGCCCAGGCCCTCTTCGCCGCGATGGCCGTCGGCTGACCGCTCCCTGACGGGCCGGTCTGAAGGTCAGTCAACCCGGGTTTGGTATCCTCTCGCGCGGAGAGGTGTCCGAGTGGTTGATGGTGCCGCTCTCGAAAAGCGGTGTGCGAAAGCACCGCGGGTTCGAATCCCGCCCTCTCCGCCACAGCTCCACGATCTGACTCGCCCCTGGCGGCGTTAGCGCCTGCGCTCCTCGCTCACGCACCGTCGGGTGCGCTCGCTCCGGTGCTCGGACGCTGCCTTGCCAGGAACGGCCATGTCGCGGAGCTGGATGACATCTCGACCGCCCTGACCGACGGTCGGGAGCTGGAGGCCACATCGACCGCCCTGACCGACGGTCGGGAGCGAACATCCAGGAGCTCAACGCCGCCGACCGGATCGTCCACCCCGGTCCCCAGGGCTCTAGCAACTTCTCCGGAGAGGTCGCCTAGTGGACTATGGCGCCGCACTGGAAATGCGGTTCGGGGCAACCCGTCGCGGGTTCGAATCCCGCCCTCTCCGCCACACCCGCTCCTTGATCTGACGGCCCATGGCTGCGTTGGCGACTCCGCTCGCTCGCTCACGCACCTTGGGGTGCGCTCGCTCTCGTGCTCGCCGCCGCCTTCCCATGGACCGCATCTCAAGGAGCGGCACCCTTCCGCCGCCGCGGATCGGCCCAGTCCCGCGTTGGCGCCTCCGCCCCTCGCTCACGCACCTCGGGGTGCGCTCGCTCCGGTGCTCGGCGCCGCCTTGGCCCGGACCGCCCACGAACGGCGGTCAGGCACCTCGCGGATCAGCCCGAACGGTACCGATCGCGGATCGGCCCATGGCTGCGTTGGCGAATCCGGATCGAGCGGCCTACGACGCGTCCATCGCCCGGCTCAGCCGGCTCGACCCGGTCCGTGGCGTCTTCGGCCACGATCGCCGCGGGTGGCCCCCGTGAGATCGCCCCCGGTCGTCGAAACCGGGGTATCCTTCCGGAGCCGTGCTAGGCGGGGAACTAGCGGTGCCCTGTACCTGCAATCCGCTCCAGCAGGGCTGAATCCCCTCCCGAGGTCTCCGTCTTCGAACGCTGCCCGACGGTGCGACGTTGAGGACCGGGTCCCGCGCAGCGGCGAACCGCGAACCGTGTCAGGTCCGGAAGGAAGCAGCACTAAGCGATCATCGCCGGGTGCCGCGGAACGGCCTGGTCCGAGCCGCCCGTCATGGTGGGCACGGGGACGATCTGGTCGACGGAGGGTGCACGGCACTTCGACCTCGCTCGCCCTCGACCGGAGTTGGCGGTGACCGCAACGATCCCGCATCAAGCCATCTACCGCCGCTGGCGGGCGCAGACCTTCCGCGAGATCGTCGGCCAGGAAGCGGTCGTCGAGACGCTGCGCAACGGCGTCAGGACCGGTCGGGTGGCCCACGCCGTCCTGTTCGTCGGTCCGCGCGGCACGGGCAAGACATCCCTGGCTCGCATCCTCGCGAAGGCGCTCAACTGCACCGACCTCCAGGACGGGGACGCCTGCGACGTCTGCCCGTCGTGTGTCGCGATCCGTGAAGGGGTCACGCTCGACCTCGTCGAGATCGACGCCGCGAGCAACAACGGCATCGAGAGCATCCGGAACCTGCGCGAGCGCCTCCCGTACCCGCCCGGTGAGCTTCGCCGGAAGGTCTACATCCTCGACGAGGCGCACCAGATCACGGCGCCCGCGTGGAATGCCCTCCTGAAGTCGATCGAGGAACCGCCCGAATTCGTCAACTTCATGTTCGCGTCCACCGAGCCATCGAAGTTCCCGCCGGCGATCCTCTCGCGACTGCAGCGGTACGACGTCCGCCGCCTGACGGTCCCCGAGATCGAAGGCAAGCTCGAGCGGATCCTCGCCGCCGACGGTCGGACGGCCGAACCCGAAGCCATCCACCTCATCGCGCGCCTGGCCGCGGGCGGCATGCGCGATGCGGAATCGATGCTGGACCAGCTCCTCTCGGCCGCGCCGGATGCCATCGACGAGCGCCGCGTCCGCGACCTGCTCGGACTCGCCGACCCCGAGGCCGTCACCGCCTTCGTCGATGCGCTCGTCACCGGGAACGCCGCCGCCGGGATCGCGCTCCTCGATTCGCTCGAGGAGCGCGGCCGGGACGCCCGCACGCTGCTCGACCAGGTGATCGACGAGATCCGCGCCGAGCTTGTCCGCTCGCTCTCGAGCGGTGACGCCACGACCACGGCGGGGCTCGCGGACGCGGCGCGCCGTCTCGCGGCCATCGATCCCGATCGTGCCGGTGTCGGCGGTCTTCGACTCCAGCTCGAGCTGGCGTTGTTCGCGGATGCGGGACCGGGCGCGACCCACGCCGGGACCGTCGCCGCGCCGACCCGCGGTGCGTCGTCCGCTCCCGTCCAGCGGGCCGTGGCGATCACGGCCGAGCCGCCTCGACGACCCGATCCCGCCCGGCCGCCGCAGGCGACCTCGCGCGTCGCGACACCGACCGACGACGCTGCGCCCGGTGCTGAGCCGGACGCTCGATCGGCTGCGGAGCCCGTGATCCCAGATCCCGTGCGGCGCGCACGGACCGAGCCTGCCGTCGCCTCGCCGCCTGCCGCCGAGCCCCCACCCGGCGTCGACACGGCACCGACCGCCGAGGCGGCTCCCGCCGTGGACGCGCCACCGACCACCGCCGAGCTGCCGGCCGCCATCGACGCGCCACCGACCGCCGCCGAGCTGCCGGCCGCCATCGACGCGCCACCGACCGCCGCCGAGCTGCCGGCCGCCATCGACGCGCCACCGACGCCGACGCTGCCGGCCGCCCGACGCGCCACCGACCGCCGCCGAGCTGCCGGCCGCCATCGACGCGGCGCCGTCAGCCGCGGCACCCGCCACCGAACCTGCGCCCGCTGCCGAGCCGGTCACCGCCACCAAGCCGTCGGCCGCCCCGATGCCCGCCGTCCCGACAACGGCCTCGACGGCTGACATCCCGGCCGGTGACGATCTCGCATCGCTGCTTGCCGCGTGGCCCGACATCGTCGCCCGCCTCAGTGCCGACCCGCCGACCAAACCGCTCATCACGGCCTGCCGCCCGGTGGCCCTCGACGGCGCCATCGTGACGTTGGGGTTCCCGGAGGAGCAGTCGTTCCTCAAGGACGCCATCGAACGCCGTCGGGCGAAGATCGAGGCCGGCATCGGCGAATCGCTCGGGCGCCAGGTGTCGGTCCGCTGCGTGGTCGCGAACATCGAGGTGGCGCCGCCGCCGGACCCGCAGTCCGAAGGGGCCTTCGTCATGGCCGAGGCCCAGCGGATCCTGGCCGACATCCGGGTCGACGTCGGCGAGATCGACTGACCGGATCGCCAACCAGGGCGACGCGTCCGATGAGGTCGGACCCATCCGTGCGAACATGGGCCGGTGCGAAGCGATGGAACGGAACCCGATTGGGCGAGCCCGAGCCCGTGGCACCGCCGCGTCTCGCCGATCTTCTTCGCCCTGCTTCTCGTCGCCGGCCTGATGATCGGCGTCGTCGGATACGCCGGACTCATGGCCGTGATCGGCACCCTCGGCCGGTGATCATGGCGTCGAAGCGGGTCACCCGCCCGAAGCGATCGGCCGCGACCAGTCGCCCGTTCACACGCTGAAGAAGGAGGATCGCCGATGGGCATGGCCAATCTGCAGCGGATGGCCCAGCAGATGCAGCAGGAGATGCTGCGGATCCAGACCGAACTCGAGCAGACCATCGTCGATGGTTCGGCGGGTGGCGGTGTCGTGACCGCCCAGGTCACCGGCAAGCAGGAGCTGGTCAGTGTGACCATCGATCCCTCGGCCGTGGATCCGTCGGACGTCGAGATGCTCCAGGACCTGGTCGTCGCCGCGGTCAACGAGGCGCTGCGCGCCTCACGCGAGCTCGCCGAGCAGAAGATGGCCGCCGTCACGGGCGGGATGCGCATCCCGGGCTTGTAGGGGCACCGAACCTCCCGTGGCCACGCCGCTCATCGAACCTGTCGCCCGGCTCATCGAGTCGTTCGCTCGCCTGCCCGGCATCGGACCGAAGACCGCCCAGCGCCTCACGTATCACCTCCTGCGCGCGCCCGATGCCGAGGCGAGGGCGCTCGCAGCGGCGCTCGTGGACGTGCGGGACAAGGTCGTCTTCTGCGAGCGGTGCTTCAACATCAGCGACGCGCCGCTCTGTGCCATCTGCCGCGACCTCGGTCGTGACCAGACGCGGCTCTGCGTCGTCGAGGAGCCACTCGACGTGCTGGCCCTCGAACGGACGGGCGAGTTCAAGGGCCTCTACCACGTGCTGCACGGGGCCATCTCGCCGATCGACGGGATCGGCCCGGACCGGCTGCGCATCCGCGAGCTGCTCGCTCGCGCGGATGAAGCCAAGCGGGACGGCACCCCCTTCGTCGAGGTGATCCTCGCCACGAACCCGACGCTCGAAGGCGAAGCCACCGCCATGTACCTCGCGGAGCGGCTCGAGGCCGTCGTCGGCGAGGTCAGCCGGATCGCACGCGGACTGCCGGTGGGCGGCGACCTCGAGTACGCCGACGAGGTGACCCTGATCCGCGCGTTGCAGGGCCGGCGCGCGGTCTAGGCGGATGAGCAACCTCGTCTACGAGATCCTCCTGCGACTCGCCAAGGCCGGCGTCGCCCTGCTGCTCGGGATCCTGCTGTACGTCGTCCTGACCGGGCCGCTCGGCGCGGTCGCGTCGCCGGAGCTCGCCCTCCTCTGCTGGCTCAGCGCGGCCGCGTTCATCCTGCTGGTCGAGACCAGCCCCCTCTGACGATCCGAGGGGTCGCGGCCGGTCGATCCACCAGCGTTTGACGCCATCCGGGGGTGCCCGTACCATTCGCGCTCGTGCCGCCTCCCAGGAGGCCGCATGGGACGGGCCGTCGAGGCTCGTTCGCCCTGGTCGTCGAGTTTGACGCGACGACCGCCAAGCCCCATACTCAGCGTTCTGCGCCGCGGGCTGCCATGCCCCGGACGCTGCACCTTAACAACTGAAGAGTGACAGCAAATCTGTGACAAAGATGTGCGAGTGGTCGAACCCTCGGATAGAAGTCGTCGTCGCAAGACGGCGCGTTTTTCTTCGGAGAGTTTGATCCTGGCTCAGGATAAACGCTGGCGGCGTGCATGAGACATGCAAGTCGAACGGACGATCAGGGCTTGCTCTGATCGTTAGTGGCGGACGGCTGAGTAACGCGTAGGTGACCTGCCCCGAAGTGGGGAATAACTGCCCGAAAGGGTGGCTAATACCGCATGTGGTGGTGCCTTCACTGGCACCAGTAAAGCCGCAAGGCGCTTCGGGAGGGGCCTGCGTCCGATTAGCTCGTTGGTGGGGTAACGGCTCACCAAGGCGACGATCGGTAGGTGGTCTGAGAGGACGATCACCCAGACTGGGACTGAGACACGGCCCAGACTCCTACGGGAGGCAGCAGTCGGGAATTTTGCGCAATGGACGAAAGTCTGACGCAGCAACGCCGCGTGAGGGATGACGGCCTTCGGGTTGTAAACCTCTTTTGTCAGGGAAGATGATGACGGTACCTGGCGAATAAGTCACGGCTAACTACGTGCCAGCAGCCGCGGTAATACGTAGGTGACAAGCGTTGTCCGGATTTACTGGGCGTAAAGAGCGCGCAGGCGGTCGTTCAAGTCGAGTGTGAAAGCCCCCGGCTCAACTGGGGAGGGTCACTCGATACTGATCGACTCGAAGGCAGGAGAGGGAAGTGGAATTCCCGGTGTAGTGGTGAAATGCGTAGATATCGGGAGGAACACCAGTGGCGAAGGCGACTTCCTGGCCTGTTCTTGACGCTGAGGCGCGAAAGCTAGGGGAGCAAACGGGATTAGATACCCCGGTAGTCCTAGCCGTAAACGATGGACACTAGGTGTTGGTGGTATCAACCCCGCCAGTGCCGAAGCTAACGCATTAAGTGTCCCGCCTGGGGAGTACGGCCGCAAGGCTAAAACTCAAAGGAATTGACGGGGGCCCGCACAAGCAGCGGAGCGTGGGGTTTAATTCGACGCGACGCGAAGAACCTTACCAGGGCTTGACATGACCAGGATCCCGGCGGAAACGTCGGTTCCCCGCAAGGGGCCTGGCCACAGGTGTTGCATGGCTGTCGTCAGCTCGTGTCGTGAGATGTTGGGTTAAGTCCCGCAACGAGCGCAACCCCTACTGTGTGTTGTATCACTCACACGGGACTGCCGAGAGAAACTCGGAGGAAGGTGGGGATGACGTCAAGTCAGCATGGCCCTTACGTCCTGGGCTACACCCACGCTACAATGGCCGGTACAACGGGCGGCGAAACCGCGAGGTGGAGCGAATCCCTTAAAGCCGGTCTCAGTTCGGATTGTAGGCTGCAACTCGCCTACATGAAGCCGGAGTTGCTAGTAACCGCCGGTCAGCATACGGCGGTGAATATGTTCCCGGGCCTTGTACACACCGCCCGTCACGTCATGAAAGCTGGCAACACCCGAAGCCGGTGGGCCAACCGCAAGGAGGCAGCCGTCGAAGGTGGGGTTGGTGATTGGGACGAAGTCGTAACAAGGTAGCCGTACCGGAAGGTGCGGCTGGATCACCTCCTTTCTAGGGAGATCCGAGTCTCGACCTTGGTGGGGTCGAGGCGTTGATGGCTCCTAGGGTTGATCGCACGGTCGATTCGATGTCTCCCCGCCAGGTGGAGCTCGCCGGATCGGTCCCGCAAGGGATCGGGCCGGAGACCGATCGCGACCTGGAAAGAACACCGAAACCCATTCGGACATCCGAGTCCGATTTGCTGTCACTCTTCAAGGGTTAAGGTGCAGCCGCCCGCGACGACCTCGGTCGTCGAGTTGGCTTCGCTGCCCACGGCGGGCGTTTAGCTCAGCTGGTTAGAGCACTGCCCTGATAAGGCAGAGGTCTCTGGTTCGAGTCCAGAAACGCCCACCACTCACCCATTCGGCACTTAGGGGACGTAGCTCAGTCGGTAGAGCATCTCCTTTGCAAGGAGAGGGTCAGGAGTTCGAGTCTCCTCGTCTCCACCACTCCCTCGCAGCGCCGGACATCGCAATCGAATAGCGTCAGGTCCTCATCACCGCCCCGCCCGGGCGGACGGATGCGGGCCGTTCACTCGTCATCGGTCCCCTGATCCGTGCCCTGTCGTCCATCGGCAGGCCACCGACCAGCGAACCGCTGGGCGACGAAGGCTTCGGCCGGCGTCGGTGGTCCACCCCTCGAGGGCGGGCCGCACCTTAACAACTGGAATGTGTTTCGGCAGATTGAAGATCTTCGATTTCGCCGAGTAGTCAAGGAATGATCCCGATATGGATCCCGCCGGCGACTGGCCACCTGGTCAGAGGCTGGAGGGGGTCAAGCTACAAAGGGCACGGGGTGGATGCCTTGGCGCCAAGAGCCGAAGAAGGACGTGGCAGGCTGCGAAAAGCTCCGGGGAGTCGCGAGCAGACAGTGATCCGGAGATGTCCGAATGGGGAAACCCGGCTGGGGTCATGCCCAGTCACTCCCGGTTGAATCAAATAGGCCGGGAAGAGGTAAGCCAGCGAACTGAAACATCTCAGTAGCTGGAGGAAAGGAGACTATTCCCTGAGTAGTGGCGAGCGAAAAGGGAAGAGCCCAAACCCACTCAGCGCGATAGGTTGCCGCCGTTTCTGAGTGGGGGTTGTAGGAGCCGATCATCGGGACCCGGCAAGGTCCCGGCGGAGTTACAAAGTCGATCGCTAGTCGAACTGCCCTGGAACGGCAGGCCAGAGAGGGTGAGAGCCCCGTAGGCGAAAGCGAGTCGACCTCCGTGATCAGCCACCTGAGTACCACGTGGAAGGTCTCTCATGTGGGAAGCTGGGCGGACCACCGTCCAAGGCTAAATACTCTTGGCGACCGATAGTGAACGAGTACCGTGAGGGAAAGGTGAAAAGCACCCCGGAAGGGGAGTGAAATAGTACCTGAAACCACGTGCCTACAAGCAGTCAAAGGGTGTTGCCGGTTCGCCGGTAGCCTGATGGCGTGCCTTTTGAAGAATGAGCCGACGAGTTACTAGCGTGTGGCGAGGTTAAGTCCGCGAAGGACGGAGCCGGAGCGAAAGCGAGTCTGAATAGGGCGATCAGTCGCACGCTGTAGACCCGAAACCGAGTGACCTATCCATGGCCAGGTTGAAGCGAGAGTAATGTCTCGTGGAGGACCGAACTCACTAGCGTTGAAAAGCTAGGGGATGAGCTGTGGATAGCGGTGAAATGCCAATCGAACTCGGAGATAGCTGGTTCTCCCCGAAATAGCTTTAGGGCTAGCCTCGGGCGTTCAATCACGGGGGTAGAGCACTGGATGGGCTAGGGGGCTTCCCGCTTACCAACCCCAACCAAACTCCGAATCCCGTGATTTCAGAGCCCGGGAGTCAGACTGCGAGGGCTAAGCTTCGTGGTCAAAAGGAAAACAGTCCGGATCGTCAGCTAAGGTCCCTAAATCCAAGCTAAGTGGTAAAGGATGTGGATTCGCATAGACAACCAGGATGTTGGCTCAGAAGCAGCCACCATTGAAAGAGTGCGTAACAGCTCACTGGTCAAGTGGATCTGCGCCGAAAATTCAGCGGGGCTCAAGCTTGGTACCGAAGCTACGGACTCCATGGCCGGTTCGCCGGCCGTGGTTTGGTAGGGGAGCGTTCCGTCAGCAGTGAAGGTCGACCGTGAGGACGGCTGGAGTGGACGGAAGTGCGAATGTCGGCATGAGTAGCGCAATGTGAGTGAGAATCTCACACGCCGTAAGCCTAAGGTTTCCTGAGGAAGGCTTGTCCGCTCAGGGTTAGTCGGGCCTAAGCCGAGGACGAACGTCGTAGGCGATGGACATCCGGTTGATATTCCGGAACCACTAACGATCGTTTGCACCGCAAGGTGTCGCCTGGGGGTAGGAGAACGGAGGTTGGCCGGCGCAAGCCGGTCGAGTCCCGGATCTGATCCCAGGTGGGAGCAATGGCATGACACGGTGTGGTAGTTCGAGCGCGTTTTGGCTATACGCGTCTAAGCCGGTAGGGGGATCGGACAGGTAAATCCGTCCGTTCATTCAACCCCGAGCAGCGAATGAAAGGGGCTTCTGCCTCGAATTCGAGTGAGCCACGCTGGCAAGAAAAGTGTCTAGCGAGATCAATAGTGTCCGTACCGCAATCCGACACAGGTAGGCGGGTAGAGAATACCAAGGCGATCGGGAGAACCCTCGTTAAGGAACTCGGCAACATGGCCCCGTAACTTCGGGAGAAGGGGCGCTTCGCGGCTGCTGCTTGCAGTGGTCGATCGAAGCCGCAGTGAAAAGGCCCAGGCGACTGTTTAGCAAAAACACAGGTCTCTGCGAAAGCGAAAGCTGACGTATAGGGGCTGACGCCTGCCCAGTGCCGGAAGGTTAAGAGGAGAGGTGCAAGCTTTGAATCGAAGCCCCGGTAAACGGCGGCCGTAACTATAACGGTCCTAAGGTAGCGAAATTCCTTGTCGGGTAAGTTCCGACCCGCACGAATGGCGTAACGATCTGGGCGCTGTCTCAACGAGGGATCCGGCGAAATTGAAGTACCTGTGAAGATGCAGGTTACCCGCGGCAGGGCAAAAAGACCCCGTGGAGCTTTACTGCACCCTGACATTGGATTGGGAATCAGCTTGTGTAGGATAGGTGGGAGGCTGAGAAGCTGGGGCGCTAGCCTCGGCGGAGCCGACGTTGAAATACCACCCTTGTTGATTTCCGACTCTAACCGCGACCCGTGATCCGGGCGCAGGACAGTGTCAGGCGGGCAGTTTGACTGGGGCGGTCGCCTCCTAAAGTGTAACGGAGGCGCCCAAAGGTTCCCTCAGGCTGAATGGAAACCAGCCGAAGAGTGCAAAGGCATAAGGGAGCTTGACTGCGAGACCCACAAGTCGAGCAGAGACGAAAGTCGGGCTTAGTGATCTGGTACCTCCGAGTGGAAGGGGTATCACTCAACGGATAAAAGCTACCCCGGGGATAACAGGCTGATGGTGCCCAAGAGTTCACATCGACGGCACCGTTTGGCACCTCGATGTCGGCTCGTCGCATCCTGGGGCGGAAGTACGTCCCAAGGGTTTGGCTGTTCGCCAATTAAAGCGGCACGCGAGCTGGGTTCAGAACGTCGTGAGACAGTTCGGTCTCTATCCGCCGTGGGCGTAGGGAACTTGAGAGGAGCTGCTCCTAGTACGAGAGGACCGGAGTGGACGAACCGCTGGTGTGCCAGTTGTCCCGCCAGGGGCACCGCTGGGTAGCTATGTTCGGTCGGGATAAGCGCTGAAAGCATCTAAGTGCGAAGCTCGCCTCGAGATGAGGTTCCCCACCGGGTCAACCGGGTAAGACCGCAGGGAGACCACCTGTTATATAGGCCGCATGTGGAAGTCCGGTGACGGATGTAGCTGAGCGGTACTAATGGTCGAGGGCTTGACCTCTTCAGCAACTGACCAGGGGCCAGTGGCTGGGATCAGGGATCAGAATCCCTGGCTACTCGAAACGATCGAAGATCGACACTGCCGAAACACGTCCAGTACACGCATCGATCCCGGTGACTCCAGCGGAGAGGCCACACCCGTTCCCATCCCGAACACGGAAGTTAAGCTCTCCAGCGCCGAAGATACTGAGAGGGCAGCCTTTCGGGAAAATAGGTCGTCGCCGGGATTTTGCGTTTCCGGGGGTCACCACCCCCCACCTCCTGCGACGGATCCTCTAGGTGGCTCCGGTATGCTCTCGACATGACCGACGACGGGCGAGCCCTCCAGGGCCGCGGCGCCGCGGCGCCCTATCCCGATACGGCCGACGAACGGGCCGGCCTCCCTGTGCATGGCGTGTGCCCATTCCTGCTGTCCGCCGACGGCGGCTGGCGGAGCATCACGGCCGCCCGCGAGCATCGCTGCACCGCGGTGTCCCCGCCGGCGCCCCTCGCCCCAGAGAAGCAGCGCCGTCTCTGCCTGACCCCCGAGCACGCCACGTGCGCCACGTACCTGGCGGCCGGCGAGGCACGGGCCGCCGGGCACCGTCCGGTCCTCCGACGCCGACCGCTGGCGAGGACGACCCCGCTCGTCCTCGACCATGGCCGGCTGTCGGTGCCGATCCCGGCGATCGTCGCGATGCCGGGCGTGGGACAGGGCGCCCTCATCGGGGTTCTCGGGCTCGCCTTCGCGGCCGTCCTGCTCGCGCGACTCGCGAGCGGCGGTGGCGGTTCGCCGTCCGGTGTCGTGATCCCGGTGGGGTCGGCGACTCCGACGCCCGTCTCGACCGACGGTGCCGTCGCCACCCAAACGACGCCCGCAGGCGAGGGCACGCCCGGGTCGTCGGCCGAGCCGTCGGCGAACCCGAGTCCGACGCTGGTCCCGACCGAGGCCAAGCCGACCCCGAAGCCCGCCGCCGGGACGCCCGCGACCTACAAGATCCGGAGGGGCGACACCCTCAGCGCGATCGCGGCCAGGTTCGGAACGACCGTCAAGGTGCTCGCGAAGCTCAACAAGATCGACGACCCGTCCAAGATCCGGGTCGGGCAGATCCTGAAGCTGCCCAAGTCCTGAAGCTGCCCTGGTCCTCGGTGCCGATCAGCGCTGGCAGCCGCGGCAGAACGACGTGATGAAGCCGCCGGCCTTGACCTCCGTGATTCGGGTCCCGCAACGGGGACACGGCTGGCCGCCCTTGTTGTGGACCGCGAGGAAGTCGCGCACCTGTGTCTCGAAGGTCGGTGGGACGCGCGCGCGAAGGATGTCGATGGCCTCGGTCAGGACGGTCCGGGTCGACTCGTAGAGGGCATCGACCTCCTCGGACGCCAGGCTGGACCGCTTCCGGAACGGCAGCAGCCTCGCGGCATGGAGGATCTCGTCGCTGTAGGCATTGCCGACCCCGGCGACGAATGCCTGGTTCCGCAGCAGGTTCTTGAGCTCGCCGGGATGCCGCCTGATGCGCTCCCGCCAGACGTCGAGCGTGAGGGACGGATCGTCCGCATCGGGACCCTGCTCATCACCGCCGAGGCCGGCCACGGGCCGGTCGACGCCCGACGGCTGCAGGTAGACCTTGCCCATCTGCGTCGGGTCGCGGTACCGGATCTCGGCTCGTCCGGCGTCCGATGGCAGCCATGACGCACCAAGCGTCCATGGGCTCGCGTCGGCCGGACCGGCATCCCGCGGGCCAAGGCCGATGACGACAGCCGTCTTGCTGGGGAGCTTCGCCCCCGGCGCCGCCAGCTGGAACCGCCCGGTGAGCATCGGATTGACGACGACCGCGTCGCGGTCGAGCTCGATCAGCAGGAACTTGCCACGGCGGCGGATCGAGAGGACGCGCTGTCCGACGAGCGCCTGGAGCTCTGCCGGGGTCCCGCGCACCGCGAGCGGCGCCGGTGCCGAGATCGACTCGATCGGCCGGCCGGTGAGCGCCGCGTGGAAGGCCTCGGCGACGACCGTCAGGTCGGGAAGTTCGGGCACGTTGTCTGCGATTGTAGCCGCGAGAAAGCGTGTGCTAGACTCTCCCGGCCCCGAGAGGCAGGACAGCTGAAGAGCGACCAGCCAGTCATTTCCACGCACGAAGGAGCGGACCGCGGAGTAGATCACCACGGACCACTTGATCGGACCGGAGACGGCTTGAGCAGCGCTCAGGCCGTTCGTGATTCTCGGGAGCCATCCAAACAGGAGAGACCCACAAGTTGACCGACCAAGAAGAGGGCGGGACCGCGCCCGAGCCGGAAGCCATCGCCTCCGACCTCGACCCGGCGCCCGAAGCCAGCGTCGCGACCCAGGTCGCCGACGAGCCCGCCACCATTGCGGACGCCCAGGCGGCGCCCGCGGAGCCTGAAGCCCCACCGTCCGTGGCCGCGGAGGAGAGCGACGCATCCGTCGCTGCGGCCGCCGACGATACCGACACACCCATCGCTGCGACGCCCGCCGCCGACGCCGCTGCCGCGGCGCCCGCCGCCGACCAGCCGGTCGAGGCCGAGCCCGTCCAGGCCGTCGCCGAGACCCCGGGCGAGCCGGACGCCACCGCAGACACGCCGGCCGCCGAGGCGCCCGTCAAGTCCACGGCCGATGACCTGACGCGGACCGTCGAGCCCGAGGCGACCTCGGTCGACACCGACGGGGCCGAACCCGCCTCGCTCCACGCCGATGAGATGGCGCACGCGCCCGCCGCCAGCGAGGACGAGGAGCCGGAGCCCGTGCCCGTGCGCGAGCTCGGCCCGGAGCCGACCACGATGGCGGAGCTCCTCGCCGAGCAGGACTCGGACATCAAGAGCTTCAAGCACGGCGACGTGGTCGAGGGGACCGTCGTCCGGATCGACAAGGACGAGATCCTCGTCGACATCGGCGCCAAGAGCGAGGGCGTCGTCAGCAATCGCGAGCTCTTCGGACGCCATGGCGAAGGCCAGCCGCAACTCGCGGTCGGCGACACGGTACTCGTCTACGTCCTCCAGCCGGAATCGCCGGAGGGCCACGTCGTCCTGTCGCTCCGCCGAGCCGGCCTCGAGCGCAAGTGGCGCGCGATGCAGGAGCAGTTCGAGGCGGGCGTCATCATCGAGGCGCCGGTCATCGACCACAACAAGGGCGGCCTCATCGTCGACTGTGGCATCCGCGGGTTCGTGCCGATCAGCCAGATCGTCGACTTCCCCCGCCGGCCGCAGAACGACCAGCCGCGCGATGCGGCCCAGGAGATCGCCGAGAAGCTCCAGCCGTTCGTCGGCCGCAAGCTCCGGCTCAAGATCCTCGAGGTCAACCGCAAGGCCAACCGCCTGATCCTGTCCGAGAAGGTCGCCCTGTACGAGGAGCGCCGCGAGAAGCGGGACGAGCTGTTCAGCAGCCTCCAGGTCGGCCAGACCGTCAAGGGCACCGTCCGCTCGATCGCGCCGTTCGGCGTGTTCATCGATCTCGGTGGCATCGACGGCCTCGTCCACAAGAGCGAGCTCTCGTGGAACAAGGTCAACAACCCCGAGGCCGGCTACAAGGTCGGCGAGGAGGTCGAGGCCGAGGTCATCGACATCAACCACGAGCGCGGCCGGATCAGCCTGTCGATCCGTCGCCTGCAGCCCGACCCGTGGCACTCCACGGTCGCGGACTTCAAGGTCGGCGACATCATCGACGGCACGGTCACGAAGCTCGTCAACTTCGGCGCGTTCGTGCGCGTGCGCGACGGCCTCGAGGGCCTGATCCACATCAGCGAGCTGTCCCATCAGCGCGTCGCGCACCCCGCGGACGTCGTCCACGAGGGCCAGCAGCTCAAGCTCAAGATCATCTCGCTCGACTCCGAGCGGCATCGCCTCGGTCTCAGCCTCAAGCAGGCGGAGGAGCCGCCGGCCCGCCCCGCGGCCGAGCCGAGTGCCCCCGGTGCCCCGCGCGCCGAGCGCCGGCCGCGACCCGAGCGCGGCTACTCCATGTCCGACGCGGTCCAGGAGCCCGAGGGCGGGATCGACAACACGCTCGCGTCGGCCTTCGCGCAGGTCCGCCAGCAGCTCGCCGCTGCCGAGGTGGACGAGGTCCGTGAGTCGGTCGCCGAGACCGAGGCCCTCGAGGAGGCCGCCGCGACCGAGGTCATCGAGGAGATCGCCACGACCGAGGCCGTCGACGAGGCCCTCGAGGAGGCCGCCGCGGCCGAGGTCATCGAGGACATCACGGCATCCGTCGCCGTGGACGAGGCCGTCGAGGAAGCGGCCGCGACCGAGGTCATCGAGGAGATCGTCGCTGCGGTGGCCGAGGAAGAAGCCGCGGTCGAAGCCGCCGGGTCGGTCGAGATCGACCGGCTCGAGGACGCGGCCGACGCCAACGACGCGAACGAGCAGCCGGCACTCGACGCCGCCGTCGATGTCGTCGAGGACGTCGCGGCGATCGAGGCGGCCAAGGAGGCCGAGGCCGAGGAGGCGATCGAGGAGATCCTCGAGACCGTCGCCGCGGACGAGTCGACCGAGGAGGCCGCAGCCGCCGGGCTGATCGATGACATCGAAGCGGGCGTGGTGGCCGACGAGGCCGCCGAGCGAACGGCCGCCGCCGAGGAGATCGAGGAGGTCGTCGAGACCGTCGCCGCGGACGAGGCCACGATCGAGGCCGCCGCCGCGGAGGAGGTCGTCGAGATCGCCGACGAGACGATGGAGGCGAACACGAAGGGCTGACGCCCCGCCCGCCGCACGAACGACCCGCCCTGACCGGCGGGTCGTTGCAATTCCTTACCCTGCTGCGGAGCATCCAGTGGTGCGTCCACGACAATTCCCGTGTAGACACCGCGGGTGATCAGGCGGACTTGCGGTGAGGTACGGTGCTAGCATGGCCCAAGCGCCACGCTCGTGGTGCTGCAACGGAACAGGCGTTCGACTGGGATGGATCGCTTCGACAAGTTCACGGATCGCGCACGCAAGGTCCTGACGCTCGCGCAGGACGAGGCCCAGCGGTTCAACCACAACTACATCGGCACGGAGCACCTGCTCCTCGGCCTCGTGCGCGAGGGCGAAGGCGTGGCCGCGCGCGTGCTCGAGAACATGAACGTCGAACTGCCGAAGGTCCGGACCGCGGTCGAGTTCATCATCGGGCGCGGCGATCGGCCGGTCGTCGGTGAGGTCGGGCTGACGCCGCGGGCGAAGCGGGTCATCGAGCTCGCCATCGACGAAGCGCGCCGCCTCGGCCACAACTACATCGGCACGGAGCACCTGCTCCTGGGCCTCGTCCGCGAGGGCGAGGGGATCGCCGCCGGTGTGCTGGAGTCACTGGGCGTGAACCTGGACAAGGTCCGCCATGAGGTCATCCGCGTCCTCTCGCAGAGCTCCTCGGCAGGCCCGTCGGCGCAGGAGACGAAGCGCGCGAGCAAGACGCCGACCGTCGACCAGCTCGGGATCAACCTGACCGACGCCGCACGGGCGGGCAAGCTCGACCCGGTCATCGGAAGAGAGAAGGAGATCGAGCGGGTCATCCAGATCCTCTCGCGCCGGACCAAGAACAACCCGGCCCTCATCGGCGAGCCGGGCGTCGGGAAGACCGCTATCGCCGAGGGGCTCGCGCACCGGATCGTCGCCGGCGACGTCCCCGAGACGCTCCTGAACAAGCGCGTCCTGACCCTGGACATCGGTTCGCTCGTCGCGGGCACGAAGTACCGCGGCGAATTCGAGGAGCGGCTCAAGAAGATCATCGAAGAGCTGCGCAACACGAATGACGCGGTCCTGTTCATCGACGAGCTGCACACGCTCGTCGGCGCGGGCGCCGCCGAGGGCGCGATCGATGCCGCCAACATCCTGAAGCCGCCGCTCGCCCGCGGCGAGCTCCAGTGCATCGGCGCGACGACGCTCGACGAATACCGCAAGTACATCGAGCGCGATGCCGCACTCGAGCGCCGGTTCCAGCCGGTGATGGTCGAGGAGCCCACAGTCGAGCAGACCATCGAGATCCTGATGGGCATCCGCGAGCGGTACGAGCAGCACCACAAGGTCACGATCAGCGACGAGGCCGTCCGCGCCGCCGCCGATCTCTCGACCCGGTACATCACCGACCGGCACCTCCCGGACAAGGCCATCGACCTGATCGACGAGGCCGCGTCCCGCGTCCGGCTGCGCCACTCGAGCGCCCCGCCCGCGCTCCGCGAGGCCCAGAAGGACCTCGACCGCATCACCAAGGAGAAGGACGCGGCGATCAACAACCAGGAGTACGAGGAAGCCGCGACGCTCCGCGAATCCGAGGCGACCGCCCGCGAGTCGGTCGACACGCTGCGCTCCGAATGGCAGTCCTCGATGTCCGGCGAGCAGCCGATCGTCGATGACGAGGAGATCGCCCAGGTCGTCGCGATGTGGACCGGGATCCCGGTCACTCGGATCGCCCAGGAGGAGTCCGAGCGACTGCTCCACATGGAGGACGCGCTCCACCACCGGGTCATCGGCCAGCAGGAAGCGATCGAGATCGTCTCGAAGGCGGTCCGCCGCGCCAGGGCCGGACTCAAGGACCCGAAGCGCCCGATCGGCTCGTTCATCTTCCTCGGCCCGACCGGCGTCGGGAAGACCGAGCTCGCCAAGGCCCTGGCCGAGTTCATGTTCGGCAGCGAGGACGCGCTCATCAAGATCGACATGAGCGAGTTCATGGAGCGCCACAACGTCAGCCGGCTGGTGGGGGCGCCTCCGGGCTACGTCGGGTTCGACGAGGGTGGCCAGCTCACCGAGGCGGTCCGCCGCAAGAGCTACGCGGTCATCCTGCTCGACGAGGTCGAGAAGGCGCATCCGGAGGTCTTCAACATCCTCCTCCAGATCCTCGAGGACGGACACCTCTCCGATGCCAAAGGCCGGCGGGTCGACTTCCGGAACTGCATCATCATCATGACCTCGAACCTGGGCGCGAAGCAGCTCCAGACGAACTCCAGCCTGGGCTTCCGGGTGTCGGGCGACACCGATGCCACGAAGGCGCAGATCTCCTACGACCTCATGAAGGACAAGGTCCAGGCCGAGCTGAAGCAGGCCTTCCGACCGGAGTTCCTCAACCGCATCGACGCCACCGTCGTCTTCCGCTCGCTGACGGTCGAGGAGATCACCGAGATCGTCGACCTGATGCTCGAGCGCGTGCGCGACCAGCTCCGGGCCCAGCAGATGTCGCTCGAGGTCACGCAGGCCGCGAAGGAGCACATCATCAAGCTCGGCTACGACGTGGCGTATGGCGCGAGACCGCTCCGCCGGGTCATCCAGAACATGGTCGAGGACGTGCTCGCCGAGCACCTCCTCCTCGGTCGGTACGAACCGGGCACGACGATCGTCGTGGACCGGGACCCCGAAGCCGGCCTGGACATCCACGCCGCCGAGCCGCTGACGCCGGTCGAGGCAGTCTGAGCATGGGCGCGCCCACCGCGCCCGGCCGCTGACATGGCGCGGCCCGAGAGCCGCTACGTCTGCGGGAACTGCGGCGATGCCTTCCTCCGTTGGGAGGGCCAGTGCCGGACCTGCGGCGCGTGGAACAGCCTCGTCGAGACCGTCGTCCGCGAGCCTCGCCGCGCCGACCGCGCGCGCCGGGCCGCGCCCGGCCCCGGTGCCGCCCCCGCGCAAGCCCTCGCCGAGATCGGCGAGATCGAAATCGCCCCGCATGCCCATCGGTATCGGCGAGCTCGACCGCGTCCTCGGCGGCGGGCTCGTGCCGGGTTCGGTGGTCCTCATCGGCGGGGAGCCGGGGATCGGCAAGTCGACGCTCATGCTCCAGGCGGTCTCGGGGCTGGTCGCCGGCGCCGCCGCGGCCCGCGGAGCGCTGTATGCCACGGGTGAGGAGTCGGCTGCACAGGTGCACCTGCGCGCCGCCAGGCTCGGCCTCCTCGGCGGGCCGGCGGGCGAGCGCGTCCGCATCCTCGCGGAGCACGAGATCGGCCGGATCGTCGACGAGGCACGCGCCCGACCCCCCGATGTCCTCGTCGTCAATTCCGTCCAGACCGCCACGGTCGACGAGCTCGACGGGCCGGCAGGGAGCGTCGGCCAGGTTCGCGAGGCCACGCTCCGGCTGATGGAGTTCGCCAAGGGGGAGGGGACCGCGGTCATCCTCGCCGGCCACGTGACCAAGGACGGGTCGATCGCCGGCCCCAAGACGCTCGAGCACCTCGTCGATGCGGTCATCAATCTCGAGGGCGAGCGATACGCGGCCTTGCGGCTGGTGCGCGCATCGAAGAACCGATTCGGTTCGACCGACGAGGTCGGGGTCTTCGAGATGGGCGATGCAGGGCTGGCCGAGGTGGTCGATCCGGCCCGGGCATTCCTCGCCGAGCACGACGAGCCGGCACCCGGCAGCGTCGTCGCCCCGACCATGGAGGGGAGCCGGCCGCTCCTCGTCGAGGTCCAGGCCCTCGTGTCGACGGCGCGCTTCGGCGCTCCCGTCCGACGGGCCAGCGGCCTCGACCCGAACCGCCTCAGCCTGTTGGTGGCGGTCCTCGGCCGGCGTGCCGGGATCGGCCTGTCCGGACACGACGTCTACGCGAACCTGGCCGGCGGCCTGTCCGTCGCCGAGCCCGGGCTCGACCTGCCGGTCGCCCTGGCGCTGGCGTCATCGCTCCGCGACCGGCCGGTGACACCGGGGACCGTCACGATCGGCGAGGTCGGTCTGCTCGGCGAGCTGCGGTCGGTCAGCGGCCTCGAGCGCCGGCTCCGCGAGGCGGCCCGGCTCGGGTTCGGCCGGGCCATCGTCCCGCGTCCCGCGCGGGGAGCCCGCCCGCTCGAGGTGCCCGGGATGGAGATCGTCACGGTCGGGAGTCTCGCCGACGCGATCGCGCAGGCGCTCGGCCCCGGACACGGAGCACGTGGCGAGGCCGTCGCGGCGATGCTAGGCTGACCCCCCGTGCGAGCCCTCCGTGGGCCCGGGTCACCACGGTGATGCCTCGAGGGAGCCGTTGATCCGTTACATCCGTGTCCTGGGGGCGCTCCTCGGCGGTTCTGTCGGGCTCGTCCTGGCCACCACGGGCGACGGCCTGTTCAAGGACTACGACGCCGCCGGCGCGCTCGTCGCCCTGTGGGTCGTGGCGTGGGGCGTCGTCGGCTTCGGCGTGCTGCCATACCTGACGATCGTCCCGGCGACATGGCTGATCCGGCAGGTCGAGCAGCTCTCGACGGCCGAGTTCATCACCGCGGTGATCGGCCTGCTCATCGGCCTCCTGATGGGCCTCCTGCTCGGCCTGCCCCTGAGCGGCCTCCCGCAGCCGTTCGGGACGTGGCTGCCGCTCGGGGTCTCGATCTTCCTGGGTCTCGGCATGCTCGGCCTGACCGTGGCCAAGCGCGAGGACCTGATCATCGCGGCCGAGGCCGTCGGACTCGTCCGACGACCCACCCCGGACCGCCGCGACGCGCGGGCCGTCGGCGAGCCACGGATCGTCGTGGACACCAGCGCGATCATCGATGGGCGGATCGCCGACATCGTGGAATCGGGCTTCATCTACGGCACGCTCGTCATCCCGCGGTTCGTCCTCGACGAGCTCCAGCACATCGCGGACAGCTCGGACACGCTCCGGCGCAACCGCGGGCGCCGTGGCCTCGAGATCCTCTCGAAGATGCAGAAGGAGCCCGCGACGCCCGTCGAGATCATCGAGGACGACGTCCCCGAGATCGCCGAGGTCGATGCCAAGCTTGTCGCGCTCGCTCGAGCCCGGAGCCGCGTCATCCTGACCAACGACTTCAACCTCAATCGGGTCGCCGAGCTGCAGGGCGTCCGGGTCATGAACATCAACTCGCTCGCCAACGCCGTGAAGCCGGCCGTCCTGCCCGGCGAGGAGTTGCGCGTGCGCGTCATCCAGGAGGGCAAGGAGGCCGGTCAAGGCGTCGGCTTCCTCGATGACGGCACGATGATCGTCGTCGAGGGCGGCGCCCGACACATGGACCACGACGTGGACGTGGCGGTGACGCGCGTCCTCCAGACCGTCGCCGGACGCATGATCTTCGCCCAGCCTCGGCTCGATTGAGCGGACCCGGCTCCGCGGATCCGTCCCACGGCGTGCTGCCGGCCGCCGACGCCATCGTCGTCGCCGCGGGCCGATCCACGCGGATGGGCGGCACCGACAAGCTGCTCGCCCCGATCGGCGGACGGCCGCTCCTCGCATGGACGGTGGCGGCGCTGAAGGCCGTGCCCGAGATCGAGCGGATCGTGGTCGTGACCGCGCCGGAGCACGTCGCCACCCTGCGCGCCGCCGACTGGCTCCGCGCGGACCCGCGCGATGTCGTCGCCGGGGGCGACCGTCGGGATGCCTCGGTCGCGGCCGGCGTCGCGGCCCTCGGTGACACCGGCGGCGATGACGACCGGGTCCTCCTCGTCCACGACGGCGCCCGCCCGATGGTGACGCCCGACCTCGTGCGGTCGGTCATCCACGCGACCGCGTTGCACGGCGCGGCCATCCCGATCCTGCCGATCGCCGAGACCGTCAAACGCGTCGAGGGCGAGCTCGTCGGAGCGACCGTCGATCGCGACGGGCTCGGCATGGCGCAGACCCCGCAGGGCGTGCGACGAGGCGTCCTGCGGGAGGCGTACGCGCGCTTTCCGCCCGGTGGTGAACGCGCCTGGACCGATGAGGCCGCCCTTCTGGAGGCCTGTAGAATCCCGGTCCATGTCGTTCCCGGAGATCCGAGCAACCTCAAGGTGACGCGACCCGCCGATCTCCGTCGGGCCGAGGCGGCCCTGGCCGCGACGCGCCCGGGCCGTGTCGGGATCGGCCACGACAGCCACCCGTTCGGCCCGGGCGAACCCCTTGCCCTGGGCGGCGTCACCATCGAGGGCGCACCGCGGCTGCACGGCCACTCCGATGGCGACGTCGCCATCCACGCCCTGTGCGATGCCATCCTCGGTGCCGCCGGGCTGGGCGACCTCGGCCGGATCTTCCCGGCCGGGCCGTCGACGCCGGCGGGGATCGCCGGTGCGGAGCTCCTCGCCGACGTGGCCGACCGCGCGACCGCGGCCGGCTGGCGGGTCGGCAACGCCGATATCACCATCGTGGCCGCGCGGCCCCGCCTCGCGTCCCATCTCGATCCGATGCGCGCGGCCATCGCCGGTCTCCTCGGCGTCGATGCGACGGCGGTCAACGTCAAGGCCTCCACCGGCAACCTCGCCGGCGACGAGGGGGCCGGTCGCTCGATCTCCGCGCTCGCGGTCGTGATGCTGGAGACGGTCGGGTGACGATCCGCCTGCACGACACGCTGACGGGCGAGACGCGACCGTTCGTCCCGCTCGGGGACGTGGTCGGGATCTACTCGTGCGGGCCGACGGTCTACGGCCCGGTCCACATCGGCAACTTCCGCTCGTTCCTCTTCGCCGACCTGCTCGTCCGCCACCTGCGCTGGCGGGGCCTGACCGTGCGCTGGGTCATGAACGTCACCGACGTCGACGACAAGATCATCCGGGGCGCCGCCGCGGCCGGCATCGAGATCGCCGAGCTCACCGACCTGCACCTGAGCGGGTTCCTGACCGAGGCGGAGGCCCTGCGCATGACGACGCCCGACGTCATGCCGCGGGCGACGCAGCACATCGACCGCATGGTCGAGCTCATCGCGACGCTCGAGGCCGGCGGCCACGCCTATCGCACGGACGATGGCTCGATCTTCTTCCGGATCGCCTCGTGGCCCGCGTATGGCCGGCTCGCCCGCCTGGACCCGGAGCAGCTCCGGGTCGGGGAGCGGGTCGAGGCCGACGAGTACGCCAAGGACGACGTCCGCGACTTCGCGCTCTGGAAGGGCCCGAAGCCGGGCGAGCCCAGCTGGGAGACCGCGATCGGCCCGGGCCGGCCCGGCTGGCACATCGAGTGCTCGGCGATGAGCATGGCGCACCTCGGCCCGTCGTTCGATATCCACACCGGCGGCGTCGACCTGATCTTCCCGCATCACGAGGACGAGATCGCCCAGAGTGAGGCGGCGACCGGCCGGCCGTTCGTCGGGACGTGGCTGCACTGCGCGCACCTCCGGATGAGCGGCTCGAAGATGGCGAAGTCGACCGGCAACATCGCCCGCACGAGCGAGCTGCTGGCCGCGGGGATCTCGCCGCGGGCGCTCCGCTACGCCCTGATCTCGGTCCACTACCGGGCCGGCCTGAACTACACCGATGCGTCGCTGACGGCGGCCGCGGCGGCCGTGGCCCGCCTCGACGCGGCCCTCGCCGCCCTCGAGGCGTACGGTGAGGACCGGGCGGACGATCCGACGGTCGCGACCCTGCTCGCGACCGCGCGCGAGGCCTTCGGCGAGGCGCTCGACGACGACCTCAACGTCTCCGAGGGCCTGGCTGCCGTCTTCGACCTCGTCCGCGAGCTCAACCGTCGGATCGAGGTCCGGAGCCTGTCGACGGGTGACGCGCGATCGGCGATCGCGACGTTGCGCGACATCGACCGCGTGCTCGGCGTCCTGCCCGACGAGACCGATCCGCTCGATGCCGAGAGCGCGGCGCTCCTCGACGCGCGTGCGGCCGCCCGCGCGGCGCGCGACTGGGCCGGTGCCGACCGCCTGCGCGACGAGCTCGCGGAGCGGGGGATCGCGGTCGAGGACACGCGCGACGGGCAGCGGTGGCGCCGTCTCGTGGAGGCTGGGCATGGCTGACCGGCCGCGCCGCGACGACGACGCGCGAAAGCCGACCGGGCAACGCCGCGGCCCCGGCCATGGACCCGGGCACGGACCGGGACCTCGGTCCGGCGGGGGACGTGGGCGGCCGCCGGGACCGGGACCCGGAGCCGGCCGGCCGCCGTGGCCACCGTCCGATCGACCGCGCTTCGATGCGCCCCGACCCGACGGGCCGTACCGCGATGGTCCCCGGCCGGGTGGCCCACGACCGGGTAGCCAGCGGCCGGGCGGCCCGCGGCCGGGCGGGCCACGCCGCGAGGCGCCACGCCCGGGTGGGCCGCGCTTCGATGCGCCCAGGCATGACGCCCCACGCCGAGACGACCTGGGGCCACCCGGGGGTCGCCCGTACCCTGGTCGCCCGAGACCCGACGCGCCGCGTCGTGACCATCCGGGACCGCCGGCGGGTCCTCCGTACGATGCTCGTCCCCGGTTCGACGCCCCACGCCCTCGTGATGCCAGCCACGGCCCGGACCGGTCGCGGGATCCGCGCCACGGTCCACCGGCCGGCCGGACGCCGTTCGGGCCGCGGTCGACGCCGGGGCGACCACCCTATGGCCGTCCCGCCTTCGGCCGGCCGCCCGGTGGTGCCGGGCCCGGGGGTCGCCCGCCCGGTCGCTGGGGACCGCCGGCTCCCGGCCGGCCACCGTCGGATATGCCGCGCCCGTCCTACGCACCGCCGGCGCTGCCCCCGCCCGACGTGCTCGGCCCGGACGAGGAGCTGGTCGCGGGCCGTCGCCCGGTCGAGGAGGCATTCGTCGCTCGCCGAGAGGCCCATCGACTGCTCGTCGTCCCGCAGCGTCGCCTGGCCCTCGAGAAGATCGTGCTGCATGCCACGAACCTGCGGATCCCGATCGTCGAGCTCGAGGGCGGATCGCTGACGGCCCTGGCCGGCTTCGATGGTCACCAGGGCGTCGCCCTGGTCGTCGCGCCGCGGCGGTTCGCGACCGTCGAGGAGATCCTGGCGCGTGCCGCCGAGCGCGGGGAGGCGCCTTTCGTCCTCGCTCTCGATTCACTCGAGGATCCCCAGAACGTCGGCACGCTCCTGCGCAGCGCCGAGGCCGCGGGCGTCCATGGCGTCCTGTTCCCGACCCATCGACAGGCCCCGCTGACCCCATCCGCGGTGAAGGCTTCGGCCGGCGCCGTCGAGCATCTCCTGCTGTGCCCGGTCGACGACCTCGCGGGCGCCCTCGCCGACCTCCGGAGCCACGGGCTCCGGGTCGCGGGCGCGGAGGCGGATGCCCCGCTGACCGCGCGCCAGAGCGACCTGCGGGGTCCGCTCGCGATCGTGGTCGGCAGCGAGGGGCAGGGCCTGGGCCCGGCGATCCGACGCCGGTGCGACCTGTTCATGCGCATCCCGATGCGCGGCGTCATCGGGTCGCTCAACGCGGCGGTCGCCGGATCGATCCTCCTCTTCGAGGCCGTCGCGCAACGCGATCCCGAGGCGGTCGGCGCACCCCCGGCTGGCTCGGCCACGGACGACATGACTCCGCCGTCGGCGCCGACGGACCAGCCCGATGCGCCGGCACTCGAGCCGCCGCCCGCCGCCCCCAAGCCGAAGAGGACGCCGAAGGGCCTGACGGTGGGCCCGGCCCGGTCTGCGGCCAAGCCCTTGGCGAAGGCGACGGCGCGGGCCGCGAAGCCAAGCGCGAAGGCGGCGGCTCCGGCCACCGGATCCCGCGCGAAGGCCACGACTGCGGCCGCAGCGACCCCGGCCAGGAAGACATCGAAGGCGGCGACGCCGGCGACGAAGCCCCGCGCGACGGCGGCGAAGACCACGGCCACGATGACGACGGCCCCGGCCACGAAGCCGCGAGGGAAGGCGACCTCGGCGGCGAAGACCCTGGCCGCGACGACCCGCACCCCGGAGCCCCGCACGACGAAGACGACAGCCGCCAAGGCGGCGGCCGGCGCACCGGTGGCGCCCGGACCCGACGATCTCCTTCCGGGCGGCCCGACCCCGACCGGCGGGACCGACGCCGCTCCCGAGCAGGCGAAGCCGGCGCGACGCCGGACCCCGCGCGCTTGACCCGTCGGGGCGGCCGGCCCTATCATCTCCCGGCGCCGGAACGGGTCATCTGCGGTATGACCCTGCCCGTCGTGCCGACGTAGCTCAATTGGTAGAGCAGCGGTTTTGTAAACCGCAGGTTCCGGGTTCGAGTCCCGTCGTCGGCTCCAGCGACAACATCGGATCCGGGTCCACAACGAGTCCGCAGTCTCGGCCCGGGACCGTCCGGCAGTGGGTCGGTTGAGCAACGGCGGCTCGCCTGGCTGTAGACCAGGTCCGAAAGGCATGGGGGTTCGAATCCCTCCCGGCCCACCACTCTCTCGTCACATGCGCTCGCTCCCGGGCCCACATAGCTCAGCTGGCAGAGCACTTCCTTGGTAAGGAAGAGGTCATCGGTTCGAGTCCGATTGTGGGCTCCATCCGCCGGCTGAGCCGGTCGCGGGAGCCCCGGTCTGTTGCGGCACTGCCGCGTCTGTAAGGAGTACATGGTCACGTGGCCAAGAAGAAGTTCGACCGTACCAAGCCGCACGTGAACATCGGCACGATCGGCCACATCGACCACGGCAAGACGTCGCTCACCGCGGCGATCAGCAAGTACCTCGCCCTGAAGGGCTCGGCCGAGTACCGCGCGTTCGACTCGATCGACAACGCGCCCGAGGAGCGCGAGCGCGGGATCACCATCGCGATCGCCCACGTCGAGTACGAGACGGCCGCCCGCCACTACGCCCACGTCGACTGCCCCGGGCACGCCGACTACATCAAGAACATGATCACCGGGGCCGCCCAGATGGACGGCGCCATCCTGGTCGTGGCCGCCACCGACGGGCCGATGCCCCAGACCCGCGAGCATATCCTGCTGGCCCGCCAGGTCGAGGTCCCCTACATCGTGGTCTTCCTCAACAAGGTCGACATGGTCGACGACCCCGAGCTGCTCGACCTCGTCGAGCTCGAGGTCCGCGAGCTGCTGTCCAAGTACAACTTCCCGGGCGACGACATCCCGGTCATCCGCGGCTCCGCGCTCAAGGCGCTCGAGGCGCCCGACGACCCGGCCAACGCCGCGTACGCCCCCATCCAGGAGCTGATGGACGCGGTCGACAGCTACATCCCGACGCCCGAGCGCGCCATCGACAAGCCGTTCCTCATGCCGGTCGAGGACGTGTTCGGGATCAAGGGCCGCGGCACGGTCGCCACCGGGCGCATCGAGCGCGGCATCGTCAAGGTCGGCGACGAGGTCGAGCTGGTCGGGGTCAAGCCCACCCGCAAGATCGTCGTGACCGGCGTCGAGATGTTCAAGAAGCTGCTCGACGAGGGCCGCGCCGGCGACAACGTGGGCTGCCTCATCCGGGGCATCGAGCGCGAGGAGATCGAGCGCGGCCAGGTCCTGGCCAAGACGGGCTCGGTCAAGCCGCACACCAAGTTCAGCGCGCAGGTCTACGTCCTGACCAAGGAGGAGGGCGGCCGCCACACCCCCTTCTACAACGGCTACCGCCCGCAGTTCTACCTGCGCACGACCGACGTGACCGGGGCCATCGGGCTGCCCGAGGGGGCCGAGATGATCATGCCCGGCGACAACGTCGAGATGACCGTCGAGCTGATCACCCCGATCGCCCTCGAGGTCGGCCAGCGCTTCGCCATCCGCGAGGGCGGCCGGACCGTCGGCGCCGGCGCCATCGTCACCATCACCGAGTAGGGGACGACATGGCCCGAGTCGAAGCGCGCCCCACGATCCAGCTCGCCTGCACCGAGTGCAAGGAGCGGACGTACACGACGCGCAAGAACAAGAAGAACGATCCCAACCGGATCGAATTGCAGAAGTACTGTCCGCGCTGCCGACGGCATACACTGCACCGCGAGGCGAAGTAGGTCGCCGACCCGCAGGGGTGTAGCTCAATTGGCAGAGCACCGGTCTCCAAAACCGGCGGTTGTAGGTTCGAGTCCTATCGCCCCTGCCACTCCTCCAATCCGTAGCCCGAGAGAAGAACGACTGACGTGACCCGCCTCCGCCGCTATTTCGACGAAGTGTTTTCCGAGCTCCGCAAGGTCTCGTGGCCGACCCGTGAGCAGGTCCGCAACCTGACCGTGCTCGTGTTCGCCATCAGCTTCGTCGTCGGCCTGTACATCACGCTGCTCGACCAGTTCTTCCGGGGTCTCATCGGCCTCCTCGCGGGCGTGGGGTAGGGCGATGACCGAACTCAGCATCGAGACCCGCGCGCCCGAGAAGCGCTGGTACGTCATCCACACCTACTCGGGCTACGAGAACAAGGTCAAGGCGAACCTCGAGCACCGCATCGAGTCGATGGGCATGGAGGACAAGATCTTCCAGGTCCTCGTCCCCATGGAGGACGAGATCGAGATCCGCCAGGGGCAGCGCCACACCGTCCAGAAGAAGGTCTACCCGGGCTACGTCCTCGTCGAGATGATCCTCGACCCGGACAGCTGGTTCGTCGTCCGCAACACGCCGGGCGTCACGAGCTTCGTCGGCGGCGCGAACATCCCGGGCGTGCGCAGCGAGCCGATCCCGCTCGATGAGAACGAGGTCAAGCAGATCCTGCGGCACATGGGCGTCGAGACGCCGAAGTACCGCGTCGCCTTCACCAAGGGCCAGAGCGTCCGGGTCACCGACGGGCCGTTCGCCGAGTTCATCGGCACGGTCGAGGAGGTCAACCCGGAGCGCAACAAGGTCAAGGTCCTGGTGAGCATCTTCGGCCGCGAGACCCCGGTCGAGCTCGACTTCCTGCAGGTCGAGAAACTCTGACCGACGCTCGGCGGGCGGCCGCTCGCTAGAAAGGAACCCGAACCCCCGTGGCCAAGAAGATCCGCATCATGCTCACGCTCCAGCTGCCCGCCGGGAAGGCGACGCCCGCCCCGCCGGTCGGGACGGCGCTGGGACCGCACGGCATCAACATCGTCGAATTCACCAAGTCGTACAACGAGAAGACCGCCGACAAGGCCGGTCAGATCATCCCCGCGCAGATCACGATCTTCGAGGATCGGTCGTTCTCGTTCATCCTCAAGACCCCGCCGGCTGCGGACCTGCTGCGCAAGGCCGCCGGTGTCGAGAAGGGCGCCGGCACGCCCAAGCGCGAGTCTGTCGGCCGCGTGACGAAGGACCAGGTCCGCGAGATCGCCGCCATCAAGATGGCCGACCTCAACGCCAACGACGTCGACGCCGCGATGCTGCAGATCGAAGGGACCGCCCGCTCCATGGGCATCGAGGTCATCAGCTAGCACGCGGCTATAGTTCCTGTCCGCGCGGCCACCACCCCGGGCCGCGACCACGGACCCATGACGGGGGAGGTCGGGACCGCCGACCGCCAGGAGGAACGAACGCATGCCACAGCACGGCAAGAAGTACCTCGAGGCCGCCAAGCTCGTCGATCGCGATCGGCTGTACCCGCCCGATGAGGCGGTCGAGCTCGTCAAGCAGACGACGACGGTCGCCTTCGATGCGTCGGTCGAGGCGCACATCCGGCTCGGCGTCGACCCGCGTCATGCCGACCAGATGGTGCGCGGCACGGTCGTGCTGCCGCACGGGACCGGCAAGGTGACCCGGGTGGCCGTCTTCGCCACCGGCGAGAAGGCCCAGGAGGCCCTCCGGGCCGGTGCCGACGAGGTCGGCGGGGAGGACCTCGTCAAGAAGATCGAGGCCGGGTGGCTCGACTTCGACGTGGCGCTCGCCACCCCGGACTCGATGGGCCTCGTCGGCAAGCTCGGCAAGATCCTCGGCCGCCGCGGTCTCATGCCGAACCCCAAGTCGGGCACGATCACGTTCGACCTCGAGCGTGCCATCAAGGAGGTCAAGGCCGGTCGCGTCGAGTACAAGGTCGACAAGGCCGGGATCATCCACGTGTCGGTCGGGAAGAGCAGCTTCTCCGCCGATGACCTCCTCGCGAACCTGGCAAGCCTGGTCGACGCGGTCAACCGCGCGAAGCCGGCCGGCGCCAAGGGCCAGTACCTCAAGACCCTGACCATCGCCAGCACGATGGGCCCGGGCATCCGGGTCGACGTGCCCGGTCTCCTGGCCGTCGCCGCGGCCTGACCCCTGCCGGCGGGCCGCCGGCGTACCAGACACGGTGGCGGCCGAGAGGCGCATCACCTGATGAATAGGTCTGACGGGCAGGCGGTCCGAATCCAAGGCGACGCCGAGCACGCGACGCGAGCGCACTTCGAGGTGCGTGAGCGGAGCGCGTGGAGGCGGCAACGCGGGAGACGGATCGACTGGACGTCAGACCAGACGGACCGAAGACAGCCTGCGCCCAGCGTGCGCCAACCGCCCTCAAGGCGGCTGACGTGCCGGGCTTGATCCGTCGGATCGGACCGGACGAGGGGACCCGCAAGGGTCACCGAATACCGGGGACGACGACGAGCACGCCGAGGCAGCGAGGTACCGCACACCCCTCCGGGTGGGCCGTGCTCCTGCGAGTCGGGTCGACCTCCGGGACGGAGGTCGCCATGGGACCGTCGCAGGGGCCACCGATGCAGATCGGGCGCCCACCGCCGCACGCCGGTCGCGTGTCGAAGCACAGGAGGGCGCTCATGCCCACGGAGGCCAAACGCGAGACGGTCGCCCAGCTGCGCGAGGAGCTCGCCAACAGCCGGACGCTGATCGTGTCCGAGTACCGCGGCCTCAAGGTGAAGGAGATCGCCGAGATCCGGCGCGCCCTGCGCAAGCAGGACGTCACCTATCGCGTCGTCAAGAACCGATTGCTGCGGATCGCCGCAGACGATTCGGTCGGTGCGGCGCTCAGCCCGCTGCTGACCGGCCCGACCGCGATCGCGTTCGGGAGCGACGAAGCCGGCACCGCAAAGGCGGTCCTCGAGGCCACTCGCCCGTACAACAAGATCGTCCGGATCACCGGCGCGGTCCTGGGCGATCAGGCCATCGACGCCGACGCCGTGACGCGGCTCGCCGCGTTGCCATCGCGTGAGATCCTGCTGGCCAAGCTGGCCGGTGGGATGCAGGCGCCGGTCGCGACGCTGGCCGGTCTGTTCGCCGCGCCCCTGCGCAACCTGGGTTACGCCCTGGCGCAGGTCGCCGAGCAGAAGGCCCGAGCCGACGGCGCGTAGTCCTTCACCGAACCATCCCCACCAACACCGACACGACCACTGACAAGGAGATACCCATGGCTAGTGCCCTTTCCCAGGACGACCTCCTCGAGGCGATCGACAAGATGACCGTCCTCGAGCTGTCCGACTTCATCAAGAAGTTCGAGGAGCGCTACGGCGTGACCGCCGCAGCTCCGGCCGCCGCCGCGGCCGCCCCGGCCGCTTCCGGTGGTGATTCCGGCGCCGTCGCCGCGGCCCCCGAGGAGCAGACCGAGTTCACGGCCACGCTGACCGAGATCGGTCCGAACAAGATCCCGGTCATCAAGGTCGTGCGCGAGCTGACCGGCCTCGGCCTCAAGGAGGCCAAGGATCTCGTCGACGCGTCGCCCAAGGCCGTCAAGGAAGGCGTGACGAAGGACGAGGCCGAGAAGATCAAGGCCGCCATCGAGGAGGTCGGCGGAAAAGTAGAGGTCAAGTAACCGAGGCCGCCGCTCCAGGAGCCCTGGCCGGCGTTGTCGCCTGCGCGCGTTCGCTCACGCACCTCAGGGTGCGCTCGCTCTCGTGCTCGACTCCGCCTTGGCCAGGACCCCCGGCGCGGCGTGTCGCGGTTCGATCAGATCGGCGGCTACGGCCCGAATCACTGATCCCGGCGCGGCGTGTCGCCGTTCGACCAGCTCGGCGGCAGCGCGACAGCGTCAGACCGGAAACCGCCTCCGCGAGCACCGCGAAGGCGCCGATGACGGCGAACGGGCTCGTCGCAACCGAAACAGGCCCCAATACCACGACCGGGGCCATTTGACAAGACGGAGAATCGCGATATCCTACTCCTTCTGTGAGCGCGGCCCGTTTCCCCCTTCCAAACCTCCGTCAAGGAGTGGTGCTTCATGCCGTCTGTCGCTGAGTCGTCGACTCGCGCCCTGACCCCTTCGGGTCGCATCTCCTACGCCCGCATCGATAAGAAGGTCGACGGCGTCAGCTACGAGAAGTTCGAGATCCCGAACCTCATCGAGTTGCAGCTCGATTCGTTCGCCTGGTTCGTGGACAAGGGCCTGCGGGAACTGTTCGACGAGATCAGCCCGATCAAGGACTTCACCGGCAAGGTCATGGAGCTCCAGTTCCTCGACTACGAGTTCGGGGCCCCGAAGTACTCCGAGGAGGAGTGCCGGACCAAGGACCTGACGTTCAGCAAGCCGCTCTACGTCAACGTCGAGCTCCTGATCAAGGAGACGGGCGAGATCCAGCGCCAGCGCGTCTACATGGGCGACTACCCGTGGATGACGGACCAGGGCACCTTCGTCATCAACGGCGCGGAGCGGGTCGTGGTCAGCCAGCTCGTCCGCTCGCCGGGCGTCTACTACAGCGAGGTCGAGGACCCGGCGTCGGGCCGGATGCTCTTCTCGGCCAAGGTCATCCCGAACCGGGGCGCCTGGCTCGAGTTCGAGACGAACAACAAGGACCAGCTGTGGGTCAAGGTGGATCGCAAGCGCAAGATCGCGGCGACCACCCTCCTGCGCGCCGTGGGGTATGAGCAGAACGACGAGATCGCGGGGCTGTTCGCCTCGGTCGACGTCGACATCGAGCACCCGTACATCAACCTGACGCTCGACAAGGACCTGACCCACACGCAGGCCGAGGCCCTCATCGAGGTCTACAAGAAGCTCCGCCCGGGCGATCCGCCCACCGGCGACAACGCCCGCCAGCTGGTCGAGAGCCTCTTCTTCAACTTCCGCCGCTACGACCTCGGCCGGGTCGGCCGCTACAAGTTCGACAAGAAGCTCGACCCGGTCGCGAGTCGCATGGGCTTCGAGCTCGAGCGCGAGGGCCGGACGATCACCAAGGAAGACATCGCCGCGATCGTCGGCCATCTCATCGAGTGCAATCGCGGCCTCCATCCCAAGGACGACATCGACCACCTCGGCAACCGCCGCATCCGCGCCAACGGCGAGCTCATCCAGAACGCGTTCCGGATCGGCCTGCTGCGCATGGAGCGGGTGGTCCGCGAGCGCATGACGATCCAGGAGCTGGACAAGGCGACGCCGAACGCCCTCATCAACATCCGCCCGGTCGTGGCGGCGATGAAGGAGTTCTTCGGCGGCAGCCAGCTCTCGCAGTTCATGGACCAGACCAACCCGCTCGCCGAGCTGACCAGCAAGCGCCGCCTCTCGGCGCTCGGCCCGGGCGGCCTGTCGCGCGAGCGCGCCGGGTTCGATGTCCGCGACGTCCACCACAGCCACTACGGCCGGATCTGCCCGATCGAGACGCCGGAAGGCCCGAACATCGGCCTGATCGGCTCGCTCGCGACGTACGGCCGGATCAACAGCTACGGCTTCATCGAGACGCCCTACCGCAAGGTCAAGCGGACCGTCGGTTACGACGAGGCCGGGCTGACCAAGTTCGAGGCGGGCGCCGACGTCGTGACCAAGGGCGGCGAGGTCGTCCTCAAGGCGGGCCAGCCGTTCACGGCCGCCGCGGTCGCCGAGCTCAAGAAGCAGAAGGCCCACGCGTTCCCGATCCGCCCGGTCGTCACCGACGACATCGAGTACCTCCCCGCGGACGAGGAGGAGGAGCACGTCGTCGCGCAGGCCAACGCCCCGCTCGACGACGAGGGGCACTTCACGGCCGAGCGCATCCCGTCGCGCTATCGGGACACGTTCCCCGAGGCCCGCGCCAGCCAGATCGAGTACATGGACGTCTCGCCGAAGCAGGTCGTCTCGGTCGCGACGGCGCTCATCCCGTTCCTCGAGCACGACGACGCGAACCGCGCGCTGATGGGCTCGAACATGCAGCGCCAGGCCGTCCCGCTCCTCGAGCCGGAATCGCCGATCGTCGGGACCGGGATGGAGGAGCGCGCCGCGCGCGACTCCGGCCAGGTCCTCGTCGCCCGCCGCGGTGGTGTCGTGACGAGCGTCACGGCCGAGCGGATCCGGATCGAGACCGACGCCGGCGAGCTCGACGAGTACAAGCTCCTCAAGTTCGTCCGCAGCAACCAGGGCACGTGCATCAACCAGCGCCCGATCGTCGATGTCGGCGCACGGGTCATCGACGGCCAGCCGATCGCCGACTCGAGCTCGACCGAGAACGGCGAGCTCGCGCTCGGCCGGAACGTGCTCGTCGCGTTCATGAGCTGGGAGGGCGGCAACTACGAGGACGCGATCGTCATCAGCGACCGCCTCGTCCGCGACGACCTCTTCACCAGCATCCACATCGAGAAGCACGAGATCGAATCGCGCGACACCAAGCTCGGCCCCGAGGAGATCACCCGGGACATCCCGAACGTCGGCGAGGAGTCGCTCAAGGACCTCGACGAGGAGGGCATCGTCTACATCGGCGCCGAGGTCCGCCCCGGCGACATCCTGGTCGGCAAGATCACGCCCAAGGGCGAGACCGAGCTGACCGCCGAGGAGCGCCTCCTGCGGGCGATCTTCGGTGAGAAGGCCCGCGAGGTGAAGGACAGCTCCCTGCGCCTGCCGCACGGCGAGCGCGGCAAGGTGGTCGAGGTCCGCGAGTTCCGTCGCGAGCTCAACGACGACCTCCAGCCCGGCGTCAACCGCCTGGTCCGGGTGTCGGTCGCCCAGAAGCGCAAGATCTCGGTCGGCGACAAGATGGCCGGCCGGCACGGCAACAAGGGCGTGATCGCGAAGATCCTGCCCGCCGAGGACATGCCGTTCCTGCCGGACGGCACCCCGGTCGACATCATCCTCAACCCCCTCGGCGTGCCGAGCCGGATGAACATCGGCCAGATCCTCGAGACGCACCTCGGCTGGGCCCTCCACGAGAAGGGCCTCAAGGCCGCGACCGCCGTCTTCGACGGCGCGACCGAGGAGCAGATCCAGCAGGAGCTCCGATCGGCCCAGCACATGGTCTACGGCGTCTCCACGCCGCTGCCCGAGAACGGCAAGATCGACCTGCGCGACGGACGGACGGGCGAGAAGTTCGACCGCCCGATCACCGTCGGCTACATCTATATGCTCAAGCTCCACCACCTGGTCGAGGACAAGATCCACGCCCGGTCGACCGGCCCGTACAGCCTCATCACCCAGCAGCCGCTGGGCGGCAAGGCGCAGTTCGGCGGCCAGCGCTTCGGCGAGATGGAGGTCTGGGCCCTCGAGGCCTACGGCGCCGCCAACATCCTCCAGGAACTGCTCACCGTGAAGTCGGACGATGTCCTCGGACGCGTCCAGACGTACGAAGCCATCGTCAAGGGCGAGGAGATCCAACCGCCCAGGGTGCCCGAATCATTCAAGGTGTTGATCAAGGAGCTGCGCAGCCTGGGGCTGAACGCGGAGATCCTCGACCAGAACGACGAGGAGATCCCGCTCGGCGAGGACGACGCCTCGGGCTACCTGCTCCCCGATCTCGGCGGGATCAACCTCGCCGGGTTCGAAGACTGAACACCCTGCATCGCCATCTGTCCCTGAACCGCCACCCGCGGTGCCGCGTCCCGGCCGGCACGGCACCGCTCGCTCAACGCCCGCATCGCACAGCCGAGCCAGACGGCTGCGCGGAGGAGAACCATGCTCGAGGTCAATAACTTCAGCGCCATCCGCATCTCGCTCGCCAGCCCGGACCAGATCCGGGAGTGGTCGAAGGGCGAGGTCACGAAGCCCGAGACGATCAACTACCGGACGCTCAAGCCGGAGAAGGACGGGCTCTTCGACGAACGCATCTTCGGTCCGACCAAGGACTGGGAGTGCTACTGCGGCAAGTACAAGCGGATCCGCTACAAGGGCATCATCTGCGACAAGTGCGGCGTCGAGGTCACGCGCTCGAAGGTCCGCCGCGAGCGGATGGGCCACATCCAGCTGGCCAGCCCGGTCAGCCACATCTGGTACTTCAAGGGCACGCCGAGCCGTCTCGGCATCCTGCTCGACATCAGCCCCCGCAACCTCGAGCGCATCCTGTACTTCGCGCTGTACATCGTCACGCACGTCGACGAGGACGCGCGCAAGCGCGCCCTGGCGGCCCTCGAGGACCAGGCCGAAGGCCGCGGTGGCGAGGCCGACCAGCGCCTCACCGAGCTCGAGGACCAGCTCCGCACCGAGGTGAACCGTCAGCGCGACGAGCTCGACGCCGAGCTGGCGCGCACGAAGGCCGACCTCGAGTCGCAGCGGGCGTCCAAGACCGAGGAGATCGCCGCCGCCGCCCAGGCCCTGGAGGCGCAGCTCACCGAGCTCAAGACCGGCGTCGCGGAGGAGACCATCGCCTTCGCCCCGACCGGCGAGGTCGTCGTCGCCGCGGGCGACAAGGGCGGCAAGGAAGCCACCGCGCGCCTGCGCAAGATCGTGGGCGCCCACACCGAGCAGGTGAACGCCGACATCCAGCAGCGCGAGGCCGACGAGGCCCGCGCGGTCGAGCAGAAGAAGGACGACCTGCGCGCGGCCATGGACGAGACGCTCCGCCAGGAGCGCGACCAGCTCAAGGGCCAGGCGCAGGACGGCAAGGACGAGCTGCGCAAGCTGCGCGACGAGCTCGCCTCGCTCAAGCCGATGCAGACGCTCGGTGAGAACGAGTACCGCGTGCTCGACGAGAAGTACGGCTCGGGCGCCAAGGGCGGTCGCGTCTTCGGGGCCGGCATGGGCGCCGAGGCGGTCCGCGAGATCATCAGCCGGATGGACCTCGAGGAGCTGGCCCGCTCGCTCCACGTCGAGGTCCGCACGAGCTCGGGTCAGCGGCGCAAGAAGGCCATCAAGCGGCTCCGCCTCATCGAGGCGTTCCGGCGCTCCGGCACCCGGCCCGACTGGATGATCCTGTCGGTCCTGCCGGTCATCCCGCCGGACCTGCGGCCGATGGTCCAGCTCGACGGCGGCCGCTTCGCGACCTCCGACCTGAACGACCTCTACCGCCGCGTCATCAACCGCAACAACCGGCTCAAGCGACTGCTGGAGCTGGGCGCCCCGGAGATCATCATCCGCAACGAGAAGCGGATGCTCCAGGAAGCGTGCGATGCGCTCATCGACAACGGCCGCCGCGGCCGTGCGATCGCCGGTACCGGCAACCACCGCCTCAAGAGCCTCTCGGACATGCTCAAGGGCAAGCAGGGCCGGTTCCGCCAGAACCTGCTCGGCAAGCGCGTGGACTACTCCGGCCGCTCGGTCATCGTGGTCGGCCCGGAGCTCAAGCTCCATCAGTGCGGCCTGCCCAAGAAGATGGCGCTCGAGCTGTTCAAGCCGTTCGTCATGCGCCAGCTCGTCGAGAAGGGCTTCGCCCACAACATCAAGAGCGCCAAGCGCATCGTCGAGCGCGTCCGGCCCGAGGTCTGGGACGTCCTCGAAGAGGTCATCAAGGACCATCCGGTCCTGCTGAACCGCGCCCCGACGCTCCACCGCCTGGGCATCCAGGCGTTCATGCCGGTCCTCGTCGAGGGTTCGGCCATCCAGATCCACCCGCTCGTCTGCACCGCGTTCAACGCGGACTTCGACGGCGACCAGATGGCGGTCCACGTGCCGCTCTCGACGGCCGCCCAGGAAGAGGCGCGGACGATGATGCTGTCCACCGCCAACCTGCTGTCGCCGGCCGACGGCAGCCCGGTCGTGGCGCCGACCCAGGACATGGTCCTCGGCTGCTACTACCTGACGATGGATGCCACCGACGGCAAGTCCAAGAAGCCGGTCCGCACGTTCGCGACCGAGGACCAGGCCATCCTCGCGTACCAGCTGCGCGAGAAGACCAACGCAACGCTCCACGAGGTCATCGACGTCGAGGTCCAGGCCTGGGACCCCGAGAACGGCGGGCTCCGCACGGAGCGGCGCCGGACGACGATCGGCCGGGTCATCTTCAACCAGATCCTGCCGGACCCGCTCCGGTTCCACGACCAGGTCATGCGCCGGGTCGACCTCAAGGCCCTCGTCGACATCTGCTATCGCCAGCTCGGGCCTGATGAGACGGCCCACCTGGTCGACGGCATCAAGAGCGTCGGGTTCGAGTTCGCGACCCGGGGCGGCATGACGATCGGCCTCTTCGACATCGAGATCCCGAAGGACAAGGCGGCGCGCCTCGCGGCCGCGGACGACTCGGTCGGCGCCATCGACAAGCAGTTCCAGCGCGGCCTCATCACCGAGGACGAGCGGTACGAGCAGGTCGTCGGCGTCTGGCAGGACACGACCGCCCGCATGTCCGACGAGATGATGAAGTCACTGGACCCGACGGGTCCGGTCACGATGATGACGGCGTCCGGTGCCCGTGGGAACAAGGGCAACATCGGTCAGCTGGGCGCGATGCGCGGCCTGATGGCCGATCCGTCGGGCCGGATCATCGACGTCCCGGTCCGCAGCAACTTCCGCGAGGGCATGACGGTCCTCGAGTACTTCATCTCCACCCACGGCGCCCGCAAGGGCCTCGCCGACACCGCGCTCCGCACCGCCGACTCCGGGTATCTCACCCGGCGCCTGGTGGACGTCGCGCAGGACGTCATCACGCGCGAGGAGGACTGCGGCACCGAGGAAGGCAGCTGGATCATCCGAAGCGAGTCCAGCGAGGAGAAGGACGGCTACCAGCGCCGGCTCGTCGGCCGATTGGCGGCCGCGCCGCTGCCCGACCCGAGCGTCAAGACCAAGAAGGGCGAGGAGCCCACGCTCCTCATCGAGCGCAACCAGATCATCGACGAGGACCTCGCGGTCCGGATCGACGAGGCCGGCGTCGACGAGGTGCTCGTCCGCTCGCCGCTCACCTGCGAGGCCCGCTACGGGGTCTGCCGCGCCTGCTACGGCCGCAATCTCGCCACCGGCGAGATGGTCGGCTCGGGCGAGGCGGTCGGCATCATCGCCGCGCAGTCGATCGGCGAGCCGGGCACGCAGCTGACCATGCGGACGTTCCACACCGGCGGCGTCGCCGGGCTGGACATCACCGCCGGCCTGCCGCGCGTCGAGGAGCTGTTCGAGGCCCGCGTCCCCAAGGGCAAGGCCGAGATCAGCCACATCGACGGGATCGTCGAGATCATCCGCGGCGACGGGCCGACCAAGGTCAAGGTCATCTCGACCGAGGTCTACGACACGTCGCTGGCCGTCCCGGCCAAGGCGGAGATGCTCGCGGCCCCGGGCGACACGGTCGAACTCGGCCAGGTCATCGCCCGGTCCGAGGTCAGCGGCACGACGACCGACGTCGCGGCCCCGGTCAAGGGCCTCCTCGTCAAGGGCTCGGACGGCCTCGTCGTCCGCGCCGAGGACATCGTCGAGCGCGAGTACCTCATCCCGCACAACGCCAAGATCCTCGTCGAGAACCAGGCCGAGATCCGGGCCGGCGATGCCATCACCGATGGCCCGATCAACCCGCAGGAGTACCTCGACACCAGGGGCAAGGACGCCGTCCAGCGCTACCTGGTCAAGGAAGTCCAGAAGGTCTATCGGAGCCAGGGCGTCACGATCAACGACAAGCACATCGAGATCATCGTCCGCCAGATGCTCCGCAAGGTCCGCATCGACCAGCCGGGCGACGTCGACCTGTTGCCGACCGAGCTCGTGGATCGCCTCGAGTTCGAGGAGCACAACAATCGCGTCCTCGCCGAGGGCGGCGAGCCGGCCACGGCGCAGACCGTCCTGCTCGGCGTGACCAAGGCGTCGCTGAACACGTCCAGCTTCCTCGCCGCGGCCTCCTTCCAGGAGACGACCCGGGTGCTCACCGAGGCCGCCATCAACGGCGCCAAGGACCACCTGATCGGGCTCAAGGAGAACGTCATCATCGGCAAGCTCATCCCGGCCGGGACGGGTGCGCCGGCGAACGTGGCCGCGCGCAAGGAGCGCGAGCGCCGGGCCGCCCTCGAGGCACTGGCGGGCGAGGCCCTCGAGGACCTCGGCGGCGAGTACAACCCGTTCCTGGAGGACGGCGAGACACGCGCCCCGGACGACGAGGCCACGGACCTCGCGCTCGCGGCGACGATCGCCGGTGGCGGCGACGACGACACCGACCTCGTCAACCCGTTCCTCTCGGCTGCCGATGCGGCAGGCGACAAGGACGAGTCCGACGAGGAGCTCGCGGCGTCGCTGACCGGTGGCACCGACGCCGACGCCGGGGCCGCCGACAGGGACTGACGACAGGGGGTTCCGCGACCCCTTCCAGCGGCTCGGCGCACGTTTGACACGCGTTCCGAGCCGCTGATAGACTCCGCCTTCGTGGCCTCGGTAGGGGTCGCCGACGGCGTGCGCGCCGCAGACCGCCCAGACCACATCCGGATCCAGCTTGAAACGGTCCCCGCCGGCCGTCCCCCAGACGCCGGCGACGACGACCGTCCGGTCAACCGTGACCGATCACTCACTCGACTCGACCGAAAGGAGCAGCGCCCTCGTGCCGACGATCAGCCAGCTCGTGCGCCACGGGCGCCAGCGCAAGATCTCCAAGATCAAGGCGCCGGCCATGCGCAAGAACTGGAACAGCCTGCGACAGCGCCAGGTTTCCATCCCCGGCGCCCCCCAGAAGCGGGGAGTCTGTCTGCAGGTCCGGACGATGACGCCCAAGAAGCCGAACTCCGCGCTGCGCAAGATCGCGCGCGTGCGCCTGACCAACCAGATGGAGGTCACGGCCTACATCCCCGGGATCGGCCACAACCTCCAGGAGCACTCGGTGGTCCTCGTCCGCGGCGGCCGCGTGAAGGACCTCCCGTCGGTCAAGTACCACATCATCCGCGGCACCCTCGACGCAGCGGGCGTGCGCGACCGCAAGCAGGGTCGCAGCAAGTACGGCGCGAAGGCCACGGGCAAGGCGGGGGCCCGCTGAGATGCCGCGCCGTACGAGCATCCCGCGCAAGACCAAGTACGAGGTCGTCCCGGCCAACCGGATGACGGCGCGGTTCTCGGCCAAGCTCATGAAGGGCGGCAAGCAGAACCTCGCCGAACGGATCCTCCGCCAGGCGCTCGCCCGGGCCGAGGCCCAGGCCAGCCGTCCGGGTCTCGAGATCCTCGAGGCGGCGATGCGCAACGCCACGCCGATCATCGAGGTCAAGCCGCGCCGCGTGGGCGGCGCCACGTATCAGGTCCCGGTCGAGATCCGGGGCGACCGCCGCATGTCGCTCGGTGTCCGCTGGCTCGTCCAGGCGGCCCGCAAGCGCAGCGGCAAGAGCATGAGCGAGAAGCTCGCCGCCGAGCTCGTCGATGCCATGAACGGCCTCGGCGCGGCGGTCAAGCGACGAGAAGACACGCACAAGATGGCCGAGGCCAACAAGGCCTTCAGCCACTTCAAGTGGTAAGTCGGGGAGCGTAGGCACACCGTGGCACGACAGGTTCCGCTCGCGAAGACGCGGAACATCGGCATCATCGCGCATATCGACGCCGGCAAGACCACCGTCACCGAGCGGATCCTCTTCTACACGAAGAAGATCTACAAGATCGGCGAGGTCCATGAGGGCGCGGCCACGATGGACTGGATGCCCCAGGAACAGGAACGGGGCATCACCATCACGGCCGCGGCCACGACGGCGTCGTGGGGCGATCACCGCATCAACATCATCGATACGCCCGGGCACGTGGACTTCACGGTCGAGGTCGAGCGGAGCCTCCGGGTGCTCGACGGCGCGGTGGTCGTGTTCGACGGCGTCGCCGGTGTCGAGCCGCAGTCCGAGACAGTGTGGCGACAGGCCGACCGCTACGGCGTGCCCCGCTTCTGCTTCATCAACAAGCTCGACCGGACCGGCGCCGACTTCTGGCGCGGCGTCGAATCGATCAAGGACCGCCTCGGCGCGAACGCCGTGCCGATCCAGATCCCGATCGGCCGCGAGGACAAGTTCGCGGGCGTCATCGACCTCGTCGAGATGAAGGCCGTCTACTACCGCGACGACCTCGGCAACGAGATCGACGTCGTCGAGATCCCGGCCGAGCTGCTCGCCGAGGCCGAGAAGCACCGCCACACGATGATCGAGGCCGTCGCCGAGATGGACGACGAGCTGACCCACAAGTACCTCGAGGGCGAGGAGTTCACGGTCGCCGAGATCAAGCGCGGGCTCCGCCTCGGGACGCTGACCACGCGGATCATCCCCGTGCTGACCGGTTCTGCGCTCAAGAACAAGGGCATCCAGGCCATGCTCGACGCGGTCGTCGACTTCCTGCCCTCGCCGCTCGACGTGCCCCCGATGATCGGCATCGACGCGCGCACCGGCGCTGACGTCATCCGCACGCCGGACGACACCGAGCCCTTCAGCGCCCTCGCCTTCAAGATCGCGGCCGACCCGTTCGTCGGCAAGCTGGCGTTCTTCCGCGTCTACTCCGGGACCCTCAAGGCCGGGTCGTACGTGCTCAACCCGACCAAGGGCAAGAAGGAGCGGATCGGGCGCATCCTCCAGATGCACGCGAACCACCGCGAGGAGATCGAGCAGGTCTACGCCGGCGACATCGCCGCCGCGGTCGGCCTCAAGGACACCTTCACCGGCGACACCCTGACCGACCCCGACCACCCGGTCGTCCTCGAATCGATGACGTTCCCGGAGCCGGTCATCGAGGTCAAGATCGAGCCGAAGACCAAGGCGGACCAGGACAAGCTTGCCCTCGCCCTGCAGCGCCTCTCGGAGGAGGACCCGACCTTCCGCGTCCACACGGACCAGGAGACGTCGGAGACCCTCATCGCGGGGATGGGCGAGCTCCACCTCGACGTCCTCGTCGACCGGATGATCCGCGAGTTCCACGTGGCCGCCAACATCGGCAAGCCGCAGGTCTCCTATCGCGAGACGATCCGCCGCGCCGCCGAGGGCAACGGCCGGTTCGTCCGCCAGACCGGCGGCAAGGGCCAGTACGGCCATGCGGTCATCAAGGTCGAGCCGTCCGAGAAGGGCGCCGGCTACGAGTTCGTCGACAAGATCGTCGGCGGGACCATCCCGCGCGAGTACATCAAGCCGGTCGACCAGGGCATCCGCGAGACGCTCGCCACGGGTATCTACGCCGGGTTCCCGGTCGTCGACGTCAAGGTGACGCTGTTCGACGGGTCGTACCACGACGTCGACTCCTCGGAGATGGCGTTCAAGATCGCCGGCTCGCTGGCCATCAAGGACGCCTTCACGAAGGCGGATCCGGCCATCCTCGAACCGATCATGAAGGTCGAGGTCCTCATGCCCGAGGAGTTCATGGGCGACATCATCGGCGACCTCAACAGTCGCCGCGGCCAGATCGAGGGCATGGAGTCGCGGGGTTCGACCCAGGTCGTCCGCGCGTTCGTCCCGCTGGCCCAGATGTTCGGGTACGTCACGGACCTGCGGAGCATGACCCAGGGCCGCGCGACGTCCTCGATGGAGTTCAGCCACTACGCCGAGGTGCCGGGCAACCTGGCCTCGGAGCTCGTCCAGAAGTCCAAGGTCTAGGCAGAGAGTCGGGAGCAGCCACGATGGCCAAGAAGAAGTTCGACCGTACCAAGCCGCACGTGAACATCGGCACGATCGGCCACATCGACCACGGCAAGACGTCGCTCACCGCGGCGATCAGCAAGTACCTCGCCCTGAAGGGCTCGGCCGAGTACCGCGCGTTCGACTCGATCGACAACGCGCCTGAGGAGCGCGAGCGCGGGATCACCATCGCGATCGCCCACGTCGAGTACGAGACGGCCGCCCGCCACTACGCCCACGTCGACTGCCCCGGGCACGCCGACTACATCAAGAACATGATCACCGGGGCCGCCCAGATGGACGGCGCCATCCTGGTCGTGGCCGCCACCGACGGGCCGATGCCCCAGACCCGCGAGCATATCCTGCTGGCCCGCCAGGTCGAGGTCCCCTACATCGTGGTCTTCCTCAACAAGGTCGACATGGTCGACGACCCCGAGCTGCTCGACCTCGTCGAGCTCGAGGTCCGCGAGCTGCTGTCCAAGTACAACTTCCCGGGCGACGACATCCCGGTCATCCGCGGCTCCGCGCTCAAGGCGCTCGAGGCGCCCGACGACCCGGCCAACGCCGCGTACGCCCCCATCCAGGAGCTGATGGACGCGGTCGACAGCTACATCCCGACGCCCGAGCGCGCCATCGACAAGCCGTTCCTCATGCCGGTCGAGGACGTGTTCGGGATCAAGGGCCGCGGCACGGTCGCCACCGGGCGCATCGAGCGCGGCATCGTCAAGGTCGGCGACGAGGTCGAGCTGGTCGGGGTCAAGCCCACCCGCAAGATCGTCGTGACCGGCGTCGAGATGTTCAAGAAGCTGCTCGACGAGGGCCGCGCCGGCGACAACGTGGGCTGCCTCATCCGGGGCATCGAGCGCGAGGAGATCGAGCGCGGCCAGGTCCTGGCCAAGACCGGCTCGGTCAAGCCGCACACCAAGTTCAGCGCGCAGGTCTACGTCCTGACCAAGGAGGAGGGCGGCCGCCACACCCCCTTCTACAACGGCTACCGCCCGCAGTTCTACCTGCGCACGACCGACGTGACCGGGGCCATCGGGCTGCCCGAGGGGGCCGAGATGATCATGCCCGGCGACAACGTCGAGATGACCGTCGAGCTGATCACCCCGATCGCCCTCGAGGTCGGCCAGCGCTTCGCCATCCGCGAGGGCGGCCGGACCGTCGGCGCCGGCGCCATCGTCACCATCACCGAGTAGGGGACGACATGGCGAAGCAGCGGATCAGGATCCGCCTCAAGGCCTACGATCACCGGCTGCTGGATCAGTCCGCGGCCCAGATCGTCGAGACGGCCCAACGGACCGGCGCGGACGTCGTCGGCCCGGTGCCGCTGCCCACCCGCATCGAGAAATTCACCGTCATCCGGTCGCCGTTCATCGACAAGGACAGCCGGGAGCAATTCGAGATCCGCACCCACAAGCGGCTCGTGGACATCCTGGACCCCTCGTCGAAGACCGTCGACGCATTGATGCGACTCTCGCTGGCAGCGGGCGTCGACATCGAGATCAAGATGTAATGAGCATCGGATTGATCGGCAGGAAAGTGGGCGTCACCCAGGTCTTCGAGGCCGATGGGACGATGGTGGCCGTCTCGGTGGTCTCGATCGAGCCCAACACCGTGACCCGCCTGCGCACGACCGAGCGCGACGGCTATACGGCCGTGCAGCTCGGCACGGAGGTGGTCAAGAAGCTGACCAAGCCCGAGGCCGGCCAGCTCAAGGACCTCCCCAAGGTCTCGACCATCCGCGAGTTCCGCGTCGACGACGTGGACGGCTACGAGGTCGGCCAGGTCGTGGCCATCGGCGACCTGTTCGCACCCGGCGACGACGTCGACGTGACCGGCGTCTCGAAGGGCAAGGGCTTCGCGGGCCACATCAAGCGCCACAACTTCCATCGCGGCCCGAAGTCGCACGGCTCGGACCACCATCGCGAGCCCGGCTCGATCGGCCCGGGGACGACCCCGGGTCGTGTCTACCGTGGCCTGAAGATGGCCGGCCACATGGGCGACGAGCGCGCGACCATCAAGAAGGTGCGCGTCGTCCGCACGGACGTCGAACGCAACCTGCTGCTCGTCAAGGGGAGCCTCCCCGGGGCGCGCGGCTCGCTCATCCTCGTGAAGAAGGCCTGATCCGATGCCGCAGACCACCCTCTACGACCGGACCGGCAAGACCGTGGGCAACGTCGAGCTCAGCGATGTGCTGTTCGCGGCCCCGGTGAACGCCGCCGTGCTCCACCAGGTCGTGACCGCCCAGCTTGCCGGCCGCCGGACCGGCACGGCCGACACGAAGACCCGCGGCGAGATCCGCGGCGGCGGCAAGAAGCCGTACCGCCAGAAGGGGACCGGCCGTGCCCGCCAGGGCACCGTCAGCGCGCCCCACTACCGTGGCGGCGGCGTCGTCTTCGGCCCGCATCCCCGCTCGTACGAGCAGCGCCTGCCCCGCAAGATGAAGCGCCTCGCCCTGCGCGGCGCCCTGACCGCGAAGTTCGGCGACTCCGCGATCAAGGTCATCGACACCTTCGGGCTCGATGCGATCAAGACCAAGGAGCTCGCCGGCGTGCTCGCCGCCCTCCAGGCGTCCGGCCGGGTCCTCGTGGTCGCGCCGTCGCGCGACGAGAAGCTCGAGCTCTCGGCGCGCAACCTGCCCACGGTCGAGGTGATCCTCGCCGACTCGCTCAACGTCGTCGACCTGCTCAAGGCCGACGTCGTCCTGATCGAGCAGCCCGCGCTCGCCCGGATGGAGTCCATCTACGGCGGCGGCACCCCGGCGGAGGTCGAGGCATGAGCGCGCTGACCGCCCCCGAGATCATCCTGCGACCCGTCATCAGCGAGAAGTCGATCGACGAGTCGAGCCGCGGCAAGTACACGTTCGCCGTCCATCGCGACGCGAACAAGATCCAGATCAAGGCCGCGGTCGAGGAGCTCTACAAGAAGGAGAACGTGACGGTCATCGCCGTCAACGTCCTCACGACCAAGGCCAAGGAGAAGCGGCGCGGCACGAAGCGCGGTCGCGTCGTCGGCCACACCACGCCGTGGCGCAAGGCCATCGTCACCCTGGCCGCGGGCCAGAAGATCGAATTCTTCGAGGGGGTGTAACGATGCCGCTCCGAAGCTACAAGGCCACCTCGCCGGGACTCCGGCAGATGACTCGCTCGACCTTCGAGGAGATCACGACCAAGGAGCCCCACAAGCCCCTGCTCGAGCCGCAGATCCGCGGGTCCGGTCGCAACAACCAGGGCCGGATCTCGGTCCGCCATCGCGGCGGCGGCGAGAAGCAGCACTATCGCCGGATCGACTTCAAGCGCGACAAGGTCGGCGTGCCCGCGCGCCTCGCGACGATCGAGTACGACCCGAACCGCTCCGCGCGGATCGGCCTGCTCCACTACCGCGACGGCGAGAAGCGCTACATGCTCCTGCCGCACGGCCTGAAGGTCGGTGACGTTGTCGTCGCGGGACCCGATGCCGAGGCGCGCATCGGCAACGCGCTGCCGATCTCGAACATCCCGCTCGGGACGACCATCCACAACATCGAGCTGATCCCCGGCAAGGGCGGTCAGATCGTCCGGTCCGCCGGGACGGCCGCGCAGCTGCTGGCCAAGGAGGGCGACTACGCCCAGGTCCGGCTGCCGTCCGGCGAGGTCCGTCGCGTCAGCATCCGCTGCACCGCGACGGTCGGCCAGGTGAGCAACCTCGACCACGAGAACCAGAACCTCGGCAAGGCCGGCCGTGCCCGGCATCTCGGGCAGCGGCCCGAGGTCCGGGGCGTCGTCATGAACCCACGCGACCATCCGCACGGCGGCGGTGAGGGCAAGTCCCCGACCGGGATGCCGCCCAAGACCCCGTGGGGCAAGCCCGCCATGGGCTATCGCACCCGGCGGTCGAAGACGACCGGACGTCTCATCGTCCGATCGCGGCATCGCAAGTAGCGGGGAGGGAGGAGCCGAATGTCCCGTTCAGTCAAGAAGGGCCCCTTCGTCGAGGCCCGCCTCCTCGGTCGGATCGAGGAGATGAACAAGCACAACGAGAAGAAGGTCGTGAAGACCTGGTCGCGCGCGTCGGTGATCTTCCCGACGTTCATCGGCCACACCATCGCCGTGTACAACGGCAAGAAGCACGTCCCGGTCTACGTGACCGAGAACATGGTCGGTCATCGTCTTGGTGAGTTCAGCCCCACCCGCAACTACCGCGGGCACGGCAAGCACACCGAGCGATCCGCGGCGCTGAAGTAGGAGCGGCCCGATCGTGCGTGTTTCCGCCACCGCCAAGTACCTCCGCGGCTCGACCCGCAAGACCCGCCTGGTCACCCGGGCCATCAAGGGCAAGCCGGTCGAGGAGGCCGCGGCCATTCTCCGGTTCATGCCGCAGTACGCCGCCCGCGACGTCGCGCGCGTCCTCAAGAGCGCGACGGCCAACGCCGAGAACAACCACAACCTGTCGGCCGAGGACCTCATCGTCTTCGATGCGGTCGCCGACGAGGGTCCGACGATCAAGCGCTTCCAGCCGCGAGCGCAGGGTCGGGCGTTCCCGATCCACAAGCCTATGACCCACATCACGATCGTCGTCGCGGACCAGGAGGCCTGACATGGGACACAAGGTCCATCCGTACGGCTTCCGGCTCGGTGTCTCGCGCACCTGGACCGCGAAGTGGTACGCGGATGACAAGGAATACACGTCCTCGCTCAAGGAGGACATCCGGATCCGGCAGCTCATCGACCGCCGCCTGGCCAACGCCAGCGTGAGCGGCGTCGAGGTCGAGCGCGGCATCAACCACGTGACGGTCACGATCCACACCGCCAAGCCGGGCATCGTCATCGGCAAGGGTGGCGCGAACGTGGAGGTCCTCCGCCAGCAGGTCGGCGCGCTCACGGACCGCAAGGTCAAGCTGGAGATCAAGGAGATCCGCCAGCCGGAGCTCGACGCCTATCTGGTCGCCATGAACATCGCCGGCCAGCTGAGCCGCCGCATCGCGTTCAAGAAGGCGATGAAGCAGGCCATCCAGCGCTCGATGAAGGCCGGCGCCAAGGGCGTCAAGATCGCCGTCGCGGGCCGCCTCGGCGGGTCGGAGATGGGCCGCCGCGAGTGGGACAAGGAAGGCCGGATCCCGCTCGGCACGCTCCGCGCCGACATCAGCTACGGCCAGGTCCACGCCCATACCACGTACGGGCGGATCGGCGTCAAGGTCTGGATCTATCGCGGCGACATCGCCCCGGAACGGACGCCCGCCCGCGACCTCAACGTCCCGGCACCCGCCGGACAGGGGGTCTGACCGATGTTGATGCCCAAGCGGGTCAAGCATCGCAAGGTCATGCGCGGACGGATGTCCGGACTGGCCAAGGGCGGCCACACGGTCGCCTTCGGCGAGTACGGCCTGGCCACGCAGGAACCGGCCTGGATCACGAGCCGCCAGATCGAGGCGGCACGACGCGCCATGACCCGCTCGGTCAAGCGCGGCGGCAAGATCTGGATCCGGATCTTCCCGGACAAGCCCGCGACCAAGAAGCCGGCCGAGACCCGGATGGGGTCGGGCAAGGGCGCACCCGACCATTGGGTCGCGGTCGTCAAGCCCGGTCGCATCCTGTTCGAGATGGCCGGCGTCGACCACGATTCGGCGATCGAGGCGATGCGCCTCGCCAGCCACAAGCTCCCGGTCGCCACGCGCGTGGTCGTCCGTGAAGGCGCGAAGGAGGCCTGACGATGATGGACATCGACAAGGTCCGCGCGCTCTCCGACAAGGAGCTCGACGACGCGCTTCGCGAGGCGAAGCAGGACCTCTGGGGAGCGCGCTTCGCGCTCTCGACCCGGCAACTGAAGGACTTCAGCACGATCCCGCAGACGCGGCGAACGATCGCGCGGATCCTGACCGTCCAGCGCGAGCGCAAGCTCGGCAAGACGGCGTGAGGGAGATCACGCGATGACAGGAGCGAACACCCACGTGCAAGGGCAGCGGAAGACGAAGGTCGGCCGCGTGGTCAGCGACAAGATGGACAAGACGATCGTCGTCTCCGTCGAGCGCCTGGCCCGCCACCGGCTCTACAAGCGGGTCATCCGCTTGTCCACGAAGTTCAAGGCGCACGACGAGACCAACGACGCCCACATCGGCGATACGGTCCTGATCGAGGAGTCCCGGCCGCTCTCGGCGACGAAGCGCTGGCGGCTCGTCAGCGTCGTCGCGCGCGCCGGTGACCACAGCCTGCCCGGCGAGGCCGTCGTCGGCGAGGAGATCGAGACGACCGAGGCCATCCACAGCGCCGCCCATCCCGGGCGCGTCCGTGCCGAGGCCGACGCCGAGTCCGAGGGCGAGGCCGAGGCGGCCTCGAGTGCCGCGGAGGAGAGCGGGTCGTGATCCAGCCCCAGACCCGCCTGAAGGTCGCCGACAACACCGGGGCGCGCACGATCCAGTGCATCCGGGTGATGGGCCGTTCGCAGAAGAACGAGGCCGGCGTCGGCGACGTCATCGTCGCGAGCGTCAAGCAGGCCATCCCCAACGCCGCCGTCAAGAAGGGCGACGTGGTGCGGGCCGTCATCGTCCGCACGGCCAAGGAGTACGGCCGGCCCGATGGCAGCTACATCCGCTTCGACGAGAACGCGGCGGTCCTCATCAACAACCAAGGCAACCCGCGTGGCACCCGGATCTTCGGACCGGTCGCCCGTGAGCTGCGTGACCGCAACTACATGAAGATCGTCTCGCTCGCGCCGGAGGTGTTGTGATGGCCGTCGATCAGGCGAGCCGCGGCACGAAGGTGCCCGAGATCCGCAAGGGCGACACCGTCGTCGTGCTCGCCGGCAAGGACGCGGGCAAGACCGGCAAGGTTGACCGGGTCATCCGGCGTCTGCCGGCCCCGGGCGGCCGCAGCATGTACCGGCGCGGTTCCACGGCCGGTGGCGTGAGCGTCGTCGTCGAGGGCCTGAACATCTCCAAGCGGCACACCAAGCCGCGCCAGTCCGCGGGTGCCACGGACCGGATGCCGAAGATCCAGCAGGGCGGCATCATGGATATCGCCCAGCCGCTGCCGATCGGCAAGGTCATGCTCGTGTGCGGCAACTGCCACAAGCCGACCCGGATCGGTCACGAGGTCCTCGACACCGGTCGCCGCGTGCGCGTGTGTCGCCAGTGCGGCCAGCAGCTCGAGGTGAAGCCATGACGAGCCGACTCCACGAGCGGTATACGGCCGAGGTCGTGCCGGCGCTCCGGAAGCAGTTCGAGTACACGAACCCGAACGAAGTGCCGCGTCTCACGAAGATCGTCGTCAACATCGGTCTCGGCGAGGCCCTCACGAACGCGAAGGCGCTCGATGCGGCCCTCGGCGACCTCGCGACGATCACCGGCCAGCGGCCGATCGTCACCAAGGCGAAGCGCTCGATCGCCCAGTTCCGCGTGCGGACGGGCAACTCGATCGGGGCCAAGGTGACCCTCCGCGGCGAGCGGATGTGGGACTTCATGGACCGCCTGACCACGCTCGCGCTGCCGCGTATCCGCGACTTCCGCGGGATCCCCGGCAAGTCGTTCGACGGCCGGGGCAACTACTCCCTCGGGATGCGCGAGCAGCTCGCGTTCCCCGAGATCGACTACGACAAGGTGGACCGTCTCCGCGGGCTGGAGATCAGCATCGTGACGACGGCGAAGACCGACGAGGAGTCCAAGAAGCTTCTGGAACTCCTCGGCATGCCCTTCGCCTCATGAGCCCGCATCCGCCGATGTTCGCTTGCATCTCATCCGCTCGGACGGCTCCAGCCTGCGTTGGTGCCTCCGCGCGTTCGCTCACGCACACCCCGAGTGCGCTCGCTCTCGTGCTCGGCGCCGCCTTGCCGGGAGACCGCCCGCGCGGCGATCTGCCGCGCTCAATCGGCGGATCCGGGCTCTAGCGCGGGGAGGGAGACACATGGCCAAGAAGTCGATGGTCGCCAAGGCGGCCCGAACACCGAAGCACAAGGTCCGCGGCTATCACCGCTGTTTCGTGTGCGGACGACCGCGTGCCTACATGCGGCGGTTCGCGCTGTGCCGCATCTGCTTCCGCGAGCGTGCGCTGCGCGGCGAGCTGCCCGGCGTCACCAAGTCGAGCTGGTAGGGAACCGATGAACATCTCCGACCCGATCGCGGACATGCTGACCCGCGTCCGGAACGCCTCGCGCGCCCGGCACACCGAGGTCGTCGTCCCCGCGTCGCGCACGAAGCGCGAGATCGCCCGGATCCTCAAGGACGAAGGCTTCATCGCCGACGTCACCGAGGAGCAGGACGGTCCCGCGGTGGTCCTCCGCCTCACCCTCAAGTACGTCGATGGCAAGGTCCCGGTCGTCTCCGGCCTCAAGCGGATCAGCAAGCCGGGCCTGCGGGTCTATGCCCGCAAGACCGACATCCCGCGGGTGCTCGGCGGCCTCGGCATCGTCATCGTCAGCACGAGCCAGGGGATCATGACCGGCCAGCAGGCGCGTCAGGCGCAGCTGGGCGGCGAAGTCCTCGCGTTCGTCTGGTAGGTCGACATGTCACGTATCGGTCGTCTCCCCATCGCCGTCCCCGCCTCCGTCGACGTGACCATCGAGGGTCGCACGGTCACGGTCAAGGGCCCCAAGGGCACGCTGACCCGATCGCTCCACCCCGACATGTCACTGACGCGCGAGGACGGCTCGCTGGTCGTCACGCGCCCGACCGAGCAGAAGACCCACAAGCAGCTCCACGGGCTGACCCGGACCCTCGTCAACAACATGGTCATCGGCGTGAGCGACGGCTACCGCAAGGGCCTCGAGATCACCGGCGTCGGCTACCGCGCCGCGCTCAACGGGCGGAAGCTCCAGCTCAACCTCGGCTACAGCCATCCGATCGAGATCGATCCGCCCGAGGGCATCACCTTCGAGGTCGAGACGCCGACCCGCCTCGCGGTCGTCGGCATCGACAAGGAGCTCGTCGGGCAGCTGGCCGCCCAGGTCCGCTCGACCCGCAAGCCCGAGCCGTACAAGGGCAAGGGCGTGCGGTACGCCGGTGAGCAGGTCCGCCGCAAGGCCGGCAAGGCCGGGAAGATCGGCGGCAAGAAGTGATCCCGTCGACCCACAAGGAACGAACCCGATGACCAAGGTCGCCAGCCGGACCGCCGCCCGCCAGAAGCGCCACGCCAGCATCCGCCTCCGCATGGAGGGGACCGACTCGCGGCCGCGCCTCGCGGTGTTCCGCAGCCTCAACCATATCTACGCGCAGGTCATCGACGACACGTCGGGCCGGACGCTCGCCGCGGCATCGACGGTCGAGAAGGAGCTTCGCGGCTCCAAGGAGACCAAGTCGGCCGAGGCGGCCAAGGTCGGCAAGCTCATCGCCGAACGGGCGAAGCGGGCCGGCGTGGAGCGCGTCGTCTTCGATCGAGCCGGGTTCCGGTACCACGGGCGGATCAAGTCGCTCGCCGATGCCGCCCGCGAAGCCGGCCTCGACTTCTGATCGGAAGGAGCCCACGTGGCACGAATCGACCCATCCAAGCTCGCGCTCGAGGAGCGCGTGGTCCAGATCAATCGCGTCGCCAAGGTCGTCAAGGGCGGCCGGCGGTTCAGCTTCAGCGCGGTCGTCGTCGTCGGTGACGGTGCCGGCCACGTCGGCGCCGGGCTCGGCAAGGCCGGCGAGGTCCCGGAGTCCATCCGGAAGGGCGTCGAGGACGCCAAGAAGAACGTGATCAAGATCCCGATGGTCGGGACGACGATCCCCCACGAGGTGACCGTGCGCTACGGCGCGAGCCGCGTGATGCTGAAGCCCGCCTCGCAGGGGACCGGCGTCATCGCGGGCGGCTCGGTCCGCGCCGTCCTTGAGGCGGCCGGCGTCCGCGACATCCTCTCGAAGACCTATGGATCGACGAACCCGGTCAACGTGACGCGCGCCACCATCGAGGCCCTCCGGGAGCTGCACTCCGCCGAGGAGCTGGGTGCCCGCCGCGGGGTCCGCCTCGTGAGCCGGATCGCCGGCCAGCCGTCGCAGGCCACGGAGGCCGGCGATGGCCGCTAAGCTCAAGGTCACCCAGGTCAAGAGCGAGATCAGCCACATCGCGCGCAACCGCGCGACGGTGCGCGCGCTCGGCCTGCACGGCATCGGCAGCACGAGCGTCATCGCCGACAACCCCGCGACCCGCGGCATGGTCCGCCAGGTCCGCTTCCTCGTCACCGTCGAGGAGGTGGACGACAAGGGCACCGGCACCAGCGCCGACCAGGAGAAACCATGAAGCTCCACGACCTGCGACCGCCCGAAGGCGCGCACAAGGCGCGCACCCGGGTCGGCCGTGGCATCGCCGCCGGCAAGGGCAAGACGGCGGGCCGCGGCACCAAGGGCCAGAAGGCCCGCGCCGGTGGCTCGATCCCGCCCTGGTTCGAGGGCGGCCAGACGCCGCTGCACATGCGCATCCCGAAGCTCCGCGGCTTCAAGAACCGGTTCCGCATCGAGTACGAGGTCGTGAACGTCGGCTCGATCGAGGAGCTCGTCGCGCGCGGGGCGTTCGAGACCGAGGCACCCGCCAAGGGCGCCAAGGCCAAGGGAGCGGCCACGACCCAGGTCACGATCAACCAGGACATCCTGCGGGCCGTCGGGCTGGTCCGGACGCTCGACAAGCCGCTGAAGATCCTCGGCGGCGGTGAGCTGTCGTCCCCGCTCTTCGTCGTCGCCGACGCGTTCACCGCGTCCGCGCGAACCAAGATCGAGGCGGCCGGCGGCAGCGTGAACGTCCTCGAGGTCCCGACCACGGCGACCCCGGCCCTGCGCGGCGCACCCGCCAAGCCGGCGAGTGCCGCGACGGAGCCGGCCGCATCGGCCGGGTCTGCACCGGCTGCCGAGCCCGCCGACGCCGTCGAGGCCACCAAGCCGGCTCGCCCCGACCGGAAGGCCGCGAAGGCCACCGACACGAGCGACGACGAGGCGGCCGGGCCGGCCGTCGCCGCAGCGGCCCCGGTCGAGGCCGGCGAGGCCACCGAGGCTGAGCCGAAGGCGCCCAAGGCCAAGGCCGAGACCGCGAAGACCGCCAAGGCCGGGACCCCGGCCCGGGCGAAGGCCAAGACGACCCCCGATGCCGAGCCGGAGGCCGCGCCTGCGGCCGAGGCCGAGCCGGCCACCACGGCCGAGGCCGAGCCCGCGACGGCTCCCGAGGCCGTCACCGGTTCGGACGATCCGTCGTCCGACGACTCCGACACGGCCGAGACGACGTCCGGCGACGACGCCTAGCCCGTGTTCGAATCCCTGCTGAACGCCTTCCGGGCGCCGGACATCCGGCGCCGGATCCTGTATGTCCTTGGACTGCTGATCGTCTTCCGGTTGCTGGCCAGCGTGCCGGTGCCCGGCATCGACGCGGCGCAGCTCAAGAGCTTCGTCGGCAACAACCCGCTCTTCGGGTTGCTGGACCTCTTCTCGGGAGGCGGGCTGGCGAGCTTCTCGGTCGTGGCGCTCGGCATGAACCCGTACATCAACGCGTCGATCATCATGCAGCTGATGACCGGCGTCGTGCCATCGCTCCAGGCGTTGAGCCGGGAGGGTGAGTACGGGCGGAACAAGATCAACCAGTACACCCGCTACCTCACCGTGCCCCTGGCGATGCTCCAGTCGTACGGCTTCCTGGCGCTGCTCAACTACAACCAGGTCCTGACGGGCGGCTTCAACCTCGCGAGCTTCGAGACGCTGACCCAGATCGCGACCCTGACCGCCGGCTCCATCGCCCTGATGTGGATCGGCGAGCTCATCACCGAGCGGGGGATCGGCAACGGGATCAGCTTCATCATCTTCGCGGGCATCGTGAGCCGCGCGCCTGGCGCGATCGCGGGCTTCGCCGCCAACCCGAACATCGCGGCCTTCGTCGCGTTCGGCATCGTGGCCATCGCCGCGGTCGGCGTGATCATCTACATCCAGGAGGGCCAGCGCCGCATCCCGATCCAGTACGCGAGCCGCGTCCGCGGCCGGCGGATGTACTCGGGTGGCCAGACGTTCCTGCCGCTTCGCGTCAACCAGGCCGGCGTCATCCCGATCATCTTCGCGGTCAGCATCCTGCTGTTCCCGCAGCAGCTCGCGTCGTACTTCACGAACTCGGAGATCCCGGTGGTCCAGAACGTGGCACGGGGGATCGTCACGATCTTCAGCCAGGGCTCACCGCTCTACATCGTCCTGTACTTCCTGCTGACGATGGGGTTCACCTACTTCTACACGGCCTTCACCTTCAAGCCCGACGAGACGGCCGAGCAGCTGCGCAAGAACGGCGGGTTCATCCCCGGCATCCGGCCGGGTCGTCCGACGCAGGATTACCTTGCCCGCGTGGTCACCCGGATCACCTTCGCCGGCGCGCTGTTCCTCGCGATCGTGGCCGTCTCGCCATCGATCATCGCCCTCATCTTCACGGACCTCTCGACGCTCGGGCTCGGCGGCACGAGCCTGCTGATCGTCGTGTCGGTCGTGGTCGAGACGATGAAGCAGATCGAGGCGCAGCTCATGATGCGGAACTACGAAGGCTTCATCCGATGACGCGGCGAGCCTGATGGCCCATCCGGGCGTTGCTCCCTCCGCTCGCTCGCTCGCGCACGTCCAAGTGCGCTCGCTCACGTACTCGGTCGCGCCTTCGGCTGGGCTCACCAGGCTCGCCGCGGCGTCGCCGCACCCGGCTGGGCACGCCGCAGCGCGGTACGTCGTCGGCGACGCCGGCGACCGATGAGTGTCGTGGTCCTGCTCGGCGGTCCGGGGGCCGGGAAGGGCACGCAGGCGGAGCTGCTGTCGCAACGGATCGGGCTTCCGCACGTGGCGACCGGCGACCTCTTCCGGGCCGCGGCCCGTGACGGTTCGCCGGTCGGGCTGGAGGCTCGCCGGTACATGGAGCGAGGCCAGCTCGTGCCCGACGACATCACGATCCGGATGCTCCAGACGCGACTCGCCCATCCCGATGCCGCGCGCGGCGTCATCCTCGACGGCTTCCCGCGCAACCGCGCCCAGGCCGAGTCGCTCGACGCCGCCCTTGCCGAGGGGGGCAGCCGCGTCGACCGGGCCCTGAACATCGACGTCCCCACGGACGAGCTCGTCATCCGCCTGTCGGGTCGCTGGGTCTGCCAGGCGGCCGGTCACGTGTACAACGAGTTCACGAACCCGGCACGGGTCGCGGGCAAGTGCGACCTCGATGGGTCGCCGCTCATCCAGCGCGCCGACGACCGGTCCGACACGATCCGGGCCCGCCTGGCGCTCCAGCTCGGCAGCCTCCGGGACGTCGTCTCGTACTACCGCTCCACGGGCGTCCTGCGGACGGTGGACGGGCGACAGGGCATCGAGCAGGTCGCGGCCGACCTCCTCGCCGCGCTCGACGACCTGGTCGAGGCGCACTGATGGTCACCCGCAAGTCGCGCGCCGAGATCGACAAGATGCGGCGCGCCGGGCGTGTCGTCGCCGAGGTCCTCGCGCTCATCGAGGAGGCCATCAAGCCTGGCGTCTCGACGGCCGACCTCGACCGCCTGGCCGAGGAGCACATCCGGCGCTCCGGGGCGACCCCGTCGTTCAAGGGCTATCCCGGCATCAACCCCCGCCGGCCGTTCCCCGCCAGCGTGTGCATCTCCATCGATGACGAGATCGTCCACGGCATCCCGGGCGAGCGGACCATCGCGGCCGGGCAGATCGTGTCGGTCGACGCGGGCGCGATCGTCGACGGGTGGCACGGCGACGCCGCGAGGACCTTCTTCGTCGGCGAGGCTCCCGAGGCGGTCGCGACGCTCATCGACACGACCCGTGCGGCGATGCTCGCGGGCATCGCGGCGGCGATCCCGGGCAACCACGTCGAGGACATCTCGAGCGCCGTCCAGGATGTCGCCACGCCGCACGGCTACGGCATCATCCGCCAGTTCGTCGGCCATGGCATCGGCACCGCGATGCACGAGGAACCCCAGGTCCCGAACTTCCGGACCGGTCGTCCCGGTCGCAAGCTCGAGCCCGGCCTGTGCCTCGCGATCGAGCCGATGTTCACGCTCGGCGGGTTTGAGGCCCGCGTCCAGCCCGACGACTGGACCGTCGTTACGCGGGACGGTTCGCTGGCCGCCCACTTCGAGGATTCGATCGCCGTGACCGAGCACGGTCCGCAGATCCTGACGGCACTGTGAGGTGGTTGCCGGGATCCCGCATGTTTGATACGCTACGCGTTCGTGTGTCGGCCCGCCGCGGGCCGACACTGCCTGTGAGAAAGGGAAGCACGTAGCCTGTGGCCAAGCGAGACGCGATCGAAGTCGAAGGAACGGTCATCGAACCGCTCCCGAACACGATGTTCGCCGTCGAGCTGGAGAATGGCCACCGGGTGCTCGCCCACATCAGCGGGAAGCTCCGGATGAACTTCATCCGGATCCTGCCCGGTGACCGGGTCCGTGTCGAGTTGTCACCGTACGACCTGACGCGCGGCCGGATCACATACCGACTCAAGTAACCGGATCGGCATCCGCCGCTCCATGAGCCCGAGGATCCTTTGAAAGTCAGAGCCTCCGTCAAGGCGCGTTGCGACAACTGCAAGGTCATCCGTCGCCACGGCACCGTGATGGTCATCTGCACCAATCCCAAGCACAAGCAGCGGCAGGGGTAACCGATGGCACGCATCGCCGGCGTCGACATCCCGCGTGAGAAGCGCGTCGAGATCGCCCTGACCTACGTGTTCGGGATCGGCCTGCCGACCAGCCAGAAGATCCTCGCCCAGACGAACATCAACCCGGACACGCGCGTCCGCGACCTCACCGAGGAGCAGGTCAACCGGCTCCGCGAGCTGATCGACCGCCGCTACAAGGTGGAGGGCGACCTCCGCCGCGAAGTGGCCCTCAACATCAAGCGTCTCACCGAGATCGGGTCGTACCGCGGTCTGCGTCACCGGCGCAACCTTCCGGTCCGCGGCCAGCGGACGAAGACGAACGCTCGCCAGCGGCGCGGTCCCAAGAAGACCGTCGGCGTCCGGCGCAAGAAGTGACGAGGGACTGACCAGGCATGGCGGAGCGCAAGAAAGCGGTCAAGCAGCGTCGGCGCGAGAAGAAGAACGTCCCCCAGGGGCACGTCCACATCCAGGCCACGTTCAACAACACGATCATCACGATCACCGACCTCAACGGGGCGGTCATCAGCTGGGGCTCGGCCGGCGTCGCCGGCTTCAAGGGCTCCCGCAAGAGCACCCCGTACGCCGCCGCGCTGTCGGCCGACGGCGCCGCTCGCCGGGCGATGGAGCACGGCATGCGACAGGTCGAGGTCTACGTCAAGGGGCCGGGCGCCGGCCGGGAGCAGGCCATCCGCTCGCTCCAGGCCGCCGGTCTCGAGGTCAGCGCGATCACCGACGTCACGCCCATCCCGCATAACGGTTGCCGCCCGCCCAAGCGGCGCCGCGTCTAGCAGAGTTCGAGGACCATGGCCCGTTACACCGGATCCGTCTGCCGCCTGTGCCGTCGGGAGGGCGCCAAGCTCTTCCTGAAAGGCTCGCGCTGCTATACGAAGAAGTGCGCCTTCGAGCGTCGCCCGACGCCCCCGGGGCAGCACGGCGTGCGTCGTCGCAAGGTGGCCGAGTACGGCCTCCAGCTGCGCGAGAAGCAGAAGGTCCGCCGCACGTACGGCGTGCTGGAGCGCCAGTTCCGCAATTACTTCGTCGATGCCGAGAATCGGCCCGGCGTGACCGGCGAGAACCTGCTGCGCTCGCTGGAGCTCCGCCTCGACAACGTCGTCTACCGCATGGGCCTCGCGACCTCCCGGGCGCAGGCGCGCCAGCTCGTCGGACACGGCCACTTCGCCGTGAACGGCAGGCCCGACCAACATCTCGTCGTTCCGGCTCAAGCCCGGCGACAAGGTCGAGGTCCGCGAGTCGCATCGCGCCCGCGAGCCGTTCAAGATCGCGAAGGAGACCCTGCGCAATCACCAGGCCCCGGAATGGCTGACCATCGATGCCGCCAACCTGTCCGGGACCGTCGTCACCCCGCCAAGCCGCGACCAGATGCCGCTCGACCTCAACGAGCAGCTCGTGGTCGAGTACTACTCGAGGTAACCGCACACTCATGATCGAACTCGAGAACGCGCAGATCGAGCCTATCGAGGAAGTCGGCACGTACGCGAAGTACGAGGCGGGCCCGCTCCAGGCCGGCTACGGCGTCACCCTCGGCAACGCGCTTCGCCGCATCCTGCTGTCCTCGCTCGAGGGCGCGGCCGTGACGAGCATCCAGATCCGTGACGTCTACCAGGAGTTCTCGACGATCCCCGGCGTCAAGGAGGATGTCACCCAGATCGTCCTCAACGTCAAGAAGCTCCGCCTCAAGAGCTACGCGACACACCCGGTCCAGCTGCGCCTCATCAAGAGCGGCGCGGGGGCGGTGACCGCGGCCGACATCGCGGAGTCCGCCGACGTCGAGATCGTCAACCCGGACCTCGTGCTGATGACGCTCGACACCGATGACGTGACCATCGAGCTGGACCTGACCGTCGAGCGCGGGGTCGGCTACCTCGGCGCCGAGCGGGCCGAGGCCCTGCCGATCGGGGTCATCGCCGTCGATGCGATCTTCACCCCGGTCAAGAAGGTGAACTACTGGGTCGAGGGCATGCGCGTCGGTCAGATGACCAACTACGACAAGCTCACGATCGAGATCGAGACCGACGGGACCATCAGCCCGGAGGAGGCCCTGAGCCGCTCCGCGGAGATCCTGGTCAACCAGTTCCGGCCGTTCGTCACGATCGGCGTCGCCGCGATGCCGGCCGTCCCCGTGACCGGTGCTGCGACCCTCCCGTCGAACATGCTCGACATGCCGATCGAGGAGCTCGACCTGCCGATGCGGGCGTACAACTCGCTGAAGCGGAACAACATCGTCAAGGTCGGCCAGCTGCTCCAGCTCAAGGACGACGACCTGCTCCGGATGCGCAACTTCGGCAAGAAGTCGCTCGACGAGATGAAGGAGCGGCTGCGCATGCGCGGCTTCATCGTCCCGGAGACCGAGACCGACGGCCTCGACCTGGAGGACGGCGACGAGCCGTTCGACGACGAGCCGGAGGCCTGATCCGTGTCATCGCACCGGATCGGCGGGCGCAAGCTCAGCCGCAAGCAGGGTCCTCGCCTCAGCCTCTACAAGAACCTGACCGTGTCCGTCCTCCGGTACGAGCGCGTGAAGACCACGGAGGCCAAGGCCAAGGAGATCAGCGGCAGGGTCGAGAAGATGATCACGCTCGCCAAGCGCGGCGACCTCGCCGCTCGCCGGGCGGTCGTCTCGCAGTTCCCCAACGAACCGCTCGTCGTCGACAAGCTGTTCGATGAGATCGCCCCCAAGTACGCCGATCGGACCTCCGGCTACACCCGGATCGTCCGCCTCGGCCAGCGCCGGGGAGACGCAGCTGAGATCGTCCAGATCGAGCTGGTCTAGCCAGAAGACCGGCGCCCGAGAGGGCGCCCTCGTGCGGTACCGCGCCCGGGTTGAATACGACGGCACGGACTTTGCCGGGTTCCAGGTCAATCCTGGGAAACGGACGGTCCAGGGGGTCCTGGAGGACGCACTGCACCGCCTCGGCGACGGGGTGGGGCAGCGGGTCGACGGGGCCGGCCGAACGGATGCCGGGGTCCACGCCACGGGGCAGGTGATCGCCTTCTCCTACGGCGGACGACTCTCGGCCACGGAGCTGGGACGATCGCTCGATGCGCTCCTCCCTGCCGATGTGGCCCTCCGGGATCTGCGTCGGACGACCTCGGGGTTCCATCCCCGCCGTGCGGCGCGGTATCGGGAATACCGCTACACCGTCTGGAACGGGCCGCGCAGCCCGCTTCGCGAGCGAACGGCGCTCGGGGTGCGGGTCCCGCTCGATACCGCCGCGATGGCGCGGGCCGGGTCGGTCTTCATCGGCCGGCACGACTTCGGGGCCTTCGGGGCAACGGACCGCTCGCCGGTCCGGACCGTCATGGCGGTCCGGGTCCGGAGGGATGGCCGGCTCGTGACGATCGACGTCCGGGCCGACGCCTTCCTGCGAGGGATGGTCCGCCGGATGGTGGCCGTCCTCCTGGAGGTCGGTCTGGGAAAGATGGATGCAGCAGCGGTCCAGGCGACACTCGTCGCCGGCGGACCGGCCCTCGACGGGGCGGCTGCCCCGGCGAAGGGGCTCTGCCTCCGGCGCGTCGCCCTCGGGCGGCGGCAGGATGAACGGAACGGAGAACACGAGGAACGATGAACGTCAAGACGGTAGCCGTGCGGGAGAGCGAGATCGAGCGCCGGTGGTATGTCGTGGACGCCACGGACGAGACGCTGGGTCGGCTCGCCTCGAGGATCGCTCGCGTTCTCGTCGGCAAGCACAAGCCGAGCTACCAGCCCAATCTCAATTCGGGCGATCACGTGATCGTCCTCAATGCCGCGAAGATCGCCGTGACCAGCAGCAAGCTCGAATCGAAGGTCTACGCACGGCACAGCGGGTATCCGCAGGGCTTCAAGGAAGAGACCCTCGGCCACCTCCTCGCCCGACGACCGGAGGAGCCGATCCGCCGTGCCGTGAAGGGCATGCTGCCGCACAACCGTCTCGGCGCCCAGCAGCTGCGCAAGCTGAAGGTGTACGCCGGATCCGATCACCCGCATCAGGCCCAGCGGCCTGAGCCGCTGGCCTGACGAGGAGCCCATACCGCATGTCGACCCCAGCCTTCTATTCCGGGACCGGTCGTCGCAAGACGGCCATCGCCCGCGTCCGGCTGCTGCCGGGCGAGGGTGAGATCGTGGTCAACGGCCGCTCGCTCGACGAGCATTTCGGGAACGCGATCAACGAGACCGACGTGCGCATGCCGTTCCGGGTGACCGGGACCGAAGGCCGCTTCAACGCGATGATCAAGGTCGAGGGCGGTGGCGTGACCGGGCAGGCCGGCGCCATCCGCCACGGCATCGCCCGCGCCCTCCTCGAGCTCGACCCGGAGGGCAACCGCCTCCCGCTCCGGCAGGCGGGTCTCCTCACGCGGGACCCGCGCATGAAGGAACGCAAGAAGTACGGTCTCAAGAGGGCGCGCAAGGCGCCGCAGTACACGAAGCGTTAGTCGACGGCGCCGGCCAGGGACGCTCATGCGTGCGTTGGTCGCTCCGCGCGGTCGCTCACGCACCTTGGGGTGCGCTCACTCCCGTGCTCACTCCGGCCTTCGCCTGATCGTCCCTGACCGGCGCGAGGCAGTTCGGCCGGGGCTGACGCAAGGCAGTTCATCGGGGCTCGACCGGCGCGAGGCAGCTCCGCGGATCCGGGGGTCTTGGCGATGACGACGTCGTCGCTGCGTGGGCGGGATTTCCTGAGCGTCGCCGATCTGTCGGCGGCGGAGGTCGTCGGGGTGTTCTCGACGGCGGCCACGCTCAAGGCCGAGCATCGGGCCATCGGCCGTCACGCGGAGCCGCCGCTCATCGGCCGGACGCTCGCGATGCTCTTCCAGCGGCCCAGCCTCCGCACCCGCGTCACGTTCGAGGCGGGGATGGCGCAGCTCGGCGGGCACGCCATCTACCTCACCAACGACGTCGTGCTCGGGGCGCGTGAGAGCGTCCGCGATGTCGCCCGGAACCTGGAGCGGTTCGTCGAGGGCATCGTCGTGCGGACGGGCCCGCACGAGGTCGTCATCGAGCTCGCCGCCCAGGCGGACGTGCCGGTCATCAACGGGCTCAGCCTGCGCGAGCACCCGTGCCAGGCGCTCGCCGACGTGTTCACGATCACCGAGCACCTCGGAGACGTTCGCGGCACGGTCCTCGCGTTCGTCGGCGACGGCAACAACGTCTACCACTCGCTCGCGCTCCTCGGGGCGACGATGGGGATGGAGATCCGGCTCGCGCACCCGCCCGGATACGCGCCGAACGAGCGGATCGTGGCGCGGGCCATGGAGCTGGCGGCGGCATCCGGCGGCCGGCTCGTCTTCGGTCACGACCCGGTCGAGATCGTGCGCGGCGCCGCGATCGTCTACACGGATGCCTGGACCTCGATGGGCCAGGAAGCGGAGACCGAGGAGCGTCGCGACGCGTTCGCGGCCTACCAGGTCGACGATGCCCTGCTCGATGCGGCCGGGCCGGACGCCGTGGCCATGCATTGCCTCCCGGCGCACCGGGGCGAGGAGATCACCTCGTCGGTGATGGACGGACCACGTAGTCTCATCTTCGACCAATCGGAGAACCGGCTCCACGTCCAGAAGGCGCTGCTCGTGGGACTGCTGGCAGGGGAGGCACGCCCGTGAGCGAGGCGCTCTACGACCGCTACAAGGATGCGCTCCGGCGCGGGCACGCCGCATCCGTGCAGGGTCGCTTCGCCGAGGCGATCACGGCCTATCGCGAGGCCGCCGGGATCGCGCCCGACCGGGCCATGCCGCAAGCCAGCCTGGCGGGCATCCTGGCGCGAACGGGGCGGATCAGCGAGGCGCTCGCCGCCTATGACCTCGCGCTCGCCCGCCAGCCCGAGGACGAGGCGTCGCTCCGCGGTCGTGCGGAGATGCTCGCGATCACCGGCCGGCCCGCCGACGCGGCGGACACGCTCGACCGGCTCGCGGTCGTCCTCGAACGCGAGGGACGCCTCGCCGATGCCGGCGAGGTCGCGCGGCGCGCCCTCGAGCTCGCCGAGTCCCGGTCCCGCCGGCAGGGTCTCGAGACGCTGGTCGACCGGTTGCGGACCGCCGGCGACGATCCCGCGGCCGATGCCCTCGCCCGGGCGCTCGGGACGTTCGAGGACCCGGCCGCCCCCGCGGCCAGCTCCGTGCCAGCGGAGCCCAAGCGCGATCCGCGCCGGGCCATGCTCACGGCGGCGGCCGCGCTGTCCGCCGCCGCGGAGACCGCCCTCGACGGCGGCGACATCGACGAGGCGCGCCGGTGCTACCTCGAAGCCTCCGAGGCGCAGCGGTCGATCGGCAACCTCCACGCCGCCCTCGACCAGTGCTATCAGGCGCTCGCGATCTCGCCGGCCGACGGCAGCGTCCACCTCGCCCTGACCGAGCTGTACCTCGACCGCGGCTGGCGGACACCGGCCGCCGACAAGCTCGTCCTGCTCGGCCGGCTGGCGGACCTCGATGGCGACGACATGACCCGGGCCCGCCTGTGCACGATGGCGGCCGACCGCTTCCCGGAGGATGCTCGCTTCGCCGCGATCTGCGGCTGACCGCCGGGTGGCGCCAGGAGGCGATGCTACACTCGCCGGACGATGACGCAGCTCCTCAAGTCGATCCTCGAGCAGGTCAGCCTGACGACGGTGATCGACATCGGGATCACCGCCCTCCTCATCTACTGGCTGTTCAGCCTCATCCGGGGGACCCGGGCCGTCCGGCTCGTCATCGGGGTCAGCGTCCTCATCGTCTTCTACGCGCTGGCGGTCGCCTTCCACCTCGAGCTCGTGACGCGGATCCTCCAGGGCGGCGCCGTCGTCGGCCTGTTCGCCCTCGTCGTCGTCTTCCAGCCGGAGCTGCGGCGGGCCCTCGAGCGGATCGGACGCGTCGGCTCGTTCGCGTGGCTGGTGTCGCCGGCCGAGTCGCGGGCCTCGACCCACGTGGCCACCGAGGTGGCGCGCGCCGCGGCGGGCCTCTCGGCCGAGGGCCACGGCGCGCTGATCGTCATCGAGCGCGAGACCGGGCTCGAGGAGGTCGCGGAGACCGGCGTGATGATCCACGGCGACCTGTCGGCCGACCTGCTGCGGACCATCTTCGCGCCGCGCACGGCGCTCCACGACGGGGCGGTCATCATCCGCGGCGACTCGATCCTCGCCGCGGGGGCCGTCCTCCCGCTCGCCGAGACGACCATCCACACCGAGCGGTTCGGGACCCGCCACCGTGCCGCGCTCGGGATCGCCGAACAGACCGACGCGCTCGTCGTGGTCGTCTCCGAGGAGAACGGCCAGGTCAGCCTCGTGGAGCGGAGCCGGATCGTGCGCAACCTCAACGAACCCCAGCTGGCCACGGCCTTGCGGAACCTGCTCGACCCCAGCACCGGGCGTCGCGGGGCCCTCGCCTGGCGATCGAATGGGACCGGCGGCCGCGCGCCTCGCCTCGGCGACCTGGGACGGTTCGTCGGGCGGACGCCGCCGACCCCACCCCGCCCGCCGGGCGACGATGAGTCGCCGGCCACGGCGGCCGCTCAGGCGCCGCGGTGACGCGAGTCCTCCGGGTCATCGTCCACAACTGGCCCCTCAAGCTCGCGGCGATCGGTCTGGCTACCCTGCTCTACGGTGGGTTGGTCCTCGGCCAGAACACCTCGGTGTTTCCGGGGCCCATCCCGATCAAGGTCGTGAACCAGCCGCCTGACACGTTCCTGCTGACGACGATCGACCCGGTCACCGAGGTCCGCTACTTCTCGCCGTCGGGCGAGGTCCCGTTCACGTCGACGTTCAGCGCCACGATCGATCTCTCCACCGTGACGCCGGGGAGCGGCAAGGTCTCGGTCCCGGTCACGGTCACCTCGGCGGGCGGGATCACCGTGCTCGGGTGGACGCCGAAATCCGTGACGGTCGAGCTCGACAAGCTCGTGACGCGCGAGAACGTGCCGGTCGTGATCGACTACGGCGCGCCGCCCGACGGGTTCGAGGTCGGCACGGTGGTCGTTGACCCGCCCACCGTGTCCGTATCCGGTCCGGCGTCCGTCGTGGACAAGGTCGTTAGCGTGCGCGGAGACGTCCAGATCCAGGACACCGGGATCAGCGTCGACCAGGACGTCCTGCTGACCCCGGTCGACACGGTCGGCAACACGGTCATCCAGGTCAATCTCGAGCCGCGGACCGCCCGCGTGACGATCCCGGTGTTCGAGAACCGCAAGTCGCGGACGGTCCCGGTCCGGCCGGTCATCACCGGCTCCCCGGCCGCCGGCTTCGAGGTGGCGACGGTCACCGTCGATCCGACGGTGGTGACCATCGAGGGCGGTGCCGAGCAGCTCGCGGCGCTGGCCCAGGCCGATACGAAGCCGGTCTCCGTGACGGGCGCCTCGAGCACGGTGACGATGAACGTCGGCCTCGACCTGCCGAGCGGGCTCGTCCCCCTCGGCGATGGGACCGTCAACGTCGTGGTCACGCTCCGCCCGGTGACCTCCACGCGGACCTTCGAGACCGGACTGCGCCTGGTGGGCGCCCACAGCGACCTGACCTACAAGGTCCCGGTGGATCGGGTGCTCATCACGGTCGGCGGATCCACCGCCGACCTGGACCGCCTGGAGGGTGCGCACCTCGTAGCGGACCTCGACGTGACGGCCCTCGGCCCGGGGACCACCGATGTCCCCGTCACGATCGAGTTCCCGACCGGTCTGACCCTCGTCTCGGCCAGCCCGCCGACCGTGGCCGTCACCATCACGGCCCCGGCGTCGTCGCCGGCCGCTGTTTCCTCGGCGGCGCCCGACACGGTCGCGTCGCCGTCGCCATCCGCAGACGGCGGCTGACCGGCCGATGGCTCGCCTCTTTGGCACGGACGGCATCCGCGGGGTCGCCAATGTCGACCTCAAGCCGACCCTCGCGTATGCCCTCGGTCGTGCGACGGCGAGCCGGCTCGTCGGCAGCGGCGGCGCGGTCGTCGTCGGCCAGGACACGCGCCGGTCGGGCGACATGTTCGTGGCGGCCATCGCGGCTGGTGCGACGAGCCTCGGCGCCGACGTCCACGTGGTCGGCGTCATCCCGACGCCGGCCCTGGCGTATCTCGCGGGGAGCGGCCCGTTCGCCGCCGGGATCATGGTCTCGGCCTCGCACAACCCGGCCGACGACAACGGGCTCAAGGTCCTCGACGGGCACGGCCTCAAGCTCGACGACGCGGTGGAAGACGAGCTGGAACAGCTCATCTGGCGGTCCGACGACCTGGGCGGCGCCACGAACGCCGGCCTCGGGCGGATCCTGGCGCGTCCGGACCTCGTCGGCGACTACCTGCGACATCGCCTGGCCCTGGCGGCTACGGTCAAGGCGGACGGGGCGCGGGTCGTCCTCGACGCCGCCAACGGCTCCGGCTCGGCCGTGGGTCCGGAGATCCTGCGGGCGACGCAGGCCGCGGTCACGGTCATCCACGCGGAACCGGACGGCATGAACATCAACGTCCGCTGTGGCGCCACCGACCCCGCCTCGCTGGCCGAGGCCGTCGTCGCCCACGGCGCCGATGTCGGGTTCGCGCTGGACGGGGACGCCGACCGCCTCATCGCGGTCAATTCGAGCGGCAACGTGGTCGACGGCGACCACGTCCTCGGGATCCTCGCGCTCGACCGGCTGGCACGCGACGCGCTGCCGGGCGGCGTCGTGGTGTCGGTCCTCTCGAACGGCGGACTGCAGGCCGCCGTGGAGGCGGCCGGCGGGCACGTGATCCGGACGCCGGTCGGGGACAAGTACATCCTCGAGGGCATGCAGGTCTCGGGCGCCCGTCTGGGGGGCGAGAAGAGCGGCCATGTCATCGATCTCGACCACACGACGTCGGGCGACGGGATCGTCACCGCGCTCGAGGTCCTGCGGGTCATGACCGAGAGCTCGACCGGTCTCGCGGAGCTCGCCGCCCGCATCCCGATGCTGCCACAGCAACAGCGGGCCGTGAAAGCGCGTCACAAGGACCAATGGGAGGCGGATCGGATCCTGCAGGCGGCCATCGCCGACGCGTCGGCCCGTCTGGGCCCGGGCGGTCGCGTCCTGGTCCGACCGTCGGGCACGGAGCCCGCCCTGCGCGTGATGATCGAGGGCACGGACGCAACACTTGTCGGCGAATTGGCCGACTCGCTCGCGACGCTCGCCGGGGAGCGACTAAACTAGCGCCGGTGCCCATCCATCGGAGTCACCACGACCCGTCCGCCTCGAGCGGAGAGGGCGAAGCGAGGACCTGACGGAATGTGCGGCATCGTTGGCTATACCGGTCCGCGCGAGGCGGGCCCACTCCTCATCGAAGGGCTCAAGCGGCTCGAGTACCGCGGGTACGACTCGGCGGGCATCGCGCTCGTCGACGACGCCGGTGACATGTTCGTCGAGAAGCGGGCGGGCAAGCTCGCGAATCTCCAGACGGCCATCGCCGACCGGACGCCGCACGCCGCGATCGGGCTCGCCCACACGCGCTGGGCGACCCACGGCCGCCCGAACGACCTCAACGCCCACCCCCACCAGGACTGCACGGGCGAGATCACGGTCATCCACAACGGGATCATCGAGAACTTCCGCGAGCTGCGCGACGGACTCGAGAGCCGCGGCCACCGGCTGACGTCCGAGACCGACACCGAGGCGCTGGCGCACCTGATCGAGGAGGCCTACGACGGCGACCTCGCCGAGGCCGTCCGCCACGCGCTCCGGCGGGTCGATGGCGCGTACGCCATCGTCGTGATGCATCGCTCGGAGGGCGACCGCCTCGTCGGCGCCCGCCAGGACGTGCCGCTCGTCGTGGGTCTCGGGACCGGCGAGAGCTTCCTCGCCTCGGACGTGGCCGCGATCCTCGCGCACACGGACCAGGTCGTCTTCCTCGAGGAGGGCGACGTCGCCGACCTCCGGCCGTGGGGCGTCACGATCACCGACGTCCATGGCACGCTCCGCGAGCGAGCGGTCACGACGATCGACTGGTCGCCCGAGGCCGCCGAGAAGGGCGGCTACGAGCACTTCATGCTCAAGGAGATCCACGAGCAGCCCGAGGCCCTCGCCCAGTCGCTGACGGGCCGGGTCACCCGCGACGGCCGCATCCACGTCGAGGAGCTCGACGCCCTGACCGACACGCTCCGGTCGATCGACCGGATCGAGCTGGTCGCGTGCGGGACCGCGTTCTACGCCTCGCTCATCGGAGCGGCCGCGCTCCAGGAGTGGGTGGGGATCCCGGTCCGTGCGACGGTCGGGTCCGAGTTCCGCTACGGCCCGCCGCCGCTCGACGCGCGGACCCTCGTGATCGCCGTGACCCAGTCGGGCGAGACGGCCGACACGATCGCCCCGGTCCGGCTCGCCCGACAGCGTGGCTGCCCGGTCATCGCCGTCACGAACACGGTGGGCTCGGCGATCACCCGGGAGTCGGACGCGGTCCTCTACCTGCAGGCCGGCCCGGAGATCGCGGTCGCGGCATCCAAGACCTTCGTCACCCAGGTCACGACGCTCATCGTCCTCGCGGCGGCCATCGCCGCCGTCCGCGGCAAGCTCGACGCCGCGCACGAGCTGGAGCTGGGCGTCGCGCTGCGGGCGCTGCCGGCGGCGGCGGCGCGGGTCGTCGAATCGGCCTCGATCCAGGCACCGGGTCTCGCGCGCCGCTACGTCAATTCGCGCGGGTTCATGTTCGTAGGCCGAGGCTATGGCTATCCGGCCGCGCTCGAGGGGGCGCTCAAGCTCAAGGAGATCAGCTACGTCCACGCCGAGGGCTACGCGGCCGGCGAGCTCAAGCACGGCCCGATCTCGCTCCTGGACGCCGATTGCCCGCTCGTGGCGGTCGCGACCCGCTCGACGGTCTACGACAAGCTCATCAGCAACGTGATGGAGGGCCGGGCGCGAGACGCCCGGGTCATCGCCGTCGCGACCGAGGGCGACGTCCAGATCGAACGGTTCGCCGATGACGTGTGCTGGGTGCCCGACACGCACGAGGCGCTCTCGCCGATCCTGGCGGTCATCCCGCTCCAGCTGTTCGCGTACCACATGGCCATCGCGCGCGGCACGGACGTCGACCAGCCACGGAACCTGGCCAAGTCGGTGACGGTCGAGTAGGAACGGTGAGCTGGCACCCTCCCTGGGGTACCGGCACGGAGCCCTCCGAGGCCGGAGGGGAAGCTCCGCGACCCTATCCGCCCGAGGATCCTGGCGATCCGACCGAGGCTCGCGCGCCTGCCATCGGGGACGTTCCCGCCGGCACGACCGAGCTGGGGATCGACATCATCAACGTCGGCCGCATCCGCGACACGCTGGCCCGCTTCGGACCGCGATTCTCGAACCGCGTCCTGACCGCCGGCGAACAGCGCTACGTTCGCGGCCGCCCCGAGACGATGGCCGGACGGTGGGCCGCCAAGGAGGCCGTCTCGAAGGTCCTGGGACTGGGCGTCCGCGGCATCGGCTGGCGCGACATCGAGATCGAACGGCTCCCCACCGGCCAGCCGGCCGTCCGGCTCCACGGCCGGGCCGCCGCCCGCGCGGAGCAGCTGGGGATGGGCCGGATCGCGGTCTCGATCAGCCACGAGTCGGAGTACGCGGTCGCGATCGCATACGGCGTTCGGACGGGCGGCGGCCGGTTCGTCTTCCCGCCCGACATCGAGGAGCGCCTCGACGATCGTGAGCGCCGGATCCTCGCGCGGATCGAGCGGCTCCGCGACCTCGCCGAGGCCGGCGGCGCCGGGGCGCTCGCCTCGGATGCGCCGGTCGATGGCGCCGAGACCGACGGCACCGGATCGCGCCATGGCTGAGCGCGGACCCGTCGGGTTCGGGCGCCGTCCGCCCGATGACGTCGCCGCGGCCGCGGGCGCGCCGACGAGCGCCGTCCCCGAGGGCGCCCTCCGTCTCGACGACGACGCCGCCGGGGCCCTGCTCCCCGAACGGCCCGCACGGGGCCACAAGGGCAGCTTCGGCAAGCTCCTGGTGATCGCGGGATCGCTGGACTACGCCGGCGCCGCCCTCCTCGTCTGCCGGGCCGCGGGCCGGTCGGGCGCCGGCCTGGTCACGCTCGCGGTCCCCGAGTCGCTCCAGCCGCTGTTCGCCGCCAAGGTCGTCGAGGCGACGACGATGGGTCTCCCCGAGGACGACGTCGAGGAGATCGACCCGGAACGGGCGTTCGCGCGGATCCTCGATCACGAACACGACGCGCTCGTCGTGGGACCCGGACTGCGGCCCGGTCTCGCGACGGCCGAGCTCGTGCGCGACCTGCTGTCGCCGCCCGGCCCCGACGCGCCACCGATCGTGCTCGACGCCGAGGCCCTGCGCTCGCTCGCGACGATGGATGCCTGGTGGGAGGGCTCCCGCCGGCCGGCGGTGCTGACGCCGCATGCCGGCGAGTTCGCGCGGCTTCGTGCCGGCAGCGGCATCGAGGCGGCCGAGGACGGCGACCTCGTGGGCGACGACGCGGCCCGGGTCGCGGCCGCACGCGACGCGGCGCAGCGCTGGGGCCAGGTGGTGGTCCTGAAGGGCGCTGGCACCGTCATCGCGGCACCCGACGGCTCGGTCGCGATCGCCCCGTTCGAGAACCCGGCGCTCGCGAGCGGCGGGACCGGTGACGTCCTCTCGGGGACGATCGGGTCCCTCCTCGCCCAGGGCCTCGATCCGTTCGGGGCCGCCCGGCTCGGTGTCTACCTCCACGGCCTCGCGGGCGAGACCGTCCGGGAGCGGTTCGGCGACGCGGGGCTGCTCGCCTCGGACCTGCCCGACGGGCTGGCTCTCGCCCGCAAGCGCCTGGCGGCGGCGGCCGAGCGTCGTCGCGCACGCGGCCGGCTCGGCTTCGGGGCGCGGGCGAGCGACATCGCCGCCACGGATCCCGGATCGGCCGCCCAGACACCGAACCGGCGTGAGGCGGCCGATCGAGGAGCGCCTCGCCGCGGCCGGGCTGCCACCGCTGCCGCGGACCGCGTGGCTCGAGATCGACCTCGATGCGCTCATGGCGAACCTCGCGCTGCTGCGCGAGGCGGCCGGGGCCGGCGTGCCGGTCCGCCCCGTCGTCAAGGCGGATGCCTACGGGCACGGGGCGGTCGAGGTGGCGCGAGTCCTCGAGACGGCCGGCGTCGACGGGCTGTGCGTCGCGACGCTCGACGAGGCGATGGCGCTGCGCGCCGCGGGGATCGAGGCACCGATCCTCGTCCTATACCCGGTCCCGCCCGCGTCGGCCGCCGCGCTCGCCCGGGCCGGCATCACGGTGAGTGCCGGGGACGCCGGGCTGCTCGCCGCACTCCTCGCCGCCTACTCGGCGGCCGCCCCGGACGCCCCCCTGCGCGTGGAGCTGGAGGCGGAGACGGGGCTCGGGCGGGGCGGCTTCGATGCCGACGGGCTGGTCGCGGCCGGTCGGGCGGTCGCGGCGACGCCCGGCGCGGTGATCGGCGGCCTCTGGACCCACCTCCAGGCGCCGGAGGACCCGGACAGGACCGCGAGCCAGATGGCGCGCTTCGACGCGGCGGCCGAGGCGTACCGATCGGCCGGTCTCGAAACGCCGACGCGTCACGCCGCCGCGAGCGCGGGCCTCGTCGCGGGGGGCATGGTGGCGTACGACGGGGTCCGCCCGGGGCTCGCGCTCTACGGGTTGGCGCCCGACGAGCTCGATCCGGGCCAGCGGGCCACGGCCGTGGGACGCGGCCTGCGCCCGGTCCTCTCGCTCCACGCGCGCCCGGTCCGCGTCGCCGACCTGCCGTCCGGCTGGGGCATCAGTTACGGCCCGACGTTCGTCACGACCCGCCCGAGCCGGATCGCGACCCTCCCGGTCGGCTACGGGGACGGGTGGTCGCGCTCGCTCTCGAACCGGGCGGACGCGCTCGTCCGCGGCCGACGCGTCCCGATCGTGGGCAACGTCGCGATGGATGCCGTGATGGTCGACGTCACCGACGTGCCCGGCCCACCTGTCGACACGGACGACGAGTTCGTGCTGATCGGGGCCCAGGGGGGCGAGCGGATCACCGTCGGGACGTTGGCGCAGGTGCGCACCACGAACTCGTGGGAGGTCGTCACGGCGTTGGCCCGGCGGCTTCCTCGGGTGTACCATGCCGCGTCCGGACCGGTCGGTCTGCGTACGCTCACCGAGCGGAGTTGACACGTGGCTCGCATCGAACTGTGGAACGGCGACATCTGCGACCTCGAGGTCGACGCGATCGTCAACGCCGCCAATGTCTCGCTCTGGATGTCGACCGGCGTCGGCGGCGCGATCAAGCGCGCGGGCGGCGAGGCCATCGAGTTCGAGGCGATCCGCCAGGCGCCCGCCCTGCTCGGCGACGCGATCGTGACCACCGGCGGCAAGCTGCCGGCGCGGGCGGTCATCCATGCCGTCTCGCTCGATCGCGAGCGCCGGACGAGCGGCGCCGTGATCGAGGCGGCAGTGCGCTCCGCGCTGGCGCGGGCCCGCGAGATCGGGGCGACCAGCGTCGCATTCCCGGCGCTCGGCACGGGTGTCGGCGGGTTCCCGCTCGAGGAAGCCGCGCACATCACCGTGCGGACGGTGCGCGAGGAATTGCCCTCGTGCCCTACCATCGACCATGTGATCTTCGCCCTGCGCGGCCATGCCGCCTACGCAGCCTTCGCGGCCGCCCTGACCGCGCCAGCGGTCGCGCCGAGCCGGGTGGCATGACCGGGCCCCTCGAGCCGACCGAGGAGCAGCGCGACGAGCTCGTCGAACAGGTCGCCCGCGAGATCCAGCTGCGGGGGCTGACCGGCGCCGCCGTCCACTTCCTCGAGGCCAGCCGGCCCTACCGCCCGCTCGGCGCCAACGCGATGCTCTTCTTCGACCCGGTGCTCCGCGGCCTGTTCGGTGGCGGGTCGTCGTCGGCGAGCGAGATCCTGGCCGACGACGCCGGGATCGAGCAGCTCATCGCCCGGCTCGAGGAGCTCGACGACGAGGCGAGCTGGGACGCGTGACCTGACGCCGGCCGCGGCCGGTAGGATGTCCCGGTGACCGGCGACCCCCGCGCCTTCCTGGCCATCGACCGCGGCGCGGCGACGGTCGGGGCCGCCCTGATCGGACGCGTCGGCGGCGCCTGGCGCCTCCTGGGCTCCGTGGCCCTGCCTGCCGCGTCGGCCGAGGATGCCGCGATCCACCTGCTCCTCGAGCGGGTCGCCGCGATCGACCCGACGCTCGGGCGTCGTCTCGGCGTCGACCCCGCGCACGCGGACCTCCTGCCGGCCGTGACCGTGCGCTCCACGCCTCCGCGGCGGCTGGCGGTCGTGGCGGCCTCGGAGCGTGCCCTCGCACCGCTCGTCGCCGCCGCGGCGCGGAGCGGCTGGCAGACGGCGGCGGCGAGCGCCGAGTCGACCGACCCGCTGACGATGACGCGGCTGCTCCTCGAGGAGGGGACCGACGGGATCCTGGCCGGTGCCGGCGATCCGCCCGGGGCCGACGAACGCGGGCCGCTCACCGAGCTCACCGCGCTCGTCGCAGCGGCGGCGCTGCGACGTCCGGAGCGGCTCCTCGTCCTCGCGGGGGCCATGACCGAGGCGTCGGCGGCGTTCGGCGACCTCAACGCCCGGCCGGGCGAGACGCTCCTGGCGCCGGCCGCCCGGACCGGACGGGACGGTGCGCCGCTGCGGGACCTGCTGACGGAGCTGGCACTGCCGCCGGACGACGCGCGCCGGGCGCTCGGACCAGCCGCGTCCACGCTGGCGGAGGTGCTCGACCGGCGCGTCGAGGTCGTCGAGATCGGGTTCGATGGCGGCCTGCGCGCCGTGGCCACGCCCGGCTACCCGTCCGAGGGGCCGCGCGTGGAGGTCGCGATCGTGCCGTCGGCTCGCCTCGCGCCGGCGGACCCCGACGACGCTGCCGTGGACCGTGTGCTGGCCTGGACGACGGTGGCCTCGGACCGGCATCGCCTCCGCGACCGGCTGCGTGAGCTGCGCATCGCCCCATGGTCCGACCTGACCGGCGACGGCGCGGCGCTCCGGATGGCCGCGGCCCGGGCGGCGCTCGGGCGGCTCGCCGACGCCACGCCGGAGTTCACGGCCGAGCCCGCGCCCGACCTGATCGTCGCCGCCGGCGGTGTCTGGTCGATCGCCCCGGCCCCGGCCGTCGCCCTCGCCATCGCCGACGTCCTGCGGCGGCCGGGCGCCAGCGGGTACGCCCTCGACCACGCCCGGCTGCTCGGGCCGCTCGGATCGATCCCGGACGACGACGAGCGCCGGGCCGTGATGGCCGACCTCGCCGACGACCTCCTCGCGCCGCTCGGCAGCGTCGTCACCCCTGCCGGCCTGCGGACGGGCCGCAGCGCGGGCAGCCTCGTCGTCCATCGGCGCCGTGACGGGGGGTCGCCGCGCGCGCCGATCGACCTGGTCCCCGGCGGGATCGAGGTGGTCGACCTGCCGCCCGGGTCGAGTGCCACGGCCGAGTTCAAGTTCCGCGACGGCGTCCGTCTCGGCGGGCGGGGCCGTCACTTCGAGGTCGACGTCGTCGGCGGCTTGGCGGGCCTCGTCGTCGACCTGCGCGACGTCCCGATGCGGCTCCCCGATCGTGCCGACCGCCGGCGCGAGCTCCTCGACGCGTGGCAGACCGCGGTGGCGAGCGGGATGCGCGATGGTTGACCAGCTCGTGCCCGATCTCGAGCTCGTTCCCGCGCGCCGGCTCATCGAGTCGCCGGTCGATGCCGTGTTCACGATCTCGCCCGGGGATCGGGCCCTGGTCGAGGCCGGCGCATCGGTCGTGGTCGGGGCGCCGATCGCCGAACGACTGCGCGACCCGCGCCTCGAGGACAAGAGCGTCACGGAGCCGCTGCCGCCGCGACCGGGCGACCGCTGGCACGCCATCGGCCGGATCGTCGCGCCGACGACGCCGGGCGGGCCGCGCGGGACGCCGGGCGGCGAATACCTCTTCCCGTGGAAGAGCCGCTGGCGCGTGGCCACCGGCGACATCGTCGACCCGCTCGAGACGCCGGTCGCGGGCATCGTCCGCGACGTGCGGCCGGGGACCTCGATCACGATCCGGGCGGGCGGCCGGGGGCTCCGCGGGGTCGTCGCGATCGGCGGGCCGACCCGGGGACGGCTCAGCCTCGCCGTCGGGCAGGACGGCGGCCTCCGACCCGGTGGCCTCGACGTGGGGATGGCCGGCTCGATCCTGGTCGTCGACGCCCGGGTCGACGCCGAGACCCTGACGCGCGCACGGGCCATGGGGGTCCGCGGCATCATCGTCGCCGGCCTCGCGAGCAAGGAGCGACGCGACTTCCTCGCGTCCGAGGCACGCCAGCGGGCGGCCCTCCACCGGCTGCCGCCGTACGCGGTCCTCGTGATGGACGGCGCCACCCGGCGACCGATGGCCGGGCCGATCATGGCCCTCCTGTCGGCGATGGCCGGTCGCGAGGTGGCCATCGTCAGCGACCCGCCCATGCTCCTCTTCGACGCGCACGACCTCGCGCTCCCCATGCCGGCGCCGGACCTCGTCCGGATCCGGGCGGGCGCCCTCAGCGGCCACGAGGCCCGCTGGCTGGGTGCGGCCGGTCGCCGCCGCTTCGGCGGTGGCGTGGACCTCGAGGCGGGCTATGTCCGCCTGGCCGACGGGAGCACGGTGGCCCTGCCGCTCGGCGACCTCGAACGCTTCGTCTGAAGGTCGCGGCGAGCCGCTCCGCCTTCGGCTACGCTCGACCCGTGTCAGCGATGCCCCTCCCCAGCCGCCATCGCACCTCGCAGAGCCCGGACGACACGTGGGCGCTCGGCCGGGCACTCGCCGAGGCGGCCCGGCCCGGGGACCTCGTGTGCCTGTGGGGGGACCTCGGCGCGGGCAAGACCGTCCTGGCCAAGGCGTTCGGGGCGGGTCTCGGCGTGACCGACACGATCACCTCGCCGAGCTTCATCCTCATGGCCGAGTACGGCGGCCGCCTACCACTCTTCCACGTCGACCTGTACCGGCTGGCCGACGCCAGCGAGGCCGTGGGCGGCGGCCTGCTCGACGACCGCTGGTCCGGTGGCGTCACGCTCATCGAGTGGCCGGACCGGCTCGGCGAGGTCCTCCCCCCGGAGCGCCTCGACATCGTCATCGCCGGGGCCGGCGAGGACCCGCGCGAGATCGACCTCATCGCGCGGGGCGACGGCCTCGTCCGCTACCTGGACGCGCTCCCGTGAGCGAGCCGGTCGTCCTGGCCATCGACACGGCCACGACCCGCATCGTTGTCGCGACCGGGGCGACCGGGGGCGAGATGCGCTCGAGCGCCGAGTGGCCGGCCGGCTACCGGCACGGCGAGACGCTCCTGCCGGCCATCCAGCGGCTGCTCGACGAGAACGGCGGCCTCGCGCACGCCGCGATCGCCGGGATCATCGTCGGGACCGGCCCCGGGGCCTTCACGGGCCTGCGCGTGGGGCTCGCGACCGCCAAGGGGCTCGCCTATGGCCTCCGCCGGCCGATCGTGGGCGTCTCGACCGGCGCGGCGCTGCTGTCCGCCGCGGCGGAGACCGAGGGCGTGGCCGTGACGCACGTCGTGCTGTTCCTCCCCGCGGGACCGACGGACCGGATCATGGTGCGCGCCGGCGCGGCGCCCAGCCTCTTGCCCGCCGGCCAGCACCCGAGCCTCCACCCCGATGCGGTCCACGTGGCCGTCGACCTCGAGGGTCGCGCGCCCGACGATGCGCTCGAGCGCGGCGAGCGGGCGCGGGCGGGTCTCGCCGCGCGGCTGCTGGCGCTCGGGTCCGCCCGTCTGCGCGTGGGCGACACCGACGACCTCGCCCGGCTCGTCCCCGACTACGTGACGCTGCCCCGCGGTGCCGGACCGCCGAGCGGAGAGATGGCATGGTCGCGCGACCCCCGCTGAGGGTCCTGATCGAGCCGATGCGGCTCGAGGACCTCGTCGTCGTGCACGCGATCGAGCGCGCGAGCTTCGCCGCCCCGTGGCCCGCCAACGCGTACCGGAGCGAGCTCGAATCGAACCGGCTCGCGCACTACCTCGTGGCCCGGGCGGACGGCGACATCGTCGGGTACGGCGGGATGTGGCTCATGGTCGACGAGGCGCACATCACGACCTTCGCCATCCATCCGGACTGGCGCCGCCAGCGGATCGGAGAGCGGCTCCTGCTCGCGTTCCTCGACCTCGCCGTCGATCGCCGCGCCCGCGAGGCGACGCTGGAGGTCCGGCTCTCGAACCTGCCGGCCCGGCGGCTCTACGAGAAGTACGGCTTCCGACCGGTCGGCCTCCGGCCGCGCTACTACAGCGACGACCACGAGGACGCCCTGATCATGACGACCGAGACCCTCACCGAGCCGCCGATGCGGGAGCGGATCGCCCGGCTGCGCGCCGAGCTCGATGCGTCCCCGGCGCCGCGCCGGCCGGGCGAGATCGAGGGCGACGACGGCGAGGAGGACGGCGCGTGAGCGGCCCGCTCGTGCTCTCGATCGAGTCGTCCTGCGACGAGACCGGCATCGCGCTCATCGAGGGCGGCACCACGATCCTGGCGAACGTCGTCGCCTCGCAGGTCGCGCTCCACGCGGCCGTCGGGCGGGATCGTGCCGGAGGTCGCGGCGCGGGCGCACCTCCGCTGGATCGTGCCGGTCCTCGAGGAGGCCTGGGCCGATGCCGGGACGAGCTGGGGCGACGTGGATGCCATCGCGGTCACCTACGGCCCGGGGCTGGCGGGCTCGCTGCTCGTGGGCATCAACTTCGCCAAGGCGCTCGCCTGGGTGCACGACGTGCCGCTGGTGGGGGTCAACCATCTCGAGGGCCACATCTACGCGGCGTGGCTCACGGACCCGGAGCGGCCCGACGCGCCGGAGCCCGCCTTCCCGCTCGTCGCCCTTGTCGTGTCGGGCGGGCACACCTTCCTCACGGAGATGCGCGACCACCTGACGTACCGACTCCTGGGCGCGACCGTCGACGACGCCGCGGGCGAGGCCTTCGACAAGGTCGGGCGGCTCCTCGGACTCGGGTATCCCGGTGGCCCGGCGATCTCGCGGGCCGCGACGTCCGCCACCGAGCGCGACCGCGTCTTCCCTAGGGCGTGGCTCGGCGATTCCTACGACTTCAGCTTCTCGGGGCTCAAGACGGCCGCCCGGCGGGTCATCGTCGATGCGCGCGCGGCCGAGGGGCTCGCCGACGATCCCGGGGCCACGCTGTCCGAGGCGACCGTCGCGGAGCTCGCGTGGGGCTTCGAGGCGTCCGTCGTCGACGTGCTCGCGACCAAGACGATCCGGGCCGCCCAGGCGGTCGGCGCCCGCTCGGTGGTCCTCGGGGGTGGCGTCGCGGCCAACGACGCGCTCCGGGCCCGCCTCGCCGGCGATGCCGCCGCGCTGGGCATCCCGCTCATCGTCCCGCGCCCGTCGCTGTGCACGGACAACGGCGCGATGATCGGGGCGGCCGGCACCCGGCGGTTCGAGGCGGGCGAACGGTCCGGCCTGGACCTCGATGCCCGGCCCTCCCTGCCGATCGCCTCGCGATGACGCCGACCACGGGACCGCGGCTCGACCCCGCGGACGTCCGCTCGACCCTGCGCGCCGCCGGGCTGCGAGCCCGTCACGCCCTCTCGCAGAACTTCCTCACCGACGTCGACGTGCTCGAGGGCATCCTGGCGGAGGCGGCGCCGCTGCCGGGCGACCGCGTCCTCGAGATCGGCCCGGGGCTCGGGCTGCTGACGGCCGGGCTCCTCGATGCGGGAGCCACCGTGACCGCGGTCGAGCTGGACCGTGGGCTGGCGGCGTTCCTGCGCGACCGCTTCATCGACGCGCTCGATGCCGGCTCGCTCCGCCTCATCGAGGGTGACGCGCTCGACCAGGACCTCGTCCGCCTCGTCGAGCCGCCGTACGACGTCGTCGCCAACCTGCCGTACCACATCACGAGCCCGATCCTCCACGCCCTGCTCGGGGCGCCGCCGCGGCCGGTCCGGCTCGTGCTCATGGTCCAGCACGAGGTCGCCGAGCGGATCGCCGCGCCACCGGGGCGCATGAGCTATCTCTCGGTCTTCGTCCAGTACCACGCCCGCGTCCGGATCGCGTTCAAGGTGTCGCCCGACGCCTTCGAGCCCGAGCCGGCGGTCGAGTCGGCCGTCATCGTCGTCGAGCCGTACGACCTCGACGACCGGCTCGGGCCGATCGAGGAGGACGAGCTGTGGCGACTCGTCCAGGCGAGCTTCCGCGAGCGACGCAAGATGCTCCACAACGTCCTCGTCCGCCAGCTCCCGCTCGACGCGAGCCGGGTGTCGGCGGCCCTCGCCGCGGTCGGGATCGACCCGGACCGGCGCCCCCAGACCCTCGCCGTCGGGGAGTGGCTGGCGCTCCGCGAGGCCCTGACCCCGATCGGCCCGGATCGCCGCGACCGATGACCGGCGTCGCGGACCCGATCCGCCGACTCACGCCGGTCGTCCGGCTCGCCCCGGCGAAGCTCAACCTGTCGCTCGCGGTCGTGGGCCGGCGCGCGGATGGGTTCCACGAGCTCCATTCGGTCTTCGTCCCGCTCGCGCTCGCGGACCGGCTCAGCCTCGCGGCCGCCGGCGGCTCGCGCGACACGCTCCACGTCACCGGGTTCGACCCGGGCCCGCCGGCCGACAACGTCGTGCTCCGGGCGCTCGCCGCGACCCGGGCGGCCGTGGGTGGCAACTGGCCCGGCGGACCGGCCGCGGCCCCGGCGCTGTCGATCCGCCTCGAGAAGCACATCCCGGTGGCGGCAGGCCTCGCCGGGGGCTCGTCCGATGCGGCGGCCACCGTCGACGGCGCCCTCGAGGCCTGGGCGACGAGCCTCGATGCCGAGCGTGCCCGTCACCTCGCGGCCGGCCTCGGCTCCGACGTCCCGTTCTTCGCGGCCGGCGGTCCGGCGCTCATCGAGGGCCGCGGCGAGCGTGTCGCCCCGCTCGGCGGCCTCCACGGGCACCCGGCCGTGCTCCTCGTCACGGCGGCCGTGCAGGTCTCCACGCAGGAGGTCTTCGCCGCGTTCGATGCGCTTCGCGGCGTGGGTGACGGCTCGGTCCGGATGTCGTCGATCCATCTCGCCGAGGAGCTCCGCTCGGGGCTCTCGGCGCCGGACCTGGTCGCTCGCGCCGGGGTCCTCGCGATGGCCAACGACCTGCTGCCGGCGGCCGCCGCGGTCCTGCCGGCCCTCGTCCCGTTCCGCCGGGCCCTGAGTCGCCGCCTCGGCCGGCCGATCGGCCTGTCCGGGTCCGGACCGACGCTGTGGGCGCTCTATGCTTCCGAGACCGAGGCACAGGCTGCCGCGGAGGTCGTCCGGAGCGCCGTGGCCGACGGGACCCTCGAGGCCCCCGGTCCGTCGGAGCCGTTCGTCACCGCCACGGCCATCGTGAGCCACCGCAGCGAAGGGGAACCCACGTCATGACCCGCTCGGCGATCTCCACCAACACCGCCCCGGCCGCGATCGGGCCGTACAGCCAGGCCATCGTGGCGGGCGACTTCGTCTTCTGCGCCGGCCAGGGCGCCATCGACCCGGCGACCGGCGACTTCCTCCAGGGGACCGTCGAGGACGAGACCCGCCGGACGCTCAAGAACGTCGGCGCGCTGCTCGACGCGGCCGGCGTCGGTTTCGCCGACGTGGTCAAGACGACGGTCTTCCTCGTCGACATCGACGACTTCGCCGCCATGAACGGGGTCTACGCCGGGTACTTCCCGGATCCGCCGCCGGCGCGCTCCACGGTCGCCGTCGCGGCGCTGCCGAAGGGGTTCAAGGTGGAGATCGAGGTCGTCGCCTACCGCCCGCGCGGCTGACCGTGCCTCGGTTGACACCCCGAACGGGGCGCCCATACCATGCCGGGACCCTACCGATGACATCCGACTCACACGCGCCGGGCCCAGAACCCGTCGGGAGCGACCGCTGTCGCCCGACCCCCACACGGCGCCGACCCACGTGACCCCTCCACGACCCGAGCCGGCGACCGGCACGGTCGCCGTCGTCCTGGCGGCCGGCCTCGGGACCCGGATGCGCTCCTCGCTGCCCAAGGTCCTCCACCCGCTGTGCGGCCGGCCGATGCTCGCCTACGTCCTCGATGCGTGGGCCAGCACCGCCGACGGCGCCTCGGGGCCGCCACCGGTCGTCGTCTATTCGCCGACCGTGGGCGCGGTCGCCGAGACGTTCGCGGACCGCGCGACATTCGCCCTCCAGGACGAGACCCTCGGCACCGGCGACGCGGTCCGGGTGGCCCTCGGGAGCGTGCCGGCGACCGCGACCGAGCTGCTCGTGGTCTACGGCGACGTGCCCCTGGTGACCGGCGCGGACCTCGATGCCGTGCTCGAGGCTCGCCGGGCGGACGACGCCGCGATCGCGCTCGCGAGCGTCTTCGCGGCCGACCCCGCAGCGCTCGGGCGCGTGGTCCGCGGCGAGTTCGGCACGGTGGAGCGGATCGTCGAGGCGAAGGACGCCACGCCCGAGGAGCTCGACACGAACGAGACCAACGCGGGCCTCTACGCGTTCGACCTGGCCTGGCTGCGCCGCCGCATCGCGTCGCTCAGCCCCTCGCCGGCGACCGGTGAGCTGTACCTGACCGATCTCGTCCGGGTCGCCCGGGAGGACGGGCGCATCGTCGCGGCGGTCGGCTTCGACGACGACGGGCGGTTCGACGGCATCAACGACCGGAGCCAGCTGGCTGCGGCCGAGTGGACGCTCCGGGTGCGGCTCAACGAGACGCACATGCGCGCCGGCGTGACGATGCGCGACCCGTCCACGGTCTATCTCGACTGGGGCGTCGAGATCGCCGCCGACGTGGTCCTCGAACCGAACGTCATCCTGCGGGGATCGACCATCGTCGGGACCGGCACGGTCATCGGGGCCGGGACGCAGCTCATCGACTCGACCGTGGGCGAGCGCGCGCACGTCTGGGCGAGCATCGTCGAATCGTCGGTCATCGAGGACGAGGCGAGCGTCGGCCCGTTCAGCCATCTCCGGCCGGGCAGCGTCGTGGGCCGCGGTGCGGAGGTCGGCAACTACGCGGAGCTCAAGAACACCCGCCTGGGGGCGCGGTCCAAGCAGCACCACGCCAGCTACCTCGGGGACGCCGACGTGGGCGAGGGCGTCAACATCGGCGCCGGGACGATCACCGCGAACTACGACGGCGCCCGGAAGTTCGCGACGACGATCGGCGACGGCGCCTTCCTCGGCGTCGACACGATGCTCGTCGCCCCGATCGACGTGGGCGCGGGCGCCAAGACCGGCGCCGGTGCGGTCGTCACCCGCGACGTGCCCGCAGGCAAGCTCGCGGTCGGCGTCCCGGCACGGATCAGGGAGCCCCGGTCCAGACCCGCCGCCGGAGATGACTCGGCGTGAGCCTCCCGATCACCGAGCTGCTCGTCATCGCCGTGCTGACGGTCATCGAGGGCTTCTTCGTGGCCGCCGAGATCGCCCTCGTGTCGATCCGCCGCAGCCGCGTCGAGCAGCTCGCCGAGGAAGGCGATCCCGGCGCACGGCGCGTCCGTCGGCTCCTCAAGGAGCCCGGCCGGTTCCTCGCCGTCTGCCAGCTCGGCCTGACGTTCATCGGCTTCTTCGCCTCGGCGTACGCGGCCGTGAGCCTGTCCGACCAGCTCACGACGCTCCTGGCCGGGGCCGGGATGGACCCGGGCACCGCCAAGGGCATCGCCCTCGTGGTCGTCACGATCCTGCTCGCGCTGTTCACCATCGTGTTCGCCGAGCTCGTCCCCAAGACGCTCGCCCTCGCCAACGCCGAGCGGTTCGCGATCGCGCTGTCGCTGCCGATCGAGTTCCTGGCGCGTGCGCTCGGCCCGGTCGTGCGGTTCCTCACCTGGGTCACCAACGGCATCGTCCGCCTGTTCGGCGCGAAGGTCACGATGGAGGCGCAGATCACCGCGGAGGAGCTGCGCCTGATCGTCGAGCGGGGCGGGGAGCAGGGCGTCCTCGAGGCCGAGGAGGAGCAGATGATCAACGCGGTCATCGAGCTCGGCGACCGGCGCGTCCACGAGGTCATGGTGCCGCGGATCGCGATGGTGACGCTGGCGGCGAGCGCCACGCTCGATGAGGCAATCGACACGGTCATCGAACAGGGCCACAGCCGCGTCCCGGTGTACGAGGGGACCGTCGACGAGGTCGTGGGGATCCTGTACGCGAAGGATCTCCTGCCGTTCCTCAAGGGCTCGGTCGACGAGCGGCCATCGTTGCGGTCGATCCTGCGCACGCCGGTCTTCGTGCCCGAATCCATGACGGTCGATGACCTGCTCCACGAGCTCCAGCGCCGCAAGGTCCATCTCGCGGTCGTCCTCGACGAGTACGGCGGGACGGCCGGCCTCGTGACGATCGAGGACCTGATCGAGGAGATCGTCGGCGAGATCCAGGACGAGTACGACGAGGAGGAGCCGCTCATCGTCCGGATCTCCGACGACGAGGCGCGGATCGACGGGCGGGCCGCGATCGACGACCTCGAGGAGCTGTTCGACACGTCGCTCGGGCTCGATGACGAGGACCAGTACGACACGGTCGGCGGGCTCATCTACCATCGGATCGGCGGCGTGCCGAAGCCCGGCGACCGGATCGCGGTCGATGGGCTCTCGCTGACCGTCGAGACGACCGACGGACGGCGCGTCGGCAAGGTCCTCGTGACGCGGGAGCAGGTCGAGACCGATCCCGACGAGGACGATCGATAGACCTGCCGCCGCCCGGCCACCCGTACCGGTTCACGACCATCGCCCACGGCGGCCGCTCGATCCTCGGGCCGGTCTCGCCGGAGCGGCTTGATCGTCTCGTCGGCACGCTGGAGCTGGCTCGGGGCGCCCGCGTCGTCGAGCTCGGGTGCGGGAAGGCGGAGCTGCTCGTGCGCCTGTTGCGGCGCTGGCCGGGCGCCTCCGCCGAGGGCTTCGACCGCAACCCGTGGTTCCTCGAGGCAGGCCGTGCGGCCGCGGTCGCAGCCGGTGTGGCGACCCGCCTGTCCCTCATCGAGACCGACTCGCCCGGCGTCATGCTGTCCGGCCGCGAGGTCGACCTGGCGGTCGCGATGGGCGCGACCGGCATCGTCGGCGACCAGGCCACGACGGTCGCATTTCTGGCCTCGATCGTCTCGTCAGGGGGCCGCGTGGTCTTCGGCGACGGGGTGTGGACCGGCGAGCCGCCCGCGAGCGGGCTCGCGGCGTTCGGGATGGCCCGCAACGAGCTGGCCGACGGCGTGGACGGGCTCGTCGCGCTCGGACGGGCCGTGGGTCTCGAGCCGATCGAGGCCGACCTCGTGTCGGTCGAGGAGTGGGACGCTTATGAGTCAGCGTACGCCGGCGCCGCCGAGGCATGGGCCGCGGCGCAGCCCGACGACCCGGATGCCGGTGCGTTCCTCGCTCGCGCAGCGGGGATGCGGTCGAGCTTCGCGAGCTGGCGCCGCGCCTCGATGGGCTTCGCGATCGCCGTCATGCGGCGAACCTGATCCGCGCCAACCGTATCGTCGGTCACCGGGAGGCGAGGGTGGTCAGCGACTCGTTCAGCGGCGGGGAGTGGAGGCGCAGGCGCGAGCGTCCGCGCCAGCGGTGAGCGCCGGAGCCTCCGCGATCCCGCCGCAGCGACCTACGCGTTGATCACCGAGACGATGATCTGTTCGAGTCGCTCGCGCGCGGCCGGGGCTACGACACCGGCGCCATCGAGCGCGGCCAGCGCCTCGTCGCGATAGCGGCGCGCCTGGTCGCGGGTGTATTCGCGCGCTCCCGTGCGTTCGAGGATCGCGACGACCTCGGCAAGCTCGTCGGCGGTGGGGGTCGGCGTCGCATAGAGCTCGGCCAGGCGCGCCCGATCCTCGGGGCCGGCCACCTCGTACGCATAGATCACCGGCAACGTCTTCTTCTTGTGGGCGAGATCGGACGATTCCTTGCCGGTGGCGCGTTCCACGCCCCAGATCCCGAGCAGGTCGTCGTTGAGCTGGAAGGCGACACCGAGCGCCCATCCGAAGGCGCGATACCGGGCGATGACCTCGTCGTCGTCGGTCGCGAGGAGCGCGCCCGCCTCGATCGATGCCGCGATGAGGGCGGCCGTCTTGCGGCCGATCATGTCGAAGTAGCCGTCGACCGTGCTGAGCTCGGTCGCCGCGCTCATCGCGATGTCGAGGTACTGGCCCTCGCAGAGCGCCAGGCACGTCTCGTCGTAGAGCCGCATCAGGCGCAGCACCTTGGTATCGGAGAAGCCCAGGTCGGTCAGCCGGTGGAGGGCGATGCGCGAGAGGCTGAAGAGCGTGTCGCCGGTGTTGATCGCCTGGGGGACCCCGTGGATCGTCCAGAGCGTGGGCCGATGGCGCCGCTCGGTATCGCCATCCTCGATGTCGTCGTGCACCAGGCTGAAGTTGTGGCCGAGCTCGACCGCCGCGGCACCCGGCAGGGCGCGCCGATGGTCGCCGGTGATCGAGGCGTACGCCAGGAGGCCGAGCAGCGGCCGCATCCGCTTGCCCCCGTTCCCGCCGGTCCCGTCGAGCGCGAGGTGGTAGCGCACCATCTCGTACAGCTCGTGCGTGGACGGATCCCGGTCCGCGACGAGCCGGACGAGCTCCGCCTCGGTGTCGGCGAGCAGGATCGAGAGGTCGATTTCAGGGGACACGGTCGTCATCGCGCGGCCAGTGTACACGAAACGTGTACCACGCAGGTAGCCTGTTGAGTCATCAACGCCCTCGTGCTCGTCGGGGCCCGGTGACGAAGACGCGGCCGACCCGATCCTGATGCCACATCCGCCCGCGGTCTTGATGCACATCTGGCTGCCCGGCCTGTGATGCCTCCAGTCCGATGCTCGTCTGCTGCATATATGCAGCGGAGAGGCATCACGGTTGGATCGGGCTGCTGCCGCCCGAAATGTGTGCATCAAGAACCGCCGCCGTCGCGCCGCCGCGCGCCCGCGTGGCGCCACCGCGCGCCCGCCTCGCGCCACCGCCGCGGCCGCGGCCGCGTCTCGGCGACCGCCGAGAGATGGAACGACGCCGATGCGGGGGACGCGACCGCATCGGCGTCTACCTGATGTACGCCCGGCACGCCGGGTCGGATGAGGTCGTCGGTGGTACCGTCGCGTGCATGCCCGTACCGCGCCGGTACACGACCGAAGCCATCGTCCTCTCACGCTTCGACCTCGGCGAAGCCGATCGCGTCCTCACGCTCATCACCCCCGGGTTCGGTAAGCTCAAGGCCATCGCCAAGGGAGTCCGCCGGCCGACCTCGCGGCTCGGCGGCAGCCTGGAGCCCTTCGCCGAGCTGACCGTCGCCCTGGCGCGGGGCCGGACCTTCGACGTGGTCACCCAGGTCAGCGTCGGCCATGCCTGGCTGAACCTGCGCAATTCGCTCGAGAGCGCCGCCACCGCGTGGTACCTCGCCGAGCTGGCGGACCGATCGCTCGAGGAGCGGCACGCCGCCGAGCCCCTGTACGCGCTGCTGCGGCGCGCCTACGAGCTGCTCGACGTCGGGATGGCGCCCGGCCGCGTCGCGCGCTGGTACGAGATGCATCTTCTCGACGAGCTGGGCGTTCGCCCCGAGGTCGATCGCTGCGCCGAGTGCGACCGGGTGCTCGAGTCCGACGAACGGTTCCGCTGGGTCCCACCCCTCGGCGGGGTCGTCTGCCAGCGATGCCCGGGGCCTCCGCACGATCGGGCCGGGCTCAGCCTCGAGGCGCTCAAGCTGCTCAAGGCCTACCAGCGCCTCGATATCGAGGCCCTCGCCGCGCTGCGCCTCGGGCCCGGGGTGGAGCGCGAGACCGAGACGGCCCTGCGCGAGTTCGTCCGCGATGCGCTGGAGCGGGACGCACGCTCGCTGGCGTTCCTCGACGAGGTCCGCGCAGTCCCGCTGGCACGCTGATGGCCGTCGTGGAGCTCCGGGACATCGTGACCGAGGCGGATCGCGAGGCGGTCCTGGCGCTGCAGCGGGCGCCCGGCCAGGAGCGGTTCCTCGGCTCGATGGCGAGCCACTTCGAGGACGCGGTCACCGACGCGAAGGCCTGCCCGCGCATGTGGTCCGTTCACGATGGCGCCGAGCTCGTCGGGTTCGTCATGATCAGCGACGGCATCCCGGCCGAGGTGCTGGCGGCGGACGACGACATCATCGGCCCGTACTACCTGTGGCGGCTGCTCATCGACGCGCGGCACCAGGGTCAGGGATACGGCGCCGCCGCCATCGACGCCGTCGTCGCGTATCTGCGGACGCGTCCCGGCGCCGATGTCCTCTGGACGAGCTGCGGCCGTGGCGATGGCTCGCCGCAGCCCTTCTACGAGCGGTACGGGTTCGTCGCCACCGGCGAGAAGTGGGGCGAGACCGTCCTCCGCCTCGACCTGCGGGACGCGGCGCGATGAGCGGGCTCGACCCGACCACCAGGGCCGGCGCGCGGGCGCTCGAGCGCCTGGCGTCCGAGATCATGGGCTGGGTGACGTCGATCAACCCCGACGGGCAGCCACAGAGCTCGCCGGTCTGGTTCCTGTGGGCCGACGACGAGATCCTGGTCTACTCGGGCAAGCGGGCGCCGCGCAACGACAACATCGCCGAGCGCCCGCTCGTGAGCTTCAACCTCAACAGCGACGCCGACGGCGGCGACGTCGTCACGATGGAGGGCACGGCGCGGATCGATCCGACAACGCCCCCGGCCTCGTCGAACCCGGCCTACCTCGCCAAGTACCAGGGCATGCTCGACAGCTACGGGTGGACGCCCGAGTACTTCGCGGGTGAGTACCCGGTCCCGGTCCGGATCACCCCGACGCGCTGGCGGGTGGGCTGACCGCGATGGGAGCTCCCCGCCGGGCCGTCGCGCTCGCTGCCCTGGGTGCCGCCGGCGCCATGGCCGCGCGGGCCGGCGGCCGCGCGATGGTCGCCCGGACGGAGCGGCGCCACTGTCAGACGACGCGGCCATGGCCGTACGGCGCCACGGATCGGGCGCATGCGCTCCACGAGCGGCTGCTCGTCGCGGACCTGCACGCGGACTCACTCCTGTGGGGACGCGACCTGCTGCGTCGATCGGACTGGGGCCAGGTCGACGTGCCGCGGCTCATCGAGGGGAACGTGGCGCTCCAGGTCTTCGCCGCGAGCACGAAGTCGCCGCGCCACCTCAACATCGAGCGCAACGACGACCGGAGCGACGACATCATCCTGCTGGCCATCGCGTCGGGCTGGCCGCCGGCCACGTGGCGAAGCCTGCTCGCCCGGGCGCTGCACATGGCGTCGCGGGCCGATGCGATGGCCCGCGATTCGGCCGGGCGGCTGACGCTCATCCGGTCGCGCGGCGACCTCGAGGCCTATCGCGCGCGTCGAGCCGTGGACCCTCGGATCACGGCGGGCCTCCTCGCGATCGAGGGCGCGCACGCGCTCGATGGCGATCCCGCGAACGTGGAGGTCGTCGCGGATGCCGGCTTCCGGATGATGTCGCCGAGCCACTTCTTCGACAACGCCTTCGGTGGCTCTGCGCACGGGATCGAGAAGGGCGGCCTGACCGATGCCGGGCGCGAGATGCTGCGGCGCATGGAGGCCCGCGGCATGCTCATGGACCTGGCCCACGCCTCGTCGGCGACGATCGACGATGTCCTCGCGATGGCCACGCAGCCGGTCATCGCCTCGCACACCGGGGTCCGCGGCGTATGCGACAACGCGCGCAACCTCTCCGATGCGCACCTGCGGGGCATCGCGGCGACCGGCGGCCTGATCGGCATCGGGTTCTGGCCGACGGCCTGCGGCGGCGACGACGTCGCCTGGATCGCGCGCTCGATCCAGCACGCGGTGAACGTGGCCGGCGTCGAGCACGTCGGGCTCGGCTCCGACTTCGACGGCGGCGTCGCGGTCCCGTTTGACGCGACCGGGCTCGTCCAGGTGACCGACGCGCTGCTCGACGCAGGCCTCGCCGACGACGCGATCGCGAAGGTCATGGGCGGGAACGCGTTCCGCGTCCTCGCGGAGCAGCTGCCGCCCGCGTGACCCGGCCGAGCGCCATCGCACGATCCGCCCCGTTCGGAACGGTCAGACGAGCTCCGCGATGAGCGCTGCCGCACGAGCGGCGCCGTCCGAGGCGAACCGGTGGTTCGCCGGTGGTCACTCGTGGCCCTCCTCGAACGACCGGATGAGCACGCCGATCTTCCGCAGGGCCGAGCGCGCCGGCAGGATCGATTCGGGGAATCCGAGCAGGATCGCCGCCTCCGCGCCCCAGAACGGCAGCCCCATCAGCGCGGCGACCTCGGCCGGCGTGAACGGCCCGAGGCCGCCGAGCCGGTGCCCTTCGCGTTCGGCGACCTCGGCGAGGAGCGTGTACCAGTCGCCTCCGACCTTGCGCACCGCGGCGGCCAGCTCGGCATCCGACCAGCCGGCGGCGATCATCTCCTGGAGGATCCGGACGTACCCCGACTCGAGGTCCTCGTCGAGGAAGTCACAGGCTCGTTCCCATTGCTGCCAGAGTGGCTCCGGACCGCCGTACATCGCCCGCTGACGCGCCAGGAGGCGGTCGTTCTCCGCCTCGAGGACCGCGAGGATCAGCAGCTGCTTGCTGCCGAAGTGGTAATGGATCTGGCTGAGCGGGACCCCAGCGGTCTCGGCCACGTGCCGAGTCGAGAGGTTCGCGTACCCGTCGGCGAGCAGGCACGCGCGGGCGGCCCCGAGGATCGCGGTCCGGGTGTCGGCCGTGGCCTGCTCCCGGCGCTCGGCGCGCGTCCGCGGTCGTGTCGAGGTGCCCTCCGCCATGTGCCGAGCATACGACCCTCCTCGGCTCACGAAGCGATCGAATACACCGCCGCGAGCACGAGCAGCACCCCGAGCGGCCGGGTCATCCGGCGTCCCCACGGCATGTTCTTCTCGACCGCGGTCAGCCCGCCGAGCGCGAGCATCGCGGTGAGGCTGCCGAGGCCCACGCCGAACATCACGAGCATGAGCGACCAGCAGCAGCCGACGCAGAAGGCCCCGTGGGCGATGCCCATCGCCAGCGCCTCACGTCGCTCCGAGGTGCCCTGCCAGCGGTTGAGCACGAACCCGAGCGGGCTGCGGCACTCGTCGAGGCAGCGATCGCGGAGTGGACTGAACTGCCACAGGCCGGCCGCGAGGAGGGTCGTGGCGATGATGAGCTGCGGGTGCTCCGCCAGCCATGGCAGCGCGTCGACCGCCGCGTGGATCCCGCGGTCGCCGACCCATGCAGCGAGGCCGAAGGCGCTCCACACGAGGAGGTAGCCGATGAGCAGCAGCACCACGAGCAGCCCGGGCCGGCGACGGCGCCCGACGAGTGCTCCGAACGTCATCACGAGGGGCAGGCTCGAGGGGAGCATCATCGCGACGATCATCAGCAGCCAGCCGGTCGCGAAGAGCGCCGCCTCGAGCGGGATGGGGCCGCCGTCGACCCCGTGGTGGAGGTAGTGCCCGTAGGGCGAACCCTCCCAGAGCCAGAGCGCGAGCCAGGCCGTGCCGGCGAGCGCGACGAGCGATCCGGTGAGGATCGCCCGGTCGCGACGCGGGGCGCGCAGGTGTGCGGGAGCGAACATCGTCCGACCGATCCGTTCGCGCGCCCGATCAGGCGGCGAAGCGGAAATGGCCCTGGAGGGCGTTGTGGCCTTTGAGATCCACGCTCGGGATCCCGTGCGGGCTGCCATCTTTCGTGAACTGGCTCGCCTTGCTCGCATAGACAGGCGATCCCGGGATGGTGCTGAACACGGTCTCCGCCAGCGTCGTCGGATTGCCGGTGGCGCCCATGAACGGCGCCATCTCGGCTTCGACGAGCTTGCCGATCGCCAGTCGCCCCTGGCCGCCCTCGACCGTGAACTCGATGGGGGAGCGTTCGACCGCGACGACCTCGCCGATCAGGCCCGCGAGGTCGGCGACCGGGCCGCCGAGCTGACCGGTGAAGAGGCGGATCATCGCGCCCTCCTGCTCGGCCGACGCGCGCTCATCGACGAACACGACCGCTTTCCACGACTTCGGGATCAGGATGTTCTTCGGGATGTGGGCCGAGACCGCCATGGTCAGGCCGCTGACGTCGACGCCTTCGATCGCACCCTTCTCGATGCCCCAGGCGACCACGGTGTCGCACGTCTTGTAGTCCGGATCCTCCCCGACCCAGCACGGGCACAGCACGTTGCACGTGCAGACTTCCAGCAACCTACCCTCGATGTCGTACGCCATGGATCCATCCTCCAGGCGACTGCAATCGGTCGTTCGACCGATGTCGGTCGGTCGACCGAATGTACACCGGGACCTCCGACTGTCAAGCCCCTTTCTTCGGCGGCCGGGGAGCGTGCTCTGCTAGCATCGGTCGACCCCCCCGACCCCCAGACGGAGTGCTCGTGAGCCAGACCGCCGCGCCGGATCCAGACGACGTCATGCCCGCCGTCCCCGAGCTCGACACCATCGTGTCGCTCTCGAAGCGGCGCGGCTTCATCTTCCCCTCGAGCGAGATCTACGGCGGCATCAACGCGGTCTGGGACTACGGCCCGCTCGGCGTCGAGCTCAAGAACAACGTGAAGCGGGCCTGGTGGCGGTCGATGGTCCAGGAGCGGGACGACATCGTCGGCCTGGACGCCGGCATCCTGATGCACCCCCAGGTCTGGGTGACGTCGGGGCACGTCGGCTCGTTCAGCGATCCGCTCGTCGAGTGCCAGGTCGACCACACGCGGTACCGACTCGACGAGCTGCCGGGCGCCGAGCACCTGAGCGCGACGGACCTCCAGGACCCCGGGATCGTCGAGCGCCTCGGCCTGAAGTGTCCGAAGGATGGCGGCCCGCTCTCGGCGCCGCGGCGGTTCAACCTGATGTTCAAGACGTTCATGGGCCCTGTCGAGGAGGACGCCTCGGTCATCTACCTGCGGCCCGAGACCGCCCAGGGCAGCTACGTCAACTTCAAGAACGTCCTCCAGTCGAGCCGGAAGAAGCTGCCGTTCGGGATCGCGCAGATCGGCAAGTCCTTCCGCAACGAGATCTCGCCGGGCAACTTCGTGTTCCGGATGCGCGAGTTCGAGCAGATGGAGATGCAGTACTTCGTCCGGCCGGAGGCCGAGGCCGCGTCCGCGTTCGAGGACTGGCTGCCGCGACGGCGAGCCTGGTACGAACGGTTCGGCGTCACGCCGGGGAGGCTCCGCCTGCGCGAGCACGCGCCCGACGAGCTGGCGCACTACGCGAAGAAGGCGGTCGACGTCGAGTACCGCTTCCCGTTCGGGTGGAAGGAGCTCGAAGGCGTCCACAACCGCGGCGACTTCGACCTGTCGCGTCATTCGGAGGCGTCCGGGGAGACGCTCGAGTACTTCGACCAGGCGACCGGCGAGCACGTGGTCCCGTGGGTCGTGGAGACGGCCGCGGGCGCCGACCGGGCCGCGTTCACGTTCCTGATCGATGCCTACCGTGAGGAGGAGGTCCGCGGCGAGACCCGGGTCTCGCTCGCGCTGCATCCGGACCTTGCGCCGTACAAGGTGGCGGTCCTGCCACTGCTCAAGAAGCGGCCCGAGATCGTCGAGCTGTGTCACCGGATCAAGGCCGATCTCCAGCGGCACACGATGGCCGTGTACGACGACACCGCCGCCATCGGCAAGCTCTATCGCCGGCAGGACGAGATCGGGACGCCGTGGTGCGTCACGGTGGACGTCGATTCGCTGGAGGACGGCGCCGTCACCGTGCGCGACCGCGACTCGATGGCGCAGGAACGGATCCCAGTGCAGGGGGTCACCCGGCTCATCCTCGACCGGCTGGACGCCGCGCGGGCGGGGTAGGGGAGCAGCGTGATCTACGGTTCGCGCGACGCCGGCGGCCAGGGCGTGGGCCGCCCCGCCGCCAGGGACCTCGTCCTGCTGCTCGTGTCGGCCGGCGGCCTGAGCTTTTGCATCACGCTGGTCTTCCTGGGGATGCGCGCCGTCATGGACATCGGGGGCGCCTGCGCCTCGGGCGGGCCGTACGTCCCGGTCCAGCCGTGCCCCGACGGCGTCACGCCCCTGATGCTGCTGGGGATCTTCGGCCTGTTCGGGTTCGGCGGGCTCGGGTTCTATGCCGGCGCGAAGGTCGGCGGGCCATGGGCCCTGCTCCCGGCCCTCGCCTGGCCGGGGCTGTTCCTGAGCCTCGGCTGGAACTTCCTCGAGTTCGGCTTCTCGCCCCCCGGCGACGGCGGCTGGGAGTGGAGCTGGCTCTTCTGCGGGGCCATCTTCGTCGCGATGGGCGGCATCCCGCTGGTCTTCGCCTGGTCGATGCGCGCGGACATCCGAAGCGGGAACCCCGAGGTGGCACGCCGCTTCGGCCTGCCGGTCATCCCGGGTGCACGGACCGCGCCATTCGAACCGCCGCCGTCGCTCGCCTGGGACCCGTCGGACCGGTTCGTGGTCTCCGAGGACCGCACGACCGGCGACGCCGCGGCCGGCCGGCCCGCCGCGAACCCCGGCGAGATGGTCGACCGACTCGAGCGCCTCGCGCACCTGCGCCGCAGCGGCGACATCTCGAACGAGGAGTACGAGATCGCGAAGCGGGCCCTCCTCGGCGAGGACCCGGGGCCGGCGTCGTGAACACGCCACGCTGGCTCGGGCCGGCGGTCCTCGCGGCGGTGATCGTCGGGATCGTCGCGGCCGTCTGGCTGTTCGGCGTGGTCGCCGGTGGCGGTGGGACGGGATGACCGGGATCGATGCCGCCCGGGATCGGCAGGAGGCGGCGGCCGCCGGCATCGGCCGGGCCGTCCGGGCGTGGCTGAACACGCTCGAACCAGCCCGGCTCGAGCGCGCCACGTTTCCGTTCGAGTCGGCCGAGCGCTTCGTCTGGGACTACGTCCCGGGCACGCGGGAGGGCCTGTCCCTCGGCGACATGTCACCCATCCAGCGCGACGCGGCCATGGGCATCGTCGGCGCGTCGTTGAGCGAGCGCGGATCAGGCGAGGTGCGCTCGATCATCGCGCTCGAGCCCATCCTCGGCGAGCTCGAGCGGGGGACCCGGAGGGCCGGCTGGGAACGGCGCGACCCTGATCTGTACTGGTTCGCCGTGTTCGGCGAGCCCGCCGAGGCCACGCCGTGGGCGTGGCGGGTCGGGGGTCACCACGTCGCGATCCAGCTGACGCTCGCCGATGGGCGCGTCATCGGCAGCGCCCCCTCGTTCCTGGGCGCCAACCCGGCCACGGTCCCGAGCGGCCCGCATGCCGGCCAGCGCGCGCTCGCGGGCGAGGAGGACCTGGCCCGGGCGCTCCTCACGAGCCTGACCCCCGACCAGCGGCGGATCGCCGTGGTCGATCCGGTCGCGCCGCCCGACATCCTGAGCGGCAGCGGCCCGCGCGTCGGTACGCCCGGGCTTCCGGGCGGCATCCGGCACGACGAGCTCGACGGCGCCCAGGGCGAAGGCCTCGAGCGGCTCGTCCGCCACTACCTGGACCGGGCGCGCCCGGAGGTCGGCGACGCGGAGTGGGAGCGGATCGTGGCAGCCGGCCTCGGCGGCGTGGCCTTCGCCTGGGCGGGACCGGACGCCCGGGGCAAGGGGCACTACTACGCGATCCACGGGCCCGGCTTCCTCATCGAGTACGACAACACCCAGAACGGCGCGAACCACATCCACGCGGTGTGGCGGGACCTCACCAACGATTGGGGATCGGACGTGCTCGCGAACCACTACCGGGTGGGGCACCGCACCGCCGGAGGGCCGTCGGGCTAGGCGTCGTCCGCCGCGCGGGACCGGCCGGCTACTGGTCGGCGTTCGCCTCGGCGGCATCGATGGCCGCGGCGAGGTCTGTCGCGGCGACGCCGCGCGGCTCCTTGCCCTTGGGCCAGTACAGCTCCTTGTGGACCTGCTCCTCGGGATAGCCGCGGCCGAGGAGCGTCTCCTCGGCGGCGAGGATCATGTCGGGGTTGCCGCAGATGTAGGCGATCGAGTTGGCGGGGGACAGGCCCAGCTCATCGAGCACGGGCTCGAGGATCATCTCGACCCGGCCGGTCCGGCCCGACCAGGCGGCGTTCCGCGGGTCGTTGGGTCGCGACACCGTCGGGACGTACGTGACCGGATACGCGGCCGACCGCTCCCAGCCCTCGACGAGCGACCGGTAGCCGAGCTCGTGGGCGTAGGACACGCCGTTCAGCAGCACGGCCCGGCGGGGCCGTCCCTCGATGAGCATCTGTCGGATCATCGCGACGAACGGCGCGTTGCCGGTCCCCGACGAGATGAAGACGTGGATGCGGTCGTCGTCCGGCTCGAGCATGAACTTGCCCTTCGGTCCGATCATCCGCATCCCGTGGCCGACCGGGAGGCGCCAGAGGAGCGGCGTGAAGGTCCCGCCCTGGACGAGCCGGATGTAGAACTCGTAGCCCTCGGAGCCGATCACCGCCGGCGCCGACGCGACCGAATACGGTCGCTGGACGATCCGGCCGTCGACCATCACGCCGATCGTCATGTACTGGCCGGTCACGAACGGCGTGGGCTCGCCGTCGAAGCGGACCACGAAATACGACAGCGATTCGGTCTCGTCCTCGCGCCGGACGAGGGTGGCGTTGTATTGCTCGGCGACGCGCTCGATGACGCGCGGGTCCTCGGCGATGGCAGGTTCGGTCATGAGGGGGTGCGGCCTCCGGTGGGTCGTTGCGTCCCGCATGGTACCCGGCTGAGCGTGCCGGGAGGCCGTGCCGAAGGTCACGAATCGGTACCGGCCATGCGCAGGGACATGACGTCGCCCCGCGCACGGGGAGGCCGTGCGCGGGGACGTCGGAGCTGGTGCGAACGGGCGCCGCCGGGCTGGCCGGCGAGCGCGCAGCTCACGCGGCGCTTGCCCGCCTCGAAGGGATCCCGCACTCGAACGCCACGGCGACGGATGTCAGGTCGCCCAGGCCGCGATGGCCATGGCCACCACCGCCGTCGCTCCCCGGATCGCAGGACACGTTCGGGTTGAACGGGGCGAACAGCCCGGACGGGTTGAACTTCCAGAGCCAGACGTGGAGCGAGTAGAACGGCGGGATCTCGAAGCGGTTCGGGATCTCCGGGTGGAGCCGGTCGCCGGTCTTCATGAACATCTGCCCGAACATCATCGGCGTCGTGTCCCCGTGGTCTGCGAACCACGCGTCCTGGAAGATCACGTACTCGAGCGCGACGAGATGGAGGCCGCCGTGCCGATCGGGCGCGTACACGAGGACCTGCGGCTTCCGCGGGTCGAGGTTCGTGTTCAGGTTGCCCGGATTCAGCCAGTGGAACCCCATGGCGCCGGTGTCATCGAGCGACGAGATGCACTCATGGAGCGGCACGCCCTCCGGGAACGGGCCGTAGCCCGCGCGCGCGGCGCGCTCGGTCGAGTGGAACGGGGCCGTCGCGGCTGCCGCTCGCAGCAGGTCCCGCAGGACCGAGCGATCGGGGTGTGCCGCGGCCCCGGTGGCCAGCGCCGATCCCAGCAGGCTCACGCCCAGCAGGACCGATGCGAGCCGAAGTGTCCTGTGCGCCATGGTCAGACCTCCACCGTGAGTTCGTAGATCTCGGATGTCGGATGTCCCGCCCGCTCGTGGATGCGCAGGACCGCTTCGCGTGAGGGCCCGGTCGCGAGACAGAAGACCTTGCCCGCGTCGGGGTCGAGCCAGGCCTGCTGGAAGTGCACGCCCTCGCTCTGCTCGATGTCCAGGTCCGCCTTGTGGGCCTCGGCGAGCTGATCGGCCGTCACGCCGAAGAACCCCGAATGGACATCCATGTACTTGGCCATCTGAACCTCCCAACATCGTTCGTCGGACCGAGTGGTCGGGCGGCAGCATCGACCCGGGCACCGGGGCCGTCATCGGTCGAATGACCGATGACGGACGGAGGCGTCGTCCTACACTTCGGCGACGATGGATGCTGTCGGGAGCCTGATCAGCCCGCTCCTCGTCGGTCGGGACGAGTTCCTCGGCCTCGCCGATCGGCGGCTGGCGGAAGCGGCCGAGGGACGCGGCCAGATGCTGCTCATCGCGGGCGAGGCCGGGATCGGCAAGACGCGCCTGGTCAGCGCCGTCAGGGACCTGGCGATCGCGAGCGGGTATCGCGTGGCCGCCGGCTTCCTCGCGCCGCAGGACCTCGATGTGCCGGCCGCGTCGATCCTCGACCTGGCCCGCAACGCCTTGCGCCAGCCCGAGTTCGGGGACCTCGGGGCCGCGCTGCTCGAGCGCCGCGACCGCGTGACGACGGCCGGTCTGATCGGCCGGCGTGCGCTCGTCCTCGAGATCGTCGACCTCGTCGACGGGCTGCTCGAGCGGCCGACCCTGCTGATCTTCGAGGACCTCCAGTGGGCCGACGACCTCAGCCTCGAGGTCATCGCCCAGCTCGCCCGGCGGACCCGCGACCGGCGCCTCCTGATCGTCGCGGACTACCGACTCGACGAGGCGCCGCCGGGCACGTCGCTGCGCGAATGGCGCTCGCGGCTGGTCGCCCAGCGGACGGCCGAGGAGATCCGGCTCGGTGCCCTCGATCGCGACCAGACGGCCCTCGTGACCACGCTCATCCTCGACACCGGGCTGCCCGCCCCGCGCGAGGTCGTCGACGCGGTCTACGCGCGGACCGATGGGATCCCGCTCCACATCGAGGAGCTGCTGGGCGCGATGAGCGCCCAGGCACGCGCTGACGGGCGGGCCATCCGCGAGGCCAGCGTGCCCTCGACCATCGAGGACGCCGTCCTCGACCGGCTCGGCCGCCGGACGGCCGATGCCCAGGCGGTTGCCCGGGCCGGCGCGGTCGTGGGCCGCTGCTTCGTGCCCGACGTGCTGGCCGAGATCATGGACGTCCCGCCCGCATCGCTCGACGACCCGATCCAGGAGCTGATCGAGCACGGCGTCCTCGAGGCGCCCGGGTCGCGCGGCCTCGTCGACTTCCGGCACCAGCTGCTCCGCGACGCCATCTACCGGAGCGTCCCGTTGCGCGACCGCCGGCGGTTCCACGCGCGTGCCGGGGAGTTCGGGACGTCCCTGGAGGGCCAGTCCGAGATCCACTCGTCGCGGCACTTCGAGCTGGCCGGCGACCGGCGCCGCGCCTACGACACAGCCCGCGCCGGCGCACTCCGGGCGGCGGAGATCGCGGCCCATCGCGAGGCCTGCGAGCTCTATCGTCGGGCCGCGGCGAACCTGCCGGACGATGCGCCGCCGATGGAGCGCGTCGGGGTCTTCATCGCCCTGGCCCGGGAGGCGCTCGACGTCGAGGACCTCGAGACGGCCCGGGACGCGTCGCGCCGGGCCGCCGCGATCGCCCGGGCCGCGGGCGAGACCGTCGCGGCCATCACGGCCGAGACCCTGGACCTCGAGGTGGCGAGTCGCCAGGGCATCGCGGCATCGGCAGAGATCGCCCGCATCGACGGCCTCCTCGCCGAGCTCGACACGCTGCCCGCCGCCGAGACACGCGAGGCCCGGGTCAACCTCGCGCTGTGGCGGTCGATGACCCAGACCCGGATCGGCGACCTGGCCGGCGCGCGCGAGGGGTTCGCGACCGTCCGGCGGCTCGGCGACGATCTCGGCGATCCGGAGTGGGCGATGGTGGCCGACTGGAAGGGCGCCGTGAACGAGTTCATGGCAGGCGACCTCGAGGCGGGCATCCAGCGGACCGGCGAGGTCGCCCACGAGGCGGAGCGCCTCGGCTACGGGTCCACCGGGGTGTCGGCTTTCCGGGACGCGTCGCTCATGGCATCGAAGGTCATGGACTATCCGGCCGCGCGGTACTGGATGTCCGAGGGGCTCCGCTACGCCGATGCGATCGAGCAGTCGTTCTGCGCGCACGTCATCCGGGCCAACACCGCGCTGGTGGACTGGGCGACCGGGACGGACTGGTCCGTGGCCGACGACCGCGGCCGGCAGGCGATCGCCGACCGCGGCTGCCTGATCGGCGCGGCCCGGGCCCGCTGGGCGGTCGGCTACATCGCGCTGTCACGGGGCCAGATCGACGTCGCCGTCGAGGAACTCACGGCCGCGCTCGCGTTCGGTGAGGCCGACGAGGGCATCGACTTCATCCTCCCGCCGCTCTGGGGCCTGGCGGAGGCGGCGTGGATCGACGGCGACGCCCGGCCGCGCGGCCGAGCGGTGCTGGGATGCGCTCGAGCGGGCTCGGGCGGCCGGGCGAGCGCGTCGGTCTGGTGCCGTTCGTCGTGACCGGCGTGCGGGCCGAGCTGGCCGCCGGTCGACCGGAACGGGCCGCCGCGTGGCTCGGATCCTGCGCCGACGACCTCGCGGGCGTCGCGCCGATCGCCGACACGGCCATCGCCCACGGCCGCGGCCTCGTCGCGCTGGCCGACGGCGCGACCGGGATGGCCCGGGTCGCCCTGGAGGCGGCGGTCGCCGGCTGGGACGCCACCGAACGGGTCTGGGAGGCGACCTGGGCGCGACTCGACCTCGCCAACTGCCTGGCGCGATCGAACCGCTTCGCCGACGCCGTCTCGCTCGCCGTGGAAGCCCGTGCCGTGGCCTCCCGCCTGGACTCGCGTCCGCTCGCCGACCGGGCCGATGCCCTCCAGCGATCGGCGCGCGGCCGGGTCGCCGTCGACGAGCCGTGGCGCCCCTTGACGGCCCGCGAGTTCGAGGTCGCCCGCCTCATCGGCGAGGGGCAGACGAACGCCGAGATCGCCGACTCACTGGGCATCGCCCCGAAGACGGCGAGCTCGCACGTCGAGCACATCCTGGCCAAGCTGGGTGCCTCCCGCCGCGCCGAGATCGCGTCCTGGGCCAGCAACGTCGAGCGGAGCCCGTCGCCGCACTGACGCCAAGCGCTCGACCCACCGGCGCAGCGGCAGCCATGGGCGCCGCCGCGTGGAGCGACGCACGCGCGCGAGGAGGCTCGCATCCGGGCGATCCGCCATCGCCAGGCGGTGCCGGCCCGCCGCCTCCCGGCGGAGCGTGTCGATGCGGTCGTGCGCGAGGGGTTCGTAGGACCTGGGGTTCATGATCGGTCTCCAGCAGGTGGTCGTCCCTGACCCCGAGACTGCGACCCGGCCGGGACGGCGTCATCGGTCGATCACCCGAGGAAGGCCCGCAGCCTCGACCGACCGCCACGCCCGCCGCATCGGTGGCCGTCGTGCTCGGCACCGTCCCGCAACCGAGGCCTTCGGAAGGGCGACGCTACAATCACCCACGCACGACCGACCATCGACATCGCGGGCTCGCGCCGTCCCGAGGCGAGGCCCGCTCCCGACCCCCGGAGGCCCCCAATGGCGACCGCCACCCCCGCCACCGACCGTCCACACCGCGCGGCGAAGCGATACATCTACGCCTGGGGCGATGGCCGCGCCGAAGGGAACGCCCAGATGCGCGACCTGCTCGGCGGCAAGGGCGCGGGTCTCGCCGAGATGACGATCGCCGGGCTGCCGACACCGCCCGGCTTCACGATCACCACCGAGGCCTGCAACGACTACTTCTCGGCCGGCGAGCGGCTCCCCGACGGGCTCTGGGAGGACGTGCTCGCCGCCGTGGCCGAGGTGGAGGCGAGCACCGGCAAGGGGTTCGGCGATCCCGCGAACCCGTTGCTCGTGAGCGTCCGCTCGGGGGCGAAGTTCTCGATGCCGGGGATGATGGACACGGTCCTGAACCTCGGGCTGAACGAGCAGACGCTCCACGGCCTCATCGCCCTGACCGGGAACGAGCGGTTCGGGTGGGATGCCTACCGGCGGTTCATCCAGATGTTCGGCCGGATCGTGATGGGCGTCGACGGCGAGCGGTTCGACCACGCGCTCGACGCCTCGAAGGCGGCGAACGGCGCCAGGCAGGACACCGACCTCGATGCCGCCGCCCTGCAGGCGCTGGCCGGCGCGTACAAGGGCATCGTCAAGGCCGACACGGGCCGGGACTTCCCGGAGGATGCCGCCGAGCAGCTCGACCTCGCCATCAAGGCGGTCTTCGCCTCGTGGTTCGGCAAGCGTGCCGCCGACTACCGCAAGAACCAGGGGATCGCGAACGACCTCGGCACGGCCGTCAACGTCGTGACGATGGTCTTCGGGAACATGGGCGACGACTCCGGTACCGGCGTCGCGTTCACGCGCGACCCGAACACGGGCGAGAAGGTCCTCTTCGGGGAGTACCTGACGAACGCGCAGGGCGAGGACGTCGTCGCGGGCATCCGCACGGCGCCCAAGATCGCCCAGATGGCCACCGACATGCCGGCCGTGTACGCCGAGTTCCAGCGCATCGGCCAGCAGCTCGAGCAGCACTACCGCGACGTCCAGGACCTCGAGTTCACGATCGAGCGCGGCCGCCTGTACATGCTCCAGACCCGGTCCGCGAAGCGGACCGCCGCGGCCGCCGTGCGCATCGTCGCGGACATGGTCGACGAGGGCCTCATCACCAAGGAGGAGGCGATCGCGCGGATCGAGCCGGCCCACGTGGACCAGCTCCTGCGCGACCAGTTCGACCCGAACGGGCTGCGTGCCGCGGTGCGGGTCGCCAAGGGCCTCAACGCCTCTCCGGGAGCGGCCGTGGGTCGCGCCGTGTTCTCCGCCGACAGCGCGGTCGAATGGGTCGATCGCGGCGAGAAGGTCGTCCTCGTGCGCGTCGAGACGTCCCCCGACGACTTCCACGGGATGGCCGTGGCGCAGGGCATCCTGACCGCCCGCGGCGGCGCCACGTCGCACGCCGCCGTCGTCGCCCGCCAGATCGGCAAGCCGTGTGTGGCGGGCTGCGCGGAGCTCGTCGTCGACTACGCCACGAAGACCGCCCGGAGCAGCGAGACCGAGGTCGTCGTTCGCCGAGGGCGACTGGATCAGCCTCGACGGCGCGACGGGCACCGTGTACCAGGGCGCGCTGCCGACGGTGAGCGCCCGGTTCGAGGACCAACCGGACCTCCAGAAGGTCCTCGGCTGGGCCGACGAGATCCGCCGGATGGGCGTCTGGACGAACGCCGACAAGCCCGAGGAGGCCGCCCAGGCGCGCAGCTACGGCGCCCAGGGCATCGGCCTGTGCCGGACTGAGCACATGTTCCGCGAGGGCGAACGCCTCGAGATCGTGCGCGACGCGATCCTCGTGGCGGCCGTCGCGACCAGGGCGAAGGCGCGGGTCGACGCGGGCGAGACGCTCGATGCGGAGGACGCGGCGGCGGTCACGCGGTTCGATGCGGCCATGGCCAAGCTCGAGGTCCTCCAGCAGGGCGACTTCGAGGGCATCTTCCGGGCGATGGACGGGCTGCCGGTCGTGGTCCGGCTCATCGATCCGCCCCTCCACGAGTTCCTGCCGAACCTCGAGGAGCAGCTCGTCAAGGTCACCCGGGCCGAGATGACCGGCGGTGCGTCCGAGGAGGACAAGGTCCTGCTCGCCACCATCAAGAGCCTGCACGAGCAGAACCCGATGCTCGGGCTGCGCGGCTGCCGGCTCGGGCTGATGATCCCGGACTTCGTGAAGATCCAGACCCGGGCGATCCTGAACGCCCAGATCGCCGTCGTCCAGTCGGGCGGCCATCCGATCGCCAAGATCATGATCCCGCTCGTCGGGCACGTGAACGAGCTGTCGCGGACGCGGGCCCTGCTCGAGGCCGAGGCCAAGGCCGTCGAGGCCAAGGCGGGGATCCACGTCGACTACAAGTTCGGCACGATGATCGAGGTGCCGCGGGGTGCCTTGACCGCCGACGAGATCGCGCGTGAGGCGGACTTCTTCAGCTTCGGCACGAACGACCTCACGCAGATGACCTTCGGGTACAGCCGCGACGATGCCGAAGGCGGATTCCTGCTCAAGTACGTCGAGGAGGGCATCCTGCCGGTGAACCCCTTCCAGACCCTCGACGACGCGGTCGCCGGGCTGATGAAGACGGCCGTCGACAAGGGCCGCTCGACGAAGCCGGGGCTGGAGCTCGGGATCTGCGGCGAGCACGGCGGCGATCCGGCGTCGATCGCGAAGTGCGAGGCCATCGGCCTCGACTACGTCTCGTGCTCGCCGTTCCGGGTCCCCGTGGCCCGGCTGGCCGCGGCCCAGGCGGCGCTCACGAGCGCGGCGGAACGCGACAAGTAGGCGGGGCGCCTCGATGAGCGGCCGGGTCCGCCGGCTGCTCGTCGACACCGCGCCACTCCGGCGCGACCGCGACTACCGGTGGTTGTGGTCTGGCCAGGTCGTCTCGGGCATCGGCAACCAGGTCACGCGGATCGCCCTGCCATACCAGGTCTACGTCCTCACGGGCTCGACGCTCGCCATCGCGGCGCTGACGGCCTTCCAGCTCATCCCGATCCTCGTCTTCGCCCTGGGCGCCGGATCGCTTGCCGACGCGGTGGACCGGCGGCGCCTCCTGATCCTCACTCAGATCGGGCTGGCGCTGTGCAGCGCCGCGCTCGTCGTCCTCGCGGCGACCGGGTCACCGCCCGTGCTCGCCCTGTTCATCGTCGCCTTCTTCGCCGCCGGACTCTCGGCGGTGGACCAGCCCGCCCGCGCCTCATCGGTCCCGCGGCTCGTCCCGCTCGAGCGCCTCCCGTCGGCCATCGCGCTCAACCAGCTCAACTACCAGATGGCTTCGATCGTCGGGCCCGCCATCGGCGGGCTTCTCATCGCCACGGTCGGGCTGCAGGGCGCCTACACGGTCGACCTGCTGTCGTTCGTGGCGTCGCTCGGCGCCCTCGCCGCGATCGCGCCGATCCCGCCGCTCGGCCAGGTGACCCGGCCGGGCATGGCCGCGATCCGCGAGGGGCTGCGCTTCGCCCGCGAGCGGCGCGCGATCCTGGGCACCTTCGTGATCGACCTCAACGCGATGATCTTCGGGATGCCGACGTCGCTCTTCCCGGTGCTCGCGCTCGACGTCTTCCAGACAGGCCCGGCCGGGTTCGGCCTGCTCGCCGCCGCGCCGGCCATCGGGGCGTTCCTCGGGGCCCTGCTGTCGGGCTGGGTCTCGGCCGTGCACCGGATGGGACGCGCCATCGTCTGGGCGGTGGTCGGCTGGGGGCTGGCCATCGCGGCGTTCGGGCTCGTGACCTTCTCGTTCCCGCTGGCCCTCGTCCTGCTCGCGGTCGCCGGCGCGGCCGATGTCCTCTCGGCGGTATTCCGGTCGACCCTGGTGCAGTCCGAGACGCCCGATGCGCTGCGCGGCCGGGTCACGTCGATCCACATCCTCGTCGTCACGAGCGGACCGCGACTCGGCGACATCGAGGCCGCGATCGTCGCCTCGCTGATCGGGCCGCAGGCGGCGGTCGTGTCGGGCGGCGTGCTGTGCGTGGCCGGCGCAGGGGTCATCGCGAGGAGGTTCCCGGAGCTCGTCGGCTACGTGCGCGGCTCATCGCCCGATCGGGAGCTTGCGCCGTCGGTGTGAACAGTGGTGCGGACAGGCGACGTTTTGTCCAGCAGGGTGTACAACGGTGGCACAATGTCGGGCATGCTCGATCGCGTGAATGACTTCATCAGCTCGACGGTCGGCAATATGCCGCTGGCGATCCTCACGATCGTCCTGCTCGCCACGCCCACCCTCATCTATGTCGTCTATCGGCTGGCCGTCAACGGCGCGACCGGCGGACGCTCGCGGATCAGCACGCTGCCGGCCGCTCTGTGGGTCTGCCCGGTCTGCCGTTCGGTCAACGATCCGTCGTCGCACCGGTGCTACCGCTGCGACTTCAAGGTCGCCAACGCCGACGACCTCCTGATCATCGATCCGATAACCGCCCAGCCGATCACGCTCAACGACGAACCGACCCCGATCGGCCGGCCGGGCGTGGCCGTCGGACCTGGGATCCCGCTCGCCCCCGCAGCCCTGGCCTATCCCGCGACCCCGGCGGCGTCCGTCCCCGCATCGGGCGGCCCAGGCGTGGCCGTCGGTCCGGGCGCGGCTGTCGGTCCGGGCGCGGCCGTCAGCCCTGGCGTGGCCGTCGGCCCAGGCGTGCCCCCGAGCGCGCCCGCCCCCGTGCCGGTGCGCCGGACACCCCAGCCGGCCGGCGGCCAGACCTCGATCGCGTCGGCGGTCGGTGCGCGGCGACCGTTCGATCCGGCGCCGAACCAGGGATCCACGGCGCTGGCCGGTCCCACGGACACCGCGCCCCGGGCCCCGGGCCCGGCCTCCAGCGCGATGGCCGTCGCGGCCCCCACGTCCACGGCCGCGCCGAGCCGCTACCAGGAGCCACCGACCGCGGTCGCGCCGACACGGCCGACCGTGGCGCCACCGCCGCGCATCGTCGTCACGGCAGCGCGTCCGCAGGTCGCAGCGATGGGACCATCCGATGAGGTGGGACCCGCCGCCTCGTGACTGCCCCTGGGGGCGTTCACCGCGTCACCATCGTCGGTGGCGGGTTCGCCGGCCTCTACGCCGCGCGCAGTCTCGGGATCGATCCCGAGGTCCGGCTCACCCTCGTCGACCGTCGCAACTTCCATCTCTTCCAGCCGATGCTCTACCAGGTCGCGACCGGGGTCCTGTCACCGGGCGACATCGCGCAGCCGCTGCGCTCGCTGCTGCGCCGCCAGAAGAACACCACGGTGATCCTGGGCGAGGCCGTGGGGATCGATCTCGAGCGCCGCCAGGTCCTCCTCTCCGATGGCGGCCCGATCGACTACGACACGCTCGTCGTGGCGACCGGCGCGAAGCACAGCTACTTCGACCACCCGGAGTGGGTGATGCTGGCCCCGGGCCTCAAGACCCTCGAGGACGCGGTCGAGATCCGGCGGCGGATCCTCATCGCCTTCGAGGCCGCCGAGCGCGAGCACGACCCCGAGCGTCGCCGTGAGTGGATGACGTTCGTCATCGTCGGGGGCGGGCCGACCGGGGTCGAGCTGGCCGGGGCGATCGCCGAGATCGCCCGTGGCACGCTGCGCAACGACTTCCGGGCCATCCACCCGGCCGACGCGCGGATCGTCCTCGTCGAGGCCATGGACCGGATCCTGCCGCCCTATCCGCCCGATCGCTCCCGCTCCGCCAAGCGGCAGCTCGAGCGGCTCGGGGTGACGGTCCACCTCGCGACGCGGGTCATCGACATCACCGAACGCGACGTGCGCATGGTGCACGACGGGGTCGAGGAGACGATCCCGACGCGCACGGTCCTGTGGGCGGCCGGCGTCACGGCATCGACCTTCGCCCGCACCGTGGCCAAGGCGGCCGGCGCGGAGAGCGACCGCGTCGGCCGGGTGCTCGTCGGGCCGGACCTGACGATCCCCGGCCACCCCGAGATCTTCGTGGTCGGCGATGCCGCGGTCCAGCCGTGGAAGCCGGACCACCCGACCCCGGGGGTCGCCCAGGGCGGCATCCAGGGCGGGAGCTACGCCGCGTCCGTGATCCGGCGGCGCATCCTGGACCGGCCGCACGAGCCGTTCGAGTACAGCGACCACGGCGACGTCGCCGTCATCGGGCGGCGGTCGGGCGTGACGAACATCAGCTGGCTCGGCCCGTTCGGGCACCAGGGCGGCATCACGGCGTGGCTCCTGTGGCTGGGGATCCACATCTTCTACCTGATCGGGTTCTCCAACCGGATCGTGGTCTTCGTCCGCTGGACCTGGAATCTGCTGACCAAGGCCCGCAGCACGCGCCTCATCACCGCCGGGCAGCTGCTGCCACCGATCGAGGACCCGGAGCCGCCGGTCCTGCCGCCCGCGGACGTGGATCCCACCAAGTAGCGCGGCGCGGCTCGTCGGGGACCGCGGTTCCCCTCAGCAACGCATGTCAGTCCGGTGCAGTTGACCCCATCGGTCCTATGCCCGAAGGTACGGAAGTACTTATCGTTCCTCGCATCCCAACATCCCACCTGGACCACCCTTGACCTTCGTTCGCCGTCTCCTCAGCGCGCTCTTCGCCGTCTTGCTCGCCTCGTCGCTGCTGCCGCTCACCGCGGCGCCGGTCGCCGCCGACACGAGCGCCACCGTCCCGGCGAACTTCCGCGACGAGCTCGTGTGGAGCGGCCTGACGAACCCCACCGCCGTCGCGTTCACGCCCGGTGGGCGCGCCTTCGTGGCCCAGAAGAGCGGCAAGATCGTCTCGTTCGACAGCCTGACGGACACGACCGGGACCCAGATCGCCGACCTCTCGTCGGAGGTCCTGAACTACTGGGACCGCGGCCTGCTCGGGCTCGCCGTCGACCCGAACTACGGCCCGTCGCGACCGTATCTCTACGTCCTGTACACGTACGACCGCATCCTGGGGCAGAGCACGACGCCGAAATGGAATGACGCCTGCCCGACGCCGCCCGGTGCGACGACCGACGGGTGCGTAGCCTCCGGCCGGCTCTCGCGGCTCACCGTCAGCAACAACGGCGACGGCAACTCGGTCACCGAGACCCCGATCATCTGGGACTGGTGCCAGCAGTTCCCGAGCCACTCGATCGGCACCATCGCCTTCGGCCCCGAGGGCGCGCTGTACGTCTCGGGTGGGGACGGCGCGAGCTTCACCACGGCGGACTACGGCCAGCTCGGCGGCACGCTCCCGAACAGCACGTCACCCGTGACGCCGGTCAACCCGTGCGGGGACCCGAACCAGGCCGGCGGCGCACTCCGCTCGCAGGACACCCGGACCGACAGCGACCCGGCCTCGCTCGATGGCGCGCTCCTGCGCATCGACCCGGACACCGGGGCGGCCTGGCCGGACAACGCGAACGCCGGAAGCAGCGACGCGAACAAGGCGCGGGTCATCGCCTTCGGCTTCCGCAACCCGTTCCGGTTCACGTTCCGCTCGGACGGCGAGATCTGGGTCGGCGACGTCGGCTACAACACGTGGGAGGAGATCAACGAGGTCGCCGACCCGGACGCCAACCCAACGAACTTCGGCTGGCCCTGCTGGGAAGGCACGGACCCGCTCACGGCCTACATGAACCTGAACCTGCCGCTCTGCAACAACATCGGCACCCCGGCGTTGCCGGCATTCAAGTTCGCGCACGGCACCAACGTCGTCAGCGGCGACGGGTGCGGGACCGGCAGCTCGGCCATCGCCGGGATCACGTTCCTGGGCAACACCAGCGACTACCCGGACTCCTACGACGGCGGCCTGTTCTTCACCGACTACAACCGCCGCTGCATCTGGTTCGCGCCGAAGGGGTCCAACGGCGACCCCGATTTCTCGCAGCTCACGCGGTTCGCGAACCTGCGCCGCTCCGACGACGGGTCGATCTCGGGCGCCGCGGTCTGGCTCGGCAAGACGCCCGACGGCGACCTGCTCTACACGCACTTCGACCGTGGCGAGGTCCGCGCGATCCGCTACTACGCGCCGGGCTCACCGCCGTCCGCGAGCTTCACCGCCACCCCGTCCAACGGGACCGCGCCGCTCGCCGTCCACTTCGACGGCAGCGGGTCGACCGACAGCAACGGCACGGTGGTCGGCTGGGCCTGGGACCTCGACGGGGACGGCCAGTTCGACGACGGGACCGGGGCGACCATCGACCACACGTTCACCGACGTCGGGAACGTCAGCGTCGGCCTGAAGGTCACCGACAACGACGGCCAGACCGACACCTCGTTCAAGACGATCTCGGCGGGGAACAGCGCCCCGGTGCCGACCATCTCGGATCCGCTGGCCTCGCTGACGTGGTCCGTCGGTGACCAGATCGACTTCACGGGGACCGCGACCGACGCGCAGGATGGGACGCTGCCCGCCTCGGCCTTCGACTGGACGCTCAAGATCGAGCACTGCCCGTCGAACTGCCACGAGCACCAGATCCAGACATTCGACAACGTCAAGACCGGGTCGTTCACCGCGCCCGACCATGACTACCCCTCCTACCTCCGGCTCTACCTCACGGTCACCGACAGCGACGGCCTGAGCGCGACGACGTTCCGCGACATCCAGCCGAAGACCGGCACGGTCAGCGTCGCGTCGTCACCGGCCGGGATCCCGCTCGGCCTCAACGACGGCAACGGCGCGCCGCCGCCCACGATCACGGCCATCGTCGGCGGGACGGTCTCGGTGTCCGCGCCGACGACCATCACGGTCGGCGAGACCGACTACGCCTTCGACAACTGGGACGACGGTGGAGCCGCCAACCACCAGGTCACCGCGGACGACCGGCGCCCAGCAATTCACCGCCTCCTACAACGTCACCTCGACCACGGACGCCTCGAACTCGTGCGGCAGCGCCGTGATGGGATCGACGAGCAGCACCTGGCAGGCCGGGCGCCTCGGCACCGGCACCGACGTCGACTGGTACCGGTTCACCACGTCCTCCACGCGGACCGTCGAGATCCTGCTCGGGAACCTGCCGCAGGCGGCCAGCCTCAAGCTGTACAAGGGCTGCTCGACGCTGCTCGCCACCTCGGACCGGTCGGGCAACGGCACCGAGTCCATCGTGAAGTCGCTCTCGAAGGGCACGTACGCCGTCAAGATCAGCGCCAAGGGGACGGGCAGCACCGACTCGTATGCGCTCCGGATCCGCCGGCTTCCCAGCGGCCTCTCGGTCATGTCCTCGACCAGCCAGGTCGACGACACCGCCGGGACGCTGACGCTGGTCGGCGAGGTCTGGAACGAGTACAGCACCACCCGCGGCCCGATCACCGTCAAGGCGAAGCTGCTCGACGCCGCCGGGCACCTCCTGGCGACGCGCACCGGGACCACCCTCCTGTACGCCACCAGCCACAGCCGGGCGCCGTTCCGGATCGAAGGGTCGCTGCCGGCCGGGTTCGCCAAGGTGAGCTACTCGGTCAGCGCCTCGGTCGCGAACAAGACCGTCCGTGGTGTCACGCACGCCACGACGAGCCTGGCCGAGGTCGCGTCCCGGTGGCAGGCCAAGGGCACGATCAAGGCGACCAGCGGCGCGGTCAAGTGGTTGAAGCTCGCCCTGACCCTCTACGACACCCACGGCGCGGTGATCGACGTCGTCCGCGGCACCGTCAGCAAGACGACCCTCTCGAAGAACAAGTCGACGACGTTCAACGCCTGGTCGAAGCTCGTGGACCTGACGTTCGACCGCGCCGGCGTCCGGACCTTCGGCTTCAAGCCCTGATCGCGGCGCGGAGCTCGATCCGGAATGTGGTCCCGCCCGGACCGGTCTCCTCGACATCGATGCGGCCACCGTTCGCCGCGAGCAATTCGCGCGCGATGGTCAGCCCGATCCCGCTCCCATTCGGAAGCCCGGACGCCGGATCCGCGGCACGCGCCGGGTCGGCCCGGTAGAACCGCTCGAACACGTGCGGGACATCCGCCGCCGCGATCCCTTGGCCTTGGTCGGTCACGCGGACGATTACGACGGAACCGCTGGCTCCGCTGGATGCTGGACTGACACCCGGGACGGCGGAGACCGCCGCCGTCACCGCCACGCGACCGCCGGCCGGGCTATGCCGGATCGCGTTCCCGATGACGTTTCGGAGCACTCGGGTCAAGTGACCCGGGTCGATCAGCGCCACGACGTCCGGATCGATCGAGGCGTCCAGCCTGACGCGCCGATCGCGCAGGAGGCCATCGAGCGCGGCCTCGACCTCGCGGACCGCCACGCCGATGTCGACGGTGACCGGGTGCGCCTGGAGCGGCGCCGCCTCGGCGCTCGCGAGATCGTTCATCTGCGCCACGACCCCCCCGAGCGCGCTCGCCGCCGAGCGCGCGGCCTCGAGGCCCTCGCGATCCGCGGGCACGACCCCGTCGACCATCGCCTGGAGCTGTGAGACGAGGACCGTCGCCGGGGTCGCGAGGTCGTGGGCGATGTCGCTCGCCGCGCGCCGCCGCAGCATCTCGGAGCGCTCGAGCCGGTCGGCCATCGCATTGAACGAATTGGCCAGGTCGGCCGATTCCTGGTCGTCGCCGCCGGTCGCCCGGGCGGTGACCTCGCCGGCGCCCAGCCGCCGGGCCGCGTCGGCGACGTCGCGCAGGGGGCGCGTGAGCCGGTTGGCGACGTAGACCGACGCGAGGGCGATCCCGATGACGCTGAGCGCGCCCCCGAGCAGCAGCGTCACATTGAACAGCGGCAGGAACCCGCGGTCGCCGACGCCGGCCGGCAGGTCCGCCTCGACCGTCGCCGCCACGACCCCGCTCACCTCGACCGGGGACGTGTAGGTCACGATCGTGCCGTCCGGCGCCTTCCCGAACGCCGTGAGCACGGTCCCGTCGGGAGCGACGACGCGAACGACGCCGCCGAGGTTCGTCGCGAGCCGGCGGACCACCGCCTGGACGCGGGCCGGCCGATCGAGCCGGTCTGCGAGGGTGTCCGCGGCGTCGTCGAGCCGTTGCTGCTGCTGGCCGGCGAGCACCGTCTCGAAGCCGCCGCTGACGACGCGGTTGACGACGACCCCGGCGATGAGCAGGACGCCCAGGACGATGGCGCCGAGGATGAGCCCGAGCCGCCACGCGAGCGGCGGCCGGCGCGCCCGGGGGGCGGCGGTCATCCGGGGTCCCTGGTCGCCACGAGCCGATAGCCGACCTGGGGGATCGTCTCGATCAGCCAGGGCTCGGCCGGGTCGTCGTTGAGCTTGCGCCGCAGGTTCGCGACGTGGACATCGACGACGCGGTCGTACACGTCGTCCGGCCGGCGCGTGACCGCGTCGAGCAGCTGCTCGCGTGACAGCACGGCTCCCGGCCGCCGCGCCAGCGCGACGAGCAGCCCGGCCTCGCCGGGCGTCAGCCTGCCCCTGGCCGCGTCCGTCGGGCCGCCGCCGACCGTGGGGGAGAGGGTGTACTTGCGACTGACCGGCTCGAGGAGCAGGCGCCCCGCGTCGAACGAGAGCACGTCCCCGCCGTCGTCGAGCGCGCGTGGGGCGCTGCGTCGCAGGATCGGCGGCGACGCGGGCGGTCAGCTCGTGCGGATTGAACGGCTTCGCGAGGTAGTCGTCGGCGCCCATGCGCAGGCCGGCGATGCGCTCGGCGTCGCTCCGCTTCGCGGACGCGATGAGGACCGGGGTGTCGCCGCGGGCGCGGATGGCCTCGAGGACGGCCTCGCCGCTCAGTCCTGGGAGCATCAGGTCCAGCACGACGAGGTCGATCCCGCCGGCATCGACGGCGTCGATCGCGGCGCGCCCGTCGCGCACCACCGTGACCGCGTGCCCGTCACGTTCGAGGTAGAGCCGCAGGAGGTCGCCGAGGCGGGGCTCGTCCTCGACCACCAGGATCCGGGCACGTGACGGCATGGCGCGCATCCTAGCCGTCGTGGCATTCAGGAGTCGTGAAGACGCTCCCGGCCCTTCCACACATGTTCTTGATCCCGGCACGCCACCGTCGAGCCACATCGCGGCCGGCATGGTCGCCATCGCACAGGGGAACGCATCGATGTCCATCCTCCGGCTCCTCGGTCTCGCTGGAGCCCTCGTCCTCGCGGCGGTCCTCGGCGGCACGGTCCTGAGTGCCGCGGCTGCGGCGCCATCCACGGCCCGGTCCGAGGCACCGGTCGCGGCCGCCGCGGCGACGGCGGATCCGGCGGCCGGCGCGGCGGGCGAGTACTGCGCGACATACCGGGCCGCCCTCGCCAAGAACCTCGGCGTCAGCGAAGCGGCCCTCGCGGCCGCCGCCCGCTCGGCGGTCGCGACGACCATCGACATGGCGATCGCCGACGGCGACATCACGGCCGCCGCGGGCGCCCGCCTGAAGACGCGTCTCGCGGCCGCACCGCCCGACGCGTGCGAACGGCTCGCGAACCGGCTGTCGAAGGGCGTCAAGGCGGCGCTCGGGGTCGTCCGTGACGCCCTGGAGGCCGGCGCCGACGCGCTCAAGATGTCACCGGCGGACCTTCGGAAGCAGCTCCGTGGCGGCACCTCGCTCAAGACCATCGCCGCCTCGAAGGGCGTCGACTATGCCACGCTCACGGCCACGATCACGGCAGCGGTCAAGGCCGATCTGGATGCGGCGGTGTCCGCCGGCACCATCAAGCAGGCCCGGGAGGACCGGATCCTCGATCGCCTCGCGGCACGGCTGGCGGACGGCCAGCTGCGCAAGGCGCCCTGAACCAGCCCGAGCGCGCGAGCCCGGCGGCGGTCAGTGACTGCCGCCGGGTTTCCCTGACAGCCGGTCGATGACGCGACGGATCAGGCCCGGCGGCTCGGGATCCGGGACGCGGTCGTCCGGCGGGTCGGTCGGCTCGTCGTGGTAGTCGTCGCTGAGCGTGCGCATCGGCACCGGGATCATGCCGGTCGGGTCCGTGCCGAGGAACGCTCCGGCGTTGTGCTCGGCCTGCTTCGGCTTCGATTCGGGCATCTCGCTCCTTCACGTCCGGCCGCGCCCGCGGTGGCCGATGCCTACGCTGCGCCCGATCCGGCCGGCCGTCAATGGTGTTCGCCGGCTCAGCCCGCGACGATCACCTGGCGCGTGTACTCGCCGCGACGCATCGCGTCGAACGCGTCCTCCACATCGTCGAGGGCGATCCGCCGGTCGATGAGCCGGTCGACGGGCAGCCGGCCGTCGAGATGGAGCTGCGCGTACCGCGCGAAGTCCACCGCCGGGTCGGCGAACCCGTAGTTGGAGCCGAGGATCCGGCGGCTCCGATCGACGAACGGGTAGACCTCGAACGAGGCGCTTGTCCCGAGCGGGGTCATCCCGACGAGCACGGCGGCGCCGCCGAGCGGGAGCGCCTCGATCGCGAGCTCGACCGTGGATGGCAGGCCGATCGCCTCGAAGACGTAGTCGGGGCCGCCGTCGGTCAGCTCGCGCAGGGCCCCGATGGTGGCGGCGGGATCCGACCCTGCCAGGAGCGGATGCGTGGCCCCCACCGCCAGCGCGGCGTCCAGCTTCGCTTGCACGCGATCGATCGCGACGATGCGGGTGGCGCCCGCGAGCACGGCACCCATCACGCACGAGAGCCCGACGCCCCCGAGGCCGATGACCGCGACGCTGGCCCCCGGCTCCACGGCCGCGGTCTTCAGCACGGCCCCGACGCCGGTCGTCACGCAGCACCCGATGAGGGCGGCGACGGCCGGGTCGACGCCGTCGGGGAGCGCGATGGCCGCGCCCTCGGGCACGACCGTCGCCTCGGCCATCGTGCCGATGCCGCAGTACGAGAGCACCGGCTCGCCGCCGTCGCCGGCTCGCCGGAACGGCGCGGTCCCGTCGGGCAGCCGGTGCCGGAACGAGGGCGAATCGGGGCAGGCCCACGGCTTGCCCGCGCGACAGGCGCGGCAGCGGCCGCACGGGACGAGCCAGGACAACGCGACCGGCTGGCCGACACGCAGCGACGTGACTCCGGGCCCGACCGCGTCCACGACCCCGGCACCCTCGTGGCCCATCGCGATCGGGGTCGGCCGCTCCCACTCGCCGTCGCGGACGTGGAGGTCCGAGTGACAGACGCCGGACGCGAGGATCCTGACCCGGACCTCGCCGGCGCGTGGGTCGATGAGCTCGAGCGGCTGGACCCGCGCGGCGGCCCCGACCGCCTCGAGGACGGCGGCGCGGACGACCGTGCTCACGCGTCGCTCATGCGGCGTCGTTCCATGGTCCGGAGCGGCGTGTACGGGACGTACTCCGGCTGCCACACCGCGTCGGCGACGGCCGCCTCCGCGGCGTCGCCCATGCGCTCCGCGGCCACGGCGACCGCGATCCGACGGGCCACGCTGCGGAGCGCGCCGATCGGCGGGTAGATCGCCCCGGTCGCGAGCCGTTCCGCATCGACGGCGTCCGCGAGGACCCGCGCCGCCGCGAGGAACATCCCGTCGGTGATCGTCGGGGCCTCCGAGACGATGGCCCCGAGGCCCACTCCCGGGAAGACGAAGACGTTGTTGGCCTGCCCGATCTCGCGGACGCGGCCGTCGAACGTCTCGGGGCCGAACGGCGAGCCGGTCGCGACGATCGCGCGGCCGTCGGTCCAGCGCAGCAGGTCCGCGGGGATCGCCTCGGCCGCGGAGGTCGGGTTCGAGAGCGGCAGCATGACCGGCGATGGCGTCGCCTCGGCCATCGCACGGACGGCCGCCTCGGTGAAGCTGCCGGCCATCCCCGTCACGCCCACGAGGATCGTCGGACGCAGGCGCCGGACGGTCTCGACGAGATCGGGGAGCCCGTCGACCGCGGGCACGGCCATCTCGCGCTTCGTCAGGTCGAGGTCGTCGCGCCCGGCGTGGACGAGCCCGCGCGAATCGACGAGTGCGACCGCCTCGACGGCGGCGTCGGGCGCGATCCCCGCCTCGACCATCGCGAGTCGCAGGAGGCGCCCGATCCCGACCCCCGCCGCACCCGCCCCGACGAGGAGCACGCGCGTCTCGCCGAGCGTCAGCCCGGTCGCCCGGAGCGACGCCAGGATGCCGGCGAGCACGACCGCCGCGGTCCCCTGGATGTCGTCGTTGAACGAGGGGATCCGCGCCCGGTAGCGGTCGAGCAGTCGCAGGGCATTCGCCTGCTTGAAGTCCTCGAACTGGATGAGGCAGCCCGGCCAGACCTCCTCGACGCCGGTGACGAACGCCTCGACCAGCGCGTCGTACTCGGCCCCGCGGAGACGCGGCGCGCGATAGCCGAGGTAGAGCGGGTCGGCGAGGAGGGCCGGGTTGTCGGTGCCGACGTCGAGCGACACCGGCAGGGTCAGCGACGGGTAGATGCCGCACGCCGCGGTGTAGAGCGCGAGCTTGCCGATCGGGATGGCCATGCCACCGGCACCCTGGTCGCCGAGCCCGAGGATCCGCTCGTTGTCGGTCACCACGATCAGGCGCACGTCGCGGAACGGCCCCTGGCGCAGAAGCCGCGGGATCGAGTCGCGATCGGCCGGGGTGATCCACGTGCCGCGCGTCCGCCGCAGGATGTGGCTGAACTCCTGGCAGGCCCGGCCGACCGTCGGGGTGTAGACGATCGGCAGGAACTCCTCGAGGTGTTCGCTCAGCAGCCGGTAGAACAGCGTGGCGTTGCGATCCTGCAGGGCGGCCAGGCCGATGTAGCGCTCGAGCGGATCGTCCTTGCGGCGCAGGTGCTCGAGCTCGAGGTCCACCTGCTCGCCGAGCGTCAGCACCCGATCCGGGAGCAGGCCGCGCAGGTCGAAGGCTTCGCGCTCCTCCGGCGGGAACGCCAGGTCCTTCGTCAGGAGCCGGCTGCCGAGGAGCGCCGGCCCGGCCAGACCGACCGCGGCGGGGCGTCCCGCGGCGATGTCCTGGTACGGGTCGGGGAGTGGGCGCATCCCCGCGAGGATAGACCGTCGCGCGGGCGCACCGGGCGGATCCGGGCCCATGCGCAGATCGTCTGAAATACGTTGACGCCACGCGACGTCGCGCGGTGTAGAGTGCCGATAGCGGTGAGGGGGAATCGCTAGCCTGCCGCCCGTCCATCGGAATACGCCCGTGCGTCGTCGGCGCCCAACCACGCCGACCGCCGGAAGGGGCTGCCGGCACAGGCCGGCTGGAGGGATCCGGGATGCGTCCACGTCGCGCCATGGCGGTGCTGATCACCGCTGTCGTCCTGCTCGCCCAGGTCAGCTCGGTCGCCGCGGCGACGAGTGCGGCGTCCGCCGTCTCGTCGGCGCCCGGCGCGGCCCCTATCGACACGACGCTCCAGCGCGATCTCGCGGCTGGCCGTGCCCACAAGATCGTCGTCGAGTTCAAGGCCCAAGCGGACCTGAAGGCGGCCTCGAAGATGAAGAGCCGCACGAAGCAGGGCCAGGCCGTGCTGACCGCCCTCACGACGACCGCCGCGAGCTCGCAGCGGGCCGCCAAGGTCGTCACCGCGTCGACCAAGGGCGTCACCGCGACCAGCTACTGGCTCACGAACGTCCTCGTCATCGAGGGCGACGCCAAGACCCTTGCCAGCCTCGCCGCGAAGCTCTCGAAGGACCCGAAGGTCGCCTCGATCCGCGCGGAGCGGACCTACCCGCTGATCGCGCCGATCGCGCCCAAGGCCGCGGTCCTGGCGGCCGCCGGCGACCCCGAGTGGGGCGTGGCCAAGATCCGTGCCGACGTGGCCTGGGCCGATGGCGTGCTCGGCCAGGGCATCGTCGTGGGCAGCATCGACACGGGCGTCGACTACCTCCATCCCGCCCTCGTGGCGCACTACCGCGGCAACAACGGCGACGGGACCTTCACCAACGACTACAACTGGTTCGATCCCACCGGGATCTGCGGCGATTCGCCGTGTGACAACGTGGCCCATGGGACGCACACGATGGGCACGATCCTCGGTGGCGACGGCCCCGGGCCCTTCACGCCGGACACCGGCGTCGCCCCGGGCGCGGAATGGATCGCGGCCAAGGGCTGCGAAGACCTCAACTGCTCCGAATCCGCGCTCCTCGGCTCGGGCCAGTTCATCCTGGCGCCGACGGACCTGACCGGGGCCAACCCGGACCCGTCGAAGCGGCCGGACATCGTCAGCAACTCGTGGGGCAGCGGCCCCGGCGATTCGTTCTACATGGAGACGGTCCAGGCGTGGCGCGCGGCCGGCATCATCCCGGTCTTCGCGTCGGGGAACCCCGGTCCGTTCTGCGGTGAGGGTGGCTCGCCGGGCGACTACAACGAGACCTTCAGCGTCGGCGCGACCGACGACCACGACATCATCGCGGACTTCTCGGGCCGTGGACCGTCGGTCTACGGCAAGGGCAACCCGGACGTCTCGGCGCCGGGCGTCGACGTCGTGTCGAGCGTGCCGGGCGGCGGCTACGAGGCCTTCTCCGGTACCTCGATGGCGACGCCGCACGTCGCGGGCGCCCTGGCCCTCGTCCTCTCGGCCGACCCGTCGCTGCGGGGCGACTTCGCGGGGGCGACGAACGCGCTCCGCCGGACCGCTGTGGATCGCCTCGACGACAGCTGCGGCGGCGACGAGGACGGCGACCCGAACAACGTCTACGGCGACGGCCGGATCGACGCGGGTGCGGCCGTCGCGCTCGTGGCCACCGGCGGGACCCTGTCGGGCACCATCACGGACTCGGTCACGCACGACCCGATCTCGGGCGCCAAGGTCAGCGCCGACGACGGGACGCGCGAGTTCAGCGCGACGACGGACGCCGACGGCAACTACGAGATGCTCCTCGCGGCCGGCGACTACAACGTCTCGGCCACGGCCTTCGGGTACGCCGGGGCGGTGCATCCCGGCGTCACGGTCCACACGGACCAGGTCACCGATACGGATCTCGCCCTCGCGGCGCTGCCGCGGTTCACGGTCTCCGGCCACGTCACGGCCGCGGAGGACGGCTCGGCCCTCGCCGACGTCGCCGTGCGCGCCGTCGGCGTGCCGGTCGCACCGGTGACGACGAACGGGGCCGGCTTCTACTCGCTCTCCCTGCCGATCGGCCAGTACACGCTGCGCGTCTCGGCTGACGGCTGCACCGAGACCGGGACCGCCGACATCACGTCGGCCGGCGACGACCTGACCCAGGACTTCGCGCTCTTCCGCAAGCTCGATGACTTCGGCCACGCCTGTGCGCCGACCGCCTTCGACTGGGTCGATGCGAACAGCCAGACCGGCCTGTTCGGCGACGAGGTCTTCGGCCGGCTGCGGCTGCCCTTCTCGTTCGACTTCTACGGCCAGTCGTACGACGCCGTCTTCCTCTCGGAGAACGGCTACCTGAACTTCCTCCAGGCCGAGTCGGGCAACTACATCCCGAGCTCGATCCCGTCCGGGGCGCCGCCGAACGCGGCGATCTACCCGCTCTGGATGGACCTGGCGATCACCGATGTCGGCAGCGTCAACACCCAGACCGTGGGCGACGCATTCGTCATCGAGTACTCGGACGTGCAGGTCCTCGGCTCGTCGACCCTGCTCAGCTTCGAGGTCAAGCTCTGGAAGAACGGGACCATCGACCTGCTCTACGGGGCCAACAAGGCCAATCCCGGTGACGGGCGGTTCGCGACGGTCGGGATCGAGGACGAGACGGGCAGCGATGCCCTCCAGATCGGCTTCTTCGAGCCGAACCTCGATGCCAACCAGGCGCTCCGGATCACCCGGGTGCCGACCGGCCTCGTGTCCGGCGTGGTCACCGACGCCAATACCGGTCTGCCGATCGCCGGCGCCCAGGTCGTCGCCTCGCCGGGCGGTCGCCACGCGACCACCGACAGCGACGGCGCGTACACCCTTCGCCTGCGACCCGGCTCGTACAGCCTGACCGCCTCGAAGGACCTGTACGTCGCCGCGTCCGCGACGGCGTCGGTCAGCGACAGCGCCACGACCACCCGCGACTTCAGCCTGAACGCGCCGACCGCCACGGTCGACCCATCGGCCATCACGGCCGACGTGGACTTCGGGGCCTCGACGACCAGGAACGTCACGATCAGCAACGACGGCAGCGCGCCGCTCCACTGGGACGCCCGGGAGCGCGACAACGGCGTCGTCAAGCCGCCGCTCCCCAGCGTCGACTTCCACATCAAGCGCATCCCGTTCTGGGGGCGCCAGGCCGTGCCCAAGAGCTTCCCGCGGGTCAAGGCGAAGACCATGACCTCGGCGACGCTCTCGACGATCATCACCGACCCGACCGGCGACGGCCAGGGCTCGGTCGACGTCACGACGGTCCGGGGCGGCTCCGATGGCAGCAGTGTCATGTCCATGGCCATCGACTTCAGCCCGTCCACGCCGATCGACCAGGTGGCCGGCTACGTGTTCCTCGACACCGACGAGGATCCGACGACCGGTCTCCCGGCGGACCAGGTGTCCGGCCTCCCGACGCAGGACGTCGGGATGGAGTACTTCCTCGACCTGTTCTCCTCGCATGACGCCGATCCGGTCGTGTTCGTCGTCGACGCCAACACCTTCGACCTCGTCGCCGCGGTGCCGGTAACGTTCCAGGGCCAGTCGATGCTCTTCGACGTGCCGCTCGAGGCACTCGGTGGCGATGACGGCTCCATCGCGACGGCGATGGTCATCGGCGACTTCAACGCCCCGTCGGACTGGGCGCCGGATTCGGGCCACGGCACGATCCAGCCGTTCAGCGACGCGTCGTGGCTGACGCCTGATCCGCTCGAGGGCGACGTCGCCCCCGGCCACGACCAGGTCGTCACGGTCCATCTCGGTGGCGGGACCCTCGCCCCCGGTGCGTATGACGCTTCGCTCGTCTTCGTGACGAACGCCCCGACGGCGCCGCAGGTCGGCGTCGACGTCAAGTTGAACGTGGCCCTCCCCGACGGGTTCGGCGAGGTCGACGGCACCGTCGTCGACGCGCACACGTTCGAGCCCATCCCCGATGCCACGGTCGCGCTCCATGCCGAGTTCCCGCCGGGGACCCCCCTCGAGCTCACCGCGACGACGGGCGCCGATGGCGGCTACTCCTTCATCGGCCCGAGCGGCACGTGGCCGGTCGACGTCACCAAGACGGGCTACGTCTCGGTGGCCACCGAAGTGGACATCGTCGGCGGTCACACGTCGGACGCCGAGGAGGTGGATCTCCACCTCATCCAGCCGCATGCCTCGCTCGATGGCGACATCGAGCCCACCTTCCTGCTGCCGCCCGGGCGGCAGCGCACGACCACGGTCACCGTCGGCAACCCCGAGGGGCACGCTGACCTCCATCTCACCGTCGGTGAGGTGGCCGTCGATCCGTCACCGTTCGCGCTCGAAGCGAGGACCGGCAAGCGGACCCTGCCCGCCGGGGTGGACCCGAACGCCCGCACGACGCGTGGCTTCGGTGACGCCGCGAAGGGGACGAAGGTCCCGCCCCGCCTCGCCATCGATGGCGACATCCTCAACGCGTGGCCGTCCGGGATGACCCTGCCCTGGGGCGTCGCCTATTCGGGCGATGTCTGGCTCGGCGACCCGGTCGACCTCATCGATGCGCACTTCACGACCGCCGGTGATCGCCTCGGGCAGTTCGGCCTGGACGGTCTCGCGGACTGGGGCGCCGACATGGCGTTCGACAAGGCGCGCAACCTCATCTGGCAGGTCAACGTGGGTGGCGACAACGGCATCTACGGGCTCGATCCGACGGACGGGTCCGTGGAGCAGGTCATCACCGGCTCACCGTGGAGTGACGTCAGCCAGCGCGGCCTCGCCTACGATCCCGTCGCGGATGTCTTCTACATCGGCGGCTGGAACGAGGGCATCGTCTACCGCGTCGCCGGGCCGTCGCACGACACCCCGGGCGAGACGCTGTCGCAGTGCAGCCCGGCCGACCCCAACATCTCCGGGCTCGCCTGGAACGGGACGTTCGGGATGCTGTGGGAGGCCACCAACTCCGACACTGACACCATCTGGGGGATCGACCCGTTCACGTGCGTGACGAGCCGGGCGATCCCGCATCCCGATGGCGGCGGCTTCGGCGGCGCCGGCATCGAGCTCGACAAGGCCGGCAACCTCTGGACCGTCGGGCAGAACTCGCTCTTCGCCTATCTCATCGAGTCGGGCGTGCCGGAGTTCAGCGACGTCCCGTGGCTGACGGTCACGCCGACCGAGGGCACCCTCGCGCCCGATGACAGCCTGGCCCTCCACATCTCGGTCGACACGACCGGCCTCGCGCCCGACGTCTATCGAGCCGTGGTGGCCGTCCTGACGGACGATCCCGACAACAAGGTCATGCAGATCCCGGTCACGGTGATCGTCCCGGCCTTCCAGCAGGGCATCAACGCGGGCGGCAAGTCGTACATCGACCACGACGGCGACGTCTACGCCGCCGATCGGCCATGGGTCAACAAGATCCACAACGGGGTCCCCAGCGTGGGCCCGTATGGCTACGAGGGGCCGGGCAAGGCCCGCAAGACCACCAGGAGCATCCGCGGCACGACGGATGACACGCGCTACCAGACCCTCCGCGGGGGGATGACGGCCTACCGGTTCACCGTTCCCAACGGGATCTACCAGGTCGACCTGAGCTTCGCGGAGTTCTCGTTCACGCACCCCGGTGATCGCGTGTTCAACGTGACGATGGAGGGCGAGCGCGTCCTGCATGCGTTCGACGTGGTCGACGAGGCCGGCGGCCGCCTGCGGGCGCTCGACGAGTCGATCATCGTCGACGTCGAGGACGGGCAGCTCGACATCGAGTTCGACGCCCCACGCGGTCACACGCCGATCGTGAACGACCTGTTCATCTCGCTGCTGCCGTTCGGCAGCCCGGGGACCTGACCGCCGGATCGGCGGGGCGACTAGGCGCCGCCGATCCGGACCACGCCCACCATCCCGTAGGCCTCGTGCCCCGGGAGGTGGCAGATGAAGAGCTCGTCGCCGGCGGCCGTGAAGGTGATCGTCGTGGTCCGGGTCTCCCCGGCCGGGATGGTCACCTCGGTCGGCCGCGAGCCGTGGACGGGCTCCGTCCCGGTGCGGTGGCGCTCGTGGACCGCCGCGTCACCGACGATCCACTCGTGATCGATCGGGTCGGTGTTGCGCAGGACGAATGTCACCGGGACGCCGATCGGCACGCTGACCTCGGTCGGGCTGTAGTGCGAATAGTGGATGTCGATCTCGATGGTCCTCGCCAGCCCGGGCCCGTGCGCCCAGGCCGCGGCGATGCCGGCCAGACCGAGCGACATGGCCACGCCGCCGGCCAGGGCGAACCGCCCCGGCCGGCGCGTCGAGGGCACGACGTGGCGCGCCATCGGATCAGCCGCCTGCGAGCGGCGTCTGTCGACGGATGAGCAGGAGGATCCCGCCGATGCCGCCGACCGTGAACGTGATGCCCAGGATCAGGCGACCCGGCGCCGTGGTGTCCGTCGGTGCGCCGGCCGAGCCGTGGACCGAGACATCGAGCCCGGCGGCGACCGCGGACGGCCGGCCGGCCCCCGATGCGTCGACCGCGAGGTCGTACGAGAGCTGTCGCGCACCCGCGTCGACGCGCACCTTCGTGAGCCAGGCGCTCGTCGGCACCCACTCCATGCCACGGTCCGAGCGCAGGTCGTCGAGCAGCGACTGGGTCGCCGGGGCGCTGTGGTCGAGGATGAGCCCGTTCGCGACGGTCGGGCGCGGGAGCAGCGCCGGGGTCTGGTCGGTGAGCATGTAGACGTCGGCGTCGACCCGCTCGTCCGCGGTCTTGCCGAGCCCGAGGATCCGGAGCGGGACCCACGGGTTCGCGGTCGGGATCGTGATGTGGACCGGCGTCCCGTCGCCGATGTTCTGGCCCCGGGCGGCCGCCGCGTCGGCGTCGAACACCGCGGCGAGGAAGATCGGGCTGCGCGACGCGTAGAAGTCGAGGACCTCGGGGGCGTCGGGCGGGAGGCGGAAGCCGTGCTCGGTCGCCCAGCGGCCGACCTCGTCGGCGCCGCCCCGCAGGACGGTGACGTCGAGCGCGTCGATCTGGACCTCCATCAGGACCTCGGCACTGCCCGAGGCGGCCGGCGAGGCCGCGTCCTCGAGGGTCAGGCGCAGCGGCTCCGTCTCGCGGATCAGCCGCTGGAGCGTCCAGTCGCCGCCCTTCTCGACCTTCGAGGGGATGCCCGGCAGCGGGGTGATGCTCCCGAACGCCCCGCCGCCACCGGCGAACTGGAACGCGGTCACGTAGTGCTCCTCGCCGTCGTGGTAGCCCGCGAACGTCGTCGTGCGGAGCAGGTTGACCGCGCCATTGGGCCCGATGAGACCGCCGCACGCGAGGGCGGGAGCCACGACCATCGCGACCAGGACGAGCGCGGCGGCCAGTGCGGCGCCTGCGCGAACCACGGAACGGGTCATCACGGACCCTCCTGGAGGTCGACCGGTCGTCGTCCGGACCGGTTCGATGTGGGCCCCAAGACTCCGCGGGCCCCGGCCCGGTTCCCGGGCAGGGCGGGTCCCACGGCCGACTGGCCCCTTCGTCGGACTTTGTCACGCGCGGCATCTATGAGACCCTGCGCGCATGCCCAAACGTGCGATGCCCCTCCTGTCCGCGCTCGCCCTCCTCATGCTCGTGGGGGCCGGGGCGGTCTCCGCCGCCGACTTCCCGGCCAAGGATTCGCGGCTATCACAACTACGCCGAGATGGTCCAGGCGCTCCAGGACGCGCAGGCCGCGCACCCCGACATCGTCGCCGTCTCGTCGATCGGCAAGAGCTACCAGGGCCGCAACATCTGGGTCGTGAAGGTCTCGGACAACGTCGCCACGGACGAGAACGAGCCCGAGGTGATGTTCGATTCGCTCCACCATGCTCGCGAGCACCTGTCCCTCGAGCAGAGCCTCGCGCTGCTCAAGTGGCTGAGCCGACGGCTACGGGACCGACGCCCGCATCACGAACATCGTGAACAGCCGCGAGATCTGGATCATCCCGTCGGTCAACCCCGACGGCGCCGAGTACGACCTGACCGGCGACCCGTACCGCGAGTGGCGCAAGAACCGCCAGCCGAACGCCGGCTCCTCGCATCGGGGCACGGACCTCAACCGCAACTACGGCTATCACTGGGCGTGCTGCGGCGGGTCCTCGAGCTCGCCGGCGGCCGCCACCTATCACGGCAAGAAGGGCTTCTCGGCCCCCGAGACGCAGGTGATCCGCGACTTCATGCTCAGCCGCCGGGTGGGCGGCCAACAGCAGATCAAGCTCGCCATCACCTTCCACACGGCCGGCGAGCAGATCCTGTGGCCCTACGGCTACACGAAGACGGACGTGCCCAAGGACATGACCAAGGACGACCACGCCGCGCTCGTGGCCCTGGGCAAGCGCATGGCGTCGCGCAACGGCTACCACCCGATGCAGTCGAGCAGCCTCTACATCACCGACGGCGACGAGATCGACTGGGCGTACGGCAGCCAGCGCATCTGGATGTACACCTTCGAGCTGTACCCCTCGCATGCCAAGGTCAGCTCGGTCAAGCGGTTCTACCCACCGGACGAGGTGATCGCCCGCGAGACGGCACGGAACAAGGACGCGATCCTGTACCTCATCGAGCGGGCGTTCTGTCGCTACTCGGTCATCGGCAAGACGACGACGAACTGCGGGCCGATGTACGAGGACTTCGAGACCCCTAACGGCTGGAAGGTCGATCCGCTCGGAACCGACACGGCGACCCACGGCGCCTGGCAGCGGGGCGACCCGTCGGCCACGGCGTCCCAGGCCGGCACGGTCCCGTCCGGGTCGCGGGCGATCGCGACCGGCCTGACCGCCGGCGCCCACGCGTCCGACAACGACCTCGACGGCGGCGTGACGTCGATCCGCTCGGCCGCGCTGACGCTCCCCGCGAGCACCGGCTCGCTGACGTTCCGCTACTACCTCGCGCACGGGGCGAACTCCTCGAGCGCGGACTACTTCCGCGCCTACGTCGAGCAGGAGGACGGGACCCGCACGCTCGTGAAGCAGAAGAAGGGCGCGGCGACCACGCTCAAGCCGGCCTGGGCGACGGTCAGCGTCCCGATGGCGCCGTGGGCGGGTCAGACGGTCCGGATCGTGTTCGAGGCGGCCGACCTCGCGGGCGGGAGCCTCCTCGAGGCCGCCGTGGACGACGTGCGGATCACGCGCCCGTAGGTCCGGGAGCTCGACCCGGAACGTCGTCCCGCCGCCGGCCGGCGACGAGACCGAGATGGTGCCGCCGTGCGCCTCGACGAGCCCGCGGGCGATCGCGAGCCCGAGACCCGACCCGCGCGACGCCTCGCCCTTGACGAACCGGTCGAACACGTGCGGCAGGAGCGCGGAGTCGATGCCCGGGCCCGTGTCGCGCACGGTCAGGACCACGCGGCCCGCGGCCATCGACCCGCCCACCGTGACCGACCCGCCCTCGGGCGTATGCCGGATCGCGTTCGACACGAGGTTCGAGAGGACCTCGCGGATGCGGACCGGGTCCACCTCGATGATCGGGAGGTCGTCCGGGGTCTCCGCCGTCACCGTGACCCCGACCGCCTCCGCGGCCGGGCGGAACGACCGGGCGACCTCGCCGAGGAGCAGGTCCGGGTCCGTGGGCTCGGGATGGAGCGGCAGGGTCCCGGCCTCGGAGAGCGCGACGGTGCGGAGGTCGTCGATGAGGCGCTCGAGCACCCGCGTCTCGTCGAGGATCGGGGCCAGGTGGGCCGCATCGGCCGGGTAGACCCCGTCGAGCACCGCCTCGAGGTTGCCGGTGATGACGGTGAGCGGGGTACGCAGCTCGTGGCTCACGTCCGCGAGGAGCGTCCGGCGCTGCTCCTCGTCGGCCTCGAGACGGGCGACCATCGTGTCGAACCCGCCGGCCAGCTCCTGGATCGGGTGCAGGTCGGAGCGGGTCTTCCCGACGCGCACGGCGTAGTCGCCGTCCTCGACCCGGCGTGCGGCCGCGAGCATGCGGTCGAGATCGCGCGCGGCCCCGATGAGCCCGCGCAGGATGGCGGCGAGGATCGCGACCGCCGCGATGGCCACGATGACGATCAGGAGCGGACCGAGACGGGAGAACAGCGACGCGAGCGCCGCCACGATCGACGCGAGGATGACGAGGAAGAGGATCCCGAACAGGCACCCGAAGCCCTGGCGCCGCCGCCACGATCCGTGACCGCGCGCGAATTCCCTGCGGCGCATCATCCGGGCCCGCTGCCGCATCTGGCGGGCGAACGGGTCGCGGCGGTCGAACCCCTGGTGCTCCCAAGGCGGGCGGCGCCCCCGGTCGGCGCGTGGGGCCGGCCCGTCAGTTCTCGGCGGCCCCGACGGTCCCGGCTGCCCCGTCGGCCCCGGCTGCCCGGGCTGCTCCGGCTGCCCCGGCGGCGTGCTCACGACCCGGATCCCCGGTCATCGGCGAAGCGGTACCCGACCCCGTAGACGGTCAGGACGTAGCGCGGCTCGCGCGGGTCCGGCTCGAGCTTCCGGCGCAGGTTCTTGATGTGGGAGTCGATGGCCCGCTCGTACGACTCGAACGCGACGCCGCGCACGGCATCGAGCAGCTGCGACCGGGTGAAGATCCGACCGGGACTCGCGGCGAGCGTGGCGAGGAGGCCGAATTCGGTCGCGGTCAGCTCCACCGTGCGGCCGGCGACCTCGGTCCGCATCCGCGGGACATCGAGCACCACGTCGCCGGCATGGATGACATCGCCGGGCTCCGCGGCTCGCTCCGTCCGTCGGAGGACGGCCTTGACGCGGGCGACGAGCTCGCGTGGCGAGAACGGCTTGGTGAGGTAGTCGTCCGCGCCCATCTCCAGGCCAAGGAGCTTGTCGAGCTCGTCGTCCCGGGCGGTCAGCATCACGATCGGCACGGTCGAGTCCCGTCGCAGGTCGCGGGTGACCTCGAGGCCGTCGAGCCCGGGAAGGCCGAGATCGAGCACGATCAGGTCGGGGTGCTGGCGGCGCGCGATGTCCACCGCGGCGCGACCATCGGCGGCGGTCAGGACGGTGAAGCCCGCGTGCTCCAGGTAGTCGCGCGCGAGCTGGACGATCTTCGCTTCGTCGTCGACGACGAGGACGGTACGCATGGGAGGCATCGTAGAGGGGGACGGAAAGCGGAGCGCCCCCGGGATGGATGCCCAGGGGCGCGTTGGAGGGAGGACGGCGGCTCAGCCGGTCGGTGGGACCGAGGGCGGCGGCCCGCTCGCCGCAGGACCGCCCGTGGGCGGGTTGGCGCCGGGTGCGCTGCCCGCCGATGCCGCGTCCGCGCTGTGGGCCTGGCGGTGCCAGTCCTCGAAGGTGCCGTGGAACTTCGAGGCGAAGTGGTCACGACGCGCTTCCGGATCCCAGCCGGGGCCGCCCCAGTGACCGCCGCGGTGACGACCGCCCCAGAAGATGGCCCGGATCAGCCCGAACACGAGGAACAGGAAGAACAGGAAGAAGAGGAAGCCGAAGAACCCGAACCCGATGCCGAACGGGTGCCAGCCGTAGCCGTAGGCGGGGACGACGACCGGTGCGACGACCGTGCCGCCGGTGGTGACCGTCGTGACGGCCGTGGAGAGACCCGCCTGGTAGGCGGTAGTGGCGATGATCCCGCCGCCGACCGCGAGGACGGCGACCAGGACGATCGCGGCGAGGATGCGAGGCATGCGAGCGAACTCCTTGGTGCAGGTGACGGGTCCGATGCGATCCCGTCTGCCGCCCACGTTGGCCCCGCCTTGTGGAGCCGGTATGGAGGCCGCGTGGCGGCTCGGCGCCGATGCGGCGGGAGGTCGTCAGTGCCGAAGTCATCCGTCCGGGCTTGATTCGGACGCGTATAGTCCGCGCGTAAGAGGGCGCCCGACAGGTCCGCACGTGCCCAGCGGCGAGCGCCTCCACGGTTGGAGGGATCCATGTCCATCGAAGGGATCATCGTCGGCCTGCTGGCCATCGCCGTCGGCCTCGCGTGGGCGTTCTACGGCCTCAAGCTCTTCACGATCCTGCTGCCCATCTGGGCGTTCTTCTTCGGGCTCATCGCCGGCGCACAGTGGAGCCAGGACATCTTCGGGCAGGGCTTCTTCAGCACGGTCCTGTCATGGGGCATCGGCCTGGTCTTCGGGATCGTGCTCGCGGCCATCTCCTTCTTCTGGTACTACGCGGCGGTCACGATCGCCGGCGGTGCGCTCGGCTACTTCCTGGGCGTCGGGTTCCTCGACTGGCTCGGCATCGACGCGGCCATCCTCGGCATCATCGTCGGGCTGATCGTCGGCGCGGTCTTCGCGGCCGCCACCTTCCTGCTCGGCGTTCCGGCGTGGCTCATCGTCATCTTCTCGGGCATCAGCGGGGCCGCGGCGGTCGTCAACGGCGTGCTGCTCTTCCTGGGTCGGATCAAACTCGAGGACATGAGCAGCGGCGTCGTCAACGGCCTGCTGACCGATACCGCGATCGGCGTCATCGCGTGGATCGTCATCGCCGCGGTGGCGGTCTTCTGGCAGATGCGTGACATCGGGCAGACCATCGTGGCGGTCGAGCGGACCTCGTACCGCTACTAGGCCGTGCAGCCGCGGTCGCTCGTCGCCGCCATCGACCAGGGGACGACGAGCAGCCGCTGCATCCTGTTCGACCACGCCGGGGCGATCGTCGCGGGCCACCAGCTGGAGCACCGGCAGATCACCCCCAGACCCGGCTGGGTCGAGCACGATGCCGACGAGATCGTCGAGCGCGTCCGGACGTGCGTGCGCGTCGCGCTCCGCGACGCCGGGGTCGACGCGTCCGCGCTCGCCGCGGTCGGCGTCAGCAATCAGCGCGAGACCACCGTCGTCTGGGATCGCGCGACCGGCCGGCCGGTCCACCACGCGATCGTCTGGCAGGACACGCGGACTGCCGCTGCGGGCGAGGCGCTGGCGGCCGTCGGCGCGGGGGGCGCCGATCGCTTCCGCGCCACCACCGGCCTGCCGATCTCGACCTATTCGTCGGCGCTCAAGCTCGCCTGGATCCTCGAGTCGCTCGACAGCGACGGCCGGGCGGCGGCGGAGCGGGGCGACCTCCGCTTCGGGACCATCGACAGCTGGCTCATCTGGACGCTGACCGGCGGCCCCGCCGGCGGTGTCCACGTCACCGACGTGACGAACGCATCGCGGACGATGCTGATGGACCTCGAGCGCCTCGCCTGGGACGACGCGATCCTCGCGGAGCTGCGCATCCCGCGCGCGATGCTGCCCGAGATCCGGGGCTCCTCCGAGGTGTACGGCGAGGCCACCGGCGACCTCGCCGGCGTGCCGATCGCGGGCGACCTCGGCGACCAGCACGCCGCGCTGTTCGGGCAGACGTGCTTCGAGGCGGGACAGGTCAAGTGCACGTACGGCACGGGCTGTTTCATGCTCATGCACACCGGCGACCGGCCGGTCCACTCGGCCCACGGGCTCATCACGACCGTCGCGGCGCGTCTCGGCGGTCCCGAGGTGCCGACGACGTATGCCCTGGAGGGGTCGGTGGCGGTCGCGGGCTCGCTCATCCAGTGGCTGCGCGACGACCTGGGCATCATCGGGGCCGCGTCCGAGGTGGAGGCGCTCGCGCGCAGCGTCCCGGACAGCGGGGACGTCGTGTTCGTGCCCGCCTTCAGCGGCCTCTTCGCGCCCCACTGGCGGAGCGACGCCCGCGGGGTCATCGCCGGGCTGACGCGCTTCGCCACCCGCGCCCACATCGCGCGCGCGGCGCTCGAGGCGACGGCCTACCAGGTGTACGACCTGGACCAGGCCATGGCGGCCGACCTCGGGGCGGCCGTCGGCGGCGACCTGCGGGTGGATGGCGGGATGATCGGCAACGACCTCCTCATGCAGTTCCAGGCCGACGTCCTGGACCGCGCCGTCGTTGCCCCCACGATCGCCGAGACGAGTGCGCTCGGCGCCGCCTATGCCGCGGGCCTTGCCGTCGGGTTCTGGCGCGATCTCGACGAGCTTCGCGCGATGGACCATGCGGCGCGCCGCTGGGAGCCGGCGATGGACCCGACCGAACGGGCCGCCGGGATCGCGCGCTGGCACAAGGGGGTGGAACGGAGCCTCGGCTGGGTCTGAGCCCGGTCGGGGAGCGAGCCCGCGCGAGCGGCATCGCCGGACCGGTGACCACGGGCAACGGTTTCTGCCGACTTTGTCATGCGCCTGCAAGGTCGCCGAGCGTCGGCCGGGTTGCCACATCCCGGCAACCCTCGTAGGGTGAGGCACAGCCCGCCCGACACGTGCCCGTCGACGCCAGCGGCGACCCCGACCCTCGACCGAACCCGCCACGCGGTTCGCGCCATGGCCGTCGACCCTCGCACTCCCCAACTCATGGGCGGGGACGATCTGAGGAGGACAGACCGAATGAAGCGCAGGCTCACCCTGTTGCTCGGCCTCGTCATGGCCCTGTCACTGGTTGCCGTCCCGGCCGCATCGGCCCATGGCAACTCGCATCATCCCAAGCCGCTGCCCGCGCAGATCGACCTGCCCGCCGGCTTCCAGCCCGAGGGTCTCACGTCCGGCCCGGCGAACAAGCTGTACGTCGGCTCGCTCGCCGACGGCGCCGTCTGGAAGGGCAGTGCCATCACCGGCACCGGCAAGATCCTCGTCCCGGGCGTGCCCGGCCAGCTCGCGACCGGCGTGCACCTCGACTGGCGCGGTCGCCTGTGGGTGGCCGGGGCGACGAACGGCACGGTCCGCGTCTACAACGGCCGAACGGGTGCGCTTCTGAAGGAGTACTCGTTCCAGACCGCCGGGTTCGTCAACGACCTCGTCATCACGCGCAAGGCCGTGTACGCGACGGACTCGTTCAACCAGCAGCTGCTGGTCGTGCCGCTCGGGAGGCACGGCAAGCTGCTCGACGCCTCGACGGCGACCTTCAAGCCGCTGACCGGTGACATCGCCTACGGCGCCAACTTCAACGCGAACGGGATCGTGTCCGTGCGCGGCTGGCTCGTCCTCGTCCAGTCGAACACCGGCATGCTCTTCCGGGTCAACCCGCGGACCGGCGTCACCAAGGCGATCGACACCCACGGGCACGGCCTCGTCAATGGCGACGGCCTCGTCCTGCGGGGTCGCACGCTCTACGTCGTCCAGAACTTCGACAACCAGGTCGCGGTGCTGCATCTCTCGAAGCGGCTGACCTCGGCGCGGTTCATCAGGAACCTCACGTCGCCGAGCCTGGACGTCCCGACCGCGGGGACGTTCGCCGTCGGCAGGCTGTGGGTCGTCAACGCGCGGTTCGGGGTCGCCGATCCGAGCACGGCCGACTACTGGATCACGAGGCTCCCGGCGAAGCACTAGCCGCGCCGCCGCCAACCATCGCCGCACCTTCCAGCCGGTCGGCCGCTCTCCCCGAGGGCCGACCGGCTTCTTCGTGTGCGCCGCTGGACGACGGTGCGACGATGACCCGCGCGCGAGCGGCCGCCGGAGCCTGGACCGGCGAGCCTGGCGGGTGACGCTGATCGGCTCCGACCCGTCGAACGGCTGCACGGGCGATCCGTGCGTCCTGCCTCGGGTCTACGTCGAGGCGTTCCTCGACACCGTCTCGCACGGCGTCATCGCGGTCGTCGTGCGGGCGCAACCCTAGGCGAGGCCGCCCCGGGCCGGGTCGCACCGCCCGGGCCGGGCGTCCGGTCGCCCGCAGGACCGGCCGGGAGCGCCGACCGCGCGGTCCTACGACCAGCGTGGGAGCGGGGAGAGGAAGGCGATGATCGCGGCCGCGAGACGCTCCGGCTGCTCCATGCCGATCATGTGCGCAACGTCGTCCCAGACGATGGCCCGCGCGTTCGGGGCACTGGCCGCAAGGTGACGAGCCGTCGCGGCGACTTCGGAGGCGTCCAGGATGCCGGCGACGGCCAGGACTGGCACTCGCAGGTCGGCGAGGCGCACATCGGCCGACGGCTCGAGAGGGATCGGCCGTCCACCCACACGCCCGGGTTCCCAGTTTGCCGTGTCCATCGCCCGGAGCGCCTCGCGGACCGCCGACGGCACGCGATCCGCCGGCTGGCCCGGCCCGTCGACCCAGAACCGCAGGTCGAAGTCGGCGATCGCCGCCGCATCCGGCGGGTCCGCAGATTCCAGCCGGTCCATCTCGTCGAAGAGCCTCATCTCCTCAGCGGTCGCGCCCGGATCGAAGCGACCCAGACCGGCGGCGACGCCGACGACCGCGATCACGCGATCGGGATGTTCGACGGCGGTATCGAACGCGATCTGGCCGCCCGCGGAGTTGCCGACGAGTGCGGCGCGGCCGGCGCCGCTCGCGTCCATCACCGCGACGACATCCGCGCGGCTGGAGAATGGGACGTCCTCAGTCACGGATGCCCCGCAGCCGCGCAGGTCGTACCGGACGACCCGATAGCCGGCGTTCGCGAGGATGGGGGCGACCGCATCCCACGAGCGCAGGTCCGCGATCGACGCATGGAGCATCAGGACGGGCGGGCCGGACCCTTCATCCACCACGTTGAGGCGGCCGCCGGGCACGTCCAGGAACCGTTGTGTCATAGCGTCATCGTGACATATGGACGTCAAGAGGCGTGGCGATCCGGGCGAGCGGGAAGGGCTGCGCCGTCGTCCGACTCGCCACCGCGTCTCCACGTGCGCTCCACAGTCGGACGCCACCATCGAGTCATGGAACCCATCATCTCCGTCAGCCACCTGACGAAGCGCTACAAGAAGTCCACCGTCCCGGCCGTCGACGACATCAGCTTCGATGTCGCGCCGGGCGAACTGTTCGCCTTCCTCGGTCCCAATGGGGCGGGGAAGACCACCACGATCTCGATCCTGACCACGACGCTGGCCAAGACCAGCGGGACCGTCACGATCGCGGGTCACGACCTCGAGCGCGACGCGACCGGCGTCCGCCGCAACATCGGGATCATCTTCCAGAACCCGAGCATCGACCAGCACCTCTCGGGCGAGGAGAACATCCGCCTCCACGTCGCCATCTACGGCCTGTACGGCTACCGGCCGTTGTATCGCGCGATGCCGGCCGAGTACCGGCAGCGGGTCGAGGAGCTGGCCGCGGTGGTCGGGCTCGGCGACGACATCGCGAAGCCGCTCAAGGCGTTCTCGGGCGGCATGAAGCGCAAGCTCGAGATCATCCGGAGCCTGATGCACCGGCCCGGCGTGCTGTTCCTCGACGAGCCGACCTCGGGTCTCGACCCGGTCAGCCGGCGCGGCCTGTGGGACTACCTCCGCGCGGTGCGCAACACCGACGGCACGACGATCTTCCTCACGACCCACTACCTCGACGAGGCCGAGGACGCCGACCGCGTCTGCGTCATCGACCACGGCCGGATCGCCGTCATCGGCACCCCCGACGAGATGAAGCGCGAGCTGCTCGATCGGTCGGTGCTGCTCGACGCCGAGGACCGGACCGCCCTCGTGGCGGAGCTGGCTCGCCTCGGGCTGACGCCGGCCATCGACAGCACCGGCCTCCTCCGGGTGCGCTATCCGGAGGCGACCGCGCAGGCCCTCATCGCCCGCATCCAGACGCCGCTGTCCGTCCTGCGCGTCCACGAGCCCAGCCTCGAAGAGGCCTACGTCGAGCTGCTCAGCCAGCCAGAGGAGGCGATCGCATGACCGCGCTCACCAGCACGCGGACGGAGTCCGTCTCCGGGACGCGCCGCTCCAGCCTCTCCCGCGAGGTGAACGCCACGTTCGCGATCGCCTGGCGCGAGATCCTGCGGGCTGTGAAGAGCCCGTTGTCGCTCGCGTTCACCGTGCTCTTCCCGATCATCTTCATCGGGATCCTCGGCGGCAGCATCGCCCAGAACCTGGGCGGCGCCCTTTCCTACGCGTACCTCCCGTACATGCTCATCGGGATGGTCGCCAACGGCATGTACCAGGGCACGATCGCCGGGGTCACGAACCTCGTCGAGGAGCGCGAGAACGACTTCACCGCGGAGCTGTTCGTGGCGCCGATCTCCCGCTATGCGGTCCTGGTCGGCAAGCTCATCGGCTCGGGCATCGCCGCGATGGTGTCCCTCGTCGGCGTCGTCGCGATGATCGTCGTGATGCAGATCCCGATGGACGCCGGCGACCTCCTGCGAGTCATCGCGCTCGCCCCGGTCCTCGCCATCGCCGGCGGTGCGCTCGGCGTCTTCTTCATCGGGATCACCCAGGACCCGAAGGTCGTCGCCGTCGGCGTGCCCCTGCTGATCTTCCCGCAGATCTTCCTGTCCGGGGCGCTGATCCCGGTCGCCGCGTCGACGGGCATCCTCGGGATCCTCGCCAAGATCATCCCGATGACCTACTCGATCGACCTGGCCCGGAACATCTACTACTGGGGCAAGCCCGAGTACGCCGCTGCCGTGCTCCACTCGCCGCTCGTCGACCTCGGCATCACGGTCGCGTTCACGCTCGTCTTCGTCATCGTCGGCACGTTCCTGTTCGTCCGGGCGGACCGCAACCGGTAGGTCCGGCGGCCGCCCGGTCGAGCGACTGCGCCGCGGTGACCGGCAGATACGCCGGGCGGCCCATACTCAGGGCGTGCCACGCGCGACGACCGGCTCCGATGCCGCCCTCCTCGATGACCTGAACGACGCCCAGCGGGAGGCCGTCCTCGCCGTCGAAGGCCCGGTGGCTATCCTCGCCGGCGCCGGGACGGGCAAGACCCGCGTGATCAGCCGGCGGACCGCCCATGCGATCCGGACCGGGGTGGTGGCCGCGGACGCGGTGCTCGTCGTCACCTTCACCGAGAAGGCCGCGGGCGAGATGGTCGAACGGCTCCGCGAGCTCGGTCTGCCGGGGGTGACCGCGCGCACGTTCCACGCCCACGCGCTGAGCCAGCTCCGCCACTTCTGGCCGTCGCGGCATGCCGCGGAGCCGATGCCCGACATCCTGGATTCCAAGCTGCCGCTCATCGTGCCGCTGGCCCGCGGCCTACCCGGCCATTACCGGTTCACGCCGGCGAAGGACCTGGCCGACGAGATCGAGTGGGCCAAGAGCCGCGGCCTCACACCGGCCACGTACGCCGCGGCGACCAGGGGGTCACCGACGACCCCGTTCCGCGAGGCGCCGGTCCCGACGGACCTCTTCGTCGGCGTCTTCACGGGCTACGAGCGGGCCAAGACGCGGGCCGGCCGCATCGACTTCGACGACCTCCTCCTCATGACCGTCGACCTCCTCGAGCACGACGAGGAGGCGGCCGGGATCGTCCGCTCGCGCAAGGCCTGGATCAGCGTCGACGAGTACCAGGACACCAACCCGCTCCAGCAGCGGCTGCTCGACCTGTGGATCGGCGAGCGCCAGGACCTGTGCGTCGTGGGCGACGAGGACCAGACCATCTACACCTTCGCGGGTGCGACGAGCGAGTTCCTGACCGGGTTCGCCGAGCGGTACCCGGCCGCGCGCGTCGTCACGCTCTCGGACAACTACCGCTCGACGCCCGAGGTCCTCGAGTTGGCGAACCGCCTGCTGGCATCGACCGGGCGGACCAAGCGCCTGGTCGCCACACGCCCGTCTGGCCCGGCACCGACCGTCGAGCGATACGGCACCGAGGGCATGGAGCTCGCGGCGCTCGCGCGCTGGATCCGCGACCGCATCGCCGGTGGGACGCCACCCGCGGAGATCGCGGTGCTCGTCCGGATGAACGCCCAGGTGGCGCCGATCGAGGCCGAGCTGACGCGGGCGGGCATCCCGTACCAGGTCCGCGGGATCCGGTTCTTCGACCGGGTCGACGTCCGTGGCGCCATCGATCTCGTGCGGCGGGCCGCGTCGAGCGACGGGGCGGACGCCCTGACCCAGACCGGGGCCGCCCTGACGGCAGCGGTCCGCTCGCTGTGGGCGGCCACGCTCGGCTACGACGATGCGGCCGGGGAGGGGCGGGCCGGCGACGAGGCGCGCGAGCGGTCCGCCGCGCTCGACACGCTGCTGGACATCCTCACGACGCTCGGTCGCTCGGACGCCGGGGTCGATGCCGCGGCCTATCTCGCCGAGCTCGAGCGCCGCCGCGCCAACGAACGTGCCGGCGCGGCCGACGGCGTGAACCTGCTCACGTACCACCGCGCCAAGGGCCTCGAATGGGATGCGGTCGCGCTCCCGGCGCTCGAGGAAGGCTCGCTGCCGATCCGGCAGGCCCTCGACGACGACGACCTCCTGGCCGAGGAGCAGCGGCTCTTCTACGTCGGGCTGACCCGCGCGCGGGTCCACCTCGCGCTGTCGTGGGCCGTCGAGCGCGAGACCCGTGGCAAGACGAGCCGGCGCCTGCCGAGCCGCTTCCTCGCGGACTTGCGGCCGCGCGGGGAGCAGCGGGTCGTCCAGCTCCCGGACCGGTTCGCGGACGCACCGCAGCGCCACCTGCCCGGCGGCGACGCCGACCCGCTGATGGCCGCGCTCCGGGCCTGGCGCACGACCCGGGCCAAGGCCGACGCCGTCCCCGCCTATGTCGTGGCCCACGACGAGACCCTCGCGCTCATCGCCGAGATCCGGCCCGTCAGCGCGGCCGGGCTGCGGCGGATCAAGGGGATCGGGCCGGCCAAGCTCGACCTCTACGGTGACGAGATCCTCGAGGTCATCCGCCGCGCGGGCTGAGCCGGCTCAGCCGTGCGTCCCGACGAGCACGATGTAGGTCACGCCGTCCGGGGCCGTCACCGTCGGCACGATCCGGACGCCGTGGTAGTCGTCGGTCGCGGTGTACGGGTACTCGGTGACGGTGGGCTCGACCGCGGGACAGTCGACCGGGATCGTGCCGACGTCGACACCCGGCGGCTGGCCCTTGGTGTTCTTGATGTCGCCGCCGCTCGCCCGGAGCGTCACGGTCATCGGGCCCTCGCCGGTGCAGACCGCCATCACCGAGTACGACTTGCCGATCGTGGAGCGGAGCTTCGTGCCCGGGGCATCGCCGGTGTTCGTCGAGGACGCCGCGAGCGTCCAGCCCTCTCCGAAGACCCCGACGTCGACCGCCGGGAGCGACGGCAGCGGCGTCGGGACGGGTGTCGGGGTCGGTTCCGGCGTCGGTGACGACGTCGACCCGGGCGTCTCGGTCGGCGTCACGATCAGCGTGGTGCTCTGGACGCCGCTCGACGTCGGCGTCGGCGACCCGCAGCCCGCGAGCACCAGGACCCCGACCAGCATGAGTCGTCGCACGGATCATCCCCTCCGAGAGCAGCGGTTCGCGCGCCAGTATGACGGCCACCCGGGCGCCCGAGTGGTCGTGCGATTGGGTGGACGGTAGGATGACCGGGTGACCGAGCTCGCCCGTCAGACCCACGACATCCTCCGCGTGAACGGCGCCCGATGGCGCGCGCTCGCCACGCTCGATCCGGCGCTGCTGCGGCGCGTGCCGGCGCCGGGCGAGTGGTCCGCCCTGCAATGCCTCGGCCACGCCGTGGACACCGAGGCGACGGTCTTCGCGGCCCGTGTCCGCGCGATCCTCGAACGCGTCCCGGAGCTCCGCCGCTACGACCCGGAGCTCGAGTCGACGCCGGTGACGGCGTCCACGGATCCGGTCGCGCTGTCGCTCCGGCATGCCGACCTGCGGACCATGAGCCTCGAGACCGTCGCCCACATCACCGAAGGGGAACTCGACCTGACCTCGCGCCACCCAGAGCTCGGCGCCGTGACGCTCGGCGAGCTGCTCAACGAGTGGTCGGCGCACGACCTGATGCACCTGGTCCAGGCCGAACGGGCGATCATGCAGGCCTTCATCCCGGGGTCCGGACCGTGGCGGCCCTACTTCTCCGACCACGACGTCGACGTCCCGACCCCGACGCTGGACGCCCCGGCCTGACGGGCCGGTTCTCAGACGTCTCTCAGCCAACGCCACGAATCTGGGGTCCTACCTCCCCGGCGATCATGGCGCCGGCGAACCTACCGGCCGAGCTGACGTCCTCCTCCCGTCTCCCGCGGTCGACCCGTTCGCCGGCGTTCGCCGTTCCCGGGACGGTGCCAGTCGTGCACGCTTGACCGTTCGGGCGGCACCGCCGACCCTTTGCGGGTGCGACAACGAACCCTCGTCGCGGTGTTGGCGGCCATCCTCGCGGGCTGCGGCAGCCCGACCACCCCGACGACGAACCCCGTCGCGAACGTGACGGTCGACGGCAGCGCCCCACCCTCGGCGACCGTGCCGCCGACCCCCACGCCGGTCCCGACACCGCGACCGACTCCCGGCCACGAGGTGTACGGCTACGTGCCGTACTGGGAGATGGACGCGGAGATCGCCGCCCACCTCGCCAAGACGCACCTCACGACCCTCGCCCTCTTCTCGGTCACGAACAAGCACAACGGTTCGCTGAACACGACCCAGAACGGGTACAAGCGGATCACCGGACCGATCGGGACGCAGCTGATCCGCGAGGCGCACGACCGCGGCGTCCGCGTCGAACTCGTCTACACGAGCTTCGGCTACGACAAGAACGCCCATTTCTTCGGCGGGCCGGTCGCGGCGCAGGACAAGGTCATCGCGTCGCTCGTCGCGTTCGCCGACGAGCATCACTTCGACGGCATCAACGCCGATGTCGAGCTGCTCGACCCGTCGTTCGTCGCCGCTTACGGGGCGTTCATCGGGCGGCTGCGGGCCGCGGTCGTGGCCGCCGACAAGCGCGACCGGGTGTCCGTGGCCACCACCGCCAACCAGGGCGGCGCGGCCATGGCCGCGGCGGCGGCGACCGCCGGTGCCGACCGGATCTTCATGATGGGCTACGACTATCACTGGGCCGGATCGGGGCCGGGCGCCTCGGCGCCGATGCAGCGTCTCGACGGCGACGAGAAGAACCTCCAATGGTCGCTCGACCTCTACGAATCGGTCGGCGTGCCCGTCCAGCGCACGCTGCTCGGGTTGCCGCTCTACGGGATGTCTTGGCCGGTCGAGAGCGACCTGCCCGGCGCGGCGACGACCGGTGACGGGGACACGTGGGTCCCGAGGAATCGATCTTGACGTCCTCGGCGACCCGACCGTGAAGCCCGTGCTCGAGCCCGTCGAGCAGGTCGAGGTCTACATCCTGCCGACCACCGACGCGGCCGGGAAGGCGGGCTGGCGGGTCGTCTATCTCGACTCGCCGGACACGCTGACGCCGAAGCTCGGCCTGGCCGACGACCGCGGGCTGGCGGGCGTCGGCTTCTGGGCGATCGGCTACGAGCGCGGCCTGCCCGGCTACACCTCGCTGATCAACCGGTTCGCGGCGGGCAAGCTCCGCTGAGCGGCGAGCCCGAGGATCGGCCGGCGGGCGCGGGGTAGCCGCGGGCCGAGAGCCGCGGCCGGCCGCCGGGGCGTGGCGGACCTCAACCGGCCAGCTGGCCGAGGACCTGCCCGGCGACGGCCGACAGGGCGACGACCGCGATCGGTGGCACGCGCCCGGACACGAGCAGACCAAGACCTGCCCCGGCGACGGCGACGTCGAGCGGGCCGGTGACGGCGCCCGTCCACACCGGGGTGTAGAGCGCCGCGAGCAGGATCCCGACCACCGCCGCGTTCGTGCCGGTCAGGGCGCGGCGGATGCCGGGCGAGTGCCGCAGGCGGTCCCAGAAGGGGAGTGCCCCCACGATCAGCAGGAACGACGGCACGAAGATCGCGACGAGGGCGATCACGGCCCCGGCGACCCCGTTCGGCGAGGGGCCCGAGACCGCGCCGAGGTAGGCGGCGAACGTGAACAGCGGGCCGGGCACCGCCTGTGCCGCGCCATAGCCGGCGAGGAACTGGCCCTGGCTCACCCATCCCGGCGCGACCACGGTCGCATCGAGCAGGGGCAGCACGACGTGACCGCCGCCGAAGACCAGGGCGCCGGCGCGGTAGAACGCGTCGATCATCGCGGCGGGCTGGCCGTCCGCCGCGCGCAGGACCGGCAGCCCGAGCAGGAGCGTGACGAAGGCCGCAAGGGCGAGAACCCCGGCTCGCCTCGACACGGGGCTCGGCTCCGGGGAGGTGCCGACCGGCGCCGGGGCCCGGAGGACCAGCCGGCCGACGAGCGCCCCGAGGGCGATGATCGCGACCTGGGCGAACGGCGTCGTCCAGGCGAGCGCGATGGCTGCGGCCGCCACGGCGACGACCCGCCGCGGCCAGTCCGGGGTCAGGGTCCGGGCCATCGACCACACGGCTTGGGCGACCACCGCCACGGCGGCCAGCTTGAGGCCGTGGACCCAGCCCGCCCCGGACAGGTCGGTGGAGGCGGCCACCAGACCCAGGATCGTCAACGCGATGGCCGATGGCAGCGTGAACCCGGCCCACGCCGCGAGACCGCCGGCGATCCCGGCCCGGCGCATCCCGATGGCCATCCCGAGCTGGCTGCTCGCCGGGCCCGGGAGCGACTGGCAGAGGGCGACGAGATCGGCGAACGCGGTCTCGTCAAGCCAGGCACGACGCGTGACGTACTCGCGCCGGAAGTAGCCGATGTGCGCGATCGGGCCGCCGAACGAGGTCAGGCCGAGCCGGAGCGACGCCCCGAGGACCTCCCGGGTCGTGCCAGTGGGAGCCGTCGGACGGATCAAGCGACCAGCGGTGCCACCTCGCGGGCGAATCGCTCGGCGTTGGCGACGACCGTCTCGGGGTCGGTGGCCCCGAACGAGAGCGCGAGATGCGAGACGCCGAGGGCCGCGTAGGCGGTCACCTCCGCGGCCATCTCCTCGGGCGTGCCGCGCATCGCGTACTCGCTCCCGGACGCCGGCCCGTACTCGACACGGACGCGCGCGGAGAACCACGGCGCCGGCCGCCCGGCCGCCTCGGCCGCGGCCCGGACGATCGGGACCCGCTGCGCGTATCCGCTCGGGCTCGTGGCGCTCGAGTGATAGCCATCGGCGACGGAGCCCGCGCGCCGCAGGGCCGCGTCCGCCCGGCCGCCGATGACGATCGGCAGGGCCGCACCCTGCTGTGGCAGCGGGCCGAACACGAAGTCGTCGAGCTGGTGGAAGCGACCGGCGAACGGCTCGGCGGTGCCCGACCACAGGTGCCGCCAGAGGCGGATCGTCTCATCGAGATAGGCGCCGCGGACCTTGAACCGGTCGGCCGCGCCGAGATTGGCGAACTCGTGCTCATTCCAGCCCACGCCGAGACCGGCGACGACCCGGCCCCCGCTCAACGAATCGAGCGAGGCGAGCTCCTTGGCGAGGATGACCACGTTCCGTTGCGGGACGACGATGACGCTCGTCGCGAGCCGCAGGCCCGGGTGCCGGGCGCCGACCCAGGCGAGCGTCAGGATCGCCTCGTAGATGCGGCCGTACTCGCTCGCGGCCGCGTGGTCGACGAGCACGTGGTCGGTCGTCCATGCGGTCGACCAGCGAAGCCGCTCGGCCGCCTCGGCGGCCGCCTCGATGCCCTCGGGGGATGCGCCGTCGGGGAAGTTCGGGAGACAGATGCCGTAGTCCATGCCCGGGATGGTAGCGAACGCACGAGCCGGCTCGGAGCGGTTCGCCGCACGGAACATTGACGCGGCCGTCCGCCCGGTGGTACAACGTGACACGATATATCGCACCGCGATAGTATCGGGAGGCTGTCGGATCCATGACGGGTCGCGACGACGATCGTCCGTCGGTGAGTTTCCTCGAGCGGGTGGACCAGTCCATCCGCCGGAGCCCGGTGTGGCGGTCGATCTTCCGCCAGCCCTACCCGCGCGACGAGCGCTCGCGCGCGTACGCGGTCATGAACAACGTCTTCCTGCACATCCACCCGGTCCGCGTCCGCCAGCACGCGGTCAAGTTCGCCTACACGTTCTGCCTGGGCGGGCTGTCGTTCTTCCTGTTCCTGGTGCTGACCGTGACCGGCGTGTACCTGATGTTCTTCTACGTCCCCAGTGCCACCCAGGCGTACACCAACATCCTCGACATCCAGAGCCAGGTCACGTTCGGCCTGCTGACCCGCAACATCCACCGCTGGGCCGCGCACCTGATGGTGTTCTTCGTGTTCCTGCACATGATGCGGGTCTTCTACCACGGCGCCTACAAGCCGCCGCGCGAGTTCAACTGGGTCGTCGGCGTGGTGCTCCTGTTCCTGACCATCATGCTCAGCTTCTCGGGCTACCTGCTCCCGTGGGACCAGATCGCCTACTGGGCCATCACCATCGGCACGAACTTCGGCTCGTACTTCCCGATCGTGAACACGCCGACGCGAGCTCATGCTGCTCGGCGGCCTCGAGGTCGGCCAGAACACGCTGCTGCGGTTCTACGTCCTCCACGTCATCGTCCTGCCGCTGACCGCCGCCATCTTCCTGGCGGTGCATTTCTGGCGGATCCGAAAAGACGGCGGGATCAGCGGCCCGCTATGACGACCGTTCGCGGCGTTGTCGCCTGCGCGCCGTCGCTCACGCACCTTGGGGTGCGCTCGCTTCGGTGCTCGGCTCCGCCTTGCGCCAGGCCGCCCTATCGGGCTGCTCGGGCCGTTGTAGCATCGGCAGCGTGACCGACGACCCGATCGACTACCGCGACATCACCCCCGCGAGCGTCGAGCCCGCGACCGACGCGGCCATCGCGTCCGCCGATGCGCTGATCGCCGAGGCGGTGGCTGCCGCACGGCACGAGGGTGCGACCTTCGACGAGGTCATCGGCCGCCTCGACCGGGCCGAGGGCGATTCGTGGGACGCCGGGGCCACGACCTCGTTCATGGCGCGGGTCCATCCGGACGCCGACGTGCGGGCCGCCGGCCTCGCCGCTGACGAGCGCCTCACGGGCTGGCGGGCCGGTCTGCCGCTCCGCGACGACCTCGCCGACGCCATCACCCGGTACGCCGCCACCGCCGATGCCGCTGCCCTGGCCGACGAGCCGCGGCGGGTCCTCGACAAGTGGCTGCGCGACATCCGCCGGGCCGGACACGGGCTCCCCGACGAGACGCGCGCCGAGCTGCGCTCGATCACGGACCGCCTTGTCGCGCTCGAATCGGCGTTCGAGGGCAACCTGGGCGAGTGGTCCGACGGCCTCGACCTGACCCGCGAGGACCTCGATCGGGCTCCCGGACACGTACGTCGACCGGCTCGCGCCCGGGACGACGCCCGGGACGTTCCGGGTCAGCATGGACTACCCCGACTACTTCCCGTTCATGGAGGGCTCGCCCGGCGCGACCTGCGCCAGGCCCTGCTGGAGCGATTCGCGAACCGCGCGACCGACCAGAACCGCCCGCTCCTCGAGGAGGCCCTCGGACTGCGCCGGCGCAAGGCCGCATTGCTCGGCTATCCGTCCTGGGCCGACTACCGCATGGAGCCGAACATGGCCGGGTCACCCGAGCGGGTCGTGGCGCTCCACGATGGCGTCGTGCCGGTCCTCCAGGCCCTCGCGACCGACGAATACGCCGAGATGGCGCCGTCGCCTGCAGGCCGACGAGGGAACGACAGACCTGCGGGTGTGGGATGTCTCCTACTACGACAAGCGGATCCTCGCCGACGAGTTCGGCGTCGACGCCGACGAGGTCTCGACGTATCTCCCGCTCGATGCCGCGTTCGACGGGCTGCTCGCGCTGACGGCCGAGGTGTTCGACCTCGCGTTCGTCGAGTCGGGCGATGCCGCGGCGTGGTATGAGGACGTCCGACGGCTCGACATCCGCGACGGGACGAGCGGAGAGCATCTCGGCTGGTGCTATGCCGACCTCCACCCGCGGCCGGGCAAGTTCGGTCATGCGATGGCCTGGCCGGTCCGGCTCGCCCGCGTCGGCGAAGATGGCTCGCGGGTCGGTGGGGTCTCCGCGATCGTGATGAACGTGCCACGCGGCACGAGCGACGCGCCCGCCCTGCTCCGCCACGACGATGTCGAGACGCTGTTCCACGAATTCGGGCACGTACTCCACGAGGTGCTCGGGCGCAATGCGTACTTCCGGACCTCGATGTGGGGCGTGGAGGACGACTTCGGCGAGGCGATCTCGCAGATCATGGAGAACTGGGCCTGGGATGCGCGGATCCTCCGCCGGTTCGCGCGCCACCATCAGACCGGAGCACCACTCCCCGAGACGCTGGCCCGGCGGATCGAAGGCAGCCGGAGCGTCGATCTCGGATCGAACTACCTGCGGACGTTCATCAGCTACGGCGACTTCGACCTGCGCCTGCACGGCCGCGACCCGGTCGACATCGATGTGGCGATGCGCGCGGCCGACGCGATCCGGCTGCTTCCACGGTCGAGGGGACGTTCTGGCCCGCGAGCTTCGGGCACATCATGGCCGGCTACGACGCGGGCTACTACGGCTACCTCTGGTCGCTCGTCTATGGCGACGACCTATGGAGCCGGTTCGAGTCCGAGGGCATCACGGACCCGGCGGTCGGTGCCGACTATCGACGCGAGCTCCTCGAATGCGGCGGGATGCGGGACGCCGAGGCCATGGTCGAGTCGTTCCTCGGGCGCCCGTCGACGAACGAGGCGTTCCTCCGCCGCCTCCGGCGTGGCCGACCGGTGGCCGTCTCGTGAGCGTGTTCACCGCGGCCGAGATCGCCTATCTCGAGGCGCACACGCTGGGTCGCCTCGCGACGGTCGGCGCCGACGGCCGGCCGCACGTGGTCCCGGTCTCGTACCGCTTCAATCCCGACGAGGACGCGATCGACATCGGCGGGATCGACTTCGGGGCGTCGAAGGCATGGCGTGACGCCAACCGCGATCAGCGGGTGACATTCCTCGTTGACGACGCCGCGCCCAAGGAGGCGCACGCGATCAAGATCCGCGGCGACGCGGAGGTCCACACGACGGGCGGGGAGGGGATCAACCCGCGCTCCCGATGTTCAAGCCGCAGTTCATCCGGATCCGGCCATGGCGCATCGTGAGCTGGTGGATCCAGGAGCCCGGGCCCGAGCCGCACGGGCGAACGGTCGGCTAGTCTCGCCGATCAGGCGTCGCTCGAGGCCGCCCACAGGTTGACGCCGCTCTCGGTCGCGTGGCGGTCGATCTCGGCGAGCTCGCCGCGTCGAAGCCGAGGTGGTCGAGGGCCTTGAGGTTCTCCTCGAGCTGGCTGACGGAGCTCGCCCCGACGACCGCGGAGGTCACCCGCGGGTCGCGCAGGATCCACGCAAGCGCCATCTGGGCGAGCGTCTGGCCGCGCCGCTTTGCGATCGCATCGAGCGCGCGGACCTTCGCGAGGTTCTCGTCGCTGAGCATCCCGGCATCGAACGACTTGCCCGCGGTCGCTCGCGACCCGGCGGGCACCCCGTCGAGGTAGCGGTCGGTGAGCAGGCCCTGCGCGAGCGGCGAGAACGCGATCATCCCGACGCCCTCGTCGCCGAGCACGTCGAGGAGCCCGCCTTCGACCCACCGGTTGAGCATCGAGTACGAGGGCTGGTGGATGAGGAGCGGCGTCCCGAGGTCGCGAAGGATCGCGATCGCCTGCCGGGTCCGCGCCGCCGAGTAGGACGAGATCCCGACATAGCGCGCCTTGCCCTGGCGGACGGCCGTGTCCAGGGCGCCCATCGTCTCCTCGACGGGCGTGTCGGGGTCGACCCGATGCGAGTAGAAGATGTCGACGTGGTCGAGGCCCATCCGCGCGAGGCTCTGGTCCAGGCTCGAGAGCAGGTACTGCCGGGAGCCGCGGTTCCCGTACGGGCCCGACCACATGTCGTAGCCGGCCTTGGTGGAGATGACCAGCTCGTCGCGGTAGGGCCGGAGGTCCGAGCGGAAGATCCGCCCGAAGTTCTCCTCCGCCGAGCCGTACGGCGGGCCGTAGTTGTTGGCGAGATCGAAGTGGGTCACGCCCCGGTCGAAGGCGCGCCGCACGATCGCCCGCTGGGTGCCGAGCGGGCGGTCCTCACCGAAGTTGTGCCAGAGGCCGAGCGAGATGGCGGGGAGCTGCGAGGCCGCTCCGGCCGACCCGCCGGTACGGCATGGCGTCATATCGGTCGGGCGAGGCGACGTACGGCGGGCGTTCGCTCGGTGGCAGGGACATCGGGCCTCCTCGGCTGGTTCGTCGACTCCACGATAGCGCCGACCGACCGGCCCCTGTGCGTCGTCGACCGCTACCCCTCAGCCGGCACGCGCTCGCGGCTCCCTGCCGGTCGCCCGGGCACATCGGTCCGCGGCACACCGATGGTCCGTGCGTGCGTGACCGACAGCAGGATCCGGTACGTCAGCAGGAACACGACAGCGACCGTCGATCCCACGTAGATCCACCACGCCCACGCTGTACTCCTGTCCGTCCCAGCCAGGAGGCCGTGCCCGGTCGCGCCGACGAAGGCGAGGAACGTCACGTAGTGGAGCGTCCGCCACGCGCGCTGGCCGATCTGTCGACGCACGTAGAAACTCCCGACGACGATCGCCATCAGATAGAAGGCCACCTGTCCGGCCGCGACCCAGATCGGGGCATACGGGGCCAGGCCGGGCACGGCGATCTGCGCAAGGCTGAACGGCACGGTCTTGTCGAGGGCGAGGAGCATCCCGTGCACGGCGGCGAGGCCGAGGCCGACGCTTGCGAGGTCCTGGTGGAGCGCAAACGTGATCGGCCGGTGGGCGATGGCATCGAGGAGCTTGGTCGACAGCAGCAGGCCGTACAGGACCGAGCCGGCCATCGCGCCGTAGGCGAGGAACGCGAAGAGTCGCTCGAACACCCAGGGGAGCATCGATCGGTTGGTGTCCCAGGTCGCCACGAGCGCATTCGCCGCCTTCGGACCTGTTGCGCCGATGACGATGCCGGCGGCGACTGCCACCAGGCCCCAGCGGAGCCAGCGCGTGCGCGGATCGAGGCCATGGAACGTCATGCCAGCCACCGCATGGTGGCGGGGTGGACGAGCAACTCCCCGTGAACCGTCAGCAGCATGGCGCCGTCGACACCGACGCGGTCGAGGAACTCGTTCGCGGCCGTGGAGCCGAGGATGACCGCGGCCTTCGCGAGCACCTCCGCCTCGCGGGCCGTCCGAGCAAGCACCGTGGCCTGCACGACGTCCGTGTCGGCCGGTCGCCTCGTGCGGGGATCGATCAGGTGGTGGGAAGGTCTGGTGCCGCCGCCCCAGCGGTGGACGCTCGTTCCTGATGTGGCGAGCCCGAACCGTCCATCAGCACTGTCAACGAACTCGCCACGGACCGTCAGGTCCAGGACCGCGAGGTCGCTGCCGTCGAGCCGGGGATCCGCCACGCCGAACGACCATGTCGTACCCGGACCGAGGCGGATCGCGATGTCGCCATCCGCATCGACGACCGCGCACGGATAGGCCGTCAACCGGCCGAGGGCGCGGTCGGCAAGCCAACCTTTGCCGATGCCGTCGAGATCGAACCGAAGTCCGGCGGGTCGGCGGACGACCGCACCCCGGGCTTGACGGTCGAGCGACCAGGAACGCGACGCGGCCGACGCTCGGTCCAGGTCGACCACCTTGGGCCAGTCATCCGCTGGGAGAAGCCCCTCGGCGGCGAGCCGGGCGTCCAGCAGGCCGACGTCGACGATGCCCCCGGTCAGACCCTCGGCATGTCGGCCCCAGTCGAGGACGGCCGCCAGGGTCGGCCCGACCGGGACCTCGGTCCGCGGGTCGGCATTGAGCCGGCTCAGCGCGGACACGGCGGAGAAGCGAGTCAGGCGATCCGCCCACGTGGACATCAGGCGGAGGAGGTGGTCGGCGTCAGCCGCCGCGGTCACACCTCCCGCACGCACGTCTGCCGTATCGCAGGGCGGACTCAGATGCACACCGACGCGGCCGCCCATCAGGGCGACGGATCGCGAAACGACGTCCGCCGGCAGCGGGAGCGACGCGGTGCGGGTCGGATCGACCGGGACGACCGGGGTCGCAGACGCCGTCGTCATGGCTTGCCCGACTGTTTCGTGGTCACGACGACGACCCTCGGCTTCGGCGCCGGTGCTTGCTTGACGACGGCCTTCGGCGGCGCTGTCTGGCCGGGCTTGAGCTGCACGTATCTGACGATATGACGGACCGGGACAGGGTCGGGCGTCCCCGCCGGGAGGACCGTGACGGTGGTCGTCCCGGCGGTCCCGGCCTCCGCGCCGGTCGCCGGGCTCAGGAATGCCGTCAGGAGCGCGCTCGCGGTCGCGAGGCCGGTCAGCCCGATGACGAGCCGGAGCGGCCGCGGATCCGGCTTTGGCTTCCTGGCGGGTACCGGCAGGTCGCCCCGGGCGGCCGGGAGTGGCCGGGCGACCTGGGGCGACCCGGTCACCCTTGGCGTCTGACTGGTCGGGAGCGGCCGGGTCATCGGCGCGGCCGCGGGCCCCAGCTCGCGCGGACGGCCCCCGGATCGAAGGTCGCTCACCTCAGTCGTCCCCGCCGGACTCGTGCTCGTTCTCGCCCTCGCCCCCGCCCGACGACTTGACGACCTTGTGGATCGTGATCGTCTTCTGCTTCGGGGCTGGCTTGACGTAGATCGTGTCGACCTGGACCCTCGGTGTCGGGTCCGGCGCGGTAAGGTCCGCTGCCGCCGGATCGACAGTGACCGAGCCGGCCGAGGTGGTGGCGGTCGTGGCCGGGGAACCGGGCGCGAAGCCGGCCGCGGCCAGCGCAATGGCGAGGGTCAGGGCCGCGGCGGCCGAGGCGACGGTCAGGGCGAGTTTCTGGAGCATGAGGTCCTCCGAGGGGATCGCTGGTATGGCCACAGCCTCAGCCAGGGCGTTTGGCCCCCCATGTGCCCTGGATGAGAAGCTTCAAAGACAGGCCATCGGGACCTCGACGCGGCATGGATCGCCCCGCAGACTGCGGGGCATGCGCATCCTCGTGGTGGAAGACGAACCGAAGATGGCGGGCCTCATCCGCCGGGTCCTGCTGGCCGAGCGACACGTCGTCGACGTGGCGCCGGACGGGGTGTCGGCCATCGCCCTGGCCGAAGCCGGCGGGTACGACACGATCGTCCTGGACCGGATGCTGCCCGATGTCGACGGGCTGACCGTCCTCCGCCTGCTGCGGACCAAGGGCATCCGGACCCCGGTCCTGCTGCTCACCGCCCTGGGCTCGGTCGAGGAGCGCGTCACCGGCCTCGACGCCGGCGCTGACGACTATCTGCCCAAGCCGTTCTCGTTCAGCGAGCTGGTCGCCCGCATCCGGGCGCTCGGCCGCCGGCCGGTGAGCTCGGAGGAGCAACGGCTCATCGCCGGCGACCTCGAGCTCGACGAGCTCCGGCATGCCGTGCAGGTCGGTGATCGTGCCGTGGACCTGTCCGCTCGCGAATACGCGCTCCTCGGGTACCTCATCCGACATGCCGGCCAGGTGGTCACGCGCCACCAGATCCTCGACGCGGTCTGGGGCTCCGAGCCGGACGTCTATTCGAACGTCGTGGACCTGTACGTCCACTACCTCCGACGCAAGCTCGGCGAACTCGACCGCGCCGACCGGCTCCGCACGGTGCGGGGCGTCGGGTACACCCTGCGAGCCGGCGCATGACCAAGGTATCGGCCCGCGCGTGAGCGGCCCATGAGTGCGACATGACCGATCCCACCGCGCGGCTGCTCACCCGGACCCGTCGTCGCCTGTTCGGGGTCACGCTCGGGCTCGTCGCGCTGCTCGTCGTGGGGATCGGCGTCGCCTCGGCGGTCGTCACGCTTCGCGCCCTGGACTCCGCCGTCGATCAGTCTTTGACGGCCTCCGTCGATGGCGCCGTAGCGACCCTGCACGACGGCCTCCCGTCGCCTTCCGAGGAGCCTGGTGACAGCGAGGAGGGGAGTCTGGCATCGTCCGACACGTTCTTCCTCGTGCTCGACACGAGCGGGGCCGTCGTGGCCAATCCCTCCCGAATCAACCTGCCCGGCTTGCCCGACATGGCGGCCATGGCCGCGGCGAACGCCTCGCCGACCGGCCGAGACCTCCGGACCGTGGACGCCGGCGGCTTCCCGGTCCGGCTGCTGACGGCGCGGATCACCCCGGAGGAAAGCGATGGGACCTCCCTCGGCTTCGTCCAGGGCGGGTTCCGCCTCACCCTTCACGACGAGCAGTCAGCGAGCATCGTGGCCGCGGTGACGCTCGTCGGGGTCATCGGGCTGATCGGGGCGGCGATCGTCACGCTCATCGTGACGGGACGCGCCTTGATCCCGATCCGACGGAGCTTCGAGGCGCAGCGGCGTTTCGTCGCCGACGCGTCGCACGAGCTGCGAACCCCTGCCGCCCTGATCCGCGCCAATGCGGACGTCATCGAGCGGGAGGGACTCGTGACCGATGAGGGCCGACCCCTCGTCGGCGACATCGTCACCGAGGCGGATCGCCTCGCCCGGCTCGTCGGCGACCTGCTCCAGCTCGCCTCGACCGATGCCACGGGCATCGTGATCGAGGCGACGCCGGTCGACGTCGGTGCCGTGGCGACCGATACCGTCCGACAAGCCCATGCGCTTGCGGCGGAACGCGGCGTCCGACTCGCGATCGAGGACGCCGCGGCGACGGGGTCGCTCGTCGTCGACGGCGACCGGGACCGGCTCGTCCAGCTGCTCCTCGTCCTGCTCGACAATGCGTTCGACCACTCGCCGCCAGATGGGATGGTCACGGTCGACGTCGCTCGGCGGGGGGCTCGGGTCGAGCTGACCGTCGCCGACCAGGGTCCCGGGATCCCTGCGTCGGAACGAGAGCGCGTCTTTGAGCCATTCACGCGTCTTCCCGGCGTTCGGCGGGATCGTGCCGGTGGTACCGGTCTCGGGCTCGCGATCGCTCGGCGGATCGCAACGGCCCACGCGGGGACGATCGTCGTGGACGACGTCCCAGGGGGCGGGGCCGCATTCGTGGTCAGCCTTCCGGCACGGGGAGCGGCGTAGCTCCACCCGCGGCGCGTCGCCGATTGGCAAAGTCACATCTGCGCCACACGACCCCCACATCGGCCGGAGGGAACGTGATCGCCAGGAACAAGGTCTCATGTCGGCCACCCGAAGGTCACGTGGGGTCGACGAAACATCCCTTGACCCGATCGCCTTGACGAGGTGTCGGGATCATCGATCACGGGAGTCTCACCATGGCCTACGTCATCGCGCAGCCCTGCATCGATCACAGCGACCAGTCCTGCGTCTCGGTCTGTCCGGTCGACTGCATCAGCGGCGACCTGCGCGTCGACCGGAAGCTCTACATCGATCCGGACGCCTGCATCGATTGCGGGTCGTGCGAGACCGCATGCCCGAACTCGGCGATCTTCCGCGAGGACCAGCTCCCGGCGCCATGGGTCGATTTCGCGTGGATCGACGCCGCGTGGTATCGCGATCCGGACGCCGCCCGGGAGGTCGTCGGCGAATTCGAGCCCGCGGCCTGATATGGGGATCGACGCGACGGTCCGACGGGCACTCCCGCCCCGGCGGCCACTGCCGGATGCGACGCCGGGACCGGGGAGTGGTCAGTGCCTCCCCGCGCTCGCCACGAACGCGACCGTTGTCCGACGCGACGACCTGACCGCCTCGATCTCGAGATTCCGGGTTCGCGCCGACGCGGCGCTCCCACGGGTCGAACCCGGTCAGTACCTCTCGCTCGGCATGATCCTCGACGGCCGCTTGGTCCAGCGCCCGTACTCGACCGCCAGCACCGTCCGCGGCGGTGCGGCACTTGACGAGCTCGAGTTCCTCATCCGACGCGTGCCGGATGGGACCTTCACGCCGCGCCTCTGGTCGGTCGGTGTCGGCGATCGGCTTCGCCTCGGGCCGCCAAAGGGGCTGTTCACACGCATCGCGGATGATCGGCGCACGCACCTGTTCATCGCGACCGGGACCGGTCTGGCGCCGTTCGTCGCGATGCTGGCGTCGATGCGCTGCGAAGCGGCCGCGCCGCTGGCCGTCGTCGTCCACGGGGTCTCGAACGCGTCCGAACTCGCGTATCGCGAGCGCCTGGACCGATGGGCCGCTGAGGGTCGCCTCGCCTACGAGCCTGCGATCTCGCGCCCGGAAGACCCGTCGAACGCTGGTTGGGCGGGACGCGTCGGTCGGGTCGCGGCGATCCTGGACGGCGTCTGCGAGGCGCACGACCTGTCCTCAAAGAACACGGTCGCCTACCTGTGTGGCAACCCGGAGATGATCTCGGCAGGAGAGCGGATCCTTCGGGGCCGCGGGCTGCCCGAGGACGCCATCCGCAGCGAGCACTACTGGCCGGGCTGATCAGCCACAACGGAGGACGCGGGTCTTGCATATGCAGGGCCCGCGTCGGATGTCTGGGTGGTGGCTGGTCCGGCGTGATCGGCCGGACCGGCGGATCAGCGCTCGCCGAGGGTCCGGCGCGACCGTCGGCTGGCGAGGGCGACGAGGCTGAGCAGGGAGAGCGCGACGAACGCGAGCGGGGTCGCGCCCGATGCGGACCCGGGCTGCGCGGGCGTGGCCGCGGTGTCGGTTGCCGGCGGGGTGGGTCCGCCGCCGGCCCCGGCGGTCGTCGACCGGAGGTCGAGCCGCTCGAGGCCGCGACGACGCGGTTCGTGATGTGGGTCGAGCAGATGACCAGGGCGCCGCCGCCGTTGGCGGAGCCGTTGCACTGGTTGATCGTGACGCGATGGTTCGACGGACCGCGTGCCGCTCGCCGTGCAGGTCAGGCCCACGAGGGTGCCGCCGTTGGCCGAGCCGTTGCATTGGGTGATCGCGGCGCCGCTCGTCGTGGCCGGGAACGGATCGCATCCGGTGGTGGATGCCGCCGCCCGAACCGACGCACTCGTTGATCGTCGCCGACGACGACCGCTCGCGAGACCACGAAGTTGTTCGTGACCTTGACGCTGCAGCGGAGCGTGCCGCCGCCGCCGTTGATCGAGTCGTTGCACTGGGTGACGTGGGTCACCGGGCTGTTGAGATTGCGCACTTTCGTCGAGCAGGAGGCGTTCGGGTCGCCCGCGGCGCCATGGCACTCGCGGACGGTGACCTTCGCGGAGCCGCCGGATTCGTGATCCGGTTGACGATCGTGACCTGGCAGATGAGGCCGAGGCCGCCGGTATTGTCGACGCCGTTGCTGCACGTCGTCGTCGCGGCCAGCGTGGCTGCCGTGGTGACGCCTGCGGATGCGAGCGAACCGAGGAGCAGGAGCCCGCCGGCGAAAAGGATGGCGAGGGATCGTTTCATGGTGGGATGTACCTGAGGCATGCGCGTCGTCCGGATCTTCGGACGATCGGACTCGGTCGAGCCATGCGCCACGACTCAGTCGGAATGCCCAATGACATATATGTGGCGTGCCTACCATCCTGCCGTCGCGAGGGCGGTCTTCTCTCCTGACCAGAAGTGAGCAGATCCACCGCGCGGGCAGGACCTATGGGACGGGCCATCGGGGCCCACCCGACTGGCGCGCCGCGTCGCTGCGCCGCCGGATCAGCCGGAGATCTCGGCTCGCTCGGTGAACAGGGCCGTGACGATGAGCGCGCCGATCAGCCAGGCCGCGACCACGACGAGGGCCGTGTTCGGCTCCAGGCGGGCCGCTTGTGCCGCCCCGCCGCCACCCAGGCTGCTGTCCGAGACCGCGACGACCGCCGTAGCGGCGTGGAACGGCAAGTACTTCACGACGTCGGGCAGGAAGATCGTGGCGAACTGCTCCCCGAAGTAGACGGCGATCCCGACGCCGATGCCGGCGAGCTGGCTGCGTGCGAGCGTCGCGATGGTGAACCCGAGCGCGCATGCCTCGGCGAGGGCCAGCCAGCCGCGACCGAGCAGCTCGGGGAGGGTGCCGAGGGTCGCGCTGTCGCCGATCCCCTCGGTCGAGCACCTGGGCGAGGCCGGCCGCGACGATCGCGACGACCACGCCGATCGCGAACGCGACGAGCAGCCCGACGCCGACGAGCAGCGTGATCGAGGCGAACGACAGCGAGCTGGTAGCGGCTCCGGCTCTCGCCGCGGGCGACCGCGGCCTTCAGCGTGCCCCACGTCCATTCCGAGCCCGCGATCGCGGCGCCGTAGATCATCGCGAACAGGCCGCCGAGACCGAGGATGAACGAGAGCAGCAGGGTGTAGGCCCCCGGGAACGTGACCAGCAGGAGCGCCGCCGCCGCGCCGCTGGCGTTGGGCTGCTGCCGGGCCGTCGCGCCCGACGGCGAGGTAGATCAGCGCCAGCAGCCCGACGAGCAGACCGAACGTGACAAAGGTCGCCGGGCGTCGGACGAGCTTGCGCAGGCCGGCCCTGAAGAGCCTCACGCGGCACCTCCGCCGTCCTGCGAGCCCGATGCGCCCGGTGGCGGTGGCACGTTGCCCCCGGCGACGCCGAAGAACGTGCCCTCGTGGCTGGTGGATGCCTCGCCGCCCGTCAGCTCGAGGAAGAGCGATTCGAGGTCGCTCCCGGTCTCGAGTCCGGAGGCGTAGATCCCGGCCGTCGCGAGCGCGCGGTTGACCTCCGCCGCCCGGTCGGGCTCGGTCCGCAGCGAGAGCCAGCCATCGTCGGCATCGGACGCCGGCGACTGCGCGCCCGGGACGAGGCCGTCGAGGATGCGAGTCGCCTCGGCGACCTCGTTCGGGGCCACGCGCACTCGCACGACGCCCTCGCCCTGGAGCAGCTGCTCGATGGGTCCCTCGCGGACGAGCCGGCCGGCCGCGATGATCCCGAGGACGTCGGCGAGCTGTTCGACCTCGCCGAGGATGTGGCTCGAGACGAAGACCGTCTTGCCGCTCGCGGCGAGCTGCTGGAGCGTCTCGCGCATCGCCACGATCCCGGCCGGGTCGAGGCCGTTCGAGGGCTCGTCCAGGAGCAGCAGCGTCGGGTCGCTGAGCAGGGCCGCGGCGATTCCGAGACGCTGCTTCATGCCGAGGGAATAGGTCTGCACCTTGTCCTTGGCGCGTTCCCGCAGCCCGACCAGCTCGAGCAACTCCTCGATCCGCTTCGCGGGGGTGGGGGCGCCCGTCGCCGCGAGCGAGCGCAGGTTCTCGCGTCCCGACAGGTACGGGTAGAACGAGGGCGACTCGATGAGCGCCCCGACGTCGTACAGGTGCCGCCGGTCGCGCCGCCCGAACGGGCGGCCAAGGATCTCGATCGTGCCGGCATCGGGGTGGATGAGGCCGGTCAGGAGCCGCATCGTGGTCGTCTTGCCGGCGCCGTTCGGACCGAGGAACCCGTACACGACGCCCGACGGCACGGACAGGTCGAGCCCGCCGAGCGCGGTCCGCGATCCGTAGGCCTTCTTGAGGCCGCGGGTCGCGAGGGCGAGTCCGTCGGTCATGGGTGCGCTCCGATCGACTTGGGGGAAGCCAGATAGTGCGGTGGCCGGCGAGCCAGTGTCAATTCCGCCCGTTAGGGCAGCGCCCCGCTCCGACGCCTCCGACGTATGCTCGCTGGCGTCACGAGCCAGACATGGATCGATCGGATCGATCCGGACAAGGGGCGGGATGAGCGAGCAGGGCTGGAAGGACTTCCTCGCCGCGGAAGGCGTCAACGACTGGGTCGTGCTGCACGGCGGGGCGACGGCGGTCTTCCTCGTCGGATCGATGGACGGAGCCGCCCGGCTGGCCGGAGCGGTCGCGGCGATCCCGGGGTTGGCGGGGTCCGGCGCACTGCTGACGGTGGCTGACACACGGCTCACCGTCCGTCTGACGCGCGACCTGTGGTGGCTCGAGCCGCGGCACGTCGGGCTCGCGAGGGCGGTCTCCGCGGTCGCCCGGGCGCACGGTGCGTCCGCCGATCGCTCGGCGGTCCAGGAGGTCCAGCTGGCGATCGCGGCCAAGCCCGATGCGATCGACATCGGGTTCTGGCGCGCGGTGCTCGGCTACGATCCGATGAGCGACGACAACGCCGTCGACCCGCTCGGCCATGGCTCGACGGTCTGGATGCAGGAGCTCGACGAGGCGAAGCCATTGCGGCACGCCATGCATATCGATGTGTCGGTCGCGCGCGAGCACGCCGAGGCGCGGCTCGCGGCCGCCGTGGCTGCCGGCGGCCGGATCGTGAACGAGTCAGAGGCGCCGGGCACCTGGATCCTGGCCGATCGCGCCGGCAACAAAGTCTGCATCGCCGCCTGGCCGGATGGGTCGGTCCCGCCGCCGGCCGACCAGGAGGTCCTCGGCCCGGAGGACGACACCTGACGAAAGGCTGGGATCGACATCTGCCGCTTCGACGGCGCCGGCAAGCTCCTGGAGCATGGGGATGCCCTCCAGGTCATCCCCGACACCGCCGAAACGACAACGGGATGTTCCAGGGGCCTAGAACGGATAGGGATGGCTGCCACTCTGGACCGTCACCCACTTCAGCTCGGAGAACTCGTCGAGCGCGGCAGCGCCACCGAATCGGCCCCACCCGCTGTCCTTGACGCCGCCGAACGGCATCTGCGGCTCATCGCCGATGGTCTGCTCGTTGATGTGGACGATGCCCGCCTCGATCCGATCGGCAAGGGCCATGCCCTTGTCGGTGTTGGTGGTGATGATCCCGGCCGACAGGCCGTACGAGGTCGCATTTGCCCGAGCGATCCCGGCATCCTCATCGGCGACGACTTCGAGCGCCGCGACCGGACCGAACGTTTCGTGGCGGGCGAAGTCGCTCGACTCGGGCACGTCGGCGAGCAGCGTCGCGGCATAGACCGGCCCCTCGGAACGGCCCCCGGCGACGAGTCTGGCACCGGCCTTGACGGCGCCGTCCACGCGACTCGAGACGAGGTCGAAGGCCTTCTTGTTGATCAGCGGACCGATGATCGTGTCCATCTCGAGCGGATCGCCCATCTTGAGACCTTCCACCTTCGCTGCCAGTTGCCGTTCGAACTTGGCGGCGATGGGGGCCTCGACGATGATCCGCCGCGTCGACATGCAGATCTGGCCCTGATGGAGATAGGCGCCGAAGGCCGCCGCATCGACCGCGTAGTCGAGGTCGGCGTCACGTAGGACGAGAAGGGGGTTCTGCCCACCGAGCTCAAGGACGACCCGCTTGAGGTTGCGACCCGCAGCCTCGGCGATCCTGCGCCCGGTCGCTGACGACCCCGTGAAGTTGATCCGACGGACCTTGGGGTTCTCGGCGAACTCGTCGCCGATCTTCGAGCCATCGCCATGGTTGTGGGTGACGACGTTCAGGACGCCGGCCGGGAGACCCGCCTCTTCGAAGATCTCCGCCCACAGCAATCCACCGACGAATGGCGATGACGGCGAGGGCTTGAAGGCGACCGTGTTTCCGGCCACCATCGGCGACGCGATCGATCGTGCCGACAGGATCAGGGCTGCATTCCAGGGTGCGATCGCGGCCACGACGCCAACGGGACGACGCACCCCCATCGCGAATGTTCCCGGAACATCGGAAGGGATGACCTGGCCGACCGGGTTATAGGCGAGGCCTGCCGCCTGGCGGAACAGGCCCGGCACGAACCCCATCTGGAACATCGCGAAGCCGAACGTACAGCCCGTCTCGCTGGCGAGCAGCGCGACGACTTCGTCCCGCCGACGCTCGAGGATGTCGGCAGCGGCCAGGAAGATCCGCTGGCGTGCCGCTGGCGGGGTCGCCGCCCACGCAGGGAATGCCGCTGAGGCTGCCGCGACCGCCCGCTTGGCGTCTTCGCGTGCTCCGGCCGCGACGGTCCCGAGGACCTCGCCGGTGTACGGGTTCCCGTCATCGAACGTGTCACCGCTCGCGGCAGGGACCCAGGCTCCGCCGATGTACAGGTCGTGATGTGTCTGCTTGGTGCTCGCTGCGATCGTCATCCCTGGTCTCCCTTCTAGGACTTCACTATGACCGGCCTGGATGCGTGGTGCTCATGGGGAATCCTGGTCCTCCGAGCTGGTCGAGGACGGCAGGTCAGGTAGGGCGTCGGGGTCCGCATCGGAGGTCGGAACGCCTGCCTTCAGGCCCAGGCTGGCGGATAGGCCGCGTACCGAGTAGCCGGTCGGGGCGATGGGAATGTGGAATCGGTCCGAGATGGTCCCCCAGATCCCTCGCGGCAGGAAGAGCGCGAAGAGGATCGCCGTCGTGCCGAGCCCGACCAGATACCAGACCCCGCCATTCCCGAACTGGTCCTGGAGGAGGAAGAGGATCAATGCCCCGACGATCGGGCCCTCGAACGTCCCGAGCCCGCCGACCAGGACCATGAAGATCATCATCGCGGTCCACTGGACCGAGAAGATGGTGTTGGGCTGGATGAAGAGCGTGTTCGCGAGGATCGCGGCACCCGCTGCGCCACAACCGGCGCTGGTCAACACGAAGATCAGGCGCTTGCTCGAGAGGACGCGGACGCCAAGCGACGAGGCTGCAGACTCGTCGTCGCGGATCGCCTGCAGAGCGGCGCCGAAACGGCTCCGCAAGAGGACGAGCAGGACCAGGAGGCTGATGACGACGGCTGCGAGAGCCCACCAGTAGGTGAACGCCCGGCGGTAGTCGGGGTCGATGCCGCTCAGGCCGGTGAATGAGATCCCGGTTCCGCCGCCCACGGAGATGTCCAGCGCGACGAGCTGCCGGAAGACCTCGGCGATCACCCACATGGCGATCGCGAACTCGCCGCCGCGCAGCCGTAGCACGACGAACGACGTCACGAGCCCGAAGACTGCCGTGATCAGGACGGCGATCGCCATCGCGAGATAGCCGTCGACGCCCGCATGGGTGAGATAGATCGTGGCGTAGGCGCCGATGCCGATGAATGCCTGCTGGCCCACCGACACGAGGCCGCCGTAGCCGGCCAGGGCATTCCACATCGCGGCCATCAGGATCAGGATCCAGAGGCCGGTCAGCTTCTGGGTGATGTTCGTGTCGAGCGTCGTGGGGACGAAGAAGAGGCCGACGATGACCAAGCCGATGATCGTGGTCCGCACGATCGATCCGCGCGACCATCGCTCGACATGAGGTGTCGCGGCAAGCGTCCTCATGCCCGCTGCATCCGGCCGCCGATGGCGCGGCTACTGCGGACGATCAGGACGATGAGGAACACGAGGTTGCCGAAAAGGACCGGGTACTGCGGGTTGATCTGCGCCCCGATGGTCTGGGCCACGCCAAGGACGATGCCGCCGACGAGCGTGCCCCACAGCGACCCGATCCCACCGATGACCACGGCCTCGAAGGCGATGATCAACTGGGTCGGGCCGGTCAGTGGCGAGAAGCTTGCCCGCATGCCGAAGAAGGTGCCGGCGATGGTCACCGTGCCGACGGCGATCGCGGTCGCCAGGCCGTACATGTGACGGGAGTCGATCCCGATCAGCTCCGCCGTGTCCCGATCCTGGGCGGTGGCCCGCATCGAGCGCCCTGTGTCCGTCCGACTCAGGAAGAGCTGGAGTCCGCCGAGCAACCCGAGTGCCACCGCAAAGACGACGATCCCAAGGACTGGGATCGAGATCTGGTCCGTGAGCTTGATGCTTGCCGTGGTGAGCGCGCCGCCATCGATCGAGCGGGAGTCCGGTGTGAAGATCTCCAGCAGGAGGTTCTGGATGACGATCGCCAGGCCGAACGTGGTGAGGAGCGGAACGAGCGGCCCGGCTTTCAGGCTCCGATCCAGCAACGTGCGCTGGAGCACATAACCCAGGATCGCCATGATCACCACTGCCACGGGCAGGATCAGGAGTGGCGGCACGCCCAGGAACGTGGCCAGGACCAGGACGAGGTACGCACCCATGACGGCAAGGTCGCCATGGGCGAGGTTGATGATCCGCATCACACCGTACATCAGGGACAAGCCGCAGGCGAACAGGGCGTACAGGCCACCCAATAGGACACCGGCGATGATCGCGTTGACCCAGATCACGACGGGCTCGCCGCTACACGGTTGAGGCCGAAGTAGGCGGCCGTGATCTCCTCTCGAGTGAGCGAGCCGGCAGCGCCAGCGAGGACGATGCGGCCTTCGAGCATGCAGTGGATCTGGTCAGCCACGGCCATCGCTCGGCGGAGGTCCTGCTCGACGAGGACGACCGTCGACGCGCCGTCGGCCAACAGGGTCTGGAGGCTGCCGTAGACCGCATCGACGGCGATCGGCGACAGGCCCAGCGACACCTCGTCAAGCAACAGCACCCTGGGATTGCTCATCAAGGCCCGGCCGATCGCGGTCGCCTGCTGCTCTCCACCCGACAGGGCTGATGCACGGCGCTTGGCGAGCGGTCGGAGCATCGGGAACGCGTCGAAGACCGTGTCGACGGTCCATGGTCCGGGCAAGCCCTTGCCGTGCGCGGCCGAGAGGTTCTCGACCACCGTCAGGTCCGGGAACAGCCGGCGTCCTTCCGGGACGAGGGCGATGCCGAGCTTCACTCGCTTGTGCGCGCTCAAACCCGTGATGTCGACGCCGTCGAGTCGAACATGCCCTTCGGCCGGAACATGGGCTCCCGCGATCACCCGCAGGAGCGTCGTCTTGCCGGCGCCGTTCGCGCCGACCAGCGCGACCGTGGCCCCGGCATCGATCGAGAGCGACACCTCGCGGACGGCCGTAAGCGCACCATGCCGAGCAACGACGGACTCGACTTCGAGGAGCGTCATTCCCGTCGTCCGAGATAGGCGTCGATGACTCGCGCGTCCTGGAGCACCTCGGCCGGAGCACCATCGGCGATGACCTTGCCGGCATCCATACAGACCAGGCGGTCGATAGCCCTGACCAGGACATGGACGATGTGTTCGATCCACACGATCGTGATGCCGGAGTCCCGGAGTCCCTGGATCGTCACGAGCAGGTCGTCGGCTTCTGCGTCGGTGAGGCCACCGCCGATCTCGTCCAACAGGAGGATGTCCGGTTTGGCCGCCAGCGCGCGCGCCAGCTCGAGTCGCTTCCGGTGGAGGAGTCCGAGCGCCCCCGCCCGACGATTGGCCAGTGGGAGCAGACCGACCTCGTCGAGGACGGTGAGACAGCGCTCGTTGGCGTCCGTTCCGCGCAGGCCGCCCCCGGCGGTCGCGCCGACGTACACGTTCTCGAACACGGTCATCCCGGTGAACGGCCGCGGCACCTGATGGGTCCGACCGATCCCCATGCGACAGCGATCGGCCGCACCCTTCTGGGTGACGTCCGTGCCGCGATACTCGATGGTCCCGTCGGACGGCGGCTGGGCCCCGGCAAGGACATCGAGCAAGGTCGTCTTGCCCGCCCCGTTGGGGCCGACGATGCCCACGGACTGACCTACCCCCACGGTGAACTCGACGGCGTCGAGGACGAGGAGCCGCCCGAACCGCTTGTGGATCGAGCGGCCCGCGAGGAGCGGCTCCGCGCTCGATGGAGGCTGGTTGGTCAACTAGTCAGGCCTGCGGGATCTAGGCGCGGTACTGGGTGAGCTTTCCTGCGATCGGGACATTCGGGTCGGTCGCGTTCTCGACGATGGCGAAGTCGACCTTGAACTTCCCGGTCGGATCCGCGATCCACTGGCCGCCGATGATCGGGGAGGGCGAGACGTTCGGGAACGGCCCGGAGGTGAAGTCGATCTTGCCGATGGTCGAGGTGATGTTGAGCTTGCCGATCGCGGCCGCGAGGGCGACCTTGTCCTTCGGGTCGGTCGCGCCGGCGATGGCGCTGGTCGCGGCATCGAACAGCGCGGTCGTCGTGCCGAGGTCCTGGTTCCACTGGCGGCCCGTGCTCGCCGTGTAGCCACTGGCGAGGTCAGCCGACGACGTCCCGAGCAACGTCGAGGAATAGGGGAACGTGGGCGTCCAGTACGCGGCGCTGGCCAGACCCAGGCCGAGGTCGCCGAGGGATTCGATCTGCGATGGGAACAGGCCCGTCTTGGCGATCTGGGCGATCTTCGGCACGTAGCCCTGCTGGGCAGCCTGCTTCCAGAAGGTCGCGAAGTCGGGCGGGATCGGGAACGTGTTGAAGATCTGGCAATCCTCGGCCTTGAACTTCGCGATCTGCGCGGAGTAGTCGTTCGTCCCGTCCTCGTACGCGCCCGGGTCGACGATCGTGTAGCCCGCAGCCGTGAGCTGTGGACCGAGCGCCGATCGGATGGCGTTGCCGTCGGCGTCGTTCGGCCACATCACACCGACCTTCTTGTTGGTCGGGATGTCGTCCCACATCGAGATGTAGGTCTTGGCGAACTCCGCCACGCCGAAGCAGAAGTGGTACGTGAACTTGAAGGGCACCGGGTTGGCCGGGTCCTTCTGCCGCGCGAAGAAGAAGGCTTCCCATGGCTCGACCGTGCTGATGAACGGCATACCCGCCGCTTCGGCGGCATCCGCGACAGGGTTGTTGTTCTCGGGCGTCGAGGTCGCCAGGATCATGTCGACCTTGTCGCTCGTGATCAGGTCGTTGGCGACCTGGGCGGCCTTCGCGGGATCCGACTGGCCGTCCTTCTGAACGATCGTGATCGCGTAGTTCTTGCCGCCGGCCTGGAAGCCCTCGTTCAGCTTGGCCTGGACGAGGCCGATGATGTAGGGGTCCGGCTCGCCGAAGCCCGCGACGGCACCCGTCTGCGGGCTCACGAAGCCGATCTTGAACGGGATGGCTTCTGCCGCGGACGGAGCGACGCTCGCCGCCGTGCTCGGCGCGACGCTGGCTCCGGCGGATGCACCGGCGCCGGCGGACGTGCTCGGGCTCGACGTCTTGATGCCGCACGCGGCCAGGAGCGCCCCGAGGCCGGTTGCTACCGCTCCGACGGCAGCGGCCTTGAGCACCGTCCTGCGGGGCAGCAGCGGCGTTTCCTTCACCTCAGGCTCGGACATGGGTCTTCTCCTCCTCGAGCACGCCCTGACGACCCGACGGCCCCCCCGGTCCGCCCGCATGCGGGTGCCCAGCACGGGCACACGCAAGCGCACAAGTGCCATTCGACCCGTTCGGCGATGGTCCGTTGGACCGTATGGAAGCCCGAAAGGCAATGCAAGGCATCTGTCCACCCAGTGGACGCAATCCTTGTGGCACGGTGCCTGTCACACTACGGTTCGGTGACGGCCAGAGCATCGACCGGGAGGCATCGTGGAGACGCGCACCGAACATCTGCCGACGCCGTCACAGACGGTCGGGCCATACTTTGGGATGGCGCTCCCCTGGCCGGACGGACCATTCGTGGTCGACGCTGCGAGCGAAGGCGCGTTCTGGATCCGCGGCACGGTCACCGACGGACACGGCGAACCCATTCCCGACGCCTTGATCGAAACGTGGCAGGCGGATCAGAACGGGCAGTTCCCGGATCGTCCTGATACGGCCTTCCGTGGCCTCGGACGATGTCCGACTGATACGGCCGGGATGTATGAGATCTGCACCGTCATGCCCGGTCCGGTCACCGGCGTCGGCGGTTCGCTTCAGGCGCCGCACATCGATGTCACGGTGCTCATGCGCGGCCTCCTCCGCCCGGTCATCACGCGCATCTACTTCCCCGATGACCCCGCCAACGACTCGGATCCGCTTCTGGCCTCGGTCCCAGAGGCCAGCCGGCAGACGATGGTCGCCCAGCGATCGAACGACGGGTATCGCTTCGACATCCGCCTTCAGGGCGACGGGGAGACCGCCTTCTTTGACCTCTGATCCGGGGCGCACGCTGGACCCGATGTGGGCGCGCGGCCGGACCGCGGAAACGGCCTCAGACGAGGCCTGGCTCCACGAGATGGTCGAGGTCGAGGTCGCGCTCGCGATCGCTAGCGCTCGGCTCGGCGTCATCCCCGAGCCCGACGCCCGTCGCATCGAAGGCGTCGCCCGGGAGCTCGTGCTCGACACCGGTGCGATCGCCTTCGAGGCGTCGGCGACCGGGACACCGATCATGGCCCTGGTCGAGCGGCTCCGAATGGCTGTCGGTCCAGAGACGGCTGGATCGGTCCATTTCGGCGCCACCAGCCAGGACATCATCGATAGCGCCTCGATGCGCGTCGCGAGCAACTCGCTGGACGCGATCCTGGACGACATCGGCGGCGCATCCGATTCCGCGGCCGGGCTTGCGGCCACGCATCGAACGACGCCGATCGCCGGGCGAACCCTCCTGCAGCAAGCGGTCCCGACGACGTTCGGCTTGAAATGCGCGAACTGGATGCTGGGCCTGGACCGCGCGGCCGATCGACTCGATGACATCCGCCGGAGCGGCCTGGCTGTCCAGCTGGGTGGTGCGGCAGGCAATCTTGCAGGCCTCGACGGCAAGGGTCCACGGATCGCGGTCGAGATGGCGGATCTCCTCGGCCTGTCCGTCCCTGCCGCGCCGTGGCACACGGAACGCACCCGCATCGGCGATCTCGCGACCGCCCTGGGCGTTGCCGCCGGTGCGGCTGCGAAACCCGCCCGGGACATCATCCTGCTGGCTCAGACCGAAGTCGCCGAAGTCGAGGAAGGCGTCGACGGACGCGGGGGCTCCTCGGCCATGGCGCACAAGCACAATCCGGTCGCCGCCGTGTCGGCGGTGTCGTGCGCCCAACGCTCGATCGGCTATGTGACGACGCTATTGGGCTCGATGGCCCAGGAACACGAGCGCGCAGCCGGGACGTGGCAGGCCGAATGGGTGCCATTGCGACAGCTGCTGGTGACGGTCGGTTCGTCTGCCGCCTGGCTGCGCGACAGCATCGGGCACCTCGTGGTCCATCCAGAGGCGATGGCCCGCAACATCGCGTCTACCGCGATCGACATCGGGGACGCCCCGGCATTGGTTGACGCCGCCCTGGAAGCACATCGCGCTCGCCAACCTCGGTGATGGGACCGATCGCCCTGAACCACCGTATCGACGGCCCGGCGCACGCCCCGGTCGTCGTCCTGATCCATGCGATCGGAACGTCCCTGCAGATGTGGGCGCCGCAGGTCCCCGAGCTCTCGCGCGACTACCGGCTCGTCTCGGTCGACCTTCGAGGCCATGGTCGATCGCCGGTGCCTTCCGGGCCGTACCGGATGGCGGACCTCGCGGGGGACGTCGTCGGACTGCTCGACCGGTTGGGTATCGAGCGGGCGTCGGTTTGCGGGCTATCGCTCGGAGGCATGGTGGGGCTGACGATGGCTGCAGCCAGGCCCGACCGCGTGGATCGGCTGATCGCCGCGTGTGTCGTCGCCGTTCCGCCGGCTCCGGCAGCGTGGCGCGATCGAGCGCAGGCCGTCTTGGTCGGCGGCTCCGCCGCCGTCTCCGATCTCGTCGTCGAGCGCTGGGGCTACACGAACCGGGCACCCGAGATCGCGCAGAGCATCCGAGACATGCTCGCCGCGACACCGCCCGAGGGCTACGCCGGTTGCTGCGAGGCCATCGCGGACATGGACCTGCGCCCGCTGCTCCCGCTCATCACTGCCCCTACCCTGCTCGTCGCCGGAGGCGACGATCCAGCGGCGCCGGCGTCTGTGGCCATGGGGATGTCCGCGGCGATGGCAGACGCCCACGTCACGGTCATCGAGGGCGCGGCTCACCTCATCAACGTCGAGGCTCCTTCCGCCACCACTGACGCCATCCTCGAGCACCTTCGGAGGTGAACCGTGCCCACGTCTGATGAGGACCGCTACGAAGCTGGGATGCGCGTTCGGCGCGATGTCCTGGGCGACGCCCACGTCGATCAGGCGATCGCCCGAACGGATGCGTTCACAGAACCGTTCCAGGACTTCATCACGCGCACGGCCTGGGGCGACATCTGGGACCGGCCTGGCCTCGATCACCGATCGCGCTCGATGATCACCCTGGCAGTCCTGACGGCCCTGCGCGCGGACGGCGAGATCGCCATGCACGTTCGCGCGGCGATCGGCAACGGCCTGACTCGCGACGAGATCGCCGAGGTCTTGCTGCACACGACGCTCTACGCCGGCGTTCCCGCCGGTAACGCCGCATTCGCTATCGCCCAGGAGGCCCTCCGTGACGCAGCGGACCCCGGTGACTCAGGGCAGCGGTAAACCCGTGTAGTTCGTGGCGAGCGCCTGTGCCGCGGGCTTGGACACCATCAGCGTTTCGAGGCGAGCCAGCTGCAGCCGATCCCGGAATGGATCGTCGTCCGGGTACCGGTGGAGCATGGTGCTCATGTAGTTCGAGAAGTCCTGGGCGCGCCAGACTCGCCGCAGGCAGGTGACCGTGTAGGCATCGAGCAGGTCCCTCGAACCCGACCCATACCACTCTGTGATGGCGCGCGAGAGGACGTACACATCCGCCACGGCGAGGTTCAGCCCCTTCGCTCCGGTCGCTGGCACGATGTGGGCAGCGTCACCGGCCAGGAAGAGCCGACCGAACTGCATCGGTTCGAGGACGAAGCTCCGCATCAAGGCGATGTTCTTCTCGATCACCGGGCCGTCATGCAACTCCCAGTCGTCGGCCGCCAGCCGGATCCGAAGCTGTTCCCAGATCCGGTCGTCCGACCAATCGTCGATGTCCTCCGTCGGATCGACCTGGATGTAGAGGCGGCTGATCGAGGGTGAGCGAAGGCTGTGGAGCGCAAAGCCGAGGTCGTGTCTCGCGTAGATCAGTTCCTCGGTCGAAGGCGCGACGGCAGCGAGGATCCCGAGCCAGGCGAACGGGTACTCATGGTGATACTCAGTGAGGACACCCGGTGGGATGGCACCACGAGACACGCCATGGAAGCCATCGCAGCCGGCGACGAAGTCGCACGCGATGACGTGGTCCTCCCCGTCCTTGCGGTATCGGATCGTTGGCGTGTCACCGTCGACGCCGGTGACCTCGACGTCCTCGACCTCGAACCGAATGTCGCCACCGGCAGCGAGCCGCACGGCGATGAGGTCCTTGACCACCTCTTGCTGCCCATAGATGGTGATCGCCCGACCGCCGGCCAGGTCCGACATCGGGATCCTGTGGCGTTGCCCGCCGAAGCGGATCTCGATCCCGTGATGAACCAGGCCCTCGAGATCCAGGCGGGCTGCGAGGCCCGTGTCCCGCATGAGGTCGACCGTACCTTGCTCGAGGACGCCGGCGCGCACACGGTGCTCGACGTACTCCCGCGTCCGGTTCTCGACCACGATCGAGTCGATGCCAGCGAGATGCAGGAGATGGGAAAGGAAGAGGCCGGCCGGTCCGGCTCCGACGATCCCGACCTGCGTAGGCGAGCGCATCGCGCTCAGTCGTCCGGCTCGGTCTCGAACACGGTCGCGTTCCGGCCGCGAAGGATGATGTCGAACCGGTACGCCAGCGCCCACTCAGCGACCGCGTTCGCCAGATCGAGCTGCGCGATCAGCCGTTCACGCGCTCGGACATCAGGCACCGAGTTGTAGATCGGGTCGAACGGAAGCAGGGGGTCACCGGGGAAGTACATCTGCGTGACCAGCCGTTGCTCGAACGCCTGCCCGAACAGCGAGAAGTGGATGTGCGCCGGCCGCCAGGCATTCGGGCTGTTCCGCCACGGGTAGGCGCCAGGCTTGATCGAGATGAACCGAAACGACCCGTCATCGCCCGTCAGGCACCGCCCCAGCCCGGTGAAGTTCGGGTCCAGGGGCGCCGGGTGATCGTCCAACTCGTGCGCATACCGACCCGCGGCATTCGTTTGCCATGCCTCGATAAGCGTCGACCGGACTGGGCGCCCGTCGGAGTCCATCACCTTGCCATGCACGATGATCCGCTCGCCCTGGGGCTCTCCGGCGTGTTGGCGGGTGAGGTCGGCATCTAGGCCCAGCAGGCGGCTTGTCCCGAACACCGGCCCGGTCAGCTCGGTCAGACCACGCGGGATGATCCCGAACGTTCGACTCGGTGCACGGAGGCGCGATGTCACGTAGTCGGGGTAGAGCAGCGGGGGGTCGATCTCCAGCGATCGCTCAGCGGTTGCGAGATCCGGGTCGGTACGGCTAGCCACGGTCGCTGTGTACTCCCGACGGTCGAGGAAGCAAGGTCGCGCCTCGGCTCGAGGCAGGGCGCACCGAAACGCTAGCGGGCCGCCGGGAGGGTGACAAGGCGAGTGTCCACTGGCCGGACTGTTCACGCTCCACTACTCGCCCGAGTCGACCATGTCCCACATGGTGCTGACTCGGCGCGTCAGGCCGTTGGCGACGGCCCGGACGGCCGGCGCGACGGCGGTGGGGTCCGCACCCTTGGTCGCAACGACGAGAGAGACCGCGCCGACGACGCGATCGTCCCGCCCAAAGATCGCCGCACCCACGGAGACTGCCCCGATGGTCATCTCGTCCTTGGTGGTCGAATACCCCTGCTTCCGCACCTGCGCGAGGTCTCGACGCAGGACGTCACCGTCCGTGATCGTGAATGTCGTCATCTGGGCCAAGCCATGGGCGATCACCTCCTCGATGAAGGCCAACGGCTCATAGGCGAGGAGGGCTTTGCCGACGCCGGTGGCGTGGAGCGGCAACCGCCCGCCCGGTCGCGTCGCGATCAGTACCGATTTCGGTCCACGGATCCGCTCGACGATGAGGGCGTCGTGGCCGTCGCGGACCGCGAGCTGGACGTTCTCGTGGGTCGCCTCATACAGGTCCTGCATGTACGGCAAGGCGATCTCGCGGAGCGTGGATCGGCTTGCCGCCAATGTGCCGAGTTCCCACAGCCATGCCCCAAGGCGATACGTCCCGTGGTCGTCAAGTTCCAGCGCGCCCACCTCGCGGAGTTCGGTCGCAAGGCGGAGCACCGTTGTCATCGGGAGACCGGTCCGCCGGGCGATCTGCGGCCGCGTCAACCCCGTCTCAGCGGTGCGCAAGGCACTGAGGATCGCAAAGCCCTTGCTGAGGACCGACCGCCCGGGCTCTCGATTGTTGCCGCTCACAGACCGGTATTGTCTTCGATGCTCGAGTGTTGGGCGACAGCCGACGGCGATCGGGCTGTCCGAGGGGACGATCACGTCCTGCGCGCAGAGGCGCTGGAACTCGGCCCGATCGGCATCGATACTCCCCATGGGTATTGACAAGGTATTGACAAGACACGCTCCTGAGCGCATACTTCGTGTCCAGTAGGGCTTGTCAAGACTTGACAGGCCCACAGTCATGTCCGGCACCTGGCGGCGACCGGACGAGCCCAGGAGGCGCCATTTGGCGGTCGGTGTCGCAGCCGAAGTGAAGAGCAAGCTGTCGGTCGTCGAGGTCGTCGGCGAGACGGTGTCGCTCAAGAAGGCAGGCACCACCTACAAGGGGCTGTGCCCGTTCCACGGTGAGAAGACACCGTCGTTCGTGGTCACGCCGGTCCGCGAGAGCTGGCACTGCTTCGGGTGCGGCCTCGGTGGCGACATCTTCAGCTTCGTCATGCAGCGCGACGGCGTCGCGTTCCCCGAGGCCCTGCGCTCGCTGGCCCAGCGCGCTGGTGTCGAGATCGACGAGCGGACCAAGCGCGAGGACGCGCACAAGGCCCGGCTGCGCCAGGTCCTCGACAGCGCGATCGCCTTCTACCACGCCGTCCTGACCGGCTCGAAGACCGGCGAGCCGGCGCTCGCCTATCTCCGCGACCGTGGGTTCACCGACGAGACCATCGAAGCGCACCAGCTCGGCTGGGCGCCCGGTGGCTGGGACACGATGACCCGCACCCTGGCGACGAAGCGCGACGTGCGCGCCGAGGAGCTGGTCGAGGTCGGCCTCGCCTCACCGCGGACCAACGGTCGGGGCGGCGTCTACGACAAGTTCCGCTCGCGGGTCCTGTTCCCGATCCGCGACCAGAACGGCCACGCCGTCGGGCTCGGCGGCCGCCTCCTCGAAGGCGAGGGCCCGAAGTATTTGAACTCCCCGGCGACGCCGCTCTTCGACAAGAGCCGGACGCTGTACCTCATCGACAAGGCCAAGGGCCCGATCCGGCGCTCGAAGCAGGCCGTCATCGTCGAGGGCTACACCGATGCGCTGATGGCCCACCAGGCCGGCTTCGACAACGTCGTGGCCAGTCTCGGCACCGCGCTGACCGCCGGACAGGTCGCGCTGCTCACCCGGTACGCCAGCCGCATCGCCCTCGCCTACGACGTCGATCCGGCGGGCGAGCACGCCGGCACGCTCGGGGTGACGGCCCTCGCCGGGCTGATCGGCCAGCTCCAGACGGACGACTCCGGCGTCAAGCTCGAGGACGTCCGCGTCGCGCGGCTGCCCGAGGGCAAGGATCCCGACGAGGTCATCCGCGAGTCGCCCGAGGCGTGGACCAGCGCCATCGGCGCCGCGAAGCCGCTCGTCGAATACCTCATCGGCCATCACGCCGAGCGCTTCGACCTGAAGACCGCCGTCGGTCGCATCGGCTTCGTCGAGGCGGTCATGCCCTCGATCCGCGACATCGCCGACCCGCTCCGTCGTGACGAGGCCCTCCAGGAGGTCCATCGGGCTTCCGGCGTGGACGAGCGTGTCCTTCGCCAGATGCTCGAGCGACGCCTTGCGGCGACCGGACCGGGTCGCGCCGGCGACGCCCAGGGCCGCATCACCGCCGACTCGGTGCTGGCGTCGCCTGACGCACTCCCGATCCACGACATCCTGCGCGCGATCACGCCGGTCGAGGCGGAGCTGCTCCGGGTCCTGCTGGTCGTGCCGGAGCTCCAGCTCCGGGTCGCCGACGAGCTCGGACCGGACCAGCTGCCGTCGACCATCGCGCGCGAGCTGTTCCGGGCGATCGTGCTCCAGCGCGCGTCCGACGACCACGGCGTCCACCCGCCGTTCGACCGCGCGTCACTGCTCCTGGGGCTCGACGTGGAAACGCGTGCGCTCGCCCAGGCGTTGTATGCGATGGGTGGCCCGATGCCCGAGGCCCGCGAGGTCGACGGGCTGCTCATCGATCTCGAGATCGATCGGATCCGTGAACAGAGTGACTACAACGAAGCAGCCCTGCTCGAAGCCGAGCGTGATGGCGACGCGGAGGCGATCGCCGCACTCATGGCCCAGGGGCGTCAGATCAACGAAACACGCCGGTCGCTCGACCGACGTCGAGACCAGACCCGGCTACTCGCCAGACCATCGGAGGTGACCAATGTCCGCTGACCCGCTCGACAAGCAACTCGTGGAGGCCGTCCTGTCACGGCCCCGCCGCGCCAAGGCGGACATCGAAGAGGCCAAGCTCGCCGGCCTGCGCCCCTCACGGGCGAAGGCCGCAGTGGCCGTGGCTGGTGACGACGATGACGACGATGACGACGACGATCTCGATCTCGGCCCGGAGGCGCTGACCGAGGACGGCGCCGACGTCGGCGTGGTCGTGGTCGACGAGGACGCGTCGGCCGACCCGGTGGCGAAGCTGCCGGCCGATGCGCCGGCCAAGCTCGACCCCGCCGAGGTCGAGGAGCCCACGGCCGAGGACCTCGAGGCCATCAGCGCCGACATGATCGGCATCGACGACCCGGTCCGGATGTACCTCAAGGAGATCGGCAAGGTCGCCCTGCTGACCGCCGAGGAGGAGGTCGTCCTCGCCAAGGCTATCGAGCTCGGCGAGCAGCTCGTCGACGAGCCGTGGAAGGGCCTCGTCTCGCTCCACGAGTGGACGCTGCACGACACGGAGCGCAAGACGCGCACCGCGAAGCAGCAGCACCGGCTCCCGTTCGGCCCCGAGGCGCACGAGTTCGTGGCGAAGGCGATTGCCGCGAAGGGCGCCAAGGACCTGCTGGTCACGACGCCGGACTTCCATCTGGTCAAGGCCGGTCGGGACGCCCAGTCCGACGGCACCAAGGAGCGCCTCAAGGAGGCCAAGAAGCTCCTGCACGCCTACAACGAGGCGCTCACGGCGGAGACGTTCCTGACGCTCCTCGACTGGGCGTACCTGGCCGTGCACAACGGCGACCTCGACTCGCGCGACAACGTCGGGCTGCGGGCCATCTACGACTGGACCCGCGACGGCGTCGCCTTCCCGGCGCTCCAGCGCTGGATCGAGGCCGGCAACGATGCCGAGCTCCTCAAGCGGATGGGCTACGACCCCGAGGTGCCGTCCAACACGAAGCTGCGCGATCGCAAGGGCGAGATCGTGGCGATCGGCCGGGACGCGCGCGAGCAGCTGACGTCGGCCAACCTGCGGCTGGTCGTCTCGATCGCGAAGAAGTACATCGGTCGTGGGATGTCCTTCCTGGACCTCATCCAGGAAGGCAACATCGGCCTGATCCGGGCGGTCGAGAAGTTCGACTTCGAGAAGGGCTTCAAGTTCTCGACGTACGCCACGTGGTGGATCCGCCAGGCCATCACGCGCGCCATCGCGGACCAGGCGCGGACGATCCGTATCCCTGTCCACATGGTGGAGACCATCAACCGGCTCATCCGCGTGTCGCGTGGCCTGCTCCAGGAGCTGGGCCGCGAGCCGACGGTCGAGGAGATCGCCGAGGCGATGTCCAAGGGCCAGGAGGTCCAGGTCACCCCCGAGAAGGTCCGCGAGATCATCAAGGTCTCGCAGGAGCCGGTCTCGCTCGAGACCCCGATCGGCGAGGAGGAGGATTCCCACCTCGGCGACTTCATCGAGGACCGCGGCGCCCTCGCCCCGGCCGAGGCGGCGTCGCACCAGCTCCTCAAGGAGCAGGTCGAGGCGGTGCTGGACAGCCTCACCGGGCGCGAGCGGCGTGTCCTGCAGCTCCGGTTCGGCCTGGAGGATGGCCGGGCACGGACGCTCGAAGAGGTCGGCAAGGAGTTCAACGTCACGCGCGAGCGCATCCGCCAGATCGAGGCGAAGGCGCTGCGCAAGCTCCGCCACCCGTCGCGGAGCCGCAAGCTCAAGGACTACCTGGAGTAGGGGACCGGCCCGCGGGTGGTTCCCGCGGGCACCGGTTTCAGGGGGGCCTCGTTGAGGTCCTTGCAGGCCAGAGGTACTATTCGGCCCTCTCCAGGGGGTAGGACATATGTACCAGTCGGCTTCTGATTCCATGCCGTCAAGCGCCTCGCCCGAGGCGAACGACCTGCATCAGGGCTCCAGACCAGATCTCAGCGCGCCGACGCGTGGCTTCCTCGTCGAGCTCACGCATGCCATGCAGGCCACGGCCGAGCGGCAGCGCGAGACGACCGCCGCGGAGGTCGACGCGTTGACCGCGGCGCACCTCGACCACGTCAAGACCCGCGCCGCAGCCGAGGCTGAAGAGCTCCGGCGGATGGCGCAGGGCGACATCGACGGCATCCACTCGTGGCACCAGGCCGAGTCCGCGCGCCTCCAGGAGGAGGCCGAGCGACGGATCCTGGCGCGTGGCCAGGAGCTCGACAGCTACCTCGTGCGGCACGCCGCCATCATCGATGGCGAGGTGGACGAGATCGAGGCGGCCGTGGTCGAGTATCGGACCCGTCTTGACGGGTACTTCGACCGGCTGACGACCGAATCCAGCCCGGCCGAGATCGCGCGGCTCGCCGACGAGATCCCCGAACCGCCGGACCTGGCGAAGGTCGGCGGGGAGGCTCGTGCCAAGGCCGTCGCCGCGGTGGCGGCCGAGGCCGAGGGGGCGACCGCCGCTGGCGGCGAGCGCGAGCTCGTGCCGGTCATGGCGCCCGCGGGTGAGGCGGCCGCGGAGGCCGCCCCGCCAGCAGCCCCGGCGGATGCCGCATCCGCGAACGGCTCGGCAAACGGCAGCAACGCCACGAACGGGACGAACGGCACGAACGGCACCGCGTCGGACGCGTCCGCGGAGCATGCGAACCCCGCCGTCCGCTTCCTGCGCTCGATCGCGACGCTCGCCGCGCCTGCCGAGCATCCGGCCGAGGCACCCAAGGCCGCCGAGCCCGAGGACGCGGCCAAGGTCTGACCGCCCGGGTCAGCCCCGCGACGAGGCGCGCAGCGCCCAGCGTTCCTCGGTGAGACCGATGGGGCTGGCCGGGCGACCCGGCGCATCCGTGCGCCGCAGCCGTCCGGTCATCCAGTCCCGGTACCACGGCGACCAGGTCCGCGCCGGTGGATGTCCCGTGCCGATGCCATCGTGGTACTCCGCGTACGACCGTCCGAACGGCGCCTCATCCGGCGACCGGGTGGACGTGTAGTCGCCCGCATCGTGGAGCCCGGGCAGCTCCGCCTCGCCGACGCCGAGGCCGCGGTACACCGCCTCGACCTGGTGGAGCCATTCGTGGACGTAGCCCTGGGCCGGGTCGGGATCGGTCGCGAGGGTGCGCCAGTGGTCGGTGGAGATGGAGCTGAACCCGGCCCCGAACGTGGCCGGCGCTGGCCCCAGGGTGCACCCCCAGCCGCACTGCGGGACGCCCGGATCCGCGGGCCACAGGACGTACAGCGAGTCGTATCGATCCGGGGCGACATGCGCCTCGAGGTCCTCGTGGCACTCGCGCGGCCCGACCCACCAGCGACCGCCACCGCTCGACGACAGCGAGCGGATCGGCCGGCGTACCTCGATGACGTCGAGCGGCGCCATCGACGCCAGGCCGTCGCTCCACGCACGGACGACCTTGGGGAGGCCTTCGATGACGGCCTCGACCGCCGTCCGCTCGTCGCGTGCCATCACGCGTCGCGCTCGGCCCCGCCGCAGACCGGAGCCATAGCGCGCATCGAGGACCGGATAGATGAGCGCCAGCGTGCGCCAGGTCTCGGTCATGGGGGCAGGGTAGCCTGCTAGCATCGGCCGGTGGACACGACCCTCCCGGTGCGGTCGCCAGGACGACCGGGGGCCGCATGAGCGCCGCGCGAGCCAAGGCGGGGACACCCGCGGCGGGTGGCGGGCAGGCGCGGTCGCGGGCCGGCGCGGCCGGGGACGCGCCCGGGCCGCTCGTCGGTGTCGACTGGCTGGCGGCCCACGCCGCCGACGACGACGTGCGGCTGGTCCACGTCTCGACCGACCGGCGCGTCTACAACAAGCGGCATATCGCCGGCGCGACGTACAGCGACCTCCACCGCGAGCTCGCGTTGAAGGGCACGGCCCCCGACACCGGGGAGGCGGAGCGGGAGTGGCTCGTCCCGACCGGCGAGCAGGTCGCGGCCGTCCTGCGGCGCTGGCGCGTCGGCGAGGGTGACCGGATCGTCTTCTACGACGACATCGGGCTGAACCGGCACGCGATCCGCGGCTACTGGCTGCTGCGGCTCTTCGGGTTCCCGAGGGATCGGCTCCACGTCCTCGACGGCGGCATCGAGGCCTGGCGGCGCGCCGGTCACGAGACCACGACCGAGGTCCCCGAGCCCGACCTGGCCGACGGGCTCCGCCGGCCCGTGGTGCTCGCCGAGCGAGACGACGACCTCGTGGCGACCTATGACCAGGTCGTGGCCTGGAGCCGCGAGGCCGCCGCATCGCCCGATGCGCCGACCCGGATCCTCGACGTCCGGACCGCGGCCGAATGGGTGGGCACGGATCTGCGAGCCCGTCGTGGCGGGCACATCCCGGGCGCCCGGCATCGCTGCTTCGTGGACCTGCTGAACGAGGACGGGACGTTCCGGCCGCTCGACCAGATGCTCTCGCTCATCCGGGCGTCCGGTGCCGACCCCACCGAGATCCGCGCGACGTACTGCCAGGGCGGGGTCCGCGCCGCGCTCGTGTGGTTCGTGCTCCACGAGCTTGCCGGATTCGAGGACGTCAGGAGCTACGCCGGGTCCTGGGAGGAGTGGGGGAATCGGGATGACAGCCCGATCGACGCGCCGTAGCATCGGGGGGTCACAGTCGGCAAGGAGGGACGGAAGATGACCACCGCGACAGGTGCCGCCGATCAGGCGCACGACATGATGCGCGCCGCAGCCAGCCACTGGGGCCTCGTCCTCGCGATGGGGATCGTCAGCATCATCGTCGGCGCGCTGGCGATCGTCGAGACCGGAGCGACGCTCATCGCGATCGCGATCATCTTCGCGGCATGGCTGTTCGTCAGCGGGATCGTCTCGATCGTCGGCGCGTTCGCCGAGGATGGGAGCACGGGATCGAGGGTCCTCTCGGCGATCATCGGCGTCCTGTCGGTCATCGTCGGGTTCGCGCTCCTCCGGTCGCCGTTCCAGTCGCTCGAGGTCCTGATCTTCGTCATCGGCGTCATCTGGGTCGCCCAGGGGATCGTCCGGTTCATCGCCGCCTTCGAGGTGAAGCAGGGGCGGAACTGGGGGATCTTCACCGGGATCCTGAGCGTGGTCGCGGGCATCATCGTGCTGGAGTACCCGGCCATGTCGGCCGCGACACTCGCCCTGTTCGGCGGCATCTGGCTGATCATCCTGGGCGTCATGCAGTGCGTGGCCGCGTTCCAGCTGCGGGGCGTCGCCAAGGCCGCCTGACCTGGCGCGATCGGCGGGTCTGGGGGGCGGGTCCAGCCTCGGCCTGCACGCGTCGGACCGAGCCCGGAGGGGCGCCGCGCCCTCGTGCTATCCTGTCGCGCGGCGCCGACCCGGCGCCCACGATGCGAGCGGTTCCGGCCATGTGCCCGGGGCCCCGCGTCTTCCGCTCCGGCGTAGCTCAGTGGTAGAGCGGGCGGCTGTTAACCGCTTGGTCGTAGGTTCGAGTCCTACCGCCGGAGCCAGTCCTCTCCCTTGACGACGATCAGCACCACACTCGATACCCTCGCCCGGACTCAGCCGGCTTCGACCCGACGACTCCCTCCCGCCATCGAGTGGCGGACCGTGGCCAGGCCCCAGAGCCCGATCGTCGTGACCACGAGGACCGCCAGCGTCTGCTCGGTCGCTCGGTTGACGGTCAGCACACCGCTGACCAGGGCGACGAGGCCGCCGATCGACGCGAGGACAAGGTAGAGCTTCGATCCCGAGATGAGCGCCGCGAACCCCGGCACGACCGCCGACGCGGACGCGCCGAATCCGAGCGCCAGGACGAGCATCGCGACCGAGCCGGCCGTGAGCCCGCCCAGGGATCCGGTGAGCCAGAGCCCGTAGATGAGCGCCGCGGTCGCGACGAGCAGCGTCGCGATCCGGTCGCGCCATGGCATCGACATCTCGACCTCCTAGTGCGTGGGTGCGAGCGGCGTGGCATCGGTCCGCGGCTGCCTTCGATACAGCGCGCCGACGACGAGCGTCACGCCGAGCACGATCAGGACGATGGGAATGACCTCGGTCGCCAGACCGGCGACGGTCAGGACCCCTGTGGTCAGGGCAACGATGCCGACGACGACGGTGGTGGTCCAGACCGGCAGTCGGAGCCAGGCTCGAGCCACGCTCGAGCCGAGCATGACCAGCCCGGCCGCGACCAGCCACGCGCCGTCTGGTGTCGCCGGCAGGAGACTGACGGCGCCGATCGCCAGGAACAGGACCCCCCAACCGATCGTATCCACGCGGTCGCTCAGTCCTGGCCGGGTCGTGCGTTCGATGTCGTTGGTCGTCATCTGTCGATCCCTCCTCGTAGGTTATCCGAATGCCACCATGATGAATGAGCGTTCAGGTTTCTTGTAGTGCCATTCGGCCCGTTGATTCTCGTGATCGTAGGCGCATGATGAGTGAAAGGTCGTTCATCAAGCGATACCGAGGGCCAGACGATGCCGAAGATCACCGCACAACGGGAAGAGGCCACGCGACAGTCGATCCTTCGCGCCGCCCGCGACACCTTCGTCGCCAAGGGGTTCCATGAGGCGACGACGCATGACGTGGCCAGGGCCGCCGGCCTGTCGGTCGGGTCGATCTACACCTACTTCGCGAGCAAGGACGACCTCATCCGCGAATGTGTGCTCGCGGCGAACAAGGCAGAGAACGACGCCGTGCTCCAGGACATCCGATCCGACGGTTCGGCCCGGACCAAGATGAGCAGGGCGGTCGCCGGTTGGTATCACTACACGATCGAGGCACCCGGCGTGCCCGCCTTCCTCGCCGAGGCGTGGGCGGCGGCATCGCGCAAGCCGCTGATCCGCGACATGGTCGCGCAGCGCCGGGAGCGCATCGCCACGGTCGCGACCGTCGTCCTCCAGGAAGGCGTCGGGGCCGGCGACCTTTCGTCCGACCTGGACGTCGAAACGACGGCCCGGGCGGTCGGGGCCCTCCTCGACGGCGTGGTCCTGGAATGCCTCAGTTCGGGCGTGCCACCGACACGGGCGGACGTGGAGCGTCGGGTCATGCTCCTCATGGGGCCATCAGTCGAGGGACGGTCGGCCGGTTCGACGCGGCGCCGGCCCGTGCCTCGCGGCGATCCGCGGCCCTGAACGTGGAGGCAGGCGGCCCGCGCGACGAACGAGCCACTTGGCGCCGATGACACCGGAGCGGACAACGCCCGAGGTCAGGCGAAGACGTTCACGGCACGTGCGATGACCAGGCCGAGGATCACGAACGAGATGAGCGCCTGCGACGCCATCGCGACCTTCGCCCACGGCGTGAGTGGCAGCGTATCCGTCGGGCTGAACGCATTCGCCGTCGTGAAGGCGATGTACAGGTAGTCGATGAACCGCGGCCGCCAGTCGGGCGGCGCGAGCTCCGGGTTCGTGAGCTGCGGGAACGCGAAGTCCGGGTATCTCGGAAGACCGTGGGCGCGCTCGGCCGGGCCGCCGCCGTCGAACTGCCAGTAGAGCAGCGCGAAGGCGATGTTGTTCGTGAGCCAGACCTTGGCGCCCGCGATCAGCAGCGGGACCGGCTCGTTCGTGATCGCACCGCCGAGGATGAGCTCACGGACGAGGACCGCGGTCCCGAGGAGTGCGGCGCCGATCAGGAAGGCCACGAGCAGGGAACCCAGCACGGTCAACCGCTTCGACCGACGGTCGATGCGGCCGGGATCGCCGATCACCAGGGCCGCCAGGAGCACGGCTTCGATGATGGCGATCGTCCACACGAGCGCGATGTACTGCTGGCTCGGTGCGACCAGCGTCGCTCCGATGAGCACGAGGACGGCTGTCGCCATCGGCCATCGGGGCTCGCCGATCACGGGCTGAGGCGGGGCGGTGTCGTCGAGGGAGCCGGTCACAGGGGTCTCCTCGCTCATGTCATCGGGCTCATCTTCGCGGGTCCACGTGGATCTTCGGTCCCGGCCCGGCCGTCGCAGGGCGGTCTCCGGCGAGCACGCCGCCCACCTCGTCGAGACCGATCGTGGCTGCGACGAGCGGCCGCGGATCCACCGCCAACGAGGCGTAGCGCTCGATCGTCCTCGCGAGCGCCGGTGACCCGCTCAGGATGCCCACCGCGGTCACGTCCTTGAGGGCCATCGTGCGCGTGTCGATGGTGCTGGGCGTCCCGGACAGGCCGATGTAGACGACCCGCCGGCCCGGCTCGACGAGCTCGAGCGCCAGGGCCGGAGATCCCGGTGCGTTCGATGCATCGATGACGGCATCGAACGGGAGCTTCGGCAGCGCGTCCTGTCGCCAGGCGCCGTGGATGCCCAGCCCTCGCGCGAAGTCGACCGAGCGTTCGGACCGGCCGAGCACGTGCACCTCGGCGCCATCCGCCAGCGCGAGGAGGGCGGCCAGGAGCCCGATCGTCCCCGCACCGACGATAAGGAGCCGGCCACCCGGCGCGAGACCCGCGGCCTCGACGGCGCGCAGGGCGTTGGCGCCCGGTTCGACCAGCGCGCCGGCCACCGCGTCGACGCCGTCAGGCAGGGCGTGGAGCGCCGTGGCCGGGATCGCCATCCGTGCCGCCAGCGCGCCGGGCCAGCCGCGTCGGATCCCCACCTCGGCGCGGTCCTCGCACAGATGGCCGCGCCCGTCGAAACAGCGGGGACACCGGTGGCAGGGGAGCATCGTGTCGCCCGTGACGCGGCGGCCGAGCCAGCCCGGATCCACCCCATCGCCGAGCGCCGAGACCGTCCCGGCCCATTCATGGCCGAGGCGCATCGGGTAGGCGGCATGCCCCTGGTGCAGGTAGGCCATCTCGCCGCTGAAGAACTCCGCGTCGGTGCCGCACAGACCGACCCGATCGATGTCGACGACGACCTGACCCGCGGCGGCGGCCGGCGGCTCGACATCGGCCACGGTCGCGGCCCCGGGTCCGGTGACGATGAAAGCCCGCACTTGCTTATCCGGTTGCCACATCAGACCCCAACCTGTGGGAGTCCGCTGAACGTCGGGACTCGAGCCTCCCGTCCATCAGTAGGGGCCGCCGCACACGACACGACCCTGCGGATTGGGCACGTATCCATCGACCAGGCAGATGCCGTGGTGGGCAGTCCATGACTCGGGCGGTTCAGGCCCTTGCTGGCGACGCTCGTGGTCCCGCCAGTCGAGTTCGCCATCGAACAACCAGACCTCGCCTCCCCCAGACGAAGCCTCGGCCACCTGCTCCCGCCACGGTTGGCGCGTATCGCGGAGGTCGATCCTGTCGAACGCGGCTTCGACCATGCCCGACACCTGCGTGAACCGACGCACGCACAGCAGCTCGCCGAACTTCGCCACCCGGTCGTACGCCTCGATCACGGCGGCATCCTCCGGTCTGAGTCCTTCCGGCTGCGGAGTCGAAGCCTCGCCCGCATGCACGAGTGCCATGTGCGCGACCTTGCGCAGCGAGAGGAGGATGATGTTGTCGCCTGGTCGTCCGCGCGCAACCTCGTCGTCCCACTGATCGATCACAGTGATCGCGACGAGGGTTGGCGAACCGCCGCCCGCGAACCAGCGATGCGAGCCGAACACGACGTTCCCGTCCACAAGTTCGTCGGCGATGAGCCTCCTGTTCGCCTCCGCACGGAGGTTCAGCCGCTCGTTGTGGAACCACTCCCGGTCGCTGAACCGCCAACCAGTCACGCGGAGCCTGCCTTCGTGCGCGCCGGCGTCTTCGACACCGGCCCCATCGACACCCTGCCAGACCGCCCGATGATCGTGACCGAGAACCGCGAGGTCGTGAGTCCAGTGGTCCGGCCACGACGGCGCACGCTCCCCGATGGCGAGAGCGGCGACTTGATCTCGTCGGTTGTGGTCGGAGGGATCTCGGTGGTGATGCCGAGGAGCGTGGCGAACCCTGCCATCGGGTAGAAGCGCCGGTTGAACCGGAACACGAACTCGTTGAGGTAGTGGTCGAGGTGATCCGCCCCGACGCCGTGGTGCGTGCCCCGCAGCCAGGTCTTGAGGTTCGAGATGACCCGATGGACGCCGGGCACGGCGTCGCACTCGCCGCCGGCCCGCTTCATCGCCGCCTGTGAGAGCGGCACATGCGTGTAGTCGCGCGCCGGCAGCCCCGAGTAGCCCGGCCACGCGTCGCTGACGACTGTTGAGCCCGCCTCCACGTTGCGCGTGATGAAGTCCTCCAGCACGGTCGCGCTCGCGTTGGGGATGACCTCCAGACGGAGCCGGCCAAGGGCGCTCTCGCGGCGCTCGACCGCGATCACGACGAGGAGCGCCTTCCGGTCGGCGCGCTGCCGCCCGCCCTTCAGCCCCGCCTGCTTGCCGCCGACCCAGGTCTCATCCACCTCGACGCTCCCGGACAGCTTCGTCCGGTCCGGGCTCACCATGGCGCGGCGGAGTTTGTGGAGCAGCACCCAGGTCGTCTCGTAGCGGAGGCCGAGTTGTTGGCTCAACTGGAGCGCCGAGATGCCGGGCTTGAGGCTCGACACGAGGTAGGCGGCGAGGAACCAGGTGGTGAGGGGCAGCTTCGAGCGGTGCATCGCGGTCTTGGCGGTGAGCGAGGTCTGACGTCGGCACCAGCGGCACTGCCATACGAGCCTGGTCGCCAAGAGGCGGGCATCCTTCGTCCGACACCGCGGACACACGAAGCCGTCGGGCCAGCGCGTCTCGATCAGGTAGCGGACGCAGGCATCCTCATCCGAGAACCTGCGCTGGAACTCGGCAAGCGTCTTCGGGTAGTCGCCTCTCGTCCTCGCCCCCATGTGTTGACACTACCTGTTGTGGTGTGCTGCGGCAACCGGATAAGCAAGAGCCCGCATTCCTCCCCGCACGTCCGCCGAGACCGGCGTTGTCGGAAGCGCGATGATGTCCTCCCGAGGATAGACGGTCGAACGCACGCAGCGGACGGTGGGATGGCGAAGCGACAGCGCAGCGCGGACTGGTATGCGGGCAACGGCCGGAATGCCTACATCCACCGGGCGTGGATGCGGCGCGGGCTCCCGGCCGATGCCTTCGACGGGCGCCCGCACATCGCGATCGCGAACACCGCCTCGGACCTGACGCCGTGCAACACCCACCTCACCGAGGTCGCCGAGCACGTCAAGCGCGGCGTCTGGGAGGCCGGCGGCGTCCCGCTCGAGATCCCGATGGTCTCGCTCGGGGAGACGCTGGTCCGGCCGACGGCCATGCTCTGGCGCAATCTCGCGGCGATGGCCACCGAGGAGATGCTCAGGGCCAACCCGATCGACGGCGTCGTCCTGCTCGGCGGCTGCGACAAGACCATCCCGTCGCTGCTGATGGCGGCCGCCTCGGTCGACATCCCGGCCGTCGTGGTGCCCGGCGGCCCGATGCTCTCGGGCACGTTCCGCGGGATCGCCCTCGGGTGCGGCACGGACGTCTGGAAGCTCAGCGAGGAGGTCCGTGCCGGCACCCTGTCCGAGCAGGACTTCCTGACCTCCGAGTCATCGATGATCCGGAGCCGCGGGCACTGCAACACGATGGGCACGGCATCGACGATGGCGTGCGTCGTCGAGGCGCTCGGGATGATCATCCCCGGCACGGCCGGGATCCCGGCCCCCGACAGCCGGCTCCTCGAGCGTGCCCATGACACCGGCCGCCTCGCGATCGAGCTCGTCGCCCAGGAGCGGCGGCCGAGCAGCCTCCTGAGTCGTGGCTCGTTCCGCAACGCGATCGTCGCCCTCGCCGCCATCGGCGGGTCGACGAATGCCGTCGTCCACCTGCTCGCGATCGCGCGCCGGGCCGGCGTCGAGCTCTCGCTCGACGACTTCGATGCGATCGGCGCCGGCGTCCCGCTCCTCGTCGATCTCCAGCCGTCCGGGCGGCTCCTCATGGAGGACTTCCATCGCGCCGGCGGCCTCCTGGCCGTGTTGGGCGAGGTCCGCGACCTGCTCGACCCCGACGCGCTGACCGTCACCGGCCGGCCGCTGGTCGAGCACCTCGCGGATGCCACGGTCTGGGATGACGGCGTCATCCGGTCCCGGTCGGCGCCGCTCCAGACCGACGCGGGCATCGCCGTCCTGCGCGGCAACCTCGCGCCTCGCGGCGCGGTGATCAAGCCGGCGGCGGCGTCGCCGAACCTGCTCACACATCGTGGCCGGGCCGTCGTCTTCGACAGCATCGAGGACTACCACGCCCGGATCGACGACCCGGCGCTGGACGTCGATGCCGATTCGGTCCTCGTGCTGCGCGGCTGCGGCCCGAAGGGCTACCCCGGGATGCCCGAAGTGGCGAACCTGCCGCTCCCCGGCAAGCTGCTGGCGCAGGGTGTCCGCGACATGGTCCGCGTCTGCGACGGGCGGATGAGCGGCACGGCGTACGGCACGGTCGTTCTCCACGTCTCGCCCGAGGCGGCCGACGGCGGTCCGCTCGCCGTCGTCGAGAGCGGCGACGTCATCGTCCTCGACGTGCCGGCGCGGCGCCTCGACGTGGACGTGCGGCAGGACGAGCTCGACCGGCGGCGCCCATCGGCCGCGACGGTCGCCGGGTTCGCGGCGCCCACGCGCGGCTGGCAACGGCTCTACATCGACCACGTCCTGCAGGCGGACGAGGGGGCGGACCTCGACTTCCTGGTCGGATCCAGCGGCCCGGACGTGTCGCGGGACTCGCACTGACCGTTGCTTTCGGTGGGTCCGCCGACCCGCCGGTGCCACCGAGCACCTGGTCCACGGCCCTTCCCGCGGGTGCCGGGTCGCACCGCATTCGGCTCGAGGTGGATCGATCGAGTGGGGAGGCGTCGGCAACGGTGCGCTCCCGTACCCCGATGGTCCTCCGCCCGGACCGGGACCTCGCCGACGCCGGGCACGGGTCGGCGCGAGGTGCGGCGACGCACATAGCCCGTGGGTGACCAAAAGGTCGGTTCGGACGTCGCGGCCCGGACGGTATGAATCGCCCGCATTCATCCACCTCGGTATCCGGGGCACTCCGCCTCGAGGTCGATCGCGACCGACGGGCCGTATCGAGCAACGCCGCATGCAGACCACTGGCCGCCGCCCGGCAGCACACCGGTCGATCGTCGCCGCCTGGCTCGTCGCCGCGATCTTCGTCGCGTCGGCGCTGCCCCTGGTCGCCCCGCTGCCCGTGGCCGCCCACGCATCCGGTGCGGTCGCGCTCGATGTCGAGCCCGAGACCGAGAGCGGACCGGTCGGCACGACCTTCACGCTCACGGCGACGGTCTACGACGCCGACGGCGACGTCCTGACCGGCCCGGGCACGGACACCGAGGTCCGGTTCTACTTCGTCCCCGGCAGCCCGAACGATCCCCACGGCGGGCTGTCGCCGGACATGAACTGCTCGACCGGCGACGACGGCACGTGCCAGGTGAGCTACGAGGCGCAGGACGCCGGCAACGACTACATCTGCGGCCTCGCCACGCCGGAGTGGTGGGAGTGCTACGAGCACGTCAACGCGCCGGAGCGCGATGACCTGGCCGACCTCGTGAAGCGGCACGTGACCGCGGCCGACCCGACCCCGACCCCCGAACCGACGCCGTCGCCGAGTCCCACGCCCAGCCCCAGCCCGACCCCGGAACCGACACCGAGCGCGACCCCGAGCCCGACGCCCAGCCCCAGCCCGACACCGAGCGCGACCCCGAGCCCGACGCCCAGCCCCAGCCCGACACCGAGCGCGACCCCGAGCCCGACGCCCAGCCCCAGCCCGACACCGAGCGCGACCCCGAGCCCGACGCCCAGCCCCAGCCCGACACCGAGCGCGACCCCGAGCCCGACGCCCAGCCCCAGCCCGACACCGAGCGCGACCCCGAGCCCGACACCCAGCCCCAGCCCGACACCGAGCGCGACCCCGAGCCCGACGCCCAGCCCCAGCCCGACACCGAGCGCGACCCCGAGCCCCACGCCCAGGCCGAAGCCGACGCCCACCCCGACCCCGAGTCCGGCCGCGGCGACGACGCCCAGCGCGGTCCCCACCCCTGATCCGACGCCCGCGGCGACACCGCTGGCGACACCCACTCCCGACCCGTCCAGCGAGCCGACGCCCATGCCACGACCCACCTACCTGACCGCACCGGCACTCGTCGCCCTCGTGCCGGCGACGAACGCCGACCCGACCGAGCCGCCATCGGCGCCCGTCCAGGGAGCCGGTTCGACCGGGCCCGGCGGATCGCCGGAGCCGGGTCCCGGCCCGGACCAGGCCGCGACCCACGTCGCGGATCCTGCCGCCATCGTCGGCAACGTCATCTCGGCGGCGGCGGATGGCGTCCACACGGTCGTCAAGCCGCGGGCCGCGGCGGCCGTCGCGACATCGTTCGGCTTCCCGCTCGCCCTGATGCTCCTCGTCGTCCTCTTCCTGCTCGTCCAGCCTCGGCTGGATCGCCGGGACCCCAAGCTCCGGGCCGCGCAGGACGCCGATGGATCGATGGTCGGATTCGAGGAGGAAGACCGGCTGTGACGACCTTCGGTGCCGTCAATGAACAGGCGGTGGTCGCTGGCCCGCTGACCGGGACACGAGCCGGCGTCCACCACACGGATCACGGGCCGATGGCCAGGGCCGACCTCACGTCGCTCAGCGAGCGGATGTCGCACCTCCTCGTGCTCCGTCTCGCGATGGCCGGCGTCATCGTGGCGTGGGCGGTCCTCCGCCCCGAGGCGCTGGTCGTGCCGTTCGCGATGCTCGGCGCCTGGACGGTCGCCTACCTGGCGCTCGCGATCGTCGGCGAGTGGGCGCGACGACGGACGAGCCGGTTCGCCTACGCGATCATGACCGCGCTGCTGCTCGTCGATGGGCTCTACCTGGCCTGCGCCATGTACGCCACCGGTGGCACGCAGAGCCCCATCCGGTTCGTCGTCTATCTCCAGCTCGTGGGGGTGTCGCTCCTCGCGTCGTACCGGACCGGCCTGAAGATGGCGCTCTGGGATTCGCTGCTGCTCTTCGTTCTCCTGTATGCGCAGGCGGCGCGGCTGCTGACGGCCGTCGACGTGACGCCCGGGATCGGGATCGAGTTCGACCGGATGCCGGTCCTCAACGTGACGTCGTTCTGGCTGTTCGCGATCGCGACCTCGATCTTCTCGGCGCTCAACGAGCGCGAGCTGCGCCAGCGGCGTGCCGACCTGCAGTCGCTCGTCGAGGTCGGTGCCAAGCTCGATGCCGCCGCCGACGCGATCCGTCAGTCCGAGATCGTCCTCGAGGCCCTCGTCGACCGGTTCGCGTTCGAACGCGGCGTCCTCCTCGGTGAATCGGACGGCCGCGTGGTCGTCCTGGCCGCCCACGGGACGACCGCGATGCCGACGGCATCGACCGACCCCGACTGGATCGTGCGCCGCGCCTGGGAGCGCCGCGAGATCCTCCCCGTGACGCAGCTCGATCCGGATCGCGATCCGCTCCTCTCGACGCTGATGCCCGGGGCGCGCAACGTCCTCGTGGCGCCGATGGTCGCCGAGGGCCGGACGGTCGGCGCGATCGTCGTCGAGCATCGAACCCGGCGGCGGACCGGGATCGAGCGACGGGTCGCCGCGATGCTCGGCCAGTTCGCGTCCATCGCGGCCCTGAACCTGCGCAATGCCGTCCTCCTCCAGCACGTCCAGGATCTCGCCGAACGTGACTCGTTGACGGGGGCCGCCAACCGACGGATGTTCCAGATCGCGCTCGAGCGGATCATGCAGGGCCGCCAGGCCAAGCAGCCGACCGACACCGTGACCGCGGTCCTGTTCCTCGACCTCGACGACTTCAAGGTCGTCAATGACTCGCTCGGCCATGCGGCCGGCGATGCCCTCCTCGTGGCCGTCACCGAACGGATCACGGGCCTCGTCCGGCAGGGTGACCTGGTCGCCCGCCTGGGCGGTGATGAATTCGCGATCCTGACCGAGGACGAGCCCATGCTCAGCCGCTCCCGGTCCATGGCCAGCCGGCTCGTCTATGAGCTCCGGGCGCCGTACGTGATCGGCGACAAGCACGTCGTCGTGACCGCCTCGGTCGGGATCGCCAGTGCTCGAGATGCGGTGTCAGGCGCTGCGGACCTCGTCCGCAACGCCGACGTCGCCATGTACATGGCGAAGGCGAACGGCAAGTCCGGCTTCGCGATCTTCGACCCGGGCATGCACGAGGCGATGCGCGAGCGGCACGAGCTCAGCGTCGACCTCCAGCGCGCGGTCGACCTCGACCAGCTGGCGCTCCTGTACCAGCCGATCGTCGACCTCGCGACCGGTCGTCTCGCCGGCGTCGAGGCGCTCGTGCGCTGGTCGCATCCGGGCCACGGGCTCATCATGCCGGACCGCTTCATCGAGCTTGCCGAGGAGACCGGGGCGATCCTGCCGATCGGCCACTGGGTCCTCCGCCAGGCATGCCGGGAGGGCGCCGACTGGCTGTCCGGCGGGCAGGTGGCACCTGAAACCTTCGTGAGCGTCAACGTCTCGGCGCGTGAGATCCAGTCCCTGGGCTTCGTCGACGGGGTCAAGGCCGTGCTCGCCGAGTCCGGCCTCGACCCGACCCGACTCGTCCTCGAGATCACCGAGACCGCCCTCCTCAAGGCCACGCCGACGACGGTCGCGACGCTCCAGGCCGTCCGCGAGCTCGGGGTGCGGACCGTGATCGACGACTTCGGGACCGGATACTTCTCGCTGAGCCACCTGCGCCAGTTCCCCGTCGACGCGCTCAAGATCGCGAGCGAGTTCGTGCAGGACACGGACGAGACCTCGAGGTCGTCGGCGCTGGCCGGCGCGATCGTCGCGATGAGCCGTTCCCTCGGGATCGAGACGGTCGCGGAGGGGATCGAGACCCCGCATCAGGCCGAGCGGATGCGCGAGCTCGGTTGCGCCTTCGGCCAGGGCTATGCGTTCGCACGGCCGATGCCCAAGGCCGAGCTCCTCGCGTCCTTCGGGAGCGGCGCCGCGATCGTCCCGACGACCGCTGCTGCCCGGACCCGCAAGCAGGCCGGACGGGCGGCGACGGCGGAGGCACCCGAGGCACCGGAGCTCGCCGCGGGACCCGGCGTCCCGCGACGGATGGCGGCGCCGCGACCGGCGGCCTGACGCGGCGGACCGGTCGGCCCGGTCGGCCCGATACCGCGCCAACGGCGGCCTGACGCCGCGCGACCGCTCAGCCCGTCTGACAGGCCTCGTTCCAGCACTCGATCACGGGGGTCTCGCGGTCCCAGCCGAGGACGGAGACCGTCGCCGTCGCGAGGGCGAACATCGAGCCCAACGCGGGCGGCAGCCCGAGCCACCGGGCCGCGAGGACCCGCAGGAGATGCCCGTGCGCGATGAGCAGCACGTCGCCGTCGACCGTGGGTGCGAGACAGCGGGCGATGACCCGGTCCGCGCGGGCGGCCACCTCGTCGGCGGTCTCGCCCCCCGGCCATGGTCCGTGCCAGATCGACCAGTCCGGGTAGTCGGCCCGGATGTCGGCGGTCAGCCGACCCTCGAGGGCGCCGTAGTCCCACTCCATGAGGTCCGGGTCGGCCAGCGCGCGCTCGCCGAAGCCGGCGATCCGGGCCGTCTCCGAGGCGCGCGACAGCGGGCTCGTGAGGATCAGCGCGAACGGGTGTCCGCGGAGGCGCTGCCCGAGCGCCAGGGCCTGCTCGCGCCCGACATCGGTGAGCGGGATGTCGGTGCGGCCGGTGTGGCGCAGGAGCCGAGCCCACTCCGTCTCGCCGTGCCGGACGAGCCAGACCTGGCGCTCCGCACCCTCGGTGACCGCGGCAGGGACGGCGCTCATCCCCGGTCGCCGGTCGTGTCCAGCGAGACGTCCGGTCGTGCCGTGGCCTCGGGTTCCGCGCGGAAGTACTCGCGCGGCCGCCAGCCGAGGATCGCCGCGAGGACGTTCGCCGGCAGCTGGGCGATCTTGGTGTCGTACCGATAGACCTGGTCGTTGTACAGCTCGCGCCGGTCCGCGATCATCGCCTCGAGCCGCTCGATCTCGTCCTGGAGGGCCGCGACGTTGCCGGCGGCCTTGATCTCCGGGTACCGCTCGACCACGCCGAACAGCGAGCGGACCGCGGCGCTCGTGGCTTCGGCGGTCGCCGCCTGCGCTGGGATCGGGTCGGCAGGGGAGTAGGCGGCCCGGGCGCGGGTCACCGTCACCAGCACGTCCTGCTCGTAGGCCATCAGGCCGCGGACGGCCGACACGAGCGCCGGCAGCTGGTCGTGGCGCTGCTTGAGGACGACGTCGATGTTGGCCCACGCCTTGTCGATGCGCCGCTGGAGCGCGATGACGCTGTTGTAGGTCGAGAACGCCAGAAAGACGACGATCGCGATCACGACGCCGACCGCGAAGGATGCCGCGTACTCGGGTGCGCTCACGACCCGAACCCGCCGTTCCACAGCATCGCGCCCACCATCGCCGAGGCGATCGACAGGATCGCGCCCAGCAGCCCGACCAGGAAGCGGCCCTCGTTGCGGCCGGTGACGGCGCCCGGGCTTCCATACGCGATGAGGAGCGGCGCATCGGCGGCCGCCGCGAGGACGAGCGTCTCGGGGGCGATCTCGAAGGTGCGGACGGTCCGGGCGGCCTCGTCCGCGGACGCGAGCGGGAGCTCGTTCGCGGCCGGATCGAGCTCCGGCTCGCGCACGGGACGCCCGATCCCGAAGCCCGGGATGGCGGCGTTCCCCCAGGCCGCCTCGGGGTCGGTGAGGAGGGCGCCGGTCTCGCGGGCCTCGCGCGATGTCCGCGGCGATCTCCGGATCGCCCCCCGACGTGAACGGGTCGGCGCCGCCCCCGACGTCGGCACCCTCCGGGTCGCCGAGGTCCCCGAACGGCACGGCCGTCCCGACGATCGTCACCTCGTCACCGGGCTCGAGGCGCTTCTCCTCATAGCGACGGCGCCCGCCGGACCCCGCGAGCAGCGACGACGACGTCGCGGGCGCCGGGTCGTGGACGCGCAGCAGCTCGGCGATGGCCGCGGCGTCATCGGTCGCCGGCATCGAGAAGGCGCTCTCGAGCCGGATCTGGAGACCCGCGGGCTCGTCGCCGGTGAGCCCGGACGAGTCGCGCCAGCGGAGCGGCGCATCGATGCGCGCGCCGCGCGGGAAGATCCGCAGGCTCCCCGAGCCGTCGCGCACGCGGAACCCGACCGACCGTTCCTCGACGAGGTCCGACCGCTCGGACACGTCATCGCCGTCGGCCCCGATCGAGGACCGGTAGTACACGCACGGCACGCACTGCAGGAGCGAGGTCAGGGTCAGCTCCGCGGGCTCGACGATCCCGCTGACGCGGACCTCGCCCGCGGCGAGCGACGCGATCGTGGAGGTCGAGGTGTCCGCAATGCGGCCGGCCGTCCGGTACCCACCGAAGCCGCGGAACAGCAGCCCGAGCCCGCCGGCGAAACCCATGACGGCCATCGCGCCGACGACCGGACCATACGTGGCGTCCACCCACGCATCGTACGGGACGCGCGGTCAGGCGCGACGCGGCCGGATGGACAGGATGAGGAGCAGGACGCCGAACCCGATCGACGCCACCGGCCACACGGTCGAGAGCGCGACGGTCGGCGCGAACTCGCGCACGAGGAACAGGCAGCCGAAGATGATCAGGATCACCCCGACGGCGACCGCGAGGCGGCGGCCGTCGCCATGGTGGCGGACCGTCGGCTGCCCACCGGCCGGTGCGGGACCGGCATCGGCCCGCTGGACGATCGTTCCGTCCGGGGCGATCCAACCGTCTGCGGGGACGGGTCCGGCCGGCGCGGCCTGGGCGGGGGCAGGCCAGGCGAGGTCGGCCGGAGCCTCCGGGACCACGACGGCCATGACCAGGTAGACGATGAGCGCGATCCCGCCGCTCAGGATGGTCAGCACGACCCACACGATGCGGATGATCGACGGGTCCGCGTCGAGCATCTGCGCCAGGCCGCCCGCGACGCCCGCGAGCATCCGGTCGTCGCGCGACCGGTACAGCCGGTCATTCACCGCAGCCCTCCTCCGGATCGAGCGTGAACGAGCCGGCATTGCCCTCCGTCGTCAGGTCGATCCGGACGGCTGCCGTGTCGTAGCCCGGGGTCGACCAGGTCGAGCCCTCCTTGACGAGCCCATGACCGTCGTAGTCGTACGACGCGAGGACGCTGTCGCCCGTCTCGAGCCGCAGCGCGACCCCGGGCGGCGCGCAGATCCTGACCGAGCCCGCGTTGGCCTGGATGTTCCCGGTCATCGCGCTCGCCGGCAGCGTGATCCCGAGCGAGCCCGCGTTGAGCTCGATGTCGATCTCGTCGACGGCGCGCGCGGCACCCAGGTCGACCGTCGCGGTGCCCGCGTTCACCTGCAGCCCGAGCGTCCCGAGCTCCGCACCCTGCAGCTCGAAGGACGACGTGCCGGCATTCACCTGCGCATCGATGTCGAGCCGGGGGCCGGTCGGCAGCGTGACGTCCCAGACCTCGCGCGCCCCGAGCCACCCGAACGGGCCGCGGTCGGTGTCGCCGCTGTCGATGGAGAGGTCGGCGTCGCCGGCGCTGATGTCCGGCCCCGACCCCGTCGTGTCCTGGCCGGTGACCTGCCAGCCGGTCCCCTCCTGCGTCGTCACGGTCAGGTCGCCGCAGTCCAGGCCGATCCGCACGTCGGCCGAGCCGGACGAGAGCGTGCCCGCCTGCGTGCTGAACGATCTCGGCTGGTTGAGGGGCCCGCACACGCCGCCCGGGAACCCGCCGATCCCGCCGCTGAGGAGGGCGCCGACCATGATCCCGAACGTGGCCGCGACGACCAGCCCGCCGAGCGCCTCGAGCGGCGTCCGCCGCAGGAGGATCCCGAGGCCGATACCGACGAGGATGAGCGGCCAGAACCGCCACCAGTCGGCGACCTGCGCGGCCGTGATGGCACCGGACTGGACCGCCAGGGGGATCGCGCCGACGATGATGAAGAAGAGGCCCCAACCGAGGAACGCTCGATCGACACGCATGCGTCTAGGGTAGCCCGGACGATGGCGGGCGCATCGGCCGAATGTCACGATCTCGCCGGCACATCGGTGTGCTAGCCTCGCCGCGGCAGCGTGGTCGGACAGGGACGCGGAGGCCTGTATGCGACTCAGGGAATGGCGCGACACGGCGCCCCGCAAGGAATTCGATGTCGGCCAAGGTCCTGCCGGTCGTCGACGGGGCGCTCGAGCTCCTCGGGGCCGAGCCGAACCCCGATTGCTGGGTGGTCTGGGGCGACGATCCCGCGATCCGCTACACGGTCCTCGTCCCGATCGACGCGGGGCTGCTGATGGTCGCCGTCCGGGTGAACGTGCCGGGCGAGGGCCCGCGCGCCGCCGGCAAGCTGGTCCGCTGGAACCGGGTCCAGACCGGCGAGCTGGCCGTCGAGGTCCACGGTGGTCACCGCCTCGTGAACTTCCAGCTGGAGAACCACGTCCTGCGCGGCACCGACGAGACCGCCGACATCCTGTCCGAGTTCGTCCTCATCGTGTACGACTCGGTCGACGGGCGGTCGGCCGCGCAGCCCGTCGTCGCCGCCGCTGCCCGACCCGGGCCGATCGTCACCCCTGTCCGCAAGACGAAGCCACCGGTGCCGCAGCTCCCGGCGCCCAAGGGGGCGAGCAGCTGATCGACGTGGTCATCTTCGACCTCGACGGCGTCCTCGTGGACTCGGAGATCTGGTGGGACGAGGTGCGAGCGCGGTTCGCGGCCGAGCACCAGCGGACGTGGACGCCCGAGGACCAGGCGGCCGTCATGGGGGCGAACTCCCGGGCCTGGGCGCACATCATGCGCGAGCGCCTGGACCTGCCGATGGCCGAACCCGAGATCGAGCGCGCGATCGTCGACGGGGTCGTGGCGCGCTACGAGCGCGACGGCGCACCGCACATCGACGGCGCCGTCGGGGCGGTCCGGCGGATCGCGGCCGACCGGCGCGTGGCCGTCGCCTCGTCGGCCCACGCGGACGTCATCACCGCCGCCCTCGAGGCGACCGGCCTGACCGACGTGTTCGAGGTGGTCGTGTCGTCGGACGAGGTCGAGCACGGCAAGCCGGCACCCGACGTCTACCTCGAGGTCGCGCGACGCCTGGAGGTCGCGCCCGCGTCGGCCCTCGTCGTCGAGGACTCGCGCAACGGCGTGCTCGCCGGCAAGGCGGCCGGCATGCGCGTCGTCCTCGTGCCGAACCACAGCGTCCCGCCGGCGCCGGGTGCCGTCGAGGCGGCCGACCTCGTCCTGGAGCGGCTCGCCGACCTCGACCCGGATGCGATCGGCGCGTGAGCGCGACGACGGCGGCCCCCGCGATCCATCCGATCCGCCAGGCGATCCGCTACTACACGTCCCGGCTGCTCGCCGCGGCCGTCACCCGGGCGTGGTTCCGATTTCGCGTCGAGGGCCGCGAGCGGCTGCCCGCGGGACCGGCGATCTACTGCTTCAACCACATGAGCTGGTCGGACCCGTTCATGCTCATGGCGGTGCTGCCCCTCCGGCCGCGGCTGTTCTTCTTCGGCCCCAAGGAGGAGGACATGCGCGTCGGCGGGCGGAACCGGGTGATGCACTGGACCGGGGCGGCCATCCCATACAAGCCCGGCAAGAACGACCTCCTCGAGGCGACCCGCCGGGTCGCGGCGGTCGTCGGCGCCGGCGGGATCGTCGCCATCGCCGGCGAGGGCCGCATCCATCCGCGCGAGTCCGACCTGCTGCCCCTCAACGAGGGGGCCGCGTACTTCGCCATCCGCTCGCACGTCCCGCTGGTCCCGATCGCCATCAACGGCACGAGCTGGCTGCGGTTCGGTGGACGCGTCCGCATCCGGGTGGGGGAGCCCCTCACGAGGGACGGCCGACCGTCGCACGCGGCGATCGAATGCCTGACCGAGGAGCTGCGGGCGGCGCTCCAGGCGATGGTCGCAGACGCGCCGGACCTCGACCCGCCCGGTCCCGCCGGCCGCTGGCTCACCGAGCGGTTCAACGACTGGCCGGAGGGCTCACGCGCGGCCGCGATGGCCGCCCCGCCGGTCGAGCGGACGTCGCCTGATGCCGCCTCGGGGCCGCCGGCGGACGACTGACCCGCTCTGGCATACTTCGCCCCGTCGTCGCCACACGCAGGAGGGATCGTGGGAGCCACCGGGCTATCGGCCGACCCCAAGGAATACCGCTCCCGGCTGGCCGACCAGGACGATGGCCAGATCGACGCCTGGGCGTCCGAGCTCCTGCGCGACGTGGTGATCCGCCGGGGCATCGTGAAGGTCGTCGACGACTTCCGCCGGGCGACCCGCCTCGACGAACCTGGGTTCGAACGGGTGTTCGCTTCCGGTGGCGGCCCGCCCGCGGTCATCGGGCGCGACCGCGGCGGGCACCTGGTGGTGCCGGCGACGACCCTCCACGCCCTGGTCCCCGGCATCCGCCGCCAGGTCCCCGATGCGCGGGCTCGCCTGATCGCCTACCTCGTCGCGAACTTCGGGGAGATCGTCTACGTCTGAGGCACCGGGCCTCCCCGAGCCCGCGCCGGTGACGGCCGCGGGCCGCCGGCTCGGCATCATCCGCCTGACGCACCCGTTCCCCTCGCTCCTCGACGGGCTCGTGACCGCCGTCGTGGCCCTCGTCGCCGCGGGAGACCCGATCGCGGCGCTCCGCCTCGGCGTCTCGATGACGCTCGTCCAGGCCTCGATCGGCATCCTCAACGACCTGATCGATGCGCCGCGAGACGTCGGCCGCACGCCGCCAAAGCCCATCCCGTCGGGTCTCGTGTCGCCAGGGGCGGCCTGGCGCGGGGCCATCCTCGCCGCGGTGGGCGGGATCGTTCTGGCCGTGCCGTCGGGTGCGGCCACGGTCGCGCTGGCCGTCGTGATCCTCGGGATCGGCTACGCCTATGACCGGTTCGCCAAGGGCACGGCGTGGTCGTGGCTGCCCTTCGCGCTCGGGATCCCGCTCCTGCCGGTCTTCGGGTGGCTGGGCGCGGCGGGGGAGCTCCCGTCGTTCTTCGCGATCCTGCTCCCGGTCGCCGTCCTCGCGGGGGCGGCGCTCGCGATCGCCAACGCCCTCGCGGACCTCGAGCGCGACACCGAGGCCGGCGTCGAATCGATCGCCCGGCGGCTCGGCCAGGCCCGGGCGTGGACGATCCACGCCTACCTGCTGTGGGCCGTCCTGCTCGTGGCGTACGCGTCGCTCATCGCTGTCGCGGCGCCGTCCCTCGCGATCGGCGGGGCGACCGTCGGCAGCGTGATCGTGGCCTACGCGGCCAGCATGGGGCGCGACGCCGGCCCCGACCGCCGCCAGCGGATGTGGGAGCTCGAGGCGGTCGGGATCGCGATGCTCGCGGTCGCCTGGCTCGTCGGGATCGTCCTGGCGCCGGCCTGACGGCTAGTTGAGGTCGTCCCCGCTGCGGACCATCGCGATCGCGTTCTCGAGCTTGAGCTTGGTGATCGTGAGGTACTTGGCCAGGTTCGCCCGGTCGACTGATCCGATCGCGTCGCGGACCTCCGGGTCACGCAGGACGTCGACCAGCTCCTCGACCGCATCGGCGAGCTGCTGCTTGGCGTTGACGAGCGAGTCGTCGCTCACCTGAGCCCGAGGCCGGCGGACCTCGCGGTCGTCCGCCTCCATGACCGGCGCCATCGCGGCGGGGGCCGTCTCGATGCTGTCGACCGGGCTCGCCACCTCGGCGTCGCCGGCTGCGACCGGTTCGTCGGGGGTCGCGCGCGGCCGGCGTCCCTCGATCTTGTCGCGCAGCTTGATCAGCGTGAGCTCGCCGCGGGCGACCTGCTCGGCCAGCCGCCGGCGCTTCTTCGGGTCCTCGACCTTCATCAGCTCGTACGCGTGCGAGATCGTGTCTTTGCGCACGGACACCAGCGCACGCACCTCGGGCGGCGCATCCGCGAGGCGGAGGCGGTTCTCGAGATAGCCCTTGTCCTTGCCGAGCTTGTCGGCGAGCTTGCGGATGCTGTAGCCGTGCTCGCGGACCATGCGGTCGTACATCGCGGCTTCGTCGAGGGGTGAGAGGTCCTCGCGCTGGAGGTTCTCGATGATCGCGATCTCGAGCGCGGTGTCGTCGTCGATCTCCTCGATGAGGGCGGGGATCGTCGTGAGACCGGCGATGGTCGACGCGCGCCAGCGGCGCTCGCCGGCGATCAGCTGATAGCGGAGCGCATCGAGCGGCCGGACCAGGATCGGCTGGAGGACGCCGTGTTCGCGGATCGAGGCGGCCAGCTCGTTCAGGCTGGCCTCGTCGAACGCGAGCCGGGGCTGCTCGGGGTTGGGCTCGATGCGATCGATGGCGACGATGCGAACGCCGACCGATCGGATGGGGCCGTCGGACGACAGCAGGCTGACGATGGCGGGGGAGAGCTCGCGGTCCTCCGACAACCGGCGCGCGGCTGCGGCGCGGAAATCAGGCCGGGACAAGATCCACCACCTCCTTGGCGAGCTCGCGATACGTGCGAGCCGCGTCGCTGCTACCGGCGTACGAGGTGATCGGCCGTCCGACGAGCGGTGCCTCACCCAGCTTGACGGTGTTGCGAACGATGCTGTTGAACACGTGGTGATCGCCGACGACACGGAGCTCGTCGAGCATGTCCCGGGCCAGGTTCGTTCGGCCGTCGAAGAACGTCGGCAGCAGGCCGAGGATCCGGAGGTCCCGGTTGAGCTTCAGGCGGATCGCGTTGATGACCTTCACGAGATTGTTGAGGCCCTTCATCGCGTAGTACTGCGTCTGGACCGGGATGATCACGCCGTCCGCTGCGACCAGGCCGTTGACCGTGAGCAGGCCGAGATTGGGCGGGCAGTCGATGATGACGTAGTCGTAGTCGGACACGTGGCCTTCGATCGCCTCGCGGAGGATCTGCTCGCGACCGAGGGCGGTGAAGAGCTCACCCTCCGTCGACGCCAGGTCGATGTGGGCCGGCGCGACGTCGATCCCGGCGATCTCCGTCGGCAGGATGATCTCGAGGAGCGACGAGCGACCATCGGCGAGGACGTCGGCCATCGACCGCTCGACCGTGTTGAGGTTGATGCCGAGGCCCGCCGTCAAATTCGCCTGCGGGTCCATGTCGATGCACAGGATCCGGTGCCCCTCCTCGGCCAGCGCTCCTGCAAGGTTGATCGCAGTCGTCGTCTTGCCGACGCCGCCCTTCTGGTTCGCGATCGCGATCACGTTGGTCACCGGGGCATCACCTCAAGATCCGCTGTCGATGGCTCCCGCGGGCGGGGGGAGGGGGAGCGTGTCGCGTCATGCTACACCCGCACATGTGGCTGGAGGACAAGGGGTTATCCACAGCATCGCGGACTTGTTCACCGAATCTGTGGATATCCGGGCGGACGTGTCCCGGTCCCGGAGGCTCGCGCGCCGCGGCTATGATGCTCATTGTCCTTGCGCAAAGACGCCGACGATGGGAGCTGACGACGTGCCCGACAACGTGGACCGGATGCGGCGACTCGACGCGATGCGGGCCGAGGCGCTCGTCGGTGGCGGTGAGGAGCGGATCGCGAAACAGCACGCCGCGGGCAAGCTGACCGCCAGGGAACGACTCGACCTCCTGCTCGACCCGGGTTCGTTCGTCGAGCTCGACGCCTTCGTCACGAGTCGCGGTGACGGCGGGTCATCGGTCCTCGGCGACGGGGTCGTCACGGGACACGGCTCGATCGACGGCCGCCTCGTCTTCGTCTTCAGCCAGGACTTCACGGTCTTCGGCGGCTCGCTGTCGGAGGCATACGCCGGAAAGATCTGCAAGGTCATGGACCTGGCGATGAAGGTCGGCGCGCCGATCGTCGGGTTGAACAATTCCGGGGGCGCGCGGATCCAGGAAGGCGTCGTGTCCCTCGGTGGCTACGCCGAGATCTTCCTGCGCAACGTCCTGGCATCCGGCGTCGTGCCACAGATCTCGCTGATCCTCGGGCCGTGCGCCGGCGGGGCGGTCTACTCGCCGGCCATCACCGACTTCACGATCATGGTCGAAGGATCGAGCTACATGTTCGTGACGGGCCCGAACGTCCTGAAGACCGTGACCCACGAAGCGGTGGACTCGGAGTTCCTGGGCGGTGCGCATACCCACACGTCGGTCAGCGGTGTCGCGCATCTCGCGGCGGCGGACGAGGCGGCCGCGTTCGACCGCGCCCGGGAGCTGTTGGCGCATCTGCCGTCGAACAATCTCGGCGAGCCACCGCGCATCGCGTCGTCCGACCCGCCGTCACGGATGGACGAGGGACTCGACACCATCGTCCCGGATGACCCGCGGACGCCGTACGACATGCACGACGTGATCCGGCGCATCGTCGATGACGGCGACCTGCTCGAGATCCAGCCCGCGTGGGCGGCGAACATCATCGTCGGGTTCGCCCGACTCGGGGGCCGGAGCGTCGGACTCGTCGCGCAGCAGCCGGCGGTGCTGGCGGGCGCGCTCGACATCGACGCGTCGATCAAGGCCGCCCGTTTCGTCCGGACGTGCGATGCGTTCAATGTCCCGCTGGTCACCCTCGTCGACGTTCCGGGATTCCTGCCGGGCGTCGGCCAGGAGCACGGTGGGATCATCCGTCACGGCGCGAAGCTGCTGTACGCCTACGCCGAGGCCACGGTCCCGAAGTTGACGGTCATCACCCGCAAGGCATACGGCGGCGCATACGACGTCATGAGCAGCAAGCACATCCGCGGTGACATCAACCTGGCGTGGCCGACGGCAGAGATCGCGGTGATGGGCGCGGAGGGCGCAGTCGGGATCGTCCATCGCGACGAGCTGCTCGCCTCGTCTGACTCGGCTGCGGAACGCGCGCGTTTGATCGCGGCGTACGAGGACGAGTTCGCCAACCCGTACGTCGCCGCGGCGCGCGGTTACATCGACGACGTGATCCGCCCGTCCGAGACCCGACCGCGCCTCATCAAGGCGCTGGAGATGCTGGCCGACAAACGCGACGCCAACCCGCGAAAGAAGCATGGCAACATCCCGCTCTGACGCGGCCCCCGGCACGGCGGCGTCTTTGCACAAAGACGTCCGGCCGCTGCGACGGGTCCTCATCGCGAATCGGGGAGAGATCGCGGTCCGGATCATCCGGGCGTGCCGGGAGTCGGACATCGGTGCTGTCGCGGTCTATAGCGACGCCGACGCCGACGCGCTCCATGTCCGCCTGGCCGACGCGGCGGTCCGTCTCGGGCCCGCGCCGGCGCCGGAGAGCTACCTTCGGATCGACGCGATCGTCGAGGCCGCGCTGGCGACCGGCGCCGATGCCGTCCACCCGGGCTACGGGTTCCTCGCCGAGCGCGCGGCCTTCGCCCGGGCCGTGACGGCGGCCGGGCTCGTGTTCATCGGGCCGTCGGCCGAGACCATCGAGGCGCTCGGCGACAAGCTCGGCGCCCGTAGGCTCGCCGGCGAGGCCGGCGTGCCGACGGTGTCCGGAACGATGGAACCCGCCCCGATCGAGCGCGCCGACGCGATGCCCGCCTTCGCCGAGGTGGCGGCGGGCATCGGGTACCCGCTCCTCGTGAAGGCGGCGGCCGGTGGCGGAGGCCGGGGCATGCGGCGCGTCGAGCGCGTCGAGGACCTGCCGGCGGCGCTGGCCTCCGCGAGTGCGGAGGCCGTGGCGGCGTTCGGCGACGGCGCGGTCTACCTCGAGCGCGAGATCCGCCCCGCGCGCCATATCGAGGTGCAGGTGCTGGGCGACCTCACCGGACGTATCGTGGCGATCGGGGAGCGCGACTGCTCGATCCAGCGGCGGCATCAGAAGCTCGTGGAGGAGTCGCCGGCCCCGGGCCTGTCGGCGGAGGATCGGCGGGTCGTGCACGAGCTGGCCGTTCGGGTGGCGACGGCGGCCGGGCTCCACAACGCGGCGACCGTCGAGTTCCTCCGGGGTCCCGACGGCACGTTCTACTTCCTCGAGGTCAACACCCGGCTGCAGGTCGAGCACGGCGTCACCGAGCTCACGAGCGGCGTGGACATCGTTCGGGAGCAGTTCGGGCTGGCAGCCGGTCAGCCCCTGTCCGACGCCGTCCTGGCCGCCGCGGCCCTCGCCGCCGAGCCGACGACCCATGCCATCGAGGTCCGGCTCACGGCCGAGGACCCGTCCCGTGACTTCGCCCCCACGCCCGGCCGGATCGGCCGCTGGTCGATGCCCTCGGGCCCCGGGGTCCGGGTCGACACCGGCTTCGAGGCCGGCGACCGGGTCCCTCCCGAGTACGACAACCTGCTCGCCAAGGTGCTCGTCGTGGCGAGCGACCGGCCGGCCGCGATCGACCGGCTTCGGCGGGCCCTGGACGAGACGGCGATCGGCGGCGTCCAGACGACGCTCCCGTTCCACCGGTGCGTGGCGCGCCATGCGGGGTTCCGGGACGGGGAGGTCGCGACCGACTGGGTGGCGGCCTCGTGGGACGGGCCGGCCGAGCGGGCGGCACGCGAGGACCCGGCGGCACGGGCCGCGGCCGCCTCGTTCGAGGAGCGCCCGATTCAGGCGGTGCCGCTCGTCGCGCCGGCGGCCGGCGGGGGAGGCTGGCGCGACGCCGCGCGGGCCGACGCGATCGATCGATGGCCCCGGTGAGGCGGCTTCGGGTCACGGACCGGGCGACCGGCGTGGTCATCCTGGAGGTGGGGGACGACGCGCCCGGGTCCGCGGGCGACCCCCCGGCCGCGGGGGACGCCCCGAGCATCGGCGACGCCCCGACCGCGGGCGACGCCCCGGACGCTGCCGCCGGCGGCCTTCTTCGTTCCCGCGGCATCGCCGTCTCGGACATCGGCGATGGTGGCCTCGAGGTCGTGGTCGACGGGTGGCGCTTCGAGCTCGACGTCGAGGACGCGGCCCGGGCGGACCTCCGTGAGCGCGCTACACGCCGTGGCAGCGCGCCGGGACTGGACGGCCCGATCGACGTTCGTGCCATCATCCCGGGACGCATCGTGTCCGTGGCGGTCGGCCCGGGCGACGCGGTGACGGCCGGCACCCGCTTGATGGCGGTGGAGGCGATGAAGATGGAGAACGAGGTGCGGGCGCCCCGCGACGGGACCGTGGATCGGGTGGCGGTCGCGCCCGGCCAGACCGTCGACCTCGGCGACCTCCTCGTGGTCCTGCGATGACGCGCCCCGAGCGCCCGGCGGGGGAGGCGGCCGACCCGGGCCGGGATCGCTGGCGCGAGACCCTCCGGGCCAAGGCCGTGGCGGCCGCTCCCGAGCGGCGCGAGCCCTTCGAGACCTCGTCGGGGATCGTGATCCGCGACCTCTACACGGCCGCCGACACGGCCGGCCTGGACGAGGCGCGCGACCTGGGCCTTCCGGGCGAGTACCCGTTCACCCGGGGCGTCCAGCCCACGATGTACCGGAGCCGCTTCTGGACCATGCGCCAGTACGCGGGCTTCGCCACCGCCGAGGAGACGAACCGGCGGTTCCGCTACCTGCTCGAGCAGGGCCAGACGGGCCTTTCGGTCGCGTTCGACCTGCCCACGCAGATGGGCTACGACTCCGACGCGAAGGAGGCCGAAGGGGAGGTCGGCCGGGTCGGCGTGCCGATCTCGAGCCTCGTCGACATGGACGTGCTCGTGGACGGGCTCCCGCTCGGCGACGTGAGCACGTCGATGACGATCAACGCCACCGCGCCGATCCTGCTCGCGCTCTACGTCGCGGCGGCCGAGGCGCAGGGGGTGTCGCGGGACCGGATCTCCGGCACCACCCAGAACGACATCCTCAAGGAGTACATCGCCCGCGGGACGTACATCTTCCCGCCGCGGCCCTCGATGCGCCTCGTGACCGACGTCTTCGAGTTCTGCGCGACCGAGCTCCCCAAGTGGAACACGATCTCGATCTCGGGCTACCACATGCGCGAGGCCGGGGCGACGGCGGCCCAGGAGCTGGCCTTCACGCTCGCGGATGCGATCGCCTACGTCGAGGCGGCCGTGGACCGGGGACTCGACGTCGACGACTTCGCGGGCCGGCTCTCCTTCTTCTTCGCCGCATGGTCCGAGCTCTTCGAGGAGGTCGCCAAGTTCCGGGTGGCGCGGCGGATGTGGGCGACCATCATGAAAGAGCGCTTCGGCGCGTCGAACGCCCGTTCGCTTTTGTGCCGTTTCCACGTCCAGACGGCCGGGTCGAGCCTGACCGCCCAGTCGGTCGACAACAACGTGGTCCGGACGACGATCCAGGCCCTCTCGGCGATCCTCGGCGGCGCCCAGAGCCTGCACACGAACTCGCGCGACGAGGCCCTCGCGCTCCCGACCGAGGAAGCGGCTCGGCTGGCGCTCCGGACCCAGCAGATCATCGCGTACGAGGCGGGGGTGACCGAGACGCCGGACCCGCTCGCGGGCTCGTACTACGTCGAGAGCCTCACGAACGAGCTCGAGGCCGCGGCCTGGGCCTACCTCGACGAGATCGAGACGATGGGCGGGACCCTCGCCGCGATCGAGAAGGGCTTCCAGCAGCGCGAGATCCAGGAGGCGGCCTATCGGGTCCAGCAGGCCATCGAGTCCGGCGATCAGGTCGTCGTGGGGGTCAACCGCTTCCGGGACGACGAGGTCCACACGCCCCCGATCCACCGGATCGACCCGGATGGGGAGCGGCGCCAGATCGAGCGGGTCCGGCGCGTCCGGGCCGAGCGCTCGGAGGAGCGCTGGGTCGCCGCGATGGACGAGCTGGCACGGGTCGCGGCCGGCGATGGCAACCTCATGCCGCCCATCCTGACGGCCGTCCGGGCCCATGCCACGGTCGGCGAGATCAGCGACCGGCTGCGCGTGGCGTGGGGCGAGCACCGCGAGCTCATCACCGTCTGATCCCGAGCGGCAGCCGCCAGTGGCGGCGCCAGCGCCCCCCGGTCGATTCGACGAGGACCTCGAGCGCGGTCGCGCGGAACGTGAACGGGAGCCAGCGCGCGGCGTCGAGGGCGATCTCGTCGAATGGCGCCGTCTCCGCTTCGGTCACCGTCAGGTGGGGGACGACCTCCTCGAAGGCCCCGCCGTAGGGGAGCCGGTCCGGATAGCTCGCCACGACAGCGTCGGTGAGGGTCGAGATCGGGGCCGATGGCTCAGGGGACAGGTAGACGACCGTCGGGAAGCGGCCGACGCGCCGGAACGAGACCTCGAACGGCTCGACACGCCGTGCCACGAGCGCGAGCGTGGACCGGTCGGCGGCCGCGAGGTCCGACGCCGGGACGAACGGGTAGAGGATGGTGACGTGTGCGGGGATCCCGGCACGAGCGGCGGTGTCCCATCGCCGGCGCAGCCGTTCGAGGCCCGGCGGCACCGGCACGCGGAGGACGATCGCGCTGGCGGGCTCGGGCGGGGCCATCCGCGACAGGGTACGCTGCCGACGTGAGCCCGACCCCGCATGTCAGCCACCTGCCCGCCGAGATCCGCCATCTCGGCAAGATCCACCACGTGGCACTCATCGTGCGATCGATCGACGACGCCCTCGGCTTCTGGCGGGATTCGCTCGGGCTCGAGGTCGAGACCGTCATGGACATCCCGGGCGATCACGTACGCATCGCGTTCCTCGGGGTGGGCCAGTCCAAGGTCGAGCTGGTCGAGCCGACCGACAATTCGACCGGTGTCGCCCGCTTCCTCGAGTCGAAGGGCGAGGGGTTCCACCACGTCTGTTTCGAGGTGGCGAACCTGACCGAGACGCTGCTCCGCCTCGAGTTCGACGGCCTCGAACTCATCGATACGGCGGCCCGGCGCGGGGCCGAGGGGCCGGTGGCGTTCATCCACCCGCGGTCGTGTCATGGCGTGCTGGTCGAACTGATCGAAGCACCGGGCGGGCCGGCCTGGAGCGCGCTGGGGATCCCGCCCGCCGGCTGAGCGGCCGGGCGGGGACGCGGATCGGTCAGTCGCGGCGGGGACGTGCCCGCGGGTCTTCCTTGACGGGCCGCGGCTCATGGCCGGGGCGTGGCGGGTTCGGGAGGGTCCCGGGGGCCATATCGGGCCGGCGAGCCTCGGGACCGCGCGCCCGGGCCGCCTCGACCGCGATCGTGAAGGCCTTGGCCGTCGCGGCCGGCACGCTGCCCATCCAGGCCGCCTCGATCTCGGTCACGCGTGCGCCTTCGGCGGCGCGGCGTTCGCGCTCGGCCTTGGAGTGTTTCGTCATCTTCCGTCCTTCCGGGGTCGCGCGGCCCGACCGAGGGGTTCCCGCTCGCAGAGCTCGACTCGCCCAAGTCTACCCCTGACGGGAGCGGCCGGCCCCTTCTCGCTCAGCGAAGGGACCAGGCGAAGAGCACGTCCTCGGCGCGATCGGCGGTCCGGCAGAACGTGACGACCTGGCCGGCCAGCTCGCGGATCCAGGGCTTCTCCTCGCGCGGCAGGTCGCCGAGCTCCTCCTCGACGAGCTCGATCCAGCGGCCGGCGATCGCGTCGATCGAGACATCGGGGACGCGGGCGACCGCCGTGATCCACGTGGGGTCGATGCGCTCGATCGTGCGGTCCCCGCTGGCCTCGCTCGGTCCGTCGAGCTCAAGCCGCGCGTCGATGAGGTCGGTCGGCTCGAGGCTCCCGGTCACGGTCCGTGCGGCCTCGGCGAACAGGTCGAGCCAGGTCGGGTCGAGCCCGCCGCCGAGCGAGAGGTGCGCGTCGAACCGGGCGTCGTCGTCGAACGCGTCGAGGTCGTCGAGCCCGATGACGAGCAGGATCTCGCGCAGGTTGCCCGCGATCAGGTCCATCCGCGCGCTCATGGCTACCCCCGGTACCCTGCGTCGCGGAGCAGGGCCGGGAGCTCGGTGGGCGAGCCCGCGACCCGGAACCCGGCCGCCTCGAGTGCGGCGACCTTGGATGCGGCCGTGCCCGCGCCGCCGGAGATGATCGCGCCAGCGTGGCCCATCCGCTTGCCCTCCGGGGCCGTGCGGCCGGCGATGAACGCGACCTTCGGGATGTCGCGGAGGTGCTCGGCGGCCCACGCCGCGGCGGTCTCCTCCGCGGCGCCGCCGATCTCGCCGATGAGCACGATCGCCTCGGTCTCCTCGTCCGCCTCGAACAGCTGGAGCACGTCGAGGAAGGTGGTCCCGATGATCGGGTCGCCGCCGATCCCGATGCAGGTCGACTGGCCGAGGCCGGCGTCGGTCATGGCCTGGACCGCCTCGTAGGTGAGCGTCCCGGACCGGCTGACGACGCCGACGCGCCCCTCGCGGTGGACCGAGCCCGGGATGATCCCGACCTTCGCCCGGCCCGGCGACGTGGCACCGGGGCAGTTCGGGCCGATGAGCCGCGCACCGCGAGCCCGCACGACATCCACGGTCGCGACCATGTCGAGCGCCGGGATGCCCTCGGTGATGCAGAAGATGGTCGCGATCCCGGCAGCCGCGGCCTCCATGACCGCGTCCGGCGCTCCGGCGGCCGGGACGAAGATGCACGAGGTGTCGGCGCCGGTCTCGCGGACCGCGTCGGCGACCGTGTCGAAGACGGGGACCGTGCCGTCGAGCGCGGTCTGCCCGCCCTTGCCGGGCGTCATGCCCGCCACGATCCGCGTGCCGTACGCCTGCATGGCGCGGGCGTGGAACTCGCCCTCGCGCCCGGTGATGCCCTGGACGAGGAGACGGGTCTCGCGCCCGACGAGGATGCTCATGCGGGCGTCCCGCCCGTCGCCGTGCCGCCGCCGGCGGTCGTGGCTGCCGCGCCGCCGGTCTCGGCCGCGCCGCTGCCGGCGCCCCGGGATGACGCCACCGCCTTCGCCGCGGCCTCGTCGAGGGACGTGGCGGTCTCGAAGCGGGCCTCCTCTAGGATGGCTGACGCCTCGGCCGCGTTCGTGCCCACGATGCGCACGACCATGGGCACCTCCCGCGTCTGCTGCGCGCGCGCCTCGACGAGCCCGCGGGCCACCTCATCGCCGCGGGTGATGCCGCCGAAGATGTTGACGAGGATCGCGTCGACCTTCGGATCGGCAAGGATCAGGCGCATCGCGGCCGTGACCTTGTCCGCCCGCGCGCCGCCGCCGATGTCGAGGAAGTTGGCCGGCTCGCCGCCGGCGCGCTTGACGAGGTCCATCGTGGTCATCGCGAGCCCTGCTCCGTTGACCATGCAGCCGATCGTGCCGTCGAGCTTGATGAACGTCAGGCCGGCCTCGCGGGCCTCGCGGTCGGCCGGTGCCTCGTCGTCGGGATCGCGCAGGGCCTCGAGCCCCGGGTGGCGGTCGAGCGCCGAGTCGTCGAGCGTGACCTTCGCATCGAGGCAGACGAGCCGCTCGACGACCGTGCCGTCGGGGCCGGCCTCGCGCACGATCGCGAGCGGGTTGATCTCGACGAGGTCGGCGTCGTAAGCGCGCATCGTCGCGACGAGGCCCTTGGCGATCGCCACGGCGGCCTTGAGCTGTCCGCCGAGCCCCATCGCGAAGGCGAGCTCGCGGGCCTGGTAGTCGAGCAGCCCGAGGCGCGGGTCCGCGTGGCGCCGGATGATGGCCTCGGGATGCGCCTCGGCGACCACCTCGATCTCGACCCCGCCCTCCGCCGAGCCCATCAGCAGGATCCCGCGATCCGCCCGGTCCAGGACGGCCGCGAGATAGAACTCCTTGACGATGTCGGCCGCCGCGCCCACGAGCACCTTGCGGACGGTCATTCCCTTGATGTCCATCCCGAGGATGGCGCCGGCGACCCTGGCCGCCTCGTCCGCCGAGCCGGCGAGCTTCACCCCACCGGCCTTGCCCCGTCCGCCGACGAGCACCTGCGCCTTGACGACGACCTTGTCGGCGCCAGCAGCGAGGAACCGTTCAGCGGCGGCACGTGCCTCGTCGACTGTGTGGGCGACCTCCCAGTCGGGGACGGGGAGTCCCTGGGCGACGAGCAGCGACTTGGCGTCGGCTTCCTGGATCTTCACGCGATGCAGACTCCGTCTGAAGGGCGGGCGGGCGGTGATGGTACCGCGTCGCTCCGGCCGCCCGGGGCGCGTTGGTCCGCGGTGCTACGGCTGGGCGGGTCGGACCGGCCACCCAGGCCGCTCATCGCCGGTGGGCGAGCACCCACAGGAACCGGGCGTCGCCCTCGGGCTCGGGTTCGTGGAGCATCACGATCTCGTGCGCCTCGACGACCAGACCCGCGTCCCCGAGGAGGCGGAGGTTCGTGTCGGCATCGAAGCTGCTGAAGAACATCGGCACGCCCAGCCACGATCCGGTCCAGTCCGGGTCGTCGCCGGCGCCGAGGCTCGCCAGGAACCAGCCGCCAGGCCTGAGCCACGTCGCGATCCGCCGGAACAGGCCGGCGTGGTCGTCGCGCGGGACGTGGATGATCGAGTAGAGGGCCGCGATCCCGTCGAAGCTGGCTGGCTCGACGACGGCAGAACGCATGTCCGCGACCTCGAACGTGGCCTCCTGCACGTTCCGGCGCGCCTGCTCGACCTGCCCGGCCGAGATGTCCACGCCGTGGACCCTGAACCGCGCTGCCAGCGCGACCGTCGACGGCCGGCCCTGGCCGCAGCCGAGCTCGAGGACCGCGGCCTCGTCGGGCAGGCTCCTCGAGAAGCGCTCCAGCCACGCGGATCGGGCCGGGTCCGGCGTCGCCTCGGTCCAGGCGCGGTAGGTGTCTGTGATGGCGTCGTACCCGGCCGCGACCAGCCGGGACCGTTCGTCATCGGTCATCGCCGACATCATGACGGAACGAACCGGCCACCCCGCCTCGCCATACTCATCGAGCGGGGCCAGATGGGCCTCGCCACCGCCGAGGGGCGTGATGCAGCGAGACCTCGTGGAGCGGGCGCGGAAAGGCGATCATGACGCCTTCGCCGAGCTGGCAGGCGCCGCGATCGCTCGACTGGACGCGGCCGCTCGACTGATCCTCCGGGATCCCGATCAGGCGAAGGACGCCGTGCAGAATGCGCTCGTCCGAGCCTGGCGTGATCTGCCCACGCTGCGCGACCCGGACCGCTTCGACGCCTGGCTGCATCGCCTGCTCGTCCGCGCCTGCATCGATGAGACGCGCCGACTCCGGCGTCACCGGTTCGACGTCGAACTGACCCAGCTGGACCGGCTCCCGGCCGCCGACGGCATGGCTGCCGCGGCCGACCGCGACGAGCTGGAGCGTGGCTTCGACCAGCTCCAGCCCGAGGAGCGGGCCCTCATCGTCCTGCACCACTACCTCGACCTGCCGATGCCCCAGGTCGCCTCGACATTGGGCATCCCGCTCGGAACCGCGAAGTCGCGGCTCCACCGGGGCCTCCAGGTCATGCGGGCGGCCCTGGACGCCAATTCCCGGCTTGCGCCGGAAACGACGGAGGGTCGGACCACATGACCGGCACCAGCGGATCCGATCGCCGGATCTTCGAATTCCTCGACCGGCAAGCCGGACACGGCTCGCCGGACTACCTCGACGACATCCTCAGCCGGACCGCTCGCTCGCGCCAGCGGCCCGCCTGGACCTCCATCGAAAGGTGGCTTCCCATGGACGTAAGCGCCCATCGATCGGTGATCGGCCGGGGCACCCCATCGCGCGCGATCGCCGTCTTCATCGTCGTCGTCGCATTGCTCATCGCAACGCTGGTCGCGGTCGCGGTGGGGACCCGTCGACCCCTGCCCGCGCCGTTCGGACTCGCGCTGGACGGCGCGCTCGTGGCCAGCCACGACGGCGACCTCTTCGCCGTCGATCCGGTGACCCACGCCGAACGCGCGATCATCGCGGACCCGCACGACGACTTCGGCCTGACCTTCTCGAGGGACGGCACGAAGTTCATGTTCCTGCGTATCGACTCCGGCGGTTGCGAACCGAACTGCGGCCTCATCCTGGCCGTCGCCAACGCCGATGGCAGCGACGTCCGCCAGCTCAGCCCCGCCGTCGACGGCCTCGACTGGCAGGACTGGTCGCCGGACGGCCGCCAGATCGCCTTCCTGTCGCGCATCAACGGCGACGGCCTGATCAATGTCGTCAATGTCGACGGCTCGGGCCTCACGACCCTCGATGTGGGCCGGCCGGCCCATGAGCTGTCCTGGCTGCCACCCGACGGGCGCGAGATCGTGTTCCGCGGCGAGCAGCTCCACCCGACCGACCCGCCATCCGGCATCTTCGCGGTCCGGCCGGACGGCACCGGCTTGCACGAGATCTCGACCGCCCCGCCGATCGACAAGGGCGACTATCAGGAGGTAGCGGTCTCCCCGGACGGCACGCTCATCGCCACCACGCGAACGGTCCCCGATCAGGGCAGCCAGATCCACCTCATGGATCTGCGGACCGGCGCCGACCGGGTCCTGCCGGCCTCCCTCGACGCCGTGGCGCAGCAGGGCGCCGTCTTCTCGCCCGATGGCCGCCATGTCGTCTACCTGCGCTGGTACGCGGGAGCCACCAACACCCTGGTCGTGGCGCCGACGGACGGGAGTGGGACAGGCATCTCGATCGGGCCGATGCGCGGGTTCGGGAACGACGGGCCGTACATCAACAACTACGTATTCACCCCGGACGGCAAGGCCGTCATCGCGAACGACGACAAGGACAAGGTGACCCGCCTGCTGCCGATCGACGGCTCCGCCCCCTCGATCCTGAGCACCGGGGCGTTCGCGTTCGCCGCCTATCAACGGGTCGCGCCATAGCCACTCCGTGATCGAAGCGCGGGGCGTCCTGGGGGCGCCCCGCGCTCGGCCCACCTTCGAGGTGCCGCCACGTCCCGATCAAGTTGAAGCCGCCCGGGCACCGTCGCTCGCCATACTCGGTGAGCGCGGCCACCTGAGCCGCGCCACCGCCGAGGGGCCGTGATGCAGCGAGACCTCGTGGAGCGAGCGCGGAAGGGCGATCATGACGCCTTCGCCACGCTGGCAGGCGCCGCGATCTCCCGCCTCGACGCGACCGCCTGGCTCATGCTCCGGGACAAGGATCGCGCCACGGACGCGGTCCAGAACGCACTCGTCCGCGCCTGGCGTGATCTGCCCACGCTGCGCGAGCTGGATCGGTTCGACGCCTGGTTGCATCGACTGCTGGTGAACGCCTGCATCGATGAGTTCCGACGGGTCCGCCGTCACCGCCTGGACGTCGAGATCACCGATACGACGACCCTGCCTGTCATCGCCGACGACACGTCGGCCATCGCCGATCGCGACCAGCTCGAACGTGGCTTCCGCCGCCTCGACGCTGAGGAACGAGCGGTGATCGTCCTGCATCTCTACCTCGACCTGCCGCTGCCGGAGGTCGCCGCCACCCTGCGGATCCCCTTGGGCACCACGAAATCCCGCTTGTATCGCGGGCTCCGGGAGATGCGCGCGGCGCTCGACGCCGACGCACGAACCGGATCCGACATCCGGGAGGGGCACCCGATATGAATCCCAGCGACGGCTTCGACCGCTCCGTCTCGACCTGGCTCCACGCGGACGCCGACCACCGGGTGCCCGAGCACCTGGACGAGGTCCTGCGTCGCACCAGCACGGAGCGACAGCGGCCGGCATGGTCGAGCCTCGAAAGGTGGCTCCCATTGGATACCTCGATCAGCTATCGGGGCCGGATCATGGCCAAGAGGTCCCTCGTCTGGGTGGTCGTGCTGCTGGCCATCGTGCTCGCGATCGCCGGCGCGGTGATCTTCACGGGCGAGCTTCGTCCGTCGGCGCCGTTCTTCGGTCTGGCCTCCAACGGTCGGATCATCGTTGCCGACGGCACGTCGCTTCGTAGTTATGCCGCCGATGGCACGGATCCGAAGGTCGTGCTCGACCTCCCGAACGGTGCGACCGGGCTCACCGTCTCGCCGGATGGTTCGAGACTCGCCTACAACGTCCCGAAGCAGCCGGCCCACATCGAGATCCTGCGTGTCGACGGGGGCTCGCCGGTCTCCGTCCCGCTGCCGGGCACCTTGCTGGCCGGCGACCAGATCAGCTGGTCACCCGCGAGCGACCGGATCGTCTTCCTGGCGATTGACGCCGCCGGCGCGCATGTGTACATCGCGCCGACCGATGGGTCGGCGGCCAGCGAGCTCGGGGCGGGCACCATCCCCACCGCCGATCTGTGGTGGCCTGCCTGGTCGCCAGACGGCATATGGATCTCATTCCTCGGTGCCGATGGGGGGGACCCCGGAACTGGGAGCATCTATCTGATCCACCCCGATGGGACCGGGTTCCATCGACTCGAAACCTCGCTCGTCAGCGTCGGCGATGTGGGCGGGGGCGTCTGGTCCCCGGATCCCGTCGTGCAGCGCCTGCTCTACGTCACGCCCGGCAACAGCCTTCGGATGATCGACCTCGCGGCGGCCCATGAGCTGATCGTCGGCGGAGGGTTCTGGCCGATCTGGTCGCCCGATGGCAACCGGATCTCGTTCTGGTCGGATGGGACACAGGTGCGCTCGACGGCCGATGCCCTCGCCGAGGTCCAACGGAATGTCCGGACCTTCCCGGCGGTCCCGGGGAATTGCCGGGACCATCCAGACCTGGCGAACAAGGCCTTCTGCGGCCCTGCGACCTGGTCGCCCGATGGCACCCGCCTGATCTCCGCCGATGTCGTGGGCCGGTCCGCGGTCTCCTTACTCGCAGATGGCACGGGATCCCCGATCGTCATGCCGCTCGGGTCGCAGATCGAGGGCACGCCCTTGCCCATCGCGGCCTGGCTGCCGATACGTCCCTGAGCGGACGAGACCGCCTTCGCGCTGCGCGACCCACGACGGCCGGCTTCCCTCCGAGGCGCCGGCCGTCGTCACGTCGGCTGCGTCGCTACAATCGGGTCCATGGCCCATCGAGTCACCTTGATCCCCGGCGACGGCATCGGTCCGGAGCTGGCGGAGGCATCCCGTCGCGTGCTCGACGCGTCGGGCATCGACTTCGAATGGGAGACGGTCGACGCCGGCGAGGCGGTCATCGCGGAGTACGGGACGCCGCTCCCGGATCACGTCCTCGAGTCGATCAAGCGCAACAAGGTCGCGATCAAGGGACCGATCACGACCCCGATCGGGGAGGGGTTCCGCAGCGTCAACGTCACGCTCCGCCAGGTGCTCGGGCTGTACGCCAACCTCCGGCCGGCCCGCTCGATCAAGGGTCTCGAGACGCGCTACGAGGACGTCGACCTCGTCATCGTCCGGGAGAACACCGAGGACCTGTACGCCGGGATCGAGCACATGGTCGGCCGCGACGCCGCCGAGAGCATCAAGATCATCACCCGCGAGGCCTCCGAGCGGATCGCCCGCTTCGCCTTCGAATACGCCGTCGCGAACGGCCGCCGGAAGGTCACGGCGGTCCACAAGGCGAACATCATGAAGCTCTCGGACGGCCTGTTCCTCGAGAGCTGCCGGACGGTCGCCGCCGCGTACGACGGCCAGATCGAGTTCGAGGACCGCATCGTCGACAACATGTGCATGCAGCTCGTCCAGAAGCCGGACCTGTACGACGTCCTCCTCCTGCCGAACCTCTACGGCGACATCGTGAGCGACCTCGCGGCCGGGCTCGTCGGCGGGCTGGGTGTCGCGCCCGGCGCGAACATCGGGCTCGACGCAGCCGTCTTCGAGCCGGTCCACGGCTCGGCGCCGAAGTACGCGGGCCTCGACAAGGCCAACCCGACCGCGATGATCCTGAGCGGCGCGCTCATGCTCCGGCATCTCGGCCACCCCGACGCCGCCGACCGTGTCGAGACCGCGGTCCGCGAGGTCATCGCCGAGGGCCGATCGACGACCTACGACCTCGGTGGGCCGGCCGGCACGATCGCGTTCGCCGACGCGATCATCGCCCGGCTCGACGGCGTGGCCGCCGCACGATGACCGGCATCCCCGCCAGCCTCCGGGCGCCGCGCAAGCCCGCGGGCACCGCGCGGACCGGTCTCGGCGCGACGAGCCGGCGCGACCGCTGGTGGGTCGCACCGACTGTGCAGGGCGCGCTCTTCACGATCTGCGCCACGTACCTGTTCATCAGCGGCATCCTGCTGACACCGCTGTTCGGTACGCCGTACGAGGTGGACGGCTACCTCTCGCCGCTGTTCTCGCCGCTCATCGCGCCGGCCTGGCTGCCGGTCTGGGTCAGCCCGGGCATCTTCATCCTCTGGATCCCGCTCGGGTTCCGCGCCACCTGCTACTACTACCGCAAGGCCTACTACCGGTTCTACTTCGCGGACCCGCCGGGGTGCGCCGTCGGCGAGCCGCCGGTCCACAAGCGCTACCGCATGGAGACGGCGTTCCCGTTCATCCTCCAGAACCTCCACCGCTACTTCCTCTACCTCGCGTTCTTCCCGCTCTTCTTCCTCTGGGTCGACGCCGTGTCGTCGCTGCGCTTCGAGGGGCAGTGGCGGATCGGTCTCGGCGTCGTGATCCTGTTCGTCAACGTCGCGCTGCTGACCGGCTACTCGTTCTCGTGCCACTCCCTGCGCCACCTGGTCGGCGGGAACCTCGACTGCTTCTCGTGCACCCGTCGCCAGCAGGTGCGGCACGGGATGTGGCAGCGGCTGACCTCGCTCAACCGGCGCCACATGTCGTGGGCCTGGGCGAGCCTCATCACGGTCACCCTGGCCGACGTCTATATCCGCCTGGTGGCCACCGGCGTCATCGTCGACCCGGCGATCCACTTCTAGGCGACGACGAGGCCCGCGTGTTCGCCGACCCGAACCGGTCCCAGACGCGTCCGCACGACGTCCTCGTGATCGGCGCGGGCGGGGCCGGGCTGCGCGCCGCGATCGAGGCGAAGGAAGCCGGGGCCGACGTCGGCCTCGTGTGCAAGTCGCTCCTGGGCAAGGCGCATACCGTGATGGCCGAGGGTGGCGTCGCCGCGGCGATGGCCCACGTGGCCCCCGCCGACTCGTGGCAGGTCCATTTCCGCGACACGATGGTCGGCGGCAAGTACCTGAACAACCCGCGCATGGCCCAGCTCCACGCCATGGAGGCGCCCGACCGGGTCCGAGAGCTCGAGTACTGGGGCGCCGCCTTCGACCGGACCAGGGACGGGCGGATCCTCCAGCGGCCGTTCGGCGGCCACACCAACCCGCGCCTCGCGCACGTCGGCGACCGGACCGGTCTCGAGATGATCCGGACGCTCCAGGACCGGGCCGTCGCGGCCGGCATCGAGGTCTACATGGAGTGCACGGTCACGCGACTGACGACCGGCCCGCGCGGCGTGACCGGCGCCTTCGGGTACTGGCGGACGACGGGTCGCCCGATCGTGTTCCCGGCCAAGGCGATCGTGCTCGCGACCGGCGGGATCGGCAAGGCGTACGAGATCACCTCGAACTCCTGGGAGTACAGCGGCGACGGCCAGGCCCTTGCCTATGCGGCGGGCGCCGACCTCATCGACATGGAGTTCGTCCAGTTCCACCCGACGGGGATGGTCTGGCCTCCGGGCGTACGCGGCCTGCTGGTGACCGAGGCCGTCCGCGGCGAGGGCGGGATCCTGCGCAACAAGGACGGCGACCGGTTCATGTGGAAGTACCTGCCCGACGAGCGACGGGCCGAGTATGCCGAGACCGACGACGAGGCCAAGCGCTGGGTCACCGCGCTCTCCGAGGGACGCGAGACCGACGCGCGACGGCCGCCCGAGCTCTCGACCCGCGACAACGTCTCGCGGGCCATCTACACCGAGGTCAAGGAGGGACGGGGATCGCCCCACGGCGGCGTCTTCCTCGACATCAGCTACCTGCCGGCCGACCTCGTCCGGCGCAAGCTCCCCTCGATGTACGAGCAGTTCAAGGAGCTCGCGGACGTCGACATCACGACCGGGCCGATGGAGGTCGGCCCGACGACCCACTACGTGATGGGCGGGATCCGCGTCGTCGCCGAGACCGGCGCCACGACGGTCCCGGGGCTGTACGCCGCGGGCGAGGTCGCGGGCGGGATGCACGGGGCCAACCGTCTCGGGGGCAATTCGCTGTCCGACCTCCTGGTCTTCGGGGCACGGACCGGTGGGGCGGCGGCGGCCCACGCGGCCGCGGAGGCATCCGAGCCGTACGTCGACCCGCTCCAGGTCGGTGAGGCGACCCGCGACCTGGAGGCGCCGCTGGAGCGTCGTGACGGGGAGGACCCGTACGCGATCCAGCGCGACCTGCAGGCCATGATGCAGAGCCTCGTGGGGATCTTCCGCGTCGAGGACGACCTGAACGAGGCCATCCGTCGGCTCGGCGAGCTGCGAACGCGCCTGGGCAACGTCCAGGTGACCGGCGGGCGGGCCTACAACCCGAGCTGGAACCTCGTCTTCGAGCTCGCCAACCTGCTGACCGTGTCGGAGGCCATCACGCGCAGCGCCCGGCAACGGACCGAGAGCCGCGGGGCGCACAGCCGGATCGACTACCCCGCGACCGACGACACGCACTGGAACGCGATCAACAGCGTGGTCTTCCGCGGTCGCGACGGCGCGATGGCGGTCGGGACGACGCCCATCCCGACCATGTCGGACGAGCTGCGCGGGCTGCTCGGCGGCGACCATTGAACGGCGGAGGGACCGATGCCTGACGCACACCTGCGGGTCTTCCGCGGCAGCCCCGGCGTCGAGGGACGGTTCGACGAGTTCGACGTGCCGGTCGAGGAGGGGATGGTCGTCCTTGACGCGCTGCACTGGATCCAGGGCCACGAGGCGCCCGACCTCGCCGTCCGCTGGAACTGCAAGGCGGCCAAGTGCGGCTCGTGCAGCGCCGAGGTGGACGGCCGGCCCAGCCTGACCTGCAAGACGCGCCTGTCCGACTTCGACCTCGAGCAGCCGATCAAGGTCGAGCCGATGCGCGCGTTCCCGCTCATCCGGGACCTCGTGACCGACGTGTCATGGAACTACGAGGTCAACAAGACGATCCAGCCGTTCACGCCGCCCGACGACGTCCCCCAGGAGGACTGGCGCTGGCAGCAGCAGGACATCGAGCGGGTCCAGGAATACCGCAAGTGCATCGAGTGCTTCCTCTGCCAGGACGTCTGCCACGTGCTGCGCAACCACGAGACCGAGCGGCCGTTCATGGGACCACGCTACCTCGTCCGGACGGCCGGCCTCGAGATGCACCCGATCGACCAGGCCGACCGCCGCGAGTACCTCAAGGACAGCGGCGGGATCGGCTACTGCAACATCACGAAGTGCTGCACCGAGGTCTGCCCGGAGCACATCAAGATCACCGACAACGCGATCATCCCGCTCAAGGAGCGGGTCGCCGACGAGTACTACGACCCGCTCAAGTGGATCGCGCGCAAGCTGCGCGGGGGCTCGGCCGGCTCGGGCACGCACGTCGAGCTGCCGGTCCTGCAGGGCGCCGGCGCGCCGATGGCGCCGGACGGGGAGGCCGCTCCCGGTGCCTCGGAGGCGCCCGATGCGTCGGTCGCGAGCGGCGCGGGCGCGACCGCGTCCGGCGCGCCCGCGGTGACCGAGGCGATCCCGGCCCCGCGCCCTGCCAGACCGCCGCAGCGGGCCAAGCCGACGGCCGGCAAGGCGCCCGATTGAGCGACCCGCTCTTCCCCGAGCTGGCCGGTGACCCGTCCGGGCCGGACGGGTCACCGAAGCGGGGAGGCGGGTTCCTGATCCGGACCGACGGGGCGGCCCGCGGCAACCCGGGTCCCGCGTCCCTGGGCGCCGCGCTGTTCGATCTCGCCCGGCCCGACGCCCGTGACGATCGCGCGGTGCCGGACGCGTCGATCTCGGACTACCTCGGCGTCCAGACCAACAACGTGGCCGAGTACACGGGGGTCGTCCGGGCGCTCGACCTGGCCCGTGAGCTCGGTGCCCGGGAGGTGGCGCTCCTCCTCGATTCGAAGCTCATCGTCGAGCAGCTGGCCGGCCGCTGGCGGGTGAAGGACGCCAAGCTGATCCCGCTCTGGACGGCGGCCCGGCGGACGCTCGCGGGCTTCGACCGGTGGTCCGCCGCGCACGTGCCGCGAGCCCAGAACAGCGTGGCGGATCGCCTTGCCAACGAGGCCATCGATCGAGCGCAGGCCGGCGGGCCCACGTCGGTGGTGCGCCGGCCGGGCGACTGACCGCCGATGGGCGACCCGAACCGACGGGACCACCCGGGCAGCTGGCCCCGCGACCGGCCGGTCCGGTGGGGCGCGCTGGGTCGCAACCTCTCGACCTTCGTGATCACGACCGCAGCGTTCGTCGTCCAGTTCGCCCTGGTCGTGCCGGTCCTGCTGCTGTCCTCGGACGCGCCGGGCGGGTGGATGCGCCCGGCGGTCGCGCTCGTCTGGGGGATCGGCACGCTGTGGGCCGCCTGGTGCTGGATGACCTGGAGCCCTCGGTCGATCCTGGCGCCGGTCGTGACGGCGGCCGTGATCTGGCTCGCATCCGCCGCGGGGTAGACTCCGGACGTCAGCGAGGCGGTCGGATGGTCGCGCGCCAGCCGGGGTGACCCGGTCCGGCGTGAGGAAAGTCCGAGCTCCGCAGCGCAGGGTGGCGGGTAACGCCCGTCCGCCGTGAGGCGAGGACCAGTGCCACAGTGACGATGCCGCTCGCCGGCCCTCGGGCCGGAGTGCGGAGTGAAACGCGGCAAACTCCACCCGGAGCAAGGCCAAATAGGAGGGCGCAACCCGTCGGCGGGCGACCGTCGTCGGGGGAGAGGTGCGCTGCCCAGCCCTCGGGTCGGCCGCATGAGCCGTCGGGCGACCGGCGGCCAAAGATGGATGGCCATCCCCGCCGGCGCGCTTCGGCGCGATCCGCGGGACAGAACTCGGCTTACAGACCGCCTCGCTGACGCTTCTCACACATCGAGTCTGCCGATCGAGGGTCGCCGGAACGAGAACGCGCTGCCTCTGCCATCGGTCCGAGTCGCGTGGCCGCCCGCGACGATCGGTCGACCATGGGTCATGGCAGGACTTGCACCGGGAGACCGTAATGGCCGAAAGGTCGGCGGCTCCGGACTCGGAGCGGTCTTGCGATGCGTGGCCTCGCACGATCGTGCATCACGGGTCACGCCTGGCGCCCGTCAGCGGTCTCGGACCAGCCATAACGGTCATGGGGTGCAAATCCCGCCAGAAGGTGTCCGCCCTGTGGCGGGCTCGAGGGGTGGCCTACCGCGAAACGGCCCAGGGCCGCTCGGGGGCGCCCCGGGGGTCAGTCCTCGTCGGGCCGGAAGATGTGCGGGGCCGTGCAGGCGTTGCAGACGGGCGTCGCCGAATCGAGGTCGCCGAGCGGGATCGGGACCTTCCGGTCCGGGAACAGGCACTCCACGTCGTACACACGCTCGCCGCCAGCCTCGACCTGGATCAGTCGCCGAAACGTGCAGCGCTTGATCCGGTGCGGGGCGAGGTGGAAGGCGTCGGCTTGGGGCGGGACGACAGGGAGTGGCAGGGCCATGTGGCTTCGCAGGAGCCTCGTTCGTTCGGCCGGATGGGGGTCCGGGCGACTCTGGCGCCGAACCGTAGCACCATGCCGCTCGGGACGGCAAGGCGCGAAAGTACTACCCATCTCGCCGGCCGTCATCCGTCAGGGCGCGTTTCGGGCCGCCCGACGGGTCGTTCGCACCTTCGCGCGAGGCCGCTGTGAGGTGCACGGGAGCGGCGATGCTACCCTGCGCGTTCGAGCCGGCGGGTTTGTGCGGTCGGGCATGACGTCCTAGACTGCCCGCCGTTCCAACCAACGCAGCCGGAGGGCGCGTGGCAGACGATTCGAACGCCGCCCCGCGACGCGGGAGGCGCTCGTCCCGACCCGACGGGACCCCACCGCCGACCGATGACGCCGTCGTCGACATGGCGACCGACAACGCCCCGGACGTGCGGCCGGACGAAGCCGTCGACGTCGCGTCGGATGATGCCGCGGAGGCGCGGGGCGACACCCCGGACGCTCGAGCGGACACCCCGGAGGCGGAGGCGGGGGACGCGGCAGCGTCGGGAGAGACGCCGGTCGCCGAGGTCGCCGAGGACCAGCGGGAACAGGCGGACGCGTCGGTCTCGCCCGACGATGTGGAGGCGTCGGACGAGGTGCCGGCCGGGGACCCGGCAGGGGAGACCGGCGAGGACCAGTCGACCGCCGACGCCTCTGACGCCGACCAGCCGGCCGCCGCCTCCGACACCGCCGACCAGCCGGCCGACGCCGACGCCGACGCCTCCACGGTCCCGATCGCGGCGGACACCCCGGTCGGCCACGGAGCCGACGACGAATGGGCCGCCGTGGCCGCCGGGACCGCCGACGCGATGCCCCCGACCAGCCTGTGGTCCACCCCGATCCCCGTTGCCACCGCGACCCCGGATCCGTCGACCTCGCTGCCATGGCTCCAGGCACGCTCGCTGCATGCCACGATCTGCCCGTTCCTCCGCGCCGTCGGCACGGACGACAGCCTCGGCTTCCCGGTGGAGGCCCCGGATGCGGTCAACCGCTGCGCCGCGATGCGCGAGCCGGTCCCACAGTCCCTGCGCCAGCAGGAGCTCGTCTGCCTCACGACCGCGCATGTCAACTGTCCGCGCTATCTGCGGGGCGCGACCCTCGTGAGCCCGGTCGCCACGCCGCGGGTGCGGACCAAGGCCATCCTCACGCCGGCGATCAGTGTGTCGCTCATCATCCTGACTCTGTCGTTCGGCGCATCGGTCGCCTTCGGGCTCGCCAACGGCGGGCTCGTCCTGCCCTCGAGTGCGCTGGCGACCACGCCCGCCGCCGGCGCATCGGCGTCGGCCATCGCCGTCGCCCCGTCGATCGCGCCGTCGATCGTCCCGGCCTCCATCGCGCCCGTCGCCACCGCGAGCGCGACGCCGCTGCCGAGCCAGTCGCTCGCACCCAGCCCATCGGTCACGCCGGCACCGACCCCGACGCCGAAGCCGTCGGCCAACCCCGCGCCGACGCCGAAGCTGCCATCGCCTCGGGCGGCCCAGCTCAAGCGCTGCCCGGACAAGCCGAACTGCTGGATCTACCGGATCCACTCGGGCGACAACCTGTACAGCATCGCCAAGTACTTCGGCGTGCCGCTGAGCAAGGTCAAGGCGCTCAACCCCTGGACCAGGACGACGCGCCTCAAGGCCGGCCAGAAGCTCATCCTCCCGAACCCGACCCGCTGACCCCGGCCCCGCGGGCGAGGTAGGCGCGCCGAGCCCGGGGAGATCCCGCGCTCCGGGAGCGCCCGCGCTCCCGGGGGGTCCCGTGGGCGGTCTCGCGATCGGTCCACGGCGCGACCAAACGACGAACCGACCGCCGCCGCGGCGGCGGTCTCGTGCGGGGCCGGCCAGCCTCGGCCGTCGACCGGTCGCTGCGCGCGCCGATCGACGTCTGGACCTGGCCGCCAGCCGACGGATGGTCGACGCGTGGACCACGTGGGCCGCGTCCGTCCGAGTCCGCCCCACCGCGCCCTGGCGCCGCTGTTGTGTGGAAACGCCCATTGACGGCGCCCCGTTGTGCGCTAATATGGCCCGAAGTGGCGTGAAGTGGTGGAAAGTGGGGAACCGCAACAGACCCGCGACCCAGCTCCACGAGGACCATCGCCCGCCACGACCAGGCCAAGCCAAACGACAGGGGTAACCCGACTGGTGTTCACCGGCGAGTACCGGCACACGGTGGACGACAAGGGACGGATCGCCGTCCCCGCGAGATTCCGCGCCCAGCTCGATGCCGGCGCGTACATCTCGCGGTGGATGGAGAGCTGCCTCGCGATCCACACGCCCGCCGGCTGGGACAGTCTCGCGACGAAGATGGCCGCCATCCCGATCACCGACACGAACGGCCGCCTCTTCTCGCGATTCGTCTTCTCGGGCGCCTCACCCGCTGAACTCGACAGGCAGGGACGTGTGCTCGTCCCCGCATTCCTGCGCGACGCGATCGGCCTGGCCGGCGAGGCCGTGGTCGTCGGGTTGCGCGATCACGTGGAGATCTGGGCTCCCGAGCGGTGGGACGACTACCGCCGGGCGCTCGACGACCCACAAGCGCTGGCCCAGGCCTTCGAAGGGCTGGGGATCTAGCGCCACCACATGCGCTTCCAGGATCCGCTCGGGATCCGATCGTCCGGGATGGAGGAGAGATGAAGGTCGAGCACGTTCCGGTGCTGGCGGAGGAGGTCCTCGGGATACTCGCGCCGGCGCCCGGCAGCCTTCAGATCGATGCCACGCTGGGCGGCGGTGGGCACACCGAGCGGATCCTGGAGGCGACCAACCCTGATGGCCGCCTCCTCGGCCTCGATGCCGATGGGGCGGCCGTCGCCAGAGTCGCGGACCGCCTGGGCCCGCGGTTCGGCGATCGGTTGGTCCTGCGCCAGGCGAACTTCCGCGAGCTCGCGACGGTCGCACCGGCCGCCGGCTTCGGCCGCGTCGACGGCTGCTTCTTCGACCTGGGGCTCTCGAGCTTCCAGCTGGCCGACACGGACCGTGGGTTCGGGTTCCGGGCCGGCGGTCCGCTCGACATGCGCTTCGACACGTCGCGCGGCGTGCCGGCAGCAGAGCTCCTCGAGACGCTCGATGCCGCCGAGCTGACGGCGCTCTTCCGCCGCTACGGCGAGGAGCCGAAAGCGTCACGGATCGCCCGGGCGATCGTGGATGCGCGTCGCGTCGGGCCGGTGCGGACCGCCGAGGAGCTCGCCGCGCTCGTCGAACGGGTCGTCCCGCCCAACCCGCGACAGCCGCGCCGGACCCATCCGGCGACGCGCGTGTTCCAGGCGCTGCGGATCGCGGTCAACGAGGAGCTCGAGGCGCTCGAGGCCGGGCTCGCCGCGGCGCTCGACCTGCTCCGGCCCGGCGGACGCCTCGTCGTCCTGAGCTACCACTCGCTCGAGGACCGGATCGTCAAGCGGTTCATGGCCACCGAACGGCGCGGCTGCGTCTGCCCGCCGGAGCTGCCCGTCTGCGTCTGCGGTCGGAACCCGCGGCTCCGCCTCGTCACGAGGCGGTCGCTCACCCCCACGGCGACCGAGATCGCCACCAATCCGCGCGCCCGGAGTGCCCGGTTGCGCGCAGCCGAGCGCCTCGCCGCCTAGCGCGAGGGGACGACAGGAGGCGAGCCGGCCGGAAGGTCCGAGCCGCCGCGAGGAAGGGAAGGAGGAGTCCACATGAGCAAGCGTCACCAGTCGAGCCGCCGCAAGGCGTACGGCCGGCGCCTCCACGAGGTGCGGCAGCGGAACGATCGTCAGCAACATCACGAGGGCTTCGAAGCCGAGCTCGAGGCGTGGGATCCGTCGGCGCCGGCCGACCCGCTCGCCTTCCTCGATCCCCGTAGCCCACGCCTGCGCTTCGCGTCGGCCGACTGACGATGGCCGTCTACGAGGGCGCCCGCCCACGCACGATCGCGCTGCCCGGTCGCCCGCGGCTCGCCGAGGGCCCGACCCTCGGACGACGCCGGATGCGCACCGCAGTCCGCGCGGGACGTCGCTCGAACCGGCTCGCCCTGACCCTGGGCGCCATCGTCGTCGCCTTCCTGCTCGCCTTCTTCTGGCTCGCCCAGGTCGTGCGCGAGTCGGCGACCAGCTACGACATCGGACGGCTCGAGGTGGTGCGCGAGCGCCTCGACTCGCGCGCGCAGGACCTCCGCTCGGACCTCAGCCGCCTCGGGAGCGAACCGGCGATCCGCAAGCTCTCGATCGACTCCGGACTCGGCCAGCTCGGCGAGCCGATCGTCCTGCCGGCCCGCTGAGCGATCGACCGACCGATGCTGGGACGTACGGACTCCCGTGGCCGCCTGCTCGCCATGCTGGTGGTCTTCGTCCTGAGCGCGATGGCCCTCGTCGGCCGGCTCGCGTACTGGCAGGTGCTGGAACGCGACATGCTCTCCGCGCGGGCGGTCGCCCAGACCACCGTCAAGGTTTCCGAGCCCAGCCATCGCGGTGACATCTACGACCGGAGCGGGACCATCGTGCTGGCCACCACGGTCGAGCGCGAGCGCCTCGTCGCGTCGACCGCCGACCTGACGCCCGAGCAGCGCCGGCAGACGGGCGACGAGCTCGTCCGGATGCTGCAGCTGGGCGAGGAGGACGCGATGGCCCTCCGCGACAAGCTCGCCAGCAAGAAGGCGTACGTGATCCTGGCGCGCGAGATCACGCCCGTCCTCGCCGACCGGATCCGCGCCGAGACCAGCGGCAAGCGGATCTTCGGGATCTCGCTCGAGCCGGAGCCGGTGCGCCAGTACCCGCAGCAGGGTGGCGGCCCGGACTCGTCGCTGGCGGCCCAGCTGCTCGGCTTCGTCAACCGCGACGGCACCGGCCAGTACGGCATCGAGCAGGAGTACCAGGAGACGCTCGGTGGCGTCCCCCGGGTCGTCCTCGCCGAGCGCGACCTGCACGGACGGCCGCTCGCCGACACCGCGAGCGTCGTCACGCCGGGGACGCCCGGCCAGGACATCCGCACCACCATCGACGCCAGCTTGCAGCTGTCCGTCGAGCAGGAGCTGCTCGCCGCATGGGTCGCCGACAAGGCCAAGAGCGTGTCGGCGGTCGTCATGGACCCGTACACCGGCGAGATCTACGCCGAGGCGACCTATCCGTCGTACGACGCCAACCAGTACCGGCAGGTCGCCGCGAAGGAGCCGTCACGGTTCATCGACCCGGTCGTCTCGAACGTCTATGAGCCGGGCTCCGTCTTCAAGATGATGACCGCGACGGCCGCCCTCGAGCACGACACGGTCACGCTCACCACGAAGATCAAGGACGTCGGGACGCTGCGGCTCGACCACGGGCGAACGAAGATCGACGACGCGGACCGCCGCGGGATGGGTTGGATCGAGTTCCAGGACGGCGTCGCCTTCTCGCGCAACGTCGTGGCCGCCAAGGTGGCCCTCAAGCTCGGCAAGAACACGCGCCAGTCGTCGGCCATCCTCTACGACACCTGGAAGAAGCTCGGCTTCGGCGCGCCGACCGGGATCGACGTGGCGAACGAGGTCAGCGGGATCGTGCGCGACCCGGCCCTCTCGCCGTGGGCCGAGATCGACCTCGCCAACGGGGCGTTCGGCCAAGGCGTCGCGGTCACGCCCATCCAGCTCGCGACCGCGTATGCCGCGCTGATGAACGGCGGCACGCTCATCCAGCCGCACGTCGTCAAGGCGATCGGGTCGCACGAGGTCGAGCCCGCGCCGCGCGGCACGGTCATCGACAAGACCCTGTCGCGCCAGCTGACCAAGCTCATGAACCACGTGGTGACCACGGTGCCGTTCTACAAGAACCGGACCAAGGTCCCCGGGTACGTCGTGGGCGGCAAGACCGGTACCGCCCAGATCTGGGACCCGAAGGCGCGCGGCGGCAAGGGCGACTGGAAGCGCAACCTCTTCAACTATTCGTTCATCGGCTACATCGGCCGGGACAAGACGCCGGACCTCGTGGTCGCCATCCGGATCGAGGAAGGACGACCGACCATCGCCCGGGTCGGGCAGCTGGAGATGCCGGTGATGTCCTTCCAGCTCTTCCGCCGGATCGCCACGAACGCGATCACCACCCCGGACCTGCTGACCGGTCGGCCGGAGACGACCGGCCTGACCCCGGACCAGTGATCGCGGCCCATGACACACTCCGCGCCGTGACTGACGTCGACCCGTCGCACCCGGTGGTCGCCACGTCCGGTGCCGGGGACGCGCCCGCGCTCACGGCCGAGGATCTCGCCCGCCTGACCGGTGGCCGGCTCCTCGCTCGCTCCGACCGGCCGATCCGCGGTGCCGCCGTGGATTCGCGCGAGGTCGGCCCGGGCATGGTGTTCGTGGCGCTGCCGGGCGAGCGGACCGACGGCCACGAGTTCCTCGCCGAGGCCGTGGCCGCCGGGGCGTCGGCGCTCCTCATCACCCGGCCGCCGGCCGACCCGACGGCCCTCGGCGATGTGACCATCGTCCGAGTCCCGGATGCGCTCGTCGCGCTCGGGGCACTCGCGTCCGGGTGGCGGCGTCGCTTCGATCCGCTCGTCGTCGGGGTGACCGGCAGCATCGCCAAGACATCGACCAAGGAGGCCGTCGCCGCGGTCTTCGGCCGTCGCTTCCGCACGCTCAAGAGCGAGGGCAACCAGAACAACGAGATCGGGCTCCCGCTCACGCTGCTCCGGCTGGGGCCCGAGCACGAGGCCGCCGTCCTCGAGATGGGGATGTACGTCGGTGGCGAGATCGCCGACCTCGCCCGGATCGCGCGGCCCTCGATCGGCATCGTGACCGCGGTCCAGGCCGTCCACCTGTCGCGGATCGGCTCGCTCGACGCGATCGAGGCCGCGAAGGGCGAGCTGCTCGAGGCGCTCCCGGCCGCCGGCACGGCCATCCTCAACGCCGACGACCCGATCGTCCGGCGCATGGCGTCCCGGACGGCGGCCCGGCCACTGACCTACGGGTTCGCGGCCGACGCCGACGTGGGCGCGGAGTCCGTCGAGGCGGCCGGCGTGGCGGGCATGCGCTTCACGCTCCGGGCCGGCGGCGAGCGGCGCCCGATGACGATCCCGGCGCTCGGCCGCCTGTCGGTCCACAACGGCCTCGCCGCCGCTGCGGCCGGCCTCGCCGCCGGGCTCACGCTCGAGGAGATCGCGGCCGGGCTCGCGGCCGGCTGGTCGGCGCCGCACCGTGTCGCGCTCGTCCGTCTTGCCGGTGTGACGGTCATCGACGACAGCTACAACGCGTCACCCGGCTCGATGGAGGCGGCGCTGGCCTTGCTGGCCGATCTGCCCGGCCGGCGCGTCGCGGTGCTGGGCGAGATGCTGGAGCTCGGCGACGCGCACGAGACCGGCCACCGAGTCGGTCGGCGAGATGGCCGGGCGGGTCGCGGACCTGCTGATCGTGGTCGGCCGGGACGCCGCCGGGATCGCGACGGGCGCCCGGGACGCCGGCCTCGCCGAGACGCGCATCCTCGAGGTCGACGATGCGGGCGCCGCGCTCGATGTCCTCGGTCCGCGGCTGCGCGACGGCGACGTGATCCTCGTGAAGGCGTCGCGCGGCATCGGCCTCGACGCGCTCGTCACCGGGCTGACCGCCGAGCGCGGCCGCGAGCGCGACCGATGACCGTCGAGCTGATCCAGGGCCTGCTCCTCGCGTTCGCGCTCATCGTCATCCTCATGCCGCCGTACATCCGGCTGCTCCAGGCGGTCGGGTTCGGCAAGCGGATCCGCGAGGAGGGCCCGCAGAGCCACTACCTCAAGGAGGGGACGCCCACGATGGGCGGCCTCCTGATCGTCGTCGTCGTGCTCGCCATCTACTTCTTCCTGCGCAAGCCGGACCCGTCGACCTTCGCGCCGCTGGCGGCGCTCGGGCTGGTCGGGCTCCTCGGCGCGTTCGACGACTACCTCAACGCGCGCACCGGGGAGGGGATCCGCGCCCGCCAGAAGCTCGTGTGGCTCTCGGTGGTCGGGTTCGTCGCCGCCTACCAGATCCAGCAGACCTACGACATCACCGCGATCGCCGTCCCGTTCGTCGGGGCCGTCGCCATCGACCCGCGGCTGTACGTCCTCTTTGCGGCCTTCGCCATCGTCGCGACCGCGAACGGGGTGAACATCACCGACGGGCTCGACGGGCTGTCCGGCGGGACGGTCGCGATCGCCTTCGTCGCCTACATGCTCATCGCGCTGCTCAACACGCCGAACCAGGCCAACCTCGCGCTCCTCTGTGCGCTGATCATCGGGGCGCTGCTGGGGTTCCTCTGGTTCAACGTGCATCCCGCGCAGATCTTCATCGGCGACTCGGGGGCCCTGTCCCTGGGGGCGACGCTCGCGGTGACCGCGCTGATCACCGGCCAGATCCTCGTGCTCCCGCTCATCGGGATCATCTTCGTCATCGAGACCGCCTCGGTGATCGTCCAGGTCAGCTACTTCCGGCTCAGCGGTGGCAAGCGGCTGCTCCGGATGAGCCCGATCCATCACCACTTCGAGCTCGGCGGCTGGGACGAGGAGAAGATCACGATCCGGTTCTGGATCATCGGCGTCCTCGCGGCGCTCCTCGGCGTCACGCTCTTCCTCGCGTCGCTGAGCCGGCTCGCGTGATGACGATGGCGCCCTTCCGCACGATCGATCCCGACACGCTGACCCTCGAGGGGATCCGTGCTGGCGCCCTGCGCGACCGATCGGTCATGGTCCTCGGCTTCGCCCGGAGCGGCATCGCGCTCGCCCGGTTCCTCGCCGACGCCGGCGCGCGGGTGTCCGTCTACGACGGCCGGCCGGAGGACGAGCTCCGGGGGGCCATCGCGGCCCTCGAGGGTCGCACCGTGCGGCTCCTGCTCGGGCCGGCGTGGGACCCGGCCCGCATCTGGACCGGTGCCGAGCTGGTGACGTCGTCGCCATCGATCAACCCGGCCTACCCGACGACCGAGCCGCGGCTGCGCCGGGCGCTGCACGACCTCATCGAGGCGCGCGCCGGTGGCGACCCGGACGCGCCGGCGGTCATCTGGGAGCCCGACCTCTTCCTGCGGCTCTGTCCCGCCCCGACGGTCGGGGTCACCGGGACCAAGGGCAAGACGACGACGGCGTCGATGGCGGCGGCGATCCTGGCGGCCGACCCGCGGCACCCGGTCGTCCTCGGGGGCAACATCGGCGTCCCGATCGTCGAGCGGCTGCTCGAGCTGACGGCCGACCATCGCGTCGTCTACGAGCTCTCGGAGCTGCAGCTGCCGACGCTGTCGCGCGGGACGACCGTCGCCGCGTACACGAACGTGACCTCCGACCACCTCGACCGGCACGGCACGCTGGAGCGCTACCGGACAGCCAAGCGCCGGCTCGCCGAGCTGGTGGACCCGGGCGGCGCCCTGATCCTCAACGCGGAGGACGCCGTGGTGGCGTCCTACGCCGCGATCGGACGGGCACCGGTCGTGACGTATCGGCGGGACCGGCCGCTGCCCGGCGGTCTCGGCGTGGTCGACGGCTGGATCGTCGCGGCCGGCGTCGAGCGGCTCGGACTCGCGGGTGGCGGCCCGGCCGCGACCGGCCCCGGCGGGCGGATCATGCCGACCGCCGAGCTGTCGGTCCCGGGCGAGCACAACATCGCGAACGCGCTGGCTGCGATCGGCGTCGGCCTGCTCTTCGGCGTGGCACCCGAGGGCATCCGCGCCGCGGCGGCCGCGTTCAGCGGCGTCGAGCACCGCCTCGAGACGGTCGCGCGCATCGATCGCGTCCGCTTCGTCAACGACTCGCAGGGCACGCAACCTGACGCGGTCGTCGCCGCGCTGCGCGCGTTCCCGGCCCCGGTCGTGCTCATCGCGGGCGGCCGGGACAAGGGCGTCGACCTCTCGGGCCTCGGGCCGGTCGTCGCGGAACGCGCCGTGGCCGCCGTCCTCATCGGGGAGAGCGGCCCGGACCTCGAGGCGCGCTTCCGTGACGCGGGACTGGCCCGGACCGAGCGAGCGGCGTCGCTCGCGGACGCCGTCCGGATCGCCGATGCCCTCGCGCGAGCGGCCCTGGCGGCGAGTGGCGCCGGCGACGGCGAGGCGACCGTCCTGCTCAGCCCGGCCGCCGCGAGCTTCGACATGTTCACCGACTACGCGGCCCGTGGCGCCGCCTTCAAGGCCGCGGTCGCGGCACTGGCCGCCGATCGTGCCGGAGGGAGCACCGGATGAACCTCGCACCACCGATCCGCCACCTGTGGCGCCCCGGACGGCCGGGCGCGATCACCAAGCCGACGGGCACCAGGGACCGGACCGCGGGCCGGGTCCCGGCACGTACCCGGTCGGGCTCGGTCGTCCAGCGCGAGCGGCACCAGGCGGACTACGTGATCCTCGTCGTGGTCGTCGCGCTGACCGCGGTCGGCATCCTCATGGTCTACTCGTCGTCGGCGATCCGCGGCTACCTCTCGTCGGACGCGGACACCTTCGTCACGGTCGGCCCGCAGATCCAGTGGGCCGTGCTCGGGATCGTGGCGATGGCCGTCATGATGCGGGTCGACTACCGCTACCTGCGGCTGGCCTCGGTGCCGTTCTTCGTGGTCGCGATCGTGCTGCTCGTCGTCGTGCTCCTGCCGGCCATGGGCCCGCTCAAGCCGATCTCCGTGGGTGGCTCCGCCCGGTGGCTCCAGCTCGGCCCGCTGCCCGCCATCCACCCGGCCGAGATCGCGAAGCTCGCGCTCGTCATCTACCTGGCGCACTGGTTCGCCAAGCGCGGGACCAAGGTGCACGGCCTGGCCGGCGGCACGGTCGCGTTCCTCATCATCATCGCGCCGGTCATCGCGCTGGTCTTCAAGGAGCCCGACCTCGGGACGACGATGGTCATCTCGCTCACCGCGTTCGTGATGTTCTTCGTCGCTGGCGCCAACGGCCTGCACCTCGGGGTGCTCGTGGCGGGAGCGCTGCCCGGGCTCATCCTCGTGGGGCTCCACGGCTACCAGGTGGACCGGATCCGGGCCTGGCTCGACCCGTGGTCCGATCCGCTCGTCGACGGCTACCACACGATCCAGGGGCTCCTGGCACTCGGGGTCGGGGGCCTGCTCGGGAACGGCCTCGGGCAGAGCCAGGTGGTGGTCCCGAACGCGTTCAACGACTTCGTCTTCGCCGAGATCGGGCAGGAGCTCGGCCTCGTCGGCGGCTTCGTCGTCATCGGGCTCTTCTTCATCCTCGCGTACTCGGGGATCCGCATCTCGTTGCGCGCGCCGGACACGTTCGGGGCGCTGCTCGCCGCGGGGATCACCGGGTGGCTGTGCATCCAGGCGTTCATCAACATCGGCGTCGTCGTCGCCCTGTTCCCGATCACCGGCATCACCCTGCCGTTCATCAGTGCGGGCGGTTCGTCGCTCATCATCAGTTTCGCGGCGGTCGGCATCCTGTTGTCGATCTCGCGCGAGACCATCGAGAAGGGGACATGGAACGACGATGCGATCGGTGATCGTCGGCGGGGGGACGGGCGGGCACATCTACCCGGCCCTGGCCGTGGCCACGTCGCTCCGCGCCCGTCCGGACGGGCCTGAGCTTCGCTGGATCGGCGGCCATCGCGGGTTGGAGGCGAGCCTCGTCCCTCCGACCGGCATCCCGCTGCGCCGCCTCGCGGCCCGCTCCCTGCGGACGACCGAGGTGGACGTCCATGCCGTCCTCGACCCGCTCCGCCTGGGCGTCTCGGTCCCGCAGGCGGCCGCGCTGCTCGCGCGCGAGCGGCCGGCCGCGATCTTCACGACCGGCGGGTACATCGCCATCCCGGTGCTGATGGCCGCGGCGCCGCTCGGGATCCCGGTCGTCCTGTGGGACGGGAACGTCGTCCCGGGCCGGGCCGTGCGGGCCACAGCCAGGCTCGCGGACGTCCTGGCCGTCTCGTTCGCGTCGACGTGTGCCGCCCTCGCGCGCGCGGCACCGAGCGTGCCGTGCTTCCTCACCGGCACGCCGATCCGGGACACCCGCGACGTCGACCGTGCCGCGGCACGGGTCGCACTCGGGATCGCGCCCGGCGAGCGGGTCCTCCTCATCTTCGGCGGGTCGCAGGCCGTCCGCCGGTTCAACGCCGCGGTCTCGGGCGCGATCGGCCGGCTCGTGACGCAGATGACCGTCATCCACGTGAGCGGTGACGACGGCTACGCGGCCGCCCTCACCGACCGCGAGGCGCTGCCGGCCGACGTGCGGGCTCGCTATCGGCCGCATCCGTTCCTGCGCGACGACATGCTCCCCGCGCTGGCGGCCGCGGACCTCGTGGTGGGGCGCGCCGGGTCGTCCACGCTCGCCGAGGTGACCGCCCTGGGCGTGCCGATGGTCGTCGTGCCGTATCCGCACGCCGCGGGCCACCAGCGGGCCAATGCGGCCGCCCTGGTCGACGCCGGAGCCGCGCGGCTCGTCGAGGACGACGCGTTCGACGCGGAGGCGCTCATCGATGCGGCGGCCATCCTCGCGGACCCGGCCACCCATGCCGCGATGGCCGCCGCCGCCCGCTCGCTCGGGCGTCCCGGGGCCGCCGACGCGGTCGCCGACCTCGTCATGGCCGCCGCCGAGCGTCGTCCGCTGCCGGACGCGGCCGCGATCGACCGCCGGTCGAGGGGCGCGCGGTCGTGACGGCGGCCTTCGATGCCATCGCCGTCGGGACCGAGATCCAGCGCCGGATCGGGGTCAAGACGTCGCGCGAGGAGCCGCTCGCGCGGTTCACCACGATGCGGGTCGGCGGTCCGGCCGATCTCTTCGCGACCGCGCACAACGCGTTCGAGCTCAAGGCCCTCGTCCGCTTCGCGCGCTCGCGTGGGCTCCCGCACCTCATCCTCGGGCGGGGGAGCGACGTGGTCATCAGCGACGCCGGCGTGCGCGGCCTCGTCCTCCAGGTCCGCGCCGAGGGCTCGCGGGTCGATGGCGAGCGGTACGTCGCCGAGTCCGGGGTGGCGATGGCGCGGGCGGCCACCGAGACCCAGAAGGCCGGCCTGACCGGGCTGGAGTTCGGCCTCGCGATCCCGGGGACGGTGGGCGGCGCGGTCTGGGCGAACGCGGGTGCCCACGAATCGGACATGGCGGCGATCCTGGAGTCGGCGCGGGTCCTCGACGCCGCGGGTGCCGAGGCGGTCGTGCCCGTCGCCGAGCTGGGGCTCGCGTATCGCGACAGCCGGTTCAAGCATGTGGTCGACGGCGGCCCGGCCGAGCTCGTGCTCGACGCCACGTTCCGCCTGGCCGGGGCGGACCCCGACACCATCAAGGGCCGCCTCGACGACATCCGCCGCTGGCGACAGGCGCACCAGCCGCTCGGGATCCCGTCCGCCGGGAGCGTCTTCCGCAACCCGCCAGGCGACTCCGCGGGGCGGCTCATCGACGAGGCAGGGCTCAAGGGCTTCCGGATCGGCGGCGCGTCGGTCTCGGAGAAGCACGCGAACTTCGTCATCAACGACCAGCGCGGGAGCGCGACGGATGTCCGTCGCGTGATGGACCATGTGCGGGCCGAGGTCGCGGCCCGGAGCGGCGTGCACCTCGAGTACGAGGTCGAGTTCCTCGGCGACTGGTCGGGCTGGGAGGCGGCGTCATGAACGAGCCAGCGGTGCCGATCGTCGTGCTGCTCGGCGGTCCGTCCGCCGAGCACGATGTCTCGATCGTGTCCGGGACGGCCATCGCCGAGGCCCTCGCCGAGCCGGGCCAGGTCGTCGACCTGGTCCTCATCGACCTCGACGGCGGCTGGTGGTGGCTCCCGCGCGACCACCGACGCGACGGGCGTCCCGCGTCGGCCTATGACGATCCGGTCGCGGTCGCGGCGGTCGGGCCGATGAGCGCCGGGGCGGCCATGGATCGCCTCGCCGCGGAGCCGGTCGCGCCGGTCGTCGTCATCGCGCTCCATGGCCCGTTCGGGGAGGACGGGACCGTCCAGGCCCTGCTCGAATCGGCCGGGCTCGCCTACACCGGCTCCGGGGTCGCCGCCTCCGCGATCGGCATGGACAAGGCCATCTTCAAGCGCCTCTGCCGCGGGATCGGCCTGCCGGTCGTCGACTGGCGGGAGGTCCGGGCGGCGCACTGGGCCGTGGATCCCGCGGGGGTCCGGCGCGAGCTCGAGGCCTTCGCGGCCGGCGGCGCGGAGCCGCGCCTCATGGTCAAGCCGGCGCGACTCGGGAGCTCCGTGGGGATGACCCTCGTCCACGACCCGGCGGAGCTGCCCGCCGCCCTGGACCTCGCCTTCGGCTACGACACGCTGGCCCTGGTCGAGACCTACGTCTCGGGCGCCCGCGACCTCGAGGTCTCGATCATCGGGAACGACCCGGCCACCATCGAGCTGTACGGGCCGGGCGAGATCGTGTCCGGCCACGAGTTCTACGACTACGCGGCCAAGTACACCGCGGGGCTCTCGGAGACGATGACGAACGCCGAGGTAAGCCCGGTCGAGCGCGCGATGCTCCACAAGATCGCCCGTGACTGCTACCGGGCGATCGGGGCGGAGGGGTTCGCCCGGGTCGACTTCCTCGTGGCGGGCGAGCGGATCTACCTGTCCGAGATCAACACGATCCCGGGCTTCACGCCGATCAGCCTCTTCCCGACGCTCCCGGCCGAGGCCGGCTACACGTTCCGCGACGTCTGCCTGCGGATCGTGGGGCTGGCGCAGGAGCGGCACGCGGCTCGCGCGCGGACGACGCTCCGACCCGGGGACCTGCCGCGGTGACGGGCCGGCCCACGGCTCGCCGCCCCGTGCGCGCCAGCCCCGGCCGCCGCACGCGACCGATCCGGCGGGCGTCGACGCGGATCACCCCGGTGCGCGTGGTCGCGCTCCTCGTCGCGCTCCTGTCGCTGGCCGCCATCTACGGCGTCACGAGCTCGTCCGCCTTCGACTACGCCAAGCTCCGCATCGATGGGGCCAGCTACACGGAGGCGGGCGCGGTCGAGGCGACGATCGCCGACGTGCGTGGCGAGAACCTGTTCCGCATCCAGACCGGGCCGCTCGAGGGGCGGCTCAAGCAGCTCGCGACGGTGGCCGGCGCCCGGGTGAACGTCCAGCTCCCGGACACGCTCGCCGTGACGATCGACGAGCGCGTGCCGCTCCTGGTCTGGCGGGTCGGGGAGCGGCGGTTCCTCGCCGATGCGGGCGGTGTCCTGTTCGCGGAGCTCGGCGACGTCCCGCCCCCGGCGGCCGCGACGCTGCCGGTGATCGACGATCGCCGCGCGACGTCGGCGGCCCTGTCCGTCGGCCTCACGCTCGATCCGGTCGACCTCGATGCCGCCACGCGCCTCGCGTCGCTCGTCCCGGGCGACGTCGGCAGCGACGCGAGCGGCCTGACCGTCGCCCTGACCGACGAGAACGGATTCGTGGTCCGTCCGACGCCGGCCGGCTGGTCGGCGGTGTTCGGCTTCTATACGCCGTCGCTGCGGACGCCCGAGCATGATCGCCGGACAGGTCCGCCTGCTGCGCAGCCTGCTCATCGGCCGCGAGCCGCTGCTCGACCGGATCATCCTCGCCAACGAGACCGACGGCACGTACACGTCCAAGCCCACGCCGAAGCCGTCGCCGAAGCCCAGGGCGTCGCCGACCCCGAAGCCGAAGGCGACGCCGGCCCCGACGGCGGCGCCATCGTCGAGCCCGGCGCCGTGAGCGGCCACGATCGAGCCGCGGCGCGGGTTGCCGCGCCTGCGCGCCGTCGGGTAGCCTTGCCGAAACCCACCGGAACGAGGACGACGTCGGCGTGCTGCTTCCCCTGCTCGGGCTCCTCGTGGGCGTCCTTGCGGGCCTCGTCCTCAACGTCAACGTCAGCTTCGAGCTCAGTCGCTACTCGGCGGTCGCGATCCTCGCGGCGCTCGATTCGGTCCTCGGCGCGGTCCGTGCAGAGCTGGATGGGGTCTACGACAATCGCATCTTCATCAGCGGGTTCCTCGTCAACGCGATCGCAGCCGTGCTCCTCACGTTCATCGGCGACCGGCTCGGGCTCGACCTGTACCTCGTGGCGCTCATCACCTTCGGCCTGCGCATCTTCAACAACCTGGCGCTGATCCGGCGCCATTTCCTCTAGACACGCATCGGGACGGGAGAGACTGGACAAGATGGTGGAACGCGAAGCGGTCCTCGTCGGCATCGACGTCGGCACGAGCAAGGTCTGCGCCCTCATCGGCGAGGTGAGTCGCGACGGCCGGCTGACGATCATGGGCCACGGGACGGTGCCGGCGTCGGGGCTCAAGAAGGGCGTCGTCATCAACATCGACCAGACCACCCGGTCCATCGCGGACGCGGTCGAGCGCGCCGAGCGGCTGTCCGGCTGGAAGATCGACCGGGCCTTCGTGGGCGTCGGCGGGCAGCACGTCGAGAGCCTCAACTCCCCGGGCATGGTGGCCGTCACCGCCCACCACCGCGAGGTCACCCGCGAGGACGTGAGCCGCGCCATCGAGCAGGCGCGAACGGTCTCGATCCCCTCGAACCGCGAGGTCCTCCACGTCGAGCGGCGCGGCTTCACGGTCGACGGCCAGGAAGGGGTCAAGGATCCGCTCGGGATGAGCGCCCTGCGCCTCGAGGTCGAGACGCACATCGTCACGGCCTCGGCGACCGCCGTCCAGAACCTGACCAAGTGCGTGACCGCGGCCGGCGTCAAGATCGACGAGCTCGTCGCCGACTCGCTGGCCTCGGCCGAGGCCGTCCTGTCCGAGACCGAGAAGGAGCTCGGCGTGGCGGTCGCCGACATCGGCGCCGGCACGATCGATCTCGCGCTCTTCCAGGAGGGCTCGCCGTTCCACACCCGGGTGCTGCCGGTCGGTGGGAACAACGTGACCAACGACGTCGTCGTTCGGCCTGCAGACGAGCCTCCAGGTCGCCGAGGAGCTCAAGATCCGCCACGGCACCGCCGACCTGCGGGCCGTCGAGGAGGACGACGAGGACATCAGCGTCTCGGTCCTCGGCGAGGACGCCGGGCGGACCGTCAGCCGGCTCGAGGTCTGCCAGATCATCGAGGCCCGGATGCGCGAGACGTTCGAGCTGCTCGCCAACGAGATCCACGCCGCCGGCGTGGGGATGCTGCCGGCCGGGGTCATCCTGACCGGTGGTGCCGCCCAGCTGGCCGGTGCCGCGGAGCTCGGCCGGAGCGTCCTCCAGATGCCCGTCCGGGTCGCCGCGCCGTCGGGCATCGGCGGGCTCGTCGACACGCTCCTGACCCCCTCGTACAGCACCGCGGTCGGGCTCCTCCAGTGGGGCGCGATCAGCCTCACGTCGGGCGAGCCGCTGCGCTACGAGTCGGCGCCGGGCAACGGCGGGATCGGCCGTCTCCGCGACGCCCTGCGGAGCATCTTCCCGTAAGGACCCAGGAGCTCACCATCCGGACCGGGCACGGTCCGGGGCTGACGGACCTGACCGGCGCGTGCGCCGCCTTCCTCGCCGCCGAGACGGACGGCCTGCTGTCCGTCTTCGTCCCGCACGCCACGGCCGGGATCGTCGTCGTCGAGATCGGCGCCGGCTCCGACGCGGACCTGCTCGCGGCCCTGGAGCGGCTCCTGCCGCGCGACGAGCGGCTCTACCGGCACCGCCACGGGTCGCCCGGGCACGGCGCCGACCATGTCGTCCCGCTGCTCGCGGCACCGTCGCTGACGGTGCCGGTCGTCGCAGGGCGTCTGGCCCTCGGGACGTGGCAGTCGATCTGCCTGCTCGACCCCAACGGCGACAATCCGGAGCGGACGGTGCGGCTGAGCTTCCTCCCGGCCTGACCCGGCGGTGCCGCCCCGCACCGCTGCCTGAGTCGAGGCGCCGTCACGCTCGGGGAGAGGGTTGCGGTCGTCGCGGGGTCCGGCGCTATACTCCCTGCCTACAAGCGCCCGGACCGACCAGCCGTCCCCTGGCGGATCCGACCGACTGTCGTTACCGCGCCTGACCTGGGTCGCTCAAGGAGATCCCGATGACGCTGCGCTCCGACTCCGAGAACTTCGCGCTCATCCGCGTCATCGGCGTCGGCGGGGGCGGGAGCAATGCCGTCAACCGGATGATCCGCGCCGAGATGATGGGCGTCGAGTTCATCGCCTGCAACACGGATTCGCAGGCGCTCCTCCAGTCGGACGCCCCGCACAAGATCCGGATCGGCGACAAGGTCACCCGCGGCCTCGGGGCCGGCGGGGACTCGACGGTCGGCCAGCGCTCCGCCGAGGAGGACTCGGAGAAGATCGCCGAGGCCCTCGCGGACTCGGACATGGTGTTCATCACGGCGGGCCTCGGTGGCGGCACCGGTTCCGGTGCGGCCCCGGTCGTCGCGCAGATCGCCAAGGAGGGCGGCGCCCTCACGATCGGCGTCGTCACGAAGCCCTTCGCGTTCGAGGGCAACAAGCGCAAGCTCGTCGCGGAGAAGGCGGCCGAGGAGCTCAAGGGCCAGGTCGACGCGCTCATCACCATCCCGAACGACCGGCTCCGGGACGTCGTCCAGAAGAACACGAGCATCCTCGACGCGTTCCGCGTCGTGGACGACGTGCTCCGCCAGGGCGTCCAGGGGATCAGCGACATCATCACGGTGCCCGGGCTCATCAACCAGGACTTCGCCGACGTCCGCGCGATCATGAAGGACGCCGGGTCCGCGCTGATGGGCATCGGCCGGGCCAGCGGCGAGAACCGCGCCGTCGAGGCGGCCCGGATGGCCATCGCGAGCCCGCTCCTCGAGCTCGACATCAACGGCGCCCAGGGCATCCTGTGGAACATCACGGGGTCGTCGAGCCTGTCGCTCTTCGAGGTCCAGGAGGCGGCCGAGGCCATCAAGGAGGCCGCCGACCCGGAGGCCAACATCATCTTCGGGACGAGCTTCAACGAGCGCCTCGGCGAAGAGGTCATGGTCACGGTCATCGCGACCGGCTTCGACGGCGGGCGCAAGCGCCAGCACACCTCGCGCGAGGCCACGGGGGTCATGGACACCTCGGCCGCGGGCCGCGCCCCGCGCGAGCGCGACTTCCTCGAGGAGCTCCAGCGCCAGCGCGACGAGGCGGTCGACCTCAGCGGCGATGGGTCCTCGAGCCGTGACGACCAGGCGGCGGCCGTCGCCGTCGGCGCATCGCGCAGCGACCGGTCGGTCGGTGAGACCGCGCCGCCGCCGAAGCGCACGACACCTACGACGCCGACGACCTCGAGATCCCCAGCTTCCTCCGCCGGAAGTAGACGGCCGGTGGTGACGCCACCGGAGTCGCGCCAGATCGACGATCTCGCCCAGGCCCACCAGCGGGTCCTCGCCCGCATCGATGACGCGTGCCGGCGCGCCTCGCGCGACCCCGCCACGGTGACGCTCGTCGCGGTCTCGAAGACGGTCGCCGCCGACCGGCTGCGCGCCGCCGTCGCCGCCGGCCTGACGCTCCTCGGCGAGAACCGGGTCCAGGAGGCCGCCGCGAAGTCGGCCGAGGTCCCCGGGGCCCGCTGGCAGCTGGTCGGCCCCCTCCAGTCCAACAAGGCCCGCCGGGCGCTCGAGGTGTTCGAGTCGATCCAGTCGGTCGATTCGGTGGAGCTCGGCGAGCGGCTCGACCGGCTCGCCCCAGAGGTCCGGCCCGGAGCCCGCTACCCGGTCCTCGTCCAGGTCAACGTCGACCTCGACCCGGCGAAGCACGGGTTCCAGCCGGATGCTCGTCGACGCTGCCTTGCCGGCGCTCCTCGCGCTCCCGAACCTCGAGGTCCGGGGGCTGATGACGGTCGGGCGCCTCACCGCCGACGAGGCGGGCGCCCGGGGGACCTTCCGCCGGCTCCGCGAGCTGTCGTCGCGGCTGCGCGCGCGATGGCCGGCGCTCGGCCCGGCGCTGTCGATGGGCATGACCGACGACTTCGAGCTGGCGATCGAGGAGGGGGCGACCATCGTCCGGGTCGGCCGCGCGATCTTCGGCGAGCGCCCGCATGAGCATGCGCCCGGGGAGCCGGCCCACACGCACTGAGCGTCGGTTCCGGGCGCGATGCGCGGCGGATCGACCGACGCGACCGCCGCGCGGAGGCGGCTGGTAGACTCGGATCACGCCAGTCGCCCGAGCCGATCCCCCGCGGGCGACGGAAACCGGACGTTGTCTTGAGCCACCCCGAGATCCGCTTCGCCGTCCGACTCACCCCCCGTGCCGCGGTCGACCACGTCGACGGGGTCATGGGTGGCGTGCTCAAGGCGAGGGTCACCGCACCCGCGGTCGAGGGGGCCGCGAACCACGCGCTGGTGCGCCTCCTCGCCGAGGAGCTGGGGGTCGCCCGGAGCGAGGTCAGGATCGTGGCCGGCGCCACGGCCCGCGAGAAGCTCGTGGTCGTCGACGGTGTCGACGCCGAGTCGATCGTTGCCCGCTGGCCGGGCCTGCGGGTATGATCACCGCCTCGTCCGACGCCCCGGTGCGGCGTCGCGACCTCCCGGGCGATTGGCTCAGTGGTTAGAGCACACGGTTCACATCCGTGGGGTCACTGGTTCGAATCCAGTATCGCCCACCAGCGTGACGTCACAGAAGCCGGGCATCATGGCCCGGCTTCTGTCTGTCCGCCCAACGGCAGCGCGGGAAAGGTGTGGTCCTGCCAGATCAGACGGGACGTGTATCACTGTGCCGAGCTCAACGAGGCGCTGGGGAGCGCGGGACTGCCGCAGATCGACCTGTGGGGCTGACACGACCTCAGGTATTCCTCAGGAAGGACACGCGCACGGACGTCAAGCCGGCCGTACGGTCGTGGGCATCGGTCAGCCATCGAGGGAGACCGGCATGCCTTACCCAGACCATCACCGTCGATCGTGTGGCCCGCATCCGGGCCGCGGCGTGATTGACGGGGCGCGCAGACTCCGACGATGACCGTCACCGTCCGGAACCTGATCGAAGAGCAGGCGGCGGGACTGGTCGGGCGTGAAGACGAGCGGGCCATCCTGCACCGATCGCTCGATGCCGGCGGCCCGCTGGTCGTCTTCGTCCACGGGCTTGCCGGCGTCGGGAAGTCGACCCTCGTCCAGGCCTTCGCCGTCGAGGCACGCGAGCGCGGCGCAACGGTCGTCCGCCTCGACTGCCGTGCGGTCGAGCCGACGGAGCGTGGGTTCCTCGCGGCGCTGGCCAGCGCGACCGGCGCCGAGCTGCCGACGACCGCGGACGCCGCCGCCCGACTCGAACGCCTCGGGGAGCGGGTCGTCCTCGTGCTCGACACCTACGAGGTGTTCCGCCTGTTCGACTCCTGGCTCCAGCAGCGCTTCATCCCGCTCCTGACCGACAACGTCCGGGTGGTCCTCTCTGGTCGCGAGCCACCGATGACCGGCTGGGCGAGCGTCTTCGGCGACCTGTTCCGCAGCCTGCCTCTGGGTGGCCTGCCTCGAGACGATGCCGAGACGCTCCTGCGCCTGGCCGGGGTCGATCACGCGGGCGCCGAGCGCATCGATCGGTTCGCGCGCGGGCACCCGCTCTCGCTGAAGCTGGCCGCCTCGGCGCTGCAGAACCGCCCCGACGTCAGCATCGAGGCGGTCACGGTCCAGGCGATCGTCGAGGAATTGACGGAGCTCTACCTCGACGTCCTCGAGCCGATGACTCGTCGGGCGCTCGATGCCGCGGCCGTGGTGCCGGCGCCCGACGATGTCGCTGCTTGGCGGCGATGCTCCCGGACGCCGCACCGCAGGACGCCTTCGATCGACTGCTCCGCCTCCCGTTCGTGGAATTGAGCGACGACGGCCTCGTCCTGCACGACACGGTCCGTGAAACGGTCGCGGCGCATCTCCGATCGCTCGGATCCCGGACCGGTCGCGCCGATATCGCGCAGCGGCCTGGCGCCAGCTGCGGGCCGAGGTGACGCGGGCCTCCGACCATGAACTGTGGCGCTACACGGCCGACCTGCTGTACATCCTCCAGAACCCGATCGTCCGGGAGGCGTTCTTCCCGACCACGGAGCACGAGCTCTCACCGGAGTCCGCCAAACCCATCCGACGGTCCGGCGATCGCCGCGATCGTCGCGGCATGGGAGCCACCGGCGTCCGTTGCGGTCCTCGAGGCCTGGTGGCGTCGAGAGCCCGGGACGTTCCGGGTCATGCGCGATCGGCAGGGCGCGGTCGCGGGCTTCCACATCCTGGCCGAGCTCGATCACCTGAGCCACGGCCTCCTGGAGGCTGACCCGATCGCCCGGCGATGCTGGGAGCACCTCCGCCGCGATCCGGTCCCGCGGGGTCAGCGCGTGCTCTTCAATCGAGTGCTGGATGGCTCGGGACCACGGCGAGGCGCCATCCCCGGTCCAAGCCGCCTGCTGGCTCGACGTCAAGGGGCGGTTCATGGAGCTCCGCCCGAACCTTCGGCGCATCTACTCCATCGTCCGTGACATCGCGACTCTCGGTCCGATGGTCGCCCCGCTCGGCTTCACACCGCTTCCGGGCGAGCCCACGACGCTCGATGGCCTGCCGTACTACGCCGCCGTGCTCGACTTCGGACCGTCATCGATCGATGGATGGTTGTCGGCGCTCGTGGCCGCGGAGCTGCGGGTGGACGAGGGTTCGCTCCTGGACGTCGCGCAGCGTCAGCTGGTCCTCGACGACCGGCGCGTCGACCTGACCAGCCTCGAGTTCGGGCTCTTCCAGTACCTCTATGAGCGGCCGGGCCAGGTCGTGGAGCGAGCCTCGATCCTGCGCGACGTGTGGGGCACCGACTACACGGGCGGGAGCAATGTCATCGAGGTCGTGGTGGGCTCGCTCAGGCGCAAGCTCGGCGACCGGTCCTCGTCGATCGAGACCGTTCGAGGGCTGGGGTATCGGTTCGTCGCGACCAGCTGACACGCGAGCGGCCCCGTAGACTCGGGCGATGCCGACCCGACCGAACGAGCCGATCCGCCTGGGGGTGGTCGGCGTCGGCACCCTGACGCTCCGCGGCATCCTGCCCCATCTCTCGCAGCCGGACGTGGCCGACCGCGTCACGATCGCGGCCCTGGCCGACCCGGTCCTGGACCGTGCCCGCGACGCGGCGAGCCGCTTCGGCGGGGCGCCGGTCTTCGACTCGCTCGAGACGATGCTCGCCGGCGCCGACCTCGACGCGGTCACGATCGTGAGCCCCATCGGCCTGCACTTCGAGCATGCCCGGGAGGCGCTCCGCGCGGGCCGGCACGTCCACCTCAACAAGACGATGACGACGACCGTCGCCGAGGCGGACGAGCTCATCGCGCTGGCCGAGGCCGCGGACCTGCGGATCGTCGCGTCGCCGGGCGAGGTGCTCCGTCCCCACGTCACGCGGACGCGCGAGCTCATCGCCGAGGGCGCGATCGGTGCGGTCACCTGGGCCATCGCCGGCTGCGCATTCGGGCGGTATCACGAGGAGGAGCCGGAGCGCGGAGGGGTCGCCGGCGGCGCGATCGACCCGTCGTGGTACTTCCGCAGGCCCGGTGGCGGCCCGATGTACGACATGACGGTCTACGCGCTGCATGAGCTCACAAGCGTGCTCGGTCCGGTCCGCCGGGTGACCGCGCTGTCGGGCGTCCGCATCCCGGAGCGGACGTTCCTCGAGCGGACGGTCCGCACCGAGGCCGACGACAACACCGTCCTGCTCACCGACTTCGGCGACGGCCTCGTGGGTGTCGTCTACGGGACCGCCGCGGGCGCCCCGAACCGCCAGTTCGGGATGGGGATCTACTACGGCACGCGCGGCGTGATCGACGGACTCCTGCTCGACGGCGAGCCGTACGAGTTCCCGGGACGCGGGGAGACGCTCGGCCCGCCCCTGGGCGACCAGGATGCCCAGGACCGGCTCCTGCCGCATGTCGTCGGCGCCCACCGCGACCTGCCCGAGGGGCACGTCTTCGAGGACATCATGCAGCTCGTCGACTGGGTCCGCGACGGGCGGCCGTCGCCGGTGACCGCGGCGCACGCCCGGCATGTCGTGGACATCATCGAATCGGGCTACCGGGCGGCCGAGACCGGTGCCACGCAGGACGTCCGCACGACGTTCCCACCCGTCGGCAGCTGACGGGATCGGTCCTCGCGTCGCATCGACCGGGCCCGCTCGTCGGCCGCGTCACGGACGGTCGGGTTCCCGCGTCGCAACGGAGAACGCGGTCCTCCTCCCCGCGTCGACACCGAAGCCCCCGGTCCTCCTCCCCCGGGGGCTTCACCTCGTCCGCCGGGCGCCGGCCGCCGCTCGCCCCGGCCGCCGCGCCGGGCAGCCGCATCGACCCGGCCGGCGCGGCCGCTCAGGCAGTCGCTGTCGCGAGTCGCCGCAGGACCACGGGCATGATGCCCCCACCGGCGTAGTAGTCGACGTCGATCGGCCCGTCGAGCCGGGCGATGGTCTCGAACCGGCGCTCGCGCCCGTCGCCGCCGGCCGCCTCGTCGGCAACCGCGACCACGGTCACGCTCTGGCGCGGCGTCGGCCGGCCGGCCAGGCCGAGGATGCTGTACGTCTCGCGCCCGGTCAGCCCGAGCGATGCCGCGCTGTCGCCCGGCTTGAACTGGAGGGGCAGGACGCCCATGCCGACGAGGTTGGAGCGGTGGATCCGCTCGAAGCTCTCGGCGATGACCGCGCGGACGCCGAGGAGCGAGGGCCCCTTCGCCGCCCAGTCGCGCGAGGAGCCCGAGCCGTACTCCCGGCCGGCGATCACCACGAGCGGCACGCCCTCGGCGGCGTAGCGCACGGCCGCGTCATAGATGAAGGACTCGTCGCCCGACGGCAGGTGGACCGTGTACGGGCCCTCCTTCGGGTCGACCAGCCGGTTGCGGAGGCGGATGTTGGCGAAGGTCCCCCGCATCATCACCTCGTGGTGGCCGCGGCGGGCGCCGTACGAGTTGAACTCGAGCGGCCCGACGCCGTGCGCCTGGAGCCACTGACCTGCGGGGGACGACGGCGCGATCGAGCCGGCGGGGGAGATGTGGTCGGTCGTGACCGAGTCGCCGAGGACCGCGAGCACGCGTGCCCCGACGATGTCACCGGCCGCCTCGTGGGCGGTGGCGATCCCGGCGAGGAAGGGCGGCTGGGCGATGTACGTCGAGGCGGGGTCCCACGCGTAGCGCTGGCCATCGGGGATCGGCGAGGGCCCGCCATCGGTCGTCGCCCTCGAAGACGACCGCGTACGTCCGGCGGAAGAGCTCGGGGTCGATCGACGACCCGATGACCGTGCGCACCTCCTCGGGCGACGGCCAGATGTCGGCGAGGTAGACGGGGGCGCCGTCCGTGCCGGTCCCGAGGGGCTCGCGGGTCAGGTCGATGTCCACCCGTCCGGCCAGCGCGAAGGCGACGACGAGTGGCGGCGATGCCAGGTAGCTGGCCCGGGCGAGCGGGTGGATGCGGCCCTCGAAGTTGCGGTTGCCGGACAGGACGGCCGCGACGACCAGGTCGTTCGCCTCGATCGCGGCGGCGACCGCGTCGTCGAGCGGGCCGGAGTTCCCGATGCACGTCGTGCAGCCGTAGCCGGCCAGGGCGAAGCCGAGCGAGGCGAGCGGGGCCATGAGGCCGGCCGCCTCGAGGTATCCGGTGACGGCCTTCGAGCCGGGCGCCAGCGAGGTCTTGACGGTCGGCGCGACGCGCAGCCCGCGGGCCACCGCGTTGCGGGCCAGCAGCCCGGCCCCGACCATGACCGTCGGATTGCTCGTGTTCGTGCACGACGTGATCGCCGCGATCCCGACGGAGCCGGTCCGGATCGTCGAGGTGGCCCCGCCGACCGTGACCTCGACCGGCCGGTACGAGCGATGGTCGACCGGCGGGGCGTCGGCCACGACCGGCTCCGCGGGGGGTGCCGCGGCCTCGGTGGCGTCGCCCGCGGCGCTCGAGGCGAAGGGCGTCGAGTCGGACGCCGGGAACGAGTCGGACGACGCCTCGTCGACGGCGGTCGTGAGCTCCACCGGGGCCTCGAGCCCGTCCGGATAGTTCGTCCGGAAGTTGTCGCGCAGCAGCTCGAGCGGGACGCGGTCCTGGGGCCGGCGCGGCCCGGCGACGGACGGCGTGACCGAGGCGAGATCGAGGGTGAGCTCCTCGTCGAAGGTCGGCCCGCGTCCGGGGAGCCGCCACAGTCCCTGTGCCTTCGCGTAGCGCTCGATGAGGGCGAGGCGATCCGGCGTGCGCCCGGTGAGCCGCAGGTAGGCGAGGGTCTCGTCGTCGATCGGGAAGAGCGTCGCGGTCGCCCCGAACTCCGGGCTCATGTTGCTGATCGTCGCCCGATCCGCGAGCGCGAGGGTGGCGAGCCCGTCCCCGGCGAACTCGACGAACGACCCCACCACGCCGTGGCCCCGCAGGAGCTCCGTGACCACGAGGACCAGATCGGTCGCGGTCGAGCCGCGCGGCAGCTCCCCGGTCAGCCGGACGCCGACCACGTGCGGCATCGGCTGGTAGAGCGGCTGGCCCAGCAGGACGGCCTCGGCCTCGATGCCGCCGACGCCGTACCCGAGCACGCCGAGCGCGTTGATCATCGTCGTGTGCGAATCGGTCCCCACGAGCGTGTCCGGGAAGGCGACCGGCCCGGTCGCATCGGGCCGGTCGGCGACGACCGGCGCGAGGAACTCGAGGTTGACCTGGTGGACGATGCCCGTGCCCGGCGGCACGATCCGCAGGTCGCGGAACGCGGTCTGCGCCCAGCGCAGGAGCTGGTAGCGCTCGACGTTGCGGTCGTACTCGCGCTCGACGTTGAAGGCGAACGCGCCGGGCGTCCCGAACTGGTCGATCTGCACGGAGTGGTCGATGACGAGGTCCGCCGGGACCAGCGGGTTGACGAGGCCCGGATCGCCGCCCAGGTCGGCCATCGCGTCGCGCATCACCGCGAGGTCGACGACGGCGGGGACGCCGGTCAGGTCCTGGAGGATGACCCGTGACGGCATGAACGGGACCTCGGCCTCGGCCGGGACGCCCGCCCGCCAGGCCGCGAGCGTCTCGACGTCCTCGGGACGGACGATCCCGGAGCCCGCGTGGCGGAGCGCGTTCTCGAGGAGGATCTTGATGGTGACCGGCGCCGCATCGAGATCGATCCGGTCGGCCAGGACGTCCAGCCGGTAGTGGTCGGGCAGGCCGGCTCCGAGCGGCCGTCGGGCGTCGAAGGGGTCAATCGCTGGCAATCGCGTCCGTCCTCGCTGGCTCGTTACACTCGGTGCGTGCAAGCGTACCGCGACCGCCCAGCCGACGCGGGCGCCCCCGGATGAAGGCCTGGCGCGAGCCGCCCGGCGACGATCCCGAGCGCGACCGCGAGGAGACCCGCGCCGCGATCGACGCGGCCGGGATCGACCTCGATCCCGTGCCTCCGGGTTCGCATCGGCACGGCGCGGACGTCCACGCGAGCGACCATCAGCACCCGCACCAGCACTCGGAGCCCGGCGAGCGCCCCCTGATCGGGGTCGTCGGCGCGGGACCGGTCGGGACCGCGCTCGGGATCGCCCTGTCCCGCGCCGGCTGGCCGGTCCACGCGGTCGCGAGCCGCGATCCGGGTCGTCGCGAGCGGTTCCGGGCCAGGATCGACGGCGTGCGCGCGTTCGCCGAGCCGCAGGCCCTGCTCGACGAGGTCGAGCTCATCATCGTCGCCGTGCCGGACGACGCGATCGCCCCGCTCGCGGCCGGCCTGCGGCTGTACAGCGGCCAGGCCATGGTCCACACGAGCGGCGCCCTCGACGCGGACGTCCTCGCACCCGCCATGGCCGCCGGCACCCAGGTCGGGGCCTTCCATCCGCTGGTCGCCTTCGCCGACATCGACCGAGCCGTGGCCGCCATCCACGGCGCCACGATCGCCATCGAGGGCGACGACCAGCTCGCCACGCTCCTCGCCGACATGGCCGAGACGATGGGCGCGCGGCCTGTCCGGCTGGCCCCCGGCTCGAAGGCTGCCTACCACGCCGCGGCGGTCCTGGCGGCGGGCGGCTTCGTCGCGCTGCTCGACGCGATCGTCGAGCTCGGGCGGGTCGCCGGCCTGGACGAGGCGGGCGCGCTGGCGATCTACGGGCCGCTCATCGAGGGGACGCTCGACAATGCCCGGGAGCTCGGGGTCCGGGCCGCGCTCACCGGCCCGATCGCCCGCGGCGACCGCGGGACCCTGGACGCGCACCTGGCCGCCCTGCGTGCCCACGCGCCCGACGTCCTCGCGCTCTACCGGGCCGTGGCCGATCGGGAGGTCGATCTCGCGGTGGCCCGTGGCTCGCTGTCACCGGCGCAGGCGACCGATCTTCGCGTTGCCCTTGCAAGGCCGGATTGAACCGGTACCATAGCCTCCCATGGACCACAGCATCGCCGCCAAGTACGCGGCCCGCCCGGCGGCGCATTTCGTCCGCCCGTCGGCGCGCATCCGGCAGCGACGATTGGGGCTCCACCCGACCGGCTCATTCCGTTCCGCAGCCGAGCGCGCCACCGTGCTGCGCCGCCCGGACGTCGCACTCCTCGTGAGCCTGCGGGGGCGATGGCGCTCCATCCAGCCAGCCGTCGCCAGCCGTCCGCTCGAAGGTCCGCCCCGACCCCTCGTCGCGATGACGTGGGCCCGGTCCGGTCGTGCCGGCGTCGGCCGTCGCTCCAGCGCCGCCTCGGCGCCGTGGCGCGCCTGAGGACCGCGACCGCCACCTCGGCCGGCGGGGTCGTCGTCCGCCACGAAGACGGCCGACCTTGGCTGGTCGTCGGCAGCCGACGCCGCGAGCGCGATGGGCGGACGTGGACGCTGCCGAAGGGCACGCCCGAACGCGGCGAGACGACCCAGCAGACGGCCCTCCGCGAGGTCGCCGAGGAGACCGGGCTGCAGGTCCGGATCACCGGTCCACTGGACTCGATCGAATACTTCTTCGTCCAGTCCGGCACGCGCATCCACAAGACCGTTCACTATTTCCTGATGGAACCGACCGGCGGCGACCTGGCCCGTCATGACCACGAGTTCGAGGAGGTCCGCTGGATCCCCTTCGCCGACGCGCCGTCGCTGCTGACGTTCGAGACCGAACGATCGCTCGTCGCCCGCGCGGCGGAGCTCCTGGCGGCGAGGTCGGTCGGGGCCGGCTCGTGACCGAGGCGGACGTCTCGCCGGCCCCCGTCACCCCCCTGGCCGAGCGACACGCGGCGCTTGGCGCCCGGCTCATCGAGTTCAGCGGCTGGATGATGCCCGTCCAGTACACCTCGATCATCGAGGAGCACCGGGCCGTGCGGGAGCGAGCCGGGCTCTTCGACCTCTCGCACATGGGCGAGCTCTTCATCGAGGGTCCGGAAGCCGGCGCCGCGCTGGCCGCGGCGCTCGTGTCCGATCCGCCGACCCTCGCGGTGGGACGGGCGCAGTACTCGATGATCTGCGCCCCCGACGGCGGCGTCATCGACGACCTGATCGTGTACCGGCTGGCCGAGGAGTCGTTCCTCGTCGTGGCGAATGCCGGCAACGCCGACGTGGTGTCGGACGCGCTCGCCGAGCGCATCGGGGGCAAGCGCGCCGTGCTCGACGACCGCTCGCTCGCGACGGGCCTGGTGGCAGTGCAGGGTCCGCGGGCCGTGGACGTGCTCGCCTCGCGCACCGACGTCGACCTCGGCGCCCTCCGCTACTACGCGATCGCCGAGGGCGTCGTCGCCGGCATCCCGGCGCTCGTGGCGCGCACCGGGTACACCGGCGAGGACGGCTTCGAGGTCTTCGTCGAGACCTCCCGGACCGTGGCGCTGTGGGACGAGCTGCTCGTCGGCGTGCGATCCGTCGATGGCGTGCCGGTGGGCCTCGGCGCACGCGACACGCTCCGGCTGGAGGCCGGGATGCCGCTCTACGGGAACGAGCTGGACCTCGAGACGACGCCGTACGACGCCGGTCTCGGTAGGGTCGTCAAGCTCGACAAGCCGGCCGACTTTGTCGGTCGCGCGGCCCTCGCGAAGGTCGCCGCCGACGGTCCGAGCCGCCGCCTCGTCGGTCTCGTGGTCGAGGGACGCGGGATCGCCCGGCACGGCTACCCGGTCTTCGTCGGCGAGCGGCGGACCGGGGTGGTCACGAGCGGGACCCAGTCGCCGACCCTCGGGGTCCCGATCGCGATGGCGTACGTCGCGCCGGGAGACGCCGAGCCGGGTACGATCGTCGACATCGAGATCCGGGCGGCCCGCGTGCCCGCGCGGGTCGTGCCCCTGCCGTTCTATCGGAGGCCATCCTGACGTGAGCGTCCCGAGCGACCTGCGCTACACGAAGGACCACGAATGGGTCCGGCTCGACGGCACGGACGCCGTCATCGGCATCACCGCCTACGCGGCCGACCAGCTCGGCGACATCGTGTTCGTGGAGCTGCCCGATGTCGGGAAGACGTTCGACCAGTTCGGCACCTTCGGGGTGGTCGAATCGGTCAAGGCGGTGAGCGACCTGTTCGCGCCGGTCGGCGGCGAGGTCCTCGCCACCAACGACGACCTGCTCGGCAACCCCGAGCTCGTCAACGGGGATCCGTACGGCGGCGGCTGGATGATCCGGGTGCGGGTTGCCGACCCGAGCCAGGTGGACGGCCTCCTCGAGCCGGCGGCCTACGACGCCATCATCGCGGCGGGCTGATCGACCGGGATGCCGTACGGACCGCATACCGCCGAGGACCGCGAGCGGATGCTCGCGGCGCTCGGGCTGGCCTCGGTCGACGAGCTCTTCGCCGACATCCCCGAGGCCCTCCGCGCCACCACCCTCGATCTCCCGCCGCCCGAGCCCGAGCTCGAGCTCGCCGCCCGCCTGACGGCGATGGCCGGTCGCAACCGCACCGACCTGGCCTCGTTCCTGGGCGCGGGCGTCTACCGGCACTGGACCCCGCCGGCGGTCGACCAGCTCCTCCTGCGCGGCGAGTGGTACACCGCCTACACGCCGTACCAGCCCGAGATCAGCCAGGGCACGCTCCAGAGCATCTACGAGTACGAATCGCTGATCGGCGAGCTGGTCGACCTCGACGTCGTGTCCGCCTCGCATTATGACGGCGCGGCCGCCACGGCCGAGGCCGCGCTGATGACGTGCCGGGCCACGCGCCGCGACCGGGTGCTCGTCAGCCGGAGCGTCCACCCCCACTACCGCGCGACGCTGCGGACGTACCTCGGCGGCGGGCTGGAGCTCGACGAGATCCCGCTCGTGACGGATGGCGATGCCGCCGGCACGACCGACCTCGTGGCCCTCGAGCGGATGCTGGGTGAGACGGACCGGCCGGTCGCCGGGGTCATCGCCGCCCAGCCGGACTTCCTCGGCCTGCTCGAGCCGATGCCCGCCATCGGGACCCTCGCCCATGCCGCGGGGGCGCTGTTCGTCGCCGTGGTCGAGCCCGTCAGCCTCGCGGTCCTCGCCCCGCCCGGCGCGTACGGCGCCGACATCGCGGCGGGCGAGGGCCAGCCGCTCGGGATCGCCCCGCAGTACGGCGGCCCGTACCTGGGCCTGCTCGCCTCGACCGATGCGCTCGTCCGCCAGATCCCCGGGCGGCTCGTCGGGATGACCACCGACCTCGACGGGCAGCGCGCCTTCGTGATGACGATGCGGGCCCGCGAGCAGGACATCCGGCGCGACAAGGCCGCGAGCAACATCTGCACGAACCAGGCCCTGCTGGCGCTGGCCGCGTCGATCTACCTGGCGACGATCGGTCCGCACGGCCTCCGTGACGTGGCGGCCGGCGGGGCCGCGCGGGCGGCCGAGCTCGAGGCCGCCCTGGCCGACGTCGGCGCGCCGCGGCTGCACCCCGGTCCGTACCTCAACGAGTTCGCGGTCCGGGTCCCGGACGCCGCTGCCGTCCACCGCCGGCTGCTCGACTGGGGCGTCCTGGCCGGCCTCGTCCTCGCCGAGGCGGTCCCCGACGATCCCACGCTCGCCGACGGCCTGCTCGTGTGCGCCACCGAGGTCACGACGTCGGCCGAGATCGTCCGCTTCGCCGAGGCGCTGGGCGACGTGCTTCGGGGACGGCCACCGGTCGGCGTCGAGGCCGGGGCCGGGGCCAACGGGTCCGCGACGGCCGCCGGAGTGCGCCGATGAGCGTCACTGGCCCGCGCCTCCAGCCGACCCTCTTCGAACGTGGCCGACCGGGCCGGGGCGGGGGCAAGATCCCGCACCCACCGAAGGACGCGCTCGCGCGGATCCCGGCGGACGCCCTCCGGACCGACCCGCCGGCCCTCCCGGAGCTCAACGAGCCCGAGGTCGTCCGCCACTACGTGAACCTGTCCCAGCTCAACTACGCCATCGACACCGGCTTCTACCCGCTGGGCTCGTGCACGATGAAATTCAACCCGAAGCTGAACGAGTGGGCCGCCCGCCTGCCGGGCTTCGCGTCGCTCCACCCGCTCAGCCCCGACGAGGTCTCGCAGGGCACGCTCCAGCTGCTGTGGGAGCTCGAGGGCGCCCTCGCCGAGATCTCCGGCATGGACGCCGTGACGCTCCAGCCCGCGGCCGGGGCGCAGGGCGAGCTGACGGGGATCCTGATGATCCGGGCGTACCACCAGGCCCGCGGCGACACCGACCGCGACGAGGTGCTCGTGCCCGACAGCTCGCACGGGACCAACCCGGCCACGGCATCGATGGCGGGCTTCAGGACGATCACGATCCCGTCCGCCGCGGACGGCGGCGTGGACGTCGATGCGTTCCGCGCCGCCCTGGGCCCGCGGACCGCCGCGGTCATGATCACCAACCCCTCGACCCTGGGACTCTTCGAGGCGCGGATCGCCGAGCTGCTCGAGGCGGTCCACGAGGCGGGGGCGCTCGCCTACATGGACGGCGCGAACCTCAACGCCATCCTCGGCAAGTTCCGGCCCGGCGCGGCCGGCTTCGACGTCATGCACTTCAACGTCCACAAGACGTTCAGCACGCCGCATGGCGGGGGCGGCCCCGGCGCGGGCCCCGTCGGGGTGGGGGAGCGGCTCCTGCCGTACCTGCCCGAGCCGCGCGTCCTGCGGGCCGACGACGGGTCGTACCGGCTCGAGCGCGCGGGCGAGCGCCCGACCTCGATCGGCCGCCTGCGCAGCTTCGTCGGCAACACCGGGGTCCTCGTGCGCGCCTACGCCTATATCCGCGCGCACGGCGGCACCGGGCTGCGCGAGGTGAGTGAGGACGCGGTCCTGGCGGCCAACTACCTCAAGCACCGGCTGGCCGGGACCTACGACATCCCCTACGACCGGGCCTGCAAGCACGAGTTCGTGGCGTCGGCGGCCTCGATCAAGAAGCGGACCGGCGTCCGGACCCTCGACATCGCCAAGCGGCTCATCGACCACGGCTACCACCCGCCGACGATCTACTTCCCGCTGATCGTCGAGGAGGGCATGCTCATCGAGCCGACGGAGACCGAATCGGTCGAGACGCTCGACGCGTTCGCCGACGCGCTGATCGCGATCGCCGCGGAGGCCGAGACCGACCCGGAGACCGTCCGGACGGCTCCGCACACGGCTCCCGTCAGGCGCCTGGACGAGGCGACCGCGGCCCGGCAGCCGAACCTGCGCTGGCGTCCCATGACCGGCGTCCAGATGCCCTGCCCCGACTGACCGGGCCGCCGATCGGGCGCCCCGTACGAACGTTCGTTAGGTCATGGTTGACAGCCCATCTGGCGCTGTGGATAGTACCGGCAGCGCACCGACCGAAGCCGTGCTGCCGCACCGGCTCGCCCCGAATCCGAATCGAATGGGAGGTTCGACCCGGATCGGACGCGGGACCTTCGCGGCCATCAGAAGCCCGGCGCAAGGTTGCGTAGCGGGAGATATCGGGTAATCCACCCGTTCGGAGGACAGTTCATGCACAAACGATTCTTCGGCATCGCGGCCGCCGCTGTCATGATCGTGACGGCCTGTGGCGGTGCCACCACCAGCTCGGCGCCTCCTGCGTCGTCTGGTACCGCGCCATCGACAGCACCCAGCGCAAGCGGAAGCGCCGCCGCCCCGGCGGAAGAGACCCTCACCTTCGTGGTCGACGCCGACCTCTCGGGTGGTCTGTCGAACGCCGCGGACAACGTGCCGGCGGCCAAGGCAGCGGCGTACCTCTACGACGGCCTGTACAACGTGGACGCCAAGCTCGCGCCGATCCCGGCGCTCGCCGAGTCCCTGCCGGAAGTCAGCGCCGACGGCAAGACCTGGACGGTCAAGCTCCGCCAGGGCGTCAAGTTCCATGACGGCACCGACATGACCGCCGACGACGTCGTGCAGACGTTCCAGCTCGCGCAGAGCACGAACTGCACGTACAGCCCGGCCCTCTGCCTGGCGAGCTTCCTCGACAGCGTCTCGAAGGTCGATGACTACACCGTCAAGTTCGTGACCAAGGACGTCCTCGCGTCCTTCATGCTCGGCTACCTCGCCCCGACGCTCATCGAGAGCAAGGACGCGGTCGACGCCTCGTACGCGCAAGTACGTGGCGGCCACGAGCGCGGTCACCCCGGCCGAGGTCAAGGCGTTCCTTGACAAGGTCACTGCCGAGGAGACCACGCCCACCGGTCCGCCCGCCGAGGGCAGCACCGACGCGACGGTCAACTACACGCAGTTCACCGCTGAGGCCGAGGCGCTCCTCACGAAGGCCGGCCAGGCGCTTGCCGACAAGTCCCTCTACACGGACGCCACCTCCGGTGCGCTCGATGAGAACAGCTACACCGGCGACAACATCACCCGCATCCGCACGATCGACACGACCTTCACGGCCGGTGCGACCGATGCCCTTGCGGCGGCCTACAAGTACCTCGACTTCCAGTTCAATCCGGTCGGCACCGGTCCCTTCAAGTTCGACGAGTACAAGACGGGCCAGTCCGTGACGCTCTCGAACTTCCCCGACTACTGGAACGGCGCGTCCGAGATCCAGAAGGTCTTCATGCCGATCATCAAGGACGACATCGCCGCGGGCCAGGCTCTGGTCGCCGGTCAGGTCGACTGGAAGTACAACGTCCCGGGTGGCTCGTACAAGGAAGTCAAGGACAACCCCGAGCTCAAGTTCGCGGAATATCCGGACTTCGGCTTCTACGGCCTCTACATGAACCAGCGCAAGGGCCAGCTCTTCGCCGACAAGAACCTTCGACAGGCGGTCTCGTACTGCTTCGACAAGGAAGCCACGGCCAAGGCGGCCACCGACGACAACGGCGTAGCGATCTACAGCGAGATCCCGCCGGCATCGTGGGCGTACCCGACCACGGGTCTGAACACCTACCCGATGGACCAGGCCAAGTCGAAGGCACTCATCGAGTCCTCCGGCTGGAAGCTCGGTTCTGACGGCATCTACGAGAAGGACGGCAAGAAGCTGTCGACGGTCGTCGCCGTCCGAGCCGGCAAGCCGGACCGCTCCAAGTGGATGCAGCTGATGTCGGACCAGGTCAAGGAATGCGGCATCGACATCCAGTTCAAGGAAGTCGACTTCGGCGCGATCCTGAACATGCTCACGATCTACCCGCACATCAACGCGGCCGCGCCGGAGACCGGCAAGCCGTTCGATGCCTACTTCGGTGGGTTCGGCACGGGCTTCGACCCGGATCCGTTCTCGCTCTACCACTCCTCGCAGTGCACGACGGCCAAGCTGCCGGATGCCAACAACTACATCTGCTACCAGAACCCCGCGATCGACAAGGACATCGAGGACGGCCTGCACACCTTCGATCAGGCCGAGCGCGCGAAGATCTACCAGGATTACGCGGTCATCCAGTCGAATGACCTCCCCGTGATCTATTCCTGGGCGGACATCGCGCACCAGGGCCTGCGCAAGACGGTCGATACGACCGAGGCGGGCGGCCTCCAGCTCGATAGCCCCCAGTTCGATTACCTGAAGGACAAGCTCACGAACAAGCGCTAGTAGTGACCCGGCTCCGCCGGATCTGACAGCCAGGGCCCGATCGGTCGTCCGCGACCGGTCGGGCCACGGCGCATCCCCCTCGAAGCGCAGCGAGAGCGACGCAATGGCGACCTACACGCTCCGCCGGATCATCCAGTCGATCCCGATCCTATTCGGGATCTCGATCCTCATCTTCCTGATCGTCCAGCTCGCCCCGGGCACGCCGATCGATCGGTTCCGCAACCCGCGGGTATCGCCCGAACAGCTCGCCGCGATCATGCGGCTGTACGGCCTGGACAAGCCCCTGCCCGAGCAATACATCCACTGGATCACCGCGTTCGTCCAGGTGCTGGCGCGTCGACGCGTGGGGCTACAGCTTCACCGACGGACGCCCGGTCATCGAGAACGTCGCGTCCCGCTTCCCGGCGACGCTGATCCTCATGGGCACGGCCCTGATCGTGACCATCGTCTTCTCGATCCCGATCGGGATCCTCGCGGCGATCCGCCAGTACAGCATCACCGACAAGGTCATCACGACCTTCGCCACGATCGGCTACGCGATGCCCTCGTTCCTGCTGGGCATCTACGTCCTCTACTTCGGGGGCGTCGTGCTCTACCAGTGGACGGGCCACGGGTTCCCGCTGTTCGGCTTCCAGACGCTCGGCAGCGACGGCAGCCCGCTCGACATCGCGTACCACCTCGTCCTGCCCGTGACGAGCCTCGCGATCGCCTCGATCGCCGGATTCTCGCGCTACCTGCGGGCCAGCATGCTCGACGTGATGCGGCAGGACTATGTCCGGACCGCCCGGGCCAAGGGCGCCGACGGACGACGCGTCGTGGGCCGGCATGCCCTGCGCAACGCCCTCATCCCGCTCATCACGCTCGTCGGCCTGTCGATCCCCGCCCTGATCTCGGGCGCGGTGATCACCGAGGCGATCTTCTCGTACCCGGGGCTCGGGAGCCTGACGATCAACGCCATCGTGGCCAACGACTACCCGACGATCTACGCGACGGCGATGCTCGCGGGCATCTTCGTCATCCTCGGCAACCTGATCGCGGATATCCTCTACGGCGTGGTCGACCCACGCATCAAGTACTAGCGAGGCGACGATGCAAGGCGCCGATGTCCGGACCGCGCCCGGAGCGATCCCGCTCCCCAGCGATGTCGACGAGGTCGACCTCGTCCCGGTCCGCACGTACTGGCAGCTCGTCCGCCAGCGCTTCCTGCGCCACCAGCTCGCGGTCATCGGGGCGATCACGCTCGCGATCATCGTGGCGATCGCCACGGTCATCCCGCTGCTGACCGGGGACCAGTACCAGAAGTCGAGCCTGCAGCTCATCGACGCCGGGCCGACGCTGTCCGCGCCGCTCGGCTACGACGACATCGGGCGCAACATCTTCCTGCGGCTCACCAAGGCCACCCAGACCTCGCTGATCATCGGGTTCGCGGCCGTCATCCTCATCGGCGGGATCGGCGCGCTCGTGGGCTCGCTGTCCGGGTACTTCGGCGGCTGGGTCGACAACTTCCTGATGCGCGTCGTCGACGTCGTGCTGTCGCTGCCGTACCTGTTCCTGATCCTGCTGATCGTCGCGTTCTTCGGCATCCGCGATATCCGGGTGATCGTGATCGCGATCGGGGTGGCCGGCTGGACGACGGCGGCGAGGCTTGTCCGCGCCGAGTTCCTGCACCTGCGCGAGATGGACTTCGTGGCCGCCGCCAAGGCCCTGGGCGCCTCGCCGCGCCGGATCATCGTGCGCCACATGCTCCCGGGCGCCATGGCGCCCCTCGTCGTCGCCTGCTCGCTCGGCGTCGCCGACGCGATCATCGGGGAGTCCGCCCTCTCGTTCCTGGGCTTCGGCATCGCGCCGCCGCAGGTCAGCCTCGGCCAGATGCTCCAGGACTTCCGGGAGTACTTCTACGACCATCCCGAGCGGATCTTCTATCCGGGGCTCGTCCTGGTGGTCATCGTGCTGTGCGCGAGCTTCCTCGGCGACGGCCTCCGCGACGCCCTCGACCCGCGCCAGCGAGTCGAGAGTTGACCGTCACCCGACCCACGACCGAGCCCGCAGCCGCGCGACAGGGGGAGAACCTCCTCGAGATCCAGGGGCTCAGGACGCACTTCTTCACCCAGGACGGGACCGTCAAGGCCGTCGACGGCGTGACCTACGAGATCAAGTACGGCCAGACGCTCGGCGTGGTCGGCGAGTCAGGGTGCGGCAAGAGCATCACGGCGCTGTCGGCCATGCGCCTCGTCGAGCGCCCGGGACGGACCGTGGCGGGCGAGATCCGGCTCGACGGGCGCGACCTCCTCAAGCTCAGCGACGAGGAGATGAGCGAGGTCCGGGGCAACGCGATCTCGATGATCTTCCAGGAGCCGATGACCTCGCTGAACCCGGTCTTCACCGTCGGCGACCAGATCGCCGAGGCGGTCTCGCTCCACAAGAAGGTCGGCCGCGGCGAGGCCTGGGACCGGGCGATCGAGATGCTCCAGCAGGTCGGCATCGCCGATGCGAAGCGACGGGCCAAGAGCTACCCGCACCAGCTGTCCGGCGGCATGCGCCAGCGCGTCATGATCGCCATGGCGCTCTCGACCAACCCGGAGCTGCTCATCGCCGACGAGCCGACGACCGCGCTCGACGTCACGATCCAGGCCCAGATCCTCGAGCTGCATGAAGTCGCTGCGCGAGCAGAACAAGATGGCGATCATGCTCATCACGCACGACCTCGGCGTCGTCGCGGAGATGGCCGACGAGGTCGTCGTGATGTACGCGGGCAAGGTCGTCGAGCGGGCCGACGTCGACACGGTCTACATCGCCCCGCACCATCCGTACACCCAGGGGCTGCTCGCGTCGATCCCGCGGCTCGGCGAGAAGCGCGACCGCCTCGAGGTCATCAAGGGCGTCGTGCCGAACCCGCTCAACCTGCCGGCCGGCTGCCTGTTCAAGCGCCGCTGCCCGTACGCGATGCCGATCTGCGACAACGCGCCCCCGTTGCGCGACGTCACGCAGGGGATCATGCCGGTCGGGGCGCCGCGCCACGTGTCGCGCTGCTGGCTCAAGCCCGACGGCGGCCTCCCCGAGGTCGGCCCCGAGGCGACCCCTGAGGTCGCGGCCGAATCGGCCGCCGCCCTGACCGTCGAATGAGCGAGCAGGTCGACTGCCCACCAGGCCCAGCCCCGCCGTGGCGCCGCCAGATCGGCCCGTCCATGCGACGTCCTGGTCAGCGTCCAGAACGTCGTGAAGCACTTCGAGATCAAGGGCGGGCTCCTCGGGACCTCGACGATCGGGGCCGTCCGTGCCGTCGACGGCGTCAGCTTCGACGTCCGCCAGGGCGAGACGCTCGGCCTCGTCGGCGAATCGGGCTGCGGCAAGACGACGCTCGGCAAGGTCATCCTCCGGCTCCTGCCGCCGACGTCGGGGCGGGTCGACCTTCAAGGGCGAGCCGATCTTCGACGTCCCGACCGCGGCCGAGAAGAAGGCCGGCAAGAAGCCGTTCCTGGCGCCCGGCTCGAAGATGAAGACGATCCGGCGGGACCTCCAGGTCGTCTTCCAGGATCCGTACGCCAGCCTCAATCCGCGGATGTCCGTCGGCGAGATCATCGGCGAGGGCCCGCTCGTCCACGGCCTCTCGGACAAGACGAAGCGCGAGGCGCTGGTGCGCGAGCTCCTCGGCAAGGTCGGGCTCAACCAGAGCCACATCCACCGCTACCCGCACGAGTTCTCCGGCGGCCAGCGCCAGCGCATCGGCATCGCCCGGGCGCTCGCGGTGAACCCGGACTTCATCGTCTGCGACGAGCCCGTCTCCGCGCTCGACGTCTCGATCCAGAGCCAGGTCCTGAACCTGCTCGACGACCTCCAGAAGGAGTTCGGGCTCACCTACCTGTTCATCGCCCACAACCTCGCGGTCGTCGAGCACATCAGCGACCGCGTCGGCGTCATGTACCTCGGCAAGCTCGTGGAGCTCGCCGCGGTCGATGAGCTGTACCGCAACCCGCGGCACCCGTACACGGTGGCGCTGCTGTCGGCGATCCCAAGCCCGAATCCGAGGATCCGCAAGAAGCGGCTCGTGCTCAAGGGCGACATCCCTTCGCCGGCCGCTCCGCCATCGGGTTGCCGGTTCCACACGCGTTGCTGGCTCCGCGACCGGCTCGGTAACCCCGAGCGGTGCGTCACCGAGGAGCCCCTCCTCCGGCTCGTCGGTCCCGCCCACGAGACCGCGTGCCACTTCGCCGAGGAGATGACCACGGTCAGTGACGAGGTCGCGGCCGCGATCGGCCTCGCGGATGCCCGGAGCGCCGCCGCGGCGCGGGTCCCGGCGCCATCCGCGACCCCGCCGGTGCCGCCGGCCGCCCCGCCTGCCTGAGCGACCACGCCGGGCCGCTGCACCGGGTCCCCGCGGTCGAGCACGCTCGCCGCCGGCGCCCCGGCGCCCGTTGCCAGCGCCGCTAGCCGCCGATGCGGTCGATCTGGACCGTCCAGGCCGTGCAGGCCGGATCGGTCTGGGTCAGCGAGTAGGTGTCATCGGGGACGTTCGACATGATCGCGCTGAACGTCGGCAGCCCCGACTTCTTCGCGTACGTGAAGCCCTTGCCCGCGCCGGTCATCGTGAAGTCCACGCCCTTGCAGTCCGGGGCGTTCCAGCCGAACTTGTAGCGACCGGCCTGCAGCTGGAAGGGTGTCGCGACATCGGCTGCCGTGACCGTGACCTGTGCCTGCGCCGGCTTCGCGCTGGCGGCATCGCCGCCGCCATCACCTCCGCCGCCGCCGCAGGCGACCAGGGCGAGCGCGACGACGAGGTGGCCACCGGGGCGGGTGACGAGTCGGGACAGTGCCATCGGGGTTCCCTTTCTGGTGCCGGACGACGACGGGTGTCGCGTCGGCTTGGGCTCAGGACGTTGGGGACGCAGGCTGGCGGAAGTGGCAGGCACACAGGTGGTCCTGGCCGAGGTCGATGAGGGGTGGCACCTCCGTGGCACAGATGGCCGGGTCGCCCATCTCCTGGCGGAGCGGGCACCGGGGATGGAACCGGCAACCCGTGGGCGGGTTGACCGGGCTGGGCACGTCGCCCTTGAGGATGATCCGTTTGCGTCGCAGCTCCGGGTCCGGCACCGGGATCGCCGACATGAGCGCGTTCGTGTAGGGATGCTCCTGCTGCCGGAAGAGCTCGCGGCGCTCGGCGAGCTCGGCGATCCGGCCGAGATACATCACCGCCACCCGGTCGCTGATGTGCTCGACCACGCCCATGTTGTGGGCGACGAAGACGTAGGTCAGCCCGAGCTCGCGCTGGAGGTTCTTGAGCAGGTTGAGGACCTGGGCCTGGATCGAGACGTCGAGCGCGGACACCGGCTCGTCGCAGACGACGAGGTCCGGCTCGAGGACGAGCGCCCGGGCGATCCCGATGCGCTGCCGCTGGCCGCCCGAGAACTCGTGCGGGTAGCGCCGGGCGTGGTACGGCTGGAGGCCGACCATGTCCATCATCCGGCGGACCTTGTCCGCGCGCTCCTGCGGGGTCCCCAGCCCGTGGATCCGCAGGCCCTCGCCGATGCTGTCGGAGATCGGGGAACGCGGGTCGAGGCTGGCGTAGGGGTCCTGGAAGATGATCTGCATGCGCCGCCGGTACGGCTTGAGCGCCGAGCCCTTGAGCGCGGTCAGGTCGACCCCGTCGAAGAGGATGGTGCCGGCCGTCGGCTCGATGAGCCGCAGCAGGAGGCGGCCGACCGTGGTCTTGCCGCAGCCGGATTCGCCGACCAGGCCGAGCGTCTCGCCGCGGCGGACGTCGAAGCTCACGCCATCGACGGCCTGCACGGTCCCGATCTGGCGCTGGAGGATGCCGCCGCGGACGGGGAAGTGCTTGACCAGGTCGGTGACCTCGACCAGGGGCCGCGGGCCGGGGAGGATGCCGCCCAGCACGCCCGCAGGCTGGCTCGCCGTGGCGCTCGGGATGAACCCGGTCATGCCGGCGTCACCTCCGGTCGCGGCAGGAGGTTCCCGGCCGCGTCGTGGTAGAGCCAGCACCGGACCCGATGGTCCCCGCCGACCGGGCGCAGCTCCGGGTGGAGCTCCGTGGCGAGCACGACGTTCTCCTCGATGCGTGTCGTGCATCGTGGGGCGAAGCGGCAGCCCGTCGGCAGGTCGATGAGGTTCGGGACGTTGCCGGGGATGACGGCCAGCTGGTCCTTCACGTCGCCGACGACCGGGATGGAGCCGATCAGGCCCCGCGTGTAGGGGTGGTAAGGCCGCCGGTAGAGCGACGTGACGTCGGTCTCCTCCACGATCTCGCCGGCGTACATCACGGCCACCCGGTCGCACATCTCGGCCACGACGCCCAGGTCGTGGGTGATGAGGATGATCGCGGTCCCGGTCTCGTCGCGGAGGTTCCGCATGAGGTCGAGGATCTGGGCCTGGATCGTGACGTCGAGCGCGGTGGTGGGCTCGTCCGCGATGAGCAGCTCGGGCTCGCAGGCGAGGGCCATCGCGATCATGACGCGCTGCGCCATGCCCCCGGACATCTCGTGCGGGAACGCCTTCAGCCGCCGCTCCGGGTCTGGGATGCCGACCATGCGCATCAGCTCCAGGGCCCGGCCGTGGGCGGCCTTGCCCTTCATGCCGCGATGGATGCGCAGGACCTCCTCGATCTGCCGGCCGACGTCCCAGACCGGGTTGAGCGACGAGGTGGGCTGCTGGAAGATCATGCTGATCCGGTCGCCCCGGATCTTGCGCATGTCCTCCGACGGCAGCTTGAGCAGGTCCTGGCCGTCGAAGATGACCTCGCCCGCGTCGATGCTGCCGGGTGCCGAGATGAGCCGCAGGACCGACAGGCTCGTGACGCTCTTGCCGCAGCCGGACTCCCCGACGAGACCCATGATCTCGCCGCGGTCCACGTGGAAGTCGATGCCGTCCACGGCGCGGACGAAGCCGTCGCGCGTCTTGAACGAGGTGTAGAGACCCTTGACGTCGAGGAGCCGCTCGCCGCGCGGGCGCTGCTGGCGCCTGGCCCCGGCCGGGACCAGCTCCTCGATGGTGGTCTCGTCGAGCGACGGCCCGAGGGTGACCGGCTCGGTCGACTCGACCGTCATCGGTTGAGCCGGGGGTCGAGCGCGTCGCGCATGCCGTCGCCGAGGAGGTTGAACCCGAGGACCGTCAGCGTGATCGCGATCCCCGGGAAGATGATCAGATGTGGCGCCGAGAAGAACAGATTCCGGTCGGCCGCGATCATGGACCCCCATTCGGCAGTCGGTGGTTGCGCTCCCAGACCGACGAACGACAGGGCCGCCACCTCGAGGATCGCGCCGCCGATACCCAACGTCCCCTGGACGATCGCGGGGGTCAGCGCGTTGGGAAGGACCCGGCGCAGCAGGATGCCCGACTGCGATTCTCCGAGTGCGCGCGACGCCGTCACGTAGTCGGTCTCCCGTACTGACAGCACCGACGCGCGCATGACCCTCGCAAAGATCGGGACGGTGACGATCGCGATGGCCATCTGGGCGTTGATGAGGCCTGATCCCAGGACGGTGACGATGGCGATCGCGAGAATCAGGCTCGGGAAGCTCAGGACGACATCCATGATCCGCATGAGGATGTTGTCCGCCGCCCCACCGAAGAAACCCGCCAGCGCCCCGATCGTCGACCCGATAAGGATCGCAATACCGACTGTCAGGATCCCGACCTGCAAGGAGATCCTCGACCCGTAGACGACACGACTGAACTCGTCGCGAAGATTGGAATCCAGGCCCATCAGATGTTGTGCCTGGGACGCGGCGCACCCGAGTAGATGGATGCACGGGGGGTCGCCTCTCTTGCCTGCGATGCCAAGATCGAGCATCGACGTATCCGGGGGATAGGGGGCGATGACCGGCGCGAGTATGGCGATCGCGACGAGCGCGATGAGGATCGTCAGGCCGATGACCGCCGACCGCTGTCGCAGGACGTTGCGGGCCGTGTCGCGCCAGAGCGATGCCGGTTTGGATGGCGCAGCAGCACCAGTGGCCAGGTCGATCACGGGCTCGACGCCTGCGGCCATTACAGGCGGATCCGGGGGTCGAGGAAGGCATACGACACGTCGACGACCAGGTTGACGACGAGGTACACGACAGCGACGACGATCGTGACCCCCTGGACGACCGCGTAGTCGCGACCTTCGATCGACTCGAACACGGTCTTTCCCATACCGGTCAGGTTGAAGATGGTCTCCGTGAGCACGGCGCCCGACAGGAGCGCGCCGAGCGACAGTCCGATCACCGTCACGACCGGAAGCAGGGCGTTCCTCATCCCGTGGCGGATGACCACGGATCGCTCAGTGAGGCCCTTGGCGCGTGCCGTCCGGACGTAGTCCAGGCCGAGGACCTCCAGGAGGCTCGATCGGGTCATCCGGGCGATGATCGCCAGTGGGATGGTGCCGACCGCGATGGCCGGAAGGATCAGATGGCGCATCACGTCCGAGAACTTGTCCCATTGGAGGGTCACGAGGGTGTTGATCACGTACATGTTCGAGATGAAGTCAAGGACTGCGCGTGGCGGGCCAGAGAGTCCTTGCAGGCCCCATGCGACCGCCAGCGGCGTGATCGTCACCCCGGCAGATAGCCGGCCTGATGGTGGCAGGGCCAGAGGTGTGCCTTTCAAGAGCACGGCGAAGATGAATGCGAGAAAGAGCCCAAGCACGAATACCGGGGTCGAGACGCCGAGATTCGCCAGGACCATGGATCCGGCATCGACACCCGAATTTCGCCGAGTGGCCGAGAAGACGCCGAGGGTGATCCCGCCGATCGTGGCGAACAGCAGTGCCATCATCGTGAGCTCGATCGTCACGGGGAGCCGCTCGAGAAGGATGTCACTGACCGGGCGACCGAACCTGATCGACGTTCCGAAGTCACCCTGAGCCACGGCGGCCACGTAGATGGCGAATTGCTGCGGGATGGGCTTGTCGAGCCCGTAGCGGATCGCGAACTGGGCACACAGTTCGGGCGTCGCCTTCTCACCCAGCGTCGCCGCGCACGGATCTCCCGGGATGATCCGCACCAGAAAGAAGACGAGGACAAGGACGCCGAGCAGGACAGGGATGCTCGAAGTGAGCCGTCGGACGATAAACAGCGTCATCTGGGACCGCGAGCTCCGGGTCGAGTCGGTCGGTCTGACCGAAGGGATGCGCTAAGGGCGCCGCCGGAGGCGGCGCCCTTATGACCAGTGGTTCGGCTGTACTAGCTCGCCGGTGGCGGCGGTGGCGGGTTCAGGAGCCCACCGAACAGGCCGGGGAAGTAGCTGAAGATGTTGGTCCGACCCTTGTGGAGCGGGTTGTCGGCGTCCCACTGGACGGCGAACGATTCGACGACGTCATTCGCGTCGAGTGTCGAGCCATCGTGGAACGTGACGCCGTCGCGAAGGGTGCAGGTCCACTGCGTCAGATCGGTACTCGGCTTGCACTCCGTGGCGAGCATCGGCACCGCGGCGGTGCCGCCGATCTCGTAGCCGTAGAGTCCCTCGAGCATCTGCTCGCAAACGCGGAGAGACTCGCCGTCCGACTCGTCGGCGCAGTACAGGCCACCCGGTTCGGCACCTTGCATGAAGACCATCTGTGTGCGATCGCCGGGGGTCATGACGCTGAATGTCTCGTTGCCGAGTGGCGAGCTGTGCGCACCCTGGACATCGGCGCGGTAGGCCAACGCCGAGGCCTGATGCGCGATCGGCACCATCGGCACATGCTGCTTGATGGCGTTGTTCGCCGCGAGGTACGACGGTGCGCGACTCGCGTCGTCCTGCCCGATCGCTCCCTTCGCGAGTGCCGAGGTGATGTCGTCCCACTTCTTCCCGAACTGATCTGTCGCACCGGCGCCGAAGTGGTAGTCCAGGAAGTTGGTGGCATCCGGATAGTCCGCGCCCCAGCCGAGGATGTGGATCCCATCCAGCTTGCCGTGGTTCGCGTTGTCGACGAAGGTGGTGCTCTCCTGGACGTCGATCGTCGCATCGATGCCCAGGTTGTTCTTGAGCTGGGCCTGGAGATCCTGCGCGATGACGTTCTGATCGGCGGCGTAACCGCGCGACACGTCCCGGTACTGGATCTTGGTCTTGAACCCATTCGGAAAGCCGGCTTCGGCCAGCAGGGCCTTCGCCTTGGCCGCATCGAACTCATACCAGTCATCGCCCTCGCATCCGTTCGGGATGGCGCACGGCATGAAGTGGGTCGCGACCTCGGAGCCGGGAGGGCTGAAGTTGTCGACGATCCGCTGTCGATCGATCCCCATGGCGATGGCCTGGCGGACCTTCTCGTTGTCGAACGGCGCGAACGTGTTGTTGAAGCCGACGTAGAGGGTGTTCAGGCCTTCGCGAGGCTTGAGGGCGAGGTCGGGGTTCGCCGAGACGGCGTCGAAGTCCGTCGCTCCGACGTTGTCGATGCCATCGACCGTACCCGACTGCAGCTCGACCAGCCGCTGAGCGCCTTCCTTGCTCCAACGGATGATCAACTTCTCGGCCTTGGCCTTGTCGCCCCAGTAGTTGTCGTTCCGGCTCATCGTGATGTCCGAGCCCTTGTTCCAGGCATCGAGCTTCCACGGTCCCGTGCCGTTGACTTCACCCACGATCGCCTGGTTCGCGTCCTTGGCCGGATCGATGTGCGACTCGAGCCACGCCGTGTCGTTGATGGCGAACGACGAGAACCCGATCTTCGAGAGGAATGCCACGTCCGGGTTGCACAGATCGAAGACCACGGTCTTCTCGTCGGTCGCCGTGATCTTCTTGAAGTTGCCGCTATAGGCCGCGTGCGTCGCGTCCGGCGCGGCGGCCTGACCGCACGGGGCCTCGCCCGTGGCCGGGTAGACCATCGGCGTGAATGCGGCGGCGCTGGCCGGGGCTGTGGTCGGCGCGCTGCTCGCCGCGCCCGTACTCGGCGCGGTGGTGGCTTGCGTGCCACTACAGGCCGCGAAGACGATCGCCACGACCGCCAGGACGGCGAACGGCGACCACTTCGGTGATCGATGCATGCTCACGACTCCTCCTCTGAGCCCCTCGCGCGGACCGTTTGCCTCCCTGTCCGTGCTCGATGGGGCGGGGCGCGACCACACTGGGCCGATTCGGCCCGCGGGTGCCCGGAAGCCTAGCACCGGCGGGGGCCCCCGTCATCCCGTGAATCGAGGGGTCGCGTATGCTCCCGTTCGTGAGGACGATCAGGATCGCGCTCGCGCAGATCGCGCCCCGGCTGGGCGCCCTCGACGCCAACCTCGCCCGTCACATCGAGCTCCTGGGACAGGCGCACGCGGACGGCGCCGACCTCGTGGTCTTCCCCGAGCTCGGGCTCACCGGCTACCAGCTCCAGGACCTCGCGTCCGAGGTCGCCATGCGCGTCGACGACCCGCGCCTCGGCGACCTGGCCGCCGCGACCGGCGGCCTGTCGGCGATCGTCTCGTTCGTCGAGGAATCGGCCGACCACCGCCTGTTCATCTCGGCCGCCCTGATCGAGGACGGCGAGATCACGCACGTCCATCGCAAGCTGTTCCTGCCGACGTACGGGCTGTTCGACGAGCGCCGGTTCTTCGCGCGCCGGTGACGTGCTCCGGGCGACGCCATCGCGCCTCGGTGTCGGGATCGGCATCGGGATCTGCGAGGACTTCTGGCACCTGACGGTGCCGCAGCTGCTGGCCCTCGACGGTGCGCAGATCCTCATCAACGTCTCGTCGTCGCCCGGGCGCGACCTGGCGGCCACCAACGAGGTCGGCCTCGGGACCGCGACCTCGTGGCGGACGCTCATGCGGACGTACGCCCAGCTGACGACGTCCTTCGCGGTCTTCTGCAATCGCGTCGGGGTCGACGAGTCGATCTCGTTCTGGGGCGGTTCGGAGGTCATCGCCCCGACGGGTGCCGCGGTGTTCAGCGCCCCGCTCTACGACGAGGGCGTGTTCACGGTCGAGATCGAGCTCGGCGACGTCCGGCGCGAGCGGATCGGCCTGCCGCTGCTGCGCGACGAGCGGCCGGAGCTGCAGGTCCGCGAGCTCACCCGGATCGTCGCCGAGCGGGCCGGCATGGCATCGGACACGACCGCGGACCCGTCGGCGGAGCCGGGACAGGACGTCGCGCCGGCGGAGCCCCACGCGGCGCCGATCGGCTTCCGGGCCGACCACCCGCCAGCCTCGCGAAAGGCCGCCGGGCGATGACGACCCCGGACCGGGCCCAGGAGCACGCGGACGCCGACGCCGCGGGCGGGCCGGCCGGCGAGTCGGCGCCGTTCGACCTTCCGCCCGAGCTCGAGATCGACGCCGACGTCGCGCGGCGCGTCATCGGCGAGTTCATCCGGGGGCAGCTCGAGCAGGCCGGGTTCGAGCGCGCGGTCCTCGGGCTGTCCGGCGGGATCGATTCCGCGCTCGTCGCGTATCTCACGGCCGAGGCGATCGGCTCCGACCGGCTGCTGTGCGTGCTGATGCCGTACCGGACGTCGTCGCCGGCCTCGCAGGTCGACGCCGAGACGGTCGTGGCGGCCCTCGGCTGCTCGTCGGTCCTCGTCGACATCAGCCCGATGGTCGATGGCTACTTCGCCGAGCGCGCCGACGCGAGCTCGCTCCGCCGCGGCAACTTCATGGCCCGGATGCGGATGGCCGCGCTGTACGACCACTCGGTCACGTTCGGCGGGCTCGTCGTCGGGACCGGGAACAAGACCGAGTCGCTCATCGGGTACACGACGCTGTTCGGCGACTCGGCGTGTGCGTTCAACCCGATCGGCGACCTCTACAAGAGCCAGGTCCGCCAGCTGGCGGTCGCGATCGGCGTGCCCGATGCCATCGTCCGCAAGGCGCCGTCCGCGGACTTGTGGCCGGGGCAGACCGACGAGTCCGAGGGCGGGTTCGACTACCCGACGCTCGACCGCCTCCTCTTCTGGCGGGTCGACAAGCGGCGCTCGACCGACGAGCTCGTGGCGCTCGGGTTCGACGCCGCGACGATCGAGCGGGTCGACCGGATGGTCGCCGGCGCGGAGTTCAAGCGCCAGGTCCCGCCGATCGCCAAGCTCGGGCCGCGGACCGCCGGCGTCGACTACCTCTACCCGCGCCGGCGGCCGGGGTCGGCGAGGGCGTGAGCGAGACCGCCCCGGCATCGGGCGGGACCCTCTTCGTGGTCGCCACCCCGATCGGCAACCTCGGCGACATCACGCTGCGGGCGATCGAGACACTGCGGGCGGTGCCGCTCATCGCCGCCGAGGACACGCGGATGACGCACCGGCTGCTCGAGCGGCACGCCGTCGCCACGCGGATGACGAGCTATCACGCGCGGAGCGCCCCCGGACGCGCCGAGACGCTGCTCGCGCACCTGCGGACGGGGGCGGACCTGGCGCTCGTCACCGATGCCGGCACGCCCGGCGTGAGCGACCCGGGCGCCGAGCTCGTCGCGGCGTGGGCCGCGGAGGGCGGGCGGGTGGTGCCACTGCCGGGCGCCTCGGCCGTGCTGGCGGCCGTGGCCGCGTCGGGCCTCGCCGGCCCGCGCTGGACGTTCGAGGGGTTCCTCCCGCGTTCCGGCCGCGAGCGGCGCGAGCGGCTGGCCCGGATCGCGGCCGACGACCGCGGCGCGGTGATCTACGAGGCCCCGACGCGGGTCGCCGCGACGATCCGCGACCTGGCGTCGGCCTGCGGTCCGGCACGCTTCGGCGCCGTCTGCCGCGAGCTCACGAAGATCCACGAGGCGATCGTGCGCGGCACGCTCGTCGAGCTGGCCGACGCGCTCGCAGACGGCCGGATCCCGGCCCGTGGCGAGTTCGTGCTCGTGGTGGGTGCCGCGGCCGAGGGGCAGGCCGCTGGCGCCGTGGAGGCCGACGCCGATCGACTCACCGGGGCGATCGCGGAGGTCGAGCGGCTCGTCGCGGCCGGGACGGCCCGCGGCGAGGCCGCCCGGCGGGTCGCGGCCGCCACGGGGCTCCCCCGACGACGCCTGTACGGGGCCGACGCCGGCCACTGAGGTCCGCGGGTCGCACAGCACGGTCCGGCGCGCCCGGCCGTGCGCCGCGCCGTCCGCCGGCCGCGACGGCCAGCAGCGCCCCCCGGGCTCCGCTAGGATGCCGACGTGAGCGCCGCCCACCCGCCCGCAACCGGCTCGGGCCTGCCCATCCTCGGCCAGCTGTCCCCGCTGGCGCGCGGCTCGGTGCTCGTGACCCTGGCGTTCAGCGTGGTCGCGATCGTCCTCGACTTCGGGCTGCACGCCAACGAGACCCTGATCTTCGTCGTCGCGGCGATCGCGATCCTCGGGCTCGCCTGGGTCGTCGGCCTCTCGACCGAGCGCCTCGGGTCGCTGACCGGACCCCAGGTCGGCGGCATCCTCAACGCGACGTTCGGCAACATCGCCGAGCTGATCATCTCGTTCTTCGCCCTCCAGGCCGGGCTCTACACGGTCGTCAAGGCCTCGCTCACGGGCTCGATCATCGGCAACCTGCTGCTCGTGCTGGGCCTGAGCGTCCTGCTCGGCGGCCTGCGCCACGGGCCCCAGCGGTTCAGCGCGCGGGTCGCCGGCTCGAACGCCGCGCTGCTCGTCGTCGCGCTCATCGGCCTGTTCGTGCCGGCCGTCTTCGCGTTCACGACCCTGGGCCACGAGCAGGGCACGATCACCGAGGAGTCGGTCCTGGTGTCGGTCGCGCTGATGGTCGGCTACGGCCTGTCGCTCATCTACCAGTTCAAGAACCCGTCCGAGACGCTTCGGGACGCAGATCGAGACCGAGGGCCACGGCGGCCCGGCCTGGACGGCGCGAACGGCGATCGGCGTCCTCATCGCCACGGCCGCGCTGCTGGCCGTCCTGTCCGAGATCCTCGTCGGCGCCATCGAGCCGTTCGTCGAGTCGTTCGGGCTGTCGTTCTTCTTCGTCGGCGTCGTGGTCATCCCGACGATCGGCAACCTCGCCGAGCACATCGTCTCCGTCCAGCTCGCGCTCAAGGACAAGATGGAGTTCGCGATGGCGGTGACCTACGGGTCGAGCCTCCAGGTCGCGCTCTTCGTCGCGCCGGTCCTGGTCCTGATCGGAGCGGTGCTCGGCCAGCCCATGGACCTGGTGTTCACCCCGCTCGAGGTCGCCGCGGTGGCGGCGGCGGTCGGCGATCAGCTCGCTCATCGCCCTCGACGGCGAGTCGAACTGGCTCGAGGGCGGCCTGCTGATCATCGTGTACCTGATCCTGGCGTTCTCCTTCTTCGAGTTCCAGGCGCCGCCGATCCCCGGATAGCGGTCACGACGGCACGGGAGGGAGACGTGCCGCCGTGGACCGCCGGGACATGCGCTCGAGGTCAGGCGACGGCCTCCTCGTCGTCCTCGTCGCCGTCGTCGGGCTCGGTGGCGGCGTCGGCGCCCTCCGGCACCGGATCGGCCGCCGTCGGCTCGCCGAGCGCCTCCGCCTGGGCCGCGAGCGAGTCGGCGGCCTGCTGCGCCTCGTAGTCCTTCTTCTTCCGCCCCGAGAGCATCTCGACGTGGGCGGCCACGATCTCGGTCTTCCAGTGGCGCGCGCCCTTGTCGTCGTCCCAGGAGCGGGTCTGGAGGCGGCCCTCGATGGCGACCTGCTGCCCCTTGCCGAGGTAGCGGCCGGCGATCTCGGCCAGGCGGTCCCACGTGACGACAGGGCTGTACTCGGCCTTCTCCTTGCCGGCGCCGAGGAACTCGTTGCTGGCGACGGTGAAGGTCGTCACGACCTTCCCGCTGGCCAGGCTTCGCATCTCGGGGTCGCGCGTCAGCCGACCCGTGAGCAGGACCTTGTTCACGGTCCGATCTCCTTCCCGGTCGGCCGGTCGCACCGGTCACGACCCTGCGTCTGCGGCGGGCAGGCACGGCGGGCGGTGGCGAGGTCGCCGGCCCCGGCGGTCCGGGCCCCCGGCGGTTCGGCGGTACGGCGATCGGCGGGGCCGGCTTGGACACCCGGCGGGCAGATCGGACCCTAGCAGCGGTCGCTCACCCGGCGGTCATCGGCCGCCCATCCGCCGATGCACGACTGGCATCGACCCACTGACGGCGGGTCCGGAGATCAGCCGGCGGCGGTGCCCTTCGAGCGAGACGGGCCGCCGCCGGACGGCGGGGCGTTCGGGTCCTGCGGCGGATGCCGGCGGGTCTGGGTGGGCTGCAGCGCGATCGATGCCGTCGCGTCGGCCGCCATCGCGGTGGAGCTCGACGCCGGCGTCGTGGCGCGCATCGCGGGCCCCTCGGGCGACACGGGCGCCTTCGTCCTGGTCGTGCGGCGGACGATGCCGCCCATCGAGCCGCCCTGCGCCATCAGGCCGGCCGCGACGCCGGGATCCTGCCGGACCATCGCCAGCACGGCCGGGTCGGGCTGCGGTGCGTGCTCGGTGTAGAGGTCGCAGAACAGGCCGACGATCTCCGGGTCGAACTGGGTCCCGGCGTGCCGCCGCAGCTCGGCGATCGCCTGCTCGTGCGACATCGCGCGCTTGTACGGCCGGTCGTTGATCATCGCGTCGTAGGCGTCGGCCACCGCGACGATCCGGGCACCGAGCGGGATCTCGTTGGCGCGCAGGCCGTACGGGTAGCCGTGGCCGGCGTAGCGCTCGTGGTGGTGGAGGATGATCGGGACCGCGTCCTTGAGCGCGGCGGCCTGCTCGAGGATCACCTGGCCGATGCGCGGGTGCTGCACGACCGAGCGCCACTCGCCCGTCGAGAGGGCCGCCGGCTTCTCGAGGATCTCCTCGGGGATGGCCACCTTGCCGACGTCGTGGAGCAGGGCCGCGAGCTGGATCCGGTCGACCTCGACCTCGGGGAGCTGGAGCTGCCGGGCGAGGTCGACGACGATCGTCGCGATGAGCGCGGACGGCTGCCCGCGATAGTGGGGGAGCGGGTTGATGTACGAGGTCAGCGTGGCGGTCGCGGCCAGGCGCGCCTGCCGGCCGATCTCCATCGCGCGGAGGCGTCCCGCGGCCGAGATGGGGGCGCGCGGGACCCGCGCGTCGTCGTCGGGCTCGGAGAAGATGTAGGTCTGGTTCCGGCCCAGCGACTTGGCCGAGTACATCGCGGCGTCCGCGTCCCGCACCAGGGTCTCGAATCGGAGCTTCTGGCCGCTGCCGCCGGCGATCCCGATCGAGATCGTGACCGAGATGTCCGGGGCGCCTTCGATCGTGAACTGCTGACGCTGCACGAGCATCCGCAGCTTCTCGGTCAGCACCGCGCCCTCCTCGACGTCGGTCTCGGCGAGGATCAGCATGAATTCCTCGCCGCCGTAGCGGCCGATCATGTCGCTCGTGCGCAGGTTGGCGGCGAGCGTCTGGGCGACGCCCCGAAGGACGATGTCCCCGGCCTCGTGGCCGTACGAGTCGTTGACGACCTTGAAGTGGTCGATGTCGACGAACGCGACCGACAGGGGCCGGCCGTAGCGGCCCGCCCGCTCGACCTCGGCGAAGAGGCCCGCGAGCAGCGCGCTCCGATTGACGACGCCGGTGAGGCGGTCGTAGGTCGCCTCGTCGTGGGTCTGGGTGAGGGCGGCCGCGATGCCGTTGATCGCGCTCGCCAGCCGGCCGTCGAGGCCGCCGCCGCGCGCGGTGACCGTGACCCCGTAGTCGCCCGCGGCGATCCGCTCGGCGGCCTTCACGAGGCGCCCGAAGCGGTAGCGCATGAGGAGGTAGATCGAAGCCGCGGTCAGGGCGACCGCGATCGTCGCTGCCGCGACGGCAGCGATGACCGAACGACTGACCTCGTCGATCCATTCCGCGGCCAGATCCGGCGCGGAGGCGAAGAGGATCCCGAGTGCGACAGGAGCCGCAAGCGCCAGGACCCCAAGCAGGCGCATCACAGTCCCAAGGCTAGCGTCGAGGGCTCCGGAACGGTCCCGTCGGAGGTACCGGTCCCCGCTCGCCGGAGGTACGGCTGGGGGGCGGCGGTGCACCGGCCCGGGAAGCCCGGCCCGACCTCGGCCTGCTATACTCCGCCGGTCCTCGTCCGCAGCGGGAAGCCCGCGTGAACCAGGAGGTCAGCGATCGCGCTTGGAGGGCGCATCGGCCGCCCCGTGAGGCGACCGAGCGACCAGACGACGGCGATCCGCCGAGACATCGGCGGCGCGACACGGGAGACGTCTATCCGCAACCAAGGCCCCACAAGTGGGGCCTTTTTGATTGGCGGCGCACTGCACCGGCCGATGCCGGCGTTGGCGGCTCCGCTCGCTCACTCACGCACCTTGGGGTGCGCTCGCTCGCGTACTCGCCGCCGCCTTGGCCCCGACCGTTCAGTCCGCCAATTCTCGGTTCGAGGCGCAGTTCGTGCGGCGCCCTGGGGTGACCGGTCTGACCGTCGCCTGGCAGTTCGAGCAACGGTGGGCGCCTGATGCCGGCCACCGTGATCGTCGGGCTCCAGTGGGGCGACGAGGGCAAGGGCAAGACGACCGACTTCCTGGCTGAGCAGGTCGCGATGGTCGTGCGCTACCAGGGCGGCGACAACGCGGGCCACACGGTCGTGAGCGGTGACGAGGTCCTGAAGCTCCGGCTCACACCGTCCGGGGTGCTCTACCCGCATATCACGTCCGTCATCGGCAACGGCGTCGTCGTCAACCCGGTCACGCTCATCGGCGAGCTCGACATGCTCGCGTCACGCGGCATCGACGTGAGCCGGGTCCGCATCAGCCGGAGCGCGCACGTGATCATGCCGTACCACCTCGCGCTCGACCGGGCCAACGAGGCGCGGCTCGACGGCGCCAAGGTGGGGACGACCGGGCGCGGCATCGGGCCGACCTACGCCGACCGCGCCTGGCGGCTGGGCCTGCGGATGGAGGACCTGCTCGACCCGGCCGTGCTCCGCGAGCGGCTCGGGCGCCTGCTCCCCGACAAGAACCTCCTGCTCGCGTCGATGGGCGCGGAGCCGTTCGCGATCGATGCGCTCGTCGACGACGCCGTCGGCTGGGGCGAACGGCTGCGATCCCACCTCGACGATACGACCTGGCTGGTCCAGGCCGCCCTCTCGCGCGGCGAGCATGTCCTCCTCGAGGGAGCCCAGGGCACGCTCCTCGACCTCGACCACGGCAGCTATCCCTTCGTGACGTCCTCGAACCCGGTCGCCGGCGGGGCGTGCACGGGTGGTGGGATCGGGCCGCTCCAGGTCGACGAGGTCATCGGGGTCATGAAGGCGTACTCGACGCGGGTCGGGTCCGGGCCGTATCCCGACAGAGCTCCACGACGAGATCGGTGCCGGGATCGCCGAGCGCGGCCACGAGTTCGGGACCGTCACCGGCCGGCCACGCCGGGTCGGCTGGTTCGACGCAGTGCCCCTGCGCTATGCCGTCGCCGTCAACAGCGTCAGCTCGATCATGCTCAACAAGCTCGACATCCTCTCGGGCATCGACCCGATCCTCCTGTGCATCGCGTACGAGATCGACGGCCGGCGCGTCGAGACGTGGCCCTCGAGCGGCGCGGCGCTCGCCCGGGCCACGCCCATCTACGAGGCATTCCCCGGGTGGGCCGAGCCGATCCACGCGATCCGCTCGCTCGCGGACCTGCCCGAGAACGCGCGCCGCTACGTGAGCGCCATCGAGGCCCATGCCGGCGTGCCGATCGTGCTTGTCTCGGTCGGCCCGGAACGGACGCAGACGATCGAGCGCGCGTATCGCCCGATGCGCCATCGGCCGGGGATCACCGCGTGAGCCGGTCATGAGCACCGCGAGCCTCCTGATGCCCACGCGCATCCTCATCGTCGGGGGCGGCGGCCGCGAGCACGCGCTCGCCTGGAAGCTCGCCGGGGAGCCCGGCGTCAACGAGGTCGTCGTCGGGCCCGGGAGCGCCGCGATCGCCCGCGAACCACGGGTCCGCCGGGTGGCCCTGGATCCGCTGGACCCCGCGACCGTGGTGGCGGTCGCGCGCGAGGTCTCCGCGGAGCTCGTCGTCATCGGCCCGGAGGCGCCCCTCGCGGCTGGCGTCGCGGACGCGCTCGCCGGGGCCGGGATCGCGGTCTTCGGCCCGTCCATGGCCGCGGCCCGGATCGAGAGCAGCAAGGCATTCTGCCACGAGGTCGCCCGGGCGGCCGGGGTGCCGATGGCGCGCGCGGGCGCGTTCACCGAGCCCGGCCCGGCCATGGCCATGGCGGGGACCCTCGCGGCCGAGGGCGGTGTCGTCGTGAAGGCCGACGGGCTCGCCGCGGGCAAGGGCGTGAGCGTCTGCTCGGACCTCGCCGAGGCCGAGGCCGCCATCCGGGCCGTCCTCGCCGAGCCAGGGGCGACGGTGGTCGTCGAGGAGCGGCTCCACGGGCCTGAGGCCAGCGTCATCGCGCTGTGCGACGGGCGCACGGCCCTCGCGCTGCCGCTGGCCCGCGACCACAAGCGCCTCGCGGACGGGGACGAGGGGCCGAATACCGGCGGCATGGGGGCCGTCAGCCCGCTCGCGGACCTCCCCGACAGCGAGCTCCCGGCGCTCGTCGAGACGTTCCACGGGCCGATCCTGGCCGAGCTGGCCCGGCGCGGCACCCCGTTCCGTGGCGCGCTCTTCGCCGGACTCATGCTCACCGATCGGGGCCCGGTCCTCCTCGAGTGCAACGCCCGCTTCGGGGACCCGGAGACGCAGGCCCAGCTGCCCCGTCTCGCGGTCGCGATCGGTCCCCTGCTGCTGGCCGCGGCGCGCGGCGACCTCGCCGGGGCGGCGGGGGCGCTCGGCCTGACCGACGTCCGGCTGCCGGCCCTGCCGGGCGCCGCGGTCGCGGTCGTGCTCGCCGCCGCCGGGTACCCCGATGCGCCGCGACGGGGTGACGAGATCCACGGGCTCGAGGATGCCCACGGCGCCGGGGCGACGGTCTTCCACAGCGGGACCGCGATCGGGGACGACGGCCGGGTCCTGACCGCGGGCGGACGCGTGCTCGCGGTCGTGGGACGTGGCGCGGACGTAGCCGAGGCGCGCGCGAGCGCGGAACGGACGGCCGACGCGATCCGCTGGGACGGGATGCAGCGCCGGCACGATATCGGTCTCGATCCGGTCGTCCCGGCCGGGGCGGCTCGATGATCCGGCGCTACACCCTCGCCGAGATGGGCGCGATCTGGGCCGAGCAGGCCCGGTTCGAGGCGATGCTCCGGGTCGAGCTGGCCGTCGCGCGGGTCCAGGCCCTGCGCGGGCTCATCCCCGCCGACGCGCTGGCCGCGATGGAGGCCAAGGCCCGTGTCGACGTCGAGCGGATCGCGGAGATCGAGAAGACCACCGATCACGACGTCATCGCCTTCGTGAGCCAGGTCGCCGAGACCGTGGGGCCCGAGGGCCGGTACCTGCACCTCGGGCTGACGAGCAGCGACGTCGTCGACACGGGGCTCGCGCTCCAGCTCCGCGCGGCTGGCGAGCGTCTCCTCGACGACTGCGACCGGCTGACGGCCGCGATCATCGTCCGTGCCCGGGCCGAGGCCGAGACCGTGATGATGGGCCGGACCCATTCGGTCCACGCCGAGCCGACCACGTTCGGCCTCAAGCTCGCCGGCTGGGCGTTCGAGCTCGACCGGGGGCGGGTCCGCCTCGCCGCCGCGGTCGACGAGATCGGCACCGGCAAGATCTCGGGCCCGGTGGGGACGTACAGCCACCTCGGCCCCGAGATCGAGGCCGAGGTGCTCGCGGCCCTCGGCCTGCACGCCGATGCGGTCAGCACCCAGATCGTCCAGCGCGACCGCCATGCCGCGCTGCTGACGGCGATCGCCATCCTCGGCGGCTCGCTCGAGCGGTTCGCCACCGAGGTCCGCAACCTCCAGCACACCGAGATCGGCGAGGTCCAGGAGCCGTTCGCGGCCGGCCAGAAAGGCAGCTCCGCGATGCCCCACAAGCGGAATCCCATCCTGTCCGAGCGGATCGCGGGGCTCGCACGGCTGCTTCGCGGCTACGCCGGGACCGCGCTCGAGGACCAGCCGCTCTGGCACGAGCGCGACATCAGCCACTCGAGCGCCGAGCGGGTCATCCTCCCGGACGCCACGATCGTCCTCGACTACATGCTGGTGCGGATGACCGGCCTGGTCGAAGGGCTCATCGTCCGGTCCGAGCGGATGCGCGAGAACATCGCCCGCGGGCTCGGCCTGCACGCCTCGTCGCGGGTGCTCGTCGCGCTCGTGGACAACGGTGGCATGTCGCGCGAGGACGCGTACGCCATCGTCCAGCGGGCGAGTCTGCGCGCCGCCGACGAGCGCGCGCCGCTGCGCGACCTGCTCGCCATCGACCCGGCCGTGGCCCAGAAGCTGTCGCTGAGCCAGCTCGACGCCTGCTTCGACGACGCCGGCTTCCTCCGGCACGTCCCGACGGTCATGACGCGCCTCGACGCGCTCAGCGACCGTGTCAGCGTGCGGACCGCCGCACAGGCGACGAGGGTGCCCGATGCTGGTCGCTGAGCACTTCCTTCGATCCGGCAAGGTCCGCGACCTGTACCAGCTCCCCGACGGGCGGATGCTCCTCGTGGCGACAGACCGGATCTCGGCGTTCGACGTCGTGCTGCCGAGCGAGATCCCGGACAAGGGTCGCATCCTCACCGGGCTCTCGAGGTTCTGGTTCGCCGAGACGTCGGGGATCGTCCGGAACCACCTCCTGGACGCCGGGATCGACGTCCTCGCGGACGCCTACAAGTCCGCGCTCGAGCAGGCCGGGCACGGCGAGCTCGACGGCGGCCCGATGGGCCCGCTCCAGGGCCGGATCATGATCTGCGAGCCCGCGTCGGTCGTCCCGATCGAGGCCGTCGTCCGTGGCTACCTCGCCGGATCGGGCTGGAAGGAGTACCGCGAGCACGGGACGGTCTGCGGCATCCCGCTGCCGTCCGGCCTCCGCGAGAGCGACCGGCTCCCCGAGCCGATCTTCACCCCGGCCACGAAGGCCGAGCAGGGCGAGCACGACGAGAACATCGACTTCGACCGGATGATCGAGCACGTCGGCGCGTGGGATCCCGCCGGCCCGAGCGCCGCCGGCCAGATTGCCGAGTCGATCCGCGACCTGAGCCTCCGGCTCTACCGGTACGCCTCGGCGGTCGCGGCCCGCTCCGGCATCCTGCTCGCGGACACCAAGTTCGAGTTCGGCATGGCCCACGGCCTCGGTGACGACGAGCCGGTCGGGCCGGCCGAGGAACGCCTCGATCCGCCCCGGAGGGCGCCCATCGGACGACGACCGAAGGCGATCGGGTCGGCGACGGCGACCGAGCGCCTGATCCTCATCGACGAGGCGCTGACGCCCGACTCGTCGCGGTTCTGGGACGCGGCGACCTACGAGCCCGGCCGGCCGCAGGCGAGCTTCGACAAGCAGTTCGTGCGGGACTGGCTGGAGACGCAGCCCTGGGACAAGACCGCTCCGGGACCCGCGCTCCCCGACGAGGTCATCGAGGGGACGCGCGCCCGGTACGTCGAGGCGTACGAGCGGATCACCGGCGCCAGCTTCGAGCGCTACCTGCAGGAGGACGTCATCGCCCCATGACCAGCTTCCGGTTCGCGGTCAACGTCACGCCGAAGCCCGGCATCCTCGACCCGCAGGGCCGGGCGGTGGAGGGCAGCCTCGGCCATCTCGGGATCGAGGGGGTGAGCGGCGTCCGGGTCGGGCGACGCGTCGAGCTGACGGTGGAGGCGGCCGACGAGGCGGCCGCGCAGGCGATCGTCGAGCGCCTGGCATCGGAGCTCCTCTCGAACCCGCTCATCGAGGCGTACGCGGTGGAGGAGCTCGGCGCGGCGTCATCGACGGTCGGGACGCGGGCGAACTGACGATGGGCGTCCGCGTCGGGGTCGTCGTCTTCCCGGGGAGCAACTGCGATCGCGACACGGTGCATGCGCTTGAGCTGGCCGGGGCGGAACCCGTCGTCCTCTGGCACGAGCAGGCGTCGCTCGAGGGGGTCGCGGCGGTGATCCTGCCCGGCGGCTTCGCCTACGGGGACTACCTGCGCGCGGGCGTGATCGCCCGGTTCAGCCCGGTGATGCGGGCCGTGACCTCATTCGCCGCCGACGGCGGTCTGGTTCTCGGGATCTGCAACGGCTTCCAGGTCCTCGCCGAGGCGCACCTCGTCCCCGGTGCCCTCCTGCGCAACGCCTCGCTCCGGTTCGCCGGCCAGCATGTCCGGATCGCGGCCACGCGCGCCGACACCCGGTTCACGCACGCGCTCGAGGTCGGCCGGCCGCTGCGCATGCCGGTGGCCCACGGCGAGGGCTGCTATTTCGCGGACGAGGCGACCCTCGACGCGCTCGAGCGCGACGGCCAGGTCATCTTCCGCTACGTGGATGCTGCCGGGACCGCGGCCGGACCCGACGATCCGGCGAACCCGAACGGGTCGCTCCGGGCGATCGCCGGCATCGTCAACGCCGCCGGGAACGTGGCGGGGCTCATGCCGCACCCGGAACGGGCAGCCGAGGCCATCCTCGGCTCGGACGACGGGGCCGGGATCATCCGCTCGCTCGTCGAGAGCGCCGCGCTGGCGGCGACCGACCGACCCGTGGTGGTCGGCGCGCGATGACGGTCGCGGACGTGCCCGTGGAGCCGTTGCACCGCCGTCTCGGCGTCACCGATGACGAGCTCGACGCCATCCGCGATCGTCTCGGCGGCCGCGACCCGAACGACCTCGAGCTCGCGATGTTCAGCGTGATGTGGAGCGAGCATTGCTCCTACAAGAGCTCGAAGCCGCTGCTCCGGACGCTCCCGACCGCCGGCGAGGGGGTCGTGGCGGGGCCGGGGGAGAATGCCGGCGTCATCTCGATCGGCGAGGGTCTTGCGGTCGCATTCAAGATCGAGTCGCACAACCACCCGAGCGCCGTGGAGCCGTACCAGGGGGCCGCCACCGGCGTCGGCGGCATCCTGCGCGACATCTTCACGATGGGCGCCCGGCCGATCGCCGTGCTCGACGCGCTCCGGTTCGGTGACCCGGCGAACGAGCACACGCGCCATCTCGTCGACGGCGTGGTCCGCGGCGTCGGGGGCTACGGCAACTGCGTCGGGGTCCCGACGATCGGGGGCGAGCTCGTGTTCGACCCGACGTACCAGGGCAACCCGCTCGTCAACGTCATGGCGATCGGCCTGCTGGAGGAGCGACGCCTCACGCTCGCCGCGGCACCCGGCCCCGGCAACCTCGTCGTCCTGTTCGGCTCGACCACCGGACGCGACGGCATCGGCGGGGCCTCGGTGCTCGCCAGCGCGACCTTCACGCACGACGACCCATCCAAGCGCCCGTCCGTCCAGGTCGGCGACCCGTTCGCGGAGAAGCTCCTCATCGAGGCGTCGCTCGAGCTCATCGAGCGCGGCCTCGTCGAGGGCCTGCAGGACCTCGGCGCCGGCGGCATCACGTGTGCGACCTCGGAGACCGCGGACCGGGCCGGCACGGGGATGCTCGTCGATCTCGATGCGATCCCTCGTCGCGAGCCGGGCCTGGAGCCGTTCGAGGTCATGATCTCGGAGTCGCAGGAACGGATGTGCGCGGCGGTCAAGCCGGAGCGCTGGGGGGATGTCCGCGAGGTCTGCACGCGCTGGGGCCTGCCGGTGGCCGTCATCGGTCGCGTGACCGCCGACGGCGACATCGTCGTGGTCGAGGGCGGTCTCGATGCCGAGGGCCGCCCGGACCCCGGTGCCCGCGAGCTCGCCCGGATCCCCGCTCGGGCGCTCACGAGCGATGCGATCGTCCACACCCGGCTGGCGAGCCCGCCGACCCACCACCGCGCCGCCCCGGCGCCGGGCGCACCCGAGGAGGCGGCCGACCGCCTGCCGGAGCGGGGGATGGATCCCGGGGCGGTGCTCCTGGGCCTGCTCGGCTCCGCGAACCTCAGCTCGCGCCACGCGGTCTTCCACCAGTACGACTCGACGATCGGCGCGGACACGATCGCCGGCCCCGGACGCGGCGCGGCGGTCCTGCGCGTGAAGGGGACGACGAAGGCCCTGGTGGCCTCGACCGACGGCAACCAGGGGGTGGGGGAGCACGACCCGTGGCTCGGCGCCGCCCTCTCGGTCGCGGAGGCGACCCGCAACGTGTCGATCACCGGCGCGCGGCCGCTCGGCGTCACGAACTGCCTGAACTACGGGGACCCCACGCGGCCCGAGGCGTTCTGGCAGCTCACCGAGGGCGTCCGCGGTCTCGGCGACGCCTGCCGGGCCCTCGGCCTGCCGGTGACCGGTGGCAATGTCTCGCTCTACAACGAGTCGCCTTCCGGCGCCATCGCCCCCACGCCGGAGATCGGCGTCGTCGGCCTCCTCGAGGACGTCGCGACGCTCGTCGGCCCCGCATTCGCGGCGACGCTCGACACGATCCTGCTCGTCGGTGAGCCCGGTCCGGGGCTGGCCGGGTCCGCCTACGCCTCGCTGGCCGGCGAGGCGGTCGAGGATGGTCCGCCCGGGCTCGATCTCGCCCGGGAGGCGGCCGTCCAGGCGTTCATCCGCGAGGCCATCGCCCGCGGTCTCGTGGCATCGGCGCAGGACGTCTCTGGCGGCGGGTTCGCGGTCGCGCTCGCGGAGTGCGCCATCTGGGGCGGGCTCGGCGCCTCGACGCGGATCGCCGTCGCCAGCTCGCCCGCGGTGGACCTGTTCGGCGAGAGCCCGTCGCGGCTCGTGGTGAGCTGCCGGCCCCGGTACGCCGCGGCACTGACGCTCCTCGCGCGCCAGCACGGCCTGCCCATCGAGGAGATCGGGACCGTCGGGGGCGACCGGCTCGTCATCGAGCTCGCCGGGGCCGGTGCGACCGGCGCCGCCGAGGAGCGCGGCAGCCGGATCGCCGATGCGCTCGAGGTCCCGCTGGCCGACCTCCGTCACGCCTGGGAGCACGGGCTCGCCCGCGCCCTCGGCTGGGAGGGCTGACCGATGTGCGGCGTCTTCGGGGCGGTCGTGCCGGTCGGCGAGCCCACGGACGCGGCCGCGATCGCGACGCTGGGCCTGTTCGCGCTCCAGCACCGCGGCCAGGAGTCGGCCGGCGTGGCCGTCAGCGACGGCGAGCAGCTCATGCTCTACAAGGACCTCGGGATGATCAGCACGGTCCTCGACGAGCGGCACCTGCCGAGCCTGCGCGGCCGTCTCGCGATCGCCCACTGCCGCTACTCGACGACCGGGTCGACGATCTGGGAGAACGCCCAGCCGACCTACCGCCAGGGACCGCGCCGGGCCCTCGCGATCGGGCACAACGGCAACCTCGTGAACACGCGCGACCTGCTCACCCAGCTCGAGGGGGGCCGGGCCCGCCTCCCGGCATCGACCGACACCGAGCTATTGACCGCGCTGCTCGCCGACGAGCCCGCCACCGACACCGTGCAGGCGATGCTCCAGGTCCTGCCGCGCGTCAAGGGCGCGTACAGCCTCGTCGTCCTCGACCAGCGCCGGGTCATCGGCGTCCGCGACCCGCACGGCTTCCGGCCGCTCGTCCTCGGCCGCCTGCCGCGGGCCGAGGGCGCCCCGGGATCGAGCGCGGGCCTGTGGGCCGACGACGAGGCGTCCGCCGGCTGGTGCCTGTCGTCCGAGACGGCGGCCCTCGACATCGTCGGCGCGGAGTTCGTGCGCGACGTGGAGCCCGGCGAGATCGTCGTGCTCGAGCCGGGCCAGCCGCCGCGCTCGGTCCGGTTCGCGCCGGCCACGCCCGCCCTGTGCGTGTTCGAGCTCATCTACTTCGCCCGGCCCGACTCGTACATGGAGGGCCGCAACCTGTACGAGGCGCGCCGCCGGATGGGGATGCAGCTCGCCGGCGAGCATGCGGTCGATGCGGACCTGGTCATGCCGGTCCCGGACACCGGGGCGCCGGCGGCGGCCGGCTTCGCGGAGGCGTCGGGACTGCCCTACCGCGAGGGAATGTACCGCAACCGCTACGCCGGGCGGACGTTCATCCAGCCGTCGCAGGGCCTGCGCCATCGCGGTGTGACCATCAAGCTCAATCCGCTCCGCGAGGTCGTCGCCGGGAAGCGCCTCATCGTCGTCGACGACTCGATCGTGCGCGGGACCACGACGAAGCGGATCGTCGAACTGCTGCGCAAGGCGGGCGCGACCGAGGTCCACGTCCGGATCAGCGCCCCGCCGATCTACCACCCGTGCTTCTACGGGATCGACACCTCGATCGAGACCGAGCTCATCGCCTCGACCCACACGGAGGCGGAGATCAAGGACTTCATCGGGGCCGACTCGCTCGGCTATCTGTCGATCCGCGGCGTTCTCGCCGCCCTCGACCTGCCGTACGACGGGTTCTGCTTCGCCTGCTTCGACGGCAACTACCCGGAACCGGTCCCCTACGACGCCTCGAGCCGAAAATTCATGCTCGAAGAGCCGCTGGCCGTCGGTGGTTGAGCGCGGATCGTCCTCGCCCGAGCGACGAGCGGGTCGGTTCGATGACTGACCCGCGGGCCGCCTATCGGCGCTCCGGCGTGAACGTGGCCGCGGGGGAACGCGCCGTCGAGCTCATGCGCGGCCACGTCGAGTCGACCCGGCGACCCGAGGTCGTCGGCGGTCTGGGCGGGTTCGGCGGGGCGTTCGCGATCCCGCCGGGGTATCACGATCCATTGCTCGTCGCCTCGACCGACGGCGTCGGCACGAAGACCGCGATCGCGGCCGCGGTCGGGCGGTTCGACACGATCGGCATCGATCTCGTCGCCATGTGCGCCGACGACGTCGTGTGCACCGGCGCCGAGCCGCTCGCCTTCCTCGACTACATCGCCGTCGGCCAGCTCGACCCGATCGCCATCGCCGAGCTCGTCGGCGGCGTGGCGGCGGGCTGCCGGACGGCCGGGTGCGCCCTGGTCGGTGGCGAGACGGCCGAGCACCCGGGCCTCATGGACCCCGACGCGTTCGACATCGCGGGCACCGCGATCGGGGTCGTCGAACGCGACCGCGTCCTCGATGGCAGCGCCTCGCAGCCGGGCGACGCGATCGTGGGACTCGCGTCGTCGGGGCTGCACTCGAACGGGTACTCGCTGGTCCGGGCGCTCATCGCGCAGTGGGACCTGGACCTCGCCGAGCCGTACCAGCAGCGACTGCGTCGCACGCTCGGCGACGCGTCCACCGACGTCACGCTCGCACGATCCCCGCAGGAGGCGATGGCGACGCTCGGGGAGGTGCTGCTGACGCCGACCCAGATCTATGCGCGGGCGGTGCTCGCGGCCCGGACTGCCGTGGCCGCGGCCGGGATGGACCTCCACGGGCTCGCCCACGTCACCGGCGGCGGTCTGCCCGGGAACGCGCCCCGGGGCCTGCCACCCGGCCTGGCCGCCCGGCTCGACCCGACCCGCTGGCTGATGCCCTCGGTCATGGACCTCTTCGGCGCGCTCGGCGGGATGGACGACCAGGAGCTCCGCGCGACGTTCAACGGCGGGCTCGGGATGGTCATGGTCCTGCCGGTCGAGGCGGCACCCGTCGCGCTCGCGGCACTGGCCGGCCAGGGCGTCACCGGGACGATCGTCGGCGAGGTCGTCGAGTCGGCCTCCGTCGGCGGCGCGCGCTACGTCGAAGGAGCGCTGGAGCTCGTCGCGTGACCGGCCGGGTCGCCGTCGGCGTGTCGGGTGCGGGCTCGAACCTGCAGGCGCTCCAGGCCGCGGCCGTGCGCGGCGAGCTCGGCGGCGAGATCGTGCTCGTCTTCGCGGATCGAGCGTGCGCGGCCCTGGACTGGGCCGCCGAGCAGGGCCTCGAGACCGCGCTCCTCCCGGGCGGGGACGACCGGGCGCTGGCCGACACGCTGGTCGCCGCCGCCCCCGACGCGATCGTCCTCGCCGGTTACCTCCGGATCGTCGGGCCGGCGGTCCTCGACGCGTTCGCCGGACGGATCCTGAACACGCACCCGAGCCTCCTGCCGGCCTTCCCGGGGGCACACGCGGTCGCGGACGCCCTCGAGCACGGATCGCTCGTGACCGGCTGCACGGTCCATCTCGTCGACGAGACGCTCGACGGGGGTCCGATCGTCGCCCAGGAGGCGGTCGCGATCCTCCTCGACGACGACGCCGACACCCTGCACGACCGGATCCGCGCGGTCGAGCATCGCCTCCTGCCCCGGGCGCTCGCGCTGCTCCTGGCCGGGGCGCTCGAGGTCGGAGCGGACGGGCGCCGGGTGACCGTCGACCTCGAGCGCGCCGATGCGCGGGTCCCGGTCCCGCGGCGGGCGCTGCTGTCCGTGTCGGACAAGGCGGGCCTCGTCGAGCTGGGGCGCGGCCTCGTGGCGCGCCGCTTCGAGCTCGTCTCCACGGGCGGGACCGCGAGGGCGCTGCGCGCGGCGGGCCTGCCGGTCACCGACGTGGCCGCCGTCACCGGGTTCCCGGAGATGCTCGACGGGCGGGTCAAGACCCTCCACCCGCGGGTCCACGGCGGCCTCCTCGCCGATCGCCGGCTCGCCGACCACCGCCGTCAGATCCTCGCCGCGGCCATCGCCCCGTTCGACCTCGTCGTCGTCAACCTCTATCCGTTCGCGGCGGCGCTCGAGCGGCCGGGGATCGGCGTCGACGAGCTGATCGAGGAGATCGACATCGGCGGACCGTCGATGGTGCGGGCAGCGGCCAAGAACCACGCCAGCGTGGCGATCGTGACGTCACCGGCGCGCTACGACGCGATCCTCGCGGCGCTCGACGCCCCCGGCGGCATCGATGACCGCCTGCGACGCACCCTCGCGCTCGAGGCCTTCGCCCACACGGCCGCCTACGACGCCCGGATCGCCGCCGAGCTCCCGGGACGGTTGGCGGCCGCGGGCCTCGTCGAGGCGCCGGACGATCCGTATCCGCCGACGCTCACGATCGCGCTCGAGAAGGTCGAGACGTTGCGCTACGGCGAGAACCCGCATCAGGCCGCCGCCCGCTACCGGCGCCCCGGGACGACGCTCGCCGACGGGCTGTTCGGCGTCGACCGCGTCCCGCTCCAGGGCAAGACGCTCTCGTACAACAACGTCCTCGACGCTGCGGCGGCATCGGCGCTCGGCCGCGCGCTGCGCGGCCCGGCGGTCGTCATCGTGAAGCACACGAACCCGTGCGGCGCGGCCGAGCGCGCCTCGCTCCTCGACGCCTGGGCGGCGGCGCTCGAGGCCGACCCGGTCAGCGCGTTCGGCGGCGTCGTCGCGCTGACCCGCCCGGTGGACGCCGCCATGGCCGAGCGGCTCGTCTCGATCTTCCTCGAGATCGTCGTCGCGCCCGGCTTCGAACCGGCCGCCCTCGACGTGCTGGCGACCAAGCCGAACCTCCGCGTCCTCATCGACGAGGCGCTCGCGGACGACGCGCCCGCCGGCCGCCTCGATCCCACGGGCTCGATCCGGACGGCGGGCGGCGCGTACCTCGTCGGCGTCCCGGACGTGGCGCCGGACGACCCGACGACCTGGACCTGCGTCACCCGGCGCGCTCCGTCCGACGCCGAGCTGCTCGACCTCGACCTCGCGTGGCGCCTCGTCCGCGGCGTCACCTCGAACGCCATCGTCCTCGTGAAGGACCGCCGGCTCGTCGGGATGGGGAGCGGCCAGACCTCGCGCGTCGATGCGGCCCGCCAGGCCGTGGCGAAGGCGCACGCGATGCTCGGCGCGGACGCGCCGGTCGGGGCCGCCTGCGGGTCCGATGCGTTCTTCCCGTTCCCCGATGCCATCGAGGCGTGCCTCGCCGCGGGCGTCTCGGCCTTCGCCCAGCCAGGGGGGTCGATGCGCGACGCCGAGGCCGTGGCGGTCGTCGACGCGGCGGGTGGCACGATGCTCGTCACGGGAGTGCGACATTTCCGCCACTGAGCCGGCGACCACCGCGGCGCCGCCGCCGCGTCTGTCGGTCGTGATGCCGGCCTGGAACGCCGCGTCGTCCATCGAGCGTGCCCTCGGATCCGTGCTCGACGAGCGCGGGATCGCCCTCGAGTGCGTGGTCATCGACGACGGGTCCACGGACGAGACCGCCGACGTCGTGCAGGCCGTCGCCGACCGGGACCCGCGCGTCGTCCTGATCCGGCTCGCCGCGAACGACGGCGTGTCGAAGGCCCGCAACCGCGGGCTCGCCGTGGCCCGGGGCGACTGGCTCGCGTTCCTCGATGCCGACGATCGCCTGCTGCCCGGCGGGATCGCCGCGCTGATGCGGCCGACCGGCGACCCGGAGGTGCTCGCGGTCGTGGGCCAGCGCATCTGGACCGATGGCGAGCGGACGTGGCTCTCGCCCGTCTACGACATCCCTGACATCCGCGAGCCCGGGCGCAAGTCCATCGCGACCCACCCCGGCCTGCTGTACTACGCCTCGGCGACCGGCAAGGCCATCCATCGGTCGCTCGTCGACGGCCTCGCGTTCGAGGGCCGCGTGCTCGGCGACCAGGCCTGGACGATCCGGGCGCTCCTGCGGGCCGAGGACCATATCGAGGTCATCGGCGACACGGTCTACGAGTGGACGCGACCGCATCCCGACCGCTACGTCGAGACCATCGGCGCGGCGACCCGGGCGTCCGCCCGGAACGCGGCGCGCATGGCGGCCATGGCCGGCCCGGTGTTCGGCGCCGTGGGCGCGGAGATCGACGCCCGGTTCGAGGACGAGCCGACGCGCCTCGCGCTGAAGCGGGCGTACCTCGACCGGTTGATCCGGTCCGATCTCGGGGTCCCCGTCACGGACGCGATCGACCGTCGCGACCCCGATACGGCCATGCTCTTCGACTCGGTCGCGACGTTCCTCTTGTCGGTCCCGGCCGCGGTCCTGGCGACCTCGGACCACCTGGTCAAGCGGATCCTGCGGCCGCCGATCGGCGGCTGGCGCACCGAGACGCGTGCGACCAGGTCGAGCTACTGGCGGATGGTGCGACCGGCCCTGCGGGCGGACCCGCGGATGGCCCGGCGGATCGGCGGATGGCCGCTGCTGCCGGCGTTCGCGCTCGTCCGCTGGCTCGGCGCGCCGCTCGGCACCGCTGTCGCATCGGGGATCGTCTCGATCCTCGCGTTCGGGCGGTCGGTCCTCCGGTCTCGCCGCTCGTAGCGGCCGCGAGCCGGCGGCACCGCATCGGCGGCACCCGCATCGGCGGCGCCCCGGGCCTCAGCCGATGGGCCCGATGATCGCCTCGTAGGCGGCCCGATAGCGCGGACCGTTGGCCGTCCAGGTCCGCTCGGCGCGCACCCATGCCTGGCCCGCGGCGCCGAGGCGCTTCCGGAGGCCGGGATCGTCGAGGAGACCGGCGATCTCGGTCGCGAGGCTCGTCGCATCGCCCGGTCGCGCCACGAGTCCGCGCCGCGGCGGATCGACGATCTCGCGCAGGGCCGGGAGGTCGCTCACGAGCACCGGGATGCCGAGGGCCATCGCCTCGTACGGCTTGAGCGGGGTGATGAGCCGCGCGGCGCGCTCGTCGACCCTCGGGTTCACGAACAGGTCCATCTGCGCGTAGTACTGGCCGACCTCCTCGTGCGGGACCCGGCCCGTGAACCGGCACCGGTCGGCGAGCCCGAGACGATGGGCATGCGCCTCGATCTCCGCCCGGCGGGTCCCGTCGCCGACGATGAGCAGGACGACGTCGTCGCGGCCGCGCTCGCGGAGGTCGCCGAGCGCCGACACCAGGACGTCGATGCCCTCCCGCCAGTGGTCGAGGTTGCCGAGATACCCGACCACGTGCCGGTCGTCGAGCCGGAGCGACGCCCGGAGCGCCGGGTCCCGGTCGGGCAGCCGTCCGAGGGCGGCCGGGTCGATCCCGTTCGGGACGATCGTGATCTTGTCGCGCGGGATGCCGCGCGAGACCAGCTCGTCGGCGAGTGCGCCCGAGATCGCGACCACGCCATCGACCTCGCCGAGGATGCGGGTCTCCTGCGCGAGCCGGCGCGCGTACAGCTCGCTGCGTTCGGCGAGTCGCTGGTCGGCGGTCCAGACCGCCTCGAACAGGCCCCGGACCTCGTAGACGACCGGGATCCCGAACCGCTCGCGCAGGGCGAGCGCGACCATCGCCTGGTCGCCGCCGCGGTACCCGGAGTGGGCGTGGAGGATCGCGGGCCGGACGAGCTCCACGACGTCGGCCATCGCCTCGGCGGTGTCCTGCAGCCGGATGTCGTTCGGCGTCTTCGCCGGGTCATAGCCCGGACCGCGATCGAGCCGGTGGTGCTCGAAGCCGTCGTACACCACGATCGGGCTGACCTCGGTCACCCCGACCAGGCGCGGCCACCCGATCTCGGTGACGACGACCGGGTCGAGGCCGGCGTCGCGCTGGGCCCGCAGGTTCTGCAGCGTCCGGATGGTGAAGCCGGACCAGCGCTCCGGCGCCGAGCTCTTGGCGATGTGCAGGATGCGGCGGCGGTCCAGCGGCTCCAGTCGCTCGGCGGCGCCGGGGACCTTGGGGAGCCAGGAAGGGTCGGTCTCGACCAGGCGGCCGGTCAGCATCCGCGCCCGCGTGCCAGCCGTCTTGTCGCCCCGGTCCGCGAGCTCGAGCAGGACCTCCCGTTCCGCGGTCGGCTCGCCCATCTGCGCGAGGAGGGCCGCGCGCTGGCGGAGCAGGCCGGGGCTGCGCCGGGCGACGAGCGCCCGGTCGATGAGCGGGAGCAGCGCGGGATCCTTCGCGCCCGCGGCCTCGCCGCGGGCGAGCGCGATCGCGAGTCGCGGGTGGCGGGGGAACAGGGCCAGGACGTCGCGCGTGAGCCCGCGCCGGCGGGCCATCCGCCGGGGCCGGGAGGTCAGGCGGCGAAGGCCCGTCGCGGCGAAGCTCATGGTGTCGGCAACGGTTCCTGCGGGTGGGATCGGCCCGCCGAGGATAGCAGCGGGTCGGGCCGGACGGGGCCCGAGGGGCCACCGCCCCCGGCGATCACCGGCCGTCGAGCCAGCGCGCGATGACGTCCGCGATGCGCTCGCCCGCGTGCCCGTCCCACAACGGCGGCCCGTCCGCGGGCACCGCGATCCCGTCGCGGAGGATCGTCGCGGCCATGGCGGCGACCTCGCCGGGCGTCACGAGCCGGTTGGTCCCGTGGGTGATCGTGATCGGCCGCTCGGTGTTCGGCCTCACGGTCAGGCACGGGACGCCGAGCACGGTCGTCTCCTCCTGGATCCCGCCCGAGTCCGTGATGACGAGCGCCGCCCCCCGCACGAGCGACAGGAAGTCGATGTAGCCGAGCGGCTCCATGACGACGAGCCGGTCCGTCGCGGTCAGGCCGGCCCGCTCGAGCGTCGGCCGGCCGCGCGGATGGAGCGGCAGGACGAGCGGGATCAGCGTCGCCACGGCCTGGAGCATCTCGACGAGCCGGCGCGCGTCCGCCTCGTCGTCGACGTTTCCTGGGCGATGCATGGTCGCGACCGCGTAGCGCGGCGGCAGCCCGAACCGTGCCTGGATCGCCGCCGCGTCGAACCGGTCGAGATTGGCGAGGAGCGTGTCGATCATCGGGTTGCCCACGAAGTGGATCCGGTCGGCGGCGGTCCCGGTCCGTTCCAGGTTCGTGATCCCCTCCGGGCTGGTCACGAACAGCAGGTCCGACAGGAGGTCGGTCACCCGCCGGTTGATCTCCTCCGGCATCGAGTCGTCGAAGCTCCGGAGACCCGCTTCGACGTGGGCCGTCGGGAGGCCGGTCTTGGCGGCAACGAGGGCCGCGGCGATCGTCGAGTTGATGTCGCCGTAGACGACGAGCAGGGTCGGGTCCATCGCGGCCAGGACACCCTCGAGCGCCACCATGAGCGCGGCCGTCTGACCGGCCTGGGTGCCGGACCCGACGCCGAGGTTGAGATCCGGCTCGGGCAGGCCGAGGTCGCGGAAGAAGACCTCGGAGAGCGACGCGTCGTAGTGCTGACCCGTGTGGATGACCTTCTGGTCCACCCCGCGGGCCTCGAGCGCGCGGATGACCGGAGCGGCCTTCATGAAGTTCGGCCGTGCTCCGACGACATGTGCTACGGTTCCGGGCATGGTCCCACCCGTTCGCGGGCAGCGGGCGGGGAGCCCGGCGTTCACCCGCCCGAGTATGGCGCGAACCCACCTCGCTGCGCGTTGACCTCGCAGTCCCGGAGTCGCGTCCGGCGGGTCCTCACCGAAGGGATCCGCCGCCCCCGGAGCACGTTCCGTCGAGTCAGGTCGCGCGGGGTCCTCGGCATGCTGCCGATCGCGATGCTCGTCCCGCGATCGATCCGCCGGCCCATCGCCCGACCGTTCGCGGTCGCGCTGGAGCGCGCCGCCGGATCGCGCGGCGGGTCACGCCTCGTGCCCCAGCTCGCCTTCATCGCCCGTTGGGCCGCCGGCCCCGAGACGGCGGCCGCCACCCTGGCGCGACGCCTCGGCACCTCGGCGCACACCGCCCCGGGCGCGCGCGAGCAGCTCGTGCTCCTGGCCCTCGATAACGGCCTGCCCGAGGTCGCGACCGACATCCTCGCGTCCCTCGGGGACGAGACCTCGCCGCTCCTGGAGCTCGCCCGCGCGCGGCTCGCGTTCGACCAGGGGCGGTACACGGACGCCCTCGGCCACGCCGAGGCGGCGGTCGGCCTCGGCGCGTCCGGCGCGCCGGCCTTCGCGGAGCGGGTCAGGGGCCATCTCATGATCCTCCGGCCGGAGTGGCTGCCCGACCCGCGCTGGGACGGGCAGCGCACCGCGGCCGTCCGCGGCCAGGTGACGAAGGGCCGGATCCTCCATCTCGTGACCGTCTCGCTCCCGTATCGGCTGGCCGGGTACACGGTGCGGACCCAGTCGGTCATCCGCGCCCAGATCGAGGCGGGTCTGGACGCGCACGTGGCGACCCGGGCCGGGTTCCCGCGCCGCGACGGCTTCCCCGACGCGCCGGTCGACGAGCTGGTCGACGGGGTGCCGTATCACCGCCTCGCGCCCGACCTGACCGTCCTGGGCAGGCCCGACCGCACGCTCACCGAGGCGGCGATCGCGACCGCCGCGCTCGTCGAGCGGCTGCGACCCGCCGCGCTCCAGCCCGCGTCGAACTACCTCCAGGCGCGGCTGGCATTCGCGGTCGCGCGACCGGTGGGCCTGCCGGTGGTGTACGAGGTCCGCGGCTTCTGGGAGGAGAGCTGGGCCGCCGGCCAGGGATTGGACGAGACCCAGGCCCTCGCGACCGACCGGTACTGGATGAGCCGCGAGGCGGAGACCGCGGCGATGCTCGAGGCCGATGCGATCGTGACGCTGTCCGAGACGATGCGCCGCGAGATCATCGACCGCGGCTGCCCCCCGGACCGGATCACCGTAGTCCCCAACGCCGTCGAGATCGAGCGGTTCGACCCGGTGACCCGGGACGACGCCCTGGCCTCGTCGCTCGGCATCGAGCCGTCGGACCTGGTCGTCGGCTACATCTCGACGTTCAACGCCTACGAGGGCATCCCGGTCCTGCTCGAGGCGGCGGCCCGGCTCCGCGCCCAGGGTCGGCGCCTACGGGTCCTCCTGGTCGGCGACGGCGACCAGGAGGCGGTCATCCGGGAGGCCGGCCGCCGGCTCGGCCTCGACGACGGGACGCTGGTCATGCCCGGTCGGGTGTCGCACGGCCGGATCCGCGGCTACTACTCGCTCATCGACGTGTTCGTCGTCCCGCGGATCGCCAGTCGGGTCTCCCGGCTCGTGGCGCCACTGAAGCCGTTCGAGGCCATGGCGCTCGAGCGCGCCGTGGTCGTGAGTGACCTGCCGGTCCTGCGCGAGATCGTGACGCCGAACGAGACCGGGATGACGTTCACCGCCGACGATCCCGATGACCTCGCCCGGGTCGTGGGCGGGCTGCTGGACGACCCGGCCCTCCGCGCCCGGCTCGGCCGGCAGGCCCGTGAGTGGATCGCGATCGAGCGCACCTGGGCCGAGAACGGCCGGCGGTACCGGGAGCTCTACGAGCGTCTCGGCGTCGTCTGACCGGGGCCGGGCGGGTTCGACGGCCGGCGGCATGGCCGCCGGCGGGCCGTCATCCGACGGCGACCGGCGATGGCAGCCAGCCGGCACCGAGCCGGAGCACCTGGCGCTCCGAGACGGCCTGCCCGTGCGACGAGTTAACCGCGTCGACGACGAGTGACGCGGTCCGGTAGAGCCGGGTCCAGTCCACGGCCCGGTGGGCGGTGACGACGACGACGACGTCGGCCCAGTCGAGGAGCGCGTCGAACGTCTCGCCGTCGCGCACGACGCCGGCCGAGTCCTTGAACCGCGCCACGTGCGGGTCGTGGAAGCGCACCTCGGCGCCCCGCTCGGTCAGCCCCGTGATGACCTCGGCGGCCGGCGAGTTGCGATCGTCGCGGACATCGGGCTTGAAGGCGACCCCGACGACGCCGACTCGCGCACCCTTGAGCGCCCGGCCCCGGTCGTTGAGGGCCTCGCCGACGAGGTCGACGACGTGGCGCGGCATGGCCAGGTTGATGTCGCCGGCGAGCTCGATGAAGCGGTCGATGAAGTCGAACTCGCGAGCGCGCCACGACAGGTAGTACGGATCGACCGGGATGCAGTGCCCGCCGACGCCGGGGCCCGGCGTGAACCGCATGAACCCGAAGGGCTTGGTGGCCGCGGCGTCGATGACCTCCCAGACGTCGAGACCCATCCGCTCGCAGAGCAGCGCGAGCTGGTTGACGAACGCGATGTTGACGTTGCGGAACACGTTCTCGAGGAGCTTCGCGAGCTCGGCCGCGTCGGGCGAGGTCAGCTCGACGACCTGGTCGTTGATGCAGGCCAGCAGCGCGGCCGCGCGGGCCGTGGCCGCCGGGGTCAGGCCGCCGACCAGCCGGGGCACGGTCCGCATCGCGCTCGCGGGGTCGCCGGGATTGACCCGCTCGGGGGCATAGGCGAGATCGAAGTCGACCCCGGCCCGCAGCCCGCTCGCCTCGAGGACCGTGCGGAACGGCCCGACGGTCGTGCCCGGGTACGTCGTCGACTGGAGGACGATGAGCTGGCCCGCCCGGACGTGGTCGCGGATGTACTCCGCCGCGGCGAGCACCGGCCCGAGGTCGGGGTCCTTCGTCGCGTTGATCGGGGTCGGGACGCACACGAACACGGCATCGGCCTGGGCGAGGAGCGCATCGGCCTGCGTGGCGACCGTGAGCTTGCCATCGAGCGCGGCGCCGAGGCGCTCGTCGGAGATGTCGTCGATCGGCGAGCGCCGCGCACCGAGCATCGCGATGCGATCGGCCGACACGTCGACGCCCTGGACGTCCAGGCCCGATTCGGCGAAGGCGATGGCGAGCGGCAGACCGACGTACCCGAGGCCGATGACGGCCACGCGTGAATCCTGGGTCATTCGTGTTCCTCGTTGGGACGCGCCGCCGGCGTGGGCGCGGTGCCGCCCTAGCATGCCTCGTCTCGCGGCCGCTCGCTGGCGACGGGCACGACGCCCGGGCCCGGTCCTCAGGCGCCGGGCACGCCCGGCCTCGACGAGACCCGATTCGTACGCGAGCACGACGGCCTGGACGCGATCGCGCAGGTCGAGCTTGTCGAGGATGTGGGCGACGTGCGTCTTGGCCGTGTGCTCGGACACGACCAGCGTCTCCGCGATCTCCGCGTTGGAGAGACCGCGCGCGACGAGGCCGAGGACCTCGAGTTCGCGCGGGGTCAGCCGTCCGAGCTCCGGCCGAGCGGCGTCGGGCGGCGGCGGCACGGCGAACCGCTCGATCAGGCGGCGCGTGACGGACGGGGCGTACAGCGAGCCGCCGTCCGCTGCGACCCGGATGGCGGCGATGAGCCGTTCCTCGGGGGCATCCTTGAGCAGGAACCCGCTGGCCCCGGCCCGGAGCGCCTCGAACACGTACTCGTCGAGGTCGAACGTCGTCAGGACGATCACCCTGGGGCGATCGCCCGCGTGGTCGCGGATCTGTCGCGTGGCGGCGAGCCCGTCGAGGCCCGGCATCCGGATGTCCATGAGGACGACGTCCGAGGGCACGGACCGTGCCGCGGCGACCGCCTCACGCCCGTCCGCGGCCTCGGCGACGATCGCGATCCCGGGCTCGGAGCCGAGGATCATCCGGAACCCCGCGCGGACGAGCCGTTCGTCATCGGCGAGGATCACCCGGATCGCGGGTGCGGTCACGGGTGGGCCGCCTCGAGCGGCAGGCGCGCGACGACGAGGAACCCGCCGCCGGGACGGGCGGTCGTCTCGAGGCTCCCCTCGAACAGCGAGACCCGCTCGCGCATCCCGATGAGGCCGTTGCCGGTCGTTGCGCGCGGGACGGGACCGACCCCGGTGTCGGCGATCTCCAGCTCCAGCCGGTCGGATCCGTACCGCACGGTCACCGACGCCGTCGCCTGCCCGGCGTGCGCGAGCGCGTTCGTGAGCGCCTCCTGGACGATGCGGTAGGCGGACAGGTCGATGCCCGGCGGCAGCGCCACGGGCGTGCCTTCCACGACGAGCGTGACCGGCAGCCCGGCCGTCCGGACCCGCTCGACGAGGTCGTCGAGGTGGCGGAGGCTCGGCGAGGGCGCGAGGTCGACCCCGTCCTCCGCGATGCGCAGGACGCCGACCAGCCGGCGCATCTCGGCGAGCGCCTGCGTGCCGGTGGCCTCGATCGCATCGATGGCCTCGACCGCAGCGGCAGGGTCCGCGTGCATCGTCCGTCGTGCGCCGCGCGCCTGGAGCACGATGACGCCGATGGCGTGCGCGACGGCATCGTGGAGCTCGCGGGCGATCCGGGCGCGCTCGGCGCCGACGGCCGCGGCCGCCTCCTCGACCCGTGCGCGGTCCAGGGCGGCCTCCCGCTCGCGCCGCGAGCGGATGGACAGCCCCGCGAGCCACGGTCCGCCCACGACGAGGACCGGCAGCGCCACATCGCCGATGTCCTGGTCCGGGCCGATGTCGCGGGCCACCGCGATCGCGACCAGCAGCAGGACCCCGATGGCCCCGACCCGCGCATCCCGGTCCGCGGCGTGGGCGCCGACGGAGTAGGTCGCGACGACGATCGCCACGACCTCGCCCACCGGCGCGTCCAGGGGTGCCCCCACCGCCAGGAGGGCGGCGATGACGGCCAGGCCGAGGACGACGAGGGGAGCTCGCCGCCGCCAGGCGACCGACGCGGCCAGGACGATGCCGCCGGCGATGGCGAGCACGGTCCGCCCGGTCGCGGCCGGGGCGGGCTCGTCGCCGCGGGCGGTGCCGAGCGCGATGACCTCGACCAGGATCCCGGCCACGAGGGCGAACGCGAGCACGGCATCGCCGTGTCGTCGCACCCGACCGATCACGTTCACGAGCCGAAGGCTAGCGCGCTCCCGGTCGCGACGCGTCGCTCTGGAGAGTGACGGCGCCGCAAGCGGAACGGGTCCCCAGGGTGACCCGCGTTCGTCCCCGTGACGGACGACGCGCGCCGCGGACGAAGGTAGGGTCGGATCGTGTTCCACAAGGAGGGTCATCGGATGCAACGCGATCGGACTCGATGGTGGGTGGCGGCCGGCCTGGCCGCCACATCGCTCGCCCTCGGCGGGTGCGGGGCCTCCACGCCCTCGCCGACGGCATCGCCGGGAACCACGCCGCCGGCCGCGGTCGTCTCGGTCGCGCCAGCGCCGTCCGCGACCCCGGTCACGACACCCGCGCCGTCAGCGAGCGAGCCGCCGCGGAACCCGGGCGCGCTGACGGGGTCGGCGCCGTATGTCCAGGTCATCGACCCGGCCGCGTTCACGACGGTCATCGACAACCCGTACCTGCCGTGGGTGCCGGGGACGTCCTTCGTCTACGAGGGCTCCGGGCAGCGGATCGAGGTCACGGTCACCGGCCAGACGCGCACGATCCTCGGGGTGCCGGCGGTCGTCGTCCGGGACCAGGTCTTCGAGGGCGGCAAGCTCCTGGAGGACACCTTCGACTGGTACGCGCAGGACATCCAGGGCAACGTCTGGTACTTCGGCGAGGCGACCATGTCGTACGAGGACGACCCCGCGGGCGACCACACCGGGTCATGGGAGGCCGGCGTGGGCGGTGCGCAGCCGGGGATCGTCATGCTGGCCGACCCACAGGTCGGCGACACGTACCGCCAGGAGTACCTCGCCGGCCAGGCCGAGGACCTCGCGCTCGTGCGGGACCTCGACGGATCGATCACCGTCCCGTACGGCGCGTTCCAGGACGTGCTCATCACGGAGGAATGGACCCCCCTGACGCCCGACGAGATCGAGCACAAGGCCTACGCCCGTGGCGTCGGCCTCCTGCAGGAGCGCCTCGTGGCCGGCGGGAAGGAGCAGGCGGACCTCGTGGAGGTCCACGCGCCGGGGTCCTGACCGTCCCACCGCGCGAGGAAGGCTTGCTACCATCGGGCTCCCATGCCCGAACGACCGCGCTACTACCTGACCACGTCGATCGCCTACGCCAACGCGAAGCCGGGTGTCCACACGCTCTACGAGGTCATCGGGGCCGATGCGATCGCGCGGTGGCACCGGATGCGCGGCGACGACACGCGGTTCCAGACGGGCACCGACGAGCACTCGATCAACATCGCCCAGGCGGCAGTCGACGAGGGGCGGCCCACGCGCGAGTTCGTTGACGAGAAGGTCGCGCTGTTCCATTCGGCCGAGGCCGCCCTCGGCATCACGGCGGACCGGTTCATCCGCACGACCGATCCGGACCACGTCCTCGCCGCCCAGGAGATGGTCCGGCGCGCCTTTGCAAAGGGCGACATCTATCCCGGCACGTACGAGGGCTGGTACTGCCCGAGCGAGGGATTCCGCAACGCCACCGACGTGCTCGAGACCTCGCGCGGGACGATCTGCCCGAACCATCCCGATGTCCCGCTCCAGTGGCTGACCGAGCGGAACTGGTTCTTCCGCCTGTCGGCATACCAGGAGCGCCTCGAGCGCCACTTCGCCGACCACCCCGACTTCGTCCAGCCGGACCACCGGCGCAACGAGATGCTCGGCTTCATCCGCGGCGGCCTCGAGGACTTCTCGATCAGCCGCGAGCGGACGCCCGGTGACTGGGGCATCCCGTTCCCGATCGCCGAGAACGGCGAGACCGCGCAGCGCGAGGACGGGTCGTGGGACCCGGAGGCCGGGAAGATCTACGTCTGGTTCGATGCCCTCATCAACTACATCACGGGCGCGGGCTTCCCCGCGGACATGGCGTCCTTCGAGCGCTGGTGGCCGGCCGACCTCCACGTCATCGGCAAGGACATCGCCCGCTTCCACACGATCTTCTGGCCCGCGATGCTGTGGAGCGCGGGCCTCGAGGCCCCGCGCCGCGTCTGGGTCCATGGCTGGCTGCTCGCCGCCCACGGCGAGCGGATGAGCAAGAGTCGCGGCAACTTCCTCGACCCGGACGACTTCGCCGCCGCATTCGGCCAGGATGGCGCGCGCTACGTGGTCCTCCGGGAGGTCCCGTTCGATCGGGATGCCGAGGTCAGCTGGGACTCGTTCGTGCGGCGGTACAACGCCGACCTGGCGAACGACTTCGGCAACCTCGTCAACCGCACGGTCTCGATGGTCAACCGCTACCTCGAGGGCGAGCGCCCCGACACCGGCGTGGGCGGCTCGATGGCGGCCGGCTGGACGGACGCGATGGCGTTCGCCACGAAGCTCGAGCGGTGCCTGCTCCACGAGGCGCTCGCGTCGCTGTGGGAGTTCGTGGCCGCGGGCGAACCGGCTCGTCGACGCCGAGCGCCCGTGGGACCTCGCGAAGGCCTGGAAGGCCGGCGACGAGGCGGCGGGAACGCGCCTGCGCGGGGTCCTCGGCGACCTCGTCGAGGCCTGCCGGCTCGTCGGGCTCGCGGTGACGCCGTTCATGCCGGCCACGGGGCCGCGCGTCCTCGCGCAGCTGGGCTATCCAGTACCCGTACGGCCCCGATGGCAACGGCGGGCCGCCGATCCTCGACGAGCTGGAATGGGGCGCCCACGCCGGGCCAGCCCGGCCGCGTCACGGCCCCCGAGCCGCTCTTCCCGCGGCTCGACGCCGAGGCGACCGCCGGCTGAGGCGCTCGACCCGGCCTTCGGCCGTCGCCCCTACCATGCCCGGGTGCGCCTGATCGACAGCCATTGCCATCTCAACGCCGACCGCTTCGAGGGCGACGCGGACCTCGTGATCGGCGGCGCGCGCCTGGCGGGCGTCGAGCGGATCCTCGTCCCGGGCTGGAACGTCGCCTCGTCCGAGCGCGCGCTCGCGCTCGTCGACCGCTTCCCGTGGCTGGATGCGGCCGTCGGCGTCCATCCGCACGACGCCGCCAAGGTCGACGATGCGGCGTGGACGGCCCTCGCGGCCCGCGCCACCGACGACCGCGTCGTCGCGATCGGCGAGACCGGTCTCGACTACGACCGCGTGTTCAGCCCGATCGCCGACCAGCTCGTCAACCTGCGCCGGAACCTCGCCCTCGCGCTCGCGACCGGCAAGCCCGCGATCCTCCACTGCCGCTCGGCCGATGGGAAGCGCGACGCCCAGGACGCCCTGCTCGAGGAGCTTCGCGGCGCCGGGGTGGGGGAGGCCCGCTGGACCGAGGCGTTCGGCGACCGGCCGGCCGCCATCATCCACTCGTACTCGGGTCCGGCCGACTACGGTCGCGCGGTCATCGACCTCGGTCTGGCCGTCAGCTTCTCCGGCCTCGTGTTCCGACGGGGCGAGGAGAGCTCGGCCGAGGTGGCGGCGCTCGTCCCCGCGGACCGCCTGCTCGATCGAGACCGATTCCCCGTTCCTCTCGCCGCCGGGCGCCCCGCGCTCGCGCAACGAACCGGAGTGGGTCCGCGTCACAGGGGCATGGCTGGCCGAGTGCCGTGGCACGACGCTCGACGACCTCGGACCCGCCCTGATCGCCGCCTACGACACGACCCTCGCCTCGAATCGGAGACCTGCATGATCCCTCGCGATCGCTGCGCGACCCTCGGCCTCGTCCTGGTGGCCGTGCTGGCCACGGCCTGCACCGCCGCCGCGCCGAGCACGAGCCCTGCCACGCAGCGCCAGCGTGCCGCCCGCACCGACGGCCTCGGCGGCCGCCCCCACCGCCAGTCCCACCGCGGCACCCACGGCCACGCCGACCGCCACGCCGACCGCCAGCCCGACGGCCGCGGCCGCGTGTCGGATCAAGCCGGTGACCGGGCCGCTCCCGTCCGACCGGCTCGTGAACGTCACGGCGTCAACCACGGCCGACGCCGACGTGCTCACGTTCCACTTCGGGAACACGTCGGTCCCCGGTGCCGGCGGCCCGCCCCGGCGCGAGCTGTCGAAGGCGAAGAAGCCGTACACGTACGGGTCGAGCGGCAAGCCCATCAAGATGCAGGGCGACCACGTCGCCCAGGTCGTCTTCCGCGGGCTGTCGCTCCAGTCCGACACGATGGAGCCGGTCTATACCGGTCCGACCGAGCTGAAGCCCGCCTATCCCGCCCTCAAGCACGCGGTCGAATACGACGAGTCGGAGGGCGTCATCGGCTGGTACGTCGGCTACGACGGGACCGGCTGCGCGACCCTGAGCCGCGTCGGCTCCGACGTCATGCTCACCATCGCCCACTCGTAGGGCGGCGCGCGGAGTTGACAGGCCCCCACCGGGTTCGTTAGTCTGCGACTTGGCACTCTCACACCGAGAGTGCTAAAGCAGCGCTCAACCGCACAGGCCAGTACCGACAGGCGCCGGGTCCAGGGTGACCGGCTGGAGGATCGGGCTCGGCGCGGTGGCGATGCGTCACACGATGTCTGGGACGCGGTCCCGGCCCCACCACGGCCGGCCCGTCGACCCGCCAGTCCACGTCTGATGGCCGCCACCGGCCGTCGATCCAGGAGGAAAGCACGTTGGCCAAAGCCACTGCGACCGCGACCAAGCTTCGTCCCTTGGGTGACCGTGTGGTCATCCAGCCGAGCGCCCGCGAGGAGATGACCAAGAGCGGCATCGTCCTGCCGGACACGGCGAAAGAGAAGCCCCAGGAGGGCACCATCCTCGCCGCCGGCCCGGGCCGCGTCCTCGACGACGGCAAGCGCGAGGCGATGGACGTCAAGACCGGTGACAAGGTCCTCTACGCCAAGTACGCCGGGACCGAATTCAAGATCGACGGTGACGAACTGCTCATCGTCAGCCAGAAGGACATCCTGGCGATCGTCGCGAGCTGACGGCACCCGGCCGCACCGCGTCCACGCCCCACGTTCCTGGAGGGACACTCGAATTGGCTAAGCAACTCATCTTCGACGAGACCGCTCGTCGCTCGCTCAAGCGCGGTATCGACCGCCTCGCCGACGCCGTCAAGGTCACGATCGGGCCGAAGGGCCGCAACGTCGTGCTCGACAAGAAGTTCGGCTCCCCGACGATCACGAACGACGGCGTGACGATCGCCCGCGACATCGAGCTCGACGATCCGTTCGAGAACATGGGCGCGCAGCTCCTCAAGGAGGTCGCGACCAAGACCGATGACGTCGCCGGCGACGGGACGACCACCGCGGTCGTGCTCGGCCAGGCGATGGTCAGCGAGGGCCTTCGGGTCGTCACGGCCGGCGCGAACCCGATGGTCGTCAAGCGCGGCATCGAGGCCGCCGTCGAGGCCGTCGTGGCCGAGATCAAGAAGCAGTCCCGCCCGGTCGACAACCGCGAGCAGATCGCGGCCGTCGCCGCCATCAGCGCGGCGGACCCGGAAGTCGGCGAGATCATCGCCGAGGTGATGGACAAGGTCGGCAAGGACGGCGTCATCACCGTCGAGGAGGGCCAGAGCCTCGGCCTCGAGAAGGAATACACCGAGGGGATGCAGTTCGACCGCGGCTACCTGTCCGCGTACTTCGTGACCAACCCCGACCGGATGGAAGCCGTCCTCGAGAACCCGCTCATCCTCATCACCGACAAGAAGATCTCCAGCGTCGCGGACATGCTCCCGGCGCTCGAGAAGGCCGTCCAGCAGGGCAAGCCGACCGTCATCATCGCCGAGGACATCGACGGTGAGGCGCTCGCGACGCTCGTCGTGAACAAGCTCCGTGGCACCGTCTCGGTCCTCGCCGTCAAGGCGCCGGGCTTCGGCGATCGCCGCAAGGAGATGCTCCGCGACATCGCCATCCTCACCGGTGGCACGGTCATCAGCGAGGAGGTCGGCCGCAAGCTCGACTCGGTCACGGTCGAGGACTTCGGCTCGGCGCGTCGCGTCGTGTCCACCAAGGACGACACGACCATCGTCGACGGCGACGGCAAGTCGGACCAGATCAAGGGCCGCATGAGCCAGATCAAGGCCCAGATCGAGGACACGACCTCGGACTACGACAAGGAGAAGCTCCAGGAGCGTCTCGCGAAGCTGTCCGGTGGCGTCGCCGTCATCAAGGTCGGCGCCGCGACCGAGGTCGAGCTCAAGGAGAAGAAGCACCGCATCGAGGATGCGCTCTCGACGACCCGCGCGGCCGTCGAAGAGGGCCTCGTCGCCGGCGGTGGGACCACGCTCCTGCAGGCCATCCCGGTCCTCGACAAGATCAAGCTCGAAGGTGACGAGCAGGTCGGCGTGGACATCGTCCGCAAGGCCCTCGAAGCCCCGGCCCGCCAGATCGCCGACAACGCCGGCGCGCACGGCGAGGTCGTCGTCGAGCACGTCAAGAGCCTCAAGCCGGGTCACGGCTACGACGCGCTCAAGGGCGAGTACGGCGACATGTTCAAGAAGGGCATCGTCGACGCCGCCAAGGTGACGCGCTCGGCCCTCCAGAACGCCGCATCGATCGCGGCCATGGTCCTCACCACGGAGACCCTCATCTCGGATCTTCCCGAGAAGGAGAAGGCCGGGGCGGGCGCCGGGCACGACCACGGCGGCGGGATGGACTTCTAGTCCGACCCGTCCGGTCCGCGCCAGCGGACACCACGCCAAGGACGCATCGGGAGCCGGTCATCCATCCGCGGATGACCGGCTCTCAGGCTATCCGGATGGCGATCGAGGGGACGTCGAGCAACGCCCAGGTCTCGCGGGACCGGTCGACCGACGGCACGGGCGCGGGGGCCGGTCGGCGGCGTGCGCTCGCGCCGAGCCACGCGACGATCGGGAGCATGAGCGTCGGGAACTGGTTCAGCGAGTACAGCGGCCCGAGCGGGTCGCGGGCATTCAGCAGGGCCAGGGCGTAGTCATGCCAGATCGGCAGGAAGACGAGGCTCACGAGCACCGCCCCGGCGGCCGCCATCCACCACGACCGTCGGTGCAGGCCGAGCAGGGCGAACGGGGCCACGGTCGGTTTCAGGAGGGCGAGCGCACTCGGCCACCCGTGGACCGTGCCGAGCGCCACGGCCGCCACGACCCACATGACCGGGTTGCCGGCGAACACGACCTCGCTCGTCGTCGGGAACCAGAGGCACAGCGCGAGGACGGGCCACACGAGCGGCCTCGGCCGGTGGTGCCGGACGACCCACCCGACGGTGGCGATGGGGATCACCCACCACAGGAGCGGCGGGAGCAGCGTGAACGGCACGAACAGCAGGAGCGCCGTCGGCGGGTACAGCACGGCCGGCGCGACGACCGGGTACGGCCCGCTGAGCTGCCCGGGCAGGTAGAAGCCGCCCCCGCCCATCCACCGTCGCGTGGCGTCCATGTACAGCCCGTAGTCCGCGCCGAGCGACCCGCGCGCCTCGTCCCAGCGGAGCGCGACCTCGATCAGGTCGCGCGCCAGCAGCGCGATCAACACGCCGGACATGATCAGGGCGAGCACGCGGCTCGGGGACCAGGACGGCACGGCGCTCCGGGGCATGCGATCGGGCAACGTCATTCGCGGCATCGTCGGCGGATGGTACCGAGCGCCATGGGACTTTCGGCGGTTTCGATAGACTTGTCGGTGTCCGTCGGCACCGATATCGCGACGGGCCGACGCAGCCCGACGGTGCACGATGGGTCCGCCGCACCGGACCATCGGCTCGTTTGACAGAACGGGTCATCGCGCCGAGGCTGTGCGCGGTCCCCATTGACCATCCGCGCGACGCCGGCACCTCGCTCGCCCAGGGCGAGCGTGCCGCTCCGCTCATCACGCATCGAAGGAGCCTCATGATCCGCCGTCTTTCTGCCCCACTGGCGCTCGTCGCCGGTGTCGCCATCCTCATCGCCGCCTGTGGCGGCGGTGCCGCCGCCTCGCCGCTGACCGACCCGCAGGACATCATCGCCGCGGGCCTCAAGTCGACGCAGGGGGCGAAGAGCTTCCATCTCGACGCGACCGTCGACGGTTCCGTTAGCGCGGACATCACCGGCTCCGGCACGGCGACGCCGATCACGCTGACCGGCACGACCGCCTCGGCCGACGTCGACATCGCCAACCAGGCCGCCCACGCGACCTTCGCCGCCCCGAGCCTGTTCGGCATCTCCGGCGAGGCCATCGTCGTGGACGGCAAGGCCTACGTGAAGACCTCGATGACCGGACCGCTCTACCAGGTCACCGACATGGGCAGCCTGCCCGGCCTGCCGACCGCCTCGAGCGCACCCGATGCCTCAGCCGCGGCCGACGTGGTCAACGGTCTCGGCGACTTCCTCTCGCAGGCGGGCATCGATCCCGTCAAGGGCGCCGACGTCGCCTGTGGCAGCGTCCAGTGCTACACCGTGACGGTCGACCTGACGCCGGAAGAGCTCGCCAAGCTCGGGGCCGGGGCCGGCACCGCCGGACTGCCCGTGAACACGAGCGACGCGACGCTCGCGATGACCGTCAAGGTCGAGAAGGACTCGAACCATCTCGCCGGGGTGGAGCTCGGCGTCACCTCGCCGTCGCAGGGGAACCTGACCGTCAACCTGACCTTCTCCAAGTGGGACGAGGCGGTCTCGATCTCGGCTCCGCCCGCGGACCAGGTCCAGGCCAGCTAGCCCGTCACCCGCCGTCCGGGCGGGCCGAACCGTCGAGGCGCCCCCGGATCGTCCGGTGAGCGCCTCGACCTACAATGACGGCGTGAGCCCCTCCCGCCGTCGCCGGACCGGCGACCCCTCGCTCGACGACGCCGTCGCCGCCGCATCGGAGACCGTCGGCACGGCCTTCGCCGGTCTCGACGACGCGCCGCCGCCCGACGAGCCGGCCTGGCTGGTCGACGCGCCGGGACCCGGCGAGGACCCGGCCGTCGCGCCGCCGCCGGTCGACCCGAAGGTCGTCGAGGCGCGGCGTCTCGAGCGCGCCGCGGAGATCGTCCGCTCGCTGAACCCGGAGCAGGCGCGCGCGGTGACCACCACCGAGGGCCCGCTCCTGATCCTCGCCGGCGCCGGTTCCGGCAAGACGCGCGTGCTGGCACATCGCATCGCCTACCTCGTCGGGGTCAAGGGGGTCGCCCCGTGGCGGATCCTGGCCGTGACGTTCACGAATCGGGCGGCCGCGGAGCTCCGCGAGCGGATCATCAGCCTCGTCGGCGAAGGCGGGCGGGACGTCCAGGCCGGCACGTTCCACGCGCTGTGCGCCCGCGTCCTGCGCCAGGACGGCGAGGCGATCGGCGTCGACCGCCGGTTCGTCATCTACGACACCGACGACCAGCAGGCCCTCATGAAGCAGGTCCTCCGGGAGGAGGACCTGCCGCTCACCGGGGAGTTCCGGCCGAGTGTCGTCCTCGGGGCGATCAGCCGCGCGAAGAACGAGATGCTGGACCCGGGCTTCCTCGCGGAGAACGCCGCGAACCACCGGGAGCGGACGATCGCGCGGCTCGCGACGCGCTACCAGGAGCGCCTGCGCAAGGCCCGCGCGCTCGACTTCGACGACCTCCTGCTCGAGGCCGTGCGGCTCTTCGACGAGGCGCCCGAGGTCCTCGCCAAGTACCAGGAGAAGTGGCGCTACCTGCACGTCGACGAATACCAGGACACGAACCGGGCGCAGTACCTGTGGGTCCGCGCGCTCGCGGCGAAGTACGGCAACCTCGCCGTCGTCGGCGACGACGACCAGTCGATCTACACGCTGGCGGGGCGCGGACCTGCGCAACATCCTCGACTTCGAACGCGACTGGCCGACCGCGACGGTCGTCAAGCTCGAGCAGAACTACCGGTCCACCCAGCTGATCCTCGACGCGGCCCACGCGGTCGTCTCGCGCAACGTCGCGCGCAAGGACAAGAAGCTCTGGACAGAGAACGCCGGCGGGTTGCGGATCCAGCGCTTCGAGGCTTACAACGAGGAGGAGGAGGCCGAGTGGATCGCGCGCCAGGTCGAGAGCCTGACCGGCGGTCGCGGGAGCGCCCTCACGCGGCGGGCGGACGACGAGGAGCAGGACCGGTTCCGGGCCCGGGACATCGCGGTCATGTACCGGATGAACGCCCAGTCCCGCGCGATCGAGGAGTCCTTCCTCCGCTACGGCATCCGGTACCAGCTCGTCGGCGGCACCCGGTTCTACGCCCGGCGCGAGGTCAAGGACGCCCTGGCGTACCTGCGGATCCTGCGCTCCGACACCGACAGCGTCAGCTTCGAGCGGATCATCAACGTGCCGGCACGATCGATCGGCGACAAGACGATCGAGGTCCTCCGCGCGGCGGCCGCCCAGGAGGGTGGGTCGACCTGGGGCGCCATCGAGGCGGCCGCCCGAGGGGAGCTTCCCGCGCTCGCCCCGCGGGCACGCGGCGCGCTGGCCGACTTCGCGGCGCTCGTCCGACGGCTCCGGGGACGGGTCGGGGTGCTGCCGCTCCCCGAGCTCCTCGACGAGGCCCTGGAGGCGTCCGGCTACCGGGCGATGCTCGCCGATGGCTCCGAGGACGGCGAGGAGCGCTGGGCGAACCTCCTCGAGCTGCGCCTCGTCACCACCCGCTACGACGACCTGACGCCGGACGACGCGCTCGACCGATTGCTCGAGGAGACGGCTCTCGTCGCCGACCAGGATTCGTACGAGGGCGACGCGGACGCCGTCACGCTCATCACGCTCCACGCAGCGAAGGGCCTCGAGTTCCCGGTCGTGTTCATCGCGGGGCTCGAGGAGGGCCTCTTCCCGCATAGCCGGGCGCTCGACGACGAGAAGGAGCTGGAGGAGGAGCGCCGGCTGGCCTACGTCGGCATCACGCGCGCGAAGCGCCGGCTCTTCCTGTCGCACGCCTGGCGGCGGGCGACCTGGGGGATGGGCCAGGCGGCCGTGCCCTCGCGGTTCCTGCTGGAGATCCCGGCCGAGCTCATGGTCGGACCGCAGCTCGGTGCCGGGTCGGACGACCGCGACCTCGACCTCGATCTCGTGTTCGGGGCGAGACGGACGACGCGGTTCGGCACGCCGACGCGCGGCGGCGGCGCCGCGTTCCGGCAGGGGAGCGGCCGGCCGGGCGGCCCGCAGCCGGGCGAGACGTTCCGGCCGACCCGCGACCTCGCGGCCAAGCGCGAGGCCTACGCGGACGGCGCGCCATCGGGGTCACTGGCCCGACCCTTCACGGACCTCGACGAGGGCTTCGATGCCCAGGCGACGCCACCCACACCGGCCCCGCGGCCGGTCCGGCCGGTGATCCCCGGCGAGCGCCAGTACCGCGACGGGGACCGGGTCCGTCACGGCCGCTGGGGCGACGGGATCGTGGTGACCTCGAAGCTGACCCGCAGCGACGAGGAGGTCACGGTGGCCTTCAAGGACCCGGCCGTCGGGCGCAAGCAGATGCTCGCGAGCCTGGCCAACCTGGAGGTCGTGGGATGACCGATCCCGGGAGATCGCTGGCCGGGATCGTCACGCTCGCCGACTTCGAGCCCCTCGCGAGGGCGGCGATGGACGGGCCGGCCTTCCACTACGTCGCCGGCGGGTCCTGGGAGGAGCTGAGCCTCGTCGAGAACGAGGCCGCGTGGCGCCGCCGCCGGTTCCGGCCTCGCGTCCTCGTCGACGTGGAAACGATCGATCCCGGCACGACGCTCCTCGGGTCGCCGTCGGCGATGCCCGTCGCCGTGGCCCCGATGGCGGTCCAGGCCCTCGCGCATCCCGACGCGGAGTGCGCCACCGCCCGCGGCGCAGCCGCGGCGGGCGTGCCGTTCACGCTTTCGACGACGTCGTCCCGCTCGATCGAGGAGGTGGCCCAGGCCGCGCCCGACGGTACGCGCTGGTTCCAGCTGTACGCGCAGGCCGATCCCACGCGCACGAGGTCGCTCGTGGAGCGCGCCGCGTCGGCCGGCTACCGGGCCATCGTCCTGACGGTCGACCTGCCGGTGCTCGGGTTCCGCGAACGAGACCGCCGCTCCGGGTTCGACCTCCCGCCGCTCGGGAACCTCCCCGAGCCCGACCCGACCGATGCTGCCGCCGCCCGCAGCCGCCTCGAGGAGCACGACCAGCGGATCATGAGCGGGCTCGACTGGGACGATCTCGCGACGATCCGGAGCTGGTCGACGCTGCCGCTCGTGCTCAAGGGCATCCTCACCGCCGAGGACGCGCGGCTCGCCGTCGAGCATGGCGCCGACGGGATCGTCGTCAGCAACCACGGCGCGCGGCAGCTCGACCGCGTGCCGGCTCCGGTCGACGTCCTCGCCGAGGTCGTCGAGGCGGTCGATTTCCGCGCCGAGGTCTGGGTCGATGGCGGGGTCCGGCGCGGGCTCGACATCGCCATCGCGCTCGCGCTCGGGGCTCGCGGCGTCCTCATCGGCCGGCCGATCTACTGGGCGCTGGCCGCGGGCGGGCAGGCCGGCGTCGAGCGGGCGCTCGCGATCCTCAAGGAGGAGTTCGAGATCGCGCTGGCCCTCCTCGGCACGCCGCGACCCGTCGATCTCGGTCCGTCGCATCTCGTCGGGGCGGGGCCCGCCGCCACCTAGCCGCCGCCCGGTGCGCGGGAGCGGAGCGTTCGGTACCCTCGCACCGATGGCCATCGAACTGCCGCCGGTCGATCCAACGCTCGTCGCCGAGGCCGCTGCGCTCGACGCCGACACGGCCGCGACCCGCCACGCGGCACTCGCCGAGCAGATCGACCGGGCGAACGAGCTGTACCACGGCCAGGACGCCCCGGAGATCAGCGATGCCGAGTACGACCAGCTCTTCCGCCAGCTGGTAGCGCTGGAGTCGGCGCATCCGGAGCTCGTCACGGCCGACTCGCCGACGCAGCGGGTCGGCGGGGTCCCGGCCGGGACGTTCGACGAGGTCCGCCACGTCCGGCCGATGCTGTCCCTGGCCAATGCGTTCAGTCACGACGAGCTCCGCGCGTTCGACGCGCGGGTCCGCAAGGGCCTCGGGCTCGCCCCGGCCCCGGAGCCCGCCCCGGAGCTCCGCTACGTCGCCGAGCTGAAGATCGACGGGCTGGCCATCAGCCTCCACTACGAGCGCGGCCGGTTCGTGCAGGGCGCGACGCGCGGCGACGGCACGACCGGCGAGGACGTGACCGCGAACCTCCGGACGATCGTCGTCATCCCGGCCCGGCTGGCCGAGCCCGCCGGCCTCGATGCCCGGGGCGAGGTCTTCATGCCGAAGGCCGAGTTCAAGCGGATCAACACGGAGCGCGAGGAGGCCGGGCTGCCGCTGTACGCCAACGCGCGTAACAGCGGCGCCGGCTCGCTCCGGCAGATCGACCCGGCCGTCACGGCCGGTCGCAAGCTCTCGGCCTGGTTCTACCAGCTGGTCGAGGACGACTCGCCGGTCGACACGCAGTCGGCTGCCCTCGATCGACTCGCGGCGCTGGGCTTCCCGGTCAATCCCAAGCGCGACGCCGATCTCGACATCGAGGGCGTCATCGCCTTCACCGAGCGGTGGCGGGACGACCGGCACGACGAGCCGTACGAGACCGATGGCGTGGTCGTGAAGGTCGACCGGTTCGACCAGCAGGCGCGGCTCGGTATGGTCAGCCGGGCGCCGCGCTGGGCGATCGCCTTCAAGTTCCCGCCCGAGCAGGTCGAGTCGTTCGTCGAGGACATCGTCCCGTACGTCGGGCGGACCGGGACGCTGACGCCGGTCGGGCATCTGACGCCGACCAAGGTGGCCGGCTCGACCGTGGCGCGGGCGACGCTCCACAACCTCGACGAGGTCCGTCGCAAGGACATCCGCATCGGGGACTGGGTCGTCCTCCAGAAGGCCGGCGACGTCATCCCCGAGGTCGTGCGGCCGCTCGTCGAGCGGCGTACCGGCGCGGAGCGCGAGTTCGAGATGCCGGAGCGCTGCCCGGTCTGCGACACGACGGTCGTCCAGGACGAGGGCGCGGTCCGGGTCTACTGCCCGAACCTCGCCTGTCCGGCGCGCGTCGCCCAGGAGTTCGGCCATTTCGTCGGGCGCGGCGGGATGGACATCGAGGGCGCGGGCTGGAAGGCGCTCGAGCAGCTCCTGCAGCGCGGCCTGATCCAGCGGCGCGGGGACTTCTACCGGCTGACCGTCGAGGACATCGAGACGCTGGACCGCTTCGGCCGCAAGAGCGCCGAAAACCTGTACGCGGCGATCCAGCGCTCGCGGCGCCGGCCCCTCGCTCGGGTCATCAACGGCCTCGGCATCCCGCAGGTCGGCGAGCAGACCGCGATCGACCTGTCGCAGTGGCTCGTCGAGCGCGTGCCGGACGGCGACGGGCCGTGGCTCGACCGGGCGGCCGCGGCGCTCCGCGAGACCACCGGCGAGGACTTCGAGCAGGTGTACGGGGTCGGGCCGACGGTCGCTGCCAGCCTCGCGGCGTATTTCGGCGCCGATGGCCCCGGGGGCGACATCCTGCGCGACCTCGCGGAGGCCGGGATCGAGCCCGAGCTGCCCGCGCCGCGCCCGGCCGACGCCGAGGCCGGCCCGCTGAGCGGCAGGACGCTCGTCGTGACCGGCACGCTGGCCGGGTTCACGCGCCCGGAGGCCGAGGAGGCGATCCGGGCGGCCGGCGGCAAGCCGGGGGGCTCCGTCTCGAAGAAGACCGACTACGTGATCGCCGGCGAGAGCGCCGGTTCGAAACTGGCGAAGGCGCAGGAGCTCGGGGTCCCCGTCCTCGACGAGGATGGGTTCCGGCGGCTGCTCGCAGGCGAGGAGGTTCCATGACCAGCCCCGATCCGGTCAGCGAGGCCGCGGCCTACCAGGCGTCCCTCCTGGCAGCGCTCGGTGACGACGATCCTGCGGTGGCCCAGTCCGCCACCGCCGACGCCGTGCGCGCCCTCATCGCGGAGGCGGGCGCCGACCTCCGGACCCGCCCCGAGCCGGGGGAGTGGTCCGTCCTGGGCTGCATCGACCATCTCGTGGATGCCGAGATCGTGATGGCCGCGCGGTATCGCTGGGTCCTCGCGCACGACGAGCCCGAGATCATCGGCTACGACCAGGCGTTGTGGGTGGCTCGCCTCCACCGCGACGACGAGGATCCCGCGGCACTACTGGCGCTGTTCGAATCGCTCCGGCGCGCCAACATCGCGCTCTGGGAAGGGACGACCGCGGCGGACCGGGCGCGCATCGGGATGCACCGGGAACGCGGGCCCGAGAGCCTCGACCTCTCGTTCCGGATGATCGGCGGCCACGACCGCGTCCATCTCGGCCAGGCACGGGCGGCGTTGGCGATGGTTCGCGGTGGGGGAGCCGCGGGCTAGCAGTCCCGAGGTCGAGCGGATCTAGCGGCGACCCTGCCCGTAGCGCTCCATGAGCGAGGTGACGGCGTCGCGGGCCGCGGCCCACTCGGGCTGATCGCCGAAGATCTCGCCGCCGCCGCCCCAGCGCTTCAGCTGGGTCATCGCGGTGACGATGGCGTCGTGGGCGATCTGGCGCTGACGGCCGCCGTCGACCTGTCCGGTCACGAGATAGCGGCGGACGACGTCGAAGGGGGCCGACCATCGATCCCACCGCACCCGATCGCCCTCGCGGAGCGTCTCGAGCCAGTCGTCGTCGCCGACCGGGTGCCGGTCGTGCTCGAGCTGGTGGCGGACGAGATCCACGCGGAGACCGGGGTGGTCGAGGCTGTCGAGCCGCCCGTCGTCGTCGACGGTCGCGTAGCAGACGGGACAGACGGGCAGTTCGACGTTGGCGGACGGTGGCGCCCCGTACGGGAGCCCGCAGCGGCGGCAGAACGTGGCGTCCGGCCGGGGAGCGGGGGTGCCGCATTGGAGACAGGCCGTGATCACGGCCTCGGTTTGTCGAGCCACGCCTCGAGGATGGGGCCGCTGTGGTCCCATCCACCATCACACGTTTGGTGTCCTCGCGGGACCCAGGAGTCATGGCCAGACGGGGTCGCTCAGCCGAGCGCGTGGTTGAACTGGCCCCAGATGGCGGTCGGCCGCCACTCGAGATCGGCGCCGCGTGCGAGTCGGGGCGCCCGCCACGCCTCGGTCCAGCCGGCGGATCGCAGGCGAGTCAGGCCGTCCTGGTGGTCGAGGACGACGCCGGCGCGGACGTGCCGAGCGGGGCCAGTCGCCATGCGCCGGGCATGGAGGAGCCGCATCGCGTCGGCCGGGTCCTCGGCGATGGTGGCGCCGCCGCCCCACGGGGCCCGGACGACGAAGCCGGCCACGCTCGCGTCCTCCCGCTCCAGGACCCGCGCGCTGGTCGGCGTGGCGAACGCGCGGAGGAGGTGGCCGCGGTCCTCGCCGGTGGCCCGCGTATCGAGGATCGCCGTGGCGGGGAGGTCCTCGGGGCGGAACGCCCGGATCGCCGGATCGGCCGGGCCGGGCGGCAGACCCTGGGCTTCCATCGTCACGTACCAGGTCTGCACCTCGAACCCGAGGCGTTCGTAGAGCGGCCGTCCGACATCGGTCGCGACGAGGACGAGTGTCCGGCAGCCGGCCGAGTCGGCAGCCTCGATGACCGCCTCGGTCAGGGCCTGGCCCACGCCGCTGCGCCGGCGGTCGGGCGCGACCCAGACCGTGCCGATCCAGCCGACGGCGCCGTTGATCGTGGCGACCGCGGTCGCGAACGGCCTCCCTTCGGTGCCGACGGCGACCACGGCCCGGCATGCCGGGTGGGTCGACACGAACTCGAGCCACGTCCGCCGATCGCCCCAGTCGTCCGCGAGGATCGCCTCGGTCAGCCCGTCGACGTCCCCGAGTGCCATCGCGCGGATGCCGATCGGTCCCACGCGGCGAATCCTACGTCGCGCATCGGCCCGGAGACAGGGCGACCGTCCGGTATCATCGACCGATGGCCACCCTCTCCCGTGCCGATGTCGAACACGTCGCCCACCTGGCGCGGCTCGGCCTGACCGACGCCGAGCTCGATCGCCTCGAGGGGCAGCTCAACCACATCCTCGACCAGTACGCGATCCTCGCCACGGTCCCGACCGACCACATCGCCCCGACGGCCCAGACCATCGAGCTCGAGAACATCCTGCGCGACGACGTGATCACGCCGTCGCTGCCGGTGGAGGACGTCCTCGCCAACGCGGCCGAGCACGATGGCGACCTCATCGTCGTCCCGGCGATCCTCGGCGGCGACTGACGGCCGAGCCGGCGCCAGACCCATGACGACCGATCTCACCCGCCTGTACGCGCACGAGCTCGCATCGCGGCTGCGCGCCGGCGAGGTCTCGTCGAGCGAGGCGACGACCGCCGCGCTCGACGCGGCGGAACGCGGGAACGCGGCCCTCAACGCCTGGCTCACGATCGACCGTCGCGGCGCCCTCGATGCCGCGTCGGTCGCCGACGAGCGACTCGCCCACGCTCGCGGCGAGGGTGCGGCGGCGCTCGCGGCGCTCCATCCGCTCCTCGGCGTGCCCATCGCCCTGAAGGATCTCGTGTCCGTGCGCGGCGGGCCGTGCACGGCCGGCTCCCGGATCCTGGAGGGCTACGTCGCCCCCTACGACGCGCACATCACGGAGCGGTTGCGCGACGCGGGCGCCGTCATCGTCGGCAAGACGAACATGGACGAGTTCGCGATGGGCTCCTCCACGGAGCACTCCGCCTACGGGCCGGTGGCGAACCCGTGGGCGCTCGACCGCGTGCCCGGCGGGAGCAGCGGCGGGTCCGCCGCCGCGGTGGCCGCGTACCACGTCCCGCTGGGGATCGGCACCGACACCGGCGGCTCCATCCGCCAGCCGGCGGCGCTCTGCGGCGTCGTCGGGCTCAAGCCCACGTATGGGCGGGTCAGCCGCTACGGGATCGTCGCCTTCGCGTCGTCGCTCGACCAGATCGGCCCGTTCGCGCGCGACGTGCGCGATGCCGCCGCGCTGCTCCACGCCGTCGCCGGCCGGGACCCGCGCGACTCGACCTCGTCGCCGGAGCCCGTCCCCGAGGCCCTCCTGCGGCTCGCAACGGACGACGCCGAGGCCGCCGGCTCGCTGCGGGGCAAGCGATTGGGCCTGCCCCGCGAGTACTTCGTGGCCGGGATGGAGCCCGGAGTCGAGGCCCGCGTCCGCGAGGCGGTGGCGGCGCTCGAGGCGGCCGGCGCCAGTGTCGAGGAGGTGAGCCTGCCGCACACGGAGTACGGGCTCGCGACGTACTACATCGTGGCGCCGGCCGAGGCCTCCGCGAACCTCGCCCGCTACGACGGGATCCGGTACGGACCGCGCCTGGGCGGCGACGAGGACGTGCTCGCGGGCTACCTCGCGACCCGTGGCCAGGGGTTCGGCGCGGAGGTCAAGCGCCGGATCATGCTCGGCACCTACGCCCTGTCCGCCGGCTACTACGACGCCTACTACCTCAAGGCCCAGAAGGTCCGAACGCTGATCAAGGGCGATTTCGACGCGCTCTGGGCGCAGGGGTTCGATGCCCTCGTGGCGCCGACGAGCCCGACCGTCGCGTTCCCGCTGGGCGCGAGGCTGGCCGACCCGGTGTCGATGTACCTCTCGGACGCCTGCACGCTTCCGGTGAACATGGCTGGTCTGCCCGGCATCAGCATCCCGTGCGGGCTGTCGGAGGGCCTGCCGGTCGGGCTCCAGCTGATCGGCGCGCCGTGGTCGGAGGCGTCGCTGCTGGGCATCGCCCGCGGCTACGAAGGGCTGACCGCCGGCGCGGCATGGCGCGCCGTCGAACCGACCGATCTCGCGGCCTCGAACGCCGCGGCATGAACGGGTTCGAGCTCCACGCCTGGGGCGAGCACGTCGTTGCGACCGCCGGCTTGGGCATGGGCGCCACCTGACCGACGCGATCGCGGGCGCAAGGGCCCTCGGCTGGGGGCCGCCCGGCACTGTCGGCGGCGTGCGACCGGGCGCAGCATCGCATCGGAGGTGACGTATGCGCATGCGTCTTGTACTGACCGGCGTGGTCATCGGCACGATGGCGGGTATCGCGGCGTCCCGCGTTCGGTACTGGTTCCAGAGCTGGGGCGTCGAGCCCGACGAGGCGACCCGCGGGCTGCCGGGCGATACGGTCGTCCGGGATCCCGTGGCCGGCGAGACCCGCGGCATCACGATCGACGCGCCGCCCGAGCGCGTCTGGCCGTGGCTCGTCCAGATGGGGTTCGGCAAGGCCGGCTGGTACAGCTACGACCGGCTCGACCAGCGCGGCCGGAGCGCCGACGGCATCGTCGACGAGTGGCAGACCCTCAAGGTCGGCGACATCGTCCCGACCCACCCGGGCGGCGGCTTCGAGGTCGTCGAGATCGATCCCGGCCGGGCCCTCGTCCTGCGCTCGGACACGGCCCTCGTGAACGCGCAGGCGGCCGAGTGGGCCAAGCGCCGCGGCGTCCCCGAGAGCGAGATGGTCGCGACCGACGAGACCCTCGTCGAGACACCGGCCGGTCTCGCGGCATCGGGTGCGCTGCTGGGCGCCACGCCGCAGCAGTTCTCCGCGAGCTGGGCCTTCGTCATCGAGCCGATCGGCGGCGGGCGGTCCCGCCTCATCGAGCGGTTCCGCGTCTGGTTCGGCGAGCCCGGCATGGCATCGCACGTCGTGATGCCCGTCGTCGGGTTCGGGGTCTTCGTGATGCTCCAGCGCCAGATGGTCGGGATCAAGACCCGCGCCGAGCGGCTCGCCCGCGAGGGGTCCGCCCCGGTCGAACCTGTAGCGCCGGTCGACGAGGTCGTCGAGAAGCCGGCGAAGAACGGCCGCGACAAGGCGGTCGAAGGGCCGGAGCTCGCGACGCCAGCCGTCAACTGACGGACGGCGCGAGCGAGAGGCTCGCTGGACGGCGGTCGGCGCCGCGGCACTCGAGGCCACCGCGACCGGCCGCCGTTTCGCATGCCCGCGGCGACCCGGGGATCGGCCGACCCGCTAGGCTAGACGCGTGACCGAGACCATCAAGCCGCCGCTCGCCGATCGCGCGCTCGCCCAGCGGGTCATCGACGTGCCGCCCTCGGGGATCCGGCGCTTCTTCGACATCGTCGCGACCATGGACGACGTCATCAGCCTCGGGGTCGGGGAGCCCGACTTCGACACGCCCCGGGCGATCGTGGAGGCCGGCGTCGAGTCGCTGCGCGAGGGGCGGACCCACTACACGTCCAACTACGGCACGCTCGAGCTCCGGCGCGCCCTCGCCGACCACCTCGACCGGAGGTACGGCGTCCGCTACGACCCGGCGACCGAGCTGCTCATCACCGTCGGGGCCTCCGAGGCGGTCGACCTCGCGCTCCGGGCCACGTGCGACCCCGGTGACGAGGTCATCCTCCATGAACCCTCGTACGTCGCGTATGTCCCCGCGGTCGTCTTCGCGGGCGGCACGGTCCGGCACGTGGCCACCCGGTTCGAGGACGACTTCGCGCTCGACCCGGCGGCCGTCGAGGCCGCGATCACGCCACGGACCAAGGCCCTGTTCCTGGGCTACCCGTGCAATCCGACGGGCGCGGTGCTCCCGCCCGAGGTCCAGGACGAGCTCGCCGCGATCGCCGTCCGGCACGACCTGCTCGTCTACAGCGACGAGATCTACGACCGCCTCGCCTACGGCACGTACGTCCACCGGGCGATGAGCGCGCTCCCGGGGATGCGCGAGCGGACGCTCCTCATGGGCGGCTTCTCGAAGGCGTACGCGATGACCGGGTGGCGCGTCGGCTACATCGCGGCGCCGGCCCCGATCCTCGAGGGCATCGTCAAGGTCCACCAGTACGGGATCATGTCGGCGCCGACCACCGCGCAGGACGCCGCCCTCGTGGCGGTCGTCGAGGGCGAGCCCGAGGTCGAGCGGATGCGGGTCGAATACGACCGGCGCCGGCGCCTGATCGTCGACGGGCTCAATGCCCTCGGCCTTGACACGTTCGAGCCGCGCGGCGCCTTCTACGCGTTCCCGAGGATCACCTCGACCGGCCTGACCGACGAGGCATTCGCCGAGGCGCTCCTGACCCAGGAGCGCGTGGCGGTCGTCCCGGGCAGCGCCTTCGGCCCATCGGGGGCCGGTCACGTCCGGATGTGCTACGCGACCTCCTACGAGCGGCTCGAGGAAGCCCTCCGGCGGATCGGCCGCTTCGTCGAGCACGCGCGCCCGGACTGACGCCGCGCCCGGTCGATCCTGGCGGCGCGGCCGCGATCAGGCGCTCGCATCGTCATAGTCGATCGCGCCGGCGCGGGCGATGTCGCGCAGCCACCAGCCGCTGTCCTTGACGATCCGGCGGCCGTCGTCGAAGTCGACCCACACGATCCCGAAGCGCTGGGTGTAGCCCTCGGCCCACTCGAAGTTGTCGAGGAGCGACCACGCGAAGTACCCGCGGACGTCGCAGCCGTCGTCGATCGCCCGGGCGAGCTGGCCGACGTGTCCGGCCAGGTACGCCACCCGGTCGGTGTCGTGGACGCGCCCGTCCGGCCCCGGGCCGGTCGGCGACGCGGCCCCGTTCTCGGTGATGTACACGGCGGGGTGTCCGTAGTCATGGTCGACGCGGCACACGATGCGATGCATCGCCGCGGGCCAGACCTCCCAGCCGATCGACGTCACCGGACCCGGGCCCGCCAGCCGGCGCATGCCGGCCACCTCGTCCGCCTGGTCGTGCGCGATGATCGCCCGCGAATACACGTTGAGCGCGATGAAGTCGAGCGACGCGTCGGTGATCGCGGCCATGTCGCCGGGCCGGATGTCCATCCGGGCCAGCGCCGCCTCCTGGTCCAGGAACGCCAGCGGGTAGCGGCCGTGCACCAGCGGATCGAGGTACCAGGCGTTCACGCGAGCGTGGTGGCGCTCCGCGGCGGCGACGTCGAGCGGGTCGTCGGATGCCGGGTACGCCGGCTCCATGTTGAACGCGGATCCGATCGATGCCTGCGGCGCCGCGGCCCGGACGGCGCGGAGCGCCTCGGCGTGCGCGAGGTTCACCACGTGGCTCGCGCGCAGGGCCAGCGCGGGGTCGCGGAAGCCCGGGGCGTGTTCCGCGGTGGCGTGACCCATGGTGACGAAGATCTGTGGCTCGTTGAGCACGATCCAGGTCCCGACCCGGTCGCCCAGGCGGCGGACGACGGCCTCCGCATACGCCGCGAACGGGCCGATCACGGCACGGTCGCCCCAGCCGCCGGCGTCCTGTGCCCACTGCGGGAGGTCCCAGTGGAACAGGGTCGGGTAGGGTGCGATCCCGTTCGCGAGCAGCTCGTCGACCAGGCGGTCGTAGTAGTCGAGACCGGCGTGCTGGACGGCGCCGTCGGCCGCGGGGACGATCCGTGGCCACGAGATGCTGAACCGGTACGCGCCGAGACCGAGCTCGCGGAGGATCGCTACGTCCTCGGGGTAGCGGTGGTACCCGTCACAGGCGACGTCGCCGGTGGATCCATCGACGATGTTGCCCGGCGTGTGGGTGAACCGGTCCCAGATCGATTCGCCCTTGCCGTCGTCCTGCCAGGCGCCCTCGACCTGGTAGGCGGAGGTCGCCGCCCCCCAGACGAAGCCCGGCGGGAACGTCGCTCGTCTCACCCGCCGGCCCGGCCGTCGATCGGCCTCGAGAGCGCGTCCCGCAGCCGCAGTGGGTCGCCAGCGGGGACGTCACGGACCTCCCAGTGCTCGAGCAGGGTCGTCGAGGCACCCGGCGCCAGCACCCCCATGGGGCCCAGGACCTCGAGCTCGATGTAGCTCGGGCCGCAGAAGGTCTCGACGTTGCAGCCGAGGTCCGGATGCGTCTCGCCGGGGACGGGTTCGAAGCGGCGCACCAGGGCGGTCCCATCGCGGACGTACGCGACCCAGCCCGTGTCGTCGAGACAGCCCACCTTGAGGTCCGTGCCGGCGACGGCGTCCACCGTCACGAGCCCATCCCGGATGCGGAGACGTGGGTCGTCCAGCGACGAGTACGGCCACAGGACGACGGCCCGGTTCGGCCGCGTCTCGTGCCCGGCGACCGCCCGACGCAGGGGCAGCAGGGCCTGCCCGCCGAGGGGCAGCTGCGTGATCGACCAGGGCGCCAGCTCCAGTGGGCGCGGCCCACGGTTGTGCACCCGATGCAGCACGCTCAGCGACGGCAGGACCGGGTCGAGCCGCACCTCGATCGACCGGACGCACCCGGTCTTGGCCTCTTCGGCCCCGGTCAGCCGCAAGCCGTCGACGAGGGGATCCACCGCGAGCCCGTCCGAATCCGGGATAACGGCATGCTCCGAGTCCTCGGGCGCCAGCCACAGCCGGTGGCCGCCGACCAGCTCGTAGCGCCCCAGCGCCGTCTCCCAGCCGAGGTCCGGCGTCTCGGCGAGGAGGTTCGTGGGGGAGCCCTCCCGCCGGAGGCCGACGATCCGGGGCCCGGCCTCGGCCAGCATCTCGACGACGATCGCGCCATTGGCGATGCGCAGCGTCGGTCGCCCGTGGAGGTCCCCGGGTGTGGACCGGACGCCGGTGTCGTCGGATTCGATCATGCCAGCCGGACCTCGACCCGCACCCGCGGCGTGCCCGCCTCCGGCAGCGGGATCCGCGTGCCCTCGATCGGCTGCCCGTCGACGACGACCTCGGGGCGGGGGGCGCGCTCGCTGACCGGATCGGCGGGCCCCGTGCCCGAGTCGTCGCTGCACCCGCGCTTGACCTCGATGTCGTAGGTCGTGCCGCGGAACCGTCGCGTGGCCCGGAACGAGTCCCACGAACCGGGGATGACGGGCTCCACCCGCAGCCCGTCGTGCTCGGGGCGGATCCCGAGGATCCACTGGCTGATCGCGACCATGTTCCAGGCCGCCGTCCCGGTCAGCCACGAGTTCTTGGCCTCGCCGTGGGTCGGGGCGTCGCGGCCCGCGATCATCTGGGCGTAGACGTACGGCTCGCAGCGGTGCACGTCCGAGATCCCCTCGCGGGCCGACGGGTTGATCCGCAGGTAGTAGTCGAGCGCCCCTCGCCGTTGCCCGCGATCGCCTCCGCGATCATCAGCCACGGGTTCGTGTGGCAGAAGACGCCGGCATTCTCCTTGTAGCCCGGCGGGTACGACGAGATCTCGCCGAGCTCGAGGTGGTACGTCGCGTAGGCCGGCTGCTGGAGCAGGATCCCGTGGGGCGTCGCGAGCCGCTCCCGGACCGATGCCAGCGCGGCCCGGGTGCGCCCGTCCTCGAGACCGACGCCCGCCATCGCCATCATCCCCTGGGGCTCGATGAAGATCTGGCCCTCGTCGTTGCCGGCCGACCCCACGACGTTCCCGAAGTGGTCGTACGCCCGCCGATACCAGGCCCCGTCCCACCCGTGCGCCTCGATCGAGCCGGTCATCGCCGCCGCCGCGGCCGCGCAGCGGGACGCCTCCGCCTCGTCGCCGCGCAGGCGGGCGATCGCCTCCGCCTCATGCGCGGCGAGCACGAAGAGGCCCGCGATGAACACCGACTCGGCGACGCCACCGGGCCGGTTCGGGGCGGTCTGGAAGGACTCGCCCGGTGCGTCGGAGAAGACATTGAGGTTGAGGCAGTCGTTCCAGTCGGCCCGCCCGATGAGCGGCAGCCCGTGCGGCCCGAGCCGGTCGAGGGTGAAGTCGATGCAGCGCCGCAGATGGTCGTGGAGCGGCGTCTCGGAGCCCGGCTCGTTGTCCCAGGGCACGGGCACGTCGAGGATCGCGAGGTCGCCGGTCTCCTTGAGATAGGCCGCGACCCCCAGCACGAGCCACGCCGGGTCGTCGTTGAAACCGGATGCCACGTCGTGGTTGCCGCGCTTCGTGAGCGGCTGGTACTGGTGATAGGCGCCGCCATCGGGCAGCTGGGTCGAGGCGATATCGAGGATGCGCGTCCGCGCGCGCTCCGGGACCATGTGGACGAAGCCGAGCAGGTCCTGGTTGGAGTCCCGGAACCCCATGCCCCGCCCGATGCCCGACTCGAACATGGACGCGGAGCGCGACAGGTTGAACGTGACCATGCACTGGTAGGGGTTCCAGGTGTTGACCATCCGGTCGACGTGCGGGTCGCCGGTCGTCACCTGCAGCGTCGCGAGCCGCTCCTCCCAGGTGGCCCGCAGGACCGCGAGGTCGTCGTCGGGCTGCCCGGCCCGCCGGTACCGCGTCGATCAGCGCCCGAGCCCGCGACGTGTCGGGCCGGTGCGAGCCCGGCGGATCGTACTTGGCGTCGGCCGGGTTCTCGGTGTACCCGAGGACGAATGTCGACGTCGCGCGACTCGCCCGGTTCGAGCACGACCGAGGCCTGGAGGGCCGCCGATCGGCTGCCAGCCGTGGGCGATCGAGCCGGTCATCGCACCGCGCTCCACGGCCAGCGGTCGGTCCCAGCCGCGGTACGGCCCGAGGAAGGCGTCGCGCGACGTGTCGAACCCGGCGACGGGGACCGAGGAGGCGAACCAGGCGAAGTGGTCGCGCCGCTCGCGGTACTCGGTCACGTGGTAGACGACGCCATCCTCGACGTGGACCTCGCCCGTGGACAGGTTGCGCTGGAAGTTCGTCGCGTCGTCCTGCGCGTCCCAGAGGCAGAACTCGACGGCGCCGAACAGCGACAGCCGCGCGGCCGTCCGGCCGGTCGTTCGTCAGGCGGGTCCGCCAGACCTCGAGCGTCTCCCCGGCTGGGACGAGGTAGGTCGTGTCAGCGCGGATGCCGCCGCGCGCGCGCGCCGATCACGGTGTACCCGAGGCCGTGGCGGCAGCTGTAGTCGTCGAGATCGCGCTGGGTGGGCTGCCAGCCCGGGTTCCAGTAGTCGCCCGCTGTCGTCGTCGCGGACGTAGAGGAAGCGGCCGCCCACATCGAGCGGGGCGTGGTTGTAGCGGTACCGGATCAGCCGCCGGAGCCGGGCGTCGCGGAAGAACGAGTAGCCGCCCGCGGTGTTGGAGAGGAGCGCGAAGTAGTCCTCGCTACCGAGGTAGTTGATCCACGGCAGCGGCGTGTCGGGGCGGGTGATGACATATTCCCGCGACTCGTCGTCGAAGTGGCCGTAGCGCAACCGAGATCTCCTTCGTCCGGGGCACGTGGAGCCCGGTTCCGTGCGAGCGGCCGGGGGGCCGAGCCTATTTGTCGACGCCGGTCACGACCACGCCACGCATGAACGCGCGCTGGGCGAGGAAGAAGACGACCACCGGCACGGCCATCGTCATCAGCGCCGACGCCTGGATGAGGGTCGGCTGCGACACGTAGAGCGCGTTGTACTGCTGGATGGCGATCGGCAGCGGTCTGGAGATCGGGCTTGCCGGACAGGTACAGCAGCGGCAGGAAGAAGTCGTTCCACGAGAAGAAGAAGTGGAAGAGGGCGACCGCCGTGATCGCCGGGATCGACAGCGGCAGGATCACCGAGCGGAAGATCCGGAACGGGCCGGCCCCGTCGATCGTCGCGGCCTCGTCCAGGTCCCGCGGGATCGACAGGAAGTACTGGCGCAACAGGAAGACGTTGAACGCGTTGGCGAAGAAGTGCGGGACGATCAGCGGGAGCCAGGTCCCGTTCCAGCCCAGCTTGGTGAATGCCGCGTAGGTCGGGATGAGCGTGACCTGGAAGGGCAGGATGATCGTCGCGATGAGGATCACGAACAGGATGTTCTTGCCCGGGAAGCGGAACCGGGCGAACCCGTAGGCGACGAGCGCGGAGGACAGCACGGCTCCGATCGTGCTCAAGACGGCCACGGCGGCCGTATTGAAGAGCAGCCTCGGGAAGTTGAGCTCGGTCCAGACCGTTGCGAAATTCCCGAAGTTCAGGTCGAACGGACCACGCCTGCTGGAGCGTTCGCCACGAGCCCTGCCAGACGATCGGCGTCTGGGTCGGGGTCCGTCGGGTCGATGAACGTGCTCTCGGTCCGGCCCTTCTTGACGAGCATCATGTTCCGTGTGACGCCGTCGATCGGGACGGCATAGATGTCGTACGCCTCGCCCTGATACATGCCGGTCGCGGGACTCGCCGGGTAGATCGGAGCGCCCGGGGTCGTCTGCTGACTTGCCTGCTGGAATGACGACGTAACCATCGCCAGAAGCGGCAGCAGGAAGGCGCTCAGGATCATCACGGCGACCAGCGTCATCGAGGCCCGCCCCAGGAACCGGCGGTGGCTCGGGAGGCCGGGCCGCGATCCGAGAACGCCGGAAGCCGCGACTCGACGCTGGCGTTCACGATTCACCGCCGCGTAGTACACGCGCTTGCGGCTGAACGCGAACAGCGCGAGGGTCAGGGCCAGCACGATGGCGAAGAGCAACCAGCCGATGGCGGAGGCGTAGCCCATGTGGTTGTTGACGAACGCATCTCGGAAGAGGTCGAGGTTGATGAACAGCGTGGCGTTGTTTGGATCCCCGCGACCGTTGGTCAGGACATAGGCCTGCGTGAAGTACTGGAACGTCACGATCAGCGAGATCACCAGGTTGTAGAGCAGGATCGGAGACATCAGCGGGATGGTGATCCGGCGGAATGTGCTCCACGCACCGGCGCCGTCGATGCGAGCGGCCTCGTACAGCTCGGTCGGGACCGATTGGAGTCCGGAGATGTTGATCAGCATGAAGTTGCCGATGCCCCACAGACCGATGAGCGTCAGGGCCGGGTAGACCCACGTCGCGTCGTTGGTCCAGTCCGGACCCTGGATCCCGACGAGCCCGAGCAGTCCGTTCAGCCAGCCGGTCTCGGCGTTCAGAAACCCGACCCAGACGAGGGTGCCGGCAACCAGCGGGATCTGGATGGGCATGTAGAACGAGCGTCCGGAAGCCGCTCCGTCCGAACAGCCGCGGGCTGTTCACGAGCAGCGCGACCCCCAGGCTCGCGAGCATCGTCGACGGGGATGGCGATGAGGGCGAATTGACGGTCGCCAGCAGTCCCTGGATGACGAGCGGGTCGGACGCCATCCGGGCGTAGTTGTCGATACCGATGAACTTGGCCGCCTCAGGTCGGACGAGGTTGAAATCGGTGAAGCGAGAGGACGAGTGAGGCGATCAGCGGTCCGACCGTGAACAGGAGGAAACCGATGATCCATGGGGAGACGAAGATCAGTCCCCACATCGCTTCCCGGCGCGAAGCCGTCATCGTCAGACGCCCATGGTGTGCGGTCGGTGGCGGCGCTGCGACCAACGTGTCGGCCATCTCGTTCGAACCCTTGTTGTCCACTTTGTCGTCGGCCCCCTCGGCCTTGTAGGCCGGGGGGCCGTGAAGTCGTTCGACGAACGCGCCTACGGGGTCGCGGCGTCGAAGATGCCCTGGAGCGTCTGCTGGAGCTTGGCGAGCTCAGCATCCATGTCCAGTCCCTGGGTCGTCCGATACTTGTTGCCGAAGGCCTGCATGGCGCTCCGGACCTTCGCGTAGTCGGGGACATTGGACTGATGGTTGGGGATGTCCGGGTAGGCGAGCATCGCCTTCGCGACGTCCCAGTCGAGCTTCATGCCCGGGAACTGCTTGTCGATCGAGTCGAACCACGCCTGCTGCTTGGTCGAGTCGGCCGGCATCGCGCCGTACGCCGTCAGCAGCTCGCGGCGACGCCACCATCGCCTGGAGGGCCTTGAACGCGGCGTCAGAGACCTTGGTGGTCTTCAGGATGCTGAAGGTGTCGGCGTGCAGCGGTGACGTGATCTTGCCGTTGACGGTCGGGCTGCACGGCGAACCCGAACTTGAATGGCTTCGCCGGCGCGGCCGGGGTCACGCAGCAGGTGAACCAGGTGTGGCCTTCGTCGATCGCGATGTTGCCCGAGGCGAACTCGCTGCCAGCGCTCAGGAGCGTCGCTCGAGACCTGGGCGGCCGTCGGGATGAAGTGGTCCTTCCAGACGCCGTCGTTGTACCACTTCGCGCCTTGCGTGATCTGGTCGGGGATCACGGCCTTGCCGTCGGCGCCGACGAGGGCGCCGGCTCCGAAGAACGCCGACTCGGCACGGATGTTGTAGTTGTCCATGAACTGGGACTCGAAGCCCCACTGCTCGATGTTCGCGGCGTCGAAGGCCGGGCTCGGTCGCGTCCTTGCCGTTCTTGTCGACGGTCAGCTTCATCGCCAGCGTGCGCAGCGCGTCGAGATCCCAGGGCTTGCCGTCGTACAGGTCGCCGACCTTGGTCGGCGGCAGCGGGAGACCGGCCTCATCGAAGAGGTCCTTGTTGTAGAAGATGAAGGACGGGTAGACGGCGAACGGCAGACCGACGGTCGCGCCGTTCTGGCCGAGCGAGTTGAAGAAGTCGACCAGCGACTCGGATCGACGCCGGTCGGCCGTGTAGCCGGTCGACGTGATCAGGGGCTTGAGGTCGAGCAGCTGATCCTGGAACAGGTTCAGGCCTTCGACGCCGACCGGACCGATGATGTCCGGCGCATTGCCCGGCGGCGATCTCCGTCTTGAGGATCGTCGACGCCTGGGTGTTGTCGACGATCTCGTACTGGAGATAGACGTCCTTCTGCGACGCGTTGTAAGTCGGTGATGAACTTCTGCTCAGGGCCGATCTGTGCGGGCTGCGTCCCCGCGCCGAGGCCGATGAACCAGCGGACGACGGTGCCGCCGTTCGGGCCGGGGCCGACGATCGCCGGCGGCGGCGTCACGATCGGCGTCGGGGCTGGGGTTCCCGTCGGAGCGGCCGATGGGGCCGCCGCCGCTGATGCGGCGGTCGAGGCAGCCGGGCTGCTCGATGTCGTGGCGCTCCCACAGGCGGTCGCCAGGATCGCGACGATCCCCGCGAGTCGCGATGAGGATGCGCGGACTGGAACGTGAGCGGTTCATGTCGATTGACTCCTCCGCTACGAGATCGTGATCGATCTCAACCTCGTTGTGAGGTCCGATTGGGGGTGGGGCATCGACCAGCTCGGTCGGGTCGCCGGTCGCCGGCCGGCTCAGGGCATGCGCCTCCCGGCGCTCGAGGCGCGACGAATGAGCTCCGTGGCGAGGATCACGCGCCGTGGCACGGGATCCGAGCCCTCGACAGCATCGATGAGCAGGCGGGCCAGCTCGTGACCCATCTCCTCGATCGGTTGACGGACGCTGGTGAGTTGTGGGCGCAGGGTCGAGGCGACGGCGGAGTCGTCGAAGCCGGCGAGGGCGACGTCCTCGGGGATCCGCCGGCCGGCGGCCAGCAGCACGCCCATCGCGCCGGCTGCCGGCCAGGTCCGATGCGGCGAAGACCGCGTCGATGTCCGGTCGGGCCGCGAGCAGCGCCTCCATCGCGGCGGCGCCGCTGACTCCTGGGAGAAGTCGCCGACCGCTACGAGGTCCTTCGAGGCGTCGAGCCCGGCCTCCTCGAGCGCCTCGCGGTACCCGTTCAGGCGATCGATGCCGGGCGCCATGTCCGACGGGCCGGTGATCGTGGCGATGGTCCGCCGCCCGCCCGCGATGAGGTGCTCGACCGCGCTGCGGGCCCCTCCGCGGTTGTCGACGTCGACGTAGCTCGCCGAGACGCCGTGCGATGGCCGCCAGCCGCCGACGACCGTCGGGACCCCGGCGGCCGCGAGCCGGGCGGGGAGCGGGTCGTCGCCGTGGAGGCTGACCAGGATGGCGCCGTCGACATGGCCGGCGGTCAGGTAGTCGGCCGTTCGGCTCGTGTCCGCCGACGACGAGGGCATCAGCAGGATCAGCTGCAGGTCGCGGTTCGAGCAGCGACGCGCTGATACCGCGCAGCAGGCGGGGGAAGAACGGATCACTGAACAGTCGACCCGTCGGCTCGGCGATGACGACGCCGATCGATTCGCTCCGGCGGGTGACCAGGCTGCGGGCGGCGCGGTTGGGGACGTAGCCGAGCTCGGCGATGGAGGCCTCGACCGATCGGCGGATGTCCGCGCTGACCCGGGGGGAGCCGTTCACGACGCGCGAGACCGTGGCCCGGGACACGCCGGAATGCGAGGCGACCTCCTCGAGGGTCGTACCGTTGCGCCGATCTCGGACCGAGCCGTTCGCCACTACTTCGCACCCTTCGTGTGAGAGCGCTCTCACGCCTATGAGCAGAGTAACAGGGGTTGTCAAGAGAGCGCTCTCACACGCATTCTCTGGGAGCGCTCTCACGCGGATGCGGTACAAGATCGGCACGGCCGGGTGACGGTCGGGTCACCGCTCCGGCGGAGCGGCCACGTGTGCGAAACTTGCTCCATGGTCGACTCGGCAACGGTCCCGGCACGCGCCTCCGAGCGCTTCGAGGCGGTCATCGGGATCGAGGTCCACTGCCAACTGAAGACGGCCTCGAAGATGTTCTGCGGCTGCTCGACGGCCTACGACGGCGCGCCGCCGAACAGCCACGTCTGCCCGGTCTGCCTCGGGCTGCCGGGCGCGCTGCCGGTCATCAACCGGCGCGCCGTCGAGCTCGTCCTCGCCACCGGCCTCGCGATCGAGTCGAGCGTACCGGAGGCGACGCGCTGGGACCGCAAGAACTACTTCTACCCCGACCTGCCGAAGGGGTACCAGATCAGCCAGTACGACCTGCCGCTGGCCTCGCTCGGCCGGCTGACGTTCGAGACGTCCGACGGCCCGTTCACGGTCGTCATCACGCGCGCCCACCTCGAGGAGGACACCGCGAAGCTCGTCCACGCGCCGGCGGCCGACGGCCGTCGTGTCAGCCTGGTCGACTTCAACCGGTCCGGAGCGCCCCTGATGGAGATCGTGACCGAGCCCGACATCCGGACCGCGGAGCAGGCCCGCCGGTACGCCGAGGAGCTCCAGCTGCTGCTCCGCTCGATCGGCGCGTCGGACGCGGACATGGAGCGCGGCCAGATGCGCGTCGAGGCGAACGTCTCCCTTCGACCCAGGGGCACGGAGCCGTTCGGGACGCGCGTCGAGGTCAAGAACATGAACTCGTTCCGCGCCGTGGAGCGCGCCATCGACTTCGAGATCGCGCGCCAGGGGGCCGCCCTCGATGCGGGCGAATCTGCTCGCGCAGGAGACCCGGGGGTGGTCCGAGGAGCGCGGCGAGACCTACCGGATGCGGGTCAAGGAGACCTCCGACGACTACCGCTACTTTCCCGAGCCGGACCTGCCGCCACTCCATCTCGATGGCGCGTGGCTCGCCGAGATCCGCGCCGGCCTGCCGGAGCTGCCGGCCGTCCGACGGGCCCGCTTCCGCGACGTCCTCGGCCTGTCGCCCTACGACGCGGCCGTCCTCGTCGCCGATCCGGACGCGACGGCGCTATTCGAGGCGACCATGGCCGCCGACGGCACGATCCCGGCCAAGACCGCCGCGAACTGGGTCGCCGGGGAGTACCTGCGCCTCAGGAACGCCGCCGGCGCGCCGATCACGGTCGACCCGGTCGAGTTCGCCGCCATCATCGCGGCCGTGGCCGACGGCTCGATCTCGCGCGCCAACGGGCGTGAGGTGCTCGAGGCGCACGTCGCGTCCGGGGCCTCGACGAGCTCGATCGTCGCCGCCCGCGGGTTCCGCCAGATCTCGGACGCGGGCGCGCTCGGGACCGTCGTCGACGAGGTCCTCGCGGGGAACCCGGACGCCGTGGCCGACTATCACGCCGGCAAGCCGCAGGCGGTCGGGTTCCTGATCGGCCAGGTGATGAAGGCCACCCGGGGGCAGGCCAACGCGGCCCTCGCCGGCGAGGCGGTCCGGGCCCGGCTGGACGGACCCGCATCGTGAGCCGCCGAGGAGACGATTCGTGAGCATCGTCAGTGTCGTGCTTTGGGTCGCCGGGATCGCCTTGATCGCTATCGGCAAACAGCGGTTTCAAGTCCCTTGGTCGCGCTATCAGGCTCTCAAGGCCGAGGACGAGAACGTCGCTCGCTATGAGGCCTGGCGCGGGGGGGTGCGCGACGACAGCAAGACGGGTGCGTCGGTGGCGATGGACATCCTCCGCCGTCAGGCGCAGATCGCCGGGATGATCGTCATCGCTGGCGTCGTGCTCGTCGTCCTCGGCTTCCTGATCCGCTAGAACGCGATCGCTTAGCGCCCCACGATCCGTCGCCACTCGATGGCGGTGCAGCGGTCCATCACGACGGCCAGCCCCGCCTCGTGAGCGACCCGTGCCGCCTCCCAGTGCACGATCCCGAGCTGCAGCCAGAGGCAGCGCGCCCTTGCGGCGACCGCCTCGTGGGCGTGGGGCACACACCACTCGGCGCGGCGGAAGACGTCGACGATGTCGAATGGCCCCGTCTCCGCCACCGCCTCCGCGAGGGTGCGGAACGCCGGCACCCCGAGCACGTCGCGCACGTTCGGATTGATCGGCACGCAGTCGAACCCTTGGTGCTGCAGGTACCGGAAGACGGTGTAGGAGGGCCGGCTCGGATCGGCCGACGCGCCGATGACCGCGATCCGCCGGGCCCCGCGCATGGTCGCCTCGATGCCGGCGTCGTCGAGGACCGGCACCGGACCTCGGTCCTCCTGCAGGTCCAGGTAGGCGATCGTCTGCTCGCGGTCCAGCGGGTTCAGTGCGCGGCCTCCCGGGTGTACGGCTGCCCGTCGGCCGCCGGCGGGATGCTGCGCCCGACGACGCCGGCGAGGACGATGATCGTCACGAGATACGGGATGATGTCGTAGAACTGCCCTGGGAGTGAGGCGAGGAGCGAGCCGAGCTGGCCTTCGGGCGGGATGATCTTGATCGAATCGCCGACCGCGGTCGCCGTCGCGAACAACAGCGCCGCGAGGAACGCGCCGACGGGCGACCAGCGGCCGAGGATCATCGCGGCCAATCCGATGAACCCTCGGCCGAGCGTCATGTTGTCTTGGAACGAGGTCGTGCCCTCGAGGCTCAGGTAGGCCCCACCCAACGCCGCGAGCATCCCCCCGACGAGCACATTGCGATAGCGGATGCGGATGACGTCGATGCCGACCGTGTCCGCGGCCTTGGGATGCTCGCCGACGGCCCGCGTGCGCAGACCCCAACGAGACCGGAACAGGAGCACCTGGAACATGATCACGATGACGATCAGCGACATCGTGATCGGGCCTTGACTCAGGAAGGCGTCGAACAGCCAGCCCACGATGGGGAGCGACGTGAGCTCGGTCGGCGGCGTGAATTGGTCGAACGCGCCGGCCCCGGTCGGCGAGCTCCGCGAGATGAGGCTGATCAGGTACCCGGTCAACCCGAGCGCGAGGATGTTGATGATGGTGCCGCTGATGATCTGGTCGGCGCGCACCGTGATCGAGAGCCACGCATGCAGAAGTGAGACGAGGACGCCGGTCGCGAGCGCGACGATCACGGCGACGATGAGCGCCGGCGTCGCGCCGAACGGCAGCGTCGACTCGGCGGCGCTCGGGCCGATGAGGACGCCGGCGTACCACCCCGTGAAAGCCGCCGCGAGCATGATCCCCTCGATCCCGATGTTGACCACACCGGATCGCTCACAGATGACGCCGCAGAGGGCCGCGAAGGCGATCGGCGTCGCGTACTGCAGGATGATCGGCGAGATCGACGGGACGACGAAGATCAGGTATCCGGCGAATTGCATCACGAGACCGAGGACCGGGATGGAGTAGAGCGCCTGGATGAGGGGGTCCATCAGATGGCTCCACGATCCCCGAGCACGGGGCCGGCATCGACCAGCGCCGGGCTGCCGTCAGCGCCCCGCCGGCGCCGGAGGTAGCGCAGCAACGGGTTCGCGATCAGGAACAGGAGGATCGTGGCCTGGAGCACGCCGATCAGCTCCGGCGGGATCCCCACCCTGATCTGCATCAACGACGCGCCTGAGTGGAGCGAGCCGAGCAAGAACGCGCTGAAGATGATCCCGACCGGGTTGGACCTCGCGAGAAGCGCGACCGCGATCGCGTCGAAGCCGACGGTGGTCCCGAACGAGGCCGGCATGTTGCGGGTCACGCCCAGCACGGTCACGGCACCGGCCGACCCGGCGAGCGCGCCCGCGAGGGTCATCGTGAGGATGATCAGGGTCCGAGGGTGCATGCCGGCGTAGCGGGCCGCATCCGGGTTGGCCCCGACGGTCCGGATCTCGAACCCGAGGGTCGTCCGAGACAGGACCCACCAGACGATCGCGACGGCGACGAAGGCGAGGACGATCCCGAGGTGGCCGTTCCGACCGATGAGGATCGGCAGCGCGGCATTGCCCACGCTCGCGGTCAACGATTCGGGGGACTCGGGCGTGTCGAGCGGTCCGCTGACGGCCCAGGCGACCACCGCGTACGCGATGTAATTGAGCATGATGGTCGTCACGACCTCGTGGGCCCCGCTGATGGCCTTGAGGGCGCCCGGGATGAAGCCCCAGAACGCACCGGCCAGCATGCCGGCGCCCAACGCCAACGTGATCGCCACGATGGGGGGCTGGCTCGATACGGCCACCCCCACCGCCACGGCGCCGAGGGCACCGAGGAGGAACTGTCCCGTCGCGCCGATGTTGAACAGACCGGCCTTGAACGCGAGGCCGACCGACAGGCCGGCGAGGATGAGCGGCGTCGTGGATACCATGGTGGCGACGATCGCATCGAGGCTTCCGAAGGCGCCTTCGAAGAGGGCGGCATAGGCCTGGAGGGGCAGCCCGATATCCATCGGCGCACCGGTGACGATGAGCGACAGGTACATGAGGATCGCCCCGACCACGAGCGCGAGCAGGACTGCCGTGACCGGAAGGGCCAACGTATCCCGGAGACCAGCGATGGAGACCCCTCGGGTCCGCGCGGCTGGCGTCGTCGTGCTCATGACGGTCCGGCTCCGTCGTCCGCCGCGCCGCCGGTCGCGGGATCTCCCGCCACCTCATGGGCGCCAACCTCGGCTCCACGACCACCGGTGGCCATCAGCAGCCCCACCTGGTTCTTGTCCGCGGTCCGTGCGTCGACGACCGCGACCACGCGACCCCGGTACATGACGGCGATGCGGTCCGACAGCTCCAGGACCTCGTCAAGCTCGGCCGAGACCAGCAGGACGGCCGTGCCCGCATCCCGCTTCGCGATGACCTGTCGATGGATGAACTCGATGCTGCCGACGTCGAGCCCGCGTGTCGGCTGATCGAGGACGAGGAGCTTGAGGTCGCGATCGAATTCCCTCGCCACGATCAGCTTCTGCTGATTGCCACCCGACAACGTGCTCGCCGGGACGTCGGCCGACGGCGTCCGCACGTCGTACCGGTCGATGAGGTCACGTGCGGCATCGTCGATCGCGCGCTCGTCGCGCACGAACCGGTGCGCGAACGGGGCTCGGTGGTACGAGGTCAGGACAAGGTTGTCGGTGCAGGGGAATCCCAGCACCAGTCCGAAGCGATGGCGGTCCGCCGGGACGAAGGCCACGCCGGCGGCGTTGATGTCCCGTGGTGACTTGCCGGTCATGTCCGTCCCGTCGAGGCTGACGGAGCCGGAACTCGATGCGCGGAGGCCCATGATGGCCTCGACGAGCTCATCCTGGCCGTTCCCGGCCACGCCGGCGATGCCGAGGATCTCGCCGGCTCGGACCTGCAGGTCGACGCCGCGAACGACCTCAGTGCCTCGATCGTCCTTCACGTGGAGGCCCGCGACGTCGAGCATCGGCCGAGTCGGATGGGACTCCCCGCGATCGACCGTCATCGTCACCTCGCGGCCGACCATCAACTCGGCCAGGTCCTCCTCGTTCGATTCGGACGGGATCCGCTGCCCGACGACGCGCCCCCGCCGGATCACCGTGATGCGGTCGGCGATCTCGAGGACCTCGTAGAGCTTGTGGCTGATGAACACGATGCTGTGGCCGTCGCGCGCGAGGCGACGCAGCACGTCGAAGATCTCCTCGGTCTCCTGGGGCGTCAGGACGGCGGTCGGCTCGTCGAGGATCAGGATCTTGGCCTGACGATAGAGCGCCTTGAGGATCTCCACGCGCTGCTGCCAGCCGACCGAGAGGCTGCCGACCTTGGCCTCGGGATCGATCTCGAAGCCGAACTGCCGACCGAGCTCGACGATGCGCCGATGGGCCTCGTTCCGGTCGAGGAAGATGGGGTTGGCCATCGTCTCGTCTCCGAGGACGATGTTCTCGGCGACGGTCAGGACGGGCACGAGCATGAAGTGCTGGTGGACCATCGTGATGCCGCGGGCGATGGCGTCCGCGGGCCCGCTGATCCGGACCTCCTCGCCATCGAGGAGCACCTGACCTTCGTCCGGCACGGACAGGCCGTACAGGATGTTCATCAGGGTCGTCTTGCCCGCCCCGTTCTCGCCGAGCAGTGCGTGGATCTCGCCGGGACGGACGTCGAGGTCGATGTGGTCGTTGGCGACCACCCCCGGGTACCGCTTCGTGATGCCGCGCATCTCGAGCGCCGGGGCGCCGATGACGGTCTCTGTGCTCATCCGCGACCCTCCGCGGTCGGGCTGATCCTGCGAATCGGACGGGCCGGCCGTCACCGGCCGGCCCGTCCAGACATCACCGGGTCGGTGAACTACTTCAGGCTGCCGCAGTCGACGGCGTCGCCCGTGGCCTTGCTCGGGCAGGTCTTGAGGGTGCCCGCCTTCATGGCGGCGAGCGCCGTGTCGAGCTTGCCCTGGACATCGGCCGGGACGACGCTCGCGAGGTCATGGAACGAGGAGGCCCCGATGCCGTCCCGCTTCGCATCCCAGTGATCGTCGCCGCCCTTGGCGGTCCCGGCGACGATGTTGGCGATGTCCGTTGAGACCGAGGTCGTGAGCTTCTTCTCCGCGCTCGTGACCGTGCACTTGGCGGTGTCGGGATTCGAGAGCGCCTGGTCGACATCGACGCCGACGGCGTAGATGTTCTTCTCGCAGGCGGCCTCGAGGACCCCGTTGCCCGTCTTGCCGGCGACCTGGAACAGGACGTCGGGGTTCTTCTGGGTGATGAGCTGCGTGGCGATGGCCTTGCCGGTGACCGGGTCGTTGAACGCCTTGTTGAAGTCGCTCTCGGTGACCCAGACGGTCTCGACCTTGATGTCCGGGTTGACGGACTTGGCACCAAGCTCATAGCCCTGGATGTAGCGGACACACGGGCCGCAGAGCGTGATGCCGCCGATCGCGCCGATCGTCCCGCTCTTGCTGACGGATGCGGCCACGATCCCGGCCAGATAGCCGGCCTGGTCTTCCTGGTAGCTCAGCTGGATGTAGTTCGGGAGCTCGCTGCCGGGGGCCGGCGGACCCTGGTCGACACCGATGAACCAGACGTCGGGGTTCACTTTGGCGACGCAGCCGGTCGCGGTGCCGTTCGCGAATCCCGCGCTGACGATGATGTGGAAGCCCTCATCGACGAACTTCTGGAGGTTCGGGATGCGGTCGGCGTCGGACGACGGGGTGACGAACGGGACATCGCCGGCGATGCCCAGCGTCTTGGCGGCGTCGGTCGCGCCCTTGTAGGTGTACTCGTTGAAGTTCTTGTCGTCGATCTTGCCGACGTCGGTCGCGACGCCGATCTTGATCGCGGACTTGTCGGTCGGGAGCGTCCGGGCGTCGCCGGAGTGCTTCGCGGCGCCGGCGCACGGGTCCGGGGTGGCCGACGGAGCGGCCGCGCTTGCGCCGGCGCTCGCTCCACCGCCCGAGCTACAGGCGCTGAGCATGATTGACAGGCCGCCGATCGCGACCAGCCCAAGGGAACGGATACGCATGTGTCCTCCTACTTTCGCTGCCCCTGCATCCCGATGAAAGGTCTCGACCCGAGGATCGCGAGGGACCGGCGAGCGGTGGCCCGAGCACGGGCCATTCCGTTGGCGGGCATCGTACCGACGGCACGTGTCATGGGCAAGCACTGACGGATCGAATGCCCCTTGGCGCAGGATAGCTAGTCGCCGATCGCGATGCCGACTCGTCCGCAATCCGGCGGTGGAGGACAGGTGCGCAACGTGCCGGCGGCGATCTGGGAGGTCGCGCTGTCGATCCGAGACTGCAGATCCGGTGGAAGTCGGCTCGCGGCATCGTAGAACGGCGCAAGGCCGACCCCCTGGTCGGAGGCATCGAACCGGTTCGGCCCACCCGTGGCCGTACCGTTGCCGATCGCCACGATGGTGTCGGCGACCGACGTCGCGACCCTCGTCTCGGCCGTCGTCAGGATGCATTCGCGCGATCCGGGGTCGGTGAGGGAACGGTCGAAATCGGCGCCGATGGCGCCGATCCCGACGGCACACCCGGCATCGATGACGCCGTCGTCGATCGAGTCGGCAGCCTGGAAGATGACGTCGATGCCAGTGTTTCGAGCGATGAACGAATCGGCGAACACGCGACTACCCACCGACCCCCCATCTCCCGAAGACGCGTCTGACGCCCATCCGATCCGCAATCGGATGTTCGGATCCACGGCTCTCGCTCCGAGGACATAGCCCTGCATCGAGCGGATACACGATTCGCAGCCTGGATCGCGACCGATCGCCCCGATCGTGCCGGTCTTGCTGGCGGACGCGGCCACCATCCCGGCCAGGTAGCCAGCTTGATCTTCGGCGTATGAGATCGACACGTACTTCGGCGTCGCCGTGCTGCCATCGCTCGGGCAATCGATGGGCGGCGAAGCGACGTCCCCAGCCGCCGCGACGCAACCTCCCTGATCCACACCGATGAACCAGACGTTCGGGTTCGCCTTGGCCACCTTCATCGTCGCCGCCTGGAGCGCCGACCCCGCGGCCACCACGACGTCGAAGTCCTGGTCGACGTAGGCCCGGAGCAGCGACTCGACGTCGTCTGGCGACGCGGGAAGGACGACGATCGGCTCGGCCGCCCCGATCGCCTTCGCTCCATCGGTCGCCCCGACGAGCGTGTCTTCGTTCATCCCCTTGTCGTGGACCACCCCGACACCGGTCACGACACCGATCGTCAGGTCCGATGTCGGCGAGCCGCCGGCGGCCGCCGTCGACGGCGCGGCGGACACGGGCGTCGCGCTGTCGGGCGCTCGAGAGGCCTGGTCGGTCGGCGGAGCGCTGCCACCGCATGCGACGACGAGGATGGCGACGCTCGCCAGGATGCTCCGCCCCAGTGGGGTCGAGATGACTCGGTGACCGGCGGCAAGGGGCTCGTGTGCAGTGTCCACCGTGGACGTATCGTACGGACGCGTCGTGACACAGGCAAACTTGTGCAGGATCGATGGTGCGCCGGTGACCGAGGGGCCTGGCGTGCTCCGATACGTCGCGCTCGGCGACTCGTACACGATCGGGACGGCCGTCGCCGCGGCGGACCGGTTCCCGGACCAGCTGGTGGCGGCGCTCGGGCCCGAGCCGCCGACGCTCCGGCTCGCCGCGAACCTCGGCGTGAACGGCTACACCACGGCCGACCTCATCCGCGCCGAGCTGCCCGCGCTCGACGCCCTCGACCCGGAGTTCGCGACGCTGCTCATCGGCGTGAACGACGCGGTCCAGGGCGTGTCAGCCGCGCGGTACGAGGCCGCGGTCGTCACGATCCTCGACGCCCTCCTCGCGCGCCTGCCCTCGTCGCGGATCGTCGCCGTGGAGATCCCGGACTACACGGTGACCCCGGCCGGCGGCGACTACGGCGATCCCGGCCAGCAGCGCGACGCGATCGTGGAGGACAACGCGATCATGGCTCGGCTCACGGCGGCGCGCGGGATCCATCTCGTGGAGATCCTCGATCTGTCGCGTCGCGCCGGGGCCGACCGATCGCTCGTGGCGACGGACGGGCTCCACCCGTCGGGTGCGCAGTACGCCCTCTGGGTCGAGCGGATCCTGCCCGTCGTCCGCGACCTGCTCACCCGCTGATCCCGCGGGCGACGGCCCGTCGCGCTGAGGCGGTCGGCGGTCCCGGCTACCGGTGGTGGCGCTCCCGTTCGAGCTCGTCGAGCCGCGCGTCGCTGATGCCGAAGTGGTGGGCGATCTCGTGATGGACCGTGTCCGTGACACCCGCCGCGAGCGCCTCGGGCGTCCGGTAGGCGCGCAGTAGCGGACCGCGGAAGATCGTGATCTTGCTCGGGACCGCCGAGTACTCGGCGCCGTACGCGGTGCGCGGCACGCCCTGGTACAGCCCGAACAGCCCGCGCGCCCTGACCGAGGCGAGCTGCGCCGCCGACGGCTCGTCCTCGATGACGATGGCCACGCTGCCGAGGCGATCGGCGAAGGTGGCCGGGAGTGCCTCGAGCGCGTCGAGGACGAGGGCCTCGAGGTCGGGCGGCGCCGGCGGCTCGTCCCAGCTCACAGGTTCAGGAGGACCTTGGCGATCGAGAAGTAGATGATCAGCCCGGTCCCGTCGACGAGCGTCGTGATGAGCGGCGCCGAGACCACCGCCGGATCGATCTTGAGGGCCCGCAGGAGCAGCGGCAGGGCCGCGGCGACGGTCGCCGACCAGATGCAGATCGCCAGGATCGTGAGCGCGACCACGCCCCCGACGTCGGCGCCCACGCCGAGCAGCGCGGCCCGGCCGAAGGCGACGAGCGCCATGACCCCACCGAGGACGAGCCCGACGCGCATCTCCTTGAACACGATCCACGCGATGTCGCGCAGGGTGACCTCGCCGAGGGCCATGGCCCGCACGATCAGCGTGACCGTCTGGCTGCCCATGTTCCCGCCCGTGCCGATCAGGAGCGGGATGAAGAAGCTCAGCGCGACGACCTGGCTGAGCTCGGTCTGGAAGTCGCGCAGCACCGTGCCTGTGTAGGCCTCGGCGACGAACAGCAGCAGCAGCCAGATGACGCGCTTGCGGACGAGCAGCAGGACGCCCGAGCTGCGGTACGGCGCGTTGAGCGGCTCCGAGCCGCCGAGCCGCTCGATGTCCTCGGTCGCCTCGGCTTCCAGGACGTCGGCGACGTCGTCCTCGGTGATGATGCCGAGCAGATGGTCGGTGTCGTCGACCACAGGGAGGGCCAGGAGGTTCCGGTCCGTGAGCAGGCGCGCGGCGACCTCGCGGTCGGCGTCGGCCCGGACGCGGACCGTCGACGGCGCCATCAGCTCGATGACGGGCGTCTCGGCCGGGCTCAGGAGGAGGCGGTAGAGCGACAGGACGCCGCGGAGCTCCCGTTCCGGACCGACGACGTAGATGTAGTTGACGGTCTCCGCGTCGTCGACGAGCTGGCGGATCGCCGCGATCGCCTGCGCCGCCGTCGCGCCGGCGGTGACCGCCACGAAGGCCGGGGTCATGATCCCGCCGGCGGTCTCGGGGGGATAGCGAGTCAGGTCGCGGAGCTCGGATGCCTCCTCGGGATGCATCTTGACGAGGATCTCGCGGACGTCCTCCTCGGGCAGCCGCTCGACGACGTCGGCGGCGTCGTCGGGGTCCATCTCCTCGAGGAGCTCGGCCGCCTTCGCCCGGCTGAGCGTTCGGAGGATCGTCGCCGCATCGGTCGGGGAGAGCTCCGCGAGGACCTCCGGGATCTCCTCGTCGGGCAGCCACTGGAACAGGACCGCGACCTCGCTCGGCTCGAGCATGGGGACCAGGTCCGCCCATTCGGCCGGCCCGACCCGGTCGGCGAGGCCGCGGACGCCCTCGCGCTCGCGCTCGCGGATGAGTTCCTGGACCTCGGTCAGGAGGTCGGCGGTCTGCCCGGTGGTCATGGGTCGGCTCCTCGAGGTCGCGCGAGGATGGCGTCGGTACGCAGGGATAGGGGCGCCGGAGGCGGCGGTCGAGTATCGCACCGACAGCCGCGACCCATCTTGTGCGAGGGTCGGCGCGGGCCGTACGGTACCCGCCACGCGGGGAGGCACGGCATGGCGACGAGCGACGACACGGCACCGACCCCGGGCGACGGCTCCGGTCGACCCCGGTGGACCCTGCTTGCGGCGAGCACGCTCACGAACGGGTCGTTCGAGCTCTTCGAGGAGACCGCCGCACACCCGGCGGGCCCCGCCCCACCTCCACCGCGGGCGTGACGAGGCGTTCTACGTGCTCCAGGGCCGATACGTCTTCGATCGGGCCGGCGAGGAGGTCGATCTCCGGCCGGGCGGCTTCCTCTTCGTGCCCCGCGGGACGCGGCACGGGTTCCGGACGCTCGAGCCGGACTCCCGGACGCTCATCCTCGTGGCGCCGGCCGGTCTCGAGGCATTCTTTCGCGAGATGGCCATCCGGATGGCCGCGGGCGCGTCAGCCCTCGAGGCGATGACCGAGCTGTCCGCGACCCACGACTCGATCCCGGCGTGAAGACGAGCTGATCGAGCGTCGTACACTGCGGCGGTCGCCACGGCTCGATCTCCGTGACAGCGTCCAGGCGCATCCGGTATGGCCAGGAGTCCTCCATGTCCATTCGATCGTCGAGTCGGCCGGTATCCAGTGTCGTGGTGGCGATCGGGTTGATCGTCGGCGTGTCGTTGGCTTCCGGCCCGGCGCCCGCGACGCTCCGATCGCCCCACCTGGCCGCCGCCAGGACGTACACCGTGAACAGCACGGCCGATCGCGTGGATGCCGACGTCGGAACGGCCCGGTGCGCCGACTCCCACGGCAAGTGCACGCTTCGCGCGGCGATCATGCAGGCCAACTTCCATGCCGGCGCCGACACGATCAAGGTGCCGGCGGGAACGTACAGGCTGACCCGCAAGGGCAACGACGACGTCGACGTCCTCGGCGACCTCGACATCACCGACAGCGTGACCATCAAGGGCGCCGGCAGCAGCAAGACCATCGTTGATGGCAATGGCTCGGTCACGCTCGACCGGGTCTTCCAGGTCCTGCCTGCCGCGGCGGCGACGACGTTCAGCGGCCTGACGATCCGGCACGGCCGGAAGGACGCCGGGGCGTTCGACGAGGGCGGCGGTCTGGACTGGGATGGCGGTGGCAACGGCGGGCTCACGCTCCACGACGTCATCGTCGAGAAGAACAGGGCCTCATACGGCGGCGGGCTCTTCCTTCGATCCGGGGCCGGCGATGCGGTCGACCTGAACAAGCTGACGGTCCGCGGCAACGTCGCCAGTGCAGCGGCCGGGGGCCTGGGCGTCGTCCTCACCCAGGCGAGAGGCTTCGTGCTGCGCAACAGCCACGTCTCCAGCAACAAGGCGTACGAGGCTGGCGGTCTCTATCTGTCGGGTGATGCCGACACCGCGGGCTCGGTCCGCGTCACAGGAACGGACATCGGGTCGAACCACGCCACGCTGTCGGGGGGCATGGAGGACTGGTTCGGGACCACGCTCATCCCTGCGGTCGTGTCGCACGTCGACCTGCACGACAACACCGCCGACGCCTTCGGTGGCGCGATCGGCAACCACGGGGTCCTGGACGTATCGGGCACGACCTTGGCGACAAACCACGCCGGCACGAGCGGCGGCGCCCTCTACGGCTACGCTGGCAGCACCACCACCCTTACCAATGTGACCGTCAGCGCCAACACCGCGACGGACTTCGGTGGCGGCGTCTATCTCGCGGTCTTCACGACATCCTTCGCGACCGTGAACATGACCAACGTCACCTTGAGCGGGAACTCGGCGGCGACGGCCGGCGGGATCTACGCGGATGCCGGTGCCCAGGCGTTCGTGAACGACACGCTGATCGCGAAGGGCCCGAGCGGGGCGAACTGCAGCCCCTCGGTCGGCGGCTCGTGGAACCTGTCCGACGACGCGTCCTGCGGGTTCGGCACCGGCGACGGCATCGCGGACCTCAGGCTGGGTCCCCTCGGGCTTCACGGCGGCCTCACCCGGACGCAGCTGCCCAAGGCGGGCAGCCCGGCTCTCGATGCCGGCTCGAGCAGCGGGACGCCGCCCACCGACCAGCGCGGGATCCCCCGTCCGCAGGGCACGGCGGTGGACGTCGGTGCGGTCGAGCGGTGCCAGACGGCGCCGTCGGCTCCCAGCCTCCTCTCGCCGAAGAACAAGGCGACGGTCAAGCCTCGGAAGGTGATCCTCGACTGGAACGATGTCCCGTGCGTCCAGAGCTACATCGTCGTCGTCCGCCACGGCTCGAAGACCGGTTCGATCGTCCAGATCGCCCGGGATCTGCGCGCGTCGACGTTCACGACCAAGACGTTGCACCGGGGCTGGACGTACTACTGGGAGGTGAAGGCGGTCGGGGACTCCGGCAAGACCACATCGGCCTGGCGGCATTCCACGTGAAGTGGAGCTGTCCCGACGACATGCCCCGCCTGCAATCGAAGACCTTCGCGACCCCCGACGACGTCCGCACGATGCCGAAGGTGCGCTTCGAGACCGTCGGCCTGGACGATGCCACGGTCGGGCACTGCACCTTCGAGCCCGGCTGGCGCTGGTCGACGGACATGGGGCCCCTGGTCGGGATGCAGACCTGCCAGATGCGGCACTTCGGCTACTCGGTGTCCGGCGCGGTGCGCGTGGTCATGGACGATGGCGAGACGCTCGACATCGGGCCGGACTCCGTCTTCGAGGTCCCGCCCGGCCACGACAAGTGGGTCCTGGGCGACGAGCCCTGGGTAACGATCGAGTGGGGTGCCAGCGGCCGGGCGGTGCGGGCGGCGCTCGCCGAGGCCGGCGACCGGTCGCTCGCCACCGTGATGTTCACGGACATCGTCGACTCGACCACGACACTCGAACGCATCGGCGACGAAGCCTGGCGTGCGCTGCTGGTCGCCCACAACGCCCGCTTGCGCGACGAGCTGAACGTGTATCGGGGCCGCGAGGTCAAGACGACCGGTGACGGCTTCCTGGCGATCTTCGACAGCGCCATCCGGGCGGTCCGCTGTGCCGAGGCGATGACCCGGTCGGCCCGGAGCATGGACCTGCACATCCGCGTCGGCATCCACACCGGAGAGGTCGACGTCTCGGGCGGGGACGCGCGTGGCCTCGCGGTCCATGCGGCAGCCCGGATCCTCTCGCTCGCCGGTCCCGACGAGGTGCTGGTCTCGTCGACGACGGGCGAGTTGCTCGATGGGTCGGAGCTGGTCCTCGTGGACGCGGGGACCCACGAGTTGAAGGGCATCTCCGGCGCGCGCCGGGTCTATCGGGTCGTCGACGCAGGGACGTAGTCGGCGAGCGGTACTGGATGAATGCCGAGTCGCTCGTCTGCGGCCGCGCGCCGGTACCATGGACCTCCCGTGACGACCCTCGCGCCCAACGACTTCACGCACCTCCATGCCCACTCGGAGTTCAGCCTGCTCGACGGCCTCGGCCGGATCACGGAGCTCGTCGACGCGGCCGCGCAGCAGGGGATGGACTCGCTGGCGCTGACCGACCACGGGGCCCTGTACGGCGCGGTCGCGTTCTACCAGGCAGCGAAGACCAAGGGCATCAAGCCGATCATCGGCATCGAGACGTACGTCGCCCGCCGGTCGATGCTCGACAAGGAGGGCAAGGCCGACAGCCAGCCCTTCCACCTCATCCTGCTCGCCCAGGACTGGACCGGGTACCAGAACCTGTGCCGGCTCGCGACCGACGCGCACCTCGACGGCTACTACTACAAGCCGCGCATCGATCGCGACTACCTCGCCCAGCACAGCGCCGGCCTCATCGGGCTGTCGGCGTGCCTCGGCGGGGAGATCCCCAAGGCGCTCGAGGTCGACGACTGGGAGCTGGCGCGGCGGCTGGCGGGCGAGTACGGCGACATCTTCGGGAAGGACCGCTTCTACCTGGAGCTCCAGGACCACGGCCTGCCGGAACAGCGCCGTCTCAACGAGCAGCTCCTCCGGCTCGGACCGGATGCCGGCTTGCCGCTCGTCGTGACGAACGACCTCCACTACGTCCGCCAGGACCAGTCCGAGGCGCACGACGTCCTCCTGTGCGTCGGAACCGGCAACAACCTCGACACCCCGAACCGGCTCCGCTTCGAGAGCGCCGAGTTCTACGTGAAGTCGGCCGCGCAGATGGGGGCGCTCTTCCCCGACCAGCTCGACGCGATCCGCAACACGCGGCGCATCGCCGAGATGACCGACATCACGCTGCCGCTCGGGCAGCTCCGGATCCCGCACTTCCCGGTCCCCGAGGGCGAGACCGCCGAGAGCTGGCTGCGCAAGGAATGCGAGGCCGGCCTGGCGCGCAGGTACGGCGCGGTCACCCCCGCGCTCCAGGAGCGGCTCGACTACGAGCTCGGCGTGATCCTGAGCATGGGCTACGCGGGTTACTTCCTCATCGTCGCGGACTTCATCCGGTTCGCGCGCGAGCAGGGGATCCAGACGACCTGCCGTGGCAGCGCGCCGGGCTCGATCGTGACCTACACGCTTGGGATCACGCCGGTCGACCCGATCCTCTACCAGCTGCCGTTCGAGCGGTTCCTCAACCCGGACCGCGTGACGATGCCGGACATCGACGTGGACTTCGAGGACGGCCGGCGCGACGAGGTCATCGCCTACGTCGGCCGCAAGTATGGCCAGGACCACGTGGCCCAGATCATCACGTTCGGCACGATGCTGGCCCGGGCCGCGATCCGCGACGTCGGCCGGGTGCTGGGCCACTCCTACGGCGAGGTCGACCGCATCGCCAAGGCCATCCCCAACCAGCTCGGGATCTCGCTCGACGAGGCGCTGCGGATCGCGCCGGCGCTCCGCGAGCAGGTCGATGCCGACCCCGCGATCAAGCGGATCATCGACTTCGCGCGGCACCTCGAGGGCGTCGCCCGCAACGCCTCGACGCACGCGGCCGGCGTCGTCATCAGCCGCGAGCCGCTGACGGACCTGATGCCGCTCCAGCGGGCGACGAACTCGGATGGGCTGATGACCCAGTACGAGATGCACGCGATCGAGGCGCTCGGCCTGCTGAAGTTCGACTTCCTCGGCCTGTCCAACCTGACGATCCTGCGCCAGGCGGTCGATCTGGTCCGGGCCGAGCGCGGCGCCGAGATCGACCTCGACGCGATCCCGCTCGACGACGCCCGGACCTTCGAGCTGCTGGCCTCCGGCGAGACCACCGGCATCTTCCAGCTGGAGTCCGCGGGGATGCGGCGCTACATCCGCGAGCTGCGCCCGACCTCGGTCTACGACCTCGCCGCGATGGTCGCGCTCTATCGGCCCGGCCCGATGGACAACATCCCCTCGTACATCCGCCGCAAGCACGGCCAGGAGCCGGTCACGTATCTGCACCCGCTGCTCGAGCCCTACCTGGAGAAGACCTACGGGATCTTCGTGTACCAGGAGGACATCATGTCCGCGGCCATCGCCCTCGGCGGCTTCACCGGCCCGGAGGCGGACACCCTCGGCTACGCGATCCGCAAGAAGAAGTCCACGGTCCTGCGGGCCCAGAAGGAGAAGTTCGTCACCCAGGCGGCCGAGCGGGGCGTGCCGCCGCAGACCATCGACGCGGTCTTCACCGCGTTCGAGCCGTTCGAGCGCTACGGGTTCAACAAGGCCCACGCGACGTGCTACGGCCTCATCGCCTACCAGACGGCGTACCTGAAGGCCAACTACACCGTCGAGTACATGACGAGCGTCCTGACCGCGTTCCGCTCGAACGAGGAGAAGGTCGCCGCGGCCATCGCCGAGTGCCGGCGCCTCGGGATCGCCGTCCTCCCGCCGGACGTCCACCACAGCCACCTCGAGTTCACGGTCGAGGGCGACGCCATCCGGTTCGGCCTGCTCGCGGTCAAGAACGTCGGCCAGGGGGCCATCGAATCGATCATCGCGGCGCGCGACGAGGGCGGGGTCTTCCGGTCGCTCACGGACTTCTGCACCCGCATCGACCTGCGCCTCTGCAATCGCAAGGTGCTCGAGGCGCTCATCAAGGTCGGGGCCCTCAACGCGTTCGGTCACCCGGCCCAGCTCCTCCTCGGGCTCGACGACGCCGTCGCCTCGGCGCAGGCCACCCAGCGCGACCGCGTGTCCGGCCAGACGTCGCTGTTCGACCTCGGCGCGGCCGACGCCGAGGTGTTCGAACGCCCGCTCCCCGCGGCGACCGAGGTCGCGGTCCGCGAACGGCTGCGCTGGGAGAAGGAGCTGCTCGGCCTCTATCTCTCGGAGCACCCGATGGGCGAGGTCGCCGAGCAGGTCGGGACGGTTCGTGAACGCCTACTCCGGAGACCTGCGCGACGAGTCGCTCGACGGCCAGCGCCTGGTCGTGGGCGGGATCGTCACCGGCGTCCGCGGCGTCGTGACCAAGAAGCAGGAGTCGATGGCCATCGCGACCCTCGAGGACCTCCAGGGGACCATCGAGGTCGTCGTGTTCCCGAGGCTCTACGAGACGAGCCGGCCGACCTGGCGCGACGGGTCGATCCTGCTGGTGGCCGGTCGGGTCGACCATCGCGGCGAGGAGATCTCGCTCCTGGCCGATCTCGTCGTCGACTGGGACGAGGCCGTGGCACGCGGTCCCGAGGCGTTCGCCCGGGACGTCGCGGCCGGCGATCGCGGCCGCGGCCGGGGCGGTCCGCCGGGTCGCGACGGGAACGGCCGGGGAGCGGGCCCGGTCTCCCCGGCTGCGGCGCGGCCAATGGTGCCGGTGGGGCCCGGGCTGCCGGCCGCCGTGCCGGCCGGCGTCGCCGCCGAGCCGGCCGTCCCGTTCGTCTCACCGCTGCGCCGCGACGGTCCGCCGGCCGACGCCGCGCTGCCGCCGATCGCGCCCGCCGAGCCGATGCCGACCTACCAGGAGCCGGCCGGCGCCTCGGCCGCGGACCCCGATGTGTCCGAGGAGCCCGCGCTCCCCGACGAGGCGCGGGCGCGCGCCGCCGACCTCGCCGCCGCGCCGACGCCGCCGCTGGACGTGGGGGTGGGCCACATCCTGCACGTCCGGTTCTCCGGCGGGTCGACCGACCGGCTGCTCGACGCGATGCGCTCGTTCCGCGAGGTCGTCCGGGCACGACCCGGCGAGACGCGGGTCCTCGTGCACATCGACGTCGCCGGGAGCAGCGGTCTCCCGATGGAGCTCCGCCCGGTCGCCTACGACGCCGAGCTGCTGGCCGAGATCCAGCGCCGCCTCGGGGAAGGCATCGTGGAGCTGCAGCTGGCTTGATGCCCACGCCCGCATCGTGGATCGCGACCCGCCCGGAGACGGACCTCGCCGCCGCCGCCGAGGCGCTGGAGCGCTGGTGGGGGATCCGCGGCGACCTCTCGGACCTGCCGAGCGAGCGCGACCGGAACATCCGCGTCGACCCGGGCGACGGTGCGCCGCCGGCCGTCCTGAAGATCGCGAACCTCGCCGAGGATCGGGCGTTCCTCGAGTGCCAGGCCGCCGCGATGGCGCGGCTCGCGTCGGCCGGCGTCCCGGTGGCCCGCGCCATCCCCGCGCGCGACGGCCGGACGATCGTGGGGCTCGCCGACGGCGGGCCGCCGTGGGCGCGGCTCCTGACCTGGCTGCCCGGTCGCCCGCTGGCGACCGTCGACGACCCGGGCGACGACCTGCTGGCCGACCTCGGCGCGACGATGGGTCGCTCGGCGACGGCCCTCCTCGGGTTCGAGCACGACGGCCGCCCATCGCGACTTCCAGTGGGATGTCCTGCGCGCGCCGGCCGTCATCCGCGGCGCGCTCGACGACGTGCCGGACGAGGTCGAGGCGGGCCACGCTCCGGCGCGTGCTCGACGGGCTCGACGCCCGGCTGGTCCCGGCCCTGCCGGCGCTGCGCCGGAGCGTCATCCACAACGACGCCAACGACCACAACGTGCTCGTGGACGACGACGGGCAGCGGGTCGTCGGCCTCCTCGACTTCGGGGACATGGTGGCGTCGGTGACCGCGCAGGAGGCGGCCGTCGCGATCGCCTACGCGATGTTCCACCGCGACGACCCGGTGACGGTCATCGGTCCGATGGTCGGGGCGTTCGATCGGGCCTGCCGGCTGACCGCGGCGGAGCTCGATGCGCTGCCGGATCTGATCCTCGCCCGGGTCGGCGCCAGCGTCGCGATCGCCGCGCACCAGGGCGGCCTGGATCCCGATCCGTACCTGCGGATCTCCGAGGCCCACGCCTGGCGCGCTCATCGAACGGCTCGAGGCGATCGGCGTCGGGGCGCTCCGGTCGGCCGTCCACGGCGCGGTCGGGCGATGACGATGGCGGGCGGCGACGACCTGCTCGCGCGCCGTCGCCGGACGCTGGGGCCGTCGCTGTCGCTCAGCTACCGGCGTCCGCTCACCATCGTGCGCGGCACCGGTGCCTACCTGTACGACGCGGACGGCCGCGCGTACCTCGACCTCGTCAACAACGTCGCGCACGTCGGGCATGCGAACCCGCGCGTCGTGGCGGCGGCGGCGCGCCAGCAGGCCCTGCTCGAGACGAACACGCGCTATCTCCACCCCGCGATCCTCGAGTACGCGCGAACGCCTGGTGGCCACCCTGCCCGCGCCGCTCGAGGTCGTGTACCTCGTCAACTCGGGGAGCGAGGCGAACGAGCTGGCGCTTCGGCTGGCCCACGCCGCGACCGGCCGGCGCGACGTGGCCGTGCTCGAGGGCGCCTATCACGGCAACACCGGCGGGCTCGTCGACATCAGCCCGTACAAGTTCGACGGGCCGGGCGGCGCCGGCCGGCCGGACCACGTGCACGTCGCCCCGCTCCCGGATCCGTACCGGGGCCGCCATCGCGGGTCGACGCGCGAGGCCGGCGCGGCCTACGCCGCGGACCTGTCGGCGGTGCTCGACGAGGCTGCCGCGGGCCGGCCGCCCGGTCGGCGCCGTCATCGCCGAGTCGCGCGCCGGGCACCGCGGGCCAGGTCATCCCGCCGCCGGGGTTCCTGTCGGCCGCGTTCGACGCGGCCCGCGCCGCCGGGGCGGTGGCCATCGCCGACGAGATCCAGGTCGGGCTCGGGCGGGTCGGTCGGGCGTGGTGGTCGTTCCAGCTGGACGATGCGGTGCCGGACATCGTCACGATGGGCAAGCCGCTCGGCAACGGCCATCCGCTCGGGGCGGTCGTCACGACCCGTGCGATCGCGGACGCGTTCGCGAACGGCATGGAGTACTTCAACACGTTCGGCGGCAACCCCGTCTCCGCGGCGATCGGTCTCGCGGTCCTCGACGTCATCGAGGAGGAGGGGCTCCGCGAGCGCGCCGCGGCATCGGGCGCCCGGTTCCTGGCGGGTCTCGGCGAGCTCGCCGCCCGTCACCCGGCGATCGGCGACGTCCGTGGCCAGGGGCTGTTCATCGGCGTCGTCCTGGTCCGCGACCGCGAGACGCGCGAGCCGGCCACCGAGCTCGCGGACGCGGTCGTCGAGGGCGCCCTCGAGCGGGGGATCCTGCTGAGCGCCGACGGCCCCGCCCACGACACGCTCAAGATCAAGCCGCCGCTCGTGCTCGAACCGGCGGACATCGACCGCTCGATCGAGACGCTCGACGCGCTCCTGACCGAGCTGGGGCCGGGGTTCGCCTAGGAGGCGTCGGTCCCGGCGATGCGCCGGACCTCCTGGACCGCGGACAGGCGGTCGTGGAAGTCGGCCCGCACGGTGTTCACGGCCGCCGGGTCGAGGTCGAGCTCGCGCGCGATCTGGTTGATGACGCCGTTCTCCTCGGCCGAGATCGTCCCGTTGGCTGCCGCGATCGTGTAGCACGCCCGGAGGACCTCGAGGCGCTGGGTGTCGTTCGCGAGGTTGCGGAACTCGCGGGTCACGACGTAGTCCTCGGTCCCGCCGACGGTCTTGGCCTGGAGCTTCGCCATCTCGGTGACGAGCACGGCGGTCGCCTCGTCGAGCGTGGCCTTGGCCTGGAGCGCCGTCTCGATGGCCGCCGTCTCCTCGGCGCTGATGTCGAGGTCCGCGTTCGCGGCGCGTGCAAGCGTGTACGCGGTGGAGGCGACGAACCGGGCCTGCTCGGCGGGCATGGCCTCGAGCTTCGCGACGATCCGCCGAACGGTGGCGGTGTCGCCCGGCGTCGTGGCCGCGCTGGTCAGCGCGGTCTCGGCCTGGTCGGCAGCGCGCTCATTGTTCGAACCGAAGATCCGTCGGAACATGGGTCCCCCCAAAGGGTCTGATGGTGGTGTGATCCCGCGGAGGATGTCACAGAGCGGCCCGGGACGTCAGCGACGCATCACATCCGGGACGTCGGGCTCGGTGCCGTGCCAACGTTCGATCTCCTCGGTCGCGAACCGGCCGTAGTGGTTGATGAAGTGGCCACCGTGCGCCCGCAGCACGTCGGCGACCGCCCGCTTCCGCTCGTCGCCCCGGACGCGGATCATGAGGGCCGCGCCGCCGTCGCGGACCGCCCGCTCGTACCAGGCGAAGTCGGGCAGCTGGTCCATCACCGTGAAGGAGACCGCCCGACGCAGCCGCGCCAGCGGCCCGTTGGCCGCGCCGCTCCCGTCCAGCCGGGCCGCGCCTTCGGGCCCCCGCAGGATCGTCAGGTCCCGGTCGGCGACGCCGCTCGACCGGAGCGCCGCCGCGGCCGACACCGCCCCGGTCGGGTCATCGAAGGCGGCGAGCATCCGGTCGACGGGGTAGCCGATGAAGCGGTTCGGCGAGCTGGATCCCATCGCGACGATCGTCGCATACCATCCCGTGCCCTTCGCGCCCGGACCGCCCGCGCTCAGGCGACCGCGACCGACTCCCGCTCGTCGCGCGTCTCCCAGACGGTCCTGAGCGGGTCCTGCGCGCCGATCGCCAGCAGCGCGATGATGCCGCCCAGGATGCCGATGACGCCACAGAAGAGGAACGCGTCGTGCAGGCCCGCGGTGTAGGCGTCGACGTAGGGGCGGATATCGGCGGACTTGACGGTCGTCGCGACCTGGGTGAACGACGGCGTGCCGACCGCGACGAGGACGGTGCGGAACGCGGCGATCGCGGCGTTCGCATCGGCAGGCGGCAACCCGGCGACCGAGGCCGAATAGGCCGACATCGCGACCTGTGCCGCGGTCGCATTGACGAGCACGATCCCGATCCGCGATCCGACCGAGATCGATGATTCGTTCAGGGCGGCCGCCGTCGCGGGCAGCCCCTGGGGAACGCTCGCGAAGATGATCGCGGTCCGGACCGTCGTCGCCACGACGAAGCCGGCGCCGATAAGCAGGCACGGGATGACGAAGCCGACGTAGGGCGACGTCTGGGTGGTGACGACGGTCAGGACGAGGTTCCCGAACCCGACGAAGATGAGGCCGCCACCCACGAGCCAGCGGGGCGTGACGCGCTGGAGCAGGTATCCGGCGACGGGGCCCGCGAGGACCAGGGCGCCGAAGAGCGGGGCCAGGGCGACCGTCCCCAGCAGGGGCCCGTACCCGAGGACGAGGTTGAAGAAGAGCGGGAGGTCGAGCATGGCCGCCGTCTGCGAGACCGCGATCACGACCCCGACGAAGAGCGCGATCGCCACCTGGCGGCGGATGATCCGTGCCGGGCTGGCGCCGCGCGCCTTGCCGATCCGGGTGAAGCCGATCACCAGGGCCGGACCGCCGATGATCAACGCCCAGCGGATCGGGTTGTCGATGCCGCTGTTGATCCAGGTCAGGCCGACCGTTAACGTGATGATCCCGAACGCCCAGACGGCGACGCCGACCACCAGCGGGCGCTCCGCGAGCGACGGGCGCTGCAGGTCCAGGGCGTGCGTCCACGCGATCCGGATCGCGACCACGCACGCGGCGCTCGCGGCGAGGAAGGCGGGCCATTGCTGGCCCGGCAGCACCTGCAGCAGGATCGGGGCGGCGGCGCCCGCCGCACCGTAGGCACCGTACGCGATCCCGATCGCGGTCGCCCGGACCGGGCCCCGATAGCTGGTCGCGACGAGCGCGATCGAGACGGGGACGACGAACGCGGCTCCGGCGTGGCCGACGAGTCGCGCCGTCAGGAAGATCGGGCCCGCGTGGACGAGGAGCGCGACGACGCTGGCCAGCGCCTCGGTGACCAGTCCGCCGAGGATGATCGGCCGGGCTCGCCTCGAATCACCGATCGCACCGCCGAGGAGCAGCAGCCCGGCCGCACTGATCGAGGCCAGCAGCACGATCGTCTCGAGTTGCGGGTTCTCGCGCACGGCCGCCTGGACGGACGGGAGCGCGGGACTCCAGACCTGCGGATCCATGGCGGCGGCGAACAGCGCGACGGATCCGGCGAGCAGCGCGCCGCGCGCGACGCGATCGACGAACAGGTCCGCGATGAACGCCGGGAGCGTCGGGGGGCGCACGGTCGCGACGATACCGTGCGCGGGTCACCGCCGAACGGCGTGTCGGCCGCCGGATGGTGCCGAAGGTGGGATTCGAACCCACACGAGCTTGCACTCAACGGTGTTTGAGACCGTCGCGTCTGCCATTCCGCCACTTCGGCCAGCGCCGCGCGCATCGTAGCGCCTCGTCACGGCCGGCGGCCCGGCACAGGCGGCGCAAGCAGCGGTCCGCGAGGGCGCTCCGGAACCCTCGTTCCCCTCGGGGCGTCTCGCTCGGAACCGATGCTAGACTCGCCCAGCCTCAGAATCGCCGTCCGGAGGGACCCCCCGACCGTGGAGGACCTTCGCTCGACGACGGTCTCCGAAGACCCCGTCCAGCGCCGCGACCTCATCCTGCTCGAGCGAGCCCGCGACGGCGACCTCGATGCATTCAACGACCTCGTGGTCCTCTATCAGGACCAGCTGTTCGCGCTCGTGGTGCGCATGGTCCCGGACCGCGACCAGGCGTCCGATGCGGTCCAGGAGGCCTTCTTCTCGGCGTTCCGAAACCTGCGCTCGTTCCGTGGCGGGAGCGTCAAGTCATGGCTCAACCGGATCTGCGTCAACGCGGCGATGGACACGCAGCGGCTCCGCAAGCGGCGGCCGGTCCAGCCCTATCCGGAATTCGAGGACGAGAGCTGGCAGCCACCGGCCGGCGCCGACGCCGATCCCGAGCGGACGGCCGTCGATTCGGAACGGACGCGCATCCTCTCGGCCGCGCTCGCGCGGATCACCGACGACCAGCGGACCGCGATCGTCCTCTTCGACGTCCAGGGCTACGACTACGGCGAGATCGCCGAGATGACCGGCGTCTCGCTCGGCACCGTGAAGTCGCGCATCCATCGCGGCCGGCTTGCGCTGCGCGAGCTCCTCGGCGATCGGCTGGAGCTGTTCCGTGGCTGACGGCCACGCCGGCCACGATCTCGAGGCGATCGTCGCCTTCGCCGACGGCGAACTGAGCGGGTCCGAGCTCGAGACGGCCGCGGCGCAGGTCGCCGCATGCACGTCGTGTGCGCAGCTCGTCGAGGACCTCCGGCTGCTGGCGGCCGCGGACCGGGCGCTCGCGACGCCGCCGCGCCCGCGCGATTTTCGGCTGACCCCGGCCGACGCCGAACGGCTCCGCAGCGCGGCCGCTGAACCCGTCCGCAGCACGGCGGCGGAACCCGTCGCGCTGCGGACCCGTCTTGGGACCGAGATGACGACCGACCCCCACGCGCATCGGACCCACGATCCCGAGCTCATCGCCGCGGCCGCCGACGGCACCCTCACCGGTCCCGACGCCGGCCGCGCCGAGGCATGGCTGGCCACGTGCGCCGCCTGCGCCGAGCTCCGAAACGACCTCGTGGCGATCGCCGCCGCGAGCCGGACGCTCGCCACACCGGCACGGACGCGCGACTTCCAGCTGTCGCGTGCCGACGCCGAGCGGCTCCGCGGCTCCGGATGGCGCGGCATCCTCGCCCGGATCGGGACGTCCCGCGACGCGTTCTCGCGGCCGCTGGCCGTGGGACTGACGACGCTCGGGCTCGCTGGCCTGCTGCTTGCCGGGGGATCGTCGCTGCTGTCCGGCGCCGGGTCGAATGCACGGACCCTGTCGACCGTCGGCGAAGCGATCCCGAACCACCCGGGCGCCGATGACACGTCCCAGGTCCTCGCATCCGGGGACGACCACGGCGTGTTCTCGGGCGAGGGCGAGGCGGCGGCACCTTCGGCCGCGGCGTCCGTCGCTCCATCCGCCGCGGCCCTCGCCCCGGCCCCATCTGCCTCGAAGGCGGCGGCTTCCGCGGCCCCCGCACCGGCCGCTTCGGCGGCACCGGCGCTCCCCGATCAGGCCGGCCCCATCGAGGCGACCGACGGCGGTCGCACCAGCGATGCGGCCACGTCGCCGACCGCCGGGGGAGCGGCTGCCGCAGCGGCACCGAGCACGGACGGGTCGTCGCCGCTCCTCGAGACCGCCGACCTGGACACGGGCGGATCACCCGGGCTGGCCTGGTCGATCGTGCTCCCGGCGGCGATGCTCCTCGTGGGGCTCGTGCTGTTCGCGATCCGCTGGGTGGCGCGCCGGTCGCGGGAGACCTGACACCGGGCCTCGGACGGGTCCCCGCGGGTACACTGGGACCTCCATCATCCACGTCCCCCGGTCGGGACCGCCCCGAGGCCTGCCGATGGATCGCCTGATGCTGCTCGACGGCAACGGGCTCATCTACCGCGGATATTTCGCCCTCATCGAGCAGCCCCTGACGACGTCGAAGGGCGAGCTCGTGTCGGCCGTGTTCGGGTTCACGAACATCGTCCTGCGCGCCTTCCAGGATGTCGGGCCCGACCACGTCGCGGTCGCGTTCGACCTCCCGAAGCCGACCTTCCGCCACGAGCGCTTCGCCGAGTACAAGGCCACCCGCACCCGGATGCCCGACGAGATGCGCGAGCAGATCCCGAAGGTCCGTCGCGTCGTGGCGGCACTCGGCATCCCGGTCTACGAGATGGAGGGCTACGAGGCCGACGACGTCATCGCCACGCTCGTCGGCCAGGCCGAGGCCCGCGACCTCGCGACGACGATCCTGACCGGCGATCTCGACATGCTCCAGCTCGTGTCGGAGCGGACCCGGCTCCTCGTCTCGCTGCGGGGCGGCATCGCCAACACGGTCCCGTACGACCTGGCACGGATCGACGAGCGCTGGGGGCTCCGCCCGGACCAGATGCTCGACTACAAGGCCCTGAAGGGCGATCCGACCGACAACATCCCGGGCGTGCCCGGGGTGGGGGAGAAGACGGCCGCGAAGCTGGTCGGCACCTTCGGGACGCTCGACGCGATGTACGAGGCGATCGACGCCGTCCAGCCCGAGAAGCTCCGCGCCAAGCTGGTCGACGCGAAGGCGGTCGTGCTCGAGAGCCGCGAGCTCATGCGCCTCGTCGCGGACCTGCCGGTCACGCTGGACCTCGAGGCCACACGCGTCGGCGAGTACGACCGCGACGAGGTCATCCGGATCTTCCGCGAGTTCGAGTTCCGCACGCTGATCGACCGGCTGCCGCCGCTCCGCGGAGAGGCGCCCGAGGAGGCCGCGGAGCGGCTCCGCGAGATCGGCGGGACCGTCCGGGCGGCACGGGCGCCCGGTTCGCGTCCCCCCGCGCCGCGGCCGTCGTCAGGCGGCGGTGACGGGCTCCAGCTCAGCCTCGACTTCGACACCGTCGGCGGGGCGACGGGGGAGCGGGCGGTCATCGAGGTCGCCGAGGGCGACCTGCCCGGTGCGCTCGCGGCCGCGATCGAGGACCCGCGCCGCATCGAGTTCCACGACGTCGACGGCGTCGACGCCCTCGTCGGCTGGCTGGCCGGCCAGCCTGACCTGGCCGTGGCCCTCGTCGCCTCGGACCCGCGCCCGCTCCACGGCACGCCGCTCGCGCTCGGGATCGCCGGCGCCGACGGCCGGACCGTCGTGGCGACGTCGCCCGAGGCGGTCGCCCGGCTCATGGGCCACGTCGTCGAGAGCGGCAAGCCCCTCGTCGGCCACGAGGTCAAGTCGGTGCTCGACCGCCCGGTTCGCCGACGCGCCGGGGTCCGTCGCGCTGCCCGTCGCCTTCGATACGCAGATCGCCGCGTACGTCCTGAACGCCTCCCTCCGCAGCCAGGCCATCGCCGACGTCGCGGCCGAGCGGATCGATATCCAGATGCCGCATCCGAAGGACCTCGATGCCGCGACGCGGGCCGGTCTCGAGGCCCTTGCCGCGGCGGCGGTCCGGCGGCCGCTGGAACGGGCCCTGGCCGATGCGGGTCTCGACCGGCTGCTCGGCGAGATCGAGCTCCCGCTGATCCCGGTCCTGGCCCGGATGGAGGCGACCGGCGTCGCGCTCGACCTCGAGGCGCTCGGTCTCCTCGATCGGGAGTTCGCGACCGAGATCGACCGGCTCGAGCGCGAGATCTACGGCGCCGTCGGCCACGAGTTCACGATCGGGTCGCCGAAGCAGCTCGGCGAGGTGCTCTTCGGCGAGCTGCATCTCCCGTTCGGGCGCAAGACGAAGACCGGCTACTCGACCGATGCGGCCGTGCTCGAGGAGCTGCGCACGGTCCACCCGGTGATCGAGCCCATCCTCGACTGGCGGACCTACACGAAGCTCCGCTCGACCTACATCGAGGCCCTGCCGGCACTCATCGCGAGCGACGGCCGCCTCCACACCACGTTCCACCAGGCCGTCGCCTCGACCGGGCGGCTGTCGTCGTCCGACCCGAACCTCCAGAACATCCCGATCCGGACGGATCTCGGTCGCCGGATCCGGCGGGCGTTCGTCGCCGGGGCGCCGGGCCTCACGCTGGTCGCCGCCGACTACAGCCAGATCGAGTTGCGGATCCTCGCCCACGTGTCGGGCGACGCGCACCTCAAGGACGCCTTCGCTCGCCAGGCGGACATCCACCGCGAGACCGCCGCCCTGGTCCTCCACAAGGATCCGGCCGACGTGACGGCCGACGAGCGCTCGATGGCCAAGATGGTGAACTTCGGGATCGCCTACGGGATGAGCGACTTCGGCCTCTCGACGCGTGCCGGCATCAGCCGCCAGGAGGCGCAGACGTTCATCTCGAACTACTTCGCCACGTACTCGGGGATCAGCTACTACATGCTCCATATCAAGGAGGTCGCCAAGCAGCAGGGCTACGTGACGACGCTGCTCGGGCGGAAGCGGTCCATCCCGGAGCTGGCCTCCCGCATCCCGGCGCTGCGCGGGGCGGGCGAGCGGATGGCCATCAACATGCCGATCCAGGGGACCGCGGCCGACATCATGAAGATCGCGATGATCCGCGTGGCGGAGCGACTGGAGGCCGAGGGCTCGCCGGCCCGGATGCTCCTGCAGGTCCACGACGAGCTCCTGTTCGAGGTCCCGCGTGACGAGGTGGACCGCCTGGTTGCGACCGTGCGCGAGACGATGGAGACCGCGCTGCCGCTCGACGTGCCCCTGACGGTCGACGTCAAGGCCGGCGACGACTGGGAATCGATGCGACCGGTCGCCCGTGCGGCGACCGCGACCGCCGCGACCGGCTGACCGGCCCCGATGCCCGAGCTCCCGGAGGTCGAGACCGTCGCTCGCGACCTGCGTCCGTACCTCGTCGGCGCGACGATCGTCGGCGCGCGGTGCACGTGGGCGCGGACCCTCAGGACCCACTCGCCCGAGGCGTTCGCCGACGCGGTCTCGGGGCGCCGGATCGAGTCGGTCGGCCGGCGCGCGAAGCAGCTCGTCCTCGAGCTGTCCGGGGACGCCGCCCTGACCATCCACCTCAAGATGACCGGCCAGCTCTTCGTGGTGCCGGCCGACGCGCCGGAGGATCCGTACGTCCGACTGACGCTCGAGCTCGCCGACGGCCGCGAGCTCCGCTTCCGCGACATCCGCAAGTTCGGCAAGGTCGGCCTGTACGGCCGCGACCCCGTCAGCGGCGAGCTGGTCACCGAGGTCGGCGGCGGCGCCGTCTTCGCGGCGATCGGCCCCGAGCCGCTCGACCCGGCGTTCACGGTCCGGGAGTTCCGCCGCCGGCTGCGGAAACGGAAGGGACGGCTCAAGCCGCTCCTCCTCGATCAGTCGTTCCTCGCGGGGGTCGGCAACATCTACGCCGACGAGTCGCTCTGGCTCGCCCGGCTCCACCCGCTCCGGTCGGCGGCGACCCTCCGACCGCCCGACGAGCGGCGGCTCTACGAGGCGATCCGTGGGATCCTCGCGGAAGCGATCGAGCGGCGTGGCAGCTCGATCGACGACTACACCGCCCCCGACGGCGACGGCGCGATGCAGGAGCGCCTCGCGGTCTACCAACGGACGGGCGAGCCGTGTCCGCGCTGCGGGCGGCCGCTGAAGCGGATCGTCGTCGGGGCACGGAGCACCCACTTCTGCTCGTGGTGCCAGCGCCTGCCGGCCAGCGACCGCGCCGGGGCGCGCGCCATCCTCCGCACGATGACCGGCGGCGCGCGTCGTGCCGGCCCGCGCTGGACGGACCTCACCGAGCGGACGAAACGCGCCGCGGCGACGCGTCGGGCCGCCGCGCGCGCCTCGTCGTCGGGCGCCCGCTGATGTCGATCCTCCGGTTCGCGAAGGTGACCCGCGAGGTCGGGGCCTTCGTCATCCTCGACGGGATCGAGGCCGCTCTCGCGGTCGGCGACCGGATCGGCCTGGTCGGGCCGAACGGGGCCGGGAAGACGACGCTGCTCCGGCTGGCGGCCGGACGCGACGAGCCCGATCGCGGCGAGGTCGTCCGCAAGCGCGGCCTGTCGATCGGGCTCCTCGCCCAGGAGGCGCACTTCGACGAGGCCTTCATGGCCGCGCCCGACCTCCGGACCGCGGTGCGCACCGGGGCCGCTCATCTCGACCGCATGGCCGACGCGCTGGCGGCGTTCGAGCGCGACGGACGGGTGACCGAGCCCGCCTACGCGAACCTCCAGCACGAGTTCGAGGTCCTCGGCGGGTACACGCTCGACCAGCGCGTGGACGCGACGCTGAGCGGCCTCGGCTTCGCCCGCGACGAGTGGGCGAAGCCGCCATCCGCGATGTCCGGCGGGGAGCAGACGCGTGCCTCGCTGGCGCGGCTGGTCATCGCGGACCCGGACCTGCTGCTCCTCGACGAGCCGACGAACCACCTCGACCTGGATGCGCTCGAGTGGCTCGAGGACCACCTCCGGCGGCGGAGCGCATCGCTCCTCGTGGCGTCCCATGACCGGGCCTTCCTCGATGCGACCGTCACGCGCGTGTGGGAGCTGCGCGACCGGAAGATGACCGCGTTCCGGGGCGACTACAGCGCCTATCACCGCCAGCGGGTCGAGCGCGACGCGCGCGCGACGAAGGAGGTCGAGACGACCGCCGAGTCGATCGCGCGGGAGCGCGAGCTCATCCAGCGCTATCGAAGCCATCGCAAGTTCACGAAGCAGCACGAGCACGAGGCCCGGCTCGAGCGATTGCTGGCCGAGCGCGCCGAGGCGCCGCGGGCCGGCCGCCGGCTCACGATCCCGAACGCGGCCCTCGCCGGCGCGGGGCCGACCCGGTCCGGCGAGATCGTCGTCCGCATCGAGGGGCTCGAGGTCGGCTATCTGCCGGGTCGCGGGGCCGTGACCCCGGACGGGTCGCCCGCCACCGAGCCCCGGGTCGTCGCTCGCGCGCCGTTCCTCGCGGCGCAGCGCGGCGAGCGCATCGGGATCGTCGGCCCGAACGGGGCGGGCAAGACGACGCTCCTGCGGACGATCGCCGGCGAGCTGCCGCCGCTCGACGGGATGCTGACCTTCGGGCATGCGGTCCAGCTCGGCTACCTCGCGCAGCTCCGCGAGGCCGCCATCCCGGGCGCCACGGTCCTCGACGCGCTGCTCGAGGCCATCCCGGTCACGCCGGGCGAGGCACGGTCGTACCTCGCGCGGTTCCTGTTTCGTGGTGACGACGTCGCCAAGGAGGTCCGCGCGCTGTCGGGCGGCGAGAGGTCGCGTCTCGAGCTCGCGCTCCTCGGCATCCAGCCCTCGAACCTGCTGCTGCTCGACGAACCCACGAACCACCTCGACATCCCGGCGCGCGAGGCGATCGAGTCGTTCATGGCCGGCTCGCCGGCGACCCTGCTCGTCGTGTCGCACGATCGGCGGCTGCTGGAGACGGTCTGCGAACGGCTGTGGGTCGTCGACGACGGCGCCGCGGCCCCGTTCCACGGCGGCTACCGCGAGTGGCGGGCCGCCGTCGCCGGCGGCTGGACGGTCGCGACGGCCCTCGAGGCCGAGGCGAAGCGGCTGCGCGAGGGCTCCCGGTCGGCGCCGCGGACGCCGACCGCCGACTCGACGAACGGCCGCGGGCGGGCCGGCACGCCGGGCGGGGCGGGCCAGGCCGGCGGCGCGGCCGTGCCGGTGGCGGCGAAACCGCGTCGCAAGGCCGAGAAGCTCTCGAAGGACGCCTATCGCAGGCAGAAGGCCGCCCTCGACGCCGAGCTGACCCGTCTCGGGCTCCGCAAGAACCACCTCGAGCTCGCCCTTGGCGACCCGGCCGTCGGCGCGAACTTCGTCGAGCTGCGCCGCGTCACGAGCGAGCTGGCCGACATCGATGCCGCGCTGGCCGCCGCGGAGGACGCCTGGCTCGAGCTGGAGGACCGGGCGCCGTGACCGTGCTGATCGGGCTGACCGGGCCGATCGGTTGCGGCAAGTCGACGGTCGCCGCGTGGCTCGCCGCGAGACCGGGCGTCGCGGTCATCGACGCGGACGCCGTCGCCCGCGACGTGACGATGCCGGGCGAACCGGCCCTCGAGGCGGTCGTCGAGCGCTTCGGGGAGGACCTGCTCCTGCCCGATGGGTCGCTGGACCGCGCCGCGCTCGGCCGCATCGTCTTCGCCGATCCCGACGCGCTCCGCGACCTCGAGGCCATCATCCATCCCGCCGTCCGGCCCAGGATCCTCGCGACCGTCGCCCGGGCCGAGGCGACCGGCGCAGCCGCCGTCGTCGTCGAGGCGATCAAGCTCGTCGAGGGCGGCCTCGCGGCCCTGTGCGACGAGGTGTGGCTCGTGACCTGCGACCCGGCCGTGCAGCTGGCGCGCGTCGTCGGTCGGGGAGGGGAGGCCGTCGACGCCGAGCGCCGGATCGAGGCCCAGGGCGACCTCGCGGATCGGCTCCGCCCGGCCGCCACTCGCGTCATCGACACGTCGGGTCCAGCCGACGAAGTGCGGGCGTCCATCGAGCGGATGTTCGATTCGATCCTTGCGCCCCGGACTCCGTGACTCCCGGCACACGACTCCCAGTCGTATCTTCGGCCGACCGAGCATATATGGGGTCTCCTGCCCCGATCTGGTGCGCCGGTCCATCGATGATGAGCGTGGCAAGCCGGCGGCGACGTCGGTCGGTCGGCCATTCCGGCCCCGTTCTGGCCCAGTACCGCGGGGATACGGGTCCGAGTCTTGCGGCCGGCCGCATCGCGAACGGTCTTGAGCCGAACCGAACGCTTGTTCGACATCCGTCGATTCGGTATCCTGAGCGGGCATGCCTGACTTCAAGTTCGTCGCCCCCTTCGAGCCGACCGGCGACCAGCCCGCCGCGATCCAGCGCTTGAGCGATGGCCTCGCCCGGGGCGTCCGCCACCAGACGCTGCTCGGAGCCACGGGCACCGGGAAGACGGCCACCCTCGCCTGGACCATCGCCGCCCACAACAAGCCGACGCTCGTCCTCGCCCACAACAAGACCCTGGCAGCCCAGCTCTACGCCGAGTTCCGCGAGTTCTTCCCCGAGAACGCGGTCGAGTACTTCGTGAGCTACTTCGACTACTACCAGCCGGAGGCCTACCTCCCGCGCTCGGACACGTACATCGAGAAGGACTCGTCGCGCAACGACGAGATCGACCGGCTCCGCCACGCCGCCACGCACGCCCTCTTCGAGCGGCGCGACGTCATCATCGTCGCGAGCGTCAGACTGCATCTACGGCCTCGGGGCGCCCGTCGACTACGGCGCGACCGTGCTCAAGCTCCGGGTCGGCGGCCAGTACCGGCGCGACGCCGTGCTGCGCCACCTCGTCGACCTCCAGTACCAGCGCAACGACCAGGCCCTCAGCCGCGCGCGGTTCCGGGTGCGCGGTGACACGCTCGAGCTCCAGCCCGCCTCGGAGGAGACGCTCATCCGCGTCGAGTTCTTTGGCGACGAGGTCGAGCGGATCACCGAGCTCGACCCGCTGACCGGCGAGCTCCTCGCCGAGCGCAAGGAGACGAACGTCTACCCGGCGACCCACTACGTCACGCCGAACGACAAGCTCCGCGAGGCCATCGTCGACATCGAGGCCGAGATGGAGCTCCGCGTCGGCCAACTCGAGGCGGAGGGCCGGGTGCTCGAGGCGGCGCGGCTCCAGCAGCGGACCACGTTCGACCTCGAGATGATGCGCGAGCTGGGCTACTGCACCGGCATCGAGAACTATTCCCGGCATCTCTCGCGGCGCGAGGCCGGGTCGCGCCCGTGGACCCTCCTCGACTACTTCCCGCCGGACTGGCTCCTCGTCGTCGACGAATTGCACATGACGATCCCGCAGGTCGTCGGCATGTACAAGAACGACCGGACCCGCAAGGAGATCCTCGTCGACTTCGGGTTCCGGTTGCCCTCAGCGCTCGACAACCGCCCGCTGACGTTCGAGGAATTCGAGGCGACCGTCCACCAGGCGGTGTACATGAGCGCGACGCCCGGGCCGTACGAGCTCGAGCGGAGCGAGACGATCGTCCAGCAGCTCATCCGTCCGACCGGTGTCGTCGACCCGACGATCACGGTGCGTCCCACGGACGGCCAGATCGACGACCTGCTCGAGGAGATCCGGGTCCGCGCCGAGCGCGGCGAGCGGGCGCTCGTCACGACGCTCACCAAGAAGATGGCCGAGGACCTGACCGACTACCTCAAGGAGCTCGGGATCAAGGTCCAGTACCTTCACAGCGAGGTCGACACGCTCGAGCGGGTCGCGATCCTGCGCGACCTCCGCCTCGGGGTCTTCGACGTCCTCGTGGGCATCAACCTCCTGCGCGAGGGGATCGACCTTCCGGAGGTGACGCTCGTCGCGATCATCGACGCCGACAAGGAGGGGTTCCTCCGGTCGGCCTGGTCGCTCATCCAGATGATCGGGCGGGCCGCGCGCAACATCGGCGGCGAGGTCGTGATGTACGCGGACACGATCACGGAGTCGATGCGGGTGGCGATCGACGAGACGGACCGGCGCCGGGCGATCCAGACGGCCTACAACCTCGAGCACGGGATCGAGCCGACGACGATCATCAAGGGCATCCACGACATCAACCAGCGACTGCGCGCCGTCGCGGAGTCGACCGTCGTCTACAGCTCGGAGCGGCCTGGCGAGTTCAGCGACGCCGACCGGGCCAAGGTCGAGGCGCTCGTCGCACGGATGGAGGCCGAGATGCGCTCGGCGGCCAAGGAGCTCGAGTTCGAGCGAGCGGCCGCGCTCCGCGACGAGGTCCAGCAGATCCGCTTGCGGATCCTCGAGCAGGACGCCTCGATCACCGTGGGGCGCGCCGCGGAGCGCGCCGGCCGGGAAGGCTCCGGGCTCACGGGCGCCGCCGACCGGGCCCGCGGCCGCCGAGCCGCGGACGCCGCGTCGCTCACCCAGGTCATGGAAGTGACGAGCGTCGAGGTCCTCCCCGCGGACGAGGAGCCGGCCGCCACGGCCGATGGCGAGCCGGGCATCGACGAGAACACGGTCGCGGACTGGCTGCCCGGGATCCGCGACGAGCACGAGGACGCGGCGACCTGGCAGGCGCGCTGGCTGGACCGGCCGACATGGGACCGCACGGTCACGCCGAACATCCGCAAGCGCACGGGCGAGCGCCCGGGTCGTCGGCGCCGCTGACGCCGGCCGCGTCCGCGTCGCACCCGGCACGATTCTCGTCGCGTCGGTGCACCATTTGGGCTATGCGGCGGTAGTACTTTCGGGCTAGATTACTGGGGTGATCGGTGGAGTGGTCTCCCTGCTGGCTCGGCAATCGTTCGACCTCATGTCGTTCGTCGCCCTCGGGATCAGCCGCGCGGCCTCCGTCGGCTTCCTCCGCCTCGCGACCCTCTTCCTGGCGCAGGCCTTCGATCTGGCCACCTTCAGCGTGATGGTGTCGCGGCATGGCGTCGTCGCCGAGGCGAACCCCCTCGTCAGCCACATGTTCGCCTCGTACGGCATGCCGGCGGTCGTCCTCGCCAAGCTGGCCCTCGTGCTGCTGATCGCCGCCCTGTGCGTGGCCGGCACCTCGCGCGGCAGTCGTGGCGTCTGGGCGATCATCGGCGGCCTGCCGCTGGCCCTCGGGATCGCCGCCGGTCTCATCGGCGGGATCACGAACACGGCGGCGTACCTGCACTGACCGGACCCGGTCGAGCGTGACGCCGGCCGCGTCCCAGGCGCCGGCCGAGTGTCAGCCGCCGGACCCCCTCGCCGACCCGGACGTCTGTTCGTAGCGGCGTTCGTGGACCGTGCACCAGTTCGTCCGGATGCCGACGTCCCAGTACGGTTGCTCCGGCGAGATGACGGCGATCCAGAACCTGGACGCCCGGGTGTATGGGGCGCCGATGAACGTCGTGTATGCCGCATCGCAATCCGCCTTCGCGCCGGCACGGACCGCATCGATGCCGGGGAAGGCTGCGCCGGGCGGGGCCGGGTCCACGACGGTGGCGTAGATCTCGGTGCCGTGCGGCAGGTCGCACGAGATCGTCGAGACCTGCTCGATCGACGTCTGCCGGTCGAGCGTGAAGCAGTCGCCGACCTGCATCTGCAGCGATGCCTTCGTCCCGAGGGCGAACACGACCACCGCCCCCGCCAGGACCACGACCACCGCGCCGACAAGGAGCAGCCGACCGGATCCCGGGCCCGCGAGCATCCCGCCGGCGCCATGCATCTCGAGCAGGCGACGGTCCTCCTCGGAGAGCGAGGCGAATCGCCGGCGCCGGCCGCGCAGGAGCAGCAGGGTGCCGACGATGAGGACGACGACGCAGATGAGCAGGCCGCCGAGGACCGTCCTTTGGTCGAACTGTCGCTGGATGACCCGGAAGACGGTCCAGACCAGGAAGGCCACGATGCCGAACCCGGCCAAGGGGGCGGTCCAGGCGTTCCGCAACGACCGGCTCACCCCTGGGCTGAACGGGGAGATGCGCGCGGCCTCCGCGTAGACGGACGCGGCCTCCCGATGGCGCCCGAGGGCTTCAAGGGCACGACCGAGGGCCAGCCGTGCGGGCACGTACTTCGGGTCTCGGCCGATGGCGAGCCGCGCCAGGTGCTCCGCGTCGTCGGGCTGCTTCGCCGCCAGGGCGGCGTCGGAGCTTGCGGCGAGCGACATCGTCGTCGGATCGGAGCTGGCGTACTGGCGTTCGACGAGCAAGCGCTCTCCCTCGGCTGATGCCGGCCCGCGCATCGTAGGTCCCCACCGCCGGCGCGAACGCCGTACGGACGTACCAGAACACCTGTTCCAATCACATCGAATCGCGTACACTTCGGCCGTGCCCCAGGATCGACTCGTCGTGCGCGGCGCGCGCGAACACAACCTCAAGAACGTCGACGTCGCGTTCCCGCGCGACCGCCTCGTCGTCATCACCGGGCTCTCCGGATCGGGCAAGAGCAGCCTCGCGTTCGACACCATCTACGCCGAGGGCCAGCGCCGCTACGTCGAGAGCCTGTCTGCCTACGCGCGCCAGTTCCTCGGGCAGATGGAGAAGCCGGACGTCGACCAGATCGACGGGCTCTCGCCGGCGATCTCGATCGACCAAAAAGGCGCCTCGCGCAACCCGCGGTCGACCGTCGGGACCGTCACCGAGATCTACGACCACCTGCGCCTGCTGTTCGCACGCATCGGGATCCCGCATTGCCCCAATGGCCACGCCATCGAGCGCCAGTCGGTCCAGCAGATCGTCGACCAGGTGCTCGCCCTGCCCGAGGGGACCCGGCTGCTCGTCCTCGGCCCGCTCATCAAGGACCGCAAGACCGAGGGCGACCGGGTCTTCGACGGGGCGCGGCGCCAGGGGTTCGTCCGCGTCCGGGTCGACGGCGAGATGGTCGACATCGCCGATGCACCCAAGCTCGACAAGTACAAGCGCCACTCGATCGAGGTCGTCGTCGACCGGTACGTCGTCCGGCACGCCGAGGCGCCCGACGGCGCCGAGCGCGCCGCCGACGGCCGGCCGATCGACCCCGAGACCGGCCTGACGATGCCGGACCCGGACGCGGGACGGCTCGCGGATTCGGTCGAGACGGCGCTCCGCCTCGGGGAGGGGGTCGTCCTCATCGCGCCGGCGCCGCGCGACGACGAGACGCCGGACTTCGAGGAGCAGCGCTACAGCGAGAAGTACAGCTGCCCGTACGACGGGTTCACGGTCGACGAGCTCGAGCCGCGCAGCTTCTCGTTCAACTCGCCGCACGGGGCGTGCCCGTCGTGCACCGGTCTCGGGACGCGCCTCGAGATCGACCCCGACCTCGTCGTGCCCGACCGCTCGAAGAGCCTCGCCTCGGGCGCGCTGGTCCCGTGGGCGAAGATGCCGACCGACGCCTCGTGGCGGCTCAAGATCCTCGAGGCCATCACCGCCTCGCACGGCTGGGACTTCAAGGCCCCGTTCCGCGACCTTCCCCCGGAGGCCGTCGAGTACCTGCTCCGGGCGGCCAAGGACGAGAAGGTCGTCGTGCGCTACCGCCACGAGCGCGGCGAGAACACGTACAACGCCACGTTCGAGGGCGTCATCACGAACCTCGAGCGACGGTACCGGGAGACCGACTCGGAGTACATCAAGACCGAGCTCGAGAAGTACATGGTCACGCGGCCCTGTCCGACGTGCGGCGGCAAGCGGCTCCGCCCGGAGATCCTCGCGGTCACCATCGGCGACCTGAACGTCTGGGACGTCTCCACGATGTCCATCACCGCGGCGCTGAGCTGGGCGACGGGCCTGAGCCGGACGCTGACGGAGCGCGAGCGGACGATCGCGGTGCAGGTCGTCAAGGAGATCGTCGCCCGGCTCGGGTTCCTCGTGGACGTCGGCCTCGACTACCTGACCCTGGACCGGACGAGCGTCACGCTGTCCGGCGGCGAGGCCCAGCGGATCCGTCTGGCGACCCAGATCGGGACGACGCTCATGGGGGTCCTGTACATCCTCGACGAGCCCTCGATCGGGCTGCACCAGCGCGACAACGCGAAGCTCATCGCGACCCTGACGCGGCTGCGCGATCTCGGCAACACGGTCCTGGTCGTCGAGCACGACGAGGAGACGATCCGGACCGCCGACTGGGTCGTCGACATCGGGCCCGGCGCCGGGGAGCACGGGGGCGAGATCATCGCGAACGGCCCGCTCGAGGCGCTGCTCGCCGAGCCGCGCTCGATCACGGGCGCGTTCCTGCGCGGCGAGCGCGCCGTGGCGGTCCCGGACCATCGCCGACCGGGCAGCGGCAAGGAGCTCGTCGTCCGCGGGGCCCGCGAGCACAACCTCCAGGACGTCGACCTGCGGGTCCCGCTCGGGACGTTCGTGGCCGTGACGGGCGTCTCGGGGAGCGGCAAGAGCACGCTCGTGACGGAGGTGCTCTACCGGGCCCTCGCCCGCGAGCTCAATGGGTCGCGCGAGCCCGTCGGGGCGCACGACGCGCTCGAGGGCGCGCAGCACGTCGACAAGATCATCGAGATCGACCAGAGCCCGATCGGGCGGACGCCGCGTTCCAACCCGGCGACCTACGTCGGGCTGTTCACGCCGATCCGCGAGCTGTTCGCCGGGGTCCCGGAGGCGCGGGTCCGGGGCTACACGCCGGGACGGTTCAGCTTCAACGTCAAGGGCGGCCGGTGCGAGCACTGCAAGGGCGACGGCATCCTCAAGATCGAGATGCAGTTCCTCCCGGACGTCTACGTCCCGTGCGAGGTCTGCAAGGGCAAGCGCTACAACCGCGAGGCCCTCGAGATCCACTTCAAGGGCAAGTCGATCGCGGACGTCCTCGAGATGACGATCGCGGAGGCCCTCGACTTCTTCTCGGCGGTCCCGAACGTCCGGATGAAGCTCCAGACGCTGTTCGACGTCGGGCTCGGGTATGTCCATCTCGGACAGCCCGCGACGACGCTCTCGGGCGGGGAGGCCCAGCGGGTCAAGCTCTCGACCGAGCTGTCGCGCCGGGCGACCGGGCGGACCCTCTACGTCCTCGACGAGCCCACGACGGGCCTCCACTTCGCCGACGTCGAGAAGCTGCTGGAGGTCCTGCATCGGCTCGTGGACGGCGGCAACACCGTGGTCGTCATCGAGCACAACCTCGACGTCATCAAGACCGCCGACTGGATCGTCGACCTCGGGCCGGAGGGCGGGGACCGGGGCGGCCGGATCATCGCCGAGGGCACGCCGGAGACGGTCGCTCGCTCGAGGCAGTCCGCGACCGCCGAGTACCTGGCGCGGGTCCTCCGCGGCGAGCCGCTCGTGCCGCTGTCGCACGTGACCTTCGCCGAGGAGGCCGGGCGCGGCCGCCGGACCAACGGCCACGAGTCGAAGGCCGAGCTCGCCATCGCGCCGTCGCGGAAGCGCGCGGCCGCGGCGACGAAGCGTCGTTGAGGCACGGGCGTCGGCCCTCGCCGAGGCCCCCTGGGTCGAGGCGCGCCGGGTCGCGCCCACGTCCCGGCGCCCGGACCAGCGGCTAGCATAGGCCCGTGCCCGACATCGACTTCGCGTTCCTCGCGGACGCCGCCGAGACCATCCCCGGCCAGAAGTTCCACGTCCTCGGCGGCGGGATCGCGCGGATCGGTGGCCGGCGGTTCCCGCTGCGCCATCCACATCTGACCCTCGTCATCGGCCTGCAGGTGACGGCGCCGGAGACGGAACGCGAGCACGAGATCCGGTTCGTGCTCCTGGACCCCGACGGGGCCGAGGTCGCCGGGGCGACCGGGAGCCTCGTGGCCCGCAGCCAGCGCGACGGCCGGGACGCCACGCTGACCTTCTCGATCGACCTCTGGAACCTGACGTTCCCCGCGCCCGGCGACTACTCGTTCCGGATCCTCGTCAACGGCTCGGAACGGAAGCGGCTGCCGCTCCTCCTGCTCGCCCCACCGGAGGAGGGCCTCGAGAAGGGCGGCACGACGGTGACGCGTCCGTCCGATGACTGACCCCGGGACCGACCGGTCCATCGAGGGGTCGAGACGGGGACCGGCGCGTCACGAACGGCCGGTCATCGACGCGCTCGGGCTGGAGGCGGCCCGCCACGCCGACCGCGCGCTGGCCTCGGCGGTCGCGCTCGGCGTGACCCGCTGGTCGAGCTACCTGGAGCCGCTGCCAGAGCACCTCCGCGACGACGAACCGGCCGCGCTCCGCCGGACCGCCATGCGGGCCCGCGCGGCGTACGGCCCGAAGGATTCGATCCGCGACGCGCTGCCGCCCGACGTGACCGAGCCGTTCCTCGACGCCATCGACCGGCTGCTGCGCGAGCTCAACCGATCGAGGGGGTGACGCCCGGGTCGAATGCGACGAAACGCGCCGGGCGCATACTGGCGGGCGACGGTCCCCGCGAGCGAACCGGAGCCTCGGGATGGCGGGATCTCCGTCGAGGGGTGGGGGTCTATGGGCCTGGGCACGGATGCCGCGTCGCCCGCGTCGGCGTTCGATGTGTTCCTCTCCCACAACAGCCGCGACAAGCCTGTCGTGGAGCGCATCGCGGAGCGCCTGAAGCGCGCCGGGCTCGAGCCCTGGCTCGATAGCTGGGCCCTGAGCCCGGGAGGTCGGTGGCAAGAGGAGCTTGCCGCGGGCATGCAGGCCTCGGCCGCGTGTGCGTATTTCGTCGGGCCGAACGGCGACGGCGACTGGGAGCGGGAGGAGCTCGCCGTCGCGTTGACCCGCGCGGCGGCGGAGCGCCCATTCCGGGTGTTCCCGGTCCTCCTGCCCGGTGTCGGGGAGCCGTTCGACCGCACGACACTGCCGCCCTTCCTCTCGACACGGACCTGGGTCGACCTCCGTCGGGGTCTGGACGACACCCGCGCGTTCCAGGCGCTCGTCAACGCGATCAAGGGCGTGCCCCTCGGCCCCGCGGTGCCCGTCGTGGCTCGCGACGACGTCTGTCCGTATCGGGGCCTCCAGACGTTCGATGAGGCCCACGCCGACCTGTTCTTCGGCCGGGAGGGCGACGTCCAGGCGATCCTCGAGCAACTGAAGGCGACCCGGTTCCTCGCCGTCCTCGGTCCGTCCGGGAGCGGCAAGTCATCGATCGTCCGCGCCGGGGTGATCCCGGTCCTGCGCCGGGAGGGGATCGAGGGCGGCGGCAGCTGGACGATCGAGGTCGTCCGTCCCGGCGGCCGGCCACTCGAAGCGATCGCCGTGCGACTCCAGGAGCTCGACTCCAGCGAGGGGATGCAGCGGACTGTCGACGAGCTGGCACAGGACGAGCGCACGCTCCACCTGGCTGGCACGCTTGCGCTCCAGAGACTATCGGGATCAACCCGGCTCATCTGGGTCATCGACCAGGCCGAGGAGCTGTTCACGCTCGGAGACGATGAGGCGGCGCGAGCGCAGGCGATCGCCAATCTCGTCTACGCGGCGTCGGTCCCGAACGGCCCCGCGGTCGTGATCCTGACCATGCGCGCGGACTTCTACTCGCGCTGCGCGGCGTACCCGCCGCTCTCGGCCCTGCTGGCCCGTCACCAGTATCTGGTCGGCCCGATGGACGAGGCGGGTCTTCGGGCGGCCGTCGAAGAACCCGCCCGCGCCGTCGGGCTGGAGTTCGAAAGCGGTCTCGTCGACACGATCCTCGAAGACGTCGCCCGAGCGCCGGGAACACTGCCACTGCTCGAGCACGCCCTCTTTGAGCTCTGGGAACGACGCCGAGGCGGCATGCTCACGCTGGAGGCGTACCGCGAGACGGGCGGCGTCCATGGTGCGATCGCCAAGCGTGCGGAAACGATCTACGAGGGCTTCGACGCGTCGCGGCAGGCGATCGTGCGGCGCGCCCTGCTGCGGCTGACGCAGCCCGGTGAGGGGACGGAGGACACGCGCCGCCGGGCTTCCCTTCGCGAAGTGACCGGTCGGGCCGAGGAGGAGCGTCCCGTCGAGGAGGTTGTCCGGGACCTGACGGATGCCCGGCTGCTCACGACCAGCGCCGATCAGCAGACGGGTGAGCGCTGGGTCGACATCTCGCACGAAGCCCTGATCCGCGGTTGGCCGCGCCTTCAGGGCTGGCTCGACGAGGACCGGACCGCCCTGCGCGTCCACCGCCGGATCACCGAGACGGCGGAGGAGTGGGAGCTCCTCGGCCGGGTCGACGATGTCCTCTACCGCGGCGCGCGACTCGCCGAGGCGGTCGAGTGGCAGAAGGTCAACGAGGCGCTGCTGAATGACATGGAGCGGGAGTTCCTGCAGGCGAGTATCGCGCTCGCCCAGCGCGAGCGGGCAGGACGCGAACGCCTGCGGCGCCGTCTGACGATGGCCGCCGTGACGGGGTCGTTCGTGTTCCTGCTGCTCGCGGCGGTGGCCCTCATCCAATGGCGGAACGCGGACCAGCAGCGGCAGACGGCGCTGGTGCGTCAACTCGCGGCGCAGGCAGGAAACCCGCAGATGCGATCCGACCGGGCGCTCCTGCTGAGCGTCGAGGCCGACCGGAGGTCCGATGCGGCCGAAGCACGTGGGAGCCTGCTCGCGGCCCTGACGAACACCCGGGTCCGCACCTATCTCGGAGGCGTCGACGATCCGGTCGGCCTCGCGTTCAGCCCGGACGGTGCGACCCTCGCGTCGGGCGCGGCGGATGGCGGCCTCGTCCTGTGGGACATCAGGACGCTGGCGCGGATCGCTCAGCCGCTGCGGGGTCACAGTGCCGCGATCGAGAGCGTCGCGTTCAGCCCCGACGGCAGCCTGCTGGCGTCGGCCGGCCTGGACGGCGCGATCATGCTGTGGGATATCGCGAGCGGGACCTCGAGCGGCGACGCGCTCGTGGGCCAGACCGGCGGCATCCAGGCCGTGGTGTTCAGCCCCGACGGCGCGACGCTGGCGTCGGGTGCCGGGGATGGCACCGTGGTCCTGTGGGACGTCGCGAGCCGAACGCGCGTCGGCGCGGCGCTTCGGAGCGGCCGCGGTGCCGTGGAGACCATCGCATTCAGCCCCGACGGGTCGACCCTGGCAGCAGGCACGTTTGACAACGCCGTCGTCATCTGGGACGTCGCCACCCGGGCGAGGGTCGGCGAGCCGCTCGGGGGCCACTCCGGCCGGGTGCAGAGCGTCGCGTTCAGCCCCGATGGCCGGACCCTCGCCTCGGGCAGCGATGACAACAGGATCTTCCTGTGGGATGTCGCCAGCGGCGCGGGGCTCGAACTCCCAAGCGACAGCGGCGGGGTCGAGAGCGTCGCGTTCAGCCCCGATGGCCGAACCCTCGCATCCGGCAACGACGACGACACGATCGTGCTTTGGGATGTCGCCAGCCGCTCGGCGATCGAGGCGCCCCTCCGGGGTCACAGCGGCGCCGTCATGAAGATCGTGTTCAGCCCGGACGGCACGACGCTCGCGTCGGGTGGATCGGACGACACGATCGCCCTCTGGGACGTGGCCGGCGGGAGCGCGATCAGCGATCACCTCCAGGGCCCCGACAACGTCATCCTCAGCATCGACGTGAGCCCCGATGGCCGGACGCTCGCGTCCGCGGCCGACGACGGGACGATCTCCCTGTGGGACGTCGCCAGGCGAGCTCGGTCCGGCGATGCGCTCCGCGGCCATATCGGGCGTGTCAGGAGCGTGGCCTTCAGCCCCGACGGCCGGCTCCTCGCGTCGGGTGGTCAGGACGGGGCCGTGCTCCTGTGGGACGTCGCGAGCCGGACCCGCAGCGGCGACCCACTCCTCGACGGCGGTGGACCGGAGGTCGTGAGCGTGGCCTTCAGCCCCGACGGCCGGACGCTCGCCTCGGGCAGCTTCGCGGATGGGACCATCATCCTGTGGGACGTGTCGAGCCGAACGCGGCGCGGCAAGCCCCTGCTCGGGCACGACCGGATCACGAGCCTCGCCTTCAGTCCGGACGGCGCGACCATGGCGTCGGGGGGAATCAACGGGTCCGTCGTCCTGTGGGATGTCGCGAGCGGGACTCGGCGCGGTGAACCGATCCGCGGTGACGGACATCGTATCGAGAGCCTGGCGCTCAGCCCCGACGGCACGAAGCTCGCCTGGGCGGGCGTGGACAACACCATCGACATCTGGGACGTCCTGACCCGCTCCCAGGTCGGCGAGCCGCTCCGGCACGACGACCAGGTGCTGGGTATCGCGTTCAGTCCCGATGGCACGACCCTCGCATCGGCCGCAGAGGACGGGACCGTCATGCTCTGGGATGTCGCGACGGGATCGCAGATCGGGGAGCCACTCCGCGGACACGATGGGCGCGTCTTGAGCGTCGCGTTCAGCCCGGACGGGAAGACGCTCGGCTCCGCCGGGTTCGGTGGCGCGATCGTCCTCTGGCGCATCGACCCGCAGGACTGGTCCGCGACGGCCTGCCGGATCGCGAACCGGAACCTCACGTCCGAGGAGTGGCGGCAGTACCTCGGTGACGAGCCGTACCACGCCACCTGCCCGGGCCTGCCCATGCCGGAGGTCGGGAGCCAGGGCGCCGGCTGAACCCTCCAAGCCGTCGGCGAGCCCGGCTGCGGGGCGACGGCGTCGTCACCGCGGCGGGCCGTCGAGCCCGAGCTCCTCGGGCGTGAACGCTTCGAGCAGGAACGGTGACGGCGTCGCCGGGTCGTAGAGGATCGTGACTGAGCGCCGCGCGCGGGTCCACGCGACGTAGGCCAGCCGGCGCTCCTCCTCGTAGGCCCGAGCCGGGTCGGCCGCGCCGTCCACGGCCCTCGTGCTCGGGAACCGTGCCGCTTCCATCCCGAGGACGATCACGTGATCGAACTCGAGGCCCTTCGTCGCGTGCGCCGTGGCGAGCGTCAGCGCGGCATCGTCCCGACGAAGCTCCGCGAGACGGTCGCGCGCGGACCGGACGGCGCCGATGAACGTCGGGACATCCGGGTAGGGCGCCGCCCAGGCGAGGAGGGCGGTCGCGAGTCTCGTCTCGGCAGGCTGGGTCGAGGCGGCGCGGAGGGCCTCCAGGACGGGGAGCAGCGGCATGCCGGGTCGCGCCAGGCCGGCCGCACGGTCGAGCAGGCCGTCGAGCGCCGGGTCCTCGAGCGGCAGCTCGAGCCTCGCGGCGCGAAACGGCAGGCTCAGCGCGATCGCGACGACCACGGCCGGGATGAGCTCCCGGTTCGTGCGGGCGAGGATCGCCCGGGTCGAGTCGTCGTCCGGCCAGGTCGTCATCGCCCGTTGGAGCCGGACCGGGTCGTCCGCCGGGTCCGGCGCGAGGATCAGCCGGCCGGTCGCGGCCGGCCCCGGCCGGATGACCTTCGCGAACCGCTCGGCGTTGTGCTCGACGAGTCGCACGGCACGCTCGACGACCGGAGCGGGGCAGCGGTAGTTCACCTCGAGATCGACCCGACGAAGGCCAAGTAGCTGCGCGTCGAGCCCCAGCACGCGCCGGACATCCGCGAGCCGCCAGCCGTAGATCGACTGGTCGTCGTCGCCGACGAGCAGGATCCGGTTCGCCGGCGCGGCCAGGAGCAGGGCAAGGCGGAGCTGGGCCCGGTCCACGTCCTGGACCTCGTCGACCAGCAGATGGGCACAACGGTCGCGCCAGCGCGCGAGGACGTCCCGCTCGCGCTCGAGCAGCGCGACCGCGCGGAGGACGAGGTCGTCGAAGTCGAGACCGCCGACGTCGGCGATCGCGCGCTCGTACGCGACGAAGGTCCGCGCGATCGGCCCGGCCTCCGGGTCTGCGGCGACCGCCGCTGGCTCCACCCCGAGCTCCACCTTGAGCCGGGAGATCGCGCCGTCCAGCTCGACGAGCGCGGCCTCGTCGTCGTCCGGCCGGAGGTCGCGGAGGAGCGCGGCCCGGTCCACCAGTGGCTCGACGCGCTGTCCCGCGTCGCGAAGGATCTCGAGCCCGAGCGCGTGGAACGTCCGGACGCGGACGGCCCCAGGGTCGAGGCCGAGCGGCGCCAGTGCGGCATCGACCCGTTCGCCGAGCTCGACGGCGGCGCGCCGATTGAAGGTGATCGCGGCGATGGTCGTCGGGTCGACACCGCACGCGACGAGCCAGGCGATCCGCGCGACCAGCGTCGTGGTCTTGCCGCTGCCCGCCGGAGCGACGACGAGCACCGGTCCGGGCTCGGCGGTCGCGGCCGCCCGCTGGTCGGGCGCCAGCTCCGCAAGCCGTACAGCGATCGACGGGTCCAGGTCCATGCCGGTGATCGTGACCGGCCACCCTCAACCACCGATCAACCGCGTCGAATCCGTTTCACATCGCGTTGACGAAGCGTTATCGTGGACGTCCCAGTGTGGTTGGTGCGGTCCATCGCGGCCCCGACCCCTTCGTCGTCGGCCCGCGTATCGCACGTCGCAGGTCCGGGCACCGCGGTGCCCAAGGGAAGGAGGACGGAATGGGGAGCTACCGTCGCGTCTTGCCCGGTCGCACGAGGCACCGGCTCGGCACCATCCTCACGGCGACGATCCTCGCGGGTGCGTCGCTCGCGACCGGCCCACTGGCGGTCGCCGCGAACCAGCACCACGATCCCGGCCCGTGTCACCTGCGGTCCGCTGACGGCGACATCCGGCACGTGATCTACGTCCAGTTCGACAACACCCACTTCCTGCGCGATGACCCGAACGTGCCGTCCGACCTGGAGCAGATGCCGAATCTGCTGAACTTCATCAAGGGCAACGGCACCCTCCTGACGAACGACCACACCGTCCTGATCTCGCACACCGGGGGCGGGATCCTGAGCACGCTGACCGGTCTCTATCCGGACCGGCACGGACAGGCCGTGTCGAACTCCTACAACTTCTTCCGCGCGGATGGGAGCTCCGGCTTCTCCTCGACGTTCAAGTACTGGACGGACAGCACCGACGGCGGCAACCCGGCGAACACCCCGCCGACCGCCTCGGCCGACACCAACTTCAACATGGTCAACGCCGATGCGCCGGCACTCGGTGGGACCGGCGCGGTGCGCAACGCACCGGCGCCGTGGGTCCCGTTCACGCGCGCCGGCTGCGATGTCGGCAACGTCGGCGTTGCGAACACCGTGCTCGAGAACAACAACGCGATCGTGTTCCGGACGACTACGCCCGGATCGCCCAGCCCGACGACCCTCGCGACCGCATCAGCGGCCAGTGACACGGTCATCAAGGTCGCGAGCGTCGCTGGCTTCGCCGCGGGCCAGACGTTCTGGATCGACGTCGACGCCAATGCCGAGCAGGCAACGGTCGCAGTCGGCGGCGTCGGGACCGCCGGCCCGGGCGGCACGGGCATCACGCTCACCGCACCGCTGACCAAGGCGCATGCCAGTGGCAGCGCCGTGTACGGGCTCAACGCCACCGACCCGACGGGCGACATGACCAAGGTCTTCGGCGAGGGCTCGCCCGAATGGCTCGAGGGGAAGGCCTCGCAGATCGCGCCCGGCGGGACCGCCGCTCGCGCCCTGGCCCAGACGGATTTCGTCGGGATCGCGATCCACTGCGGAGCCGGCGGCGGGATCTGCGCGGGCAATACCAGCGCGAAGCCGGATCCACTGCCCGATGAGGCCGGGGGGTACACAGGCTTCAAGGGTCTATTCGGGGCCAAGTACGTCAATCCGGCCGTGAATGGCGGGGCGACGTCAGTCAACGACACCAACGGGAACCCCATCGTCGATCCGTTCGGCCAGCCCGGCTTCCCCGGGTTCGATGGGATGTACGCGCGAAACACGCTCGGGATGGTCGCCCAGATGCAGGAGCACGGCGTTCCCGTGACGTTCGCCTACATCTCGGACGCCCATGACAACCATGGCATCTCCGGGAATACGCACGTCGCGTACGGCCCGGGCGAGGCCGGCTATGTCCAGCAGCTGCGTGACTACGACAAGGCCTTCGGCGACTTCTTCACCCGGCTGCGCCATGACGGGATCACCAAGGACAACACGCTCTTCGTGTTCACGGTCGAAGAGGGCGACCACTTCGCCGGGACGGCCCCGGACGCCCCGTGCGACGGTGTCACCACGCCCTGCACCTACGCCAACGGGCACGTGACCGAGGTGAACGGCGACCTGAAGCGACTGGTCGCGACGTACAACGCGAGCCACGGCACCTCGGCGACGACCAATTTCAGCGTCCATTCGGACATGGCGCCCAACGTCTACATCACCGGCAATCCGGCGCGATCGACGCCGCTCGCACGGGACCTCGAGAAGGCGATGTCCGACATGCAGGTCACGAATCCGCTCTCTGGAAAGAAACAGCGGCTGTTCGTGGCGATGGCCGACCCGGTGGAAGAACAGATCCTGCACATGGTCACCGCCGATCCGGCGCGCACGCCGACGTTCACCCCGTTCGCCCAGGGCGACTACTTCCTCAACGCCTCGTCCACAACGACGTGCGCGAACAACGACCTGTCCAACTGTGTCTTCCTGCCCAACACGACGCCCCCGAACCAGACGTTCGCTTGGAACCACGGGGGGGTCCAGCCCGAGGTAGCCACCACCTGGATGGGGATCGTCGGCCCCGGCGTCGAGCATCAGCGGACGAACGGCCGGGTGTGGTCCGACCACACGGACGTCCGGCCGACGATCCTCGCGCTGTTGGGCCTGAAGGATTCGTACGTCAGCGACGGTCGCGTCCTGACCGACATCCTCAAGTCCGACGCACTCCCGCGGTCGTTGACGAAGCACGGGTCGACCGTGGAGGACCTCGGACACGCCTACAAGCAGATCATGGCGTCGTTCGGGCAGTTCTCGATGGACACCCTGATCGCGTCGACCGGGGCGCTGGCCAGCGACACCATCGATGATTCGGTGTACACCGCGACCGAGGCGGCACTCGCCGACCTGGGCTCGAAGCGCGACGCCCTCGCCTCGAAGATCCGGGCGGCGCTCTGGCGCGCGGAGTTCGAGGGTCAGGCGATCGACGAGCACCAGGCCCGGGAATGGATCAAGGGGGCGAAGGCCCTGCTCGATCGGTCCGGGGCACTCGCCGAGTCATTCGCGTCGACCTCGAACGCGAAGCAGCTGGGGAAGATCAACCACATCGTGGTGATCTACGAGGAGAACCACAGCTTCGACAACCTGTACGGAAGCTGGGAGGGCGTGAACGGCGTGGCCGACGCCGATGCCGCGCACACCACGCAGGTCAACGAGGCAGGGACCCCGTACGCCTGCCTCAAGCAGAACGACGCGAACCTGCAGGCACCGACGCCGCTGGCCACGACCTGCTCCGACGCCACGCCGGGCACACCCGGCGGCCCGTTCGTGAGCCATTTCGCCAACGAGCCCTTCACGATCGACGACTACATCGCCGCAAGCGACACCACCTGTCCGCTGAACCCGCTGCTGGGCTTCGCGAGCCCGGGCGGCAACGGCTGGCTGAAGGGCACCGGCGCGCCGGGCGGCTGCACCCGTGACCTGGTCCACCGCTTCTACCACGAGCAGTACCAGCTCGACAGCGGCAAGCAGGATCGGTACGTCACGGGCAGCGACGGCATGGGGCTCGCGATGGGGGTCTACGACACGACCGCCCTGCCGATCTACAAGTACCTGCACGAGCCGGGGCACCCGAGCTACGCGATCGAGGACGCGTTCTTCCAGGCCGCGTTCGGAGGGTCGTTCCTCAACCATCAGTGGCTGATCGCGGCGGCATCACCCGTCGACCCGACCGGGGCGCCGGGTGGCGCGAATGAGACGCGCCACCCGGTCCTCGACGCCAACGGCATGCCGTCGAATGAGCCGCTCTACACCTCGACGATCACCCCGACCCCGATCCCGCCCGACCGGGAGCTGACCGGCACGTGTGCCCAGGTGGGCGCGCTGGCGGCCCCGCTCGACGGGCTCGCGTGCGGCAACTACGGCGTGAATACGATGCAGCCCGTCTTCTACCCCTCAGGAACGTTCGGCGCCCTCCTGCCGGCGCAGACGAACGCCACGATCGGCGACCGTCTGACGGACGCCGGCGTCGACTGGAGCTGGTATGCCGGCGGGTGGTCCAACGCGAACGGTGATGTCGGCGGGCCGGGATGGACGAATGGCTCCGCCGCAGCGGCGACGCCGACGGGTTGCCTCGATCCGTATGTCGATCCGAACAGTCGCGCCGGGGTGCCGGCGGCTCACTGGCCACGCTGCCCATCGAATCTCTTCCAGTACCACCACCAGCCGTTCGACTACTTCGCGGCGTTCTCGACGGACACGCCGGAGGGACGGGCGAACCGCGCTGCCCATCTCGAGGACGAGGTCGCGTTCACGCAACTCGCGCAGGCCTCGACGACGCAGTGCGGCCTCAAGCCGGTCAGCTTCGTGAAGCCGTTCGGCACCGAGAACGAACACCCCGGGTACGCGAGTGAACCCGACGGCAGCGACCACCTCGTCGATCTGATCAAGTCGATCGAGGATGGCGCATGTGCAAAGGACACGATGGTCATCGTCACGTACGACGAGTTCGGTGGCCAGTGGGATCACGTCTCACCTCCGGGGATGGGCTCGTCCGGCCCGCACGATGTCTGGGGACCGGGCACTCGCATCGCGACGCTCGTCATCGCACCGCACCTGCAGGGCCATTTCGTCGTCGACAGCAACGAGCACGACACGACGTCGATCCTGGCGACGATCGAGCATCGGTTCGGGCTCGCGCCGCTTGGCACGCGAGATGCGGCGGTGAATGACCTCTCCACCATCTTCGACGCCAGGAAGCCCAAGGGCGGCGGCCACTGACCGGAGACTGAGGGCGGTCCACGGTTTCGCCGTCGGTCGCTCCTGAACGAAAGAGGCGGGCCACCGGCCCGCCTCTTCGATTCGCCGTTCGCCGTACGATCGTGCGGTGACCCCCGCCCTCGAAGCGACCCTCAAGCGACTCCCGGATCGACCCGGCGTCTACCTCATGAAGGACGACCGTGGCGATGTCGTCTACGTCGGGAAGGCGCAGAGCCTGCGCAGCCGCGTGCGGTCGTACTGGCAGAAGGCGACGCCCGCCGGCGAGATCCACCGGATCCGGAGCGTCATCGACCGCGTCGCCGAGGTCGAGTACACGCTGACCGACTCGGTGTCCGAGGCGCTCCTCCTCGAGGCCAACCTCATCAAGCGGTTCAAGCCGCGCTTCAACGTGCGGCTCAAGGACGACAAGAGCTACCCGTACATCAAGATCACGCTCGGCGACGATTTCCCGCGGGTCGAGCGCACGCGCAAGCTGCCCGCCGACGGCAGCCGCTACTTCGGGCCGTACGCGTCCGCCACGAGCGTCGACGAGTCGATGAACCTCGTCCGGCGGCTCTTCCCGTTCCGGACCTGCACGATCGACATCAAGGACGGCGAGCGCGCGCTCCAGCGGCCGTGCCTCCTCTATCACATCAAGCGCTGCCAGGGCCCGTGCATCGAGGCGATCTCGAAGGACGACTACCGGGCCGACATCGCCCAGGTCGAGCTGTTCCTCGAAGGTCGCCAGGAGACCCTGGTGAAGGCACTCCATGTCGAGATGGCCGCGGCCGCCGCCCGGACCGACTACGAGAAGGCCGCGGTGGTCCGCGACAAGATCCGCGCGATCGAGCGGACGATGGAGAGCCAGAAGATGGCCGCGTTCGCCAAGACGGAGCTGGACCTCGTCGGCGTCGCGCGGCAGGACAACCAGGCGGCGGTCCAGCTCTTCGCGATCCGGGCCGGGAAGATGGTCGGGCGCGACGTGTTCCTCCTGGATGCCGCGCGCGAGGCCAGCGACGACGAGGTGCTTGCGAGCTTCCTCGAGCAGTACTACGCCCGCGCCACGTCGATCCCGCGCGAGGTGTATCTCCCGGCCGTGGCGGCGGACATCATGGATCTCGAGACCTTCCTGGCGGACCGTCGCGGCGGACCGGTCCACCTGCGGGTCGCCCGGCGCGGCGAGAAGCGCGAGCTGATGGAGCTCGCGGCCCGCAACGCCGCCGAGACGCTCGCCCGCGAGCAGGCGCGCTGGCTCGCCGACCAGGGCAAGACGCTCGCCGCGCTCGAGGAGCTGGCCGACGCCCTCGGCCTGCCTGGCCCGCCGGCCCGCATCGAGTGCTACGACATCAGCAACTTCCAGGGCAGCGAGTCGGTCGGGAGCATGGTCGTGTTCGAGGACGGCAAGCCGCGCTCCGGCGAGTACCGGCGGTTCCGGATCAAGACCGTGCAGGGCCCGAACGACTTCGCCAGCCACCAGGAGGTCCTCCGCCGCCGGTTCCGCGTCACGAATGCCGGCCAGGAGGGGAGCGAGGAGGAGCGCCGGTGGGCGATGCCAGACCTCGTCATCATCGACGGCGGCAAGGGCCAGGTCAGCGCCGCGAAGGAGGTCCTCGACGCGCTCGGGCTCCACGACCTTCCGCTGGCGGGGCTCGCCAAGGAGCGCGAGGAGCTGTTCCTCCCGGACCGGACGGACCCGATCGTCCTGCCGCCGACGTCACCCGCGCTCTATCTCGTCCAGCGGCTCCGCGACGAGGCGCACCGGTTCGCGATCACCTACCACCGCGACCTGCGCAACAAGCGCGCGGTCCGGTCCGCCTTCGACGACCTGCCCGGCGTCGGTCCGAAGCGCAAGCGCGAGCTGCTCAAGGTCTTCGGCTCGATCAAGCGGGTGCGCGACGCGCCGGTCGAGCAGATCGCCGCGGTACCCGGGATCGGCCGCTCGCTGGCCGAGCGGATCAAGGCGACCCTCGAGGCCTGAGGGCTCGGCGGCGTCGGTCCCGCCCGCCCGTGTCAGGCCACTCGAGACGACGGGGCGCCTTGCCTTGACCAGCCACCCGACAAAGACACCGAGGTCGAGTCGATCAAGGTGTGGAGCGCCGCCGTCCGCATCGCCTGGATCCGGGCACGGCTGGCGGAGGGGACGTGGACGTCTGAGTGCGTCGCCGGACCAAGGCTCCCGCTAAGCGGACCGCGAGGCGCCGTCGAACGGCGACGCCGGCTCGCTCCAGAACCTCCGGGTCGTCACGGAACGCGAAGGCGGCATGGGCGTAGAGCAGGTACGCGTCGATCTCGAAGAACACCTGGTCGATGTCGGCATCCGTCGGCAGGTCGCCAGCCGCGTGCGCGTACCGCAGCTGCTCCACAAATCGCGCCTTCCAGCGGCGGTCGAACGCCGCGATCCGGTCCTTGAGCGGCCCGGGTCGCGACTGGACTTCGGCCGAGGCGCACGCGAAGAAGCAGCCGCCCGGGAAGATGCGCCGTCCCAGGTGGTCGAGGAAGCCGTCCGCGAGCGCGATCACCGCCGGGATCCCCGGCTCGGCCGACTGCGCCGGCGCGACCACGACGTCATCGAAGATCGCCTCCGCGGCATCGATCGTGGCGAGCTGCAGCTCCTCCTTCGACCGGAAGTGCGCGTACAGGCCGCTCTTGCTCATGCCGATGTGGGCGGCCAGCTCACCGATCGACAGTCGGTCGAGGCCCTCCGTGGTGGCGAGTCGCGTCGCGGCCTCGAGGATCGCGCGCCGACTCCGTTCGCCGTCGGATCGCTGGCGTCGAGCCGGGGCCATTGCCACGGGCTCCGCTGTCGTTGGCTCGTCGGTCGTTGGCGTCGGCGACATCGTCATTCGTCCAGCTACCTCGATGACGTGGGTCCACAGGAAGATAGCACGACCGGTCGTACATTCTGGGCATTACAGATAGCACGACCGGTCGTTCTCTCTCAGTTCCTGGGGCCGGTCCTTCGAGAAAGGAACGACATGCTGATCCCGCTCACCGACTCGACCAACCCCTACACGGCGATGATGCTCGAGCTGATCGCGAGCCATGACGACCGCCCGCACTCCCATGTGTGGAGGGTACCGAACACACGGGTCGCCTCGCGACGGCGCCGCCTCCCGATCATCGGCCGCTTCCTGCCGCGGCGCCGCAGCAGCGCCCTCGCGCCTACGGGCTGACCCAACCCAACGACGTCGCCGCGACCCCCGGCGCCTCCCTGACCCACTGCGGCCGGCCCTGACGACCTCCGGGCCGGCCGCTTCATCTGCCCTTGCCCATCGCCTACCCGGAGACCCCACCCGATGCACATACCCCTCACAGCGTCGCGACCCGTGACCACTGCGCACCTCGCGCAGATCCTCTTCCTGGGTGCAGTGTGGGGCGCGGCCTTCCTGTCGCTGCGGATCGCCGCACCCGAGGTCGGCGCGATCTGGGCCGCCGAGATCCGCATCGCGATCGGCGCCGCTATCCTCGTGGTGCTGTTCGGTCGGCGGTCGTGGCCGCTCATGCGCGCGAATCCGCTCGGGTTCGTCGTCGCGGGTGCCGTGTTCTCGGCCGTTCCGTTCACGCTCATCTCGATCTCGGCGCTAGCGCTGCCGGTCGGGTTCGGGGCGGTTCTCAACGCGACGACACCTCTGTTCACGGCGGCTCTCGCCGTCGTCTGGCTGCACGACCGATTGTCTTTCCGGACGCTCATGGGGATCTTCGTCGGGGTCGCGGCCGTGGTCGTGCTGGTCGGCTGGTCGCCGCTCGACCCGACGCCCGCGAGGATCCTCGCCGCGATGGCGTCGCTCGGGGCGGCGTTCGCGTACGCGTTCGGGGGCACGTTCGTGCGTCGGAAACTCCCCCAAGTGGGCGGCACCGAACTGGCGACCGGCCAACTGACGGCGGGCGCGCTGCTCCTGCTCCCGTTCGCGATCGCCTCGGGGGCACCAGGGGTCCCGTCACCGGACGGAGTCCTCGCCCTGGTCTTCGTCGGGGTGCTGTCCACGGCCCTGCCCTGGCCGATCTATCTGCGACTCTTGCGCTCCACGACCCCCACGATCGCGAGCTCGGTCACGTTCGTCGTCCCAGCGTTCGCCATCACCTGGGGCGCCATCGTCCTGGGTGAACCGGTCGGGGCGGAGCTGTTGATCGGCTTCGTGTTGATCATCGTCAGCCTCGTCCTGGTCCTTGGGTTGAGCCCTGGCTTCCCGATCCGAGCGGTCGAGACGCGCCTGGTCAGGTTCGTCGATCCACGCTGGGCTCCGGCCTCCGACTGACAGTTCCTGCGTGATGAGGCTCTGCTGTATCACTCGTGGTTCGAACCCGGCTTTGATGCATTCGAGCCTTATCAGGGCGGAGAGGCCCTCTTGGCGGGGAAGCTCTGCCCGCCGCCCGCTGACGCTTCGACGCGATCGCCCTCCATGGCCGGATCCGGACCTACGCCCCGTGGCCGCCGGTCGAGGCGCCCGGCGGCGTCCGGGGGTCGTTCCGTGTAACATCCCGCCTCGATGCGCAGAGCCGGTCCCATCCTCATCCTCTTCATCGGCCTCGTCGCCCTCTTCATCGACTTCTTCCCCGGCCTCAAGGTGCCAGACAGCACGAGTACCACGGGTAGCCGTCCGATCGAGACGAAGCTGGGCCTCGACCTGTCCGGCGGCCTGCGGGTCGAGTACCAGGCGCAGCAGGTCGAGGGCAAGTCGCCGTCCCCGCAGGACATGGGGATCATCAAGGAGATCGTCGAGCGGCGGGTGAACGGGACGGGCGTCTCGGAGCCCGTCGTCGTCACCCAGGGCTCCGACCGCGTCGTCGTCGAGCTCCCGGGCGTCACGGACCCCGATGCCGTCCGGCAGCTCGTCGGGCAGACCGGCCGCCTCGACTTCGTGCCGCTCGGCCAGACCCAGGTCCAGGAGGGCCAGGTCCTCGACCTCAAGGCGTTCCCGGCGCTCTTCAGCGGCGACCAGGTCCAGTCGGCCTCGCTCGGCCGGAACCAGCAGGGCGGCTTGACGGTCGACTTCGTGCTCAAGGGCGACGGCGCGAAGCTCTTCGGCGACTACACCGGCGACCACATCGGCGACTTCTTCGCGATCACGCTCGACGGCTCGGTCATCTCGGCGCCGGTGATCAAGAGCGCCATCCCGGGCGGCCAGGTCCAGATCGAGTCCGGCGGCATCGGCGGCTTCCCGGTGAAGGAAGCCAACAACCTCGTGACGATCCTGAAGTTCGGCTCGCTGCCGTTCCCGATCAAGGAGATCTCGAGCGAACAGATCAGCGCGACGCTCGGCGACCAGTTCCTCAACCAGAGCCTCCTCGCCGGCGTCCTCGGGATCAGCCTCGTCATCGCGTTCATGGTGATCTACTACCGCGCGATCGGCCTGATCGCGAGCTTCGCCCTCGTCTACTACACGCTCGTCGTGGTGGCGATCTTCCGGCTCATCCCGGTCACGCTGACGCTCGCCGGGATCGCGGGCTTCGTGCTCTCGGTGGGCATGGCGGTCGACGCCAACATCCTGATCTTCGAGCGGATGAAGGAGGAGATCCGCCTGGGCAAGTCCCTGCCCGCGGCCGTCGAGGCCGGGTTCAACCGCGCCTGGAACTCCATCCTCGACTCGAACGTGTCGAGCCTCATCACGGCGACGATCCTGTACGCCTTCGGGTCGTCGGTGATCCGCGGCTTCGCGCTCGTCCTCATCATCGGCGTGCTCGTCTCGATGTTCAGCGCGATCGTCGTGACCCGCTCGATCATGCGTGTCCTCGTCCGCCAGGAGTGGGCGCGCCGTCCGAGGTTCTACGGCCTGCGCGAGGACGAGTTCGTCGCCCGCGGGGCCGGACGGCCCTCATCTCGCCGGGAGGCGGCCGAGCGTGTTTGACATCATCGGCAAGCGCCGATGGTTCTACGCCATCTCGCTCATCATCACGATCCCCGGGCTGTTCTTCATCCTCCTGACGCCGTTCACGGACTACGGCCTCCAGTTCACGATCGACTACACCGGCGGAACCAAGTGGGAGATCAAGTTCAAGGACCCCGCCGTGACGCCGGCGCAGGTCGAGGCCATCTTCAAGGAGCAGGGTCTCGAGGCCACCGCGGTCACAACGGGCTCCGGGTTCATCGAGATCAAGACCGAGCAGGGCATCGGCCTGGTCGAGCAGCCGCCGACCCCGACACCGGCCCCCACGCTCGCGCCAAGCGCCGGCGCGTCCGGCGCGGCCAGCGGCAGCCCGGGACCTGGCGCGAGCGCGTCACCTGGCGCGAGCGCGTCGCCAGCCCCGAGCCCGAGCGCCAGCCCGTCGCCGAGTCCGGTACCGAGCGCGAGCGCGTCGCCAGCGCCATCGGGGGCCGCGACCGGCAACACCGAGCTCCCGACTGCCGGGAAGATCGGTGAGGTCCGGCAGGCCCTCGAGGCCGCGCTCGGACCGATCGCCGCGCAGAACAGCCTGACGACGATCGGCCCGGTCGTCAGCTCCGATCTCGTCGGCCAGGCGCTCATCCTCATCCTGGTCGGGTCGATCGGCATCCTGCTCTGGATCACCTACCGGTTCCGCGACGTGAAGTTCGGTGTGACCGCCCTGGTGGCGCTGCTCCACGACGTCGTCGTGGTCGTCGGCGTCTTCGCGATCCTGGGCACGTTCTGGGGCGTCGAGGTCGACGCGCTCTTCGTGACCGCGATGCTGACGGTCATCGGCTTCAGCGTGCACGACACGATCGTGGTGTTCGACCGGGTCCGCGAGAACAAGGCGAGGCACGTCGGCGAGCCCTTCCCCGACATTGTCAACCACTCGATCCTGCAGACGTTCGGTCGTTCGATCTCGACCAGCCTGACCGTGGTGCTGACGCTGCTCGCGCTGCTCCTGTTCGGCGGCTCGGCGATCAGCGAGTTCATCCTGACCCTGCTGATCGGCATCATCTCCGGGACCTACTCGTCGATCTTCGTCGCGAGCCTGCTCCTCGTCGATTGGCAGCTCAGGGACGACCGACGGCGGGGCCGCGTCACCGCCACGCGGGCGCCGCGCGTCCGCCGGTCCGCATCCTGACCCGCGGCCGGGGGCGGTAGACCAGCGGTGCAGCCCTCCGTGGCATCCTGATGGGCGTGGTCGAACCCCGCTTCCGCTGGTCCTTCCCGTCACCCCGGATCCTGCCTCCCGACCTCGCGGCTGCGGCCGCGGGTCACGGGCTCTCCGAGCGCGTCGCGGGTGTCCTGTTCTCGCGCGGCGTGACGGATGCGCCCGCGCTCGAGGGGTGGTACGGCGACCCGCTCGAGGCGCTCCACGACCCGGCGCTGCTGCCCGACATCGACCGGCTGCTCGACCGCGTGCGGCTGGCCCGCGACCGCGGCGAGCGGGTCCTCGTCTTCGGTGACTTCGACGCCGACGGGCTGACCGGTCTCGCGATCATGGTCCACGCGCTGACGCGGTTCGGCGTCGCCGCCGACCCGTACGTGCCCAGCCGGCTCGAGGAGGGCCATGGCCTGTCGATGGCCGCGCTCGACGCCGCCGCGGCGGCCGGGGCGACGGTGATCGTCACCGTGGACTGCGGGACGACGAGCCACGTCGAGATCGCGGCTGCCGCAGAGCGCGGCATCGACGTCATCGTGACCGACCACCATCGCGTGCCTGCGGTCATGCCGCCGGCGGTCGCGCTCGTCAACCCCCACCGGCCCGACTCCGAGTACCCGGACCCGCGTCTCGCCGGCAGCGGCGTCGCGTTCAAGGTCGCCCAGGCGCTGCTCGACGACCTGCCGGGGGGTGCGATGGCGGCGCTGGAGCTCACCGACCTCGCGACGATCGGGACCGTGGCCGATGTCGCCCCGATCGTCGGGGAGAACCGGGCGATCGCCCGTCTCGGGCTCGAGCGGATGCGGGACCATCCCCGGCCGGGGGTGGCGGCGCTCCTGGCCCGGTCCCGGGTCGACCCCGCCGTCGTCGACCTGGAGACCGTCGCGTTCGCCCTGGCCCCCCGGCTCAACGCCGCGGGCCGGGTGGGGGAGGCGTCCGAGGCGGCGCACCTGCTCCTGGCCGCGACGACCGAGGACGCCGACCGCCACGCCGACGCGCTCGAGGCGGCCAACCTGGAGCGCCGGGATCTCATGAAGCGGCACGTGGCCGAGGCACGCGCCATCGTCGACGAGACCGGCTCGCCGTCCGCGACGGTGGTCCGCGGGCCATGGAGCGTCGGGATCGTGGGGCTCGTGGCGGCGAGGCTCGCCGAGGACCTGGGCCGGCCGGCGGTCGTCGGCGCGGAGATCGGGGACACCGTCCGCGCGTCCTGCCGCAGCGACGGGGCGCTCGACCTGGCCGCGGCCCTCGAAGCCTGCGCCGACCTGTTGACGCGACACGGCGGCCATGCCGGCGCAGCCGGGTTCGAGATCCCCGCCGACCGCTGGGACGCCTTCCGCGAGCGGTTCCTCGCGCTGGCCGAGACGGCGGTGCCGCGCGACCCGCGGGCGACGCTGCGCATCGACCTCGCCGTCCCGGCGCTCGGTGTCGACTACGCGCTCCTCCGCGAGCTCGCCGGTCTGGCGCCCTGCGGCCCCGGCAATCCCGAACCGCTCGTCGCCGTCCTCGGCCTGACCGTGACCCGCGTCCGCGCCGCGAACGGGGGCCACAGCCAGCTCACGCTCAAGCGAGGTCTCGATGTGCTCGACGGCATCGCATTCGGCCGGCCCGATCTCGCCGAGACGGTCCACGAGGGTGACCGGCTCGACGTCGTGGCCAGGCTGGTCAGCCGCACGTTCGGGGGCTTCGAGACGCTCCAGCTCGAGATCCGCGACGCGGCCACGTCGGGCCTCCATCCCGAGGCGGCCGCGATCCTCGGGATCGAGACGACGCCGGCGCTCGTCGGAGCGGTCGGATGACGAAACCGGCCGTCCGCCCGCCGCGCGCCTCCGACCCGTACGGCATCGGCCCCGTGCGCTCGTTCATCGCGCCCGCCCTCGCGGTGATCGGGTTGATCGTCATCGCGCTGGTGACGGTGAGCCTCCTGAACGGGCAGGTCCCGTTCACGGGAGCGCAGACCGGCGCCAACGGCAGTGGCGGGACCGGCGACAACGGCGGCGCCAACGGCCCGCAACTGACGCCGGCGCCGTCGAACGTCGTCATCGTCGAGCCGGACGTCGCGTTCAAGGGCTCGATCGTCTACGCGAAGTCCGGCAACATCTGGATCCAGACCGGCAAGGACGCCAAGCAGCTCACCTCGAGCGGCGGCGACTCGATGCCCTCCTGGTCGCCCGACGGGCAGTACATCTACTACATCCGCTCGACGGACGGCGTGAAGGGGTTCTGGAACTCGCCCAGGGATGGCCCGACCCACTACCTGCTCGAGGTCCCGGACCTCATGCGGGTCAAGGCCGACGGGAGCGCCGACCCCGAGCGCCTCGCGACGGGCAAGTTCAAGCAGGGCCGCTACACGTACACGTACTGGCTGCGCCAGCCCGTCGTGGAGCCGGACGGGTCGTCGATCGCGATCATCAGCGACGCACCGAACCCCAACAAGACCAACGTCATCCTCCAGTTCATGGATCCGAAGACGAAGCGGATCAAGCCGGCGGGCGTGAGTGAGACCGGGCTCCTCGGGCACCAGGACCCGGAATGGCGTCCGGACGGCAAATACCTGATGTATGTGAAGAACGGGAGAGCGGGCGCCCTGGGCAAGCCGATCATCGTGCGCTACGACCCGGCGACCAAGAAGACCAAGGCGATCACGTCGTCGGGCTATGTCGGCCCCTCGTTCTCGCCCGACGGCCGGTTCATCGCGGCGACCCGGACCTCGAACCTCGGGACGGACGTTGTAATCCTGAACGCCTCCAACGGCCTCGAGCTGATGCGGATCACCGATGACGGCGCCTCGTTCGGGCCGTCGTGGTCACCGGCCGGCGATGGCATCGCGTACCTCCATCTCCAGGGTCAGACCGTCGACCTGAAGCTCGCCGAGCTCGACGGTGACGCCCCGGCCTGGACGGTCAAGGACACGATCAGCCTGACCGAGGTCTCTGGCCTCGACGCGAATTCGCGACCGGACTGGTTCATCCCGGCCAGCGAGCTCCCGCCGCCGAGCCCGGCCCCGACCGCCGAGCCGACGCCGTCCGCCAGCTCGAGCGCCAGCACGGCCCCCTGAGCCGGCCCGGGTGAGCGCCTCGTACCTGGAGCGGCTGGGGGCCCGGTCGGCGAGCGTCGGGACGGTGCTGTGCCTCGGCCTCGACCCGGATCCGGACGCGCTCCCGCCCGGCTTCTCGCGCGATCTCGCCGGCGTCGCGCGGTTCGCGACGCTCGTCGTCGAGGCGGCTGCCCCGCATGCCGCGGCCGTCAAGCCGAACCTGGCCTTCTTCGAGTCCTTCGGGTCGCCCGGGATCGCGGCCTTGGAGCGGATCCGCGCGACGCTGCCGTCGGATCTGCCGGTCATCGCCGACGCGAAGCGCGGGGATATCGGGTCCACGGCGGCGCGCCAGGCCGTCGCCCTCTTCGACGTCCTCGGCGCGGACGCCGTCACCGTCAACCCGTACCTCGGGTCCGAGGCCATCCGGCCGCTCATCGAGCGGTCGGATCGGTTCGCGTACGTCCTGTGCCGGACGTCGAACCCGGGCGCCGGCGAGCTGCAGGACCTCGTGGTCGCGGCCGACCCAGCCGCCGGGAGCGTGGCCGAGCCCGTCCACCGTCGCCTGGCCCGACTCGCCGCCGGCTGGGGGCCCGGCGGGACCGTCGGGCTGGTCGTGGGCGCGACCGCGCCGGCGGAGCTCGCCGCGATCCGAGCCATCGCCCCCGGTCTCGCGTTCCTCGTGCCCGGCGTGGGGGCACAGGGCGGGGAGATCGCGCCGGTCCTCGCCGACGGCCGCGCGATCGCGGCGCCCGCGGCGACGAACCCGGGAGGCGGTCTTCTCGTGAACGTCTCGAGGGGGATCGCCGGCGCCGCGTCGACCCCTGCGGCCGATGACGCCGCGGACCCCTTCGAGCGGGTCGCGGCGGCCGCCGCCGACTGGGCCCGGCGGCTCCCTGTGCTACCCTAGCCGCCGCACGGAAGACCCGCGGGCTCATCCACCTGTGAGCGTGGGATCGTGCACCGACGGACATCCCTAGGAGCACCGAGAACGATGCCGAACATCGGAGCCCCCGAACTCATCGTCATCCTGGTGATCGCCCTCCTGATCCTCGGCCCGGGCAAGCTGCCGGAGGTCGGAGCGTCGATCGGCAAGAGCATCCGTGAATTCCGCAAGGCGTCCTCGGACGTCCAGGACACGATGAACGTCGACACGAGCCCGCTGCCGCCCGCTCAGGCTGCGGCGCCGGCCGCTCCGGCCGCTGCTGTCGCGGCTGCCGTGGCTGCCACCCCGGAACCGGTCGCCCCCGCGGCCGCGGCCGCACCGGTTGCCGCCGCCCCCGAGCCCGTCGCGCCTCCGGCCGCGGCCCCCGTGGCCGCCGCGCCCGTCGCTGCCCCGGTTGCCAGCGAGCCCACGACCGGCACCAACTAGCTCGCCGCGTCCCGCACCCTAGATGGCCGACGCGGACGCCCTGCGCGACACCGGGGTGACGGGCGTCCCGGCGACGCCGGAGCCCGCCCCGCCGCCCGCGACCGCGCCCGACGGCGGTGCGGTGATGAGCCTCGTCGACCACCTCGGCGAGCTGCGCAACCGGCTGTTCAAGGCGATCCTCGCCGTCGCCGTCGGGTCCGCTGTGGGGTTCTACTTCGCTCCATGGATCCGCGACTTCCTGATCGCCCCGTTGCCCAACGCGCCGGGTCAGACGCACCCAACGGTCCAGGTCCTGGCGCTCGGGGACGCGTTCGTCATCCAGCTCAAGATCTCGATCGTGGTCGGGATCATCCTCGCGATGCCGATCCTGCTGTACCAGGGCTGGGCGTTCATCTCCCCGGGCCTGACGCCATCGGAGCGGCGGACGGCACGGCCCTGGATACCGCTCGCCCTGCTGTTCTTCGCCATCGGCGTCGCGATCGCCTACTTCGTCCTGCCGTTCGCCGTCGCATTCCTCCTGAGCTTCACGGATGACACCCTGGTCCAGGGCATCGCAGCCGGCCCGTACTTCGAGTTCGTGACGACGATGTTCCTCGCCTTCGGCCTGATCATGGAGTTCCCGATCGTGCTGGTGGGGCTATCCCGCGTCGGTATCGTGACGTCGCAGCGGCTGCGCGACTCGCGGCGGATGATCATCCTCGGGATCGCGATCTTCGCCGCGGTGGCGACCCCGGGCGGCGACCTCGTCAGCCCGTTCGTGCTCGGCGGCACGATGTACATCCTGTTCGAGCTGACCGCCTTCTTCATCAAGCGGTCCGGCCGTTGACCGATCGGCCGGACGTCGGGGCTGCGGGCGAGGCCGGACCTGACCCGGCCGTCGTCATCGTCAGCGGTCTCTCCGGCGGCGGCAAGACCGCGGCGGCGAAGCTGTTCGAGGACCTCGGCTACACCGTCGTCGACAACCTGCCCGGCGAGCTGCTCCCGGACCTGGCGGAACTCGTCTCGTCGGACCGCGAGCGGTTCGCCCGCATCGCCATCGTCCTCGACGTCCGCGCGGGCGATCCGAACCTGGCCCTGGCCGCGATGCGCGGCGCACTCGAGGGCCGTGGTATCCGTCCGCGGGTCGTGTTCCTCGAGGCTCGCGACGACGTCCTGATCCGGCGGTTCAGCGAGACGCGCCACCGTCATCCGCTCGGGGACGAGCAGGGGATCGCGGGGGCCATCGCGGCAGAGCGGGCCATCCTCGACCCGCTGCGCGCCGACGCCGACGTCGTCCTCGACACCTCCGACCTCTCGCTGCGCGAGCTGCGCGAGCGCCTCTTCGCTCAGCTCGCCACGGTGGTCCGCGCGGACCAGCTCGCCGTCCAGCTCATCAGCTTCGGCTACAAGTACGGACTGCCGCTCGAGTCGGACCTCGTCTTCGACGTCCGGTTCATGGAGAACCCCTTCTACATCGCGGACCTTCGCCCGCTGTCCGGCCTCACCGACGAGGTGCGGTCGTTCGTCCTCGGGCAGCCGGTCGCGAGGCAGTTCCTCGACTTCGTGTCCGGCTTCCTCGAGTTCGCCGTCCCGGCGTACATCGGCGAGGGCAAGACGCGCCTGACCATCGCGATCGGCTGCACTGGGGGCTTCCACCGCTCGATCGTCATCGCGGAGGAGCTGGCGGCATGGATGCGCGACCGCGACGTCGGCCCGGTCGCGGTCTTCCACCGCGAGCTCGAGCGGCGATGAACCTGCGGCGCTGGCTGACGCCGGGCATCGGCATCAAGCGGTGGCTCCTCGTGGTCTTCGCGGGGATGCTGCTGCTCGCCCTCGCGGTGGCGCACATGCTCCGCCAGGTCAGCCGCGACCTGGAGCCCGGCGGTCTGGCGGGGACCGTCATCGACCTGCTCACGCTCCAGTTCCTGCCGTACCCGCTGCGCGGGCTCATCGTCGGCGGCATCGGGATCCTGCTCCTGGTCGTCGGATCCGTCCGGGTCATCCAGGCGTTCATGGACCCGTTCCGGACGCCCGACGGGGACCAGCCGCTCGTCGAGGTCATCTACCAGAAGCGGTTCCTCGCCCGCGGCCCGCGGATCGTTGCCATCGGCGGCGGGACGGGACTCTCGGCGCTGCTGCGCGGGCTGAAGGAGCACACGAGCAACCTGACCGCGGTGGTCACCGTCGCGGACGACGGTGGCTCCTCAGGTGTCCTCCGCCACGAGCTCGGCATCCCGCCGGTCGGCGACATCCGCAACTGCATCGTCGCGCTCGCGGATGCGGAGCCGCTCATGAACGAGCTCCTGCAGTACCGGTTCCCCGTGCCCGAGGGCACGGACGCCGCGGGCGGGGCCGGCCTGGGCGGGCACGCCGTCGGCAACCTCCTCATCGCGGCGATGACGGCCATCGAAGGCGGCGACTTCGAGGAGGGGGTCCGGCGGATCAACCGGATCCTCGCCGTGCGGGGTCAGGTGCTGCCCGCGTCGGCCACGCCGCTGACCCTCCATGCCCGCCTGACGGACGGCTCCGTGATCGACGGCCAGTCGCGGATCATGCGCACGTCCGGCATCGAGCGCGTCTGGCTGACGCCCGACGAGGTCCTGCCGTCCGACGACGCGCTCCAGGCGATCGCGGAAGCCGACCTCATCGTGCTCGGCCCGGGCAGCCTCTACACGAGCCTCCTGCCCAGCCTGCTCATCCCCGGGATCCGTGACGCGCTCCTCGCGGCGTCGGCACCGCGGCTGTTCGTGTGCAACGTCGCGACGCAGGAGGGCGAGACGACCGGGCTCGATCTCGCCGGGCACGTGGAGGCCCTCGTCGCCCACACCGCGCCCGGGATCGCCGACCTCGTCGTGGCCAACAACCAGTTCGACGCCCGTCCGCCGGAGGCATGGTCCGCCGAGCCGGTGCGGCTGCGCTGGCCGCCGGCGGTGAGCCCGGTCCCGCGCCTCGTGCTCGATGCGGTCGTGGATCCCGGCAATGCCCACCACCACGACCCGGCCAGGCTCGCCGACGCGATCCTGCGGGTCCTCGCCGCCGAGCACGGCACGCGCCGCCGTGCGGTGGGTCGCACCGCGTGACGGCCGCGACGTGACCCGCTCGGAGCGCGACCTCGTCACGGCGCTGCGGGCGGAGCTCGCGGCCATCGACCCCTCGAGGTCGTGCGACCGCGTCGCGGAGGCCATCGGCCTGGGTTCCGCGGGGGCGTCCCGCGAGGGATCGGTCGCCCGCCTGGCGGTGCGGCTCCGGCGCGGCGCCGACGACCTCGACCACCGCTTCGACTGGGAGTCCTCGGCCGACCACTGCCGGACGGCCTGGCTTCGCGGCCGCTTCCTGGCCCGCGGCTCGCTCAGCCTCGCGGGCGGCCGGACCCACCTCGAATTCGTCGTCTCCCCGGAGGAGGCGCCGCTGCTGGCGGCCCGGCTCGCCGACATCGACCTGCCCGCGTCGTGGCGGCTGCGGCGCGGCCGGGGGGTCGTGACGTGGAAGAGCGGCGAGGCGGTCGAGACGTTCCTGCGCCGGATCGGGGCAGGGGGTGCCCTCCTCGAGCTCGAAGCGCGCCAGGTCTCGCGGGCCCTGCGCGGCGACCTGAACCGCGTCCTGAACGCCGAATCGGCCAACCTCCAGCGCGCGGTCAGTGCCGCGGGCCGCCAGCTCGACGCGATCGGCGTGCTCGAGGCGGACGGCCGGCTCGCGGAGCAGCCAGCGGTCGTCCGGCTGGTCGCCGCCTCGCGGCGCGAGACGCCCGAGGCCACGCTCAGCGAGCTCGCCGAGCGGCTCGCGATCCACCGGTCGCAGGTCCAGCGCGCCCTCGAGCGGATCGAGCGGCTGGCGCTCCACGACGACGAGGGGATCGGGCAGCGGGGGACCGGGCGCCCGCGCCCGCCGGGGAGCCGTCGCCGGTCGGCCGCTCTGGCATGATTCGACCGATGCGTGACGTGATCGTGGCGGCCAACTGGAAGATGCACACGACCCCGGCCGACGCCGGGGAGCTCGCGCGGACCATCGCGGCCCGGACCCGCGAGCCCGGGGTCACGCGCGTGATCTGCCCGCCGTTCGTCTGTCTCGCCGCGATCCGCGATGCGCTCGCCGAGGCCGACCCGGACATCGGCATCGGGGCCCAGAACGTCCATCACGAGCTGGCCGGCGCGTACACCGGGGAGATCGCGGCACCGATGCTCGCCGGCTGGGTCGGCTGGGTCATCGTCGGCCACTCGGAGCGGCGGCGCGACGCCGGCGAGACCGACGACCTGATCGGGCGCAAGCTCGCCCGGGCCGTGGAGGCCGGGCTCCGGCCGATCTTCTGCATCGGCGAGCAGCTCGAGGAGCGCGAGGCCGGGCGTCAGGTCGAGGTCGTGACCCGCCAGATCGAGGGCGCCCTCGGCGAGCGGGACCCCGGTCCCATCGAGGCCGCCGGCATCGTCATCGCCTACGAGCCCGTCTGGGCCATCGGCACGGGCCGGAACGCCAGTGGGCGCGATGCCGCCCTGATGGCGGATGCCATCCGCGGGGGCCTGCGCGGGCTGGGCTGGGGCGACGCGGCGGACCGGATCCCGGTCCTGTACGGCGGCAGCGTCACCTCCGCGAACATCGGGGAGTTCCTCGCCGAGCCGTCCATCGACGGCGCGCTCGTCGGCGGCGCCTCGCTCAAGCCCGACGAGATGGCCGGGATCGTCGCCCGTGCCGGCCTGACGGCCCGCGCGCGCGCCGGCGCGTGACGCCCGGAACCCGGGGCCGGCCCCGCCCGATCGTCCTCGTCGTGCTCGACGGGTTCGGCATCGGCCACGACCCGGCTGCCGACGCGATCGCTGCCGCCCCGATGCCGACGTGGCGCGGGCTGCTCGCCCGCTGGCCGCACTGCGGTCCTGGGCGCATCCGAGGGCGACGTCGGCCTCCCGGCCGGGCAGATGGGCAACTCGGAGGTGGGCCACCTCAACCTGGGCGCCGGCCGCCCGGTCCTCCAGGACCTGCCACGGATCGACGCCGCGATCGCCGACGGGACCTTCTTCGAACGCCCCGCGTTCCTCGCCGCCTGCGAGCGGTCGCGCACGGCGAACGGCACGCTGCACCTGGTGAGCCTCGTCGGGCCGGGCGGCGTCCATGCCAACGACCGGCAGCTCGTCGCCCTCGTCGCGCTCGCCGCGCGGCAGGCCGTCCCGCACGTCCGCATCCATGCGCTGCTCGACGGCCGCGACACGCCGCCGAGCTCCGGGCTCGGGTTCACGGAGGACCTGGAGGCGCGGCTCGCGGCGGCGCATCCGGACGCCCGGATCGCGTCGATCGGCGGGCGCTACTGGGCGATGGACCGCGACCAGCGGTGGGACCGCACGGAGCGTGGCTACGACGCGATCGTCCACGCCGAATCCGACCACCACGCGCCCTCGGCGACGGCCGCGATCGCGGCGGCCTACGAGCGGGGCGAGACCGACGAGTTCGTCGCCCCGACCGTCATCGACGGCACCGACGGCGCCATCCGGGACCACGACCCGGTCATCCACGCGAACTTCCGCGCGGACCGCGCTCGGCAGCTGACCCATGCCCTCTCCGAGGGGCCGACCTTCACGGCCTTCGACCGGACCTCGCCGGCCGGGCGGCCGGCGCCGTCGGACCTGCTCGTCGTGACGATGACCGAATACGAGGAGGGGCTCGCGGTCACCGTGGCGTTCCCGCCCGAGATCGTCCGGTCGCTGGCCGACGCGGTCGCCGACGCCGGTTGGCGGCAGTTCCACGTCGCCGAGACCGAGAAGTACGCGCACGTGACGTACTTCTTCAACGGGGGCGCCGAGGCGGCCCACCCGGGCGAGGACCGGCGCCTCGTCCCGAGCCAGAAGGTCGCGACCTACGACCTCGCGCCGGAGATGAGCGCGGCCGGCGTGACCGACGCGCTCGTCGAGGCGATCGGCTCGGGGCAGTACGACGTCATCGTCGCGAACTACGCGAACGCCGACATGGTCGGCCACACGGGTGTCTGGGACGCCACGCTCCGCGGCGCTGGCCGCCATCGACGCATGCCTTGCCAGGGTGGTGGCGGCCATCGAGGCGGTCGACGCCGGCGACCCCGCCGCGCCCGGGGCCGTCCTCGCGATCACGGCCGACCACGGCAACGCCGACGAGCTTCGCGACGCGGACGGGCATCCCGTGACGGCCCACTCGCTCAACCCGGTCCCGTTCGTCCTCGTCGGCCGCGCGGCGGAGGGGCTGTCGCTCCGCGACGGGGTCCTCGCCGACGTGGCCCCGACCCTCCTGGCGTTCGCCGGTCTCCCGAGATGGGACGGCATGACCGGTCGAAGCCTCATCCTGTGATAGCATCCGTCGCCGTACGCACAGAGGACGTCGACCCGTGGATCCGCTTCTGGCCTTCGGCCAGATCCTCGTCAGCATCGCGCTGATCATCGCCATCCTGCTGCAGGCTCGTGGCACCGGCCTGTCCGGCACGTTCGGGGGTGACTCCGCCGTCTACCGGAGCCGTCGCGGCGTGGAGCGTCGGCTGTGGCAGTTCACGATCGCCCTCCTCGTCCTGTTCGTGGTCTTCTCGCTCGCCTCGTTCATCTTCGCCCCGGCCCCCGCCTGACGGCGGTGGCCCGGCCGCGGCGAGCGGCGATCCACACGCACGGAGCCCGATGACCCGGAAAGACACCGCCGTGGTCGGGGCGCTCGTCGTATCGCTCGCGGTCATCGCGGGCCTCGTCGGCATCCCGGCCCTGCAGGCCACCTTCGCCACACCGAGCGCCTCGCCGGCGGCGTCGGGCTACGCGGCCTCGCGCGCGTATCGCGAAGGGGTCGTCGGCCATCCCGTCTCGGTGAGTCCGCTGACGGCACGGACGCAGGCGGATCGCGACCTGGTCGCGCTGGTCTTCTCGGGGCTCGTCCGCAACGGGCCCGAACGGCACCATCGTGCCGGACCTCGCCGAGCGCTGGTCGGTCGACGCGGACGGGCGAGTCTGGACGTTCGAGCTCCGGCCGGACGCCCGCTGGCACGACGGGGAGCCGGTCACCGCGGACGACGTGGTCTTCACGATCGAGACCCTGCAGGACCCGGCGTACACCGGGCCCGGTGCCAGCTCCTGGACGGAGGTGACGGCCCGCGCGGTGTCGCCGACGGAGGTCACCTTCACGCTCGATACGCCCCTCGGCGGGTTCCTCCAGGCGGCGACCCAGCCGATCGCGCCGGTCCACCTGCTCGGCGAGGTGCCGGTCGGGCTGCTGCCGGATCATCCGTTCGGGCAGCAGCCGGTCGGGTCGGGTCCGTTCGCCCTGTCGAGCCTCGACGCGGACCGGGCGGTCCTCGTCCCCGCCGAGACCGCGACCCCGCCCGACGTCGGCGTGCCGGACCCGTCCGCCGCCGCCACCGATTCGCTCGACGACGGCGAAGCCGACGCTCCGACCGGAGCGGCCGACGCCGTACCTGTCCGGCATCGAGTTCCGCTTCTACGACGACGCCGCGTCGCTCGCCGAGGCGTACCGGCAGGGCGGGCTGGACGGGGCGTCGGGTCTGCCACCGGCGCTCGCGGCGCAGCTGGCATCGACCAGCGGGAGCCGGCTCATGCGCTATCCGGGCTCGACCCTGACCTCCGTCCTGCTCAACCTGCGCCCCGACCACCCTGAGTTCCGCGATCCCGCGGTCCGGACCGCCCTGCTCGCCGCGATCGATCGGGTCGATGTCATCGACAAGGTCTACGCGTCGGTGGCCGTGCCGGCGCCGGGACCGATCCCGCCGAGCTCGCCGCTGTTCGATCCGGCCGCCGAACCGCCGGTCGCGTTCTCGATGGCGAACGCGAGGAAGGCCCTCAAGGCGGCCGACTGGACCGAGAAGGACGACGGCTGGCACCTGCCGGGCGCGAAGAAGCCGCTGACCCTCGAGGTGCTCAGCCCCGAGCGCGCCGCCAATCCCGCCTCGTACGATGCGGCCGACGCGGTGGTCGCCGCCTGGCGGGCGCTCGGCATCGGGGCGACCCACGTCGCGCTCGCGCCGGCCGAGTTCGTCGACCGTCTCTCCTCGGCGACCTTCGGGGCGGCCGTCACCGACATCGCGATCGGGCTCGATCCGGACCTCTACCCGCTGCTCGCCTCGAGCCAGACGCGGACCGGCGGGTCGAACATCGGCGGGGTCCAGGACCAGGCCCTCGACAAGCTCCTCCGGACGGCCCGCGCACCGGGCACGCCGGCCGAGCGGTACGCGGCGTACTCGGCGCTCCAGGTGCAGCTCGGCAAGGGCCGCTACCTGCTCCCGCTGGCCTTCCAGGACGAGTCGGTGGTGCTCCGCGACCGGGTCACGGGACCCGCCATCCGCCAGGTCGGCGACCCGGCTGACCGATTCTGGGACGTGCTAACATGGCGCCTCGCAGCCGACCGGTGACCCGGTCTCGCTGGGTCCATGCCGAGGTGGCGGAATAGGCAGACGCGCTGGTTTCAGGTACCAGTGACCGCAAGGTCGTGTGGGTTCAAGTCCCTCCCTCGGTACCACTTCCCTCGTGGACCACGCAGCGGCGAACACCTTGCCCAGGTGGCGGAATTGGTATACGCGTACGTTTGAGGGGCGTATGAGGCAACTCATCCGGGTTCAAGTCCCGGCCTGGGCACCACACCTCACGATCGATCCGACGACCGCCTTCCGGGCGGTCGTTATGCTGTCCGCGGGCGGTTAGCTCAGAGGGTCAGAGCGCCTCGCTTACACCGAGGAAGTCACTGGTTCGAGTCCAGTACCGCCCACCACCATCCACGCACGCCCACCGGCGTGACGCGACCGCAGCGACGGGCCCGAACGTGGCCGCGACGGCGGCGACGTAGGCTCGATCCGTCCGCATCGGAGTCCCCGCAGATGGGCCGGTCCTGCTCGATCCTGGCGATCGCCGTCCTCTTCGGGGCCTGTACGACGACGGCGACGAGCCCTGCGCCTGGCGCCTCGGCCGCCGTCGGGACCTCCACCCCGACCGCATCGATCGCGGTCTCGGTGCGCCCGTCGGACACGACACCCGCGACGTCCGAGCCGACGGTGACGCCCAGCCCCGAGCCGACGCCGCTCCCGGGCGTGGACACCGACCCGGTCCCCGACCTGCCGCTCGCCGTGAAGATCACGAGGTTCACCGGAGTGGTCCAGCCCGGCGATCGCGCGTCGGTCACCGCGAAGAGCGCGAAGGGCGCCGAGTGCATCATCCGTGTCTACTACGGCGACGTCGATCCGACAGAGGATGACGATGCGACGGCGGCAGCCCTCGGGACGAAGCGGGCGAACAAGAGCGGGGTCGTGATGTGGACGTGGACGGTCGATCCCGACGTGGCATCACCGACCGCCGACGTCGCTGTCGATTGCGTGTCCGGCGAGCGGACGGGCGAAGCCAGCATCGTCATCGGGATCCAGCCGGCGGCCGAGACCCCGTCCGTGACGCCGACGGTCACCCCGACCGCGCGGCCGACCGCGACCCCCGCCGTCACGCCCGGTACGACGCCGACCGCGACGCCGGCAACATGACGATGGCCCTCCGGGAGGGTCCGCTCGACTCGACCTGATCGCCGGTCCGTCCGCAGGTGCCCGTCCGGCCGGCGACCGCTGGACGGCCCCGCTAGAGTCCGCTCGTGCACCCGAGCGCGAAGACCCTGAACCTGGCCCGCGCGGCGGCGCTCGTCGTGTTCGTCATCTTCGACGTCTGGTTGCTGACGATCATCGGCGCCTGGCGGCCCGGCACGGACGCCCTCGCCTCGTGGGCCGTGGACCTCAAGGACCCCTGGCAGGGAGCAGCCACCTCGATGCTCGGGGCTGGCGTCTACCGGTACTCGCCGGTCATGGCCCAGCTCACGAGCCTGTTCGGCTGGCTGCCATGGCTGGCGTACCAGTACGCGTTCCTGGCCATCCAGCTCGCCGCCATCGTCTGGATGGGCGGCCGGCGCTGGCCCTGGATCGTGCTCTGCCCGCCGGTGTTCTGGAACCTGTACTTCGGCAACGTCGACCTGCTCATGGGCGCGGCGATCGTGGCCGGGTTCCGCTGGCCGGGCTCGTGGGCGTTCCTGTTCGTGACCAAGGTGACCCCGTTCCTGGGCGTCGGATGGTTCGCCTTCCGCGGCGAGTGGCGACGGTTCGCGACCGCCATCGGGGTCACGGCCGCGATCTGCCTCGGCTCGTTCGTCCTGGCGCCGCAGCTCTGGTCGATGTGGATCGACGCGCTGCGCTCGATGAGCGAGCTGCCGCAGTCGGTCTTCTACCCGCCGCTCATCGTCCGCCTGCCGATCGCCGTCGTGGTGACCTGGTTCGCCGCCCGGACCGATCGCCGCTGGCTGCTGCCCGTGGCCTGCCTCATCGCCGTCCCGAACCCGTGGTTCGTGACGTTCGCCATCCTCGGGGCGTCGATCGCCCTGTGGCCAAGGGACGCCTCGGTGTCGTCGGTGCCGGCCGCGCGGCCGGCGTCCCCGGTCGCACTCCAAGCGGAGGAGCTCCTGTGACCCCAGCACGCACCCGGGCCGACGGCTCGTCCCTCGTCATCCGCGACGTCGCGCTCCTCGATGGGACGGGCCGCGACCCGGTCGGGCGATCGGACGTCCTCCTCGGGACGGACGGGATCCGGAGGATCGGCCCGAGCGGCTCGTTCGCCTCACGGGCACGCTCCGTGGACGGCTCCGGCTGCACGCTCATGCCCGGCCTCACCGATGCGCACGTCCACCTCGCGATCATCGGCCCGCGCGGCGACCACGGCGACGACCCGTTGATCACCCATGTGCTCCGCGTGGCGCAGATGATCGAGGGCGCGCTCGACGAGGGGTTCACGACCGTGCGGGACGCGGGCGGGCTCGAGCCGACCTGGGCTCGCCTGGTGGCCGAAGGGACGATCCGCGGCCCGCGGATCCTGCCGTCCGGCTCGGTGCTGTCCCAGACCGGCGGCCACGGCGATGACCGCGCCCAGCACGAGGCCGTCCATCGGCACGGCTCGATCCCGGGCTGATCGCCCGACACGAGATCGTCGACGGCCCCGACGAGGTCCGCCGCGCGGCCCGCGAACAGCTCCGTCGAGGGGCGACCCAGATCAAGATCCTGGCGTCGGGCGGGGTGGTCTCGCCGACGGATCCCTTCGACAGCATCCAGTTCAGCCCGGCCGAGATCGCGGCGGCCGTCGAGGTCGCGGAGAACTGGCACACATACGTGCTCGCGCACTGCCACACGTCGCCGGCGATCCGGGTCGCCATCGAGGCGGGCGTCCGCTCCATCGAGCACGGGTCACTCCTCGACACGGAGACCGCCCAGGCGATGCGCGCCCGCGGCGTGTTCCTCGTCCCGACGCTCCAGACGGTGGCCCTGCTCACGGCCCACCCGGAACGGTGGAGCCTGCCAGAGGACAAGATCGCCCGGCTGAAGGCCGTGGCGGCGCACATCGCCGACAGCGTGCGCACCGCGGACGAGGCCGGCGTCGACATCGGGTCGGGCTCCGACGTGGTGGGTCCGTGGCAGGGCCGGCGTGGCGAGGAGCTCGTCCTCAAGGCCAAGATCCTCGGCCCGCACAAGGCCATCGTGAGTGCGACCCGGACGAACGCGCGGCTGTTCGGGCTCGAGGACCGGATCGGGACCGTGGCGGTCGGCAAGGACGCGGACCTCATCCTGGTCGCCGGCGAGCCGCTCGACCGGATCGAGGTCCTCGCCGATCCGGCCGCGATCCCCTGGGTGATGCAGGGCGGGGTCGTGGTCAAGGACGCCGACGATCGCACGGCCGCGTCCGGCCGCTGACGCGTGGCGCACTGGTAGACTCTTTCCGAACGGGCACAACTGCCCCAACGGAGGAGGCGCATGGACCTCACGCTGATCATCATCATCGCGATCGTCGTGATCCTGGTCGTGTTCGTGATCGGGATCTACAACGGTCTCGTCCAGAAGCGCTTGCGCGTCGATGAGGCGTTGGGCCAGATCGAGGTCCAGCTCAAGCGGCGCCACGACCTCATCCCGAACCTCGTGAACGCGGTCAAGGGCTACATGGGGTTCGAGCAGAAGGTCCTGACCGACGTCACGAACGCCCGTGCCGCGGCCGTCGCCGCCGGCGCCCAGGGTCCGGCCCAGCAGGCCGCCGCCGAGAATGCGCTGACCAGCACCCTGCGCTCCCTGTTCGCGGTCGTCGAGAACTACCCGGAGCTCAAGGCGAACGAGAACGTGCTCGCGCTGCAGGAGCAGCTGACCACGACCGAGAACCAGATCTCGTTCTCGCGCCAGCACTACAACGCCACGGTCCTCGACTACAACACCCAGATCGCGACCTTCCCGACGTGCTCATCGCCGGGTCCGTTCGGGTTCAGCAAGCGTGAGTTCTTCGACGCCGAGCCTGAGGCAGACGCGACGCCCACCGTCGACCTCAGCCTGAGCTGACCGCCGGTCCGCGGGAGCGACCGTGGCCGGATCATCGTTCTACGACCAGATCTCCGCCAACCGGCGGAACTCGTTCCTGATGGCGCTGCTCGTCGTCGTCCTGCTCGCCGCGCTCGGCTTCTCGATCGGGTACGCCATCTTCGGGAGCCCCGCGGAGGACTGGCGGTCACGCCGTTCGCCGTCGGGCTCGGGGCCTCTCGGGCGTGTTCACGTACTTCGCCGGGCGACAAGCTCGTGCTGACCGTGAGCGGGGCGCGCGAGGTCGACGAGACCGCCGCGCCGCAGCTCCTCAACGTCGTCCGCGAGCTGGCGATCGCCGCCAACATCCCCGATGCCGAAGGTCTACATCATCGACGACACCGCGCCGAACGCCTTCGCGACCGGGCGGGACCCGGCGCACGCCTCGGTCGCCATCACGACGGGGCTGCTCGAGAAGCTCGATCGCGAGGAGCTCCAGGGCGTGATCGGCCACGAGCTGTCGCACGTGCGCAACTACGACATCCGCTTCTCGCTGGTCGTCGGAGTCATGGTCGGGGCGATCGCGATCCTCGCCGACTTCTTCCTGCGGTTCACGTTCTGGGGCGGCGTCGGCCGATCGCGGAGCCGTGACAGCAATGGCGGGGGCGGCATCCAGATCGTCATCCTGATCGTCGGCGATCGCGCTCGCCATCCTCGCACCGCTCATCAGCCGGTTCATCCAGCTGGCGGTCAGCCGCCAGCGCGAGTACCTCGCCGACGCCTCGTCGGTGGAGCTGACCCGGAACCCGTACGGGCTCGAGCGGGCGCTGGCGAAGATCGGCGCCGACCAGGAGGTGCTCGAGGTCGCCAACCGCGGAACGCAGCACATGTACTTCACGAACCCGATCAAGAAGTTCGAGGAGCGCTCGTCCGGCCTGATGTCGACGCATCCGCCGATCGTCGACCGGATCAACCGCCTCCGCCAGCTGACCGGCGAGCAGCCGCTCGACACCGCCGAGGCGTCCAGCCTCAGCGGTCTGGAGTAGGGGAGCGGAGCGTCGGCAGAGGCGCTTGCCGGCAGGCGGCCGTCGCCCGGGCTCCGGCGCTCGTGGTATCCTCCGCTGCGCCGACGGGCAGCCGCGGGCTGGTTGGCCATCGGGCCGAGATAGCTCAGTTGGTAGAGCACGCGACTGAAAATCGCGGTGTCGCCAGTTCGAATCTGGCTCTCGGCACCATCGCTTCGGTGATGGGGCATCACGAGCGGAAGTGGCTCAGTTGGTAGAGCATCACCTTGCCAAGGTGAGGGTCGCGGGTTCGAGTCCCGTCTTCCGCTCCACTCCTCCCCTGCGGACCGCTGCCCCTTCGTCTAGTGGTAGGACAGCGGACTTTGGATCCGTGAACCGAGGTTCGAATCCTCGAGGGGCAGCCAAGCACCGACCGGGGAGCGGCCCCGGACGACCCGGCTGGCGACGTGGTGAAGTGGTTCAACACGGAGGTCTGCAAAACCTCTATTCACCGGTTCGAATCCGGTCGTCGCCTCCACACTTCTGAGCACGAAACGGCCCGCCGAGCGATCGGCGGGCTCATCTTTGGTCGGAAGTTCACGAATCTCCCGTCGTCCAGGGTCAGCGGAATTCGAAGGGACCGACCTGGTCGATGGCGGGCTCGGAGGAACAGCACGGAACGCGCCTGTCAAGCGCGCTCACTGACCTCGGTCAACTCGTAGGTGTTGCCCTCGCTGTCCTTGAACCAGGCGGCTTTCGCTGCACCGAAGTCGGCCAGCCCATCGACCATGTGGACCTCGCCCAGGTCGTATTCCTCGAACGTCACGCCATGTTCGCGCAGTCCGGCCATCACCGACTCGATGCCCCTGACCTCCCAGCCGGCGATCGTGTTCTGGGCCGTCCCGGCCGACGGAGTCGCGTACAGGTACAGCCAGGTCTCGCCGCCGAAGCGATACCAGACGCCGCCCGGATCCTCGTGCTCCGGTACGAGTCCGAGCTTCTCCTCGTACCACTGGCGTGCCCGGCCGAGGTCGATGGCCGCCGCCCTGGCGCTGATCGGGAACTGCCGCAACGATGTCATGACGTTGCCACTGCGACGCTCGAGGCTTCCTCGACCTGAGCCTTGAGGCGCCGGAGTTCTTCGCTCCGGGCCCGCCTTGCCCTCCATGGCGACCATCGGTCCAAGCAGTCGCCAAAGACCGTGGAGCCGGATGTCCGCCCCGTACGTCGCGTTCGTCGCGGTAGGCCCCACCGGTTCCAGATCCAGGGACACGGCGAGATCGAACGGTGCCCCGGCGACCGCCTTCCAGACGATACGACGGCCGGGGACCGCGTCCGCGACCTCGAACTCGACGTCCCACGCGAACGGGCCGAACCGCATCCGCTCTCGCCCGCGCGCGCCGGCCTGCGTCCCTGGCCCTTCGAGTATCCGCGCGTCCGTGACGGTCATCCATTCGGGATGTCGAACGATGTCCGCGGCGTAGGCCCAGACGTCGTCGCCAGACCTCGCAATGGTCCGTTGGACGATGAGACTGGTCATGATCGAACCTCCCTCTGTTCGACGACCCGCTCGACCTAGCTTCCGGCCGGATACGCGGTGTAGCCGCTCAAGTCGGCGATGACCGGAAAGCCATGCTCGGGTGTTGCTGCCATAGCGCCAACGGTAGACCTTGGTGTCGCACCAATGTCAATACCCGCCACGGGCGTCGCGAACGGGTATACTGGGCAAATGCCCAAGGCAACTGCCCAACCGGTGGTCCACGACGGCCAGCCAGGTCATCCCGGCCGCGGCTCTGCCACTCGTACTCGCGACGCACTTCTGGCCGCGACGGCCACGGCGATCGCCCGGAGCGGCTGGAGCGCGGTCACGACCCGGCAGGTCGCGGCCCTGGCGCATGTCAATCCAGGCCTCGTCCACTACCACTTCGGCTCGATGGATGCGCTTCGGCGGGAAGCGGTGCTCACAGCCATAGCCGAGGAGATCGAGGGGCCGATGGGTGCGCTTCTCGCCGACGTGCCAGTTCCCGATGCGATCGCCGCGTGTGTCGATTCGGTGGCTCGGATCGACACGGGATCGGACCGTTTCGCCCTGCTCTACGAGGCGATGCTCGAGGGTGGCCGAGATCCGCAGGTGCGAGCCGTCCTGGCGCAGGCGTACGACGACTTCCGGGCTGCTCTCGCGGGCCGGATCCGAGACGCGGGAGGGGCCGAGCCCGAGGCAACTGCCGTCGTCATCGCCGCGGCCCTCGATGGTGTCCTGCTGCACCGGCTGGTGAATCCAGACCTGGACGTCGTCGGTGTGACGGCGGGCCTCGTCGCCGCACTCCGGATCCCGCCCGCACGACCCAAGCGGCACGCCGTTCGACGCGACCCGGGTAGCGAAGCCGATCGCACGACCAGGAAAGGAGCCAACCTTGTTTGAACCCATCGTCGGCCTCCCCGAGGGAATCATCGGATTCGAAGGCGTCGGCGAGATCGAGGCGGCTGACTATGAAGACGTCCTGGTGCCGGCCCTGACGCGGGCCGCAGTAGGCGGGAGCGTGCGCCTCCTCCTCGTCCTCGGCGACCGCTTCACGGGCGACTCGCCGGGCGCGATGAAGGAGGATGCGGGCCTCGTTGCCCATGCTCATGCCTGGAAGCGGACAGCCGTCGTCAGCGACCTCGGGTGGGTCGCGCACCTATCGACGGCCTTCGGGTGGATGGTGCCCGGTAAGTTCAAGCGGTTCGGACTCGCCGAGCGGGACGCGGCGATCGCCTGGGTCGCCGAATTGGAATGAGTGTGGCCGTGGACGATCCGGCGCGAACGCTCCCATCTTCCGAGGAGTCCGTCGCCGCGATCCGCGTAACGGGCCTCGTCAAACACTTCGGCTCGGTCGAGGCCGTTCGAGGCATCGACGTCGAGGTTCGACCCGGCGAGGTGTTCGGCTTCGTCGGTCCCAATGGGGCCGGCAAGAGCACCACCATCCGGTGCCTGCTCGATCTGATCCGGCCGACGAGCGGAGCCGTCGAGGTGCTCGGAGAGCAGCCGCGTCGTGACGGCGTCCACGTCCGGCGCCGTATCGGGTATGTCCCAGGTGAGCTTCGACTGCCCGAGAGGATGACCGCTCGCAGCTGGTCACCTCGATCGGTCGGCTCCGAGGTGGCCTCGATGAGGCGCGGGTCGACTCGATCGCCGGGCGCCTGCAGATCGACCTCGATCGGCCGACCCGTGACCTTTCCTCGGGGAATCGACGGAAGGTCGCGCTGCTGCTCGCATTCGCGCCGAGACCTGACCTGCTGATCCTCGATGAGCCGACGAGCGGACTCGATCCGCTGATGCAGCACGAGTTCCTGGCGATGGTCGCCGAGGCGCGAGACTCCGGGGCCACCGTCTTCCTCTCGTCGCACGTCCTTAGCGAGGTACAGCGGGCGGCCGATCGCGTGGCGGTCCTGCGAGCCGGGCGGATCGTGATCCAGGGGACGGTCGACGATCTGCGAGGTCGGGCGCGGCAGCGCATCGAGGTCTGGTTCGCGGAAGACGTCGATCCCTCGGAGATTCGCGCCACCCCGGGCCTCGTTGATCCGGTCGTCGAAGGCAGGCGGCTGGCGGCGACCCTCTCGGGACCGGTCGATCCCGTCCTTGCGGTCCTCGCCCGACATTCCGTCGCCAGCCTCGTGATGGAGGAACCGAACCTCGAGGACGCCTTCCTGGATCTCTATGGAGATCACTCGTGAACAGCGCCTACGTCGAACTCGCGCTGGGCCCCCTCCGCCAGATGCGGCGATCGCTCCTGGGCTGGGGGATCGGGCTGGGGTCCCTCGTGGCGGTGACCGTCGCGTTCTGGCCGGCATTCCGGGGTCCTCGGGCATCAGCGAAGCGATCGACCAGCTGCCGTCGGGCGTGATCGACGCCTTCGGGCTGGCCGGGTTCGGCACACCCGCCGGCTTTCTTCGAGGCAACCTGTACGAGTTCATCGTGCCGCTCCTACTGGCCATCGCGGCGGTTGCCGCCGCAAACGGCACCACTGCGGCGGAAGAGGACGCAGGGCGGATGGAGACGTACCTCAGCCAGCCTGTATCGCGGCGGTCTGTCTTCGTGGGTCGAATGATCGCGCTGACCATCTGGCTCGCGATCCTGACGTCGGCGGTCTTGCTTGTCCAGCTCGTCAGCGACGCCCTGGTCGGCCTGGAGATCGACGCGAGTCGGGTCGCTTCGACCGTGGTGTTGTGCGGATTGCTCGCACTTCTGTTCGGCGCCCTTGCAGTGGCGGTCGCAGGATGGCTGCCACGGCCCTCCTTCGTGCTTGCGATCGGTGTCGCGACGGCCGTCGCTGGCTACCTCATCGCGGCGTTGCTTCCTTTGAGCGATCTGCTCAAGCCCCTGAGTGGTCTATCGCCGTGGAAATGGGCCCTCGGCGGCGACCCGCTGGTGAACGCGACCGAGCCATGGCGATACGTGGCACTCATGGTGCCTGTGTTCGCTCTGGTGGTGCTGGCGGTGGTGGGATTCGTTCGGCGGGACGTCCGCGCAGCCTGAACCGCAGGCAAGGCTATCGGCTCTCGCCATCGGGAGCCGTCGACGCGCGGACCGATCGTCCTTGATCGAAAGAGCGTCGACCGGCCGTCGCTGGGAGGCGCTTTAGCCGGTCGGAACGCTCTTCGACAAGATGATAGCCACCTGGCTCGTAATCAAGCTATCCTTCCGACTACGATGACCAGCCAAGCGACGCCGGCGATGACGCCGTCACGGGCTTCGATCGCGGCCGATCTTGAGCGGGTCGCGATGGGAACGGTGGGGCTGACGACCCGCGCGCTGGCGCATGCTGAGACCGATTTCGAGCTCACCTTTCCGCAGTGGCGTGCCATCCTCGTCGTCGGCGCGGACACGAACGGAGCGAGAGTCGGCGAGGTCGCGGCTCGCGTTGGCGTAACCCTGCCGGCGACCAGCCGTCTCCTTCGTCGATTGGAGCGGCGCGGCCTCACGACGCTCGGCCCAGATGGCGCAGATCGAAGGGCGACGCGTGCGCGCCTGACCGAGCGCGGGCAGGTGATCCGTGCGGCCATCCTGGCGCACCGGCGGATTGCGCTCGAGGCAGTGGCCGCGAGGCTGCGCGACACCGACCACCTCGATCTCGTCGTCGGTCTCCGCTTGATCGCTGACGACCTCGAGCGCTTTGCGTGACAGGTTCGGTCGGACGCCGCTTCGAACCGCTCCTTCGGAGCCTGCGTCGCCGAATCCGAGCCGCGACCTACCTCCGCAAGTGGGTCGTCCTTGGGGCCGTCATCGGCGTGGCGGGCGGTCTCGGGGCGATCGCGTTCTACGCTGCGCTGGAGTGGGCGACCCGGTTCTTCCTTGGGGTCCTCGCTGGCTATACCCCGCCGTCGCCGGCCGGTGAGGGCGGAGCCCCGATCGCGGATGCGGCGCGGCCGTGGGCCCTTCCGCTCGTCGTCGCCTTCGGCGGGCTGATTTCCGGCATCCTCGTGTTCCGTTTCGCCCCCGAAGCCGAGGGACATGGCACCGACGCGGCGATCGCCGCCTATCATCACCATCCACGCGGGATCCGCCCCCGTATCCCGGCCGTCAAGCTGGTCGCCTCTGCCGTCACGATCGGCTCGGGCGGATCGGGCGGCCGAGAGGGGCCCACGGCGCAGATCAGCGCCGGCTTCGGGTCGTACCTGGGCCGCCTGCTCGATCTCGACGCCCGCGACGCACGGATCGCCGTCGCGGTCGGCATGGCAGCCGGGATCGGCGCGATCTTCCGTGCCCCGCTCGGTGGGGCGGTCCTCGGTGCGGAGCTGCTCTACCGCGATGACGTCGAGTCCGAGGTGCTCGTGCCGTCGTTCATCGCCACGATCATCGCCTACTCCATCTTCGGTTCCGTCGAGGGCTTCCGCCCGATCTTCGGCGCGCAGACGCAATTCGGGTTCAGCGATCCGGCCCAACTCGCCTGGTACGCCCTCATCGGGTTGGCGTGCGGTGCCGTCGGCCTGCTGTACATCAACAACTTCTACGGCCTGATGGATCGCTTCCATCGTTGGCGTATCCCGCGGGTCTTCAAGCCGGCGATCGGCGGGTTCATCGTCGGCTGCATCGGGTTGGTCATCCCGGGCGTGCTCGGGACCGGCTACGGGTTCGTCCAGGCTGGGCTCGACCGCGAGGCATTGCTCGCGATCCCCCTGTGGATGATCCTGATCCTGCCCTTCGCCAAGATCGTGGCGACATCGCTCTCGATCGGATCAGGCGGCTCGGGCGGCATCTTCGGCCCGGGGATGTTCATCGGCGGGATGCTCGGCGCGGGGATCTGGCGCGTCCTCGAACCGATCGCGCCCGCGATCCCGGCCGAACCGGCGCCCTTCGTGATCGTGGCGATGATGGCCCTCTTCGGGAGCGTGGCCCACGCTCCGCTGGCCGTGATGCTGATGGTGGCCGAGATGACGGGCAACCTCTCGATGCTCGCTCCGGCGATGGTCGCGGTCGGCCTGGCAACCTTCGTCGTCGGCTCGAGGACGATCTACCGGAGCCAGCTGGCAACGCGCGCTGATTCGCCGGCACAGCAGTTCCGATTCGCCCTTCCGTTGCTGGCCGCTGTCCCCGTCGGCGGTGCGGCCCGGCAAGCGCGCCTGGTGATCGGGGCAGACGATCTGGTTGCCGACGTCCGGGCACGCATCGAGATCGCCGGCGTGCCCGGGGCTCCCGTTGTCGATCGGGAGGGGACCGTGGTGGGAATGGTCGACTTGGATGTCCTTCAGATGGCGGATGACGGCGACCGGGTCGGTGACACCGCGATCATCCGCGAACCGATCCTCGCAGCGGAAGATGGTCTCGACGATGCCCTCGGGGACCTGGCCGACCATCGACGCTCATGGGCTCCAGTCGTCTCACGTGGGCGTCTCGCGGGGGTCCTGTCGGTGCGTGACGCCATGTCGGCGTATCGCACGGCCCTCAGCGGCAATGTCCGCCAGGTCCGAGGCTTCCGTACCGGCGGCGTGATCGTCGAAGCGGAGATCCAGGCCGGCTCGGGGCTCGCAGGACGGCGCGTGGCCGAGGTGCCCTGGCCGAAGGAGGCCGTTCTCGTCGCCATCGAACGGGCCGATGGACTCATCGTTCCACGCGGCGACCTCCGACTCGCAGCCGGCGACCGAATTCGGTCTTCGCCGCGCCGGCGGCGAGCAAGGCCGTCGAGGCCCTCCTCGGCACGGAGTCGGACCCGGTGAGCACGACGGCAGACCGCGACGGCGAGATGGTCACCGAGACTGCGACATGACTCCCCGAATTGCTGCGGTCTCGACGCAGATTCCTGACCCGGCGACGAGGTCCTTCACGACGCTCGAAACGTGGACCTCGCCACGGCCTGCGAGGGCTGCCACTCGGGCGCCGATATGGACGGCGATACCGAGCGCACTGAACCGGCTTCAGCCAGTCTGGTCGGCGCGCTCCCACCAGGTGATCGTGGCGATGACGCCAACCACGGCCGCGAGCACGACCATCGCGATGCCGCCCGGACCGACCGGCTCAACCGCGACGCCCCCTGCCCCAGCAAGGATGGCCGGCACCGCCCAGGGGAACCAGGCTCCCCAGCCGAGGACGGCGAGGACCTGGGATGCGGCCACCATGGCAACCGCCCAGCCGAGGGGCGCGATGTAGCCGTGGCCGACCCCCGCGAAGAACGCGGTCATCCCCTGCAGGGCGATCGTCAGGAGCGCCGCAAGACCGATGGTCGCGAGCGCCTGGATCGCCGCTGACCCCGACCAGCCGGGCAAGCCGATCAGCCCTCCTATCGCGAGGCTGAGGAGCAGGATCCACGCGGAGATCGCTGTGCCCCACGCCGCGATCACGATGGCCTTGGCGATGACGATCGTGCGCCGCGGCGTCGCGGTCGCGAGCAACCCGCGGACGGTCCGGTCGGCGAACTCGCGCCCGAACACCCACGCGGTCAGGAAGGCGAACAAGATCGATCCGCCGACGGCGACGGCCTGGCCGAGGAGCGACCAGTACGTCGGCCAGTCGGCGGTCCCCGCGGTCAGTTGGGCCTTGGCCCCGAGCAGCCCGAGGGCTCGGGCCGCCTCGGGGTCCTTGAGGATGACCATGAACAAGCCCATGACCAGCGGTGCGATGGAGAACCCCAGGCCGACGCCCCACGGCACGCGGGAGCGGCGGCTTTTCAGGAACTCGGTCGCGACCGCCGCGCGGAGACCCGTCATGCCGCACCCGCCTCGTCGCTCGTGACGCGCATGAAGTGCTCTTCGAGGGACTCGCGTGCGATCGCGAGGTGGGAGGGCGGTGCCCCCGCCGCGACAAGGATCTCCGCCACCCGCTCCGGCGCCTCGAGCGCCATCGGGTCGCGGAGTTCGAGTCGTCCCTCGCCTCGCCGCTGCGGCGTCAGACCGGCCGCTCGCAAGGCAGTCTCGGCCGCCCCTGCGTCGCGGGTCTCGACTTCGAGGCGTCGGTCGCGCCGCTGCTCCAGGGCGACGCTGTCGAGTTCCTCGACCAGCCGTCCCTGATGGACGATGCCGATCCGTCCGCGAGGAGGTCGACCTCGCCGAGGATGTGGCTGGACATGAAGACCGTGACGCCGTCGTGCTGGGCAAGGTCGCGCAGGAGGTCGCGAATCTCGACGACGCCCGGCGGGATCGAGGCCGTTCGCCGGCTCGTCGAGGATCAGGAGTTCGGGGCCGTGCAGCAGGGCCCGGGCCAGGGCCAGGCGCTGCAGGTTGCCGAGCGAGAGCGTGCCGGCCCGGCGACTCGCGTAGGCACCGAGCGCGAGCCGGTCGATCACTGCGTCCACGCGTCCGCGGTCCTCGCTACCGGCCAACCGCCCGGCCACATCGAGGTTCTCGACGACGGTCAGTTCGGGGTAGGCGGTGGCCGTCTCGACCAGGTACCCGACGCGGCGCCACAGGTCGTTCGTCCACGGCATTACCCGAACCCCGAAAAGCTCAGCGTGCCCAGCGGTCGGCTTGATCATCCCGAGCAGCATCCGGATCGTCGTGGACTTCCCGGCGCCGTTGAGGCCGAGGAAGGCGTAGACCTCGCCGCGAGCGACGCGAAGGTTCACCCCGTCGACCGCGAGGACATCGCCTCGATACCGCTTGGTCAGCCCCTCGGTCGCAACGGCTTGATCGCTCATGACGCAAGGCTACCCAGCTCGCCGCTCCGCAACCTGGCCACGACGAGGTGGTTCGGACACGAACGGCGCGAGCGCGGCTGTTGGAGTCGTCATGCACGGGCCACACGAGCCCGAAGATGCGTGAGTCGACGTAGACGGCGACGTCGCCCCTGAGGATGTCGGTCGCGCGAGACGAGTCCTGCCGGACCCGGCGTTTCGCGACCTCGAGTTCGATCGTCGCGTGCTCGCGTTCCCTTGGTGGCGCTGCTGCGCCTCTGTCCGAGCGCAGGAACATCGCGAATACCGGGCGATGGCCACCGCCGTCAGGTCGACGGCGGTCCGATCTGGCGCTGGAGGTCGATGAGCGGCTGCTGGCTCACGGTGATGAAGCCCTCCCGTGGGCGGTCGAGATCGATGACGATCATGAGCACGGCACCGAGGGCGACGACCAGGACCACCGCGTTCAGAAGGCCGCGGCGCCTCGTGAGCCCAGCGCTGTAGCCAACCATCCCAAGACTCAGCGCGGCCCCGCCGACCAGAAGCAGCACGACCGTCTCCGGAACGCGCGCATACAGCCCGGCGATGATTCGCGTCTCATTCAATGCGATGGTCTCATTGAGCGAGTCGAGGTAGAGGGAGACGAGATCGCCCTGGTCCGTGGTTCGGGCAACACCCTCAGAGATAGCCCACACCTCGTCCAGGATCTGCTGCGAGCGCTGGATGCCCGCTGCGAGGTCGGCCGGCTTGGCATCGGCCGGCACGATGCGGATAGGGACGTACTCGCGTAACCGTTCGCGGATCTGGGTCGACGCCGGTTCGGGCAGGTACCCGGCCCGCAAGTACGTCGTGCCGACCGAGATCGCCTCGTCCAGAACGATCGCACGCCGCCTGTCGAAGCGGTCGGCTGCCATCCCCATCGTCACTGCGAGCAGGAACGCGAGGAGCGCCAGGATGGAACCAACGAGGAACCCCGTAGGACCTTCCTGCTCACCTGGTTCGCGGTCCTGCCACCAACGCCCGAGTCGGAATCCGCCCTCGTAGCAGAGCATCGTGAAGACCGCGAAGGCGGCGAACACGCCGAGGATGGGGAGCGAGTCCAATAGTTGGACGGTCATGTACGCCTCATCTGCTGCCGTGGACCGACTGTGGGCAGCCCTCGTTCATCGTCTAGAGCATCGGGCCATGCTTGGACAATCGTCAACGGACTCGACGCAAACCGACTAGCGCGCCACGCGGTAGCGGAGGTGGACGACGTTCGAGCTGAAGGTGCGGGTCTCGACGAGCTCGAGGTCCACCCGGCGCTCGCCCTGCGGGAAATACGAGATGCCGCCGCCGACCAGCACCGGGTAACCATGGCCCGGTACTCGTCGATCAGGTCCAACGCGGCCGCCTCGGCGGCGAGCGTCGCGCCGCCGATCCGATGTCGCCATCACCCGGCTCGGCTCGCAATCGCTCGATCTCCTCCGCCAGGCCGCCGGAAGCGATGCGGGCATTGCCCTCGACTGCCGACAGCGTGGTGGAGAAGATGACCTTCGGGAGCGGGTTCCACAGGGCCGCCCACTCGCGCTCGGCGTCGTCGAGCGATTGCTCCTGGTCGGCGGTCTCCCAGTACAGCATCGTCTCGTACAGCCGTCGCCCCATGAGGTGGACGCCGACCCCTCGGATCTCGTCGATCCAGAAGCGAAAGACCTCCGGATCGGGCGCCGTCCAGTCGAAGCTCGCCATCCGGCCCGACGATGTAGCCGTCGAGCGACATGCCCATCGAATAGGTCACGCTGCGCATCGGAAGTCCTCCTCGGTGATGGGTTCGACGATACGACCGCCGGACACCGCAGGACGCGTCGCGGACCGCGGGTTTTCTGGCCAAGTATGGCTGCCGGCGGGGCCGCGACCGACGGATGCCTTGACGTCGCGGTGATACTGGGGGGAGTATCGCAGCCGAAGGACCCCCATGGACCACGCCGCCCACCACGACCACCACGAACCGATGCCGATGTCCGGCGTCCACGACATGCCTGCCGCCGGCCACGATCGCCACGAGGGCCACTCCGTCGCGATGTTCCGCGACAAGTTCTGGCTCAGCCTCGCCCTGACGATCCCGACCGTGCTGCTAAGCCCCGAGGTCGCCGGGTGGATCGGCTACACGATCCCGTCCATCCCCGGGATCGAATACGTGCCGGCCGTCCTGGGGACGGTCATCTTCTTCTACGGCGGTCTCGTGTTCCTCCGCGGAGCCCGGGGGGAGTTGGCCGACCGGAAGCCCGGGATGATGACCCTCATCTCGCTCGCGATCGTCGTGGCCTTCGTGACCTCCTGGGCGGGCACGCTGCGCCTGTTCGACGTCGAGATCTGGTGGGAGCTGGCCACCCTGATCACGATCATGCTCCTCGGCCACTGGCTCGAGATGCGCTCGATCGCCCAGGCCCGTGGCGCGCTCAATGCGCTCGCGGAGCTGCTGCCCGACACGGCCGAGCGGGTCACCGAGGCGGGGACCGAGGAGGTCCCGTCGCCGCGCTCGCCCTCGGCGACATCGTCCTTGTCCGACCCGGCGCCCGCGTCCCCGCCGACGGCGTGGTGGCCGAGGGCAGCGCCGACGTCGACGAATCGATGATCACCGGTGAGTCCCGCGCCGTGGGCAAGGAGCCGGGCAGCCCCGTCGTGGCCGGCACGGTCGCCGCCGGCGGCTCGCTGCGCATCCGGGTGACCGCCACCGGCGACGCGACGGCCTTGTCGGGGATCATGCGGATGGTCGCCGCCGCCCAGGCATCGGCCTCGCATGCCCAGGCCCTCGCCGACCGGGCCGCCGCCGTCCTCTTCTATGTCGCGCTCGGCGCCGGCGCGATCACGCTGGTCTTCTGGTGGCTGCAGGGCGACCCGGAGGGCGCGCTGGTCCGCACGGCCACGGTCCTCGTGATCGCCTGCCCCCATGCCCTCGGCCTCGCGATCCCGCTCGTCATCGCGATCTCGACGTCACTCGGTGCCCGCAACGGGTTGCTCGTCAAGGATCGCCTCGCGCTCGAGCGGGCGCGGACCCTCGACACGGTGGTCTTCGACAAGACGGGCACCCTCACCCGCGGCGAGCCGGCCCTCGTCGACGCGAACGATCCCGAGGCCCTCCGGCTGGCGGCTGCCGTCGAGGCCGATTCCGAGCATCCGCTCGCGCGGGCGATCGTGGCGGGCGCCCGCGTTCGTGGCCTGGCCATCCCGGCCGCTACCGCCTTCGAGGCCCTGGCTGGTCGCGGTGCGCGCGCGCAGGTCGACGGTCGCGCGGTCACGGTGGGCGGTCCAAGGCTGCTGGCGGACCTCGGCCTCGCGCCGCTCCCGGTAGCCGCGGACTGGGACCGCGACGGCCGGACGGTCCTCCACGTCATCGATGGGGACCGGGTGGTCGGCGTCGTCGCCGTCGAGGACGAGATCCGGCCGGAGTCGAAGGAGGCGATCGACGCGCTGCATGCCCTCGGGGTTCGCGTCGCGATGATCACCGGCGACAGTCAGGCGGTCGCCGACTCGGTCGCCCGACGACTCGGGATCGACGAGGTCGCCGCGCAGGTGCTGCCGGCCGACAAGGCCGGCGCCGTCAAGCGCTTCCAGGAGGGTGGCCGCAAGGTCGCGATGGTCGGTGACGGCGTGAACGACGCCCCGGCCCTCGCCACCGCGGACGTCGGCATCGCCATCGGCGCCGGCACGGACGTGGCCGTCGAGTCGGCGGGCATCGTGCTCGTCCGGAGCGACCCGCGCGACGTGGTCGCGGCGATCGAGCTGTCGCGCGCGACCTACCGGAAGATGGTCCAGAACCTGGCCTGGGCGACGGGCTACAACCTCGTGGCCATCCCGGTCGCCATGGGGTTCCTGATCCCGTGGGGCATCGACCTGCCGATGGCGGTGGGGGCCATCGCGATGAGCGCATCGACGATCATCGTCGCCGCCAACGCCCAGCTGCTCCGTCGGGTGCGGCTCCGCCCGGATCGCGCGCCGGCGTCGCGGGCCGTCCTGACTGCGTGACCCCCGCCGATCCACCAGTCCGGATCCGGTCGTCCTCGACATACGGCGCCCCATGACGGTCCGTCTGCGTGGCTGGTGATTCGCTAGAGTTGGCGGGTCACGTCGGGCAGGCTTCGCTCGATGCGCCATCGTCGTCGTCACCCGGTACGTGGAGGACGCTCGTGAAGAACCCACCCATCCTCATCGCCGTCATCGGATTCTTCGCGGCACTCGCGGGATTCGGGTTCCTGTTCTTCGGATTGCGCGTGCTGGGCTTCGACTGGTTCGGCGCGTTCGGCGACCTGCCGGCGTTCGACCACGTCGGGCTCTGGGGGTGGCTCGCCGTCGCCACGGGGATCATCTGGATCCTTGCCGCGCTTGGCCTCTGGGCGCTCCAGCCCTGGGCGCGCCTGTTCGCCCAGATCATGGCCGGCGTCGGGCTGTTCGAGGCCGCCCTCGCCTTCGTCCAGTTCCCGGGTACCGGCGTCGCGTTCGGCATGGCCATCATGCCGGTGTTCATCCTGTGGTACCTGAGCACGAGCGAGGTCAAGGCCGCGTTCGGGGTCGGTGCGCGGCCGGCGGTAGTTGCGGCGGCGCCTGTCGCGGCCGCGGCACCTGCAGCCGCGGCGCCCGTAGCCGCGGCAACCGTGGCAGCGGCATCTGCAGCGCCGGCGCCCGCAGCCGCGCCGGCCGCAGCAGCAGCCCCTGTTGCCGCGGCGGCGGCCACGACGCCCGTGCCGCCCCCGGCCGCCCCGGCGCCGGTCCCGGCGTCGGTGGACGACCATCACCTGGGGATCGAAGATGTCGAAGGGATCGGCCCTGCCGAGGCTGAGAAGCTCGCGGCGGCCGGTATCTCGACGACCGACGCCCTGCTCGCTGCCGGTGCGAAGCCCGACGGCCGCCAGAAGATCGCCGAGGCCACGGGGATCTCGCACGCGAAGATCCTCGAATGGGTCAACCACGTCGACCTGATGCGCATCAACGGCGTCGGGTCGGAGTACTCGGACCTGCTCGAGGCCGCCGGCGTCGACTCACCCGCCGAGCTTGCCCAGCGGAACCCGGCCAACCTCGCGGTCACGGTCCAGGAGGTCGTCGCCGCGCGGCCGGGTATCGTCCGCCGGGTCCCGAGCGAGGCGGAGCTCGCTGCCTGGATCGACCAGGCCGCCAAGCTCGACAAAGTCGTCGAGCACTAGCGGCGGAAACCGCCTTCGATCGGGGCGGTGAGTGCCGTCGACCGGGGTGCGTCCGCATGACCGATGCCTCCGGACGAGAGCGGGGGCCGGTCCGACCTAGCCTGGCGGGAGTCCTGACGCGTCGTCTTCGGCCCCTTGCTGGCCCATCGGAAGCGGGAGGGCTTCGGTTCGACGGCGTCTTCGAGCTCGGGTGCGTCCGACGGCAGTCCTGCCACGCTGCGGCCGTAGCGGGTCGCCAGCGGCATCGCGGTCAGGCCGTGCGCGATCACGGACAGCAGGACCGTCCACGCCACCGCGGCACCCAGCGGACCGGGGTCCACGCCAGCCTGGTCCAGGCCCTCGATCCCGACGATGAGGAACACGATCGAGGCCAGGCCACGCGGGCCGAACCAGCCCATGAACAGCACGGTCGACGGCTTGAAGTGGACGCCCGCGAGGGCGATGCCGACCGGCAGGAAGCGGACGATCGTGAGGCTGAGGGCGGCATAGGCGATCGCCGCCGGGTCCCACAGGTCGCTGAACAGCCTGCCGGCGAGGGTGAGCCCGAAGGCGATCCACACGCCGATCGCGAGCACGGCTCCCTGCGTCTCGGTGAAGCGGACGACGCGCTCCTCGCGCCACCGGCTGCCCCGGCCGAAGGCGAGGCCGCCCACGAACGCGGCGATGAACCCGTTGCCGTCGAGGGCGACCGCTGCCAGGTAGCAGGCGATCGCCAGGGCCAGGACGAAGAGCTGACGCGACACGGCGGATGTCCACGCACGCCGATCGGCGAGCTGCAGCAGCGACCCGCCAGTGAAGCCCACGACCGTCCCGACCGCCACCCCGACCGCCGTGTCGGTCAGCGCCCCCAGCAACCAGCCCGAACTGCCGGTCGTCTCCGCTGTCGAGAGGGCCAGCGCCAGGAAGACGAACGGCGTGGCGATCCCGTCGTTGAGGCCACTCTCGATATTCAGCAGACGCCGGATCCGGGCCGGCACGGCCGGGTTCGTGATCACCGGCTGGCTGAGCGCCGCGTCCGTCGGTGCCAGGGTGGCGCCGATGAGGAGGGCGATGCCCAGCGAGGTGCCCGGGAACATCAGGAGCGCGGCCAGGGTGCCGAGCGCGATCGTGAGCGGCAGCCCGATGATCAGCAGTCGGGCGACGGGCGCGGCGTCCTGGCGCAGGGCACGCGCCCGGATCGTGGAGGCGTCGGCGAACAGCAGCAGCGTCAGCGTCGCCTCGGCCAGGACCCTGAGCGGTTCGGCCTGGGGCTCGAACGAGATCGGCCCGAGGACGTCGTCGGCCAGGAGGATGCCGATGGCCATGAAGGCGAGCGCCGGTCCGATCGACATCCGGTCGAGGCGGGCTGCGATGAGCGCATAGCCGGCGATGAGCAGCGCCAGGATCGTCAGCTCGAGTTCCATCGCCCCGGTCGATCCGGTCAGCCTGGCTGGAAGTCGGCGTCGGGTCCGAGCAGGCCGTCCGGGCAGGCCTGCACGCGGTTCTTGCCGGCTCGTTTGGCCAGGTACATCGCGTAGTCGGCCGCCCGCACGAGGACCTCGGGGTCCTCGCCGTTGTCCGGGAAGTAGCTGATCCCGATGCTGATCGTCGCCTTGACCCGGTGTCGCTGGATGGTGAACACCTGGGCCAGGCGGGCGAGGATCTTGGCGGCGACCGCGCCGGCGTCATCGTGGCGGCCGACGGCCTCGAGGACCACGACGAACTCGTCGCCGCCGATCCGCGCGACCGTGTCGCTCGCCCGGACGCAGCCGACGAGTCGACCCGCCATCCCCTGGATGACGAGGTCGCCGAACTCGTGGCCGCGGACGTCGTTGATGGCCTTGAAGTCATCGACGTCGACGAAGAGGACGGCGAAGCTGGCCCCGGCCCGGCGCGCGTGGGCGACGACCTGGCTCATCCGGTCCATCAACAGGTAGCGGTTCGGCAGGCCCGTCAGGGTGTCGTGCGTGGCCAGGTGCTGCAGGTCGAGCTCGGTGCGCTTGAGCTCGTTGATCTCGCGCGTGATCCCGATGAGGCCGACCGTCTCGCCGGTCGGATCGCGGAGCGGCGTCTTCGAGGTCAGCGTCCAGTTCACGAGGGCGTCGCCGAGGGGCCGGCTCTCCACGAGACCGATCAGCGGCTCGCCGGACTCCATGATCCGGCGCTCCTCGATGTAGGTCCGCTGCCCGAAGGTCTCGCCGAACAGGTCGGTATCGGTCTTGCCGGCCAGCTCGGCCGGGTCGGCATACCCGAGCCGCAGCGCCATCGAGCGGCTGACGCGCAGCAGATGGCCCTCGCGATCCTTGATGTAGACGCTGTCGGGCGTGCTCTCCATCATGGCTCGGAAGAAGAACCCATCGGTCATCCGGTGCGACGGCGACATCCAGTCCATCCCTCGCGGGCTGCCGGCAACGGTCCCGGCTGCAACTCGGCCCGAAGGGGACCGAACCACCGCGCCGAAGCATAGTCGAGCGGTTTCGGCGCGTCGACCCCCGGCCCACTCGGCTCGGTCGAGCCGGTACCCTTCAGCTTGGCCGGAGTGGCGGAACTGGCAGACGCAGCGGACTTAAACTCCGCGGCCCGCAAGGGCGTCCGAGTTCGAATCTCGGCTCCGGCACCACCCCGTCGCGGTCTAGCGATCCCCGTACTTGGCCAGCCAGACCTCGTTGGACTGCGTCAGCCAGACGATCCCCTCGATGAACCCGATGATCGCCGGGATGAACGTCCAGAAGAAGATCAGGTAGATCACGCCCTGCGTCGTGTCTCCGAGGTAGAACTTGTGGATGCCGAAGACGCCGAGGAAGATCGCCAATAGGGAGGCCGCGATCTTGGTCTTGCCGGTCCTCGTGGTCGCATCGCCCGAGACCCCGCCGCCTGAGTACGGCATGCCCGCCTGATAGGGCTGGCGGACGCCACACTTCGGGCAGATCTCCGCTCGCGAGTCGATCGATTCGCCGCACGCGAAGCAGAATTTCGTGGCCGCCATCGGCGGTGCCGCAGGACCTGGGGCTGCCTGGGCGCCCGGCGGCGCCCATCCGGGGATGCCTTCGCCGCCGTGTGGCGGCTGCTGTTGCTCGATCGTCGGTTGCTGGGTCATGTCCGTCTCCTGACGCTACTGCCGTCCGAGCGTAGCAGCGGGTCGGTGAGCGGCCCAAGGGCCGACGGTCACGATCTCGCCGGGCCGCGTGCCGGCTGGCGGGCGCGATCGTCCGGGCCGTTCCCGACCGGCGAGCGGTCGACTATCATCGGTACGCCGAGGAGATAGGGGCGGTCGCGGCGACCGCGGACGGGGCCCGGCGACGATCGAAGCGTGTGCGCGCGGCACGATCCGACCGGATGGACCCCTGCGCGATGTCGTCGACGGCGTGGGCGCCGCGAGTCAGGACGTGCGTGACCGACTGGATCCGGCGCAAGGTGGCCTGGCTGTCCTATTGGCACCTGGGCCAGCGGCGCACGTCCCAGGGCATGGTCATCGCGCATTGCGGATCGACCTTCACCGGCGACGATGACGTCCAGGTGCGGCCGTTCGACGATCCGCCTCCCTCCGCCGAGCGATGCCCGGTGTGCCAGGCCGCCTACTGGTCGCGGGTGATCGAGACCTGACCCCCGGCCGGGCGCGATGTCCGGGGAGCTACCCGCGGCGGAACCCGAACCGGCCGGCCTTCTTGTCCTCGACCTGAAGCGGCACGGCGAACGCGTCGTCGCCGAAGACCGTGGCGCTGAGCTTCGTCAGCCGCTCGGCGGCCGGCGTTCGCGCCGCCCCGAGGACGACGGGGTTGCCCTCGTTGACGGCCTTCAGGTAGACGAACGGGTCATAGGGCAGGTCGACGGCGATCTTCGACCCGAGGGCGCTCTCGATGTCGCGCAGCTTGAGGCTGTCCTTCGCGAACATGTTGTTGAGGACGAGGGTCGACTTGAGCCCGATCGAGCCGACGTCGTTGAAGTAGTCGATCAGGCCGTGGACCGCCCGCAGGGCGGCGATCTCCGCGCACACCGGCAGTACGACGGACTCGACCGCCTCGAGCGCGGTCATCGACCGCTCGTCGACGAGCGACCCGGCGTCGATGACGACGAAGTCGTACACCTCGAGCAGGCCCCGGATGATCTTCTCGACGTGCGCCGGCTCGATGAGCTCGGCGCCCTCGGGCGTGCCCGGCGCGGCCAGCACGTGGAGACCGGACTCGTGCCGCATCGCGAACGTCCGCAGGATCTCGGGCTCGCGCATGGCGGTCTCGTCCCGGACGGCGTCCGCGAGCGTGGTCTTGGGGTTCAGGTTGAGGTGGCTCGCGACCGCCCCGAACTGGAGCGCGAGATCGATGAGGATCACCCGGTCCGGGAGGACGCGGGCCTTCGCGACCGCGATGTTGACGGCGATGGTGGTCGTCCCGACCCCGCCCTTGGGGCTGAAGACCGCGACGGCCCGGCGGGCGCGGGCGACGACGAGGCCGTCCGCGGAGAAGACCGGCGTCATGTCGCGCGACCGCTGGAAGCGCAGGAGCAGCGCCTCGACCCGAGCCTCGAGCTCGCGGCTGTCGAACGGCTTGGCCATCACGTCGTCGGCGCCGGCCTCGAGGAAGGTGATCCGCTCCTCGACCAGGTCGCTCTGGCTGACGCACAGCACCGGGATCCCGGCCATCTCGGGCGTCGCGCGGATGTCGCGACAGAGGTCCGGGGCGCTCCGCTTGCCGCTGATGACGTCGACGATGACGAGCTGGTGGGTCCCGTCGGACAGCGCGGCGTCGGCATCGGCGGTCGTCGTCACGGTGTAGCCCACGCCGGTCAGCACCGAGCTGATGGCCTCGGCCGACGCCGCATCGGTGTCGATGAGCAGGATGGAGCTGGCGGGCAAGAAGTCTCCCCTGGAGCTGGCGGGTCGCGACGAGATACGGGACGCTCGCGGTGGACGAGCCTGAGGATACATCCACCGGGCGGAGGGACGATGGCGCCCGCCGGGAACCGGTCGTCCGGCTCCCGGAAGGGTGCGTGCTAGACTACGGCCTGATCTTCTTTCCGCTCCGTGCCGGCATCGCCGTCAGACGGGGCATCCCCATTGGAAGGAGCGCGAGCGCGCATGCGCCGATACGAACTCATGCTGGTGATCCGTCCCGATGTCGCGGACGATCGCAGCCAGGCGGTCGTGGACCGCACGACCCGCCAGATCGTGGCCGCGGGCGGCCAGATCGTGAAGGTCGCACCCTGGGGCCGCCGCCGGCTGGCCTATCCCATCGATCGCCACCGCGAGGGCTCGTACCAGATCATCCTGTTCGAGGCCCCGTCGGACGCGATCCGCGAGCTGGAGCACACCCTCCTCATCACCGAGGAGGTCCTGCGCCACCTGGTGACCCGCGTCGAACGCCCGCTCAAGGCCGGCCGAGGCGGGGACATCGAGCTCGAGGGATCGACGACGAGCCGTCCTGCCCGTCCGACGAGGACGACGACTTCGAGGACGACGTCGACCGAGCGGATCGACGAATCCGAGAGCGAGGCGGCACCGGCCGCCATCGATTGACGGAGGCCCACGATGGCGTTCTGCAAGATCATGCTCATCGGCAACCTGGGCCGTGACCCCGAGATGCGGTACACGCCCAACGGTCGGCCCGTGACCCAGTTCAGCGTCGCGGTCAGCAACAGCAAGCCCGACGGCCAGGGTGGCTGGGTCGACGAGGGCACCGACTGGTATCCGGGTCAGCGTCTTCGGCGACCGGGCGGAGCGGGCCGCCGAGCAGCTCCGCAAGGGCAACCGCGTCTTCGTCGAGGGCCGGTTCAAGACCCGCGAGTTCGAGGGCAACGACGGACAGAAGCGGACGTCACTCGACGTGACGGCCGACAACGTCATCAGCCTCGACCGCAAGGGCCGCGATGACGGCGACGGCGCGCTTCGCCGGCGCGCCCGCCGCGCCGGCGCGCGGCCGGTGGGGGCGGTGGTCCGTCCCGTGCCCCGGCCGACGACACCGACCTCGACGACCTTCCGTTCTGATCAGGAGACCGACCGACCATGCCCCCCGTCCGTTCGAAGAAGCGCGACGACTTCTATCGCGATCGCCGTCGCCGCAAGGTCTGCGCGTTCTGCGCCGACAAGACCGTCCAGATCGACTACAAGGAGGTCAACCGCCTCCGCCGCTACCTCTCGGAGCGGGCCAAGATCGAGCCGCGCCGCAAGACCGGCACGTGCGCCGGTCACCAGCGTGAGCTCGCGGTCGCGCTGAAGCGCGCCCGTCACGTCGCGCTCCTGCCGTACGCCCCGCAGCATCTCCGCCCCTGAGCCCCGTGCGGGATGCCGGCGCGTTCGCCGGGCGACCGGCACCCGCGTTCCGAGCTCGTGGCGGAGTTCGGCTGCACCGTCGGCCCGGGGCCTGAGGTGCTGGTCGGTCTGCTGATGGTCGGCGGGGGAGCCGCCGCCGGGATGTTCGGCTCGCTCCTCGGCCTCGGTGGGGGCGTGCTGCATGGTCCCGCTCCTGACCCTCGGCTTCGGGCTGCCGCTGCGCGAGGCCGTCGGCGTGTCGCTGGTCGCGGTGATCATGACCAGCAGCGCCGCCGCCGGCGTGTATCTCGAACGGCACGTGGCCAACCTGCGGCTCGGCATGTCGCTCGAGCTGTTCACCGCGACGGGCGCCCTCGTCGGCGGCAGCATCGCCTTCCTGCTCGACGAGCAGGTGCTCGAGGTCCTGTTCGCGGCCCTGCTCGTCTATGTCGCCGTGTCGATGGTCCGCGGGCGCGCGGCGTCGGCGGACGAGACGGAGGCATCGGCGCGCCGACTACCAGGTCCGGAACATGCCCCTGGGCGTCGTCGGGTCCGCCGGCGCCGGGGTGCTCTCGGCGCTGCTCGGGATCGGCGGCGGGATCGTCAAGGTGCCGCTCATGCATCTCGGGATGGGCGTCCCGCTCCGGGTGGCCACCGCGACGAGCAACATGATGATCGGCATCACGGCCGCGGCGAGTGCCGTCATCTACCTGATCCACGGCGGGATCGACCCGTACGTCGCCGGACCCACGGCGATCGGCGTGTTCCTCGGCGCGTCGCTGGGGTCGCGGGTCGCGCACCGCATCGACCTCCGGTACCTGCGCCTGCTGTTCGTCGTCGTGCTCCTCTACACGGCGTTCGAGATGCTCCAGAAGGCCGTCTCGTGATGCAGGCCCCGCAGGGTCGCCTGGCGGCGACGCCGCGCCAGCTCGAGGTCGAGCGGCTGATCGGCCGGCTCCTCGTGTGGCTGACCTACATCTCGGTGGGCCTGCTCGTCGCCGGGGTGGTGCTGATGCTCGTCGAACGGCATCTCGCCCCTCGACCCAGCTCCCCGTTCGATCCGGCATCGATCGTCGCGGACGTGACCGCCCTGCGTCCGGTCGGGTTCCTGTGGCTCGGCTTGATGATGGTCATCGCGACCCCGATCCTGCGGGTCCTGGTCGCCGGGCTCGGGTACGCTCGGGACCGCGACTGGACGATGGTGCTCGTCGCGATCGGCATCCTCGTCGTGATCGCGGTCGGCGTCGCGACCGCGGCCCTCACGGAGGTCTGATGGACCTGGTCATCCTCGCGCTCGCGTTCCTCGTGATCCTCCTCGGCGCCGAGCTGTTCACGAACGGGATCGAGTGGTTCGGACGGAAGCTGGAGCTCGCCGAGGGCGCGGTCGGGTCGGTGCTCGCCGCGGTCGGCACGGCCCTGCCCGAGACCATGATCCCGATCATCGCGATCCTCTTCGCCACGGGCGATTCGGGCCACGAGGTCGGGGTCGGGGCCGTGCTCGGCGCGCCGTTCATGCTCTCGACGCTCGCCATGTTCGTCACCGGGGTCGCGGTCCTTACGTGCGGCGGAAGCACCACGAGAGCGACGTCATGGCGGTCGACACAAAGGTGCTCGCGCACGACATGAGCTACTTCGCCGTCGCCTACGCGCTCGCCATCGGCGCCGCCTTCCTGCCGCTCGAGCCGGTCTGGCTGAAGTGGATCGTGGCCGTGGTCCTGCTGGGCATCTACGCGTGGTACGTCAAGGGCCACTTCGAGGCCGACCCGGACGTCGACGCCCCGGACCTCGCGCCCCTGCGGTTCCACCGGCTCGACCGGCGCGCCCACCGGGCCGATCCGCGTGAGCCGCGCCTTCGGGTCGTCAACGTCCAGGTCCTGGCCGCGCTCGGGCTCATCGTGCTGGGGGCGATCTTCTTCGTCGATGCCGTCGAGCATCTCGCGATGGAGTTCGGGATCGACGAGGTGCTGCTGGCCCTGGTCGTCGCGCCGATCGCGACCGAGCTGCCCGAGAAGTTCAACTCGATCATCTGGGTGCGGGCCGGCAAGGACACGCTCGCGATGGGCAACATCACCGGGGCGATGGTCTTCCAGTCGACGATCCCGACCGTCGTCGCGCTGGTCTTCGCGTCGAGCACCTGGGTTGTCGCCGAGGGCTCCTACGTCGCGTTCGCGTCCGCCGGGATGGCGTTCCTCTCATCGGCCGTCATCTTCATCCCGATGGCCCGGACGGGCCGCCTGCGCGGGCGCGGGCTCCTCGTCGGCGGCGTCTTCTACGTCGCCTACCTGATCCTCGTCGTCGGCGTCCTGTCGGGCGCGATCGGCTGACGGCGGCGCCGTCGCGCGACCGCCGGGGCGTCGCCCTCGCGCGACCGCCGGGCGTCGCCGGCCCGATGGCGGCCACCCCGAGGGTCGCTGCTATACTCCGCCGACCGCTTCAGACCGTCGTCGCGGCCCCCGTGCCGCGCCCACCGAGGAGCCGACAGCATGCTCACCCAGAAGTCCCCGGAGACGCCGGCACCGGCCCCGCATCACGCCCCCAAGCCGGGCGCGCTCGACGAGCTGACCTGCTATTTCGAGGGCGCCTATGTCCCGATGAGCGAGGCGAAGGTCAGCATCATGACCCACGCGTTCATGTACGGGACTGCCACGTTCGAGGGGATCCGCGCCTACTGGAACGAGGAGCAGGGGCGGCTCTACGGCCTCAAGATCCGCGACCACGTGGAGCGCATCCGCCAGTCCTGCCGGATCCTCATGATCGACGGCGTGCCGTCGGTCGACGAGCTGACCGGGCTCATCGTGGAGACCGTGCGCCGCAACGGGTTCCGTGAGGACGCCTACATCCGGCCGTCCTTCTACAAGTCGACCAAGGCGATCGGCGTGCGGCTGCACGACCTCGAGAGCGAGCTCTATGTCATCGCCGTGCCGTTCGGCAACTACATCGATACCGAAGGCGGCGTCCGGCTCATGACCTCGTCCTGGCGCCGCAACGCCGACGAGGCGATCCCGGCGCGCGGCAAGATCGTGGGCGGCTACGTGAACATGGCTTTCCAGAAGACCGAGGCGGAGCTGAACGGGTTCGACGAGGCCCTCGTGCTGACGGCCGATGGGCACGTCAACGAGGCCTCTGCCGCGAACCTGTTCGTCATCCGCGACGGCGTGGCCCTGACGCCGCCGGTCAGCGACGACCTGCTCGAGGGCGTGACCCGCAAGGCCATCCTCGAGATCCTCGCCAACGAGGGGATCCCGCACGAGGTCCGCTCGATCGACCGGTCCGAGCTGTATGTCGCCGACGAGGCCCTCCTCTGCGGCACGGGCGTCCAGGTCTCGCCGGTCGTCGAGGTCGACCATCGCAAGATCGGCGCCGGCACCGTGGGCCCGATCGGCGGCGATCGTCCGCGAGCGCTACTTCGCCGCCGTCCGGGGCCAACTGCCCGAGTACGCGCACTGGCTCACGCCCATCGAGTGATCGGCGGGCGCCCCGCCGCCTGCCGCCCGTGCGGGCCGGTGTGGTGCGTTCGCCCGCCGAGTCCCGGGGCCGGGCGCCTCAGGAGAGCGGTGGTGCCTCGAGGTCCGGCGTGTTCCGTCCGATCGTGATGACGACGTCGGTCGAGATGGCCGGGTCGGTGGCGAGCTGGGCCTTGACCTTGAACGTCTTCTCGAGGAAGGCGATCGTGTCGGTGAGCCGCGAGTCGGCGCCGTTGTAGACCACGATCTTCGTGGCGGCTGGGACCGCGCCCGGCCGGCTGCCTGCCGGGGTGAAGACGCCGCGAGACCGCGGTACTCGAGGTAGCTCGCGAGCGACGGGCCCCGGTGCGATCGCCGAGCCCCGAGAGCACCCAGATGGAGGCGCCCTCGTTGGCGAGGTCCTCGGCCTGCTGCTCGTCGAGCGGGTTGCGGTTGAACGCGCTCTTGACCGCCTGGCGGATCCGCTGGACGTTCGGGAACATCTTGTAGACCGGGGCGCCCGGCGGCGTCTCGCTCCCGTACAGCGGCGGCTGGAAGACGTACGAGCTGATGTTCGTGGTGTCGACCTGCGACGCGAGCCCGAGCAGCTGGGCGAGCTGATCGACCGGGATGTCCGTCTTGACCGACTTCTTGAGGGCCTTGACCAGCTCCGGCAGGCGGGGGATGAGCTCCTGCGGGTTCGGCCTGCTCGCGCAGGGAGAGCAGCAGGCGCTGCTGGCGGGCCGCGCGGTCGAAGTCGCTCGGCGTGTGTCGCGAACGGGCGTAGCGGAGCGCCTCCGTGCCGTTCATGTGCTGGAGGCCGCTCGGCACGTAGAGGCGCCGGTCGACGCCGCCCGCGGCCGGGGTAGCTGTCGTCGACGACCGGGATCTGGACGTTGACGGTCACGCCGCCGAGCTCGTTGAGGACCTTCTTGAAGCCCTCGAAGTTGACCTCGACGAAGTACCGGATGTCGATCCCGTAGAGCTCGCTCAGCGTCGACTTGAGGGCGTTGTAGCCGCGGGTCGACTTGTTGCCGGGCCACAGGTCGGACCGGTTGCGGTTCTGCGCCCAGAGCGAGTTGATCTTCGAGCCGAAGGTGGAGCCCCAGAAGCTCCGCGGCGGGCCGGGCGGCAGCGGGACGTTGGACATGTCACGCGGCAGGCTGAACATCGCGACCTGCTTGGTCACCGGGTCGATCGAGACGGTGATGAGCGTGTCGGTGTTGTGGCCGCCGCCCTGGACGTCCGCGCCGATGAGCAGGATGTTCAGTCGCTTCTTGCCGTCCCACGGCGGGATCGAGACCTCGGGGACCGGGGTGCCGGTGATCGTGGGCTCGGGGGTGGGCGACTCGGTCGGCGCGACCGTGTCGGTCTGGTCGGGCGTCTCGGAGGCGTCGGGCGTCGACGACGCCTCGGCATCGCCGGTCGAATCGTCGGCGCACACGGCGTCCTGGTCGTCCCCGATGAAGATGCAGCCGCTGTCGAGGACGTCGAGCGCGAGCATGTCGTAGCGGGCCACGACGACGTGCACCCCGGCCATCACGAGGATGACCGCGAGCAGCCCGGCGAGCGACAGGGGGTTCCGCACGAGCCGGGCCGGCCCGAGCCGGCCGGTGCCCCCGGCGTCGTGGGCGTTGAGGAAGTCGGCGACGCGGTAGGCGTCGACGATCGCCACGATCCGATAGATGAGGACGACGAGGTTGACGACGAAGACCGACTGGAGGACGAGCGGGTTCAGGACGACCCCGATCAGCTCCGTCCGGTCCATCCGCAGGAAGACCCCGGATCCGAGCGCGATGAGCAGGATCGGCGCGGCCGCGAAGGCCAGTCCGCGCATGACGGCGCCGGCATAGATTTGCCCGAGACCGGGGAAGATGAGCGAGAGGAATGCGGCCGCGAAGGGCGACCTGGCGCGCGGTCGCGCCTCCTGCGGTTGATGCATCGCGGGTAGGATACTCGGACCCGCCGATTCGACGTGCCCGCCGTCAGTTGGCGCGATCCCGCCCACCTCGTGAACCGGAGTCGGATGTTCCACGCCGTCACCTCGAAGCCCGACATCGTCGCCCAGGAGCACGAGATCCTCGCGATGTGGCGGGACCGTCGGACCTTCGCGCGGCTCCGCGCGCAGAACGCGGGCGGATCGAGATGGAGCTTCCTGGACGGGCCGATCACCGCCAACAACCCGATGGGCGTGCACCACGCCTGGGGACGCGCGTACAAGGACCTCTACCAGCGCTTCCACGCGATGCTCGGCGAGGACCAGCGCTACCAGAACGGCTTCGACTGCCAGGGCCTCTGGGTCGAGGTCAACGTCGAGCGCGACCTCGGGTTCACGTCCAAGCGCGACATCGAGGCGTACGGCATCGATCGGTTCGTGACGCTGTGCAAGCAGCGCGTGCTCACCTACGCGGCGCGCCAGACCGAGCAGTCGATCCGGCTCGGGATGTGGATGGACTGGAACGACCCCGACGAGCTGCGCCGGCTCCACGACCTGCTCGGCGAGGACCCGTCGCAGGTCGCGACCGATGCCGGGCGTCCACGGGCCCGGTCACCGACACCGTCGAGATGCTCGTCGGGCGGCTCGGGATGCCCGAGATCGGCGGCAGCTACTTCACCTTCAGCAACGAGAACAACGACCTGATCTGGGGCTTCCTCGCGGAGTGCCACCGGCGCGGCTGGCTCTACAAGGGGCACGACACGATGCCGTGGTGCGCCCGCTGCGGCACGGGCCTGTCGCAGACCGAGGTCAACGAGGGCTACCAGGACAAGGACGACCCGGGCCTGACCGTCCGGTTCCCGCTGGTCGACCGCCCCGGGAAGTCGCTGCTCGTCTGGACGACGACCCCGTGGACCCTCACGTCCAACGTGGCGGCCGCGGTCGGCGAGAAGATCCGCTACACGAAGGTCCGCCAGGGCGATGACCGCTTCTGGGTCGGCAAGGGCACGCTCAAGCAGGCGCTGGTCGGACCGTTCACCGTCGAGGAGAGAAGGATGGCGCCGACCTGGTCGGCTGGCGCTACGCCGGCCCCTTCGACGACCTGCCCGCCGTGCGGACGGCCTTCGCCGACGGGGACGCGCGACGACCCGGCCACGCCGTACGTCCACCGCGTCGTCGCATGGGACGAGGTCGGGCGAGGACGAGGGGACCGGCATCGTCCACATCGCGCCCGGCTGCGGCGCCGAGGACTTCCAGCTCGGCAAGGCGCTCGGCCTCCCGGTCGTCGCCCCGCTCGACGAGTCGGGGATCGTGCTCGACGGGTTCGGGTCGCTCAGCGGCCGCGACGTGCGCGACGTCGCGGATCCGATCGTGGAGCATCTCAAGGCCACCGGCCGCTTCTACCGCCTCGAGACCATCCACCACCGGTTCCCGCACTGCTGGCGCTGCGGGACGCCGCTCGTCTTCCGCCTCGTCGACGAGTGGTACATCAGCATGGGGCCGGTGTACGACCAGCCGCGCGACGCGCTGACGCCGGCGCAGGTCGATGCGAGCCTCCGCTACCAGATCATGGAGGTGGTCGACAGCATCCGCTGGATCCCCGTCGTTCGGCTACGACCGCGAGCTCGACTGGCTGCTCAACATGGGCGACTGGATGATCAGCAAGAAGCGCTACTGGGGGCTGGCGCTGCCGATCTACGACTGCTCGGCGTGCGGCACGGTCGAGGTCATCGGCGGGCGCGCGGAGCTGCAGGAGCGGGCCGTCGACGGGTGGGACCGGTTCGAGGGCCATACGCCGCACCGTCCGTACGTCGATGCAGTCCGCATCGCCTGCCCCGGCTGCGGCGGGCCGGTCGAGCGGATCAAGGACGTCGGGAACCCCTGGCTCGACGCCGGGATCGTGCCGTTCTCGACGCTGCACTTCCGCGAGGAGCCGGACTACTGGGCGGAGTGGTTCCCGGCCGACTTCATCACCGAGAGCTTCCCGGGCCAGTTCCGCAACTGGTTCTACTCGATGCTCGCGATGTCGACCGTGCTGCGGCGCGAACCGCCGTTCCGGACGATCTTCGGGTACGCCCTCGTCTTCGGCGAGGACGGCCGGCCGATGCACAAGAGCTGGGGCAACGCCATCGAGTTCGACGAGGCCGCCGACCGGATGGGCGTCGACGTGATGCGCTGGATGTTCGCCAAGGCGCGGCCCGAGGAGAACATCCCGTTCGGCTGGCACGCCGCCGACGAGGCCCGCCGCGAGCTGCTCGTGCTCTGGAACGTGTACGCGTTCTTCGTCACCTATGCGCGGCTCGACGGGTGGACGCCGGCGGTCGCCGCCCCGCCGGTGGTCGAGCGGGGCGCGCTCGACCGCTGGATCCTGTCCCGCGCGGCGGGCACGGCGGCGGTCGTCGAGGACCGGCTCCAGGACGTGGATGCGGTCGGGGCGACGCGCGCGCTGTCGTCGTTCATGGACGGCCTCTCCACCTGGTACCTGCGGCTGTCGCGGGAACGGATGCACCGCGAACGCCGATGCCGCCGATCGCGCCGGGGCGTTCGCGACGCTCCACGAGGCGATGCTCGCCACGACGCGGATGCTCGCCCCGGTCCTCCCGTTCATGGCCGAGGCGATGTACGGGAACCTCGCGACCGACCTGCCCGACGCGCCCGACAGCGTCCACCTGACCCGCTGGCCGTCGGACGAGCTGGCCGACCATCGCGACGCGCGGCTCGAGGCGGCCATGGCCGTGGCCCAGGACGCCGTCGACCTGGCCCGGACGCTGCGCAGCTCGGCGAGGATCCGGACCCGCCAGCCGCTGGCACGGGCCTGGCTGGCCCTGCCCGATCGCGGCCTGGACGTCGACGCCGCGCTCCTGGGGATCATCGCCGAGGAGATCAACGTCCGGTCCGTCATGGTCATCGACGACGACTCGGACCTCGTCGAGCGGCGCGTGAAGCCGCTCCTGCCGAAGATCGGCAAGCGGCTCGGCGCCGCGATCCCGGCCGTGATGGCCGCCGCGCGCGACGGCGCCGTGACGTTCGAGGCGGACGGCTCGGTCACGCTCGCCGGGGTCACCCTGGCACCCGACGAGGTCGAGATCCAGGCGTCGCCGCGACCGGGGACCGCGGTCGCGGACCGCGACGGGCTCGTCCTGATCATCGACACGGAGCTCACGCCCGACCTGCTGCGCCGAGGGCGACGCGCGGGAGCTCCAGCGCGCCATCCAGGACCTCCGCCGGGAGGCGGGCCTCGAGCTCGACGACCGGGTCGACCTGTGGGTCGACGGCCTCGCGCCCGAGGTGGCGTCGCGCCTCGGGCCGGTGGTGGAGGGGACGCTGGCGGTGCTGGCCGCCGGATCCCCGCCGAGCGATGCGCCCAACGCGACGGTCGAGCTCGGGGCCGGGCCCGCGACCATCGCCTTGCGCCGCCGCGCGGACGGCGAGTAGGCTCGCATGACGGCGGACACGACGGGCGACGGAGGCGAGCAGCTGGAGCGGAGCGAACCCCTGGGAGGCGTGACGGAGTCGCCGGTCGAGGTGCCGGCGGATCGGGGCCGCGCCCGGTGGGGCGTCTTCATCTCGATCGTCGTGACCGTGGTCGTCCTCGATCAGCTGTCCAAGGCCTGGCTGGTCTCGGCCGTCGCGCCCGGCGAGGTCGTGCGCGTCATCGGCGACTACCTCCGGCTCGTCCAGAGCCAGAACTCGGGTGCCCTCTTCGGGATGTTCCGCGACCAGGCTTACGTCTTCGGGCTCGTGTCGCTCGGCGTCGTCGGGCTCATCGTCGCGTACCACGGCCGGTCGGGGCGGAACCTGTACCTGTCGGTCGCGCTCGGGCTGCTGCTCGGCGGTGCCCTCGGCAACCTCATCGACCGGTTCCACTTCGGCTACGTCGTGGACTGGGTCGACATGGGCATCGGCGACGTCCGGTTCTGGACCTACAACCTCGCCGATTCGGCGATCACCGTCGCCATCCTCATGCTCATCGGGCTCGCGCTCTTCCCGAACGTGGCGGCCCGCCTCGGTGCACCGTCGGATGCCTGACGGCGCCGTCGTCGCGGGCATGCGCACGCTGCGCGTGCCCGCCGGCCCGTCCGGCCGCGTGGACCGGTTCGTCGCCGATGCCACGGGCCTGTCTCGCGGAGCTACGTCCAGAAGCTCATCTCGGATGGCCGGCTGACGGCCGATGGCCACCCGCTGCGCGCGAACGCGATCGTCGGGGCGGGCGCCGAGCTCCGGCTCGACGTCCCCGCGGCGGAACCGCTCGACCTCGCGCCGGCCCCGGACATCCCGGTCCACGTCGTCTACGAGGACGGCGACCTCCTGATCGTCGACAAGCCGTCGGGCCTCGTCGTGCATCCGTCGCGGGGGCACGCGGCCGACACGCTCGTCAACGCGCTGCTCGCCCGGGCGGACGGGTCGGACTACGGCGGCATCGCCGGGGTCGCGCGCCCGGGGATCGTCCATCGCCTCGACCGCGACACGAGCGGCCTCCTGATGGTCGCGAAGCACGATGCCGCGCAGGCCTCGCTGATGAGCCAGCTGAAGGCGCGCCGGATCAAGAAGACGTACCAGGCCCTCGTCCAGGGGAGCGTCTCGGCCGCCGTCGGACGGATCGAGGCCCCCGTCGGCCGCGACCCGAAGCGGCGGACCCGGATGGCCGTCGTCCCGGACGGCCGGCCCTCGACCACGGGCTACCGGGTCCGGGAGCGGTTCGCCGGCTGGACGCTCCTCGAGCTGGACCTCGTGACCGGGCGGACGCACCAGATCCGGGTGCACCTCGACGCCATCGGTCATCCGGTCGCCGGCGACCCGGTCTACGGCGGCGCGACCGCCCGTCGCGGCCCGGCCGGCCTCGACCGGCTCTTCCTCCACGCCTGGCGGCTCGAGCTCACCTCGCCGTCGGACGGCCACCTGATCCGGGCGACCGCGCCGTTGCCGCCGGAGCTGGAGGCGGTCCTCGCCGACCTGCGCACCGCGGAGGGCTCGACCCATTGAGCGATGACGCGACGACGTACCTGAAGGGCGACGCCGTCGCCGGTGCGCCTGGGGCCCAGCTCGTCATCATCTCGGGACCGAGCGGCGTCGGGAAGGACACGATCATCGACGCCCTGAAGCGGCGGCCGCGGGACGCCGACCGGCACTATGTCGTGACCTGCACCACGCGGGCCCCGCGACCCGGGGAGGTCGACGGCGTGAGCTACCACTTCCTCGACCGCGACGGCTTCACGGCCCTGCGCGAGTCCGGGGGACTCCTCGAGGCGAACGAGGTCCACGGCCACTGGTACGGGACGCCGCGGGCCGAGGTCCGCGATGCGCTCGATCGCCGGCCGGGACGTCATCCTCAAGATCGACGTGCAGGGCGCCCAGCAGGTCAAGGAGCGCGTCGACGAGGCGCTCCTCATCTTCATCGTGCCCCCGTCGATGGAGGCGCTCTTCGGCCGGCTCCGAGCCCGGGCGACCGAGACGGCCGACCAGCTCGAGCTCCGGCAGCGCAACGCCGCCATCGAGCTCGCACGCCAGGAGGACTACGACCACGTCGTCGTCAACGAGGACGGCCAGGTCGAGCGGACCGCGGAGACCATCGATTCGATCATCGGCGAGACCCATCAGCTGCATCCGACGCGGCGGGTCCGCGTCTAGGCCCACCGGGTGACCCTGGAGCTCGGGATCGACCGGGCACGCGACGTCGATGGGCCCCGGCTCGTCGAGGTCGCGGTCGACGCGGCCGGCGCCTCGGGCGCCCGGACGTACACGTACCTCGTCCCCGACGAGCTCGCGGACCTCCAGCCCGGCGAGGCCGTGCTCGTCGAGTTCGGCCGGCGACAGGCCCTCGGCGTCATCCTCGCCGAGACCAGAAAGCCGCAGCCCGGGGTCGTGCCCAAGCCCATCCTCGAGCGGGTCCGCGCCGACGGTCCGCTGCTGCCGCCGCTCGGGCTGGCGCTGGCGGCCTGGATCGCGACCCACTACCTGGCCCCGGTGGCCCTCGTGCTGCGCGCGATGCTGCCGCCCGGGATGCTCGAGCGACTCGAGCTCGTCGCCGAGCTCGCGCCCGGTGACGCCGCGTCCGAGGAACGCGACCCTGTCGACCTCGATCTCGTCGCGCAGCTGGAAGGCGGCCCCCGCCCGGCCCGCGACCTCGCCGCGCCCGACGGCCGCGCCGGTCTCGCGCGGCGGCTCCGCGCGCTCGCCGGGCGGGGCGTCATCTCGCTCGACTGGACGCTCCTCGCGGCCTCGGCCGGACCGCGCTACGAGCGCTGGGTCTGGCTGACCGATCAGGGTCGCGGCGCGGCCGCGCGGCTGGCCGCCGGCGACCGGCCCGACGGCCGTCCGCTCGGGCCCCGCCAGGTGGCGGCGCTCGCCGAGCTGGCGGACCCGGCCACGCCAGAGGGTGGGCTGCCGGGGGCGGGCCTGGCCGGGCGGCATGGCCCGGGAGCGATCGCCGGACTCGTCCGGCGTGGCCTCGTGGCGGCCGACGTCCGCGAGCGGCCCCGCCGTCCCCTGGCCGGCCGGGCGGCCGGACGACGCGGCGGGCGGCCGGCAGACACGGAGCTCCGACCCGGACAGGCGGAGGCGCTGGCTGCCGTCGGCGCCGCCATGGCCGCGGCCGACCCGACACCGCTCCTGCTCGTGGGCGTGACGGGCGGCGGGAAGACCGCGGTCTACGTCGAGGCCATCACGCTCGCACTCGAGGCGGGCCGGCGGGTGGTCGTCCTCGTGCCGGAGATCTCGCTCGCCCTGCCGCTGGTCGACCGGCTGCGCGCCGATCTCGACGCGCGCATCGCGCTCGTCCACTCGGGTCTGGGGGACGGGGAGCGGGCCGACGAATGGCGCCGGATCCGGGCGGGCGAGGTCGACATCGTCGTCGGGACGCGGCTCGCGATCCTGTCACCGCTCGATGCGGTCGGGCTCGTCATCGTCGACGAGGAGCACGAGGCCGCGTACAAGAGCGACCGGACGCCGCGACTCCAGGCCCGCGACACCGCCATGGAGCTCGGGCGGCTGGCCGGGGCCGCCGTCGTGCTCGGTTCGGCGACGCCCGCCGTCGACAGCCTCGGCTTCGCCCGGATGGGCCGCTATCGGGAGGTCGTCCTGTCGGGTCGACCGGTCGGGCAGCTCCCGAGGATCGAGGTCGTCGACCTGCGAGCCGAGCTGGCAGAGGGCGTGCGCGGGCTCCTGTCGCGACCGCTCGCGGGCGCGCTGGCCGGGCTGGACACGGCGACAGGCGACCAGGCGATCCTCGTGCTCAATCGACGTGGGACGGCGTCGGTCGTCCTCTGCCGCGACTGCGGGCACGTCCAGGCCTGCCCCGATTGCGAGCGGCCCCTCGTCTACCACCAGGCCGGCGCGACGCTGCGCTGCCATCACTGCGGGCGCGCGACCCCGCTGGCGACCCGCTGCCCGGTCTGCGCATCGCCGCGGATCCGCTACCTCGGCGGCGGGACCGAGCGCGTCGAGCGCGAGGTCCGCGATCGCTTCCCCGGCCTGCGCGTCGGGCGACTCGACCGCGACGTCGTGGAGCGTCGCGGCGCCGCGGAGCGGGTCGTGGACGCCTTCACCGAGGGCCGCCTGGACGTCCTGGTCGGCACCAGCCTCGTCGCCAAGGGTCTCGACATCCCGGCGGTGACCGTCGTCGGTGTCGTCTCGAGCGACGTCGCGCTCAACCTGCCCGACGAGCGGGCCGCGGAACGGACGTTCCAGCTCCTCACGCAGGCCGTCGGGCGGGCCGGCCGCGGCGAGCGCCCGGGTCGCGCGTTCCTCCAGACCTACCAGCCGGACCACCCGGCGATCGTCGCCGTCGCGACCGCGGATGCCCGGGCCTTCTACGACGCCGAGCTCGCGATGCGGGAGCGGTTCCGGTCGCCGCCCTACGGCCGCCTCGTCAAGCTGACCATCGGCCTGGCCGACCGAGTCGCGGCCGAGCGCGAGGCGGCGGGGATGGCCGAGCGGCTCCGGGAACGCTCGCTCGAGCGAGGGAGCGATGTCGCCGTCGCCGGGCCGGCCCCGGCGTTCATCGCCCGGCGAGCCGATCGCTGGCGGTTCCACGTCGTCCTGCGCGGCACCGACCCGGTCGCCCTGCTCGACGGCGGCGTCGACGCGCCGTGGTCCGTGGACGTCGACCCCGAGTCGCTGCTCTGAGGGGTCTACGCCGGTCCGAACAGAGGTACGGGAGGTGTCAGAGGCCCGTTCGTGCGACCATGGCGGAAGCAACCCAAGAGGAGCCCGTTCCATGACTGATGCACACGAGACGCCCCAGACCCCCGGGACCCCGCCCCACGACGACCAGGGCTCGACGGGAGGCCCGCGGCCGGCGAGTTCGCCGAACCTGTTCGAGTCGCTGCGCGACGCCATCGACGACCTGACGGTGCGCGCGACCCCGGCCGTCCGCGAGGTCTCGGCGCGCGCCGCCGAGCTGACCGCGGTGGCCGCGGCGAAGGCCGCGCCCCTGGCGCGCAAGGCCGGCGACGCGACCGCGGACGCGAGTGGCAAGCTCGCCGAGCGATCCCGCACCTGGGCCGCCGAGCTCCGCCTCACGATCGCCGGTGACGAGGGGGCGCCGTCGACCACGACGGCGACTGCCGACGCCCCGGCGGGTGCCGCGCCGTCGACCGCGCCGTCGAGCGAGGCGCCGTCTGCCACGGCCGAGACGAACAGCTCGGGTGGGGCGGCCGCCAAGGGTGACGCGACGTCCGACGCCCCGGAGGCGCCGGCCAGCTGACCGGCCCCGGGACCGGGCGGCCCCTTCGCTATACTTCGCCGCCATGAGCGTCCGTCCGATCGTCCTCCTCGGTGACCCGCGCCTCCGCCTGAAGGGCCTGCCGGTCGACAGCTTCGGCAAGTACCTCCATGGGCTGCTCGACGACCTCGCCCAAACCATGCGCGATGCCCCCGGCGTCGGGCTGGCGGCGCCGCAGCTGGGCGAGGCGATGCAGGCGTGCGTGGTCGAGGTCGAGGGTCAGCTGCATGAGCTGGTCAACCCGCGCATCGTCCGCTCGAGCGGCGACGACCGCGACCTCGAGGGCTGTCTGTCGATCCCGGGCTACGTCGCCTATGTGACCCGCCGCGAGAAGGTCTGGGTCGTCGCCCAGGACCGCCACGGCAAGAAGATCAAGGTCGCCGGCAGCGGTCTCCTCGGGCGGGCCCTCCAGCACGAGCTCGACCATCTCGACGGCAAGCTCTACATCGACTATCTCGAGTCGATGGACGAGCTCATGGCGGTCGGCAGCGGCAACGAGGACGACGCCGAGGTCCGCGAGGCGACGAGCGCCCTGGCGTGACGTCGACCGGGCCGAGCGCGCGTCCGGTTCGCACCGTCTTCATCGGCAGCGGCCGGTTCGGCGTCCCGAGCCTCGAGGCGGTCGCCCGTCACGCGGACCTCGACCTCGTCGGGGTCGTCACCGCCCCGTCCCGCGCCGCCGGTCGCCGGCTGGCCGTCACCGGCACGCCGGTCGCCAGCGCGGCGGCACGACTCGGTGTCGACCCGATCCTCACGCCGGCGCGGCTCCGGGCGCCCGAGGCGATCGCCGACGTCCTGGCGCTCTCGCCCGCCATCGCCGTGCTCGCCGACTACGGGCAGATCGTGCCCGCCGCACTGCTCGACCTCCCGAACGGCGCGCTGAACCTGCACCCGTCGCTCCTGCCCCGGCATCGCGGGGCCAGCCCGATCCCGGCGACGATCCTGGCCGGGGATGCCGAGACCGGCGTGTCCCTCATCCTGATGGACGCGGGGCTCGACACGGGTCCGCTCCTCGCCATCGAACGGATCCGGCTCGACGGGACCGAGGTCGCGCCGGAGCTCGAGGCGCGACTCGCCGAGCTCGCGGCCGGGCTGCTGGCGCGGTCGGTGGCGCCCTGGCTGGCCGGCGATCTCGAGGCCGTCCCGCAGGCCGCCGATCGCGCCACGCTGACGCGGCCCCTCCGTCGGGAGGACGGCCGTCTCGACCCGGCGCTGCCGGCCGTCGAGCTGGCCCGCCAGGTCCGGGCCTACCAGCCGTGGCCCGGCTCGTTCCTGGAGACCGAGGCGGGGCGGGTCGTCGTCCGGTCCGCCGAGGCGCGAGCGGGTTCCGGCGGCGAGCCCGGGCGGATCGATGCGGACGGGCTGCGCACGGCGGACGGGACCCTCGGCATCCGCGAGGTCCAGCCGGCCGGCGGGCGGCCGATGTCGTGGGACGCGTTCCTGCGCGGCCGGCCGACGCTGGCCGGATCGCGGGTGGCACCGGCAGGATGAGCGGCCTGCGGTAGCATCGCCACCGTGACCACCGACGACCGCCCCGGGATCGCGGGCCTCACGCCCGACGAGCTCGTGGGCTGGTTCGACGCGCGCGGCGAGCCGGCCTATCGTGCCGGCCAGGTCGCTCGCGCCGTGTGGGACGGGGGCGGGACGACCGATCCCGCGTCGATCGCGACGCTGCCCGCGTCGCTCCGCTCGGCGCTGGCGGACCAGTACCGGTTCGACACGGTCGCCGACACCGAGCTGCGGGAGGCCGACGGCGGCCTCACCGAGAAGGCGCTCCACCGGCTCGGTGACGGCGCGCTCGTGGAATCCGTCCTGATGCACTACCCGGCACGGGCCGGCAGCCGGGAGCGGCACACGCTGTGCATCTCGAGCCAGGCCGGCTGCGCGGTAGGCTGCCCGTTCTGCGCGACCGGCGAGCTCGGCTTCACGCGGGACCTCGAGACGGCCGAGATCCTCGACCAGGTGCGCCATGCGGCGCGACGGCTGGCGGCCGACGGCTCGCGGCTCACCAACATCGTGTTCATGGGGATGGGCGAGCCGCTCCTCAACCTGGACCGCGTCCTCGCCTCGGTCGCGGCGCTCAACGACCCGGGCAGGTTCGGTCTCGGTGCGCGCCACATCACGATCTCCACGTCGGGGGTCGTGCCCGGGATCCGCCGCCTGACCGCGCTCGGGCCACAGTTCACGCTGGCGGTCTCGCTGCACGCGGCCCGCGATGCGCTGCGCGACGTCCTCGTCCCGCTGAACCGCCGCTGGCCGGTGGCCGAGGTCGTGGCCGCGGCCCGCGAGCACGCCCAGGCGACCGGTCGCCGGATCAGCTACGAGGTCACGATGATCGGCGGCGTCAACGACACCCCGCGCGACGCCGGGGCGATGGCGGACCTGCTGCACGGCGACCACGCGCATGTCAACCTCATCCCGATGAACCCGGTCGCCCACACGCCCTGGACCGCGAGCCCGATGCCGGTCATCGAGGCGTTCGCCGCGACCCTGCGGGCCGCCGGCATCGGGACGACCATCCGCCGCAACCGCGGCCAGGAGGTCGGCGCCGCATGCGGTCAGCTGGCGGCGGAGCGGGCGGGCGAGCCCGCGGCACCGGCGGTCGCGCGCCGCCGGGAGCGGCTGGAACTCGCGAGTGCTGCCGCGCTGCGCGGCGAGCGCAGCGACGAGCCGGCTCCGGCACTGACCGGGGATTGACGATGGGGACCGGACGCGCCCGCGTCGCCGCGAGCATCCTCGACGCCGACCTCTCGAACCTCGGCCACGCGGTCCGGCGCGTCCAGAAGGCGGGCGCGGACCGGGTCCACCTCGACGTGATGGACGGGCACTTCGTGCCGAACCTCACGTTCGGGGCGAAGACCATCAAGTACCTGCGACCCCGGACGGAGCTGCCGTTCGACGCCCACCTGATGATCAGCGAGCCGAGCCGCTCGATCGACGAATTCCTCGACGCCGGGTGCGATTCGGTCACGATCCACGTCGAGATCGAGGAGCCGATCGAGCCCACGCTGCGCGCCATCCGCGCCGCCGGACGCGCCGCCGGGCTCGCCGTGAAGCCGGGCACCCCGCTCGCCGCCCTCGAGCCGTACGAGGAGCTCATCGACATCGTCCTGATCATGACGGTCGAGCCCGGGTTCGGCGGGCAGGCCTTCATGAAGGAGATCGCCCGCGACAAGCTGCTCGCGGCTCGCCACTACCTGCGCCACAAGGCCCACGGCGGGGAGGTCCACGTCGATGGCGGGATCAACCGCGAGACGGCTGAGTTCGCCGGCGGGCTCGGCGTCGACATCCTCGTCGTCGGCTCGGCGCTGTTCATCAAGGGCCACGACATGGGGCGCGAGATCCGCCTCATCCGGGCCCTCGCCGACGAGGGCTACCAGTTCACGCTCAACGGCGGTGAGCCGCCGATCCCGCGCGACAAGATGGTGCGCTTCACCTCGCTCCCGAAGCACCTCGCCCGACCGCTCATGGACGAGATCGAGGCCGGCGGCGTCCCGGTCATCATGCTGCGCGGGGACGGCGAGATGAACCCCGACGGGGTCCGCGACTTCGACCTACTCGTCCCGGCGACCGTGGAGGGCCTCGTCGTGCAACGCCATGCCGGCGCCCGCGACGTCTACCTGGCACGGGCCGCCGCGTGGCGGGTCGCCTTCATCGCGGAGCACGGCGTGATCCCGCCGAGCACGATCTCGTGAGGGCGCTCCTGCAGCGGGTCTCCCGTGGCACCGTGCACGTGGAGAACGAGGTGGTCGGCCAGATCGGCGGCGGCCTCGTCGTGCTGCTCGGCGTCGGTCCGGACGACACGGAGGCCGTCGCCGACGAGCTCGCGCGCAAGACCGTCGAGCTGCGGATCTTCCGGGACGAGCAGGGCCGGACCAACCGGTCGCTGCTGGATCTGCACGGAGACGCCCTCGTCATCTCGCAGTTCACGCTCTACGCGGACACGCGGCGCGGTCGGCGGCCGGGGTTCACGGGTGCGGCGTCACCGGAGCTGGCCGAGCGCCTCTACGAGCGGTACGCGGCCGCGCTGCGCGCGTCGGGCGTCACGGTGGCGACCGGGGTGTTCGGTGCCGAGATGTCGGTCGAGCTCGTCAACGACGGCCCGTTCACGATCTGGCTGGACAGCGCCGACCGCTGACGGCGCGCCGCCGGGTCGGGTTCGGGCGTTACTTCGCCGACTTGGTGAGCGTCCGGCGGCAGCGCGTGCAGACGAGCGTCTTGGTCGGGACGCCCTTCACATCGATCACGAGCGGCTGGAGGTTCGGCTGCATCCGGCGGTGGGCTCGGACGCGGTTCATCCCCGACGACTGCGGGTTGAAACCGCCCATCGAAGCCTTGCCGCAGATCGCGCAGGAGCGGGCCATGCGAGGTCCTCAGGGGTTCGGTTGGGAGGGCTCGGACCGGGACCGGCCCGAACGGAAGCGGTAGGATACCACACGGCCTCCGACGCCCATGCTCGGACACCGCCCGACCCGCCGTGCGAGGAGGACGTCGCCCGCGTGCCACCCGACCAGACGCCAGGCCGCTCGTTCGTGACCCGCCGCGCCATCGTCGACGTCGTTCGAGCCGCGACCCTCGGATCGTATGGCGTCACCGGGTTCGCCGCGGGCCCGGTCGGCCGGCTGCTGGCCAGCCTGGATCTCGCCCATCCCGGCCTGAAGGTGGGCCTGACCGACGGTCTCGACCTCGAGCTCGACCTCGACGTCGCGCTGGGCGTACCGGTCGCGGAGGTCGCCCGCCAGGTCGACTCGGCGGTCCGCTACGCGCTCGACCGGACCCTTGGGCTCGAGGTCCGCCACCTCGTCATCCACATCGACGGGCTGCACGTCCAGCCGGGCGCCGCGCCACCCGGGGTCGCGCCCGGCGACCCGCTCGCCGTCCGCTCGGCGGACCTCGCCGACAGCGGGACGGACGTGGCCTGATGGCGCGGCGCGCCTGCGATGGCGCCGGCCTGCTGGAGGCGTTCCGGGCGGCCGTCGCCAACCTCGAAGCCCACGTCGACGAGATCAACAGCCTCAACGTCTATCCCGTGCCCGACGGGGACACGGGCTCGAACATGTACGCCACTGTCCGCGCGGCGCTGGACGAGGCCGAGGGCGTGGTCGGCGAGTCCGCCGAGCGGGTCGCTGCCGCGATCAGCTTCGGGGCGCTGATGGGCGCCCGCGGCAACTCCGGGGTGATCACCAGCCAGATCTTCCGCGGGATGGCCGAGGGCCTCGGCGGGAAGCAAAGGTTCAACGGGCTCGATCTCGCCCACGCCCTGTCCGAGGGGTCCAGGATGGCCTACGGGGCCGTCGCGAAGCCCGTCGAAGGGACGATCCTCACGGTGATCCGGGAGTCCGCGACGGCGGCGGTCGCCGCTGCCGATCACAGCGAGGACATCGAGACGGTCCTCGCCGCAACGGTCGACGCCGCCGAGAAGTCGGTCGCGCGGACCCCCAGCCTGCTGGCGATCCTGCGCGAGGCCGGCGTCGTGGACTCGGGCGGGCAGGGCCTGTACCGGCTGTTCCAGGGGGCGCTCCTGCACCTCGTCGGGCAGCGTCCGGCCGCCGCGGCCCGCGCCCGCTCGAGCACGGGTCCGAGGCCCTCGACCCTGGTGGCGCATGCCGACGAGGGGTTCGGCTACGAGACGATGTTCCTGCTCCAGGCCAACGGGTCGAGCCTGCTCGACGTCGATGCCATCCGGATGCACCTCGAGTCGATCGGCGAGTCCGTCCTGGTCGCCGGTGATGCGCGGGCGCTCAAGGTGCACGTCCACAACGAGCGGCCGGACCTCGTCATCGGGTACGGGCTCGAGCGCGGCTCGCTCTCCCGCGTCAGCGTGGAGAACCTCGACAACCAGGCCCGCGACGTCCGCGAGACGCGCGCGGCCGCGTTCACCGCCGAACCCGGGAAGGCCGACCCGGCCGGCACGTCGGCAGCCGGCGCCTCGACGACGCTGCCCCTCGGCGTCATCGCGGTGGTGTCCGGCGAAGGGTTGTCGGCGATCTTCCGCGACTTCGGGGTCGCCGCGGTCGTCGAGGGCGGCCAGACGTCGAACCCGAGCACCGGCGAGCTGCTCGACGCGGTCGGCGACGTGACGGCGCACGAGATCCTCATCCTGCCCAACAACCCCAACGTCGTCCTGGCCGCCCGGCAGGTCGCCGCGATGGCCGACCGGCCGGTCGTCGTCGTCCCGACGCGCAACGCGGCGGAGGGCTTCGCGGCCCTGCTCGCCCTCGACCCGACGCTCGACGCGGCCGCCAACGCCGGCCCGATGACCGAGGCGGCCCGGGCCGTCCAGACGGTCGTCGTCACCGAGGCCGTGCGGGACGCCACGATCGGCGGCACCAAGGTCAAGCGCGGCCAGACGATCGTGCTGGACCCCGATGACGGCCTGGTCGCCGCATCCGGCGACCGCCAGAAGGCCGTCATGACGGCGATCTCGGCGCTCCGCCCCGGATACGAGCTCGTGACCCTCTTCTACGGCGACGGGGCGGACCTCGCCGAGGCCGAGGTGATGGCGCAGCGGATCGGCGCTCAGGTGCCCGGTATCGAGGTCGAGGTCCGTCACGGCGGCCAGCCCTACTACCGGTACCTCATCGCCGCCGAGTAGGCCGGTGGCCAGGACCGCTGGCGCCGCGCCGCCGCCGCCGACCGACCCCGTCGAGCTGCTCTCGACGCCGCTCGCCCGCTCGGGGCTCGGGGCGGCCGCCCTCCTGCGCCGTGCCGGGATCCGGCTCGGGATCTACGACGTGCGCGACCTGCTCTTCCACCTGCCCCGTCGGTACGACGACCTGCGCGAGATGCAGCGGCTCGGCGACCTCGTCTGGACGGAGCAGGGGACCGTGGTCTCGGCGCCGGGTCCGGGTCGCCGAGATCCGGGTGGAACCGACGTTCCGGCGGCGGGTCCAGCGGACGATCGCGACGCTCAGCGATGAGACCGGCTCCATCGAGGCCACGTGGTTCGGCCGCCGCTACATCGAGCGGCGGCTGGCGGTCGGGAGCGAGGTCGTCGTCTCCGGCCGGGTCAAGCGGTTCGGGCGCCGGCTGACGTTCGACAACCCGGAGTTCCAGGTCGTCGACACGGCCGACGCCGAGGTCCTCCACGCGGGCCGCATCGTCCCGGTCTACCGGCTGACCGCCGGGCTGACCGCGGCGCGCCTGCGGACGGCGATCCGCGAGGCGCTCGACCGCGCGGGCTCGGGCTACCCGGAGTACCTGCCGGCCGCGATCCGGTCGGACGAGGGGCTGGTCGGGATCGTGGCCGCCCTCGAGGAGGCGCACTACCCGGCGACCTTCGAGGGCCGCGACGCCGCCCTGCGTCGGCTGGCGTTCGACGAGCTGCTCGCCCTCCAGCTCGGCATGGTCTCGCGTCGCCGGCAGCGCGCCCGGGCCGCCGCGCCCGCCATCGCCGTCGACGAGCCGACCGACGCCCAGCTCCGGTCGACGCTCGCCGAGGCGCTCGCGGTTCGCGTCGGCCGGCCGGTGCAGCTCACCACGGACCAGGCGGCGGCCATCGCCCAGATCCGGACCGACCTGGGCCGGCCCACCCCGATGCTGCGGCTCCTGCAGGGCGACGTCGGCTCCGGGAAGACGGCCGTGGCCGCCTATGCGCTGGCCGCGACCGCACGACAGGGGCTCCAGGGGGCCCTGCTGGCACCGACCGACCTGCTGGCCCGCCAGCACCTCGAGACGCGTCGGCGCCCTGCTCGCGGACCTCGGGATCGGCGTGACCCTGCTGACGGGATCGCTGAAGGCGGACCGGCGCGCCGAAGGCGCTCGACGACATCGCCTCCGGGCAGGCGACCGTCGTGGTCGGCACGCACGCGCTGATCCAGGAGGCCGTCACGTTCCGCGACCTCGGCCTGACCGTCATCGACGAGCAGCACCGGTTCGGGGTCGGCCAGCGCGACGCGCTCGAGGCGAAGGCGGGCGGCCGGCCGCCGCACGTCCTGCTGATGACCGCGACGCCCATCCCGCGGACACTCGGCCAGGTCCTGTACGCCGACCTCGACGTCTCCGACCTGCGGACCCCGCCCGCGGGCCGGGTGCCGATCCGGACCGGGATCCGCCGTCCGGAGGACCTCGACGGGACGTGGCAGAAGGTCCGGGTCGAGGCGGCCGCCGGCCACCGCACGTTCGTCGTCGTGCCGCTCATCGATGACGCGGCGACGGAGAGCGAGGGCGCCGTGGCGGCCGAGAGCGAGGCCGTCCGGCTCCGGGCGCTCCTCGCGCCGCTGCGGGTCGGGCTCGTCCACGGCCGGATGAAGGCCGCCGACCGCGACGCGGAGATGACCCGGTTCCGCGACGGCGAGCTCGACGTGCTCGTCGGGACGACGGTCGTCGAGGTCGGGGTGGACGTGCCCGCGGCCACGATGATGGTCATCGAGGGCGCGGACCGGTTCGGCCTGGCCCAGCTCCATCAGCTCCGCGGCCGGGTCGGGCGCGGCACCGTGGAGTCGTTCTGCGTCCTGGTCTCGGACTCGGCCGACGAGGTGGCGCAGGCCCGGCTGAAGGCCGTCGCCGAGCTCCACGACGGGTTCGAGCTCGCGGAGCGCGACTTCGAGCTGCGGCGCGAGGGCGATGTCCTGGGGCTCGTCCAGAGCGGCCTCCCGCAGTTGCGGGTCGCGTCGCTCGCCCGGACCGATCACCGCGAGCTCGCCGTCCGGGCGCGCCGGCACGCGGAAGCGCTGCTCGACGACCGGGGCACGCTCGCCGGCGGCGGACCGGCGCTCGCGGGCGAGCTCGGGGCCGGCTGGCTGCGTCGGGTCGGCCTCGGGCGACGCCGGGTCCGACGACGACGATGCCTGACGCCGGCCGGGTCATCGCCGGGCGCGCCCGCGGGATCCGCCTCTCCGGGCCCGCCCTCGGCACGCGGCCGATGGGGGACCGGGTCAAGCAGACCCTCTTCGCGATCCTGGAGCCGGACCTCCCGGGCGCGCACGTCCTCGACCTGTTCGCCGGCAGCGGCGCGGCGGGCATCGAGGCGCTCTCACGGGGCGCCGCGGATGCCACCTTCGTGGAGCGGGACCCCGAGGCGATCCGCGTCATCGCCGCGAACCTCCAGCGGACCCATCTCGCCGGGCCGGCCGCCCGCGTCGTCGGGGCGGAGGCGCGCCGCTGGCTCGCCCGCCCGCCGGGAGCCGCCTTCGACATCGCGATCGTCGACCCGCCGTACGACCAGCCGCAGCTCCTCGAGGACAGCCTCGTCGCGCTGGCGCCGCACCTGGCGGCCGGCGCTCGGGTCGTCGCCAAGCATGCGTCGACGGCCGCGCCGCCGACCGCCGTCGGGCTGCTAGCATCGGAGCGCGAGCGCCGGTTCGGCGAGACGACGCTCACGTTCTACCGGCGCGTGGAGGAGCGATGAACGTCGCGGTCTACCCTGGCTCGTTCGACCCGATCACGAACGGCCACCTCGACATCGTCGCGCGCGCCGCGGCCGTCTTCGACCGGGTCATCGTCGGCGTCCTCGCGAACCCGCGCAAGACCGCCCTGCTGCCGGTCGAGACGCGGATCGAGGTCATCACCGCGGCCCTGGCCGAGGCCCACCTCGGGACCGATCGCGTCGCCATCGAGGCGTTCGACGGGCTCACCGTCGACTTCTGCCGCGAGAGCGGCGCGACGGCCATCGTCCGCGGCCTGCGGGCCATCAGCGACTTCGAGACCGAGATGCAGCTCGCCCACAACAACCGGGTCCTGGCGCCCGGCATCGACACCGTGTTCTTCATGACCTCGGTCGCCAACGGCTACGTCAGCTCGAGTCTCGTCAAGGAGATCGCGGCGTTCGGCGGCGACGTCTCATCCATGGTGCCCACGGCCGCCCGCGCGGCCCTCGACCGGATGCTGCCGCGGCGCTGACCGGGAGGTCCGCGTGCCATACTGCGAGGGACGCGTGCGGGGTCACCGTGGCCGAGCCAGGAGGGCAGTCCGATCGACATCATCTTCCTCGTCGAGCGCCTCGAATCGCTCATCGCGAACGGGAAGAAGCTCCCCCTCACGACGAACGTCGTCGTCGACCAGAACGCCGCCCTCGGGCTGATCGATGAGCTCCGGGTCGCCGTTCCGGAGGAGGTCCGTGCGGCGAAGCGCATCAACGCCGAGGGCGAGCGCATCATCGAGAAGGCCCAGGACGAGGCCGAGCGGATCGTCGCGAAGGCACAGGAGCAGGCGGCATTCCTCATCGACGAGCGCGGGTTGACCGAGGCCGCGCAGGCCGAGAGCCAGCGGATCATCGCCGACGCGCACCAGGATGCCGACGAGATCCGGCGCGGCGCCGACGAGTACGCGGTCGGGGTCCTCGTGGGTCTCGAGGGCGACGTGGTCAAGACGCTCCAGAGCATCAAGAAGGGGATCGCGATGCTCGACGAGCGGCGGGCCGAGGTCGTCGCGAACGCGGATGCCGACGACGCCGACGAGCTGTGGGCGGACGAGGCGGAGGACGTGTCGCAGCCGCTGCGGACATGAGCCCGCGCCCGACAGACGGGCCGTTGCTCTGGAACGTCGCGGGCCTGCTCGGCGACGAGATCGGTGCCCAGCGCACCTTCGACGTCGATGCCGTCACGATCGGGCTGCCCGACGAGCTACGCCTCGCCGACCCGATCGCCGGCCGGGTCCACCTGTCGCGGACGAACCGCGGGATCCTCGCCGACGCGACGTTGACGACCGCGCTCGCCTGCGAGTGTGCCCGCTGCCTGCGGCCGGTCCGCGTCCCGCTGGAGCTCACCCTGAGCGAGGAGTTCCTGCCGGCGCTCGACCTCGCGACCGGGCTCCCGGTCCCGCTCGACGACGAGCCCGATGCCCTCCAGCTGACCGACCACCACGAGCTCGACCTCGAGGGGCCGGTGCGCGACGCGATCGTGCTGGCCGAGCCGATCGCCCCGCTTGACCGGCCGGACTGCCCCGGTCTGTGCATCGTGTGCGGCCAGCCCCTCGACGAGGGTGTCCACGACCATCCGGACGACGAGATCGACCCCCGGATGGAGGCCCTTCGCGCCTTCCGGGCCGACGAACCGTGACGCTGGCCCGATCTTGGGGTAGACTCCGCCGTCGGCGCGGCGCCGTGCTCCCGATGGCACGATGGCGGCCACGCAGCACCAGCATCTGACAAGGAGCCCACGACCCCATGGGTGTACCCAAGCGCCGCGTCTCGCACGCCCGCCAGGGCGAGCGCCGCGCGCACCTGGCCATCAGCCTGCCGAACCTCGAGGAGTGCCCGCACTGCCACGAGATGAAGCAGCAGCACCACGTCTGCCCGAACTGCGGCTTCTACAACGGCCGCCTGGCGATCGACCTGAAGCCCGCCGGCGACGACGCCGCGCGCTGATCGGGTGACGGAGCCTCGGTCCACGACGTCCGAGGCGGGGATGGGCAGCGTTCGCGTCGCGGTCGACGCGATGGGCGGCGACCACGGTCCTGCCGAGGTCGTCCCGGGCGCCATGGCCTTCGCCCGCGCGCATCCCGAGGACCGGCTCCTCCTGGTCGGCGACCGGTCCACCGTGGAGGCGCTGGCCGGCCCGCTCCCAGGCAACGTGGCCATCGTCCACGCATCCGAGGTCATCGGCATGGACGAGCACCCCGCACTCGCCCTGCGCGAGAAGAAGGACGCCTCGATCCTCGTGGCCACGGACCTCGTCCGGCGTGGTGAGGCGGACGCGGTCGTGACGGCCGGTCACACCGGTGCCGGGATGGCCGCCGCGGTCCTCCGGCTCGGCCGCCTCCCGGGCGTCGACCGGCCGGCCCTGGCCGTGCAGATGCTCACCGACTCGGGCCCGATGGTCCTCCTCGATATCGGCGCGAACCCGGACTCGACCGCCGAGAACCTCGCCCAGTTCGCCCGCATGGGCGCGATCTTCGCGGAACAGGTCCTCGGGGTCCCGGACCCGCGGGTGGCGCTCCTCTCGATCGGCGAGGAGAAGGGCAAGGGCGATGCCCGCATCCAGCGCGCCACCGAGCTGCTCGACGCGTCGGGCCTGCGCTTCGAGGGCAACGTCGAGGGCAAGGACCTGACCCGCCACCTGGCCGACGTCGTCGTGTGCGACGCGGTCCTCGGCAACGTCGTCATCAAGTTCTTCGAGGGTCTGTCGACCTTCATCTTCGACCTGTGGCGCGACGAGTTCAATCGCGGCCTGCGGGGCAAGCTCGCCTATCTGCTGATGCGTCCGGGAGTCGACCGCATCCGGACGGTCTTCGACTACGAGAAGGTCGGCGGGTCGCCCCTGCTGGGCGTCCGCGGCACCGTGATCATCACCCACGGCCGGGCCAAGCGGCGGATGGTCGAGTTCGCCTGCGAGGTCGGCGCGACCACGGCGCGCACCCGCGTCCCGGAGCGCATCGCCGAGGCGCTCGCGGCGCACGGCGCGACACGCGCCGACCAGCCCGATCCGGCGACGGCGGAGGTGGCGTCGTGAGCGGGCACGAGCTGACGGTCGGGACCAAGGTCATCGCCGAACTGGTCCGGCTCGCGGCATTCGAGGTGCCGGGGGTGGCGCGGGTCGGCCGTGGCGGGGCGCTCTGGCGGCGGGTCCTCGGCGGCCGGGCGGTCGCGGTACGCCTCGAGGAGCACCGCGTCATGGTCCGGATCTGGATCGTCGCCAGACCGGGTCAGGCCGTCGGGCCGCTGACCACCCAGGTCCGCGACGCGGTCGCGGCGACCGTGGAGCGCCTGCTCGGGCTCGAGCTCGGCGCCGTCACCGTCCTGGTCGACGGTGTCGGGGGCTGACCGGGTCCGCGGGCGACGGACCGGACGTCGCCTCGCGCTGGCGTCGGTCTTCGAGGCGGACTTCGGCCAGCGCACCGCCGAGGCCGTCCTGGAGCGCCACCTGGCCGAGGAGGAACGCGATCCGACGGCCGCGACCCTCGCCCGGGAGCTCGTCGGCGGGGTCGTCCGGTACCGCAATTCCATCGATGCGGAGATCACCCGGCGCGCCCCGCAATACCCGGTGACGGGGCTGGCGCGGATGGACCGGGCGCTGCTCCGTACCGCCATATGCGAGGTGCTACACTCCGGCACGCCGGCCCGGGTGGCCATCGCCGAGTGGGTCGAGCTGGCACGGACATACAGTGGAGATCCGATGCGACGCCTCATGAATGGCGTGCTCGGGAACATCGCGTCGGAGCCCAACGGGCCCAGGTCGTCGGGATAACCGATCTCCGAGGAGGGAGTCAGTGGCAACCACCTACGAGCGCCTCAAGAAGATCGTCGTCGAGCAGCTCGGCGCCGACGAGGATGAGGTCAAGCCCGAGGCGTCGTTCGTCGACGACCTGAACGCCGACTCGCTGGACCTGGTCGAGTTGATCATGAGTCTCGAGGAAGAGTTCGGCACCGAGATCTCCGACGAGGATGCGGAGAAGATCCGCACCGTCCAGGACGCCGTCGACTACATCGACGAGCGCTCGGCCTAGGCGGGCCCGGGCGGCGGGCACCGTGCGCCCCGCCAGGGCCTTTGCGGAACGCCTCGGCCTCCCGATCCGTGACGAGGAGCTGCTGGAGCAGGCCTTCGTCCACGCGAGCTGGCTGCACGAGCACCCCGAGGACGCGCCCGGCCACAACGAACGCCTCGAGTTCCTCGGCGACGCCGTCGTCAACCTGATCGTGTCCGAGGCGCTCTACACGCGCCACCCCGCCGACGACGAGGGCGACCTCTCCGCTCGCCGCGCCGTCATCGTCTCCACCGCCGGGCTGGCCCGGCTCGCGACGCGGATCGACCTCGGCCCCGAGGTCCTCCTCGGCGAAGGGGAATCGCGTCGCAGCGGCCGCCGCCGGCCGACCCTGCTCGCCTCGTCCTTCGAAGCGCTCGTCGGCGCGCTCTACCTCGACCTCGGGCTCGGGCCGGTCCGCGACTGGCTCGTCGAGCTGGCCGCCCCGGAGCTCTCCGCGGACGGGCCGATCCTGGCGCTCAAGAGCCCCAAGAGCCGGCTCCAGGAGTTCACCCAGCAGCACTCGGGCGGGCGGCCCTCCTATCACCTCGTCGAGGTCACCGGGCCCGATCACGAGAAGACGTTTCGCGTCCAGGCCGTCGTCGACGGCAAGGTGCTCGGGGTGGGCGAGGGTCCGTCGCGGCGGACCGCCGAGACCGCGGCCGCGACCGAGGCCCTCGAACAGCTGCGGACCAGCGCCCGGCCCGAGGCGCTCGGCGCGTGAGCGCCGACGGCAACGGCACGACGGCCGAGCGGCGAACCGCCGCTCCACGGCTCCTCGCCCTCCGCCTCCAGGGGTTCAAGTCGTTCGCCGAGCGCACGAACGTCGAGTTCGGTGGTGGCATCAGCGCGGTCGTCGGACCGAACGGGTCGGGCAAGAGCAACCTCGCCGACGCGCTTCGGTGGGCCCTCGGCGAGCAGGGCCGCGCGCTCCGGTCGCGCAAGGCCGAGGACGTCATCTGGGCCGGGTCGGACCGGCGCGCCGCCCAGGGCATGGCCGATGTCACGCTCGTCGTCGACAACGCGGACGGGCTCCTGCCGGTCGACTTCTCGGTCCTGGAGCTGGGCCGGCGCCTCTACCGCTCGGGCGAGAACGACTACCTCCTGAACAAGCAGCGGATCCGGCTGCGCGACCTCGTCGATCTCCTCGATGCCGCGCATCTCGCCGACAACGCGTTCCTGTTCATCGGGCAGGGGATGGTGGACCAGGCGCTGGCCCTGCGGCCCGAGGAGCGCCGGCCGCTGTTCGAGGAGGTCGCGGGCGTCCGGCGCCACGAACGCCGACGGCGGCGCGCGCAGGACCAGCTCGAGGAGGCGGAGGCGAACCTCGCCCGGGTCGAGGACATCCTCGCCGAGCTGCGGCCGCAGGCGCGCCGGCTCGCCGCCCAGGCGGAGCAGCAGACGAGCCGCCAGACGACGGCCGACGAGCTGGCATCGGCCGTGCTCCTCGCGACGCATGCCCGCTGGCACGAGGTCGCGGGGCGTGTGGCCGCGGCCGCCGAGCGGCAGGCGGCGGCCCGGGCGGCGGCCGATCGCGCGATGGCCGAGATGGAGGCGGCCGAGTCGGCGACGGCCGCGCTGGCGGCCGAGCTGGGCGCGCGGGCGACCGCGGAACGCGAACGGCGGGAGGCCCACGACGCCGCCCGTGCGGCGCTGACCGAGGCGCAGCTCCGCGACGCGCGGCTCGGCTCGGAGCTGGAGGCCATCGAGCGGGACCGGCGGCGAGTCCAGGACGAGCGCGTCGCGGCCGAGGCCGAGGTCGCCGCGGGCCGACGGTCGATGGCGACCCCGATCCCGGCGCGCGACCTGGACCTCGAGGCCGCACTGACCGAGTCGGAGCGCGACCTCGCCGACGCGCTCGCCGAGCTGGCCACCATCCGGGCGGCGCGCCAGGCGCAGGGGGAGGAGCTGGCCGCCGTCCGGCGTGCGGCGGCGGCGCGGGAGGCGGAGCTCGACACCGCCCGACGGCGGCTGGCGGACGTGACGCGGCGATCCGCCGAAGAGGCCGAGCGGGCGGCCGCGGCCGAGGCGAAGCGCCTCGATCGCGAGACGGCCCTCGCCGAGGCGGGCCGGCAGCGCGCGGCCGCGGCGGCGGCGGAACAGGCGGCGGCGGAGGCCCGGGAGGCGGCGCGCCGGGCGGCCGACACCGCCGAGGCCGGCCGGGCGGATGCGGAGACGCGGCGATCGGCGCTGCGGGCGACGGTCGAGGCGCTCGCCGCCCGCCGTGCGGCGCTCGAGGAACGTCTTGCCGAGGAGGAGCGCCGCGGGATCGCCAAGGCCGCCCGGCGCGTGGGCGGCCGCCGGTTCGACGAGGACCTCGTCGTGGATCCGGCCCTTCGGCCAGCGGTCGAGGCCGCCCTGGCCGAGGTGGCCCGGGCGTACGTGGTCGCGGGCGACCGGGTCGCCGGGCTGGCCGGCGAGCGCGGCGCCCTGATCGTCGAGGAGCGTGTGACCGTGCCCCGCGGCGGCAACCGCGGCGGATGCGAGATCCACGGAAGCCCGCGATCGGCGGTTCCACGACGCGCTGCTCGGGGCCGGTGGCGGGCTCCTGGCCGACGCCGTCCGCCGCGACGACACGGGGGCCGCTCGCCGGATCCTCGCCCGGGCCGCGTGGCTCCCGGACCTCGCGGCGTGCCTGTCGATCCAGGCGATGTTGCCGGCCGGCTGGGTCGTCGTCCCGCGCGACGGGTCCGCGGTCGTCACGGAGGTCGCGATCTCGCTCGGGGTGGCGGACACCGTGCTGGAGCGACGCGCCGAGGGCGCGCGGCTGGGCGCCGACCTGACCCGCCTCGAGTCCGACGTGGCGGTGGCCGATACCGCCGCCGGGACGGCATCCGAGGCGGCGGACGCGGCGCGCGTCGCGCTCGAGACCGCGCGGGCGAGCGAGGCCCGGTCGGCCGGCGAGCGGCGAGCAGCCGAGGAGCGCGAGCGCCTTGCGGCGCGCGACCTGGAGGCGGTCCTCCGCGAGGCAGCGTGGACGACCGCCCAGGCGGAGCGATTGCGCCAGGAGCAGGAGCGGGCGAGCGCGGACCTCGCCGCCATGGAGGCACCGTCGGCAACGGATCGGGTCACCGCGGACGGACGGCCCACCGGGGGTGACGACGCCAGTGCCATCGAGACCTGGGAGGACCGGGCCGCCCAGTTGCGGGCGCGACGGGACCGGGCCGCCGAGGCGGTCGCGGCCCGCGACGCCACACGTCGCGAGGCCGAGGGCCGGCGCGCCCGGGCCGAGGCCGCGGTGGCGCTCGGCGAGGAACGGATGGCCCGGACCGATCGCGAGGTGGCGGACCTCGAGACACGGGCGCAGGGGCTGGTCGAGGCTCGCGAGACCCTGCGCACCGACCTCGCGACCGCGATCGCCGCGGAGGCGGCGGCCCGGGCCGCGCTCGGGGAGATCCACGCCGCGGACGCCGCGCAGCGCGACCGTCTGGCCGCCGCCGAGCGCGACGCCGCCGGGACCCGGGATCGATTACGCGCCACCGACGAGCGGCTGCGACTGGCCGACCGCGACGAGCTGGAGGCGCGGCTGGGGCTCGATGCCCTCCGCGATGCCGTCCTCGTCGACCTGGCCGGGCTCGGCGACCTCGGGCTCCTGCGCCTGGCTGAGTCGGCCGGCGTGACCCTCGCTCCGGCCCGGACGCCGGTCGTGGACGAGATCGCCCAGCCGGTCGATGCCGCCCTGGCGGATGAGGCCACCACCGAGGGTTCGACGTCGGAGCTCGAGGCCGTGCTCGACCGGGCGGCGGCGCTGTGGGCCGCCTCGCCGCCGACCGAGCCGCCGCCGACGGCCGGTCGTCTCGCCCAGCTTCGGCGCCGGTTCCACGAGCTGGGCGCGACGAACCCCTACGCCGTCGAGGAGTACGCCGAGCTGCGCCAGCGGCTCGAGTCGCTCGAGGCCCAGTGGGGCGACCTGCGGACGGCGATCACGCGGACCCGCGAGCTGATCGCGGAGCTCGAGACGATGATCACCGACCAGTTCCAGACGACGTTCCGTGCGCTCGAGACGGCCTTCGAGCGGCGGTTCGAGCAGCTCTTCGGCGGCGGGTTCGCCCGGCTGTCCCTGACCGACCCGAGCGACCTCGGGGCGACCGGCGTCGAGATCGTCGCGCGCCCGCCGGGGAAGAAGCCGCAGGCGCTCTCGATGCTCTCCGGCGGGGAGCGGGCCCTGACCGCGGTCGCGCTCCTGTTCGCGATGCTCGAGGTCCGGCCGGTGCCCTTCTGCGTCCTCGACGAGGTCGACGCCGCGCTCGACGAGGCGAACATCGGGCGCTTCGCGGATGCGCTCCGGAGCCTCGCCCACCAGACGCAGTTCATCGTCATCACCCACAACCGCGGCACGATCGAGGCCGCGGACGCGCTCTACGGCGTCACCGTCGGCGACGACTCGGTGAGTCGCGTGATCAGCCTTCGTCTCGACGAGGCCACGGCGCTCGCCGAGGGCCGTCGCGGCGAACTGGCACCGGCCGGCTGATGCCCTTCTGGCGCCGCCGTCACGACGAGGCGGTCGAACAGCAGGAGGCCCCCGCGGAGCCGGCGGTCGTCCCCGAGGAGGTCGAACCGGGCTGGGAACCCGACCCGGCGGACTTCGAGGATCCGGCAGGCACGATCGCGCTGGAGTCTGCGCCCGCCCCCGCGGCGGAGCCCGAGGCCGTGCCCGCGGCCACCCCGGAGCCCCTGCCCGCGGCGGCAGCGCCCGTCCCCGCGCGCGAGGTGCCGGCGCCGGCCCCGGAGCCCGAACCCGAGCCGGTCACGGAGCCCGATCCCGTGGCCGTGCCGCCTGGGCCCGACGCCATCCCGGAGCCCGTGGCCACGACAGCCACCCCCGCCCCGGAACCCGAGCCGGCGCCCGCCTACGCCCCGTTCGACCCCATCGCGTTCGCGAAGGCGCCACCGGCCGGCTCGATCGACGCCGGCCTGGAGCGCACGCGGGGCGGGTTCATGGCGCAGTTGCGCGGCGTCCTCGGCGGTCCGGGCGGTCCGGCCTGGGACGACGTCGAGGAGACCCTGATCGCGGGCGACGTCGGGGCGGCCCTGGCGATGGAAGTCGTCGAGCGTGCCCGCGCCCGCCGGGATCCGGCCGGAGCCGAGGCCGCGGTCCGCGCGGAGCTGGCCGCCCTCCTCGTCCGGCGCGACCCGGACTGGTCGCCACGGCCGTCGGTGGAGGGCGGACCGGCGGTCGTGCTGATCGTCGGCGTCAACGGCACCGGCAAGACGACCACGATCGGCAAGCTCGCGACGCGCTACGTAGCCGAGGGCAAGGTCGTGATTCTGGCCGCCGCGGATACGTTCCGTGCCGCTGCCATCGACCAGCTCCGCATCTGGGCCGACCGGGCGGGCGTCGCGGTCGTGGCGCACGCGCCCGGGGCGGATCCCGGGGCCGTCGTCTACGACACGCTCGACGCCGCGGTGGCCCGCGGCGCGGATCTCGTGATCGCCGACACGGCCGGTCGCCTCCACACGAAGTCGAACCTGATGGACGAGCTCACGAAGATCCGCCGCATCATCGACAAGCGGCTCCCCGGCGCAGAGCCCGAGACGCATCTTCGTGCTCGACGCGACGACCGGCCAGAACGGCCTGGCCCAGGCGATCGCCTTCCACGAGGCGGTCGGGCTGACCGGGATCGTGCTGACCAAGCTCGATTCGACGGCAAAGGGCGGCATCGTCTTCGCGATCGAGGACGCGCTCGACGTGCCGGTCCGCTTCGTCGGGGTGGGGGAGCAGGCGGGCGACCTCATCCCGTTCGACCCGGACGCGTTCGTGGCGGCGCTCTTCGCCTGACCGGCAGCGTGGCGCCTCAGCCGCCGACCGGCTGGTCCCGCTCCACGTCGACGACGACCTCTGACGCCGACCGCTCCTGGACCGGCACCAGCACCCGCAGCGTGCGGACCGGCGACCACCACAGGATCGCGGCGCCCACCAGGCCACCCAGCGGCGCCAGCCAGCTCGTGGCCCGGAGCCCGATGACCTCGGCGAGCAGACCGGCGGCCAGCGTCGCGACGAGCTGCGCCAGGACCGCGGCGACGTGGAACGTGGAGCTGACCCTCCCCAGCGCGCGGTCGCGGACCAGGGTCTGGCGAACGGACGTCTCGGTCACGTCGTAGACGGTCACCGCGGAGTCGGCGACCAGCTGCTGCATCACGAGGCAGCCGACGGCCAGGAGTGGAAGCCCGGCAGGCGCGAGCGGGATGAACGCGTTGCCGAGGGCCGAGAGGAGCATCGCCCCGATCGCCACGGGCCCGACGCCCCAGCGGCGCGTCGCGCGGGCGGCCACGACCGCGCCGATGAACGACGAGGCGCCGCCGACCCCGGCGACGAGCCCGAGGACGGCGGGCCCGAGATCGAGCTCATCGAGCACGAACAGGAACCAGGTCGCCCCGAAGATGCCCCACAGCGCCGCGAGCGACATCTGCGCGCCCGCGAACGCGCGCAACACCGGGTCGTGGATGACGAGCCGGAGGCCGTCGCGGATCTCCCGCAGGACCGGCTCGCGGTCCTCGACCGGCGGGGGCGGGGCCTCCGGTCGCCGGATGCTCGCGAGCAGCACGGCCGAGGCGAGGAACGAGACGGCGTCGATGGCGATCGCGATCGGCGCGGTCAGGACCTGGACCAGGAAGCCGCTGACCCCGAAGGCCAGGAACTCCGACGCGGACGCGCTCGCCGCGAGGGCGCCGTTCGCATCGATGAGCTCGTCGCGCTCGACGATCGTCGGCAGGTAGGCGTTGTCGGCGGCGTCGAAGAACGTCGTCAGGAAGGCCGCTGCTGCGGAGACGAGCAGCAGCTGCCAGTAGGTGAGGACGCCGAGTGCGAACGCCACGGGCACCGAACCGAGGACGACGGCCCGACCGAGGTCCGCCCAGATGAGGACCGGCCGACGACGGAGGCGATCGACCCAGGCGCCGGCGACCAGCCCGAAGACGAGCGCCGCGCCGAGCTCGAGGCCCCGCAGGATGGCCACCTCGACGGCCCCGGCGCCGAGGACCAGGATGGCGGCGAGCGGGAGCGCGATCCGCGTGACGAGCGAGCCGAAGATCGAGATCGACGCGGCCGACCAGACTCGGACGAACGCCGAGTTGCCCCAGAGCGGCGACGCGAACGGGTTCCGCACGATGGCCGAGCCTACACGGCCGGGCGGGCTCGGCGAGGCCGTTCCCGTCGTGGTGCCCGCGGGCACATCCCGGACCATCGGCCCAACGGCGTGCGGGAGGACCCTGCGCTACACTTCGCACGCCTCGATGCGTCAGAACCCGCGCATCACCCGGAGCCGGCCGCGAGCGTCTCGTGGACACGGACCGGTCAACCACCTGTCGGAGTCCAAGCCGAACCATGTTCGACACCCTCAGCGAGCGCCTGCGCAAGACCCTCGGCAACCTCACGGGCCGTGGGCGCATCAGCGAGGCCGACGTCGATGTGGCGATGCGCGAGGTGCGCCTCGCGCTTCTCGAGGCCGACGTCAACTTCAAGGTCGTCAAGGACTTCGTGGCGCGCGTCCGCGAGCGCGCGGTCGGGGCGGACGTCCTCGAGAGCCTGACGGCCGGCCAGCAGGTCGTGAAGATCGTCAACGACGAGCTCGTGGATCTCCTCTCGGCCGGCGACCGGACCTTCCACCTCTCGGGCAACCCCGCGGTCGTCTCGATGGTCGGGCTCCAGGGCTCGGGCAAGACGACGACGACCGCGAAGCTCGCCCGGCACGTCGTCAAGCTCGGCCGCCGCCCCCTGCTCGTCGCCGCCGACCCCTACCGGCCGGCCGCCGCCGACCAGCTCGAGACGCTCGGCAAGGCACTCGATATCCCCGTCTTCCGCGCCCCCGTCGGCACGAGCGTGCCCGAGATCGCCCGCCTCGGCGTCGAGGCCGCGAAGCGCCAGGTCCGCGACGTCGTCATCCTCGACACGGCCGGCCGCCTCTCGGTCGACGAGGCGCTCATGGCCGAGATCGCGGCCGTCAACGCCGCGGTGAAGCCGGTGGAGACGATGCTCGTCGTCGACGCGATGACCGGGCAGGAGGCCGTCAGCGTCGCCCAGGCGTTCGTCGCCGCGGTGCCAGTCACGGGTTTGATCCTCACGAAGATCGACGGCGACGCACGAGGCGGCGCCGCCCTCTCGATCTCGGCGGTCACAGGCGTCCCGGTCAAGTTCCTCGGGACCGGCGAGAAGACCGACGCCCTCGAGGTCTTCCACCCGGACCGGCTCGCGAGCCGCATCCTGGGCATGGGCGACATCCTGACCCTCGTCGAGCGGGCGCAGGAGACCTTCGACGCGTCGCAGGCCGAGAAGCTCGAGGAGAAGCTGCGCAAGAACAGCTTCACGCTCGAGGACATGCTCGAGCAGCTTCAGCAGGTCCAGAAGATGGGGCCGATCGGCCAGATCATGTCGATGATCCCGGGCATGGGGAACATGGCCGGGGAAGCCCAGGCGGCCGTCGATCGCGGCGACCTCAAGCGGACCGAGGCCATCATCCGCGCGATGACCCCGGTCGAGCGCCGCGATCCCAGCGTGCTCAACGGATCGCGCCGCCGGCGGATCGCGGCGGGGTCCGGGACGACCCTCCCGGATGTCAACCGCCTCGTGAAGCAGTTCTCCGAGATGCAGAAGCTGATGAAGCAATTGTCGGGAGCGGGTGGCCGTCGTGCGGCCGTCAGCGCGCTGTCCGGCCGTCGATAAGCAGGGGATACCCACACCATGAGCCGATCAAGACCCTTCCCAGGACGTCACCAAGGTGGTGCCGACCCCGGTCGAGCCGCCGACGCCCGTCGAGCCCGTGACCTCGGTCGCGCCGGTCCAGGCCGAGCCATTGCAGCCCGCCCCGGTCCAGCCGGTGGCGACGTCCACCGGTGCGCCTCGCCAGAGCCGTGGCCGCTGGGCCATCGCCATCGGCGCGGCGGCCCTCGTCATCGCCGTCACCGCCGGCATCGTCTTCGCCCTCGTCGGCCGATCACCGGACGCGACCGTCCTCGGCTACGTGCCGAGCGGGACCGTCGTCTACGGCGAGGTCCGCCTGGACCTGCCCGGCGACCAGCGCCACGCGGTGGGCGAGTTCCTCTCGCACTTGCCCGGGTTCGCCGACCAGACCGCCCTCGACACGAAGCTCGACGAGGTCCTCGACCAGCTCGTCACCGACGCCACGAACGACAAGCAGACCTTCACCCGGGACATCAAGCCCTGGTTCGATGGCGAGCTGGCCTTCAGCGTCGGACCGTTGCCGGACCCGACCAAGATGCTCTCGCCGGGGAGCGGCAGCACGCCGGACCTCGGTCACGGGCTCGCCCTCCTCTCCATCAAGGACGCAGGCGGCGCCCAGGCGTGGTTCGACGACGCCATCAAGGCGTCCGGCGCCACGACCACGACCGAGACGTACGGCGGCGCGACCCTGACCGTCTTCGGCGCGCCGAGCGGCCCGCAGGCCGCGTTCGCGATCCTCGACGGGAAGGTCGCGGTCGCCGGCGACATCGCGTCCGTCAAGGCGGCGGTCGACACCAATGGCGACGGCGGCTTCTCGAAGGACCCCGACGCCAAGGCGGCGCTCGATTCCTCGAGCGGCGACCACATCGGCTTCGTCTACGTGGCGCTCAAGCCACTGATGGACTGGTCGAACCAGCTCCAGACCTCCCTCAAGGACCAGGTCGGCGCCCAGGGCGGGATGACGACCTCGCCGATGAGCGAGGCGATGCTCAAGTTCCTCCCGGACTGGGGGGCGTACTGGCTGCGGTTCGAGGGCGACGCCATCGTCCTGGAAGCGACCGCCCCGAAGCCGGCGGCGACGCTCGGTCCCACCGAGGACCGTGCCTCCGACGTCGCGAAGCACGTCCCCGCGTCGGCCATCGCGCTCGCGGTGACCCATGACGTGGGCGACACGCTCCAGAAGACCCTCGAGATCTACAAGGCCGAGCCGAGCCTCAAGCAGTTCACCGGGCCCCTCGACCAGGGCCTCGGCGCCCTCGGCGGGGCCGAGAGCGTCGTCGGCTGGATCGGCGACACGGGTCTCGTCGTCAACCGGACCGGGAACACCGTCGAAGGCGGGCTCGTCATCCTGCCGACGGATCCGGCGGCCGCGACCCGCTTCTTCGCGAGCATCAAGAACATCGCCGCGCTGACCGGCGTGTCCGGCGTCACCTTCCGTGACGAGGATCACAACGGGACGACGATCACGACCGCCACCATCGACGCCACAGCCCTCTCGCACGGTGCGGCGCAGATGTTCACGCTGCCGGTCGACAAGGTCGAGATCGCCTGGGCCACGACCGACGACGTCGTCGTCATCGGCTCGGGTCCCGAGTTCGTCAAGCACGTCCTCGACACGACCGACGCCTCGTCGCTCGCGTCGAACGACCGGTACAAGGGCCTCATCGGCCGGGTCGGCAACGGCACGGCGTCGGCGTTCGTCGACATCGCGGCGATCCGCGACCTCGTCGAGACGAAGGTCAAGGCCGCCGATCCGTCGGCGCTCAAGTCCTACGACACGGACGTCAAGCCGTTCCTCGCCCCGTTCGATGCGCTCGTCGCATCGGGCTCGGTCGGGGGCGACGTGACCCGCTCGAAGGTCATCATCACCGTCAAGTGAGCCACGGGCGCCCCCAGCGCCCGATCACTGGGCGGATCCCCAGGTCCGCCCCGAACCAGGAGGAAACGAACCCGAGATGGCAGTCCGCATCCGGCTGACGCGCGTCGGCGCGAAGAAGCAGCCGACCTACCGCGTGGTCGTCGCCGACGGTCGCAGCGCCCGTGACGGTCGCGCGATCGAGACGCTCGGCCACTACAACCCCCGCAGTGAACCGGTCGAGTTCAAGGTCGACGAGGAGAAGGCGAAGGCGTGGCTCGCGAAGGGCGCCCAGCCCTCCGACACCGTCGTCCGCCTCTTCCGCAACGCGGGCATCCTGCCCGCAGCCAAGTAGGAGCCGAGATGGCCGCGAAGGAACTGGTCGAGTACGTCGCGCGATCGCTCGTCGACGACCCGGACGCCGTCAAGGTCGAGGTCGTCCGTGAGGAGGGCGCGACCGTCATCGAGCTCCACGTCGCCGAAGACGACATGGGCAAGGTCATCGGGCGCAACGGGAGCGTGGCGAAGGCGCTGCGCACGCTGCTCAAGGTGACGGCCGCCCGCGACGGCGAGCCGGTCCAGCTCGAGATCCTCTGAGCGTCGACGAGCGGCTCGTGGTCGCGCTCGTACGGGGCGTCCACGGGCTCAGAGGCGCGGTCCGGGTGGAGGTCCTGACCGATCACCCGGAGAGCCGGTTCGTCCCCGGCGCCGTCCTGCACCGCGAGGGCGGTGCAGGCTCCCTGACCATCGCGTCCGCCGAGGCCGTCGTCGACGGCCCGGGTGGCGCATCCGCTTCCGCGAGATCGCGGACCGCGATGCCGCGGACGCCCTGCGCGGGGTCTATCTCGAGGCCGACGTCCGGCCCGAGCTCGAGCTCGGGCGTGGCGAGTACTACTGGCACGAGATCGTCGGGGTCGCGGTCCATGGCGTCGACGGTACCGACCTCGGGACCGTGAAGGACGTCTATCGGATCGGGGAGAACGAGGTGTTCGTCGTCGATGGCGGGACGGTGGCGCCGTTCGACCTGCCGGCCGTCCGCGCGTTCATCCGCGTGTTCGCCCCGCGGCGCGGCGAGATCGTCGTCGACGCCGAGTCGCTCGACCTCCGACCGGCCAAGGTGCGGGCACCGGACCCGACTCGCCCGAAGGCGCCGCGCCGGACGAGTCGCCGCAAGCGATCCGGCCCAGCCACGAACGGTGGGCCGTCCGCCGACGCGACGACGGTAGGCTCCACCGACGGCCCGGTCCTCGACGATCGGCCGGCCGGCGGCGCGCCCGCCGAGCCGTGATGCTCGAGATCGACGTCCTGACGCTGTTCCCGGCCATGTTCGAGGGGCCGTTGAGCGACAGCATCCCGGCGCGCATCCAGGCGACCGGGCTGGCCACCGTGCGGGTGCACGACCTGCGCGAGTGGGGGATCGGGCGTCACCGCTCGGTCGACGATGCGCCGTACGGCGGGGGAGCGGGCATGGTCCTGCGACCGGAGCCCGTCGCCGGTGCCCTCGAGGCGCTGCGGCGCCCGGACTCGACGGCGATCCTCCTCGACCCCGTGGGCGAGGTCTTCCGCCAGGCCCGGGCCGTGGACCTCGCGACGCGTCCGCACCTGGTCTTCGTCTGCCCCCGCTACGAGGGCGTGGACGAGCGGATCCGCTCGCTGGTCGACCTCGAGCTGTCCATCGGCGACTACGTCCTGACCGGGGGCGAGCTGCCGGCCCTCGTGGTCATCGACGCCGTGCTCCGGCTGCTGCCCGGCGCCATCGACGAGGCGTCCATCGTGGAGGAGTCGTTCAGCGGCGGACTCCTCGAGTACCCGCAGTACACTCGCCCACCGACGTTCCAGGGCATGGACGTGCCCGCGATCCTCACCTCGGGCGATCATGGCGCGGTGCAGCGCTGGCGCGATGAGCAGGCCCTGGCCCGGACCCGCGCTCGCCGGCCGGACCTGCTCGAGACCGGAGAGCCGGGCGACTGACCGGCCCCGGGCCCGTGCTATACTCCGGCGCCGGTCGCCCCTCGCGGCCCTTCCGAACGCCCCTCCCGCAGCCACGGCTGCCCCTGACAGACCAAGGAACCGCCGCGTGAACGTGCTCGACGAGATCGTCAAGGACCAGCTCCGGACCGACCTGCCGGACCTCGCCACGGGCGACACCGTGAAGGTGTCGGCCAAGGTGGTCGAGGGCAACCGCGAGCGGATCCAGGTGTTCGAGGGGACCGTGATGCGGCTCCGCGGCGGTGGCATCACCCGCTCCATCACCGTGCGCCGGATCGCCTCGGGCGTCGGGGTGGAACGCACCTTCAAGATCCACAGCCCCCGGATCGAGAAGATCGAGGTCGTGCGCCACGGCGTGGCGCGCCGGGCCCAGCTGTACTTCCTGCGCGACCGCGTCGGCAAGGCGGCCACCCTCCGCGAGCGGCGGACGAACGGCTAGCGGCGCACCGAGCCCGGCGCCCGTTCACGACCCCGCCCCGACGGCGGGGTCGCTCCATGTCCGGGCGCGGTACCCTTGGCGCCGATGACCGTCATCGTCCCGACCCTTCGCCACGAGCGCCGCCTCTGGAATGCGGGTCTCGTCCGCGTCGTGGGGGTCGACGAGGTGGGGGTCGCGCCGACGTGCGGCGCGGTCGTGGCGGCGGCCGTGATCATGCGGCCGGGCTGTCACCGGATCCCCGGGGTCCGCGACTCCAAGACGCTCTCCGCCGGCCAGCGCGAGCGCCTCGCGCCGCTGATCCGGGCCCGCGCGGTCGCGGTCGGGGTGGGCGCGGCATCGGTCCGCGAGATCGACCAGCTCAACATCTACCACGCCACGCACCTCGCGATGCGGCGGGCGATCGCGCGTGTCGGCGGGCACGAGCACGTGCTCGTCGATGGCAACCGGATCACCGGCTTCGAGGCCCTCGTGGGCCCGTACACGAACATCATCGACGGCGACGCGAAGGTGTACTCGATCGCCTGCGCGTCGGTCGTCGCCAAGGTCGTGCGTGACCGGATGATGGAGCGCCTGGCGCAGCGCTACCCCGGCTACGGGTGGGAGCGGAACCAGGGCTACGCCACCCAGGAGCATCGCGACGCGATCCGGGCGCTCGGATTGACCCCGTTCCATCGCCGCTCGTTCCTCGCCCTCCAGCGGACGCTCGCGGGCGACCAGCTGGAGCTCGATCTGCTCGCGGATCCGTCGGCATCGCCCGAGTCGCACGCCCTGCTCGAGCGCGAGCTCGTGCCCGTGATGGCGGATGACGCCGCGTTCGATGCCCTGGACCTCGCCGCGCTCGAGGTGATCGCGCCGTAACCGAGCGCCCGGTCGCGGGTGTGCCCGCGATACGGGCCAGGTGAGCGCCCCGTGCCAGCATCGCCGTCATGGAGCGTCCACCCGACCGGCGCCGCAGCCGCGCCCAGCAGGCCGGAGATCGTGCCGAGCGCCTGGTCGCCACCTGGCTGACCGGATCGGGCTGGACGATTCTGGCCCGGAACGTCCATGTCGGCCGTCACGAGATCGACCTCGTGGCGGTCGACCCGGGCCCGCCCGCGGCGCTCGCCGTCGTCGAGGTGCGCTGGCGGGCCGACCGGTCGTTCGGCCTGCCCGAGGAGACGGTCGATCACGCGAAACGGACCCGGGTCCGGGCCGCCGCCTACGGCCTGCTCGATCTCGGCGTCCTGCCAGGTGGGGAACCGGTGCCACGTCTCCCGCTGCGGTTCGATCTCGTGGTGGTCGAGCCCGGGTCGACCGCCGGCACGGGACCGCGGCTCCGCCATCACAAGGCCGCCTGGTAGGGCGAGCCCGAGGCCGGTCCCGGCCACGCGACCCGACGGGCGCGACCGGGACCCTGTGCTACACTCCCGGCCGGTCCGGGCCCCGGATGGGTCCCGAGCCGCCAGATGACCCGCCCGCGTCGCGGACCACGCGCGACACGGAGCTCACACGCGGACCATTCCCGACCGGGATGGTGCCGGCGCCAAGCCCGAGATGGGCGAGGTCCGGTCCCCGGCGACGAGGTCCGCGGAGGAACGAACCGAACAGGAGGTCGCTCACCGTGCCGTCCGTTTCGATGCGGCAGCTGCTCGAGGCCGGGGTCCACTTCGGCCATCAGACACGCCGCTGGAATCCCAAGATGCGCCCGTTCATCTTCGCGGAGCGCAACGGGATCCACATCATCGATCTCGCCCAGACCGTCCAGCGGCTCGACGTCGCCCTCGAGGCCGTCCGCGACACGGTCGCTCGCGGCGAGCTGGTCCTGTTCGTCGGGACCAAGAAGCAGGCCCAGGAGCCCGTCGCCCAGGAAGCGACCCGCGCCGGGATGCCGTATGTCAACAAGCGCTGGCTCGGCGGGATGCTCACCAACTTCGTGACGATCAAGAAGCGGATGGGGCTCCTCGAGCAGCTCGAGGCGCGCCAGCAGGCCGGCGACTTCGAGCGGATGACGAAGAAGGAAGCCGCGAAGCTGACCGAGGAGATGGTCAAGCTCCAGGGCACGCTCGGCGGCATGCGCAAGATGAAGCGCGTGCCCGGTGCCATCTTCATCGTCGACCCGCATCGCGAGCGGATCGCGGTCACCGAGGCGAACAAGCTCGAGATCCCGGTGATCGGCACGGGCGACACGAACGTCGACCCGGATGAGCTCGACTTCATCATCCCGGCCAACGACGACGCGATCCGGTCGATCCGGCTGCTCTGCACCCTGGTCGCCGACGCCGCGATCGAGGGCGCCCGCGAGCGGTCCGCCCGGGCCGCCACGGAGCCCGAGGTCGTCGAGGCCATCGCCATGCTCGAGACCGAGGACGAGGAGCCGGGTGCGTCCGACGAGCTCGTCGCCGCGCTCGCCGGCGGTGCCGCGCTCACCTTCGAGCCCGACCTCGACGAGGAGGACGACCTCCTGCCCGGCGATCGTGCGGCGCGTGCCGAGGCGGCCGTCGCCGAGGCCCCGCCCGAGGCGAGTCCCGAGGAGATCGCCGCGGAGCTCGCGCGTGAGGCGGCCGAGAAGGCCGAGGACGACGGCGCCGTGCCGGCGGCCGGCTGACCCGGCGACCCATCCGACCCAACCCATCGGCGGCCGACCACGGCCACCGACCGACAACAGGAGCGATGACACGAATGGCGGACATCTCCGCGGAGCTGGTCAAGGAACTTCGCGAGCGGACCGGCGCCGGCTTCATGGACTGCAAGCGCGCGCTCGAGGAGGCCGGTGGCGACCTCGAGAAGGCGACCGCCCTCCTCCGTGAACGTGGCGTGGCGCAGGCGGCCAAGAAGGCAGGGCGCGACGCGCGCGAGGGCCTGGTCGGCAGCTACATCCACACGGGCGGCCGCTTCGGGGCGCTCATCGAGGTCAACTGCGAGACCGACTTCGTCGCCCGCAACGAGCAGTTCCAGCAGCTCGTGAAGGACCTCGCGATCCAGGTCGTGGCCCTCCGGCCCGAGTACCCGACCGTCGAGTCGATCCCCGCGGACGTGCTCGCCGCCAGGAAGGCCGAGCTCCTCGCGGACCCCTCCGTCCAGAAGAAGCCCGAGAACATCCGCGAACAGATCGTCGACGGCCAGCTCAAGAAGTGGTATCAGCAGGTCGTGCTCACCGAGCAGCCGTTCCGGGACAGCGACCAGACCGTCGGCCAGTTGATCACGAGCGCCATCGCCACGATCGGGGAGAACATCCGAGTCCGGCGGTTCGTGCGCTTCGAGGTCGGGGAGGAGCTGTGAGCGAGGCCGGGACGGCGACCTCGGCGAAGGGCGCCGCGCCGCTCCGCTATCGGCGGATCCTGCTCAAGCTGTCCGGCGAGGCGCTGCTCGGCGACCGTGCCTACGGGGTCGATCCGGCCGTCTGCGCCTTCATCGCGCGACAGGTCGCCGAGATCCACGGGCTCGGCGTCCAGATCGGCATCGTCGTGGGCGGCGGGAACATCTTCCGCGGCCTCGCCGCGTCGGCCCGCGGGATGGACCGCGCGACCGGCGATTACATCGGCATGCTCGCCACCGTCATGAACGGACTGGCGCTCCAGGACGCGCTCGAGCGGGCCGGTGTCGCGACCCGGGTCATGACGGCCATCGCCATGAACGAGATCGCGGAGCCGTACATCCGCCGCCGCGCGATCCGCCACCTCGAGAAGGGCCGGGTGACCCTGTTCGTCGCCGGGACGGGCAACCCCTACTTCACGACCGACACGGCCGCAGCGCTCCGCGCGGTCGAGATCAACGCCGAGGTCCTGCTCAAGGCGACCAAGGTGGACGGCGTCTACGACAAGGACCCGGCCTCGCATCCCGATGCCGAGCGATACGCCCAGCTCGAGTACGGCGACCTCCTGCGCGACCAGCTCAAGGTGCTCGATGCCACGGCCGTCAGCCTGTGCATGGAGAACGACCTGCCGATCGTCGTGTTCGATCTCAACGAGCCCGACAACATCACCAGGGTGGCCGCCGGCGAGCCGGTCGGGACCCTCATCTCGGGCGCCTCGCCCGCCGCCGGAGGTGTGCGCCGATGAGCGACCAGACCATCCCCGACGCCGATCACAAGATGGCGCGCGCCGTCGAGGCCATGGAGCGCGACTTCCAGGGCATCCGGACGGGCCGCGCATCGACCTCGCTCGTGGAACGGATCCACGTCGAGTACTACGGCACCTCGACGCCGCTCAACCAGCTGGCCGGGATCAGCGTCCCCGAGCCGCATCAGATCGTCATCCAGCCGTGGGACCGCGGGGTCCTCGGGGCCATCGAGAAGGCCATCACGAAGAGCGACATCGGCCTGATGCCCAACGTCGATGGCACCGTGGTCCGCCTGAACATCCCGCCGCTCACGGAGGAGCGTCGCAAGGACCTCGTGCGGGTCGTCCACAAGCGGATGGAGGAAGCGCGCGTGGAGGTCCGGAACCTCCGTCGCGAGGCGGCCGACCAGCTCAAGAAGGAGGAGCGCGACGGCGGCATGGGTGCCGACGAGGCGCACCGCCAGCTCGAGGTCCTCCAGAAGACGACCGACCGCCACATCGCCGAGGTCGATCGCCTGGGGGAGGCGAAGGAACAGGAGATCCTGGAGGTCTAGTGGCTCGCGCACCGATCGCCCATCCCGCGACGGACGCCTCGCCTGCGTCGGCGGAGTTCGACGTGGCCCCGGAGGACCTGCCGCGGCACGTCGCCATCATCATGGATGGCAATCGGCGCTGGGCCCGCGAGGCTGGCCTGTCCGAGGCGGAGGGGCACGCGGCGGGGGTCGAGGCCATCCGGCCGACGATCCGCCACGCGGTCAGGCGCGGCGTCCGGGCTTTGTCGCTGTTCGCGTTCAGCAGCGAGAACTGGTCGCGATCGCCCGAGGAGGTCGGCGTCCTGCTCGGCCTGCTCGACTCGGCGATCCGCGACGAGACGCCCGAGCTGCGCGAGCAGGGGGTCCAGATCCGGCTCCTCGGCCGGCTCGAGGAGCTCTCCGAGGACACCCGGGCATCGATCACCGAGGCGATCGCCGCGACCGCCGACGGCGACCGGCTCATGCTCAACGTCGCGTTCAACTACTCGGGCCGGCACGAGATCGTCGACGCCGCCCGGCGTTGCGTCACCGATGGCCTGACGGCCGCGCAGATCGACGAGGAGGCCATCGACGCCCGCCTGTACACGGTGGGCCTGCCGCCGCTCGATCTCCTCATCCGGACGGGGCGCGAGCACCGGATCTCCAACTTCCTGATCTGGCAGGCGCAGTACGCCGAGCTCTATTTCACGGATCGCCTGTGGCCGGACTTCGGACCGGACGCCTTCGATGAGGCGCTCGTCGACTTCGCGCGTCGCCACCGCCGGTTCGGGCGCTGACGGGGTCGATCGGAGTGCGCGAGCGGGCGATCAGCGCTGCCGTCCTCGTCCCGGTCCTCCTCGTGGTGCTATGGCTCGGCGGGGTGGTCCTGGCCGCCGGGATCGCCATCATCACCATCCTCGCGGGTCTCGAGGTCTTCCGCCTCCTGCGAACCGCCGGCTACGGCACCCTCGCGCCGCTCGGCACGGCGCTCGCGCTCGCGGTCGTGCTCGACGCGACCTTCCCGAAAGTCCTCGAGGGAAGCGGCCTCCTGCTGATCGCGGTCGGCATCGTCCTCGTGGCCGTCGCCGCCTTCACCCGGACGGACCCGCACGAGGGCCTGGCGACGTGGATGGCCACCATCTTCGGTGCCCTGTACGTCTCGCTGCTCTCGTTCGTGATCCGCCTGGGCCATGCCGCCCCGGTCATCCCGGCGGATGCGCCGCTGGCCGGCCTGGGCGCCGAGCGGGCGTGGATCCTCCTGCTCATCCTCTCGGTCTGGTCGTACGACACCGGCGCCTACCTCGTGGGCAAGCAGTTCGGCCGGCGCAAGTTCCTGACCCACATCTCGCCGTCGAAGACCTATGCGGGCCTGGTCGGCGGCGTCGTCGCCACCACGGTCGTCGTGGCCGTGGCGCTCTGGGCCGTCGGCCAGCCGCCCTACCACGCGATCCTGCTCGGCCCCTTGACCGCGCTCGCCGCGCAGGCCGGCGACCTCGCCGAGTCCGTCATCAAGCGCGCGGCCGGCGCGAAGGACTCCGGCACGCTCATCCCCGGTCACGGCGGGATGCTCGATCGGGTCGATTCGTTCCTCTTCGCCGCGCCGGTCGTCACGCTGTATGTCGTCGCCTTCCTCGCCTGACGCAGGCCCGCGGCCGGCGGGTCGCCCTCATCGGTTCCACCGGATCGATCGGACGTCAGGCCGCCGACGTCCTCGCCGCGCACGCCGACGCGTTTGAGGTCGTGGCGCTGGCCACGGGTACGAATGCGCTCGTCCTCGCCGAACAGGCCGCCCGGTTCCGTCCGCAAGTCGTCGCGCTGGGCGACACTGCCGCGACCGGCGGGCTCGACCTGCCCGCGGGGACGCGCCTGGCCGGCGGGCCGGACGCCCTCGAGGCGCTCGTCACCCGCGACGACGTCGATCTCGTGATCATCGCCACCGGCGGTGTGGTCAGCCTGCGTCCGGTCCTCGCCGCGCTCGCCGCGGGCAAGGTCGTCGCCACCGCCAACAAGGAGACCCTCGTGGCGGGCGGGCATCTCGTGATGCCCGAGGCGCGCCGGCTGGCCGCCGCGGTGGCCGCCCGCGATGCCGCGGATCCGTTCGCGAGCCCGCTCGCCTGGCTCCGGCCGATCGACTCCGAGCACTCGGCGATCTGGCAATGCCTCGTCGGTGAGCGGATCGGGGACGTGGCGGCGCTCATCCTCACGGCATCGGGCGGCCCGTTCCTCGACGCCACGGCCGAGGAGCTATCGGCCGTCACCCCCGCTCAGGCGCTCCGCCACCCCACCTGGAGCATGGGCGCCAAGATCACGATCGACTCCGCGACGCTCGCGAACAAGGGCCTGGAGGTGATCGAGGCGCACTGGCTGTACGATGTCGGGGACGACGCCATCGAGGTCGTCATCCATCCCCAGAGTGTCGTGCACTCGGCCGTGCGCTTCCGCGACGGCTCCCTCAAGGCCCAGTTGGGCACCCCGGACATGCGCCTTCCCATCCAGTACGCCCTGACCTACCCGCACCGCCTCCCGTCGCCGGCCCTCGCGGCCGACCTCGTCGGGACCGCGCGCCTCGACTTCCGGGCGCCCGACGAGACGCGGTTCCCCGCGCTCCGCATCGCGCGAGCGGCCGGCCGGATGGGGCCGCGCGCATCCGCCGCGCTGATCGCCGCCGACGACGTCGCCGTGGCCCGGTTCCTCGACGGCACCCTGGGCTTCACCGACATCCCGACGCTCCTCGAGGCGGCCGTCGAGCGGTTCGGCCGGGACGGCGACCCGAACCCCGATGTGGAGGGACTCGTCGAGCTCGACGCGGCCGTCCGCGGGGCCTTCGCGACGGGGCCGGTCGGAGGGCGCGCATGACCGGGTTCGTCCAGTCGATCATCACGATCGTCCTCTTCATCGCGATCCTGGGCATCCTCGTGGTGATCCACGAGCTCGGGCACTTCGTCACCGCCCGGCTCGCCCACGTTCGCGTGCTGGAGTTCGGCATCGGCTTCCCGCCGCGCGCCAAGGTCCTGCGCTCGAAGGGCGAGACCCTCTACACGCTCAACTGGCTGCCGATCGGCGGCTTCGTGAAGCTCGAGGGCGAGGACGGCGACCAGGCCGACGACCCGCGCTCCTTCTCGGCCCAGGGTCTGCCGATGAAGCTTTGGATCCTCGTCGCGGGCGTCCTCATGAACCTGCTCCTCGCGTTCGTGATCTTCACGGGCATCGCCTGGCTCGCGACGCCCTACGTCGGCGTCACCGTGCCCGCCATCCAGCCCGACTCGCCGGCGGCGGCCGCGGGCCTCAAGCCCGGCGATTCGCTGCTCGCCGTGAACGGCCAGCGCTACGAGTTCTTCGGCGGGACCTCCGCCCTCGATGACCTGCGGAGCCTCGCGGGCACGACGATCGTCCTGACCGTCGCGCGCGCCGACGGCACGCGCGAGGACCTGTCCGTGGCCCTGCGGACCCCGGCGCAGATCGACGACCAGCATGGACCGCTCGGTGTCAGCGCCACCGAGAAGGCTCCGTTCGCGGCCTTCTTCTTCGGGGAGTACACCGGCCACGACCTGCCGACCGCCATCCAGATCGGGGCACGAGAGACGGCCCGGTCGCTCGGCCTCATCCTCGGTGGCCTGGGGGCGCTCGTGCAGTCGATCGCCACCGATCCGACGGCACCGCCGCCGGTCTCGGGTCCCGTGGGGATCGCGTCGCAGATCGGCGACGTCTTCTGGAACGCCGGCCCCGTGATGACCCTGTACGTCGCCGCGATCCTCTCGGCCAACCTGGCGCTCGTGAACATCCTGCCGTTCCCGCCCCTCGACGGCGGCCGGATGCTGATGATCACGCTCAAGCGGTTCCTCGGCGCCCGGATCAGCCTGCGGGCCGAACAGTTGACCTACATGCTCGGCTTCGTGTTCCTGTTCGTCTTCCTCATCTGGATCACCGGCTTCGACATCGTGCGGAGCCTGGGCGGCGCCGGCACGTGACCCCGGATCCTCCGGTCGCCGGAGCGGTCTTCGGCGGCAAGCCGATCCGCCACAGCACGGTGTCGGTCGACGTCGGCGGCGTGCTCGTCGGCAGCGCCCACCCGATCGTCGTCCAGTCGATGACCAACACCGACACGGCCGACGCCGACGGGACCGCCATCCAGGTGGCCCGGCTCGCGCATGCCGGCTCGCAGCTGGTCCGCGTGACGGTCAACACGGAGGAGGCCGCCGCGGCGGTCCCCGAGATGGTCCGCAAGGTGCGCGGTCTCGGCGTGGACGTGCCGATCATCGGCGACTTCCACTACAACGGTCACAAGCTCCTGGTCGAGTACCCCGAGATGGCTGCGGCCCTGGCGAAGTACCGGATCAACCCCGGGAACGTCGGGGGCAAGCGCCATGACGAGCACTTCGCGACGATCGTCAAGGTGGCCATCGACAACGACAAGGCCGTCCGGATCGGGGTCAACTGGGGCTCGCTCGACCAGGCCATCCTGACCGAGCTGATGGACGCCAACGCCGCGACCGCCGAGCCGCGCGACGCGCGCGACGTGATGATCGACGCGATGCTCGAGTCGGCGATGCGCTCGGCCGAGCTGGCCGAGGCCACGGGCATGCGCCACGACCGGATCATCCTCTCGGCCAAGGTGTCGGGCGTGCGCGACCTCATCGACGTCTACCGGCGGCTCGCCGCGCGGTCGGACTACCCGCTCCATCTCGGGCTGACCGAGGCCGGGATGGGGGACAAGGGGGTCATCGCCTCGACGGCCGGGCTGGCGATCCTGCTCAACGAGGGGATCGGCGACACGATCCGGGTCTCGCTGACCCCGGACCCCGGCGCCCCGCGCGAGCGGGAGGTCGAGGTGGCGCAGCAGGTCCTCCAGTCGATGGGCCTGCGCTCGTTCCTGCCCCAGGTCAGCGCCTGCCCGGGTTGCGGCCGGACGACGAGCACCTTCTTCCAGGAGATGGCCCAGCAGATCCAGGGCTATCTCAAGGAGCGGATGCCCGAGTGGCGCGAGACGCATCCCGGCGCCGAGGACCTGCGCGTGGCGGTGATGGGCTGCGTCGTCAACGGCCCCGGGGAGTCCAAGCACGCCGACATCGGCATCTCGCTGCCGGGCACGTTCGAGGACCCGGTGGCCCCGGTGTTCATCGACGGGAAGCTCGACCGGACGCTGCGCGGGGACGGCCTCGTCGCGGAGTTCATCGACATCCTCGAGGCCTACGTGGCGCAGCGCTTTCCGAGCCCGGAGAGCCCGATCCACGTTTGAGCGTCCACCCATCCGGGTGTATACTTCCCGTCCAACTGAACGGCCGCTCCGTGACGTGGGTGACCCCCACGTTTCTTTTTGAGCGGCGACACCAGCGACCAGCGAACGGAGGCCATCGTGAGTCGAGACTTCGTCGGTGCCCTCCTCCAGCTCAATGCCGAGAAGCAGATCTCGCGCGAGCAGCTGATCGGGGCCGTCGAGGACGGGATCCAGTCCGCATACCGGCGCGTCGCCGGTGACGAGGATATCCACGTCACCATCGATGCCGAGACCGGAAAGATCCGCGTCTATCGAGCCCGACGCGTCGTCGATGAGATCGAGGACGAGTTCACCCAGATGACCGTCGAGCAGGCCAAGGCCATCGACCCGGCCGCCGAGGTCGGCGACCTCGTCGAGACCGAGCAGCTCGATGGCGACGTCTTCGGCCGGATCGGCGCGCAGACCGCCAAGCAGATCGTCCTCCAGCGCATCCGCGAGGTCGAGCGGGACCAGGTCTTCGACCAGTTCGCGAGCCGCGAAGGCGAGCTGATCACCGGGACCGTCAACCGCGTCGAGCCGCGGGCGATCATCCTCGACGTCGGCAAGAACGTCGAGGCCATCCTCGCCACCACCGAGCAGAGCGCGCTCGAGCACTACCGGATCGGCCAGAACGTCAAGGCGTTCGTGCTCGAGGTCCGCCGCTCCACGAAGGGCCCGCAGATCTTCGTCAGCCGCACGCACAAGGGCTTCCTCAAGCGGCTGTTCGAGCTCGAGGTCCCGGAGATCCACAACGGCACCGTCGAGATCAAGGCCATCGCCCGCGAGGCGGGGAGCCGGTCGAAGGTCGCCGTCGCGTCGCGCCAGGACGGACTCGATCCGGTCGGTGCCACGGTCGGGCAGCGCGGTGCCCGGGTCCAGGCCGTCGTGGCCGAGCTGTCGGGCGAGAAGATCGATGTCATCCCCTGGAGCGATGACGCCGGCGTGTTCGTCGCGAACGCGCTGAGCCCGGCACAGGTGATCTCCGTCGACATCGACGAGGAGCACCGGATCGCCAGCGTGACCGTGCCTGAGCGGATGCTGTCGCTCGCGATCGGCCGTGAGGGCCAGAACGCGCGGCTCGCCGCTCGCCTGACCGGCTGGCGCATCGACATCCGCAGCGACGTCTCCGTGGCCGAGGCGAAGGCCTCCACGACCGACGAACCGGCCGGGACCGACGCGGTCGCCGCCGTCGACCCTGCCGCCGACGCGACCACGGCCGCCGACGTGCCCGCCGCGGCGCCCGCGAAGCCGAAGCGCGCCACGAAGAAGGCCGCCGTCGAGGCGACGGCCGAGGCCGTCGCGGAACCGGCCGCAGCCGCGGAACCCGCTGCCGAGGCGGCCCCGGCCAAGCCGAAGCGCGCCACGAAGAAGGCCGCCGCAGCGGCCACGACGGCCCCGGCCGCCGAGGCTGCCGACGCTCCGGAGGCCGTGGCCGGCACGGCCGCCAAGCCGAAGCGAGCGACGCGGAAGAAGACGGACGTCACCGAGGAGGTGTCGTCGTAGCCGGGCCCGCGCGCACCGCGATCCCCCGACGCACGCCGAGCCGGTCGTGCGTCGCCTGTCGCACACCCCGACCGAAGCGGGAGCTCGTCCGGATCGTCCGGACCCCGGACGGACGCGTCGTCCTCGACCCGACCGGTCGGCTGGCCGGCCGGGGCGCGTATGTCTGCGCCGACCCGGCATGCATCACGCAAGCTCTGACGAAGGGCGCGCTCGGACGCGCGCTCAAGACCACCCTCCCCGACGCGCTGCGCGCCAGCCTCGCGACGGGCGACCCCACTGACATGACCATCGAAGGAGGAGCTCGTGGCCAGGAGTAGGAGCGGCACCCGCGGCCGTCGCGGGCCCCGCAAGCCGCCGCGTCGCGACGGCACGTTCACGCCGGGGCAGGTGCAGGTTCTCGACCCGCGCGAGCGTGGCGCGATCGAGCTGCCCGGGACCATCACCGTCAAGGAGCTCGCCGACCTGCTGTCGGTGAACCCCGCCGACGTCATCCGCGAACTCATCAAGAGCGGCATCTTCGCGACGATCAACCAGCTCATCGACCGCGATACCGCCTCGCTCGTGGCGGGCGAGCTCGGCTACGAGGTCGCGGAGACGACGGCCGCCGTCGCCGGCTCGAACGGCACCGATGGCGAGACCGACGGCAAGCTCGCGGAGGCGACCAAGGAGGTCCTCTTCGAGGAGGACGATCCCGCGCTCCTCCAGCCGCGCGCGCCGATCGTGACGGTCATGGGCCACGTCGACCACGGCAAGACCAGCCTCCTCGACGCGATCCGCACGACCGAGGTCGCGGCCGGCGAGCGTGGTGGGATCACCCAGCACATCGGCGCGAGCGAGGTCACCCACGACGGCAAGCGCGTCGTCTTCCTCGACACGCCGGGTCACGAGGCCTTCACGGCGATGCGGGCCCGCGGTGCGCGGGTCACGGACATCGCGGTCGTGGTCGTGGCGGCCGACGACGGCGTCATGCCCCAGACGCTCGAGGCGATCAGCCACGCCAAGGCGGCCAAGGTGCCGATCATCATCGCCCTCAACAAGATCGACAAGCCCGACGCGAACCCCGACCGGGTGAAGACCGAGCTGACCGAGGCCGGCATCGTCGTCGAGGAGTACGGCGGCGACGTGCCGCTGGTCCCGGTGTCGGCGAAGACCCGCCTCGGCCTCGACGAGCTCATCGAGATGATCCTGCTCGTCGCGGACCTCCAGGAGCTCAAGGCGAACCCGAAGCGCACGGCCGTCGGGCACGATCGTGGAGGCGCAGCTCGACAAGGGTCGTGGCCCGGTGGCCACCGCGCTCGTCCAGACCGGCACGCTCAAGGTCGGCGACATCATCGTCGTTGGCGAGACGTTCGGCCGCGTCCGCGCGCTCGAGAACGACATGGGCAAGCGCGTCACCAAGGCCGGACCGTCGAGTGCGGTGGTGATCCTCGGCCTGGCCGAGGTGCCCGAGGCGGGCGACATCCTGCGGGTCGTCTCCGACGAGAAGGAAGCCCGCACGATGGTCGAGGCCCGCAAGGCCGAGTCGGCCGCACGAAGCGGCGACGGGAGCGGTCGCGCGACCCTGGAGGACCTCTATCGGCAGATCCAGGCCGGCCAGGCCAAGGAGCTGCGGGTCATCCTCAAGGCCGACGTGTCCGGGTCGCTGGGTGCGATCACCCACGCGCTCGAGCAGCTCGACCAGGACGAGATCCGGGTCAACGTGCTCCTCGAGGGGGCCGGCGACATCACCGACAACGACATCATGCTCGCGGCCGCCTCGGACGCGATCGTGGTCGGGTTCAACACGAAGATCACCGACACCGCCCGTCGTGCCGCCGAGTCCGAAGGGGTCGATGTCCGGCTCTACGACATCATCTACAAGCTGACCGACGACATCGATGCCGCCCTCAAGGGCCTCCTCGAGCCGGTCGTCGTCGAGGTCGTCGAGGGTCGCGCCGAGGTCCGCCAGATCTTCCGGGTGGGCAAGAGCACGGTCATCGCCGGCTGCTACGTGACCGACGGCCGGATCGTCCGCGGCGGCGCCCGGGTGTGGCGCGGCGGCAAGGTGATCGCGACCGACAAGATCGAGTCGCTGCGCCGCTTCCGCGACGACGTGCGCGAGGTGGCCGCCAACTACGAGTGCGGGATCGGGCTGGCCGATTTCCACGACCTCGAGGAAGGCGACATCATCGAGTGCTTTGTGTCACAGACCGTGAGTCGGGTCGTAGCGGGCTGACGGCCTTGCTGGTGGTCACTCGCATGAACGCGCTGGCGGGCGTTGCGACCTGCGCGCGCTCGCTCACGCACCTTGGGGTGCGCTCGCTCGCGTGCCCGGGCGCGCCTTCTCCAGTACGTTCCTGCGAGCGACGGCTAGGTTCAGCGTGCCCCCAGTTCGCCGATCAGCACCGGAACCGATGACGCAACGGACCGAGAAGGTCGACGAGCTGCTGCGGCAGGAGATCACCTCGATCGTGGCGCGGGATGTCGCGGATCCGCGGGTCGGGTTCGTGACGATCACCGGCGTCGAGACGACCCGGGACCTGCGCCACGCGAAGGTCTGGGTCAGCGTCATCGGGCAGCCGGCCGAGCGGGACGCCACGGTGGCCGCGCTCGGACGGGCGATGCCGTTCGTCCGCCACGAGCTCGGGATGCGGCTGCGCCTCAAGCGGATCCCCGACCTGCACCTGCTGCTCGACGACACCGCGGAGCGCGGGACACGCGTCCTGCAGCTCCTCAACGACCTCGAGGCCGGGGCAACGCCCTCGGACGCGGCGCCGACCCTCGAACCGCTCCCGACCCCAGTCGCGCGGCTGCCGCACGAGGGCGACCTCGGAGACGAGCCGCCTCCCGCCGCGCCGCCGGCCTACCCGCGGCCACGCCGATACCACCCCAAGGGCGGGCCGAAAGGTGGGCCGAAGCGCCCGGTCAAGCGCCGATGACGGTGGACCTGACGCCCTACCTCGGCGCGGTCCCCGAGGTCGTGGTCCGGCGCCTCCGTGACGCGCGGCGTCGTGCTGGCGGTCGGTCACGAGAACCCCGACGCCGATACCCTCGGGGCGTCACTGGCGGTCGCTCGCCTGGTCGAGTCCGGCGGGGGGCGGGCCGACGTGGTCACCTCGGATCCGCCACCGCCGCTGTACGACTTCCTGCCGGCCGTGACCCGCGTCCGGACGGACCCCGACCCGGCGGCGGAGTATGACCTGGTCGTGATCTCGGATTGCGGGTCGCTCGAGCGCGTGGGGGCGGTCGGTGCCCGGCACGCGGCGCTCTTCGAACGGGTCCCACGCATCGTGATCGACCATCACGCCTCCAACGACGGCACGGGCGAGGCAGACTGGATCGACCCGCGTGCCGCCGCGACCTGCGAGATGGTCGCGCTGCTGGCGGTCCGGCTCGGGGTCCCGCTCGATGCCGCGGACGGCGCGCTCGCGACCGAGCTGATGGGCGGCATCGTGATGGACACGGCGACCTTCGCCCACCCGAACGCCACCCCGCGGACGCTGGCCGTGTCCGCGGCGCTCGTCGAGGCCGGCGCGCCGCTTTCGGACATCTCGCGCCGGTTGTACCGGTCGAAGCCCGAGACGCAGCTCCGCCTGTTCGGTCGGGTCCTCGATCGGCTCGAGGCCTCCGATGACCGGCGGATCGTCTGGTCGACGCTGACCGACGCCGACCTCGCGGCCACCGGCACCCAGCCGGCCCATTCCGAAGGGATCATCGACCTGCTCGCCCAGGCGGAGGACGCCGAGGTGGCCATCCTTTTCAAGGAGGACCCGCGCGGAACGAGGCTCAGCGTCCGCACGAAGCCGGGTGGCGTCGACGCGACGGTCCTGACGGGCCGGTTCGGCGGTGGCGGGCACGCCCGCGCGGCCGGCGCGACGATCGAGCTGCCGCCCGAGGATGCGCGCCCGCCCGTGCTCGAGGAGGCGCAGCGCCTCGTCGACGCGGTCCGGCGCTGACGGTGGCGCACGCGTCCCTCGGTCCGGGGCTCGACGGCATCCTCGTCGTCGCGAAGCCGGCCGGGCCGACCTCGCACGACATCGTCGCGCTCGTGCGGCGCCTCGCCGCCACGAAACGGGTAGGGCACGGCGGCACCCTCGATCCCTTCGCCTCAGGCGTGCTGCCGATCTTCCTCGGGCACGGGACACGGGTCGTCGAGTACCACCTCGGCGATCGCAAGTCGTATCGGGCGACGGTCTGCTTCGGCGCCTCGTCCTCGACGGACGACCTCGAGGGCGAGCTGACGCCGGCCGATGGCCCGGCACCCGACCGATCGACCGCGACGGCGGCGCTCGCCGGGTTCGCCGGCGTCATCACCCAGCGGCCACCCGCGTTCAGCGCCATCAAGGTCGGGGGGCGGCGCGCCTACGCGATGGCACGAGCCGGCGAGACGGTCGTCCTCGCCGAGCGCGAGGTGACGATCCACTCGACTCGACCTCGTGTCGTGGGACGACGCGGACCCGGATCGCCCGATCGCCGTGGTCGAGGTGGTGTGCTCGGCTGGGACCTACGTGCGGGCGCTCGCCCGCGACCTCGGCGCGACGGTCGGGAGCGCCGCGTATCTCGGCGCGCTGACGCGAACCGCGTCCGGGCCGTTCACTCGGCCGACGCGGTCCCGCTCGACGACATCCGCGAGGCCGCGACCGCGTCGCCGGCCGGGCTCCTGCCGCTCCTGCGACCGATCGACGCTGGTCTCGAAGCGTTCCCGGAGATCTGCTGACGGCGGACGAGACGCAGGCGGTCGCGCGGGGCCAGTTCGTCTCGCCCTCGAGTGGCATCGGCGGCGGTGGCCGACCACTACCGGCTTCGGGACCCTGACGGGACCCTCGTCGCGATCGCGATCGCGCCGCGAGTGGCGCGCGGCTGGCGCCCGACAAGGTCTTCGTCGGCGCCGGCGTCGGCCGCGACGCCGGTCGGCTGAGGCGGTCCGTGCGCGTCGTTGCCGGCGTCGACGGCCTCCGGCGGGAGGACGGGCCGCTCTTCCTCGTCGTCGGCGTGTTCGATGGGCTCCATCTCGGCCACCAGTACCTGCTGCGGCATCTCGTTGCCGAGGCCGCGGCCCGCGAGGCGAAGGCTGCCGTCGTCACGTTCGACCACCACCCCGACGAGGTGCTCATCGGGGCCGCGCCGCCGCTCCTGATCGACCCGGAGGAGCGCCTGGAGCGGCTCGCCGCGGCGCAGGTGGCCGTCACGATCGTCCAGCACTTCGATGCGGCGCTGCGCCGGACGCCGTACGACGCGTTCGTCGACCGGATCCGGGCACGGGTGGGGCTCGCGGGGTTTCTGATGACGCCCGATGCGGCGTTCGGCTTCGAGCGTCGCGGCACGCCTGACGCGCTCGCCGAGCTCGGTGCGCGCGACGGCTTCGATGTGGTCGTCGTCCCGCCGTTCGATCTCGATGGTCGCGCCGTCCGGAGCAGCGATATCCGGGAGATGATCGGTGCTGGGCGGCTGGGGGAGGCGGCGGCCCTGCTGGGACGCCCGTTCACGCTGACGGGCTCGGTCTCGGACGGCGACCTGTCGTTCGCGATGCCGATGGCGCTGCCGCCGCCGGGGACCTATCGGGCCGCGTCCGGCGGGGCCGAGACCACGGTCGAGATCCGTGATGGTGCCGTGCATCCGCGTGACGTCCCGGCCGGCGACCGGGTCACGCTCGCGTTGCCCGGCGACTAGCTCGCCGCGGTATCGTGCGCTGGTGCAGAGGTTCGAGCTCGCTCAGCTGAACGTCGGGCGGATGCTGGCGCCGGTCGATTCGCCCGCCATCGCGGGGTTCGTCGCCGAGCTCGAGCCCATCAATCGCCTGGCCGACGCGAGCCCGGGCTTCGTCTGGCGGCTGGCGACGGAGGCGGGCAACGCCACGGCGATCCGGCCGACCGAGGACGACCTGTTCCTCATCAACCTGAGCGTCTGGTCATCGATCGAGGACCTGCGCGCCTTCACCTACTCCAGCGCGCACGTCGACGTCCTGCGCCGCCGCCGGGAGTGGTTCGAGAAGCTGGCGGAGGCCCACCTCGTCCTGTGGTGGGTCGAGGCGGGGCATCGACCGAGCATCGAGGAGGCGCTCGACCGCCTCGATCGGCTCCGCCGCGACGGCCCGACCCCGGCCGCGTTCACGTTCCGCACGCCATTCGAACCGGGCGGGACGGTGCCGCACGACCCGCTGGTCGATGCGGAGTTCTGCTGGCCGGAGCTCGCGGCGGGCTGAGGCCGCCGGGTCGGCCGGCGGACGTTCGAGCGCGGGTCGGCCGGCGGACGTTCGAGCGCGGCTAGAGCCTCGGCTGCCAGAGCGGCTCGGGCACGCCGCGCTCGTGGTTCTCGTAGCGGGCCATCACAAACAGCGCGTCCGACAGCCGATTGAGGTAGGCGAGCACGAACTCGCCGATGGCCTCGTCGCGCCCGAGCCGCACGGCCTCGCGCTCGGCGCGGCGGCAGACGGTCCGGGCGACGTGGAGGTGCGCCGCCCCGGCCGAGCCGCCCGGGAGCAGGAAGTTCGTCAGATCGCCCACGATGCCGTTGAACTCGTCGATCAGCCGCTCCAGCTTCTCGACGTGCCGGGCCTCGACGGTCGGGATGCGCGCACGGCGCGGGTCGTCCGACGGCCAGCAGAGGTCGGATCCGAGGTCGAAGAGCTCGTTCTGGATGATCGGCAGCTCTGTCGCGAGGCGTTCACAAAGGCCGGCGGCGAGCGCGACGCCGATCTGCGAGTTCAGCTCGTCGACGGTGCCGTACGTGACCACGCGTCGCGCGTCCTTCGGGACGCGCTGTCCCACCGCCGAGGCCGGTCGTGCCCTCGTCACCGGTCTTCGTGTAGATGCGATCGAGCTTGGGCATCGGGCCTCCGTGTCGTACAGGGCAGGGTAGCCGGACGCGACCGCGCAGGCTCGCCACGTGCTCCTTCGGCGTCGTCGCAAGACCTAGAGTCGTATCGCAGGCCCATCGAGCACCGAAAGAACCGTCGCAGCCATCCAGCGTGCCCGCTTGATGCCACCTGGCACGCATATCCCGGCACTCGTGGGCTCGGATCGCCCCAGTGGGGCCTCCTTGGCCCACGGACAAGACTGTGAGTCGTATTCGGCGAGGAACCGGCCCGAAACGGCCCTGGGATGTGCGGGCGACCGACACCACTCGGGCACCGGCACGTTTGCCGCATCGGGCCCAGCCTGATACCATCCGCCGGTCATAGATGGAAGACATCACGAAACACGCCGTGTTCGGAGGAACGAGTGCCGCTCGCGCGGGAAGAGAAGCAGGAGATCATCACCGGGTTCGCCACCAAGGAAGGTGACACCGGTTCCCCGGAGGTCCAGATCGCGCTCCTGACGGAGCGGATCAAGGAACTGACCGGGCATCTCCGAAGCTTTCCCGAAGGACAATCATTCGCGCCGCGGCCTCCTCAAGCTCGTCGGCCAGCGCCGCCGCCTTCTCGCCTACCTGATGAAGAAGGACAGCGCGCGCTACCGGGTCGTCATCGGACGGCTCGGGCTTCGCCGCTAGCGACGCCGCTCCCGGACCCCTGGGCTGATCGCCCGGGGTCCACTCGCGTTCGACGCTCATCGGCCCAGTCGGCCGGCCTGCCCGCAGGTCGACACCTCCTCCACGGCCTAGGAGGAACATCTCCCTTGTCTCAGACTTTCGAGACGCAGATCGGTGGTCGAACGCTGACCATCGAGACCGGCAGGCTCGCACGGCTCGCCGGCGGCTCCGTCACCGTCCGCTACGGCGACACCCTGGTGCTCGGCACCGCCAACCGGTCCGACCCGCGCCCGGGTCTCGACTTCTTCCCGCTCACCGTCGAGTTCGAGGAGCGGATGTACGCCGCGGGCAAGATCCCCGGCGGCTTCATCAAGCGCGAGGCGCGGGCCTCCGAGGCCGCGACGCTCGCCGCACGCCTGACGGACCGGCCGATCCGGCCGCTGTTCCCCGAGGGCTACAAGGACGACATCCAGCTCGTCATCACGGTCCTCTCGACCGACCAGGAGAACGAGCCCGACGTGCTCGGGACGACCGCCGCATCGGCCGCGCTGAGCATCAGCGAGATCCCGTTCGGCGGCCCCGTCGGCGCCGTCCGCGTCGGCCGCATCGACGGCGAGTTCGTCGTCAACCCGACCTACAGCGAACTCGCGGACTCGGAGCTCGACCTGATCGTCTCCGGCACGCGCGACGCGATCATGATGGTCGAGGCGGGCGCCAAGCTCCTGCCCGAGGCCGTCATGGCCGAGGCGATCCTGTTCGGCCACCGCGCGCTGCAGCCGCTCATCGACATCCAGGAAGAGCTCCGGAAGGCCGTCGGCAAGGCCAAGATCATGCCGTTCCTCGAGGCCGGCACCGGGACCGTGCTCGACTTCGCAAGGCGCGCCGAGGCCGGCGGCGAGTTCGTCGATCGTCGACGTCGAGACGACCGGCACGGACCCGAAGATGGCCGACCTCGTCGAGATCGCCGCCGTGCGGGTCAAGGGCAACAAGATCGTCGACCGCTGGTCGACCCTCGTGAACCCCGGCCGCCCGATCGTCGGCAACCAGATGCACGGCATCACCGACGCCGACGTCAAGAAGGCCCCGACGCCCGGCCGACGCCGCGAAGGAAGCCCTCAAGTTCATCGGCGACGCGCCGATCGTCGGTCACAGCGTCGGCTTCGACCTCGGCTTCCTCGAGGCGGCGCTCGGCGACGGCACCCACTTCGAGCAGGGCCGCTACCTCGACACGCTGACGATCGCCCGCGAGGGCTATCCGGACCTCGAGAACTACAAGCTGCTCGACGCTGTCGAACTTCTTCGGCATCGAGCTCGCGCCAGTCGCATCGGGCCGGCCCCGACGCGGAGGCGACCGCCAACCTCCTGATCTGGTTCGCCAACGACCTGCCCGGGCGCATCTCCGCGCTCCGCGGCTCGATCGCGGACGCCGTCCGGGCCACCCGCACGGGCGGCGACTCCAAGGCCCTCCTCGAGGCCGCCCGCCGCCAGGCGCGCGTCGCGAAGAACCTCTACAACCTGCTCCACAAGAAGACCGTGCCGCGCGCTGGCCCTCGACGAGGGCATCCGCATGGACGGCCGTGGCCTGACCGAGCTCCGACCGATCTCGGTCGAGGTCGGCTTCCTGCCGCGCGCCCACGGCTCGGGCATCTTCACCCGGGGCGAGACCCAGGTGCTGACGATCGCCACGCTCGGCTCGTCCTCGGACGTCCAGCGCATCGACACGATCAGCCCGAAGACCGAGAAGCGCTACATCCACCACTACAACTTCCCGCCCTATTCGACGGGCGAGAACAAGCCGATGCGCGGCCCCAGCCGGCGCGACATCGGCCACGGCAACCTGGCCGAGCGGGCCCTGATCCCGGTGCTCCCCGAGCACGACGACTTCCCGTACGTCATCCGGCTCGTCTCCGAGTGCCTGTCCTCCAACGGCTCGACCTCGATGGCCTCGACCTGCGGCTCGACCCTCGCCCTGATGGACGCGGGCGTGCCGATCAAGGCACCGGTGGCCGGCGCGGCGATGGGCCTGATCAGCGAGCCCGACGGCCGGTTCGTGGTGCTGACCGACATCCTCGGCAAGGAGGACTCGGTCGGCGACATGGACTTCAAGGTGACCGGCACGCGGGACGGCATCACCGCCCTGCAGATGGACATCAAGGTCCAGGGCATCAACGAGGCGATCATCCGCGACGGCCTCAAGCAGGCCCTGGCGGCCCGCCTCGAGATCCTCGACAAGATGACCGAGGTCCTGCCCGAGGCGCGCTCCGACATGAGCGACTTCGCCCCGCGCATCATCACCATCAAGATCAACCCCGAGAAGATCCGCGACATCATCGGCAAGGGCGGATCGATGATCCGCAAGATCCAGGAAGAGACCAGCACCGAGATCAACGTCGAGGACGACGGCACCGTGGAGATCGCGGCCGTCTCGGGCGAGAACTCGCGCAAGGCCATCCAGTGGATCGAGAGCCTGACCCGCGAGGTCGAGATCGGCTCGCTCTATCTCGGCAAGGTGACCCGGATCATGGGGTTCGGCGCGTTCGTCGAGATCCTGCCGGGCAAGGAAGGCCTGGTCCGCATCGGCGAGCTGGCCGACTACCACGTCCCGACCGTCGAGGACGTCGTGTCCGTCGGCGACGAGGTGATGGTCGTCGTGACCGAGGTCGACCGTCAGGGTCGGATCAACCTGTCGCGCAAGGCCGCGATGCAGCGCCACCTGGCGAAGGACCCCGCGTAGGGTCCGCCCGCATCCATCGCCGTCTCGAGCCGCCGGGCGACCGGCGGCTCGTTGGCGCTCGGGCCGGCACGTCCCGGTCGGGCCGGGCGGCCCGACCCCGCTGGTATACTCGGCCGGTGCCCTGAGCCACTGACCGACCTTGTGGAGCCATGTCCCGGATGAACCGAGCCCCACTCACCGTCGCCGTCGTGGGCGCCACCGGCGTCGTCGGGCGGACGATGATCGCCGTGCTCAACGAACGCGAGTTCCCGATGAGCGATCTGCGCCTGCTCGCCTCCGGGCGGTCGGCCGGGCGGTCGGTGTCGGTCGAGGGCCGGACCATGGAGATCGAGGAAGCGACCCCCGAGGCGTTCGATGGGGTCGACATCGCGCTGTTCTCGGCCGGTGCCGACATCTCCGCGCAGCTGGCCCCCGAGGCGGCCAGACGGGGCGCCACCGTCATCGACAACTCGTCGGCGTGGCGGATGGACCCGCACGTGCCGCTCGTCGTCTCCCAGGTGAACGCCGCTGACCTCGAGGGGCACGAGGGGATCATCGCCAACCCGAACTGCTCGACGATGCAGATGGCGCCCGTGCTGATGGCGCTGCGCGACAGCGTGGGGATCGAACGGGTCGTCGTCGACACGTACCAGTCGGTGTCGGGGACGGGCGCCGATGCGCTCGCCGAGCTCGAGGGCCAGATCCGCGCCCACGTCGCGGGCGAGGCGAAGCGCGCCGAGGTCTACCCGCACCCGATCGCGTTCAACGCGCTGCCCGAGATCGACGTCTTCCTCCCGAGTGGCTACACCAAGGAGGAGTGGAAGGTCGTGACGGAGAACCGGAAGATCCTGGGTCTCCCGGAGCTGCGCATCTCGTGCACGGCCGTACGCATCCCGGTCTTCGTCGGGCACTCCGAGGCGCTCCACGTCGAGACGCGCGACCCGCTCACCCCCGAACGGGCCAGGACGCTGTTCGCGTCGGTGCCGGGTGTCGTCGTGCAGGACGATCCCGCGACGCACGAATACCCGCTCGCGACCGAGGCGGCCGGCCGCGACGAGATCTTCGTCGGCCGTGTCCGCCAGGACATCTCGATGGCCGGCGACCGGGGGATCGCGTTCTGGGTCGTCTCCGACAACCTGCGCAAGGGCGCCGCGACCAACGCCGTCGAGCTGGCCGAGATCCTCGTCGAGCGTGGCTGGGTGGCGCCGGCCTCGGCACGCGGGGCGAGACCCTACCGAGCCCTCGGCAGCGAGGTGGTGTCCGGCGGGGGAACGGCGTGACCGACGCCGAGCGCCGCGCGGCGCTCGAGGCGATCGCGGCCGAGGTCCGCGACTGCACCCGCTGCCGCCTGCACACCGGGCGCACGCGGGCGGTCCCGGGCGAGGGCGACCCGTCGACCGAGGTCGTGTTCGTCGGCGAGGGCCCCGGGTTCAACGAGGACAAGCAGGGCCGGCCGTTCGTGGGGCGGGCCGGGGACCTGCTCGTGAAGCTGCTCGGGTCCATCGGCTGGCGACGCGAGGACGTGTTCATCACGAACATCGTCAAGTGCCGGCCACCGGACAATCGCGACCCCGAGCCCGACGAGATCGCGGCGTGCGCGCCGTACCTGACCCGCCAGCTGGAGATCCTCGATCCCGCGGTGGTCGTGACCCTGGGTCGCTTCTCGATGGGACGGTTCATGCCCGGGGCCCGCATCTCGCAGGCGCACGGCACCGTGCGGCCGGCCGATCCGGCGACCGGCGCGCGGGACGCGCTCGTCTTCGCCATGTACCACCCCGCCGCGGCGCTGCGCACCCCCGCGATCGAGCGTGACAGCTACGCGGACGCGGCGACGATCCCGGCCGTGCTGCTGGACGCGCGGGGCCGGCGGGCGGACCATGCCGCCAGCGGGACCGCGGACGACGCGGCCCCGACACCCGAGCCCACGATCGTGCCGCCGGCAGCCGACCCGGCGACCGCGCCCGATACCGACCAGTTGACGCTGTTCTAAGCCCGTACCAGGACGCCCATGCCAACGCCCATCGACCCAGACCAGCCGCTCCGCATCATCCCGCTCGGAGGCGTGGGTGAGATCGGCAAGAACATGTACGTCTTCGAGTACCGCGACGAGATCGTGGTGATCGACTGCGGCCTCATGTTCCCCGACGAGGAGATGTTCGGGATCGACCTCGTCATCCCCGACGTGACGTTCCTCAAGGAGAACCGCGCCAAGGTCAAGGCGTTCCTCATCACTCACGCGCACGAGGACCACGTCGGCGCGCTCCCGTACGTGCTGCCGGAGTTCCCCGGGGTCCCGGTCTACGCCTCGACCCTCGCCCGCGGCCTCCTCGGCAACAAGATCAAGGAGCACAAGCTCCACGACAATCCGCTCCTCTCGCTCGATCCGGGCGACGAGCTCGACATCGGCGCGTTCCATGTCATCCCGTTCCGGGTCGGCCACTCGATCCCCGATGCCATGGGCATCGCGCTCCGGACCCCGGTCGGGACGATCGTCCACACCGGCGACTTCAAGTTCGACCACACGCCGGTCGACGGCAAGCTGTCCGACTTCGCGATCCTCGCCCGGCTCGGCCAGGAAGGCGTGGCAGTCCTGCTCTCGGACTCCACCCGTGCTGAGAACCCCGGCTACACGCCATCCGAGCGGACCGTGGGGGACGCGTTCCGCGAGATCATGGAGCCGCTCGACGGTCGCGTCATCGTGGCGACCTTCGCGAGCAACATCGCCCGGATCCAGCAGGTCCTCGATGCGGCCGCCGAGATGGGTCGGAACGTCTCGGTCATCGGCCGCTCGATGGAGCAGAACTTCCGGATCGCGACGGATCTCGGCTACCTCAAGTACGACCCCTCGCGGATCGTCTCGAAGGACAAGATCAAGGACCACCCGGATGCGCAGCTGGTCATCGCCACGACCGGTGCCCAGGGCGAGCCGATGGCGGGTCTGGCGCGCATGGCCAACCGCGACCATCGGTTCGTCGAGATCCAGCCGGGCGACACGGTGATCGTCAGCGCGAGCCCGATCCCGGGCAACGAGGAGTACGTGTCGCGCACGATCGACAACCTCTTCAAGGCCGGCGCGAACGTCTTCTACCACACGATCAAGCGCGCGCACGTCTCAGGGCACGCGAGCCAGGAGGAGCTCAAGCTGATGCTCGGGCTCACGAAGCCCAAGCACTTCATCCCGATGCACGGCGAGTTCCGCATGCAGGTCCAGCACGGTCGCCTGGCCATCGAGACGGGCGTCCTCCCCGAGAACGTGTTCATCATCGAGAACGGCACGCCGATCGAGGTCTACGCCGACGGGTCGGCCCGGCGCGGGAGCCCGGTCACCGCCGGGTACGTCTACGTCGACGGCCTGTCAGTCGGCGAGGTCGGCGAGATCGTGCTGCGTGACCGGCGCTCGCTCGCGAACGACGGCATGTTCATGATCGTCGTGACCGTGGACAAGCAGACCGGGCAGGTGATCGGCCGCCCGGAGATCGTCACCCGCGGGTTCGTCCACCTCAACGAGCGGGACCCGATCATGGAGGAGGCCGTCGAACGGGTGATGACCGCCATCGCGAACCCGGGCGACCACATCAGCGAGATCGGCCTGCTCAAGACGCAGATCAAGGACGGCGTCTCCCGCTATCTCTACGAGCAGACGAAGCGGCGCCCGATGGTCTTCCCGGTCGTGGTGGAGGTCTAGCGCGTGGCCGCACGCCGTCGCGCCCCCGCCAGCCGCTCCTCGACCTCGGGTCGGCGGACACGCCGCTCCCGTGGCGGCTTCACGAGCCGCGTGACGCCCGAGGTCGTCCGCTCGATCGTCGCGATCACGCTCCTTGTCCTCGGCGCGATGACGCTCATCGCGCTCATCCTGCCGGGGAAGGGGAGCCTGACGAGCTGGTGGACCGGCGTCTTCGCCCCCTGGTTCGGGGCCATGCGCTGGCTCCTGCCGTTCGTGCTGCTGAGTGCCGGCTGGTACCTCGAGTGGCGCCAGCCGAAGGGCTGGGGGTTCACGTTGCTCGGCGTCGCGATCGCCTATACCGGCGTCCTCGGGGTCGCGGAGGTCCTGGGCGTCAACGGCGGGCGGGTCGGGCGGTTCCTCCAGTCAGTCCTCGAGCCGCTGCTGACCGCGCCGGGCGCGCTCATCGTCCTGATCGCGATGATCGGGGGCGGGCTCATGCTGGCATTCAACCTGCGGCTGGCCCAGCTGACCGCGCCTCTCACCGCGTTCCTCGTCTGGCTCCGCGCGACCGGCGCCGCCGCGCTCCAGCGCGAGCCCGCCGGACCGGGGAAGGCCGTGGGACCGGGCAAGGCCGCGACCGCGGCCGATCGCAACGGGAAGGCCGCGAAGGCCGGGGCGGTCGCGGGACCGATCGCCTCGCCCGGCCAGACCGGCATCTGGGGCGCCGACGCGACGCCGCAACGGTCCGACATCCCGGCCGCCGTTCCGAGCTCCTTCCCGACCTCGGCGACGTTCGCCCCGGCCCGCGCCGGCGCCACGGAACTGGCCACGCGACCCGCCGAGGTCGCCGTCCGGACGCTGCGCGACCCCGACGACGTCACCGACGCGGGCGACTCGCCGCCGACCCGCGAGCGGATCGAGTACGTGCTGCCGGCGACCGCGCTCCTCGACGACATCGCCCTGCCCATCGAGGCCGGGGGGAGCGAGGCCGCCCACCGGCGCAACGAGGAGATCATCGTCCGCAAGCTCCAGGGCTTCAACATCCCGGCGCAGATCACCGGGCGCAACGCGGGCCCGGTCGTCACCCAGTACGAGGTCCAGCCGGCACCCGACATCAAGGTCAGCCGGATCGAGGCCCTCGCCGACGACCTCGCCATGGCGCTCGCCGCGCGGTCGCTGCGGATCGAGGCGCCCATCCCGGGCAAGAGCGCGGTCGGCATCGAGATCCCCAACAAGGACTTCAACATCGTCGCGCTGCGGCGGATCCTCGAGGAGGTCGACTTCAAGGCGTCGGGCTCGACCCTGACGTTCGCCCTCGGGCGCGACGTGGCCGGCGTCGCCCAGGCGGTCGACCTGGCCAAGATGCCGCACCTGCTCATCGCGGGAGCGACGGGCTCCGGCAAGAGCGTCATGGTCAACGCGCTCATCGCGAGCCTGCTGTGCGAGGCGACCCCGGACGACGTCCGGATGATCCTGATGGACCTCAAGCGCGTCGAGCTCGCGGCCTACAACGGGCTGCCGCACCTGCTCGTGCCGGTCATCACCGAGCCCGAGCGGGCCAAGGCCGCGCTCAAGTGGGCGGTCAACGAGATGGAGGCCCGCTACCGGCGCCTCGCCGGCGCCACGGCCCGCAACATCCGCGGGTTCAACGAGACCCGGGCCGATCCCGAGGACCGGATGCCGTACATCGTCATCGTGGTCGACGAGCTCGCCGACCTGATGATGCGCGAGGGCAAGAACGTCGAGGAGCCCATCGTCCGGCTGGCCCAGAAGGCCCGCGCGACCGGGATCCACATGGTCCTGGCCACGCAACGGCCGAGCGTCAACGTCGTGACCGGGCTCATCAAGGCCAACTTCCCGAGCCGCATCGCCTTCGCGATGGCGTCGCAGATCGACTCGCGGACGATCCTCGACGCGCCCGGCGCGGAGGACCTCATCGGCCGCGGCGACATGCTCTACCAGCCGTCGGACCTGCCCCGCCCGATGCGCCTCCAGGGCGTCTTCGTCTCGGATGCCGAGATCGCCCGCGTCGTCACCCACTGGAAGGACCAGATCGACGGGCCGCACTACGACCTGGGCATCACCGAGAGCGACGAGGACAGCTCCGGATCGGCCGACGACCTGACCGATTCGGAGGCCGATCGCCTGCTGCCCGATGCCATCGAGGTGATTCGGGAGTACGATCGAGCCTCGGCGTCGCTCCTCCAGCGACGACTGAAGGTCGGCTACGCGCGTGCCGCCCGGATGATCGACCAGCTGGAGGCCCGCGGGTACATCGGGGCGTTCGACGGCTCGAACGCCCGGGCGGTACTCCGTCGCGATCCGACGATCCCGACCGGCGATGGCGCCGGCGACCCGGATGGGGAAGATCGATGACGACACGCGACCAGCTCCGGCGAGTGGTGCGAGGCGACCGTCCCGAGACGCCGCCGGACGCGCCCGAGCCCGTCCTGAGCCTCCCGGAGCGGCTGTATGCCGCCCGCGAGCGCAAGGGCGTCGACCTGTACCGCGCCGAGCGCGACACCAAGATCCGGGCGCGCTACCTGGCCGCCCTCGAGCGCGGCGACTGGAAGGAGCTCCCCGGGGACGTCTACACGAAGGGGTTCCTGCGCAACTACGCCATGTACCTCGGCCTCGACGCCGACGAGGTCCTCGAGCAATGGCGGCACGACCGCCCCGCCGAACGCGAGGTCGCGGTCCCGATCACCGTCCCGCAGCCGATCGCCACGCCGCGTAAGGGCCTCTCGTTCTCGCCGTTCCTCGTGGTCCTCGCGCTGATGACCGTGGGCGTGCTCATCTTCGTGGCGTACCTCGGCGTCCAGCTGCTCCGGTTCGCCAAGCCGCCCACGATCGCGGTCACCGATCCAGTGACGGCCGTCGTCGACGTGGATGACTCGGACACGACCTACACCATCCGCGGCACGACGCTGCCCGGCGCCACGGTCAACATCGCGACGCCCGGGCGCGACCCCTACGGCGTGACCGCGAGGACCGACGGCGAGTGGTCGGCCGAGGTCGATCTTCGCCGCGGGCGGAACCAGTTCGACGTCAGCTCGCTCGACCCCGACACCGGCAAGCGATCGGAGGAGACGCTTCGGCTCTACATCACGGTGCCGTTCCTGGTGACCGAGTCGCCGACGCTGACGCTCGACCAGCCGGCGGAGGGCGCCACGTTCGAGAATGGGGCGATCCCTGTCCAGGGCAAGACCACGAACGCGAAGTCGGTCGTCGTCACGGCGGCCTACGTCGGCCCGGCCGACACGAAGGCCAAGAGCCAGAAGGCGAAGCCGCCGACCGTCCCGAAGCCGGTCACGGTGAAGGTCGGCGACGACGGCGGGTTCTCGACGCCACTCGAGCTCACGGCCGGCAAATGGGCCGTCACGGTGACCGCGGGGAATGCCGAGGGGAAGTCGACCTCGCTCACCCGCAACGTCACGGTGGCGTACAACGGGATCAACGTCGTGGTCAGCATCAAGAACGGCCGCGCGTGGCTGAAGGTGTGGGTCGACGGCAAGGTCTCCGACCAGACCACCGCGGCCGGCCGCGTCTACGCACCGGGCAAGGTGCTCACGTTCCGTGCCAAGGAGTCGGTCGAGGTGCGGACCGGCAAGTCGTCCGCGACGTACTTCACGGTCAACGGCATCGATCTCGGGCACATGAACAACCTGGGCAACCCCGAGACGTGGCTCTTCGCGCCGCCCGCCGAGCCGAAGCGCACCGACCGTCGCTGAGCCGCCGATGGCGACGCCCGACGAGCCGCTCGGCGACCTGGCCCAGCAGCTCCAGCTCCTGTCCATCGCTGCTGGCCTCACGGTCGCGACCGCCGAGTCGTGCACGGGCGGGCTGGTCGCCCACGCCATCACCTCGCGTGCCGGATCCTCGGGCTACTTCGTCGGCGGGATCGTGAGCTACTCGAACGAGGTGAAGTCCACCGCCCTGGGCGTGCCGGCGGAGGCCCTCGAGCTGCACGGTGCGGCCAGCGCGCAGGTCGCGCTCGCGATGGCCAACGGCGTCCGCGAGCGGCTTGGCGCCGATGTCGGCGTCGGGGTCACCGGCGTCGCCGGCCCGGATGGCGGGTCGGCCGACAAGCCCGTCGGGCTCGTTTACATCGCGGTCAGCGACCGGCTCGGCGCGGACGTGCGCCGGTACCACTGGGACGGCGACCGGGCGTCGAACATCGCCGAGAGCGCGGCCGCGGCCCTGACCTTCCTGACCGAGCGGGTCGGGACCCTTGGAGCGCCGGCGACCGCGCGATCGTCCGGCCGATGACGAGGAGTCCCGAGGAGATCGGCCGCGGGCTGGCGCCTGCCCGGCGGGCATCGCCGATCGTGCCCGGGACGCGCATCCACGTGCTGGGCGTCGGGGGCGCCGCATCGGCCGGGGCCGCGCTCCATGCCGCCGCGGTCGGCGCCACCGTGACCGCGTGCGACGCCGGTGGCCCGGACCCCGTGACCGGCGCCGTCCTCGCCGCCGGGATCGACATCGAGTGGCGGCACGACACGGCGCACGTCCGCGCCCCGGACGGGACGCCGGCCGTCGATCGGCTCGCCGTGACCAAGGCGGTCACGTCGGTCGAGCCCGACCACCTCGAGCTCGTAGCCGCCCAGAGCGTCGGCATCGCGCCCGAGAGCGTCCAGCAGGTCATCGCGGACGCCGCGGCGACGGGCGGACGGCGGCTCATCGGCGTCACGGGCACGCACGGCAAGTCCACCACGTCGGGCTGGATCCTCCACATCCTCACCGAGGCCCGCCGCGACCCGTCCGGGTTCGTCGGGGCCATGCTGCCCGCCTCGATCGCCGGTCCGCAGCGCGGCGTGGCGCGCTACGGCGAGGGTCCGGACTTCGTCGTCGAGGCGGACGAGTACGCCGGCAACTTCGATCCGTATCGCCCCGAGGTCGTGGTCCTCATCTCCGCCGAATGGGACCACCCGGACGTCTTCGCCTCCGAGGACGCGGTCGTGCGGGCGTTCGCGGACTGGATCGGCCGGCTCGAGCCGGGTCCGGGCGGTCTGCCGACGCTCGTCGCCAACGCCGGCGACGCGGGCGTCGGTCGTGTCCTGGGCGAGCTCGCGGCATGGGACGGACGCCGGATCCTCGTGCGCCTCGAGGCGGCCGATGCCGACCAGGCCGCCCCGCTCGGGGACGTGACGCTCGTGGGCCGGGTGGTCGCCGAGGACCCCGACGGCACGGATCTCGAGATCAGCGGGTTGCGCGGACCGGACGCCCCGCGCGATCGGACGCGGCTGCGGCTCATCGGGCGGCACATGGCCATCGACGCGCTGATGGCCGCTGGAGGGGCGCTGGCGGTCGGCGTCGAGCCGGATGCCATCCTGGCCGGGCTGGCGTCCTTCGAGGGCGTAGGACGGCGTTTCGAGCTCAAGGGCGAGATCGACGGCGTCACCGTGCTCGACGACTACGCCCACCATCCCACCGCGATGCACCTGACGTTCGGGGCCGCGCGGCAGCGCTATCCGGGCCGCCGGCTGTGGGCCGTCTACGAGCCGTTGACCTATCACCGGACCGCGGCGATGCTCGAGCGGTTCGCGGAGGTCCTCGCCGAGGCGGACCGGGCGGCGGTCATCGACATCTGGGCCGTGCGCGACCCCGACACCACGATCACCTCCGCGGCCGCGCTCGCGGCCGCGACCACGGAGCGGAGCGTCGTGCCCGCGGTGGCCACCGGCAGCCCCGAGCAGACCGCCGTCTACCTCGCCGACGCGGTCGAGCCTGGGGACGTCGTCCTGGTGATGGGCGGCGGCCGTTCCTACGTCGCGGCCGAGCAGCTCGTCGAGCGCCTGCGCGAGCGCGCCGCGGTCTGAGGGCTCGTCAGCTCGCCCTCGCGGCCGGTGCCTCGTCTCGGCCGTCGTCTCGGTCCGTTCGTCCTCGGTCCCGATCGGCCGCGTGTACAGCGCGTGGCCCTCGGACGTCAGGCAGGTCCCCGACGCGAGCTCCCACTGCCAGCCATGGAGCGCACAGGTCATCACCCCGTCCTCGACCGACGCGAACCGGGTCAGGTCGGCCTTCATGTGCGCACATCGCCGCTGGACGTGGTAGCCGGCGAGCTCGAACGTGCCCTGCGTCGGCCCGTGCTCCGCGTAGAAGCCCTCGGCGTACTGGAGCCGCTCGACGTTGAGGCACTTGAACCAGGTGTAGACGTAGTCGTTGTACGGCCCGCGCCGATGGGCGCGGAAGCGCATCGAGAGGAACAGCTCGTTCACCCAGTCCTCGACGTGCTCGCGGACGAGGTGGTCGACGAGGTCGCGGTCGACCTGGAACTGGTAGCGCGGGTCCTCGTCGTCGAGGGGGCGGCGCACCCGTCGCTGCTCGAAGTCGATGACGATCCGCTCATCGCCGACATCGAGCAGGATCGGCTGGTTGATCCCGGCGCAGATCATGTCCGCCTGCTCGAGGAGCGGATCCCACCATGCCGAGAGCTCCGCGAGGAGGTCGACGCGCGGCCCCTTCCAGGCGGTCCGCTCCGCCGCGATGACCGGACGCTTGCGCGCCCGATAGGCCTCCAGGTACGCACGCTTGTCGTCGAAGATCGTCGCCGGATCGACCGGATGGCGGACATCGAACCGGCCGGGTGCCACATCGGCGACCGTGCCCGGGAGCATCAGCCGGCCACCATCGCGACCGTGCTCCTCGAGATAGGCGAGGAAGGCCGGCTGGTCGGGGAACGTGTTCCACTCGTCACCGTGCAGGTCGTTGAACTCGAAGAGGTCGTCGTCGAGGAAGCACGGCGGCCCGGCCGAGGGCACGACGAACGCCGGGTCGAGGACCTCCACGTAGCGGAACGCCCGCGCGAGCTGCGCGACCCGCTTCTTGTGGCCGAGGACCTGCTGGGCGTTGTCGGGGTAGTCGTAGACCATCGGGTACCAGATGGCTCCGGAGAACTGGAGGAACAGCGCATCCAGCGGCCCGTCCGCGAGGAGCCGGTCCGGCTCGGTCGGGCGCGAGTCGTTCATGTTCAGCACGCGGACCTCGCCGTCGTCGACGATCAGCGCGGAGTCGCCGATCGGGCCGTCGGTCGGGGCGACGAGGGCGTGGATGGTGAGGGTCAGCGGTCCAGCCTCGAACGGCACGAGATCGCACCGACTCGATGAACCGGTGGAAGCCGAGCTCGCGGAGGGCCTTCTGGAGGTCGTCGATGGCGTAGGCAGGCAGGAGGACCGTGGCGTCTTTGTCGACGTGGTCGCGCAGGAAGCGCGGGTCGAAGTGGTCGTGGTGGAGGTGCGACACGTACAGGAACGTCGGGTGGCCGATCCGCTCCGGGTCGATCCCGTCGTTGGCCGGGAACGGATACCAGGAGCCGAAGAACGACGGGATTGAACCACGGGTCGCACAGGATGCTGACCCCGCGGGTCTCGACGAAGAGCCCCGCCTGGCCGAGGAACGTGATCTGCACGTGGCCAAGGATACCGGCGCGACCGGGATGCCCGCCCGAGCACGCTCGTTCGAGCGGTGACCTACCATGGACGGCCACCCTGTGGAGGAGACGGGACCGGTCATGTCCATCGACTACGCGACCGCGGGCGACCTGCTCGAGACGTTCGGTCGAGCCTGGGAGACCTTCGATGGCGACCTGATCGTGTCGCTGTTCACGGAGGAGGCCGAGTACCACGACGACCTCTTCGCTCCGCCGATGGTCGGGCACAATGCCATCCGCAAATACTGGCTCGACGGCGCGGCGACGACCGAGCAGGTCGAGGTCGCCATCGAGCGCCACTGGGTCTCGGGTGACACCGTGCTGGCCGCGTGGCATGCAGGCTATGTCGAGAAGGGGACGGGGGAGCGCGTCCGGCTCGTCGGGTTCATGACCTGGGAGATGGCCGGCAGCCGCATCGCCCGGTTGCGGGAATGGACGCTCCGGGCCCCGACGCCCGGCGCCGCCGGGTAGGAGCGAGGAGGATCGATGGCCGGGGACATCTCATTCGACGTCGTCAGCGAATTCGATGAGCAGGAGCTGCGCAACGCGCTCGACCAGGTCCGCCGCGAGGTCCAGCAGCGGTACGACTTCAAGGGCGTGACCGTCGACCTGACGCAGGCCAAGGAGGAGCTGACCCTGGTGACCGACGACGAGCACCGCGCCGCGGCCGTCAAGGACCTCATCGAGTCGAAGGCGATCCGGCGCAACCTGTCGCTCAAGATCTTCGACTGGGGCAAGGTGGAGCCCGCCGGCGGGAACAAGGTGCGCCAGGTCATCAAGCTGCGCCGGGGGCTCGGCGACGACGTGGCCAAGCGGATCACGAAGCTCATCCGCGAGGAGTTCCCGAAGGTGAAGTCGCAGATCCAGGGGGACGCCGTGCGGGTCTCGGGCAAGAGCCGCGACGAGCTCCAGAAGGTGATCACGCGCCTGCGCGAGCTGGACGAGCCGGTGCCGCTCCAGTTCCAGAACTACCGGTAGCCCGCGATGATGCCGGGAGCCCGCTTCGCGAAGGCCATCCTGCTGGCCGTCACCGTGGTCATCGTCTTCAGCCTCGTCGCGGCCGCCGTCGTCGGCCCGATGTCCACCTGAGCACCGAGCACCGATGATGACCACGAGGAACGACGTCGCATGAGCCAGCCCGACGGCGGATCGCCGCCCGAGGCCGTGGCGTCCCCCCAGGCCGGGTCCAAGGAGGTCCCGGTCGTGGATGCGGCCGTCCAGGAGGCCGACGTGGCGGAGCCCATCGAGCCGGCCGACGTGGCGCCGGACGATGGCGCGCCAAGGAACGACACATCGTCACCGGACGACAGGCCGCCGCCGGACGACGTGGCGCCAGCGGACGGGGAGTGGCCGGCGGACGACGCGTCGCCCGCGGATGACCGTGCCAACGACGTCCCGGACGGCGGCGACGGCACGGAGACCGTCGTCGAGCCGATCCCTGGGCCGTCGTTGGCCGAGGAGCCGGCGGCAGGCGACGAGGTCGTGCCCGTGGCCGCCGGTCCGCAGACGGTCGGTCGCTACGTGGCGAGCGCGCTTCGTGCCGCCGGGCGTCCGCTATGCCTTCACGGTGCCGGGCGAGTCGTTCCTGGGACTCCTCGACGCGTTCGCGGACGTCGGGATCCGTGTCGTCGCGACGCGTCACGAAGGGGCGGCCGCCTTCATGGCCGAGGCCCATGGCCAGCTCACCGGACGGCCCGCCGTCTGTGTCGCGACGCGGGCGGTGGGTGGCTCGAACCTCGCCATCGGGATCCATACCGCCCGCCAGGACTCGACGCCGATGTTCGCCCTCGTCGGTCAGGTCGAGCGGGCGTTCCGTGGCCGCGAGGCGTTCCAGGAGATCGACCAGGTGGCCACGCTCGGCGGCCTCGCCAAGTGGGCGGCCGAGCCGCGGGATGCCGACGAGGTCCCAGGCGTGCTCGGGCAGGCCGTCCGCGAGGCCCTCGGTGGCCGACCGGGCCCCGTGCTGCTGTCCTGGCCGGAGGACCTCCTCGACGAGGTGGTCGACCTCGAGCCGGCCGACCTGACCCGGCCGAGCGCCGCCCGACCGACGGCCGAGGAGACCCGCACGGTGATCGAACTCCTCGCGTCCGCGGAGCGCCCTGCGATCCTTGCGGGGGCGGGCATCCTGCGCGCCAGGACCTCGACCGAGCTGCTCCGGTTCGCCGAGCTGCTCCATGTGCCGGTCATCGCCGGGTGGCGGCGCGGGGACGTCATCTCGAACGAGCACCACCTCTACCTCGGGATGGCGGGCCTCAGTGCGCCGCGATCGATCCAGGAGCGTCTCGCGACGGCTGACGCCCTGCTCGTGATCGGCTGTCGCCTGAACGAGGCGACGTCCTACGGCTACACGATCCCGGCGCCCGGGGACGCGCTGGGCGCACGTGGACCTCGAGCCGGGCCGACCCGCCGGTCTCCCCGCGCCGGACCACGCGATCACCGCGGATGCCCGCTCGTTCCTGCGCCAGGCGAACGAGCGCCTGCTCGGCGGTGCGGTGCTGGACGCCGAACGGGTGTCCGTGCGGGACGCCCACAACGCCACGGACCGAGCCACGTGGGAGGCGAACACCGTGGTCGACGCGACGCCGTGGGACGGGCCCGGCGTCCACCCCGGCCGGACCGTCGCGACGCTCCGGCGCGTCCTGCCCGACGAGGCGATCCTGACGGTCGATGCCGGCAACTTCGGCGGTTGGGCGGCGCGGGGCTTCCGCTTCCGTCGCCCTGGCACGTTCCTGGGTCCGACATCGGGCGCGATGGGCTACGGGCTGCCGGCGGCCATCATGGCGGCGCTCGTGCATCGCGACCGGCCGGTGGTGGCGCTCGTCGGGGACGGGGGTCTCGGCATGGTGATGGCGGAGCTGGAGACGGCGGTCCGCGAAGGGGCGCGGGTCGTCGTCGTCGTCTTCGACAACGAGCGGTACGGGACCATCCGGATGTGGCAGGAGCGACGTGGCACCGGCCAGGGCGTCGCGACGGAGCTCGGACCCGTCGACTTCGCGGCGGTCGCACGCGCGTGCGGCGCGAGGGGCACGCGCGTCGAGCACGACGCCGAATTCGAGCCGGCGCTGCGGGCGGCGCTCGCCGCGGACCGGCCGACTGTCATCCAGGTCACCCTCGACCGGAGCTGGGTGTCCGTCGACCAGCTGCCGGCGTGATCCGGCTGACGTACCACCTCGTCCCGGTCGAGGTCTGGACCGCCGCCGACCCACGGGCGCCCTACGAGGCGGCGTCCCTCGCCTCGGAGGGGTTCATCCACTGCACGGACGGGGTGGACGAGCTCATCGCGACGGCGAACCGGCACTACCGCGACGACCCGCGGCCGTTCCTCGCCCTGTCCATCGATCTGGACACGACCGGCTCGCCCTGGCGGATCGACGATCCCGGCGGGATCTACCCGCACGTCTACGGACCCATCGACCGTGCGGCCATCGTCGGGCACGCTCCGCTCGTGCGCGATGGCGACGGGCAGTTCCTGCGGCTCGGGCCGGAGACCAGCGCGACATAGGGGCCGGCGACCTCTGCCGGATCGCGCGGGAGCGCGCCCTCGACCCCGGCCAGGGCCGATCCCGGCTCGTCTAGCCCTGCCGCGCCTCGTCGCGAAGGATCGGAAGGTCGGATCGCTCCCGGAGATGGAACGCGACGCCGTAGATCTCGCCGTTCTCGGGGTCCTTGCGCGGCGCGGCCGTCAGCCGCCACTCCTCGTCGCCGCGCTGGATCCACCTGGCGAGCGGCCGCCCACCCTGGTAGACGGCGTCGAGCAGCGTGAAGGCCTCGGACGGCAGGCCGAGGATCCCCTCCCGCGCCGGAAGACCCACGGACACATCCCCGAACGCCGCCCGCAGCGCCGGATTCCCGTACACGACCATGTGGGCCGGTCCGGCGCACAGGCCGGCCGGTCGCTGGGCACGCCGGGCGTGTCGCCCCGCTGCCCGTGGCTCATCGCCGCTCGCTCGATCGCGTGACCACGCCCCAGAAGAACGGGTCCTGACGGCTGAACGACGCGCTCCAGCCGAGTCCCGCCAGCCGCTCGGCGAGGGCGACCGGGTCCCACAGCACCTTGACGATGCGGAAGCTGCGCCCGTCCTCGAGCGTGCGGCTCACGATGCCCGCGGCATCGTCGGCGACCTCCTCCCGCGAGAGGTCGTGGTCGGACTCGTCGAGGATGAAGACCTGGCCGTCCCGGGCGAGCATCCGGTCGACCGCCTCCCAGAAGGCCGCGAACCGCTCGTCGGGGACATGCGACAGCAGCGCGCCGAAGACGACGAGCGGCGCCGGCGAGTCCGGCTGCCACGCGAAGACGTCCGCGGCGACGAAGGTGATGTCGGACCCGGGGTGCTTCGCCCGATTGATGGCCAAGGCCTCCGGCGACAAATCGACGGCGACGACCTGCCCGGCCATCGTCGCGAGGAGTCCCGTGAGCTTGCCCGTCCCGGCGCCGAGCTCGATCGCGGCCCCGACCGGGCCAAGCCGTTCGAGGGCCGCCTCCGCAGCCGGGGTGATCGTGGGGCTGGTCGCGTCGTACTCCGGCGCACGCTCGCGGTAGTACCGGATCTGCTCGGCGATCACGTCGTCCATCGCCCTCGATCGTACCGTCGGGGCTGCTCGGCGTACATCGTCGCGGGCGACGACGCCCGCAGGCCCCACGGCCTGAGTGCGCCACGTCGCGGATGATGACCGGCATCGAATCATCCCGATAAGATGATGTCGACGGCCGCGCCCGTGGGGATGGTTGGCGCGATGGAGGCACAGCATGGCGACGAAGTCGGAAACGGCACGGACCACTGCCAAGGCGGCCGCTGAGGCCCCCGCGGCGTCCTCGAAGCGGCGACCGTCTGGGGATCCGCTCGCGCTCGAGCCGAGTGCGGAGGAGCTCGACCGCTGGGCGACAGAGGAACGCGCCAGGCGAGAGGCCTGGCTCCGCGGCCCGACCGAGGAGGAGCGCGCCGAGTTCGTCCGGATCGAGCGGCAGCGCCGTCTTGCGGAGATCAACGACGACGACGACCTGTGGGTCGAGCGGATGCGCCTCATGCGGCGCTACCCGCGCGAGGCGCAGCTTGCCGCCGAGGGCGCCTTCAGCCTCATGTGGAAGTGGTCGCGCCGCACCATGGAAGAGCTCGTGCAGGCCGGTCGCGAGTGGGAGGACGAGTTCGTCGGCCCGACGCGGCGACGGCGCATCCCACTCGACGACGACAAGCCCTAGCCGGCTCGGCTGATCAACCGCACCGCGCCGGCCACGACGGTCGCCCGTTGAGCACGGCGTGAGGTCTCTCCTCCGGCACCCTCGCCGGGTGTCGCGTGTCCTGCGTGTCCTGGGTCGATACGTCATCGCGCCGGCGCTGCCGTTCCGCGGGCCGAGCGAGCTCAGCGGTCCCGTTCGCATGCGGCTCGCGCTCGAGCAGCTCGGTGGGGCCTGGATCAAGTTGGGCCAGATGCTCGCGATCCGGTTCGACCTGCTGCCGGCTGCCTACTGCGATGAGCTCTTCAAGCTGCTCAATCGCGTGACGCCGTTCTCGTACGAGCAGGTGCGCGAGATCGTGCTCCGCGAGCTCGGGGACGTACCGGAGGTCATCTTCCGCTCGTTCGAGACGGAGTCGTTCGCCGCGGCGTCGATCGGCCAGGTCCACCGCGCGGTCCTGCCCACCGGCGAGCGCGTCGCGATCAAGGTGCAGCGTCCCGGGATCCGCGAGGACCTCCAGGCCGACATCGACCTGATGTATGCCCTGGCCCGGCTCCTGGACCTCACCCACCTGTTCGGTGCGACCCGGACCCGTGTCGTCATCGACGAGTTCGCGCGCTGGACCGCCGACGAGCTCGACTACCTCGTCGAGGCTCGACAGGCCGTCCAGCTCTATGAGAACGCCCGCGGGGAGCGGCTCGAGAAGATCGCCAAGGTCTACCGCGAGTACACGACGTCCCGTGTCCTCACGACGGAGCTCATCGACGGGATCCCGCTCATCGACATCCTGTCGGCGACGCGCGAGGGCGACCAGGGCTTCCTCGATGCGATCAAGGAAGCCGGCTACGACATCGAGCGGATCGTGCGCCACCTCGACTGGAACATGCTCAACCAGGTTTATGTCTACGGGTACTTCCACGCGGATCTGCATCCCGCGAATCTGTTCGTCCTGCCCGGCGACGTCATCGGCTACGTCGACTACGGGATCGTCGGCCAGCTGTCCGAGCGCGTCCGGGAGTCACTGACCTACTACAGCTGGCTGCTGTTCCGCGGCGAGGTCGAGGAAGCGGTCGGCGAGCTGATGCGCTGGCTGGCGCCGACGACCGCCACGGATACCGCGACGGCGCGCCGCCGGCTCATCAGGGTCCACCAGGCCTTCCTCTACGACATGGCCACCATCGCGACGCCGCGCACCGACCGACGTCCGAAGCCCGTGGATCGCGGAGCCGACAACCCGTATTCGAAGCTCGCCGTCGACATCATGCGGATCATCCGCGAGACGGAGCTGACGCTCTCGCAGAGCCTGCTCGCGTATCTCAAGATGCTTGTCACCCTGGGCACGCTCCGCCATCAGCTCGCGCCGGACTACGACCTGCCTGCGACCGCGCGGCGCTTCTTCGGGGGCCTCATCCGCCAGCAGGCGGTGACCTGGCTCGACCCGCGGGAAACGATGAGCCGGCTCTATGCCGCACGCGTCCAGCTTCGTCGTGCGCTCGAGTTCGTCGACTTCCTCGAGGCCCAGGAGCCGTTCCTTGCCGAGGGCGTCAACTCGCTCTTCGGGATCCGCGGGCGCCTGCAGACGGCCCGCCGGCGCCTGGTCAGCCTCGGCCTGGCGGTGCTCGTCGCCGGCGGCGCGCTCTACTTCGTCCTCGCCGACCCCGATGGTACCCGCCGCCTCCTGCCGCAGGGGATGCCGTACAGCTGGGTCCACGGCGGGCTCGTCATCGTGCTCGTGCTCCTCGTCCTGACCCTCGTCTGGCAGGTGCGACGCTTCGGCCGCATGGACTGAGCGGTTCGTTTCACGACCCGGCGGCCGGGCCCCGAGCCACGACCGAGAACGACAACGGGATCCGGCCGCGCTCCTCGGCGCGGACGTCGCCGTGGCCGCCCCACCAGTCGACCGGGTGCTCCGTGACCCGTTCCAGGCGAAGCCCGGCGCCGAGCAGGGCCGTCAGCACCTCGCCGAGCGTCCACGCGCGGGCGTACTTCCAGTGCTGGTCCGCGTCGTCGATCGAGAGATGGTCGATGTACTCGGGCGCCCAGCCCTTCGAGGCCTCGGGTCCGCCGAAGTAGTCGTACTCGGTGGCGACCCAATGGCCATCGTCGTCGACATCGAAGAGCCATTCCGCCGGGTGCCCCTCGAAGAGCACGAACCGGCCCGTCGGCGAGAGGAGCCGGGCGACGACGCCCGCCCACGCGTCGAGGTCCTGCAGCCAGATCAGGGACCCGCGGCCGGTGTACACGAGGTCGGCCGTCCCGTCGAGGTCGTGCGGCGTCTCGAGCACGTCCGAGAGGATCCAGCGCGCCGGTGCGCCCGGTCGCCTCGGTCAGGCGCCGCGCCAGATCGAGCATCCTCGGGCTGAAGTCGATGCCGATCACCGAGTCGGCCCCGAGGTTCCAGAGCGACAGCGTGTCGCGCCCGCCCGCGCACTGGAGGTGGATCGCGCGGGCACACCGTCCGTGGAGGTCGCCGATGAGCTCCACCTCGACGCCGAAGAGGTTCGTCCCGCCGCGCCGGATGAGATCGATCGCCTCCGCGAGCCAGCCCTCGTAGCGCTCCGCGGCCTCGTCCCACGCGGCGCGGTTCGCGGCGTGCATCGCCGGGACGTCGGCCGCCTCAGCGGCGGTGGCGGGTCGCACGTGATCCCGGTCGTTCGTGTCTGGGTGCGGCATCCGGGAGAGTATGGAGGCGCCTTCGCGGCCGAGCCAGCCGGGCACGCCGCTTCGAACCCGCGGGTTGCACCGGCGGCCGGTGCCCACCATGCTGCCCGTCGTGACCCTCGAGATCCGCCGCATCCGCACCGACGAGCTGCCGGCCTTCGTGGAGACGATGTCGGCGGCCTTCCTCGAACGGCCCCCGATCGACCGCGTCGCCACGGAGCTCGAGTCGCTGTGGGACCTCGACCGGACCTGGGCGGCCTTCGACGACGGCCGGATCTGCGGCACGTTCCGCTCGTGGCCCACCGAGCTCACCGTCCCCGGTGGCGGCCGGCTGCCGGGGGCGGCTGTGTCCGGCGTCACGGTCCTGCCCACGCACCGGCGGCGAGGGATCCTGCGCGCGATGCTCGCCGCGGAGCATCAGGCCCTCCGTGCTCGCGGCGAGGTCGTCGGCCTGCTGTACGCGGCGGAATACCCGATCTACGGCCGCTTCGGGTACGGCCCAGCGTGCCGGGAGGCGGAATGGACCCTGGACACGCGCAGCGCGGCCTTCCACGGGGACCCCGAGGGCCGCGTCGATCTCGTCACGATCGGGGAGGAGACGCGCGACGCGATCATCGCGGTGTTCGACGCGTGGCGGTCCGGCCAGGCGGGCGAGATCAGGCGCCGTCCGTACTCGTGGGATTTCGATCTCGGCATGCGCGAGGACGCCTGGGGGCCGACCTGGAAGGGGTTCCTGGCGCTCCACCGCGACGCCCGGGGCGTCACCGATGGGTACGCCCGGTACAGCCGCGCCGATGACAAGTGGGAACAGCGCCAGCCGCGGAACGTGGTGAAGCTCGAGGAGCTCCATGCCCTGACCGACGGCGCGTATGCGGCGCTGTGGCGGTACCTCGTCGAGATGGACTGGGTCGCGACCGTCAAAGCCGAGCGCCGGAGCCCGTCCGAGCGGCTCCCGTGGCTGCTGACGAACGCCCGGGCGGCCACGCTGTCCGAGGTCGGTGACGGCGTCTGGATCCGGCTCTTCGACGTCCCGCGGGCGCTCGAGGCGCGCACCTACGACACCGAGGCGAACGTGGTCATCGAGGTGCTCGACGCCGAGGCACCGGGCGGTCGAACTCGGGTCCACCTCGAGACCGGTCCGGATGGCGCCGCCTGCCAGACGACCGACCGCGCTCCCGACCTGACCGTCGACCTCGCGGCTCTCTCGGCGGCCTATCTCGGCGGCACCCGCCTCGGCGACGCGGTTCGGCCGACCGGGGTCGACGAGCATCGCCCGGGCGCCTTGGCGACGGTGGAGCGCCTCCTGCGGACCCCCGATGAGCCCTGGTGCTCGACGTTCTTCTGACCCCGTCGGGTGACCGTCTCGGCCGATGATCGCCTCGGCTACGATCGTGCGATGCCGCGGACCGTCCTGCAGGATCGAGCCAAGCCATCGACGATGCCGCCCCTCAGCTTCCCGGCCGATGCCGCGGAGCGAGCCCGCATCCCCGACGACTGGACCGTCTGGGCCTTCACCGACATCCACGGGGTCCGGAGCGGTCTCGAGGCGGCGCTGCGCAAGGCCCGGGTCCTCGATGCCGGGGGCCGGTGGATCGCGCGGCCCCGTACCGCGGTCGTCGGTCTCGGCGACTTCATCGACCGCGGGACCGACAGCGCCGGCGTCATCGAGCTGCTGCGACGCGTCGGCGCCGAGGCGCAGGCGGCGGGCTCGAGGGTCGTCCTCGTGCGGGGCAACCACGAGCAGCTGCTGATCGACGTCCTCCACGGCGAACGGCACTCGCTCGGCCCGTTCCTCGCGAGAGGCGGCGACGAGTTCCTGCGGTCGGTCGGCTGGGATGGCGACGATCCGGCGGTCGATGCGGTGGTGGCCTTCCTCGCCTCCCGCGACGATGCGGTCCTGCCGTTCCTCGTGGACACGCTGCCGTACGCGGTCTGGCGGGACGTGCTCATGACCCACGCCGGACCCCCGGCCGGGATCCACGCCCTCCCGGACCTGACCGACCACGACGCGCAGATGTGGCATTCAGGGCCATTCCTCGCGTCCGCGGGGATCGCCACGGACCCGGCGTTCGGCATCTACCGGGACGCGGGGATCGGGCGCGTCGTCATCGGCCACGTCCCGCAGGTGGCAGGCCCGAAGACGCTCCACGACGGCACCGCGATGCTCATCGACACGAACGCGTCGGCGCCGCCCCGCAAGCCGGGCAAGATCGACTGGCACTCGTACGCCACATTGGTGCGGCTGACGCCTGGTCCGCGCTTCGACCGCGCGAAGGTGATCATGATCGACACGAGCGACGCGCCCGACCGAGCGCCCCGGCGCGGCGGCCGCTGAACAAGGACGGGAGCGAGCCGTTCCGAAGGCCGGGTGACGTAACGGCCTCCTGACGAGGCGGTCCTATCATCGTCGGCGAGATCCGGTCCGGCGTGCGTGGGAGGGGGTCTGGCCATGGAGAGGTCGTCGACGATCCATCCGACCGCGAGCCTCGGGTCCTGGACCCCGAGTCGGGGAAGGGGAGGGAAGACGCGATGGACATGCCAGCCCGCGATGACGGGGACGCGATCCTCGAGCCGCCGCCGGACTTCGGGCGCCACAACATGGCCGTATTCGGGCGCAGCACGGTCTTCCTCTCGCACCTCCCGATGTTCATGGCTCCGCACGACGCGCAGCTCGTGCTCCGGGTGACGCTCGAGGGGTCGGACGGGAGCCTCGCGGAGACCTGGTCGAAGGAGCGCGACGACCATCCGGAGGAGCGCCTGTACACGGTCTTTCCCGAGAAGTTCGCGCTCTCATCCCTCTACACCCCGGACCCACCGTCCCGAGGGTCGTTCACGGGGACGTTCTTCCGCGGTCACCTCGAGCGAGGCGGCGAGCAGATCGACGCGCTGACCGGCGTCGACGTGCGGGTCGACGAGGTGGTCTACGCGCAGCGGTTCGGACCGATGAGCAAGCCCGACGACCTCACCTACTTCCTGGTCGGCCAGGGCGACGAGCGGTTCCTCGTGCACACGATCAGCCAGCCGCCCGACTTCGACCAGATCCTGTCCGTCCGACTGGTTGGCCCGAGCCCCGACGAGGAGGCGATCCGGACCGGTGTCCAGGTCGTGCTCCCGGGTCGGCCGAACACCGCGGAGCAGCGCATCAAGGATGGTGGCGCGGCGATGGCGCGCGGGCACGTCACCGGGGCGCACGAGTTCCTCCATCTCGAGATCGCCGAGGCGCGGGAGATCTACTTCGAGGAAGGCGAGCTCTCGTCGTCGCGCGGGGCCTTCGAGCCCACGCCGCTCGAGGTCGAGGCAGGCTTCGGGGACTAGGGCCGCCCCGAACGGCCGCTAGCGGCCGAGATAGGCCCGGATGCCGGCGACGAGGCCCGCGGCGTACCTGGTCCGGCCGGCGATCGTGGTCATGCGCCGGGCATCGGTCGCGTTCTTCATGTTGCCGAGCTCGACCATCACGGCGGGGACATCGGACATGTTCAGGGTGCCGAGATCGGTCCGGGTCTTGATCCCGTGCTTCGCGTAATAGTTGGCGATGGGCAACCCGGTCTTGACGAGGCCGCTGCGCATCGCCGTGGCCAGGGTCGCCGATGCGACGCGGATGTCGTCGGTGTAGCCGGGGACGCGGCCGGGCTTCATGACGACAAAGCCGCGATGCGAGGCCGCGGACCCGTCGGCATGGATGCTGAGCAGCAGGACCGCGTGGACCTTGCGGCCGAATGCGCCGCGGACGTTGACGCACGGGCCGACCCCGTGGTCGTTGGTGCGCGTCAGGTACACGGTCGCGCCCAGCGCCTCGAGGCGGGCCCTGACCCGCTTGGCGACCGCGAACGCGAACCGATGCTCGGCATACCCCGATCGGGTCGTCGTCCCGGCCGTGTTGCAGGCCTTCCAGCCGTTGCCGACGAAGACCTTCTTGCGGATCGCCGCCGGGTGTGACCCATTGCCGCCGTTATGCCCAGGGTCGATGGCGACCACGATCCCGGTGAGCGGCAGGGTCGCCGGTTCGATAGCCACCGCTCGGCCGAACGCGGCGGGGGTGACCGCAAACGCGGTCGCGAGGGCGAGCGTCAGGAGTCGTGGAAGCATCCTGGACTGATGGTAGGCGCTCGACCGCGCCGATGGCCACCATCTGGCCGTTCCGGGGGGAGGAGTACTGTCCGCATCACGTCTTGCCATCCCGGTCGGGCGATGGAGGGACGTCATGACACGAGCGCCCCGCACGACACGTCCGATCAGGATGCTCGTCGTCGCGCTTCTCGTGGGCGCCTGTGGCGGTTCGACGGCGTCCGTCGCCCCGGTCGCCACACCGGGCGATGCGCCCTCCACGCCGGCCTCCCCGGCAGCCGTCGAGACCGGCCCGGCCGTGGTGGGTCCCGTGGCCGTCGAACCATTCGTGATCGACCCGGCCGGCGACCCCCGCATCGACCTCATCCGGTCGGAAGCCGCGGAGCTGGTCAGGTTGCGCACCCAGGCCGGGTTCGCGCGGGAGGTCGGATCCGGGTGGCCCGCCCTGTCATCCACGGTCGATGCGACCATCGATGCGGCGGTTCGAGATGTGGCCGCCCAACTGGGCGGCGATGTGCCGATCGCGGACCGGGATGGCCAGCTCGCATCGATCGACGTTCGGCCACCTCCGCAACGACCCGTACAGGCGTCACCTGCGAGCGCGATGGCCATGGTCTCGGCCGGGATCTTCACGGGGAAGGGTCTCGGGAACGGAGGCACGACGAGTGCCTCCTCGAGCGAGTCCAAGACGACGACGGAGGGCGACGATGTCGTGACGGTGACGGTCAAGATGACCGGGACCGTCACCTCGAGCGCCAGCCGGGCGGTCGGCGAGTTCACGTTCGAGCTGACGGGCGATGTCAGCAATGCGGTGTCGGGCGCCGCGGCGCACATGACCGGATCGGCGACGGCACATGACGAGATCGACGGCTGCCCGGACAAGGGCGGCACCTCCAAGGGGAAGATGTCGCTCTCGTCGAAGGAGGGCGTGTCCGGCCACCGTGACGGCACCGACGAGTCCGTCAGCTGGACGCGCGACATCTCCGGGGACTTCGACATCAAGGTCGACGATGCGGCGAACATCGCGGGGCTCGTGGTCGACGCGAAGGCGCAGGAATCGGTCCAGGAGTCGAAGCGGGAAGCCGGCTCGGACGACGCCGACACCCACGGGCACGACCTCGGCATCTCGGCCCACACCGAGTTCACGTCCGGACCGGGGTTCAAGGATTTCGCCGCGGACGACAGCAAGGGCGATGGGGCCCTGCTGAACCAGAAGAACGCCACCAAGGCCGATCTGGAGCCGCTGTTCAGAAGCATCGGCAGGGCGACCGCGACGGCCGCGGTCATGATGGGCGGGGAGGCCGAGAGGTTCTGGCGAGACGGGAAATGCATCGAAGTCAAGACCGAACCCGGTGGTGGCGAGGTCGACCCGGCCTCGACGACCAGCGTGACGGCGAAGGTGCGGCAGATCTTCGAGGGCGCCGAGCTGGACAAGCCGGTCGAGGCGACCCTCACGGGCGTTGCGACCATCGATCCTTCCGGATCGAAGGTGCCGTCGCCGGCCACGTTCACGTACACCGCGGGTTCGAAGGCGAGCGAGGTCGGCGAGGTGACGTTCAAGTCGATCTCGAACCGAGGGATCGGCGAGACCTCGGTCAAGTTCGCCGTGATCGACCAGACGATCGAGGTGAGCCTCACGGGCAAGATGACGACCAGTGGGCTCGGCGTCTCATACGTCACCACGGTGTCGGCCCCGAAGATCGCCCTGAGCTCGCAGGGCGACGGCGGCTACATCGGCGAGGGGCCGGCGACGGCCACCATCACGATGGGGATCGCCGATTGCTCCAAGCCGTACACCCAGAAGGGGACGATGAAGCTCCACGCGACGAGGCCGGCGGCGGGCGATCCAGCCGTGCCACGGGACTGGACGATCACCTGGGATCCGCTGACGCAGTACACGACGACGGGCTCGTGCCTGGGGGTGCCGTTGGACTCGTTCACCGGGACGGGCGCCGCCGGGCCGACGGGTGGATTCATGTTCGTGCTCGGCGACGTCGTGATCCCCGCGGACGGCGGTACCAAGAAGGTGCACCTCTCGAAGGGGCTTGGCGCATCGACGAACACGCTCGATGCGACCGTGACGGCAAAGCTCGTCAAGGCGCCGCCGCCGTTCTAGGGCGCTCCATTCGACTGTGCCTCAGCGCAGGATCTCGACCACGTCGCCGTCACGGACCTCGTGGTCGCGACCCACGCGTTGCCCATCGAAGCGGGCCGACGGGCCCCAGACGCGGGCGCCCGTGAAGCTCGCCCCGAGGTCGTGGTGGACCCAGTCCGCCACGTCGGCGACGGTCGCGCCCGGATCGAGCGCCAGCGGCTCGGCGTCGATCGAACCGTTGTTCCGCAGCCGGACGCGGATGAGCCCGGTCAGTGCCCACACGGCGGCGCGGAACGCCTCGAGCGACGCCTCGTCGAGCACCGAGACCGGGATGACCTCGAGATCGGAGAATGCGGCCGCGAGCGCCGCCAGCTGGGCCGGCTCCGCTTCATCCGCCCGGGTCGCCGCGAGCACGGCCGGCTTCTCGATCCCGGCCGCGGCCACCTCCCGCCGCACGACCTCGAGCTCGGCATGATCCGCGCCCGGGCGGGCGCAGTAGACGATCGCATCGACCGAGCGCAGCACGCCGAGGAGCGCCCGGCCGCCGCCCCGATCCTCGGAGGCGCCCTCGATCAAGCCCGGGATCTCGACGAGCTGCACGAGGACGTCGCCGATCCGGGTCAGGGCCGGCACCGGTCGCAGGGTCGTGAACGGGTAGTCGCCGGTCTTGATCTGGATCTCGGAGAGCGCCTGGAGCAGTGAGGACTTGCCGACGTTCGGCGGGCCGACGAGGGCGATCTGGGCCGCGCCTTCGCGACGAACGGCGATCGAGTCGCGGTGGACCGCGTTCGAACGGACACGGGTGTCCTCGATCTCCGCGAGAAGCCACTTCCGAAGGTCCGCGTACGGACCGTTCTTGTAGTCGGGCAGCTCCGAGAGGAGCTCGCGCACCTCGCGGATCCGCTCCTTGCCCTCTTTCCCGACGAGTCGCCGCTTCGCCACCTGGGCGAACGTCCTGTGCGGCATCGGCATGACCATCTCTCCTGTTGCACGACCGGCGAGGAGACGCGTGGCGCGCAGGCCGAAACGGTCTGCAGCAGCGGCACGCGTCCGTCCCGCCCCTTCCTCCGACGCTTGTTCCGGAAGGGGCGGATCAGCCGTTCCTGTTGGAGATGGTGGCGAGCCAGGCGTGCCAGGCACGCCCGATGGCGACGAGTCGCATGACGTCGGCAAGGCTACACCGCCGGGCGGCGGCCGGACGAGCCCCCGTCGTGCCCGCTAGCATCGCGCGATGCCCCTTCGCGCACGCACGTGGCCGCCCGCCGCCGGCGTCCTCATCTGCGCCTCCTTCCTGCTCATCGGCTGGACGGGCCTGCTCGTCCCGTCGCTGATCCGCTCGGTGAAGGACGGATTCGACCAGTCGGATGCCGGGATCGGCGTCTTCTACTTCGTCTACGCGCTCGTCTACGCCGCCGGCTCGTTCGGCGGCGGGCTGGTCACCGAGCGCATCGGCCGCCGGACGGTGCTCTCGGTCGCCGCCCTGCTGCACGGCGCCGGCTACGTGGCGCTCGGGATCGCGCCGAGCTGGGGCATCTTCCTGCTTGCCGCCCTGCCGGCCGGGCTCGGCGTCGGCGCGCTCGACGGTGGGGGGAACGGCCTCGTCCTCGACCTGTTCCCATCGAGCCGGGGGCGCACCCTGAACCTGCTCCATCTCTTCTTCAGCCTCGGCGCGCTGACGGCGCCGCTCGCGATCGGCCGTCTGGTCGAGGATGGCGTGGCCTGGCAGGCGATCCTCGTCGCCACCGGTCTGGCCGCGTTCGTGATCGCCGCGCTGTTCATGGTCGTGGCGATGCCGACCGGTCGCCGCGACCGTGTCGCGCCCGACCGCGCCGGACCCGGCGAGACGGTGCGGGGTGCCCGCGGCCGCCTCGCCGCGCCGCTGATCCTGCTCGGGGTCGCGATCGGCTGCTATGTCGCGTCCGAGGTCGGCGTCTCGAACTGGCTCGTGCGGTTCCTCGAGCCGGCACCCCTGACCACCGCGACGACCGCGCTGTCACTGTTCTGGGCGGGCCTGACGCTGGGCCGCCTCATCTCGGCCCGTGTCGCCGACCGCTTCGACCACATCCGGTTCGCCACGGCCTGCGCGGCCGGGATGTCCGTCCTGCTGTTCGGCGCGATCCTCGTCCCGTCGTTGCCCGCCTCGATCGCCTTGTTCGCCCTGGCGGGCGTCGTGACCGGGCCGGTGTTCCCGATGATCATCGCCATCGGCGGCGACCGGTATCCGGAACGGGCCACCGCCGTCAGCGGCTCGCTCGCGGGCGCCGCGGTGGTCGGCTCGATCGTCTATCCGCCGATCATGGGCTTCCTCTCGGTGACGGCCGGACTGACCCTCGCGATGCTCGGCACGGTCGTCCTCGGCCTGGCCTGCGCGGGCGCGCTCGTCATCGTCGGACGGATGGGCTCGCGGGCGGACCTCGCGCCTTCATAAGGTCTGCGGTCGACAGCGGCCGGCCGGGTATGCTCGCTTCGGAACCACCACGGGAGGGAGCCGATGTCGACGGTCGCACGGACACATGCGTTGCGCAGCGGGATGACCGGACAGGTCATCGTCGAGGATGACGACGAGTACGACGACGCCCGCACGATCTTCAACGCGACCATCGACCGTCGACCTGCCGCGATCGCCCGTCCGCTGACGACCGAGGAGGTCGTGGCCGCGGTCCGCTGGGCGCGCGAGGCCGAGTTGCCGATCGCGGTGCGCGGCGGCGGCCACAACGTCGCGGGCCACGCCTCCGCCGACGGGGCCCTGGTCGTGGACCTGCGGCGCCAACGCGAGGTGGTCGTCGATCCGGAGCGGCGCCGGGCGGTCGTCGGCGGGGGAGCACTGTGGGCGGACGTCGATGTCGCCACGACGGCCCACGGCCTGGCGATGCCGGGGGGCACGTTCGGCGATACCGGCGTCGGCGGCCTGGCGCTCAATGGCGGGCTCGGCTTCCTGATGGGGACCGGCGGGCTGACCTGCGACAACCTGGTCCGTGCCGAGGTCGTGACGGCCGACGGATCCGTGGTGATCGCAGGCGAGGACGGCGATCCGGAGCTGCTCTGGGCGCTCCGCGGCGGCGGCGGGAACTTCGGGGTCGTGACCCGGTTCGAGTTCGCCCTCCAGCCGGTCGGGCCGCTCTTCGCGGGCTACCTCTCCATCCCGGTGGAGGCCGCCGGTGACGCGATGCGGGTCATGGCCGAGCTCGCCCGCGTCGCGCCCGACCGGCTGGTGCTGTTCGGGCTCGGGCCGGGCGTCCCGGACGGCGCCGAGGCGAGCGACTCCACCGCCTCGAAGTCCATCTTCAACATCACGACCGTGTACCAGGGCACGCCCGCCGAGGCCGAGGCGGCCATCGAGCCGCTGCGCTCGCTGCCGATCGTCGCCGACTCACGGCGGACCATGACCTATCTCGAGGCCCAGGCGATGAGCGGGCAGCTCCCGTTCGGTCTGCGCCACTACTGGAAGGGCCACTTCGTGCGCGAGCTGGACGGTCCCACGATCGGCTCGATCGTGCGGGGGATGGAGCGCGAGCCCGGCTCATCGTCGTTCGTGCTCATCGAGGCGATCAGCGGGGCGGCGCGGCACGAGCCGGCCGGCGGCGCGGCGTTCGGCCAGCGTGAGGCCCGCTGGAACGTGAGCGCGATCGCGATCTGGGAGGACCCGGCGGACGACGACCGACAGATCGCGTGGGCGCGCACGGTCGCCGACGACCTGCACCCGGGCTCGCTGAGCGGCGCCGGCTACGCGAACTACGCCCCGGTCGACGAGACCCCGGAGCGGGTCCGCGCCGCCTTCGGGGCGGAGCGGTTCGAGCGGCTCGTCCGCGTCAAGCGGCGCTACGACCCCGACAACGTGTTCCGGTTCAACCTCAATATCCCGCCCGGCAGCGGCGCGTCGGGGTAGCCGCATCGACGCCGTTTCCTGGGGGACCCCGATGCTCGATACGGCGGCGGTCGAGCGCTGCCTCGCCGACGCGTGGGGCCTGGTCGGCGCGACCGTCGAGGTCCATGACGGCGGGATGAACTCGCAGACCTGGTTCGTGACCGAGGGCACGCAGCGGTGGGTCGCGAAGGCGGTCGCGACCGCGGACCAACCCAGGTTCGCTTCGGGGCTCGTCGTGGCTGAGCGCGTCGCCGCGGCGGGCATCCCGACCGGAGCCGCCATGCCGACCCGCGACGGCCGCTCGGTCGTGTCGATCGACGGCCGGACCCTGGCGCTCCTCGCGTTCGTCGAGGGCGACGCCCTGACCGGCCAGGACGAGGGCCAGCAGCGCTGCATCGGCCGGACCCTGGCCCGCGCCCACCGGGCCGTGGCCGAGCTCGTCGTGCCCGATGCCGAGCCGTTCCACTGGCTGGTCGCGACCGCGCCGCACCTCCACGCGCCGTCATGGCTGCGGCCGGCCATCGAGGACGCGCTTGCGGCCTACGACGACCTCGATCCGGGGTCCCTGACCTGGGGCCTGCTCCACAGCGACCCCGCGCCGGAGGCGTTCCGACTCGCGGCCGACGGCACCTGCGGGCTCATCGACTGGGACCGCGCGTTGCACGGACCACTGCTGTACGACCTCGCGTCGGCCGTGATGTACGTCGGCGGGCCGGATCGGGCCGGACCGCTGGTCGACGCCTACCTGGACGGGGGCACCCTCGATCGTGCGGAGGTCGAGCGGGGCCTGGTGCCCATGCTCGGGCTCCGCTGGGCGGTCCAGTCGGACTACTTCAGCCGCCGCATCGCGCGCGACGACCTGACCGGTATCGACGATCGTGCGGGCAACGAGAAGGGGCTCGCCGACGCCCGCCGCGGCCTCGATGCCACCCGCCGTCGGCGCACCGGGGCGTCCGGCGTCTGACGCCGGGCACCGTCACAGGCCGAACAGCCGCTCCGCATTGGTGCCGCGGATGGCGTCATGCTGGTCGGGCGGGAGCATCCCGGTGTGGGCGAGCGATCCCGTGATGTCGTGCACCTGGTGCGGCCAGTCGGTCCCGAACAGCACACGCTCGGCACCGACCACCGAGATCAGGTAGCGCAGCGCGCCGAGGTCGTAGGTGATGCAGTCGTAGTAGATCCGCCGGAGATACTCGGTCGGACTGGCGGTCATCCGCCGACGCTGCGGGAGCTCCACCTCGTCGCCCTTCTCGAACCGCCCCACCAGGTAGGGCAGGGCCCCGCCGCCGTGTGCGGCGATGAGCGTCAGATCGGCATACCGGTCGAGGAAGCCGTCGAAGATCATCCGCGTCAGCGCGAGGGTCGTGTCGAACATGAACCCGACCGACCAGCTGAGGTCATACGAGCCCATGTCCATGACGTCGGCGCCCGGCGGCTCGCCCGGGTGGACGAGCACCGGCAGGGCACGTCGGTCGATCTCGGCCCAGATGGGCGCGAACGCGGCCTCGGTGAGGCTCCGCCCTGCGATGTTGGCGATGACCATCACCCCGGAGGCGCCGGCGTCGCAGCTCCGGGCGAGCTCCTCGATGGCCCGGTCCGGGTACTCCCACGGGAGCGATGCCAGCCAGCGGATCCGGCCGGGATACGCCCGCTGGGCCGCGGCCATGCTCTCGTTCGAGTCGCGAGCCGCGGCACAGCTCGTCTCCTCGCTCCCCCAGAAGACATTCGGGCAGGTGAGCGACACGATCGACACGTCGATGCCGGCCGCGTCCATCGTCCGGATCCGGAGCTCATAGTCGAAGTGACCGGGCTGGGGGAAGACGACCGGCGTCTCGCCCCGGAAGATCTCCTCGCGGCCATCGGGCCGGGTCCGGACGCTGTAGGGGCTGCCGACCGTGCGCAGCAGCTCGAGCCAGCGCGGCGTGAACATGTGCGTGTGGACGTCGATGACCGGCATGGGGCCTCCCGGGCCAGTATGCGATCCACGGCCGCGCGTAGCCGCGCGTAGCATCACCCCCGATGGACCCGTCCGCGCTGCACTTCGCCTCGGCCGTGGAGCTCGCGACCGCGATCCGGACGCGCCGGGTCTCGTCGATCGAGGCGGTCGAGGCGTGCCTTCGGCGCATCGAGCTCGTCAACCCGGCGATCAACGCGGTCGTGTGCCTGGCCGAAGGATCGCTCGACGAGGCGCGCCTGGCCGACGACGACCTCGCGGCCGGACGTTCGCGCGGCCCGCTCCACGGCGTCCCGTTCACGATCAAGGACTCGCTCGATACGGCCGGCGTCACGACGACCGCGGGCACGACCGGCTGGGCCTCGCGCGTCCCGACCCGCGATGCGACCGTGGTGGCCCGCCTGAAGGCCGCCGGCGGCATCCTCATCGGCAAGACCAACACGCCCGAGTTCACGTGGGCGAACGAGGCCGACAACCTCGTGTACGGCCGGACGTCGAACCCGTACGACCTCGATCGGTCGTGCGGTGGCAGCAGCGGCGGGTCCGCGGCGATCGTCGCGGCGGGCGGTTCGCCGTTCGACATCGGCAGCGATACCGGCGACAGCATCCGCCAGCCGTCCCACGTCTGCGGCGTCGCCGGGCTCAAGCCGACGAGCGGCCGGGTGCCGCGGACCGGCCACTCCCCGTCGTACCGCGGCATCCTGGAATCGCTGACCCAGCTCGGACCCATCGCCCGGCGCGTCGAGGATCTGGCGCTCCTGCTGCCGATCATCGCGGGACCGGACGGCGAGGACCCGCACATCCCGCCGGTCGCGCTCGAGGATCCGGCCGACGTTCGGATCGGCGACCTCCGGATCGCGTGGTTCGCCGACAACGGGGTCGAGACGCCGACCCGCGAGATCATGGCGACCGTCCGGGCCGCCGCGGATGCCCTGCGAGACGCGGGCGCCCCGGTCGAGGAGCGCGTGCCGCCGGACCAGGCGCTGGCGGCCGAGCTGTGGGAACGCCTGATCGAAGCCGACGGCCACGCCTGGCTCTGGCGGATGATCGCGAGCGCGGGCACGCCGGGCGTCGGCTCCTACGCGGGCAAGGCCGCCTGGGTCACCGACACTGCGCCGCTGCCCGGTGACGAGCTGAGCGCGCTCGTGGAGGCGGTCGACGACGTGCGCGCGAGCATGCTCCGCTGGATGCAGGACGTCGATCTCATCGTCAGCCCGGTGCTCCCGCACGTGGCGCTGCCGCACGGTGCCGGGTTCACCCCCGCCTTCGCGGACACGTACAGCGAGGTCCACAACCTCACGGGCTGGCCGTCGGGGGTCGTCCGGGCCGGGACGTCGCCGGAGGGACTCCCGATCGGCGTCCAGCTCGTCGGGAAGCCGTGGCGCGAGGACGTCGTGCTCGCCGCGGCGCTGGTCGTGGAGCGCGCGCTGGGCGGCTGGCGGCCACCGACCTCGCTCGAGGTCCCGGCGTCGGCCGGCTGACCACCTGGGACGTCGCTAGGTGGTCACGGGCACCGTCAACGCGACGGTCATGCCGTCACCCACGGATCCGCTGACGGTGCCGATCTGCTGGACGCCGCCGTCGTTCCCGAAGACGGTGTCGGTGGCGAGGGACACCTCGGTGAGGTTCGCCACGCTCTGCGCGTAGCCATCGGTCGCGTAGACGAGGTCACAGCTGTCCTTGGGCAGGGCGATCTGCGACGTCGCGATCTTGTTCACCTCGTTCGTGGCCAGGTCGAGGCTCGGATAGACCTCGAAGTGGATGTGCGGCCAGCGGCCCGGGTAGCAGGCGGGGAACACGCTCGTGAAGGTCACGAGCCCATCGGCGTCCGCCTCCTGCACCCCGCGCAGGTAGTTCTCGTCGGCGACGGAGGGGGAATACAGCGAGTACCCGCCGTCGCGGTCGCAGTGCCAGAGATACACGGCGGCGCCCGCGAGCGGCGCGCAATCGGTGCCGTCCTGGATCGTCAGCTTGATCGTGAGCGGTACGCCCTGGGCGATGGTGGTCGAGGACCCGAAGCTGGAGCGGATGTCGCTCCGCACCACGCCGCTCTGCGAGAGCACGTCGGGACCGTTCGAGCCATCGCCCGGGAACGGTCCGGCGGTCTCCTCGGGGATGATCGCGCAGCTGACGCCGTCGACGGTGGCGGCCGAGCCGGTGGATGGCGACGGACTCGCTGCCGTGCCCGGCGCGCAGCCGGCGATGACGAACATGCTCGCGCTCAGCCCTCCGAACCCGAGGAGCTTGAGCATGCGTCGTCGATCGAGGGTGCCGAGGTCGTAGACGAGACCGCGGTCGTGCTCGTCCAGGTCGTCGTCGGCATCGATGGGGTGGAGTGGCGTCGTCATGGGGACCCTCGTGGATGTCGTTCGACGCCACCCTAGCCGCCGGATCCTGTGAGGCGCATGAGAACGCGGTGAGACCCGGCCGCCGCGGGTCGGTCAGGCGGGCGGCTGGCGGCCGCTGGTCTCGACGCCGACCGTCGTCATCGATTTCGACCGGCCGTCGGTACGCGACCACGGCCAGGCCGAGGAAGAGGCTGCCGCCGAGCACGACGAACGCGGCGAGTCCGAGGTGGAGCGCCAGGTGCCACGCCGACGTCGCCGCCGAGGCGCCCGGGATGTCACAGACCCAGAGCATCGCGCACCAGGGGGGAGTGACCCGGGTCCCCCCAGACCCGGGTCGTGGTGGACTCGACGGTCAACTGGCCGCGAGGGCCGAGCGCCCACGGGCCATGAAGCCCAGCGCCAGGCTCACGACAGCGACACCGATGTGGATGACGTGATCGATGCCGTTGACCTCGACGGAGAACAGGCCGAACAGGGTCGGGCTGATCAGGGTGATCACGAAGACCGCGGCGTACAGGCTGCCGAACAGGATCGCGGCCATGCCGATGTCCGTCCGCATCCCATACGCCAGGCCGAGCGCGAGCAGGCCGGTCAGGACGTGGATCACATTGTGGAGGTTGTCGGTGGCGACGAGGCCGGTGGGACCCACGAGCGGGTTCGGCAGGAAGCCGACGATCCCGACCACGACGAGGACGGCTCCGACGAAAAGCAGCCAATAGCGAGCGAGCCGAGCGTTGTCCATGTGTGCCTCCGATCCGGCGCGCGGGCGCCGCATCCTGCGTTCCCCTGGGTGGCGGGCCGGTCCTCAGGCCGATGTCGCCGGGGATACGCAGCGATCGTGGAGATGGATGAACGGGCCGCGCGCGATGCCGGGCGGGACTATGCTGCCCAGGCTGCGACACGGGGCTCGCGGCCCAGATCCGCGGGGATTGCCATCGATGGACATCGCCCTCGTCCACGGCTCGTATCACGGCGCGTGGTGCTGGGAGCTCCTGACGCCCGAGCTCGAGCGCCTCGGCCACCGCGTGATCACGATGGACCTGCCGATCTCGGATCCGTCACTCGGGGCCGCGGACTACGCGGCGGCGGTCGAGGCCGCGCTCGACCCCGACAGCGAGCCTGTGCTCGTCGGACACTCGATGGCCGGCCTCGTGATCCCGCTCGTGGCCGCCCGCCGTCCGATCCGACGGCTCGTGTTCCTGACGGCGTTCCTCCCAAAGCCGGGCCTGAGCGCCGACCAGCAACGCAAGAGCGAGCCGATCGACGGGCAACTGCCACCGACGACCGCCGAGTGGGTCGACCTCGGTCAGGATGTCTGGATGGTGGGGCCGAACACGGCCACGGAGCTGTTCTTCGACGACGCGACCCCCGCGATGGCCCGCTGGGCGACGCAGCGGCTGCGGCCGCAGTCCTACGGCGTGATGAAGGAAGTCACGCCCCTCGTGGCCTGGCCCGACGTCGAGAGCCGCTCGATCGTCTGCCGCGATGACCGTGCGCTCAATCCCGTCTGGGTCCGTGCCGCCGCACGGGAGCGCCTGGGCGTGGACCCCATCGAGCTCCCTGGTGGCCATTCGCCCTTCCTGACGCGTCCCGCGGAGCTTGCCCGGGTGCTCGACTCGATCGCCTGACGGGCGATCCCGCCGCTACCGGCGGTCGCGGAGTAGCCAGTGGCGGTAGCCCCAGCCGTCCTCCTGGTCGTAGCCCTCGTCGACGACCACGAGACCCTCGGCATCGAACCAGCGCAGGACCTGCGCGCGACCCGGGTAGTAGTGGTACCCGGCCGTATCGCCCTCGATGATCTCGCCGCGCACGATGGGCAGTGCGCGCGCCTGCCCGGCCGCGAAGGCCGCGTCGATCTCGGCCTCGTCCGTCTCCTCGACGGTCAGATAGACGTGGCCGCCGGGGCGGATCGAGCGGTGCAGGTTCGCGAGGACCGTCGGCCACTCCTCGGGCGGCACGTTCTCCATCGCGTCGATCGTCATCGCGCCGTCGAACTCGGCCACGAACGCGATCTCCTGGAGCCCCACGTGGTCGAGGCGTGTCGCGATCCCTTTCGCGCCGGCCTGCGCCAGCATCCCGGCGGACTGGTCGATCCCGATCACGCGCCGTCCGGAGGCACGAACGAGCTCGAAGTAGCGACCGGTCCCGCACGGCGCATCGAGGACCACCCCGCCGGGAGGGCACGTCTCGAGCAGTCGCTCGACGAACCGTGCGTGCGATGTCGCCGGGTACGGAACGTCATCGAAGGTCGGCGCGTCGGCGTCGTAGTCGGCCTCGACCGCCGCGCGACGCTCCGCCAGCCACGTGGTGCGATCCATGTCGGGTCCAGTATCGGCGCACGGTCGAGCGACCTGTGGCACGATCGACGCGATGGCTGACCCCGCAGGGTTCGTCCCCGATGCGTTCTCGCCACCGATGCGACTGGACGACCCGTCGTTCCGCCTCGTGCCGCTCGGTCCGGAGCACAACGAGGCCGACTACGCTGCCTGGACGTCGAGCATGGATCACATCCACGCGACGGCCGGCTTCTCGGCGACGGATGGCCCCACCCGATGTCGCTCGACGAGAACCGCGCCGACCTCGAGCGCCACGCGGCCGATTTCGCGGCCCGCGCCGGTTTCACGTACACGGTCCTCGCGCCCGAGAGCGGCGAGGTCATCGGCTGCCTGTACATCTACCCGGCAATGGACGGCTCGGGAGCCAGCGTGAAGTCGTGGGTCCGCGAACGCGATGCTGGACTCGACGCGCCGCTGCACGACGCCGTCAAGGCCTGGCTCGCCCGGGACTGGCCCTTCGATCGGGTCGTGTACGCCTCGCGTTCGTGACGGGCCGCACCATCTCGAGGCGCGGCCTGGACCGCGCCCTCCTCGATCGCTGCCGCTCGACCGTGCGTTCGAGGCATCCGAGGCCTGACCCGCGGGATCGCCGGAGGCGGCTGGTACCATCTAGGGGTAGAACAGGTTCCGTTCGACGCTCAACCTGAGCTTCGGTCCGGCCACGAACCCCCCGGGCGCATCGGGAAGCCATCCCGCCTCAACCTGGAGTCGTCCACGTGGCCCTTGCCCCATGGATCGCACCGCCCGTCCTGGCCGAGTACCTCCACAACGCGGGCATCCGTCTCCGCCGCCAGTTCCGCGGCCACACACGCCATCCGGGCCTCGCGCCGTCGATCGTCCGGGCGTGCATCGAGGCGTGCTGGAACGGCCGGACCTTCACCGCCAGCCCCGGGCATTTCGACATGTTCTGGACGCGCGACCTCTCGTTCTCCGTGCCGTCGCTCCTGCGACTCGGGCACGGCATGCGCGTCCATGACTCGCTGGCCTACGCGCTCGACGTGTGGAGCCGGCGCCGCCGGCACATCACCACGACCATCCACTACTTCGACCGCCCGGGCGACGTCTACGAGTACGGCGTCGACTCGCTGCCGCTGTTCCTCGCGGCGCTACGAGCCGCCGATGCCACAGGATCTCGTCGAGCGCCACCGGCCGTGGCTCGAGGCGGAGATCGCCCACTACTACGCGCTCGTCGTCGACCCGTCGACGGGCCTCGTCCGCTCGGATCGGAAGTTCAGCGCGCATCGCGACACCGTCGTGAACCGCTCGAACGCCTACGGCAACACGATGGTCGCGCTGCTGGCCAAGACCATCGAGGAGACCGGCTGGTTCGCGTCACCGTTCGAGCACCACTTCGAGGGCGACTATGGCCGGCTGCTGCTCGAGCATTTCTGGGTCGACGATCATTTCCGGGACGCGCTCGGCGACGACACGGTCTCGGGCGAGGCCAACGTCTGGCCGTTCTACACGGGCGTCATCGGCGATCCGGCGATCGTCGCGTCGGCACTCGCCTACCTGGACGCCAACGGCTTCTGCGATCCCTACCCGCTGCGGTACGAGACGACCCGGCGCTCCGAGCGCGAGGTCTGGCTGACCCGCCATGTCCTGCCCGACTATCAGGGCAGCACCGTCTGGACGAGCCTCGGGGCGATGTACCTGCAGGTCCTGCGGACGGTCGATCCGGTCCTGGCCGCCAGCGAGACCGCGCGGTACGTGGAGTGGATCGAGCGGGACGGGACGTTCTGGGAGGTCATGAACGCCCGGGGCCAGAACTGGGTGAGCCCGCGCTGGATCATGATCGGCGAGGAGTCGATGCTCTGGTCGGCCATCTTCCTCGACGCGCTCGAGAACCATCAGGAGACGCCGGCGTACCTCTCCGGTCCGCTCCCGTCGCTCGCCAAGGCCATGGCCGCCTGAACCATATGCACGACGCGCCGGTAGCCGAACCGCCCGTGGCGTAGCCTACGAGCCGGGGCCCGTGGGACGGCCCGAGGCAGGGGAGGGTACGGCACGATGGATCGGCCGGCGGCGCCCGGCGCGGCGACCACGGAGGCCGGCTGGCCAGGTCCCGGTCGCCTTCGCGACGTGCTCGAGCACCGAGCCGAATGGATCGAGGCGGCGATCGTCCTCACGCCGATCGCCATCGGGTTCGTGGTCCTCGGGTTCCTGGCCCGTTACTTCCAGGACTACTTCCACCTCATCCTCATCTTCTTCCTGGCCTGGCTGCTCGCGTTCCTCATCTCGCCGGTCGCGGACTGGATCCAGCGGCGCCTGAAGCGTCTCCCGCGGGCGCTCGCCGTTGTCGCGGTGATCGTGCCGGTCATCCTCGTCTGCGCCCTGATCGTCGTGCGCGTCGTGGCCTCCCTCGCGGACTCCTTCATCCAGTTGGCGGCGGCCCTGCCGGGCCTCGTCACGAACCCGCCACCGATCCTCAGCGACATCCAGACCTGGCTCGCCGATCGGGGGATCACGGTCGACGTCGTCGGCGCGTTCCAGTCCGCAGCATCCGGCCTGCTGTCCGGGATGGCGGACCTCATGGTGGGCATCTTCGGCGGCGCCCTTTCGGTCGTCGGGACGCTGGTCGATACGATCGTGGTCATCAGCCTCGCCGTGTTCATGGCGATCGATCGCGACGCGATCATGCGGCTGGGCCTCGACCTGACCCCGCCGGAGAAACGCGACGACGTCCTCATGTTCCGGCGGAGCGTCGGGAAGGCGTTCGCCGGGTTCATCCGGAGCCAGCTGGTCCTGGGGGCGCTCTACGGCGTCTGGGCGTTCGGCGTCAGCCTGCTGTTCGGTCTTCCGTTCGCTCCGGCGACCGCGTTCCTGGCCGGCATGATCATGGCCATCCCGATCTATGGCCCGTACGTGTCGTGGCTGCCGCCGGTCCTGGTCGCGATCCTGTTCGTGCCGGACATCGCGCTGGTCGTGGCCGCCGTGATGCTCGTCGGCTGGTTCATCGACGAGAACATCCTCGCCCCGCTCGTCCGCGCCGATGCGCTCCAGCTCCACCCGATCGTCATCACCTTCGCGTTCCTGCTCGGGGCGCAGCTCGCCGGGGCGATCGGTGCGCTCATCGCGATCCCGCTCGCGGCGGTCGTCCAGGCGTTCATCGTGAAGTACCTCGAGGCGTACCGCGCCAAGCGCGGCTGGCCGGGTCCCGACGACCCGGTCGAGGCCCCGCCATCCGACACGGTCGCAGCGCCGGCGATCGCGCAAGACACCGGGACGGGGACCTGATGGGAGATCGGGCCACCGACCCGGAGAACGCCGGGATGTCGCCTTACGCGGCGGCCCACGGGAGCGCGATGCCCTCGCCGAGGAGCACCGCGAACTGGGCCGCGGGCACGCGTCCCCGACCCGGCGAGGCGGCTCGCCGCGGGTCGGCCCAGGGTCGTCCTCAGTAGCCGGACGTGCCCCCGCCTTTGCAGGCTGCCACGATCGCGGCGACCAGCGACAGGACGATCCAGATCGCGCGTGACCGGGTGGCGACAGCGATGGTGGCGCGGTGCATCGGATCCCTCTGTTCCTGCGCGCCGCGGCCCGGATCGAGCCGGAACCGGGTGCCGACGGCGAGTGCGGCCCTTGGTCACTGATACGACATGGTCATGACCGCGGTTCTGGCGGCCGCCACCGGTCCGAACGATGCGGACCGAGTTCAGGGGCTGGTGGTCGCGAGTGCCGGTCGGCGGCGCTCCTGGAGGAGGTACAGCCCCGCCATGACCAGGGTCAGGAGCACGAGGCCGCCCACGTACCCCTGGACCGTGCCGCGCCCCGGCAGGAAGTCGTCCCGGAAGGCCACGGCCGCGGCCAGCAGGGCGACGCCGTTGAGGATGAACAACTGGCTGGCGCGCTTGATCTCGTCCCAGTCGAACGCGAAGGCCATCGTGCCGCACCAGAACGCCCAGCCAAGGAACCACGCCCCGACGATCCGCGCATCGAGCGGGTTCAGCTCCCACGGCCAGCGTCGAACGGCGAACTCGGGGTTCACGACGATGAGCAGGCCGTTGATCAGGAGCACCCCGGTCACGAAGACCAGGAAGCCCTTGAGCGCCGGGTGGAGCGGGCCCCCGGACACCGGGGCCTGCACTGATCGGATGCCGCGCGGGACGAGGTACAGCATCGTGACCGGCTCGAACACGTAGAGGACGACCCAGATGTGGGCGAGCGGCGTCTCGAAGGGGTTCCAGTGGAACTCGTCCGCGTGCCAGTAGGTCGCGAACAGCAGGGTCCCCGTGAAGACCAGGTTCCCGTAGAGGATCCAGCGCAGGCGGATCCAGTTGCCCTCGCGTGCGGCATTGAGGAAGAAGAACGTCCGGAAGATGTAGCCCGCGCCGATGAACGCCTGCGCGGCGCGTGGGTGGACGTCCCACGCGAAGTAATCCGGGACGTACTGCGGGAAGAAGAGCATCCAGATCGCGAACCACGCCGCGGCCGTGGCTCCGAGGAGACCCCACACGACCTGCTGGATACTCGGTCGCTGCTCCATCACACCCTCCAGACGATCCCCGTCGCCGGGTTGCCCGAGAGGCTAGCGACCCTCCGTCTGCGTCGCGTCTCGGCACGCCGATCCGATGGTAGCCGGGACGCTACCCTGCGAGCATGGCGACGCATGAGCGAGCGGTAGCGGGACTGACGAACTGGGCGGGAAATCACGCCTACGTCGCCGCGCGGCTCCGCGAGCCCGAGTCGGTCGAGGAGCTGCAGGACATCGTCCGGAACACGCGCACGATGCGGGTCCTCGGATCCCGTCACTCGTTCAACGACATCGCCGACACGACCGGCGACCTGGTCTCCCTGCACCGGATGCCGCGCGTCTTCGATCTCGACCGGGAGGCCCGGACGGTCACGGTCGATGGAGGCGTCCGGTACGGCGAGCTGTGCGGACCCATCGATGCGGGCGGGTTCGCGCTGCACAACCTCGCCTCACTCCCGCACATCTCGGTGGCCGGAGCGTGCGCGACCGCGACCCATGGCTCGGGTGACCGCAGCGGGAACCTCGCCACCGCCGTCTCGGCGATGGAGGTGGTCACTGCGGACGGGGAGACGGTGTCGTTCTCGCGCGATGGCGATCCCGACGCGTTCGAGGGCGCGGTCGTCGGACTCGGCGCACTGGGCGTCGTGACCAGGCTCACGCTCGATCTGCGGCCGACGTTCCGCATGCGTCAGGACCTCTACGAGGACCTGCCGCTCGCCCGGGCCGTGGACCACTTCGACGAGATCACCGCGATGGCCGACAGCGTCAGCCTGTTCACCGAATGGCGCGGGCCTGTCGTCGAGCAGGTCTGGCTCAAGCGACGGGTGGTCGATGGTGATGGCTTCGAGCCGCCGGCTGACGTCTTCGGGGCCACCAGAGCGACGGTCCCGATCCATCCCATCCGCCGGATGCCCCCGGATGCGCTGACGCCGCAGCTCGGCGTTCCCGGTCCGTGGTACGAGCGGATGCCGCACTTCCGGATGGACCACACGCCAAGCGCCGGCGCGGAGCTCCAGACCGAGTACCTCATCCCGCGGCACCATGCCGCCGACGCGCTCGTGGCGCTCGATGGGATACGGGAGCGGTTCGCCGGCCTGCTGCAGGTGTCCGAGGTGCGCACGATCGCGGCCGATCGGCTCTGGATGAGCACGGCGTACGGTCGGGCCTCGGCCGCGCTCCATTTCACCTGGCAACCCGACTGGGAGGGTGTTCGGCGGGTCCTGCCGACGATCGAGGCGGCGCTCGCGCCCTTCGAACCGAGACCGCATTGGGGCAAGCTGTCCACGATCCCGCCCGCGGCCGTCCGGTCGACGTACGAGCGGCTGCCGTCGTTCGTCGCCCTCCTCGAACGCCACGATCCGAACGGCGCGTTCCGGAACGCCTACCTCGATCGCGCCATCTTCGCGGACTGACGGCCCGCGCGAGGCTCCCTGGGCCGTGCCCCGCGCCGGTCCATTCGGACGCCGCGTGCGCGACCAACGACCCTGTCGGCGCGGGCCGCCCGCATCGAAGATCGAGGCGACGCATCCGCGCGAGACGCGCGTGGGCGTCATGCACCCGCAAGGATCGCGATGGTCGCAGTCCCGACGCGCTCCGGGCAGCTGCCGTGGCTCCGGCACCACCCGGCCGCCTTCGCCCTCGGTCTGTTCGTCGCGTTCGAAGGCATCCACGTCGCGATCGCGTGGGACGACGCCCGGCTCATCCGCGCGACCCTCCCCGGCCTGCCCGCGGGCTGGGTCGGTCCGGTCATCTGGGGCCTCTACGCCCTCCTGGTGCTGGCCGTGGTGGGTCTTCTGGGCTGGTGGCGGACGATCGGCCTGACGCGGCGGGGGCGGCGCGGCTCGCTCGGACTCCTGGCGTACCCACTCGCGACCGGGGCCGTGTTCCTGCTCCTCGGGGTCAATATCGAGGGGTCCCAGATCGTCCCGATCGTGGTCATCGGCACGCCACTCATCGCGTTCAACGAGGAGGCGTTCTTCCGGGGGCTGATGCTCGAAACGCTGCGTCCGCTCGGCTGGCGGCGCGCGATCATCGGCTCGGCCGCCCTCTTCGGATCCGCGCACGCGGTCAACCTCGTGGCCGGGGCGAACGTCCCGTTCACGTTCATGCAGATCGCGGCCACGACGGCCGGGGGCGTCACGCTGGCCGCTATCCGGATCCGGTCGGGGAGCCTGTGGCCGGTGATCGGCCTGCACGTCGGCCTCGACGCGATGGCCCTGGCGACGCTGACCGCCGGGGGTGTGGACAGCCCCGTGCTCCTCCCGGTCCTGTTCGCCTGGCTCGGCCTCAACCTGACGTTGTGGGCCTACGGCTGGCGGCTCCTCCGGGATCGATCCGACGCCGACCTCGACGCGTTGTACGGCGGGAGATCCCCGGAGCCCGGCGTCGAACCCGCCACCCTCGTCCCGGCCTGAGGTCGCTCGTTCCCGTCGATGCCGACGCCATGGGGGCGGACGGTAGGACCGGGCATCGGTATAGAGTCGATCCGCCCCGTACGAGCCGGGCAGCGATGAGCGAGGTAGGGGATGGACGATCGTGAGCGCCACGTCCGGGGCTGAGCCCGTCCGAGCGCGCCTGCGCCGCTGCTCGACGCCGGAGCTGACGCCGGCCGAGACCAGCGCGATCCGCGCGATCCTGGTGGCCGCGTTCGGCACGGGCGAGGAGGAGCGGTTCACCGACGACGACTGGGAGCACGGGCTGGGCGGCACGCACTTCGTGCTCGAGCTCGACGGCGAGATCGTCGCGCACGCCTCGGTCGTCGAACGCGACATCAACGTCGGTGACGTGCCGCTCCGCACGGGCTATGTCGAGGCCGTCGCCACCGCGCCCGATCGCCAAGGCGCCGGGCTCGGATCGTTCCTCATCGCGGACGTGACGGCCTACATCCGCGAGCGGTTCGAGCTAGGCGCACTGGGCACGGGCCGGCACCGGTTCTACGAGCGGCTTGGCTGGGTCACGTGGGTCGGTCCCGCCTTCGTGCGGACGCCCGAGGGGCCACGCCGGACGCCCGACGAGGAGGGGTACATCCTCGTGCTCGCCACGCCGTCGTCGCCGCCGTTCGATCCCGCCGCCGCGATCAGCTGCGAGTGGCGTCAAGGCGACGTCTGGTAGGCGGGGTCGCGTACCGTTGCGACCGGTGGCACACGCGAGGAGGAGATCCGCGATGGACATGAAGCTCGAGGTCGTGGTGGTCCCGGTGTCCGACGTCGACCGTGCGAAGCGGTTCTACGTCGAGCAGCTGGGCTTCGTCCTCGACGTCGACCAGCAGACAGGCGACGCCTTTCGGGTCGTCCAGCTCACACCGCCCGGATCGGCGTGCTCGATCACGATCGGCACGGGCCTCAACGACTCGGCGCCCGGCTCGCTTCAGGGGCTGCAGCTGACGGTCGCGGACATCGAAGCCGCCCGCGAGGAGCTGGTGGCGCGCGGTCTCGAGGCCACGTCGATCCGCCACTTCGATGACGGCGTCTGGAGCGACGGAAAGGGCGGTCCGTGGAACTCGTTCTTCTTCTTCAAGGATCCCGATGGCAACGGCTGGACCATCCAGGAACACCCGGGTGGCTGACGACTCGGCCCGTTCGCGGGCCGGGACCCCATCAGCCGAGATCGACGCCTATCTCGCGACCTTGCCGGACGATATGCGCGTGGCGCTCGAGCACCTTCGAAGGACCATCCAGGCGGCCGCCCCGGACGCCGTCGAGGCGATCAGCTATGGCGCACCCGCGTTCCGCTACCGCGGCCATCCGCTCGTGGCGTTCCGCGCCGCCAAGGCCCATGGCTCGTTCTTCCCGATGGACCCGGCGGTCATCCTGGCGCACCGCGACGAGCTGACGGCCTTCGACACGGCCAAGGGCACGATCCGCTTCACGACCGCCCAGCCACTCCCGGACGCGCTCGTGACCCGCCTGGTCCGGGCCAGGATGGCGGCGATGGACGAAGTCCGGGCCTGACCTGACGCGCCTCCTGGGGCCGAGGCGCGTGGCCCGAGGCCGGCGCGCGGCCCGGAATCGCGAGGTCGTGGAAGATGGCCCCGTGAACGACCGCCGCGGGGCCTCCCCGGACCTCTCCCGCCGGACGTTCCTCCGCGGCCTGGTCCTGGCCGCCGTGGCGACCGCCGCTGCGGCGTGTGCCAAGGCGTTGCCGTCCTCGACGCCGCCGGCCTCGGCCGTGTCCGAGCCATCCGGATCACCGGCACCCGGCCGGTCGACCCGGCCGGCATCGCCGGAGCCATCCGTGACGCCGTCAGCGACGCCCACGGGCCAGGGTGGCAGGCCGTTCCCGGAGCCCGATCTCCGCGGGAAGATCGCCCAGATGCTCCTCGTCGGGTTCCGCGGGCTGACGGTCGAGGATGCTGCGGCGACCGTCGCCGACATCCGCGACCTGGGGCTCGGCGGCGTCCTGCTCTTCGACTACGACACGCCGACGAAGACCTACCAGCGCAACGTCAAGTCGCCCCACCAGGTCCGCACGCTCGTCGCCGGCCTGCGGGCTGCCGCCGCCATCCCGCTCCTGGTCGCGATCGACGAGGAGGGTGGAGAGGTGGATCGGTTGAAGGCTCGCTACGGCTTCCCGGCCACGCAGTCGGAGGCGTCGCTCGGCAGCCGCGACGACCCGTCGTTCACGCGGCGGCGGGCGAAGGCGATCGGCCGGACGCTTGCGGGCCTCGGCATCGATCTGGACCTCGCGCCCGTCGTCGATCTCGACGTCAACCCGACGAACCCGGTCATCGGCGCCCTCGGGCGGAGCTTCTCCGCGGACCCGGGCGTGGTCACCCAACAGGGCCTGGCCTACCTGGCCGGGCTCCACGACGCGGGGGTGGCCGGCACGCTCAAGCACTTCCCCGGGCACGGGAGCTCGAGCGCGGACACCCACCTCGGCTGGGTCGATGTGACGAAGACCTGGACCAGGAAGGAGCTCGACCCGTTCCGGGACATCATCAAGGACGGTCATCCCGAGGCCGTGCTCGTCGCCCACGTCTTCGACTCGAAGCTGGATCCGACCTATCCAGCGTCGCTGTCGAGCGCGGTGATCGACGGGATGCTCCGCCACGATCTCGGCTTCGACGGCGTCGTCATCACGGACGACCTGCAGATGGGCGCGATCCGGCAGGTCTACGGGTACCCGACGGCGGTCGAGCGGGCGATCCTCGCCGGCGCCGACATCCTCACGATCGCCAACGAGCAGGTCTACGAACGGGGGATCGTGGCCAAGACGATCGACATCGTCGAGGCGGCGGTCGGCGCCGGCCGGATCGATCCAGCGCGGATCGACGCGTCGTGGCGGCGGATCTCCGCGCTGAAGGCAGGGCTCGGCTGACCCGCCGGCGGATCAGCGGGGCCCGAGCTCCTGGAGCGCCCAGCCGTTGCCGTCCGGATCGCTGAAGAACACGAACCGCCCCCACGGCAGGTCCTGGACGTCCGAGACCTCGACCCCACGGCCGGCCAGCTCGTCGTGGGCGCCGTCACGTCCGAGACGACGATCTGGAGGCCCTGGTACGAGCCGGGCTCCTGGGTGGAGATCCCCGTGCCGAACGCGATCGAGCACGCCGAGCCCGGAGGGGTGATCTGGACGAACCGGAGGTCGTCATTGACGCGATGGTCGTGGTCGGCGTGGAACCCGACCTGGTCGGTGTAGAACGCCTTGGCGCGGTCGACATCGGAGACGGGGATCGAGATGAGCTCGAGCTTCCAGTCCATGACAATCCCTCCTGCGATATGACAGAATGCTGTCATGAGTACGATACCCGAACGACAGCATACTGTCAACGAAAATGACCGTCCCGGAGCGACGCGAACGCCGGCCGGCGATGCGTTCAGCGACCTCGTCGTCCGGCTCTTCCGGCTCAACGGGATCCTCGCAGCCGAGGGCGACTCGCTGGCCCGACCGGCCGGGCCAGTCGAGCGCTCGATGGCAGGTCCTCGCGATGGTCGAAGGGGGACCGGTGACCGTGGCGCAGATCGCGCGCACGCTCGGCCTCGCCCGCCAGAGCGTCCAGCGCGTGGCCGACGCCCTCGAATGGACCGGGCTCATCGCCTACGAGGACAACCCCCGCCACAGGCGGGCTCGACTCGTCTCGATGACGGAGCCGGGCAGGGAGGCACTCTCGATGATCCAGGCGGCCCAGCGACCCTGGGCGGACGAGCTCGGCGCGACGGTGGGCGAACGGGACCTGCGGCGCGCGAACGCGACGCTCGACCGGACCCTCGCCGCGCTCACGGCCCGGCGATCGCGATGACTGCGGTCCGTGCCTGCCGGTGCCACTGCGGGACGCGGCCCCTCAGTTCGCGCGGGCAGCGATGAGGGCCGGCCGCTGAGCGACCGGCCCTCATGTCGTCGCGTGGCATCGGCCGTCGTGGCCGACACCGCTACGGTCGGATCGCGACCTTCAGGACGCCGTCGCGGCGGTTGCGAAGAGGTCGTATGCCTCGACGATGTCGTCGAGCGCGAACCGGTGGGTGATGAGCGGGAGCGGGTCGAAGCGACCGGACTCACCGTGGCAATGAGCCGCCGCATGCGCTCCTTGCCGCCCGGGCATAGCGTCGTGACGATGCTGTGGTCGCCAAGGCCGGCGGCGAAGGCGTCGTACGGCATCTCGAGCTTGCCGGAGTAGACGCCGAGGCTCGAGAGCGTCCCGCCCGGCCGCAGGCAGCGAAGCGCGTTCTCGAACGTACCCTGGGTGCCCAGCGCCTCGATCGTGACGTCGGCGCCGCCGCCGGTCAGGCGCTTCACTTCGTCGACCACGTCGACCTGCGTGAAGTCGAGGGCGACGTCGGCGCCCATCCGCTTGGCCATCGCGAGCCGGACCGGGTCGCTGTCGACGCCGATGATGAGCGACGCGCCCATGAGCTTGGCGCCGGCGACGGCGCACAGGCCGATCGGGCCCAGGGCGAACACGACGACCGCGTCGCCGATCTGCACGTGCCCGACTCGGCGCCGCTGAACCCGGTCGAGGCGATGTCGGCGAGGAGGACGACCTGCTCGTCCGTGACGCCGTCCGGGATCGGGGCGAGGTTCGCCTGCGCCGACGGGACGAGCAGGTACTCGGCCTGGGCGCCGTTGATGGTGTTGCCGAACCGCCAGCCGCCGATGGCCTCGAAGCCGTCGCCGTGGCCGCACTGGCTGAGGTTGCCCGACAGGCAGGCGCGGCACTGGCCGCACGGGGTGATCGCGCCGACGAGGACGCGCTGGCCGATCTCGTAGCCGGTGACGCCGGCCCCGAGCTCGTCGATGACGCCGACCGGCTCGTGGCCGATGATCGAGGCCCGGGTCGGACCGGGTACTCGCCCTTGACGATGTGGATGTCGGTGCCGCAGATCGTCGTTAACGTCACGCGGATCACGGCCTCGCCCGGCCCGGCGTGCGGTCGCGGGACCGCCTCGACGCGGATATCGCCGGGGGCATGGAACACGGTGGCTCGCATGGTGTCGGTTGCGAGGGTCGTGGTGTGGAGTAGTTCGGCGACGACGGTCATGTTCGGCCTCCTGTGACCGGACGCCGTCAGATGGACAGTGCGCCTGCGAGCCACGGTCCCACCGTAGGACCCTTCTCCGTCTCGGGCTAAGGGCCATAGGTCACGCGGAACGGGCCGCGACCGGGCCGGTCGGCTCTGGGATACTGCGCATCGTCATGCAGTTGCACCCCAACCCGCCGCGCCTCATCACGGTCGGGATCGCGCTCGCCCTCGGGATCCTCGGCTTCGTCTACCTCTGGCCGGTGGATCCGCTCCTGCCGCTGCTGGAGCCGGTCAAGACCGTCCTCGCGACGGTCGGGCTGACGCTCGACCGCGAGCTTGCCTACCTGAGCCTCTTCGCGTGTCCGATGCTGCTCGTGATCGGCTCGCTCCTGCCGGGGATCTGAGATGAATCGCACGAATTTCGCCCCGACGGCCCGGACGATCATCGTCGCCCTCGTCCTGATCGTGGTCGGCCTGCTCGGCACCTACGGGACAGTGGTCTCCGACACGATCGGGATCGTCGCGTTCGTTGCCGCCACCGTCCTGCTGCTCCTCGGGATGGTCTTCCGCGGGATCTGACGCCCGGCTCACGACCCCTTCGAGAAGTCGGTCTCCTTGACGACGCCACCCGTGCGGTCGTAGGTCCGCCAGATCCCGATCTGCCGGCCGCGATCGAAGGCGCCCGTCCGCATGATCGATCCGTCCGTCCGGTACCACGCCCAGTCGCCGTGCATCTCGCCCTCGAACCTGGAGCCGGTGTACTTCACGTGGCCGTTCGCGTAGTAGGTGGTCTCGGCCGCCGGCTCCGACGCCGGCTCTGGGCCGCGCGCCTTGGCGCTACTCGATCTCGAGTCGCTCGTAGGCAAGGGTCAGCTCCTCCATCGCGACGTCGGTGCCTTTGGCGTTCAAGGGCCCGCTCGTGTACTTGACGATGCGGGCGCGAAGGAGCTTCCAGGTCATCACGATCGCTGTGTGGTCCTCGTTCTGGAGCTGGATCACGACGTTGCGGAGGCCGGTCGGATCGCCGTTCCGGATCTGGTCGAGCCACTTGTACAGGTCCAACGAACCGATGATGCCGCGTTTGAGCGTCACGTCCGTCACTCGCTGCAGACCGGTGAGCTTGCGCGGGTTGTTCTCCTTCTCGTTGCCGTTGCGGTACTCGATGACGTCGACGCTCATGGTGATGGCGCTGCATTCCTGGAAGCCGGCCTCCGGCCCATCCGTGACCCCACTCCCGAGGTCGACGAGGAAGTTGAACTGGGCATACGGTCGGTCGCGAAGCACGGCCATCTCAACCTCCTGTGATCCTCGTGTCGTGGTCGAGCCAGACGCCGTCATCGAAGGCCAATTCGACCTCCTCGAAGGCGATGTCGTCACGCAGGGCGTCGAAGGCCGGTCCTGACCACCGGCACGGCCAGGCACGGACGAGTCGCCAGGTGTTCACCACGCTCCCGCCCGGGGCGGAGAGCTGGCGGATCGTGACGTCCCGGCGGTCGTCCTTTCCGTCCAGGATGAGCCGGCGCCAGTCGTACAGGTCCGTCGAACCCGTGAGCGCGCGCCTCAGCACGACCGTCGCGAAGCGATGCTTCCCCGGTCCCCGGGCGCCTCGAGATCCGTCTCGGAGCTGAGCCGGCCGACCTCGGCCACGGCGATCTCCCGATCTCCGATCAGGACCTCGAAACAGCTGATCGGGAGCAGCGGCTCCGCGCGGCGAGGCGGCATCGTCGGCCGATGCTACCGCGGAGCGGGCGCGGCCGTCAGCCCGCCGGGTCCGGCGAACCGGAGCCGGTCACCCGATAGACCTGACGCTCGCCGGAGAGTCCCTTGAACCCGTGGCGCCCGGCATCCTCGAGGCTGAGCGCGGACCCCTCGACCAGGCCATAGGTCGTGTCCGAGAGGAGCACCTCATCCGGAGCCGCGACCGAGAGCACGCGGGCCGCGGCGTGGACCGCCAGCCCCCGAACGTTGCCGGCGATGAGCTCGACCTCACCGGTATGGATCCCGACGCGGATCCGCAGGCCGAGCTGCCGGGTGGCCCTGATCATCGCCAACCCACAGCGGACGGCTCTCGTCGCGCCATCGAAGATGACCAGGAAGCCGTCCCCGGTCGTCGTGATCTCACGTCCGCGGTACGCCGCGAGGACCTCGCGCAGCCGGGCGTTGTGCGCGAGGAGCGCCTCCCGCCAGGCCGTGTCGCCGATGCGCTCGAGCGTAGCCGTCGAATTGACGATGTCCGTGAAGAGGATCGTGGCAAGGACACGCTCGCCGGGGTCCTCCGGGCCCACCCCGACGACGCGGGAGCTGGTCCATTCGACCGTCACGAACGGCTCGTCGCCCACGACCCAGGCGTCGTGGCCGGGCGGGATCTCGTACACGTCGCGACCACGGATCGCCAACCGATCGCCCGCCTCGGTGATCACCTCGAGCGTCCCCGACAGGGCATAGCCCAGATGATGGTTCTCGCACCAGGTCGTGCCCGCGATCGGCCCGAGATGGGTCGACCACCGCCATCCCGGCTCCCAGGTGGCGAGGCCGACGGTCGTCTCGTCGAGGTTCACCAGGCGCGCGGCGGCGTTCGGGAGCGATCGCTCCTCATCGGGTGCGTCGAAGCTCTTGGATTGCAGGCGTGCCATGGGGTCACCTACCGGGGTTCAGGATCGTCGCGAACCGCAAGAGCGTAGACGCGGCCCTGCTTGCGCTCGAGGTCATCGAGCTCGGTCGTCGTGCGCACGTCGTAGCAGGCCAGCTCGACGAGCCCATCGGCCGGCAGGTACCGCCGGCCGGGGTCGCCGATGAGGACGTCGATCCCGCGAGCGTGCCCGCGGCGCAGCCACGGGATGACCCGCTCGGCGAGACCGGCCTCGTACAGGCAGTCGCCCGCGAGGATGACGTCGACGTCGGGCGGCTCCGCATCGAGGACGTCGCGGCGCACGATGGTCACCCGCTGGCGGTTCGCCCTTGCGTTGAGCTCGATCGCGGCGAGCGCGAACGGGTCGATGTCCGCGCCCGTCACCGCGGTGGCACCGGCGCGGCCCGCCGCGATGGCGCAGATCCCGGACCCCGACGCGAGGTCGAACACCCGGCGGCCGGCCACGACGTCCGGCTGGTCGCGCAGGTACCGCCCGATGGCGAGCCCGCCCGCCCAGGCGAACGCCCAGTAGGGCAGGGGAGCGTCCGGGTCTTCGGTCTCGATCTGGGCGGCATGCCAGAGCGGGAGCACCTCATCCGCCAGGTGCAGGCGGACCTCCTCCAGGCCCGGTACCGGTCGCAGGCGGGCATGGCGGAGGACGAACGCGCGAGGGGACGGGGCCATCGGGGGACTCTACGCCAGGACGGACGGGACGCTCCGCCCGACGCGCTTCCGGGTCGGCGCGTGCCATGCTTCCCGGGCAGGCCCGAGCACGGAAGGAGACGGCATGGCCGGACCGATCACCGTCGACGACTACATGGCCGCGGCTCCGGAGGATCGGCGCGCCAGCCTCGAGCTCATCCGTCGGACGATCAAGGACGCCGCCCCCGAGGCCACCGAGACGATCGCCTACCAGATGCCGGCGTTCAGGAGCCACGGTGGTCGATTCCTCGTGTCGTACGCGGCATATAAGCACCACTACAGCCTGTTCCCGGCGAGCGGCGCGGTCATCGACGCTCTCGGCGACGGACTGACGCCCTACCTGGCGGGGAAGGGGACCATCCAGTTCCCGGCGAGCGAGCCGATCCCGGTCGACATCGTGGCGAAGGTCGTGACGGTGCGGCTCGCGGAGAACGCCACAGCGCGTTCCTGAGAGGCGCCACCGGGGCTTTCGGGACGAAAACGGGCCATTCGGCCCGGTCGACCGGACCGTCCGGCACCCGATAGTGGTCCGAACGGAGGCACGGGCTCCACGAGTCCGCGCCCCGAAAGGAGCCACGATGCGTCACCTCACCGGCCGGCTGGCCGCCATCGCCGTCGTCGCGATCGCCCTGATCGGCTGCACGACCTTCCCCACGGGCGGATGGACGACCGAGCCGCCGGCTGCGCAGCCCGTGGCGGCCGTCGCGCCCGCCGCGACCCCGGTGACGCCGGCGGCCGCGCCCAGCATGCCGATGGCGATGCCATCGGCCGCCGCCGCGTCGGCGGCACCCGTCACCGCATCCGGGTCCGAGCCGGTGGCCGATCCCTCCGCGCCGAAGTACACGCTCCGTGACGCGACCGCCCCGAAGGTCCTGCCGGGGACCGTCCACGACCTCGAGTTCCCGATCATCGACAAGGACATCACCGTGGCCGACGGGTTCGTCGTCCACGCCTGGACCTTCGGCGGCACCGTCCCCGGTCCGACGATCCGAGTGCACCTCGGCGACACCGTCAGGATCCACCTGACGAACCATGCGGCGATGAGCCATTCGATCGACTTCCACGCCAGCCAGACCGCGATGAACGACCAGATGGTCGAGATCAAGCCGGGCGACACCTTCACCTACACGTTCACGGCCGACTACGCCGGCGTCTGGATGTACCACTGCGGGACCGTCCCGGCGCTGCACCACATCGCCAACGGCATGTACGGGATGGTCATCGTCGAGCCCAAGGGTGGCTTGCCCAAGGTCGACAACGAGGTCGCGCTCGTCCAGAGCGAGTGGTACCTCGGCGGCCAGAAGGAACCGGTCGACTACCTGAAGGCGAACGCCGCGGCGCCGGCCCCCGACTTCGTCGTCTTCAACGGCGTCGCGAACCAGTACAAGGACAACCCGATCGAGGTCACGACCAAGGGCCGCGTGCGCGCCTTCGTCCTGGACGTCGGGCCGAATGTCGACAGCTCGTTCCACGTCGTCGGGACGATCTTCGACACGGTCATCAAGGAAGGGATCGTGCTGTCCAGGGGCAACGCCGGACCACTGGGGCAGCCAGGCGGTCGACCTGTCGCCGGCGCAGGGCGCGATCATCGAGTTCAGCCCGCAGGAAGACGGGATGTATCCGCTGGTCACCCATGCCTTCAACTTCGTGGGCCGCGGGGCCATCGGCATCTTCATGGCGGGTGACGGGGACCCGAAGAACTAGGCGTCGACCCTGGCCGCGGCGGGTCGCCACACCCCGCGACCCTGGCGGACGCGCCGAGCCGGTCGTCCTCGGAGCGGCATCGAGCTGTGAGGATGGCGACGACCGCGCGAGTGTCGGCTCGCCGACACGACCTCGCCGCAGCAAGCGGGCATCGTCCGGACGTCACACGAGCCACACCGTCCGGAGGGAATGGGATGCGCTCCTCGCGCTTGCGGTTCGCGACCACGATCGTCGCTGGTCTGCTCGTCACCGGCTGCATGTCGGCGGCCAGCCCGACGCCGGGTGCGCCGTCACCCACGGCGCGGCCATCGGGGCTCCCGGGTCCATCCTCGAGTCCGACGGTGTCGCTCAGCCCGACGGCCGCGGCCACGGCCCCGGCGTCGGCGCCCCCGCCGCCCGCCTCGGCGAGCTTGCCCGTCCATGGGTCCGCCCGGGAGCTCTCGGGGACTCCGACGTTGCTGACTCCGGCGCCCGGCGGGGGGCTGTACGTCCTGATCCCCGCTCGCGAGGGCCCGGCGGTGCTGGTCCTGCTCGACACGAGCGGGCAGCCACGGCCCGGCTGGCCCGTCACGCTCGCGGGTGCCACGTCCTGCGAACAACTCCTGCCGGTCGCGGACGGCTCCGTCCGCGTCCTCTGCGGGCTGGATAACCCCAACGCGGACCCGCAGGTCCTCGCGCAGGCGTTCGCGTTCGACTCGGAGGGCCGCTCGGTCGCCGGGTGGCCGGTGGATCTCGGTCCATCCTTTTCCGCGGACGGACAGGATCGGCGGGTCTCGGGTCGGGTGGTCGGGGACGCGCTGACGCTCCTTGCCGGCTCGGTCGAGACCGTCGGGGATGATGCTGTCTTCAAGGGTGGCGTCTCGACCGCCGCCGTAGATGGCGCGCTCGCCACCGGAGAACGGGCGAGGCTGGGGACGACCTGCTGCGATCAAGCGCTCAGTGTCGGCCCCGACGGGATCGGCTACGACGTCGACCCTGGCGAGGCCGGCTTCGGCTCGGAGCCCGACCTGCCGAGCGCCATCACGGCGATGGACCCGTCCGGGGTCCGAGCCGGCTGGCCGGTCTCGATCGACGGCATCGCGTCGGCGCCGGCTTTCGCCCCCGATGGCCGGATCGCCCTCACGGTGGCCTCGAGCCGCGCGAAGACGAGTCGTGTCGTCATCCTCGACAGCGACGGGAAGGTCGCGTCCCGGTCGGGCAAGCTCCCGATCGCGACCGTCGACGCGAACACGGGCGACACCGGCGGCTGCAGCGTGGGCATCCCCTATGCGCCGCTCGTTGCGCAGGACGGCACGACCTTCGTCTACAGCGAGGTCGCCGGCCCGGATCATCGCCCTGGATCCGTCGCTGAAGACGCTGTCCGGCTGGCCCTTCGAACCGTCGGCGGCGCTCGCCCACGCTCGTCCGGGCCTCGAGTCGGAGCACGAAGCGGGGTACTGCCCGGGATCGGTCCCGCCGGCGGTCGGCCCGGACGGCACGCTCTACCTCGCCCTGGAGGCCCCCGACGCGCGCAGCGGCGGGAGTCTCGTGGCCGTCGGCCCCAACGGGAAGATCCGTGCCGGCTGGCCGGTCGGACTGAAGCGGCCCGGCTCGGAGTTCTGGTCGGTCGTCGTCGGCTCGGACGGGACGGTCTACGCCCTCGCCATCGAGCCGGAGGCCGGCAAGCAGTCGTCGGCCACGGTCCTGGCCATCGCGCCGGACAGCACGGTGCGCTCGCGCACGACGATCGTGGAGCCGTAGGGAGATGGACCTGATGCGTTCGACGTCTGGAACCGCCACGGCGGCGGTCGCCCTGGTCGCCCTGGTCGCCCTGGTCGTGGGCTGTGGGGCGGCACCCGCGGCCTCTGCGCTGCCCGCTTCCCCCTGGCCACGACAGTCGGGTCATGGGGTCGAGTGCGACTCCGGAGGCATCGTCGAGCGCCGACGGATCGGGGTCTGGTGATGCCACGGCCGAGCCGACGGCCGCCCCGACCAAGGCGCCCTCGCCGGCAGCTGCCGCCGTCTGGTCGAAGCCGCATCTCGTGCGGAGTGGGGACTGCTCGAGCCTCGTCGCCACGATCGATGCCGCAAGCCGGTATCACGTCGCGGCGATGTGCAAGGACAGCATCAGCTACCTCGTGTCTGTCGACGGCCGCTCGTGGACGGAAACGGTGTTCGATCCGCCCGCGCATCGCTTCGAGGTCGAACCCCAGCTGGCCGTCGACGGCGACACGGTCTATCTGGCGTACAGCCGGCTCGCTCCGAGCGATGGTGGCTGCGGCGACGACGGACTCCGCGACGTGGGCGTGTACGTCCGGAGCCGCCATCTGCCGGGGGGCGCATGGTCGAAGCCGCACCGGGTCGGCCGTGAAGGCGACCGGCTCCAGACGTTCCGGGTCGTCGACGGCGTGTTCTACCTGACGATCACGGCCGCCGATGGCGAGTCCGTGCTGTATGAGTCCCAGTCGGGCGGGACGGTGTCGCGCATCCGGATCCCCAAAGCGATCGGAGCATCGGTCCGCGTCGGGGACGACGGTCACGCCCGGATCGCCTACAGCACCGGTGGCTCGATCCGGTACGCGCGAGTCAATGGCGGTCGACTCTCGATCAAGACCATCGCCAAGTCGGACAAGACCTCCCTGGTCGAGCCATCGCTCGTCCTCGGGGCAGGGGACCGGGCGTACGTGATGTGGACCCAGACCACCTACCCACCCGGCAGCGGTTGCGCAGGCCCCGATCCCGGGCCGCTGGACGGCACCTATGTCGGCACGGATGCGAGCGGCCACTGGGTGAGCAAACGCATCACCCGGTCGACCGGAGAGACGGCGTTCACGATCGATCCGTCGACGGGCCGGCTGCATGCCCTCGTGGACACGGACTCGATGACCTACTACACGGGCACCGTCGGCAAGCATCTGACCCCGAAGAAGCTCGCCAGCACGAAGAACATGGGCAACGCCGTCATCCGCATGGATCCGACCGGCAGGCTGGTGGTCTTCGCGATCAGATGGGAGAAGGGCATCTACGTCATCAGCAAGCCGTAGCGACCGGCCCCGTGCCGCTCCGACGATGACGGCCGGCCCGGCTCGCACGAGCGGCCGGACCGGCCAGGGCCATCGCGACCCGTGCCTACACGGCGATCGGGAGCTCGTAGACCTCGCTCGCCGGGTGCCCGGCGCGCTCATGGATGCGGATGACCGCCGCCTTGCTCGGGCCGGTCACGAGGCAGAACGCCCGGCCGGTCACGGGGTCGAGCCATGCTCGGTCGAAGCTGACGCCCTCCTCGGACTGGATCTCGAGATCCTGGCGGTGGGCCGCCTCGAACTGGTCCTGGGTGACCCCCACGAACCCGTCGTGGACGTCGATGAATGTGGCCATCGGATGCTCCTTGGTCGTCGTTCGACGACGGCGCTCGCCGTCGCGGATCCGCCCGTTCGGCGGTCGACGTCCATGTTCGATCGGTGGGACGATGGACACCATGATCACGACGCCGTCCGGCTTGACCGAGACACCGCATCTCGGCGCCGACACCCGCGCCCGCGACCCATTCGAGATCGTGCCGCAGGTCCTCGACCTCGTCCGACTGACCGGCGCGATCTTCTTCCGGTCCGAGTTCCGATCCCCGTGGGCCTACACGTGCCCTCCTGCAGCCGAGCTGGCGGGCGCGATCCCGTCCGCCCCGGGCAGTCTCGTCATGTTCCACATCGTCGCCGACGGGCACTGCTGGGTCGCGATGGAGGACGGCGTCCGCCACGAGCTGTCACGGGGCGACGTCGTCGTCATGCCGTATGCCGATTCGAACTCGTGGGGCTCCTACGAGCAGGCCGACCCGGTCTCCATCGCCTCGTTGCTGCCGCCGCCACCCTGGGCCGAGCTGCCGCACATCGAGTACGGCGGCGACGGCGAGGAGACGAACGTGGTGTGCGGGTACCTGCGCGGCGACGCCGTGCTGTTCGACCCGGTCCTGCGGGCGCTGCCGTCGCTCTTCGTCGTCCGGCCGCCGGCCGGCCCTGCGGCGCGCTGGGTCGCCGCGAGCGTCGAGTACGCGCTGTCCAATCCCACGACAGCGGTCGCCGAGACGCCGCGCGCGGAACAGCGCCTCGCGGAGTCGCTCTTCACCGAGGTCTTGCGGCTCTACCTCGAGGAGCGCCGCGATGCCCAGCTGACCGGCTGGCTGGCGGCATTGCGCGACCCGATCGTCGGGCCGGCCCTGACCCTGCTCCACGCGGACCCGGCGCACGACTGGACCGTGGCCGAGCTCGCCCGTGCCGTCGCCACCTCGCGCACGGTGCTCGTCGACGGCTTCGTCCGGTTCCTGGGCCGGCCGCCGATCCGGTACCTCACCGAGTGGCGCCTCGGTCTCGCCTCGGGGCTGCTGCGGACGACCGACGCGCAGGTCGGCGAGGTCGCCAGGACCGTGGGCTACACGTCGGAGGAGGCGTTCAGCCGAGCGTTCAAGCGCGCGTTCGGCACGGCGCCCGAAGCACTGGCGAGCCGCGTAGGGCGCGTGGCCCGGCGCCGCGCGTGATGGCGGTGCGCGCCCGGGACGTCGCCGTCCGGGGCGCGCACCCGTCGACCGTGGTGCGGGATCAGTGGATGCGCGTGGTCAGTGAGACCGCCCGCGGATTCATGCACCGCGAGGTAGATCGGGCAGCGGGCCCGCCAGGCATCGAACATCGGGCCCGTCTTGGACTCCGGGTCCGGGGTGTCGACCTCGATGGTCAGCTCGATATCCGCGAGCTCCGGGGAGACACCGTCGAAGCCGAGCAGGCCGCGGAGGTCCGTCGAGCACTTGGCCGTCGCGGTGATGCCATCGATCCGCACGCCGAACTGCGGCGCGAGGGTGTCGTGCGAGGAACGCGACCCCGCAGCCCGCGAGGGCGCCGAGCAGGTAGGCCGTCGGGCTGGGTGCCTGGTTCGTCCCGCCGATGACCGTCGGCAGGTCGGCGTCCCAGGCGAAGGGCCCGGCCGCCAGGTGGGCGCGGCCGTCGGTGAGCGTGGCCGTGACCGTGGGCGTGCCTCGGGCGCTGTCGGGATCGGTTCGGAAGCGTGCCTCTGCGTCGGAGATCGTGTCGACCGCCATGGTGAGCTCCTCGTCTGCGACCTCCGCCTCCGGGAGGTTCCGCGAGCAGCGTGATGCCCCGGCCGCCTCAGGAGAACCGCGCCACCACCCAATCGATCGGCGTATCCATGGCCGGTCTTGGCGCCCGGCACGCAGTCGGGCGAGCGGCCGGCGCTCAGGCCGATCCGCGCCGGAGCACCTCGGCGACCGCCGCTGCGCGAGCGGAACGGCCCGTGACACCGAGCTTCCCGTACGCGTTCGATAGATGGCGTTCGACCGTTCGCGGGCTCAGGCCGAGCTCGGCCGCGATCGCGTCGTTGCTCAGCCCGCGCGCCGCCGCGCGAAGCACATCGAGCTCTCGAGGCGACAGCGGCTCGGTCGCCGCGGCCGAGCGTCCCGCACCGGCCCAGCGATCCGGCTCCATGAACGCCCGCATCTCGGCCACGGCCGTCGCCCATGCCGGCTCGTCCGCCAGCAGGATGTGGTTGGCGCTGTCGAGCTCGACGAGGCGGGCGTCGGGGATCAGGCCGGCGACCTCGACCGCATTCTCGAAGGTCGTCGACCTGTCGCCGACCGACTGGAGGATCAGCGTGGGCGCGGCGATCCGCGGGATCTCGTCGGCGATGTCCACGCCCTGCCGCCCGATCCGACTGGCGACCGCGTTCTCGGGCGACGTCGTCATGCGCTGCAGGGCGTCGAACCACTGCATCTGCTCCTCGGTGGCGGCAGGGATGAAGATCCGCGTGAAGACGCGACGGAACAGCGGATCCTCCTTGGCCCAGCCGACCCGGATCATGCTCCGGTACGTCTCCTCTTCGGCCAGGCCCTCGCCGTCGAAGGAGACCGGGCGGCCGCACGTCGTGCCGTTCAGGATCAACCGGGTGACGCGTTCCGGATGGCGTGCCGCGTAGGCCATCGCCACCGGCGACCCGCCCGACATCCCGAGCAGCGCGAACCGGTCGAACCCGGTGGCCTCGACGATCGCCTCGAGATCGGCGTGGCGAGCCTCGAACGAGAAGTCGGTCACGTTCCAGTCGGACATGCCGAAGCCGCGCTCGTCGTAACGGACGAGCGTCGTGAACGCGCCGAGGTCCTCGAGGAAGTGCCGCCAGACGGGGCTGCGCCAGTCGTGCTGGAGGTGGCTGAGCCAGCACGACACGACGATCAGCGGCGGGCCGTTCCCGTGGACGGCCCAGGCGAGTCGCGCGCCGCCTCGACCACGGCAGAAGCGGACCTCCTGATCGTGGTCTGGTTCGATGTGCCGCTGCTGGTGGACGGTGCTCGCGCTCATCGCTCCGCCGATCGTACGCCCGTCGTCCACCTTGCCGACGATGACAAACTGAGCGCCGACCGTCAGCCGACCAGCCGGAGCGTCCCGTTTCATGCGACCCACTTCGCATCCCGACCTGCCAACCGGCACCGTGACGTTCCTGTTCACGGACGTCGAGGGTTCGACACGACTCGTGGCGTCGCTCGGGAACGCGTTCGCGCCCGTGCTGGAGGCGCACTCCCGGATCATCCGGCGGGCGATCGCGGAGCACGCAGGGCTCGAGGTCAGCACAGAGGGAGACGCCTTCTTCGCCGTATTCGGCTCGGCGCTCGACGCCGTACTGGCGTCGGCCGACGCCCAGCGCGCGCTCGCCTCGCATCCATGGCCGGATGGCGTCGCCGTTCGAGTGCGGATGGGGCTGCATTCGGGGGAGGGACGCCTGGGTGGCGACGACTATGTCGGCATCGACGTCCATCGCGCTGCGCGTATCGCGGCCGCCGGGCATGGCGGCCAAGTCGTCCTCTCTGACGCGACCCGGGCGCTCGTCGTCCCTGACCTCGCCGATGGTCTGGCCGTCCGAAGCCTCGGCGAGCATCGACTGAAGGACCTGCCTGCCCCTGAGCAGCTCTGGCAACTCGAGATCGATGGCCTCGAAGGTAGGTTCCCAGCCTTGCGCTCGCTCGACGGGGGACGAGGCAACCTCGCGTCGTCGCCGACTCCACTGGTCGGGCGCAAGGCGGAACTGGCCGCGATCGCCGAGATCCTCGATCGTCGGCGCCTGCTCACGCTGATCGGGCCGGGCGGGACCGGGAAGACTCGTCTCGGACTCGCGGTCGCCGAGCGCGTGGCGGTCGAGTACGCGGACGGTGCCTACTTCGTAGGCCTGCAGGACGCGCGTGACCGCGCGGCCGTTGCGGCGGCGATCGCCACCGCCCTTGGCGTCCGTGAGACGCCCGATCGTGACCTCGAGCAGGGGGTCATTGAGCACCTCCGAGAGCGCGAGCTTCTCCTGGTCCTTGACAACTTCGAACAGGTCATCAGCGCCACGCCACTCGTCGCCGAGCTGCTCGCCGCGTCGCCGCGCCTTCGGGTCATCGTCACCAGCCGGGCGGTGTTGCACCTGTCCGGCGAGCAGTCATACGAGGTGCCACCGCTCAGCCTTCCGGACCCTCGGGACCTGCCGGCGCTCATCGAGGTGGCTCAGTACGAGGCGGTCGCCCTGTTCATCGAACGGGCCCAGGCTGTCAAACCAGGCTTCGCGGTCACGGAACAGAATGTCCGCGCTGTCGTCGAGATCTGCCGTCGCCTCGACGGCCTGCCGCTCGCCGTCGAGCTGGCCGCGGCGCGGATCGGTCTCCTCTCACCCGAGGCGATCCTGGACCGCCTCGATCGGCGGCTGCCCGTGCTGGCCGGCGGCGCGACGGACCTGCCGGCTCGGCAGCAGACACTCCGCGGGGCGATCGACTGGAGCTACGACCTGCTCGAGCCGGCAGAGCGGCGGCTCTTCGAACGGTTGACGGTCTTTTCCGGTGGCTGGACGATCGAGGCGGCCGACGAGATATGCAACCCCGGGGCCGAACTCGGCATCGATACCTTTGATGGCTTGAGTTCGCTCGCCGACAACAGCCTGATCCGCGCGGTGGCGACGGACGACGGAGAGGCCCGCTTCGGCATGCTACAGGTCATCCGCGAGGTTGCGATCGAGAAGTTGGACCTGGGACCCGACGCGGCGGACGTGCGCCGGCGCCACGCGGCTCACATGCTCGCCCTGGCGGAAGTGGCCGAGCCCGAGCTTCGCTCGTCCACCCTTCGAACCTGGCAGCACCGGCTACGCCGCGAGCAGGAGAATCTGCGGGCAGCGTTTCGTTGGGCGATCGAGGGCGGAGATGTCGATGTGGGCCTCCGGACGGCCGGCGCCATCTGGGACTACTGGCACTACTGGGCCGAGCTCCGGGAAGGGGCGCGATGGCTCGCGACGATGCTGGCATTGCCGGCCGCCGCCGCACCGACACTGGTGCGCGCCAAGGCCCTGCGAGGGCTGGCCGGCCTCCTCTATTGGCAGGGAAAAGCCGAGGCGTCGTTTGCGCACTACGAAGAAGCGCTCTCGATCGTTCGAACCCTTGGCGACGATCGCCTGATCGCTGCGACGCTGTACGACGCCGCCTGGGGCGCCCTCGGCCGAGACGATATCGTCCTGGCAACGGCCCTCGCCGAGGAAAGCGTCGATCTGTTCCGCCAGGCGGGCGACGACGACGGCGCGACGATCGTCGCGGCGTGGACAGGCGTCGCGCCTGTCGTAATGGGTCATGGTGGAGATGTGGCCGCCGCCCTGGATGGGATCCAGGATGTCATAGCGCTCAACCGGCGGCTCGGGCGCACGCACGAGGTCGCCGACTGGCTGGAGGTCCTTCCTATGATCTACCGGGCGGTCGGCGACTACGTCCGTGCCGAGGAACCGGCACGGGCGAGCCTTGCGACGTGGTACGAGCTTGGAACGCTCGGGAGGCTGCCGCTCGGTCTCAAGATCCTCGCCGCGATCGAGCTCGGCAAGGGCCACCCGGAGCGCGCCGTTCGACTCGGGGCGGCGGCCGAGCGCTACAACGAGGAGATCGGTGGGGAGTTGCCGGACGTCATCGCCCGACTCGGCGATCCCGTCGAGGAGGCCCGCCCCTTGCTCGAGCCGTCGGCTCACGCCCGGGCCGTCGCCGAGGGCCGAAGCATGAGCATCGAGGAGCAGGTCGCGTACGCCCTGGCGTGACCGTGGCGTCGCGCCTGCCGGTCCTACGGGCTCCAGAACCCGATCTCGCCGTCGAGCGAGACCGGATCGTCGCCGTTCGCGAACACGACGTCGACGCGTGTCGAGCCGTCCGCCGCCACCTGCGGCAGGAGGATCGAGGAGCTGTCGGGCGCCCAGAGGTGATGGCTGAGCGCGTACTGGTCGAAGTAGGTCATCAGCGCGCTCACGTACCGCTGGCCCGGCGCGACCTCGGACTCCGACCGGATCTTGCCCGAGGCGACGTCGACGAAGGTCAGGCGGACCTCGACATTCGCATTCGGTGCCGGCGATGTCGTCGGGCTCGCGGTCGACGCGTTCGACCCGCCGGCGACCTGCACGAGCCGGATGGCCGCGATCGTCTTGCCGTCCGGTGCCCAGGCGAAGCTGACCACCGGACCGTCGAGGAGCGTCCGGGTCATCCCGGTCTGCGCGTCGAGCAGCCGGAGCGGCCCCACCGGGACCCCGAGCGGCGTCGTCGTGGGCTCGGTCGCGCCGATCGACGCGAGCGTGTCATCGGTCGGCCCGAAGTCGACCGCCGTGAGCCCGAACACCGGCATCGACGCCTCCCCGGACCCGTCCCGCGCGGCGACCACGACGGCGTCCGCGCCATTCGTCCCGGCGCGGACGAACCCGAGGAACCGGCCGTCGCCACTCACGTCCGCCGAGCGGAAGTCCCCGGGGGACTTGGTGGCCTTCCCGACCGCGGCTCCGGTCTTGTCGATCTCACCCAGGAAGGCATCGGTGCCGGTCCCGATGTGGGCCAGCAGGTGGCGCGAGTCGATCCAGTCGAAGTAGAACGGGGATCCGGTCCGGATGACCGCCCCGGGTCCGCTGCCGTCGAGCGGAGCGCTGCCATCGGCCGGCGCGATCCGGAGCGCGAGGCCATCCCCTTCATTGGCCAGGAACGACACGTTCTTGCCGTCCGGGGTCCAGGACAGGTAGAACGGCCCCACGGTCCCGCTTCGGAAGATCACGACCGGGGCGGGCGGAAGGACGGCCGTCGCGCGTTCGGTGTCGAAGACCACGATCGCGGCCTCGTCCAGGCTCGTCCGGATGGCGGCGACCCGTGAACCGTCCGGCGACCAGGTCGGGAACCCGTACGGGCCATTCGTGACGGCGGCGAGGAGCATCGGCGCGCCGTCCGCGCCGACCATCCAGAGGGACCCGTCCTCGCGGACGATCGCGACCGAGCCCGACGAAGCGAGCGGTCGATCGACCGGCGCGGACGTGGCCTTGGGCGTGCTCGTCGGGGAGGGGACCGCGGTCGGCACCGGCGTCGCACCCGAGGGCGTGGCGCTGGAAGCCACCGCGGCCGAGCTCGTGGCGGAGGGCTCCGGGTTCGATGGCGAGCACGCGGCGGCGACCAGGGTCACGGCGACAAGGCACGCGCGAAGCCGCATGCCATCGACCAGCCCGGGGCGCGTCCTCGCCTCCATCACATCACGATACGCGCCAAGGGCACGCATGGATCGCATGACCTTGGTGGACCGCGTTTGCTGCGCCCAGCGGGCTATCCTGCGCCGATGCGCGACCGGTACCCCGCCATCGAGCCGTACGCCTCGGGGCACCTCGACGTCGGCGACGGACACCGGATCTACTGGGAGGAATGCGGGACGCCCGCCGGCGCGCCGGCGCTCGTCCTCCACGGCGGGCCTGGGAGCGGCTGCGGACCCGGGCTACGGCGGTATTTCGACCCGGCGCGGTACCGGATCGTCCTGTTCGACCAGCGCGGGTGCGGCCGAAGCCATCCGTTCGCGGGCGCCCCGACGGCCGACCTGTCGGCGAATACGACGCAGCACCAGTTCGCGGACATCGAGCGGTTGCGGGAGCACCTCGGCATCGAGCGCTGGCTGCTGTTCGGCGGGTCGTGGGGCTGCGTGCTCGGGTTGGCGTACGCGGAACGGTTCCTGGCGCGCGTCAGCGCGATCGTGATGATGGGGATCGCCACAGGGCGTCACGCGGAGGTGGACCTGCTCACGCGCGGGCTCGGCACGTACTTCCCCGACGAGTGGCGACGGTTCAGCGACCACCTCCCACCCGAGGATCGCGATGGCGATCTCGCCGCCGGGTACGCGCGGCTCCTTGCCTCGCCCGATCCGGCGGTCCACATGGCCGCAGCCGATGCCTGGTGCCGCTGGGAGGACGCCCTCGAACCGGGCGTGCCGGGTTTCGTCGAGGAACCGCCGGGCTGGCGCCTGGCCTTCGCGCGTCTCGTGACCCACTACTTCAGTCACGACGCCTGGTTGGAGGACGGCGAGGTCATCGCGAACGCGGACCGGTTGGCTGACATCCCGGGCGTCCTCGTGCAAGGCTCCCTGGACCTCGGGAACCTGATCGGGACGCCCTGGGCGCTGGCCGCGGCCTGGCCCGGTGTCGAGCTCCGCATGGTCGATGCCGGCCATGAGCTGCGCAGTGCCCAGATGATCGATGGCCTCATCGAGGCAACGGACCGGTTCGCGGACCGGCGCTGACCGGCTGCCGGGCAACGCGGCGACGGCGTCAGGTCGCGGCCAGCTCCTCGAGGAACGCCACCAACCGGTTCACGTCGCGCTCCGTGGTGGCGATCCCCACCGACGCGCGGACGGCGCCCAGGGCCTTGCCGGGCATGAGACCGCCGAGGTCGGCGACGCTCGGCTGTCGACCGAGGGCGAAGACGCGGTCCATCTCGTCGGCCGTGATCTCGCGCGCGGTCTCGCTCGCCCCGGGATTGCAGAAACAGCCGGTGCGGACCGAGATCCGCCGCTCGCTCGCGGCCGCGTCGACCTCCCAGAACGGGACGACCTCGCCGCGTCGGTCGAGCAGGTTGAAGGGGATCGTCCCGCCGCGGTCGATGTCGTCGATCGGACCGTAGAGGCGAACCGCCGACGATCCGTCCGGGTGACGGACTTCGCGCATCCGCGCCAGCAGCCACCGCGTGAGGGCCTGGACGCGCCCGTGGATCGTGGGCATGCCGACCGACTCGATGTAGCGGAGGCCCATCTCGATGGCCGGGACGCCGAGGTAGTCGATGGTGCCGTCCTCGAAGCCGATGCGGCCGTCGCCGAGCGTGTGCCGCGGGCTCACGACCGACGCCACGCCGATCGTCCCGCCGGCGAACCACGGCCGGTGCAGGCGGGCCAGGGCCTCGTGGCGGACGACGAGCGACCCGATGCCCGTGGGGTAGCCGAACACCTTGTACCAGGACATCGCGACGAAGTCCGGGTGCCAGCGCGACAGGTCGAGTCGACTCGTCGGCAGGAGCGCCGACGCGTCGAGTAGCACGTCCCAGCCGCGTGCCCGTGCGTCCTCCACCCAGCCGAGCGGATGCCGCACGCCCGAGTAGTTGGATTGGGCCGGATACGCGAACAGGTGCCGGACGTCGCCTGGGGCGCGATCGAGCTCCGCCTGGATGCTCGCGTCGTCGATGCGCAGGTCGGGTCGGTGCAGGGGCACGTACGTGACCGCGGCACCGCGCGAGCGGGCGAACTCGCGGATCCCGTTGACGGAGTTGTGGTTGTCGGTCGTCAGGAGCAGCCGGCTCCTCGACTCGAAGGGGAACGCCTCCCCGACGAGCTTGAGAGCCGCGCTGGCGTTCGCGGTGAAGATGACGGTGTACTCGTCCCGGGATGCGCCGAGGAACGCGAGGATCGCATCCCGGGCCGAGTCGCCGAGTCGTGTGGCCTCCCGCGAGGTCGGGTTCTCGGAGTGCGGGTTCCCGAGGACGCTGTCGCGCAGGAGCGCCTGGTGCGCGCGAAGCTGCGACTCGGCGTGGAGCCCGCCGCCCGTGTAGTCGAGATAGACGTGGTCGTGCTCGTCGAGCCTCGCGTACTCGCGGGCGCGCAGCGCGTCGACGGCGTCCGGATCCCAGTCAGGATCGACGAGGCGCGTGTCGCTGCCCCTGCCTGCCGCAGCAGGCTCGGTACAGCCGTCGGTCGGTGCAGTGGCGGTCGTGACAACCCTGGACATCGGAACCCCCCGGAACCTCGCCGTGCGGTGATCTGTCAGCGTCATTCTCGGACGCACGACAAGCCCTCCGCATCGGGCAAACCCTCAATCCCTCCCTTGACGTGGCCTTAGCCGCCGGGACGGTCGCTAGGGCTCGGTCCGGTGGTCGCCGTGCCTGCCGATGTGGTCGGTGCGCGGCTGGTCGATCGCGCGGTTGATGCGCGCGATGAGGTTCGACAGGTCGCCGCGAAGGACCTCGAGGCGGCCCGGGGTCGCGGGGACCGCGGGGAGGGGAGTCGCGTCGGGGCGGCGATACATCGCCTCGATCTCGGCGGCCCGCTCGCCCGTGGTCTTGTCGAGCGCTGGCTTGCTGGCGATGACGATCCAGAGTGGGTTCATGGGAACGGGTTACCTCCTCTGGAGAGGTTCGCGGTTGGCCCCGGCCCCGGCCATCGTCGAACGCCCTAGCCACCATCGACGAATGACCGCACTTCGCACGGTCCGTCGACCCCCGGAACCGGGTCGCCGACTCGGCGCCCCGTATCATCGGGTCCAGTGGACGACGGCAGTCGAGGTCCGATGAGGAGGTCGACCGATGGATGAAGAGGCGGTTCGAGCCCGAGCCCAGGCCGTGTGCGACGCCCTCGCAGCCGGTGACATCGAGCGGGCACGCGGCGACTTCAGCCCCGAGCTCCAGCGGAACCTCGGCGAAGTCCTGTCACTGATGCCGCTCCCGGCGAACGAGGTCGTCATCCAGTCGATCGAGCACGGCGGGTCCGGTTACAACGTCGTGCTCCGGATCGCCGGCGAGGTCGACGAGGTCCTGATCCAGACGCGATGGAAGGACCGTCACGGCGAACCGAAGATGGTCGAGGCCAGTCATCTCGCGTCAACGCCGATCGCTCCGGCCGGCGAGATCGCCGACGAAGGCGCGAACGAGGCCGACGAGAGCGCATGAAGGCCGCCATCCGCGAGAAGTACGGCCCACCCGAGGTCGTGGAGCTCCGCGATCTCGACGTTCCGACACCCACGGACGACCAGGTGCTGGTCCGCGTCCGTGCGGCGTCCGTCAACCGCGCCGACCTCGACGGCCTGACCCCGCGCCCGCAGTTCGCTCGCACCTTCATGGGGATGCGGGCGCCGCGGAACCATCGCATCGGGATCGATGTCGCCGGCGTCGTCGAGACCGTGGGCGCGGGCGCGACGCGCCTCAAGGTGGGCGACGAGGTCTTCGCCGACCTGTTCGCCTTCGGCCAGGGTGCCTTCGCAGAGTACGTGTGCGCGCCGGAGCGGGCGTTCCAGGTGATCCCGGCCGCGATGACCTTCGAGGATGCGGCCACGCTGCCGCACTCGGCGATCCTGGCGGTGCAGGCGCTCCGGCTGCGCAACGGTCGGACGCCGAAGGCGGGCGACAGGGTGCTGATCGACGGCGCATCGGGCAACGTCGGCCCGTTCGCGGTCCAGATCGCGAAGTCGATGGGTGCGGACGTGACCGGCGTCTGCAGCACCGCCAAGGTGGACTTCGTGCGGTCGCTCGGCGCCGACCGCGTGCTCGACTACACGCAGGTCGACTACACGAGGACCGGCGAGCGCTACGACTGGATCGTCGACACCGACTCGCACCACTCGATCCTGCGCGTCCGTCGCGCGCTCAAGGCGAACGGCGTCTACGTCACGCTCGGCGGCACGTCGCTCCCGATCTTCGGGGCACTGATCGTGGGACCGGTCGTCTCGCTCGCCAGCCACAAGTGGACGGGCCTGCTGCTCTGGTGGAAGCCGTTCAACGTCGACGATGTCGACACGCTCAAGCGACTGGTCGCGGCAGGCCAGGTCAGGCCGGTCATCGACCGCCGGTTCCCCTTGACCGACGTCGTGGAGGCGCTCCGCTACGTGGCGGACGGCCACCCACGCGGCAAGGTCGTCATCACGGTCTGAGTGGGCGCGACGCCGGCGGCACTAGCGACGGCGGCAGCCTAGCGGTGGATCGCGTCGACGGTGATCCGGCGGGCGTCGATCCGGCAGATCACGCGGGTCTCCCGGGCCGCCTGTTCGATCGGGTAGATGCCGCCGTAGTAGGCCGCGTGCCGCGTGTACCTACGGGTCAGCGTGTCCAGGTGCTCGACGGCGCCGTCGGTGACGAGCTCAGCCGCGCCCCGGATCTGGATGAACCGCCCGGTGTCGTCGGGGTCGACGACGAGCAGGCTGACCCTGGGGTCGGCCGCGACGTTGCGTCCCTTCTGTCGCTCCAACGTCGTGTTCACCCGGGCGCACTCGCCGTCGAAGTCGACCCACACCAGGCTCGACTCCGGCTGCCCGTCGCGGCCGATGGTCGTGAAGACCCCGCAGATCGGTCGAGCCAGGAGGTCGAGGTGGTCGGCCGGGACGGTGGGCGCCGCCGTCGCGGCCATGCGGCGCCGTCACGGTCGACCCTCGCTCGCCGTAGCATCGACGGCGACGACATGGGTCGGGCGGATCCGGCACAGGACCGGGATCTCCGTCTCGGCGAAGTGGGCCGGGATCGCGTCGCCGAAGTAGCGGATCGGCCGCCCGGCGTACTTCGAGGCCAGTTCGTCAAGATGCCGCCCGGCGCCCTCCTCGGTCATCTCGACGACCGTGCCGCGCACCTCGAGGTAGCGGAGCGGCTGGCGCGGGTCGAAGCACAGGAGCGTGACCAGCGGGTTGCGCCGCATGTTCCGTTCCTTCTGGAAGCCGCGCATCGTGTTCACGCGCACGAAGGCGCCGTCGAGGTCGCACCAGACGACCGATGTCTGCGGCGTGCCGTCGGGCATCACCGTCGACAGGGCGGCGACCGGCGGACACTCGACGAGGTCGCGGTGCGAGCGCGGGATCTCGTCGGGCGCGTGGCCGCTGACCAGGCCGATGGTGCGCATCGTTCGGTCGCCTCCCGTCAGGGCGCGATGGACATCGAATTATCCGCACCATCGCTCGTGGCCCGCCAGTGCCAGAGCGCCCGATCCTTGCCCGGCCCATCCGTCCCGATGCGAGAATCCCGGCCATGGAGCGCAACGCGGAGGCCCTGACCCTGAGCGCGGCGGAACTGGCCGACCTGGTCGGCGACCCCGTCGAACGGATCGACCAGCTCGCGTCCCGTGGGGTGCTCAAGCCGGATCAGGAGGGGCGGTACGACCCTGGCGAGGCGCACCGGATCCGCGTGATCGATGGTTTCGAGGCAGCCGGCGTCCCGCTCGACGTCCTCGTGCAAGCGCAGGAGGCCGGGCTCATCAGCGTCGAGTACTACGACGACCTCCACGCGTCGGCAGGGCGCCCGTCCCCGCGGACCTACGAGGCGTTCCGGACAGCGCTGGGGCCGCGAGCGGCCCTCCTCTCCTCGATGTTCAGGGCCTTCGGCATCGCCGAACCCGACCGGACGTCCCATCTTTCGCAGGAGGACGAGGCCGTCATCGAGGACTGGGCGACCCTGATCGACACGACCGGTCAGACGGATCTCGCGCTGCGGGTCCTCCGCCAGTTCGGCGAGTCGACGCGGCGGGCGGCCGTGGCGGCCCTGGACACCTACGCCGAGGTCATCGAGCGGATGGGGCCGGGCTTCGCCGGCGTGCCGTCCCAGGAGGTCTATGACCACGTGTTCCTGCCATGGGCGAAGGCGGCTCGGACGCTGCCGGCGCTGGCCGAGTGGCTGTCGCGCCACCACATGAGCCGCGCGATCGACGACTACAGCATCAGCGCCACCGAGCAGATGCTGGCGGCCTCCGGGTACGTCGCGCAGCGGGCGACCACGGAGCCCGCCATCGCCTTCCTCGACCTCACGGGCTTCACGAAGCTGGCGATGACGAGCGGCGACGCGATCGCCGCCGATGTCGCCCTTCGGCTCGCGGAGCTCGCCTCAGAGGCCGCCACGGCGGCCGGCGGCCGGGTCGTCAAGCTGCTGGGCGACGGCGTGCTCATGTCCTTCCCGGCGGTCGTCGGGGCCGTGGAAGGCTCGCTCGTGCTGCTGGAGCGACTCGGCACGTCCGACCTGCCGCCGGGTCACGTCGGCGTCGCCCAGGGGCCGATCGTGGCACGCGACGGCGACATCTTCGGGCGGACCGTCAATCTCGCGGCGCGAATCTCCGACGTCGCACCGAGCGGCGAGCTGTACGTCCCGGCATCGATCGGCGATGAGCTCACGGACCGGTTCGCCGTCGAGCCCGTCGGCGCCAGGACGCTGCAGGGCGTCGGCGCCGTCGAACTCGCACGGATCTCGCGGGCGCGGGGCTGACCTACCCGCCGGTCAGGCGCATCAGCCCGAAGATGGCACCCTGCGGGTCGACCGCCATCGACATCCGTCCGCCTGGGAAGTCCAGCGGTGCGAGAATCTGCTGGCCGCCGGCCTCGACGGCCTTCGTGGTGGCAGCGTCGACGTCATCGACGCCGAAGTAGACGAGCCAGTAGTTCGGCATCGAGGCCGGTGCCAGCGAGCTCATCTCGGTCGCGCCGGCGATGCTCCGGCCGTCGACGTGGAACTCGGTGTACGGCATCTCGGGGCTGTCGCTCGTGTGCGGATCCCAGCCGAAGACATCGCGGTAGAAGGCGAGGGACTCGCCCACGTTCCGGGCGTTGAGCTCAGCCCATGCGAAGGCATTCGTGCCCTGGGTCTCGAACCCGCCCATGTTGGTCGGCTGCCAGGCCGAGATGGCCGCGCCGCCCGTGTCGGCGAAGACGGCCATGCGGCCCTGGTCACCGACGTCGAAGGCAGGCATGAGCACGGCGCCACCGGCCGACTGGACCTTCTGCGAGAGCGCATCGATGTCGTCGGTCCCGACATAGACCGCCCAGAAGGTCGGCTGGTCGGGCGACATGGTCGGGCCGATGCCGGCCACGTCCTTGCCATCGAGCAGGGCCCGCGCGTAGCCGCCGTACTGCGGATCCGGGCTGACGTGGACGTCCCACCCGAACAGCTTCGAATAGAACTCGCGGGCGACGCCGGCGTCCTTCGCCCCGAGATCGATCCATGCGGGCTTGTTCGCGATCGCGGTCGCTGCGTTCGTCATCGCTGCACCTCCACGTGCTGACGTCGCGCCGTCCCTCGATGGGGCAGGGGAGGGCATTGTGCGCCTGCGCGACGACGCGTGGCCTTTCCGCCACGTTAGCGGAACGGTCGGGCACATCGCCGCGCCGACGTTCCGTCACCATGGCGCTGCCATGACCGATGACCGCGCCCGCCGACCGTCCGAGAGCAGCCGGGTCGAGGCGTTCAGCGACGGCGTGTTCTCGATCGCGATCACCCTCCTCGTGCTCGAGCTCGCGATCCCGACCGTGCAGGGCGGGTTCCAGGCGCAGCTCGCCGACGAGTGGGTGAGCTACATCGCGTATCTCGCCGCGTTCGGGACGATCGGCGTCCTGTGGATGGGGCATCACACCGTCTTCTCGCGGATCCGCGCCATCGATCCCGGCCTGATGTGGCGGAACCTCGTCTTGCTGCTGACGGTCTCGGTCGTGCCGTTCCCGACCGCCGTCATCGCCAGCGCGTTTCGCGTCGGGAACGACCAGGACCAGGCGGTCGCCGTGGTCTCGTACGCCGTCGTCGGCATGGCGTCGGGCGTCGCCTGGCTGCTCCTGTTCAGCTACCTGCGTGGCCACCCGAGACTCGTCGATCCGGCCACCGACATGCACTTCTTCCGGCTCACGGAGCCCCTCGTGACGCTCATCGGCTACGGGATCTCGGCGCTGATCGGCTGGTTCGTGAGCCCCGCTCTCGCGCTCCTGATCTTCCTCGTGTTCCCGGTCCTGTACGTGCTCCGGGTGCGAAGCGCGAATTGGTGACGCCGTGGCTCGACGACACCGCACGTCGTCAGGTCGACGCGGTGGTTCGTCTCGTTCGCGACGTGCTTGGCGACGGCGCGGCGGCCGCGTACCTCTTCGGATCGGCGGTGCGCGGCGGGCTCCGTGCCGATAGCGACCTCGACATCCTGGTCCTGGCCACGCGCACCACGACCGAGGACGAACGGCGCGCGCTGATCGAGGGCCTCCTGTCGATCTCGCGGACGCCCGACGACGCGCGCGGAAGACGCCATCTGGAGGTCACCATCGTCGTCCGCCCTGACGTCCAGCCCTGGCGCTACCCGCCGCCGCTCGAGTTCCAGTACGGCGACTGGTGGCGGCGCGAGTTCGAGGCCGGCGACCTTGCGCCATGGACCTCGCCGAACCCCGACCTCGCGGTGCTCCTCACCGCCGCGCGGGCCGAGAGCATCCCATTGTTCGGCCGGGCGGCCGCCGACCTGCTCGATGCGGTCCCTGGCGACGACCTTGCCCGGGCGCTTCGCGACGTCATCCCCGACCTCCTCAAGGACCTCGACGACGACACGCGGAACGTGCTTCTCACCCTCGCGCGCGTGTGGTTGACGCTCGAGACGGGGTCGATCGAGCCCAAGGACGTGGCGGCAGACTGGGCGCTGGCTAGCCTGCCCGCGGGCCGAGGCGACGCACTTCGGTCGGCTCGCGCCGCCTACCTCGGCGCAGCCGCCGATGCCTGGGATGACGCGGCCGCGATGGCGTCGGCCCGCGCGGACGCGGCGGCGATGGTCGAGATCATCGAGCAAGGCCCTCGACGTACCGGCTGACAGTCGACCGCTCGAACGGCAGGAGGGCCGTCATCCTCGTGGTGTCGACCACGTCGCCACGGGCGAAGTCGAGCGAGAGCGCGGTGACGCTCTGGGTGTGCGGGTCGTCCGTGCCGGCCAGCTGCGCCTCGAGGGCGGCTTCGGGGACGTACTGGACCTCGAACCTCGCGCCCAGGACCGTCTCGAAGATGTGCAGCGCGTCGTTCGGGCTGAGCGCCTCCGGACCGCCGATCTCGATGACCTCGTTCCGCGCAGCCGGACTGGTCGCTGCAAGGGCCGCGGCCTGAGCGACGTCCGCGATGGTGATCCAGGTGATCCTGTTGTCGCCCGCACCGAAGATCGTGGCCCGCCGGTTCGGATAGTCGAAGCCGATCAGCGGGCTGAGCCAGTACTCCATGAAGAAGCTCGATCGAACGACGGTGTATCCCATGCCGCTCGCCTGCACACTGGCCTCGATCGTGCGCTTCGCCCGGTTCAGCGGGGAGTCGGTCGTCATGTTCCCCGACAGGGTGACGAAGACGAACCGATCGACCCCGGCGCCCGACGCGGCGGCGACCAGGTTGCGCTGGCCCTCCAGGTCGACGGTCGCGATGTAGCTCCCGACCCGGCTCGAGATCGAGCTGGCGCTCGAGATGACGGCATCGACGCCGGCGCACGCCGCGTCAAGGCTGGCGCGGTCCTGCAGGTCGCCGAAGACGAGTTCCGTGCCGAGGCCGCGGAGTCGATCGAGGCTTTCCGGGCTCGAGGTCTGCCGTGCGAGTGCCCGGACGGGTTGGTCGCCCTTGGCGAGGCGTTGGCAGACCGCCATGCCGAGATGACCGGTTGCACCGACGACGAGGATCATGGATCCCTCCTGATCGAGCTCACCTGCGGGATGACGTCGGCCGCCACGCGCTCGACCTGCTCCAGCTCGTCGCCGACGGGCCAGAGCAGCAGGCGGTCCACGCCGGCCGACTGGTAGCGCCCAAGCAGGTCGACACATCGCGCCGGCGAGCCGATGGGCAGCCGCAGCACGACCTCCTCCTCTGAGCGGCGCAACATCTGGCTCAGTCGCGCCACGACGGCTCGCTCCTTCGCCACGTCGTCGGTGACATACGACCAGACCGTGGCCAGCGTCGAAGGGAACCTCGTCGGATCCCGTCCCTCCGCGTCGAGCAGCTCGTCGAGCGCGGCTCGGGTGGTCGTGTAGTCGTCGGGGGTGGTGTTGTAGCCGGAGGCGAGCCAGCCGTCACCCAGTCGTGCCACGCGGCGCATGCCCGCCGCCGACCCCCAGCTGCCGATCCAGATCGGCGGACCCTTGGGTCGGGCCGGACGCGGGGCGAGGGTGATCCCGGTGGTGTCGTAGCAGCGTCCGACGAACGGCGGGCCACCTTCGTCCCAGACCGCCCGCATCGCGGCGACCGCCTCGTCGAAGCGGGCCCAGCGCTCAGCGAACGGGATCCCGACCAGGTCGTAGTCGGCCTGCGACGAGCCCGGACCAAGGCCAGCGTCAAGTCGGCCGCCCGAGAGCAGGTCCAGCGCGGCGAGGGATTTCGCGAGCGCGAACGGGCCACGCACCACCGGCAGCGACACGCTGGTCATGAGCCGGACCGTCGGAGCCGAGGAGAGCACGGCGGCCAGGGCTGTCGGTCCGTCGAGCCACGGCCGCCCGTACACGATGTGGTCGTTCGCCGTGATCGTGCCGAGCCCGAGGCGTTCCGCCGCGGTGGCGAACGCGATCAGCCGGCCGAGCGATGCGCGCTCGCCATCCCACTCGATCTGCGGGAGGTGCACGCCGAACTCCATGGTCGCAACGATACCCGCGGCTCGGGGGCGTATGGTGGGCGGCCTACGACAGGGGGGTGCCAGATGACCGTTCTCTCGGGTCCCAATCGTTGGTGGCAGAACTGGTCGAAGACCCACGCGTACGTCGCGCAGAAGGCGTTCTTTCCGATCTCTGTCGACGAGATCGCCGAGGCGATCCTGGCCGCTGAAGCCGACCATCGGCCTGTCCGAGCCGTTGGTGGTGGATGGTCCTTCTCGGACGCCTCCCTGCCGGGCGCGGTGACGACGAACCGCCCGAACGTCTACGCCGTCGAGGCCATGGCCGGGGCAGCACCACTCGCCGCCTCCTTCCCGACGGACGTGACCATGCCGTCGATCGCGAGCGTCATGAGCGCTCCACTGCTGGACCTCCCCGGATCCCTGGTGATGTACAACGAAACCCTGACGCCGCCCGCCGTCGATCCGCGCTGGGTCTACCTCGGGAATGGCACCGGCACGTGGCTCGTGAACGGGCAGGTGGTCGGTGGGGTCGGGCGGCCCGACTTCCTGGATTGGCTCGGCGCCGGCGGCGTGCGGCCCATCCGCCCACCGACGGGCGGCAAGCCCGTCGAGGAGACCGATCTTCCGGGCACGCTCGTCATGCACGACCTGGCCCACAACCCCATGAAGCCGAGCCGGGACTGGTTCTACAACGGTCACGGTCGGTGGTCGATCGGCGTCAACGGGGACCACACCCCTCCGGCGGAAGGCACGTTCCCGATCCTGTCCGGCGACGGCTGGCTCAGGCAGCCCGATGTCGTCTGGTCACCACGCGCATCGAACCCTAGCGACAGCCTGATGCTGGTGCTGGCGAGGGCACCGAACGGGATGGCGTCACCGGAGTCCGCCTACGTCATCGATACCCACGCCCTCGCATCGAGCCTCCAGGTTCAGCTGCCCGACCTGCTGACCCCTTCCGCGACCGTGGCCATGAACGCCAGGAGTGGGCACAGTCCGCGGTACTTCTTCCACGTCGAGGCCGGGATCACGATCTCCGAACTCGGCGAGCTGCTCGCCCGTCAGTCGCCCCATCTGTCCCTCCAGGCGATCAGCGGGTCGCCGGGAGCGACGCTCGCGGGCGCCATCTCGACCGCGACCCACGGCGCCGAGTTCAATTGGCCGCTCCTCATCGACCGGGTCATGGCCGTCCACCTCGTCGGTCCCGGCGGGCTCCAGTGGTGGATCGAAGGCACCGAGCAGATCGCCGATCCCGACAAGCTCCTCGCCGCCTACCCGGGCCTCGCCCGCGAGCGGATCATCAGCGGCGCGACGCCGCGCTACGGGATCCCACCGAAGGACTGGCTGAAGGCCGTCGTCGTATCGATGGGCAGCATCGGAGTGCTGTACTCGGTCGTCCTCGAGGTCGTGCCCCAGTTCGGCGTCCACGAGGTCGTGGTCCAGCGCACCTGGAAGACCCTGGGCTTCCTGGGCAACCAGTTCCCGGCCTCGAACTTGCCGGCGCTGCTCCGCGATCCCATGACCGCGTCGACCGTGAGCAGCCGGATCGTGAAGCTGATGCAGAGCGGGAACCTCAACGGGACCGGCATCGTGCAGAGCGATGGACAACGTGAGATCAACCAGTACGCGGACCTCGCCATCAATCCCAACATGCGCAAGGACGGCGACTTCGACACCTGGGTCGGCAATCGCGAGCTCACGGCGGCCCTCCCGATCGACCCGCAGCCACCGGCGTCGAATGAGATGGCCGAGATGATCAAGGGCATCCAGGGCGCGCTGAGTGCTCCTGACCTCGACCCGACCTGGTCGGGCATCTACGGGTTCGGGTCGCCCAACGATGTGCCGTGGAACCTGCTCGGCAGCGCGTTGACACACTCGGGCGTATTCGCGGGCGGGTCGACGGGCCTGGGCGCGAAGGTCGATCGCCTGACCAACGCCGCGGACATGATCGATGTCGGGCTCGACACGTTCCTCACCCCGATGGGGGCGCAGGCCCCGGGCTTCGACCTCGCCCAGCACGTCCTGTCCGGCCTGCTCGCAGGGCTCCTGGGGACCGCGAACAAGGCCAAGATCTCCGACAAGCGCGGCGTCAGCGTCGGTGCCCTCGGGTTCCCGGGGAGTGGCGTGATGGGGGCCGCCCTCGAGATCGCCCTGGCGCCGGCGGACGCGTTCGGCTTCATCCAGACGCAGATCCTCGACAAGGTCGACCCGATGAAGCCGTTCCTCGGCTACATCTCGGTCCGGCTGTGCAGCCCGACCGAGACCCTGCTGGGGATGCAGCAATTCAGCGATGCCGCCCACAACTGCTCGGTCATGATCGAGGTCGTCGGCTTCGGCAACGACGACGGGCGAAAGTTCGTCGGCGACCTCCAGATGCGGACGGTCGACCTCATCCGCCTGTCGGGTCTCGAGGCGATGCTCCACTGGGGCCTCGAGAACGAGCAGTTTGACCGGTTCCACCTGCATGGCCTGATGGCGCTCCAGCGACCGGCCGGCTCGGGGATGAACAAGCTCGACACGTTCAAGGCCGTACGGGCGCTGATCCGAGCCGAGTCGCCGACACCCAGCACTGTGTTCAACAACAACTTCACGACCCGGCTCGGCCTCGACGCCGAGGTCGCCGACCAGCCGTTCGACTTCGGCCACTTCTCGCTCCACGGGACGCCAAGGACCGTGCATTTCCACTTCCCGAATGACGGCCCCGGTCCGGCGCGCATGGTCCCGCCGATGGCCGAGGGCGACTTCGGACCGGGCAACCTGACGATCGTGCCAGGTGTGACGCTCGCGAATCCGGGGCAGGAGGTCACCGTCGACGTCACGTTCACCCCCAACGAACCGGGTCCGCATCGAGGCACGCTCACGATCCTGACCAGCGTGCCGGGCGTCCCGAATGGCGTGAAGGTCAACCGGCTCTTCCTCAAGGCGGTCGTCGAGGTCTTCGAGATGGTCGTCCAGGACCCGCTCCCGCCCGCGGTCCTCGACCTCGGCGACGTGCCGGTCGGTGAGCATCGGACGGCCGAGCTCGAGATCCACAGCAACAGCACCATGGACGCGACGTTGGACTCGTTCTCGCTGTCGGCGCCAGGGGCGGAGACGCAGGTCTCGGTCGAGACCGGGCCGATCTCGGCCGGCCAGACACGGAACTACGTGCTCACGTATCAGCCGGACACCGTCGGCGAATTGACCACGAACGTCACCCTGCATTTCACCGATCGCCTCGGGCCGCCGCAGCACACCCAGGATGTCGTCGTCCCGATGCGGGCGGTGGGCACAGGTGTCCAGGCGGCGCTGTCGCCGGCGACGCTGGAGTTCGGGACCGTCGTGGTGGGCGAGTCGAGCGCGCCACAGCCCGTCCAGCTCACGAATGTCGGGCAGCAGCCGCTCGTCGTGACCGGCCTGCTCCTCGGCAACGACTTCCGGCTCGTCAGCCCGCAGCCGACATTGCTCGCTCCGGGTCAGTCCGAACAGCTCGAGATCGCGTTCCGGCCGGCGGGCGACGGCTCTCGTTCGAGCGACTTCTCGATCACGTCGAACAGCGCCCAGCCGCCCGTCCCGGTCGCCCTCCATGGCGAGGGGCTCGTACAGGCGCTGGTGCACGCCTCCCCGCCCGCGCTCTCGTTCGACCAGACCCCGGTCGGCAGCCGCAGCGGCGAGCAGCAGGTCACGGTCCGCAACGACGGGGTGATCCCGGTCGCTGTCCAGGCGATCGTCGTGCGCGGCGCGGACGCCGCGGCGTTCCTGATCACGAACATGAGTCGTAAGGTGCCGGTCACTCTCACCCCGGAGATGTCCGTCGACGTATCGCTCGGCTTCGGTCCGGCGCACGCGGGCACGAGTGAAGCGACGCTGGACGTCGACCACGATGGGCCGACGAGCCCGCTCCAGATCGCGCTCGCGGGTCGCGGTGTGAGCGCACGCGGCCTCGTCGCCGACACGACCGAGGCCGACTTTGGCGGCATCGACATCGCGACCTCGTCGAAGCCGACACGCATCACGTTCACGAACGTGGACGCGACGGCTACCGAGGTCGGCGGTATCGCGATCAACGGGCCGGATGCGGGCGACTTCGCGATCGTCGGCCGGCAGGCGTTCCCTGTCGAGGTGGACCCCCAGGCGACCTTCCGGGTGAGCGTCCGGGCCAAGCCGACCGCGATGGGGCCGCGGCAGGCCACGCTCAGCGTCAAGGCGAGCGCGCCCGCGACCGACGTCGCGCTGCGCGCCGTCGGCCTCGGCGTCAGTGCCGTCTGGTCGGCCGCCCTGCTCGACTTCGGGCCTTGGGCGGTCACTTCGACCTCGCAACGGCAGGAGGCCACGATCCAGAACACCGGCAACACGCCCCTGGTGGTCACCCTCGTCGACACGGTGGGGGACTACGACGTCCGCGACCTCGCGCCCACGACGAGCATCGCCCCCGGCCAGTGGAAGTATCTCTGGATCTGGTTCAAACCCACCGCGACCGGGCAACGGGACGGGGCGGTGCAGGTCCACGTGGACAACGGCGACGTCCTGTCGCTCCCGCTCACGGGCGTCGGGGTCTAGAGGCGGGCTGGTCGACCTACCGCGAGGCACGAGCCGGGTGTCGCCACCCTGACCTCGTGTGTCCATCGAGCGATTGCTATCCTGCCGCCGGTGCGCTCCCTGATCGCCCGGCCGACCGAGGCCATCGTCCCGACGCGGCTCGGCCGGAGCTTCCGGTGGCTCCTGTCGGCCGCGGTCATCAACAACGTCGGCGATGGCATCGTCCTCGCCGCCGGCCCGCTGCTGGTGGCCTCGCAGACGAGCGATCCATTCCTCGTGTCGATGGCGGTCCTGAGCGAGTACCTCCCGGCGCTGCTGTTCGGGGTTCTGGGCGGCGCCGCGGCGGACCGGTTCGACCGTCGCCGCATGGTCATCGTCGTGGACCTGGCCCGCGCCTTCGTCCTCGTCGTCCTCGTCGCCACGATCGTCAGCGGGACGGTGAGCATCGCTGTCGTGCTCATCACGCTGTTCGTCCTCGGCACGGCCGAGACCTTCGCGGACTCCGCCAGCAGCACGCTCCTGCCGGGCATGGTGTCGCGAGACGACCTCGGCATCGCCAACGCGCGGATGCAGGGCGCCTTCCTCCTGACGAACCAGCTTGTCGGCCCGCCGATCGGAGCCTTCCTCTTCGCGGTGGGGATGGGCCTCCCGTTCGCGACGAACGCCGTTTGCTTCGTGCTCGGCGCCGTGCTCGTGTCGCGCGTCGCCATCAGCGCGAGGAACGAGCTGCGCGAGCAAGCGAGCCTGCGTGCCGAGATGGGGGAGGGGATCCGCTGGCTCCTCGCGCATCCGCCGATGCGGACCCTCGCCCTGACGATCTTCACGTTCAACGTCACGTTCGGGGCGGCATGGTCCGTGCTCGTGCTCTACGCGAGCGAGCGGCTCGGCATGGGGCCGGTGGGCTTCGGTCTCCTCACGACCGCGGTCGCCGTCGGGGGCGTGATCGGGATCGTCTCGTATGGCCGGCTGGAGCGGCGGTTCTCGCTCGGCGACATCATGCGAGTGGGTTTGCTCATCGAGACGGCCACCCATCTGTCGCTCGCCCTCACGACATCATCCGTGGTCGCACTGGGCACGCTCGTCGTGTTCGGGGCCCACGCGTTCGTATGGGGCACGACGTCGACGGTCGTGCGCCAGCGGGCCGTCCCGGACGAGCTCCTCGGCCGGGTCACTGGCGTCTACCGCGTCGCGATCGTCGGCGGCATCGTCATCGGCACGCCGATCGGCGGCCTGCTGGCCCGGAACTACGGGATCACGGCCCCATTCTGGTTCGGGTTCATCGGCTCCGCGCTGCTCGTCGCCGTCCTGTGGCGCCGCTTCGACCTCATCGTCCACGCTGGGCAGGGGACCGGTGGGTGACGAGCTCGATGCCGCAGCCTCGCCCGGAGATATCGTTCGCGCCGATCCGTTCGGCCCCTGCAATTCGGTCTGTCCGACCCTTTCCCGGACCCGCCCGACCGGCTTCACTGGGCCAAAAGGGGCAACCTGACCGCGGGTCGGCGTCGAAGGGCCGGCCAGGAGGCGCAGTGATGACGAAGGTGCTTGTCGTCTATGGCAGTCGGCATGGCGGGACGCGTGGGATCGCCGAGCGGATCGGCGAGGTCTTGCAGGCCGAGGGGCTCGAAGCGACCGTGGCCGCAGCGGATCACGTCGCCGACGTGGAGTTCGCCGACGCGTTCGTCGTGGGCAGCGGCGTCTACATGGGGAGCTGGCTCAAGGAGCCGCTCGAGTTCATCCAGCGCAACGAGGCGACACTCGCGACCCGGCCGCTGTGGCTGTTCAGCAGTGGTCCGCTGCCGGGGTCCTCGGCCAAGAAGAGCAGCGGCGATTTGATCGAGGACGCCCTCGGCCCCAAGGATGGGCCCGGGAGCGGCGGCCGGAAGAAGGTCGAGCAGCTCAGCGCCGCGACGCACCCGCGCGATCACCACGTCTTCGTCGGCGCCTTCGACCCGACCGACCCGCCGAAGGCGATGGCCGAGCGGCTCGTCCGGATGATGCCGGCGGCCAAGGGGCTACTGCCGTCCGGCGACTTCCGCGAGTGGGACGCCATCGAGGCGTGGGCGCACGAGATCGCCGCGACGCTCACGAAGGGCGCCGTCCCGGTCTGACCAGCAACCCCCCCGCGGGGCAGGGGAGCGTCCGCGCCAGCTTGGTCCACCCCGCCCGGCGGGCGCTCAGGGCCCGGTGAATGTCGCGCTGAAACCGCAGCACTCGAAGGTCTGGACGTGCTCGCCCGACGTGTGGGCGATCGCGCACGTGTCGGAGTTGCGCATCGGTGTCGGCGTTGGCCGCGATGACCGCCACGCCGCCTTCGCCGCCGCGGATCCGGTCGCCGCTGACCGTGAACGACCCGTCCTGGAGGGCGATGCCGAAGTAGTCGTTGTCCCACAGGACGTTGTCTTTGATCCTGGCCGACGTATCGACGTAGATGCCCACCTGGTTGGCGAACAGCAGGTTGTCCGAGATGACGAGGTCGGACGCGCCGCCGCCGATCGCGGCCACCTGGAACTCGTTGAACCAATCCGGCCCGCAGCCGAGGTCGGGTGAGCCACAGGCATTGCCGCTCACGATGTTGCGCGAGATGGTCCCCGGCGTATCGAGGAGCTCGATCCCGCCGGTCGCCACGACCGTCGAACGGCCCTGTCCCGTGATGACGTTGTATCGGACGTCGACGCTCGAACCGTCCCCGCCGACGACGATGCCGTTCGATCCGAAGTCGCTGATCTCCGAGTGGTCGACGTCGACGCGGACCGAGCTGAAATCCACGGCCAGGATGCCGACGCCGCTGTGGGAGCAGTCGTCCAGGGGCGTGTTGCGGATGTGCACGACGCGGGCGAAGCTGAGGTCGAGCTGGCCCTCCTCGATCACGTTGATGCCCGCCCGCAGCTCGCCGTCGCCGCAATGACCGGCGCCGGGGCCGCTGATCGCGAGGTTGGACAGCCTGACGGCGGCGCCGCCGTGGATCTCGACGATGGCGGTGTCACCTTCGACCCCCGTCGCGAGCGTGCCGGGCGCACGGACGACCGTCCTCCACGCGCCGGCCCCCACGATCGTCAGGTCCTTGTCGATCGAGAGCTGCTCCACGTACTTGCCCGGGCCGACCCGGATCGTGTCGCCCGGGTGGGCGGCATCGATGGCGGCCTGGATCGTCGGATAGGCCGAGGGGACGCGGATCACGCCCGGGTTGGCGCTCACGACCGCCGGCGCGGCCAGGACGATGCTCGCGAGCATGGACGCCCACAGCAGCGCTCCGGCGCGACGCGTTGGCCGACGACTGACGTTCGGGACTCGTCGAGACGCGCGCATCCTCAGCTCCTCCATCGCACGCACGGCCATGGGCTTCGAGCCACCGAGGCGGGGACGCTCGGGCACAGGGTGGGCGGCGGGCTCGACGGGCCGCGGATGGCCGGAGTATGCCCCGTGGGGCGCCGTCCGCGCTACAGCGTTGACTTATATAAGTCCTTCCTTCTAGACTGCGGAGGTGCACGCGTTCGACGTTCTCGGTGACCCGGTCCGACGGCGGATCCTCGAGCTGCTCGCCGAGGGGGAGCTTCCCTCCGGGGCGATCAGCACGACGGTGCAGGCCGAGTTCGGGATCTCGCAGCCGGCCGTCTCGCAGCATCTCAAGGTGCTACGCGAGAGCGGCTTCGCCACCGTCCGTCCCGAGGGCGCCCGGCGGCTGTACGCCGTCGACTCGGCGCCGCTCCACGAGGTCGACGCATGGCTCGACCCGTTCCGCCGTTTCTGGGGACAACGTCTCGACTCGCTCGCCACCGAGATCGCGCGTGGCAAGCGGGAACGGCGCCTCGGCGCCTCGAAGCCCGCCGCATCAAGGGAGGACCGTATCTGATGGTCGACATCGTCCGCGAGATCGAGGCCGTCCAGCGCGAGGTCGGCAGTGGCCGGATCGCCGCGGGCGAAGGCCGGGCGGTCCGTCTCCGCCGCATCTACGACGCACCGATCGAGGACGTCTGGGACGCGCTGACGAGCCAGGAGCGGATCAGCCGCTGGTTCCTCCCGATCAGCGGCGAGCTCCACGTCGGCGGGCGGTACCAGCTGGAAGGCAATGCCGGCGGCGAGGTCCTCGTCTGCGACCCGCCGCACCGGTTCCGCGTGACGTGGGTCTACGGCGAGGTGACGAGCCCGGCCGACGTCTCCGAGCTGGAAGTGCGGCTGACGCCGGCGGGGGAGGGCAGACGACCGTCGAACTCGAGCACACCGCGATCGTCCCGGAGGACGCCTGGGCCATGTTCGGGCCGGGCGCGGTCGGCGTGGGCTGGGACGGTGGCCTGCTCGGGCTGTCGCTCCACCTGCAGGGCGTATCCATCGGCGATCCCGTGGCATGGCAGGTGTCGGCCGAGGGCCGCGACTTCAACACGCGGTGCAGCGAGGCCTGGGGAGCTGCGAACGAGGCGGCCGGCGCGGATCCGGCGGCGGCCGCGAGCGCCGTCGCGAACACCACCGCGTTCTACGCGCCGGACCCGGACGCTCCGCCATCCTGACCTGACGCGCCTGGGACGGCCCGGTCGAGGTCCCGGTCCTCCAGCTCCCACGCATGGTCCATGACGTGGTACGCGGTGCGCCGGATGAGGAACTGGATCGGCCAGGAGCGGGCCGGCTTGCCCTCGGCGTTGTAGGCGCGGATGGCGTCGAGATACTGCTCCCGATGCATCGCGAGGCCGTCCGTGGTGAGGACGACGTCGAGCGGGGTTCGGACCTCGATCTTCCGGGAGTTCTGCTCCGGCTCGGTCCCATAGACGTGGCGGACGATCTGGTCACGGCTGCGGCCGGCACTGCGGGATCCGGGCCGGAGCTCGTGCGAGACGCTCGCTGCCACGTCGTCGAAATACGCCCAGCACGCCCGGAGCAGGTCGAGCCGCCGCTCCAGCACGGGCGGGGCCAGGACCTCGCGCTCGATCTGCGAGGGCACGTGGGCGATGCCCCAGAAATCCGTGGAGCTCGACCCGGGGACGCGTTCGACCACGTCAACCTCGTGCGCCTTCGCGAACGCGCTCGCGAGGCCGGCCCGTTCGGCGACACCCGCGTACCGCGGGCGGTACGACGTCAGCTTGTCGAGCGCACCGTCCTCCGAGGTCCCCCAGCGGTCGAGGCCGGGCCAGTCCAGGGCACCCGCCACGACCCGGCGCTTCTTGCCGATCTCGAGCACGACCCGCAGCGTGTCGGTCATGCTGACAGGGTACGGCTCCTGGCTGGAAGCTGATGCAGCCCGGACCCGCGAAAGGAGACGCTCCATGCCGGCGCAGCGCCATGACTGACCGCTTGCGTATCGGGATCGTCGGCTGCGGCGATGTCGCCCACCGGCACTACCTGCCTGGCCTTCGTTCGCGATCCGACGCGGTCCAGGTCACCGCGGTCGCCGACCCGAACCGCGAGGCGGCGCGCGCCCTCGCGACGGCCGCGGCGGACTGGTCACCGGGTGCCCGGACGTATCCGGGCGTCGAGGCCATGCTCGACGAGGAGACGCTCGACGGGGTGTTCGACCTGGCACCCGCGACCCTGCACGGGACCGTCAACCAGGCGATCCTCGAGAGGGGCGTCGCCTGCTTCAGCGAGAAGCCGCTCGCGTCGACGTTGGCGGATGCGGATGCCCTGCTCGAACTCGCCGCCCGCCGGCCGACGCTGTTCCTCGTCGCGCCGGGGTCCGCGGCCTCCGCTCGTGTCCGCTGGCTCAAGGACCTGGCCGACTCCGGCCGGCTCGGCGCGCCTACCCTCGCCGTCGCCCACCACGCGGATCCGGGGCCCGCGGCCTGGCGCGAATACACCGGCGACCCCACGCCGTTCTACCGCGAGGGCGTCGGTCCCGTCTTCGACCACGGCGTCTACCGGCTGCACGAGATGACGAGCGTCCTCGGGCCCGTCCGTCGGGTGCAGGCGATGGGCTCGATCGCGATCCCGCACCGCCGGGTGCGTGGCGGCCCCCTCACCGGGCACACGATCGAGGTGACGACCCCCGACCACGTCCTGATCCAGCTCGAGTTCGTGAACGGTGCGCTCGGGCAGCTCCTCGCGAGCTTCGGCACGCCCGAGACCCTGATGCCGTGGCTCGAGCTCCACCTCACGCGCGGCACGGTGAGCTTCGGCGGCAAGTCGTGGGAGCCCGACGCCCCCGTGAGCGTCTACACGGACGACGAGACCGACGCCGCCACCGAAGGCTGGGCGCCCGCCGTCGACGCGCCGCGCGACGCCTACGGCACCGTCGAGACGGGCGCGCGCCAGTTCGTCGCCTGCCTGCTGGGGGAGGAGCAGCCGATCCTGACCGCCGAGCATGCCCGCCACGTGCTCGACGTCATCCTCAAGGCCTATGCCTCGATCGACGATGGCCAGGCCCATGTCACCGAAACGACCTTCTGACCGTGCACGACAGCAGCCGACTCCGCCGCGTCGCCCTGATGGCGTCTGTGCTCGCGCTCGCCGCTGCGGGGTGCGCATCTCCGGCGACGCCCTCGGGATCGATCGTCCCGTCGGCTCAACCGCCGACAGCCGCTCCGACTCTCGCCCCGACCTCGGCGCCGTCGAGCACGCCGACGCCGACGCCGACGAGCGCGAGCCCGACGCCCGCCGCCCTCCGGCTCCCGCCACCGAACGCCGCCTTCGACTACCAGCTCGGCGGCGCGTATCCGCCCCCGGCCGGCGTGACCGTGGTCTCGCGCGACCGCACCGAGAAGCCGGCGCCCGGGCTCTTCAACATCTGCTACGTGAACGGCTTCCAGATCCAGTCCGACGAGGTGGACTTCTGGAAGACGCAGCACCCGGACCTCATGCTCACGGATGCCAAGGGCAAGATCGTCATCGATCCCGACTGGGACGAGATCATGCTCGACCCGAGGACGCCGGCCAAACGCTCGGCGCTCGCCGGCGTCATCGGCGACTGGATCGCGGGATGCGCGGCCGACGGGTTCGATGCCGTCGAGATCGACAACCTCGACACGTTCACCCGCTCGCACGGGCTGATCACCGAGGACGATGCCGTCGCCCAGATGCGGCTCTTCGCCGACGTCGCGCACGCCAACGGCCTGGCCATCGCGCAGAAGAACTCGGCCGAGATCGTCGGCCGGCGCGCCGAGATGGGGACGGACTTCGCGGTCGCGGAGGAATGCGATCGATATTCGGAGTGCGACGTCTACACGGGCGCCTACGACGACCACGTGATCGTCATCGAGTACCGGCGGCGCGACTTCGCTGCCGGCTGCGCCGGATACCCGAGCCTGTCGATCGTCCTCCGCGACCTGGACCTGGTGACCCCATCGACGAAGGGGTACGTCTACGACGGCTGCTGAGCCAGGTTCGCTAGACCTTCTCCGCTACGAAGATCGTGAACCGGCTGAAGGTCGTCTCATCGGTCAGCCGAAGACCGGCTCGGGCGACCCTCGCCCGCACCTCGTGGGCCGTGTCGATCCGATTGCCCCACGTCGACTCGTACCACTGTGCGACCGTGGTGAACCGGCTCGGCATCGTTCGCATGCCCTCGTCCGTGTCGGGGTAGGCCTCGTCGAAGATCACGAGCGACCCGCCGGGTACGAGCGCGCGGGCCGCTGCGGAGAGGACGCCATCCTTGGCATCGGGCTCGATCTCGTGGACGACGAGGAACGTCGTGATGACGTCGTACCGTTCGACATCGGTCAGTCCCTCGGGGCCGAGCAGCCGTGCGGCGCATCGGTCCGCCAGGCCGCGCCGTGCGATCCGGGCCGCTGCCAGCGCGACGGAGCGCGGCTCGATGTCGGCCCCGTCGACGCGACTCGCCGGGAACCGCTCCGCCAACTCGACGATCGCCCAGCCCGCCCCGCAGCCGAGGTCGAGCACTCGGGCCCCAGCCGACAGGCCCGCGTGGAGCACATCGAAGGCGAGGCAGCACCAGGTTGACGAAGATCCGGGGCAATGACCGCAGGCCGTCCGCGACCTCGGTGATGATCGCGTCGCTGTGGTCCTGGAATGCGAGGACCTGACCGCTGCGAAGGCGATCCGCCATCTCCGGGTAGTCCTCGCCACCGAGGAGCATGTGGACCCGTGCGGCTCGACCGAGGTAGAACGGCGAGTCGGGGTCGCCCAGGATGGCATCCATGTGCGGAGCCATTCGCCACCCCTCGCCGTCACGCGACAGGATCTCGAACGCGAACGCCGTCCGGCACAGGACGTCCGTGTGGCCGGGGTCCGTCGCCGCGGCATCGGCCAGGGCCGAGGAACTGATCCCGGGCCGGCGGGTGATCGTCTCCCAGACCCCGAGTTCCCGGCCGATCTCGATCAGGTTGGTCAGGTGGTATCCCGCGATGAGGTCGTAGAGGCGTGACACCTGATCGGCAAGCGACGGGCCATCCGAGCCTCGCTCCGACGGCGAGGTCACGTGACGCGCCTAGCCATCGGAGCCGGCCGTCCGCTCGCGTCGGCCTCGGCGGGCCAGGTCGACGGTCTCGGCGATGCGCTTCGCGCGCGTCTCGGGTCGCTTCGCGGCATCGATCCAGCGCACGAAGTTCTTGCGATAGAACGACGGCAACGAGTCGAAGAACCGCGCCGCCACCGGCTCGATGGCGAACGCGGCGGCGACGTCGGCACCCGAAGTGGTCGACTGCGGACCCTCCGGGGCCATCACGACGTCCACCTCATCGCCGGGTTGAAAGCCCGGACTCCGGCACCAGGCCGGGCCGAGCTGCAAGGACCAGGCACCGCCGGTCGAGGTCAGCGCCCCGCGGAACCGCTGACCACCCACGGTGCCGTGCACGTGGTACTGGTCACGCTCGCCCCAGGCGACCACAGGGTCGAACGGGATCGCCACCGCGAAGCCACCCTGTGGGCGGCCCAGGGCGGCGACCCGGAAGGTGCGGGTCCGGTCTGACCGGTGGACATGGTCGGCACGGTACCGTGGCGTCCTGCGACATTGCAACGGTGAGCCTACGGGAGACACGGATGCGCCCACTCGGGATGTGCCGAGTGGGCGCGCTTTGATCGCTGGGCTGCGAGGTCAGTCCGCGAGGACCTCGCGCAGCTTCGCGGCGAAGCCGTCGGGATCGCCGGGCATGCCGTACTCGTTCCCGAGGAAGCCGCCATGGCCGCTCGGGAAGCTCACCGGCTCCGTGCCGAGGCGCTCGGCGGCGGCGATCGCGCTGCGGTACGCCATCTGACCCTTCGACTCAACGCCGGCGGCCATGACGATCCGGGTGGAGGCCGCCCGAAGGGCGTCGAAATCCGGCTCGTAGTGCGTGCACGAGATGATGTTCTGACCGAGAAGCGGATCGGTCCGTGTGCCGTCGTCCTGGGTCGGCAGACCGAACATGGCCGGATCGGGGGCCGGCTGCGCGGCGAAGTCCAGGGTCATCGGTTCCGTGTAACCCACGACGACGATGAACTGCGCCATGCCCGGACCGAAGCCGCTGCGCATGTACGTGTCATGCACCGCCTCGGTGACCGCCATCGCGCCCTCGCGATCGGGCAGGATCGACGCGAGCGGCGGCTCGTGCGCGACGAGCGTCCGGACCTGCTCCGGGTGCTTCGCGACGAGCGCGAGCGCGTTCACCGCGCCGCCGCTGCTGGCGAAGAGGTCGACCGGGCCCGCGTCGAGCGCGGCGATGATCCGGTGCAGGTCGTCGGCGTGCTGCTCCGGCGTGGACTGGCTGGCCGGGTCGGCCTTCGTGCTCCGCTCGACGCCGCGCGGGTCGTAGGTCACCACGGTGCGATCGGTGAAATGCCCGGCCAGCGTCGGGAACCCACTCGCGCCCATCGGCGATCCGATCATGAGCAGCACCGGGGCAGGGGAGTCGGCCTTCCGGATGTCGTAGGTCAGGACGGCACCGGGAGCGTCCAGGGTCTGCGTGGTCGGCTCGGTCATCGTGGTCATCGTGGTCCTCCTCGCTCTTTGCGCACATAGTCGAGTGGTCCTCCCCTTCACCGGCGTCCCTTCCCGCGCTCCCCCCCCCCCCCTTCCCCCCGCCCGATCCCCCAACCCCCGTACCGGCCCTCCCCTCCCTCCCCCCTCCCGCGCCCCCCCAACCCCCCAATTCTTCCACGGCTTTTAAAAAAAAGGCTTTCCCCCCCGCCCCCAAAAAAAGTATACCGCCCCGGGGTCCCCCCGCGCGCCCCCCCTAAAATATGTCTCTCTGGGCCCCCCCGCCCCCCCCCCACCCCAACCCCCCCCCCCCGGGGCCCCCCCCGTCAGGCGGTCCGGACCGGGTCCTCGGCGAGGATGGCATCGATCTGGCCGACCGCCTGGGTCAGGCCTTCCTCCATGCCCATGGCCAGGACCTGCTCCATCGCCGCGGTGCTCGGGAAGTGGCTCTCGATCTGCATCCGCGTGCGGCCGGCGTCGATCGGCTCGATCGTCACGCGCCCCTCGTTGCGCGGGAAGGACTCGTTCGGCGTGCCGTCGTCGTTCGCGAACCCGTCGAGGAACACGAGCCGGCGCGGCGGATCGGCCTCGAGGATGTCCCAGAAGCCGCGCGGCTGGTCGCCGCTTGGCCCGGTCATGTGGTATTCGACGTGGCTGCCGGGCGCCAGGTCGTGGACCGTGAAGGTCGCGGGGTAGGTCGGCGGGCCCCACCAGCGCTCGAGCTTGCGCGGATCGGCCCAGAGGTCCCACACGCGCTCCGGCGTGGCGTCGAACTCGGCGGTCAGGACCATGGTCAGGGCGTCGGGGTCCTTGTGGACAGCGGTGACAGTCATGCGATGGTCTCCTCCGTGCTGGTGATGAGGTCCGTCATGCGGTCGATGCGGCCGCGCCACAGGGCCTCGTACTGGTCGAGCAGACCGCGCGCCAGGCGAAGCCCCTCGATGTTCGTGCGCACGACCTTGCGGCGGCCGGTGCGCTCCTTGGTGACCAGGCCGGCCCGCTCGAGCACCGCGACGTGCTTCTGCACGGCCGCGAAGCTCATGGGGTAGTGCCCGGCCAGCTCAGCGACGCCCTCGTTGCCGTCCAGCGCGCGCAGGACGATGTCACGCCGGGTGGCATCCCCAAGGGCGGCGAAGATCTGGTCGGCGTTGAAGACGAGCTGCATTGATACAACCATACGGTTGTATCAGAGTGCTGTCAAGCCTCGGTTGCCAGGCCGAACTTGGGCCCCCGGCGCGGCGTCGTCGAATGGGACGAGGGATCAGGCGCCTTCGTCGGCCCGACCGGCCAGATAGCCACCGAACGCCGTCACCCACAGGACCGTCGGATACACGATCCAGCGCTCGATGCCGCCGATCCCGAGGCTGCCCATCGGGTTGGCGTCTCCGAGGAAGAGGTAGAGCGCGAGCGTCGCCAGCGCGACCGTGCCCAGGACCACCGACACCAGGCGGAAGCCGCCGGTCGCGATCCGCGAGCCCGAGATGGCCGCCACGCCGCCCGCGACGAACGTCACCATCGCGAAGATCGCATGCGGCGCCCCGGTGTTGCCGGGGAACAGGCCGACACCGAGTGCCCCGATGCCGAGGACGGTCAGCGGCAGGGTGACCGATCGGCGACCGAATGCCCGTTGGACGAAGACCGACGCCACGAGTACGAGGCCACCGATCACCATCATGGAGACGTCGAAGATCGTCGCCGACGGCTGGTAGATGAGGCTGTCGGGTGGTCGTGTGCCGCCCAGGTCGCTGATCTCGTTGGCCCCGGTGGTGAACGTGGCCGGGTAGAGCGCCTCGGCGGTGATGATCCCCATCAGGATCAACGATCCGGCGATGAACAGCAGCGTCCCGGCGATCCGTGCGCTCGTGGCCCACGCGATGGCGGTGGTCACCCGTCCGAAGGATCGCCCGACCGCAGATCCGGTCCTCATCGTGAGCCTCCCGAACACCAGCGTCCGCTCAAGCGCGTCGGCCGTCTGACTATCGAACGGGGTCACGCCCGGGCTCAAGGGTCACTGGAACCGTTTCGACGGGGCCATTGCACCCGACAGGGTCGCGGGCCGAACCTGGGATCGGTGGTTCAGGCCGGGTCGGCGGGATCCGCGGCGATCACGAGCACGACATTGCCCGCCTTGTGCCAGCCCTCCACGTACCGGTGCGCCTCGACGACCTGGTCCATCGGGTAGCGCCGATCGATGACGGCGCGGAACTCGCCGGCCTCGATGAGCTGCTTGAGCAGCAGCACGTCCTGCTTGCGCCGCGTGCCGATCCCGACGCGGAACCGCTTGCCGGTGAATCGGGCCACCACGAACATGACGAAGATCTCGAAGCCATCCGTGGCGACGTAGATCCCGCCCGGCCTCAGCGCGTGCCGGCCCTTGCGGAATGAGTACTTGCCGACCGCGTCGATGATCGCGTCATAGGTCTGGCCGTTCTTCGTGAAGTCCTGCTTCCGGTAGTCGATGACCTCGTCGGCGCCGAGCGAACGGACGAGCTCGACGTGGTCCGTCCCGCACACCGCGGTGACGTTGGCACCGAAGTGCTTGGCGAGCTGCACGGCCGCGGTGCCGAGCGAGCCGGATGCCCCGTAGATGACGATCCGGCGTCCCTCCTGGACCTCGGCCTTGCGCAGCGTCCCGAGCGCCTGGTCGGCCCCGTCGGCGACGGCGGCGGCCTCCTCGAAGCTCATCGAGGCCGGCTTGAGCGCCAGCGCCGCACGCTCGGACGCGCAGATGTACTCCGCGTGCGCGCCGAAAAAGCGCGAGGGGCGGCCGAAGACCGCGTCGCCGACCTGGAACTCGCGCACGGCCGCGCCGACGGCGACGACCTCGCCGGCGAGCTCCACGCCGAGCGTTCGCGACCGCGGCCGGCGGAACCCGAAGATGAACCGCCAGAGGAACGGGCTCGGCCGACGCAGGTGGGTGTCGGACTGCGAGACCGTGCTGGCTCGCACCCGGATGAGCATCTCGTCGTCCTTCGGAACGGGTCGCTCGACCTCCTCGATCCGGAGGACCTCCGGAGGCCCGTAGCGGTCCTGGACGACGGCCTTCATCCCCGCACAGTAGCGCGTCGCCGCACGCGGCAAGATACGAGCGATGGCCAAAGCCGTTGCGCCGCCTGCCTTCATCGCGCCGATGCTCGCCACGCTCACCGGCGCGCCGTTCGACGACCCCGACTGGCTCTTCGAGGTCAAGTGGGACGGCTTCCGCGTCGAGGCGATCGTCGACGGCGGCAGCGCCCGGCTCTGGACGCGCGGCGAGCAGGACGCGTCGCGCTACTTCGGGCCGTTCCTCGATCCGCCGACCTGGATCGACGCCCGTCGGGCGATCGTCGACGGCGAGGTCATCGCGCTCGACGAGCGCGGCGAGCCCGACTTCGCCCTGCTCCAGGCCCGGATCAAGGGGAGGGGAACGGCCGCCGAGCCGACGCCGTTCGTCTACGAGGTCTTCGACCTGCTCCACCTCGACGGCCGATCGCTCCTCGACGAGCCGCTCGAGGAACGCCGCCGGCTCCTCGGCGACGTCCTCCGACCCGATCCGCGCGTCCGCCTCAGCGAGCACATCGAGGCCGACGGGATCGCGTTCTTCGAAGCCGCCCGCGTGCGAGGCCTCGAAGGGATCATGGCCAAGGACCGCCACTCGATGTACGTGCCGGGCAAACGCACGGACCGCTGGCTGAAGGTGAAGATCCGCCCCGAGCAGGAGCTCGTCGTCGGCGGCTGGGTCACGGGCAGCGGCAAGGCGGTCGAGCTAGGCGCCCTGCTCGTCGGGGTCTACGAGGATGGGGCGCTGCGGTACGCGGGAAAGATCGGCGCCGGCTTCACGAACGACAACCGGGCCGAGCTGCTGGCGGCTGTGGCCCCGCTCGCGTCCGCCGAGCCGCCGTTCGCGACCCCGCCCCCGCGCGCGGCCGCCCGCGGTGCCCAGTGGCTTCGGCCCGAGCTCGTCATCCGCGCCGAGTTTGCCGGCTGGACCGGCGACGGGCTCGTCCGGCAGGCCGCCTACAAGGGCCTGGAGCTCGAGAAGGATCCGCGACGGGTCATCCGCGAGCGGCCGAAGTCGGCGCCTCGCTGAGGACTCGAAGGGTCAGGAACCCATCCTGTACGAGCCGACGAGGGTGATCTCGGACGCGGCCGGAGGCTCGTCGCAGCGGCCCTCGATCTCGGCGGTGAACGCCTTGAACGCCGCCACCTCGTTGAGGATCCGACCCGGCTGGTCGGTTTCGAACACGACGTGCATGAAGCTGACCCCGTCGGGAAGCCTGAAGGTGGCGTAGTGGAGGCCGTCTGGCTGCTCGCGAGCGAGCTGCTCGTAGACGGCCCTGACGAGACGCTCGTTCTCGTCGGCGCGGTCCGGTCGAACCTTGTATCGAACCATCGAGCTGCCCATGCCAGGCCCCCGTATCGGCACCGGTGTGGTGCGCCGCTGAGTTGGATCCTCCATGCAACGGTAACGCAACGGTTACCGTTAGGCAAGGCGGCGCGGAGGGTCACCCGCCGCCGAGCCGATGCCGCGCCCGTTGTGCGGCGAGCCGGTCATGGGCCTCGGTCAGCAAGGGCAGCACCACGTCCTGGAACGTCGCGTCGCTCGGGTTGAGGATCGAGATCCAGAGCTGCTTCGCGTAGACGGGGTGGGGGAGGACCCGGTCGAAGGCGGCGTAGTCCGGCTCGGCGACCGAGCCGACCAGTCGCTCGAAGGTGGCGCGACCGACCCCGATGTTCAGGCGGAAGACGCCGGGCCGCGCCGACAGGTTCGAGGGGGCGCCCTCGTCGTGCTCGCCGGTGGTGACGATCGTCGCGAAGTTCGGGAAGTGCTTCTCGGGGTCGAGCGAGAAGAACGTGGCGCCCATGGCCGCGACGGCATCCGTCTCGGGCCAGGTCTCGAGGATCGTCCGCGTGATCGCCTCCGGGTCAGGCCCGGTCGGCAGGGTCTCGATGGTCATGCCCCGAGCATAGATTCTGCATGTCAAGCGCCGCCCTAGCCCGGCTGTTGCGGCCTACCCGGACGGCGTCGGTGCCTCGGGCGGCGGCAGGTCGCCACACGGCGGGATGAGCGCGCCCGAGGGCGGCGTAGCCTCGAACCGCGTCCCATCGGGCATGACCGTGACCCATTTCGGGAGGTCCGCGGTCCGGATGTCGCCGCGCGACCAGAGGATGGCGACGTCGAAGTTCCCCGGCATGTCATGCGGGTCGGCGGTCCAGGCTGCCAGCGCGGAGTCGAAGGATCCGCTCGGGTCATAGGCGAGACCGATCCGCCAGTCGTCCCCGGTCGGGATCTCGTGCCCGACCGTGAGATCGAGCAGGCCGCCGCAGGGGCGGATCGCCGTCTCGAAGGGCGTGTCATCGCCGCGCGCATCGACGGACACGACGACCGCCTGGTTCGCGCGGTTCTCGAGGTGGAGCACCCGCGTGGGGTCGATCGTGGGCCCCGGCGTGGCGCAGGCCGCGACGGCCACGATCAGCGCGAGCCCGGCACCGAGGCCGAGCGAGCGACGGGTCCGGGCCGACGATCGGCAGCGCATGACCGGACCGTGGCCCGGCGGCCGGCCGCTGTCAAGGGACGGCGTGACCGAGGAGGCAGCCCAGGGTGGCGGCCCCGCCGGCCCGGAGCCTTAGCTCACCCGTACGCAGATGCCCGGAGGCTCGGGGGTGTCGTGGCCGTAGCCCGGCTGGTACGCCCAGGTCCAGTCGTAGAGATCCGACAGGTCCTTGGCGGTGCCGAGGACGCCCACGTAGATGCTGCCGCAGGTGGCGCGAACATTGGCGACGCCGTGCTCGTTGCGGAAGCAGCCGCTTCGTGCCGGGCTCAGGACCGAGTTCTCCCAGTTGAAGACGCCGGGATCGTCGTAGTTCCCGATGCCGTCGCCGGGGATCCACGCCCCCTCGCCAGGGACGTCGCTGGAGCAGTCGCCCGCGTTGACGTCGACGCCGTACGAGGCGAGACGGGTCTCGAAGGCGTACGCCGCCTCGTTTTCCGACGCGAACTCGTAGACCCCGACGCTCGCCACGAGCGGATCGTCGGCACGGCACTCGACGCCGCGGATCGCGCCGTCGGGCAGGTCGGTCCGGCGGGGCGCGCAGTCGACCGCCGCGTCACGGCGCAACCCGTTGACCAGCGCCCGCTCCGCAGCGGTCATGGCGGAAGACGGGCGGGCGGTCGGTGCGGGCCTGGCAGGCGGCGAAGGCGTGACGGCGGGGGAGGGCCGTGGCGTGGTGGTCGGTGCCGGCGAGGCCGTCGCGTCCGGCGTGGCTGCCGGGGAGGGGGTCGCGGACGGGGCCGGTATGCCCGGCTGCGATGTCGCGCAGGCGGCGACGAGCACGAGCATGGCCGGCAGGAAGGCGAAGCGACGCATCAACGGGGTTTCCTCTGAGGTGTGGACGAAGGATCAGGACGCCACGCTCAGGGTGCGTATCTGGTCCCGCGACGTCGCCCCACACGCGTCCGTGTCGCGGCATGGACGATCGTCCATCGGCCGCTCGGCGTCGGGTGGGCCGGGGCCGCCTCATCCCCGGGTCGTGGTCGCAGTTCCACCCTGGGCATGATGTGCGCCCGCGTCCGGGCCCCTACGCTTCCGGACGTGACGACACGCCTCCGCGCGCGGCAATCCGTGATCCCGTGGCTCGTCGACGCCACGATCGCTCTGGGTCTGGCGGCGCTGTCCCTGCTCGCCGTCGCGAGCGGCTCGGCCGACGCCGGTCAGAGCGACCCCCTCAGCATCGCGTTCCTCCTGCTCGAGACCCTGCCGCTCATCGTCCGCCGCCGCTGGCCGATCCCGGTGCTCGTCGTGACCCTCGCCGCCACCGCCATCCACGCATCCCTGGTCCAGGGGCAGGTGGTCAACGAGAGCCTCGGGGCGCTCGTGGCGCTCTTCACCGTCGCCGAGCGCTACCCCCGGCGCGTCGCGATCGTCGCGGCGTTGGTCGTCGCAGCGACGTTCCTGGCCGTCATCGTGGGCAAGGCCGGGACGCAGGTGGCGATCGCCGGGACCATCCAGACGATGCTGTCCGTCGGCATCGTGCTCGCGCTCGGGGACTGGGCCCGGACGCGACGCCAGTACGCCGCGGCGATCGAGGAGAACGCGAGGCTCCAGGAGTCGGAACGCGAGGAGCGATCGCGCCGGGCCGTCGAGGAGGAGCGCGAGCGGATCGCCCGTGAGCTGCACGACATCGTGACGCACCATGTGAGCGTGATCGTCATCCAGGCCGGGGCCGGCTTGACCGCGCTCGACCGGCGACCGGAGCGCGCCCGCACGGCGCTCGAGGCCATCGATCGGACGAGCCGCGAGGCCCTGACCGACATGCGGCGCATGCTCGGGATCCTGGGCGACGCGCCGGGGACCCCAGGCGCGTCGACCGGGGCTGATGAAGCGCGGGCGCCCATGCCTCGCCTCGATGGACTGGGCGAGCTCATCGAGGCGGTCCGGGCCGCCGGCCTCCCGGTCGAACTGTCCCTCGACGGCGTCCGCCGCCCGCTCGACGCCGGCGTCGAGCTGTCCGCCTATCGGATCGTCCAGGAGGCCCTGACCAACGCGCTCAAGCACGCTCGTGGCGCCCGAGCCCGGGTCCGACTCGCCTACGAACCCCGGGCGATCGAGATCGAGGTGACCGACCAGGGTGGGGGAGGTGGGCGCGACCTCGGGGAGGCCGCCAGCGGCGGCCGTGGCCTGATCGGGATGCGCGAGCGCGTGGCCCTCTACGGCGGTGCACTTCGAGGCCGGCCCGACGCCGACCGGCTTCCGGGTCCATGCCCGCCTGCCGATCGACCCTGAGCCGGCGGTCAGCGCATGAGCGGCGCGATCCGGGTGATCCTGGTCGACGACCAGGCGCTCGTGCGGACCGGCTTCCGGATGATCCTCGAGGACGAGCCCGGCATCGAGGTGGTCGGGGAGGCCGGCGACGGCAAGGCGGTGTCGAGGCCGCGGAGCGGCTCCACCCCGACGTCGTGGTGATGGACATCCGGATGCCGGTCCTCGACGGCATCGAGGCGACGCGCAGGATCGTCCGCGACGAGGCCGCCCCGAACGCGCGGGTCCTCATCCTGACCACGTTCGATGCCGACGAGAACGTCGTCGAGGCCCTGCGTGCCGGGGCCAGCGGGTTCCTGCTCAAGGACGTGACCCCGGCCGACTTCGTCGTCGCGATCAAGACGATCGCCGATGGCGACGCGCTCCTGGCCCCGGCAGTCACGCGGCGCCTGCTCGACCGGTATGCGGACCGCCTGCCGCCCGTCAACGACGAGCGCAACGCGGCGCTCCGCGACCTGACCGAGCGCGAGGTCGAGGTCCTCAAGCTCGTCGGGCGCGGTCTCTCGAACCGCGAGATCGCCGACCGGCTCGTCCTGGCCGAACCCACGGTCAAGACGCACGTCTCGCACGTGTTCGACAAGCTCGAGCTGCGCGACCGGGCGCAGGCGGTCGTGCTCGCCTACGAGGCGGGGCTCATCCGACCCGGCTCGGTACCAGACCCGACCGATACCACGGGATGAGCTGACCGCCCGGAACCGACCCCTGCGGCGTCCGGACTTCGAGACCCTGGACCGACGACGGCGACGAGCTCGAAGGCGAACCTGATGTCACCGCGAACGGCCCGTTCGCACGACACAGGAGATCACCACGATGACCCTCGACTCGGCCATCTCGATGGCCGGCCTCACCAAGCACTATCCGGGCGTGGCGGCATTGACCGACCTCAGCCTGGACGTCCCGGCAGGTTCCATCTACGGCTTCCTCGGGCCCAACGGCGCCGGGAAGTCGACCACCATCAAGATGCTGGCCGGGCTCACCCGACCCACCAGCGGCAGCGCGTCGGTCGCGGGGATCCCCGTGGTCGCCGGGCCGGGCTACCGACGCGAGGTCGGCTACCTCGCCCAGGAGCCCCGCTTCTACGACTGGATGACCGGTCGCGAGACGCTCGGCTTCGTCGCCTCCCTGTATCCGGCCACGGACCGTGCGGATGCGGCCAAGGTCGCCGCCGTGCTCGCCCGGGTCGGCCTCGCCGACGCGGCGGACCGGCGGACCTCCACCTACTCCGGCGGGATGCGGCAGCGGCTCGGCATCGCCCAGGCGCTCATCGGCTCGCCGGCCGTCCTCCTCCTCGACGAGCCCGTCAGCGCCCTCGACCCGATCGGCCGCCACGAGGTCCTCGACCTGATGCGCGAGCTCCGGGGCGAGGTCACGGTGTTCTACTCGACCCACATCCTCGACGACGTCGAGCGCGTCAGCGACCACGTCGCGATCCTCGATGGCGGGCGGCTCGTCCGCTCCGCCCCGACCGCCGAGCTCCTCGCGAGCTTCGACCAGGACCAGCTCCGCGTCGTGATCGGCGGCGCCGATGACGCGACCGCTGTCGCGATGGCATCGATCCCCGGCGTCACCTCGGTCGAACCGGCCGAGCGCACCGCCGATCTCCGCAGCTACGTCGTCCGGATCGCGCCGGGCGCCACCGCCACCGTCCAGGCCGCGATCACCCGGTTCGCCGCCGACCACGGGCAGACCGTCACCGAGAACCACGTCGTCCGCCTCGGGCTGGAAGACGTCTTCCTTCGCCTCGTCAACACCAAGGAGCGTGCAGCATGACCGCCTCGATCTCTCTTCCCGCCCGGACATCCCGGATCCCCGCCGACCGGCTCGCCGGCTTCGGACCCCTGTTCCGCAAGGAGCTGCTCGAATGGGCGCACAGCAAGCGCCCGTGGGTCATCGTCGCGGTCACGACCGCCTTCATGACCCTGACCGCGGCGAACGCGGCGATCAACACCTGGATCATCGCCAACATCCCGGACGCGACGACATCGGCGGGAGCGATCTCGCTCGATCCGATGACGAACTTCCTGGGGGCGGTCTCGTCCCAGATCTTCGTCATGGTTGCGATCTTCGCGGCCATGAGCCTGCTCGTCGCCGAGCGCGAGCGGGGGACCCTCTCCTGGGTCGCGTCCAAGCCGGTCTCGCGCGGGGCGATCTGGCTGTCCAAGTGGGCCGCCGCCGCGATCGTCGTCTCGATCTTCGCGGGCATCATCCCGATGGCGGCGACCTTCGGCCTGGTGGCCGTGCTCTACGGCTCGGCCGGCGTCGCGACGTTCGCGTTCGCGGCGGTCGGGGTCGTGGCCGCGATCGCGTTCATGATCGCCGTCGTCCTCGCGGTCTCGACGGTCATCCCGAACCAGGCCGCCGTCGCGGCGATCGGGTTCGCCGTCTTCTTCCTGCCGCAGATCCTGGTGAGCCTGGTGCCGGTCGACATCTCGCCGTTCCTGCCGACCTCGATCATGGGCTGGGCGATGGGCCTGGCGATCGGGGCCGACGCGGGCGTCATCACCCCGATCGTCTGGGCCGCGTCGATCATCGGGCTGGCGGGGTTCGCCTCGTGGCGGATGGAGCGCATCGAGTTCTAGTCGCGGGGCTCACGGCCTCCTCGGATCGCACGGCGCCCGGTCGACTCGTTCGGCCGGGCGCTTCGCGTTCGTCGAGCTCAGTGGGCAGGGACGGGTCGGACCAGCCGCAGGAGCTCGCCGACCGTGGCGATCTGTTCCGGGGTGCGATAGATCGCGTTGTTGAAGGTGAACCCGGTGAACCCGGCATCGATGTACTGCCCGAGGGCGTCGACGACCTGCTCGGGCGTGCCGGCGACCACGTGCGCGCGACGCTCCGGCGGCAGGTATTCGACGAACGCCTTGGCGTCGGCCTCGCTGGGCATCACGATGACCGGCGCCCCGATGGTCCGCTCGATCGTCGAGGGGTCCCGGCCGATCTCCTCGCAGTAGCGGACGAGCAGCTCGTCCTTGTGGCGCAGCGCATCGAGGCCGAGCGCGAACCAGTGCGTCAGGTCCGCGTACTTGGCGGCGATGCGGAGCGTCCGCTGCTCACCGCCGCCGCCCACGAGGATGGGCGGGCCGCCAGCCTGGATCGGTCGCGGGCTGTTGAGGGCTTCATGGATGCGGTAGTGCCGGCCCTGGAAGCTCGGTCGCTCCTCGGTGAACATGAGCTTCGCGATCGTCAGCGCCTCCTCGAGGCGATCCATCCGCTCCTTCACCGGCGGGAAGTCGATCCCGTAGCCGATGTGCTCCTCCTCGTTCCAGGCGGCGCCGATGCCCAGGAAGGCCCGACCGCAGGACAGCACGTCCAGCGTCGTGACCTGCTTGGCGAGCATCGCCGGGTTGCGATAGGTGACCCCGGTCACGAGCGTTCCGAGGCGGACCGTCGCGGTCTCGCGGGCCAGTGCCGAGAGGACCGACCACCCCTCGAGCATCGGTTCGGCGGTCGAGCCCATGCCCGGGATCTGGTAGAGGTGGTCCATCACGGTGACGAGCTCGAAGCCGGCCGTCTCGGCGGCCTTGGCCTGCTCGACGACGCGATCGAAGAGTTGATCCGGCGGGACGTCCGGGTGGCTATAGCTGGGGAGGTGGAGACCGAACCAGGGGTGGCGCGAGGCCGTCGCAGTCGTCATCGCGGAATCATGCTCCGATCGGCCGGATGACGCGCGGCCGGGGCCCGTGGCTCGGCTACGGGGGCGCGAGCAGGGGCCGGTAGTGGGCGCGGAACGTCGCGTGACCGGCCACGCCCATGACGGCGCGGCGCAGGGCCGGATGCATGTACCGGAGCCGGTCGCGGCGACGGGTCATGTGCTGGACGTGCGCAACCCGCGCCGTCCGGCGCTGCACGTAGGCCGACAGGGCCTGAGCGACATCGCCGCCCGAGGAGGAGAGGCAGTCGGCCAGGACGAGCGTGTCCTCGATCGCGAGCGAGGCGCCCTCCGCCATATTGGGCGCCGTCGCGTGCGCCGCATCGCCGATGAGGACCACCCGGCCCTTCGTCCAGGCCGGCGGCGACACCTCCTCGAACGGCGAGAACCACAGCTCGTCCGACGATCGAAGGCGACCGAGCAGCGACGGGACCGGCTCCGGGTAGCCATCGAACAAGCGCTTGAACGCCTCGAGGTCGCCGCCTGTCGGGTCCGTACCGTCCACCGAGCGGATGTCGCCGACGCCATAGACCCGGTCGCCGCCGATGCCGAGGGCCAGGAACCCACGGTCGCGACCGAGCCACGCGTTCCAGCCGTCGATGCCGGGGTGGCCGTCGACCACGAACCGCCAGCCCACCTGGCCGGCCAGGCGCGCATCCGGCCCGCCGAACACCGGTCTGGCGCGTGTTGGAGTGGACCCCATCCGCCCCGATCACGAGGTCGTAGGTCGAGGACGACCCGTCATCGAAGGCGACGCGGACGGCGTCGGGGCCGTCGTCGAGGGACGTGACGGTCACGCCGAACCTGATCGGCACGCCGGCCGCCCCGTCCGCCAGGATCCGATGCAGCGCTTCGCGATGGAGCGCGATCGGCGGCGCGACGTCCCGCCAGAGCCCGGCCTCGTCGAAGTCGATGAGCCGGCGACCCCGGTCGTCGGAGAGCCGCCGCCGTCCGACGATCGCGCCCTGATCGGCGACGGCTTCCGCCAGTCCGAGCCGACCCAGCGCGGCCATCCCGTTCCCGGGCAGGTAGATCCCGGCCCCGACGATCCTTGCGGTCGTCGTGCGCTCCACGATCTCGCAGTCGAGCCCGGCCTGCCGGCCCGCGCGAGCCATCGCCAACCCACCGATACCGCCGCCGACGATCAGGATCCGCATCGCCGGCCGATGCTACCCGCCGGCCGTCACGGCGGCGCCGTTGCGGCGATCAGCGTGGGTGGAGCTCGAAGACCGCTCGGCCCTCGGCTGCTTCGAGCGGATGGTCGAGATCGGTTCCGTCGATGGTGCGGACGAACCACATCCCGAACCGCATGTCATGCGCGACCGGCCCGAGGACATCGCGGAAGAAATCCACCCGCTGCGGCCGGTCCAGCTCCGTGACGGCGACGTCCTCGCTCCGGCCCCGAACCGTGATGGTCGCGCGGCCGGCGGCCCGAAGGTTGCGGACCCAGTTGACATCGCCCCATGGGGACCAGACCCAACGCCTGCCGGCGACGTAGATGATCGCCACGGGCGTGGAGCGGGGAAGACCGGTCTTCCGGCCGGGAACCGTGAGGAGCCCGTTGGGGCCCAGCGGGACACCGGCGGCCAGCAGCCGGCTGGCGACCGGGTTGAGGAACGTGACCCAGCGGGGAGCGCCGGACGCGCCGGGCGCACTGACGACCTGTTCGTTCATCGGGTGACTCCTTCTAGCGTCGATCCATTCCTGGCGTCACACAGGGGACCCGCAAGAAGGCCAGGACGTGACCGCGGCCGATCGAGCGTGCTCAGCTCGCGACGAAGGTGAGGTCCAGCTGGGCCAGCCGGTCCGGGTCCGCGAGGATGTCGATCGCGACGATGCGGCCGCCCTTGACCGTCAGGGCCAGGACGGCGAACGGACGCCCGTCGGGCGACCACGCGATGCCGCCCGGGGTGCCGTTGACCAGCACCCGCGACGCCGAGTCGGCGAATCGACGGAAGGTCATCGCCTGCTCGGCGACGGCCTGGGAGCCGTGGACCAGCGACATCAGGGCCGGACGCGCGAGCCCGCCGTCGGACCGCAGCACGACCTCCGGGTCGAGGATGGCCAGGAGGCGCTCGAAGTCGCCGGCACGCGCCGCCGCCAGGAAGGCGTTGACGACCGCCCACTGGCCGTCGAGATCGACATCCGGCACGGGCGCACCCTGGACGCGCCGACGGGCACGGCTCGCGAGCTGTCTCGCCGCGGTGGGCGTGCGACCGACGATCGGCGCGATCTCGTCGAACGGCATGGCGAAGACGTCGTGCAGCACGAAGGCGATGCGCTCGGCGGGCGAGAGCGAATCGAGGACGACGAGCATCGCGAGTCCGATCGAGTCGCCCAGCAGGGCCTCCTGCTCGGGATCGACGCCGCCCTGCGGGCTCAGGATGGGATCCGGGAGGTGGGTCTCCAGCGACGATTCGCGACGCGTGCGGCGCGATCGCAGCATGTTGAGGCAGACGCGTCCGACGACCGTCGTCAGCCAGGCCCGCAGGTTCTCGACGTCGCTCGTGTCGGTTCGGCTCAGGCGGATCCAGGCCTCCTGGACGGCGTCATCCGCCTCGGTCAGCGGAGCCGAGCATCCGGAAGGCCACCCCGCGCAGGTGGGCGCGGTCGGCCTCGAAGCGTTCTGCGAGCCAGTCCTGGTCGGTCATGCGTTCACGTTCCTGCGGATCGGTCCGGTGCTGGCTTGACCCGCGAGCGAGCCCTGATGTGACCGGCTCGTCGGCCTAGAGTGGCGGCATGTTGATCATCGTGCCGCCGTCGGAGTCGAAACGGCCGCCCCCGGATCGCGGCAGCCCGGTCGACCTGCGCGACCTGTCGTTCCCGGAACTGACCGGCGCGAGGACGCGTGTGCTCGACGCCCTCATCGCCACGAGCGCACGCGCCGACGCATTCGACCGGCTCCAGGTCCGCCCGTCGAAGGCGGCCGAGGTCGCGCGTAACACGAGGCTGCGCGAGCTGCCGACGCTGCCCGTGCTCGAGGTCTATTCCGGGCCGCTCCACGAGGGGTTGGGTGCCGCATCGCTCTCGGCGGCCGCGACGGAGCGTGCCGGTCGGAGCCTCGTCATCGCATCCGCGCTGTGGGGCTTGCTCCGGCCAGCGGATCGCATCCCGCCGTACCGCCTCCACGTCTGTTCGCGGCTGGCCGACATCGACGGGCTCAAGGCGTTCTGGCGGAGGGCCCTGCGTGATGTCTTCACCGAGACCGCCGGTCCAGACGGGCTCGTGATCGATCTGCGGTCGCCGAACTACCAGGCGATCGGCATGCCCGGCGGCGCCGGCAACCGAACGGTCACGGTGCGAGTCGCTCAGGCCGTCGGCGGCCGGCGCATCGGCGACGTCGTCGCGAAGCGTATCCGCGGTCAGGCGGCGCGCCACGTCCTCGAGTCCGGTGCGGATCCCGACGACCCCGACGCGCTCGCGGAGCTCCTCGCCGAGCGCTGGCCGGTCCGACTCGACGTCCCGGCCCGGCCCGGGCTGACGTCGACGCTGACCCTGACGGCGAGCGACTAGCTCCGGTTGAGCAGGTCCTCGAACGGCACGGGATCGGTGAAGGCGTCGCGGGGCGCCGAGGACGGCTGGCTGGCCATCGCCACCGCGAGCTCCGTGGCGGCCCGCTCGATCCGCTCGACGAGGCTGCCGTCGGTCGCGACCGCGCCCTGGCCCCAGTCCTCGGTCGCCGCGTAGACGCCGGTCGGGACGACCGCCGCCCGCAGGTACGCGAACAGCGGGCGGATCGCATGCTCGATCGCGAGCGAGTGCCGCGGCGTGCCGCCGGTCGCGGCGATCAGCACGGGCTTGGCCCGGAACCCGTCGCGATCGAGGCTGTCGAAGAACAGCTTGAACAGCCCGTTGTACGAGCCGCTGAAGATCGGCGAGACCGCGATGACCCCGTCCGCCGCGAGGACGGCATCCAGTGCCGCCTGGAGCGACGGGGAGGGGAAGCCCGTCAGCATCTGGTTGGCCAGATCGACGGCGTGGTCCCGCAGCTCGATGACCTCGAGGCGCGGTTCGACGCCGGCCTCGCGGAGGTGGCGCTCGACGGCGGCCGCCAGCCGATCGCCGAGCAGCCGGCTCGACGACGGCACGGCCAGCCCGGCCGTCACGACGACGAGCGACCGGGTCGCAGGGGCGGGGGCGGTCATGCCGGCGTCTGCCGTCAGCGCGGCCGGAGCATCGGCGTCGGCGTCGGCGTCGGCCTCGGCCGCGAGCCTGGCCGCGACCCGCGGGTGGAGCGGCGGCCCCGCGGGCACGTCCGCGGGACGCAGGGCCTCGAACTCCCGGCGCAGGACCGGCACGACCTCGGAGCCGAGGATGTCCATCTGCTCGAGCACCGTCTTGAGCGGGAGCCCCGCGTGGTCGGCCAGGAAGAGCTGGCGCTGGTAGTCGCCGGCGAACTCGCGGAAGCCCAGCGTCCGGTCGATGACCTGCTGCGGGCTGCCGATCGTCATCGGCGTCTGGGCCATGTAGTCCTCGAGCGACATCGCGCCGCCGTAGACCGGGGCGTGGTCGAAGTAGGGCCGGAACTCGCGGATCGCGTCCTGGCTGTTCTTGCGCATGAACACGTGCCCGCCCGAGACCGACGATCGCCTGGTTCGCCGGGCCGTGGCCGTAGTGCTCGAACCGGCGCCGGTAGAGCTCGACCATCCGCTGGACGTGGCTGCTCGGCCAGAAGATGTTGTTGTGGAAGAAGCCGTCGCCGTAGTACGCGGCCTGCTCGGCGATCTCCGGGCTGCGGATGGAGCCATGCCAGACGAACGGCGGCACGCCGTCGAGCGGGCGCGGCGTGGCGGTGAACCCGGTCAGCGGCGTCCGGAACTGGCCTTCCCAGTCGACGACGTCCTCGCGCCACAGGCGGCGCAGCAGGTCGTAGTTCTCGACGGCGAGCGGGATCGCGTTGCGCAGGTCCTGGCCGAACCACGGATAGACCGGCCCCATGTTCCCGCGGCCCATCATCAGGTCGACCCGGCCGTCGGCCAGGTGCTGGAGCATCGCGTAGTCCTCGGCGATCTTGACCGGGTCGTTGGTCGTGATCAGCGTCGTCGCGGTCGAGAGCTGCAGGCGCTCGGTCTTGGCGGCGATGTAGCCGAGCAGGGTGGTGGGGGAGGAGGGGACGAACGGCACGTTGTGGTGCTCGCCGGTGGCGAAGACGTCGAGGCCGATCTCCTCGGCCTTGAGCGCGACCGTGACCATGATCCGGATCCGCTCTTCCTCGCTGACCGTGTGCCCGGTGGTCGGGTCGGGCGTGACGTCGCCCACCGTGAATACGCCGAATTGCATTGGTGTCTCGTGTTCCTTGACGGCTACCGTCGTCCCGGCGACCACGATCCGTGGCCGCATCGTCTGCCAGTATAGACGACAGATGGTTGCGTACGCAACTACCTACCTCGGAACCAGCCCAACCGGAAGCGAGGGGACCGACTCGGGTAGGCTTTGGGCATGCCACACGTCATCGATTACATCGAATTCGCCGTCGACGACCTCGAGCAGTCGAAGGCCTTCTACGCGAAGGCGCTCGGCTGGGCATTCAACGATTACGGCCCCGACTACGCGGGCGTCAAGGACCCTGGCGATCCGGAGCATGAGTTCGCCGGGCTGTCGCCGCACACGCCGCCATCGCGTGGCGAGGGCGTGCTGGCCCTGATCCGCACCGACGACGCCGACGCCGCCCTGGCGAGCGTGCTCGACGCCGGTGGCCGGGTCCGGGTGGCGATGCATGACTATCCGGGCGGGCGGCGGTTCACGTTCGCGGATCCGTCGGGCAACGTGCTCGGGGTGTACGAGCCGTCCGAGTAGGGGACGGGCCACGGGCCTAGTCCCGCGTCAACCCCGGCGGGCGCGGACCGCCCAGGCGCGAGCCTCGAGGTGGATCGAGCCATCCGGCTCCGCGGCGATGGATCGGCGGAGCTGCTCCCGGATCGCGTCGCGATGCGCGTCCTGCAGCGTGGAAACATACCCCGGGGCCCCACCGGTACCGCCGAGGAAGGGGAGCCACAGGTCGTCGAAGTCGGCGAAGACCGTCGGGATCGCGATCGAACGCCCCTCGACGGCGACGAATCCGGCCGCTCGAACGGACTCCTCGAGCTGCCCGGCGGCCGTGATGCCCTGCTGCGCGCCCTGATCCAGCGTGGCCGCGGCGGGATCGACGGCGATGGCCGCGTCCCAGAACTGGCGGATGAACCCCATGCCACGGGCGTAATCCCAGACGTAGGTGCCCACCACGCCTCCCGGCGCGAGCACGCGCCGCCATTCGGCGAGCGCCGCACCGACGTCGGGGACGAAGTTCAAGACGAGGCCAGCGACGACGACGTCGGCCGTGCCATCGGGTAACCCGGTGTCCGCCGCGGATCCCAGCCGGAACGCCGCACGCGGATCCGTGAGTTCCGCCGAGGCGCGGGCGATGAACGCTTCCACCGGATCGACGCCGATGACCGAGGCCGGGGCAGATCGGTTCAGGATCGCCTGGGTCAGGGCACCCGTCCCGCATCCGACGTCGAGCCAACGCTGCCCGGGCGGCACCTCGAGCCAAGCCACGAACAGGTCGGCGACTCGCCGGCTCCAGCGTCCGATGTAGCGCTCGTAGGCGTCGCTCCCGGCCGATCGATCGTAGCCCGCTGGCAATCGCGTCTCCCGTCTCAGTCGGAGGACTCCGGGTCCCCGAAGTCCTACCCGGATCGTGGGCGCAGCAGGCCACGTTCGTACGCCACCGCCACGGCCGCGGCCCGGTCGCCGACGTCGAGCTTGGCGTAGATGTGGAGGAGGTGGGTCTTGACCGTCGCCTCGGAGATGAAAAGGCGGGTCGCGGCCCCGCGATTGGTCTCGCCCTGGGCGATGAGCGTCAGGACCTCCAGCTCGCGCTCGCTCAGCTGTTCCTGGGCGGGACTGCGCAGGTCGGTGACGAGGCGGGTCACCACCGATGGCGCGAGGACCGCCTCGCCGCGGGCCGCCGCGCGGATGGCTCGCAGCAGCTCCGGCCGTGGCGTGTCCTTGAGCAGGTAGCCCGTCGCGCCGGCCCCGAGCGCGGGGAGCACGTCCCGGTCGCTGTCGTACGTCGTCAGCACGAGCACCCGGGCCGCCGACCCGCGCTGCGCCAGGGTCTGGATCGCCTCGAGGCCGCCGACGCCGGGCATCCGCAGGTCCATCAGGACGACGTCCGGGCGCGAGCGTGTCCACGAGCGCGAGCGCCTCGGCGCCGTCGCCGGCCTCGCCCACGACCTCGAAGTCCGGCTCCGCGGTCAGCATGCCCCGGAGCCCGTCGCGGACGATGGGGTGATCGTCCGCGATCAGCACGCGGATGGGGCTCACGGTGTCGTCGCCGCGGACGGATCGATCGCGATGGCGGGGACGCGGGCGGAGATCGCCGTCCCGTGGCCCGGCTCCGATTCGATGGCGAGCGAGCCCGCCACCCGGGCCACGCGCTGGCGCATGCCGTGGAGGCCGAACCCGGCGCCCGACGCGTCGGCGGGGCGCCCGACGTCGAACCCGACCCCGTCGTCGTGCACGTCGAGGGCGACCTCGTCGCCCATGTACGAGAGCGTGATGCGGGCGCGGCCCGCCTGGGCGTGCTTGGCGACGTTCGCGAGCGCCTCCTGGGCCGTCCGCAGCAGGGTGACCTCGATCTCCGGGTCGAGCGTGATGGCGTCGCCGGTGACCGTGACCTCGGCCGGGACCGCCGTCCGTTCGGACCACTCGCGCGCGACCTCGCGGAGCGCATCGGGGAGCGTCGCGGCCTCGAGCGGCGCGGGCAGCGCGCCCTCCACGGACCGGCGCGCCTCGCTCAGGCTCTCGCGGGCCAGCTTCTCGGCGTTCGCGAGGTGCCGGTCGTGCTCGTCGGGTCGGTCGTGTCGCGTGGCGGGCCGCCTCGAGCTGGGTGATGACGCCGGTGAGGCCCTGGGCGATGGTGTCGTGGATCTCGGCCGCCATCCGCTGGCGCTCCTCCAGCACCCCGGCCTCCCGCGCCTGCGCCAGCAGCTGGGCATGGAGGCCCTGGTTCTCGGCCAGCGCCTGCTCGAGTCGCGTGACCGTCTCCCGACGCGCCTCGTTCTGCTCGGCGACCCGCTCGCTGTAGAACGTGCCGGCGCTGATGACCGCGGTCTGCACCACGATGATCACGAACCAGAACGTCCATCCTGTGGCCGTCACCGGGAGTCCCGCGAGCAGCGAGTTCACGAGGATGGAGGTCACCGCGATGGCCGCGACGGCCACCGCGAACGGGCGGAGCACGGTGGCGTAGAAGAAGCCACTGATCATGAAGATGAAGAAGAGCGGCTGCCGGAGCATCAGGATCGAGGCGAGGATCACCACGCCGATCCAGAACACCAGCAGCCGGGCCTGGTGGTCCCGGCGGGGGAGCGGCAGCCGCGTGTATCCGACGTAGATCCACGCGGCCGCCACGAGCGCGATGGCCAGCGTCGTCAGCCGCCAGGCCGGGTCCGGATCGCCCAGCACGACGCCGAGGATCGTCCCGGCCGCCAGGAGCGCGTACCCGCCGATGCTGAGCATCGCGTCGGAGAGCCCGTCCCACGATCGATCCCGGAAGACTCGCATCGCCGCACGCTACTCCAAGCCGGCCCGTCCGCGCACCCGCCCGCTCACTCCCAGCGGAACGCGCGCGCCGCGAGCGCGCCACCGACGACGGTGAGGATGGCCATGACGACCAGGGGCGCGAGCTGCGGGCCGTTGCCCACCCACGCGTCCTGCAGGCCCGCGACACCAGGCGGGGTGTACTCGCCGATGCGGACCAGGATGTCGGGCAGGGCAGCGCGCGGGACGTAGACGCCGCCCAGGAACATCACCGCGAAGAACATCGGGATCGCCACGGCCGTCGCCACGCGGGCGGACGGCGCGACGGCCGCGAGGACCAGGCCGACGACGAACAACGAGGACGTGCCCAGCGCGACCGCGGCGACGTAGCCGACGGGGTCGTGCGGGAGCGGGACATCGAAGACGACGCGGGCCACGACCATCAACAGGACGAGCGCGATGAGCGCCGTGACGAGGTACGTGACGAGCTGCGCGAACAGGAGGCGCATCGGGTCGGCCGGCGTGGTCGACAGCCGCCGCAGGACGCCCTTCTCGCGATAGGTCGCGAGCCGGATGGGGAGCGTCTGGATGCCCAGGGTCCCCACGGTGATGACCACGAGCGACGGGACGAAGACGTCGATGAAGCGCAGGCCGCCGAGGCCAGCGTCCGGTCCTGCCGTCGAGAAGATCGTCCCGAAGATCAGGAGGATGGCGGTGGGGAGGGCGATCGCCGCCAGCCACGAGACGGGCTCGCGGAACAGCAGCTTCGCCTCGGTGCGGATGAGCGCGAGCGTTTCGTTCATGACAGCTCTCCTGAAGGTGCGGCCGCCGGGCGGCCAGTGAGGGCGATGAAGGCGTCGTCGAGGGTGGCCTGGTCGATGCGCAGGTCCCTCGCCACGATCCCGTTGCGGGCCAGGACCGCAGTCACGGCGGCCAGCAGGTCGCCACGGCCGGTCACCACGACCGTCGGCCCGGACCGCTCGATGCGGCGGACCTCGGGCAGGCCGGCGAGCAGCCCGTCGTCGAGCTCGACCGACGGCCGGAAGCGGACGCGCTGCTCGGGGTCGGCTCGGGCGACGATGCCGGCCGGCGTGTCGATCGCGACGACCTGGCCGTCGCGGATCACGGCGACCCGATCGGCGAGGTGCTCGGCCTCCTCCATGAGGTGGGTCACGAGCAGGACGGTCACGCCCTGGTCACGCATCGACTCGATGACGCGCCACGTCTCGCGGCGCGCGTGCGGGTCGAGGCCCGTCGAGAGCTCGTCGAGGATGGCGACCCGCGGCCGCCCGACGAGCGCGAGGGCGATCGAGAGCCGCTGCTTCTGACCGCCCGACAGGTTGCGGTACGCGGTGTCGCGACGGTCGGCGAGGTCGAGGTCGTCGAGCAGGCGGTTGGTGTCGGCCGGCGCGGCGTAGAACGACGCGAACAGCTCGAGCGCCTCGCGCGGCGTCATCCGCTCGGGGAGCTCGCTCTCCTGGAGCTGCACCCCCACGAGGCGTCCGCAGCCGATCGCGGTCGTCGCGCGGGTCGTACCCGAGGACGCGGATCGTGCCGCCGTCCGGCGTCCGGAGACCGGCGATCGACTCGACGGTGGTCGTCTTGCCGGCGCCGTTGGGTCCCAGGATCCCGAAGATCTCGCCTTCCTCGACGGTGAACGAGACGCCGTCCACGACGAGGCGGCTGCCGTAGCGCTTCTGGAGGTCGGTGACTTCGATGACGTTCATGCGGCGTGGCCTCCGATGTCGATCCGGTCGGTCCGGCGCCACGGATCGCCGGGCAGGTTCACCCGGTAGAGGGGGAGCGACCCGGCACGGATAGTCCGAAGATCGGCCGCACGCGGATCGCTGTTGGTCGTGGTGACGCGCTTGGCGTCGGTGAGGCTGTCCATGCCCTGCAGCATCGGTCGCCGCGGGCCCCGCCCACATCGGACGATGCGCCAGTCTTGCGACCGCACTCGGTGGAGCGGCGTATCAACCGTTCGGTGGATGCCTGGGACGACCGGCTATGTCGCGCGCGAGCGCGTCGCTTTGTCACTCGTGGCGGATCGAACGACCCCTCCCTGACCAGCTTGGGGCGACCCTGATCTCAGAGGCTTCCCGAGAAGGAACCGAACGTCAGCGTCCCGAGCGTCACGGGTTGCGGTGCTGCCGTCCCGCTCGGTCGTGGCGTCTCGATCGACAGGCGAAGACCCGCCACGATGTCCTTGAGGGCCGTCGTGAGAAAGCCGTTCACGGTCGGGTCGGCATCGGCCACACTCCCCGCCATCGCCGCGGCCACCACAGCGTTCGCCACGCTCGAGTCGACGCCGTCGGTTGCGGCAGCGATCATGACCAAGGCGCAGGCGATGGCCAGGACCAACTGCAGCTCCGCCGCCACCTTTTCCCCCTTGATCTTGGCCTCGGCAGCGCGGATCGCTTTGCCTGCCGCGGCTTGCGTCTCGTCGCTGAGCTTCGGCTTGGTCGAGATGGTCAGATCGACCCGTGGGCCGACGGTCGACTGGACGCCGATGGCGATCGGCGTGCCGGCGGGGATCGATGCGGTACCCGTCTTGACGGTTCCGGACACCTTGACCGTGAACACCCCGCGGATGACGTCGCCGTCGAACACGAGCCCGCCTACGAGCTGTCCTGATGGCACACCTGGCTCGCGTACGAGTCGGGCCCCTGGCGGGGCGGCCGGGAGCGACACTGTGCCGTCGTAGCCGGCGATGCCCGAGATCGTCGCGTCGAACGTCGTCGCCGTGGCAGGGCCCGCGAGATGCCCACCCTTCGCATCGCTGAGGTCGAGTCTGCCGTCCTGCGATGTCCCGGAGAACCACCGCGATCCTGCGGCCGGGTCACACAGATAGGCGACCGCCTCCCCAGCCTTCGTGCCGACGAAGAGGACCCCATCGGTGCCGACACGACTGACATAGCGGGCGTCGAACACGCCATCACCCTCGAGCGCCAGCCGGCTCATCAGCGATGCCTGCCCCGCGCTCGGTGGCGCACTGGCACCCTGACCCGAGCAGGCGGCGAGGATCGCGCTCAGCAGCAGGGCAACGAGAGTCGGGATCCGCCGTTCCGTTGTCACGCATCGACACTCCTCAGCGACGTCGACAGCCTTGCGCGGGCAGTGTCGGGCAGGGTACCTGCGCGGCGATCGCGAAACCTGTCACATGAACGGGAACTGGCACGAGGTCGGTCCTGACCGACACGACCGGTCCGATCGGCTAGGCTCCCGGCATGTCCGCGACACCCAGTCAACGTCGACGAGCTCCGGCGCTCGTTCGCCGGCGAGATCGTCATGCCCGACGCCAGCGGGTACGACGACGCCCGGCGCGTCTGGAACGCGGTGTATCGACCGCCGGCCGGCCCTGATCGTCCGGCCGACGAGCGTCCCGGACGTCGCCACGGCCATCCGGTTCGGCCGGGACCGTGACCTCGAGATCGCCGTGCGCGGCGGCGGTCACAGCGCGGTCGGGCATTCGACGACCGACGGCGGCCTGGTCATCGACATGGGGCGGATGAACGAGGTCAGCGTGGACGCCGCGCGGCGGCTCGCCCGCTGTGGCGGCGGGGCGCTGCTGGGCCAGCTCGACGTCGCGGCGCCAGGAGCACGGTCTCGTCTGCCCGGTGGGGGTCGTCGGGCATACCGGCGTCGCCGGGCTGACGCTCGGTGGCGGCGTCGGGCGGCTCCAGCGACGGTTCGGGCTGACGATCGACAGCCTGCGCGCGGTCGAGCTGGTGACCGCCGACGGACGCACCGTGCGCGCGAGCGCAGACGAGGAGCCTGAGCTCTTCTGGGGCCTCCGCGGGGCGGGCGCGAACTTCGGCGTCGCGACGAGCCTCGAGCTCGAGCTGCATCCGTTCGCGGGGACGCTCCACCGCGGCGTCCATATCCACCCGGCGACCGACATCCATGAGCTCTGGCCGGTCTTCCGCGAGTTCGTGGCGACCGCGCCGGACACGATCGCTGCGATCTTCACCGTCGCCCGCACCGACACGGCGGAGGACTACCCCGGCGCGGTCGTCGGGGCGCCGATCGTCGTCATCTCGTACAACGACAGTGGGGCAGGGGAGGACGTCGAGCGCGACATCGCGCCCCTGCTTCGAGGGCCCGAAGCCGGTCTCGATGACCGCCACGAGCGAGCCGTACCTCAGCGTCCAGGGTTCGAGCGACCTCGCGCTCGCCTGGGGCTCGCGGAGCGCGATCCTCGGCGGCTACGTCGCGGACTGCTCGCCGGCGGTGCTCGACGCGTTCGTCGCCCATGTGGAGCACGTCCCGGGCGACAGCAGCATCTCGGTGACCGCGCTCGGTGGCGCGATCGGCCGCGTCCCGGACGACGCGCGGCGTTCACCGGCCGGTCGGCGCCGTTCGACGTGAGCCCCGACTCGGCCTGGTCAGACCCCGCCCTCGACGAGGAGAACGCGGCGTGGGTGCGCCGGCGATGGCCATCGTCGAGCCCGACCTGCTGCCGGGCCGCTACATCAACGAGCTCTCGGACGCCGGGCCGGAGGTGACGCAGGCGGCCTACGGCGATGCCAAGCTCGAACGCCTGCGCGCGCTCAAGCGAGCCTGGGACCCGACGAACGTCTTCCGCCTGAACCACAACGTCGAGCCGTCCATCACCTAGGCCGACGAACGGCGGGTGCGGCCGCTGCGCAGGCTCAGACGGCCGGTCCGAAGATGGCGCGGCCGTTCGGTCGGAAGGTCTGGACCATCACCCCGCTCGAGGTCGACCACGAGTCGACCAGCTTGAGGTCGTGCGTCTCGCCGTGCTCCGGGAAGAGCCGCATGCCGTCGCCCACGATGACCGGGGTGATGCGGAGGGTGAGCTCGTCCACCAGGTCGCGCTCGAGCAGCCAGCGGAGCAGCACGCCGCTGCCGTGGACCTGGAGCTCGCGGCCGGGCGCCGCCTTGAGCTCGCGGATCGCCGCCTCCACGTCACCGTCGAGGACGTGGGTGTTCTGCCACGTCGGATCCTTGAGCGTGGTCGAGGGCACGTACTTGGGCAGGACGTTGATGGTGTGGCCGAACCCATCGTCATCGTGGTTCGGCCAGTACGGCTCCCAGATCTCCCAGGTCTTGCGACCGAGGAGCAGCGCATCGGCGCGCCCGAACAGCTCGGTCAGGAACGGGCCCATCTGCTCGTCGGCGTGCGACGCCGTCCAGCCGCCGCGCTCGAACCCGCCGCGTCGGTCCTCGTCGGGGCCGCCGGGCCCCTGGTACACGCCATCCAGGGTCAGCATCATCGATGCGATCAGTTTCATGGGCGTTGCTCCCTCATTCGATGCTCGTCATGCATGGAGACGACCGCCGGGCCATGGACTCGACACCGACAGGAGCGGCCTGAACGTCCGGACCGGGCTGTCGGCAAGGCCCGCCGCGAGGGCCGCATTCGGCTCCCCGAGGACCTCGCCCTCGACGGTACCCGTCTTGAGGACCGGCCCCGTGATCTCGGCCATATGGGCGCCGTGCTCGATGAGCGCATCGGAGTCCCGGTACCGCTCGATGACGATGGCCTCGGACCGATCGTCGTTGACGTAGACGTCGTACTGGAGCGTGCCGGTGTCCTTGGCTCGGACGACCTCCATGGCCTGCTCCGACAGGCGTTCGAACTCCTCGAACCCGCCCTCGTGGAACGTGAACCGGGCGATCCCCAGGATCTTACCCATGCCTGCAGCCTCCAGACATTCGTGGCGATGGTTCTCTGCACGCTCCCGCTCACGCCGAGAAGCGCCACTTCGTGGCTCCGTGCGGCTCCGTCGGTCGCGACGCCGAAGACGGTGTCGAACCCCATCCGGTAGACCCGCCAGGGCGGCGGCCCGGCGCTCGGCGCGCTGTACGGGGCCGTCAGGGCATCGCCGTCGACCTCCACCGGCCAGCCGTCGTCGTGGTATCGCTTCGCGACGACGCCGAGGGCCGTCCGATCCGTCACCCGAGTGACGTCGCCCTCGAACACCAGATCGATGCCGTCGAGCGAGACCGAGAGGCTCGCTGCCGGGTTCTCGGCCAGATTCCTGGACTTGCGGGTGCCAGGTCCGCTCGTGAAGTACAGCTCGCCGTCATGCCAGAGCGCACCCACGCCGGCGGCGTGCGGGACGCCATAGGGCGTCGCCGTGGCCAGGAACCACGTGTCCATCGCCTTGCCGGTCGCATCGAGCACGGATTGCGCCCGCGACCAGGGCAGCGGCTCGTGCCCGTATCGGTCGAGGTTGGTCGTCTCGACGGGTCGTCTCTCGGTCATGGTGGTGCCACCTCCCCAAAGCGGAGGGATGACAGCGGGGACGGTGTCGCCCGACCCCGGAGCCCTGGATGCGGAGCCTTCCAACCCGTATCAGGCGTCCGCCGAGGCCGGGAGCGAGGTCAGTCGAGCGGCGTCAGCCGGGCGATCGGGATGATCCGGTCGGTCTTCGAGGGGTATTCGGCGAACTGCGGATGTTCCGCCACGTGCCCGGCCCACAGGGCGTCGCGGTCGGCTCCTTCCGCGACCGTCGCGCGGGCCTGGAACTTCCGGCCGTCGGCTTCGACCGTCACGATCGGGTTGGCGCGAGGTTCGTGAACCATGCCGGATCCTCAGGTTCACCGCTCTTCGACCCGACGACGACGTAGGCCTCCCCGTCGCGAGAGAAGCTGACGACGGCCTCTCTCGGTTCGCCGCTCTTCGCCCCGGTCGTCGTGAGGACCATCACGGGGCGCCCTTCGAAGAAGCCGCTCGTCGGGCGGCCGTTGGCGCGGATGTCGGCGATCAGGTTCTTCGTCCAGTCGGCGTAGTCGGTCATCTCGGGATCCTCGGGTTCAACGGCGCGCTGCGGTTGCGTACGCAACCATCCCACAGAATGGCGGTCTGCGCCCGGATCTACGGACCGGCCAGCTGCTCCACGAGCGGGCGCGATGGCGTCGGAGCCCGGGCTCGTCGAACCAGCCGACCATGTACGAGTTGATGCCCCAGCGCTGGCGGGTTCGGACGAGCTTGTCGACCAGGTCGGGGACCGTGCCGATCAGCGAGTAGGGCGACTCGAGGACGTCCCGGGGCCGATCGGCGACGCCCGTCCGGGTCGCTGAGCTCGCGGGCCACCTCGGCGGCCACCTTGAGCTGGCGTGTCGGTGATCGTGATGTCGCCGACCAGGTCGGAGGACGCTGAGGTCGAGCTGCCCCCGAAGGGCGGTCGCCGGCCTCGTCCCGGACCCAACCGACCCGGACGTCGGTCCGCGCCTCTGGAAGGCATCGAGGATCATCGCCCCGTCCTGGCGCAGGTCGAGCCCGACGATGTCGGCTTCCCGGGCCGCCAGCCGGACGACACGCTCGCGCGTCCCGCCGATGAGGAACGGCGGATGTGGCCGCTGGACCGGCTTCGGGCAAGCCGTCCATCCGCGGTGATCGTGTAGTACCCGCCCGAGAAGCTGAACGGGCCGTCTCGCGAACAGCCCGCGCAGGACCGCGACGGCCTCGGTCATCCGGTCGATCCTGAACCGGCCGGGTCGAACGGGAGTCCGGGCGCCGCGGTACTCCGGCTCGTGCCAGCCCGCCCCGATGCCCACCTCCGTGCGGCCGCCGCTGAGGATGTCGAGGCTGGCCAGCTCCTGGGCCAGGACGGCCGGGTGGCGCAGGTCGTTGTTGAACACGAGCGGGCAGGAGCCGGAGTCGCTCGGTCGCCATCGCCACGGCCGTGAGCAAGGGGGATAGGGGAGTGCTGCCGCCCGAGGTGGTCGTGGACGCACACGTGGCTGCACCCGATCCCCTCGGCCCACCGGGCGCGCTCGACAAGCGTCGGCGCGTCGACGGGATCGCGGGACCCGATCATGAACCGGAACGGCCTCACGCCGGCATGATGCGCCGGAGCCACAACGTATGGTACTCGACCCCTCCCTCCGCAAGCCCGAGATCAGCCCCTCGCTAGACTGGCCGCGTGTCGAGTCGTTGTTGGGCAGTCGTATCCGGCGCGGACGTCGCTCGACGGCGAAGTCAATCGTCCTCGTGCTCGAGGAAGATGGCTTCGAGGTGGCTTCTCCGTCACCGTGTACGACGCCGATGGGCGTTCCACAACCGAGACGGCCTGTTATGCCGCGCGGTCGCATGCCATCGACGGGGCCGCAGCTGAGCACGCTCCGGCCGATGTCGGTCCTTGGAGCCAGCTGCCCGATGACGTCCGAGACGCAGTGACCTACGCCACAAGGCAACGTCGTCGTTTCAGGTAGGCGACTCGTGCGACAGTCCAAGTTCGCGCGTCGCTTGAAGGCCAATGTGAAACGTCTCCGTGACAGCATGTGTCTATCCCGCCGGCTTTGTTAGGAATGATGGGATCTCCGCCACGCCCCGGTTCCGTCCGTGACGGCGGTTTCGCGGCTCGTTCGTCCCTCGGAGGACAGATAGACCGTAGAGCTGTCGCGTGTAGGCATCCGTAACAGACCAGCTGGTTCAGGCCATCGAAGGGTTGGCCGTCGCGTTCCGAACTGTCTTGTCTCGACCCGAGCTTGGACGACTTGGAGTTACCGCGAGGAATGTCGACACGATCCAACTGAGCCAAACCGATGGATTGCGTCCAGCCCCTCGACACGGAGCATGCATCCCCGACTCCGGTCCGCCTTGGAAGAGTCGGCCGAATGGTCGTCGGCCGTGGATGCGCTGAAGGCTGACCCCGCCACGTGTCGCGTAACGGACCAACTCGTCGGTGATGACCAGGGCTCGATGCTTCTCCAGTCCGTGGCCCTGCTTGATCAGTCTCTCACCGTGCGGTTTGCACCACGAGGTGGAAGGCGTCGAGTCGAGCGCCTCGCAGCCAGTTGGCGTGCGCATTACAGCGGCGCGCACGTCACGGTCGCTACCAATTCCTTGTTACATGGTCTGGATCCGTGTCGACCAATCAAGCTATCTCCACACGTGACTCTGCGGCGAATGAGCGACGCCGAAGTCTCAGAGGCTCTGTCCCTCGTGGCAATTTCTCAGCAGCCTCGATTTGTTGGCGTTGCTTTTCTGGATCGTCCAGCCACAATCGCAATCACCCAACGAGTGCCGCGACGTATCGTCGTTGACGTTCACGAGCCCGTAGCAGCGCAGAGACACTTTGAGAAGGTCGACCAAACGGTCGAGGCGACGGTAACCGCCCTCCGGCTTGTCGGACTTTCGTCGTTTCGTGTGTTTTCACGGATTCGCCAAATGGGGTTCGTGGGTGTCGTGTGGTCGTGAACACCGTTTCAGTACCCGATGGGCGTCATGATCGGATTGAGCAATTCGAACCGTCGAACTCTGAGCGTCCGATTCCCCTCAGGTCATGCGTGCCTTTGATGTCGAGGACAACGTTCTCATCGCTCTCCGTCGATTTAATCAGTCGCATGAGCCACGACACGAGCATGACCGCTTCCTGGACCTGTGGATCGCCATGGAGGCACTGTTCTCGGCGGACGCCAACGCGGATGTCACCTATCGCCTGTCGGTCAACGCCGCGAACTATGTGAGGTTGCCGTGTATCGAGCGTTTGGCCATGTTCGACTGGGTTCGTAAGTGCTATGAGGCACGTAGCCGATTGGTCCACGGGGGAAGCCGAATGTCCGTCGTCTTCGTCTCGACTCTCGGGTGACCCTGTTGAGAGCCTCAACCAGATAGCCGACGACCTGACCTCAGTAGTTGCTTCAGCCCGCAAACGTCGCCTCTCCGAAGGACGGACGCCTGAGTGTGTCGCCTATTCAGTTCGACGATGATGGCCCCGTTTGCTGTGTACGCTCGCACGGATCGGTACAAGCGAGTTGCCTGGCGTCGTCAGTGAAGCCGCATGAAATCGGTCACGCGAAGTCCCAGAACTGTGGGAACCGCAATCGACGACCTCTTCCAGGGAATTGCAGGACCTGTTCAGTCGTCGCAAAATCTGCCCGGCCGAATCAGCGCGCGATAGTCCTGCCGCGCAACGTATGATGCGCGTCCCGCGTCACAGTCCCGCCGGCCGAGTCGGCCGTGCGCGTGACAGATTCGCGTCTACGAGCGAAGATGTCGAACCTGTCAGGGACGAAGCCCGGCGCTGGCCCAGCGCGCATGAGCATCCAATGACCGACCTGCCCAACTCCACACCCGACGGCGAGACGCCTGCCGGCGACCCCGAGCTCGCGGCGCTCGTCCGGAGCGACGCACCGCCGCCCGCCGGCGACCCCGAGCTCGCGGCGCTCGTCCGACCCGACGCGGGACCCACCGCCGGCGATATCACGCCCGAGGCCGGACCGGATGCCACCGAGCCCGTCGTCGATGTCGCCGCAGCAGCGGCGGTCTCGAGCTCGCCCGATCCCGCCGAGCCGGCCCCGGTGGACGAGACCGTGCCGGTCCTGGTCCCCGTGGCCGCCGTGACCGCCTTCGAGCCGCCGGCACGGCCGCGGCGCCGACGGTCGCTCGCCCTCCGCTTCGGCGTCTCGTTCCTCCTCGCCTTCCTGCTCGCCTTCGGCGTCGGCGCCGGCGTCCTGTACGCATGGGGACAGCAGTACCAGGGCCGGGTCCTGCCCGGCGTCCGCGTCGGGAACACGGAACTCGGCGGGCTCAGCCGCGAGGAGGCGGAGGCGCAGATCGCGAACGCCTACGGATCGCTCGGTACCGGGCAGATCACGCTCACCGGCCCGGACGGCCAGGTGACGGCCATCAGCTACGCCGACGTCGGGCGCGGCCCCGACACCTCAGCGCTGATCGACGCGGCGATCGCCGCGGGCCACCAGGGCGAGCCCCTCGCGGACCTCATCGGCGCACCCCAGACCGCGATCCACGGCGTGACCATCGACCCCGCCGTCGCCTACGACCGCGACAAGCTGGCCGCCGCCGTCAAGACCCTCGCCATGACGACCGACCAGACCCCCACCGACGCCTTCGTGTCGACCGCCGAAGGGGGGACACACAGCGTCTCCCCAGCGAAGGACGGTCGCGCCGTCGACCAGGCGGCCCTGGTGGCCGCGCTCGACCAGCAGCTCGCGGCGCTCGGCACGCCGGCGTCGATCGCGATGTCCGTGCCGATGGTGACGTTGGCACCCGCCGTCGCGACCACCTCGGCCGAGGAGGCGAAGGCGGCCGCGGATCGGATGGCCGCCGACGTGGTGGTCTCCCGCGGCAAGCACAGCTGGACGGTCGCCGGCAAGAAGCCTCGCGCGGCTGATCTCGTTCTCGACCGCGGCCGACGGGAGCATCACCCCGGTCCTGGATGAGTCGGGCCTCGACCCGATCGTCAAGAAGCTGGCCAAGCAGGTCAACCAGAAGGTGAAGGACGCGGGCCTCAAGCGGATCGGCGGCCGCATCGTCGCCACCGGGACCAGCCGCGAGGGCCGCACGCTCATCGCAGACGGCATGAAGGCCGCGCTCATCAGCGAGATCGGTGCCCGCCAGGCGGGCGCGGCGGCATCGCCGGTCGCGGCCGTCGTCAAGGCCGTGGACCCGAAGCTGACCACGGCGGACGCCAAGGCGTTCGCCCCGAAGATGCGGGTCATCAGCAAGTACAGCGTCTTCTACTTGGTCATCGTCAACAACCACTGGGGCGGGAACATCGAGGCGCCGGCCACGAAGATCAACGGCACGGTCGTGCCGCCAGGCGGGAAGTTCGACTTCTGGAAAGTCGTCGGCGACCTGCACAAAGCCCCCGGCGAGGGCCGGGCAACGCGATCGAGGGCGGGAAGATCACCGTCACCGGCGCGTTCGGCGGCGGCATCTGCACCACGTCCACGACGCTGTTCAACGCGGCGTTCCGTGCAGGCATGGTGCCGGTCGCCCGACAGAACCACAACGAGTTCATCCCCGGTATCCGCCGGGCCTCGATGCCACCGTGTGGATCGTCGGCAAGGCCAAGCAGACCATGAGCTTCAGGAACGACACCAAGTATCCGATCCTGATCCACGGATCATCACCCACGCCGGCAGCAAGCGATGGCTCACGTTCAAGATCTGGAGCGTCCCGAACCACCGGAACTCCAAGATCAGCAACCTGTCCATCCAGCACGGCCCGCGCGCGAGGAACACGATCGTGAGGGATTCGAGCAAGCCGGTGGGGTACCGGTTCTTCAACAACGCCCCGGCGGACGGCGCCAAGGTCGCGGTCACCGTGTCGATCTACGACCACGGCAAGCTCCACTGGCGGAAGCGGTACTTCTCGAACTACCCAGCGGTGAACGGCGTCACCGTCATCGGCACGAGGCGCTGACGCCGGCCTAGTCTGCCTCGCGGGCCGCGATCAGGCCTCGTCCTCGGGCGCCTCCATCCGCTCGAGGAGCGCCATCGTCGTCTGCCAGTTGCGGATCGTCATCGACTTGTAGGCCGGCGTCCCCACGATCTTGCCGAGGCGGCTCTTGGTCCGTTGGGCGCTCAGTCGCTGCGAGTAGATCACGCCGGTTCCCGGCCACACCTCGTCGACGCCGGGCCGCGGGTCGAAGACCTTCATCGCCGTCTTCGCGTCGATATCGATGAGGAAGACCGCGTCGCTGTGGTACGTCTCCGGATGGTCGCCGAAGCCCTTCGGCCGCTTCCGAACGACGGCGCGGAGCTGGGCCAGCGTCAGGACCAGCACCGCGATCAGCTCGCTGTCGAGCTTGAACGTCTTGGGCAGCGCGTCCTCGAGCTCGCGCTTGATCGCGGCCGCGGACTGATCGGAGCTCAGGATCACGTTGCCGCTGGCGATGTACGTGGAGACCTTCGTGTGGCCGTGCGACTCGAGGAGGTCGCGCAGGGCCGCCATCGGCACCTTGTTCTTGCCGCCGACATTGATCCCGCGCAGGAGGACGAGGTATCGGGTCATGGGCGGGAGGATGCCACGACGTCGAGTCTGGATGTTCGCGCAGGCGATCGAACGTGTCATGGCGTCGCGGATGCCGCCAGCGATCCGCGGGACAATACGCCCCGACGCTTCGCCGTCGGCGTCGAATCGGATCCAGAGGAGGCAAGGAGGCATCGTGAAGCTGCTCCTCACGTCCGGGGGCGTGACGAACACGAGCATCGGCGACGCCCTGGTCGACCTGCTGGGCAAGCCGATCGAGGACGCCACGGCGTTGTGCATCCCAACGGCACAGTGGGGCCACCCGATGTGCGACCCGACGACGGCGCGGGGCTTCGTCACCGGCCTGCCCCGTGGGGTGGTATGAGCTCGATGGCGTGGAAGTCGCTGGGCCTCCTCGAGCTGACGGCACTGCCCACGATCGGCGCGGAGCGCTGGGTTCCCTGGGTCAGGGAGGCGGACGTCCTGCTCGTGGACGGCGGCGACGCCACGTACCTGTGCCACTGGATGCGCGAGTCCGGGCTCGCGGACCTCCTGCCGTCGCTGCCCGACACGACCTGGGTGGGGGTGAGTGCCGGGAGCATGGTGATGACGCCGCGGATCGGCGACTTCTTCGTGGAGTGGCCCTCGGCGCCGGACGACCGGACCCTGGGGATCGTGGATTTCGCGATCTTCCCGCACCTGGACGTCTTCCCGACGAACACTCTCGCCGACCGCCGAGCGCTGGGCGGCCGACATCGGGAATCCGGGGTACGTGATGGACGACCAAACCGCGATCCGGGTCGTCGACGGCAGCGTCGACGTCGTTTCCGAGGGGACCTGGAAGCTGCTCGGGGCGTAGCGGCGCCAGCAGTTCGCCCGCTGTGTCCGGTCGCGAGATCGCCGACCAGGCCTTCCTCGCCACGAAGACCGTGAGCCACGTGCTCGAGCGCTTCTATCAGAGCTTGCGATCCATTCCCGGGCCGAGCTCGGCGCCCGGATGGGGAGGGGGGCCAGCGCGACAGATCGGGGTAACCACCCCTTTCGTCGTGGGGGCCTCGCCGATAGCGTGCCGCGCATGGACCGTCAGAGCGTCGCGCCACCTCGGAGGCAGACCTTCCTCCTCGAGCGCTACTGGCCAGGCGTCGACGAAGCCGTCGTTCGCACGGTGGTCTCAAGCCTCGAAAACGCCGCGCGCGAGATGACGGCCGAGGGCACCCCGGTGCACCACGTCGGCTCGGTCCTGATGCCCGTCGACCAGGTCGTGTTCTCGCTGGTCGAGGCGGTCGACGAACAAGCGGCGCGCCGGTTGAACGAGCGCGCCGACGCACCCCTCGATCGGATCGCGACCGCGATCGCGCTCGGCCTGCCCGACTGTTGAAGGGAGATCCCGTGAACCGTCTCCGTGCTGTCCTGGTGTCCCTGGCTCTCGTCCTCGTCGCATGTGACGCCACGACGGGCGGCACCTCCTCCGGCCCGTCGGAGGCCGCCGGGGGCGTCGCTGCGCCGGTCGCCGTCTCCAGCCTGACCGCGACCGACACACCCGAGACGACCGCGCCGACGAGCGCGCCGAGCCCCACTCCGAGCCAGAGCGACGTGCCCGTCGTCGGGGCGTCGGCCAGCCCCGGCCCGTCAGCAAGCCCCGCCTCGATCGACCCGTGCACCCTGCTGACCGCCGCCGAAGCCTCGAAGATCATCGGCATCAAGGTGAGCGCCGGCGTCAGCGAATTCGCTGATCCGGATCGGGTCTGTACGTTCAAGGGGCGGCCTGACCGAGGTGAAGGTGTTCCTGCGCCGCCGGCCGCCGGACGCCAGACCGCGCCAAGGCTACTGGGATGCGGAACGCGCCGAGGTGCCGGCCGACATCCCCGTGAAGGACCTGACGGAGTTCGATCGATCGGCCTACGGGACCGGGTGCCTCCGTCGGACTGCCCATCAGCGCGCTGTTCGTCCTCGACGGCAGGTACTTCTTCGAGGTCTACTGCGGGTACCCGGCCTGCTCACAGAAGGCCAGCCTGGGCGCTGCGGACCACATCGCCGGCCGTCTCCCTGACCGACCCGCGGCAGTCCGCCCCGTTATCCCTTCTTCGCTCTCGGTCCGCCGAACCCCGGGATCGCCGTAGCCTGCTGCATCCACGACGCCAGCTGGCGCTCGTCGATGTCGTCCAGGGAGGCGAGGTCCACGCCGCGCGTCGCCTTGCCCATCCCGATCGGCGTCACCGGCGGTTCAGGCTGGAGCGAGGTGCCGCGCCCGAACGCGAGCTTGACATGGCCCTCGAAGCCGCCGCACGAGAAGCACCAGCCGTCGCCGACGCCATAGAACGCCATGCCCCACTTCACGGCGCGCTGGAGGTCCGGCAGCGTCTCGGCCGCCAGGGCGTCCACGCGCTCGGCGATGGAGCGTTGCGGCTGCGGCAGGCTGGCTGATGTAGGCGAAGACCGGCTTGTCGCCGACCGCGGCCTTCGCGGGGCTTGCCCTGCCAGTCATGGCGGCCGGCAGCGTGGTCAGGACGTCGCCTTGCGCGGCCGTCTTAACGGCCTGGCCGGCACCGGCCTTCGGCCCTTGTTCGTCGTCAGGCGACGTCATCAATTGATTCCTCACGACATGTGCTGGGGTGGAGACGGCGTTCGAACGGGTCTGTCACGACGCCCATGGTCCCACACCGGCTCCTCCTGCTCCTGCATTGGCGAGTTCCAGGCACTGTCGGGAGCAGCATCAGGTGGGTCGCAATCCAGCACACTTCGATGCGATGGAGCCACGCATCGGCATCGCGCACATCGAGGTCACCGCGGCCGACGGAACGTTCGCAATCGGCCGGGAGGTCTTTCCGGACTTCGACCGGTACGCCCGACTCGGCGTCCACATCCAGTCGGATCAGGTCCGGATCGCGACGCCGCCACCGAGCTACGTGGAGGCTGCGTTGACCGCACTGGCGGACGCCTGCCGGGAGCTCGGCGTCCCGCATGCCGACATCGCCTTCGTCGACACGGTTGTCTCGCCGCCGCGTATTGGGCTTCGCTACGGCTTCAAGGGCGCGTACACCACAGACCGGCCCGAGGTCATCTGGATCTTCGCGAACTGGACGAGTCAGGACGAGCTGCGGACGGTGGTGCGCCATGAGGCGGCGCATCTCGCGTTCGCGCGCACCCACACGGCCGAGGAGTCGGCCGGCCACACGGGACCCTCTGAAGACTTCGCGCTGGCCTTCGAGAACGCTTCCTCGGCGCCTCGACCGGAGTAGGCCCAAGGATACGAGGTGGCGTCAGACGTGTGGCGCGACACCCTCGGCGAGTTGCTGCATCACCTCGACCTGCGCCTCGTATTCGAGCATCGGCAGGTGGCTGCGCGCCACGAACTCGACCGGACCGGCGCCTGACGCCTGACCTCGAGCAGCGCCTCGACGAGCTCGTCGGGCGTGCCGGCGTGCGCGGTCCGGCGCGCCAGGAGCTTCTCGTCCTCGCCTTCGAACGGGGGAGGGGAGGCCGGCGGGAGCGACCGCGTCGCCGAGGCCTCCATGTCCGAGTATTTCCAGTTCAGCGCCCAGACGGCATCGCGGTAGCGGGCGAGCGCATCGGCGCGAGACGCGCCGGGCAGCAGGATCGAGTAGTGGACGAACCGGAACGTCGAGGGGATCGCGACCGGCCTGCTCGAGCTCATCGAGCACCCAGCCGACCTGCTCCGAACTCGTCCGCCGGCGCATTCGAGAAGATGCCATCCGCGAGGCGAGCCGCGCGGCGGAGGGCCGGCTCGGCGCCCCCGCCGATAAGGATCGGGATCCGGGTCGATGGCGTGGGACGCACCGCGAGGGTCGGGAGCTGGTGCACGGAGCCCTCGAACGTGAACGGCTCACCGCTCCATGCCTGCGGGAGGATCCGGAGGGTCTCCTCCATCGCCGCGCCGCGACGCCGCATGTCGGCGCCGAGCCCGGCGTACTCGACCTCCGACCACCCGAGCCCGAGTCCGAGCGCGAGCCGCCCGTGGCTCAGGAGCTGGACCGTCGCCGCGTCCTCCGCCAGGCGCAGCGGGTGATGCATCGGCGCGAGGACGACGCCGGTGCCGATCTCGATCCGTGACGTCGCCTGAGCGAGGGCTGCGCTGACCACGAGGAGCGAGGGCATGTAGCCGTCGTCGACGAAGTGATGCTCCGTCGTCCAGACCGAGCTGAAGCCGAGCCGCTCAGCCTGGACAGCCAGGCGCACCGTGTCGTCATACGCACGCGTCCAGTCCGTCTCGCCAGGCCGAAGCTGGGCGCTGAGGAGTCCGAAGCCGAGGGTCATGCCGGAGAGGCTACCTCAGTCACCCGGCTCAGCGGCGGACGGGCGCGCTTTTCGCCCCTACGGCTTCGGGTGGTCGACCAGGAAGTCCATCACGGCATCTGGAAACGCCTCCGAGACGCAGGGACGTGGCCGCCGTCGGGTCGTCCAGAGCTGGACGGCCGCGCCTGACTCGCAGCCTGACCATTCCCGACCGACGACTCGGCCGGATCGTCCCCGTCTGCTCGGTCCGCGTCAACATCGACCTTGTCGGTCAGCGTGGACGATGTCCCGTCGCACCCGTTGTATGTCGCCCATGTCTCGGCCGTCGTTTCTGCACCGGGGTAGGTGACTGCGATCGTGCCACCTTCATAGAGAATGGTGTCGTCGGCCGTCCGTGGATCTGCGACGACGGAACGGGCTCGCTCGGGGCGCAGTCCGTCGGGTCCGCATAGGTTGCGCCGGCCAGGCTGACAATGGCCGCGACAGGTCGGCCTGTTCGCAGGCCATCCGATACGACATGAAGCCGCCGTTGGAGTGCCCGACGAAAGCGATCCGCTTCGGGTCGATGGCAAGCTCCGCCTGGGTCTCGTCGATGACGTCCGTGAGGTAGGCCACGTCGTCGACGTCGGCCCCAGAGAAATTGCAGCAGGCATCGGTGGCGTTCCAGAACCGGTTGCCGTCCTTGTCCAACGTCCCATCGGGATAGGCGTAGACGAAACCTCGTGCTTCGGCCGCGGGACCCAGGTTCAAGTACGTCTCGATCCTCGCCTGAACTGGTGAAGCCATGCAGCAGGATCAGCAACGGGGCGGGCTGGTGTGCGTCGTACGAAGCCGGGATGTGAACGGTGACGGGTCGGTCGCCACCGACGACGAGGTCCGCCTGGGGAGTGGCGATCTCGGCCGGCTTGGACGGCGATCGTGGTGCCGTCGTCGGCGAGGGGGCCAATGACCCGCCCGCGCAGGCTCCGGCGATCAGGCTGACGATGGCCGTGAACGCGAGCCGGCGGAGCGCGTGCCTCGGAGCCGGGTCCTGCGGCCTACCCATCGACTCGAGCCTCCTCGCTCACCTGCGCTCGACGACCGCTGCCCGAGACGATAGCGCGAGCGCGCAGACGCACTTGGGCGCGGGCGCGAGCTCCGGGCCTCGAGGCAGCACGAGGCTTTGCGCCGACCGTCGAGTTCCGGGGTCGGTATCGGGGTGGATGGGCGTATCGATCCGGCTCCTGCAGTCGGCCGAGCTCGACGTCGCGTTCGGCGGCGCCGACTGGCGAGGCAGGGGAGGGGATGGCGACATCGAGCGCGAGGGTCATATGGTTCAGGCTCAGCGTCCATCGGTCCTGTGCTTCCCTCTGGGTGCAGCGGGAGGCGCCGCGGCCACGCTAGACCCGAGCTTCGACATACGGGATGTATTTCGAAGCGCCTGCAAGTCTCGCATCGCTATCCGGCGCTCGTTCGTGAAGCCTTGACGATCGTCAGCGACAGGTTGAAGTAACCTCGTTCTCTGAAACGGCATGTTTCCTACCAGGAGGCGAGCAATGGTCGACGAAGTCCCACTCTTAGCAATCAGATCGGTTTCCGTGTCAGGGACTACCGTGGGCCACACGAGGATTACGGCGACGGAGCCGGAGAGACCTCAGACGACCAACGCGACTCGGAGATCCGCGTTGTCGCTGGAGAGGGAACGCCGGTACTCGCACAGGGGTCGATGCCAGTCCGTGGCAAAGCACTGGGTCACCCCTCCTCACAAGGCAGACCCCGGAGACAACCGACGACCCCGGAGATCGATGACGGCCTGGGGCTATGAAACATCCGACAGTCGTGGTCGTTTCGTATGACGAGGATGAGCACGGAACCTACTTAATTCGCCTGCTGCAGGAACGCGGCGTTGACGCAATTCGTGTCTCCTATGACGACGCCGTGCGCGCCCGCTGACCTGGGATACACTTAGTTCAGGAATTGGATTCGGTGGTCTCGACGGATCCAATGTCGCGGGGATCTGGCGACGGGCAGGAACGCTGACCATCGGCGGCGTGAAGCCTGAATACGCGACGTTTGCAATGAGTGAGTGGAAAGACGCGTTCGAAGGCGCCCTGGCGGCGGCGCCCGTTGCATGGCTGTCGACTCTGGGAGCGATGCGCCACGCGGAGCTAAAGCTAGTTCAGCTCGCCTCCGCGCAGCGACTCGGGATTCCGTATCCACGGACTCTCGTGACCAATGACCCGCCCGCTGCCCGCCGCTTTGCAACTGCTCATGCGACGGTCGTCAAGCCGATCAGATATGGCCTTGTGTCTCTTGAGCCTCCGCGCATGGCGTGGACCCGCGACATCTTGCCCGATGAACTCACCGCAATCGACGGTCCACCAATCATGCTTCAAGAGCGGGTTTCGGTCGATTATCACTTGCGAGTAGTCACTGTTGGCTCGATCGCCTTCCCATCCAAGCTCAGAACCGATGCCTTGGATTGGCGTTCGGATGAGGCCAATCACGACCGCTTCCGTTCGTCGATGGAGTCGAGAGACCGCGCCACTGCCGAGGCCGCGTGCAAGTTGGCGTCGACTCTGAACCTCGGTTTCTCAGCGCAGGATTGGGTTGTGGATCGCGATGGCAGTGAGTACTTTCTCGATCTGAATCCGAATGGGCAATGGATGTTCCTCGACCCAGCATGGGAAGGAGCAATCGGAATCGCGATGGCGGCCAAGCTGGAGGCGTTGACGACATGCCGGGCATAGCTCGTCGAATTGCGGCATACCTACTTAACGACGCCGCAACTGCTGAGGCCCTTGATCCAGTTCCGTTAGGAAATCCGCCGCAGTGGCTCGTTGATGCGACTGGAGACCAAGACCGCGCGACATACGCGGTGGAGGTCTCAACCAAGAGCGTCGAACTCGCCGATGCTGCCGTCGACGGGTTGCAGGCGAAAGCATCGAGTCACCTCACGTTTCTGCTGGCGCTGGTCCCGTTCGCCCTGGCTGCAACAGCGCTAAGCCTCCCTCCGTCCTCGTCGCCAAGCCTCGGCCGGATGACAGCGTTTCTGATTTTCTGCGTGGCAGACGCGTCGCTGCTAGTTGGGGTGGTCTTGGCTTCGCTGGCGGGGGGACTGGTTCTCCGAGGGGGTATCAGCCTCGACCGACTCGGAAACCTCGCCGACGAGATGGCCACTGATTCACCTAGAGATCCAATCGCCGCATTGAAGGCCGCCCAGGCTGAAGCGCTTCGTTACGCCGCCCTAAATTCGTACTCTGCGGGCGTCCGCGTCGGCAGCGATCTTTTACGCGGCTAAACGATTCACGTTCATCGCGCTTCTGCTCGCAACAATCGCGGTGATCGTTCTAGTTCTGGCCGGCGGTGGGCTAGACGTGTTTCGCTAGGCCAGACATAACTCACCTTATCGGAAGTAGTCTGTAGCCTCGGATGTAGCGTCCCGACCGAGTTTGCAGATCGCGCCACCGCCTTCGGGGTGTCGGAGCGCCTGGTGAAGCAGGCCGGTGGACCGTGGTCTCGCCGGATGTCGGAGAGCTGCCGACAGCTACACGGCGCCACGCTTGCACTCCTCCGATCGGTGTGGTACAACACTGAACCACATGGTTCAGTATGTCAGGGCCCGCTTCGATGCCTCGTTCGCTGCGCTCTCGGACGCCACACGACGTGGTGTTCTGGAGCAGCTCGGCCGTGGGGACGCTTCGATCACGGAGCTTGCCGAGATGCATCACATGACGCTCACCGGCATGAAGAAGCATGTCGGCGTCCTGGAGCAGGCAGGGCTCGTCGCGACTGAGAAGGTCGGGCGGGTGCGGACCTGCACCCTCGGCCCGCGCCGGCTGGAGGAAGAGGCGGCGTGGATCGAGAGGTACCGCCAGCTCTGGGACGCACGCTTCGACGAGCTGGACAAGGTTGTCGAGGAACTGCAACGGAGGGAGAACGTCGATGGACGCAACAAGAGCGAGTGAGCTTGCCCCCATGAAGGACCGCACGACGGTGGAGCGGACGTCCGAGCGTGAGCTCGTCGTCACGCGAACGTTCAACGGCCCGGCGCGCCTGGTGTTCGAGGCGTGGACCAAGCCCGAGCTGTTCAGGCAGTGGTGGGTGCCGAAGTCGATGGGCATGTCCCTGCGTTCCTGTGAGATGGATGTTCGTGTCGGGGGCAAGTACCGTCTCGAGTTCGAACCCGATGCTGTGGCGTTCTTCGGCACGTACCAGGAAGTGACACCGCACTCGCGCCTCGTCTGGACCAACGAGGAAAGTGACGAGAGTTCCGTCACGACGGTGACCTTCGAGGACAGAGGCGGCAAGACGTTGCTGGTCATGCACGAGCTGTATCCCTCGAAGGAAGCGCTCGACGCTGCCGGCACCGGGGCGGCTGATGCGATGGGAGAGTCATTCGCGCAACTGGACGACCTGCTCACCACCCTGAGCGTGGACGGTCACTGACGTCGTCGATGTCGCGACGCGCCCGGTGAGGAAAGGACGTGGGGATGGCCAAGTTGGTGTTCGGAATGAACCAGTCCCTGGACGGCTACGTCGACCATACGGCGTTTGCGCCAGGTCCCGCGCTCTTCCGCCACTTCATCGAGGAGGCTCAGGCGCAGGCGGGCAGTGTGTACGGGCGCCGCATGTACGAGGTCATGCGGTACTGGGACGACGATGATCCCGGATGGGGTACCGACGAACGCGCCTTCGCGGCGGCGTGGCGGAACGCGCCCAAATGGGTCGCCTCGCGCTCGTTGACGTCGGTCGGTCCCAACGCCACGCTCGTTGGCGATGACCTCGAGGGCGTGATCCGCGAGCTGAAGGCCGAGCGCGACGGAGAGATCGAAGTCGCCGGCCCGGCTCTGGCCCAAAGCCTCACCGAACTTGGCCTGATCGACGAGTATCGGATCTACCTGCACCCGGTCGTGCTCGGCACCGGCAAGCCATATTTCGCCGGACCTCGGCCACCGCTCCGACTCATGACGAGTGATCGGATCGATGAGGACGTGATCAGGTTGACGTACGTTCCTGCCTGACCGGACGTTTCCGGCCCGCGTGTCGCGACACGTGGGTCGTTTGCGAAACTGCAATGCGTTCCCGCCCGAGATGTCGCCTTGGCGCGATGCAGACCGGCCCGAAAGGCGACTAGCATCGGAGCGAACCCAGACGCCTGACGAGGATCCCAGCTGAGCCAAGAGACAACGTCGCCGCCGAGGAGGGCTCGCGGCGCGTCAGAGACGGCCATCCCGACGACATCGACGCCGTCGATCGGCGCGCGCCCGCGACCGAGACGAGCCTCGATGGCGGCGTCGGTCGGCGCCATCCGGCGCGTGGACCCGTTCCGTGGCATCCATCCGCTGCTCTTCGGCGCGTATCCGATCTTGTTCCTCTGGTCGCAGAACGTCGATGAGGTCGGCCCGGCCGACGTCGGGGACGCCTTCCGCCGCGCGGTCCCGATCCTGCTCGTGGCCACCGCGCTGCTCTGGGCGGTCTTCCGGGACCGGCGGCGCGGGGCGCTGATCGTGACCCCGGTGGCGCTCGGCTTCCTGCTCTTCGGCCAGTTCGCTCGTCTCCACGTCCCGGCCCAGCTCGAGACGGCGGTCTGGGTCGGACTGGTGGTCATCGCGCTCGTCGCCGCGATCACGCTCAGCCAGAAGTGGCTGGCGCGGGTCGATACCGCGCTCCTGCGCATCGCCGCCATCCTGGTCGCGGTCACCCTCGTCTCGATCGTGCCGACGGAGGTGGAGGGGGTCCTGGGCGCCAAGACCGTCCCCGCCACCGGAGGCGGCCTGCCGACGGTCACGGCGGCGCCCAAGCGCGACGTGTACTGGCTGATCTTCGACCGGTACGGCTCCGACCGCTCGCTGCAGCTCCAGTACGGGGTCGCCAACCCGCTGACGCCGTGGCTGCGCGACCACGGCTTCGATGTCCTGGCCGACAGCCATGCCGATTACGTCGGCACGGCCCAGTCGATCGCGACGACGATGAACATGACCCCGCTGGACAAGCTCCTCCCGTACGTCACGAAGACGAGCCCGAACTACTCGCCGATCTACATGGCCATCCAGTCCTCGCCGGTCGCCCGGCAGTTCAAGGCGCTCGGCTACCAGTACGTCCACCTGGGGTCGTGGTGGAACCCGACGCGGACCGATGCCGCGGCTGACGTGAACTACGACGCCGACCTCCTGCCGGACTTCACCTCGGTCGTGATCGAGACCAGCGTCATCCCCGAGGCGATCAAGGCCCTCGGCATCGACGCCGTGCCGCCGACCGAGAGCGCGAAGCACCTCAAGTTCAACAGCTATGCGCTCGACACGCTCGATGGCCTGCCGGGCGAGGCCGGGCCCAAGTTCGTCATGGCCCACGTGCTGCTCCCCCACCCGCCCTACGTCTTCGACCGCGACGGGCGCTACATCGCCCCCGACGAGGCGGCCACGCTCGATCCCACCGATGCCTGGCATCGCCAGCTCGACTACACGAACAGCCGCCTCGAGGCCTTCCTTGGGAAGCTGCTCGCGCTCCCGCCCGACCAGCAGCCGATCATCATCCTGCAGGCCGACGAAGGGCCGTGGCCGGACCGCTACGCGGCCGACAAGGTCGGCTTCGACTGGCAGCATGCGACGGCGGACGAACTCGAGATCAAGTTCGGGATCATGAACGCCTGGTACGTCCCGGGCGGGACGGACATGCGGCTCCCGCAGTCGCTCACGGCGATCAACACGTTCCCCGTGCTGTTCGACCGCTACTACGGCCTGGACTACCCGCTCCGGCCCGACACGGTGATGGCGTCGCAGAGCTGGACGCGGCCGTTCCAGTCGATCGACGTCACGGATCGCCTCACGAGCCTGCACTGATCGGCCGAGCGCCGATCACCGCGTGAGGCTGCCGGTCGCGTCGCATCAGCACGACCGGCGGGCCGTATCATCCCCGCGAATGACCGACCCTCAGCCGCCCGGTCCGCGCCACATCCCGCGACCGGTGCCGGTGCACCCGGTCCTGTTCGCGATCTACCCGGCACTGTTCCTGTACGCGCAGAACGTGGGCGAGGTCGCCGCCCGTGACGTGATCGGACCGCTCCTCGTCCTGGCCGCGGGCGCCCTCGTTGCGCTCGTCCTGCTGAGCCTGCCGTTCCGCGACGCGCGCCGGGCGGCCATCGTGGTCTCCGCCGTCGCGATCGCCGCGACGTCCTACGGGTTCGTCGACCGGGTCCTGCCGCGCCAGATCCCGGGCGTCGCTCAACAGGTCGGCTGGGTCCTCGTGATCCTCGTGGCGATCGTGGTCGCGATCAGGATCCGGCGCTGGCTCGGAACGGTGACCACGGCGCTCAACAGCATCTCCGCGATCCTCGTCGTCCTGACCCTGGTGACGATCGTGCCATTCCTGCTGGGAACGATCGGCTCGACCCCGGCGACGACATCGTCGTCGCCGACGGGCGGCGCCGCGACGCCCGTGGCCGCGACCGGCGGCCGCGACATCTACTACATCATCCTCGACCGCTATGGTTCCGCGCGGTCCCTGAGCGAGGAATACGGCATCACCGACAACGACTTCTACGGCTGGCTCGCCGACCGGGGGTTCACGGTGGCCGCGGACAGCCACGCGAACTACGTGAAGACGCCGCTATCGATCGCCTCCACGCTCCGCATGGACTTCCTCGACGACATCGTCGCGCGCATGGGCAAGGACAGCGGCGACCACCAGCCGATCTTCGACATCTTCCAGGACCATCCGGTCGGCCGGTTCCTCAAGAGCCGCGGCTATCGCTACGTCCACATCGGATCGACGTACCAGCCGACCAAGGTGAGCGGTCTGGCGGACGAGAACCTCCACGCCGGCACCGTGTCCGACTTCGATACGGCCCTGTACGACCTCTCGGCCCTTCCGGCGATCGGTCGACGGCTCGGTTGGCTCAGCTCAGACCCGAAACGCGAGCGGCAGCGCTCATACGCGCTGTACGAGTTCGATGCCCTGGAACGCGTCCGTTCGGAGCCGGGTCCGAAGTTCGTCTTCGCCCATATCCTGATGCCGCACCCGCCGTACGTGTTCACTGCCGATGGGACGTACGCCCCGAAGACCACCATCGCCAACGGGCCGGCCACGTACGCCACCCAGCTCGCGTACACCAATACGCGCATGAAGGCGATCATCGAGCCTCTGCTCGCACTGCCCGAGGCCGAGCGGCCGATCATCATCGTGCAGGGCGACGAAGGGCCGTTCCCGAAGCGCTATAACGTCGACACCACGAACTTCGACTGGTCGACCGCGACGACCGAGGAACTCGAGATGAAGTACGGGATCCTCAACGCGATGTACCTGCCGGGGCTTCCCCCCGGGAAGCAGCTCCCCTACCCCACGATCAGCTCGGTCAACACGTTCCGGCTGCTCTTCGACGACTACTTCGAGCAGGACCTGCCCCTGCTGCCGGACCGGAGCTTCACGTCGCGGGCCAAGTTCCGGCCATATGACCTGACCGAGATCACCGACAAGCTGCCCTCGCTCGCGCACTGACGGGCTAGGAGGCCCGGCACGCGAGGTACGCGTAGAGCGGCAGGTCCAGGGCCACGTGCCACGCGATCGGGATCAGCAGCGAGCGCGTCCGGAGCGCGATGAGCCCGGCCACGAACCCGCCCACGCCCAGGACCGCCATCAGCACGACCGGCGAGCCGCCCACGTCCGCGCCGCCGTGCGCGAGCCCGAAGACGACCGCCTGGGCCACCAGCGCGACCCATGTGCCCGTCACGCGCGCGGTCCAGCCCATCAGCGCGCCGCGGTAGGCCAGCTCCTCGCTGACGCCGTTCGCGGTCGCGAAGACGAGCGCCGGGACGATGAACCCGAGATCCCCGAGGTCAAGCGCGAACGTGCCGAAGAACGGCCGCGCGAGCGCCGCGCCGAGGAGCAGCCCGATCGGCCCGAGGATGACCGCGCCGACGATGGCGACCTGAACGACCGAGCGTCGCGGCCAGCGCAGGAGCAGGTCGCCCGGCTTCGCCCGGAGCGTCGCGGCGAGGACCGCGAGGACGCCGAGCACGAGGGCCGCCTCGGCCAGCCGCCACACCGCCGGCGGCGAGCCGACGACCGCGCAGTCGAGCCCGGCCGGGTCGGCCAGCGGCGCCGGCAGCAGGCCCCAGCACAGTCCGACCGCGACCGGGATCGGCGCCGCCCACGCCCAGCGGACGGGGGCGTCGCGACGGACCGCGACGATCACCCCCGCGACGAGGCCGGCGAGCACGAACGGCCGGGCGACGGGGACCGCGGCCGCGAGCGTGATGAGCCCGATCGGCAGGGCCGAGCGCGCGAACTCGCGCGGGTCGCTGGGCAGGGACGACCGGGCGCTCACCTGCGGATGATGCCATCGCGGAGGTGCCGGTATGATTCGGTCGCCCCGTCCGAGCGCGGGCCTGGAGGACTCCCCTGACGACCATCGCGAGCGCCGACGAGGCGCCACGCCCCGGCCGCTTCGCCGCGGTCCATCCGCTGCTGTTCGCCGCGTATGCGGTGCTGTTCCTGTGGTCGCAGAACCTCGGCGAGACCGACCCGCTCCAGGTCGTGGTGCCGTTCGTGGCGGTCGTCCTGGGCGCGGCCCTCCTGACCATCGTCCTGGGCGCGGTCTTCCGCGGCCGGCGGCGCGGCGCGCTCGTCGCGAGCGCGCTGGTCCTCGGCCTCTTCATGTACGGCCACGCCGCGCACATCGTCGCGCGGGTCCACGTGCCGGCGTTCCTCCAGCAGGCCGGCTGGGTCGCGCTCGTCGTCATCGCGATCATCGCGGCCGTCCGGCTCGACGCGCGCCGCCTCGCCATCGTCGACACGGCGCTCGACCGGCTCGGTGCCATCCTCGTGGTCGTCACGCTCGTCCTGATCGTCCCGTTCCAGGTCAGCACGATGTCGGGCGCCGGGTCGACCGCGCAGGTCCAGCCGATCGCGACGACCACGACCGCCCCGCTGCGCGACGTCTACTGGCTCGTCTTCGACCGCTACGGCTCGGATCGGTCGCTCAAGCTCCGCTACGGGGTCGACAACGACCTCACGGCGTGGCTCCAGGACCACGGCTTCACCGTGCTCGCCGACAGCCACGCGAACTACATCCGGACGGTCCTCTCGATGTCGACGACGCTCCAGATGGCGACGCTCGACGAGCTCGCCGAGCAGGAAGGGCCCGAGAGCTCGGACGTGAAGCCGGTCAACGCGCTGCTGCAGGACCCGCTCGTGGCGCGCCAGTTCAAGGCCCTTGGGTACCGCTACCACCACGTCGGCGGCTCGTGGGGCCCGACCCGGGTCGACAGCGGGGCCGACGTCAACTACACGGTGCCGTCGCTCCCGGGCGGCGACTTCACCGAGGCCCTGATCGACGCCAGCGCGATCGAGCCCCTCGCGAACCGCCTGCACATCGACCTCGACTCGGCCCGCGAGCGCGGCTACACCTTCGACCTGCACGGCCTCGACGCCCTCGCCGGCCTGCGTGACGAGCCCGGACCCAAGTTCGTCGTCTCGCACATCCTGCTCCCCCACCCTCCCCTGGTCTTCGATCGCGATGGGAGCTTCATGAGACGACCAGGAGGCCGCGCAGATGAGCACGACCGAGCGGTATCGCCGCCAGCTCGCCTACACGAACAGCCGGATCGAGGCCATCCTCGGCGACCTCGTCGCGCTGCCGGCGGACAAGCGGCCGATCATCATCCTCCAGGCCGACGAGGGTCCCTATCCGGGCTCGTATGGCGTCGGGCGCAAGACCGACCAGGACTGGGCCGCCGGCGCCACCGAGGACGAGCTCGAGCAGAAGTACGGGATCCTCAACGCCTGGTACGTGCCTGGCGGCGAGGACCTCGGGCTCTCGCCCGACGATGACCGCGATCAACACGTTCCCGGTGCTCTTCAGCCGGTACTTCGGGATCGACTACCCGCTCCTGCCCGACCGCATCTATCTCGTCGCAGCGACTGGTCGCACCCGTACGACCTGACCGACATCACCGACCGCGCCTGCCAGCCTGCGCTGAGCGCCGGTCGCGCCGCGGAGCAGGAACAGGGTCCGCGGGCTCTCCTCGATCGGCTCCTCGCGGACGACGCTCGAACCGCTCGGCGGCCGCGGCGCGGAACCCCTCGAGCGTGTAGTCCGGGAAGACGTCGCTTGCGCGTGGCGAGCAGGCGCCGGACCATCGGGTCGTCCTTGGGCACGAACTCGACGATCGCCCAGGGCGCCATCTGCGCGAACAGCTCGAGCACCATCGGCAGCGGCACGTTGCGCGAGATCGCCAGGTGGTGGACGAGCGCGAGCGCGAGGATGACGTCCGGGTCGGCCCGCTCGAGCAGCGAGCGCCGCTCGCGGTTGGCCCAGCCGATCCCGGGGCTCGGGTTCGCGACGTCGAGGATGAGCGGCAGGATGTCGCCGCGCCGCTCGGCTCCGGACCTGCGCGGTAGTTCTGCTCGGCCGCGGCGGGGTCGATGTCGAACGCGAGGACGCGCTTGCCGGCGTTCGCCGCGATCCGGCTGTAGCGGCCGGTGTTCGCGCCGAGGTCCCACGCGCGTGCGCCCGGCACCTGCGCGAACGAACTCGCCGACGAGCCGCTCCTTGGCCTGGGTCGCGCGGTCGTTGTAGCTGGTGTGGTCGGCGTAGTCGGACCACTCGGTGCCGGCCGGCTTCCACGACAGGCCGGCCACGGTCGTGCGCAGGTTGCCGATCAGCGCGATGAGCTTGGTCCGGCTGATCCGTGCCCGCTTGGCGGCCTGGCCGTCATCGTCGTCGCCCGCGTGGCGGACCTGCGCGTTCGCGTGCAGGTGGAGGTGCGAGAGCAGGCCGAAGTTCAGCCGCGTCCGCCACGGCACGAGGCCCTTGGCGAGATCGAGCGGGATGCCGTCGGGATCGGCCCGCAGGAGCGCCGACAGCCGGATGTCGCGGCGCGACATGACGACGAGCGGCGCGAGGAAGTGCTCGCAGAACTGGCGGTAGGCCACCCACGGCGCGCCGTCCTCGAGCGGCTCGAACGAGAGCGAATCGATCAGGACCGGGCGGGCGTCGCGGAACTGGACGTTGTAGGCGGAGGCGTCCTTGAGGGTCCAGCCGGCCGCGAGCGCCTCGAGCTCGGCGTCGAGCGTCAGGAGCGCGGCGTCCTGGAGCTCGCCGAACGTCCACTCGTAGGGGTAGGAGATGAACTCGATCGGCTCGGGCCGGATGATCGCCCGGGCGTCGGGGGTGGCCGCCTCGGAGAGGGCGACCGTCTCGTGCCCGATGAGCGTTCCGGAGGCGATGAGCCGGTCGGCGAGGCCACTGGCGAGGAACGCCTCCCAGTCCTCGATCGCGGAGGCACCGATCTGGCGGTAGAGGGTGCCGTTCCGGCGGTAGACGAAGCCGCCGGGGTCGCGATAGGACCCGGGGTCGCGCGCGATGGCCGAGTCGGGCGCCGCGAGGGGCGCGTCAGTCAGTGCTGGCTCGGTCATCGACGGGGGTCTGCTCCTCCTTGGTGCCCCGGATCGCGTGCATCACGCGGGCGATCTGGGTCCGGAAGAAGATCGGGATCGCCACGAGCGTCGCGATCACGACCTGGATGATCAGACTTCCCGAGCCGGGGTCGATATAGGCAAGGAGATGGGTCATGGATCCTCCGGGCTGGGTCCACACGTTCGACGGAACGCATCGAAGTGTTGCCGGGATATTAGCGCGTATGAACGGACGCAACGTCGGCGGCCTCGCCGACCCCACCGGGGTGCGACTAGACGTTGCTCCCGGTGATGATGAGGAGGACCGGTCCAGGCGGTGTCGGAGCCGGCCAGGACGCCTGCCCAGGAGGCGGCGGCCGCGCCCTCGACCATGAGCCCCAGCGCGGCGTCGAGCTCGGCCTGGGCCGCGTGGAGCGCGTCCTCGTCGACCAGGATCATGTCGTCGACGCGGCCGGCCATGAGCGCGACCGCCTCCGGGATCGAGACGCGCGCCGCGATCCCGTCGGCGTACGTCGAGACCGTGTCGGTGTCGATCGGACGGCCCGCGCGCCAGCTGAGCGTCATCGCCGGCGCGCCAGCGGCGCTGACCCCGACCACCCGGCACGCCGGCGCGGCGGCGCGCAGCCACGACCCGATGCCGTTGATGAGGGCGCCGTTGCCGACCGGCACGGACGCGATCGCGATCGCGGGAAGGTGGCCGGCCTCGACCGCGTCGGTGACCTCGAGGGCCATCGTCGCCGCGCCGGCCGCGATCCGGGCGTCCTCGCCGTCGACGAGGAGCTGGGCTTCGTGCTCATCGGCATATGCCGCCGCGGCCGCGCGGGCGTCGTCGAAGTCCTCGCCCGACTCGATGACCGTCGCGCCGAGCGTGCGCATCCGCTCGATCTTGCCGCGGTTGGCGTTTCGCGACGTGAACACGACGGCCTCGATGCCGAGCGGCGCGGCCGCGTACGCGATGCCCTGCCCGAAGTTGCCGGCCGAGGCGACCACGATCGGGCGCCGAGGGCCGATCCTCCCCTCCCCCGCCAGGGCGTTGACGACGACCCACGTCCCCCGGCCCTTGAACGAGCGGATCGGGTTGACGGTCTCGACCTTCACGACGACGGGCACGCCGAGTCGCTGCGACAGGCCCGGGATGGACGTACTGCGGCGCCCCGGTGAAGACCGGGTCGATCCGGCCGTGGGCGGCGCGGATGGCCGCGGGGGTGAGCTCAGGGTCCGGGATCAATGCGAGGCCCGCGTGACGAGGGCCGACCGGACGCCGGACACGAAAACGCCCGAAGGAACCGCCGGTCCGTAGCCTGCGCCGCCGATGTAAGCACCTGCAACACTGCTTTCGGTCTGGGGCCCCTTCGGGCAAGACCTACGATAGCCGACGGCCCGGCACCCGTGACTAGGGACTTATCCACGAGTTTCTCGGCTCGGTCGGCGGTTCTGGAACGGGTTGTCCACAGGCCATCCACGATGGCCGTCATCGAAGAGCTCCAGCGGGCGCGATGGCGCCATCGTCGAGGACCGGCGAGCCCGTTCGCCGCGATCTCGATCGCCGTCGCGGCCCCGATCCGCCAGCGGCGTCGCGTTGACCCGTTCGACCGGATCGTCACGTCCCGGCGACACGAGCCCGCCGGATCGAGGCGGACGCCCGCCCGGACCGCGACGTCCACCACGGCCGGTTCGCCGGCGAGTCGCCAGGCGTTCGCGGCCGCGCTGATCGGCGACCCCTCGACGATGAGGAGGTCGTCCGGCCCGAACGACCAGCCGGCGATGTGGCTCGACGGCTCGCCCGAGCGGATCGACGTGGTTGCCGTGGAGCGTGCCGTCGGCTCGGGGTGGAAGCGTCCAGAGGCCGTCGGCCCGACGCCAGCTCGAGGTGGCTGAAGCGGCCGTCGCGGCGTCGGTCTCGAGCAGGAGCGCGTGGCGGACCTCCCCGTCGCGCTGTCACCGACCTCCCGCCAGCGCCGGCCCCGGCGGCCCTCGGCCACCGTCCAGGTGACGCTCACGCCGTCGGCGGGGCGCGCCCCAGCCCGCGAGCCGCGCCGGACCCGGTCATCGCTCGGCGGCTCGACCGAGCGCCGCGGTTCGCTCGATCCCGTCGCGCCCAGCGCGCGGCGGCCGCCTCCAGCTCGCCGGCGAGCGGCGGGCGCGACGCGCCCGGTCGACGCCGGACGTCGCGCTCGCGGTACTCGAGCTCGACCGTGCCGCGCTCGCGGACGCGCGCGAGCAGCTCGCCGGCCGCGTACGGGCAGCGCGACGTCGACGTCGACCCACAGCGAGGCGAGCAGCGCGGCGATCTCGGCCCGCAGCGTGTCCATCCCGTAGCCGGTCAGCGCGGACACGAAGACCGTCCCCGCGATCGCCGGCGCCGGGCGTCGCGCCATCGAGCGCGGACCGTTCGAGCAGGTCCGCCTTGTTGAACGCGACGAGCCGTGGCTTGTCGCCGGCGCCGAGCTCGTCGAGGACGGTCTGGACCGTGGCGCGGTGCTCGTCGATGTGCGCGTCGGCGGCGTCGACCACCTCGACGAGGACGTCGGCGCGGTTGACCTCCTCGAGCGTCGCCCGGAACGCGTCGACGAGCTGGTGCGGGAGCTTGTGGATGAAGCCCACGGTGTCGGTCACGATCGCGCGTCTGGCCGTCGCCGAGCTTGACCTGGCGGCTGGTCGGGTCGAGCGTCGCGAACAGCTTGTCCTCCGCGCAGCGCCACCTCGGACCCGACGAGCGCGTTGAGCAGCGTCGACTTGCCGGCGTTCGTGTAGCCGACGATGCCCACGGTCGGCCACAGGCGACGGTCGCGGCCGCGGGCGGCGGTCTCGCGCTGCTGGCGGACCTGCTCGACGCGCTCCTTCATCTTCGCGATCCGCGTCCGGATGATGCGCCGGTCCGTCTCGAGCTGGCTCTCGCCCGGGCCCCGGGAACCGATGCCGCCGCGGGTCCGCGACAGGTGGGTCCACAGCTTCGTCAGGCGCGGCAGCTGGTACTCGAGCTGGGCGAGCTCGACCTGGAGGCGGCCCTCGTGGGTCTGCGCGTGGAGCGCGAAGATGTCGAGGATCAGCCGGCTGCGGTCGATGACCTTGACGTTGAGCAGCTCCTCGAGCGCGCGCTGCTGGGCCGGCGACAGCTCGTCGTCGGCGACGAGCAGGTCGAAGCCGGTCTCGCGCTTGGCGGCGGCGAGATCCTCCGCCTTGCCCTTGCCGACGTACCAGTTCGGGTCGACGTGGCGGCGGTTCTGCCATTCCGCGCCGACGACCTCGGCGCCCGCCGTCGTCGCGAGGTTGGCGAGCTCGGCGAGCGAATCCTCGGCCGTCCAGCCGTCATCGCTGCCGGTGTCGACGGCGACCAGGAACGCCTGCTCGATGGGCGGGGCGAGATCGACGAGGTCGTGGGGCATCGGCGAAGGATACCGCCGGTCAGTCCTTGTCGAGCATCCCGCCCTTGCAGATCAGGCTGGCCACGAGACCCGTCCAGCCGGTCTGGTGCGACGCCCCGAGGCCGGCGCCCGTGTCGCCGTGGAAGTACTCGTGGAACTGGAGCAGGTCGCGCCATTCGGGGTCCGTCTGGAACTTCTCGATCGTGCCGTAGACCGGGCGCCGCCCGTCCGCATCGGGCAGCCAGATCGAGATCAGGCGGCGGGCGAGGTCGTCCGACACGTCGCGCAACCGGAGCTGCGTGCCGGAGCCGGTCGGGTATTCGACGGTGAAGTCGGTCTCCGAGCCAGGTGTCCCAGTTGCGGAGCGCCTGGATCGCCAGGTAGTTGAGCGGGAACCAGACCGGCCCGCGCCAGTTCGAGTTGCCCCCGAACAGCCCCGAGGTCGAATTCGCCGGGCTCGTAGTCGACCTGGGCGGTCAGCCCGCCCATCTCGAGCTTGAACGGCGCGTCGCGATGGCGCTGTGACAGCGCTCGCAGCCCGTGCGGCGAGAGGAAGGCGTCCTCGGCGAGCATCTCGCCGAGAAGCTGGCCGAGGCGGGCCGGCGGGACGACGCTCAACTGGAACGTCTCGCGCCCGGGCTTGCCGGTGATGAACCCGCCCTGGCGGAGCCGGTCCTCGTCGACGTCCATGCCCTCCATGAAGCGGGCGAACCGCTTGCCGAGTGCCTGGCCCCGCTCGACGATCCCCGCCGGCACGAGGGCCGAGGGCATGAGCGGGATGAGCCCGACCATCGAGTGGACCTTGATGAGCGCGGAGGACCCGTCGGCGAGCCGCAGGGCGTCGTAGAAGAACCCATCCGTCGGCGTCCCACAGCCCGCTGCGGTTCATCGCGGCCGAGATCCGGACCGCGTGCTCGAGGAACGTCGTCATCGAGGTCCTCGTACGAGGGGTCCTCCTCGGCGAGCGTCGAGGCGATGCGCGAGCATCGAGAGGCAGTACAGGAACATCCAGGCCGTCGCGTCGGATTGCTCCAGCTCCGTCCCGGCCGGCAGGTGTGAGCGGTCGAACGCGCCGATGTTGTCGAGCCCGAGGAAGCCCCCGAGAATAGATCGTTGCCCTGGGCGTCCTCGCGGTTGAGCCACCACGTGAAGTTCATCAGCAGCTTGTGGAAGATCCGCTTGAGGAACGTCATGTCCTTGCGACCGTCGATGTCCCACACGAAGTACGCCGCGGCCGCGTGGACCGGCGGGTTGATGTCGTCGAACGACCACTCGTACGCGGGGAGCGCGCCGTCGGGGTGCTGGAACCACTCCCGGCACAGGACGAGGAGCTGGTACTTGGCGAACGCGGGGTCGACGTGGGCGAGCGTGACCGCGTGGAACGCGAGGTCCCAGGCCGCGAACCACGGGTACTCCCACGGGTCGGGCATGGAGAGGATGTCCGCGGCGTCGAAGTGCCGCCAGTCCGTGTTCCGGATGTGCGCGTGGCCCTCGGCCGGCGGTGGCTGGCCGGGATCGCCGTCGAGCCAGCGGGCGACGTTGTAGCCGTAGTACTGCTTGCTCCAGAGCATGCCCGCGAACGCCTGGCGCATCACCAGGTTCTCCTCGGGCGTGGAGCCTTTCCGCTCGAGGTCGGCGTAGAACTCGTCGGCCTCGCGTTCGCGGGTCGTCATGAGGCTCGCGAACCCCGCCCCGAACGGGTCGGCAGGTGCGGCGCCCTTCGACGCGGCGCCCGCGGCGCGGCGCCCGCGGCGGCGCCCTTGGCCTTGGCCTGCTTCGTCAGGCGGAGCTGCAGCTCCGCGCTGCCCCCGGCCGGGACGGTGACCCGGTACCAGGCCGCGGCCTTCGTGCCCGTCTGGGCGGGATCGACCGTGTCCGCCCCGGCGATGACGTGGTCGTTGATGCCGTCCTTCGGGTACGGCGTCGTCGCGGGCTCGTGGAGGCGGACGACGTTCGTCTCGTTCTCGCAGAAGAGCAGCTCGGCTGGGTCCCGTCGGGGGCCGGTCCGACGTGGAGCGTGTACTCGCCGAGGTGATGGTGGGTCGCGAGGATGCTCGCCCCGTCCGGCGCGGCGCTGATGGTCGGCTTGACCGCGTGCGGGTCCCAGACCCAGTCGTTGCGGAACCAAAGCGTCGGGAGGACGTGCAGCGTGGCCTCCTCGGGGCCCGGGTTGCGCACGGTCACGCGCATGCAGATGTCGTGGGGGTCGGCCTTCGCGTAGGCGACCTCGACGATCCAGTACCGGTCGTCGTCGAAGATGCCGGTGTCGAGCAGCTCGTACTCCGGCTCGAACTTCGTCCGGGCGCGGTTGACCTCGATCAGGTCCTCGTACGGGAACGCGTTCTGCGGATAGTGGTACCGCCAGCGCAGCCAGGCGCTGCTCGGCAGCGCATCCATGTACCACCAGTAGTCCTTGACGTCCTCCCCGTGGTTGCCCTCCTGGTTGGTCAGGCCGAACATCCGCTCCTTGAGGATCGGGTCCTTGCCGTTCCACAGCGCGAGCGCCAGGCACAGCCGGTTGAAGACGTCCGAGATGCCGGCCATCCCGTCCTCGTTCCAGCGGTACGCACGCGATCGGGCATGGTCATGCGGGAACGAGTTCCACGCGTCGCCATCGGCGCTGTAGTCCTCGCGGACGCCACCCCACGCCCGCTCGCTCAGGTAGGGGCCCCAGGCGTACCAGGGGCTCGCGTCGTTGAGCCCCTCCTCGGGATGGCCGGGGTCCGCCATGCGCTGTCGTTCTGCGCCGCTCATCTCGCCTTTCCCCGGCGGGTGCCGCCGGCCGACCTGCGTGCACCGAGCACGACCACCGATCGCGGTCCGACCGAACACGCCGCGCCGGCCGGGATCGTGGATGCCACGTCCATGTCCAGCACGATATCCCCGGGCGGTGCCGCGCTCGTGTCGATGATGCGCCGCCAGTCCTCGAACTCGGCACCGAGGACCGGCAGCTCGAAGTCGAGGCCCTCCCAGTACGCGTTGAGGATGATATGGAGGGCCCCCGCGGCGGCCCGTGTCGTGAGCGCGATGCTGTGCGAGTCCTCGCCGGTGTCCGGGGCGCCGACCTTGACCCCGCTCCAGGTGACATCGGCATTCCGCAGCACGTCGACGAGCCCGATCCCCTCCGGCTCGTCGAACAGCGTCACGAGCCGGCGGCGCGCGTGGGTCAGGGCGGTGGTGAAGGCGAGGATGTCGGCGTGCCGCTCGACGGCGGACCAGTCGAACCAGGTCAGGGGGTCGTCGTGGCAGTAGCCGTTGTTGTTGCCGTTCTGGGTCCGGCGGACCTCGTCGCCCATCAGGAGCATCGGGGCGCCGAGCGCCAGGAGGTCGATCACGAGGAAGTTCTTGATCTGGCGCTGTCGCAGGGCCTCGATGGCGGGGTCCTCGGTCGGACCTTCCACCCCGCAGTTCCAGCTCAGGTTCTGGTCGTTGCCGTCCCGGTTCCCTTCCCCGTTGGACTCGTTGTGCTTGGCGTCGTAGGAGACGAGGTCGTTGAGGGTGAACCCGTCGTGGCACGTCACGAAGTTGAGGCTGACCTGGGGCTCGCGCTCGCGGTGGCCGTAGATGTCCGGGCTCCCGAGGAACCGCTGCGCGACCGCATTCGCCTTGCCCGGGTCGCCGCGCAGGAACGAGCGCACGTCGTCGCGGAAGACGCCGTTCCACTCGACCCAGCGGTCGCCGACGAAGTTGCCGACCTCGTACAGGCCGCCGGCATCCCAGGCCTCGGCGATGAGCTTGGTGCCGGCCAGGCGGGATCCGTCTCGATGTCCCAGAGCGTCGGCGGATCGGCCATCCGGGCGCCCGCCTGGTTCGCGCGACAGCACCGCGGCGAGGTCGAACCGGAACCCGTCGACGTGCATCTCCTTCACCCAGTACCGGAGGCTGTCGACGATCATCCGGCGCACGATCGTGCCGTTCGCGTTGAGCGTGTTGCCGGTGCCGCTGTGGTCGGCGTAGCGCGAGCGGTCGGCCTCGTGGAGGTAGTACTCGTCGTCGGCGAGGCCCCGGAAGCTGAACGTGGGGCCATCGGCCCCCACCTCGGCCGTGTGGTTGTACACGACGTCGAGGATGACCTCGAGCCCGGCCCGGTGGAGCGCCTTGACGAGGTCCCGGAACTCGTCGGACGGCCCGTGCCCGGTCTGGCTGACCGCGTACGCTGGTGCGGGGCGAAGAACGAGACCGGCTGGTAGCCCCAGTAGTTGATGAGGCCCGCCGGGGCGGCGTACCGGTCGAACTGGAAGACCGGCAGCAGCTCGACCGCCGTGATGCCCAGGTCCACGAGGTACGGGATCCTCTCGATGAACCCGAGATACGTGCCGCGCCGGTCGGCGGGCACGCCTGAGCCCGGGTCGGCCGTGAAGCCCGCAAGGTGCGCCTCGTAGACGATCGTCTCGCGGAACGGCCGGTGCAGCGGCCGGTCGCCCTCCCAGTCGTAGGCGGCGGGGTCGATCACGACGCTCTTCATCGCGACCGCATCGGGCGCGGTCGTGCCGGCGGGGACGGGGCGATACGCCTCCGGGACCGCCACGCCGCGTCCGTACGGGTCCAGGAGGATCTTCGTCGGGTCGAACCGGAGCGCCCGCTCGGGCGCCCACGGCCCATGCGCCGCGTACCCGTACAGCTGACCCGGCTCGAGGCCCGCGACGTGGGCGTGCCAGTAGTCGCCGCTGCGATTGACGTGCGGGTCGAGGGGGATGACCCGGCTCGCGACCCGGTCGTCGACGCCATCGAACAGCAGGAGGTCGACGCCGGTCGCGTGCTTGCTGTAGACGTTGAACGTTCACGCCGTCGGGCGAGACCGTCGCCCCGAGCGGGTCGGACGTGCCCGCGGCCGGGCCGGTCGCGGCCGGGTCCGCTCGCGGGCCTTGCGCGGATCCGTCGCGCCGGTCGCCACCGTCATCGGATCAGAGCCCGACGCTGGCCTGCATCATGCCGCCGTCCGCGACATACGTCGTGGCGGTGCCGTACGACGCGCCGTCCGAGGCGAGGAACGCCACGAGCTTGGCGATCTCCTCCGGCTCCGCCACGCGGCCCGAGCGGGATGGCCGACTCGAGCTTGGCCTTCTGGACCGGGTCGTTGAGCGTGACGTCGTCGATGGGCGTGTGGACGGCCCCCGGTGCCACGCCGACGACCGTGATGCCGTGCGGCGCCAGCTCGACGCCGGCGCGTCGCGTGAGCATCCGGACGCCGCCCTTGGCGAGGCAGTACGGCGCGTTGCCCGGCATCGGCCAGTCCTCGTGGATCGACGAGATGTTGATGATCCGGCCGCCGCCGCCCTGCTTGATCATCTGCTTCGCGGCGAGTCTGGACGCCGAAGAAGGCGCTCTTGAGGTCGATCGCGATGACCAGGTCGAACTGGTGCTCGGTCGTCTCGAGCGTCGAGGTCCGCGTCTCCATGCCGGCGTTGTTGACCATGATGTCCAGGCGCCCGAAGGCGGCCACGGTCCCATCGACCAGCTTCTGGATATCGGCAACGCTCGACACATCCGCCTGGATCGACCTGGGCCTTCCCGCCGGCAGCCTCGACTCTGCTTGCTTCGCCGCATCGGCCGCGTCCGCGTTCTTGTGGTAGTTGATCGTGACCGCGGCGCCCTGCGCTGGCGCCAGTTCGATCGGCGATCGCGCGACCGATCCCGCTGTCGCTTCCGGTGACGATCGCGACCTTGTTGTCGAGAGGCATCCGTGCCTCCGGATCTCCTTGTCGGTCTCGGCCGGCCTGCGCCGTCTAGCGAAGTCGTTCGAGCAGGTGGTCGCCGACGCGCAGCGCGTTGGCCATGGCCGTCAGCGCCGGGTTCACGGCGCCGATGCTGGGGAAGAAGCTCGTGTCGACGACGTACAGGTTGTCGAGCTCGTGGGCCTTGCAGTTGACGTCGAGCACGGACGTGGCCGGATCGGTCCCGAAACGGATGGTCCCGGCCTGGTGGGCGACCCCGGCGATCGGGATCTCGTTCTTGAGATAGCCGGTCCGCGGGACCAGGTGGTCGGGGTGCATGCCGAGGTGGCCGAGCATCCACTTGAGCTGGCCGTAGAGCCGCTTCTTCGGCTCCTGGTTGTTCGGCGTGTAGGTCAGCTGGATGTTGCCGTCGGCGGCGAGCGTCACCCGGTTGTCGGGGTCGGGCAGGTCCTCGGTCGAGAGCCAGAAGTCGACCGCGTGCGTCGCCACCTCGGTCGAGGGAGAACATCGGCGCGAGCTTGGTCTGGAGCGGCTTCTCGCCCTTGAACATCTCGGCATCGGACTTGCCGACCATCTGGATGTTCCCCATCGGGTAGTCGAAGCCGGGCATCCCGAAGTAGAAGTCGTTGACGCCGAGCGTCTTCTGGAACTGCGTCGGGTTGGGCTCCTTGGAGATCGCCAGGACCGCGACGCTGTTGTGGAACATGTAGTGGCGCCCGACCATGCCGGAGCCATTGGCCAGCCCGGCCGGGTGCTTGTCGCCGGCCGACGCGAGCAGGATCTTGGCGGAGTTCGCGGCCCCCGCCGACACGACGACGATGTCGCCTCGATACGTCTCGGTGGTCCCGTCGTGATCGACGGTCACCGAGGCGACCGACGTCCCGGCCGCATCGGTCTCGAGGCGCGTGACGCGGGCGCCGGTGACGAGCTTCACGTTCTTGTGCTCGAGCGCCGGACGGACGCCGAGCATCTCGGCGTCGGACTTGGCCTGGACGAGGCACGGGAACCCGTCGCACGTCCTGCAGCGGATGCAGCAGGCTGTTCGGCCGGTCCTGCTCGAGCAGCCGGACGCCGCACGGGGCGTGGAACGGGTGATACCCGGCCCGGGCCAGGTCGTCGGACAGCTGCTGGATCCGGGGCTCATGGGTCAGGGCCGGGAACGGGTACGGCGCGCTGGCGCTCGGCTCCGTCGGGTCCTCGCCGTGGTTGCCGTGGACCTCGTAGAGGTGCTCGGCCTTCGTGTAGTACGGCTCCATGTCGTCGTAGGAGATCGGCCACGCGGGCGAGATGCCGTCGTGGTGGCGCAGCTCGCCGAAGTCCTCGCGACGCAGGCGATAGAGCGCCGCCCCATACATCTTCGTGGCGCCGCCCACGCAGTAGTGGATCCCCGGCTGGAACGGCTTGCCCTTCTCGTCGAACCACGTCTCCTTGGGCACGTAGCGGTTCTCGACGAAGACCTCTTTCGAGTCCCAGTTCTCGATCTCGCGGGGCAGCCAGTCGCCGCGCTCCAGGATCAGGATCCTCTTGCCCGACGGCGCGAGGTGTCGGGCGAGGGTGCCGCCCCCGGCGCCGCTGCCGATGATGATGACGTCGTAGTCCCCGTCGCCTGCCATGGCGAGCCCTCCCCTTGTGGTCGCCGGTCAGGCGGAAGTGGACTGGGCGGAGGTGACGGCCTCCACCTGATCGTCCTCGGACCAGTCGATGCGTGGAACATCGCTTCGGTCGAGGGGTCGCGCCCCGTGCGAGCCGAAGTAGTCCCACGCCCAGTCGACGAAGGCATCGATGCGGTTGTGGTATCCCGACATCAGGGCGCTGTGCACCCCAAGCCAGGCCGCGAACGCGATCGGGCCATGCAGGCCGTGGTGATTGCCGACCTCGGCGACCGCGGCGCCCCGGCCGATCATCGCCATGATCCCCTTGTCGAGGTAGTGGAACGGCTTGCGTGACTTGCCGGCGATGTCGGCCCGGATGTTCTTGGCCGCCCAGGCGCCCGACTGCTGGGCGACCGATCCGAGCTGCGGATGCGTGTGGCCGTCCGGGCTCGGGATGTTCGCGATGTCGCCGATGACGTAGACCCCCGGGAAGCCGTCGACGGTCAGGTCCGGCTCGACATCGATCCGACCGCCGCGAGCCGGCGTGAGCCCGGAGGCCGATGCGATGGGCGCGGCCTTGAGTCCGCCGCCCCAGACGACGCAGCGGGTCTTGATGGTCGACCCATCCGAGAGCGTGACGTGGCCCGGACCGACCTCGGTGACGCCCGCGCCGAGACGGAGCTTGACGCCGTGCTTGGTCAGGACCTTGGCGGCGTAGGCATGGGAGCCCTCCGAGAAGGCCTTGAGCAGCACCTGTCCGTGGTCCACGAGCGTGACCCGGGCGTGGTCCACCGCCAGGCTCGGGGTATTCGGTCGTCATCGTGGTGTTGATCATCTGGGCGATCGCACCGGCGACCTCGACGCCGGTCGGGCCGCCGCCGACGATCACGAACTCGAGGGCGCCTTCGATCGATGAGGCTCGGATCCTTCGCGGCGTCGTCGAAGACGGCCAGTAGCCGCCACGAAGCCGGCGGGCGTCATCGAGGGAATACAGCGGGATCGCGTGTTCGCGCGCGCCCGGCGTCCGGAAGAAGAACGCCTGCGAGCCGGCGGCGAGGACCAGGTAGTCGCCCTGGATCGTCTTGCCGTCGGCGGTCGTCACGCTGCGTGTCGCGGGGTCGATCGCGGTGACCTCGGCCTGCAGCACCTCGAACCCGCCGTGGTACTTCGAGACCTTCGCGAGCGGATAGGCGATGTCGCTCGCGCGCCAGCTGGTACGGTGGCGACCTGGTACAGCAGCGGCTGGAACTGGTGGTAGTCGTTCTGGTCGATGAGCGTGACCGCGATGTCACCGCCCTTGGCGAGCTTGTCGGCGCACGCGACGCCGGCGAAGCCTCCGCCGACGATCACGACGCGCGGTCGATGCCCGTTCCGGTCTGTGCTGGTCGTCATGGTGCCCGCCCCACACTTGCTCCATCCGTTCCGGGCATGGTCGACGACGCGGACGCCGCCCCGCATCATCCGACTCAGGTGATGCCGACCCCGAGGCGGCCCACCGCCGCCATGGCGCCCGCGATAGGCGGGCCTGCCGTCGCGTCGAGCCATTCGATGTCGGGCTCCGCGCGGAACCAGGTCCGCTGCCGCCGGGCGAACGCGGCGTTGCGCTGCGCGTCGAGCTCGATGGCGGCCTCCCGCGACAGCGCTCCATCGAGCGTCGCCCAAGCCTCGCGATAGCCGATCGCGCTGAAGGCCGGGAGGCCCGGGTCGAACCGCCGGCGGAGCGCCGCGGCCTCATCGAGGAGACCGCCGTCGAACTGGGCACGCGCCCGTGCGGCGATCCGCTCGCGATGGACGTCCGGTTCGACCCGGAGGCCGAGCCAGGCGACCGGTCCCGGGTAGCCGCGCGCCGGCGGGCGCGGCCCATCGCCGCGCAGCTCGGCGATCTCGAGCGCCCGGACGACGCGTCGCGGGTTGTGCAGGTCCACGTCGGCGGCGAGCCGCGGGGCCAGCTCCTGCAGTCGGGCGGCCATCGCCGGCAGGCCGTCCCGGTCAAGCTCCGCCTCGAGCCGGGCGCGCACGGTCGGCATCGCTCGGGAGCGCGTCGGCGTCCAGGCCGCGGGCGACGGACCGCAGGTAGAGCCCCGTCCCGCCGGCGAGGATCGCGATGCCACGGCGCTCGTGGAGGGCGTGCAGGACGCCGGTGGCGTGGGTGACGAACTCGGCGACGCTGAACGACGCGTCCGGATCGACGAGGTCGAGGCCGTGATGCGGCACGCGAGCGCGGTCGGCGGCCGATGGCCTTGGCGGTCCCGATGTCCAGGCCCCGGAACACCTGTCGCGAGTCGGCCGAGATGATCTCGGCCGGCCGGTCCGCGCTCGGCGAGCGACTCGGCGAGCTCGATGGCCAGGGCCGTCTTGCCGGTCGCCGTCTCGCCGGCGATGACGATGAGCGGTGGCGCGGCGTTCACGCGCTGACGAGCGCGCCTCGCAACGCGTACGGGCCGGCGTGGTCGACGCGGACCGTGATCTCGCGCCCGACGAGCTCCGGCCGGCCGCCGACGACGTGGACGAGCTTGTTCCCGCGCGTGCGCCCGGTCAGGCCCGGCGTCGGCGGCGTGGCCGATCCATCGATGCCGGGATCGGGCTCCGCGTCGTGCGCGTGCGACCGCGGCGGCGAGACGGCCTCGACGAGGACCTCGACGTCGCGGCCGAGCCAGGCCCGGTTCCGTTCGAGCCCGATCCCCTCCTGGAGCGCCAGCAGGTCGTTGAGGCGGCGGCGCTTGACGTCGGCGGGGACGTCGTCGGCGAGCTTCGTCGCCGGTGTCCCCGGGCGCGGCGAATAGGCCGCCGCGAACACCTGGTCGTAGCGGACGGCCTCGAGCAGGCGGAGCGTCGCCTCGAACTGCGCCTCGGTCTCGCCGCAGAACCCCACGATGACGTCGGTCGAGATCGTGATGCCGGGGACGGCCTCGCGGATCCGGGCGAGCCGCTCGAGGTAATGCTCGATGGTGTACTGGCGGCCCATCCGCCGCAGGACCGCGTCGTCACCGGACTGGACCGGCAGGTGGAGGTGCTCGCACACGCTCTCGCAGTCGGCCAGCGCGGCGATGAGGCGGTCCGAGAGGTCCCACGGGTGCGAGGTGACGAACCGCAGCCGCCCGATCGCCGGCCGGCCGTCGGCCGTGCGCAGGCCGTCGACCGCACGGATCAGCTCGGCGAGGTCGGGCCGTCCGTGGAGATCGAGGCGCCGGCCGGCCCAGCGCGTCTCGTCGACGTGGGCGAACCGGGCGTCGGGGGCGAGGTCGTGCCCGTAGGAGTTGACGTTCTGCCCGAGCAGCGTCACCTCGCGGTAGCCGGCGGCGGCGAGCGCGCGGGCCTCCTCGACGATCTCGTCGAACGGGCGGCTTCGCTCCGGGCCGCGGCTGAAGGGCACGATGCAGTACGTGCAGGTCTTGTCGCAGCCGTAGATGATCGGGAGCCACGCGCTGACCGTCGACCCGCGGGCGACGGTCCCCTCCCCCACGGCCCGCGCCCGCGTCGCCGAGAGCCCGTCGGCCGCCCCGACGACCGTCCGTCCGACGGTCGTGGTCGCGCCGATGGCGCCGATCGGGGCCTGCGCCGAGGCAAGCCCCAGCCGATCGACGAGCTCGGGCTCCTCGTCGGGTCGCAGGAACAGGTCGACGGCCGGGTAGCGGCGGCGCAGGCCCGCTCGATCGGGCTCCCGGACCGAGCAGCCGGTCAGGACCACGCGCAGGCCGGCGTGCTGTTGCTTGAGGCGGGCGAGCTGGCCCTGCCGGCCGATGACCTTCTGCTCGGCACCCTCGCGGATCGCGCAGGTGTTGATGACGATGAGGTCCGCGTCGTCCATGCCGGCGGCCTCCTCGCAGCCGGCCTGGAGCAGCCGTCCGGCCATCTCCTCGGAGTCGCTCCGGTTCATCTGGCAGCCGAGCGTCCAGACGTGGAAGCGCGGCAGCGCGCGCGCCTCGGGCAGGTACTCGTGCAGCCGCGCATCGGCCGGCATGGCCGGTTCGCGCGGCGCGCCGGACGGTGCCGCCGGCGCGAGGTCCAGCATCGGCAGGGTGCGATCGAGCGTCGGGCGGTCGGTCATCGGTCTGGCCGCGAGCCTACGCCGATCGCCGAGCGCACGCCATCGGCAACCTCGGGCGGGACCCAGAGCCGGTCGTGGGCCTCGGCATAGCTCCCGAGGTCGCCGTGGTAGTCGGTCCCGCCGGTCCGGACGAGCCCGAGGCTCGTCGCGACCGCCCCGACCATCGTGACCGTGGCGTCATCGAACGAGCGGTAGTACACCTCGAGCCCGCCGAGGCCGGCATCGATCAGGTCGCGGATCACGCCGATCCGCGATGGGGCCTCGCTGAAGTGGGCGAGCGCGGCGAGACCGCCGGCCGCGCGGATCGTCGCGATGGCCTCGGCCGGTCCGAGCCCCTCGCGCGGCACGTAGGCGGGGTTGCCGTAGCCGAGCAGGCGGCGGAACGCGTCCTCGACGCTCGTGGCATGGCCCGCGGCGATGAGGGCGCGCGCGATCGTCGGGCGACCGAGCGCGTCGTCCTCGCCGGGGACGAGCGCCGCGACCTGGGTGTCGATGGGCAGGTCGATCGCCCGCAGTCGGGCGACGGTCCGCTCGAAGCGCAGGCGGCGGCGGTCCCGTTGCGACCGAAGCGCCGCCTCGAAGGCCTCGTCGGCCGGATCCATGCCGAAGCCGAGGATGTGGAGCTCGCCCTCCCACAGGCCGAGGTCGGCGGTGACGATCGCGTTGATCTCGACCCCCGGGATCAGGTCCATCCCGGGCGGCACGGCCTCGGCCGCGATGACCTCCCGGTAGCCCGAGAGCGTGTCGTGGTCGGTGACGGCGAAGGTGCGCACGCCGCACGGCGAAGGCCGCCTCGACCAGGGCGACCGGCTCGACGATCCCGTCCGAGCGCGTCGTGTGCGTGTGCAGGTCGACCGTCGACGGTCCGTGCCGCCCGCGAGATCCCCGGGCGGCCGGCGGGAGCGGGTCGTGGCGCCGCCGCCGCGGCGTGGGCACGGTCAGTCCTCCAGGAGCCGCTGGATCCGCTCGATCTCGAGGGCGCGCCCGGTCGCCGGGTCGATGTCGACCTGGACGGCGTTGAAGACCACCGGACCCTCGCCGACCTCGAACCGGGTCGGCAGGGCGTTGATGAACCGCGGCAGGACCGTGCGCGGCGCGAACCCGATGACGCTCCAGACGGGGCCGGTCATCCCGATGTCGGTGAGGTACGCGGTGCCGTTCGGGAGGATCCGCTCGTCGCCGGTGACGACGTGGGTGTGCGTCCCGACGACCACGCTCACCCGGCCGTCGAGGTACAGCCCGAGCGCGTTCTTCTCCGAGGTGAGCTCGCAGTGGAAGTCGACGATCCGGACCGGCGGGAGCGGCTCGGACGACTCGTCGAGCAGGCGGTCCGCATCGGTGAACGGGTTCTCGATCTGCTGCATGTACGTCCGGCCCTGGAGGTTGATGACCGCGACGTCGGTCCCGTCGAGGGCCCCGTACGACGCCCCAGCCGCGGCCCGGCACCTCGTGCGTGCCGTAGTTGAGCGGGCGGAGCACCCGGTCGTTCGCCTCGAGGAACGGGTAGATCTCGCGCTTGTCCCAGATGTGGTTGCCGGACGTGATGACGTCGACGCCCGAGGCGAGGATCGACTCGGCGGTCGAGGGCGTGAGGCCCATGCCGCCGGCCACGTTCTCGCCGTTGGCGGTCACGAAGTCGATGCCGCGCTCGTCGCGCAGGGCCGGCAGGACCGCCTCGACCGCCTCGCGGCCGGGCTTGCCGATCATGTCCCCGATGAGCAGGACGCGGCAGCGCGCCCTTGGGCCGGGGCGCGTTGCCGTTGGCTGGATTGCCGAGACGCGTGCGGCCGATCGGCGCGGCTACTTCGCGAACTCCACGGCCCGCGTCTCGCGGATGACCGTCACCTTGATCTGGCCCGGGTAGGTCAGCTGCTCCTCGATCTTCTTGACGATGTCGCGCGCGAGTCGCGACGCGGTCAGGTCGTCGATCTCCTCGGGGCGGACGAGGATGCGCACCTCGCGGCCCGCCTGGACCGCGAACGAGCGCTCGACGCCGCTGAAGCTCTCGGCGATGGCCTGGAGGTCCTCGAGGCGCTTGACGTACGTGTCCATCGACTCGCCGCGGGCGCCCGGGCGTGACGCGCTGATCGCGTCGGCGACCTGGACGATCGGCGCCTCGAGACAGGCGTACTCGACCTCCTGGTGGTGGGCCGCGATCCCGTTCACGACCTTGAACGGCAGGTTGTGCCGCTGCGCGATGGCCGCCCCGATGGCGGCATGCGGCCCCTCGACCTCGTGGTCGACGGCCTTGCCGATGTCGTGGAGGAGCCCGCCCATCTTGGCGATCTGGACGTCGGCGCCGATCTCCGCGGCGATGACCGCGGCCAGATGGCTCGTCTCGACGACGTGGTTGAGCACGTTCTGCCCGTACGAGGTGCGGAACTTGAGCCGGCCGAGGAGCTTGATGATCTCGGCAGGGAGACCCGGGCACGCCGGCCTCGTAGGCGGCCTGCTCGCCGGCCTGGCGCATGACGAGCTCGACCTCGGCGCGCGCCTTGGCGACGACCTCCTCGATCCGGCCCGGGTGGATGCGGCCGTCGGCGATGAGCTTGGTCACGGCCAGCCGGGCCACCTCGCGGCGGACGGGATCGAACCCGGAGAGCACGACCGTCTCGGGCGTGTCGTCGATGATGAGGTCGACCCCGGTCGCCTGTTCGAGCGCGCGGATGTTGCGGCCCTCGCGGCCGATGATCCGGCCCTTCATCTCGTCCGACGGCAGATGGACGACCGAGACCGTGTGCTCGGCGGTGTGGTCCGCGGCCACGCGCTGCATCGCGGTGATGACGATGTCGCGGGCACGGTCCTGGGCGTCCTCGCGGGCGGCACGCTCGATCGCGCGGGAGAGCTTGACCGCGTCGTGTTCGGCCTCCTCGCGCACGGCGTCGAGGAGCACGGCCTTCGCCTCGTCCGCTGACATGCCCGAGACGCGCTCGAGAGCGGCGATCTGGTCCTGCGTGGCGCGCGCGAGGTCCTCGCGGGTCTTGTCGAGCTCGCGGTCGCGCTCCAGGAGCTTGCGGTCGCGCTGCTCGAGCATGTCCGTGCGCTGGTCGAGCTGCTCATCGCGCGGCGAGCAGTCGCCGCTCGAGGGTGGCGAGCTCGGCGCGCTTGGCGCGGGCCTCGTCCTCCGCCTCGCTCTGCATGCGGAGCTTCTCGTCCTTCGCCTCGAGGATCAGCTCCTTCTGGCGGGCGCGCGCCTCCGCCTCGATCCGTCGGGCCTCCGACTGGGCGGCCTTCATGGTCTGAGAGGCCCAGAGGCTACGCAAGAGCACGCCGAGTACGGCTCCGCCGACGATGGCCACGAGGGCCACCGCCACGACGACCGGTGTCTCCATCAGTGATCCTCCCATCCGGTCGATGCGCTCGGCCGGAGGTCCTATAGCGATTCGGTAGCGTCGAGCGCGCGGTGGGGGCGACCGGGCCGCCCGGAGCGATGATCCCGACCCCTCCGTGGGCCGCGATCGACGCCGATTTGAGTTCGAACGCCGCATCCGCGGCGTGGTGGTTCGTCTTGCGCGTAGCCTACGAGCCACGGACCGGAGGGTCAACCGAGGCGGTCCCCGGGTGCAACATGAGCTGCTGGGGCGGCTCCGGCGTGGGTGTGCCGGATCCAGAGCGACGCCGGAGCGGTGCGGTTGGAGGGGAATCATGGGTGGCGAACTGCCCGATTCGGTCGAGACCGTGGTGGTCGGGGCCGGCCAGGCAGGACTGATCGCGTCCTGGCATCTGACGCGGATGGGCCGCGAGCACGTGGTCCTCGAGCGGCGCGAGACGCTCGGTGGCGGCTGGCAGGACCGCTGGGACGCCTTCCAGCTCGTCAGCACCGAACGAGCTGACGGCCCTGCCGGGGTTCCGCTACGACGACGGCGACCCCGGCGGATACATGACCCGTGACGAGATCGCCGGCCGCACGGCCCGCTACGCGGAGGTCATCGGCGCGCCCGTGCGGACCGGTGTCGCGGTCACGCGCGTCGCGCCGGCCGCGACCGGGGACGCTGCCGCGACCCGGGGCAGCCGCTTCCGGATCGAGACGTCGGCCGGGGCCCTCTCGGCCCGGAGCGTGATCGGCGCCACGGGCGCGTTCCACTCGCCGAAGATCCCGGCCACGGCGAGCGCGATCAGCACCCGGGTCGCCCAGGTGCACTCCCACCACTACCGGCGACCCCGCGGACCTGCCGCCGGGCGGCGTACTCGTCGTGGGCAGCGGGCAGTCCGGCGTCCAGCTCGCCGAGGAGCTGTTCGAGGACTGCCGCGACGTCGTGCTCTCGGTCGGTCACTGCGGACGGGCGCCCCGCCGGTACCGCGGCCGGGACTACTTCCACTGGATCCGCTCGCTCGTCGTCGACGGTCCCGCCGTCGGCATCATGATCCCGACCGTCGGATCAGTTCCCGGACCCGCGCATGCGCCTTGCGTGCAATCCGCATCTGTCCGGCCACGGCGGCGGCCACGACACGGACCTTCGGGAGTTCGCGCGCCGGGGCATCCGGCTCGCCGGCCGGTTCCTCGGGGCCGACGGAGAACGCGCCCGGTTCGCGGAAGACCTCGGCGTGAACCTCGCCTACGCCGACACGCTGTTCGACGAACGGTACCGACCGCTGTTCGACCGCTACATCGAGGCGGCGGGGATCGACGCCCCGCCCGGCGAGTTCGCCGTGTCGACCTTCCAGCCGCCCGAGCTGACCGAGCTCGACCTGGCCGACGCCGGCATCGCGAGCGTGCTGTGGACGTCGGGCTATGCCACCGACTACGGCTGGCTCGAGGGCGTCGAGCTCGACGAGTTCGGCGTGCCGCGCCACCGGCGCGGCGTCAGCGACGTCGCCGGCCTCACGTTCCTCGGTCTGCTCTGGCAGCACAACCAGGCCTCGGCCAACCTGGCCGGCGTCGCCGCCGATGCCGAACGCCTCGTCCCAGCCTGGTCGGACTGACGGCGGGTTACCCGTCCTCTCCGGTCGCGAGGGCTCCCGTCCCGAGGACCGTGGCGGCCGCCTCGCGACACGTCTCGGGGTCGAACCCGTTCCGGGCCAGCAAGGCGTACGCGCGCTGGCGGCGCTGGCGCGGGTCCACGACCCGGGCGAGCGCTCGCTCGTGCTTCGCGAGCAGGCGTTCCGCCGCCGCTCGATCGACCGACACCGCCTCCTCGTCGGCGTTGACCGTGGCGCCATCGGCCCGGCGCTCGGCCAGGACCTCCTCCATGACGGCCCGGTCGATGCCCTTCAGGCGAAGCTCCTCGCGGATCGCCCGCTCCCCTCGTGGTCGCGCCCGGTCGCGCGATTCCACCCAGGTCCGGGCGAAGACCTCGTCATCGAGCATCCCGAACTCGAGCAGCTTCGCGATCGCGCCATCCACGAGGTCGGGCCGGTAGCCGGCCGTCGTCAGCCGGCGGCGGACCTCCGCGACGGACCGCGAACGCGTCTCGAGGAACCGGCCCGCCGCCTCGAGCACGACCTGTGGGTCCTCGACGGCGGCACGGGCCTCGCGCCGCTCCGCATACGTCCTCGATGATCGGCTGGTCAAAGCGGCTGCGCCCCGTTTCCCGGCATCTGCCGTCAGGCGGTCGTGACGCAAGGCCGCGACGAGCACCGGTGCGAGCGCACTCCAGCGTGCGTGAGCACCGGAGCGGAGGAGCGAACGCCGCGGACCGACCGCATCACGGCGGATGCTATTCGGCCTCTTCGATGCCCTCGACCGGGAGCCTGACGACATCCTCGTCGATCTTGCCGCGGATCCGGCGCTCGATCTCGGCGGCGACAGGCGCGTTCGCCTTGAGGAAGTCCTTGGAGGCTTCGCGACCCTGGCCCAGGCGAGTCTCGTCGAAGTTGAACCAGGCGCCCGTCTTGGTCACCACGTCCATCGCCACGCCGACGTCGAGCAGGCCGCCCTCCTTCGAGATGCCCTCGCCGTACATGATGTCGAACTCGGCGACGCGGAACGGCGGCGCGACCTTGTTCTTCACGACCTTGACGCGGCACCGGTTGCCGACCGACTCGGTGCCGGTCTTGATGGTCTCGACGCGCCGGATGTCGAGCCTGACCGAGGCGTAGAACTTGAGCGCGCGGCCGCCGGGCGTGGTCTCGGGGTTGCCGAACATCACGCCGATCTTCTCGCGCAACTGGTTGGTGAACACCAGCGAGGTGTTCGAGCGCGAGACGGCGCCGGTCAGCTTGCGCAGGGCCTGGCTCATGAGGCGGGCCTGGATGCCGACGAACGAATCGCCCATCTCGCCTTCGATCTCGGCCCGCGGCACGAGGGCCGCGACGGAGTCGACGACGACGATGTCGATGCCGCCGGAGCGGATGAGGGTCTCGGTGATCTCGAGCGCCTGCTCGCCGGTGTCGGGCTGGCTGACGAGGAGCTCGTCGACGTTGACCCCGCATTGGCCGTGCGTAGCCGGGGTCGAGCGCGTGCTCGACGTCGATGAACGCCGCCACGCCGCCCCTGGCCTGCGCCTCGGCGATGACGTGCTGGCAGACGGTCGTCTTGCCCGACGACTCGGGGCCGAAGATCTCCGTGATCCGGCCGCGCGGGATGCCGCCGACGCCCAGGGCCAGGTCGAGGGCGATCGAGCCCGTCGGGATCGTGTCGATCAGCTGCTTCTCGCGGGAGCCGAGCTTCATGATGGCCCCGCGACCGAACTGCTTCTCGATGGCGAGCAGCGCGGCGTCGACCGCCTTGCCGCGCTCCGCCTGGCGCTCGCTCCGTGCTCCGCTCGTCGGTCATCGCCATCGGTCCGTCACGCTCCTCACTCGATCGGTTCGACCGGTCACCGGAGCGGGCCGCGACGGCGACCACCCGGCGTTCAGCCCTCGTTCTCGTCGTCCTCGACGACGGGCTTCTCCTTGCGCGGCTTGCGGATCACCTCGACGTTCTGAGGCGGGGCCTCCAACGGCGAGAGCGCGGTCTGGCCCTGCTTGGCCTTCGGCTTCTTCTTGGCTTCCTTGCCGGGACGGTTTCGCGAGCCCATCGCTTCGCCTCCGCGTCGTCATGCAGGCTATCGGTCGACCCTTCACGCGGACTTCACGGCCCCTTCACCGGCGCTCATCCGACCCGCGCGAGACCGCAGGTCGACCATCGAGGCGGGGAAGGAACCGGCCCGGATCGAGGCTCGGACCCTGGCCATGAAGTCTAGGGTGAAGGTCAGGTTGTGACAAGTCGCGAGGCGGTACGCGAGGAGCTCCTTGGCCCGGAAGAGATGGGCCAGATAGGCCCTCGAGAACCGCCGGCAGGCAAGGCACGGACAGTCGTCCTGGATCGGCCGCGGGATCGTCGAGGAAGGCCTGGTTCCGGATGTTGATCCGTCCGCCCGGGATCCAGAACTGGCCGTTGCGCGCGACCCGCGCCGGCAGCACCGAGTCGAACAGGTCCACGCCGCGATGGACGGCCTCGAGCAGGTCCGCGGGCGAGCCCAGGCCCATCAGGTAGCGCGGCCGCGGGTCGCCATCGAGGATCGGCACGGCGAGGTCCAGCGTCGCGTCGCGCTGGGCCGGAGTCTCGTCGCCGGCGAGGCCGCCGAGGCAGATCCCGTCGAACGGCAGGCTCGCGACGAACCGCGTCGACGCCGCCCGCAACTCCGGGTCGAGCCCGCCCTGGACGATCCCGAAGAGCGCCTGGTCCGCGCGCCGGTGCGCCGCCAGCGAGCGTTCCGCCCAGCGGTGGGTCCGCTCGGTCGCGTCAGCGACGACGGCCCGCGGCGAGGTCGGGAAGACCGGCTGGTCGAAGGCGACGGCGATGTCCGAGCCGAGGGCCTCCTGGGCCGCGATCGCGACCTCGGGGGTGAACCGGTGGGTGGACCCGTCGAGATGGCTGCGGAACGTGACGCCGTCCTCGTCGACGACCCGCAGGTCGCCGAGCGACACGACCTGGAAGCCGCCCGAGTCCGTCAGGATCGGACCATCCCAGTCCATGAACCGGTGCAGACCGCCGAGCCGCGCGATGCGGTCGGCGCCGGGCCGCAGGTAGAGGTGGTACGTGTTGGCGAGGATGATCGAGGCGCCGGTCTCGCGGATCTCGTCGGGCGAGAGCGCCTTCACGGTCGCGTTCGTGCCGACCGGCATGAACTGCGGCGTCTCGACCTCGCCGTGGGTCAGCGTCAGCGTTGCCGATCCGTGCCCGTGTCGAGCCGTCCGGTGGCGGCGGGACGATGACCTCGTAGCGCGCGGCCCGTCCGACGTAGGGCTCGCTCACGCGTCGCCCGGCGCGGGGTCGTCCCAGAGGCTCGGCATGCCGGGGTCCGCGCGTCGCGGCGGCGGGATCTCGTAGCCGAGGGCGGCCAGGTGCGCCCGCGCGAGCTCGGTGGCGATGCGGCCCTGGGGCGTCCGGTCGATGAACCCGAGCCGGAGCAGGAACGGCTCGTAGACGTCCTCGATGGTCTCGATCTCCTCGGACAGGACCGCCGCGAGGGCCGCGACCCCGACCGGCCCCGAGGCGAACTTCTGGATGATCGCGGCCAGCAGCTTCCGATCCGTGGAATCGAGGCCCTCGTCGTCGATCTCCATCGCGCGCATCGCCTCGCGCGCCCGCGCCTCGTCGACGGTGCCGTCGCCGTGGACCTCGGCGTGGTCGCGGACGCGCTTGAGCAGCCGGTTGACGATCCGTGGCGTGCCCCGCCCGCGTCGTGCGATGGCCCGCGCGGCCGCCGGCTGGATCTCGACGCCGAGGATCGATCGCCGATCGGTCGACGATCGCGGTCAGCTCGTCGTCGGTGTAGAAGTCGAGCCGGTACGTGGCGCCGAACCGGTCACGCAACGGGCTGCTGATCCGGCCGGCGCGGGTCGTGGCGCCGACGACGGTGAACGGCTTGAGGCTGAGCCGCAGGCTGCGGGCGACTGGGGCCCTTGCCGATCATGACGTCGAGCGCGTAGTCCTCCATCGCCGGGTAGAGGATCTCCTCGACGGCACGGTTCAGGCGGTGGATCTCGTCGATGAAGAGGACGTCGCCCTCGTCGAGCGAGGTGAGCATCGACGGCGAGGTCGCCGGCCCGCTCGACGGCCGGCCCCGACGTGTACCGCACGTTGACCCCGAGCTCGCGGGCGACGATCGTCGCGAGGGTCGTCTTGCCGAGGCCGGGCGGGCCGTAGAGCAGGATGTGGTCGGCCGCCTCTCCCCTGCCCCTTCGCCGCCTGGAGCAGGATCGAGAGGTTCGCCTTGACCTCGCGCTGCCCGATGTATTCGTCGAGGGTCTTGGGGCGGAGCGTGCCCTCGACGACGAGGTCCGCCTCGTCCTCGAGGTCCGCCGAGAGGATGCGCGAAACGTCGTCGGCCATCGGGCGCGATGGTAGCACGCTCCATGCCATATCGCACGCATGTTCTACATCGCATGCTCTCCGTCGCGGCCCCCCGTGTCCCCGGGGTCGCTGTTCCGCCCCTCGGCTTCCCACCCGCCGCCGCTGGTCCACCGAGCGACCAAACGACGAAGATCCGGTCGGCTCCGGCGCCGATCGGTCCACGCCTGCGCCGATGGGCGGCTGGGGCGCCTCTGTGCGGTCCCGCGACCGGGTCGATCGTGCGCGCGCCGCCGCTGCTTCGTCGGATGGTCGATGGATGCGCCAACCGCTGGGCCAAGGGCCCCACGAGCCGACAGGCAGCCTCGGCGGGACGCCGCCCCCGAGGGCCGAAGCCCGGCCGCCGACGCAACTCCCACCATGGGAGTAGGACTTCGGCTAGCATGGACGCATGCGGCTCTCCCGCCGATCCGAGTACGGCCTGCGCGCCCTCACCGATCTCGTTCGCCACAGCGACCACGGACCGGTGGCGCTCGCGACGCTCGCCGAGCGGGAGCGCCTCCCGCTCAAGTTCCTCGAGCAGATCATGGCCACGCTCAAGCACGCCGGCGTCGTGCGGACGACCCTCGGGGCCCATGGCGGGTACGCGCTCGCGGTGGATCCCGGCGACCGTCTCGCTCGGCCGGGTCGTGCGGCTCCTCGACGGCGCGCTCGCGCCCCTCGGCTGCGTCTCGCTCCGCTATTACGAGCCGTGCTCCTGCCCCGACGAGGCGACCTGCGCACTCCGCGACACGATGATCGACGTCCGCGACGCGATCCTCGAGATCCTCGACAGCGAGACCCTCGCGGACCTCGCGGCACGGCCCGGCCGGGCCTCGATCGACCCGCGCGGCCGGCACGCCGACGCCCTCGCAGGCCAGCGACCCTGACACCGGCCGGCCCGTCCGGCTCGTCCTCCTAGTCCCGGGCAAGGCTCCGGAGGGCGGCCTTGACCCGCTCCTCGAGCGTCGACGCGACGCCGACGTCCGAGAGCGCGATCCGCGACGCCTCGCGCGCCTCACCGAGCGAGTAGCCGAGTGCCTGCAGCGCGGCGACGATCTCGCCCTCGCTCGCGGCCTGCCCGGCGACCGCGGGACCGGCGACGGCCACGCCGGCGGCGGTGACCTTCTCCTTGAGCTCGAAGATGATCCGCTCGGCGAGCTTCTTGCCGATCCCCGGGATGGCGACGAGGACGGCCTGGTCCTGGGCCATGATCGCGAGCTGGAGGTCGGCCGTCGGGCGCGAACCCACGATCGCCAGCGCGACCTTCGGGCCGACGCCGTTGACGGTGAGGAGCAGCGTGAAGAACCCGAGCTCCTCCGACGAGCGGAACCCGTAGAGGGCCTGCTGGTCCTCGCGGACGAGGTGATACGTATGCAGCTTGAGACGGCCGCCCGGCACCGCCGTCGCGAGGATCGCGGGGGCGGCGAACACGCGGTACCCGAGCCCGCCCACTTCGATGACGAGCGAGTCGAACGCGACGGCGCCCACGATGCCCTCGACCGAGGCGAGCACCGGCCGTCCCTCCCGGCCTAGGAGGCGTTGCGCTTCGCGGCGCGCTCGCTCGCGAGGGCCTCGCGGACCGCGCGGTCGTAGCTGGACTCGCCGCGGGTGATCGGCGCGACCGCCGCCCGGTCCATGACCGCCGCCTCGCGGATGACCCCCGACCGCTCCGTGTTGACCGCCCAGGTCGCGATCGCGAGCGCGTCGGCTGCGTCGTCGGGCCGCGGCAGCTCGCTCATGCCGAGCACGAGCTGGACCATCCGACCAACCTGCTCCTTGTCCGCGGCGCCGTAGCCGGTGATGGCGCTCTTGACCTCGTTCGGCGTGGCCTCGCGCACCGGTGTCGCGTGCTGGGCCGCGGCGAGCAGGACGACGCCGCGCGCCTGGCCGACCGCGAAGGCCGTCTGGACGTTGCGCGAGAAGAACAGCCGCTCGACGGCGAGGAGGTCCGGCTGGTGGAGGGCGAGCAGGTCGTCCACCAGGGTGTGGATCGCGAGCAGCCGTTCCGGGAGCGTGAGATCCGGGCTCGTCGACAGGCAGCCGTGGTCGACCTCGCGGAGCCGCCCGCGGGACCGTTCGACGATCCCGTAACCGAGGGCGGCGGTCCCCGGGTCGATCCCGAGGACGATCACCCAGCGACCTCGGCGAAGACGTCCTCGGGGATGTCGAAGTTGGCGGTCACGCGCGACACGTCGTCGAGGTCCTCGAGCAGTTCGACCAATCGGAGGGCCTGGCGGGCCTTGGACGAGTCGAGCTCGACGGTCTGCTTGGCGACCATCGTCGATTCGGCGGAGTCGACCGCCACGCCCGCCCCCTCCAGGGCCTGGCGCACCGATTCGAGGTCGCCCGGCGCCGTGTAGATCTCGATCGTGTCGGCGTCGTCGGTGTCGACGTCCTCGGCGCCCGCATCGATCGCGGCCAGGGCGACCTCGTCGACGTCGATGCCGCCGCGCGGGACCGAGATCAGGCCGCGCGGCTCGAACTGCCAGGCGACCGCGCCGCTGCCCGCCAGCTGGCCGCCGCTCTTGGCGAACATCGAGCGCACCTCGGCAGCCGTGCGGTTCCGGTTGTCGGTCTGGGCCTCCACGAGCACGGCGACCCCGCCGGGCCCGTAGCCCTCGTAGACGATCTCCTCGTACTGGTCGACGTCACCCGCCCCGGTCGCCTTGTCGATCGTCCGCTTGATGTTGTCGGCCGGCATGTTCACCGAGCGCGCCTTCTCGATCGCGAGCCGCAGCCGGTAGTTGGCGTCGGGGTCGCCACCACCCTGGCGCGCCGCGACGGAGATCTCGCGCGCGACCTTGGTGAACAAGGCGCCCCGACGAGCATCCGTGATGCCCTTCGCGCGCTTGATCGTCGACCACTTGGAATGCCCTGACATCGCGGGCCGGAGTATAGCCGACTATCATGGCCCGACCCCCCGCGCACCTCTCGACGACCCACGGTGACACCGCCCAGCAGGAGGACCGTCGAACCCGATGACGATGAAGAGCGTCGACCTCCCTCACCTTCGCAGCGTCGTCCTGGCGGGCCACGTAGGCTCTGGCAAGACGACGCTGGCGGAACAGCTGATGTTCAGGGCCGGGGCGATCCCTCGACTCGGACGCGTGGACGACGGCACCGCCCACCTCGACTTCGAGCCCGAGGAGCAGAAACGGCGGGAGTCGCTCAGCCTGGCGGTCGGCACCTTCGAGAGCGACGGGACGCGGATCTCGCTGGTCGACACGCCCGGCTACCCGGACTTCGTGGCCGACGTCATCGAGGGGTTCGCGGCATCGGACGGGACGATCTTCGTCATGGATGCGTCGGCGGGCGTGGAGGCGGGTCTCGAGAACGCGGTCGCCATCGGCCGGGCCACCAATAGCGCCGCGTGCTTCTTCATCAACAAGTGCGACCGGGAGAACGCCGACCCGACGGCCGCACTCGACGCCCTGCGCTCGGTCTTCGGCGACAAGATCGCGCCGCTCCAGATCGCGATCGGGGCCGCCGAGTCGTTCGAGGGGTACGTCGACCTCGTCCATCGCAAGGCGTGGCGCTGGGACGGGACCAAGGAAGTCGAGATCCCGATCCCGGACGAGCTCGCCGGCGAGGTCAGCCGCCGTCGGGACCAGCTGCTCGAGGCCGCCGCCGAGGCGGACGACGACGTCCTGACGAAGTACCTCGAGGGCGAGGAGATCGCCGACCACGAGCTGGAGGTCTGCCTCCGCAAGGGCGTAAAGGAGAGCATCCTCGCGCCCGTGCTCGTGGGGAGCTCGGCCAAGGGCATCGGGCTGCGCGCGGTGCTCGACGCGATCGTGCGGTACCTCCCGTCCCCGGCCGACGAGCCGCCGGCCGCGGCGGCCGACAAGGGCGGCGCGACGGTCGAGGTCGAGGCGGACGAGGCCGGACCGCTCCTGGTGCGCGTGTTCAAGACCACGGCCGACCCGTTCGTCGGGCGGTTGACGTACCTGCGGGTCCTGTCGGGCACGCTCCGGTCGCAGGCGCACGTGTGGAACGCCAACCGCAACGAGGACGAGCGGATCGGCCAGCTCCTGCTCCTCCACGGCAAGGAACAGGAGCCGATCGGCGAGCTCAAGGCCGGCGAGATCGGGGCCATCGCCAAGCTCGCGGTGACCGAGACGGGCGACACGCTCAGCGCGAAGGAACGCCCGCTGACCATGGCCCAGCTCGACTTCCCGTCGCCGTCGCTCGTGGTCGCGATCGAGCCGCAGTCGAAGAGCGACCTCGACAAGATGGGCCCGGCCCTCCAGCGCATGCTCGAGGAGGAGCCGACGGTCCGCCTCGAGCGCAACGCGAGCGGCGAGCAGGTCCTGCGGACGATGGGCGAGGCGCACACGGCGGTCATCATCGAGCGCCTCAAGCGCAAGTTCGGGGCGGCCGTCGTGACCCACACGCCCAAGGTCCCCTACAAGGAGACGATCCGCGGCAAGACCCAGGTCCACGGCCGCTACAAGAAGCAGACCGGCGGCCACGGCATGTTCGGCGACGTGTGGCTGGAGCTGGAGCCGAACCCGGACGGCGGCGTCGAGTTCGCCGAGCGCGTCGTCGGTGGCTCGGTCCCGAAGGGCTTCTTCGCCGGCGTCGAGAAGGGCATCCGCGAGGCGGCCGCCGAGGGCGTCGTGGCCGGGTACCCGCTCTCGGACTTCCGGGCGACGCTCTACGACGGGTCGTTCCACCCGGTCGACTCGAACGAGCTCTCGTTCAAGATCGCGGCCTCGATGGCGCTCAAGGACGGGGTCCTGCAGGCCAAGCCCGCGCTCATGGAGCCGATCATGGCCGTGGAGATCCGCGTGCCCGAGGCCTATATGGGCGAGGTCAACCGCGACCTGAACGGCCGGCGCGGCCGTGTCCTCGGCATGGATTCCGAGGGCACCACGCAGATCATCAGCGCCCACGTCCCCGAGGCGGAGCTGTTCACGTACGCCATCGAGCTACGGTCGCTGACCCACGGCCGCGGGACCTTCTCCTCGACGCTCGATCACTACGAGGACGTGCCCTCGCACATCGCGGAGAAGGTCATCGCCGAGCACAAGAAGGAGCACGAGACCGCGAGTCACGGCGGCCACTAGTCGGAATCTCCGCCCTCGCGGCGGGAGCGGCGCTCAGCCGGGCGCCCAGGGCAGCCCGAGCGCCTCCACGGCCGACGCCAGGTCCAGCGTCCCGTCGTACAGGGCACGGCCCACGATCGCGCCGGCGCAGCCGATGTCCATGACCGCGCGCAGGTCGTCGAGCGTGGCGACGCCCCCCGATGCGACGATCGAACCGAGTCCGAGCGCGACCAGCCGCCCGTAGAGCGCGAGGTCCGGGCCCCCGAGGAGCCCGTCCCGCTCGATCGCCGTCACCTCGAAGACGCCGACCCCGGCGTCGGCCAGCCGTTCGACGGCGACCAGCGCGTCGACGCCGGTCGCATCCGTGGCCCAGCCCTGCCCGACCGCCAGGCCGTCGCGGACGTCGATCGCGACCACGATCCGGTCCGCGCCGTGCGTCGCTACGAGGCGCCCGGCGAACGAGGGGTCGCGGAGCGCCGCCGTGCCGACCACCGCGCGGCCGGCCCCGGCGTCGAGCACGTCGGCCACGGCCTGCTCGGAGCGGAGCCCGCCGGCCACCTCGACGGCGACCCGCTCCCCCACCGCCACCACGATCGCCCCGACCACCTCGCCGTGTGCCGGCTCCCCGGTCCGTGCCCCGTCGAGGTCGACGACATGCAGCCGACGCGCGCCCGCTGCCGCGAACCCGCGGGCCACCGCCACCGGGTCATCCGAGAACGCCGTCTCGCGCCCGAAGTCGCCCTGCCGCAGCCGGACGACCCGCCCGCCGCGCAGGTCGATCGCCGGAAGGATCTCGAAGCCGCTTGCCAACTGCCGGACTCCCGTGTTAGCGTTTTAGCACGCTACAACGTTAGCACACCAGTGGGATGGACTGCGACCATGGCCGACGACTGGCGGAACCAGGACACCGGATCCCTCTTCGAGGCGATCCTGGGTCTCGAGACCCTCGACGAGACCGAGCGGTTCTTCCGCGACCTGTGCACGCTCAACGAGCTGCGCGACATGGCCCAGCGGTGGGCCGTCGTCCGGCTCCTCGACGGCGGGATGCACTACGCGGAGATCTCGCGCGAGACCGGCGCCAGCACGGCAACGATCACGCGCATCGCCTCGTGGCTGAACCACGGCGAGGGCGGCTATCGGGCGATGCTCGACAAGGCCAGGACCGGGCCCGGGCGATGAGGGACCGTCTCCGCCTGGCTGTCCCGAACAAGGGCCGGCTCGTCGAACCGACCCTGCGGCTCCTCCACGATGCCGGGCTCGTCTTCGAGGAGCACGACCGCAGCCTCGTGGCGCTCGTCCAGAACTACGACCTCGACATCCTGTTCGTCCGGACCAACGACGTCATCGAGTTCGTCGGGGACGGGGTCGCCGACCTCGGGATCACGGGCATCGACCTGCTGAGCGAGACCGGCGCCGAACTGCCGCGCGTCCGCGAGCTCGGCTACGGACGGTGCCGGCTTGCGGCCGCCGTCCCGAACGACGCGCCGCAGCAGCGGGTCGAGGATCTCGCCGGCCTGCGGGTCGCCACCGCGCACCCGAACACCGCGCGGCGGTTCTTCGAGGGCCGCGGCATCCCGGTCGACGTCATCCCGATCTCCGGCGCGGTCGAGGTGGCGCCGCGGCTCGGCCTCGCCGAGGGGATCGTCGACCTGGTGTCGACCGGGTCGACGCTCGTGATGAACGGCCTCCGCCAGATCGGCGACGTGCTCGCCTCGGAGGCCGTGCTCGTCGCCAATCCCGCCGCCGATCGCGAGCGCGCGGCGGAGCTCGCCGCGATCGACACGATGCTGAGCGCCGTGATCGCCGCTCGCGGCCGGAAGTACCTGATGATGAACGCGCCCGCCGCCAGGCTGCCCGACCTCGAGGGCCTCCTCCCGGCGCTGGAGTCCCCCACCGTCATCCCGCTCGCCCACGAGGGCATGATCGCGATCCACTCGGTCGTCGGTGCCGACGAGGTCTGGGGCCTCCTGCCGCGACTGAAGGCATCGGGTGCCTCGGGCATCCTGGTCCTCCCGATCGAGAAGATCGTGCCGTGAGCGCGCTCGGGCTCGGTCTCCGCCGCCTGGACCTCGCCGCGGTCACGGCCGGCGAGCCGTCGGCCGTCGCCGAGTGGGCAGCCCTCGTCCGCCGCGGCGCCGTGCCGGATGCGGCGATCCGCGACGCCGCCCGCTCGATCCTCGCCGACGTCCGGTCGCGTGGCGACGTCGCGGTGCGCGAGGCGAACGCCCGGGTGGGTGGCGGGCGCACGGACGGCCGGCTCGTCGCGGCCCCCGACGACCTGCGCGCCGCGCGCGACGCCCTCGACCCCCGGGTGCGCCGTGCCCTCGACCAGGCGATCGCGAACGTCCGCCGGTTCGCCGAGACGCAGCGACCGGTCTCCACGCGCACCACGATCCTCCCCGGGATCGAGATCGAGCGACGCTGGAGCCCGCTGGCGGCCGTGGGCGCCTACGTGCCCGGCGGCTCGGCGCCGTACCCGTCGTCGCTCGTGATGACCGTGGTGCCGGCCCGCGTCGCGGGCGTCGAGCGGATCGTCGTCGCCTCGCCGGCGGACCAGCGCGGCGACGTCCACCCGGTCCTCCTCGGCGCCGCCGGCCTGCTCGAGGTGGACGCCCTCGTCGTCGCCGGTGGCGCGCAGGCGATCGGCGCGCTCGCATTCGGGCTGCCGGAGGCGGGCGTGGCGCCCGTGGACCGGATCGTCGGACCCGGCAACGCCTGGGTCACGGCGGCCAAGATCGAGGTCTGCGGCGACGTCGGCATCGACCTCCCGGCCGGCCCGTCGGAGGGGATGGTGCTGGCGGCCCCCCCGGCCGACGCGCGTCGCGTCGCGGCCGACCTCATCACGCAGGCCGAGCACGGACCGGACTCGCCGGCGATCCTCGTCACCACGGACGCCGCCTTCGCGGACGCCGTGGAGTCGGGCGTCGCCTCGCTGCTCATCGACGCGGCGCGTCGCGACATCCTGGAGCGGGCGCTGCGCGAGCACGGCCGGATCGCCATCGCGCCCGACCTCGACGCCGCCATCGCCTTCATCGACGCGTACGCGCCCGAGCACCTCTCCGTCGATGTCGAGCCGGTCGAGCCGGTCGTCGCGCGGCTCCGCAACGCGGGATCGCTGTTCGTCGGCCCATGGGCGCCGGAATCCGCGGGCGACTACGCGACCGGCGCCAACCACGTCCTGCCGACCGGCGGGCTGGCCCGCGGGGCCGGTGGTCTCGCCGTCGAGACGTACGGCAAGTTCGTCCAGGTCCAGCGGGTGGACCGCGAGGGCCTCGCCGCGATCCGGGAGACCGTGGCCACCCTGGCCGAGGCCGAGGGCCTGCTCGCCCATCGCGACGCCGTCGAGATCCGCTTCGAGGAGCCTGCCCGATGAGCCGGACGCCGGTCTCGTACGCCTCGCCGACGCGGCCCGCCACGTACACCTGGGAGGCGACGAACGAGGAGGTCTCCGCGCGGTACGGCATCCCGGTCGAGGAGGTCGCCCGGTTCGACCTGAACACCTCGCCGGCGCCGCCGGACCTCGCCGCGCGGCTGCTCGCGGCGGGCCGGTTTGAAACGTCACTGTCCGAGTACCCGCCGTCCGACTACCGGCGCCTCGTGGCCGCCGCGGCGGCGCGCTACGGCGTCGAGCCCGAGCAGATCCTCGTCGGTGCCGGCGCCGACGAGATCATCGACATCCTGGCGAAGGCGTTCATCCCGGCCGGGGGATCGGCCGTCATCCCCGTTCCGACCTACGCGATGTACCGCGTCAACACGGAGCAGCGCGGGGCCACGGTCGTCGCCGTCCCGCGCCGGCCGGCATCGGACGGTTGGGCCCTCGACATCGATGCGACCGCCGCCGCCGCGGCGACCGCCTCGGTCGTCTGGCTGTGCAGCCCGAACAACCCGACCGGCGTCCCCGAGCCCGACGGCGCCATCGAGTCGCTGCTCGCCCGACTCCTCGCCGATGCCACGACCGAGGGCCGGCCGGCGCCCGTCGTCGTCCTCGACGAGGCCTATGCCGAGTTCGTCGGCACGTCGGCGCACCCGCTGCAGGCCGGCTACCCGAACCTCGTGGTCGTGCGGACCGCGAGCAAGGCCTACGCGCTGGCCGGGCTGCGGGTCGGCTTCGCGATCGCGCGCCCGGAGCTCATCGCGCGGATGAGCCCGTACCGTCCGCCCGGCTCGGTCTCGACGGTGTCGGTCACGGTCGTCACCGAGGCGCTGCTCGACCCACGCATCCTCGACGCGAACCTCGAGCGGGTCGCACGGGAGCGCACGCGGCTGACCGATGCGCTTCGCGCCGTGGGGTGGTCGCGTCGGCCCGTCGGTCACGAACTTCATCCTCGTCGACTTCGGCACGCCCGAACGGGCCGCCGCCGTGGCCGAGGGCCTGCTCCGACGCGGCCTCGTCCCGCGGACGTTCCCCGCCGGGCATCCGGTCGCGGCGTTCCTGCGCCTCACGGTCCGCGACGGCGGCGAGAACGACCGCCTGATCGCGGCCGCCACGGACCTCGCAGCGGAGGGCACACGATGACGACGCCGCTCGGCGAGCTCTCGATCGGCCCGCGCGAGGGACGGCGGGTGACGGTGGCGCGGACGACGCGCGAGACGGACATCACGGTCACGCTCGGGCTCGACGGGTCGGGCCACACCTCGATCGACACGGGCGTCGGGTTCTACGACCACCTGCTGTCCTCGTTCGGCCATCACGGCCTGTTCGACCTGGCGATCGCGTCGGACGGCGACCTCCAGGTCGACGAGCACCACACGGTCGAGGACGTCGCGCTCGTGCTCGGTGCGGCGTTCGGCGAGGCGCTCGGCGACCGGGCCGGGATCCGGCGCTTCGGCCAGGCGTCGGTCCCGATGGACGAGTCGCTCGCGACCGCCGTCGTCGATGCCGGCGGGCGCCCCTACGCCGTCATCGACCTGCCGTTCCGCGGCGAGCGCATCGGCGGGCTGCCGACCCAGCTCGTCGAGCATGCCCTCGAGGCGTTCGCGCGCACGGCCGGGACGACGCTCCACCTGCACGGGTCCGGGCGGAACGACCACCATCTGGCCGAGGCCGCGTTCAAGGCCCTCGCCTACGCCATGCGAACCGCCTGCGAGCCCGATCCGCGCCGCGACGGGGTCGCCTCGACGAAGGGCGCCCTCGGATGAGCGTGCGCCCGCTCGTCGCCGTCGTCGACTACGGCGCCGGCAACCTCGTCAGCATCGAGCAGGCCCTCACGACCGTCGGCGCGGACGTCGCGGTCGTGCGCGACGCGGAGGCCATCCGTGGCGCGGACGCGCTCGTCGTCCCGGGGGTCGGGGCGGCGGCCCCCGCGATGGCGCGCCTGGAGCGCCACGGGCTCGTCGCGCCGATCCGGGGCTGGCTCGCGCAGGACCGGCCGTTCCTCGGGATCTGCCTCGGGCTGCAGCTCCTCTTCGAGTCGAGCGACGAGGACGGCGCGGCGACCCTCGGGGTCCTCGCCGGCCGGACCGTCCGCCTCGAGGATGCCCCGACGCTCCCGCACATCGGCTGGAACCAGGTCGAGCGGACCCGCGACCACGCCCTGTTCGCCGGGATCGCCGACTCGCCGACTTCTACTTCGTCCACTCGTACGCGGGCGTCCCGGCCGGCTCGGACCGCGGCACGATCGTCGCTCGCACGGGGCACGGCCGGCCGTTCGTCTCGGCGGTCGCGCGCGGCCGGCTCACCGGGGTCCAGTTCCACCCCGAGCGGAGCGGCCGGGACGGCCTGCGGCTCCTCGCCAACTTCGTCGATCTCGTGCGGGCCGCCTGATGCTCCGACGACGGGTCATCCCGTGCCTCGACGTCGCCGACGGCCGCGTGGTCAAGGGGACCCGCTTCGTCGACCTCGTCGACGAGGGCGATCCACCCGAGCTCGCCGAGCGCTACGCCGCGGAAGGGGCCGACGAGCTCGTCTTCCTCGACATCACGGCCGCCCCGGAGCGGCGCGCGACGCTGCTCGACGTCGTCGAGCGGACGGCTCGCCGGGCGTTCATCCCGCTCACCGTCGGCGGCGGCGTGCGGAGCGTGACCGAGATGCGCGACGTGCTCCGCGCCGGCGCCGACAAGGTGTCGCTCAACACGGCGGCCGTCGCGGACCCGTCGCTCGTGGCGCGCTGCGCCGGCCGGTTCGGGCGGCAGGCGGTCGTCGTGGCGATCGACGCGCGGCGGCGCCAGACGCCGACGCCGGCCTGGGAGGTCGTGGTCCAGGGTGGCCGCCAGCCGACCGACCTCGACGCCGTCGGCTGGGCGGAGCGGGTCGTCGAGCTCGGTGCCGGGGAGCTGCTCGTCACCTCGATCGACCGTGACGGGACGGGCTCCGGGTTCGACACGGACCTCCTCCGCGCCATCACGTCGCGGGTCTCCGTGCCGGTCATCGCGTCCGGCGGTGCGGCCGGACCCGACGACTTCGTGGCCGCGGTCCGCGAGGGCGGCGCCGACGCGGTCCTGGCGGCATCGATCTTCCACCGGCGCATCCACGCGATCGCCGACGTCAAGGCCGCGATGGCGGCGGCCGGGCTGCCCGTCCGGCTCGTGCCGGAGGCCGTCGCGTGACCGACGAGGCCCGGTCGGGCCGCGGCGCCGCCCGAGGTCGCGTTCGGCGCGGACGGGCTCGTGCCCGCGATCGTGCAGGACGCCATCGACGGTCGCGTCCTGATGTTCGCCTACATGGATGCCGAGGCGCTCGCGGCGACCATCGCGAGCGGCGAGGTCCACTTCCACTCCCGATCGCGCGACCGGCTCTGGCGCAAGGGCGAGACGAGCGGTCACGTGCTCCGCCTCGTCGGCCTCGACGCGGATTGCGATGGCGATGCGCTCCTCGTCACGGTCGACCCGGTCGCGCCGACCTGCCACCGGGGGACGCGGAGCTGCTTCGACGCCGACGGCGCCCCGGCCGACCGAACGACGCAGGGGTTCGCGTGGCTTGAGTCGCTGTGGTCGACGGTCGCGTCCCGGGCCGCCGAGCGACCGGCCGGCTCGTACACCGTGGCCCTCCTCGAGGGCGGTGTCGACGCCATCGGCCGCAAGGTCACCGAGGAGGCGACCGAGGTCCTCATGGCCGCCAAGGACGACGCCGTGGCCGAGGCGGCGGGGACGTCGCGGACCGGGACGCGGCCCGCCCTGGCCGGCGAGTCGGCCGATCTGCTCTATCACGCGCTCGTCCTGCTCGCGGAACGCGACGTCGCCCCCTCGGAGGTCATCGACACGCTCCGGACCCGCCACGCGAGCTAGCCGCGCCCGTACGCGGGCGCCGGTCGCCGGGCCCTCCGCGTCACCCGGCGCGGCGGCCGATCTCCCGGCGACGCTTGCCGATGCGCACGTCCAGCCACTCCCCGCCGACCGGTTCCGGGACGAACGCCGGATCCACGACCCGGACGCCGTTGATCGTCACGCCCCCGCCGGCGATCATCCGGCGCGCCTCGCCCTTCGAGGTGAAGAGCCCGGACTCGGCGAGGAGCGTCGCGGCGCCGGCAGCGAGGGCGTCCGCCGAGAACGTGAAGCCGCCGGTCGACGCGAACAGCGAGCGAAGGACCTCCGGGTCGCCCACCGCGTCGCCCGCGAACCGGGCTCGCGAATCGGCGACGGCCTGATCGGCGGCCGCGCGACCGTGCGTGCGGGCGGTGATGTCGAGCGCGAGTGCCCGCTGTGCGGGCCGCCCCTCCGGCGCGCGGGCGCCCTCGGCCTCGAGGGCCTCGATCTGCTCGCGCGGGAACTCGGTGAACCAGCGCAGGTACGTCCCGACGTCCCGGTCGTCCGTGTTCAGCCAGTACTGGTAGAACGCGTATGGCGACGTCCGTTTGGGGTCGAGCCAGATCGAATCGCCGCCCTCGCTCTTCCCGAACTTCGAGCCCGATGGCGAGAGCAGCAGCTTGTAGGCCAGGCCGTGGGCGGCGTCGACGTCCTCGGCGGCGCCCGACGTGCGCCGGATGAGCTCGAGTCCCGCCGTGATGTTCCCCCACTGGTCCGCGCCGCCCATCTGCATCTCGACGTCCATCGTGCGGTAGAGGTGGGCGAAGTCGTGGGCCTGCAGGAGCATGTAGCTGAACTCGGTGTACGAGAGCCCGCGGGCGAGCCGCACCTGCACGGAATCCTTGTCGAGCATGTACGGGATCGTGAAGTGCTTCCCGGTGTCGCGCAGGAAGTCCACGAGCTTCAGCTCACCCAGCCAGTCGAGGTTGTTCACGAGCCGGGCGCCCGAACCCGGCGTGAAGTCGAGGAAGCGCTCGAGCTGGCCCCGGATGGCGGTGACATTCGCCTCGAGCGTGTCGCGGTCCAGGAGGTTGCGCTCGGTCGAGCGCCCCGACGGATCGCCGATCATCCCGGTCCCGCCCCCGACGAGCGCGACCGGCCGGCCGCCGAACCGCTGCAGCCGCAGCAGGCCGAAGATGGGGACCAGGTGCCCGACGTGGAGCGAGTCAGCCGACGGGTCGAAGCCGATGTAGGCGCTGATCGATCGGCCCGTCGCGAGCCGTGCCGGGAGCCCCGGCGTGGTGTCGTGCAGGATGCCTCGCCACTCGAGGTCGGCGAGCAGCCCGCCGAGGCCCGCCGGCGCGACGGTCGTCACAGGTCCGGATGTCGAGGCGTCTCGACCCAAGGGGACGCGCTCATCCGGTCATTCACGCCCCCTATGCTATCGTGCGGCCACTGATGCAGACCAGTCTCGCGCGGCGCCGGCGCCATCGAAGGGCGCTCCAGGGCGCCGCACCCAAGACGAGTCGCGGCTCGATCTTCGGCCGAGTCGCACTCGTCGTCTTCCTGCTCTTCCTCACCACGACCCTCCTGGCCGCCGGGACGGGTCTCGTCTTCGCTGTGGGCGCGTACAACCACTACGCCGAGGGCCTGCCGGATCCGAAGAAGGAGCTGACGAACCTCCACTTCGAGGAGCAGACGATCCTGTACGACCGGACGGGCAAGGTCGAGCTCGCCCGGCTCGGGGAGCTGAAGCGCGAGGTCATCACCTACGACCAGATCCCGGGCGAGATGATCGACGCGACGACGGCGATCGAGGACAAGGACTTCTGGGACAACGCCGGGTTCGACCCGATCGGCATCGTGTCGGCTGGCTTCGACACCCTGTCGGGTCGGCCACGAGGCGCCTCGACGATCACTCAGCAGCTCGTGCGCGCCCGGCTGCTCCCGCCCGCCGCGTTCGAGGGCTCGACCTACGAGCGCAAGGTCCGCGAGATCATCCAGTCGGTCCGGCTCACCGATGCGTTCCCCGGCCGGGCCGGCAAGGAGCAGATCGTCACGGCCTACCTGAACCAGAACTTCTACGGGAACAACAGCTACGGCGTGAAGGCGGCCGCCAAGGGGTACTTCGGGAAGTCGCTGTCGCAGCTGACCCTCGCGCAGTTCGCGATCCTCGCCGCCATCCCGCAGTCCCCGACGAAGTTCGACCTCATGAAGAACGCGGACGAGGTCTGCCCCGGCGACACGGCCCCGGGCGGCGACTGCGATGACGACTTCCAGCTGGTCGTGCCCGCGACCTCGGAGATCGTCCAGCGACGCAACTTCATCCTCGATCTCATGAAGACGCGCTCACCGCTGACCGGCATGAAGCACACGGCCGCCGAGTACGACGCGGCCAAGGACGAGCCGGTCGTCCTGACCCCGCTCGTGTCGGCCAACTGGAAGGCCCCGCACTTCGTCTGGCAGGTCCGCAAGGACCTCGGCAAGATCCTGTGCCCGGACACGCCCGACGCCTGCGACAAGGTCGACACCGGCGGCTTCCACGTCATCACCACGATCGACCTCAAGATGCAGAAGATCGCCGAGAAGTACGTCTACGCGGCGGCACGCGCGCCCGGCGCCCGTGACCCGCGCCAGGTCCTCCGGACGAAGAAGATCGCCCGACACCACTGGGGCTGGATCTGAAGCTGCGCGGCCACAACATCCACAACGCGGCCGCCGGAGTGATCGACTACCGGACCGGCCAGGTCCTCGCCTACGTCGGCAGCGCGAGCTACACCTCCAAGGGCAACAGGAAGTTCCAGCCGCAGTTCGACGTGCTGTCCGACGGCTGGCGCCAGCCGGGTTCGGCGATCAAGCCGATCGACTACCTCATCGGCATCGACGACAAGACCCTCACGGCCGCCACGATGTTCATGGACGTCACGACGAACTTCGGCGGCGGCTACATGCCCACGCAGGCGGACAAGCTCGAGCGCGGCCCGGTGCGGCTGCGGAACGCACTCCAGTTCTCGCTCAACATCCCCGCGATCAAGGCCGGCGTCATCACCGGGCTCGACCACCTCTTCGACCGCACCCAGGACTTCGGGCTCAGGTATCCGAGCACCGCGCGCCCGGTGGTGTCGATGGGGATCGGGACGCTCGAGGACCACCCGATCGACCTGCTCGGGGCGTACGGCACGGCCGCGAACGGCGGCGTCCTCATGCCGCGCCAGACGATCCTGAAGATCATCGACTCCCGCGATCGGACGACCTGGCCGCTCGAGAGCGACACGGTCAAGGGCAAGCGCGTGGTCAGCAAGCAGGCCGCCTACATCATCACTGACATCCTGGCCGGCAACACAGTCAAGAAGATCAACCCGTTCTGGGGCAAGTTCGCGATCTACGACGGCAACACGCGACGGCCGGCCGCCTACAAGACCGGCACCACGAGCGACAACCGCGACGTCGCCGCGTACGGGTTCCTCGCCCCGCCCAAGGACCCGAAGGCCCCCGCGCTCGCGGTCGGCGTATGGATGGGCAACAGCGACAACTCGCCCAATGACGGCAAGCTCTCGCTCGACACCTCCGCACCGCTCTGGTCGGCCATCCTGACCGACATCAGCCGGGGCATGCCGATCGCGAAGTTCCGACCGCCGAGCGGCCTCCAGACCGCGCGGGTCGACGCCTTCACCGGCCTGAAGCCCGGTCCGTTCACCACCAAGACCGTGAAGGAGATGTTCATCCCCGGGACGGTCCCGAAGCGCAAGGAGACCGGCCGGGTCGCGAGGACCATCGATGCCGCCAGCGGGCTGCTCTGGCAGGACGGTTGCGTCGGCCCGAAGGTCACCCGGGGTTTCTTCAACATCTCCGAGGTCGACTCGGCGTTCCCGAACTGGCAGAAGGCGGACCGGAACTGGGCGGCTCGCGCGGCCCGCGGATCGGGGGTCCGCGGCACGGCCAAGGGCACGCGGACCGCGTACTTCTACAACGGCCAATTCGCGCCCTTCGGCCGGTCGTGGGGCGCGCCGTTCCCGCCGTCCAAGAAGTGTCCGCTCGCGCCGCCACCGCCCCAGCCGTGCGACCCGCTCGATCCGACGCTTGTCACGCCGTGCCCGAGCCTCCCGCCGGAGCAGCCCGTCCCGTAGGCGAGCGGCCCTAGAGCATCACGATCGTCGCGCCGTCGCCACCCTCGCCGCGCTCGCCGGCGCGCACCGACCGCACGAGCGGATGGCTGGCCGCCTCGCGCCGTACGACGTCCCGGAGCGCCCCGGTCCCGAGCCCGTGGATGATCAGGACCTGGCCGAGGCCCGCGACCGCGGCGTCGTCGAGGTAGCGCGCCAGGGCCTCGAGCGCCTCGTCCACCCGCGCTCCGCGCAGGTCGAGCGACGAGGCCACCGCGCTCGCGCGGGCTACCTGGAGCGCCCCCGCGTTCGTGTTCGGCGCCGCGGCACGGGACGTGCGACCGGCGGACGCGCCGTGACCGTCGTCGAGCGCCGGCACGAGGTCATCGATGTCGGCGCTCACGCGCATCCCGCCGGCCTCGAGGGTCGCCCGTCGGCCGCCGCGCTCGAGCGCGGAGATCCGCCCTTCCCAACCACCGGATCGGCTCCGTGCCCGTTCCCCGACATGCCATTCGTGGTCGATCGGCTCGGGTTCGGGCTCGGGGGGCGTCTCCTCGCCCTCGGGCAGCCGTGCCGCCGCCGCCTCCGCGCGCTCGACGGCCGCATCGATCGCCGGCGCCGTGATGGTCTCCCGCTCGAGCGCGAGCCGCGTGTCGCGGACCTCGTCGCGCAGCGACTCGAGGATCCGCTCGGCCTCGACCCGTGCCGCCCGCACGGCTTCCTCCCGCTCCCGGCGCGCCCGGCGCCGCTCCTCCTCCGCCGCACGCAGCGCCTCGACCGTCCGCAGCTCGGCCGATCGCGCGCGGTCCAGCGCATCGCTGGCCTCGCCCTCGGTGCTGCGGATGGCCGCGAGCGTCGCCTCGAACGAGCGCTGCGACTCGGACAGGCGTGACCGGGCGTCGTCGACGATGTCGTCGGGCAGGCCGAGACGCTCGGCGATCGCGAACGCCTGGCTCCCGCCGGGCAGCCCGATCGTCAGGCGGTAGGTCGGGCTGAGCGTCTCGAGGTCGAACTCCACGGCGGCGTTGCGAGCCTCAGGGGTGGTGTGCGCGTAGGCCTTGAGCTCAGCGTAGTGGGTCGTGGCGGCGACGATCGCCCCGGCGCGGATGAAGTGGTCGAGCAGCGCCTGCGCCAGCGCCGAGCCCTCGGTCGGGTCCGTGCCCGCGCCGAGCTCGTCGAGCAGGACCAGCGTGCCCGGCCCGGCCGCGGCGACGATCCGGATGATCGAGCGCAGATGGCCCGAGAAGGTGGAGAGCGATTGCGCGATCGACTGCTCGTCGCCGATGTCCGCGAACACGTCCCGCCAGATCGGCAGCCGGCTGCCCGCGGCGGCCGGCACGTGGAGCCCCGCCTGGTGCATGAGGCTGAGCAGCCCGAGGGTCCGCAGCGTCACCGTCTTTCCGCCGGTGTTCGGACCCGTGACGATGAGCGCCCGGTAGTCGTCGCCGAGGCGGATGTCGATCGGGACGACGCGGCCGGTCAGACCCGGGTGGCGCGCCGACAGGAGGACCACGACCGACTCGTCGGAGGTCTCGGCCCGGACGCCGTCCATGTCCGCGGCGAGGCTCGCCTTCGCGGCCCACAGGTCGAACCGGGCGAGCGCGTCGAGCGTCTCGCGCAGGGGCTCGGCATTCGCGGCCACGAAGGCGGAGAGCTCGTCGAGGATCCGGGCGACCTCCTCGGCCTCCGCCACCTGCGCCTCGCGCCAGGCGTTGCCGAGCTCGACGGCCACCAGCGGCTCGATGAAGAGCGTCTGGCCGCTGCCCGAGGCGTCGTGGACGATGCCCTTGACGCGGGCGCGCGCCTCCGCCTTCACCGGGACCACGTAGCGGCCGTTGCGGAGCGTGACGATCGGCTCCTGGAGCGCGCTCCCGAGCTCGGCGCCGACGAGCGAGTCGAGCCGCCGGCGCAGCCGGTCGTAGGCGACCCGGACCGCCGCCCGCAGGCCGCCCAGCCGGGGCGACGCCGTGTCGAGCAGCTCCCCGACGGGGTCGAAGCTGCGCTGGAGCGTGCTGCGCAGCGCGGGCAGCGCATGGAGCGACCGCCCGAGGTCGCGCAGCAGCGGCCGGCGCTCCTCGGCGAGCGAGGTCGCCAGGCGCACGGTCGCATCGAGGGTGTCGGCCAGCTCGAGGAACTGCGCCGGCTCGAGGCGGCCGCCCCGGGCCGCGCGCTCCACCGCAGGGCCGATGTCCCGGGCGGAGCCGATGCCGACGCCCGGATGCTCCGTCAGCAGCGCGCGAGCCTGATCGGTCTCGTCGAGCCCGCGCGCGACGACCGTCGGGTCGTCCGAGGGGTCGAGCGCCTCCGCAAGGCGTCGCGACGGCCCGAACGAGGTCGCCTCGGCGAGCCGGGCCCGGACGAGCGGGAACTCGAGCAGGGTGATCGACCGTTGGTCCATCGGGCGTCCGGGGTCAGCGGGTCGAGCGCGGACCCGAGACCGAGCGATGGTCCCGGATCGCCAGCCGCCACGGCAGGCTCACCCATGGCTCACCCGCGTACGCCACACCGATCCGCGGCGTCGCGACGATCTCGTCGGGTCCGATGGTTCCCGCCGGGCCCTCGAGGCGGAGCGCGGAGCCGTCGTCGCACAGGTCGGTCCCGGTCCAGCCGCGGTCGAGCCCGAATGCAGCGCCGACCAGTCCCGGCCCGCTCGCGAGCCGGCCGTCCGGGACGCGCGCCAGGCGGGCCGTCTCGTCCATCGCGCTGCGTCGCCGCGCGGCACCGATCCAGGCCCGATCCGCGCGCATGATCGCGAGACCCTCGATGGGCTCCACGGCGCGGATGAGCAGCGCGGCGGCCCCGCCCGCCGGGCCGGTGACCACGTTCAGACAGTCGTACATCCCGTAGACAAGGTACACGTAGGCGAACCCCGGCGGACCGAACATGACGGCGTTCCGGGCGGTCATGCCGGCGCGGGCATGCGAGGCCCGGTCGTCGGGGCCGGCGTAGGCCTCGAGCTCGACGACCCGTCCGACGCGCCGACCCGTGGCGTCATCACGGACGAGGTGCGCGCCGAGGAGCGCCCGCGCCGCCTCGAGCGGGCCGATCGCGAGGAGACCCCGATCGAGCGCGCCTAGCGGAGCGACGGGTAGTTCCGCTCGATCCAGTCGGGGACCAGGAAGCCGGTCAGGAGCAGGAACGCCGGGATGACCGTGTCGCGGAACAGCGCGGCCGCCTGCGTATCCGTGATCTGCTCGTAGAACTGCCGCACGAACTGGAGCTCCTGCGGATCCGGCGGGATCCCGGGGATGCGGAAGAACGAGTCGAGGATGACCAGGACGCACCCGAAGATCAACGCGGCCTCGACGATGCCGAGGATGCCGCCGATGATCTCATCGAGGAAGCGGGCCTTCTTGAAGAGCGGCTGGGGCTTGTACAGGCCCTGCGCGACGATGGCGAAGGCGATGCATGACGCGAGGAAGACCGTCCCGAACCCGATCATCGTCGCGTACTCCCTGGAGAACTGCGTCCAGTTGCTCCCGAGGTACGCACCGAGCGCATCGGCCACGTTCGCGGCCAGCAGGAACGAGAACAGGATCGACGCGATGCCGATCAGGCGGCGGATCGTGCCCTGGGCGAACCCGAGCACGAAGAACGCCAGGAAGAAGAGGAAGATGAGCAGGTCGACCCTGCTCGATCCCGCTCAGGAATCCACCGAGATCCACCGGCGCTCCTTCAGACGACGTGATCCCCGGGCTGGCCCGGGGCGGCGCAAGGGTAGCAGCGGCCGTTCGGCGGTCGCAAGGGGGACGAAAGTCTGATCCGACTGGTCCGGTACGCCCGAGTCAGGTGCGGTCAGGACCGGAATCGCGCCCCGATCTCGGCCCGAAGCCCGTCCGTGACGCCCGCGACGACGGCATCGACCTCGGCCTCGGTGAGCGTCCGGTCGTCGTCGCGCAGCGTGAGGCGGTAGGCGAGGCTCTTGTCGCCCTCGTCGAGCGGCCGGCCGCGGTAGATGTCGAAGAGCTCGAGGCCGCGGAGGAGCGGCCCGCCATGCCGGCGGATGGAGGCCGCGACGTCGGCGGCGGGCCGGTCGTCCCGCACGATGACCGCGAGATCGCGCTCGACCGACTGGTGCCGCGACGGTGTCGCGGCGATCGGGACGCTCGGGCTGCCCCCGGCGAGACCGGCGACCGCCACCTCGGCCACGAGGACACGCTCGGCGCGCAGGTCCAGGGCCTCCACGGTGTCGGCGTGGAGCTCCCCCACCCGACCGACGAGCCGGCCACCGGCCGAGACGACCGCGGCCCGGCCGGGATGGAGGTTCGGATCGTCGGCCAGCGGGGTGTATGACGGCGGCTCGAACCCGAGGCGCCGGCAGATGAGCTCGAGGACCCCCTTCGCGTCATCGAGGTCGTACGGCCTCGCCACGCGGTTCCAGGCCGGCGCCTCGGCCTGGCCGGTGAGCGCGAACCCGAGGCGCCACCACTCGTGCGTGGGCGGATCGCCGGTGGCGCCGTAGCCCTTGCCGACCTCGAAGATGGCGACGTCGGCGCGACCGTGGCGCAGGTTCGTCGAGACCGCCTCGAGCAGGCTGCCGACGAGGCTCTGGCGCAGGACCGAGTGCTGGCTCGAGAGCGGGTTCGTCACGGTGATCGGCCGGCCGGCGGCGCGCTGACCCGGCTCGCCGTCGAGCTCGCCGTCGTCGTGCGGCCCGAACCGCTCCACCATGCCGCGGCGCGACGAGCGCGAACGTGACCGCCTCGGTCAGGCCGGCCCCGACGAGCGTCTCCCGGACGATGTCCCGGACCTCGAGCGGGTCGTGCCGGTAGGCCGGCATCGGCGTGTGCGGCAGGATCGAGGGCACGAGCTCGTAGCCGCGCACCCGGATGATCTCCTCGGCGATGTCCGCCTCGACCGCCAGGTCCCGCCGCCAGGTCGGCACGGCCGCCTCGATGACATCCGCGTCGACCGGGTCGACGACGAGCGGACGCGTCCCGCCGGCAACCGGGATCCGGATGCCCGGCGCGGCCGGCCGCGGTCTCGATGCCGACGCGCGCGAGCAGGTCGCGCTGCTCGTCGGGGCCGAGCGTCGTTCCCAGCAGCCGGTTCACGCGCGCCGGGCGGAACGCCACGTGCGGCGTCGGCGGCTCGCTCGCGTTCGAATCGACGACGCCCGGCGCGACGTTCCCGCCCGCCCATTCGACGATGAGCTTCGCCGTCCGGTCGGCGCCGATCCGGGCGAGGCGGAACTCCTGGCCCTTCTCGAACCGGAGGCTGGCGTCGGACCGCAGCGCGTACCGGAAGGCCGTCCGCCGGATGCTCACCGGGTCGAAGATCGCGGACTCGACCACGACCTCGGTCGTCGTCGGCCCCACCTCGGACGCCGCCCCACCCATCACGCCCGCGATGCCGATCGGCGCCGTCGGGTCCGCGATCATCAGCGTCTCCGGGTGGAGCTCGCGGACCACGTGGTCCAGCGTCTCGAGGCGCTCGCCCGGCCGCGCCAGCCGGACGATGATCCGGCCGTCGTGGACGGCCGCGGCATCGAACGTGTGGATGGGCTTGCCGAGCTCGACCATGACGTAGTTGCTGGCATCGACGACGTTGCTGATCGGCCGGTGCCCGGCCGCGAGGAGCCGCATCTGGACCCAGTCCGGCGACGGCCCGATCGTCACGCCGCTCACCCAGCGCCCCACGAACCGCGGACAGAGCCGCGGATCCTCGATTTCGACCGTTAGCCGCTCGGCCGTCGGGCGGCCCGATTCGACGACGTCGCTCGGCGGGAACCGCACCGTGGCCCCGCTGAGCGCCGCCACCTCGCGCGCCAGCCCGACGATCGAGAGCGCATCGCCGCGGTTCGGTTTGACGTCGACGTCGAGCACGGTGTCGCCATAGAGGTCGGTCAGCGCCATGCCGACCGTCGCGGTCGCCGGGAGGATCAGGATGCCGTCGGCGTCCGAGGTCAGGCCCAGCTCGTCGCCCGAGCAGAGCATGCCGTCGCTCGCCACGCCCATCTTCTCGGTGCGCTCGATCCGCCGGTCGCCCGGCAGCACGGCCCCGGGCAGCGCCACGGGGACCCGCTGGCCTGGGGCGATATTCGTGGCCCCGCACACGATGTCGAGCGGTTCGCCGTCGCCCACGCGGACGCGGGTCAGCGACAGCCGGTCGGCGCGCGGGTGGGGCTCGACCGCGAGCAGCTCCCCGACGACGACGTTGCGCCAGTCGGCGCCCCAGCGGTCGATGCCCTTGACCTCCATCCCGAGCAGGGTGAGGCGTTCGGCCAGCCGCTCGGGTTCGAGATCGACGTCGACGAACTCGCGGAGCCAGCCGAGCGGGACCCTCATCGGAACTGCTCCAGGAAGCGCAGGTCGTCCTCGAGGAAGAGGCGCAGGTCCGTGATGCCGTGGCGGAGCATCTTGATCCGCTCCGGGCCCATCCCGAACGCGAAGCCCTGGTAGCGCTCCGGATCGAGGCCGCCGTACTGGAGGACGACCGGATGGACCATGCCGGCACCGAGGATCGTCATCCAGCCGGTCCGGCCGCACGCCGGACAGCCGGAGCCGCCGCACACGAGGCACTCGACGTCGAACGCCACCGACGGCTCGGTGAACGGGTAGTACCCGGGGCGGAACCGCGTCCGCTTGTCCGCGCCGTAGAGCGCCTTGGCGAACTGGTCGAGGAGGCCCTTGAGGTCCGCCATGGTGGTCCCCTCGTCGACCATCAGCCCTTCGACCTGGAAGAACTCCGACCCGTGCGAGGCGTCGGTCGCCTCGTACCGGAAGCAGCGGCCGGGCAGAAGGGCCCGGATCGGCGGCCTCGTCGACTGCATGACCCGGATCTGCCCAGGCGACGTGTGGGTCCGGAGCAGATGCCCCTCGACGTCGACGTAGAGCGTGTCCCACAGGTCGCGGGCCGGATGATCGGGCGGGATGTTGAGCATCTGGAAGTTCGTCAGGTCGTCCTCGATCTCGGGGCTCTCGTACGAGACGAACCCGAACTGACCGAAGATCTCGGCGATCTCGCGCATCGCCTGGATGCTCGGGTGGAGCGAGCCGCGGGCGATCGGCCGGCCCGGCGTCGTCACGTCGACCGCCTCGGACGTCAGGCGGGCGGCCAGCGCCGAGCCGCGCAGGGCCACGCCGCGTTCGGCGAGGGCGGCTTCGATGGTCGTCCGCACGGCATTGGCGACGGCCCCGACGCGCGGCCGGTCCTCGGCCGGCAGCGCTCCGATCCCGCGCAGCACCGAGGTCAGGCGCCCCTTCTTGCCCAGGACGTCGAGCTCGAGCGCCTCGAGGGTGGCGACGTCCGGGCTGGCCGCGGCCGACGCGAGCGCCTCATCGCGCAGCGCCTCGAGGTCGCGGGTCAGGTCGGCGAGGTCCACGTGCGTCCTTCCAGGGTCGGGCCGGGAATCAGGAGCCCCCGAGCGTCAGTGACGTCGAGGGCCCGTCGAGGTTCGCGGTGGGTGCTGGGCCGTGTCGGTTCAGGCGCCCTTGGCGAGCTCGACGATCCGCCCGAAGGTGGCGGCGTCGCGGATCGCCAGGTCCGCCAGGATCTTCCGGTCGATCTCCACGTCGGCCTTCTTCAGGCCGTTGATGAACTGCCCGTACGTGAGGCCGTTCTGGCGGGCCGCCGCGTTGATCCGCACGATCCACAGCTGGCGCATCTGGCGCTTGCGCTGCTTCCGGTCGCGGGTCGCGTAGGCCAGCGCGTGCAGCAGCGCCTCGCGGGCCGGCTTGATCAGACGCGACTTCGTGCCTTTGCGGCCTTCCGCGTCCTGCAGGAGGCGCTTGTGGCGCTTGTGGGCGCTGACGCCCCGCTTGACTCGTGCCATGTGAGGTGACGGCCTTCCTTACAGATACGGGAGCAGGCGCCTGACCTGCTTCGCGTGCTCGGGCCCGATGATCGACTTGCCGGCGTAGCGGCGCGTCCGTCGGGACGACTTGATCTCGAGGTGATGGCCACTCCAGGCGTTCACCCGGACGAACTTGCCGCTGCCGCTCACGCCGATGCGCTTCTGGGCGGCCTTGTGGCTCTTGATCTTCGGCACCCTGGCCTCACTCTCCTGTGGCGACCGGCTCGGGCGCCGGCTTGTCCTGGGTCTTCAGCGCCGCCGGGGCGGCTGGAGCGGTCTTGGCGGCCGCCGGAGCGGGCGCTGGCGTGTCGTCGGTCTTGGCGGCTGCCGGAGCAGCTGGAGCGGCCTTCGGTACCGCCGGAGCGGCTGGAGCGGGCTTGGCGTCCGCCGGGGCGGGCGCCGGTGTCTCGTCGGTCGTTGCGGCCGCCGGAGCGGCTGGTTCGATCTCGGCCTCCACGAGCTCCGGCCGTGGCGCCGGTCCTTCGTGCTGCTTGGGCTTGTGGGTCGATGCCATCGTGATGTGCATCGACTTGCCTTCGAGCAATGGCGCCCGTTCCGGGATCCCGTGATCCTTGACCCGATCGGAGAACCGAGCGAGCAGGTTCCGGCCGATCTCTGGATGGGTCAATTCGCGACCTCGGAAGCGGACGGTCACCTTGATGCGATCGCCTTCCTCGAGGAACTCGATCGCCCGATGGACCTTGGTGTCGAAGTCGCCGACGCCGATCTTCGGCGACAGACGCACTTCCTTGAAGGTCACCGAGCGCTGCTTGCGCTTGGCTTCCTTCTCGCGCTTCGTGAGTTCGTACTTGTACTGCCCGAAGTCGAGGAACTTGACCACCGGTGGCTGGGCCATCGGGGCGACTTCCACGAGGTCGAACCCCCGTTCCTGCGCCATTTCCAGCGCCCGCGGCGTGGGCATCACACCCAGCTGGGCACCTTCCTCATCGACCACCCGGACCTGTGGGATCCGGATCATCTGATTGACTCGCAGGTCTCGGCTGATGGTTCGCTCCTTTTACGTCCCGTGCAGTCGACCGGCGCGGTCATATGACCCGCCCGCGGCCGAAGCGGGAGGATAGCACACAGGTTCTGAAGCCGACAACGACGAGCGCCTAGCCCCCGGCGATCGCGAGCAGGTCGTCGAGGACCCGTCCGAATCCGCCTGCCGCGATCGAGAGATGGCCCTCGCCGTCGAGCAGCATCGGCCGGGCACCCGGCACGTGCGCGGCGAGCCAGCGGCCATGCGCGAACGGCACCATCCGATCCTCGCTCCCCTGCCAGATCATGACCGGCACGCGGATCGACGCGAGGTCGAAGCCCCACGGCCGCAGGAACGCCATGTCGTCGTCGAACCAGCCCCAGATCCCGTTCCGGATCGAGTCGCGGATCGATGCCGCGACGGCATCCGCGTAGTCGCCGGTCAATGCCGCCTGGTCGACCGGCGGCACCAATCCGCCGAGGGCCGCGGCGACGTCGGACCCGCTGACCGCGGCCATCTCCGCGGCCGCCGGCTGGAGGAACGCCTCGAGCGCCGCGGGGCCGGCCCCCGCGGCCGCGAACTCGTCGAGGTTCTCGTCGGCCATGCCGTCGAGCCAATCGAGGCCATCCGCGTCGAACGGCGCGACGCCCGCGATCGTCGCCGCCGAGGCGACGAGGTCCGGCGCCAGCGCGGCCATCGCCAGGGCATGAGGTCCGCCACCGGACGCGCCGACGACATGGAGGCGCGTCACGCCGAGGAGCCCGGCGAGGGCACGGGCATCCGCGACGACGTCCGCGACGGACCGGCCCGGCTGCCGGGTCGACCCGCCATAGCCGGGCCGCGCGAACAGGAGGTACCGGAGGCCCCGGGCTCGCGCCGCCTCGACCTCGGCCTCGTACGCCGTGGCGCCCGACGGCGTCCCCTCGATGTGCAGGAGCGCGACGTCGCCCCGGGCGCCGGCGTCGATGACGTCCAGGACCCGATCGGGCGCCAGCCGGACCTCCATGCGCTCAGTCGGCTCGCCGCTCGCGGCTCTCGGCCGCCAGCCGATCGGCGAAGGCCTCCCACGGTTCAGGCGGCTGCTGCTCGCCGGAGCGCGTCCGCGGCGAGGCGGTCCGGGCCTCGATCTCGCGGTCCCCGAGCACGACCATGTACGGCACCTTCTGCTCCTGGGCCGTGCGGATCTTGTACTGCATCCGGTTCGACGAGCCGTCGACCTCGACGTGGAGCCCGCGCGACCGGAGCAGGACCGCCAGCTCCTCGCCCGCCTCGATGTGGCGGTCGGCGATCGGGATGATCACCGCCTGCACGGGAGCGAGCCACAGCGGGAACGCGCCGCCGAAGTGCTCGACGAGGATCCCGATGAACCGCTCGAGCGACCCGTAGATGGCGCGGTGGATGGCGATGGGCCGCTGCTGCTTGCCTTCCTCGTCGATGTAGGTCAGGTCGAACCGGTCCGGGAGCATCGTCAGGTCGGCCTGGATCGTCGCCATCTGCCACTCGCGCCCGAGGGCGTCGTCGATGTAGATGTCGATCTTGGGGGCGTAGAACGTGCCGTCCTTCGGCTTGACCACGTACGGCACCCCGGCCCGTTCCAGGGCCTCGACGATGTACGCCTCCGCACGCTCCCAGAGGGCCGCGTCGCCGATGGCCCCGTCGGGCTTCGTCGCGAACGCGTAGCGAGGCTCCAACCCGAACCAGCCGTACGCCTCGCGCACCATCTCGAGCAGCGCCATGATCTCGTCGGCCAGCTGGTCCGGCCGGACGTAGATGTGGGCGTCGTCCTGGATGAACTGGCGGACGCGGGTCAGCCCCGACAGGACGCCCGAGCGCTCGTTCCGATGGAGCCGCCCGTACTCCGCGTACCGGATGGGCAGGTCGCGGTACGAGCGCAGGCGGCTCTTGTAGATGAACGTGCTCTCCGGGCAGTTCATCGGCTTGAGCGAGAACGGCTGGCCGTCGATCTCGAGCACGAACATGTTGTCGCGGTAGTGGTCCCAGTGGCCGGACGTCTGCCACACGCGGTGGCTGACGAGGATCGGGGTGCTCACCTCGTCGTAGCCGTTGCGCTCCTGGAGCTCGCGCATGGCCGTCTCGAGCGTCCGCCAGATCCGCTGGCCCTTCGGATGCCAGAACGCCGATCCGGGCGACGCGTCGTGGAAGGAGTACAGGTCGAGCTGGACCCCGAGGCGCCGGTGATCGCGCTTGCGGGCCTCGGCCCGGCGCCAGAGGTAGGCGTCCAGCTCCTCCTGGGTCGCCCAGGCCGTGCCGTAGACGCGCTGGAGCATCGGGCGCTTCTCGTCCCCGCGCCAGTAGGCGCCGGCCGTCCCCAGCAGCTTGAACGGGCCGATCCGGCCCGTGCTCGCAACATGAGGTCCCCGGCACAGGTCGATGAACGGACCCTGGCGGTAGAACGTGGTCGGCGGCACCGGCAGGCTGTCGCGCTCGGCAGCGGCGAGGAGGTCGTCGACGATCTCGACCTTGAAGGGCTGGTCGCGTTCGACGAGCGCGGCGCGCGCCGCCGCCGGGGTCTCCTCGCTGAACTCGAACGGGTGGTCGGCGGCGATCGATTCGCGCATCCGCGCCTCGATGGCCGGCAGGTCGTCCGGCGTCAGCGCCCGAGGGAGGAGGAAGTCGTAGTAGAAGCCGTCCGTGATGACCGGTCCGATCCCGAGCTTCGTGCCCGGGAACAGGTCCAGCACCGCCTCGGCGAGCACGTGGGCCGCGCTGTGGCGCATCGGCCCGAGCTCCCCGCTCGCCCCGTGGTCCATGAGCTCCGACGCGCTCCCGCGCTCCGGCGCCTCCAGCCCCGCATCCGGCGGCAGCTCGTCGTCCTGGTCCTGCTCGCTCATCGCATCGATCTCCAGAGAATCACGAAACCCCTCGTCCATCGACAGGACGAGAGGTTCACTCCCGCGGTCCCACCCGCCTTCGCGGGCCACCGGGGCTCGCGCACTCGTGGGTCGCGCTAACGGGCGACGCCCGGATCGGTTCACCGATCTGCTCGCGGGTGGTGCCTTCCAGGCCGATCGTCGGGCTCCCAGCTGTCGCCCGGCTCTCTGTGGATCGGTGGAGCGGAGGGTGCGTCCCGCTCGACGCAGCTATGACGAGGATATGGTGGGCGACACTGGACTCGAACCAGTGACCTCTTGCATGTCAAGCAAGTGCTCTAACCAGCTGAGCTAGCCGCCCGCGTCGCCGGTGTCCGCTCTCCGTGGTCGCGTCTCCGTTGGCTCACGGGTGTTCCAGGTCCGTGACGGAGCCGTGCCCGCGGGGATCGACCGCCGGCGGCGTCGGCCAGTCTACCCCACGCGGCGCCGGACCGACAACGCAGCGCCGGCCATCGGGGATGATGCGTCCGTGGACGACTACGAGCTCATCGACATCGGCGGTGGCGCTCGTCTGGAGCGGTTCGGCGACCGGACCGTCGACCGGCCGTCACCGGTGGCACTCGGAGCCCGGGGCGACCCGCGCCCGTGGCGGGACGCCGATCTGCGGTTCGACCGCGACGCGGGCTGGCGGGGACCGGCGGCGGGTGCCGGCCCCTGGACGGTCGGGATCGCGGAGCTCACGCTCGAGCTGCGGCCCACCGACGGTGGGCAGGTCGGCCTGTACCCGGAGCATGCCGCGATGCTGCCGTGGCTCGGTCGCCAGGGCATCGGCACGGTGCTGAACCTGTTCGCCTCGACCGGTCTCGCGACCCTGGCGTTGGCGCGCGCCGGCTGGGCGGTCACGCACGTCGACGCGGCACGCCCGACGGTCGCGTGGGCACGCCGCAACGCCGAGCTGTCCGGTCTGGCCGATCGCCCGGTCCGCTGGATCGTCGACGACGCGGGCGCCTTCGTCGCGCGTGAGCGCCGCCGGGGCCGCCGGTACGATGGCCTCGTCCTCGACCCGCCCTCGTACGGTCACGGGCCCGGCGGCCGCCCGTGGCGGCTCGAGGACGACCTGCCTGACCTCCTTGATGCGTGTCGCGCCCTGGTCGATCCCGAGGGCTTCGTCCTCCTGACGGCCCACACGCCCGGGTTCGGTGCGGACCGCCTGGCGGCGGGGCTGGCCGCCGGTCCCGGCCGCGCACGACCGGACGTCGAGGGCGGCGACCTCGGGCTCGCGACCGCCGACGGCCGGCGACTCGAGCTCGGGGCGTTCGCCCGGATCGCCCGGGGGGCATGATGCCCGCGACATGCTGACGAGCCGGACCAACCCGCGCGTCGCGGCCGTCGCGGCCCTGCGCGATCGCCGCGAGCGGGAGCGCCGCGGGCTGACGGTCGTGGACGGCGCCCGCGAGGTGCGCCGAGCGCTCGACGCCGGCGCCGACGTCCTCGAGGCGTTCGTCTGCGAAACCCTTTTGGCCGGACCGGACGCCCGGGCCGCCCTCGATGCGCTCGGCGCGCGCGGCGTGACCGTCACGACCGTCACCGAGCCGGTCTTCGAGAAGCTCGCCTTCGGCGAGCGCGCCGAGGGTCTCGTGCTCGTGGTGCGGATCCCGGACCTGGCGCTCGACCGGCTGCAGCTCGCCCGCCGACCCGCTCGTCGTCGTCCTCGAGGGTGTGGAGAAGCCCGGCAACGTGGGCGCGGTGCTGCGCTCCGCGGACGGGGCCGGCGCCGATGCGTTGATCGCGGCATCGCCGCGGACCGACCTCCTCAACCCGAACGCCATCCGTGCGAGCGCGGGGACCGTCTTCGCGGTGCCGCTGGCCTCGGGGTCGTCCGAGGCCGTCTTGACCTGGGCACGAGCGAGCGGTCTCCGGATCATCACCACCCGCGTCGGTGCGGGGCGGACGTACACGGACGCCGACCTGCGGGGGCCGGTCGCGATCGTCCTGGGCGCGGAGACCGAGGGCCTGACCGCGGTCTGGGATGCGCCGGACATCGAGGCGGTCGCGATCCCGATGCGCGGGGTGGCGGACAGCCTGAACGTCTCGGTGTCGGCCGCGGTGCTGCTGTACGAGGCGCGTCGCCAGCGTGACCGTCGCGCGGATCGGAGGGACTGACCGGATGGAGACCTACGACTTCGTCATCATCGGTGCCGGGCCCGCCGGCGAGGGCGCGGCCAACAAGGCCCGCGAGCTCGGCGCGTCGGTGGCGATCGTCGACCGGCGCTGGTTCGGGGGCAGTTGCCCGCACATCGGGTGCGTGCCCTCGAAGTCGCTCCTCAATAGCGCCGCGCGCCACGCCGCGAACCCGGCGGCGTACGCCTGGACCCGTGCCTCCGAGCGCCGTGACTACATGGTCAACCGGCCGGCCGGCGCGGCGGAACCGGACGACTCGACCCACGTCAAGGCGCTCGAGACCGCCGGGGCGGTCGTGTACCGGGGCGAGGGGCGGATCGTCGCGCCCGGGCGGGTCGCGGTGACGCACGACGGGACGACCCACGAGGTCGAGGGCCGGAACGTCATCGTCGCGGTCGGCTCGGTCTCGAAGGTCCCGCCGCTCGAGGGGATCGACGAGGTCCCGACCTGGACGAACCGCGATGCGACCCTCGCGCGCGAGCTGCCCGCCAGCCTCCTCGTCCTGGGCGGCGGCCCGACCGGATGCGAGCTGGCCCAGGTGTACGCGCGGTTCGGCGTCCCGACCACGATCGTCCAGTCCGGATCCCGGCTGGCCCCCACCGATCATCCGCGCAACTCCGACGCGATCCGGGCCGCCCTCGAGCGCGACGGGGTCACGGTCCGCCTCGGCGTCCGGGCGCTCCGGGCGCACGCCCGCACGGGGGCGGGAGGCGCCCACGTCATCGACCTCGACGACGGCTCCACAGCGCAGGGCCACGCCGTGCTGCTCGCGGTGGGCCGGACGTTCCCGGTCGACGATCTCGGGCTCGAGCAGTACGGGGTCGACACGACCGGCCGGAGTCCGTTCCCGCGCGACGGCCGGCTGCGCATCGCCGAGGGCCTGTGGATCGTCGGGGACACCGCGGGACCGGAGCTCCACACCCACCAGGGCCATTACCAGGGTGAGCTCGCCGTCCGGATGGCGCTGGGCGAGGACGTCCGGCCCGACTACCGCGCCCTCCCACGGGCGACCTACACGGACCCCGAGGCCGCCTCGGTCGGCGTGACCCTCGAGCAGGCGCTGACCGACGGCCTCGACGCGTTCGAGCTCGTCGCCGACTTCCCGAAGACCGCCAAGGGCTATTCGGTCGAGGCGACCATCGGCCACGTGACGATCGTCGTCGACCGCCGGACGCGCCGGCTCATCGGGGCGGCGATGGCCTGCCCGGACGCGTCGGCCGCGATCCACGAGTGCGTCCTGGCTATCAAGGCCCACGTCGGCGTCGACGTGCTGGCCGACACGATCCACGCGTTCCCCTCGACGTCGCGCATCTTCAACGGGCTCTTCGCCGACGCGCTCCGCGAGCTCGAGCGACCCGGCAGCATCGTGACGACCTAGCGCTCGAAGACGACCTCGCCGTCCATCAGGACCATCCGCGGGCGCGTGGTGGCGAGGGCGCCGTCCGGCCCGGCGGTGTCGTCGAGCGACGCAGCCCCGATCACGACGAGGTCGGCGCGTTGTCCGGGGATGAGGCGGCCTCGGTCGGACTCGCGCGCGCTCAGCGCGGGGTCGATGCACGCGGCCCGCAGCGCGCGATCGAGCGGGAGCGCCTCCTGCGGGCCGAATGCGGGCGTCCCGGCCGGCCAGCGCGGGTCGACGCGATGGACCGCCAGCGCGAGACCGGGCCACGGATCGAACGATTCGACCGGAGCGTCCGTCCCGAAGGCCAGCACGGCCCCCGTCCGGGCGAGCGAGGCCCAGGCGTACCCGTTGGCCTCGGCCCGGGCGCCCCACAGGCGGCGCGCCGTCTGCGCATCGGAGCCGAGATGGACCGGCTGGACGCTGGCGGCGATGCCGGCCGCGGCGAACCGGCCGCGGTCGGCGGCATCGAGCAGCTGCACGTGCTCCAGACGGGGCATGAGCGGCACCGCGGGGTCCGTGCCCTCGAGGACGTCGAGGGCGACCCGCCCGGCGGCGTCGCCGATGGCGTGGATCTGCGTGGCGATGCCGGCCGCCGCCGCCCGCGCGGCGAGCGCGGAGAGCTCCGCGGGGCTCGTCGTCCAGCTCCCGCGTCGTCGCTCCGGCGGGAGGGGCTGGTCCGCCTCGGGCTCGATGTCGGCGAGGAGCGCCGCCGTGCGCGACCCCATCGACCCGTCGGCGAAGAGCTTCTGCCAGCCGATCCTGGCCCATCCGTCCGGGTCGTCACCGAGGACCGCGGCGCTCCGCAGCGCGCGCTCGATCGCGGTGCCGAGGGCGTCGTCCCGGAGGCTGGCGTGGACGCGGACCGGCAGGTCGCCGCGCTCCGCCAGCCGGGTGTAGGCCGGGAAGCTGAACGTGAGGTCCGGGTCCGGGGCCAGCGCGCCGGGATCGTGGCAGGCGACCACCCCGAGCGCGACGAGCTGCCGGCCCACCGTCTCGATCGCCGCCTCGAGGACGCCCTCGTCCGGCGCCGGCTGGTGGACCGTCACGAGCCGGGCGGCCGCCTCGTACAGCACGCCTTCGGGCGTGCCGTCCGGCGCCCGCCGGATGATCCCGCCCGCGGGGTCCGGCGTGGGCGCGGTCACGCCACCGACCCGGAGCGCCGCGTGGCTCGCGAGGAGCGCGTGATGGTCGTGGGCCCACAGGATGACCCGACGCCCCGGGGCCACCGGTTCGAGGTCGTCGGCGGTCGGCCAGCGGCCCCAGCGGTCGGAGTCCCAGCCGTGGCCGTCGATCCACGCGTCGGCATCGGTCGTGCGCTCGTGCGCGGCACGGACCGCGGCCAGGCCCTCCTCGAGCGTCGCGCAGGTCGTCAGGTCGACCTGGCGGAGCGCCCGGGCCGCCTGGGCGAGGTGGAGGTGGGCATCGGTGAGCCCCGGGATGGCCACCTCGTCGGGCTCGAGCCAGATCCGCCGGGTGTGCGGGTCGGCCCGCGTCTCCAGCTCGATCTCGGTCCCGGCGAACGCGACGCGCCCCTGGCGGAACCCGACCGCCTCGACCCACCCGAACCCGGCGCGGCCGGCCAGGGTCGCGATCCGCCCCGTGAGCAGCATGTCGAGCGGCATGGGTCAGGCGCGGTCGGGCGGGTCGGCGGGACCCGGGGTCATCTCCGTATCGGCGACCGATGGAGGCTCGACGACCCCGCCGGGCGTGGCCGGGGTGACGGGCGCGGCCGGGCCGGGCGTGGCCGGGGTGACGGGCGCGGCCGGGCCGGGCGTGGCCGGGGTCGCCGGCACATCCGGGGCGGCACCTGCGGCGCCCGGGGCGTCGTCGGTCTCGTGCGACTGCCAGGTCGGCCGGTCGGCGCCCAGGGCCGCGGCGATCGGGTCGACGACGCTCGGGTCCGTCGCGCTGTGCGCCTCCGAGGAGAGCAGCGGGCCGCGCACGAGCACGGACGCGATGCCGGTGCCCAGCACGAGGATGGCCACCGTGAGCAGGACCGCGGTCGTGCCGACCACGTCGGAGATCGGTCCCACGATGATGATCGGCACGAAGCTCGCGACCGAGACCAGCATGTTCAGCACACCGAACACGCGACCGCGGACATCCTCCGGTAGGTCCTCCTGGAGCTGGGTCTGCGCCGGGATCGCCACGCACCCGTAAGCGATGCCCGCCAGGAGCGCGATGGCCACGACGACCGCGAGCAGCGAGGTGACCCCCGACAGGTCGAGACCACCCGGCGCGTCGGCGCGCTGGAGGAGGCGACTGATCGGTCCGGACGCGGCCAGGAGGGCCAGGAGGATGCCGAGCCCGATGAGCCCGCCCTCGATGACCCGCCGGCGAGGCAGATAGCGGCCGTAGGCGTTGAGCAGGAGGATGCCGGTCACGATCCCGAACCCGAGGGGCAGGACGACGACCGCGAAGTCGCGCGTCCCGAGACCGAGCGTCTCCTGGGCGAAGTCCGGCCCGAGGACGCCGAGCACGCCGACGAGCGAGGCCGTGATCCCGAGGTAGATGAGCGACCACGACACGCCCCGATGCGAGCCGATGAACGAGAGCCCCTCGCGGAGCTGGCCGAACGTCGAGCCGATGGCACTCTCGGCCTCGCCAACGCCCAGGCGGCCGCCCGGGACCTCCTTCGGCGTCGGCGGCGAGGGCGGCAGGAAGAAGCAGAAGACCGCCGCGAGGAAGTACAGGCCCGCGACGATGACCAGGACCGCCTCCGGCGACGCGACGTTCACGACGAGCGGGCCCAGGACAGCGAATCCCAGCGCGAACGAGGCGTTGAGCGTCAACGTGAAGATGCCGTTCGCCGACTGGAGCTGGCGCCGCGGGACGACGAACGGGATCATCGCGGCCTCGGCCGGCGCGAAGAACACCGTCACCGTCGAGACGAAGAGGTTGAGCAGCAGGATGAGCGCGAGGTTGCCCCCCACGAGGAACAGGGCCACGAACGCGGCGCCGCGCAAGAGGTTCGTCGCCACGAGGATGACGCGCCGGTCGATCCGGTCGACATAGACGCCCGCGACCGCGGAGAACAGGACCGCCGGGACCAGGAACGTCAGGATCAGCAGGCTGACGACGGTGTTCAGCCCGGTCGAAATCCCGCACGATGACGGTCAGCCCGAACAGGACCATGTTGCCGCCGATCTGGGTCGCCGCCTGCGACAGCCAGAGGCGCAGGAACGCGCCATTGCGGAAGACCGCCAGGGCGCTTTCGTTCGGGGCCGGGGCCTGCGTCACGGCCTCGCTGGTCACGAAGCCGGGCCTGACCCTGGGGGCGTGAGCGCCGCGCTGAGAGCGGGATCGCCGCGCTCGATGAACCCGGCGAGCCGACGCTCGAGCGTCGGACGCTCCATGAGGACGTGCCGGCCGCATCCGCGGCAGCGCAGGCCGATGTCGGCACCGAGCCGGTCGACCTGCCAGGTGTCGCTGCCGCACGGATGGACGCGACGCAGTCGGACCACGTCACCCACGTACAGCTGGAGCACTGCTCGTTCGCTCATCGGCGGGTCAGGGTATCAAAGCCGGGGTTGTCCGTCGCTCGGGATCAGGTCGCGGGTCGTGGCCGGGAGCTCAAGGCGGTCCATCGGGGTCACGGTCAGGACGACCTCGGGCTGGGTCGCCGCGAGCTGCGCGATGATGCCCCCCGACCGCGTCAGCGAGCCGGTCAGCTGCTCGGAGGCGCCGATCGCCACGACGTCGAAGGTGGTGCCCAGTGACGTCCCGTCGACCATGGCGGCCCCGGGCGACCCGACGACGACCGCGCCGGGCACCATCCGCACCGGACCCGCCGCGACGGCCTCGGCGCCGGCGGTGCGCAGTTCGTTGATGAGCTCCTCCAGGCCGGCGCCGTCGATCGGTCCGTTGACGGTGATCGTGACCCCCGGACCCGTGATCGGGTCGAGACCCGCATACGCCCGGACCCGTGCCAGGTCGGTCCGGATCTCGTCGATCGAGGCGTCGCCCCGAGCCCGGTTCGAATCGAGCGTGCCGAGCTCGCGCTCGAGCGAGGCGACCTCCACGCGAAGCTGGTCGTTGCGCTCGTTGAGGTTGGCGACGAGCACCGTCAGGTCCTGGGCCGACAGGGCCGCCATCCCGGTCCCGCCCGCCTGGGCACGCAGCTGGACGACGACGAGCACGCCGAGCGCGAACGTCACGGCCGCGATCGTCAGCTGGTTCCGTCGGACGTGCATCGCGGCTAGCTCCCCGGTGGCGAGGCGGACGGGGCCGCGGGTTCGGGCGTCGCGCTTGGCACGGGCCGCGAGTACCGGAGCGAGACCGTCCCGGCGAACGCGGGCACGTCGACGTGGGGCGGTTCGGCGAACGAGAGCCGGAGCCCGTAGGTTTCGGCACGGGCGCGGACGAAGTCGATGAAGCCCGGGGCCGTGGAAAGCCGGTCGTAGAGGTCGGCGGGTCCGAGCGCCGTGATCTGGTAGGGCGGCGCGAGGTACGCGGAGTTGACGAGGATGGACGACCCGATGTCCACGATCGAGCTCGTCGCGGTCAGCCGCTCGCCGTTCACGGAGACCGCCTCGGCACCGGCGAGCCACAGCTCGTCGATGGCCACCCGCAGGTCGCGCGCGGTGACCAGGTAGTCGTCCTCGCTGTCGCCCTCCGCGACCGGCTGGAGCGAGTCCTCGAGCTGGAGGACGATGCCCGTCCCTCGCAGCGGGACCAGCCCCGCGGCCATGCGGGCGTCGCGGATCTGGTCGTTGAGCTGGCTGACCGTCGCGGCCGACCCTTGGCCGGCCCCTTCGATCGCGCCGATCTGCCCGCGCAGCTCGAGGATCCTGGCCTTGAGGTCGTCCTGCTGGCGCTGCAGCTCGGTCGCGGTCTCGACGAGCGGCGAGCGCTCCTGGGTCGTGTACCGCACCCGCGGTCCCTCGGATGCCAGCTGCGCCGCGATCAGGAACCCGAGGCCGAGCAGCGCCGCGCCGAGCGTCAGCTGCCAGCTCGGGATCTGGCGGATGCGGCCGACGACGGTCATGTCGCGGCGTCGCGCCGGCGCCTGGCGATCACGATCGATCCCACGATGATCACCGCCCCGATCAGGAAGATCACGATGACGAAGGTGGACCCGTTCGAGCCCTCGTCCGGGGCGTCTGGCGCCGTCACGGGCGCTCCCGTCGAGCCCGGCGCGACCACTGCCGGATCCGGGCTGGCCGTTCGGCCCGGCGCGGTCACGGGTCCCGTCGACCAGGCCGCGGGCACCGGTCCCGCCGGTGCGGGCTGGGGACCGGCCTTGACCGGGACCTTCGCGTCGAGGTCCGCGAGCCAGGCATCCGAGAAGGCGGTCATCGTCTGCCCGATCGCGGCCTGGAACGCCTCGTCGTCGGTGCGGCCGTCCTTGTACGAGGTGATGAGCCCGACGAGCGCGTCCTTGCCGAAGGTGCGCACGAGGTAGTCCACGCCCGAGACGCTCTCCGAGTAGGCCAGCCGGAACCGGTCGCCGCTCGTCGGGAACTGGCCCGTCAGGGCGGTCAGCGGCATGATCTCGCCGTCGTTCGCGGCCGCCTCGACGTCGCCCCGGTCCTGCGGGCCGTAGCCCTCGCTCTCGTAGACCGCGAGGCCTTCGTTGAGCCAGCGCGGCGGGAAGTGGTAGGCGTTGTGAACCGCCGTGTCGAAGACGAGGTGGGTCAGCTCGTGCGGGATGACCGCATGGACCCAGGAATCGTCGATCTCGGACGGGGGGATGAGCGCGAACAAGGTCCGGATCTCGGCATCGGCCTGGCCCCCGACGTTCTCGCGGGTCCCCGGGCCGAGCGCGTCGTAGAAGGGTTCCTGGCTCGCGTAGATGTAGAAGTCGACGGGCTCGGTCTCGGTCACGCCGAGCAGCGCCGCGGCCTTCTCGACCCCCTGCTCCCCGATCTCGAGCGCCCGCTGCCCGAACGCGTCGCTGCCCTCGTACCAGTGGACGCGGACGATCTTGCCGGTCTTCGTCCGCCAGTCGAAGCGCTCGTCGGCGTAGCGCAGGCTCGTCTTCGGACCGGTGAGGGTCGCGGTCGGGTCAGCCGAGGAGCTGATCCGCCACGACGCCTGCAGCGGCGTGTTCGGCAGGATGTGGCCCTGATCGGCGATCCGCATCGTGTACGAGAGGACCTGCGCGCCGGTCCCGCTGGGCGCCGGCGCTTCGATGACCGTCGGCCCGATCGCGTCCGCGAACGTCACGAGGAGCTCGGCGCGCCCGATCGGCCCGTCGAGCGTGACCGGCTGCCGGAACTCGATGTCCTCGCCGAACGATCCGCTGGCCGTCGGCGTCCCGAAGGTGGCGAAGTCCTTGGCTGCCGCTGCCACCGGGTTCGTGGCCACGAGCAGCATCGCGAGGAGCAGCCCGGCGACGAGCGCCGGGGCGACGCGACTCAGTCGGCCCATGCCAGCCCAGCCATCCGGACGATCCCCAGTCCGTTCTCGCTCGCGCCGAGCAGGCCGTCGCGGGCCAGGGCCCAGCCCGTCCCGTACCCGACCGGCACGACGGGGGCATCGCGGGCGACGATCGACTCGGCGCGGTCGTAGGCGGCCGACGCCACCGCCGGATCGCTCGCGGCGCCGGCTTCCGCGATGGCCGCATCGAACTCCGCCGACGACCAGCGGCCGTAGTTGTTGGTCGAGGCGCTCTCGAGCAGCACCCCGAGGAAGTCGTCGCGGCCGGGGTAGTCGGCGATCCAGCCGAGGGACCAGATCGCGGGCGGATCCACGGCCAGTCGCGCGTAGTACGCGTCGAAGTCCATGGTCTCGTAGTGCAGGTCGATGCCGAGCTCGCGCTTGACCTCGTCGATGACGGCCTCGTCGGCGCCGCCACCGCCGGTCATGAGGGTCGTCGCCGGGAACCCGGCGCCGCCCGGGAACCCGGCGTCCGCCAGGAGCGTGCGGGCCTTGGCCGGATCGTAGGCGGGCAGGTAGTCGGTGTCGGAACGTCCGGGCATCCCCGGCGGGACCATCGAGGTGACGGCGGCCACGCCGGGATCGGCCGCGGTCAGGCGGGCGATGCGTCGCCAGTCGACGGCCATCGCGAAGGCCTGCCGCACGCGGACGTCGTCGAAGGGCGGCTTGCTCGCATCGAAGCCGTAGTACTGCGTCGAGAGCGCGGGGACCCGGCGCAACTGGGGACCGAGGGTCTTGTCGTAGGCGATCCACGAGGCGTCGCTGTCGAAGATCCCGGTGTAGTCGAGGCCGCCCTCCTCGAAGACCTCGACCTGGCTCCGGCCGGCGAGGTCCGTCACGAGCTCGATCGTGCCGATCGCCGGCGGTCCCGCCCAGTACGACGGATTGGCCTTGAGCGTCATCCCGGTCGCGGTCTGCGCGGTCGGGACATACCCGCCGCTGCCGACGAACCCGTCGCCCGCTACGAAGTCGCCGGCCGAATCGGCCCCGGGCGGCACGATCCCGAACGTCGGGCTCGCGACGACCTGGACGAACTCGGACGCCGGTCGGACGAGGTCGACCGTCACGGTCCGGGCGTCGTCGTCGGCCTGGAGACCGACCGAGGCGGCGTCGGTCGTCCGGCCGGCGAGATGGTCGGCGGCCCCGCTCACGACGAGCATCAGCGATGCGAGCGGCGACGGCGCCGTCGGGTCGATCACCCGCAGCCAGCTGCGCACGACGTCGCTCGCCTTGAGCGGCGAGCCGTCCGAGAACTTCAGATCGGGCCGCAGCTGGAACACGATCCGCTTCCCGCCGTCCTCGATCTGCCAGGACTCGGCCAGGGCCGGTCGGAGCTCGAGATCGGTGTCGAACGTGGTCAGCGTCTCGTAGAGCTGCGCGACCACCGCCGCGGTGCCGCCGTCGCCCTGCGCGGCCGGGTCGAGCGTGGCCGGGTCCGACGCGAGGATGCGGACCGGACGGTCCGCCGCGGCCGTGGGCGCGCACCCGGAAAGCGCGACGACGGACAGGACGAGACACGTCAGGACCAGGCGGGACGTCGGGCGGCGCATCGGCGGGAGTATAGGGCGACCCTGCCTCGAGGCCCTTGGCGCGGGGTAAGGGGGACGCACGCGGCGGCGGCGCGGGCTCGCCGGCCGGGATGACCGTGCGTCCCGGCCGGGCCGACCGGGCGCCTCGGTCCTCCGGGTACGATTGCCGCGACGCGTACCGCTGCCTCGAGCCTGCCCACCGTGACCCTGCGCCTCCGTGACACGCTGAGCCGATCCATCCGCCCCGTCGAGCCGATCGAGCCCGGGGTCGTGCGGATGTACACCTGTGGCCCGACCGTGTACCGCTACGCGCACGTCGGGAACCTGCGGAGCTACCTCCTGGCCGACCTCATCCGGCGCGCGCTCCTCTACCACGGGATCGAGGTCTTCCACGTCACCAACATCACCGACGTGGGTCACCTCCGCGACGAGCGGTTCGACCGCGGCGAGGACCGGATGCTCGTGCAGGCGGGGTTGGAGGACAAGACACCGGCCGAGATCGCCGCCGCGTACGAGGCCGCGTTCCACGCCGACGAGGCGCTGGTCAACATCCTGCCCGCGCACGTCTTCCCTCGCGCGACCGAGCACATCCCCGAGATGGTCGACCTCGCGGAGCGGCTGGAGGATGCCGGGTACGCGTATGCCTCGCCGGAGGGCAACCTCTACTACGCCGTGTCCGCCTTCGAGGGCTACGGCCGCCTGTCCGGGAACAGCCTCGACGACCTGCGGGCCGGGCACCGCGGTGACGTCGAGCCCGACAAGCGCGACTCGGCCGATTTCGCGCTCTGGAAGGCGGCCGGGCCGGGCCGGATCCTCAAGTGGCCGACCCGTCGCTGGGGCGACGGCTACCCCGGCTGGCACCTGGAGTGCTCGGCGATGGCGATGCGCTATCTCGGCGAGCGGTTCGACATCCATACGGGCGGCATCGACAACGTCTTCCCGCACCACGAGGACGAGATCGCCCAGTCCGCGCCGATCGTCGGTGGCGTGCCGGCGAACCACTGGGTCCACGGCGAGTTCCTGCTGATGTCCGGCCGGAAGATGGCGAAATCCGCGGGCAACTTCCAGCGCGTCACCGAGCTGAGCGACCGCGGCGTCGACCCCCTGGCGCTGCGCTACCTCGCGATGACCTCGCGCTACAGCCACAAGCTCGACTACTCGGATGCCTCCATCGCCGGCGCCGCGTCCGCGCTCGGCTCCCTGCGCTCCCGTCTTCGCACCCTGGGACCGCCGCCTGCGAGCGGGCCGTGGGCGGCGCCGGCGGCGTGGATCGCGGGTGCGGCCGGAGACCGGCCGGAGGGCATCGCGACCGGCCTGGCCGGGCACGGTGGCGGCGCGGAGGCCGCCACGCCCCTCGACCGGGCGCATGCCCCGTCCGCGCCGTTGTCAGAGACCGGACGCGCCTTCCACGGCCGGTTCGTCGACGCCATCGACGACGACCTCGACCTCCCGACCGCCATCGTCGTGATCCGCGAGATCCTGCGGTCCGGCCTGTCCGCCGACGAGCGCCGCTGGCTCGTCCTCGACGCCGACGCGGTCCTGGGCCTGTCGCTGGACGCGGTCTGGGCCGATGCCACGGCGGCCCTCGACGGCGCCACGCCCGTGCCGGACGACATCGCCGCGCTGGTCGCCGCGCGCACCGATGCCCGGGCCGCGAAGGACTTCGCACGCGCCGACGCGCTCCGCGCGGAGATCGATGCCGCCGGGTGGGCGGTCACCGATGGGCCGGACGGACCGACGGTCAGTCGCCGGAGCTGAGCGCCGGAGACGCGGTCGGACGTGGTCGGCCGCCGGCCAGACGCACGAACGAGGTCTCGGGGTCGTGGTCGACCGCGGGAGCACCGTCGACCACCACGTCTGCGCGGTCGCGAGCCCCATCCGCCTGGTAGTGGTGGTCCTCTTCGAGCATCCAACGGTCCCACATCGAGCGCATGCCCTCGCCGTCCCGGGCGATGCCTCGCGTCAACCGTTCGTCCCGCGACGTCTCCACCCAGACCGCGAGCGTGAGCCGTTCGCTGATCGCTCGTCGCGAGGAGCTCACACCCTCGAGCAGGATGACCGGCGCCAACGGGACATCGCGCCACTCGCCGAGACGATGGGCGGTCCAGTCGTAGGCACGGAATTGAACCGACTCCCCGCGTGCGAGCGGCGACAGCACCTCCGATTCGAGGCGGTCCCACCAGGCGAGGCTGTCGTCCCACGAGGCGAAGTCGTCCGTGTGGACGATGGGGACGCCGCCCAGGGCTCGTCCGAGGCGCTTCGCGAACACGCTTTTGCCGGCTCCGCCCGGCCCGTCGATGGCCACGAGCCGCACCCGGCCGAGTCTCCGCTCGCCCGCTCGGATCTCGTCGGCGAGCTCCGCGAACGGGACGACGGTCACCCCGAGCGTTCCCGGATGAGCAGGTCGCGACGGGACCCGAAGCGGTCGATGATCCGGTAGAAGTTGCGCTTGCTCTGCCGGTCCCGTTCCTCCTCGGGGAGGCTCGACCAGCCGCGATGCTCGTGGCGGAGCACCGGGAGCCCGTCGACCGCGACCGCGCGCCGGGGCGGCCGCCCCTCGCCCTCGTCGCGGAGGGTCAGGCTCCACCAGATGTCGAGATTGCGGTAGAACCGGAAGCGTTCGTCGAGTGGTCCCCGCGCCCGGTAGTCGTCCCGGCGGAAGGCCTGGAGATACCCCTCGATCGCGTCGACCTCGCCCGCGGGGGCGTCCTCGAACGTGCGCAGGTCCTTCGAGACGATGCCCCAGCCGCCCGCGACGCCGACCGTGGCGTCGTCCAGCGCGCCGACCAGCGGGGTGACGATGTCGCCGGTGGGCTCCACGCTGCTGTCGAGCACCACCACCACGGGTCCCGCCGCCCGGCGGATGCCGACGTTGAGCGCCGCGGCGTGCCCCAGCCGCTCGCTCGTGCGGATGACCTCGACCGCAGTGTCGTCGATCGCCTCGAGGGCCGCCGCCTGGTCGTCCGAGGGCGCATCGGCCACGACGACGACGGAGGTCCCGGCCGGGGCGGCGACCGCGAGGCCGCGGAGGGCCCGCGCCAGGTCATCGGGCCAGTCGGTCGCGAGGAGCACGACCGTGGCGACGCCGATCGCCGGCTCGTCGAGGCGCGACGGGACGTTGCGGCTGGCGCCGTATCGGATGCGTTCGCCTTCGGCGATGTCCGGCGGCGCCGCCGGCGTCAGCGCGAAGTCCGTGCCGCGGTCGGCGATCTTCCAGCCGGCCGCCTCGATCTCGGCGCGGAGCCGGTCCGCCTCGGCCCAGTCCTGTGCGGCGCGAGCCTGGGCGCGTGCATGGGCGGCCGACAGGACGTCGTCGGGGATGCGGGTCCGGGTCACCCCGGGAGGATAGCCGGACGCCCCAGGATCGAGCGCAGGAACCAGGGGACCATCCGCTCCATCTCCCAGGGCTGGTCGAGCCCGGGCAGGATCCGCTCGGCGTACAGGCTCGCCATGTGCAGTGGATGGACCAGGCGGGCGGCCTCGAGGGCCCGGTGGAGCTCGATGGGCGACGCCCGCTCCGACCATGGTCCGAGATAGGCGGTTGCGAGGGCCTCGCCGAGACCCTCCGGATGGCCGGTCGGGTCCATGAGGAACGCCGCCGCCGCGAGGAACGGGTGCGTGATCGTCGCGTCGGACCAGTCGAGGATGACCGGCCCCATCGCGCCGACGATGACCTGACCGGCAGCCAGGTCCCCGTGATCGAGGCTCACGGGGATCCGCGCTCCGCGCGAGCCCGGCGGCCGCCTCGGTCAGCTCGTCCGACCGTGCCCGCAGTCCGGCGGCCTCGCGGTCGGTCAGGCCGCCGGGACGGCCGACGAGCAGCAGCCCGTCGTCGGCCAGCAGGTCCGGGATTGCGGTCACGAGATCCGCGACCGGCGCGGAGGCGACGCCGGCGACCGGCAGGACCGCCGCGTCCTCCGCGAGCACCCGTTGCGTCTCGGCGAGCCGTGCGAGGGTCGCGGTCCACGCCTCGGGGACGTCGGGCATCGCGGGGAGCGGCGTCCCGTCCACGTGCTCCATGACCATCCGACCCACGACGTCGTCCCCGGCGACCAGCGGCGGGACGAAGCCCGGATCGATATCGGCCAGCAGGTCGGTCACGCGCACCTCGTGGGCGAAGACCTCGGGAACGTCCTTCGCCCACATCCGACCACGGTCGGTGTCGAAGTCGACGAGCGCCGAGCGCCCCCACGAGCGCACCTGCCGGATCGGACCGCGGCGCCGGATCCCCGCGTCCGCGAGACGACCGTCGATCCAGGCCGACATGTCGGCGAACCAGCCCGGCAGGTACCAGGGCTGATGCCCGCCGACCACCCCGGCCAGCGCGAGCGCCAATGCCTCCGGCGCCGCGTGGAGCGGGCGCCACTCGGAGCCGCTGGGCGGGCTGCCGCGCAGCCACTCGGCCTCGTAGAGCCGCTCGCCGGTCGCGGATCCACGGCCCGGGTCGTCGACGCGCACGGCGCGCATGACGGCGACCTGGAGCCCGAGATCGTCCCGGAGCCGATCGACGACCGGCGTGACGATCTGCCAGGCGGGAGCGGCCTCGAGCTCGAACGCCGGCAGCGAGCCATCGCGGCGGACGAGGATCGCGTCGTCGCCGGCACGACGGATGGCGACCTGGTATCGAGCGCGGATCGTCGGCCTCCTGCGGCGGGACGGGCCGTCATCGTACGACGACGGCGCGACCCGGCGAGCGCGGCCCGCCTTCTGCCCGGCTCGACCGGCCGGTACCATGCGGCACGTGAGCGACGATCTGATCCGTCAGCGTATGGCGCATCCGGGCTACGAGCTGTTCATCCTCGGCCTGTCGGTCCTGTCCCTGGCCAACCTGGTCGTGATCATCATCGCCGTCGACCCCGAGGTCGACGCCGTCGTCCGGATCGTCGATGGGCTCCTGTGCATCGTGTTCCTCATCGATTTCGCCTGGCGCCTGTGGTCGGCGCCCGACCGCCGTAGCTACATGCGCGTGGGCTGGGCCGACTTCCTCGGCAGCCTCCCGGTACCCGGACTCCGGCTCTTCCGCCTGGTACGGGTCACCATCTCCGTCCGCGTCATCCAGGGGGCCGGTGGCCGCAAGATCGTCCGACAGCTCGTCCTCGAACGAGCCGAGACCGCGATCTTCTTCGTCTTCTTCATCGCCATCACCGTCCTCGAGCTCGCCTCGATCCTGGTACTCATCGCCGAGCGCGATTGGCCCGGGCACAACATCGACACGGGCGGGGACTCGCTGTGGTGGGCGTGGGTCTCGGTGACATCGGTCGGCTACGGCGACTTCTACCCGGTCTCGCCCTGGGGTCGCGTCATCGCGTCCGTCCTCCTGGGCGTCGGGATCGGGCTCATCACCACGATCACCGGCTTCCTCGCCACGAAGCTGCTCCCACAACGCGGGCACGCGCCGCGAGCAGAGGAGCAGCTCATCGAGGCGGGCGAGCAGGTCGAAGGCGTTGCGCAGCCGTCCACCGACGGCGACGCCTGACCATCTGCCCGGCTCGCCCTCTCAGCCGCCGGGCGTGACCTGCTGCCCGTCCGAGGCCGCCGAGGCCCGGATGATCTCGTCGATGACCTCGAGATCGACGTCGTCGACCCGCTTGAACCGGACGCAGCCGCGGCCCAGGTCTGCCTTCGGAAGCCGCGCCCGGTAGGGATCGAGGCCGATCGGCCCCGCGTACAGCGAGATGTACTGCTTGTTCGACGCGAGCGCGATGCACATCCAGTCGCCTTCGCGACCCGACACGGATCGGTAGTGGTAGCGCCCGTAGCTCAGGAACCCATGGTCGATGTAGCGATCCAGCCCGGGCGCCACCTGGCGGATGCGGGCATCGAGTGCTTCGAGCTGCGGCCGCCGGACATCGTCGAGTTCGGCGAGCCACTCCTCGGGGTCGGTGGCCTGGGTCGCACGCTTGCCGTACATCACTCCCCTCCTCCGCCGGTCACGGCCGCCGCAGCAGCCCCAACGCGATCGCGCCCGCGATGAGTCCGACCACGACCGCGACCGCGGTCAGGCTGGTCAGGACATAGGCGATGGCCGCGACCGAGAAGCCGAGCAGCACCGCGTAGGCGGCCATCACCCCGTCGGGCATCGGACCGAGCTTCCGGCGCCGCCAGACGAACCACGCGATCACGCCGAACCAGGCAAGCGACCACCCGAGCTGGAGCGGGCTGACCGCGGCAAGGTCCATCGGACAAGTCTGGCACGCCGGCGGACACCCGAGCCCGGTGGCACGTCCTGTCGAAGGTCGCGGCCGCTCCTACGCGCCGAGGCCGGCGAGCTTGGGCAGGCGCAGCCGATGCCCGGTCGGCAGCGGCGAGCGCCGGCGATCCTCATCCGGGCCCGGCCGGCCGAGATAGAAGCCCTGACCGAGATCGCAGCCGAGGGCGGTGAGCTGGTCGAGCTGGGCCGCCGTCTCGATGCCCTCGCCGATCGTCATGAGGCCGAGACGCTTGGCGAGGGCGATGATCGCGGACGCGATCGCCTCCTCCGGGCCGGCATGCTGGAGGGCGATCACGAAGGACCGGTCGATCTTCACGATGTCGATCGGCAGTCGGGCGAGATAGCTCAGCGTCGAATAGCCGATGCCGAAGTCGTCGATCGCGAGCCGCACGCCCAGCGCGCTCAGCCGTTCGACCGCCGGCTTGGCGACCTCGATCTCGAGGAGGGCCATTTCGGTGATCTCGAGCACGAGGCGGTCCGGCGCGAGGCCGCTGGTCTCGAGGCTCCGGCCGACGCGGCTGACGATGTCCGGGCGGATCAGCTGGCTCGACGACATGTTGATGCTGACCCACGGCCGGGAGCCGGCCGTCCCCCAGTCGACTGTCGCCCGGCACGCCTCGTCGGCCACCCAGTCGGTCAGCGGGCCGATCAGGCCGCTCGTCTCGGCCATCGGGATGAACTCGCCCGGCGCGATGAGCCGCCCGCCATGGAGCCATCGGACGAGTGCCTCGTAGCCGATCGTCCGGCCCGTTCGCAGGTCGACGATCGGCTGGTAGTGGAGGCGAAGCTCCCCGTCGGCGATGCCGGCCTCCAGGTCCGCCCGGAGCTGGAGGTGGGTCATCGCGGCTTCCTGCATGGACGGCTCGTAGACCTCGACCCGGCCCTTGCCACGGCTCTTGGCAAGGTACATGGCGACGTCCGCGTTGCGGACGAGGTCCTCGGCGGTCCGGTCGTCCCGGGTGGCGACGGCCACGCCGATGCTGGCCCGGGTCGTAAGCCGGCGGCCGCCGACGTCGAACGGCTCGGCCAGCGTGGCGAGCACCCGCTCGGCGACGCGGAGCGGCACCTGCGGGTCCGCACAGGCCGGGAGGGCGATGACGAACTCGTCGCCGCCGAGGCGGGCCGCCATGTCGCCGTCACGGATCGCCCCGCGCAGTCGCTGGCCGACCGCGACGAGGAGATCGTCCCCGGCCTCGTGCCCGAGCGTGTCGTTGACCGATTTGAAGTCGTCCAGGTCGACGAGCAGCACCGCCAGCAGGCGGCTGTCCGAACGATTCGCGAAATCCGCGGCCAGCCGTTCGTTGAACATGCCTCGGTTCGGCAGGGAGGTCAGGTTGTCGTACAGCGCCTGGCGCCGTAGCAACTCCATCAGCGAATCCCGCTCGCGGAGGCTCTCGCCCAGCTGGCGCAGGGCATCCCCGAGCCTGGCGATGACGAGCAGCCCGATCACCGCGCCACCGATGAGGTAGGGCACCGGGTCGATGTGGCGGCCCAGCCCGACCTCGATCGCGAGGGTGGCCGGATTGACGAGGAGTGCCGCGGACAGCGCGATGATCCGGCGTCGGCCGACGGGCGCGAGCTCGACGCGTTGGCGTTCCGGCACGATCGCCATCGACGGATGGAGCGCCGCTGCACCGACGAACGCGAGCGACGCGAACTCGGCGAGGATGAAGAGGCCCGTGAACGTGGTGTAGCCCATGACGCCGCGCAGCATCGTGAGCATCGTGATGACGTTGGTCGCGAAGACCAGGCCGATCAGCAGCCGCGTCGCGGGGCGATGGGCGCCCTCCATGAACCACATCCGCGCGACGACGGCCGAGGCGACGAGCGCCGGATAGAAGAACGCGGCGGTGACCGCCGAGCTCTCGCGACCGCTGATGTACGGGGCGAATCCGAAGGCCCAGACGAGGACGCCGACCCCCGCGGCGAGGATCGCCGCGTCGAGGAACGCGCCACGCTCACCACCGGGGATCCGACCGCGGATCAGCATCACGAACCCGGCGAAGCCGGCGGCGTAGCCGACGGCGGTGAGCGCCTGGGCGATGGGCGCGAGGGCCCCCGTCTGGGGGATGACGCCGATCCCGATCGTCGTCGCGGCGACGCACGCCGCAACGAGATACCACGGCCAGCTGCGAACAGGGCGGTGGATGTGGATCCCGACGAGGATGGCCGCGGAGGCGGCCAGACCGAGGAAGGTCAGCCCGGGTTGGATGGTGACCTCGTCGCCCTTGAGCGCTCCGGCGGCCGCCAGACCGAGCCCGCCGACGAGAACGGCGAGCCACGCGCGCGGGCGCACCCTGAGCCACCCGGTCCGGAGCGGCCCGAACCGAGGTTCGACCGGCACATTCGGCGCGTGGGTCGCCATCGGGACAAGTCTTCGCGCTCGGACAGCGAACGGCTATGGACCGAATGGTTGCGGCCTTGTGACCTTCGCTGACGGCAGGCGGCGAGTTCGCGACGTTCCAGGACGCCCGACGCCTATGCTCGGGCGGGCGACGACGGGCTCGATCCGGGGCCTGGTGATCGTCCCGCGATCCGGAAGGAGCCTGGGATGTCGGGGGACCTGAAGACGCGGCGCGCACGGCGCTCGAGGAGCTCAACCTCTCGATCGCGGACTGGGAGCAGGAGCGCACCCCAGGGACCATCAAGCGCCTGGATGCGGTGCTTTCGGCCGACCTGATCTTCCGTCGCGCAGACGGGAGTGTCGTGGGCAAGCCGGCGTTCATGGAGGCGCTCGCCAAGCCCAGCCCGTTCGCCGAGCGGCACTCGGACGGGGTCTCGATCGACATCGTCGGAGACCGAGCCGTGGCGACCCTCACGGTCACCACGACCAACGCGGCCGGGGAGGTCGGTCGGTTCCGCAATATCCGCGTGTTCTTCCGCCACGGCCGGGACTGGCAGCTCGAGGTCTGGTTCAACGACAACGTCTCGGACCTCAAGGCGCTCTGAGGCGATGCCGCATCGGAGCGACCAGCCGGCGGGCCGGCCGGGCCGCGGACCGACGGCCGACGTCATCAGGACGCCACAGTCGTCTGGCATCCTCGGCCATGAGTGAGACGAAGCGTGCTCCGGCGCGCACCAAGACCGACGCCGAATGGCGAGCAGAACTGACCCCCGAGCAGTACCGGGTCCTCCGTCAGAAGGCGACGGACCGGCCCTTCAGCGGCCCACTGTGGGATGAGCACCGCCGCCGGGACGTATCGGTGCGCTGGGTGCGGATCGGAGCTCTTCAGCTCCGAGACCAAGTTCGACTCGGGCACCGGGTGGCCGAGCTTCTTCGCCCCCGCGGATCCGAACGCCGTCGAGACGGCGACCGACCGCTCGTTCTTCATGACCCGCACCGAGGCGATGTGCGCCAACTGCGGTGGCCACCTGGGCCACGTCTTCGACGACGGGCCGAACCCGACCGGCCTCCGCTACTGCATCAACACGGCCGCGCTGAAGCTGGATCCCGGACGAGTCCTCGTCCTAGACCGCGAAGGTTGAGTCGCCCGGCGCTCGACGTCGCCCATACCGTATGAACGTCCGGATGATCCGGGCGACGATACGGCGGAAGCGACGTGGATCCCGAGCTGATCGGACGGGCGCAACGGGGTGACGAGGAGGCCTTCGCGAGCCTCGCCGTCGCCGCGGGCGACCGACTCCACGCGGTGGCGCACAGGATCCTGCGCGACACCGACCTCGCCGAGGACGCGACGCAGCAGGCGCTGCTGAGCATCTGGCGGGACCTTCCGCAACTCCGCGACCCGGCGCGCTTTGACGCCTGGTCGTACCGGCTCCTCGTGCGCGCCTGCTACGCCGAGGGACGCCGGACCCGCCAGTGGCGACCGAACCTTCGCGCCCTGCCGGCTATCGAGACCGGCGGTGCGGACGGCATGAGCTCGGTCGTCGATCGCGACCAGCTCGAGCGCGGCTTCCGCTGGCTCTCCATCGACCATCGCGCGGTGGTGGTCCTGCACCACTACCTCGACCTGCCGCTCGACGAGGTCGCCGACGTGCTCGGCGTTCCCGTCGGGACGGTCCGATCCCGATTGCACTATGCGATGCGCGCGCTGCGCGCGGCCCTCGAGGCCGACGCACGGCCGACGTCGCGGGAGGTTGCCCGATGAGCGCCGATCGCGACGTCACGCGCCTCGTTCGGTCGTGGCTGGAGGATGGCGCCACGGCGCTCCCGGACCGCGTCCTGGACGGCGTGCTCGCCCAGCTCCCCGCGACCCCACAGCGCCGTGCCTCATGGCCGGCGCGGAGGTTCCGAGAGATGAACATCTACGCGAAGCTCGCGCTCGCGGCCGCCGCCGTGGTGGTCGTAGCGATCGTGGGCATCAACCTGTTGCCCGGCCAGGGCGGCCTGGTGGGCGGACCGGGGCCGAGCCCAAGTCCGTCGCCCACCGCATCGCCGACTCCCAGCCCATCGCCTGTCACGCTCCAAGATGGCCCGCTGACGGCGGGTACGTATACGACCCAGCCGTTTTCAGGTGACGCCGACATGTGCATGGGGCAGACAGGATGCACGGAATCGGCGGCGGACAACTCGATTCGCGTCACCTTCACGGTCCCGGATGGCTGGGCGGGGATCGGCGGCACGATCTGGCGGACCGTCGAGAGCAACTCACCACCCGGCGGGGCAGGCCTCCTGTTCAGCCGAGGCCCTTGGCTCTTTTCACACGAACGCTGGTGCAAGCCGGGAACCGACGGACCCACCGTCTCCACGGGCACGACCGTCGCCGAGTTCGTCGATGCGCTTGTCCAGCATCCCGACCTCGACGTGACCAGTCCTGTGGACGTGACCCTCGCCGGATACTCCGGGAAGTACCTGGAGCTGCAGGCGCCCGCGAACATCGCGACGAACCAGGACAACCCGGGGCCCGGTGAGTGCGCGTACTACTTCGTGTGGGAGCCGGGGATCTACGCCCAGGGACCCAACCACCTGTGGCACATCTGGGTCCTCGACGTCGACGGGGTCCGGGTGGTGGTCCGCTCGGACACCTACCCCGGAACGACGGCGGAGGTCCGGGCCCAGCTGACGGCGATCGTGAACTCCATCCAGATCGCTCCCTGACGTGATGCCGGGTCGAGTGGCATGCACCACTCGACCCGGCTCGCCGGACCTCAGGTGCGCCCGCGGCGCCGTTCGCTAGCGCCCGACCTGGATGATGCCGTTCCAGAGGGTGTAGTTGGTGTTCCACACGTCGCGGTGGATGACCTTGCCGTGGCTGTTGCGGACGACGCGCGACACCGAGACGTGCATGCCGTCGGCCGGGAACTCGGTCTGCTCGCGCACCCCGTGCGGCAGCGTCGAGACGTAGACCGTGCGCGTGACGGCCTGCCGGACGTTGCTGACCGCGGGTCTGCTGAGGCTCACCTTTCGGCCGTCCGGGATCCCCCAGATCTCGTAGCGGACCCAGCCCTTGCCGGCGGCCCGGTATCGGTAGGTCCGGATGACGATCGGCGTCTTCATGTCGTTGGTGAAGCTCATCGTCTGGCTGCCACCGCCGCGGGTCTTGGACACGGTCGCGTCGAGTCCGAGCGGGTAGCGGAAGATGTAGTACTTGTGATTCGACCGGGCGCCCATCTGGAGCCCGGCTCGGAGCGCTGCGTTGAACAGGGTCGTGGAGCTCGAGCACATGCCGCCGCCGAGTGCGCCGGTCGGCTCCGTGTGGTTCCCGGCGATGAAGCCGCCGGGGCCGAACCCCCGTGCCGGCGTAACCGGACCGACCGCGCTCCACCACTCGAACCTTTGGCCGGGCCGGAGCACGGTCCCGTCGATGATCCGGGCGGGCTGCCAGATGTTGGCGCCGAAGAAGTTGTGGTCGCTGATCGGGAACCAGGTCTTCCAGGAGCCGAGCATGGCCATGATCGGGCCCTTCTTGCCGGCCTCGGCGGTCGTGAGCTTCGGTGCGACCTTGCTCAGCTTGACCTTGACCTTGACCGACGGGGTGGCGGTCCCCGCTCCCCGATCGGCGAGCACCTGGGCGACGGCCGCGGCCGTCGCCTCGGCATCCAGCGCGCGCCCGTCCTTGCTCGGGGCGACCCCGATGATGTGCCCGCTCCTGGTCTTGAGGTACTTGGCCGACACGGGGGCCACGCGGACCGCCTTCGACACCTTCTTCAGTGAGCTGCCGATCAGGTTCTCGTCGATCGTCGGCCAGGCGGCGCCGTCATCGCCGACCGTGAACCGGAGCCAGGTGCGGATGGTCGACGTCTTGATCTTCCAGTGCTTCTTCCCATGCGTGATCACCACGTCGTGGAGCATCCGCTGCGCGGCGGTCTTCGCGACGAGCGCCTCGCCGTCGCCGTGCGTGGGCGGGACCGGCGTCGACGCGGCATCGACCACGACCTCGGCGGGGGCATCCGTCCGGCCGACGACCGCGAGCGCCGCGGCGGCCGCCCCGGAGCCATCGAAGGTCTGGCCGTCCTGGGCGGGCATCGTGTAGATGGAGCTGCGCGTCTTGACCACGCGGCCGTCGACCGGCGCGCGATCGAACGTCGAGACGGCATCCTGGACAGCGACGGCGAGGGCCTCGGGATCGAGCACGAGGCGCGGTTCGATGGTCGTCCCTGAAGAGGCCAGTCGGACCTCCTCGATCGCGCGCTCGAGCATCGTCCCGGAACGGCCGGTCCGCATCGCCGCATCGACCATGGCGCCGATGTCGGGCCGCCGCGAGAAGGCGGCGTACGGGACGGCGACGTCGCCGGCACTGGTCCGCACCACGACCTGCCCGTCGCCATAGCCCGCGAACGCCTCCTGGAGCTTCGCCGACGCGCCGTCGTAGTCGAGTCCGGAGAGGTCCACGCCGCCGACGCCGACCCCCGCGAGGACGCGACCGTCGTAGCTGTTGTCGAACGCGAGGAGCGCGCCGCCCGCGACGGCGATCGTCAGGACGAAACCGACCACGAACCCGCCCAGCAGGCGTGGCCAGATGCGTCGTCGCGTCGCGACCGTCGGTTCGGATTCCGGCGTGAGAACGCCGTCGATCGTGGTCATGGAGGTACGCATCATGCCGCATCGGCGCCAGCGGTCAACCCGACGTTCGTCCGGCTGGCCTCCCGGAGGGGCGCCGGGGCGGTCGGCGAAGGTTGCGGTTTCGGTGGTGCACCGGTGCCCTGACCCGTTCGCCGCCGTTCGTGGGCCGATGGTCGGGCTGGCAGGACCGGTCCCGGCTGGCATACTCGGGTTCGACACCCAGCCAACACCGATAGACAGGCACAACAAAAGACGCCGCCCCACCGGCAGGACTTCTGTCATCGCATCGGGTGCTCGCATATGACGGCCCGGATCGGCTCACCCGATCCCCCGCTCCGGCTTCCCTCGTACCGCTACGAGTCGGAGCCTTCGCCAAGCGCGCCTCGCGATCACGTCCCGCCATGCGGCAGACACCCACGGTCGTCGCGCTCGCGCACGGCGTTCCGCAGGGAGGAGCACGCATCTTGCAGAGCCCAATGACCATCGCCCGACGGGCGTCCCGCATGCAGACGATCCGCCTCGTGGCGCTGCCGATCCTCGCCCTTGCCCTCGCGTTCGGCGGTCTCGCGGCCCATCCGGCACCGGCGGTCGCAGCGACGACGGTCAAGGTCGTGATCGTGGTCGGCCCGGTCGAGGGCACCACGGCCAAGTACATCAGTACCGCGAAGTCGTATGCCGACCTCGCGCGCTCCTACGGCGCCACCGTCGTCGAGGTCTACAGCCCCCGGGCGACCTGGGCCAAGGTGAAGGCCGCCGCCAAGGGCGCGAACATCTTCATCTATCTCGGCCACGGGAACGGCTATCCCAGCCCGTATGGGCCGATGTCGGGTGAACGCCGCAACGGCATGGGCCTCAACGCCACGTATGGCCACGGCAACTCGAACGTCAAGTACTACGGCCAGACGTACATGCGCTCCGGCCTGGACCTGGCCACGAACTCGGTCGTCCTGCTCAACCACCTGTGCTACGCGTCCGGGAACTCGGAGCCGGGTCGGAAGCTCCCGACCACGTCGATCGCGAAGCAGCGGGCCGATGGCTACGCCACCGGGTTCCTGCGGACCGGTGCCCGGGCAGAGTTCGCCACGGGCAACGGCAGCCTGTCACCGATCCTCGCGGATCTGTTCACGAGCGACAAGACGATGGGCCAGATCTTCCAGGACGACCGCTCGTTCAGCGGCGCCCATGACTTCAAGTTCGCCTCGAAGCACACCTCCTGGGCCACCGCCTGGCTGGACCCCTACGCCAGGGGCCGCTACTACCACTCGGTGGTCGGCCGGCTCACCCTGACGGCCACGCAGGTCCGCGCGGGCTGACGCGTTCGCGAAACCTCGATCACGAACGGACCCGGCGCAAAGACGCCGGGTCCGTCGATTCCTGGGCAGACCCCTGGCGTTCCGACGCCCGGCGGGCGAAACGGTGCAACGAGGCCGGCGGCGTAGGCTTGATGACCGTAGCGGCGAAGCGGAAAGGCCTGCGCATGCGATCGATCGTGGCTCTTGCCCTTGGCGGGATCATCGCGCTGGCCGGCTGCTCGGCGGCGGCATCGCCCGTCCCGTCCGGTACGCCGAGTGCAACCCCGGCGCCCGCTGCGGCCCGGCCGCCGGTCGCGACCGGTGCGGCAGCAAGCCCGACAGGTGACGAGCTCCAGCTGCTCGCCCGCGTTCGCCTCGACCTGCAGACCGCGTGCGCCCCGTACCGGACCGGCCTCGCCCCGGCTGCCGTGGCGGGCATCGAGTGCCGGCCCGCGAGCGACGTCGTGGATCGGGTGGTCGTGACCCTCTTCGAGTCCCAGCAGGACCTCTTGAGCGCGTATCTGGCCGGGCTTGCCGCGCACGACGTCCTGCCCCGTACGAACTCGGGCAGGTGTGTCGTCGGCCAGGGCTCCGAGGGGGCCTATACCCCGGGCGACAGCGGACCGATCCTCATCCCGGAACGCGGCGGCTGCTACGTCGATGCGACCGGGATGGCGCACTACGCCGCGACCCAGCCCCCATTCGTGCTCATCGAGCTCGATGGCAAGGTCGGAGACGCCGCCGTCGTCGAGCACTATGCCTGGCTCGGCAACCAGGACCAGCCGGGCAGTCCGACGATCTGGCAGAGCGGCGGGCCGGCAAGCCCCGAGAAGTAGTCCCGGCGGCATGGAGGCGAACGCCGACCCTCGGGTGTCCCGGCACGGTACGCTGCGCGAACGTCCTGATCGACAAGCCGTGAGGTGACGATGCCGACGATCCAGCTCCTGGACTCGCTCCCGATCCTCGGGGTCTTCGCGGCCTTCGTGATCTTCACCCTGCTCTGCTACGAGGGCGGGTTCCGCTTCGGGCGCTGGTACCAGGAGCGGACCCCCGGTGAGCAGGAAGGCCCCACCGGCATGCTCGTCGGGTCGATCCTGGCGCTCCTGGCGTTCCTGCTCGCCGTCACGATGGGCATGGCATCAGATCGGTTCGATGCGCGACGCGCCGTCGTCCTGAACGAGGCGAACTCCATCGGGACGACCTACCTGCGGGCCGGCTACCTGCCCGAACCGGCCTCGAGCCAGACGCGGGAGCTGATCCGCGAGTACGTGCCGCTGCGGATCGTCGTAACCGACGCGAAGAGCGTCACGGCAGATATCCAGCGCTCGATCGCCCTGCTGTCGCAGATGTGGACGATCGGCGAGGGCGTGGCCCGCACGACCGACCAGGGAGACCTCGTCTCGCTGTACCTCGACTCGCTCAACGAGACGATCAACCTGCACGAGACGCGGGTCACAGCCGGCCTGTACGCGCGCGTCCCCGAGACGGTCCTCCTGCTCCTCGTCGGGGGATCTGCGCTCAGCCTCCTGATGGTCGGCTACAGCGCCGGTCTGACGGGGCGACGCAGCCTGCTGAGCGCGGTCGTGCTGGTGCTCGCCCTCGGCGCGGTCATCACGATCGTCGTCGACCTGGATCGCCCGCGGGAGGGCTTCATCCAGGTGAGCCAGCAGCCGCTCATCGACCTGCAGCAGCAGATCGGACCGCCACAGTCCTAGGGTTGGGCCGGGCGACTAGCCGCGGACGACGCGCCGAGCCGCATGCTGCGCGCGACGGCGCGTTCGACCCGCGAGGTGCCGGATCCGTGCACGAGCCGGCAAACGTCGGGGGGCTGCCAGGTCCACGTGGAGATCGGGTGCCCGCCCCGGGTCCTCGATCGCCGGGACGCCGCCCGCAGCGCGGAACTCGCCGTTCAGGGTCTCGAGGTACGTCAGGTAGGTGCCGTAGTTGAGGAGCCGGTTGAAGAGGCGCATCCGCCGGACCGCGTGATGCCTGGCACGCGGGGACCCGGCATACGGTGCGAACATCTCCGGCACGACCAGCTGTTGACCCGCGAGGGCGTCCTGGAGATGACGCCCGAGGGGCTCGACGTACGCCGAAGCCCAGAAGACGTCCGCGTGGGGCCCCACGGTCGCATCCTCGAGGCGGTCCGCATGCAGCTCGTGGCTGTACGGGATGTCCGTCCAGGCCGGCAGCGACCGCCGCACGACATCGAGGTGATATGTCGTCGCGACACGCTCCTCCGGCGTTTGCGTGTGCGCCGCACGCGCGAAATCGAGCCGGAAGTACGGCCGGATATCGGCTGTGGTCCCGACCCGGTTCCGCTGCCGGCGCATCCGCTCGAAGAGGTAGAAGTAGTCGAGCTGCGCGAGCCCCGTGATCGACCGCTCCTCGAGCGACGATCGCAGGGCCAGCACCCGCGGCTGGAGCACGGCCCGCCGCGCGGCGGCGTTGACGAACGCGGGTCCCGCCCCAACGCGGGACCAGAACGAGGCGGCACGCTCGTCGGGGCGAGCGAGATCCGCGGCACGGTACAGGAACGCGCGGGCGAACTCGCCGCCGAAGCCGAACAGGGTGACCTGGTCGAACGCGTGCTGGGGCACGGGGTCAAGAAGCGGTGCCGTCTCCCCTTCCCCGTCGGCATGCATCTGGTGCTGGGCGAGCTGCTGCCAGAGATCGGCGGCCGTGCGGCCGGCGGCCAGGGCGCGCTCGTGGCGCAGACGGGTCTCAGCGCCATCGTCCTGCGTCACCCACGGCACGCGCGGATGGGTCCGCCCCACGAGCCGCTGGGCGATCTCCATGTCGAGCGCCGGCGGCGTGTACGTGAAGAGCTCGTCGAGCCGGCCGTGGCGGCATGCCGTCGCGGCGATCATGCGAGAGTCCCGGCCGCCCGACAGCGCGACTCGGACGCGGCTCCCCCCGAGTGCCCTCAACGAGCGGTGGAACTGGACGAGGGCATCCTCGACGAGACCCGGGAGCGCCACCGAGTCGAGGTGCTGATCGAACAGCTGCCCGACGACGTCGCCGCCCCCCACGGTCGGTTCGAGGGGCGTGTCGGCGGCCAGCACGCTTGTGTACGGCGGCTCGACCGTGACGCCCGCGACGGGCGACGCGTCGCCCAGGAACCGGTCGCAGCTCAGCGCGGTCGTCCAGCCCTCGATCGAGAGGCTCGCGGACCCGTAGGCGAAGAGCGCCGCCAGGCTCGGCCGACTCGCCCAGGCGGTGAGCGTGCCGGCCCGTGCCCGGTAGACCTTCGCGAACCCGAGGGCGTCGATCGCGATCCGCAAGGTCCCATCGAGCACGGCGACGTTCGCGTACGGCGAGTGCATTCGCTCGACGAGGGCCGGGTCCCGGGCCAGCGCGTCCGCGATCGCCGTCGCGCTCGGCGTCGCGAGGCCGGTCTGCTCGTACCCGATGGGGTACCCGTCGTTGACCGCGAGGCCCCGGCTCGTCTGCTCGACCTGGTTCCAGGTGGCCGGCGCGTTCGCCGGGTCTGCCCAGGCGACGAGCAGGACGTGACGGCCGAGGACGGTGGTACGGACCTTGCCCGCGGTCACGCCCAGCAGCGGCGGCAGGGCGCGCTCCACTCCCGATGTCCATCGCTCGATCCGGCCGTCGTCGAGGGGTCGTTCGGAATGGCACGCGAGCCAGATCACGTCGGCCATCAGTCGACCTGCACCTTGAGCGGGAGGTCGGGCCGCCTGCACACCCTGTCGATGATACGGGTCGGCAGGGTCCCTAAAATCGGCATGTGAAGAAGATCGGGTTCCTGTCGTTCGGACACTGGTCGGCGTCGCCCTACTCGCAGGTCCGGTCGGGATCGGACGCGCTGACCCAGTCCATCGAGCTCGCTGAGGCGGTCGAGGACCTGGGCGCCGACGGCGCCTATTTCCGCGTCCACCACTTCGCCCAGCAGCTGGCCTCGCCATTCCCGCTCCTGGCGGCGATCGGCGCGCGCACGAAGCGCATCGAGATCGGGACCGCTGTCATCGACATGCGCTACGAGAACCCGCTCTACATGATCGAGGACGCCGGCGCCGCCGACCTCATCGCGGGCGGCCGCCTGCAGCTCGGCATCAGCCGCGGATCACCCGAGCAGGTCATCGATGGCTTCCGATACTTCGGGTACGTGCCGCCCGAGGGCGACACCGACGCCGATATGGCGCGCCAGCACACCGAGGTCTTCCTCCAGGCGCTGTCCGGCGCCGGGTTCGCCGCGCCCAACCCCACCCCGATGTTCCCGAACCCGCCCGGGCTGCTCCGCCCCGAGCCGCACTCGCCCGGGCTGCGTGACCGGATCTGGTGGGGCGCCGGATCGCGCGCCACCGCAGAGTGGACGGGCCAGCAGGGCATGAACCTGATGTCCTCGACGCTGCTGACCGAGGACGCCGGCGTGCCGTTCCACGAGCTCCAGGCCGAGCAGATCCGGCTGTTCCGTGCGGCGTGGACGGCGGCAGGGCACGAGCGTGAGCCGCGGGTGTCGGTCAGCCGCAGCATCTTCGCGCTGGTCGACGACCGCGACCGGGCGTACTTCGGGCGCGGCAACCAGGACTCGGACCAGGTCGGCTACATCGACGCGCAGACCAAGGCGATCTTCGGGCGTTCCTATGCCGCGGAGCCGGACGTCCTCGTCAAGGAGCTCGCCGGGGACACGGCGATCCAGGCAGCGGACACGCTCCTGCTGACGGTCCCCAATCAGCTCGGCGTCGAGTACAACGCCCACGCGATCGAGAGCATCCTCAGGTACGTAGCCCCGGAGCTCGGCTGGCGCTAGTCGTTCGACGGCGCATCGCGATCGGGCGCTCCATCGATCACCCCGCGAGCACGGACCTGTCCCTGGGCTCTCGGCCGATGTAGGCCAGGAATCGGTCCTGCGCGCTCGCGTCGCCGGAGACGGCGATCTCCGGCGGAAAGATCCCCATCTTCCGAAGGAGGTCGCCGCTCTCGGACGCGATGGCGTGGATCGCCTCGAGCGCGTCGTTGGACAGGTGCGGCTCGAGGCCGGTCAGGGCCGCGGCGTCGTACATGGCCATCGCCCGGTTGAGCGAGATGTCGGACAGGTATCGCCCGGCCGGCACGTCCCCGTAAGAGATCTGGACGATCCGGTCGAGGTCGGCGTGGGCGCGAACGGCGGCGTTCGCCTCGGCAGCGAGGCGGTCGTAGTTGCCCGCCAGATCGTCGCCGAGCAGGTCGCCGTCGAATTCCGGGTTCGTCGCAAGACCCGTCTCACCCGCGAGCACCTTCGGGACGCACAGGTTCTCGTACGCCATCAGGTTCACTGAGGCGCGGAGCGTCTGACCGTCGTGGAAGCGGGCATAGGCCGGCACCTCGAGCGCCAGGTCCTCCGGCTGCACGCGCCGGACCAGGTCGGTCAGGGCGCTGTTCGCGGCGATGAAGGTCTCTTTGATGTCCATCGGACCATCCTGAAAGATGCCGCATTGCAGGCGCATAACCACGCGCTCCCCGCAGGGGCCTCATCGACCGTCTCGGGCTACCCTTGACAGCCACACACGGCGCGAGCCGGCCCCTGTGATCCGGTCGGCTGCTTCGCCGACCTAGTTCCGGAGGGCCAGCATGTCGCAGCCTACCCAACCTCCTGACGAGGAGATCTCCGCGCTGATGGATGACCCTGAGGCGCGCGATTGGTTCGAGGAGCACCTGACGGTGATGCGCCAGGACGCCTATGGGCAACGCATCCTGTACTTCACTCTCGCCGCCACGTTCGTGCTGGGTCTCGTCGCGTACGTCGCCGGCTATCTGCTGAGGTCGACGACGCCGACCGAACCGCTCGGACTGCTCGCCGATATGACCTACACGCTCGGTTTCGCGCTCTGGACCGCAGCGGTCGTCGTCGTGCTCATCGAAGTCATCCCCGAAGCCAAGCGTCGGCAGATCCGGCGCTACGTCGAAGCCTACGAAGCGGTGCGCCGGGAGAAGGCGCGAACGGCGGACAAGGATCCGGTCCAGCAACAGTAGAGGGATCGGACCGGCGCCCCGGATCGACTCCGGGGGACGGCATCGAACACCGATCCACCACCGTCGACGTCGTCTCCGAGGGGCACGGGAGGCAGTTCATGCCCTGACGACCCATCACGCTGGCGTCTCCGCCTCTGAGACGGCCCCGGGGCGGGCCGGTCGGCCGGAGAGTTCATGACCGGCGGCAGGTGTCGGCGAAGAGCCGGATGTCCATCCTGAGGGTGGGTCAATCTCCCTCGGGAGGACATGGCATGTTCCGCCGTCAGACAGTCGTCGCGCTCCTCGTCGTCGCCTTCGTTGCAGCGTGCGCCGCACCAGCGGGTGGCCCGAGGGCAACGGTCTCGGCCACCACCGCGGCGAGCCTCCCGTCGCCGTCGGCCTCGCCATCGCCGACGCCGACGGCTGCTCCCACGCCTTCGCCGACGCCCTCGCCGTCGCCCTCACGGGCCCTCGCCTCGGCGACGCCGAGGCCGACGGTCGCGCCATCGACACGCACCACGATGATCGTTCGTGCGTACTTCCTGATGGGCGACGGCAGCGGCGGCGAGGTCGTCAACGAGCCGACGCTCGTTCCGGTCCTCCGGACGGTGCCGAGGAGCACGGCGACGGCAACGGCCGCGATGAAGGCGCTGCTCGCAGGACCATCGGCCAAGGAGCGAGCGCCGAAGTGGCCGATCAAGACGCTCATCCCCGCCGGTTCGAAGCTCCTCGGGATCAAGATCTCGGGAGGCCTCGCGACGGTCGACCTGTCCGCCGAGTTCGCCTCGCTATCCCCTGACGACGCCTGGGATGGCGGAAGCTATTCGCTTCACGGACGTGTGGCGCAGGTCGTCTACACCCTGACCCAATTCACGACGGTGGATCGCGTCAAGTTCAAGCTCGACGGCAAGCCGGTCGAGGTGTTGTTGGGAATGCCGGACCCGGAAAGCGGTGCGTCCGAGGCGATCGCCATGGACAAGGCCGTCACCCGCGCGACGTACCGCGACCGTTATTCGTACCGCGACCACTTCCTGCCCCTGATCTTCGTCGATCGGCCGGCGTGGGGTGCCGCCCTGCGGAACCCCGGTCGGGTCACGGGACTCGCCAACGTCAACGAGGCGCAGTTCCGGATCGGCCTGCTGGATCGCAACGGCAAGGTCCTGGTCGATGTCCCGGTTCGGGCCACCTGCGGAACAGGTTGCTGGGGTCGGTTCGACGTGACCCTGCCGTACAACATCTCCAAGGCCCAGTGGGGAACGCTGCGGGTCTGGGACATCTCGGAGGCCACTGGCCGGCCGGCCGCCGTGCGCGAGTACCCCGTCTACCTCCGGCCGGCCTCTTGACACGAGGGCGAGGCTGCTGATCGCCGGTTGGCAGCCGGCCCGCCGGGGCGACGCGGTCCCGTGGCTCCTCGCGCGTCATCGACGCAGCAAGCCGTGTCGATGGCGCCCCCGGACGGTCCCAGGGGAACGGCGGTCACATGCGGACCCGCTCGCTTGGTATGCGGCAGCGTAAGCCAGGCTCTATCGTTCGTTGCGATGGAAATCCAGCTGAGCAGGTTCATCAGCGCGCCAAGAGATGAGGTCTTTGCCTTTTTCGACGACCCCGCGAACACGCTGCAGGTGAACGAACATGCGGTGCGCTACGAGGTCGTCGACGCGAAGCCGGACGGACGCCGCACGTTCGATGTCACGATGCGCGCTGGCACCAAGGAATGGATGCAAACGGTCGAGCAGGTCGTACGCGAGCCACACGCACGGCTGATGACACGCGGCGGTTCGTGGACCACGGATCGTCGCGACTGGCTCCTCACCGTTACCACCGACCGACGTCTATCGACAGAGGGTGACGGAACGCGCGTCGACGTGACCATCGAGTCGACATTGGAGCAGCCATTTCGCCGGCCCTTCCAGGCGATCCGGAACTGGCTGCAGCGAGGCGCTACACGTGCTGAGTTTGAGTATCAACTCGCGGCCGTCGCGGATCGCATAGAAGGCGTGGCAGGACGGGATCGCCCGCACCACCAGCACACTCCTCCCGCATAAGGACGCGGGCAGTCAGGACCTCAGCAGCAGTTTCAGAGACTCCCTGACCACCATCTCCGGCAGGTTGTCGGGTGGGTTCCCACGGGGCCAGCGGAGCCGTTCTTCGACTCCGCGTTGCTGTCACCGTGGCGCCCCCGGACGGACTCGAACCGCCGACGCAGGCCTTAGGACGGCCTCGCTCTGTCCACTGAGCTACGGGGGCGCGGACCACATCGTACCCCGGCTCGCTCATCACCCCGGAACCGCGCGGGCCATTCTGACGTTAGTCAGGGTATGGCCGCCGCTCCTCCCGCGGCGGCCTGCCCATGCCGGGCCAAGACGGCCCCCTCGCCTACAATCACGCACGACATGGCCGTCAATCCCGTCCCCGACCTGGTGCTGTACACGCGTCCCGCCTGCGACTTGTGCACCGAAGCCCGCGCCGTCCTGAAGGCCCTGCTCGCCGAACGCGCCGCCTTCGCGCTCCCGACGCCGCCGCTCGTCGAGCGCGACATCGAGTCCGACCCCGACTGGGAGCGCGCCTACTTCACCTCGATCCCGGTCGTGGAGTTCGGTGGCCGGCGCCTCGACCTGGTCACGAGTGCGGCCGCCCTGCGCAAGCTCCTCATCGACGTCCTCGACAGCTGAACCGGACGATCCATGAGCGGGACCGATCTCACGATCCTGGTCGCGGTGGCGGCGGGCGTCATCAGCTTCCTGTCGCCGTGCGTCCTGCCCCTCGTGCCCGCGTACCTGGGCCAGCTGACGGCCATCGCGGTGGCGGGCGCCGAGACGGGCGTTCCCCCATCGCGCTGGCTCGCGATGCGGCATGCGATCGCCTACGTGGCGGGCTTCGGAGCGGTCTTCACGCTGCTCGGCGTGACGGCGACCTTCGCGGCCGGTCCGCTCTACGACTATCTCCAGCCGCTGCGCATCATCGGTGGCGTGATCCTTGTGGTCATGGGCCTGAGCCTGGCCGGGATCCTGCGGATCTCCGCCCTCGAACGGACCTGGCGTCCGCTCGATGCGGGTGCCTCGACCTCGCTCGCGACCGCGACCGGTTCGATGGCGTTCGGCGCCGGTGACGGGCTCGGCGACCGGCTCGGCGGCCGCCTCGTCAGCTCGCGTGGGGGCTGGCTCGCATCGTTCGGCCTCGGCGCGATCTTCGCGATCGGCTGGACACCCTGCATCGGCATCATCCTCGGCGGCATCCTCACGCTCGCGGTCTCATCGGGGACCGCAGCCCAGGGCACGGTCCTCCTGCTCGCGTACACGATCGGTCTCGGCCTGCCGTTCCTGCTGATCGCGGCCGTCTACGACCGGGCGCCCGCGCTCGTCCGGCCGCTCGTCCGGCATGGGCGCGTCGTGTCGCTCATCGGCGGGTTGCTCGTCGCGTTCATCGGGGTCGCGATGATCTTCGACTGGCTGTCGCTGCTGCCCCGGTACTTCAACTTCCCGGGGGTCTGAGTGGCCGACCGGCCCGAGTTCACCCACCAACGGGAACGCCATGGGCTCATCGGTCCGTTCAGCGGACGGCAGCTGCTCGCGGCGTTCCTCGTCGTGGTCGTCGCGGTGATCGTGCTCGTCGGCGTCACCACGCCGCTCGGGACGGTCGGCTCGACGGCCCTGGTCGATCCCCAGGCGACCCCGTTCGTGCTCGGGCCGGCGCCCGCGGAAGGGCTCCGGCCCGGCGATCTCGCCCCGGAGTTCACGGTGACCCACGACGACGGCACCACGTTCCAGCTGGCCGACCTCGACGGCAACCCGATCCACCTGGCCGACCTGCGCGGCAAGGGCGTCTGGCTGAACTTCTGGACGACATGGTGCCCGCCCTGCCAGTCCGAGGTCCCGATCCTGCGCGGCCTCTCGGAGCGCTATCGCGACCAGGGACTCGAGGTGGTCGCGGTCAGCGTCCAGGAGACCTCGCCAGCCGACGTCAAGGCCTACGCCGATCGTTACGAGCTCGGCTACACGATCGGGTTCGATGGGTCAGGCGACATCTTCCATCGATACAAGGGCTACGCGCTGCCGACGTCGCTGTTCATCGGGCCCGATGGCGTCATCCGCGACGTCGTCATCGCCCCGCTGACCGAGGCGCAGGCGATCCCCCGCATCGAGGCGATCCTGCCGGCGGCCGGCCCGGGCGGCAGTCCCGGCCCCGTCACGAGCTCGGGCCCGAGCGCCAGTCCCGCGCCGTGACTAGGGCAGGCGTCGATCCGGCGCTGGCTCAGAGCCAACGAATTTGGCCGGAATCACAGGCGGCCGGGCGCTCCAGCGTCCGACCAAGCGACTTCGGTGGCGCTGTGCCAGCGGCCGGGGTGTTTGGTGTGTCGCAGACGCTATTCGGCTGGCTCCCCACCACCGCGTCGACGCATCTGGCGGCCAGGGGGTCGGAAACGTTGGCTCGGAGCCAGCGCGCCACGGTCCGAGCCCGCGGGCCAGCGCGCCACGGTCCGAGGCGCGGCCGTGACGCCCTGGGCCCTAGACCGGCTCGAACCGGAAGCGGTCCCGGTCGCGCACCACGTGGCCGACCGGGTGCCGAGTCTCGTGCGAGAGCACGATGAGCCACCGCTCGTCGGCCGCCTCGGCGAACAGCTCGGCCTTGCGCTGCACGGAGTCGAGCGGGAAGTCGTCGAACGCGGTCACCCAGCGAGGGTTGGCCGCCCACGGGCGCATGAACAGGTCCCCGAAGAAGGCCAGGGTCTGGGCGCCCTTGCCCGACCCGCGGACGATGATCGCCTGATGGCCGGTCGAGTGCCCGCCCGTCGGCACGACCGTCACCCCCGGCAACAGCTCCTTCTCGCCATCGGCCCAGCTCTGTGCGCCGAGGTCCTTGACCAGCGTCAGCTCCGGCTGCACGTAGCTCGCCGTGAGCCGCGGGTTGTCGCCGAGCGCGACCTCCCATTCGGCCTTCTGGGCCACGATCGTCGCGTGCGGGAAGGCCCGTTCGCCATCCGCGCCGACCAGGCCGCCGGCGTGGTCGAAGTGGAGGTGGCTCAGCGCCACCACGTTGACGGTCTCCGGCAGGAAACCGGCCCGCTCCAGCGCGGCCGCGATCCACGGACCCTCGTAGGCGCGCATGGCCCGCGTCTTCTCGTCGACACGCTCGCCGATCCCGGTCTCGACGAGCACCCGCCCGGACGGCGTCTCGATCAGGAGGCAGTTGAGCGCCTGGAGCAGGCGACGCTTGTCGTCCACCTCGTCGCTGACGAGGTCGCCCCACAGGACCCACGGGACGGGCCCGAACAGCGTGCCCGCATCCGATCGGAACGTGCCGGCCTGGACGAGGGCCACGTGGACGCCGCCACCAAGCTCGATCGACCAGTCGACCGCGTCGTTGTGCGCCATCGCCTCAGGACCGGGTGGTCTCCCCGGTCTTGCGACCGGCCTCGAAGTCGCGGTGGAACGCCGACGCCGTCGGTTCGGACTGCCCCTGGTACTTGGACCCGAGGTCCGGGGAGCCGTATGGGCGCTCGACCGGCGAGCTCATGCGGAAGAAGCTGATCTGCCCGATCCGCATCCCGAAGTAGAGCGCGATCGGCAGGTTGGCCACGTTCGACAGCTCGAGCGTCAGGTTGCCCTTCCAGCCCGGGTCCACATAGCCCGCGGTCGAGTGGATGAGTAGACCGAGGCGCCCGAGCGAGCTGTTGTGGGTCGGGATGAACGACTTCGACACGAGGAAGACGCCTCGCGGTGACGCCACCTGGATGCAGCGGACCGGGACCGAAGCCACGGGCTGGACGACGTCGATCGCGCGGAACCGGTGGAATCGGGCGTCGCTCGGCTTCTGGCGTGCAAGTTTGCTCGGCAGGCGAAAGACAGGGCGATCGGGCGTGAACTTGACGCGGTATTTCGGACCGTGGTCCACGCCATTCAGCGTCGCCCGGCCGACCGTCTTGATCGGTCGGAAGCCGAGGCTTGCGGCCAACTCCACCACTCCGTCGGCGACGTTTTCGTTGATATTGGTGAACTCGCACCGGCCCGCGATGTCGTCGACGAATCCATCGGTGTCCATCAGGCCCTGGAGCAGCGCCAGGCGCTGGGAGACACCCGCCTCCAGATAGGCCCGCGGCACGTATTTGCCGTCTCGCATGCCGAGGTTCCGCAATCGGCTCGAGAGTGACCCGTTCCGCATGAAGCGGCCGGTCCCAGCGTCGCGGGTCCGCCCGGTGCCGCCGATCGAGTACAGATGGGGCGCGTAGGCGAGCCGCCGCACGGCATAGCCATCGCCACTGATCTGCTCGAGGACCTCGTGGTCGCACGAGGTGATGGCCGCAGCCGTCGTCGTCCCGTCGCCAAGCCATGCACCGAGGGTGTATGGCTCGATCGGGAGGTCGAGTCGCGTCGGATACTGCACCGGTCCCGCGAGCGGGACATGATGGTTCAACTCGCCGTTGGCACGATGCGTTCGCTCGATCTCCTCGGTCGTACGGATCGCGACCCGTCCCGTCCCGTTACGCCGGTCGGCCTTCGTGATCGTCACCCACTGGTGCGAGGCGTCGGCCACGACCCGCTGACCGTCCGAGAACAGCACCTCACGACAGGGTCGACCGAGCATGGGCTCGGTGGCGGCGACGACCCTGGTCGGCGCTCCGGTCTCGTCGAACACCCAGTCGCCCGGCTCGAGGTCCCCCATGGTCCGCCAGCCGAGCGGCGTCGGGACCGGGGTGTCCAGCGCGAGCGCCTTACCTTCTAAGCGCGAGACGAGATCGTCGGGCAGCTCGACCCATTCGAGCGTCTGGCCGAGCACGAACTCCCCGGGATGGAGGATGAACGGCTCGTCCTCGTCGACCGTCAGGAGCTCGGTCAGGTCCGGCTGCGGGGCGCGGACGTCGATGAACGGATAGCGGTTGTTCCGAAAGACCCGGAAGCTCTTGTCGAGATGGAGGTCGACCGACGAGGGCTGCAAGTCGTGTGGGTCGTACGGCCGGATGGCCACGCGCCCGCTCTCGAGCTCGGCGCGGATGTCGCGATCGGACAGGACGCTCACGCGCCGATGCCTCCGCTCCCCTTCTCCTCGTAGAGCGAGTCCACCTCGCGCTTCAGCGCCTCGAGGTCCTCGAAGCTCTGGTACACGCTGGCGAAGCGGATGTAGGCGATCTGGTCGATGGCCCGGAGGTGCTCCATCGCGAGGGCGCCCACCCGTGACGAGGGGACCTCGCTCGAGCCCGACGCACGCAGCTCGGCCTCGATCTCGTCGGCGGCCGTCTCGGCGACGCCGGCCGGCACGGGTCGACGGGTCAGCGCCTTGCGCAGGCCGGCGGCGAGCTTGTCCCGATCGAACTCCTGGCGCGTCCCGTCCCGCTTGACGACGACCAGGCGGGCCGCCTCGACGCGCTCATAGGTCGTGAACCGCATCGTGCAGGCGGCACATTCCCGACGGCGTCGGATCGTGGCCGAGTCATCGAGGTCGCGGGAGTCGACCACCCGGGTCTCTCGCTCACCGCATCCGGGGCAACGCATGGGGCTCCTGTCGGTCCATCACCACTAGCTGTTGTGGTGTAGCACCAGCATACCACTACATGGTGTGGTCGCGACGCGGTCTTCAAGGCCTCCGCCAGCACGGCCTGGTGGGTGATCGCGTCGCGCGCGTGGATGAGGTTCAGGTAGCCGCGCTTGATCGAGGTCTGGGCCTCGAGCTCGCGGGCTCCGCCGCGCACCGACGCCATGATCGTCGTGCCGTGCTCGACGGTCGCGAGCGCCCGCCCAGCCCGCTCGAGCTCGGCGACGAGGTCCTCGCGGATCGCCAGCGCGACCTTCGGGGCCTTCAGCGCGCGCGCCTCCTCGATGTAGCGCTCGACGGAGTCGGACGCCGTGACGAGCGTCTCGCTGATGTCATCGGGCGTCAGCTCGTGATGGCGGACCTTGTCGATCCGGGTCGCGGCCGAGCCGAGCGACTGGTCGATCCGTCCGCACAGGTCGCGGACCGACGAGCGGAACCCCTCGGTCTCGCGGGTCTTCGCCACGATGCTCCCGGTCCGCCGGAACACCACGGCGAGGCCCGCCGCGAGCGCGATGAAGGCAAGGATGGGCAGGACGACGACCCAGTCCACGGTGGCCGCGTCCCGTCCCGACTCAGCCCGCGCGCGCCCGGAGCGCGGAGAGCAGCGCCGGGCCGACCTCGAAGAGATCCCCCACCACGAACATGTCGGCGAAGTCCGCGATCGGGGCATCCGCGTCGCGATTGATCGCGATGATCGTGCCCGAGGTCTGCATCCCGACCTTGTGCTGGATCGCGCCGCTGATGCCGACCGCGAGGTACAGCTGTGGCTTCACGATCTTGCCGGTTTGCCCGATCTGCTGGCCGTACGGGATCCAGCCCGAGTCGACGGCCGCGCGCGTCGCGCCGACGGCTCCGCCCAGGGCCTCGGCGAGGTCCTCGATGAGCTTGAAGCCCTCGGACCCTCCGACGCCGCGCCCGCCGGCGACGATGATCCGGGCGTCGTCGATGGAGACCGCCGCGGCACCCTCCTCGACGCGATCGACGACCCGGACCGGCGCCGTTTCGGGGACAGCATCGCCGGGCACCTCCTGCCGGGCGGACGCCCGCATCGCGGGCGACCGCCGTGACGGCGTTCGGGCGGACCGTGATGATGCCCTTTCCGTCGGTGAAGGCACTCTCCGTGATGAGCTTGCCCCCGAACGCGCTCATCTCGACCACGGGCCCATCGGATGTCCAGCGGGCGGCGGTCGCGTTCGCCAGGACGCCCCAGCCCGATGAGGGCCGAGAGCGTGCCCGCGATGTCCCGGCCGTTCGGGCTCGCGGGCAGCAGCACCACGTCGTAGCCGTCGAGCATCGTGGACAGCGCCGCCGCGATCGGTGCGACCGTGTCGCCGTCGAGGGCCCGCCGGTCGATGCCGACCGTCGCCACGAACCGCCCGAGCTCGTCGGCCGCCGCGTCCGCCGACGGGCCGTGGACCACGCCGTCCACCTCGGACCCGGCAGCCTCGCCGAGCGTGCGGGCCAGTGTCGCGACCTCGGTGGAGAGCTTGGTGAGGCCGCCGTCGGGCGCCGAGCTCGCCGACGACCAGCAGCCGCCCCATCAGACGAGCCGCCGTTCGGCGAGGAAATCGAGGATCTCGCGGGCTGCCACGTCGGGGGCCTCGCGGATCACGCGCGTCGCCGCACGGGCCTCCGGGCGGCCGAGAGCCGACGACCTTCGTGGTCGCGACGCCGCCACCGACGCCGGCCGCGTCGAGGCCGAGGTCGGCCAGCGACAGCGTGACGATCTCCTTCGATCGTGCAGCCATGATCCCCTTGAGCGACGGGTAGCGCGGCTCGCCGAGGGCCTGGGTGCCGCTGATGAGCGCCGGCATCGGCGCCTCGAGCACGTCGTAGCCGGTCGGGCTGATGCGCCGCACCCGGACCGTCCTGGACGTCATGTCGGGTTCGATCCGGGCCGCGTACGAGAGGTACGGCAGGCCGGCCAGCGCGGCAACACCGGCAGGGACCACGCCAGCCTGCCCGTCGGACGTGTCGACCCCGGCGATCGCGAAGTCGTATTCGATCGTCTTGAGTGCGGCGGCGAGGACGCGCGTCGTCGAGACCGTGCACGAGCCGGCGAGCGCGGGGTCGGTCACGAGGACGCCGCGCGTCGCCCCCATCGCGAGCGCCTTGCGCATGGTCTCGGGCGCGCTCGCGGGCGCCATCGAGAGGAGGATGACCTCCCCCTCCCCGGCCGCCTCGTTGAGCTTGAGCGCAGCCTCGAGGGCGTACTCGTCGTTGCCGTTGACGACCGCGGGCACGGCCGCGCGATCCAGGCGGCTGTTCGGATCGAGCCGTTCACCCGCCGACGCCGGGTCCGGCACAGGTTTCAGGAGCACGACGATACGCAAAGGGCGTCAACCTCCCCGAGCGGTCAACCGCCCTTGCCGAGCAGTGCCCGCGCCAACACGAGTCGTTGGATCTGCTGCGTCCCCTCGTAGAGCTGGGTGATCTTCGCGTCGCGCATCATCCGCTCGACGGGGAACTCATCGATATAGCCGTATCCGCCCATGACCTGGACGGCATCGGTCGTGACCCGCATGGCGGCGTCTCCGGCCACGAGTTTACACATCGCCGACCAGCGGCTGGCATCGGGTGCGCCCGCATCGATCTCGACGCACGCCTTGTACAGCAGCTGGCGGGCGGCCTCGGTCTGCGGCATCCATGTCCGCGAGCATCGCCCCGACCATCTGGAAGTCGCCGATCCGCTGCCCGAACTGCTTGCGCTCGCGCGCATAGGCCGTGGCGACCTCGAGCGCGCCCTGCGCGATGCCGACCGCCTGGGCGGCGATCGCCGGCCGGCTGCGATCGAGCGTGCGCATGGCGATGTCGAAGCCCTCGCCCTCCGCGCCGAGGCGGTTCGCCGCCGGGACCCGGACGCCCTCGAACGTGAGCTCCGCCGTCGGGCTGCCGCGGATCCCCATCTTGTGCTCGATACGGGCGACCGCGAACCCCTCGGTCGGGACCTCGACGACGAAGGCGCTGAGCCGTCGGTGCCGTGGTGGCGGCCGGGTCGGTCACGGCGAAGACCGTGATGAGCTCCGCCACCGAGCCCTGGCTGATGAACCGCTTCGAGCCCGTCGAGGACGTACTCGTCGCGGTCACGGACGGCGCGTGGTTCGCGCGGCCGCGGCATCGGAGCCGGCCTCGGCCTCGGTCAGGGCGAACGCGATGAGGCGGCCGCCGGTCGCGAGGGCCGGGAACCAGCGCGCCTGCTGCTCCGCCGTGCCCGCGAGCTGGATCGGCAGCGACCCGAGCTCCTGGACCGCGAGGATCAGCCCGGTCGTGGCGCACGCGCGGCTCAGCTGCTCGACGGCCAGGCAGACGTTCAGCAGCTCGCCCCCGAGACCGCCGTGCTCCACGGGGAACGGGAGCGCGAGGATGTCGTTCGCTGCGAGCAGGTCCTTGATGTCCCACGGGAACTCGGCCGTGCGGTCGATCTCGGCGGCGCGGGGCGCCACGCGCTCATCGGCGAGGACCCGGACGGCGTCGCGCAGGAGCCGCTGATCCTCGGTCAGGCGGTAGGTGGATGCGTCGCTCGGCGTGGTCACCGGGTCCATCGTACCGGTCGACGAGTGGCTCCGACGCACCGAGCGGTCGGTAACGTGCGTTGCGGTGCGGTCTGGTGCCGTTGGAATCCGCCCGGGCGGAGCGTACGCTCAGCGATGGAGACGGGTCGGAAACGGGGACCGGCTCGGGCCACCCTAGGGGATGGCGATGGACACGACAACAGGGCTGTTGTTGATCGTCACGGCCGCCGGCGTGGGGATCGTCGCGGCGCTCGGCATCCTGCGCCGACAACGATCCGAAACGCTCGCGGCCGGCCACGAGAGCCCGTTCGCGGTCGCTACCGAAGGCATGAAGCGCTGTCCGTCGTGCGGACTCGGGCAACCTCGTGACCGACGCGACCTGCGCGAGCTGCGGAAAGCCTCTCCCGGGCTAACGGGCGACCAGGGAACCGGCGCCATCGGGCTGGGGGGCTCGGGCGCCTGTTGGGGCGGATCCCTGGTCGCCCCACGGTCCACCCCTGGTCGCCCACGGCCCACCGGTCGCCACCGTCGCGACGCCGGCACAGGCTCGCCAGCACTGGCCCGCCCGCGCGGGCCGCCCGCACGAACCTCGCGGCGGTCAGACCACCGGCAGCCGGCGCTCCGCGGGCGCCGCGGCGATCCGCGCGGCCAGCACCTCGCTCACATCCATCGCCGTGACCCCGGTCGCGCCACCGTCGTCGCCGGCCGCTGCGAGACCGTCGCTCAGCATGACCATGCAGAACGGGCAGGCGGTCGCCACGGTCGCGGCGCCCGTCTCGAGGACCTGTCGCGTCCGTTCGGCGTTGATCCGCGTCCCGCGATCCTCCTCCATCCACATGCGGCCGCCGCCGGCGCCGCAGCAGAACGTGTTGCGCCCGGACTTCGCCATCTCGGTGACGGTGACCCCGGCCGCACCCAGCACGTCCCGGGGTGCCGCGACGACCCCGTTGTAGCGGGCCAGGTAGCACGAGTCGTGGACGGTGACGCTCCCGGGCCGGTGGTCGCCGGTCTGCGCGGTGGCGTCCTCGGGCAGCGTCACGAGGCGCCCGGACGCCAGCAGCTCCGCGAGGTACGTCGAGTGATGGACGACCCGGTACGAGCCGCCGAGCTGCCCGTACTCGTTCCCGAGCGTGTTGAAGCAGTGCGGGCAGGCGGTCACGATCGTCCGCTCCCCCATCCCGTACCGCTCGAGCGTCTCGACGTTCCCCGCGGCGAGGATCTGGAAGACGTAGTCGTTGCCCATGCGCCGCGCCGGATCGCCCGTGCACGACTCCTCCTGCCCGAGGACGGCGAACGGGACACCCGCGGCATGCAGGCAGGTCGCCACGGCGCGGGCCACCTTCTGGTTCCGCGGATCGAACGCGGCGGCGCACCCCACCCAGTAGAGGACCTCCAGGTCGTCCAGCCTGCCGGCCGCGGCGACCGAGGCGACCGTCTCGACCTCGAATGGGAGCGGCTTCGTCCAATCGAGGCGCGCGCCGACGCGGGCTGTCCCCACGGGTTGCCCTGGTTCTCCATCGCCCGGAACGCCCCGGTCAGCTCCGGCGGGAAGCGCGAGTCCTCCAGGACGAGGTTCCGGCGCAGCCCGACGATCTTGTCGACGTGCTCGATGAGCACCGGACAGGCCTCGACGCAGGCCCCGCAGGTGACGCAGTCCCAGACCGCGTCGTACGGGATGGCGGTGTCGACGATCTTCGACGCCAGAGCCGCGGGAGGCACCGTCGTGTCGTCGAGGCCGTACGTCTCGCGCACGATCGGGGAGTTCGGGATGATGTCGATGCCGTGCTCGGCGTCGATCGACATGTGCCGGATGCCCATGATGAACTGCTTCGGGTTGAGCGGCTTCCCGGTGTTCCAGGCCGGGCACGCCTCCTGGCAGCGCCCGCACTCGGTGCAGGTGAACCCATCGAGCAGGTCCTTCCAGCCGAGGTCCTGGAGCGTCCGCAGCCCGAACGACCGCGTCGTCGGCCTCGAGGTCGAGCTTGGGCAGCTCGCCGCGCGGCGCGAGCTTGCGGAACCAGATGTTCGGGAAGCTCGTGGCGATGTGGAGGTGCTTGCTGAACGGCAGGTAGCACAGGAACGCCGCGACGAGCGCGATGTGGCCCCACCACAGGACCGTGAACCCGGCCTCGAGCGACCGACGTGGGGAGCGAGCGCAGCGGGACCGCGAGCGCGTCCGCGACGAACGCCCCCGGCACGTCGCCATAGAGCGCGGCCTCGAACGCCTGCGCGAGCAGCTCGGTCGCCACGACCCCGCCGATCATCGCGAGGATGAGGAGGGCGTCGCGGTTGTAGCGTCAGGCGCTCGGGCTTGGTGACGAGCCGCCGCACAGAAGGCCCAGCCGATCGACACCAGCACGATGACGCGCGACGACGTTCTGCATCGCGCTGACGGCCGTCCAGAGCACGCCGTCGAACGGGATCGAGATGACCGCCTGGATGAGACCGCCCGTCACGATGTTCGCGGTGCCGATCGTGAGCAGGACGAAGCCCCAGAAGATGCCCGCGTGCATCACGCCGGCCCGCGGGTCCTTGAACATCTTTACCTGCACGAAGGCATAGCCGATGAGACCGGCCAGCCGGACGCGGGATATCGGTGAAGGGGCTCGGCCCGCTCGCCCGGACCGCCGCGAACACGCGCAGGTGCCGGGCCATCGCGAGGCAGAAGAAGAGCGGCCGCGCCCCAGAACACCGGGAAGACCAGCAGGTACGCCGGGACGTTGGCGAACGGCTCGAACACGACGGTCAGCCGGCTGCGCCGTGGTCGAACGGTCCGGCGAGCGTCTCGAGAGCGTGATCGAGCGCCGGGACGATGGCGTCGATCGACTCGATAGCGCCCTTCGGGCTCCCCGGCAGGTTCACGACGAGCGACCGCCCGATGACCCCGACCAGGCCGCGCGACAGGTCGGCGAACGGGGTGTGCGCCCGTCCGGCCGCCCGCATCGCCTCTGCGAGCCCCGGCACCTCGTAGTCGATGACGGCCGCGGTGGCCTGCGGGGTCACGTCCCGCGGCGTCAGGCCGGTCCCGCCGGTCGTGACGACGAGCGCGTGGCCGGTCGACCCCGAGCGCAGCGCGGCTTCGATGGCGGGCCGGTCATCGGCCACGAGCGCGCGCTCGACCTCGAAGCCGAGCCCGCGCAGCCGCGCCTCGACGGCATCGCCGGAGGCATCGTCGCGGACGCCCGCGGTGACCCCGTCGCTGGCGGTCAGGACGAGCGCGGAGCGGCCTCGCCCGCTCACCCTTGGCGCTTCCGCTTCGACCCCACGCGTCCCGCGACCCGCGCGCCAGGGCGTGGACGTTTGACCGGCGGCGCGTCGCCCCGGTCGTCGTGCCGCTCCCAGGTCCCGCTCTTGCCGCCGGTCTTGGAGACGAGCCGCACGCCACGGATCTCGACGCCGCGCTCGACGCCCTTGACCATGTCGTAGACGGTCAACGCGGCGACCGACGCCGCGGTCATCGCCTCCATCTCGACGCCGGTCGGGCCGATGGTCGCCGCCTCGGCCCGGATCCGCAGGACGCCGGCGGCGCGATCGGGTGTGATCGAGACCACGAGATCGGTCAGGGCGAGCGGGTGGCACAGCGGGATGAGGTCGCTCGTCCGCTTCGCGCCCATGACCCCGGCCAGCTCGGCCACACCGAGCACGTCGCCCTTCGGGCCGCCGCCGTCGATGACGAGGCTCATGGTCTCGGGCGAGACGGCCACGAGCGCCTCCGCGACCGCGCGGCGGGCGGTCGGGGGCTTCGCCGAGACGTCCACCATCCGCGGCCGACCGGACCGATCGACATGGGTGAGGCGGCGGCGCTCGGCGCGGGGTGCGGTGCGCCCGTCGGGTCTCGGGTCCATCGGTCCTCCGCTCATGGTCGGTCGAGCCACCATAGCGCGACCTCGGCTCCCGCGGGAAGGCCCGGGACCGTCTCGGGGATCACCGCGAGCGCGTCCGCGAGCGCCAGGGCCGAGATGACATGGCTCCCCTGCCCCGCCGCGCCACCCGCGAGCCGGACCCGGACGCGGCCCTCGGCATCGCGCACTGGTCCCCCGTCTGCGGCGCGCTCCGCGATGACCCGCACGAAGGCGCGCCGTCCCGAGCCCTTGGTGACGTCGTCCCCGAGGACCGCGCGGTCGACCGGGCGGGACACGTCCTCGCGGCCGCTCATCCGGCGGATCGCGGGACGGACGAACAGCTCGAAGGTCACGGCGCTCGAGACCGGGTTCCCGGGCAGGCCGACGATGAGCACCGGACTGCCGCCACCCGGCCGCGGCGCGGTCCCGAACGCGAACGGTTTGCCGGGCTGGACCGCGACGCGCCACAGGTCCACGGAGCCGACGGTCTCCATCGCGGTCTTGACGACATCGAACGGCCCGACCGAGACGCCCCCTGCCACGATGATCAGGTCGGCGCCGTCGGCGAGGCCGCGACGCAACCGTCCCACGACGTCGTCGAGGACGTCGTGCGCGATCCCGAGTTCGATGACCTCCGCCCCGGCGGTCGTCGCGAGGGCCCGGAGACCGGGCCCGTTCGCATCGGGGATGCCGGCCGGCCCGAGGGGCTCGCCCGGGGCGCGCACCTCGTCCCCGGTCGCGAGGACCGCCACGCGCGGCCGCCGGTGGACGGCCAGCTCGGCCACGCCCGCGCCGGCCAGCAGCGTGACGATCGCCGCGCCGATGGGCGTGCCGGGTCCGGCGACGACGGTCCCCGAGGCGAGGTCGCTGCCCTCGGCCCGGATGGAGCCGCCGGCCGGGACCCGCTCGTGGACGAGGATCGTGTCGGGGAGCGGTCCGGCCGCCTCGCGACCGCGTGCACCCTGGCGGCCCGCGGCGTCGAGCGGGGTGGTCGCCTCGACCGGGACGACCGCGTCCGCGCCGTCGGGGACCCGCGCGCCCGTGGCGATGCGGACCGCGGTCCTGGCCCGGACCTCGACGTCGGGCGCCACGCCGGCCCGGACCTCACCGATGACCTCGAGGGTCGTCCGGGGCATCGTCCGTGGCCTCGGCCGTGTCGGCGGCCTGGATCGCGTAGCCGTCCATCGCCGAGTTCGGCCACGGCGGCAGCGACGTCCGGGCCGTGACGACCTCGGCCACCACGCGGCCGAGCGCTTCGTCGACGCGGGCGCGTTCCGTCCCCGTCGGCGTCGCTGCGGCGAGCACGAGGTCCCGCGCGGCCTCGACCGACAGCAGCCCCGATGGCGATGCCGCCTCGCTCACCACCCGTCGATCCCGGCCTGCTCGGCGCGGCGTCTTAGGCCCTCGGCGACCGTCCGTCGCAGCACGATCCCGGTCAGCGCCCCGTCCTCGACGACCGGGAGCCCGTCGAGGTGCGAGCTCGCGAGGTCGTCGACCGCCGACTGCATCGACGTCTCGGGCCCGACGACGGGCAACTTCGGCGGCACGACCATCACGTCCTCGACGCGAACGGTCGCCCACCGATCGGGCCGGATCCGGCGGAGCTGGCGGGCACCGATGAGCCCGACGAGCTCCGACCCGCGGACGACCGGCAGCGCCAGTGCCGCGGACCCGTCGAGGACCCGGCTCGCGAACGTGTCGATCGTCAGGCCGGGCGAGATCGTGGTCATCTCGCGTTCCATCATGTCCCGGACGGTGAGGCCGTCGAGGACCGCGTCGAGGCCGGCGCGCCGCTCCATCCCGCGCGCGGTGGAGATCAGGAACCAGCCGCCGAGCGCCACCATGAGCGCATCGGTCGAGTCGACGAGGAACATGCCCGCCACCCCACCGATCGCGAGGGCGAGCCCGACTCCCCGCCCCACGGCCGCCGCGGCCCGCAGACCGGCGCGGGGATCGCCCGTCCGTGCCCATCCGATGCCGCGGACGACCCGGCCGCCATCGAGCGGATAGGCCGGCAGCAGGTTCAGCAGCCCGAGCGCCACGTCGAGCGTCCCGACGACCAGGGCGACCCTGGCGACGACGATGGCCGGCGCCGAACCGACCGCCGCGGCCACCTCCGCCAGCGCCAGGAGCGCGCCGCCGAGGACCAGGCTGACCAGCGGGCCGGCGAGCGCGACCGCGATCTCGTCGCGCGGTCGACGGGTCTCGAGCCGCGACGACGCGGCTGCGCCAAGGAAGTACACGACCACGGTGTCGGTCGGCACGCCTTGGCGGCGCGCCACGAGGGCATGCCCGAGCTCGTGCGCGACCGCGGAGAGCAGGAACCCGAAGGCTACGACGGCACCGATCGCCCAGCGGGCGGGAGCCGGGGCGCCGGGGTCGAGCGATCCCACCTGCGCGGCCACGGTGACGACGATCAGGGCGAGGACGATGGTCCACGACACGTGCACGCGGATCGCCATACCCGCCACGCGACCGAACGGGAAGGTCGTCATCCGGGCGCGGTCACGGCGGGCGCCGGGTCGGCGGCGGCGGTGCCGGCGGGACGGTGCTCGCGTCGATACGCGACGAGCGCGACAGCCACGCACAGCGCCACGATCACGACCCCGACGACGATCGCTGAGTCCTGCCAGAACTGGAACGGGAAGAGCTGGACGAGCCGGTCCGTGCGCGGGTCGAAGTCGTACGAGCCGGCCGGGAACAGGAGCTCGTGGAACGTCTCGAAGAGCGAGTCGAAGGCGACGAGCGCGACCGCGCCCAGCGCGACGACGCTCACGGCGAGGATCGCCGCACCGCGCCGCACGGCGCGCCAGAGGCGGGGGCGATCGCGGACGCGCAGGCCGGCCACCACCAGGATGAGCAAGGAGATCACGGCGAGCCGGAACAGTCCCAGGAAGACCGTCCGGACGTCGCGCATGTGGTCGCGCTCGCGCGCCTCGAGCACCGGGGCGCCGTTCACCACGATGTCGAAGTCGGGCGGGCCGGTCACGAGGTCCTGGAGGATGGCACCGGTCGCGAACCGCAGGTCCTCGGTCGTGTAGCCGGTCCAGGCCTGCGCCTGCGAGCGATCCTGCTCGAAGTCGACCCAGGCCGACGTGAGGAACGGGAGGATCGCGACCGACACGATGATGATCGCCGTCGCGACCCCGACCAGGATCGACGTGGCCTTGCCCGCGAGATCGTTCACCGGCCCATCCTAGCCCGTCGGGGCTGGATCACTCGTCCTCGAGGGTCCTCGCCTGGTCCCACCAACTCTCCATCGTGAGATCGACGGGCGGGTCCCAGCCGAGCTCGGCCGCGGCGGCGCGGATGCGCGCCTTGAAGTCGTCGAGCGAGAGGTCGAGGATCGCGCGCAGGCCCTCGATGCCGGCCTGGATGAAGAGCTGGTGCTCGTCCGGGCCGTAGCTGGCCAGGTTCAGCATCAGCGCCTCGTCGCGCCAGGTCAGGACGTCGGTGATGTCGGCCGCGACCTGGTCGGCCAGCGTCTGCCGACGCGTCGGTGTCTCGGAGACCTCGAGCAGCAGGCCGGTCGTGAAGATGCCCTGGTGGCTCAGCCGGGCGATGTGGGCGGGCTCGATGCGCGTCAGCTCGTCGATCGGTGGCATCGCACGATGATGCCATGTCGGCGGCCCGGTCGGCCGGACGACCCGGTGGGATCGTCCGGCCGCGGGCCCTCCCCAGATGGAAAGCTGTCAGTCGCGGTGGATGTTGCCGCGGATCTCGCCCAGCGGATACGCCGGGGTGTGGACGTTGACGTAGGTCGCGCCGTGCCGGATGGCCCGGACGAGCTCGGCGAACTCGCCTGCGTTGATGCCCTGGCCGGCAGGCCCGATGACGTCACTCGGGACGATCGTGCCCGAGATCGTGCCGGAGGCCGGGCAGGCCGGTCGGCCGCCGCCGCCGCAGAAGAAGACCGCCACGCCACCGGCCACGTCCGGGCGACCGAAGTGGATGTGGGCGACGAGCGGCGTCTGGGGCATGTCCTCGTAGTTCAGGGTGAACTTGATCTGCTGGCCGTCGATCCGCAGGTGGAGCGAGCCGTGCCCCGGGCTCGAGATCGAGGGCGTCTCGAGGTACCCGTTGAGCCTCGCCTCGAACTTGTTGCCGCCGTCGCCGACCACGACCGGCGCCAGGACCGCCAGAAGCAGACCCGCTCCGGCGATGACGAACAGAAGCTTCCGCATCCTCTCTCCTCCTTGGTGCGTGTGGGCCTATGAAGACCTACGACCCGGAGGAAGTTGCGGTTTCCCCTCGGTGTCGCCGCCGGAGCGGCCAGATGGATGGTGCTAGGCGCCGGTGCACAACCCGATGAGCGTGATCGCGAAGTGGAAGGGGCTCTCGGTCGTGTTGTCGAACCTGACGAACCACAGATTGGGGGCCACGGCGTGGCTCTGGGTCATGAGCTGGGCGGCGCCCAAGCCGCCGTCGTTCACCACGACGGCGCTGGTATAGCTGCCGCGGTCGCACGGCCACTGGAACGTCACGATCCCGCCCGCCGGGATAAAGAACTCCTGGACAGGTGCGGAGAAGAGATGAACGGCCGCCGCACCCGTGCCGGGGTCTCCCGGGTCGCCCTTGTCGCCCTTGTCACCCTTGTCGCCCTTCGCACCGGGCTCGCCGGGATCGCCCTTCGCACCGGGCTCGCCGGGATCGCCCTTCGCACCGGGCTCGCCGGGATCGCCCTTCGCTCCTGGCTCGCCGGGATCGCCCTTCGCTCCTGGCTCGCCGGGATCGCCCTTCGTCCCTGGCTCGCCGGGATCGCCCTTCGCCCCTGGCTCGCCGGGATCGCCCTTCGCACCGGGCTCGCCGGGATCGCCCTTCGCACCGGGCTCGCCGGGATCGCCCTTCGCCCCTGGCTCGCCGGGATCGCCGGGATCGCCCTTCGCCCCGGGCTCGCCGTCGGCGCCGGCCGGTCCGATGTTGTTCCATGACGCGGTCGGGTCGTTCGGCAGGCAGGAATGGAGCGGCGTCGATCCGACACGAACGTTGTACGGGATGCCTGTCGCCCGGTTGAGGCAACCGGTGTAGGTCTGGACGGGGTTGGGCTGTGCGGCGAACACGGCCACGAGACCGGTCGCGCCAAGGGCCATCGTCGCCGCGACGACGGCCACCAGGAGATGGCGCGCAACGCGGGCAATGCCCCGAAGCGCGTGCGTGCGGGTCATGGCGGGTGCCTCCTTGGCGCGGGTGCGCCGCAGCGGGCGGCCTGCGCCAAGGGCTCCGGCAAGGTGCGCCTTGGCGCCCACATCGGTCATCCTGCCGGCCGGGTCGATTCGTCCCTCCGCGCCCGTTGAGCCGCGGACAATGCGCCGCCCTGGCACGCGTTTCAATAGGGCAACAGCCCTAGGTCGGGAACCGGCGGGCTGACCGATGCACTCGTGCGAGGTGTAGGCACCCGTGCGGTCGGGTCCCGGGGCGGAAGGCTGCGGTCGCGCTGCCGCTACCGAGGCGTGTGCGAGGATGCGGCGTTCGGGTCGGCCTCGGTCATGCGCGGCGGTTCCATGCCCGCCCGGTGGCTGTCATTGCGATGCCGTGTCGCCCTGATCGACTCGCCCGCTTCCGCTCTCGACCGGCGCGCTCGAGAGCGACCCTACGCCGAGCCCGTCAGGAGGGCGTCTTCTTCACCTTCTGAGACTGCAACACACGGTCGACGCCGCCACGCCGTGTAGAGTGGAGGTTCCTCGTCGAGGGTGCCTGATGCCGTACCGGCGATTGGCGGTCGCCGTCCTGATCGATTGGCGTGAGGTCGAACGCACGCTGATGGCCGTCCAGGGGGAGACCGAGGAGGCCGCCCTGCTCAGGGCCGAGGCGAAGGGGCTGCGGGCGGAGTATCAGCGGCTGGTCGACGCGGCGATCCTGTTCGGTCGGCCGGTCCCGCCACCATTCCCGGTCACATCCGAGTCCCGCTGACCGCATTCGACCGAACCCGAGCGACTACCCGGCCGGCTTGTCCCCGAAGATCGTGTAGTGCCAGCCCTTCTCGGGCTCGCCGGTCAGCTCGAGCATCACATGCTTGACCCGCGTGTACTCCTCGAACGAGTAGGCCGACATGTCCTTGCCCGAGCCGGACTGCTTGAACCCGCCGTGCGGCATCTCCGACGTGACCATGAGGTGGTCGTTGACCTGGACGTGCCCGAAATCGAGCGTCCGGGCCGCCTCGAGGGCCGTGAACACGTCGCGTGTCCAGATCGACGCCGCGAGGCCGTAGCGGGTGTCATTCGCCCTCTCGAGCGCCTCGTCGAGCGTGTCGAACGGGAGGACCGCGAGCACCGGCCCGAAGATCTCGTCCTGGACGATCTCAGAGTCCTGGGTGCAGTCGGCGACGAGCGTCGGCCGGTAGAAGGCGCCGTCGGGGAGCCCCGGGACGTCGGGCGCATATCCCCCGGCCACGACTCGCGCGCCGGCGGCCTTCGCCCGCTCCACGAACCCGGCCGCGCGCGCCACCTGGGTCTCCGAGATCAGCGTACCGAGGTCCGTCGACGGGTCGAAGGGATCCCCCACCCGCACGCCGTCGAAGAGCTCCGCCGTTCGGGCGAGGAACGCTTCGTAGACGCTGCGATGGACGTATGCCCGCGTGGCGGCCGTGCAGTCCTGGCCGCCGTTGATGAGCGCGCCGGCGGTGGCCCCACGGGCGGCCGCCTCGATGTCGGCGTCCGCGCAAACGATGAACGGCGCCTTGCCACCCAGCTCGAGGTGGACCCGCTTGAGATTGGACGACGCGAGCGCCTGGATCCGCTTGCCGGTCTCCGTGTCCCCCGTCAGCGAGATGAGGTCCACGTCCATGTGCGCCGCGAGGGCTGCGCCGACCACGTCGCCGCGGCCCGTCACCACGTTCAGCACGCCGTCGGGGACGCCGGCTTCCTTCGCCAGCTCGGCCAGCCGGACGGTGGTCAGCGGCGTCGCCGACGCCGGCTTGAGCACGATCGAGTTCCCCGCCGCGAGCGCCGGGCCGATCTTCCAGATCGCCATCCACATCGGGTAGTTCCACGGGCTGACCTGCCCGACGACGCCGACCGGCTCGCGCCGCACGAAGCTCGTGTGCGACCCGCTGTACTCGTACGCGCCCTTGCCCTCGAGGTGGCGGATGCAGGTCGCGAAGAAGCGCAGGTTGTCCGAGGCGAACGCGAAGTCCGACTCGCGCCGCAGCTTGTAGGCCGTGCCCGTCTGGAGCGTCTCGAGTCGGGCAAGCTCGTCGGCGTCGCGGTCGAGGAGGTCGCCGAGGCGGTTCATGACCGCGACGCGGTCGGGCAGCCCCATCCGGTGCCAGCGGCCGTCGCGGAACGCCGCGCGGGCGGCGACGACCGCTCGGTCCACGTCGGCCTCGGTGCCGTCAGGGACCCGCCCGACGAGCTCGCGCGTCGCGGGGCTCCGAACCTCGATCCAGCGGCCGCTCGACGACGGCACGGAGGCGCCGTCGATGAACATCAGGAAGTCGGTGGTGACCTCGACGGCCATGGCGCTAGCCTCCTCGAGCTTGCGACGTGCTCGCTCGCGAGTCTACCGCCGCCTTACTGACGCTGGCGTTCGCGTTCCAGCAGCGCCTTGGCGAAGCCGATGAGCGCCACGTCCTCGAGCGGCGGGTTGATGAGCCCCGCGCGAGCGTCGCGGAAGGCACGCTCCATCGGCCCGGTCAGGAACCCGGGGCCACCGGCGATCCGGAGTGCCTCGTCGGTGGCATCGACCGACGCCCGGGTGCACACGAGCTTCGCGAGCGGCAGGTCATCGGACTCGCGCGACTCGTCCCAACGGCGGGCGGCGCCGAGGAGCACGATCCGCGCGGCTCGCAGCCCGGCATCGAGGCGCCCGAGCCGGACCTGGACGCTCGGCACCTCGGCGACCGACGTGGAGCCGTCGCCGGGCCGACGCTCGATGGCCCAGCGCGAGACGTTCGAGCGGGCGCCCTCCCCCACCCCGAGGTACGTGGCGGCGACCGCGGCCGCGAACCAGGCGCCCGGCGCAGCCCCGCGGGCGTCGGGCTCATCGGTGCGACGGCGCTGCACGAGCTCGCCGGGCACGTCCTCCAGCGCCAGTCGTCCCGACGCCGACCCGCGCATGCCCAGGGCCTCGAAGCCCTCGCGTCGGCGCGACCCCGGGCTCGAGAGGTCCACGAGGAAGCTCCCGACCTCCGGCGTCGCGGCGTCGCCGCCGTCGATCCGGGCGCTCACGAACGCGTGGGTCAGGTTCGGCAGCCAGGTCGTCCAGGTCTTCTCCCCGGTCAACCGCCACGTGCCGACGCCATCGAGGGTGGCCAGCGTCCCCGGGATCGCGCCACGCGCCGGGGAGCCGCCACCCTCCTCGGTCGCCGCGTTGTTGACGAGCGCCCCGTCGTCGACGATCGGCGCGGAACACGCCGTCGCGCAGCCCGTCCGGGATCGATGCCGACGTCGCGGAGGGCGCCCGACGACATGGACCTGCATCGCGAACCCGAGCGCCGGTCGCCCCGTCGACCGCCCCGACCGCCGACAGGACCTCGGCGGCCTCGGCCATGCGACGCGCCGAGACCGCCGGCCTCTGCCGGCACCGTCAGGCGATGCAGGCCCGCGGCCGACGATCGCCTCGGCGGCGCGTGGCTCGAAGGCATCGCCGAGCTCCAGCGTCCGGAGTCGATCGAGCGCATCGGCGAGGGCCGCCGCGATCGCCGGGTTCATGGTCCGGCGCGCGAACCGCATCGGACCGACCGGCTGGCCCGCTGCCGAGTCCTCGATGAGCGCCGCGAACCGGCGCTCGCGCGTGGCCGCCTGTTTCGCGCTCGTCACCCAGTGCGTGACCGTGCGGCGGTACGACTGGGCGGCCGGGCCTCCCAGTCGGCCCAGGCGTGCGGCGTGGGCTCGGAAGGCGCCAGCTCCTCGTCGCTGAAGACCGCCGGCGCTCGCTCGTAGGAGTAGATCGCGGTCTTCTCGGGCGACCGCGCCTCGAAGGCGGCCAGGCCGGCCGGGCCGCATCCGTCCCGCCTCGGTGAGCGCGGCGACCTTGGCGACGTTGACGGCGCTCCACGTGCTGCCCTTCCGGCGGGGCGTGAACCGCTGGGCGCTCCGCTCGTCGTCGAGGCTGTAGCGGACGCCGTCGATCCAGCCGACGCAGAGGGCCTCGTCGACGGCCTCGGACCACGTCACGCTCGGCCGGCCGGTCGCCTTCTTGTGGTAGCCGACCCAGAGCTCGGCGGCCGTGCGCGTGGTTGGCATCGAACCAGTCGCGGAGCTCCGACGGCGACGCGAAGAACCGGACGTCGCGCGGGGTCGGCGTCACGCCATGTGGCCGGCCACGTCCGCGGCTGCCGTGCGCAGCAGCGCCCACGCCAGCTCGACGTGGCGGGCCTCCGTCCGGAGGTTGCCGATCGCCACGCGGATCGTGAACCGGCCGGCGAGCCGTGTGTGCGAGAGGAACACCTCGCCGGTCCGGTTGACGGCGTCCATGATCGCGGCGTTCGCGGTCGTCGAGCTCCGCGTCGCGTCAGCGTCGTCGCCGCCGGGTGCCAGCGGAAGCAGACCGTCGAGAACGGGACCGGCGCGAGGCGCTCCCAGTCCGGGTCCGCATCCACCTGGTCCGCGAACCAGCGCGGCCAGCTCGAGGTGCTGGCGGATCCGCCGCGCGGAGCCCCTCGAGGCCGAACCAGCGGATCAGCATCCAGAGCTTGAGCGCACGGAACCGCCGGCCCAGCTGGGGCGTGTACTCGTTGTAGTCGTGGACCGGGACCCTCCCGATCGAGCGTCCGCAGGTACTCGGGCACGAGGCTGAACGCCGCCGCGCAGCTCGGGCATCCGTCGCGTCAGCAGGAGCGAGGCGTCCATCGGGGTGAACAGCCACTTGTGCGGGTTGATGACGATCGAATCGGCGCGCTCCCAGCCCGCGAACGGCTCGCGGCCTTCGGGCAGCAGCGCGACCACCCCGGCATAGGCCGCGTCCACGTGGAGCCAGAGCCACTCGCTGCTCGGCGATCTCCGCGATGGCGGCGACGGGGTCGACCGACGTGGACGAGGTCGTCCCGAGGGTCGCCACGATCGCGATCGGCTGACAGCCGGCGCTCCGGTCGCTGGCGATGGCCGCGCGCAGCGTTGTCCGGGAGCATCTCGAAGCGCTCGTTCGTCGGGATGCGGACGAGGGCCTCACGACCCAGGCCGAGGGTCATGCACGCCTTCTCGATCGAGCTGTGCGCCTCGGCGGACGCGTAGACGCGGAGCCGCGGCAGGTCCGGGCGGCCGGTCAGGCCCTGCTGGGCCGCATCGACGCCGGCGGCCTGGCGGGCGGCGGCGAGGGCGATGAGCGACGACGTCGAGGCGGTGTCGGTGATCAGGCCGTCGAACCCGGCCGGCAGCCCCACCGCCTGGCGGAGCCAGTCCACGACGACCTCCTCGAGCTCGGTCCCGATCGGCGAGGTCCGCCACAGCATCGGGTTCTGGCCGAGCGTCGCGGTGAGCATCTCGCCGAGGATCCCGGGGCCCGATGCGGTCGTCGCGAAGTAGGCGAGGAAGCCCGGGTGCTGCCACTGCGTGGCGTTGGGCTCGATGAGTCGGCGGTAGTCGTCGAGGATCTCCTCCAGCGGCTCGGGGTCCTCCGGGGCGCTCGCCGGGAACAGGGGCCGCAGCGACCCGGGTTCGATCGTTCGGGAACACGTCGCGGGACTCGATCGACTCGAGGTAGTCGGCCATCAGGTCCACGACGGCGTGGGCGGCCTCGCGGAACTCGGCCGGCGTCATGTCGCCGTACTCGGGCGCGCGTGTCGCCATCTGGGTGCCTCGGCGAGCGGTCATCGCCTTCGAGTGTAGCGAGCCGGCCGCCACGTCGGCGAGGGCAGGATCCGCGGCGTCAGATCGACTCGCCGACCGCCGAGAGGATCGTGCTGACCTGGCTGCCCACGAAGATCAGCGCGACGATCGACAGGACGAAGAGGAGGAACAGGACACCGACGATGATGAGGCAGGCCACCGCCCAGCCGCTCGTGCCCTGGCCCGCCGGGCGCACCACCGCCGTGTTGGCGAACCGGTCGTGGAGCCCCTGCTTGGTCGGACTCGTCGCCGTCGTGATGAGCAGCGCGATCACCCAGATCAGCTCCACCAGCGAGGCGATGCTGCTGATGCTCGGGATCAGTGCGAACAGCCCGATGAAGAGGCCCAGGCCGAGCCAACGCCGGACGGCCTGCTCGACGGTGAGCCCGCGCCCGTCAAAGGCATTGCCTACCTGGATGTGGAAGATGCGCTGCCCGAGCGTCGCTCGGCGGCCGCCGGTCCAGAAGAACACGAAGTAGAGCAGGCTCAGGATCACGACCGGGACGTTGAAGGCCGCGCCGCTCACGCCGCTGTAGTACGAGATGCTGCCATCCGTGTTCGTGACGACGGAACTCGTCCCGCCGCCGAGCAGGCCGGCGACGATCGCTGCGATGAAGCCAAGGATCACCGAGTCGATGACGTAGGCGATGAAGCGCGACACCGTGTCGGAGAAGGTGAGCCCGGGCGCACCCGGGACCTCGGCCGCCTGCGGCGCTGGCGCCCACCCGACGGGCGGACCACCGGCGCCGGGTTGACCGGACGGTCCAGGCGCCTGCGGAGCGCCCCATCCACCGGTGGCGGGCGGACCGGACGGTCCAGGCGCCTGCGCGGCACCCCATCCGACGGGCGCCGCCGAGATCAGGCCGGGCTGGGCCGGATCACCTGCCGGCTGCGCCGGCGGCGGTGCGTCAGGCGTCAGCGGGGTCGGCGTCACCTCGGTCGGCGCGGACTCGGGCGGCGGTTCGGCCGGCGGCGGTCCGGGCGGGTTCACGTTCCCGTCGGGAGGCTGGGCGTCCCATGGCATCGGGCGCTGGGTCGGATCCTCGGGCGGGCCGTCACTCATGGACATCATGCTACGACGCCCGTATCGCCTCCGCGTCGCGAATCGGATGCGTCCGTAACGGGTGAACGCGACTCGCGCGGTATGTTGCTCCACGACCTTCGCGACGGAGACGACATGGCCGATCTCGCGTTCTGTCCAGACTGCGGCGCACCGCGTGCCCACGATGCGCGGTTCTGCGCGTCCTGCGGCCGGCCGTTCGAGGCGACGGGGGCATCGCCAGGGCCGGCGGCCTCGGTCGGGACGCCGCCGATCGCATGGGTCCCCCCGAAACCACGATCCGGCACCAGCAAGGTCCTGATCGCGCTCCTCGTCGTCTTCGGCGTCGGAGTGCTGCTGCTCCCGTTGGCGTTCGACGTGCTGTACGGCCTGAGCACGCCCGACGACGCTTCGAGTCCGGCCCCGGCCACCCAGGACGCCTGGACGCCGCCGGTCGACTACGAGCTCGTCGACGGCGAGCCGCGGATCGCCTACCGCTGGCTCGAGGACGGCTCGTTCGCCTGCCAGATCACCGAGATCTGCTGGGGGATGACTGTCATCCCCCACGACGGCTGCCCATCGATGCTCTACGTCGAGGTTGCGATCCTCGATGCGGCTGGCGCGCCGACCGATATGACGAACGCTTCGGCCGGTGCCGTCGGCCCGGACCAGCCGACCACGTTGGTCTTCGAGAACACCTCGCTCGGGCCCCACGAGGTCCGAATCGGCCAGGTCAGCTGCCTGTAGGGCAACGGCGACATGGCCGCTGAGCCCGGTCAGCCTTGGATCGTGGTGCCAGCCGGTACTCGACCGGAGGCGTCAGACCTTCTCGACCTCGGTGTCGTCGTTCATGGGCACATCCGTGCGTGGCAACGCCTCCAGGTCAGCGCCACCCTCCGCGGCGCGTTTCGGTTCCTTGAGGAAGGCACTGCCGACCGGCCCTTCGACGACATCGCTCGCATCGGGGGTCGACTTGTCGTCGCGTGTCTCGCTGGTTGCCATGGTGTCTCCTTGCGGACGGGCCGCGAGTGTGCGTCCGCGGGAGTACCGGGAACGGCGCCAGATCGCGCGACGACGTTGCAGCAACCTCGCGGTCTGCGGGTGCCGGCGCGATGGGCGACGCCAATCGTCGCCGGACGTGATCACTCCCGATCAGCTGGCGTAGATGGCAACGAGCTTGTCGAGACACTCCTCGAGGCTGGCACATGAAGAGGCCCCGGGCCGCCGAAGGCGGTGGCCGGGGCCGTTGATACTCCGGGGATTGACCGCGACCGACCTAGCCTGAGGACAGGTTGAGGCCTGTCAGGCTGATCAGGAACGCCACGAGCAGCAGGATCACGACGCCGATCACGATCCTCTGCAACAGAACCGAATTGGTCATGCTCAGCCTCCGCCGCTACCAGTACCGCGGCCATCAGCATGGGCCGTCATGTCAAGCCACGGGTAGTTGTCCTGGTTCAAGAAGGGCATCGGCGGCCGATACGCCATCCAGCCCTCTACGAACGAGCGATACGTCGACTGGTTGATGCCTCCGCCGACCTCGCTCCCGACCAGTCCGTTGTACGACCACCAGATGAACTTGGGAACGCCCTTCGGCGTTCGGAACGGGTTGTTGGTGATCTTCGTGCCGTTCGCGCACCACTGGATCCGCTGGGTGAACTGCCAGAGCAGCACGCCGACCGGGTTGTGCGCATCGCGACCCCATGTCCAATCCCAGCACTTGACCACTGCGGCACCCGCAGCCGCCTGCACCTTCCCGCTGCGGTCCGGGACCCGGCGCAGCGTGTGCCACGACGAGATGCTCGCGACTGAGGTGTAGTCGATGACGGCCTGCTGCTCGGCGTGGCTCAACGCGGCGAACGCGGCCTTCTGGTCCTTGGCGGCCGCGACATCGGCCGTCAGGCGGGCCGCGTCTCGCTGGGGCTCGGCCGCAAACGCTGATCCCGCCATCGTGATGACGAGTGCGAGCGCCGCCGCTAGCGACGCGATCCGACGAAGGTTTCCCACGCTTCCCTCCTTGTCCTCAGACGGATGGGCCACGTGTGCGTGCGCCTTGGCCGTCTGCGTGGACGCTTCTTGGGCGTGGGTCCGGAACCACTTGGTCAGTGTGCTCGTGACCACTTATCTGCGGCTTATTCGTGGCGTAGATGAGACCGGCCGCAGTCTCGTTGCCGTGGTCCGGAGGTCCGATGGGAGGCTAGCTGACGTGCGTTCTCGCGGCGTTTGGAGTTGGCCAGGTTCGCGTCAGGGCCGATCAGGACGGCCGTTGGACGGTCGAGGGGTGCCCGTGGCTCGTGCTGGACGCCGGGACGCGTATGGAGGCGCTGGCAGTCTGCCCGCGCGACCGTGGCCGCGATGCTCGAGGTCGCGCCGGATCGCTTCGACGTCGAGGACTAGGGTCGCACGTGCCAGTCCCGGCAAAAGGAGGATCCGACGGGCCAGCCCTATGCCGCTGTGCTGCGTCGCCCCATCACGGCACGGTAGATCACGACCACGATCACGGCGCCGATGACCGCGACGACGATGCTCGAGATGTTCACGCCCGTCACGTCGGCGACATTGAGGACCGTCCCCGCCACCCAGCCGCCGACCACCGCTCCCACGATGCCCAGGGCGATCGTGGGGATGACGCCCTCCTTGCCGCCCATGATCAGGTTCGTGATGAATCCGGCGATCGCCCCGAGGACGATCCACGAGATGATTCCCATCTTGCCTCCGTCGACGACGACCGGGACGATCCCGCGGGTAGACCCGCGATGTCGAGCGTCGCAGCCCTTCGCCTCCCCATCCTAGGGACGCGGCGAGCGGTTCGATAGCGGGTTTTCACCTACATGAACGTGCCTATTGCCGCGCCGCACGCGGACGTCGACACTCGTCCCGAAGGCACTCCTCGCGACGCCCCCGGCTACGCAGGTCCCCGATGACCCTCCCCTTGGGCGAGTCGGGTGATGCGACCCGGGGGTGACGCCTGGTGGCAGGAAGCTTTCTGGCTCGCGGCACTGACTGGAGGTCCCCGTTGACACGAAAGATGCGCCTGAAGTGGGTCGGGGCGATCGCCTTCCTGGCTCTCGCGCTGTACTACACGGGCGTGCAGGCGTGGGGCAACCCGGTCGGTCAGCTGCTCGGGATGCTCTCCGGCTCGTAGGGCCAAGGCCCGGTCGCCGTCTAGCCGAACTGTGGTCATAACTGTGGTGAGGGCCCCGGTCCGCATGACGCGGCCGGGGCCAGTTCACGTTCGGATGTTGGTCGGGGCGGCGGGATTCGAACCCACGACCACCAGTCCCCCAGACTGGTGCGCTACCAGACTGCGCCACGCCCCGACAGGCGTCGAAGTCTAGCACCCCGGCCCCTCCGCGCCGCCGAGCGAGCCTCGCCTAGCGAGCGGCCCGGTCGAGGCTCGCCAGCCAGGCGGTCGCGTCGGTGAGCTCGTCCTTCGACTCGCGCGCGAGCAGGTCGACGAGGCAGCGCTGGACGCTCTTGCCCTCGAAGAGCGCCAGCTCCACCTGGCGCGCGATCGGCATCTCGACGCCGAGCCGCTCGGCCAGTCCCAGGGCCGCCCGCACGGTGTAGGCGCCCTCGGCCGTCCCCGGCAGGTCGGCCTCGATCTCGGCCCAGGTCCGGCCCTTGGCGAGCTCCTCGCCGAGGCGGTAGTTGCGTGACAGGTGGGACCCGCAGGTCGCGATGAGATCGCCCATCCCTGCCAGCCCCGCGAACGTCAGCGGGTTCGCGCCGGCCGCGATCCCGAGACGCATCATCTCGGCGAGGCCGCGGGTCAGCAGGCCGGCCTTGCCGTTGTCGCCGAACCCGAGCCCGTCGGCCGCGCCGGCGGCGATCGCGACGACGTTCTTGGTCGCGCCGGCCAGCTCGACGCCGAGGATGTCCTCGTTCACGTAGAGCCGGAACCGCCGACGAGCGAGCCGCGCCACGACCCGCTGCGCGAGCTCGAGGTCCGTGGCCGCCACGACCGCCGACGCCGGCAGGTTCCGCGCGATCTCGGCGGCCAGGTTCGGGCCGGACAGGGCCGCGATCCGGCCGGCCGGGACCGTCCCGGCCTCGGCGATCACCTCGCTCATCCGCAGGAGCGTGCCTCCCTCGAGGCCCTTGACGACCGACACGATGTCCGCCGACGCCTGGAGCGACGGCCCGACCGACTCGACGGTCGTCCGCAGGTGCGCCGACGGCGTCGCGAAGATGACGAGGTCCGTGGCGTCGCCGAGTGCCGCGGGGTCGGCGGTCGCGAAGACGGTCGGCGGCAGGTCCACGCCTGGGAGGCGGTCCTCGTTCCGGCCGGTCGCCGCGGATCCGTGCCGCCGTCGACGGGGAGTGGCACAGGAGCGTCACCGGCTCCGCGCGGGCGACGAGCCGGGCGAGCGTGGTCCCCCACGCCCCGGCCCCGACGACCGCGACCCGCGGGCCGTCCATCAACGTGAGCGGCGCGTCCTGCCCGCGCTGGTGCGCCTCGCCGACGAGGGCGGCGCCGACGAACGCTTGCGCCGGGGCAGCTTGACCGAGGTGCGGTCGCGGAAGACGAGCTTGATGGGCGTCCCGTCGAAGCCGAACGTCTCGCGCAGGCGGTTCTCGAGATAGCGGCGGTAGCTGAAGTGGACGGCCGAGCCGTCGGAGGCGAAGAACACGAACGTCGGGGGCGCCACGGCCGCCTGGGTCGCGTAGAAGATCTTCGGCCGGCGGCCGCGCACCGGCGGCGGCGGGGTCCGGTCGGTCGCGGCGGTCAGCATCCGGTTGAGCTCGCCGGTCGACACCCGCTTGCGGCGCTCGCCCCAGATGTCGATCGCGGCCTCGAGGACGCGGCCCACGCGCTGCCCCGTCTTCGCGCTGATCGAGACGATCGGGGCGAAGTCGAGGAACGGGGTCTCGTTGCGGATCCACTCGACGTACTGGTCGAAGGTGCGGTCGGTCTTGTCCGCGACGAGGTCCCACTTGTTGACGGCCACGACGAGGCCCTTGCCTTCCTCGATGACGTAGCCCGCGACATGCGCGTCCTGCGCGGTGAGGCCCTCGACGGCATCGATGACGAGGACCGCGACGTCCGCCCGAGACAGGGCGTGGAGCGCCCGGAGCGTCGAGTACTTCTCGGCATTCGGGCCCGACGCCACCTTGCCTCGCCGCCGGATCCCGGCCGTGTCGATGAGGACGATCTCGCTGCGGCCCCACGCCAGCCGCGTGTCGATGGCGTCGCGGGTCGTGCCCGGGATCTCCGACACGATCGCCCGCTCCTCCCCGAGCAGCGCGTTGAGCAGGCTCGACTTGCCGACGTTCGGTCGGCCCACGAAGGCGATCGCGGCCGGCTCGCCGTCGGCCTCGGCGGCCATCGCGGCGTCCCAGCGGGCGGCCTCCGGATCGACGGCCTCGCGGTCGATGTCGGGATCGTCCTCGCCGTCGAGACCGTCCGTGGCCTCGTCGCCGACGACGAGCGGCTCCAGCCGGCCGGCGGCGACCTCGTCGGCCCAGGCCTCCGCCTCGGCGTCACGGGTCTTGCGCGCCAGCTCGCGCTCGCTCTCGGGCGGCAGGGCCCAGACGATCGAGTCGAGCAGGTCACCGGTGCCGCGCCCGTGCGTGGCGGAGATGGCATAGGTCTCGTCCCAGCCGAGCGAGTGGAACTCCGCGCCCTCGAGCTCGCGCTTCTCGTTGTCGGCCTTGTTGACGGCCACGATCACCGGCGCCTTGGCGCGGCGCAGGATGTTGGCCGCCTCGAGGTCCGAGGGCGTCAGGCCGGTCGACCGCATCGACCACGAAGACGATGACGTCCGCCTCGGCGATCGCCATGCGCGCCTGCTCCTGGACCCTGCGCCTCGATCGGGTCGTCCGGGTCGAGCTCGAGGCCGCCCGTGTCGACGAGCACGAACCGGCGGCCGTTCCACTCCGTGTCGCCGTAGAGCCGGTCGCGCGTCGTCCGGGCCCGATCCTCGACGATGGCCGTCCGGCCGCCGACGATCCGGTTGTAGAGGGTGCTCTTCCCGACGTTCGGTCGCCCGACGATGGCGACGACGGGCAGTCCGCTCGTGATCCCGGCCACGGGATCAGGCAGCGCCGGAAGCGGCGTCGCGTATCGGGGTCGGGAGTGAGGTCGTGCGGCCGGCGGCCGTCGCCGCACCCGCCAGCGCGAGGTCGGCCAGCTCGCCGGCGCGCGCCTTCGTCGCGGACGTGCCGGCGTTGGCGAGGATCCAGTGGGCGACCTCGCGCAGGTCCTCGATCGGCGTGGAGGTGCCGCCGGTGACGCCGACGACCCGGGCGCCCTCGAACGGCGCCGGGTCGTCCAGGTCCGCGACGCCCTGGATCTGGACCGCGTGCGTGCCCGCCATCTCGCACAGGCGGGTCAGCTCCTTGGTGTTCGCGCTCGACCGCCCGCCGACGACGACCATGAGGTCGACGTCCTTCGCCAGGTCGATGGTGTCCTCCTGCCGGCGGATCGTGACCGGACAGACGGTGTTGATGATCTTCAGCTCGTGCGAGCGGCCGACCATGAGCGCGGCCAGGCGTTCGAACTTCCACGGTGGCTGGGTGGATTGGCTGATGAGCGCGAGCCGCTTCCGGCGGGGCACGGCCGCATCCCACTCCTCCTCCTCGTCGACGACGATCGCGTCGGGCGCGAACCCGAGCAGGCCGACGACCTCGGGATGGTTGGGCGTCCCGAGGAGGACGATCGTGTAGCCCTCCTCGACGAGCTTCACGAGCTCGCGCTGCTCGGCGATGACCCAGGTGCACGTGCCGTCGATGACCTCGAGGCCGCGGGCCTCCGCCCGCTGGAGCACGTCCGGGCGGACCCCATGGGCCCGGATGACGACCGCGGCGCCGTGATCGACGTCGTCGAGCGCGTCGACCGTCTGGATGCCCAGGTCACGGAGCTCGCGGACGACACCGTCGTTGTGGACGACCTGGCCGAGCGTGTGCGTCGCCTTGCCGGCGGCCGCGGCCTCCTTGGCCTTGTCGATGGCCTCGCGAACGCCATAGCAGAAGCCCGTGCGCTGGGCGATGCGGACCTGCTCGACGGTTCCCATGGATCGATTATCGCATGGGGTCCGGTTCCGACCCTCCGTAGACCCCCCGCTGGGCGGCCGGGAGCAACGCCGCGATCCGCCGCATGATGACGCCGGTGGCGAGCGGCTTGGCGGCCTTGCGGTCCGTGCCGGGCGGGAGCTCGTCGGCGACACGGAACGGCCGCCCGACGCGGACGGTCACGTGGCCGCCGGGGTGCGGCAGCCGCTGGCCACGCGGCCAGACGCCGTTCGAGCCCCCGATGCCCACCGGCAGGATGGGCGCGCCGGTCCGGAGCGCGAGGACGGCCACGCCGTCGCGGGCCTCCTGCAGTGCCCCGTCGGGGCTGCGCGTCCCCTCGGGGAACACGAACAGCACCTGGCCCTCGTCGAGGATCCGCTTGGCGAGCCGGAACGCCTCCACGTCGGCGGTGCTGCGATCGACCGGGTGCACGCCCCCGTTCGCGGCCATCCAGCCCACGATCGGCCAGTCGAACAGCTCCTTCTTCCCCAGCCAGTGGATCCGCCGGCCCAGCCTCGGGATCAGCCACGAACCGAGCACGACCGCGTCGAAGTTCGACGCATGGTTCGAGGCGATGATCAGCGGTCCCTCGCGCGGGATCTCGTCGATGGCGCCCTCGACCTTGATCCGGCTCATCCCGCGGGCGAAGATCCGGCCGCCGAGCGTGAGCGTCGCGATCAGCGGCGTGACGTCCGATTCGAGCGTCACGTGCTCGCTCACCGGCGCGCCTCCGCGTCGCGGATGGCATTGGTCAGGGCGGCCACGGTCTCCTCGAAGGTGTTGCCGTCCGTCGAGATGATCCGGGCATCGGGCGCGGGACGGAGCGGGGCGACCGGTCGGTTGCGGTCCAGCTCGTCGCGGCGCCGCAGGTCGACGAGGATCCGCTGTCCCTCCGGGCCGTCCGGGATCGACGCCGCGCTCCTCGCCCGGCGACGGGCCCGCTCCTCCACCGACGCGTCGAGGAAGAGCTTGAGCTCCGCGTCCGGGAGGACCACCGTCCCGATGTCGCGCCCGGCCATCACGATCCCGCCGTCCACCGCGAGCGCCCGTTGCCAGGCGAGCAGCGCATCGCGCAGCTCCGGGACCGCCGCGACCGCGGACACCGCCGAGTCGACCGCGGGGCTGCGGACGTCGTCGGTGACGTCCTCGTCGTCGACGAGGACCCTGGCCAGGCGTCCCCGGTCGTCGGGCGCCAGCTCGACGTCATCCACGAGCGCGACTAGCGCGACCGGGTCGTCCACCTCCACGCCCCGATGCTCGGCGAGCCAGGTCACGGCCCGATAGAGCAGACCCGTGTCGCAGAAGCGGTAACCGAGCTCGGCGGCCGCAGCCGCCCCGACGCTGCTCTTGCCGGACGACCCGGGGCCATCAAGCGCGACGGCGAGGCGGGCTCGTCGAGGGTGGTCGGTCATGGCCCGCAGGATAGTCGACCCCGGCCGCTCCCCGGCTTCGCCCGCCGCCGGACGCGAGACCGCGGACCTCGGGGGCCTTGAGCGGCCGCACCGCGCCGCTGTGCAGGCCGTCGATGCGGACCGGGCCGATCCGGACGCGGACGAGCCGGTCGATGGGTGACCCGACGGCCCCGAACATCCGGCGAAGCTGGCGCTTCCAGCCCTGGGCGAGCGTGGCGCGGTACCACGTCAGCGCTCCGGGCGGTGGCCTGAGGAGCGCCGACAGCCGGTCGACCTCGAGGGACGTCATCGACCGCAGACCCGACAGCTCGGCCAGGCCCTCGTCGACCTCGACGCCGCCCTTGAGCCGGGCGACCTGCGCGGCATCGAGCGGCGCGCGGAGCCCGATCGCGTACTCCCGTTCGACGCCGAAGCGCGGATGCAGCACCCGCTCGGACCACGCGCCGTCGTTGGTCAGCAGAAGCATCCCTTCCGAGTCCTGGTCGAGCCGGCCGACCGGGTACAGCCGCGCGCCCTCCGGGACGAGCGCCGTCGGCAGCAGGTCGAGGACCGTCCGGTCCGCGTGGCGATCGCTCGTGGTCGAGGTCACGCCGGCGGGCTTGTGCAGGAGCAGGTACGCCGACGCCGAGGCCCCGCCGATCACCCGGCCGTCGACGGCGATCACAGCGCGCTCCGGGTCGACCTGCGAGCCGAGCGTGGCCACCTTCCCGTCGACCGTCACGCGACCCTCGGCGATGAGCGTCTCGCTCGCCCGTCGCGACGCGACGCCGGCGGCCGCCAGGACCTTCTGGAGCCGCTCGGCCGGCATCAGTCGGGTGCCAGCGCCGCGTCGAGCACCGGCTCCCCGGGCTCGAGCGCCGGCTCCCCGCCCTCCTCCGCGAGTCGCGCGGCCACGTCGACGTCGAGCGGTGGCAGCCCCTCGAGGCTCGTCAACCCGAACCGCTCGAGGAAGTCGAACCCGGTGCCGTACAGGAACGGGCGCCCCGGCGTGTCGGAGCGGCCGAGCTCGACGATGAGTCGCCGGTGCAGGAGCGAACGCATCGTGTAGTCGGAATCGACGCCGCGGATCCGCTCCACCGCGGCCTTCGTGATGGGCTGGCGGTAGGCCACGATGGCCAGCGTCTCGAGCGAGGCCGGCGAGAGCCGGACGGCGTCCGCGCCGACGTAGCGCGCGACGAGGGCCCCACCCTCGGGTGCGGTGGCGAGCTCGACCCGGTCCCCGTCCAGCAGCAGCGCGACCCCACGGCCACGCAGCGAGACCTCCAGGTCGCCGAGCCGGGCGTCGACGATCTCGCGCTCGGTGCCGGCGAGGGCCGCGATCTCGCGTCGCGACAGCGGTCGTTCGGCGACGAACAGCAGCGCCTCGAGGGCGGCCTCGGTGAGCTCGATCGGGGGCTGCGCGTCCGGCGCGTCGGCGCCGCCGTCCGCGGCGTCCGCGGCGTCCGGCGTGTCGCCGTCGTCCGGGTCGTCCAGCGCGTGGCCGTCGTCCGCGTCGTCCACGGCGCCCCCGGCAACCTCGAGGGCATCCTCGCCGCGCGGCCCGTCGTCGGTCATGCGAACGACTCCAGCGACTCGTCGAGCGGGCGCCGTCTCGGCGGTCGCGTCGACACCGGCCGCGGCCCGCTCGGCGGGCGTCGTGGCTCGGGCCACGATCGGGCCCCACGGCACGGCCTGCGACACGACGATCTCCCGGCGCTTCATCAGCTCGAGCATCGCCAGGAACGTGACCGCGATGACGACCCGATCGCGGACACCCAGGAGCAGGTCCTGCAGGACGAACGTCGGCGCGTCTCGGAGTGCGGCGCGGATGATCTCGGCCCGCTCGGTCAGCGTGATGATCCGGGCCATCACCTCGGGTGGCAGCGGCGGGGGCGGCGCGACGAGCGCCAGCCGCTCGAGGGCGCGAACGAGCCTCGCCGGGTCGAGCGGGGCGGCATCCATGGGTCGGGCGCCGGCCAGGGCGGCGGCGTGGGCCGCCCCCGGCTCACGCCGGAACAGGCCGATCCGCCGCGTGGCCGCTTCGGCGAGCCGGAGACCGGCATCGCGATGGATGCGGTAGAGGATGAGCCGGGCCCGGAGCTCGGCCTCCGGGTCGGGGGCGTCGTCGTCCGCGACCGCGGCGCTCTCCGGCGCGCGCGGCAGCATCGCGCGGCTCTTGATGAGGATGAGCTGGCCCGCGACGGCGACGAACGCGCTGACGTTCCCCAGCCGGTCCGACTCGAGCGTCGCGAGCGCGTCGAGATACGCATCGGCGAGCGCCCCGAGCGGGACCGTCAGCACGTCCAGCCGCCGGGCCTCGATGAGCGAGAGCAGCAACCCGAGCGGCCCGTCGAACTCCGCGACCTGGACGTGGGTCGCGCTCGATCGGGCCTCGGCCCGCCGCGAAGCGGACCGCGGGATCGGTGGCCGGTGCAGGCACGAGCGTCATCAGTTGGCCTCGTCGGCCAGGCGCAGGAGCTCGCCGAACTCCGGGTCGCGCGGGGCATCCTGCCAGCGGATGAGCTCCACGGTCCGGGGGCTGCAGCCGGCCGCCTCGGCGAGCGCCGCCGACGTCTCCGCGTGCGTTCGCAGCCGCTCGAGGGCGGCGCCGTAGCCGGGCACGCGCCGGCCGAGTCGCACGACCCCGGGTCCCATCACCTGCCCGAGCGAGTAGACGATCCGGGGCCCGACCCCGGTGTCGCCCTTGCCCGCGTCGTGGAGGAGCCCTGCCAGGAGCACGTCGGGTCGAGACGACGCGCTCCGCGCGGAGCGAGCCGACGACGTCGAGGCCGTGCCGTCGGTCGGCCACGTGCATCGAATCGAACAGCGCGAGCTGGGCCGGGGTCGTCCAGGTCACGAGCGCGGCCCGCTCCCCGGGCGAGACCCGGGCCCGGAGGTGCGCCCGGAACTGGCGGAACTTAGAACGCAGCCAGGAAGAGGTCACTGCCCACGAGGAAGTGGTAGATCCCGTCGATGATCGGGAACAGGATGCGTCCGCCGATCGAGTTCCCGAACGGGAAGAAGAACAGCACGATCACGAGGAAGAACCCGTACTGCTCGAGGAACGGCCGGATCTTCCACTCCGTCTCCCGGTCGAGCGCCGCGAACAGGACCTTGGACCCGTCCAGTGGCGGGATCGGGATGAAGTTGAAGACCATCAGCACGATGTTGATGTTCACGAAGAGCGCCAGCACGTCGTAGAGGAGCGGGGCGGACAGGATCAGATCCGGGTTCGCGATCATGAATCGCAGCGGGATCGCCGCGGCCGCGGCGAGGATGAGGTTCGAGAGCGGCCCAGCCGCCGACACGATCGCGTCGCCACGCCGTCCACCCTGGAGGTTCATCGGGTTCACGGGCGTGGGCTTGGCCCAGCCGAACCCGAACGTGCCCTGGGAGGCGACGAACGAGACGATGAGCAGGATCCCCCCGATCGGGTCGAAGTGGGCGACCGGGTTGAGGGTCAGCCGGCCGAAGAGCTTGGCCGTGCCGTCGCCGAGGCGGTACGCGGCGAATGCGTGGGCGAATTCGTGGACCGGGAACCCCACCAACAGCATGATGGCGACGACGATGATGATCGGCAGGTACTGGTCCACGCGTTACCTCGAGCGAAGGGTCCCGCGTATGGTAGCCGCTAGAGTCGGCCGAGCAGGTCCGCCTTCTTCTTCTCGTAGTCCTCGGCCGTGATCGCGCCGCGGTCGCGCAGGTCGGCGAGGTTGGCGAGCGTCCGGGTGACCTCGTCGGGGCTGAGGTCGCGCGGATGCGGATCGGCTGCGGCGGCGGGAGCGGCCGCAGCGGCCGGCGCGGCGGCAGTCGGCGACACGGTCGTGGCGGCGCCGGCCGCGCCCGGGTCACCGGTGAACGGGTCCGGGGCGGTCGCCTTGAGCGGCGCGGTCGGCGGCCAGCTCTGGCGCTCCATGTCGACCTCGAACTCGTGCTTGGCGTCCAGCATCGCCTTCTTGAACTCGATGGGGCCCTTCAGCATCTTGAACTTGTCGATGCCGATGTCGGCTGCCGTCAGGACGTCGAGGTCGCCGAAGTTGAAGATCCGACCGAAGATCGACTGGGTGAGGACGGCGTCGTTGATCTTCTCGAGCGAGCTGTCGGCCGAGTGCTTGTTGAGCACGCCGCCGACCTGCATCACGCGGCGGTTGGTGATGACGTACTCCTGGTTGAGGTAGTGGAGGATCGTCCACACCAGCACGACCAGACCGCCGACGAAGACCGCCACGACGATCCAGCTCAGGACGGTCCGGACACCACCCGAGACGCCATCCGAGGACATCCCGCTGCTGATCCAGAACAGGATCGCCGCGACCACGATGGCGAGGATCGTGAAGCGCGCGCCCCACACGAAGACGAACCAGTGCTGCTTCTCGCGGTGGGTGATCCGCTCCCCGGTCGACAGGAGCGTGTCAGCGAAGCTCACGGTGCGTGCCTCCCTCTTCAGGCCCGCGGGTGGGCCCGGGTGTAGACGTCTCGGATCCGTTCGCCGGTCAGGTGCGTGTAGAGCTGGGTCGTGGAGATACTCGCATGTCCGAGCAACTCCTGGACGATGCGCAGGTCGGCTCCGCCCTCGAGCAGGTGGGTGGCGAAGGAATGGCGCAGCGTGTGCGGGCTGACCCGGTCCGCCAGGCCCGCCGCGTGGGCCGCCGACTTGACCGCAGCCCACGCCTGCTGGCGCGCCAGCCGACGACCGCGCTCGCCGAGGAAGACGGGGCCACCACGGTCCGCGCGCCACGTGGTGGAGCGCGAGGAGCCGCAGGCGCGGGCCGGACATCCAGCGCGCCAGCCAGTCGAGCGCCACGTCGCCGACGGGGACGAGGCGTTCCTTGTCGCCCTTCCCGATGACCCGGACGAAGCCGCCATCCGTCGAGAGGTCCTCGGAATCGAGGCGGAGCGCCTCGCTGATGCGGAGGCCCGCCGCGTAGAGGAGCTCGAGCAGGGCTCGATCGCGCAGGCACCGGTCGTGGTCGGGTTCGTCGGGATCGTCGCCGCCGGCCGCCTCGAGCAGCCGCACCGTCTCCTCGATCGTCAGGGTCTCGGGCAGGAGCCGGGTCTGGCGCGGCAGGTCGAGGTGGGCCGCGACGTCGCGCTCGAGCAGGCCCTCGCCGTAGGCGAACCGGTAGAACCCCTTCAGTGCCGCAGCCCGGCGGCGGAGGCTCGTCGGCGCGAGGCCCGGGTCGTTGGCCGTGCCGCGCCGCGCCCGGGCCGCGAGATAGCCGACGGCGATGTCCGGCGAACGGGACCAGCCGGCGGTCGCCCCGCGGCTGGCGGCGAAGTCCGTGAGGTCGCCCCGGTACGCACGGATCGTGGCCGGCGCCAGCCCGCGTTCCACCGAGAGGTAGGTCAGGTAGTCGTCGATGGCCGAGTCGAGCCCGGTCGCGGTCGTCGTCGCCGACCTCGTGGTCGTCGCCACGCTCAGCCGGCCGTCGCCACCTCGCCACGCCATGCCTCGGCGCGGTCGAGGAGTTCGCGCGCGGCGGCCAGCCCGGCCGCCGTGCCGTCACCGCTCCCGAGCATGTGGGCCAGCTCCACGATCCGCCCCTCGCGGTCGAGCCGCTCGACCTCGGTGACGGTCCGGCCGTCGCGCTCGCGCTTGGTGATCCGGAACTGGGCGTCCGCGTGCGCGGCGATCTGGGGGAGGTGCGTGACGCACAGGACCTGGTGGCGGCGGGCCAGCGTCCAGAGGTTCCGGCCGACCGGGTCCGCGCTGCGGCCGCCGATCCCGGTATCGACCTCGTCGAAGACGAGCGTCGGGGTCTCGTCGGCCTCGGCGAGGACCTGCTTGATCGCGAGCGCGACCCGCGACAGCTCGCCGCCCGAGGCGATCCGGCCGAGTGCGCGGGGCGGTTCCCCGGGGTTCGGGGCGAGGCGGTACACGACCTGGTCGACCCCGGCACCGTCGAACGCGACCGCATCGCCGTCGAGCTCGACCGCCGGCTCGCTCGGACCCGCCGGGCGGCGGCCGAGGGCGACGTCGAACACGCCATCGGGGAAGCCCAGCTCGACCAGGATGGCCCCGACCGCGCTGCCGAGGCCGGCCGCCGCCGCGGTCCGTGCGCGCCGAGAGGGCCGCGGCCGACCGGGCTACTTCGGCGAGCAACCGGGCGTCGTCCGCCTCCCGCAGCGCGCGCTCCTCGTCGACCCCGCGCAGCCGCTCGGCGTCGGACGCGGCACGCTCGCCGTGGGCGATGACCGCGGCCTCGTCGTCGCCGTAGCGGCGCTCGAGCCCGAAGATCGTCCCGAGCCGCTCCTCCATCGCCGCGAGCGCCGCCGGATCGTGATCGACGGCCTCCGCCAGCGAGCGCGCCTCGGCGGCGATGTCGTCCAGCTCCGCCTCGAGACCGGCGAGGCGCTCGGCGAGGGCCTCGAAGCGCGGGTCGATCCGCGCGACGCCGCGCGCCTCGCGCAGCGCGACGGCGGCACTGTCGCGCGCACCGGCGCCCTCGGCCGTCAGCGCCTCGTGGACGGCCGCCGCGCCCCGGGCGATCGCCTCGCCGTGCTGGGCCGCCGCCATCCGCGCCCGGAGCTCGTCCGCCTCGCCGGGGCGCAGCCTGGCGGCGGCGATCTCCGCCGCCTCGTACTCGAGGACCTCGAGCCGGCGCGCGAGCTCGCGCGGGTCGGCTACCAGCTCGTCGAGGACGGCACGGTTGGTCCGCCACGCATCGACGGCCGCGGCCATGGCGCCGCGCAGGTCATCGTGCCCACCGAACCCGTCGAGCAGGTCGCGTTGCCAGCGCTCGTCGAGGAGTCGCTGCTGCTCGTGCTGTCCGTGGACCTCCACGAGCGGCCCGACCTCCTCCGCCAGCCGCGCCGCGGTGACGGCGTCGTCGTCGAGCCGCGCGCTCGAGCGGCCGTTCGCGGCGACCTCCCGGACGGCGATGAGCGGCTCGGGCAGTCGATCGAACAGCGCCTCCACCCGGGCCGCCTCGGCCCCGTGGCGGACGAGCGAGCTGTCCGCCCGGGCACCGGCCGCGAGGCCGAGCGCATCGATCAGCAGGCTCTTGCCGGCCCCGGTCTCCCCGGTGATGACGTTGAACCCCGGCTCGAGCGTGAGCCGGACCCGCTCGATGACGGCGAGGTCCGCGACGGTGAGCTCGAGCAGGCGACCGGTCACGACGGCAGCAGGGCGACCTTCTGGCGCAGCAGGTCCCAGAACGGCTGTGCCCCGGTCGGCTCGATCAGGCGGATCGGCCGCTCGACGGCGCTGACTTCGACGACGTCGCCGATCTGGATGGGGATGTCCTCGCGGCCGTCGACGGACACGAGCGCCTCGTGCGCCTCGACGACCTGGCAGCGGACCGTCTGGGACGGGCTGACGACCACGGACCGGATCGCCGAAAGGTACGCGGCGATCGGCGTGACGACGAGGTTCCGGCTGACGGGGTCGAGGATCGGGCCGCCCGCCGAGAACGAGTACCCGGTGGAACCGGTCGGGCTCGCGACGACGAGGCCGTCCGCCCGGAACGTGGCGAGATGGGTGTCGTCGATGGCGACGTCGAGCCGGCAGACGCGAGCGAGCGCGCCGCGGGCCACGACGATGTCGTTGAGCGCGACGTGGCGCACGTCGTCGATGGGGTGGCCGTCGCGCAGGATCCGGCCCTCGAGCGCCATCCGCTCGTCGATCCGGTAGTCGTTCGACACGATCTTGCGGAGGACCTCGTCGAGCTCTCCCGCCTCGGCCTTCGAGAGGAAGCCGACCTTGCCCAGGTTGATCCCGAGGATCGGGACGTCGACCTCCGCGACACCACGGACCGCACGGAGGAACGTCCCGTCGCCGCCGAGGACGACGAGCGCATCGGTCGTCGGGAGCTCCTCCAGGAGCGCCGGCAGGTCGCCCGACTGCGCCTGCCACTGGTCGACGCCGTGGATCCGACACCAGCCGGCCGCCCGGGCGCTCAGCTCGAGGGCCGCGTCGATGGTCGGGTTGTAGGCGAAGCCGATCCGTTTTGCGCTCACGGCGAGGTCACCGCCGCGATCCGGTCGCCGATCTCCGCGCAGCCCGGGCCGGGCGCGAGGTGGACGAGGAACTCGCGGTTGCCCTCCGGCCCGAGGATCGGCGACGCGATCACGTCACGGGTCCCGAGCCCCGCCGCGCTGGCGTCCGCGACGATCCGCTCGAGGACCTCGCGATGGATCGCGGGATCGCGGACGACGCCGTGATCCGTGCGGCCCCGGCCCGCCTCGAACTGGGGCTTCACGAGCGCCACGATGAACCCGCCACGGACGAGCGTCGAGGCAACCGGCGGCAGCACCTTGGCGAGCGAGATGAACGAGACGTCGATCGTGGCCAGGGAGATCGGCTCCGGCAGCGTGGACACCGTGAGCGTCCGGGCGTTCGTGCGCTCCATGCGATACCACGCGCGGGTCGCGGCGGAGCGTGTCGGCGAGCTGGCCGCGTCCCACGTCGAGCGCGTAGACCCGGGCGGCGCCGCGCTGCAGCAGGACGTCCGTGAACCCGCCGGTCGACGCGCCGACGTCGAGGCAGACGAGTGCCCGCCGGGTCGATCCCGAACGCGTCGAGCGCCGCCGCCAGCTTGTGACCGCCGCGGCTGACGTACGGCTCGGGTGCGGCCACCTCGACCGTCGTCGCGATATCGATCAGGTCACCGGGCTTGCGATCCAGCCGCGCGGCGTCGCCGTCCCCGACCCGCACCTTGCCCGCGAGGACGAGCGCTTGCGCGCGGCTGCGCGACCCGACCATCCCGCGATCCACGAGCAACTGGTCGAGCCGGAGACGCTGCGGCTTCGGCGTGGCGCCGGTCGGACTCACCCGCCTATCGTGGCACAGCCCGCTGCACCCGGGCTCACCGGTCGTCGATCGTGGTGTGCGGCGTGACGGGACGGCCACGGCGGCACGCTAGGCTGGGACCTCACCACCGCGGAGGGCCTGATGGCGACCGACATCCTGACCGGCGGCTACGAGAGCCTGCGCCCCGGCGAGATGGTCACCATCGCCCCGATGCCGGGCTTCGGCGCGGTCGCCGGCCAGGTGCTGGGCGCCAGCGCCGAGGCGGTCACGATCGCCGTGGCAGCCACGCCTGCGTTTCCCAACGGGTTCGTCGTGGCGGTCCCGGCGAACCGCATCGCGAGCGTCAGCCGTCAGGGGACCGCCGCCTTGCCGGCCACCCTGGTGCGGGCCTACAAGGGCCAGCGGCAGGCCGACGCCGTGGCGCCATTCCAGGCGGAGGCGAACGGGCTCGCGGAGGCCGGATACGAGCCGGTGTCGCAGTCATGGGCCGACGGCCAGTGGGGCGGCCCCGAAGTCCTGATCGCGCTCCTCCTGTGCCTGGTCGTCGTCGGCGTCTTCATCCTGATCGCCATGCTCGTCGTCAGACCCGAAGGCACGCTCACGGTGACCTACACGCGGGCCCGCTCGGTCTCGGCCGACGCGTCGTCCGATACGAAGCCCTGCCCGCGGTGCGCCGAGACCGTCAAGGCCGCCGCGGTCGTCTGCCGGTTCTGCGGCCACGAGTTCGCTCCGACCACCGCCTGAGCAGCCGGGGCGCGCGGTCTACGAGACCGGCTTGATGCTCCACGTGCCCTTGGCCCGGATCTCGAGCAGGTTCGTGCCCTCGGGCAGCTTCTTCGTCCCCTTGTACCGGCCGGTCTGATCGACCAGGTACGTCTCGTCCTCCGGGGTGTGGGCTCGAACGGCGAACCGGCCCTTGCCGCTGTAGGCGATCGCGATCGCGTCACCCGCCGCGGAGGGTGTCGCCAACCCGACGACCGTGTCGGTCTTGCCCTTGAGCGTGGAGGTGCCGTCCCACGCCGGCGCGGTCTCGGTCGGCTTGACGGTGATCTTCCAGGCGCCGTCGGCCGAGACCTTGAAGGCGACGCTGTGATCGACAAGGTCGAACAGCACGACACCCTTGTAGGGTCCCGTGGTCTTCACGAGCACCTGGGTCTCCCGACCGTCCTCGTCGACACTCCGGACATCGAACTGGCCGGCGCCCGGGTGCGACAGGCTGGCGAGCCCGATCGCGTCCTCCGGGATGTCGAACGTGACGGTCTTGTCGCCCTTGCCCTTGAGCGGGACCGGCGCGAACTCCCCGACGAAGGCGGGTGCGGCGCTGCCCGACGGGGTCGCGGCCGGGTTCGAGCCGACCGCCGTGGTCGGGCCGGCCGTGGCGCCGGACGGGATCGAGCCCGAGGCCGGGGGCGCGCCGCAGGCCGCCACCAGCACGACCGCCAGCAGCCATCGCTTCATGGGTCGCGTCACTTCAGCCGCTCGGCCCGGGCCTTGCGCAGATCGGGGACTGCATCGAGCACGCGCAGTGCCTCCCGGACCTGGTCGGCGAGGCCCGCTCCATCCAGCCGGAGGACCCGCCTGAGATCGCTGACCGAGCCGTGGTCGACGAACCGGTCGCCGGGGATCCCGAGGATGTGCACGGGCACGTCGCGCAACGTCGCATCCGCCCGCCGCGCCTCCTCGAACATCTCGAGGACCCCGCTCCCGAACCCGCCGGTCACGACGCTCTCCTCGAACGTGACCACGAGCCGCTTGCCGCGGGCGCCGTCGAGGATCAGCTGGCCATCGAGCGGTTTCGCGAACCGCGCGTTGATGACCCCGACGGACCAGCCCTCGGCCTCGAGGGCATCCGCGGCCTCCATCGCTCGCGCCACGATCGGCCCGAACCCGACGAACAGCAGGTCGCGACCCTCGCGCAGGACCTCGCCCCGCCCGACGGGCAGGACCTCGGGTTCGACCGACGGGAGACCGAACCCGGCGTCCCGCGGGTAGTGGAGCGCGAACGGGTGATCCTGGGCGAATGCCGTCCGCACGAGCGAGCGCAGCTCCTGTTCGTCGCGCGGCGAGGCGATCACGAGGTTCGGGAGCTGGCGCTGGGCCGGCAACGAGAACATCCCCTGGTGGCTCGTCCCGTCCTCGCCGACGAGCCCCGCCCGGTCGACGGCGATCACGACCGGCTGGTCGTTCTGGCACACGTCGTGGACGGTCTGGTCGAAGGCCCGCTGGAGGAACGTGGAGTAGATCGCGACGACCGGCCGGAGCCCGCCCATGGCGAGACCGGTCGCGAATGTCATCGCGTGGGGCTCGGCGATCCCGACGTCGAAGAACCGGTCCGGGAACTCCGTCTCGAAGCGCGACAGGCCGGTCCCCGTCGGCATGCCCGCGGTGATCCCGACGATCCGCCGGTCGGTCCGGGCGAGCTCGATGAGCTCCGCGGCGAACACGGCGGTGTAGTTCGGGTGCTTCTTCGGGGCCTCGGCGAGCGCCGTGGGTGGCGCGGCATCGTCGGCCATCGACTCGGTCGGCAGCGGCGGCTTCATCGGTGGCAGGGCCGCCCCGTGGAACCCGATCTGGTCGGTCTCGGCCGGCCGGAACCCGCGACCCTTCTGCGTCCGGACGTGGACGATCGTCGGGCCGGGCAGGGCGAGCGCCCGCCCGAGCGTCTCGAGGAGGGCATGGAGGTCGTGCCCAGGGACCACCCCGATGTACGTGAGCCCGAGATCCTCGAACAGCTGGCCCGGCTGGGCGAACTGGACGACCGAGGCCCGCAGCCGGCGCGACAGCTCCAGGATGTGGGGCCCGACGACCGGGATCCGCTCGACCTGCCGGTCGTAGGCGCTCTTGCCGTGCTGCCAGGCGCTCGAGAGCTTGATCTGGCTCAGGTACGTCGAGAACGCCCCGACGGTCGGGCTGATCGACATCTCGTTGTCATTGACGACGATGAGCATCTGGGTCTGGCGCTGCCCGATGTCATTGAGCGCCTCGAGCGACAGGCCACTCATCAGGGCCGCATCGCCGACCACGACCGCGATCCGCTCCAGGCCGTGGCGAACGTCACGCGCCTCGGCGAGGCCCTCGGCGATCGAGAGGCCCGTCCCGGCGTGTCCGCCGTCGAACACGTCGTGCGGCGACTCGGACCGTCGCGGGAAGCCGCCCACGCCGTCGAGCTGTCGCAGCGTGCCGAACCGCTCGAGCCGCCCCGTCAGGAGCTTGTGCGGGTAGGCCTGGTGCCCCGTGTCCCAGACGATCCGGTCGCGCGGCGACTCGAGCAGCCGGTGGAGCGCGATCGTGAGCTCCACGACGCCGAGCGAGGACCCGAGATGCCCGCCAGTGACGGAGACGGTCTCGATGATCGTCTCGCGGATCTCGGTCGCGAGCTGGGCGAGCTGGACCTCGTCGAGACCGCGCAGGTCGGCGGGCCCGGTGAGGTTCGGCAGGATCGGCACGGTGGCGTGGCTCCTTGGTGGGGGCGGGACGTCCGGCAGAGTGTAAGCCTGACGCCCCGGAGTGACGGGTCGCCGGTGGTACCGTGCGGCCGCATCCTGTTGACGCGCGACGGGGCGCCGCCGCGACGGCCCGGCTGGCTCGCGACGGTCAGTGGGCCGTCAGGCCCCCGGCTCGTCGATGGCCTCGTCCGGTCCGACCGGACGGGTCTCGAGGCTCCCAGCGGTCCCCGACACGAGCTGTTCCAGCCGCAGCTGGGCATCGTTCAGCAGGCGGTCGCAGCGCGCGATGAGCGCGGCGCCACGCTCATGGAGGGCGAGCGCCCGCTCGAGCGGCTGGCCGCCGGCCTCGAGCTCCGCGACGGTCCGCTGGAGCTCGGCGAGCGCGTCGTCGAAGGCGAGGTCCTCGACCTTGGGCTCGGGGGCGTCAGTCACGGGGCTCCTCGTCGTCCGGCGGGCTCATGCGGCCGATGACCGGCGCCAGCAGGATACCAACGCCGATCCCGACGACGGCGAGGCCCGCGACGACGATCACGAACACGACGAGCTCCACGCGTCGCTCCCTACGCCGTCGTCTCGTCGACGACGGCGCCGATCGATCCGGCGGCGAGCCTGACGTCGAGGCCGGTCCCGACGGGCGCATCGGCCGATCCACGGACGACGGCGCCGTCGGCGCGGCGGCGCACGATGGCGTACCCGCGGTCCAGCGTCGCCTGCGGGCCAAGCACGGCCACGGCCGCGGCGGCGGCATCGACGGTGGCCCGGGCCGCGGCCAGTCGCGCCGTCGTGAGCCGGGGGAGCGTCGCGGCGGCGCGATCGAGCCGCGACCGGTCGCGCCCGAGGCGGCCGTCCAGCGCACGCGTGGCGCGATCGAACAGCAGGCCGACCTGCTCGCGCGCGGCGACCAGCCGAGCGGCCGGGCTCGCGCGGTCCATGGCGCGCCGCTCAACCGCGAGGTCGCGGGCGGCGGCGGCGAGGCGGGCCTCCGTGGCGGCCGAGAGGCGGACGGCGGCCCGGCGCAGCGCGCCGCGCATCTCGGTCCGGTCGGGCACGACGATCTCGGCCGCGGCCGACGGGGTCGGTGCGCGGACGTCCGCCGCGAAATCGGCGAGCGTGACGTCGACCTCGTGCCCCACGCCGCAGACCACGGGCAGCGGATGCGCGACGACCGCGCGGACCACGCGCTCGTCGTTGAACGACCAGAGGTCCTCGAGCGAGCCGCCGCCGCGCGCCAGGATCGTGACCTGCGGCGCGTCGGCCTCACCGCCGCGGCGGGCCAGCTCGTCGCGGTAGCGCTCGATCCGGCGGAACGCGGTGACGATGCTGGCCGGCGCATCGGCGCCCTGGACCTGCGCCGCGACGAGCAGCACGCGGACGAGCGGCCAGCGCCGGGACAGGACCGTCGCGATGTCCTTCCAGACCGCGCCGGTCGGGCTCGTGATGACCGCGATCGTGGTCGGGCGCGACGGGAGGGCGCGCTTGCGGGCCGGGTCGAACAGGCCCTCTGCCGAGAGACGCGCCTTCAGCTCCTCGAAGCGGAGCGCGAGGTCCCCCACCCCGGCCGGCTGGAGCGACTCGACGTAGAGCTGGAGCGCGCCCTGCGGCTCGAAGAGGTCGACGCGGCCGTGGGCGACGACCCGCAGGCCGGCTCGCGCCTCGAATACCGACCGCAGGCGATCGTCGCGGAACCACACGCACGGGAGCTGGCTGCGCTCGTCCTTGAGCGTGAAATAGGCGTGGCCGGCCGAGGAGATCGTGACGCGGCCGATCTCGCCCTCGACCCAGAGGTCCCCGAGCCGCGGGTCCTCCCGGATCGCGCTCTTGATGGCGCGGGCGACCTCGGTGACGCCGAGGATCCGGACGCCGAACGTGCCCGGCGCCGTGGCCGCGCCGGTCTGCGGCGTGCCCGGCGCCGCCTCGCTCGGGCGCGGATCGGGAAGGAGCGGATCGCTCACTCCGGCTCTCAGACCCGGGTCTGGTACTCGCCGGTGCGGGTGTCGACGCGGATCGTGTCACCGGCCTCGACGAAGATCGGGACCTGGACGACGAGGCCGGTCTCGGTCGTGGCGGGCTTCCGGGCGCCGGTCTGCGTGTCGCCCGCGAACCCGGGCTCCGTGTCGGCGACGACGAGGTCGACGGCGACCGGGAGCTCGACACCGATCGTCTCGCCCTGGTAGCTGGTCCGGTCGAGCGTCATGCCGTCCTTGAGATACGGCGCCGCGTCGCCCAGCTGCTCGGTGGTCAGGACGAACTGGTCGTACGTGTCGTTGTCCATGAAGTGGTGGTCGTCGCCGTCGCGGTAGAGGAACTGGACGGGCCGCTTCTCCATCGACGCGCGCGGCCACTTCGTGCCGGCCTGGAACGAGCGTTCCACGGTCTGCCCGCGCTTGATGTTCCGGAGCGTGATCCGGACCTGGGCCGAGCCGCGGCCCATCTTGATGTGATGGTAGTCGAGGATCTGCCAGAGCTCGCCGTCGAGCTCGATGGCGACGCCCTTCTTGAGTTCGCCGGTGCTGATCATGTGGGGTCGGGCTCCTGCAGGGCGCTCGCCGGGCATGGCGACGCCGGTGTTCGATCGGGGTGGTTCGCTGCCGATCGTACCAGACGGACCACGGCAGCCGGGTCACCCATCGTGGCTCGTATAGCCCCAGGATGAGGTCGCGTACGTCCCGTCGGCGTAGTCGATGCGCGTCTCGCCCTGCCCCGCGGTAGGCGTGCACACCCCGTTGCAGCGCACCGTGATCCGCACGATCGGGGGCCGAACACCAGGGCCTGTGCCACCGGCCCCCTGGAGGGCGTTCTCCGCCATGTCCTTGCAGGTCGGGACGGCCACGCCGAGGCAGACAGGGACGACCGTCAGCAGCGGCGGGTTGATCGGCACCGGCTGCGGTTCGGCCGAGCCGTAGCCGTAGCCGGATGACTCGCGCCGGCCGTCCGCGAGCAGCAGGTCGATCTGGACCTCACCATCGGCCGGTGTGCACACGAAGACCGTGCACGAGACGATGGCCCGTACGACGGGCGACCCGAACGACCCTTCCATCGAGGCGATCGCGTCGTCGCAGGGTCCCTGCGGGACACCCAGGCATGCGGTCGGCGGCGCCGCGAGCGGCGACCCGCTGTCGTCCGCCGCCCCACAGGCGGCGATGAGCAGTCCGGCGACCACGACCATCGAGAGGGCCGGCCGCCATCCCAACGGTCAGTCTTCGCGCTGGAGGGCTTCGAGGCGGACCTGGTACTCGGTCGGATCGATCTCGCCGCGAGCGAGGCGGCCCTTCAGCTCGGCGACCGCCGGGTCCTCGCGCGGCGGCACGCTCCGGCGGATCGCCCACACGATGACGCCGATGATCAGTACCGTGGTCACGATCGGCACCGCGAGCGTGAGCAGGAACATCGGGGCGAAGAAGCCGAACGGGTCGAGGGACATGTCCGCGACAGGGTACCGAGGCGAGGGCCTGGGTGTCAGCCCCCGACGACGATGACGTCGCGCGGGAAGCAAGTCAGCCGCTCGACCCGCTTCGCCGCCGCGTCGAGCAGCACGAGATCCTCGATCCGGACGCCCATCTCGCCCTCCAGGTAGACGCCGGGCTCGACCGAGAACACCGTCGGGCTCGGGAGCGGGGTCGTCGCGGCCGTCGTGCCGAGGCTCGGGGCCTCGTGGGTCGCGAGACCGATCCCGTGGCCGGTGCCGTGGCCGAAATGGTCGCCGTGGCCGGCCGTGACGATCACGTCGCGCGCGACGGCGTCGATCGCGCGACCGTCGGGCACCGGGCCGTGCGACGCGATCGCCGTCTCGAGGGTCTCAATGGCCGCGGCCTGGGCGCGGGCGACGAGCTCATAGACGTCACGGTCGCGGGCGACCGGCTCGCCGACGAACACGGTCCGGGTCATGTCGCTCCGATAGCCCTCCACCTGGGCGCCGAAGTCGAAGAGGAGGACGGCGCGGTCGAGCACCGGGCGGTCGCCCGGCGATCCGTGCGGCAGGGCGGCCTCGGGACCGGACAGGCACGCCACGTCGAACGCGAGCGCCTCGGCCCCGCCCGTGCGCATCAGCCATTCCAGGCGGAGGGCGAGCGTCGTCTCGCTGACGCCGGCCCGGATCTCCGGGAGCAGCGCGGCGAGCGCCCGGTCTGCGACGGCGCACGCCGCCGCGATCCGCTCGACCTCGGCCGGCTCCTTGATCGCCCGGTCGCCCTCGACCCAGCCCTCGACCGGGACGAGCTCGACGTCGGGTGCCGCGGCGGCCAGTCGCTCCCACGTCGCGTGCGGGACGAAGCCGGCCTCGACCGCGACGCGCCGGGCACCGACCGACCCGACGAGCTCCGGCCAGCGTGCCGGCAGGTCGTGGTACGCGGCGAAGATCCGGGCCTCCGGCGCCTCGCGCGCCACCTGGATCGTGTAGCGCGAGTCGGCGAGGACCACGACCTCATCGGCCGCCACGAGGAACTGCCCGGACTGGCCGGCGACCTTCTCCTCGCCCGCCCCGAACGCCACCCCGGTGAGGTAGCGCATGTGCTCGGGCCTGACCCCGAAGTACGCGTCCACGCCCGCCTCGTCGAACCGGGCCCGGACCCTGGCCAGGCGTGCCGGCCGCGCCGCCCGGTCGGCCTCCAGCCAGTCACGCCGCTGCGCCGCGGCCGGCGGCGACGCGAAGTCGGCTGTGACGGGCCAGCCAGCCCGGTCAGCCACCTGTCTGGTACTTGGCCACGTTCTTTTGGTGCTGCTTGTAGGTCTTGGCGAAGGCCGTCGTGTCGGAGCCGTCGTTCTTCGCGATGAAGAACAGGTACCGGTCCTTCGTGTCCGGATCGAGGGCAGGCATCGATCGACGGCAGGGTGGGCGTCGCCAGCGGGCCCGGCGGCAAACCCTTGCTGGTGTAGGTGTTGTAGCCGGCGAGGTCGTCGGGCAATGCCTCGTCGGTCAGGCCGCCCTTGATCGGGGCCCAGAAGACGTAGTCCTTCCAATCCGCGAACGGCGTGTCCCGCAGGGTCAGCGTGTCGTGGACGTAGAAGATCGTCGGGTCGGACTGCAGGAGCTGTGTCGGGAAGAGCTTCGGGTCGAGGCGATTCTGGTAGACCCCGGCGATCAGCGGCCGCTCCTCGTCCAGCTTGGCCTCGCGCTCCACGATCGACGCCAGGGTCAGCACCTGGTAGAAGGACAGGCCGCGGCTCTTCGGGACGTTCATCCGCTCGGCGCCGACGTTCTTTTCGAAGTTGTCGAGCATGAGCCGAACGAGCTCCTCGGCCGTCGTGTCCGGGAGGACCTTGTAGGTGGCCGGCCACAGGAACCCCTCGAGCGTGGCGCCCGGCGGCGCGTCGGCGAGGATCTTCTTGAGCCACGGGTAGTCGTTGATGAGCTCCTTCGGCGGGTTCGTCACGAGCTCGTAGAAGTCCTTGGGATCCATGTCGAGCGGGAGCGTCTGGAGCTTCGCCGTGATCTGCTCGAGCCGGAGCCCGGTGCGCAGGCCGAGGTCGACGTACGGCACGGTCGGCGGGGCGAGCAGCGCGGTCACCAGGGCACCGGGGGCCATGTTCTTGCGCAGGAGGAACGTCCCCTGCTGGAGCTGGCCGGTCAGGCCGCGGTTGACCGCGATGAACACGAACGCCCGGGCGTCGAGGATCAGCTTCTGGTCCTCGAGCCGCGTCGCGATCGTGGACGCGGTGTCACCGGGTTGCACCACGAACTCGACCTGCGCCGGGTCCGTCGACGCGGCCCGGGTCATCCGCACGCCGATGTCCTCCTCGACGATGCCCTTGACGAACGGCATCGAGAGCGCGGCGGGGTTGTCCGCGGCCCACGAGAGGATCGCGTTGTTGACCAGGGGCCGCAGCGCGGTGAGCGCGACGACGAGCACGATCCCGCCCAGAACGAGCGCGAAGATCGCGAACTTGAGGATCCCGCCGATGCCGCCGCCACCGGATCCGCGCCCGCCGCGCCCGCCGCGTCGGACCGGTTCCGAGTACGGCGGGATGATGTCCGTCGCGTAGGCATCCGGGTCGAACGGATGCGCCTGCGGCGCACGGGTGTCGCGGGGGCCTCCGCCGGAGCGGATCGTCATCGTTCGCTCTCCGATGGGTCGCGAGTCGGGGGCATGGACGAGCGGGTGCCGGCGCGTGCATCGAGCTCATCCTGGAGGATGATCGCGGCCGCCTCACGGTCCACGCGCGACCGGTAGTCGTCGCGCTGGACCTTCGACGGAGCTCCGCCCGACCGACCGCGCTTCATCGGACCGAGACGGTCCTCGGCGAGCTGGCTGGTCAGGCGCTCGTCGCGAAAGGTTAGCGGTAATCGCAGATCCGCGGCGACCGCTTCGGCCCAGGTCCGCGTGAGCGCCGCCTGAGGGCCCTCGATGCCGGACGCCTCGAACGGGAGCCCGACCACGAGCTCCCCGACCTGGTTCGCCTCGACCACGGCCCGCAACGCCGTCACGTCGCCGACCAGATGCGAGGCGCGACGCAGGGTGACGAGCGGGCGCGCCGGGGCCCCATCGCCGTCGGCGAGGGCGAGCCCGACCCGCCGCTCCCCGAGGTCGACGCCGAGGAGCCGGGTCACGGTGTCGCCGACGGCGGCGCTTCCACCGGGATCGCTTCGTTCACGGTCAGGTCGACCCGGCCGTCGAACGTCGGGACGGTCGACACCCAGTCCGGCCACGCGGTCAGCTCGACCGTCCCGTACGCCCCGAGGAGCGTGCGCGCGTCGTCGAGCGTCTTCCCGAGCACCTTGGCCTTGAGCGCCGCGGCGTCGAGCAGCGCGGTCTGGGTCGCCGACGCGCTGGCCGGGAAGCTGATCTGCCCGTTGGACACGACCGCGGGATCGACCTTGACGTCGACCGACCCCTCGACGAGCCGGTGACCCGCGTCGACGCTCGCCCGCAGGCGCTCCTCCGCCACCGTGCTGACGGGGTCCGCGTTCACGGCCGTGGCGGTCCCGCTCGCCTGCAGGCCCAGGTCGAACGACTCGACCTCCTGGTCGACGAGCGTGGCCGGATCGATCGTCGGGGTCGCCGCGCCGAGGATCCCGGTCTCGGCGAAGACCGTGGCGCCGGGCGAGGCGATCGCCGGGTCGGCGAGCTTGGTCGTGAACGCCGACTGGAGCTCCGGCTGGAGGGCCGCCAGCGCCTTGTCGACGTCCTCCTGGGTGACCTTCGGGAACTCGTCGCGCTTGCCGCCACTCGTGGCGTCGGGGTTGTTGACGTCGAGCGACACCGGGTCCTCGCCGCGCGGGATGACCACGATCGTGTTCGGCTCGACGTTGCCGCCGGTCCCGGCGACGACCGCCGTCACCTTGACCGTGGCCGTCTTGGGGAAGATCTGCAGGCCGACGATGTCGGCGCGCGGGACCGTGACGGCGGCGTTCGTCCGGAAGCGGATCCCGTTGTTCGTGCTCACGACGCTCCCCGCCGGGATCGTGTTGGACGACGTGAAGTCCTTGTTCCGAAACCGGACGACGCCGGTCGCCTTGGCCTTCACGACCCGCTTGCCGGTCGCCGGGAACGTGTCGCTCGCCGAGACGTCGACCGTGACGATCTCCGCGGGGACGACCGGGGGATCGGCGGCGGGGTCAGGTGCCGTGGCCGCCGGGTCCGCCACGATCGTCATGGCGATCGGCCCGACCGACTCCTCCTTCGGGGTGATCACGATCGATGCGGACGGGAGCAGCAGGTACGCGCCGACCCCGCCCACCAGCAGGACGAGCGCGAGGACCCCGAGACCGACGAGGATCGGGGTCCGGCTGCGACCGCCCCCGTCGGCCGCGGCGGCCGCCGTCTCGCCGCGGACCGGGCGACCGGTCCGGAGCGACGACGATCCGAGTCCGGCGGACTCGACCGGGTCGCGGCGGACCGGGGCCGGCACCGGGACCGGTTCGGGCAGCGGCGGGTGCACGGTCTCGATGGTCCTGGCGGCCGCGGCCAGCTCGGCGGCCTCCATCTCGTCGAGCGTCGCCTGCTGCGGCAGGTCCGCGTCCGGCGGCCCGGCCTTGCCACGCTTGCGGCCGGCGGGCGGCGGGACGGGCGTCCGGGCCGTGTCGCCCGCCAGCGCTGCCGCGGCGGCGGCGGCGGCCGCTGCCGCGGCGACATCCGGCGAGGCGGGTCCGGACGCGTCGGCCGGACCCGTCTCCGCGGCGATCGCGCCGGGCCGTGGGCGCGGCGCCTCGTCGGACGCCTCGTACTCGGCGACCGAGGCGAACACCGGTAGCCCCGCCGACCCCGCGAGGGCCCGGGCCGCCGCATCGGCGGCGATGATCGAGAGCCGCTTCTCGTGGGTCAGGGCATCCCGGGCCAGGAGCCGGAAGTTGATCCGCGAGGTCGCGACCCGCGAGCCGTATGGCAGGACGACCGCGACGCGCCGCCCCTCGGCCGCCCGGATCCGCGAGGCCGCCGAGGTGATCTCGTCGTCGATGTCGAGGTAGATGACGCCGCCGGGCATCGGGTCAGACCTTCATCGCGCGCAGCACACGTCGCAGGGCGGCATCGAGCGCGCCCTCGGTCGTCTGGAGCTCGATGGCCTGGTAGGCGAGCCCGAGCGGCGTCACGTCCTGCTGGTCGATCAGGAGGTCCGTTGCGTCGGAGATCGTGTCGATCTGGTCTGGGGCCATCACCGTGACCTCGGGTGGTCGGGCGAACGGCAGGCCCTTCCAGAATGCCTCAGATCCGAGCGCCGCGCCGATCTCGGGCAGCCGGGAGCCGCCGCCGCAGAGGAAGATCCGGCCCGGCAGCAGGTCCCCGCCCGAGAGCTCCTCCATGACGAGCTCGACGCCGGCGGCCCACACCCGGACGTCGTCGCCGATGATCGCGGCCACGTTGTCGCGGTCGTCGACCGGGAGGCCGCGGGCGTAGTCGACCTTGACGGCCTCTGCCCGCGGGAACGGCAGGTCGAGCCGGTCGGCGAGGCTCTTCGTGAAGGCGCGCCCGCCGAGCGCGAACATCCGGGTGCCCTCGATGCCGCCCTGGCGGACGAGGGCGACGTCGGTCGTGCCGCCCCCGACATCGACGAACAGGGCGCCGGACTGGCGGATGTGGTCGCTCCCGAGGACGCGCGCCACCGCGTACGGCTCGGCGACGATCTCGAGCAGCTCGAGGTCCAGCTGGCTCGCGACGCTCTGGAGTGCCCCGAGATGGACGAGCGGCGCGAAGGCATTGAAGATCCCGATCTTGACGTGCCGTCCCTGGAACCCGACCGGGTTCGTGAGCGCGTAGCCGTCGATGGAGGCGCCGGTCACGGCCGCGTGGACGAGCCGGACGTCGACGTGCGGCAGCCCGGTCTCCCAGGTGATGGCCCGCTCGGCCTCGCGCAGGGCCTCGCGCTGGACGTTGTCGATGAGCTTCTGGAGCTCGCCCTCAGTGATCGGCTGGTCGGGCTTCTTGCGCTCCTGGGCGTGGGTCGTGGTGAACCCCTTGACGAGCTCGCCGGCGATCCCGATGACGACCTGGGTCGGCCGGAACCCGGCCATCTCCTCGGCCTCCTGGAGCGCGACGGCGCAGTTGTCGACCACGGCCGCGATGTCGGCCACGGTCCCCGACTGCATGTGCGAGAGGCCCTGGCGCTTGCGCCCGACCCCGCGCACGGTCCCGTGCCCGGTCGCGTCGATGTCGAACACGAGGGCCTTGGCGAATTCCGTCCCGACGTCGAGGGCGGTGCAGGCGGTGAGGCTCTCCCCCTCGTCGCGTTGCCAGATGCGCCGCCAGAAGGCCATTCAGGCCGCCGCTTCGATGGCGGCCTGCACGGCCGCCAGCGCGTCCGGCAGGCCCGCGCGTCTGGTCCCCTTGCCCTGCGCCATCTCCGGGCGTCCGCCGCCGCGACCGTCGATGGCCGGCATCGCCGCCTGGACGATGGCGCCGGCCGAGATCCCCCGACCGATGAGGTCGGGCGTGACCGTCACGAAGAGCTGCGGCTCCTCCGCGTCGAGGGCGAGCGCGACCACGCCCGAACCCATCGCGGTGCTGACGGTCCGGGCGGCGCCCTTGAGCGCCTCCATCGAGTCGTAGGCGGCCGAGCGCACCACGGCCCGGACGCCCGGGGCCACCTCGCTCGCCCCGGCCACCAGCTGCTCGGGCGTCGGGATGGCCCCGCCGCCCCCGGCCTTCAGCCGTCGGCGGGCCTCGCGCAGCTCCTCCTGGAGCGCCGCGATCCGATCCGGGACGGCATCCACCGACTGCGCGCCGACGGCCTCGGCCGCGCGATCGAGCGCGGCGGCGCGCTGCCGCGCGAGCGCGTCCGAGGCGCGGCCGGTGACCGCCTCGATGCGGCGCGTGCCGCTCCCGATGCTGCGCTCGCCGGTGACGGTGAACCCGCCGATCTGGCCGGTCGCGAGGCAGTGGGTGCCGCCGCACAGCTCGAAGGAGTAGTCCTGGACCCGGATGGTCCGGACGGTCTCGCCGTACTTCTCGTCGAAGAAGGCGTCCGCGCCGCCCTCGATCGCCTCGGCCATGCTCATGAACGCGATGGAGACGGGCCGGTCCTCGCGGATGATGCGGCGAACCTCGTCCTCGATCGCGTGCACCTCGTCGTCGTTCAGGCCCCGGTCGAACGGGAAGTCGAACCGCAGGTAGTCGGGTGTCACGAGCGAGCCGGCCTGGCGCGCCCGATCCCCGACCACGTTCCGGAGCGCCCGGTGGAGGAGGTGCGTGCCCGTGTGGTTCCGCATGGTGTCGGCGCGCCGGTCCGCATCGACGACCGCCCCGACGGTCTCGCCGACGCGCAGCCGTCCCTGGAGCGTCCCGCGATGGACGATGAGGCCGCCGACCGGCTTCTGCGTGTCGGCGACCTCGAACAGGACGCTGCCGCCGCCGGGCTCGCGGATGGTGCCGCGGTCCCCGATCTGGCCGCCGCCCTCGGCGTAGAACGGCGTGCGGTCGAGGATGAGCTCGGCCTCACCATGCCCGGTCAGCTCGTCGTACTCCATCCCGTCGCGCAGGATCGCGACCACCCGGCCGTCCGCGGCCGTCTGCTCGTACCCCAGGAAGCGCGTGTCGCCGGCACGGGCCTGGATGGCCTGGTAGAGCGAGGTCAGCTCGGCGTGCCTGGCGAGCTCCGCCTTCTTGCCGGTGCGCGAGCGGGTGCGCTGCTCGGCGAGCGCCGCCTCGAACCCCGCGCGATCGACGCGCACGCCGGCCTCGGCGGCGAGCTCGATCGTCAGGTCGATCGGGAAGCCGAAGGTGTCGTGCAGCCGGAAGGCGAGCTCGCCCGGCAGGACCGGGGCATCGGGCGGCAGGTCGTCGGCGCGCCGGCCGACGATCCGCTCGCCGGTCGCGAGCGGCGCCAGCGCCTCGTCGAGCAGCTTCGACCCGGCGTCGAGCGTCCGCGCGAACTGGGCCTCCTCACGGGCGATCGCGGTCAGGATCTCGTCCCGCCGCTCGAGGAGGTGCGGATACGCCTCGGCCATGATGTCGATGACGACGGTCGAGAGCTCGGCCAGGAACGGCTCGCGCCGCCCGAGCAGGCGGCCGTGGCGCACGGCGCGTCGGAGGATCCGGCGCAGGACGTAGCCGCGCCCCTCGTTCGAGGGCAGGACGTCGTCCGCGATGAGGAACGTCACGGCGCGTGAGTGATCGGCGATCACCTGGTAGCTGAAGCGTTCGGTCTCGAACGCGTCCGGGTCGTGGCCGAGGAGCTCGCGCATCCGCTGGTGGATCGGCGCGAACAGGTCCGTGTCGTAGTTGCTGGGGACCTGCTGGAGGGCGCTGGCGACGCGCTCGAGACCGAAGCCGGTGTCGACGCTCGTGAACGGCAGCGGCACGCGACCGTCGGCGCGCTGGTCGAACTCCATGAACACGAGGTTCCAGATCTCGAGCCAGCGCGGGCACTGCTCGGAGTGGTCGGGCACGCACTCGGGCCCCTCCGAGAGGTCGGCCCCGCGATCGAAGTGGATCTCGCTGCACGGACCGCACGGGCCGGTGTCGGCCATGCGCCAGAAGTTGTGGTCGTCGCCGCGGTCGACGTCGCCCCACGACGCCATCCGCTCGGCCGGGATGCCGATCTCGTCGCGCCAGACCGCGCGCGACACCTCGTCGTCCTTGTAGGTCGTGACCGCGAGCCGATCCTCGGGGATCGCGAGGTCGCGGGTCAGGAAGTCCCAGGCGAAATGGATGGCCTCGCGTTTGAAGTAGTCACCGAAGCTCCAGTTGCCGAGCATCTCGAAGAGCGTGTGGTGGCGCGGCGAGCGGCCGATCTCCTCGAAGTCGTTGTGCTTGCCGGCGACCCGCAGGCACCGCTGATAGTCGACCGCGCGGGTGTAGGAACGGGTCTCGGCCCCGGTCAGGACCTCCTTGAACTGGACCATGCCCGAGTTCGTGAAGAGCAGGGTCTGGTCGCCCGCGGGGACGAGGCTCGCGCTCGGCACGTGCGTGTGGCCGCGCTCGGCGAAGAACTCCACGAACCGCCGGCGGATCTCGGCGGCCGGCAGCGACGTGATCCGCGGATCGGGGGTCTGGTCGGGGGGCGACATCGGGCGCAATGGTACCGAAACGGACCGCCCCTCCCGCACGGTCAGCCCGAGGCAGGCCGACCCGGGTCGGACCGCGGCGGATCGCCGGTGGTCGGGACACGGTCGCGAGACGATGCGGCCGCCCGCCGGCGACGGCTCCACATCGACGAGCCGGCAAGGACCGCGCCGAGCAACGCGCCGATCGTCAGACCGCGGAGGAAGGTGGCGGTCGTCCGGGCGTCGTCGTCGTCGACGCCCTCGTCGCGGCTCACAGTCGCTTCTCCGTCGGGCCGAGCACCGCGACCACCGTGACGATCCCGATCCCGACCCAGGCGCCGATGGTGGCCGCGATCACGCGGAAGTCGCCGATGGACCAAAGCGTCAGGCCGAGCCGGTCGCCGAGGGTGTCGCCGGCCCAGGCGCCGAGGATGGCCGCGCCCACGACCAGCAGCAGGCGGTTCCCGATCGTGCCGCGGATGGCGACCCAGATGGCCGCGTTGCAGATGCCGACGAGCGCGCCGAGGATCAAGGCCGGGTCCAGGCTCACGCGGAGGCAGCGAGCGCCCGGTCGCGGGCGATCCGCCCCCCGCCGAGCACCTCGTCACCGGCGTAGAGGACGGCGGCCTGGCCCGGCGCGGCGGCCCACACCGGCACATCGGTGGTGACCGTCCAGCGGCGCGCGCCGCGGTCCTCCACGGTGGCCGGCACCGGCATCGCCCGGTGGCGGATCCGGATCGACGCACGGAAGGCCGTCGACGGCGCCTCGCCCGCCACGAAGGTCGTGCGCTCCAGTTCGACCGTGGTCGTCTCGAGGTCCTCCCGGCGGCCTAGCTGGATGGTGTTCGTGAGCGGATCGATCCGGCTCACGTAGCGCGGCTCACCGAGCGCCACCCCGAGCCCCTGGCGCTGGCCGACGGTGTAGCCCGCGGCGCCGCGGTGCTCCCCCACCCGCTCGCCGCCGGAATCGATGAGCGGCCCGGGCTCCGCGGTCCAGCCGGCCCGGTCGCGCAGGGCGTCGCGATAGTCACCACCCGGCACGAAGCAGATCTCCTGGCTCTCGGGCTTGTCGGCGGTGGCGAGGCCGAGCCCGCGGGCGATCTCGCGCACCTCGGGCTTGGTCAGCTCACCGAGCGGGAAGCGCGCGTGGTCGAGCTGGTCCTGCCGGAGGCCGTAAAGGAAGTACGTCTGGTCCTTCGCCTCGTCGCGGGCCCGCAGGAGCCGGGCTCGGCCGTCCTCGCCGACGACGCGCCGGGCGTAGTGGCCGGTCGCGACGGCATCGCACTCGTAGAGGTGCCGCGCCCGGCCCAGCAGCGCCCCGAACTTGACGTAGGTGTTGCAGTCGACGCACGGGCTCGGCGTGCGCCCGTCGAGGTACGCGTCGAGGAACGGCTGGAGGACGCCGGCGTCGAACTCGCGCTCGAGGTTCATGACGTAGAAAGGGACGTCGAGTTGGGCCGCGACCCGGCGCGCGTCGTCGGCGGCGTCGAGCGAGCAGCAGCTCTTCTTGATCTCGGAGTACGTGTCGGCGACATCGTGGAGACGCATCCACACGCCGACGACCTCGTGGCCCTGCTCGTGCAGGAGCGCCGCCGCGACGGACGAGTCGACCCCGCCCGACATCGCGACCAGGATCCGGCTCACGCCGGGATGCCCTGCCCCAGCGGATCGGCCGCCACCGCGGCGGCCCCGACGCGCATCGATGCCACGACGCGCGGGACGACGTCGCAGGCCGTGGCGATCTCCTCCTCGGTCGTGGTCCGTCCGAGCGAGAGGCGCAGCGCGCCGCGCGCCTCCTCCTCCGGGTAGCCCATCGCGGTCAGGACGTGGCTGACCTCGGTCGATCCGGTGGTACAGGCGCTGCCGACCGAGCAGGCGATCCCCTCGAGGTCGAGTGACAGCGCGACGGCCGAACCGTCCGTGTCGCGGGCGACGATGGAGACCAGCCCGGCGAGACGGGTCCTGGGATGGCCGGTCAGCTCGGTCCCGGGCACGGCGAGGATGGCCTTGGTCAGCCGCTCGCGCTGGCGGCGCAGCCGCGCGACGGTCTCCGGGCGCTCGGCGCAGCACAGGTCGTAGGCGGTGGCCAGGCCCACGGCACCGGCCACGTTCTCCGTCCCGGCACGGCGATGGCGCTCCTGGGCCCCGCCCTGCTGCTGCGCGAGGATGTGGGTGCCGTGGCGGACGTACAGGGCGCCGACGCCCTTCGGCCCCTCGAACTTGTGGGCGCTGAGCGAGACCAGGTCGGCGCCGAGCGTCTCGAGGTCGAGGTCCACGTACGGGGCGGCCTGCACGGCGTCGACGTGGAGGAGCACGCCCTTGTGCGAACGGACGCGCTCGGCGATGTCCGCGATCGGCTGGATCGTCCCCACCTCGTTGTTCGCGAGCATGATCGACACGAGGATCGTCCGGTCGGTGATGGCCGCGTCGAGCTGGTCCGGGTCGACCCGTCCGTACCGGTCGACGGGCAGCTCGAGCACCTCGAAGCCGAACTTCTCGAGGTGCCGGAGCGCGTGGCCGACCGCGTGATGCTCGACCGACGAGGTCACGATCCGGTGCCCCCGCGCCTTGCCCGCCCACGCGGCCCCCTTCAGGGCGAGGTTGTTCGCCTCGGTGCCGCCGGACGTGATGACGATCTCGCGGGCCTCCGCACCGAGGCGCGCGGCGAACCGCGCGTGCGCCTCATCGAGGGCGCTGCGCGCGATCCGTCCGTAGGAATGCGCCGAACTCGGGTTCCCGAACGAACCGGTCAGGTACGGCAGCATCGCGTCGAGGACCTCGCGACGAAGCGGGGTCGTCGCCGCGTGGTCGAGGTAGATCGACATCGCGCCCGATCGTACACCCGGTACCCGGGGCCGACCGGATGGACGGCCCTAGGACGCGAGGACGCGGTACACGTTGCCCGAGGATGCGACCGCGTACAGCTCGCCGTTCTCGCTCTCGCCGAACGACGTGATGTTCTGGCTGGTGTCCGCTCGCAGGGTCTTGGCCTTGCCGGCGCTCGGGATCGTCCAGATGCGCCCGCTGCAGTAGTCGGCGAACACGTACAGGCCGACCAGGTTCGCCTGGGTCGGGCCGCGGTAGACGTACCCGCCGGTGATCGCGCAGTTCCCGCCGGCGTGCGAGTACTCCGCGATCGGGAGCGTGTCGCCCGCCTTCGGGCACTTGGAGGGCTTGTAGCAGTGGAGGCCCTCCATCGCGTTCCAGCCGTAGTTCCGCCCTCCGGAGGAGTTTGCCGGCTCGCGGTCCACCTCCTCGTAGCGGTTCTGTCCGACGTCGCCGATCCAGAGCCGGCCGCTGCCGCGGTCGAAGGAGATCCGCCACGCGTTCCGCAGCCCGATCGCCCAGATCTCGCCGCGGCCCTTCTTCGGCCCCGCGTACGGGTTGCTCGCCGGGACCGAGTACCGGTCGAAGGTGCCGGCGCCCGTGCCGTTCACGTTGATGCGCAGGATCTTGCCCAGGAAGGTCGTGGTCTTCTCCTGCGCGTCGTTCCCCGGGTCGCCGGCGCCCCCGCCGTCCCCGACGCTGATGTACAGCAGCGCGTTCGGGCCGAACGCCATCCCGCCGCCGTTGTGGTTGGAGTGCGCGCTGTGCTCGATGAGCAGGAGCGGCTTGGCCGTGCTCGCGCTGGCCTTCGTGCCCGCGGCGTTGGTCGTGAACCGGGAGACGACGATGTCGCCCCCGTTGCGCGTGTAGTAGACGTAGAACCGGTGGTTCGTCTTGAAGTTCGGGTGGAACGCGAGACCCAGCAGCCCGCGCTCGCCGCCGACGGCGACCTTCGAACGGATGTCCAGGAAGAAGCCGGACTGCAGCGCACCGTTCTGGATGACGCGGATCGTGCCGCGCTGCTCCACGACGAACAGCCGGTTCGTGCCGTCGTCGGCGTTCGTGATCTGCGTGGGCGACGCGAGGCCGCCGACGACCTTGCTGAGCGAGATCGAGAACGCCCCCTCGACGGTCCGGGGTGCCGCCGCCGACGACGCGAAGGCCGCCAGGAGCAGGACGAGGACCGGGACGATGACGGAGCGGGGGCGACGTCGAAGGTCATGCATGGGGACCACCATACGATGCCCCGTCCACCCCGGCGCGCCCGAGCGACGCACGCCGACTCGTCGTTCGTCCATGGCGGCGGCTCGTCATCGGCCGATGGCCGGCCCGCTGCCGCCGGGCCACGATGACGGCACCGAACTCCACAGGAGACGCTCTCATGCCGCTGCTCATCCCGCTCGCCCTCGCCGTCCTGCCGATCGTGCTCGCCGCCCTGACGCTCGACACGATCCGGGCCGCGCGCCGCATGGGCGGCGTGCCGTACGACGTGCGCTACAACGCCTTCGGCGCCTGACCCCGATACCCACAGCACCCGCTCGACAGCGGTAGGAGAATCTCGATATGTCCGACGCGCTCATCCTCATCGCCATCACCGCCGGCTTCACCCTGATCGTGATCGTCGGGGCGAAGATCGGCGCCGGCGCGCCGCACTCGCTCGTCGGCCTCTATCCGCCGCAGGGCGGCGGTCGCGACTGGCCGGTCGGCGTCCAGGAAGGCGACGTCCCGCGGTTCCGGCTCTCGCCGCCGCCGGTCGCCCGGCCGTCCATCCACGAGTCGACCGAGACCGTCCCCGCGCTCCGGCGCGAGCACCTCGTCGCGCAGGTCCACGCGTACCACCCCGCCCGCTAGCGGCTGCGCTCGCGCTCCCGGTCCGTCTTCGCCAGCGCCCGCTTGCGGAGGCGGATCGACTGGGGCGTCACCTCGACCAGCTCGTCGCCCGCGATGAACTCGAGCGCGCTCTCGAGCGTCAGCGGTCGCGGCGGCGTCAGCCGGAGCGCCTCGTCGTGGGAGTGCGTCCGGATGTTCGTGAGCTTCTTCTCCTTGGTCGGGTTGACGTCCATGTCGCCCGAGCGGCTGTTCTCCCCGACGATCATCCCCTCGTAGACCTCGACGCCCGCGTCGATGAACAGCTCCGAGCGCTCCTGGAGGTTGAACAGCCCGTAGGCGTTGGAGGTCCCGGCACGATCGCTCACGAGGACGCCGTTCGTCCGGTGGGTCACCTCGCCCGCCCACGGACCGTAGCCCTCGCCGATCTGGTGCAGCAGGGCGGTGCCCCGGGTGTCGGTCAGCAGCTGCCCCCGATAGCCGATGAGGCCGCGGACGGGCAGCACGTACTCCATCCGGACGCGCCCGTCGGCATCGGTCGTCATCTGCTCGAGCCGGCCCTTGCGCCCGGCCAGCGCCGCCTGGACCTCGCCGATGTAGTCGGGCGGGATGTCGACCGTGATCCGCTCGTAGGGCTCGTGGGTGGCCCCGTCGACCTCGTGGAGCAGGACCTCCGGGCGTGACGCCGTCAGCTCGAAGCCCTCGCGCCGCATCTGCTCGATGAGGACGGCCAGCTGGAGCTCGCCCCGGCCGCGCACCTCGAACGCGTCGCTCGACTCGGCCGGGCGCACCTCGATCGAGACGTTCCCGAGGATCTCGCGGTCGAGCCGAGCCTTGATCTGGCGGCTCGTCACGTACTTCCCCTCGCGCCCCGACAGCGGCGACGTGTTGACCCCGAAGGTCATCCGCAGCGTCGGCGCGTCGACGTCGAGGCGCGGCAGGGGGCGCGGGTCGGCCGGGTCGGTCAGCGTGTCGCCGATCGTCACCTCGGGCAGGCCGGCGACCGAGACGATGTCGCCCGGGCCGGCCTCCTCGATCTCGATCCGGTCGATGCCGTGCGCCGTCTGGAGGCTCGTCACCGTCCCCTGCAGGGTGACGACGCGACCGGGCTCGACGGCGCCCGCCGTGTCGTCCGGCTGCTCGCGCACGACCGTGATCCGCTGGCCCATCCGGATCGTGCCGTTCCAGATCCGCCCGACCGCCATGCGGCCGACGTACTCGTTGGCCGACAGGTTCGTGACGAGGAGCTGGAGCGGATGGTCCGGCGTGTACGAGGGCGGCGGCGTGACCTCGATGAGCAGGTCGAGGAGGGGCCGCAGGTCCCGGCCCGGATCGGCCAGGTCGCGGGTGGCGGTCCCCGCCTTCGCGTTCGTGTAGACGATCGGGAACTCGATCTGGTGCTCATCGGCGCCGAGGTCGAGGAACAGCTCGTAGATCTCGTCGAGGACCGGCGCGGGACGCGCGTCGCCACGGTCGATCTTGTTGATCGCGACGACCACGGGCAGGTGGCGGGCCATCGCCTTCTGGAGCACGTAGCGCGTCTGCGGGAGCGGCCCCTCGGCCGCGTCGACGAGCAGCAGCACCGAGTCGACCATGAGCAGCGAGCGTTCGACCTCCCCCCCGAAGTCGGCATGGCCCGGCGTGTCGACGATGTTCAGCCGGACCCCGTCGTGGTCGACGGTCGTCTGCTTGGCGAGGATCGTGATGCCCTTCTCACGCTCGAGGTCCATCGAATCCATGACCCGGTCGACGAGGGCCTGGTTCGCGCGGAACGTCCCCGTCTGGCGGAGCATCGCGTCGACGAGCGTCGTCTTCCCGTGGTCGACGTGCGCGACGATCGCCACGTTGCGCAGGTCCGATCGCGTGGCGGCGGGCACGGTGAGGCTCGAAACGGGGGTGTCCGGCATGGGCGGGGCGCAGTGTCGCACATCGGGCCTCGATGCGGGTCCGGCCAGGCCAGGCGGCGGGCACCGCCGGACCGCGCGTCGCCCCGGCCGACGACGCGCGTCCGTGCCGCCTTGCCTGCTACCCTCCGACGATGACCGTCGCTGCCGTCATCCTGTCCTCGACCGCGGAGGGCGCCCTGCCCGAGACGCAGGGGCAGCCGCGCGTCCGGCGCCTGGCCGATCTCGCCTGGTCCGGCGGGGCGCTCCCGATCGTCGTGATCTCGCCCGATCCCGACGGCGCCGTGGCCGCCGCGCTGGCCGGCAGCGAGGCCGTCCACGGCCAGCCGGCGCCGCCGGAACGGGGTCCCGCCGGCCAGATGACCCGCGGGATCGAGGTCGCGGTCCAGGAAGTCCATGACGTCTCGGCCGCGCTGCTGTGGCCGGCGCGGATGGTGTGGGTGGGGCCCGAGACGATCACGTCGCTGATCGAGGCGCACGGGACCGACGCCCGGACTCTCCTGCGGCCCGGCTGGCACGGCGAACCCGGGTGGCCCGTGCTCCTCCCCCTCGCGCACCTCGATGTGCTGCGGGCGGTCGCGCCGGACCTGATGCCGGGCGACATCGTGGACGCGCTGGCCGCCACGATCGCGACCCGCATCGTCGAGCTCGGCGATCCCGGGGTCACCCACGACGTCGACACGCCGGTCGACGCCCTCCCCGTCTACGAGGGTCCGCCGGACCCACCGGCCGGGCATACGCACGAGTGGGGTGCCGACGTGGTCAGCGAGGCCGGCCTGCCCGACCCGGATCCGGACTGAGGTCCGACACGCGACCCATCCGGTGCGGCAGCCCGCGCGAAGGTCGGTCGTGACGCGCTCCCGCCTGCTTCGTGGGCTCCTCGTCGCGGTCGCCGTCCTCCTGGTGGTCGGCGTCGCCGGGTTCCTCTGGTACGCCCAGCCGCAACCCCTGCTCCCCGAGGCGACCGCCGCCCTTGCGTCCACCGACGCCGCGACGTTCCAGCAGGATCCGGACGGCCGGCTGACCTTCACGCCGACCTCCGGGACGCCCACGTCCGGCCTCATCCTCTACCCCGGCGGCAAGGTGCCGCCGGCCGCGTACGCGCCTGCGGCGCGGGCGATCGCCGAGCGGGGCTACCTGGTCTCGATCGTCCCCGTGCCGTTCAACCTGGCGGTCTTCGACATCGATGCCGCCGCGGGCGTCATCGAGGACCACCCGGAGATCGAGCACTGGGCCGTCGGCGGCCATTCGCTCGGCGGCTCGATGGCAGCGCAATTCGCCGACTCGCATCCGGATGTCGTCGATGGCCTCGTGCTGTGGGCGTCGTACTCGGCCGCGGACCTGTCCGACGACGACCTCACGGTCGCCTCCATCTACGGCTCGCTCGACAACGGGGTGCCGTCGTTCACGAGCGCGGAGAACGTCGCGAAGCTCGGGACGAACCTGACGCCGACCGAGATCGATGGCGGCAACCACGAGCAGATGGGCTGGTACACGGGCCAGCCGAACGATCCGCCCGCGACGATCAGCCGCGAGGACCAACAGGCCCAGGTCGTGGGCGCCACGATAGCCTTCCTCGCCACGCTCGGCGGCAGCTAGCCCATCGGGGCGGCCCGGCTCCGCATGTCGGCGCGGACCCGCCCGACCGCGCCGGTCGCGAGCGCCAGTCCGATGACGATGAGCGCCACGCCGCCGATCTGACCGCTCGATGGCGACTCGCCGAGCAGCACGATCGCGAGCAGGACCGTGGCGACCGGTTGCGCGAGCAGGATCGCCGACGAGAGCGACGACGGTAGTCGCGGCAGGGAGACCTGGATGAACAGGTAGCCGATCGACTGGCTGGTCACCCCGAGCAGCAGCAGGTAGGCATGGGCCGGGAGTGAGGGGACGGGGTCGAAGTCGCCCATGAGCGTGCCCCAGGCCGCCGCGACGAGGGCCGTGACGATCGTGGCGACGGTCACCGGGCCGGCCGGGCGGGCATCGGGGCTCGCCCGGCGCATCACGAGCAGGTAGCCGGCATACGCGGTCGCGGTGATGAGGCCGATGGCGACGCCGAGCGGGGCATCCTCGCCGTACGCCCCACCGCCGACGCCCGTCAGGAGCACGACGCCGAACAGCATGATCGGCAGTGCGGCGAGGACCTCGCGGCGCGGCCGCTCCTTCCAGAGCAGCCAGGCGGCCAGCGCGACCACCACGACCTGGAGGTTGCCCATCATGGTGGCCAGCCCGGCGCCGATGTTGTCGGCGACGTAGTGGAACGTGAGCAGGTCGATCCCGAAGAAGATGCCCGCCAGCGCCGAGATCCGGACCGTCCGCGCCGACATCGGGCCCAGGTCGCGCCGTTCGAACCAGGCCGCGACGAACAGGATCGGGAGACCGTAGAGGCAGCGGAACACGACGCCGGTGGACGGGCTGACCTCGGACCACAGGTAGAAGATCCCCGAGAACGCGATGCAGAACGCGCCCGCGAGTGCCGCGAACCTGGGGTGGCGCGCGATCGCCGTGAGCGGGTTCACGCCCCGGGAGCGGTCAGTCCGCGCGCCGCTCGGGGACCCCGACGAACCGCAGCCCGAGCTCCGCGTACTGGCCCGCGTCTGGCTCGGACGGCGCCTCGAGCATCGGATCGGTGCCCGATTGCGTCTTCGGGAACGCCATCACCTCGCGGATGTTCGTCTGCCTGGCGAAGACCATCGCCCAGCGATCGATCCCGAGCGCGATGCCGCCGTGCGGTGGCGCGCCGTACTCGAACGCGTCGAGGATCGCGCCGAACTTCGCGCGCATGCTGTCGACCGACTGGCCCTGGAGGCGGAAGCTCCGTTCGAGCAGGTCGCGGCGATGGATCCGGACCGATCCCCCGCCAAGCTCCCAGCCATTGAGCGCGAGATCGTATTGCTGCGCGCGCGCCCGGCCCGCCGGATCCTCGGGTGACGGCCGGTCCGGGTCGCCCGACGCGGTGACGAGAAGCGCCTCGTCCTCGGGCAGCACGCCGCTGAACGGGTTGTGGGTCGCGTCCCAGCGCCGGTTCTCCTCGTCCCACTGGTACATCGGGAAGCGGCTCACCCACGCGTAGGCGAGGACGTCGGGGTCGGCGAGGTCGAGGCGGTCGCCGAGCTCGACGCGGAGCCGGCCGAGCACATCCGCGGTCGTCGCCGGCGCGTCCGCAACGACCAGGATCAGATCGCCGACGTCGGCAGCGGTCCGCTCGAGGATCGCCCGCTGCGTGTCGTCGCCGAGGAACTTGACGATGGGACCGTGGAGGCCATCCGGCGTGACGGACAGGTGGACGAGGCCCTTGGCCCCGAAGCGCTTCGCGCGCTCCGTGAGCTCGTCGATCTCGCGGCGGGTCGCGCCGCCCAGGCCCGGGGCCACGATGGCCTTGACCCGCCCGCCGGACGCGAGGGCGCTGTCGAAGACCGTGAACCCCGAGGCGGGTGCGCCGTCACCGTTCACCAGCGCCGGCGCCAGGTCGATGAGCTCCATGCCGAAGCGGACGTCGGGCTTGTCGGTGCCGAACCGCTCCATCACCTCGTCGTACGTGAAGCGCGGGAACGGGACCTGCTGGATCGGCCGCTCGGGGGTCGTGGCTCGAGACACGTCGATCGCCATCGCCTCCACGAAGCCCATGACGGTCGCCTCGTCCACGAAGCTCATCTCCAGGTCGAGCTGGGTGAACTCGGGCTGCCGGTCGCCTCGGAGGTCCTCGTCGCGATAGCAGCGCGCGATCTGGAAGTAGCGGTCGACGCCCGCGACCATGAGGAGCTGCTTGAGCTGTTGCGGGCTTTGGGGCAGCGCATACACGCTCCCCGGCTGGAGCCGGCTCGGCACGATGAAGTCGCGGGCACCCTCGGGCGTGCTCTTGATGAGCGTCGGGGTCTCGACCTCGAGGAACCCGTGGGCGTGGTGGATGTCGCGGATGGCCTGGACCATGCGCGAGCGCAGCGCCAGGCGGTCCGCCATCGGCTGGCGGCGGATGTCGAGGTAGCGGTACTTGAGCCGCAGGCTCTCGTCGACGGGCGCATCCGGGTCGTTGATGTAGAAGGGCGGGGTCTTGGCCTCGGACAGGATCGTGACGTCGGTGGCGCGGAGCTCGATCTCCCCGGTCGGCAGCCGGGGGTTCTCGGTGCCGGCCAGTCGAGGGGCGACCTCGCCGGCGACGGAGACGACGAACTCCGAGCGGACCCGGCTCGCGACTTCGTGCGCCCCGGGCGAATCGGTCTGGTCGATGACGACCTGGGTCAGGCCGTGCCGGTCGCGCAGGTCGAGGAAGATGAGCTGGCCGTGGTCACGCCGGCGATGCACCCATCCGGCGAGCCGTGCCGGACGACCCGCGTCGGCCACCCGCAGGGCGCCGCACGTATCGGTGCGGTAGGGCGTGGCGAGGCTGGGGGTGGGTCCGTTCATGGCCGAGGTATCGTAGTCGAACCGACCCCCGCCCCGATTCGAACGGAGACGCCCGTGCTAGCCGAGCGACGCGCCCATACCACCCTGCCGAGTTCCGACGTGGATGCGCTTCGGCCCTTCTACGAGGGGACGCTCGGATTCACCCCGAGGGTCGTCCTCAACGGCGCGGTGATGTACGACGCGGGCTCGGGCACGGTGTTCGCGATCTCGCGGGCTGGCGTCCCATCGAGCGGGTCCCACACGCAGATGGCCTTCACGGTGCCCGATGTCGAGGCCGAAGTCATGGCGCTCCGTGCCCGCGGCGTCGTCTTCGAGGACTACGAGACGCCGAAGACCGAGGGCGGCATCGCGACCATCGGCGCGGGTCGCGCGGCCTGGTTCAAGGATCCGCAGGGAAACCTGCTCGCCGTGATCGAGTTCCGCGAGCCCGTCTGAGAAGGAGGACATCATGGGTCGTCTGCTCGTACACATCGCGACCGGACCCGAGAACCCGACGCGGGCGGCCTTAGGCCTCCTGGTCGCCCGGACCGCGCGGGGCGCGGGCCATGACGTCGATGTCTTCATCGCGGGCGATGGCGTGGGGATCCTGCGCCCGGAGACGCTCGACGCGGGACACGGAATCGGCACGGGCGCGTTCCGCGAGCACATCGACGTGCTCGTCGCCGGTGGTGCGACGCTCTACGCGTCCGGGATGTCGAGCAAGGCGCGAGGGTTGACGGTTGACGCCCTCGACGGGCTGCCCGTCACGCTCGCCCCGCCGGAGATGCTCGTGGAGCTCACGTTCGCAGCTGACCGGGTGCTGACCTACTAGCGCGGGCCTCTCGCCAGACGAGCGTCACGCCTCGCCCGATGACATGGATCCACTCAGCCATGGTGGTGGGCGCCGTGCGCCCGCGTCAGCTCGCGGGCCAGGTCGGTCAGGGCCACCACCTTCTGGGTGCCGGCGGGTAGGTCGCGGAGCTGGACCTCGCCGTGGGCAAGCTCGTCGCCGAGGATCACCGCGAAATGGGCACCGTCGCGGGCGGCCGACTCGAGTTGCTTGCCGAGCTTCCGTCGGGCGAGTTCCGCGCGAGCGGCCAGTCCGGCGGCGCGGAGCTCGGTGGCGACCCGCAGGCGGCTGGCCGTGTCATCGGGGTCGGCGCCGACGACGACCGCGACCGGGCCGTCATCGCTCGCCGCTCGCTGACCGGTCTCCTCGAGGGCGAGGACGACGCGGTCCATCCCGATCCCGAAGCCGATCCCCGGGGTCGGCCGGCCACCGAGCACCTCCACGAGCCCGTCGTATCGGCCGCCGCCGCCAACAGCCTGCTGCTGTCCCTCACGGCCGGCGACGTAGTACTCGAAGGCGGTCCGCGTGTAGTAGTCCAGCCCGCGAACGAGGCTGGGCGCGAGCCGATACGGGACGTCGAGGGCCTCGAGATGCGCCCTGACCGCCGCGAAGTGCGCCGCGCAGGGCTCGCACAGCTGGTCGGTCATCCGCGGGGCCGCCGCGTTGAGCGCAGCCATCGCCGGGTCCTTCGAATCGAGGAGCCGCAGCACGTTCCGCTCCAGCCGATCCCGCTCGATCGGCGGTAATGCGTCCCGATGCCCGCGGAAGTACGCCGTCAGCTCCCCGATGTACGCGGGCCGGCAGACCGGGTCGCCGATGGAGTTGAGGTGGACCTCGACGCCGGCGAGCCCCGCGTCGCGGAAGAAGCGCACGCCGAGCTCGACGATCTCGGCGTCGACGGCCGGCCCCGGGTCCCCGATGGCCTCGACGTCGAACTGCCAGAACTGGCGATAGCGCCCCGCCTGGGGTCGGTCGTACCGGAACATCGGCCCGATCTCGGACACCTTGACGGGCTGCGGCCAGGTCTGCATGCCGTGCTGGACGTAGGCGCGGACGATGCCCGCCGTCGGCTCGGGTCGGAGCGCCCACGACTCGGACTCCTCGGTCCGCGGCTGGATCCGGAAGAGCTCCTTCTCGACGACGTCCGTCACCTCGCCGATGCCCCGCTCGAACACGTCCGTGAGCTCGAAGAGCGGCGTCTCGATGCGCCGATACCCATACCGTGCCGCGAGGTCGGCGGCGAGCCGCTCGAGGCGGGTCCACGCCGGGGTCTCGGTGGGCAGCAGGTCGCGGGTGCCCCGTGGGGCTCGGAAGGTGGGCATCGCGCCGAAGTCTACCCGCGCGATGACGGTGGATCAGCGGTAGTCGGCCTCGCCACGGGAATCGTCGGCATCGGACAGGCGATCGAACGCCGCGAGCGCCTCGGTCTCCTTGGCGTCACGCGTGTCCCCGTACGCGGGCTCGTTCTTGTCGTCGTCGTCGTCGGCCTTGTCGGGCTCGTAGCTCCCGACGGCCTCGCCGCCCAGCAGCTTGTTGATCCTGTCACGAATGCCCATGACAACCTCCTCGCTCGTCGCCGGACCGGCACCCCCGGAGTCTAGACCCACGTCGGGCGGTCCCCGCCACGCTACCCCAGGTCGCGCTGGACGCTGATGACGTCCTTCAGGGTCTCGATGCGGCCCATGACCCGGGCGAGCTGCGACACCGAGAGCACCTGCAGCGTCGCGGTGACGACCGCGGTGTGCTCCGGGGTCACCCCGACCTGGGCAGCCACGATGTTCACCTTGTTCTCGGCCACGACCTGCGTGATGTCCGAGAGGAGCCCCGTGCGGTCGTAGGCCTCGACCCGGATCGCGATCGGGTAGGTCTGGGTCGGCTCGGCCTCCCACTCGACCTCGATGAGGCGGCTGACCTCGCGCTCGTTGATGACCGTCGGACAGGACTGGAGGTGGACGGTCACGCCCTTGCCCCGCGTGATGAAGCCGACGATCGGGTCGCCCGGGATCGGGTGGCAGCACTTGGCGAACCGGACCAGGAGGTCCCCCACCCCCTTGACCCGGACGCCGCCGGTCCGGGCGACCGCCTGGGGCGGCGCAACGGTCGGCAGCGTGCTCTGGCCGTCGTCCACGACGCCCAGGCGCATGACCACGGTCTGGCCGCTGATCGCGCCATAGCCGATGGCTGCGTAGAAGTCATCGACGGTGTCGTAGTTGTAGGCCTTGGCGACCTCGGCGATGCGTTCGACGCCGATGGCGGCGATCGAGGTCCGGGCCAGCCGGCGCAGCTCGCGCTCGAGCAATTCGCGGCCGTGGACGATGTTCTCGTCGCGGTCCTTGCGCTTGAACCATTGGCGGATCTTCTCGCGGGCGTGGCTGGTCCGGACCACGTTCATCCAGTCGCGCGAGGGCCCGTGCTCGCCCTTCGTCGTGACGATCTCGACGATGTCGCCGTTCTTGAGCCGGTAGTCGAGCGGGACGAGCCGGTTGTTCACCTTGGCGCCGATGGTCCGGTGGCCGACGTCGGTATGGATCCGGTACGCGAAGTCGAGCGGCGTCGCCCCGGCCGGCAGGTCCTTGATGTCGCCCTTGGGCGTGAACACGAAGACCTGGTCCTGGAAGATGTCGAGCTTGATGCCCTCGACGAACTCGGTCGCATCGCTGACGTCGCGCTGCCAGTCCATGAGCTGGCGGAGCCAGGCGAGCTTGGCGTCGTACTCGCGGTCGGACTTGGTCCCCTCCTTGTAGCGCCAGTGGGCGGCGATGCCGACCTCGGAGACCTGGTGCATCTGGTGGGTCCGGATCTGGATCTCCAGCGGCTTGCCGTCGAGCGCGATGACCGCCGTGTGGAGCGACTGGTAGAGGTTGTTCTTGGGCACGGCGATGTAGTCGTCGAACTGCCCCGGGATCGGGCGCCAGAGCGAGTGCACGATGCCGAGGGCCGCGTAGCAGTCGCGCACCTCGTCGACGAGCAGGCGGATGGCGTAGACGTCGTAGATCTCGCCGAACTCCGCGCTCTTGCGCTGCATCTTCTTCCAGATGCTGTAGATGTGCTTCGGCCGGCCCTCGATGTCGGCCTGGATGCCGGCGGCCTCGAGCTTCGGCCGGAGCTCCGCGATGGCTCGCTCGATGTAGCTCTCGCGGCCCTTGCGCCGCGTGTCGAGCAGCTTGGCGAGCTCGCGGAACCGCTCGGGCTCGAGCACCTTGAAGGCGAGGTCCTCGAGCTCCCACTTCATCTGCCAGATGCCCAGCCGCTCGGCGAGCGGCGCGTAGATCTCCATCGTCTGGCGGGCGATGCGCTGCTGCTTCTCCGACTCGAGCCCGTAGAGCGTCCGCATGTTGTGGAGCCGGTCGGCGAGCTTGATGAGGACGACCCGGATGTCCTGGGCCATCGCGAGGAGCATCTTGCGGATGTTCTCCGCCTGCTGCTGCTCGTGGCTGTGGGTGCTGAACTTCGAGAGCTTCGTGACGCCGTCGACGAGCTGGGCGACCTCGGCGCCGAACCGCTCCTCCACGTCGGGCAGGCCGAACTCGGTGTCCTCGGGGACGTCGTGGAGCAGGGCCGCCTGGATCGCGACGGGATCGACGCCGAGATCGGCCAGGATCTGCGCCGAGGCGATCGGGTGCGTCACGTACGGCTCACCCGTCGCGCGCCGCTGGCCGACGTGGGCCTCGACGGCCAGGTCGAAAGCGGCGTCCACCGGGGCGAGGTCGGCCTCCGGGTAGTGCTGGCGGATCGACGCGATGAGCGCCGAACGGAGCGCCTCGAGATCGGGGTCGCCGCCGGTCGATCCGCGCCCGACGGCCGGGGCCCGACGCGGCCCACGGCCGGTGGTCGGGGCAGCCGACCCGGGCCGGGCCGTCGCGCTCGCGGCTGCCGTGGGTGCGGGCGTGGTGGCCGGCGTCTTCGTGGTGGCCAGCGCGGCGGTGGTTGCCGGTGCCGCCGTCGTGGCCGGCGCGGCTACGGCAGCCTCAGGGCCTCGTGCGGCCGCGGCACGCCCGCGAGCGGTGGTCGGCGCAGCCGTGGCCGGCGCGGCCGGCGTGCGGTCGCGGGGCGGGGCCGCAGCCCCATCGCGAGCGGGTTTCGTGCGTGGAGAGGTCGCCATCCGGCCGCAAGGATAGCAGCGGTGCTCAGCCGAACCCGAGCTCGCGCAGGGCCGCTTCGGCCTCGGCCCGTTCATCCCATGGGCTCGGCCCACCCGGCCCGATGATCGATCGCTCGTGCCCCTTGCCGGCGAGCAGGACGACATCGCCCGGCCGTGCCCGCTCGAAGGCGGCCGCGATCGCCGCCCGACGGTCCGCGATGAGGAGGAGGTCGTGTCCCTGGCGCCGGCCCGCGGCCTCGGCGCCGCGGGCGATCTCCGCGAGGATCGTCTCGCGGTCCTCGTCACGCGGGTCCTCGTCCGTCACGACGACGAGCCTGGCGCGCTCGCCGGCGATCCGACCCATCTGCGGACGCTTCGCCGTGTCGCGCTCGCCGGCCGACCCGAACACCGCGATGAGGCCGCCACCGCGGGCCGCGGCGATCGGCGCCAGCAGATCGAGGACGGACTGGAGCGAGGCCGGGCTGTGCGCGTAGTCCACGATGACCGTGAACGGCTGGCCGGCGTCCACGCGTTCCATCCGTCCCGGGACGCCACGGACACGCTCGAGACCCTCGCGCACGGCGACGGGATCGAGACCGACCGCCTCGCCGAGGGCGATCACGGCGAGGGCGTTGTGGACGTTGAACCGGCCCGGAAGCGCCAGGGCGAGGCTCCCCTCGCCCGACGGCGCCGCATACGCGATGCGCAGCCCGCTCGCGTCCTCGCCGACCCGGAGGGCACGCACGTCGGCTGCGGCATCGGTCCCGTACGTGAGGACCCGGGCGCCGGCCTCCTGCGTCACGCCGATGAACGAGCCCGCGGACGGGTCGTCGAGGTTCACGATCCCGGTCTTCGGCCAGGCGATGTCGGCCGGCTTGGACGCGCCACCGCCCCGCTGGGCGCTCGCCAGTCGCTCGAACAGCGTCAGCTTGGCCGCCCGGTACGCCTCCCATGTCCCGTGGAACTCGAGATGCTCGTGGGTCACGTTGGTGAGGATCGCGACGTCGTATGCGATCGAGCCGACACGCTCGAGGGCCAGCCCGTGCGAGGTGGTCTCGACGATCGCGGCCCGGTCGCCGGCCGTCGCCATCGCCCGCAGGGCCGCCTGGAGCTCGTGGGCGTCGGGGGTCGTGGCGTGGGCCTCGTTGGGCTCCTGGTGGCCGCCGATCCTCGTGGCGGCCGTCGTGATCATGCCCGTGCGGACCCCGGCGGCCTCGAGCGCGGCGGAGGCGAGGAAGGCCGTCGTCGTCTTGCCATCGGTGCCGGTGATCCCGACGATCGCCATCCGCTCGCTCGGATCGCCGTACCACCAGGCGGCCGCGGTCGCGAGCGCCGCCTGGCTCCGCTCGACGATGAGCTGCGGGAGCGCCGAGCCCGGCACGGCCCGCTCGACGATGGCGGCGGCGGCCCCGCGCCGTTCGGCCTCCTCGAGGTGCTCGTGCCCATCGACGTGCTGACCGGCGATGGCCACGAAGAGGGCGCCAGGACGGACGACCCGCGAGTCGTTCGTGACGCCGCGGACGAGGACCGAGGCGACGCCGGCCGGCCCGATCGCGCGTCCGCCGAGCCGGGCCCCGCGCAGCCGGCCCTCGGTCGTGAGCCGCTCGATGAGCCCGGACAGCGCGACGGGCTCGCCCGGTTCGGCGGCGGCCACGAGATCGGCGATCGACCGCTCCTCGCTCACCGACGCACCAGCCGGCGCAACCGGCTCGCCGCGCGGCCCGCCGCATAGCGACCCGGGCGGAAGACGCGCTCGTGCGCGCCCGCCAGCTCGAGCCATTCGCCGCCGAACGAGCGCTTGTGCTGGTAGAGCCCCCACATCGGCTCGCCCTCGACGGGAGGCCGCCGCGCCCCGGCGACATCGGCGCCGCCGAGGTCCATCTCCGAGCACCCCTCGCGGATCGCCAGCTGGATCGCTCGCCAGCGCGCCAGGTGGAGCGCGCCGGGATGATCGCGGCGCGTCTCGGCGCGATCCCCCGAGTGGACGGTGGAGAGGCGGCCGCCGTGCCGGTACAGGACGAGGCCGGCGAGGGGCGAGCCGGCCGGGGCCAGCCGGTCCGGCGAGTCCTCGGCGGGCGGCGATCCCTGGCCGACGCCTGACGACGCCTCCCGCGCGGCGCGGCCCTCGTGCACCTCGAGGTAGACCAGGTGCCCCGCGGCATGGGCCAGCCGCCACCAGCCGGTGAACCCGCGCACGGGGCCCGAACGTGAACTGGCGGCGTTCGCCGGTGGCGAGGAGCAGGTCGTAGAACCGGTCGAGCGCCAGCTCGGTCGGGCCGGACGGCGTCGCGAACCCGTCGCCCGGGCCGCCGGGTCCGATCCGGACGTCGTGGCGAGCCACGACGAGCCCGGCATCCTCCGCGGCGCGGATCCGCTGGCGGGTCGACTTCGCGATGTGGCCGAATGCCAGCATCTCGTCGATGCCGGCCTCGAGCGGGAGACGGATGCGGTGGCGCGAGGGCTGGATCTCGTCGATCGGCGCGAACCCGGCGGCCCGGATCGCCTCGACGAACCCCGCGTCGGCCGCCGGGACCTCGGGGTCGGCGGCGACGACATCGATGGCGCCCTCGGCGAGCGCCTCGGCCACGGCGACCTGACGCGCGGCGAGCGCCGCGCCCTCGATGCTCGCGAGCGGGGCCGGACCACGCGGCACGTACGCGCTCCCGCCCGGGACGATGGGCCAGGACCGCTCCAGGGCGAGGACGCGACCGCCGTCGCCGGTCACGAGGAAGCGCGGCCGCCACCCCGACGCCTCCCGGTGCGCGGCCCACGCCCGGGACTGGTAGACGTGGCCACCCAGGGCATCGACCGCCGCCGCATCCCAGGTGTCCATCTCCTCGACGCTGCGCCTCGCGGACCGCGCTCAATCGTCGGCTCCGAACGCGGCGGCGCCGGTCGCGCCGCTGACCCCGTGACGACGTCTCGCCCAGCGGACCCGGGCACGGACCGCCGCCTCGTACGCCTGCCGGCCGAACGGATCCAGCACCAGGTCCCAGGCCCCGATGTAGCGGACCTCGCGACCACCGAACCCGGTCTTGAAGTGCGCGATGCCGCCGGTCGCGAGCCCCCACAGGTCGTAGCTGGTCGCGCCGGCCTCGCGGGACGTCCGGATCGCCTCCCACTTGAGGAGGTAGTTCGCCCGCGAGTCCGCACCGGTCGCCGGTCATCCCGCCGTACGGCTCGACGACGCGCGGTCCGCTCCGCACCAGGAAGAGCGTCGCGACCGGCTCGCCATCGGCCGTCTGCGCGAACAGCAGCCGTGCGCGGCCGGCCGGGCGCAGCGCGTCCCAGACGTCGCGGTACGCCTGCTCGGTCCGGATCAGGAACCCTGCCCGGTCCGCGGTCTCGCGATAGATCCGGTAGAACTCGCCGAGGCGGTCCCCCTCCCCGTCGACCACGACGATCCCCGCCGAACGGGCCTTGTTGACGTACTGGCGCCACTTCTTGCGGAGGTCCCCCCACAGGGCGCCCTCGTCGGCGTGCAGGTCGATGATCCGGGTCGAGGCCGGCTGGACGGCGGCACCCGGGCGCCAGCCCGCCTCGCGCAGCGCCCGCTGGAGCGACCGATCCGGGTCGAGGGGGCCCTCGGCCTCGATCTCGGGATCGATGCGCAGGTGGCTCACCCGCCCGACCTCGCCGCGCAGGCCGCGTCCGGCAGGCGTCCGTGAAGGCCAGCACCGACGCCGGGCTCCAGCGCGTGGCGACCGGGCCGCGCGGCGCGTAGGCGAACGCCCACGGCATCGGGCGCGGGCCGTCGCAGGAGGATCTGCGCGCCGATGACGCCGGGACCGCCGGTCGCGTCCTCGCCCGCCGCGCCGGGTCCGACCGGCCCCGATCCGCCGGACCGTCGGGCACGTCCGCGACCAGCCGGTGGACCGCCCATCCGTTCACGGCCTTGACGGACGCCCACGCCGACAGCTGGAGATACGACCCGGGCTCGCTCGCCTCGACGAACGCGTCCCAGGCGGATGGGTCGGTTCGCGCCGTCACGACCGTCGCGGGCGGCGCAGGACGTCGACCATGACCCCGACGATAGACGGCAGTTCGGGGATCCGCAACACGAGCGAGACGCCGACGTAGGCGACGCCGAAGACGGCGCTGGTGATCGCGATCTGGACGACGAGGCCGATCTTGTTCGGATCGGCGCCGAGCCAGGCCTGCGTCAGCGTGAGCGCGCCGTAGCCCAGGACCGAGCCGACGATCGTCCCGACGACCGATTCGATGCCCACGCGGGCCAGCGAGACCGGCGCGGAACCCGTGCAGCCGCCAGGCCAGGATGGCGATGAGCGCGAGGGCCTCCGCCCAGGCGGCGACCGCGATCGCGAGCGCGATCCCCTCGAGCCCCATCGGCCCCACGAGGATGACCGCGAGCGTCGTGTTGATCACGACCGCGCCCACGGCGGCCAGGACCGGGGTCAGCGTGTCCTGCCGGGCATAGAACGCCCGCGCCAGGACCGCGATCAGCGAGTGCGCCGCCAGGCCGACGAGGAAGAAGACGAGCGCGTTCGCGGTCTCGACCAGGGCGGACTGCGAGTAGGCGCCGAAGTCGAAGAGCAGGTCCACCGTCTGCTGCGCGACGATCGCGGCCAGCGCGCTGAGCGGCACCATCACGAACACGAGGAGCCGCAGCGCCTTCGTCATCAGCTCGACGAACTGCGGTGTCGCGGCCGATGGCCGCCTCGCGCGAGAGCGACGGGAACACGACGACCCCGAGCGGCACCCCGATGACGCCGATCGGGATCTGGAGGAGCGTGAACGCGACGGTGAGGCTCGTGATGGCGCCGACACCCTGGTTCGAGGCCAGCGCCGTCATCACGATGAACGTGATCTGGCTCGCCCCGAGACCGATGGCCCGCGGCGCCATCAGCACGAGCGCCTTGCGCGCCTGGCGGTCGCGCGAGGTCGATCTTCGGCGTGTAGCGGAAGCCCAGGCGCGACAGCGGACGGGCCTGGATCGAGGAGATGGCCCATGGCCCCGGCCACGACGCCGATCGCGAGGCCGGTCGACGCCCATCGTCGGTCCGAGGAGCAGCGCCGCCCCGATGATCGCGAGGTTGTAGACGATCGGTGCGACCGCTGCGGCGGCGAACCGGCCGGCCGAGTTGAGCACACTGGTCGCGACCGCACCCAGGGCGAGGAAGATCGGGCTCAGCGATCATGATCCGCGTCAGTTGGACGGTCTCGTCGATCTGCGGCGGCGTGAAGCCCGGCGTGATGACCGGCACGATGACCGGCGCGGCCACGAACACGATGATCCCGAGCACGAGCAGGCCGATCAGGACGAGGCTCGCGACCGTCGAGACCACCCGCCAGGCACGCGTGTGCCCGTCGGTGGCGAACAGGCCCGAGACGATCGGGATGAGCGCCGACGAGAGCGCCCCCGCCGCGACGAGCTGGAACATCAGGTCCGGGATCCGGAAGGCCGCGAAGAACGCGTCGAGCTCGGGCGACGTCTGGAAGACGTTCGTGATGACGAAGATCCGGCCCCAGCCCAGGATCCGCGACGCGAGGAAGGCGCCCGACACGATCAGCCCGGCGCGGGCGATGTTGCCGGAGGCGGTCACGGAGCGGGGTCGCGTCGCGCCCGGGGGTGCGCCTCCCGGTACGCGGTCCGCAGTCGCGTCGGCGAGACGTGCGTGTAGATCTGCGTGGTGGCGAGGTTTTCGTGGCCGAGCAGCTCCTGGACGACCCGCAGGTCGGCCCCGCCGTCGAGCAGGTGCGTCGCGAAGGAGTGCCGAAGCGTGTGCGGCGAGACGCCATCCGGCAGCCCGGCGCGCCGCCGCAGGCGATCGAGCCGATAGCGCAGGCCCCGGACCCCGAGCGGGCTCGCCGTGATGGTTCAGGAACACCTGCGTGGGCGGAGCGCTCTCGCCCGAGCGAGCCGCGAGGAGGATCGGGCGACCGTCCTCGAGATAGGCGGCGAGGGCCGCCCGCGCCGGGCGGCCGAGCAGCCCGACCCGCTGCTTGCGGCCCTTGCCGAGCACCCGCACCTCGCCGCGGCGCAGGTCGAGGTCGCCCAGCTCGGCGCCGGCCAGCTCGCTGATGCGCAAGCCCGCCGCATAGGCGGTCTCGACGAGCGCGCGGTCGCGCAGCGCGAGCGCGGTCAGCGCGGCGACGCGTTCGGGCGTGGCGGCATCATGGGCGTGGGCCAGGTCCTCGTCGACGACCGCGAGGATCGCCCCGACCTCGTCGATCTCGAGGACGCGCGGCAGCCGGCCGGGAAGGCGAGGCGTGGCGATCGAGCCCCACGGGTCCCCGGGCGCGAGGCCGTCGCGGGCCGCCCACCGGTGGAACGACCGGATCGCCCCGAGCCGCTGCGCCACCGACGACCGCGCCCGACCCGTCGTGAGCTCGGCGAGGTACGCCCGCAGGTCGGCCCGCGACGGCGTCCGCCAGTCGACGCCCCGGGCTTCGAGCCAGTCGAGATACGCGCCGATCGAGCTCGCGTACGAGCGCCGCGTGTGCGGTGACGCGTCGCGTGCGGTGAGGGCCTTGAGGAACCGTGCCAGGGCGGGATGGGTCGCTGGGTCGAGGGCGACCCCGCTCACGCGTCGGGAGCCGGCTCGGCCGGTCGCGAGCGGCGGCCCGTCGGCCGCCCGCCCGAGCGGGCGGAGCCACGACCGCGCCCGCCGGCGCGGTTCGACGCGCCCCCACCGGTCGCGCCGCGCCGGCCACCGCGAGCCGGGCGAGCCAGGGCCTCCGGGTTCGGCGGGCCGCCGGCGTAGTGCTCGCCGGGCACGATCGCGTCGGGCGCGGTCTCGATCGCGGACCCGCAGACGAGACAGATGGCCGCCTCGCCCTTGCGGCCGATCGGGCCCTCGTCGGCGTCGTGGAGGCCGCCGAGCGGCTCGAAGTTCGTCGTGTAGTCGCACTTCGGGTAGTTCGAGCACCCCCAGAAGACGTTGCCGGTGCGTCGCGCGCGACGCGGGACCAGGTGGCCGTCATGGTTCTTGGGGCATTCGACGGTGAACGGGAGCGGGTCAGGCGGCGGCGGGCCGTCCTTCTTGATGTAGTCGCAGTCCGGGTAGCGGGAGCACCCGACGAAGGGGCCGAACTTGCCGCGCTTGCCGACGAGCGTGCCCTCGCCGCACTTCGGGCAGATCTCGCCCTCCCCCTCCTGGGGCGGCGGCTCGTCCTCGGGCAGCGGCCGCGTCTCCTTGTGCTCGGGGTAGAGCGAGCACGCGAGGAACCGCCCGTTGCGGCCGAACTTGACGACCATGGGATGCCCTTCCGAGCACACCTGATCGGTCGTCTCGACCCACGGCTCGAGGTCCTCGCCCGCCTGGACCTGGACATCGAGCGGGCCGTAGAACCCGCGCAGCAGCGGGACCCATGCCCTCTCGCCTCGGGCGACCTCGTCGAGCTCCTCCTCCATGCCGGCCGTGAACGCCACGTCGACGTAGTCGCCGAAGTGCTCGACCAGGAAGTCCGTGACGACCACGCCGATCGGCTCCGGGCGAAGCCGTCGCTCCTCGATCCGGACATACCCGCGGTCGATGATCGTCGACATCGTGGCCGCGTACGTGGACGGCCGGCCGATGCCGTGCTCCTCGAGGGCCTTGATGAGGGTCGCCTCGGTGAAGCGCGGCGGCGGCTCGGTGAAATGCTGCGTCGGGGTGACCTCGGCGACACTCGTCACGTCGCCCTCGGCGAGGGCCGGCAGTCGCGTCCCCTCGTCTTCGTCATCGGAGGCCCCGTCGTCGCGGCCTTCCGTGTAGACGCGGGCGAACCCGTCGAACAGGACCTTGGTCGACGAGGCGCGGAACTCGTACGGGTCGTCGGCAAGCTCGATCGAGGTCGTCTCGAGCTCTTTCGCGGCCATCTGCGAGGCGAGCGCGCGCTGCCAGATGAGCCGGTAGAGGCGGAGCTCATCGGACTTGAGGTGCCCTTCGAGCGAGTCGGGATCGCGCCGGAAGCTCGTCGGGCGGATCGACTCGTGGGCCTCCTGCGCCCCCTTGGTCTTCGTCTTGTAGACCCGGCCCTTGGGCATCGTGTAGGTCGGTCCGAACCGGTCGCCGATGACCTCGCGCGCCTCCCCCATCGCGATCCCGGCGATCGCGGTCGAGTCCGTCCGCATGTAGGTGATCAGCCCGATCTGCCCGTCGCCGATATCGACGCCCTCGTAGAGCCGCTGGGCGACCGACATCGTCCGCTTCGGGCTGAACCCGAGCCGGCGGCTGGCCTCCTGCTGGAGGGTGGAGGTCGTGAACGGGGCCGCCGGCGACCGCTTCTGCGTCCGCGTGCCGACCTTGCGCACGACCGGCCGCAGCCGCGCGATGGCCTCGAGGTGCCGGGTGGCCGTCGCCTCGTCGGGGATGTCGAGCGCCTCGGCGTCGATGCGGACGAGCTCCGCGACGAACCGCTCGCCGGCGTCGGTCATGAGGACCGCCTCGATCGTCCAGTACTCGCGTGCCGTGAACCCCTCGATCTCGCGTTCCCGCTCCACGACGAGGCGCACCGCGACCGACTGGACCCGGCCCGCCGACAGCCCGCGCCGGATCTTGCGACCGATCGAGCGGGCTGAGGGTGTAGCCGACGAGCCGGTCGATGATCCGACGGGTCTGCTGGGCGTCGACGAGGTTCTGGTCGATGTCGCGGGGGTGCGCGAAGGCCTCGCGGATCGCCGGCTCGGTGATCTCGCTGAACGTGACGCGGTGCGTCTTGTCGCTCGGGACGTGCGCCGCCTCGGCGACGTGCCACGCGATGGCCTCGCCCTCGCGGTCGAGGTCGGTGGCGAGGTAGACGGCATCCGCACCGCGCGCGGCCTTCTCGATGTCGGAGACCTGCTTGCGGCGGTCGTCCGAGATGACGTACTCGGGGGCGAAGTCATGATCGACATCGACGCCGAACTTGCCCTTGCCCGGATTCTCGGGCAGGTCGCGGACGTGACCATACGAGGCGAGCACGCGATAGTCGGAGCCCAGGTAGCGTTCGATCGTGCGCGCCTTCGCAGGCGACTCCACGATCACGAGGTTCTTCGGCACGGCCGGGAGTGTAGCACCGGGTCCTTCGCGGACCCTTTACGCGGCGGTCGCGCCGGGATCACCCGGACGCGGGCGTCAGACCTCGCGGATGCGGCGCAGGAAGTCCTCGTCGATCTCGAGCTCGAGCTCGGGCTCTGCGCCGTTGCCGTTCCCGGCTCCGAGCTCGCCACGGGCCCGCGAACCGACCGGCATGGGTCGATCGCCCTCGTCGGTGAGTGACGCCGGCGGGATCTCGACGAACCGGATGTGCTCGTACGAGAAGAAGAAGACCGAGTGCATGTCGTCGACGAAGACCGGCCGCTTCCCGTTGAGCTGGCGCAGGTTCGTGCAGCGCAGCCCGAGGTCCATCGAGGCGGGCATGTCGAAGATGTCGGCGAGCAGCGGCTGCTCGTTGTTGATGTGGATGACGACGTTGTAGATCACGTCGCCATGGTGGGACCCGATGCCGGCTGGTGTCAGCGGGACTTTGGTACGGTCAGGGGTGGTAGAAGTCGATGACCAGCCGAACGCGGCCGTGCGACACCCAGACGCCGATCCCGACGCGGTCGTACTTCGCGTTCATGAGATTCACGTAGTGCCCGCCGCTATACGACTTCTCGCTCTGGAAGAACCGATGGGAGCCCAGCACGGCGCCCCGGGCGCTGCCCGAGCGGCACCCGATGTTCTCGGCCCAACGGTAGCTGTGGTACCCGGCGCGGCGCAGTCGATCGCCCGGGTTGCCGCCGATGAAGTGGCTGCAGTCGGCACCGACCGCGAGCTTCTTGGCATACGGGCGGGACACCTTGCTGCTGATCCCGCTATCGAGCTTGAGCGCGGCCACGTTGCGGCCACCCGGGCTCGAGCACCGGCCGCTCGAGGTGACCCAGCCGCCCGTCCGGGTGCAGTTCATCAGGCCCAGGTAGTACACCTCGACCGATCCCCAGCTCCCCGCGCCGACGGCGTGGCCGCCACCGGTCGACCTCCCGCCACCGGTCGCGCGGACGACCTTGTGGGCCTTTGCCTTGGCCTTGGCGACCGTCGTGAACGAGCCGCGACCGGTCGTCGCGAGGTCCAGCCCGTCGCGGCCGCGGGCGGTGGTGGCGACCTGCATCGTGATCTTGGCGCCCTGCGGGAGGGCCTTCGCCGGCACGAACACGAGCACCGTGTCGTTCTCGAAGAACGTGATCTTGCCCGCCAGCTCCTTGCCGGCCGCGGTCACCCGGAAGGCCGCCTTTGTGGTCCGCCGGTCCATCGGGCGCGTGAACCGGACCGAGATCGCGGCATCGCGCGGGACGTCCTTGGTCTCGTCGCGCGGCCGGAAGCGCACGACCGACGGGGCGGCCGAGGTCCGGAACGTGATCACGGACGGAGTGACGGCGATCCCGTCGAGATCGCGCACGCCGTCGACGACGAGCCGGTACCGCGCGTTCATGCGGAGCGGCTTCTTCGGCGTGAACGTGTAGCGGGTGAGGCCGTCGCCCGCGGCGCTCGCCTGGACCGATCCGGCCGTCGCCGGGTCCAGGCGGATCGGCGGGCGCCACCGTCGAGGCATCGACCGGCCGTTCGAAGGTGATCACGAACGCCGTGCCGATACCGACCCGCTTGCCGGTGCGCTCGGTGGCGGCGATCCGGGCGCCGCCGGACCCACGCGTCAGGAACGCGGCGCGAGCCGGGCTGGCCATCGGCGAGCCCGAGGCGGCGAGCGCGCCGGCATCGACGGTGATCGTGTGGTAGGTCCCGGCGGCCCAGCGGTGCCGCGGGGCGACCGTGAGGACGCGGCCAGACGCGTCCCAGCTGAGGTCGACGGCCACGGCGGGCTGCACCGACAGGGCCGCGGCGACGGAATGGGCATCCATCGGGGCGCTGAACTGGATCTTCACCGGCGAATCGAGGTCGCGGTCGGTGGTCACGAGGGTCTGGAAGCTCGCGGCGGTCAGCGGCAGGATCGCGCTCGGGGGCGTCGCCTGGGTCGCCGCGGGGCGCGCCAGCGCGATCACCCCGAGGCCGAGGACGGCTCCGATGACGACCGCGAACCCGGTCCGCGCCACGAAGGAGCGGCCGAGGGCAGCACTTGCGTAGACGGCGGCCAGGACGGGCACGGCCAGCAGCGCGATGGCCAGCTTTCGCAATAGACGACGCTCCCAGCTGGGGCGTGGGGCGAGCCCGGGATCGGGCGCAAGCGGTCACGAAGGGGGACGCGACCTCGGGTCAGGTTAGCATCGGACCACGCTCGGAAGCAACCTCCGACGCTCCCGCCACGCTCAGCGACCGTCGCGGACGCGTCGCCGGCGGCCCCGCACCGGCGGCGGGTCCATCGTCGCCAGCGTCCCCGCGGGGCGGTAGCGCCCGAAGACCCCGACCGCGAGCCCGCGTCGCTCCAGGAGCGTCAGGGTGGCGAGCACGGCGGCGACCGGCAGGCCCGTGGTGGCCATCAGTTCCTCGACCGTGACGTGCCCGGCAAGGAGCTCGCGGGCGACCTGCCCCGCGCTGGTGCCGAGCTCCGCGAGGGTCGCGGCGGCCAGCGGCGGCGCCCCGGCCGCCGACGGTGGGACGGCCAGACCGAGGTCCTCGATGAGCTGCGGGATCCCGGCGACGATCCGGGCACCACCGGGGAACTCGCGCAGGAACGCGAGGCAGCCCGCCACCGACGGGTCCTCGACCGGTCCCGGCACCAGGAAGCAGTCCCGCCCCTGCTCGAGCGCCCATGACGCCGTCAGGAGGGCGCCGCTCCGGGCCGGCGCCTCGACGACGACCGTCGCGTCGGCGAGCCCGCTGATCAGGCGATTCCGGCGAGGGAAGGACCAGGCGCTCGGTCCCACGTCGGGCCCGAGCTCCGAGACGACGGCGCCTCCGCCATCGATGATCGCCTTCGCGAGACCGGCATGCGCCCGCGGGTACAGCTCGGCATGACCACCGCCGATCACCGCCACCGTGCGTCCACCCGCATCGATGGTCGCGGCGTGGGCCGCGCCGTCGATCCCCACGGCCAGCCCGGACACGACGGTCGCGCCCGACCCGACGAGGGCGCGCGCGATCCGGGCCGCGAGGCCGCGGCCGGGCGTCGTGGCCCGACGGGTCCCGACGACGGCGACGGCGTGCTCCGAGGCCATCGCGGTCGTCGCCCCGCGGACGAAGAGGACGTGCGGCGGGAGCTCGATCGCCGCGAGCCGGGCCGGGTAGTCCCCGTCCTCGAGCGTGACGACCCGGAGGCCGAGCTGGCGGATCCGCTGGAGCGTCCGGTCGGCGCCGTTCGCCGCTTCCGCGATCGTCTCGGCGACCGTGAGCGAGATCGCGCGTCTCGACGGCTCGCCATCGGGGCCCGGCTCGGCCGAGGCCGCGGCGAGGCGGTCCGTGCCACCGGGCTCCGCCGCGACCTCGAGGATCCGCCGGCCGGTGCCGAACCGTCCGAGCAGGCCCGCGAACCCGACCGGTCCGAGCCCCTCGACCGCGGCGAGGACCGCCCAGGCGTCCCGTTCATCGTCCTGCGCCGTCGCTCGACCCGGACCGGCGGCCTCGTCGTCGAGGTGCGCCGCCGTCGGTCCCTCCGCCCCGACCCCCAGCACGTCAGTGGGCCCGGACGGTGCCGAGGCGCGCCTGCGGCGAGCGGAACCACGCCGCTTCGTCGAGATGCGCCGCCCGAACGGCATCGTCACCGGCGAGGTCCGCGATCGTGCGCGCGACGCGCAGCAGGCGCTCGGTCCCCCGGCCGCTGGCCTCCTCGAGGTCGGCGAGCTCCACCGCACGCCGCTGCGCTGCGCGATCGAGACGGCACGCCGCCCGGAGCTGCCGGCCGGTGAGCCGTCCGTTGAGCGAGCCCTCTGGCGATGCGGCAGCGCCGCGCGACCGGCTCCGCGCCACCGAGCGGGCCGAGGCGATGCGGGCGGCGACCGGCGCCGAGCCCTCGGGGTCCGCCCCGGCGACGATGGCGCTCGACTCGACGCGCGGGACCGTCACCCACAGGTCGATGCGGTCGCGAAGCGGGCCCGACACCCGCCGCTCGTATCGTTCGGGCACCCCGTTGGGGCAACCACAGCCCCGATCCGACGACCCGGCGAAGCCGCACGGGCACGGGTTCATCGCCGCGATGAGCTGGAAGCGGGCCGGGAAGCTCGTCGCGCGCCCGGCGCGGGCGATCGCCACCTGCCCCTCCTCGAGCGGCTGGCGGAGCGCCTCCAGCACGTCACGGTCGAATTCGGGCAGCTCATCGAGGAACAGCACCCCTTGGTCGGCCCTCGTCACCTCGCCGGGCGACAGGCGCGGCCCCCCACCGACCATCGCCGCGTACGAGATCGTGTGGTGCGGCGCGCGGAACGGCGCGCAGCGGATCAGCTCCCGGACGGGCCCCTCGCCCGATGCCGACGCGACGATCGTCGCGGCCAGCGCCGCGGCATCGTCGAGCGGCGGCAGGAGCCCGGGCACCGTGCGCGCGAGCATCGTCTTGCCCGAACCGGGCGGTCCGATCAGCAGCAGGCCATGGCCGCCCGCGAGCGCGATCTCGAGCGCGCGACGCGCCTCCGCCTGGCCGCGGACGTCGGCCAGGTCCGGGAACGCGGCATCGCGGCCACGCTCGGGGCAGCCGGCCCGTCGCCGGCCATCCCCCGGCCGTCGCCCAGCAACGCCACGCGCGGGCGCGCTGGTCGCGACCCGTCGCGAACGCGGCGACCGGACGGCCGCCACGGCATCCGCGAGGGTATCGACGGCCAGCACCTCCACGCCACGGACGAGCCCGGCCTCGTCGGCCGCGGCCGGGGCGACGGCCACGCTACGGACCCCGCGCAGGACGAGGGCCGTCACCATCGGAAGGATGCCGGGCACCGACCGCACCTCGCCGCCGAGCGAGAGCTCCCCGATCAGGCCGACCCGACGCGAGCCCGGCCGGACCTGCTCCGAGCCGAGCAGGATGCCCACCGCCATCGCCAGGTCGAGCGACGCGCCGGCCTTGCGCAGGTCGGCCGGAGCGAGGTTGACCGTGATGCGCCGGGGCGGGTGGACGTACCCGGCGTTGCGCAGCGCCCCGCGGATCCGCTCGCGCGCCTCCTGGAGCGCCGTGTCCGCGAGGCCCACGATCGTGAACCCCGGCAGACCGGGCGCGACGTCCACCTCGACGCGGATGAACCGCCCCTCGAGGCCGAGCAACGTGGCGGAGGGGACGACGGCCAACACCCCGCCACCCTACGCAGGAGGACTCACCCGCGGCTCACCCGCGACCCATCCCCGGCTCACCCGGCCGGACGGCGCCCGACGGCGCCGGAGGACTCTCAGCGCGGCGGGAACCGCTCCTGTGGCCGCCACGGTGGCCGGCTTGTCGACGGCCCGCGCGAAATGCAGGAGCGAGCCGCCGAGCACCGAATCGGCCTTCATGAACATGAACGGCGCGCCCGAGTTGAGCGCGCTGATGGCGCCCCGGTACTCGTTCACGATCTGGTGGTCGATCGTGCGACGCAACGCACCCTCGGCGTTCTTGACGTTGATGCCCGTGAACGCATTCGAGCGGTTGAGGACCAGCTGGACCTTGTCCTTCGGGTACCCGAGGTGATCGACGGTCTCGAGGATCAGCCGCACGTTCTTGAGGCACGACAGGTCGGCCGTCATGACCACGTAGATCGTGTCGGCCGCCTCGAAGACGCCGAGGTTCACGTCGTCGAGGCGCTTGTCGATGTCGATCACGATGTAGTCGTAGAGCGTCTGGAGCTGCTCCGCGATGAGCGGCAGGTGCTCGGGGCTGACGAGCTCGGCGGTCTCGGGCGACGGGGGTGCGAGCAGCAGGTCGACCCCGGAGTCGTGCTTCACGAGCACCGAGCGGATGATGTCGACGTCGATCGACGAGGCCGTCACCACGTCGACGATGCTCTTCCGGTCGAGGCCGAGGTCGAGGAAGACGCGGTGATCGCCGAACTGGAGGTTGCCGTCGACGAGGCAGACCTTGCGACCGAGCTCGCGGTGCAGGGCGATGGCCGCGTTGATCGCGATGGTGGTAGTCCCCACGCCGCCCTTCGCCCCGTAGAACGCGAGGATCCGGCCGAGCGGCGGCCGGGCCAGCATCACGTCCTTGGGCGCGAACCGGGCGAGCAGGCTCTTGATCCGGGCCATGAGCTCGGCCGGATGGAACGGCTTGATGAGGTAGTCGTCGGCGCCGGCCTTGAGGCCACGGACCTTCTGCTCCACCTCGCGCTCGGCGGTGAGCATGATGATCGGCACGTGCGACGATTCGCCCTCTTCGGTGCGGATCTTGGCCGCCACCTGGTAGCCGTCGAGCTTGGGCAGGGCGACGTCGAGGAGGATCAGATCCGGCGCTTCCGCCCCCCACAGGCGGAATCCTTCCGCGCCGTCGGCCGCGACGATGACCTCGTACCCCTCCTGCTTGAGCGTGTACTGCAGGAGACGCTGGACGTTCTGGTCGTCGTCCACGACGAGGATCTTGGCCGCCATCGGTCCTCCGCGAGAATGGGTGGAGCGCGCGCGCCGGCCTGGGACCCCGGCGCCGCCGATTATAGGCTCCGCCCCTGCCGAGCCGTCACTGCCCGACGGTGGCGGTCTCCGGGGCGTCCAGCAGGGACTCGAAGACCAGGCGGCTCCACGTCTCCATCAGTCCGACCACGGTGGCGACGTCGTCGCGTGGCGCGAACCCGCCCTCGAGCTTGTCGACCTCGCGGATCGCGACCGGCCGCCCGCCCGCATCGGCGATGTACACCGCGCCGAGATGGACCGACCCGACCTCGGTCGTGTCGTCGTTCAGGAGGCCGATCAGCCGGAAGGCCGGTTCGAAGTCGGCCGTGACCTCCTCCGACCACTCCCGCCGGAGACCGCCGGCCAGGTCGACATCGCCCGGGTTCAGGTGCCCGCCGACCCCGATCGAGTACCGGTCGTGCAGGCGGGCATCAGCCCCGGCACGGGTCCGGCGCATGAGGAAGAACCGGTCGCCGTCGCGCAGGACCAGGTACGGGATGACCTGCTTGAACCGCGGATCGACCTCCATCGCGGCGCGCGGCTCGAACCGGCCCTCGAGCGCGACGAGCGCCTCGAACCCCTCGAGCGCATCGGTCCGAAGCCCGTGCCAGGCGCCGCCGTCGGGCAGCGCGTCGCGCGGGATCACGAGGACGAGCTCATCCATCCGCGTGTGGCTCCAGCCGCGCCCGCGCGGCACGGAGGCGGTCGACCACGCGGGCCTCATCCGGACCCCCGTCCGCCTCGAGGACGGCGAGCCAGTCGTCGAGCACGGCCCGCAGGTCGCGCAGGCGTGCCGCGATCGCCGGTCCGTTCGTGGCGAGGATCGCCGCGCCCATCCGCGGGTCGCCTCGCGCGACCCGGGTCGTGTCCCGCCACCCGCCGGCGGCCAGCAGGCGCGGCCTCGGGCCAGTCGGCGCGCGCCGGTCCGTCGCCGAGTCCGGCCACGGCCTCGACCAGCGCGACCGCGACGACGAGCGGCAGGTGGCTGATGCCCGCGACGGCCGCGTCATGGTCCTCGGCGGTCATCACCAGCGGTCGCGCCCCGCAGGCGCGGGCCAGCGAGGCGACGACGGTCAGCTCGGCGTCGGACGCCGCACGGCCCGGGACCAGCACCCACGGGCGTCCGGCGAACAGGTCGGCCGTGGCGGCCGCATACCCGGCGGCCTCGCGCCCGGCCATCGGGTGGCCGCCGACGAAGCGCAACCCGTGCGCGGAGGCACGCTCGACGAGCGCCCCCTTCGAGCTCGCCACGTCGGTGATGACCGTGCCGGGACCCAGCGCGCCCGACCATGGCCCGGCCAGCCCGTCCAGCAGCTCGAGACACGCGGAGGCCGGGCCGGCCAGCACCACGAGGTCCGCGTCCGCGACGGCCGTCATGGGGTCGGCCGCGACGGCATCGATCACGCCGTCCGACAGCGCCCGCTCGGGGCCGCGACCCGACGGGCTCCAGGCGACGAGGTGCCACGCCTCGCCCTCGGCCTCGAGATGGAGCGCGCGGGCGATCGACCCGCCGATCAGGCCGAAGCCGAGGAACGCGACGCGCACCGGTGCTCCGGTCGGCCGGAGCGACGGCGCGGTCAGTCGACCCAGCCCGGGTCGTCGACCCCGGCCGGGCTCTGGGACGGGGCCCCGCCTCCCCGGCGGCGACCTCGGCGGCGGTCGGTCGCACGCCGCTCCCCGTCCTCCTCGATGGGCGGTCCGGGGTCGTCACGCGGGTTCTGGCGCCGGTTCATCAGGCGACGCTCGGAATCGCGGCGCTCCTCGTTGAGGTTCGCCCCGCACCGGGGACAGCGGCGCTCCTCCGAGAAGAGCGACTCGAGCGGCGCCACCGTGTAGATCTGCCGGCCGCATGCCCGGCACGCGAGTCTTGGCATTCAGACCACCGGGAGCGAGGCCAGCGCGGCCTCGACCTTCTCGAGCGGGTATTCGTAGTCCTCGAGCGAGCCGTCGAGGTAGCGCTCGTAGGCCGACAGGTCGAAGTGGCCGTGCCCGCACAGGTTGAAGAGGATCACCTTCGACTCGCCCGCCTCCCGGGCGGCGAGGGCCTCGTCGATGGCGATGCGGATCGCATGCGTCGGTTCGGGCGCCGGGAGGATCCCTTCGGCGCGGGCGAATCTGCACCCCCGCCTCGAAGCTCGCGCGCTGGTGGACGCTGCGTGCCTCGATGAAGCCGTGCTCCTTGAGCAGGCTCACCAGCGGCGACATGCCGTGATACCGGAGGCCGCCGGCGTGGATCGGGTCCGGGATGAAGTCCGAGCCGAGGGTGAACATCTTCACGAGCGGTGCCATCTTGCCGGTGTCGCCGAAGTCGTAGGCGTACACGCCGCGGGTGAGGCTGGGCGCCGCCTCCGGCTCGACCGCGATGATCCGGTGCTTGGCGCCGTCGCGGAAGTTCCGGCCGAGGAACGGGAACGTCAGGCCCGCGAAGTTCGAGCCGCCGCCGGCGCAGCCGATGACGATGTCGGGCGACTCGCCGGCCATGCCCATCTGCTCGATGGCCTCCTGGCCGATCACGGTCTGGTGCAGGAGCACGTGGTTCAGCACCGAGCCGAGGGCGTACTTCGTGTCGTCGCGGGTCGCGGCGTCCTCGACGGCCTCGCTGATCGCCATCCCGAGCGAGCCCGGGCTGTCGGGGGTCTCGGAGAGGACCTTGCGGCCGTAGTTGGTGGTCAGCGACGGGCTCGCGACGACCTCCGCACCGTACGTCTCCATCAGGATCCGGCGGTAGGGCTTCTGGTCGTAGCTGGCGCGGACCATGTAGACCTTGACCTCGAGACCGAAGACCGCGCCCGCGAAGGCGAGCGCACTCCCCCACTGGCCGGCCCCGGTCTCGGTGGCCAGCCGCGTCACGCCCTCCTGCTGGTTGTAGTACGCCTGCGCCAGCGCGGTGTTGGGCTTGTGGCTGCCGGCGGGGCTGACGCCCTCGTACTTGTAGTAGATGTGGGCGGGGGTATCGAGCGCCTTCTCGAGTCGATGCGCGCGGTAGAGCGGACTGGGCCGGTAAAGCCGGTACGCATCCCGGACGGGTTCCGGGATCTCGATCTCGCGCTCGCCGGAGACCTCCTGGCCGATGAGCGCCATCGGGAACAGCGGCGCCAGGTCGGCCGGCCCGAGCGGCTCGTGGGTGCCCGGATGGAGCGGCGGCGAACGGAGGGACCGGGAGGTCGGCGGCGATGTTGTACCAGGCGCGCGGGATCCGTGACTCATCGAGGACGAACTTCGTCTGCCGGGGATCCGCTGGCGCCATCACGCCCTCCTGCGTTGACCCTCGTGGCGACGGGGGGGACGTCGTCGCCGCACCGGGAGCGCGAGCCTAGCGCGGCGCAGCCTCGCGGCGCAACCGCCCGATGCGGGCTGTGGGGCCCGGGCGCGCTAGGACCCGTCGACAGGCACGCTCCGCCGCGGGCCTACGGGCGGCGGAGGTCGATGAGATCGAGCGGCTCGTAGCGCGCCGGACCGCCGCCCGGTGAGGCTCTCGAAGAGCCCGATCTGGTCGATCGTCGCCGGCAGGCGGACGTCGGCAGCCAGATCGACGAGACGGCGGGCGATCGCGGATCCGGCCGGTACGCCGTCCGAGCGGGCCAGGGTCAGGTGCGCCCGGAACGGGCCGCGTCTCCGGCTCCCAGCCCGCGGCGACGAGGGCGGCGTCCACGCGCGGACGCGCACGCCGCGAGCGGCTCAGCGCCCTCGATCGACGTCGAGCCACAGCGCCCGCGGTCGCTGCGAGCGACGGGAAGGCGCCGCCGCCACCGAGGACCACGTCGAACGGCCCGATCCCCTCGGCGGCCGCTCGTACCGCGGCCTCGGGTGCGGACCGACGCGGTCCTCGAGCGTCGGGCCGAGGAAGCGCAGCGTCAGATGGAGGCCGTCGAGCCGGACCCAGCGAACGTCGCGGCCGCCGCCGGGGACGCCGGGGGCCTTGACCGCGTCGACGAGCGCCGCCACGTCGGCGACGACCGCTGCCGGCAGTGGCGCGGCGACGAAGAGCCGCCGGCCCGGCAGGTCCGCCCCGGGCTAGCGTGCCGGCGTGGGCGGCCGGTCGTCATCGGGCGCCGGTCGGTGCCGGTCTCGTGCTCCCAGGTGACCCGATCGCCCGCAGGACCTCGAGCGCGCGGTCGCGGTCGCGCCAGCCGCGCATCTCGACCGTCTTGTCCTCGAGCGCCTTGTACGTCTGGAAGAAGTGCTCGATCTCGACCAGCCGATGCGGTCGGACCTGGTCGAGCCGTTCGATGTGCTGCTGGTGCGCGTCGCCGATGGCGACGCACAGGACCTTGAAGTCGAAGCCCTTCTCGTCGCGCATCTCGAGGCCGCCGATCGGGCGCGCCCAGACATGGCAGCCCGTGAACGTCGGCTCGTCGATGATCAGCAGCGCGTCGGTGTGGTCGCCGTCGCCGGCCGCGCGTCCCCTCGATGAAGCCGTAGTCGAAGTTGTAGAAGACCGCGCTCGAGAGGACCCGATCCAGCCGGTAGACGCCCGCCTCCTCGTCGTACTCGTACTTGTTCCGCGACCCGCGCGGGATCTCGACCACGATCTCGACGACGTCAGGAAACGGCCCCGGACTCTTCATGCAGGAACAGTACCGCGCAGGCGACGACGCCGCGATGGCGGCTCCGAACTGAGCATCGGCGCCTCAGCCGGCGTCAGCGCAAGGCGGAGCTGAGCACGTGAGCGAGCGCACCCCAAGGTGCGTGAGCGAGCGCGCGGAGGCGACAACGCCGCGAAGGATTAAGAACGGCCTCCTGACCGCCGGTCGGCGCAGCCGGCGTAAGCGCAAGGCGGAGGTGAGCACGTGAGCGAGCGCACCCCAAGGTGCGTGATCGAGCGCGCGCAGCCGACAACGCCGCGATGGCGTCGGATCCGCCGGCCGGCCTAGTCGTTGTAGAGGCGCTCCTCGATGAGCTTCTCTTGCACGGTTCGACCGTTGGGGTCGAAGCAGGAGAACTCGAAGTGCTTCTCGTACTCGAGGTCCACGTTGTCCTGGCCGCCGCGGTTCTTCTCGACCGAGATCGACACCCAGTCGCGGAAGCGCTGCGCCTGGTACGGGTTGAACTCGATGTTGACCTTGGCGACGATGTGGTACTTCTCGTTGAGGATGACGATGATGTCGGCCTCGTAGTTGATGGCCGAGCTGCCGCGCAGGTGGAAGTTGCGCAGGCGCGAGGCCTTCAGGCCTTCCTTGTCGGCGGCGACGATGCTGACCATCGGCACGTCCTCGGCCAGGGCGATGTCCTTGAGGCCGTTGACGATGTACGTGACCTTCTCGGTCTCGTTCTCCGGCTCGGGGATCTGCGGGACCTTCTGCAGGTAGTCGACGAAGACGACGAGGCGCCGGTCGCCGGACAGCTCGCGGTGCTGCTGGACGAGCTTGCGCATGTTGTCGATGGTGCTCGCCGTCTGCGAGCCGCGCAGCAGGAACAGGTTCTGGCCGTAGCGGGCGATCCGGTCGAGCGACGGGCGCAGGCGCGGGTTGTTCGCCAGCTGGCGCGCCGCCGCCGCCCTCGGCCATCCACGTCCCGAGGATCTCCTTGCGGACGTCGACGATCTTGATCGCGCCGGTCTTGTGCGGGAGGTGGGCGAGCGCCGACTCCATCGCGATCAGCCGGTTGAGCAGGTACGGCTCGTCGTGCTCGAAGCAGATGTACAGCACGTTGGCCTGGCCGCCGGACGCGATGTTGCGCGCCATCTGGAGGGCCATCGTCGTCTTGCCGGTGCCCTGGGCGCCGCCGATGAGCAGCAGCTCGCCGGCCCGCAGGCCGCCGCCGATGGTCTTGTCGAGCGGGGTGAACCCGAGCGGGACCGGCTGGTATTCGCGACGTTGCCGCCGATCGACCTTGTCGTTGAGGTCGACGAGGACATCGAGGGCTGACCGGGGCGACAGCTGCCGTTCGTCGGTGTCGAGGCGCCAGGACGCCGGCTGCGGCGTCAGTCGGCTGCGGATCGGCGGCTTCGGTGCTCACGCGGTGACGGGATACCTCCCGGGATGGTGCGGTGGCGCACAGCGTAGCATCCGGATGGGCTCGAATCACCCACCCGAACCTACCAAATCCGCACAGGCCCCTTCGATCGGCCGCGGCGACGCGTCCGCCGGAGCCGGCGCGCAGGACCGCTGTCAGCCCTGGCGAGGGAGGTCGGCCAGCTCGTCCAAGGCCCGCACGACGGCCCGGATGCCGGTCTCGTAGTTGTCGCAGGTCCATCCACTCGTTGGGGGCATGGGCGTTGTCGTCGGGCTGGGTGAAGCCGAGCAGCACGACCGGCAGGCCGAGGATCGATCTCGAAGCTCGCGCTGACCGGGATGCTGCCGCCCTCGCGGATGAAGACCGGCGCCCGGCCGAAGGTGGCCTCGAGCGCCCGCGCGCCGCCTGGGTGGCCGGGTGGTCGATCGGCGTGAGGCTCGGGCGGCCGCCGCCGAGGTATGTGACGGTCGTCGTGACGCCGGGGGGAGCGATCGTCGCGACGTAGTCGCGGAAGCGCTCGAAGATCCGCTCGGGGTCCTGGTCGGCGACGAGCCGGCAGCTGATCTTGGCGTGCGCGTGGGCCGGGATGATGGTCTTGGTCCCGTCGCCCATGGAACCCGCCCCAGATGCCGTTGACGTCGAGGGTCGGGCGGCCGCCGCTTGCGCTCGAGCACGGAGTACCCGGCCTCGCCGACGAGCGTCGGCGCGCCGATCGTCGCGGCGTGGCGGCCTCGTCGAACGGGAGGGCCGCGAACGCCGCCCGATCCTCGTCGGTGAGGGCGACCACGTCGTCGTAGAAGCCCGGGATCAGGATCCGCCCGTCGGGGCCTTTGAGGGCGGTGATGATCCGGGCGAGGGCGATCGGCCGGGTTCTCGACGACGCCGCCGTAGCCGCCCGAATGCAGGTCGACATCGGCTCGCCACGACGTCGATCTGGGCGTACATCATGCCGCGCAGCCCGATCGTGATCGACGGGGATGTTGCCCTCGAAGAACCCGCTGTCGCTGATGACCGCCACGTCCGCGGTCGAGCCGGTCGCGGTTCGCCTCGAGCCAGCGCGTCGAGGTGGACCGACGATCGACTCCTCCTCGCCTTCGAAGACGTAGCGGACGTTGACCGGGAACGCGCCGCGGGTCGCGAGGATCGCCGCCGCGGCCATGACGTGGAGGTGGATCTGGCCCTTGTCGTCGGCGGCGCCGCGGGCCAGCATCCGATGGCCCTCGACCACGACGGCTCGAAGGGCGGCGAGGTCCACTCGTCGATCGGATCGACGGGCTGCACGTCGTAGTGGCCGTAGACCAGGATCGTCGGCGCCCCCTCGGCGTGGAGCCAGTCGCCGTAGACGACGGGGTGTCCGCTCGTCTCGGCGACCTCGACGTGCTCGAGCCCGGCCGTCCGCATGGCATCGGCCAGCCACTCCGCGGCACGGCGGCAGTCCGGAGCGTGGGCCGGGAGGGCCGAGATGCTCGGGATCCGGAGGAACTCCATGTACGACGCCATCCGCGCGTCGCGCGTCGCGTCCAGGTGGGCTTCGAGGGCGGCGGTCGTGTCGGTCATCGATCCTCAGCACTTCGGACTCGGGTCGGCGGCATTGTATGGCGCGCCACCGGGTACGATGACGCACCCGAACGCCGCACGAGGCACGCGATTGGACACCTTCTCCCAGCCCCCGACTCCGTCGACCGCCGGCACGCCGGTCCCGAGCTGGCTGAACCGTCTCGCGGCGATCGGCTGGCGCGTCCTCGTGACCGTCGCGTTCGGGCTCGTGATCCTCTATCTGGCGCTGTTACTGTCGACCGTCACGATGTCGATCCTCTTCGGGGTGATCGCGGTCGCCACGCTCGGCCCCCTGCAGGCGCGACTCCTGGCCCGCGGCTGGGGACGAGCCAAGGCCTCGGCCGGGGCACTGCTCATCGCGGTGGCCGTGGTGGTCGTGGCCCTGGTGCTCATCCTCTTCGCGCTCGTGCCGTCCCTGGTCGAGCTGGCCGAGAACGCCCGGGCCGGTGCCGCCAGGCTCGAGGCCGAGATGGCCACGAGCGGCTTTCCAAGCCAGCTGGCGACCACGATCGACACCTTCATCAGCCAGGTCGAGGCATGGGTCCAGGCCGAGGCCGCATCCATCGTCGGCAGCATCGCGAGCATCGCCACGATCGTCATGCTCGGATTCTTCCTCACGTTCTACTTCCTGCTCGACGGCGAGAAGGGCTGGAGCGTCGGCCTGCGCGACCTGCGCGAGTGGCGACGCGCCCGCATCCGCAGCGCGGGGGACGACGCGATGCGCCGGGCCGGCGGGTACATCCGCGGCACGGCGACCATCGCAGCCGCTGATGCCGTGGCGTCGTTCGTCCTCCTGACCGTCCTCGGCGTGCCGCTCGCCGGACCTCTGGCGGTCGTCGTGCTGGTCGCAAGCTTCATCCCGTACATCGGTGGCGTCTTCGCGGCCGCCGTCATCGTGTTGTCGGGCTATGCGTCCGGTGGGGCCGTGACGGCCTTGGTCGTGATCGGGCTGATCCTCTTGATGCGCGTCGCCGAGCACCGGTTCCTCCGCCCGTCGGTCTTCGGACGGTCGCTCGACCTGCATCCGGCGGTCACCCTGATCGCCCTGCTCGTCGGCTTCACCATGGGCGGCATCGTCGGGATGTTCGTGGCGGTCCCGACGTTCGCCGTCGTGACCGAGGTGTCCGGTGCCATCATCGATGCGCTCGGGGAGCGTGACGCCGACGAGCCCGAGCTGCGTGCGGCCGACATCCCGGACTGGCTCGACCGGCTGGCGCAATGGAGCTGGCGGCTGCTCGTGGGCGGGGCATTCGTCCTGCTCCTCGTCGCCGTCGCTGGCCAGGTGCCCGCGGTGGTCGGACCGATCGTGGTCGCCGTCACCCTCGCGGCCACGTTCCTGCCGGGTGTCCGGTTCCTCGAGCAACGGCGTGGCTGGTCGCGCACGAAGGCGTCGATCGTCATCAGCATCGTCCTGTGGGTGACCGTCGCGGTCGTCACGCTCCTGTCTGTCGCGGCGCTGTTGGCACCGGCGGCCGAGTCGATCCAGGGATCGATCGCGGCTGCCAAGTCGGGCGCGACGGCCGCCGATGGATCGCTCCCGAGCGGAGCCTCCGGGGCGGTTTCGGGCCTCACGAGCGCCGTGGGCGGCGGCATCCTGCCTGCGCTCGCCTCCCTGGTCGCCGGCGTCAGCTTCTTCGTCCTGTTCCTCGTGCTCTCGGGCCTCATGGCGTACTACTTCCTGCGCGACGGGAACACGGCCTGGTCGTGGATGACCGGGAAGATCGGCGGATGGCGCGAGCGCGAGATCCGCGCCGCGGGTGACCGGGCGGTCACGATGCTCGGTGGCTACATGATCGCGACAGGCGTGCTCGGCGCCTTCAACGCCGTCACAGGCTTCGTGATCATGACCCTGCTCGGGATCCCGTTCGCCCTGCCCGTCGCCGTGCTCTCGTTCTTCGGGGGGTTCATCCCGTACATCGGCCAGTTCGTGACGAGTGCGATCGCGTTCCTCATCACCGTCGCCTTCGGCACGACGCAGGACATCATCTTCATGGCGGTGTGGACGGCGGTCTTCAACATCGTCCAGGGCAGCGTCATCGCGCCGCTCGTGTACGGCCGGGCGGTCAGCCTTCACCCGGCGGTCGTGCTGATCGTCATCCCGGCCGGCTACACGCTGGCCGGTGTCCTCGGGATGTTCCTCGCGGTGCCGGTCGTCGGCATCGCCGGGGCCGTCTGGCGACACATCCTCGCGGCGATCGGCGAGGTCCCGCCGCCGGCCCCGGAGACGACACCGGTCGAGCCCGCGCCTGGAGCGGATGCCCAGGCGGCGCTCTCCCCGCCCGACGCCGCCCTGACATGAGGAAAGCGGACCGTCGCCGGTCCGCTTTCAGTTCGATACGGGGGTTCGATCGCCGGGTTCAGGCCGGCTGCGGCTTCGGGTCCGCGATCGGCTGGCCCGGTCCGACGATGACCGGCGGCGCGTGCCGATCGGCCTTCGGCGGCAGGTCGCTGAAGAGCGCCTCGAAGCCCTCGGAGTCCACGGTCTCCTCGGCCACGAGCTTCTCGGCCAGGGCGACGAGCTTGTCCTTGTGGGTCGTGAGGACCTCGGTGGCCCGCTCGTACGCCTTGTCGATGATGGCCCGGACCTCGTCGTCGATGGTCTTGGCGACATCGTCGCTGTAGTTGCGCTGCTCGCCGATCTCGCGTCCGAGGAAGACGAGCTCGTCGCGCTTCCCGAACGAGAGCGGCCCGAGCTTGTCGCTCATGCCGAACTCGGTGACCATCCGGCGGGCCAGGTCGGTCGCCTTCTCGATGTCGTTGCTGGCGCCGGTCGTGGTATCGCCGAAGATGAGCCGCTCGGCGACGTTGCCGCCGAGGAGCCCGGCGATCTTGTCCTCGAACTCGGTCTTGGACTGGAGGTAGCGGTCCTCGCTCGGGAGGGCCATCGTGTAGCCGAGGGCCATGCCGCGGCTGATGATCGTGACCTTCTGGACCGGGTCGCACTTCGGCAGGATCCGCTGGACGACGGCATGGCCGCCCTCGTGGTAGGCGATGATCGCCTTCTCGGCGTCCGAGATGATCCGCGACTTGCGCTCCGGGCCGGCGACGATCCGCTCCAGGGCCTCCTGGAACTCGGACATGCCGATGACCTTCTTGTTGCGCCGGGCCGACAGGATCGCGGCCTCGTTGACGAGGTTGGCGAGGTCCGCGCCGGAGAAGCCGGGTGACTGGCGCGCGACGCCTTCGACATCGACGCCCTTGTCGAGCGGCTTGCCCTTGGTGTGGACCCGCAGGATCTCGACGCGGCCACGCATGTCGGGCCGATCGAGGATGACCTGCCGGTCGAACCGGCCGGGTCGCAGGAGCGCCGGGTCGAGGACGTCCGGCCGGTTGGTGGCCGCGACGACGATCACGTTCGTGTTCGTGTCGAAGCCGTCCATCTCGACGAGGATCTGGTTGAGGGTCTGCTCGCGCTCGTCGTGGCTGCCACCGAGGCCGGCGCCACGCTGGCGACCGACCGCGTCGATCTCGTCGACGAAGACGATGCACGGCGAGTTGCGCTTGGCCTGGTCGAACAGGTCGCGGACGCGGCTCGCGCCGACGCCGACGAACATCTCGACGAACTCCGAACCGGAGATGCTGAAGAAGGGCACGCCGGCCTCACCCGCGACCGCGCGGGCCATGAGGGTCTTGCCGGTGCCGGGAGGCCCGACCAGGAGCACGCCACGCGGGATCCGCGCCCCGAGCGAGTTGAACTTCTCGGGGTACTTGAGGAACTCCACGACCTCCTGGAGCTCGGTCTTCGCCTCATCGACGCCCGCCACGTCGTTGAAGGTGACCACGGTCTTGTTGCCGAGGAACATGCGTGCGCGGCTCTTGCCGAAGCTGAGCGCCTGGTTATTGGTGCCCTGGGCCTGGCGCATCATGAAGAAGATGAAGCCGCCGATGACCAGGAGCGGCAGGAGCCCCGTCAGGAGCAGGCCGAGCCACGAGGTATCGGGGGCCTTGGTCGCGGAGTAGACGTCGGCGTCGAGCTTCTGGCCGCCGGCCTGGGCCGCCGCGAGCATGTCCTTGGGGTAGACCTCGGTGAGGATGCTCGGGACGACGACCGTGTAGGCGGGGCCGCTCCCCGGCGTCACGGTCAGGGTGTCGCCCTCCTGGACGACCTTCTTCACGTTCCCTTCCTTGACGTTGTCGAGGAACGAGGAGTAGCCGATCGGGACGGCAGGGGTGCTGTTATTGATCCAGGTGAACAGCAGTGCGGCCGTGCCGAGGATCAGCACGATCATCACGATGCCGTTGCGGAAGAACTTTGGGTTCAACGCGGGAGCCTCCGGGGGTTGGCGGGGCCGATGCACCGCCCGTGCAGCGAGTATAGCGCCGGGAGCCATGACGACCCCGTGACAGAGGTCATGGCCCTTTCGTGGTCATCGCTCGCATGGATACGGACGTTGGGCCGCCCCGGATGGAGGCGCCGCCCGACGTTAAGAAAGCGCCATCCGCCGCCCGCGATGGGACGAGGGGTCGGGACCAGTCGGGTTGGTAGCGGAGGGCGGATTCGAACCACCGACCAAGGGCTTATGAGTCCCCTGCTCTACCACTGAGCTACTCCGCCGCGACCGGCATTCTAGCGAAGTTCGGCGCAGGCCAGCCACCAGGACCCGGACGTCGCTCGCCGGCGTCACGCCGGCGCGGCATCGATGCGGATGATCCCTCGGACGCCGAGGTGGCCGAGCGAGGTCTCGACGGTCTGGGCCTGCCGCGCCGCCGGCCTGTAGCGCAGGCAGTAGTTCGGGGCACACAGATGCGACCCACCCTTGACGACCATCCGCGGGAACTGCGCGCCGGGGCCGCCGACGTTGAACGACGCCTCGGCGCTGGACACCCGGGGGTTGACCCGCGGGCCACTGGGCCCGCAGCACGCGTGCGTCATCGCCTCCGGATGGGATGGCGTGTAGTAGTCGGCCGTCCATTCCCACACGTTGCCGGCCATGTCGTACAGGCCGAAGCCGTTCGGCGGGAAGCTCCTGATCGGTGAGGTGCCCTCGAACCGATCGGTCCGGAGGTTCTGCCAGGGGAACTCGCCCTGCCACGTGTTGGCCATCATCCGGCCCTTCGGGGCGAACTCGTCGCCCCACGTGTAGATCGCCCCGTCGAGCCCGCCGCGGGCGGCGAACTCCCACTCGGCCTCGGTCGGGAGCGTCTTGCCCGCCCAGGCCATATAGGCGGTGACATCCTCGTAGGCGACGTGCGTAACGGGGTGGCGGTCGCGCCCGGTCAGGTCGCTCCCGGGACCCTCGGGATGACGCCACTGGGCACCGGGCACCCAGTGCCACCAGTTCCGGTAGTCATCGAGGTCGACCGGTCCGCGCGTCTTGCGAAAGACGAGCGAGCCCGGGACGAGCAGGCTCGGATCGGCGTCGGGGTAGTCCGCCGCGTCGAGCGGCCGCTCGGCCACGGTCATGTGGCCCGTCGCCTTCACGAAGCGCCGGAACTCGATGACGGTGACCGGGTGATCGTCCATCCAGAAGCCGTCGACCGTCACGTCGTGGACGGGCCGCTCCTCGGGATAGAACGCATCGGATCCCATGCGGAACGTGCCGCCTGGGATCCAGACCATGTCCGGCGCCGGTGGGCGCCGGACATCGATGGCTGCGTTGGTCACGGCGTTCGCCGGGCCAGGTCTCAGATGCCGAGGGCCTTGGCCTTGGCGGCGGCGAACTCCTCGTCGGTGAGGATGCCCTGCGCGTGGAGGTTGGCCAGGTTCTGGAGCTCGGCCATGCCCGGGTCGACGGCCGGGGCCGGGGCTGCGGCCTGGGGTGGGGGCGCCGCGGCTGCGGCGGCCTGCTGCTGCTCGTACGCCTGCTGTTCGGCCTGGTTCTGATATTTCTGCTGCTGATGGTGGCTCACGGCACCCGCGGTCCCCGCCACTACGGCGGTCGTCGCGGCCATCCTGACCAGCCCACCTCTGCGTCGCATCATCGGTTTCGTTCCTTTCGTATCGTTCGCGACCGGGTCGCGATGGGCTAGGCGACGGTCGCCTCGGCCATGACCTCTTCGACCAGCGCGGCCGGGATCCGGCCGTTGGCGATCAGGATCCCTTCGGCATTCCGCAGGGACTTCGCGAAGCGGGCAGCCCAGACGTTCTCCCAGATCATGAGCGCGCAGGAGCTGTTGGCGTCGAGGGCCGATCCGATGTCCTCGACGTCCTCCATCCCGAGCAGGCGCGTGCCCTGGATGCCGAGGACGGCGAGCGCCGCCTTCTCCTCCGCGTCCGCCTCGGACAGCTCGACGGCGTCGACGTTGCCACTCTCGTCCTTGTGGATGATCACGAGGTCGAGGATCTTGATGGTCCCGGCGTCGACGAGCTCCTTGAGCGCGGGGACGATCTGCCCGGAGAACTTGTTGCCGGGAAAAGCGATCGCGATGTATTCGACCGGTCCGAGCGACACGGCATGACCTCCTAGATCAATGGCGTAGGCAGCCATGATGACTCGACGGCCGCTTCCATGCATCATCCAATTCGGGCTACCCCCTCTGGCGGAACCGCCGGCGACCGTCCGGTGTAGGAGAGGTGATCGGGCGTCGTCCACCGGCGCCACCTCCCGGAGGTCTCCCATGCGCCGTCGACTCCTGGCGTTCCCGCTCGCGCTCCTGGGCACCGTCGCGCTGGCGACCACCGTCGCCGCCGGCGGCTGGGCGCAGGTCACGATCACGGACCAGCCCACCGACCCGGCCGCAGTCGGCGGCACGACCATCGGGTTCCAAGTGCTGCAGCACGGCGTGACGGCCGTGAGCTGGCCGCGGATCACGGTCATCGCCACGAACCCGGCGACCGGTGCGGTCGTGCAATCCGCCGCCCAGGCGCAGGGCCCGACCGGTCACTACGTCGCCACGGTCATCTTCCCGGCCGAGGGGTCGTGGACGATCACCTTCAATTCGCGCGATCTCGTCATGGAAGGCGCCGCCACGATGGCCGTGCGGGCGGCCGCAGCGACGGCCCCCACGTATGTCTCGACGGCGGCCCCGATCGATCCCGTGCCGGTCGGCCTGGCCGGGCTGCTCGTGCTGGCCGTTGTCGGCGGGGGTGCCCTCGCGATCCACGGTCATCGCGCCGGCCGGCGCGCGGGGCGGGCGGCGGTCTCGGGCTGAGGTCGTGCCCGCGGGATGCGCTCGTGACGGTCACGGGCGCATCCCCTAGGCTCGGACCGTGGAGGGCCGTCCGCCGGTCGAGACCGAACTGATCGAACGCGCGAGGAACGGTGACGTGACCGCGTTCGAAGGGCTCGTGCGCGCCCACGAGGCCGTCGCGTACCGCACCGCCTGGGTCGTCTCCGGTGGTGCCGACGACGCCGAGGACGCCGCCCAGGAGGGCTTCGTGAAGGCCTTCGCCGCTCTCTCGCGTTTCCGGGCCGGGGCGCCGTTCCGGCCGTGGCTGCTGACGATCGTCGCCAACGAGGCGCGCAATCGCCGCCGCGCGGCGGGCCGGCGCGAGGCCCTTGCCCTCCGTATCCCTGAGGACCGCCGCGCGGACGACGCGGCCCCGTCGCCCGAGGTGGCGGTCCTCGCCCGCGAGCGCCGCGAGACCCTGCTGCGGGGAATCGAGCGACTCACCGACGCGGACCGCGAGGTCATCTCGCTGCGCTACCTGCTCGAGCTGTCCGAGGCCGAGACGGCGGCCGCGCTCGGCGTCCCGGCCGGGACCGTCAAGTCGCGGCTGTCGCGAGCCCTGGGCCGGCTGCGGACCGAGCTGACCACGGTGGAGGCGCCACGATGACCGAGCGCCTCGGACTGACGACGCCGCAGGAGATCGAGGCCGCGCTGGCGGAACTCGCGACCGCGGTCGCGTTCCCGCCGACCCCGGACCTGGCCGCGGCCGTCGGCCGTCGGGTACGCGAGGGGCGTGTAGCGCGACCGTCCCCACGACCGATCCTGCGCAGCCTTCCGCGCAGCCTGCTCCTTGCCGCCGCGATCGCGCTCCTGGTCGTCGGAGCGGTGATCGGGATCAGGGTCGGTCTCGACCTGCTGTCGATCGAGTTCGGTCCGGTCCCGTCGCCCGTGCCGTCCCAGAGCGCCCCGGCGAGCCCCGGCACGGACCGCTCGCCCGGCGCAGGGCTCGGTCTCGGCGAGCCGGCCACGCTCGACGAGGCCGGCGGACACGTGCCGTTCGTCGTCCGCGTGCCGACCGCGCTCGGCCCGCCCGACGCGGTCTACGTGGGCGGCACGAACCTGCGGGGCCAGCTCGCGTTCGTGTACGGCGCAGGCCCGGGGCTGCCGGCGTCGGACCTGCTCGGCGGGGCCGGGCTGCTGATCACGGAGAACGAGGGCTCAGCCGATGACGGGCTCGCCCACAAGCTGATCGACGCCCGGATCGCCTCGGTCGAGACGGTCACGGTCGAGGGCGCGCCGGGCTACTGGATCAGCGGCGATCCCCATTTCTTCTGGTACCTCGCGCCCGACGGCAGCGCGATCGAGGACACCCGCCGGCTCGTCGGCGACACGCTGGTCTGGGAGCGTGACGGGATCCTCTACCGGATCGAGGGCGCGATCACGAAGGAGCGAGCCCTCGCCATCGCCACGTCGATGGACTGATCAGTCGACCCGGTCGGTGGGGTTGCCCGCGGCCGGCGGAGCCGCCGACGACTCGCCCGCGTCGACGGACCGCAGCACGCCGAACAGGAGGTAGGCGACGCCGAGACCGGCCAGCCCGAGCGCGCCCCCGACGAGCGCGGCCCGGCCGCCGTGGACATCGAGGACCTGGGTCGCGAAGAGGCCACCGACCCCGAACATCGTCACGAACGAGAGCACGAGGGGCATCACCGGGACACCGCCGACCTCGAAATGGACGATCGCCCCCAGGATGTCGTCGACGACGACGGTCACGAGCAGCAGGCCGCCGCCGATGACCGTGCAGATGAGGAAGACCAGATCCTCGACCGCGATGTCGACCATCGTGATCGGACACCTCCATCGATGGCCCGACGCTCGGGGACCGACAGCATAGCCCGCAGGACGCGCCCGTCGGGGCGCGCGATCAGTCGCCGGGGCCGAAGAGCAACGTCAGCCAGCGCTCGAGCGGGCTGACGTGGGCGACCTCGGCACCGAGGCGCACGCTGGCGGACCCTGGCGCGTCGTCTGGTAGCGGCGGGGCATCCTCCGCCAGGGTGAAGGCGGTCTCCTTGGAGGTGCCGAGGCGATGCGCCCTGGCCTCCTGCTCGATGAACTGCTGGCGCTGGATCAGGTCCAGCTCGCGGGCGAGGGCCTCGACGTCCCGGGACACGGCCGCGTTGTCGGTGGCCATCTGCTCGACGCGGGCCGAGGCCGCCGAGGCCGCGCCGACCTGGCGGGCGAACACCACGACGATCCAGATCGCGAGCGCGGCTCCGATGATGCCGGCGAGGCGGCGGCGGGTCAGCCCGGCGACACCGAGACTCGAGAGGTCGGGCAGCTCGCGCTGGGGCGACGCGGCAGACGGACCATCGCCTGCCTCGCCCGTCGGTCCGAGCTCGTCGCGATCGTCATCGAGCGGCACGGAGGTCGGCCGGCGAACCATTCGAGCGAGGGTAGCTGACCGAGTAGCTAGCGTGTCAACCCCCCCGCGGCTCGTGACAGCCGAGGTGTCACGAGCGGGCGCGACCGTGGTGCTAGACTCCGGCAAATCGAACACCCGTGCTATTCGAGGTCACGATGCGTACGTACGCCCCCGCCGAGCCGGAGGCCGTCCTGGCCGATCTGCTGGCCGAGCCGTCGCTGGCGCGCGGTGTCGTCCACCACGAGGTCATCCCGGCGCGCGCGGCGGACTTCGCGGAGTTCCCGGCCTGGCTGGACCCGCGGATCGTCGCCGGGCTCGCCTCGCGCGGCATCCAGCGCCCGTACCGGCACCAGGCCGAGGCGCTCGACGCGATCCACGCCGGGCAGGATGTCGTCGTCGTGACGCCGACGGCATCGGGCAAGACGCTGTGCTACGCGCTGCCGACCCTCCAGGCGATCGCGGAGGACCCGGCCGCTCGCGCGCTCTTCCTGTTCCCCACCAAGGCGCTCGGCCAGGACCAGGTCACGGAATTCGGCGAGCTGTCCGCCTCGGCCGGGTTCAGCTTCATGACCTCGACCTACGACGGCGACACCCCGGCCCCGATCCGATCCGCGATCCGGACCGCCGGACAGGTGGTCGTCACCAACCCGGACATGCTCCACTCCGCGATCCTCCCCCACCACACGAAGTGGTTCCAGCTGTTCGAGCAGCTCCGCATCATCGTCATCGACGAGCTCCACACGTACCGGGGGATCTTCGGCAGCCACGTCGCGAACGTGCTGCGCCGGCTCCTGCGGATCTGCGCCCACTACGGCAGCCACCCGATCATCGTGTGCTGCTCCGCGACGATCGGGAACCCCGGCGAGCTCGCCGCGACGCTGACCGGGCGCCCGGCCCGCGTCGTCGACCGCAACGGCGCGCCGGCCGGCGAGCGGCACGTCCTGCTCGTCGACCCGCCGGTCTTCGAGCCGGCCAGCGGGGCGCGCGGCTCGGCGGTCACCCTCGCCCAGCGCTGGGCCCTGCCGTTCCTGCGCGCCGGGCGGCAGACGATCGTCTTCGGCCGGTCGCGGGTGGCGGTCGAGATCCTGCTCACCGGGCTCCGCGAGTCGTTGCGCGAGAGCTACGGCCCGCGCAGCCGGGTCCGCGGCTACCGCGGCGGCTACCTGCCCACGGAACGCCGGGCCATCGAGCACGGCCTGCGCGATGGCGAGGTCCTCGGGGTCGTCGCCACCAACGCGCTCGAGCTCGGGGTCGACATCGGCCGCCTGGACGCCTCGATCCTCGCGGGCTACCCGGGCTCGGTCGCCGCGACCTGGCAGCAGTTCGGCCGGGCGGGGCGGCGCCAGGGCACGAGCGTGTCGATCCTCGTGGCGTCCGGCGCGCCTGTGGACCAGTACGTCATCCACCATCCCGAGTTCCTGCTCCAGGGCACGCCCGAGGAGGCCCGCCTCGACCCGGACAACCTCCACGTCCTGCTCGGGCACCTGCGCGCGGCGACCTTCGAGCTGCCCTTCGACCCGGGCGAGGTCTTCGGGCCCGGCCCCGCGGACGACCTGCTGGCCTTCCTCGCGGAGGAGGGCCACGTCCGCCAGGCCGACGACCGCCGCTGGTACTGGTCGAGCGAGAACTTCCCCGCATCAGAGATCTCGCTGCGGACCGCGGCGCCCGAGAACGTCGTGATCATCGACACGACGCCCGACCGGCCGCGCGTGCTCGGCGAGGTCGACCTCTTCAGCGCGCAGGTCCTCGTCCACGAGCGCGCCATCTACATCCACGAATCGGTCCAGTACTACGTCGACCGGCTCGAATGGATCGAGCGCAAGGCCTACGTCCACCGGATCGATGCCGACCATTACACGTACGCCAACCGGGCGGTGACGCTCAAGCCCCTCGACATCTTCGCCGAGGCCACCGCGACGAACGGGCGGCGGATCCACGGCGAGGTCATGGTCGCGAGCCTCGTCACGCTCTTCAAGAAGCTGAAGTTCGTGACCGACGAGAACGTCGGCTGGGGCCCCATCGACCTGCCCGAGCTCGAGCTCCAGACGACCGCCTACTGGCTGACCGCGGACGGGGCGCGCGACCGCTGGCGCCACGACGAGCTCGACATCGCGTTGCTGGGTGCCGGCCGGGCCATCCAGACGATCGCGTCGGTGCTTCTCATGGGCGATCCCCGCGACCTCGGCCTCGTTGCGCAGGTCCGCTCGCCGCACGCCGAGGAGCCGACGATCTACCTGTACGAGGCCGTGCCTGGCGGGATCGGCCTCTCGGAACGGCTGTGGCAGCGCCACGACGCGCTGATCGCCGGGGCCGCCGAGCTGATCGCGTCGTGCGACTGCGAGGGCGGCTGTCCGGCCTGCACCGGGCCACGCCTCGAGCCCGACATCGACGCCCGTGCCCTCGCCCTGCGATTGCTCGAGGAGCTGGGCGCCGGTCGGCTGGTGGGAGCGGCGGCCGCGCGCGGATGACGGCCGAGGCCACCGAGCGGTCCGAGCGGGCCGGGACCCTCGCGCGGCGGCTGGCGCGCTACCGGGCGGCGACCAGCGGCCCGGCCGCCGCCCTGGGCGGGCTCGATCCGGCGGTGGCCGGCGGCGGGTCGCTGCCGTCACGGCACCTCGCGGAACGCCTCGCGACGCGGCTCGGGGCCGAGGTGGTGACCGGCCCCGACGGCACCGTCGTGCGCTTCGAGAGCCCCGCCCGCCCGATGGCGATCGACCGCGACCGCCTCGCCCGCCTACCAGGCCAGCCCGGCGCCGACGTGCCGCTCGTCTGCCTCGACACCGAGACGACCGGGCTCGCGACGGGCGCCGGCACGGTGGCGTTCCTGATCGGGATCGGATGGTGGGAGGGCGATTCGTTCCGCCAGCTCCAGCTGCTGCTCCCCGACCACAGCGACGAGCGAGCGCTGCTCTCGGCGCTGGCCGCCCACATCCCGGCCGACGGCTGGCTCGTGACCTACAACGGGCGGGGCTTCGACTGGCCGCTACTCGAGACGCGCTACCGCATGGCACGCCAAGCGGCCCCGGTGCACGCCGGCCACCTGGACCTCCTGCCGATCGTCCGGCGGCTGTTCCGGCATCGCCTCGAGGATGCCCGGCTGCGGACCGCCGAGGCCGGACTCCTCGGGCTCCACCGCCATGGCGACGTCGATGGCTGGGAGATCCCGGCGCGCTATCTCGGGTTCCTGCGCGGTGGCCCGGTCGAGCCGCTCGTCGACGTCGTCCGCCACAACGACCAGGACGTCCGCTCGCTGGCCCGGCTGCTCATCATGCTCGAGACCGGTTTCGGCGATCCCGGGAGCCGCCGTGCGGCGCCGGCCGGGGATCTGGCGGGGCTTGCCCGCGCGTTCGCCCGTTCCGGCCGGGCCTCGGAGGCCGTCGCCTGCTACGACGATGCGCTGGCCGTCGCGGCACCCGAGGACCTCGGCCGGCGCAGCCCTGCCCCGGGCGGTGCCGGGCGGCCGCCCGAGGAACCGTGGTGGTCGCCCCGCATCCCGGCGGACTTCGGGGGTCGCGGTCGGATCGCCGCCGACCGGGCGATGCCGGACCGGACCGCGGCCTTCGCGACACCGTGGACGGCCGAGCGGATCGCGGTCGAGCGTGCCTACATGCTCCGTCGCATGGGTCGCTGGGACGAGGCCGCGGATGCCTGGATCGCGCTGGCGTCCGGGGTCGGCCGGACCGCGATCGTCGCCGCGATCGAGCTCGCCAAGGTCCGCGAGCACCGGCTCCGCGACCGCGACGGCGCCCTGGTCGCCGCGTCCACGGGTCTCACCCTGGCCGATCGTCGGCGGCGGCTCGGACGGCCGGAGCCGCGCCTCGAGGCGGATCTCGAGCGGCGGATCACCAGGCTCCGCCGGCGCCGGATCGCCACGACCCGGCGGGGCGGCTACTCGGGGTCGGGGTGACTGCCGACCTGGGCGACCTCGGCCGGCACGACCGCGCGTCGCACGCGTTCGCGCGCCCGCCGCACGAGCACGGCCGCGCGATCGGGGACGCCCGCCAGGCCGTGGCCCTCCACGACCAGCGATCCCGCGGCGGCCGCGAACCGCAGGTCGAGACGGGCGCGCGATCCGCGACGCCCGAGGATGCCCGGCCGCAGGACCGAGGCATGCAGGGCCGCGAGGAAGGTGTCACCCGCCCCGGTCGGGTCGATCTCGCGGTCCGTCGCCGTCGGGAGGTAGCGCAGCGTATCGGTCGGCCCGTCCGGTCCGACATGGACGAGCAGGCCGCCCTCGCTGCCCCGCGTGATGAGGAGGTCGGCGCCCGGGTGGAGCAGGCGCAGGAGGTCCGCCACCGGCGTCTCGGGGGCCAGGTCGTGGTGGCTGACACCGATGAGGTCGGCCCGCGCGACGAGCGGTGACGGCCGCGGCGCACGCCGCGTGACGCGCTGGCCCGCGGCGAGCTCGCGCAGGAACCCCTGCCAGGCGACCGCGACGTAGGCCCCGTGCGGGATCAGGGCCGCCCACGCGTCGGGGACCTCGTCCGCGACCGGGACGATGGACCAGCCCGGCGCCGACCGCCACGCGTCGGCGAGGTCGTGGACCGGCAACGGCGTGCCGACCTGGACGCACGTCTGCACGCGACCCGATGGCGTCTCGACGTTGTGGAAGACCGGTCCCTCCCAGAGCGGCACGCGCAGCAGGTCGACCCCGGCATCGCGCAGGGCATCGAGCTCCGGGGCCCCGTTCGCCTCCGCGTCGACCCCGACCACCGCCGCCGTGCGCAGGCCGAGCCGTGCCGTCGTCATCGCGGCATACGTCACGCCACCGCCGAGACGCCACCCGCGCGGGTCGTCGGGGGTGATGTCGCGGCATGCGGCACCGACGTGGACGACCTCGACGCTGGGGCGGGCCACGAGACCTCCGGGCGTATACTGCCGGCCCCGATCAACGCTGCTGGAGCCAGGTCCTTGTTCTTCTACGAATTGCACGAGGGCGACGACGAGGTCTACTCGGACGTCCTCGTGGTCAGCGAATCCGAGTGGGAGCCGGACGAGTTCTTCGAGCTCGTCCAGACGATCCGTCGCCGGATCCAGGATGGCTACATCAACGATACGCTCAGCGAGGCGATCGCCGTCGTCCTCGAGCGCGACCATGGCTTCATCCACGTCAGCGACGACCGGCTGGCGGCGGCGGTCAACGTCTCGACCGAGGAGTCCGAGAACTACCTCGCGGAGCTCGAGGTGGAGCTCGCGGATGCCGAGGAAGACGACGATGACGACGACGATGATGACGAGGGCGACGGCGCCCCGTTCCGGTCGGTGCTCGTCGACTTCGACCCGGGCGGCCGTCTGAACTGAGGCTCGCGGGGACCACGTCCCGACCGCGAGCCGCGCAGCGCGGGCCGCCCTACTTGCTGAAGAGGACCTCCAGCACGTCCCCGTCGTGGACGCGATAGGTCTTGCCCTCGGAGCGCAGCTTGCCGGCCTTGCGGGCCTCGGCCATCGATCCGAGCGTCAGCAGGTCCTCGTACGAGACGGTCTCCGCCCGGATGAACCCCTTGGCCAGGTCGGTGTGGATCGCGGCGGCCGCATCGACCGCCGTCGAGCCGTCCGGGACGGGCCAGGCGCGGACCTCGTCGGGTCCGGCGGTGAGGAACGAGATCAGCCCGAGCAGGCGATACGACAGGGCGATGAGCCGATCGAGCCCCGACTCGGTGATGCCCATCTCCTCCATGAACGCCGCGGCCTCGTCGGGGTCGAGCTCGCCCAGCTCCATCTCGATCCGGGCCGAGAGCGCCTCGACGAGCGCCTGGCGGTGGTCGTACGCCCCCGAGACCCGCTCGATGATGGCCGGCGCGGCTGCCAGGTCGTCCTCGCCGATGTTGAGCAGCACGAGGACCGGCTTCTGGGTCAGGAACCGGAAGCCGCGGATCGCCTTCTCCTCGTCCTCGTCGAGCGCGAGATCGCGGATCGGACGGCCCGCCTCGAGACCCTCGTGGATCCGCCGGACGACGACCTCCTCGCGCTCGGCGGCCTCGCGCTCAGCGGGCGTGCCGTGCCGGCCGCTCCCCTGCAGCCGCTCGAGCCGGCGCTCCGACATCGCGAGGTCGGCCAGCATGAACTCGAGATCGAGTCGCTCGAGGTCGCGGCCCGGATCCACGCTCCCCTCGGGATGCGGATGCGTGGGGTTCTCGAAGGCGCGGACGACGTGGAGGAGCGCGTCCGAGTCGCGCAGGCGGGCGAGGTGGTCCGGCGGCAGCTCCTCCGTCCCGACGTGACCCTCGGTCGATGCGGGCGGGGCCGGCAGGTCGACGTACGTGACGTCCGCGTGCACGATCTTCTTCGGCTTGAAGATCTCCGCGAGCCGGTCGAGCCGCTCGTCCGGCACCTTGACGACCCCGACATTGAGCGTGACGCCACCGAAGCCACCGGTCTCCGCGTGGCCGCGGGTGAGCGTGTTGAAGACGGTCGTCTTGCCCGAACCGGCAAGCCCGACGATGGCGATCTGCATGGTGAGCAGCGTAACGGCGTTCGGCCGTCGCCGCGCCTGCGACGCGATCGGTCAGTAGCCCGCCGTCGGATCCACCACGTTGAGCAGCGGGTCGCCGGCCGCGAACCGGCGCAGGTTGTCGCAGAAGAGCTCGACGCTCCGGTCCAGGACGCGCCCGCTCGACCAGGCCGTGTGCGGCGTCACGATGACGTTCGGGAGGTCGTAGAACGACGACATCGGCGGGAGCGGCTCGTCGTGGAACGTATCGAGTACCGCGCCGCCCAGCGGCCCGTCGCGGAGCGCCCGCAGCAGCGCTCGCTCGTCGACCAGGCGGCCGCGGGCGACGTTGATGAGCCACGCCCCGGGCTTGACCATCGCGAGCGTCTGGTCGTTGATCATCTCCTCGGTCTCGGGCGTCAGAGGCGCGGCCAGCACGATGAAGTCCGACTCTCCGAGCAGCTCCGGGAGCGTCTCGGGACCGCCGACCCGGTCGAGCATGAGCTCGCCGAACGCTCGATCGGCGTCCGAGCTGCCGGCCTCGGGCGCGACCGCGCCCGCATCAGCCCCCGCTCGCCGGCGGACCGCGACGACCCGGCAGCCGAAGGCGGTCGCGAGCGCGCCCACCGCCCGCCCCATCGAACCGAGGCCCACGATCCCGACGGTCACGTCGCGCAGCTCGGCGCCCTCGAGCGGCTGCCACGTCCGCTCCCGCTGGAGCTCGAGCAGCTGCGGCAGCCGGCGGCTCACCGCCAGGATCATCATCAGGACGTATTCCGCGATCGGGCGGCTGAAGACGCCGCGGGCATTGGTCACGACGAGGCCCCGCTCGCGGGCCGCTGGGGTGAGGGCGCGCTCGACACCGGACGTGGCCGAGTGGACCCACGAGAGCCGCGGTGCCCGGACCAGCAGCCGGTCGAATGCATCGGGCCCGAGCCAGCCGCGCAGCATGACCTCGACGTCGTCGAGCGGGCCGTCGGCGAGGCCCTCCACCGATACCGTCACGAGCCGCGCGCCGGGGGCCGCCGCCCGGATCCGCTCGAGGTCGCGCGAGCGGTAGCGGGCCGAGAGGATGGGGCTCAGCGCGATCGCCGTCGGGGCACCGCCCGGACCGCTGCCGGGTCCGGCTCGTCGGACGAGACCGGCGTCGTCGGTCATGTCGCCGCCGCGCCGTCCATCACGCGGGCGACCCATCGCTCCGGCGTTTCGATCTCGCCCTCGCGCGGGAGGGTCTCGGGCCCGTCCCACAGCCGGGTCAGCGCAGCCGGACCGCGCGCCTCGGCGATGGCCCGCACGAACTTCTCGCCCTTCTTGTACTGCTCGAGCTTGAGGTCCAGTCCGGTCAGCCGCAGCATCGAGCGCTCGAACGCCGTGCGCCGGGTCCGCCGCTCATGGAACCGCGCGCTGATCCGCTCGACATCGGGGACCAGGTCCTTGCCCACCTCGTCCATGACGTAGTCGCTGAACCCCTCGAGCAGGCTCATGACGGCCTGCGTCTCGCGGAAGAGCTGCCGCTGCTCGTCGCCCATCAGGCGCTCCATCCAGTGCTCGCCGCCGCCCTCGCCCCGGAGCGTCCGTCCGAGGCCGCGAAGGGCTTCGCGGCCCAGGCCACGCGCGTCGCTGCTGAACAGCGTGAGCTGCCGCTCAAGCCGCGAGGCCAGGTACGGGCGAAGCCACGGATGCGCCTCGAACTCGAACGCATGCGTGGTCTCGTGCAGCGCGATCCAGGTGCGGAACGGCCCGACCGGCACGCCGAGACCCGCCGCGGTGGCCCGGATGTTCTCCTCCACGAACAGCAGCCGACCTGGGGTCTGCTCGGTCGAGAGCAGCGCGAGGTCGTACTGGCCGAGGACGCGGGCGCCCAGGAACCCGAGCAGGAACCCGAGCTGGCGGGTCGTCACCCACCGATTGGCGAGCGCCATCGTCGCCTTGGCCAGCCCGCCGCCGGTCGGCACGACCTGGTCGAGCAGGTCCGCCTCGAGCTTGCCGATGAGCGTCGCGAACGTGTCGACGTTGGCTCGCACCCAGGCGGCGCGATCCACGACCCCGGAGCGTTCGACCACGCCGGGCAGATGGGTGTCGAGCGCCGCCGAGAGGGCGGGCACGATCCGTGCCATCGCGGCCGCATAGGCGGGCTCGGCGGCGGCCAGCTCGGCCGGCGTAAGGGTCCCGGGCGCCCTGGCCAGTCGCGCGATGGCGATCCGCTCCACCCCGGGCCAGTCGACGAGGCCGTTGCGCGCGGACTGCTCGGCGCGCCGTCCGACGACCGTGGCCGCCGCCCCGAGCGCCGACCCGATCAGGAACCCGGCCTGCCAGACGCGATCGTCGCGCCAGGCCGGTCCGCGGTCGCTGCGCGAGCTCATCGCGCCACGACCGCCAGGTCGACCTGCTCGACGTCGGGGAACGACGCCCCGAACAGGCGGACCGCCAGCGCCAGGAACCTGGCCGCGTCGCCGGTCGTGAGCTGGAGGTGGGTCGGCTCGACGGCCGTGCCCGCGGGCGCGTCCAGGCCATTGATGCCCAGGAGCTCCGCGAGCGCCGATGCGGTCGCCGTGGCCGAATTCGACGATCGCCACGCGCTCGCCGACCGCCGCCTCGATCACCGGCCGGAGGAGCGGGTAATGCGTGCAGCCGAGCAGCAGCGTGTCGACGGTCGCGCCAGCCGGGCGCGGGAAGATCGACTCGCCGTCCGCGTCGCGCTCCCCGAGCAGCGGTGCCAGGGCATCGGCCACGGCCGCCTCGGCGACCGCGCCGCGCAGCTCGCCGGCCTCGACGAGCGGGACCAGCGCCGGGGTCGCGTGCTCGTACACCTCGATGGCCGGGTTCTCGTCCTTGATGGCCGCGAAGTACGCGTGCGAGCGGATCGTGGCGGGGGTGGCGATCACCCCCACCCGGCGGTTCCGGGTCGCGAGCGCGGCCGCCGAGGCGCCGGGTCGGATGACGCCGAGGACCGGCAGGTCGTAGCGGCGTCGGAACGCCTCGAGCCCGACGGCCGTGGACGTGTTGCAGGCCACGACGAGCGCCTTGACGTCGCGCTCGACAAGCGCATCGAGCGACTGCGTGGAGAACGCGAGGACCTCGTCGTCCGGGCGCACGCCGTACGGTGCCCGGGCGTTGTCGCCGAGGTAGACCGTCGAATTCGGCCGGGTTCCGGCGCAGGATCTCGCGCAGGACCGTCAGCCCGCCCACACCCGAGTCGAAGACCCCGATCGGACGGGGATCGGACATCGGGCCCGCCTAGCGGAGCACCGCAGCCGGCGCTCGGACCGACCCCAGCAGCTCGGTGGCGAGTCTCGCGATGTCCTTGCTGATCGGCGCGTCCGGGTTGGCCAGCACGAACGGCACGCCCTCGTTGTTGGACTGGACGACGAGGAGCCCGTCGGACATCACGCGATGCTCCGGGACCCGTCCGAGCGCACGCTCGAGCGTGTTGTCGTCGATGCCGCCGGCCGAATCGGCGCGGTTGACGAGGTATCGGACCTTCGCCGCCGGGTAGCCGATCGCCCGGAACGTGTCGGCGATCGCGACCGTGTTGTGGATGGTCGTGGAGTCGTACGTGACGATCTCGACGATCGTGTCGCTCGCATCGAGGAACGCGAGGTTGACGTCGTTGAGGTAGCTCGACATGTCGATGACGATCGCGCCGTACACCCGTCGCAGCAGCGAGAGGACCTTGTCGACGTCGCGCGGGGTGACCATCTCGGCCATCTCGATGCGCGGGGGCGCCAGGAGGATGTCGATCCCGGACGGGTCGCGCCACAGGACGTCCCCGAGGTCCGATTCCGCGATCCGGTCGGTCGGCAGGTCGAGGATCGACGGGGCGTCCGTGGGGACCTTCAGGAGCGCCCGCAGGTCGCCGAACTGGAGGCTGCCGTCGATCAGGACCGTCCGCAGCTCCTGCTGGCCGAGCGCGACCGCAAGGTTGAACGCGATCGTGGTCTTGCCGACGCCACCCTTCGGGGCGAACACCGCGAAGATGCGGGTCCCCGCGGTCTCCTGCTCGGCCTCGAACACCTTGCGGACGTTGGCGATGCGCGTCATCAGGTCGAACCCCGAGAACGGCATCGTCAGCACGCCGTGGATGCCGCGCTCCGGCTCCGGCTCGATCGGGTTCTGCGGCACCGTCATCACGATGACCGGGACGCCGAGGCCGCTCTTGTGGATCTGGTCGACGAGTTGCAGGCCCTTGACGCGGCCCTGCAGCAGCGCGTCGATGAGCACGACGTCGGGGCGGAGTTCCTGGATCTGGGCGATGGCCTTGCCGCCCTCGGTGAGCACGTCCAGCAGCTTCACCTTGGCCTGCGCGTTGAGCAGGCCGCGGATGTACTGGGCGACTTGCGGCACGTCCTCGACGATCAGCAGGCGCGTCTGGTCACTGGATGGCATCCGCTCGACGATACCACGCAGCCCGGCTCACGGAATCACTCGGAGGTCCCGGGCGATCCTGACCCTCCCGACCCCTCCCCTAGCGCTTCTCCGCGACGAGGATCGCGCGCTCGCTGCCGGGCCCGAAACCACCCAGGTCGTAGCCCCCGGCGAGCACCTCGACGGCCAGCCCGGCCTCCTCCGCGAAGGCCCGCAATTCGTCGGCCGAGACGAGGCGCAGCCGGTCGCGACGGACCCATCGGCGGGCCGGCTGACCCTGCTTGGCCGCCTCGAAGATCGTGGTCAGCGTCACCGTCCCGCTGGCCGCGTCGTGCTGCGCCGATCCGGCCTTCGTGACGATCTCGCCGGTCTCCGGATCGGTTCGCGGCCATTCGAGGATGACCCGGCCGTCGAACCGGGCCAGGTCGTCGGCGTCGGGCAGCCACACATCGACGACAGCGACTCCGCCGGGCGCCAGGTGGTCCGCCATGACCCCGATGGCCGCCCGTTGCGCGGCTCGGGACGGCAGGACCATGAGCGAGTTCAGGCCGATGAAGGCGAGCCCGAACCGTCCGGCGTCGGGGAGGCGCAGTTCGACGAGGTCGGCCTCGACGAGGGTCAGCCGCCCGACCGTGGCCGGACCGGCCGCGGCGGCGCGGGCCTGCGCGCGGGCAAGCATCGCCGGATCGATGTCGACGCCGGTGACGCGCGTCCCGGCGGCCGCCAGCGGCACCGCCAGCCGGCCGGTCCCGACCGCCAGCTCGAGGGCCGGGCCGCCCGTCCGCTCGGCGAGGGCCAGGTAGAGGTCGAGGTCGCCCGGATCGTCGACCAGGTCGAGGTCGTACAGGCGAGCCAGGTCGTCCGCGCTGGCACGCTCCAGCGATCGGAACGGGTCGGCGTCGATGGGGTCAGCCCTCCCAGCGGACGGCGTGGCCCGCCTGCCGACGGATCGCGAGGGCACTGATCGCCTCCAGCGCGGCGCGGTTGGCCGCCATCGCCGTCGTCTCCGCGTGGTCGTACGGGGGCGACACCTCGACGATGTCCATCCCCGCGAGCTCGACCGACCCGACGATCTGGCGGATGGCCCGCAGGACCTCGCGGGTCAGCATCCCACCCGGCTCGGGCGTCCCGGTCCCGGGCGCCATCCCCGGGTCGATGACGTCGATATCGAGCGAGAGGTAGATGACGTCGGGGCCGTCGAGGGCCTCGGCGATCGCGTCGGCGATGACCGCCTCCGCGCCGCGCTCCTCGATCTCGCGCATGAAGTGCCAGCGCAGGCCGTGCTCCTGCATCCAGTCGAAGGTCTCCTTCGGCGGCCAGTAGCCGCGCAGGCCCACCTGGACGAAGTTGCGCCCGTCGATGGCGCCCGAATCGATGAGCCGGCGCATCGGCGTCCCGTGGCTCGCCAGGACGCCCCAGCCGTCGTTGGCCGTGTCCGCGTGGGCGTCGAAGTGGACGATCCCGACCCGCTGCGGGGCACGGAGCGCGGCGACCGCCGTCGCCGCGGGCCAGGTGATCGAGTGGTCGCCGCCGAGGATGATCGGGATGGCGCCGGTCGAGGCGACCTCGTGCACCTTGCGGTAGATCATCGCGTGCGCGCGCCCGATGTTGGACGGCACGATGTTCGCGTCACCGGCGTCGACGACGGTCAGGACCTCGAACGGATCGACGTCGAGCTGGAGCGAATGGACCGAGCCCGACGTGTACTGCGCCTCGCGGATCGACCGCGGGCCGAAGCGGGTCCCGGGCCGATGGGTGACGGCGTCGTCGAAGGGCGCCCCGACGATGGCCACGTCCGCGCCCATGCGGCGCAGCTCCGCCGGATCCGTGACCCAGGGCAGCTTCATGAACGAGACCGGCCCGACATAGGTCGGCAGGTCGAAGTCGCTGTACGTCTCGAATTCGCCGTCCCAGCCGTTGCGGGCGGCGAAGTCCGACCCGGTCACCGGATCGTCGGGGCGCTTGACCACAGGTCCTCCCGGAGACGGGCGCGGCTCGGCCGGCGGTGGGGATGCCGTCTCGCTGGGGGCGCCGCCGGTTCGAATCCCGTCGTCCAGCGGGGCGCGCCCGCCGATGGTAGCACCGGGCCCCGGGTCAACCGCCGCGGAATTCGTCCCAGGCCGCGGCCACGAGCGCGGGGTCGGCATAGAGCTCGTAGGCCGTCTGGGCGACGAGCGCGGCCGAGAGGAGCGTGACCTCGTCGGCGCGCGGCGTGATGGCGGCATCGCGGAACGGGATCGAATGCCCCGGGGTGCCCTCAGGGGCGATCGCGAGCTCCGGGTGGATCGTCGGACAGACGTGGCTGACGTTGCCCATGTCCGTGCTCCCGGCATTCTCGTCGTCGCCCTGGTCCTCGATGCCGTAGGCGGCCATGTTCGCCCGGAACCGTCCGGCCAGCACCTGGTTGTTGCGCATCGTCGAGGCGCTGCCGGAGAACTCGACCTCGACGGTCGTGCCGGTCGCGAGCGCGGCCGCCTCGCACAGCTCGCGGAACCGGGTACGCATCGTCTCGTAGTACGTCTCGTCGTCGCTGCGGATCATGAACCAGGCGGACGTGCGATCCGGGATGACGTTCGCGGCCGTGCCACCTTCGCGGATGATCCCGTGGACCCGCGAGGTCTCGCGGAGCTGCTGGCGCCAGAGCCCGACCGAGGTGAACAGCACGATCATCGCGTCGAGGGCATTCCGCCCCTTCCACGGGTCCGCGGAGGCGTGCGCCTGGAGGCCGTGGAAGACGACCTCGATGTCTTCCGAGGCGAGCGGCCAGCTCTCGACGTGGTCCCGGTCGCACGGGTGGTACATGAGCGCCGCATCGAGGCCGTCGAAGAGCCCCTCGGCGATCATCGTGACCTTGCCGCTCCCCCGCTCCTCGGCCGGCGTCCCGAGGAACACGATCCGGCCGGGCAGCTCATCCGCCATCGACGCGAGGGCGATGGCGGCGCCGACCCCCGAGGCCGCCATCGTGTTGTGCCCGCACCCGTGGCCAAGACCGGGCAGCGCGTCGTACTCGGCGAGGATCCCGATGCTCGGACCAGACGCGCCGCGACCGCCCCGCCGGACGGCGCGGATCGCCGTGGCGAGGCTGCCCGCCGGGTACGTCACGTCGAACCCGTGGGCCGCGAGGATCCCGGCGATCCACGCCGATGCGTGGTGCTCCTCGTACGCCGGCTCCGGGTCCGCATGGATGCGATGCGACAGCCCAAGGATCTCGTCACGGGCGGACTCGACGGCCTGGGCGAGGCGGGCCTTCGCCTCGGCGTACGGCTCGGCCGGGCGGGTGGCGGACAGGGAAGGCAACGCGGCGACTCCAGCCTGCGGGGCGATGGACCTGCGCAGCCTAGCGTCCCGGCCCGGACCCGCGGGTCAGCGTTCCGCGGAGAGTGTCGACTCGGCGACGACGGCGAGCGCGATCATGAACAGCGCGATCGGCCAGTCGAGCAGCCCCTGGATCCGGAGCACGACGAGGACCGTGACGATCACCCCGACCCAGCAGCCGCGGCGGATGGCCCGGAGCCAGTCGCCGCGGTAGGCGATCTGCCGATGACGCCCGAACACGACGATCCAGAAGATCGGGATGAGCGTCAGGCTGATGGCCAGACCGATCAGCGCCGCCCCGACGAACCCGGCTTCCGGCTCCAGCACGGGGTCACGTGTGACCAGGACCAGCCCGACGAGCAGCCACACCACCGCGGCCGCGCCGAAGAACCCGAGGTTGGCCGTGCGGTCGCGCGCCTCCATGACGAGCGAGTCTAGGGCTTCGGGTCCGTCGCTCGTGGCCCAGGGGCGGAATGCCCGTGCCAGCAGGTCCATCGGTCGAGATGTCGCTCCCGTGATCCATTTCGGCCCAGCTCCCGGAAGCCTTGATGCGCGCTCGGCAGTCGGGGTCCGCGACGATGCGCTTGGAGGCCCGGGGACGTCCAGTCGGGCGAATGCCCTATTGCGAGGGTCAGCGGGCGACGCTCGATGGGCAGATGTCGCGGAACGCGCAATACGTGCACGCGACGGGATCGGGTCTCGGCGTGTAGTCGCGGGCCCGCATGCCGGCGGCGGCGGTGGCGATCTTGTCGCGCGCCTTCGCCAGGCGCTTCGGATCGACGTCCACGCGGCCGACCAGCCCCGACTCGAGGAATGGAGCGCGACCGCGTCGGGGAGCCGGCCCGTCATGGCCTCGTAGCCCATCGCGTAGATCTGGAGCTGGAGCGAGTCGCGCGCCCGCTGCCGCGCCCGGGCCGGGTCGCGGACGTCCGAGGACTTGTAGTCCGTGATCGTGACTCGCTCGGGGCCCATGATCCCGAGCGTCGGCGCGACGACGTCCGCGCTCGCCGGAGGCGGATCGCCCGCGGCGGTCGACGAGGCTGCCGCCGCCGTATCGCCGATGGGCTCGATGTCGACCCGATCCCAGCGGCCGCGGACGCGGTCGCCGCCGAGCTCGAAGCTGAACTCCCGCTCGACGTAGGTCGGGATGACGGCGTCCGGCAGCAGCTGCGCCGCCCGGAACCGGCGCAGGGCCTGCGCGCCCGGCCTCGAGGCGCGCCTCCTCGTGCTCGACGGCTCACGAACCCCTCGTTGGTCCAGGCCGCCTCGAAGACCTCGTCGAGCTCCGCCTCGCTCATGACCTGCCCGCGGGCGTGACGCTGATGGAACAGCCTGCACGGCCTTGTGCAGGGCCGAGCCGTAGATGAGCGCGTGGTGGGGAGCGAGCGGGACGCGCAGGACGTGGGCGTACTTGTACTTGAGCGGGCACGTCAGGTAGTCGTCGATCTGGTAGAAGCTCAGCGAGAGGGGCTCCTCGATCGGGCCGCGCTCGGCGTCGGGCCGCGGCGCGGCGGCCTCGAAGCCGGCCAGCCGCTCGGCGGACGTCGGGTGCGGCGCACGCCGGCGCCTGGGACCGCCGCGGTCGCGGGCAGGTCGAGCGCCTCGAGGACGAACGGCGAGACCCGTCGCGCCCGCGCGCCGCCGTAGTCCGCGGCGTGCGACAGGATCAGCTCGTCGCGCGCCCGCGTCATCGCGACGTAGCAGAGGCGTCGCTCCTCGGCGAGCGCCAGCTCCGGGGTCGGTGGCAGCCCTCGCCCGAGACCGGCGGGCAGCGCGAGCGGCTCGCCCCGGCCGCTGCCCGGGAACCGCCCGGCGACCATGCCCGGCAGGAACACGACCGGGAATTCGAGGCCCTTGGCCTTGTGGATCGTCAGGACGGCGACGGCCTCGGCATCGGGGTCCAGCTCGGCCGTGGCCGGGTCGTCGCCAGCCTCGATGAGCGTCTGCAGGTGCGGCGCCAGGAAGATCGCCCGGTCGTCGGCCAGGAGCGCGGACTGGCCGCGGACGATGTCGAAGAACCGGGCGATGTTCGAGAGCGCCTCCTCGGCGGCGACCGAGTCCGTCGCGGCCAGCCGGGCAAGGAGCCCGCTCGCGCGCAGGAAGCCGTAGAGGAGCTCGCCGGCCGGACGCTCATGGGCGAGCTCGGCATAGCGCGCGAGGTCCGTGACGAGCGTGTGGACCGACGCCCTCGTCCCCGCGCCGACGCGGAGGATCCCGGGCTGCCGGTCGAGCTCCTCGAGGATGGCCCGACCGGACGGTGGCGCCGGCGGGCCGATGTTCACGATGGCCGTCAGGTCCTCGCCGCCGAGCCCGTAGACCTCGGACGCGGCGAGCGCATAGAGGTCGACGCTCGAGGTCCGGATCCGCGACGATCCGCAGGAAGGCGAGCAGGAGACGGACCTCCGGCCGAGCGTACAGCCCGGACGTCCCGGAGAAGCGCCACGGGATGCCCGCCACGTTGAGGGCGCGCAGGAGCGGGTCCGCGTGGCCGTTGGCGCGGACGAGGACGGCATGGTCGCGGGGCGACGGCGCCGGCCTCGATGCGCCGGCCGATCTCGGCGGCGATCCAGTCGGCTTCGTCGGACCCGGTCGCGAAGGCCTCGAGCCGGACGGGTGGCGGGAGCCGGGTCCTCCCGCTCGGCACGGAGCCGTTTGCCGACACCGGCACGCACTTCGAGCCGGTCCGGGATCGTTGAACCGGACCAGCCGGTACGCGGCGTCGAGGATCGGCGCGTGCGAGCGGTAGTTCCGCCGCAGGACCACGGTCCGTGCCGTCCGGTAGCGGTCGCGGAACCCGAGGATGTTGTCGATGGCCGCGCCCCGGAACGCGTAGATGGCCTGGTCGTCGTCGCCCACGACCGTCACGTTCCGGTGCGGCTCCGCGAGCAGGCTGACGAGCTCGGCCTGGGCGCGGTTCGTGTCCTGGAACTCGTCGACGAGGATGTAGCGGAACCGGCCTGCGATCTCGGCCCGGGCCGCGGCGACTCCCGGAGGAGCCGCAGCGCGAGCGAGACCTGGTCGCCGAAGTCGATGCAGCCGTTGGCCGCGAGCAGCCGACTGGTACGTCCCGTAGGCGCGCGCGAGCTCGTCCTGCCGGCGAGCCTCCTCCGCGGCGGCCGCGGCCCCGTCGCGGTCCGCCTCGGCCGATCGGTGTCGGATCCGGGCGCCCCTCGCCGAGCGCGGCGGCGGCATCCGCCACCCGGTCGCGGCGAACTCGAGATAGGTCGCGGGGCTCGATGTCCTCGTCCTTGCAGCGGCTGAACAGCGTCGCGAGGGCCGACAGGAAGCGCGTCGGGTCGCCCAGCGGCCGGTAGACGTCGAGCTCGAACTCGAAGAGGTGCTCGCGCAGGAAGATCACGACCTCGGGCCGGGTCAGGACCCGCACGTCGGTCGGGAGCCCGAGCTCCAGCGCGTACTCGCGGATCAGCCCGTCGCCGAAGGCATGGAACGTCGAGATGGCCGTGTCCGTGTACCCGTACGGGACCAGCTGGTCGACGCGGACGCGCCATCTCCTCGGCGGCCTTGTCCGTGAAGGTCAGCGCCAGGATCTCCGAGGGCCTGGCGCGCCGCGTGGCGACGAGCCAGGCGATCCGGCGGGTGATGACCTGCGTCTTGCCGGTCCCTGCGCCGGCGACGACCAGCAGCGGGCCATCCTCGTGGGTGACCGCGCGGCGCTGGTCCGCATTGAGCCCGCCGAGCAACGCCTCGAGACCGGGCGTGGGCTCGGTCGTGAGTGCCGGGTCCATGACCGGGACGAGGTCGCTCCATGCGGGCAGCTGGTCGAGCGAGTCCGGCTCGCGGCGGCGTCGGACGCGGGTCCGGTTCATCGATGTCTCCGCGGCATCGGCCGGCGGGATGGTCGGGTCGAGCGGGGGGACGGCGGGCGTCGTGGGGGCCATGTCGCGAACCATCGCCGACCGCCGTGCCAGCTAGCCTGTCAGGCCGTCGCCTGCCGGATCGCCGCCGTCTCCTCCTCGGACAGTGCCGCATCGGCGCGACCGGCGCTGATGGTCTTGGCGTAGATGCGCGTCCCCGAGCGCGCATGGAGGCTCGAGAGGACCCAGCCGTCGCCCTTCGCATCGAGCAGGGCGAGCGCGAAGCTCTGGTTCCCGCCGGTCTCCTCGAACGGGTTGTAGCGGACCAGGCCGAGTCGCTGGAAGGCCTTGCGCTGGGCTGCCTCCACGACGGCCATCCGGGCCGTCAGGTCGTCGAGCTGGCTTGCCGACGGCGAAGACCTTCTCGAGATGCGCGTCGAGCACCGCCTCGAGGCTCCGGCCTTCGGAGCCGCGGGTCAGGCCCGCGAGTCGTCGCCTCGAGCCGGGTCGATCGCCGGAGCAGCCGATCACCGCGATCGAGCAGGACCACGACGAGGATGACGAGGGCGGCGACGATGGCCCGATGTTCTGGTTGACGAGCGCGTCGAGGTCGATCGGGGGGTCCTCCGGGGTGGCCGGAGTCTAGCAGGCGCGCCCTCGTCGGCGGGCTATCCTCGCCGCGCGGTCCCGCTGACTACCTCATGCGGCCGCCGACTGACCCGCACGAGGAACCCTTCCGAACATGGCGAAACGCGTCCGAGGCAGCAGCACCCGACCCGGTCAGCGAGCGCCGCTCCAGCGGCGACCGGCAGCCGCGCCGCGCCCGACGCCCCGAGCCGCCGTCGCGACGGCCAACCCGGCCCGCTGACCCCGCAGGAGAGAGGAGCGGCGCGCCGCCGAGCTCGAAGCGCAGATCGTCGCGGAGGAGCGAGTCCGCCGAGGAGACCCGTCGCCGCACGACCGAGCGCCGCCGCGTCGCCCGACGCAGCCCGACGCCGGCCCGCGGCGTCGACCCTCGCGGTCCGCGCCGCCGAGGAGTACGCGTACGTCGGCCGCGACGTCCGGCGCATCACGCTCATCGGTGGCTCGCTGATCCTGTCATGCTCGTCCTCGCGATCGTCGACCCACGCGATGGGCGCCGGCCCGATCTGACCCGGCCGCCCCGGCCGGGCGTCTACCATCGGGGCCATGCCCACCGCCCGTCGTCCCGCCGGAGCCAGGCCCGAGGCGCTCTTCAAGCCACCGCCCGAGCGGCAGCCGCTCGCCGCGCGCATGCGGCCGCGCGACCTCGAGGAGTTCGTCGGGCAGGCCCATCTCGTCGGCGAGCGCGGGCCGCTGCGACGCAGCGTCGCCCGCGGCCACCTGTCGTCGATCCTGCTGTGGGGACCAGCCGGGCACCGGCAAGACGAGCCTCGCGCGCCTGCTCTCGAACGCCATCGGCGCCCACTTCGTCTCGCTCTCGGCGGTCATGTCGGGCGTCGTCGAGGTGCGCGCCACCATCGCCGAGGCGCAGGACCGCCTGGCGCTCAACGGCACTGCGCACCGTCCTGTTCCTCGACGAGATCCACCGCTTCAACAAGGCCCAGCAGGACGCGCTGCTGCCGCACGTCGAGGACGGCACGGTCACCCTCATCGGGGCGACGACCGAGAACCCCTACTTCGAGGTGAACGCCGCGCTCCTCTCGCGGATGCGGGTCTGGCGCCTCGAGGCGCTCACCGACGACGAGGTCGCGACGGTCGTCCGCCGCGCGCTCGCGGACGAGGAGCGCGGGCTGGCCGGCAGCCTCGGTCCGACCGGCGGCGTGGCCCTCGCCGACGATGCCTTCGCCCACCTCGTCTCGCTCGCCGGCGGCGACGCCCGCTCCGCGCTGAACGTCCTCGAGGGCGCGACCGCGCTGGCCGAAGGCGAGGACGTCCGCGACAAGGACGGGCACGTGACGCCGCGGCTCGAGGACATCGAGGCGGCCGCGCAGCAGCGGATCCTCGGCTACGACCGCGCCGGCGACGGCCATTTCGACACGGCCTCGGCGTTCATCAAGAGCCTGCGCGGCAACGACCCCGACGCCGCGCTGTACTGGCTCGCCGACGATGATCGCGGCCGGCGAGGACCCCAAGTTCATCGCCCGGCGGCTGATCATCAGCGCCTCGGAGGACGTCGGGAACGCCGACCCGCGCGCGCTGCAGGTCGCGGTCGCGGCCGGCCAGGCGCCTCGACTGGATCGGGCTGCCCGAGGCGCAGTACGCGCTGGCCCAGGCGACCACCTACATCGCGACCGCCCCGAAGTCGAACCGGTCGGGCGCCGCGTACTGGGCGGCCGTCGGCGACATCGAGGGCCGCGGCGCCCTGCCGGTGCCGCTCCACCTGCGGAACGCCGCGCACCGCGGGATGAAGCAGCACGGGATCGGCGTCGGCTACCGGTATCCGCACGACTTCGAGGGCGCCGACGTCGACCAGCAGTACCTGCCCGACGAGCTGGCCGACCGGCGCTACTACCTGCCGACCGACCAGGGCTACGAGGCCACCCTGGCGGCGCGGATGGCCGCGCGCGCCGAGGCGCGGGCCGACCGCGAAGGCCGCCGGCAAGACGCGCTCGATCGTGCGATCCCGGGGCCCGAGGAGACCCGCCACACGCGGCAACAACATGATGAAGACCCGCGAGACCAACCGCAAGAAGCTGGCCGAGACCGAGAAGAAGGACGCGGGCGACGGCTGACCCATGACGGCATCCGGGGATTCGGGTCCACCCGTCTACTGGAAGCTCCGCCCGATGATGGACGCGCCGCCCGGGGCGAGCCATCGCTGCGGATCCGGGTGATGATCGGCGTCGGCGTCGGCCTGCTGTGGATGGCCGGGCTCCTCGTCCTCTTCATCAACACGTACGGTGACTGCTTCGGTCCCGAAGCCGTCTGCCGGCAGGCCTGGGTGCTCGCCTCACAGCGCGCCGAGACGATGGCCCTGCTCCTCGGCCTGCTGACCGCGTCGGCGATCGCCGCCTACATCAAGGTCGGCCGCCGGTCGCTCGGCGTCCTGCTCGTGACGAGCCTCGTGGCCTTGGCGCTCGTCATCGTCGACGTCCTGACCGAGCCGTACTCCATCCCGTACATGCCCGCGGGCCTCGTGTTCATCGCGCCGGCCCTGCTCTGCCTGGTGATCGCCTCGGTCGTCGGCCTGGTCAGACCGACCGGTCATCCTGCTGGCGCAGGACGATGACCGCGAGGAGCATGCTCAGGCCGCCGTACCACAGGGCAGGCAGCGCCACCATCCCGGCAACGGGGACGGTCCAGCGCCGATCCGTGCGGGCACCCCACACGACGATCGCGATGGCGAACGGCAGCCGGACGAGGAACGGGATCGGCACGGCGGCCCAGGGCCATCCCGCCCGGCGACGCGGATGAGGACCTGGATCCACTCGGCCCAGGCGCCCGGCATCACGACGACCGAGAGGGCGACCACGGCTGCCGTCGCTCCGATGGCGATCCCCAGCTGGCGCCACTCGCGGCGGACCACGAACCACAGCAGGCCGATGCCGGGGGTGACCTTGGTCAGGATGACGAACGCCCAGGCCGCAGGCCAGCGGAAGCCGACGACCATCGCGACCGCGAGCAGCAAGGAGATGTTGCCGCCGAACAACTCGGCGACCGCCAGCAGCGCCCCAAGGGCGAACAGCCGAGGCCCCGTCAGGTAGCGGACGGCCGCCAGCATGATCGCGGTCCAGACACCCATGAACACGCCCCACGGCAGGGCCGTCAGCGGGGACATCAGCTGGAGGAACGCCGGCGAATAGACGTATGCCCCGGGCTTGGTCCAGTCGGCGTTGGCGTATGGGGCCGACAGGTGGCTGGCCCAGTAGGCGACCGCCTCCTGCCCGGAGCCCCACGACCGGCCGAGGGGCTGCGCCAGCGCGACGATCACGAGCCAGACGAGGAACGCGACAAGCAAACCCGCGGTCTCACCGGACGGGAGGCGTGCCGAGACCGTGGCCGGTATGGCCAAGCGGTAGCGCGGGCCGGTGAGTTGCGTGAGCAGGTCGGTCATGCCCCGGGATGGTATCGCGACCGATCGTGGCGGTCCGTCGTCTGACTCGTCGGCGCAGCGTCACCCTGGACCCCCTGATGATACGGACTGCCCGCTTCGTGGGCCCGGAACGCACGAGCTCGGGACGTTACCGGGCCACGTCCGGCGTCACCGTGGCGACGACCGCGCAGTGGTCGCCGATCCGTGGACACGACGTCGATTCGGCCGTGGGGCGCAGGCCTGGGCCGGTCAGGACCACGTCGATGCGGATGAGCCCGATCCCGAGCGGCTCGAGGGCGTCCGGGCGGTAGGTCCAGCCCGGGTCCGATGCCGACCTCGGCGTGGGCGTCGCGGAACCCGGCCGTGAACCGGCCGAACGCTGGCTCGGTCGGGGCGGTGTTGATGTCCCCGAGCACGAGCACGGGGAACTCGTTCGCCTCCGCGGCGATGTCGTCGCGGAGCCGCTCGAGGGCGGCGTCGCGCTCGGTCGGGTCGAAGCTCAATCGGCATCGTCGAAGGGACCGCGCACGAAGCTGCCCGGCAACGGATGGACGACGACGACCCGCACCGGCCCGGACGGAGTCGCGATCGTCGCGAACAACCGCGACGGGCCGCCCTGGAACGTGACATCCGAGATGGGGTACGCGCTCAGGAGCGCCGAGCCCGAGCACGTCATCGGCTGGGGTAGAGCGCCCGGTACCGGTAGTGCCGGCCAGCGCGGGGTCGGGCGGCGATCGCCGCCGACACGGTGGGCGTCAGCTCCTCGAGGGCGACGACATCGGCCGAGGCGGGGCGGAGGAACGCGACGGCGTCATCGGGCGCGCGCGATCCGAGCTCCAGGTTCCAGGTCAGACCTCGACGCCGGGCCGGTCGGGCTCGAAGAGCGGCGGCGACCGGAGCCATTCCCCGCCGAACGGGCGACGGTCACGACCAGGAGCGCGACGAGGACGACGCGGAAGGTCCCGGCCCCGCGCAAGCATCGCGAGCGGGACGAGCACGACCGCGAGCAGCGTCAGGTGCGCCGACGAGGACCTGGGCGAGGGCCAGCGGACCGGCGTCCGGCCACCCGGATGAGGACGTCGAGCCCGATCGAGCCCGATGACGAACAGCAGGTACGCCGCGGCCGCCAGGAGCAGGAGCCGTCGCACCGTGGTCACGCTGCTCCGACGGTCGCCGGCCAGCCGAGTCGTGGCGTCGCGCCGCGGTCGCCTCGTCCGTCATCATCGGCTGATGACCGCCCCCCGACCGACCGCGCACGGGACCCGTCGCGTGGGCGCTGCTCGCGCTCGTTCGAGCGGTTCGTCCCCCGCGGCGCGATCCTGCTGTCGGTCCTGCTCCTCGGCTACTTCGCGGCCGGCATCGTCCGGAACCGGGTCTTCGCCAACACGTACGGCGCCGAGCGCCGAGCTCGACGCCTACAACGCCGCGTTCCGCATCCCCGAGATCGCCCTCGACGTGCTCGTGTCGGCCGGGCTGAGCGCGCCCTTCGTCCCGATCTTCAGAGCCTCCGGAGCCGCGACGCCGAGGAGGCCGCCAACGAGTTCGGGCGGACCGTCCTGACCGCCGCCGTCGGGGTGATGCGGCGATCGCGCTCGGCCATCCTCTTCGTCGGCGCGCCGTGGCTCGGGGCCGACGGTCGGCGCGAAGGCTCGACCCGGCGACGCAGGACCTGTACGTCCAGCTCCTGCGGATCAACTGCTTCGCCCAGGTCATGTTCGCCGGCCTCGATCTGCCCTCGGCGAGGTGCTCGTCGCCGACCGGCGGTTCCTGCCGTACGCCCTCGCCCCGATCCTGTACACGGCCGGCATCGTCGTCGGGACCGTCCTGTTCGCGGGCACGTACGGGATCGTCGCGACCGCCTGGGGCGCGGTCGCGGGCGCCGCCGCCCACCTCGGCATCCGCGTCGCCGGGCATCATGCGGACGTCGTTCCGCATCCGGCCGTGCTTCGCGGTCCGGACCGCGGCGTTCCGCGAGTTCATCCGGCTGATGATCCCGCGGATGATCAGCCGCCCATCGAGCCGCTGATCTTCACGTACTTCACGCGTCGTCGCCGCCGGTCTGGGGGTCGGCAGCGTCTCGTCGCTCAACTTCGCGCTCGACTACCAGGTCGTGCCGGTGAGCCTCATCGGCGATCTCGTTCTCGCTGGCGGTCTTCCCGACACTGTCCGCGGCCTACGCCGACCGGGACGACCGGCCGCATTCGCCTCACTGGTCGCCGCAACCTCGTGGTCGATCGGCGGCGCTGACGACGCTCTCGGCGGTCGCGATGTTCCTGCGCTCCGGCAGCCTCGTGGAGGTGCTGCTCGGCGGCGGCGCGTTCGGCGCCGACGACGTCGCCCGGACGTCCGCGGTCGTGGCCGCCTTCGCCCTGTCGGTCCCGTTCGACGCGCTCGCCTACCCGCTCTCGCGCGGCCTGTTCGCCACCCACGACACGGTCCGCCAGGTCGTCGCGTCGTTCTTCGGCCTCGGGGTCGTCGTCGTGGCGACGCAGCTCCTCGTCGGCCCGCTCGGCATCCTCGCCATCCCGCTCGGCTATGCGATCGGGATGGCGCGTCAAGGACGTCCTGCTGGCGGTCTTCCTTCGCGTGCGCGGATCGGCGCCGCGGGTCTGGGCGGTCGGCCCTTCAGCCTTGACCGTCGGCACGACGATGAGGTACGGCCGTCGCGGTCCGGGTAGCGGCCCTCGGGCCGCTTCCACTGCAGGTAGTTCCGCTCCATCTCGGCCTGTTCTGGAAGGTGCCCGGCGGGTCCGAGCGGCCCCAGATGCTCGAGATGCGCGGATACCAGGGGTCGAGGATGTAGGTCCCCGGGACTGCTGGGCGTCGTTGAAGACGGAGGGGTCGGCATCCGCGCGGAACCCGGTCATGACCCAGGTGTGGGCGCCGCGCCAGGCCATGAGCAGGACGCGGGGGAGTGGGTCTTCTTGATCGCCCGAGCGGCCCCGCGGAGGGCGCGCCTGCGCGGGACTTGTAGGCGCGGACCTCGTAGCCGGGCGCGCCGTACGCCTTGAGCGCCTGCGCCATCGCGGCGGGCCCCCAGTGGCCGTTGTGACTGTCCGACCAGCTCTCCCACTTGCGGACCTTGCTGTTGATGCGTGGCCTGGACTTCGTCGGAGGTGTCGACCTTGCCGAGGACCGCGAGCGCCATCTGGACGCCGGCCGGGGAGCACCAGTCCTTGTTCACCTCGGAGGCGAAGACCTGCTTCGGGTGCTTGACGATGTTGAAGTCGACTGCGCTTGCGTGGGGCGGCTTGGGCGTGGGCTTCGGGGTGGGTGCCGGGGTCTCGCCGGGCTCCAGCGACGGCGTCGGCGTGGGCACCGGGGTCGGCGTCGGCGAAGGGATGGGCACGTCGGCCTCCCCGTCATCGGTCTCCTCGTTCGGGTCGGTGGTCGTGTCGCCCGGATCGGTGACCTCGACGGTCGCGACCGTCGGACGGTCGGGCGGCGGGCCGGCGACGAACCGGTCGATCTTGGCCAGCAGGCGGTCGAACTTGTCGCCCGCGCCGAACGCGTTGACGGCCACGGCGCTGGCGCCGAGCGCCAGCCCGAGCAGGACGACGATCGCCGCGCCGGTGATCGAGCTGGGTGCGGCGAGGGGGTCGGCTGAACATGCGAGTGGCGTTCCTCCGGTGCGCACTGTACGGCGGAACGACGAAGGAGCCATTCGACGTGCGACGGGCGCGTCAGGGCTCCAGGTCGAACGTCCGCACGTGGCGCGGGCGGAAGACGGCGATCGGCCGGCGGTCGAAGGTCGCGATGCGCCGGACGCCGAGCCGCTCGGCCGTCGCGACCAGGAGGGCGTCGGCCAGCCGCGGCCGATGCTCGGCGGCGGCCTCGAGGTGCTCGGCGGCGCGGGCGAGGTCCGCGTCCGTCGGCGCGACGAGCCGGACGCCGCCGCCCGAGATCGAGCGGAGGAGCGCCAGGGTCGCCTCGAGCCCGAGCTCGCGCTGGAGGAGGACGTCGAGCTCGGCCAGCGTCAGGGCCCCGAGCAGCAGCGGCTCGTCGGCCCGCGCGGAACCAGGCGATGGCCGCGGCGTGGTTGAGGTCGGCCGTGTCGGCGGCGGCGAGGACCGCGCGACGCGTCGAGCAGGATCGCCACGGCCGGCCGGCTAGCGCGGGACCAGCGGGCCGGCGGCTGGCCTCGCGGCGGGCGATCGAGCGACCGTCGAGCGACAGGCGGCCGTGCTCGCTGCGCCCGACGGCGAGGAACGGCAGGTCGGGCGCCTCGTCGTGCTCGGCGAGGTAGGCCTCGAGCGCCGCGGTGATGACCGCGGTCCGCGTCGTCCGCTGCCGGTCGGCGAGCCGGGCGACCCGGTCGAGCAGGTCGGGGTCGGCGAGGATCGTGGTACGTTTGGTCGTCATATGCCGTCATATATGCCACGGTGGCGGCGTCCCGGTCAACCCATGGGACCATCCGGTCGACGACCCGCCCCTTCCGCCTCGACCCGACCACGCCGGAGGCACGACCGTGGACCGCTTCGAACCCAACCTCCGCATCCCCGGGCCCGACCGCCCTCCCGCCGCGCGTCCGCGACCGCAGGCGGGCGGCAGATGATCAACCACCGCGGGCCGGAGTTCGCGGCGATGCTCGAGCGGATCCTGACCGGCATGAAGCCGTTCTTCGGGACGACCTCGGACGTGGCGATGATCACGACCGCCGGGTCGGGCGGGCTCGAGGCGGCGGTCGTCAACACGCTCTCGCCGGGCGACCGGGTCCTGGGCGTGTCCATCGGCTCGTTCGGCGACCGGTTCGCGAAGATCGCCGGCATCTACGGCGCGGACGTGACCAAGCTCGACGCGGAGTGGGGCTACGCCGCGGCAGCCGACGAGGTCCGCGAGAAGCTCCGCGCCGACGCCGGGCATCAAGGCCGTGCTGCTGACCCACAACGAGACCTCGACCGGGGTGATGAACCCCATCGCCGAGCTGGCCGCCGCCGTCCGCGCCGAGGCGCCGGACGCGCTTGATCCTCGTCGACAGCGTGTCGGGCCTCGGGGCGGTGCCGTTCGAGATGGACGCCTGGGGCGTCGACGTCGTCGTCACGGGCTCGCAGAAGGCCTGGATGTCGGCGCCGGGCCTCGCGATGATCGCCGCCTCGCCGCGGGCGTGGACGGCGATGGAGACCGCGACGATGCCGCGCTTCTACCTCGACCTGCGCGCCCATCGCGACGCCGCCGCCAACGGCCAGACGCCGTTCACCCCGGCGATCGCGGTCGTCTACCAGGTCGACGAAGGCCTGCGGCTGATGGCCGAGGAGGGCGCGGCCGCGATCTTCGCCGCGCCACGAGGTCTGCGCGGCCGCGGCCCGCGCCGGCCTGTCGGCCCTCGGGTTCGAGCTGTTCGCCGACCCGCGGCGTCGCGTCCAAGACGGTGACCGCCGCATGGGTCCCCGAGGACCTCGACTGGAAGGCGTTCAACGGCGAGGTCAAGCGTCGCGGCGTCGTCCTGGCCGGCGGGCAGGGCAAGCTCACCGGCAAGATCTTCCGGCTCGGCCACCTCGGCTCGGTCACGCTCGAGGAGATCCTCGGCGCGATCAGCACGCTCGAGTTCGTCTCGCTCGCGGTCGGCCGGCCGGTCGCGCCCGGGTGCGGCGGTCGCTGCCGCCCAGGTCGCGGCGCTCGAGGCGCTACGGCCTGGCCACGGCGACGCCCGCCGGCGGCCGGCGCGTGAGGATCCTCGTCGCCGAACCGGTCGCCGCGGAGGGCATCGAGCTGCTCCGCGCCCATCACGAGGTCGACGAGCGGAACCGGGCTGACCCGCGACGAGCTGTGCGCGATCATGCCCGGAGTACGACGCGCTCATCGTCCGGAGCCAGGTCCAGGTGGATGCCGCGACTGATCGCCGCGGGCACGCGGCTCGTCGTCATCGGCCGGGCCGGCGTCGGCGTCGACAACGTCGACCTCGATGCGGCGACCCGCGCCGGGCATCACGGTCGTCAATGCCCCGACCGGCAACACCATCGCGGCCGCCGAGCACACCCTCGCCCTGATCTACGGGCTCGCCCGCGAGACGGCACCGGCCGACGCGTCGATGCGCCGCGGCGAGTGGAAGCGCGCGCAGTTCACCGGTCTCGAGCTGCGCGGCCGGACGCTCGGCATCGTCGGGCTCGGCAAGATCGGCCAGGCCATCGCGGTCCGCGCCCGGGCGATGGAGATGACCGTCGTCGGCGTCGATCCGTTCGTGACCGCCGAGCAGGCCGCGCAACCACGGGGTCGAGCTCGTCGAGATCGACGAGCTGCTCGCGCCGCGCGGACGTCGTGACCGTCCACGTGCCGCTCACGCGCTCGACGCGCGGGCTGATCGGCAAGGCCGCACATCGCGAAGATGAAGCCCGGCTCGATCGTCCTCAACGTCGCGCGCGGCGGCGTCCTCGACGAGGCCGCCGTGGCCGAGGCGCTGCGACAGCGGGCACCTCGGCGGGGCCGGGGTCGACGTCTTCGAGCACGAGCCGCCGACCGGCTCGCCGCTGCTCGACGCGCCGAACACCCTCCTCACGCCGCACCTCGGGGCCTCGACCGCCGAGGCCCAGATCCTCGTCGTCGGAGGAGGTCGCGGCGCAGGTGCTCGACGTGCTGGACGGCCGGAGCGCCCGATACGCGGTCAACGCCCCGCTGCTCACCCCCGAGACGGCTCGCGCGATCGCGCCGTACCTGCCGCTCGCCGAGATCCTCGGGCGGTTCTTCGCCCAGTTCTCGCGCGGCGGCGTGAAGACGCTGACCCTCGAGATCGCCGGCGACCTCGCCGAGTACGACGGCACGCCGCTGACCGCGGCGGTCCTGCGCGGCCTGCTCGAGACGGTCACGACCGAGCGGGTCAACCTCGTCAACGCGGGCGCGCTGGCCAAGGCGCGCGGGATCACGCTCGTCGAGCGCAAGACCCCCGACGCCGGCGCGTTCGCGGCGCAGCTCACGCTCTCGACCGAGCGACGCGGCGTCGCGACGACCGTCGCCGGCACCGTGGCCGGCGGCGAGCCGCGCATCACCCGTCTCGACGACTATCGACTCGACATGGCGCCGTCCGAGGTCATGCTCATCACCCGGCACATGGACCGGCCCGGGCACGGTCGGGCGGATCGGGAGCATGCTCGGCGAGGCCGACGTGAACATCAGCGCGATGCACCTCGGCCCGGACGCGACCGCGCGAGGACGCGCTGATGATCCTCGCCCTCGACGACGACGTCCCGGCCGGCGTGGCCGACGCCATCCGCGGCCACGAGAACGTCACCGAGCTGTGGACGATCCGGCTGGGCGGCGAGCGCTGAGCGGATCGCCGATCCCCGAGGGCCTCGACGCGACGCTCGTCCTCGTTCGTCACGGCGAGAGCCAGCTCATCGTCGAGGGCCGGTTCCAGGGTCAGGCCGACTCGCCGCTCTCGACGGCGGGGCGCGAGCAGGCCCGCCTCGTGGCGGCGCGCATCGCGTCGTCGGGCGCTCCCCTGCCCTGCCCATCCCCGCGGACGCGCCACAGGAGATCGTCCACTCGCCGCTCGGCCGGGCGGCCGAGACGGCCGGCGCCATCGCCGCAGCCGCCGGCGGCGGACGTCCCGCATCCGCGCGGACCCGGGGTTCACCGAGATCGGCCAGGGCGAGTGGGAGGGCCTCCATCGCGACGAGATCCGCGCCGGTTCGGCGACGACGCTCGACGCCTGGCGGCGGACGCCGACCGAGGTCTGGGCGCCGGGCGGCGAGTCGCTCGCCGAGGTCGCCGACGCGGGTGCGACCCGCCCTGGCGACGGTGCTCGGGGCGGCTGGCCGCCGGCCCCCAGCGACCCCGAGCGAGCCGGTCGCGGGCTATCCGGGCGCCCGCCCGGGCGGTCCGTGGAGCCTCGTCGTCGCGCACGACGGGGTCTTCAAGGTCCTGATGCTGACGCTCTTCGACCTGCCGCTCGACCGCTTCTGGATGTGGTCGTTCGACCTGTGCGGGATCACCGTCGTGGACCTGCGCGGCGGACGGCCGGTCCTGCGGGCGCACAACCTGACGGAGCACCTGGCGCCCGTGCAGGATGCGGCGTCGCTCGCGGAGGGCCGGACGCGCGAGGCGACCGGGCGCTCTGGCGATCGCCCGGCGGATCCGGCGGGTCCGGGACCCGGGCGTCAGCGCCGGCGGCGGCGTTCGCCGCGCCGGAACGCGAGGCGCAGGAGGTTGAGGCGGAGCCGCCGCTCGGCGGCCCGCAGCGCCTGGAGCCGGTCGGCGCTCCAGGGATCCCCGGCCGTACGACGGTCTCGACCTTCGCGAGCGCGACCGTCTCGAGCTCCGGTCTCACGATCGGGAGCACCTCGCCGAGCGACCCCGAGTACTCGTAGACGGTCTGGTTCGGTCGCGGCCCGAACCCGAACCGCGGCGGCGAACCGGGTCACCGTGCGATAGGCGTGGTCGGCGGTCGTGCCATCGCGCGGGCCGCGCATCCACGCGACGAACGCGAGCCCGCCGACGATGACCGCGAGCAGGATCGTGATCGCGATGAGCGGCCCCGTCGGCCCGCCGGACCCGGTCGTGCCACCGCCGCCGGTGCCCTGCGGCTCGAAGTCCGTCTCGCGCGGACGGGTGGGGATCGCGCCGCCCGACGGGCCGGGCAGCGGGCTCGTGCCAGGGACGCCGGGCGTGAGCGCCGGCTGTCGCGAGACGTCGCCGCCGGTCGGATCGAACATCGACCCAGCCGTAGCCAGGGAAGTAGACCTCGACCCACTGGTGGCGGCCGCCGCCGCTGATGATCTCCTCGCCCTGCGGGCTTCGCTGGCTCGGCAGGTAGCCCTCGACGACGCGGGCCGGGATGCCCTGCTCGCGCAGGAAGATCGCCATCGTCGAGGCGTAGTACTGGCAGAAGCCCTGCTTGTACGTCGCGAAGCACTCGACGATCGAGATGCTCTTGCACGACGCCTCCATCAGACTGTTGATGTCGGTGACGTAGGTGAAGATCCCGCCCGAGTCGGGCGACTGGACGAACCGCTGCCGGAGGAACTCGGCGAAGTCGTACGGATTGTCCGGGTTCGGGGCCTCGTCGACGAGCTGGTCGAGGAGCTGCTCCGCCTTGCCGCCCGCGGGGATCGCGCCGTCGGGGACCGCATCGGCGCCGTAGAGCGCCTCGATCTCGGGCGGGTAGTCCGTGCCGGCGCCCTCGAGCGCCGCGACGCTGATCTCGCCGGGGTCGTTGCCCTCCTTGCGGATGTCCGCGGTCACCGTGTAGACGCTGTCGTTGCGACGATTGATCGCGCCGAAGTAGCCGTCGGGCCCGACGAGGGTCAGCTCGGTCGGCTGGTTGACGCTCACCGGCGACGCGGGCGAGAGGACGATTGGCCCGGCGGCGGGGGTGATCGATGAAGGTCACCGCGTCGGACACGCGCGGGTCGGGCGCCTCGGCGGTGCCGTCGAGCAGCGCCGCGTCGGTGTCCAGCTGGGTCTTCTCCGGCTGGCTGTTCCGCCAGGCGTTCATCGTGAACTCGTCGAAGCTCGTGGCCCGCCAGTAGAACTTGCGCTTCTCGGTGACCGGCACCTTGATCGTCGCGACGAGGTCGTCGTTCGGGTGCCAGCTGCCCCGGATCGTGGTCCCGTTCGGGTCGAAGTCGTTGCCGATGGGGCGCGTGTTCCCGCCTGTCGGCAGGAAGCGCTGGAGCGACCGGGAGAGCTCGACGAGGCCGGTGCTGAGCCCGTTCCAGGAGCCGGCGAGCGGGGCGGACCGGGCCACGTTCGTCAGGAGGAGCGACCCGAAGACGGCGACCGCGATGAAGATGGCGCCGCCTCGCAGGTAGATCCCCGAGATCGACGCCGGGTCGCCGATCCGCCGCCGCAGCCACTCGGTCTGCTCGTCGAGCACGTGGTAGCGGACGAGCAGGAGCAGGCCCGACAGCGTGTACAGGACGAGGTAGCGCAGCTGGTCCTCGGTGGTCAGCGCCATGTTGATGAGCAGGACGAGCCCGACGATGACGATCGCGTTGAGCGGCCGGCGATGGCCGAACGCCGCGTACGACGCGAACATCGAGGTGGCCCACACGAGCAGTCCCAGGAACAGCATGTAGTGGCCGTACTCGTTCGGTCAGCTGGAGGTCGAGGACGGCGAGGTCGTAGACCGCCTGGAACATCGAGGTCGCCGTCGCCGCATAGGCGAGCGCGAGGGTGCCACCGCCCGGGAGCTGCAGCCCGACCACGATCGGCACGATGAGGGCGGCGAACACGGCGCCCACCAGGTACGTCAGCCAGCGGCCCCAGCCCGACCTTCGCGCCGATGAAGCCGACGAGCACGCCCAGCGATGGCCATCGGTCCCAGGAAGTCCGTGAAGCCGCCGTTCCCGAGGACGAGGGCCACGTCGTCGATCGACCACGCCATCGTCAGGCACATGAGCGTCACGAGCCCGACGGTCACCCAGCCTTCGACCGGCGCGAGCGGGATCCGCCGGCTCATCGGGCCAGGATCTCCCCGAGCGGTCGCCCGGGGTGATCACGTAGGACGGCAGCTCGTACTCCGCGAGGGCGTGGCGGAGGGCGCGGGCGCGCTTGGCGGCGGCCTCCTCGGCCGCGGGATCGACCGGCGGCCGGTCGCCCGTGATCGCGGCCGCGCTGTCGCGGGCGGCCCGGTCGTACGCCCCGACGTCGAGCGTGATCGCGACGCACGAGACGCCACGGCTCCGCAGGCTCGCGAGCGGGCGGACCCAGGACGGGTCGAGCGACGAGGTGATCGACGACGGCGGTCATCCCGCGGCGCAGGCGGCTGACGGTGGCGATCAGGGTCTCGACGAGCGGCGCGCTGCCGTCCGCCTCGACGGCTGCGAGCAACTGCATGATCTTCTGGTGCTGGCGGCCGCCGCGGTCCGCCGGCAGGAACGCCGTGCGACCGGCGTTGATGGTCATCCCGACGGCCCGGTTCTCGGCGATCGCCTTGTCCGAGATGGCGGCGGCGGCGCGGATCGGCGGCTTCCACGGTCGACTCGTCGCCCTGGCCGCCGCCGATCCCGCGCTGGAGGTCGAGCACGATCCAGGCGTCGGCGGTCTGCTCGAGGTCGAACTCCTTGACCTGGATCTCGCCGTGGCGGGCGGTCGTCTTCCAGTGGATGCGGTTCATGCTGTCGCCCGGCGCGTACGGCCGGACCGAGGTCGCCAGCGGCGTCGTCTGGAGCGTCCGCACCGGGGAGGCATGGCTGCCCTCGAGGATCGCGGACGGCAGGCGCCACGCGGGGATCGGCTCGAGGCGCGGGTAGATGACCACCGAGACGCCCTGCCCCACGGTCGCCGCGGCCTCGAAGAACCCGAACGGGTCGCCGGTCCGGATGTGGAGCGGCTCGATCCGGAAGTGGCCCCGCCGGGTCAGCGGGACGCGGATCAGCCAGGAGCGCTCGCTCCGCCCGGGGAGCGTGATGGCCCGCCCGGGGAGTGCGCCTGGCAGGGTGGTGGGGTTGTGGACCTCGAGCCAGAGCTTGGGGAAGCGGCTCCCGTTGCGGAGGGTGTAGGTCACGCGCAGCCGGTCGCCGACATGACCGTGCAACTGGCTGACCGCGTACCCCGCCTCCAGGTCGGTCAGGCCGAGCCGGACCAGCACGTACGAGCCGCCGATGACGAGGATCGCGAGGTAGAGCAGGTAGAAGAGGAAGGGCAGGCCGGTCGAGAACGCGGCGACGACCAGCACGGTCGTCACGATGAGGACCTCGAGGCGGCGGATCACGCGCGCTTGCCTCCTCGCACCATCGCCTGGTCGATCCGGCCCCTACGCGCCGGGGACCACCGGAGAACCGCTCGCGCTGCGCAGGCCGGTCGGCCCGCCGGCGCCGGTCGGCCGGATCCCCTCGATCGAGGTCGACTCGAGCAGCTCGCGGACGACCTGGCCGGCCTGGACGTCGTGGATGGACGAGCTCGTCTTGATGATGAGGCGGTGCGCGAGCGCGGGCTCGGCGAGCGCCTTGACGTCGTCAGGGATCACGTAGTCGCGGCCGAGCAGACCGGCGAGCGCCTGACCCGCGCGGTACAGCGCGATCGAGCCGCGCGGCGAGGCGCCGAGGTACACATCCGGATGGCTCCGGGTCGCGCCGACGAGCCGCACGATGTAATCGGCCACGCTCGAGTCGACGTAGATCTCGCGCACGGCATCCTGCATCTCACGCAGGTCCTCGACCGTCAGGACCTCCTCGAGGTCCTCGAGCGGATGGGTCCGCTTCTGCTCGTCGAGGATGACGATCTCCTCGATCGGCTGCGGATAGCCGAGGCGGAGACGGATCATGAACCGGTCGAGCTGGGCTTCGGGCAGCGCGAACGTCCCCTCGTACTCGATCGGGTTCTGGGTCGCGATGACGAGGAACGGGTCCGGCATCGGGTAGGTCGTCCCGTCGATCGTCGCCTGCCGCTCCTCCATGCACTCGAGCAGCGCGGACTGGGTCTTGGGCGTCGCCCGGTTGATCTCGTCGGCGAGGACGACCTGGCTCATGATCGGCCCGGGCCGGAACTCGAACTCCTGGGTCTTCTGGTTGTAGATCGACAGCCCGGACACGTCGGACGGCAGCAGGTCCGGCGTGAACTGGATCCGCCGGAACGAGCAGCCGAGGCTCTTGGCGATGGCCTTGGCGAGGACGGTCTTGCCCGTGCCCGGGACGTCCTCGATCAGCAGGTGGCCCCGGCACAGCAGGGCGACGAGCGCGAGCCGGACCTCGTGGTGCTTGCCGACGATGACGCGCTCGACGTTGGCAAGGACGCGGTCACCGGTCTCCTGGATCTTGGTCATCGGCCTCTCTCGCAGGGTGGGCGCCGCCAGGGGCACCGTGAGGGTGCGGTGATCAGGGGTGCGACGAGCTCGTTGGGGCTCGTGTGTCGTCGCAGGATAGTACGTCCTCGCTTCAAGGCTGGTTCCCGACGCTCATCGGACCGGCACCTCTATAGATGCACGCGACCTACCCGAAGCGTTCGATCCTGCCCCTATCCGCGTACCAGGGTGAGCAACCCGACCCAGATCGTCATGAGGCAGCCGACCCCGCCCATGACCGCGAGGAACGGCTCGCCGCCCACCCACGATGCCGCGGCGACGCCACCGAACATGATTGCGAGCAGGAGCGCGATGGCCGCGAGACCGAGGCGTTCGATCATCGGTCGCGGCGTCCGCGTCGATGCCGCGGGCGAACCGGCGCCCGACGTGTCGGACGGCCCCCCGGCGCCGGCCGTCGGGTCATCGCCGGCCCCGTCGGGCGCCACCGTGCCGGGTCGGTCCCCGGCACCCGGCGGCTCGACGCCGGTCACGACCCGCCCCGCAGGTACCGGGTCATCAGGTCGCCGGCGATCGGGGCGGCCACCTCCCCACCGCGACCGGCCTGCTCGACGAGGACCGCGATCGCGACCGTCGGTGCTTCGGCGGGGGCGAACCCGATGAACCAGGAATGCGGTTCGCCGGTCCCGCCGAGCTCCGCCGTGCCGGACTTGCCGGCCGTCGTGACGCCGTCGACCTTGGCGCCGCTCGTGAACCGCCGGCCGAGCGGCCCCTCGACGGCCTGGACCATCGCGTCCCGGATGGCATGGGCATCCTCCGCGTCGATGACCGTCGCCATCCGCGACGCCCCGATCGTGCGCTTGCCGCTCCGCTTGCCCTCCATCGAGGTGACCAGCCGCGGCCGCATCAGGACCCCGTCATCGGCGACCGTGGCCGCGACCAGGGCCATCTGGAGCGGGGTGACGAACGTCTCGGCCTGGCCGTAGGCGGCGTTCGCGAGCTCGACGTCATCGTCGAACCCGCCCGGCGCCGGGCCGCCGCCGCCGGTCACCTGCGACACGGCCGTCGGCAGATCGAACGGGAGCGGCGCATCGAACCCCATCCGGCGGGCGTAGGCGACCAGCTGGTCGCCGCCGGTCTCGAGTCCGGTCAGCGCGTAGTAGATGTTGCACGACACCTCCGTGGCGCCGACGAGGTCGAGGGCAGTCTTGCCGGTCTCCGGATGGTGGCCGTCGCGAACCCGGTAGCCGTCGACGAGCAGCCCGTTCTTCTCGGCGCCCGGCTGCTGCTTGAACGTCGTCGCCGGCGTGATCGCGCCGGACCCGAGACCGGCGACCGCGGTCACGATCTTGAAGACCGATCCGGGCACGTACCGCCCGAGGGTCGCCCGCGGGAGGAGCGGCTGGTCCTTGTCGTCGAGGAGTCCCTCGAACGTCGCCACCGACGTCTTGGGGTCGGCGATAGCCGAGGCGTCGAAGGTGGGCGTCGACGCCAGCGCGAGGATCTCGCCGGTCCGCGGATCGAGCATCACGACCGCGCCGCGGTGATCGCCGAGGGCGCGCACGGCCGCCCGCTGGAGGTCGTACGAGAGCGACAGCGTCAGGGTCTTCGGGTCGTAGGGGGTCGCCCCGAACTTGCGCAGGGCATCGGCCAGCGGGTCGCCCGCCAGACCGGCCAGCTCCGCGTCGTACGTGCGCTCGAGGCCGGCCCGGCCGTAGATCTGCGACGCGTAGCCCACGACGGGGCTGATCGCATCGCTCGCATAGACCCGGTAGTTCTCGCCGTTGGCGTCCTTCGCGTTCCGCGCCAGCACCTTCCCGTCACGGTCAAGGATGCGGCCGCGCGGCACGGTCCGGGCGGCGGCGATCACCGCCGGGTCGTACGGCGAGCGCATGAGGTCGGGCGCCTGGACGATCCCCCAGTACCCGAGCGCCGCCGCGAGGGTCCCGAACGCCACCGACAGCACGATCGCGACGTGCATGATCCCGCGCCCGAGCGGGCGGCGCGTCGACCCGGCCCGCATCACGCGCTCCTCCGCCGGCCGAGGCGACGCCGGCGGCCGACCTCCGAGGGAGGCGGTGGTGGCTCGACCCCCTTGTCGGACAGGGCGAGCAGGAGCCCGACGACGAGCGCGTTGGCGAGGAGCGACGAGCCGCCGTAGCTGATGAACGGGAGCGTGACGCCCGTCAGCGGCAGGACCTTGAGGTTCCCGGCCGCGATGATGAAGGCCTGGATCCCGATGACGAGCGAGAGCCCGATCGCCAGGAGCGCGCGGAAGTCATCGGCGGCGGCGGCCCCGATCCGCAGTCCACGCTCGACGACCACCAGGAACAGGCCGAGGATCGCGAGGACCCCCACGATCCCGAGCTCCTCGCCGAGCGCGGCGAGCGGGAAGTCGGTATGGATCTCCGGGATCGGCAGGCGTCCGCCGACCTCGGGCAGGCCGGCACCGAGGCCGACGCCCAGGAGCCCGCCGCGGGCGAAGGCATGGAGCGCCTGGACCACCTGGTACCCGGCGCCCAGCGGGTCGGCGAACGGATCCACCCAGACCACGATGCGCACGCGGACGTGGTCGAAGAGCGCGGCCATCAGGAGGCTACCGAGGATGAACAGGATCAGGCCGATGACGACCAGGCTGACCCGGCCGGTCGCGACGTAGACGAGCGCGAGGAAGACGCCGAAGAAGAGCAGCGCGGCACCGAGATCGCGCTGGATGACGACGATGAGCAGGGCGATCGCCCACATCGCGACCATCGGAGCGAGATACGGGAGCGGCGGCAACCGGAGCGGGCCGACGCGCGTGTCCTGCTCGACGAGCAGCGGCCGGTTCTCGGAGAGGTAGCCCGCCAGGAAGACGACGAGGATCACCTTGAGCAGCTCCGACGGCTGGCCGCTCAACGGACCGACCTGCAGCGTCAGCCGCGAGCCGTTGATCTCGGTCCCGAGGACGAACGTCAGCAGCAGCAGGCCCACCCCCGCAGCGGCCCACGTGTACTTGTAGCGGCGCAGCCAGGCGTCCGAACGGACGACGATCCCCAGGGTCGTCGCGATGGCGATCGCGAGGAGGAGCCAGACGAGCTGCACCTGGGCGAGGCCGACGGTCTGCCCGAACCAGTCCTGCGTCACGAGGTCCTGCGGCAGGCGCTCCATCAGGAGGAGCGAGATCCCGCCGAGCAGGCCGACGACCGGGAAGAGGATCTGGTCCGTCCGGCGACCCGCGAGGACCTGGGCCGCGTGGGCCGCGGCCAGGGCACCGAGGTAGATCAGCATGTCCTGGGCGTTCGCGAGGACGAACGATCGCTCGACGGTGGCGCCGAGCGAGACGCTCCCCACGAGCAGGGTGATCCCGACGAGGAGCAGGAGCCGGGCCTCGACCCAGCGGGGCCGCGGGCGGATCGAACCGAGGACCCGGGGCAGTGCCGGTGTGGCTCGCCGGGCGATGACGTCCGGCGTGTCCGTCGTCATGGCCGTGCCCGCTCGAGCCGCAGCTTGACCTGGCCGATCTGGAGCTCGTCCCCGAAGGTCAGCGCGGAGACCCCCTGGATCGGGTTGCCGTTGACGTACGACCCGTTCGTGCTGTCGAGGTCCTCGACGAACCAGGCCCGGCCGCGGAAGGTCAGGACGGCGTGATCGGCCGAGGCGAAGGGATCGTCGATGACGATCGAGTTGTTCACGTCCCGGCCAAGCGTCGTGATGGCGTCGAGGGCCAGGGCCGTCCCGGCCGCTGGCTCACCGTTCGGGGACGCCACGACGATGAGCCGCCCGAGCTCCGGCGACGCCTCGTGGGTCGCCGCGCGCAGGTCGCGCAGCAGGGCGCGGACCACCCGGTAGAGGAAGAGATAGAGCAGGGCGAGGAAGATGATCCGGATGATCCACAGGACGAGCAGGAAGCCGTCCATCAGGTCCCGGCCTCGTCGACCTCGACCTCGAGCACCGATCCGCCGAGCCGGATCTGATCGCCCGCTCCAAGGACCACCTCGGTCACGCGCTGGCCGTTGACCTCGGTGCCGTTCGTGCTGCCGAGATCGGCATAGACGAGCGCCCCGCGCCGGCCGGCGATCCGGCCGTGGTGCCGGGACACGCGCTCGTCGCGCAGCACGAGGTCGTTGTCGGCCGCGCGACCGATCGTGACGCCCGCACCGACGCTCACCTCCCGGACCTCGCCCGAGGCGTCGTGGACCCGGAGCCGGGCCAGCGGCACCGTCGATCGCGGCATGGCAAAGACCATCGTCGCCATCGGGTCGCGGCCGGGCTCCCGGTCGATCGATGGGTCCGCGTCATGGGTGACCGACGGCCGGCCGGAGATCGGGTCCGCGAACCTCGCGTCGACCCGGATGTCCGAGCGCTCGACCGTCGGGTCGCCGAGGAGGTCGACCCGCGGCCGGTCGACGAGCGTGTAGTGGTGCGCCCGCGCGAAGAGGAGCGCGGCGTCGGCGAGCTCCGATGCGAGCGACTGTTCCATCTCCTCGAATCCGATGAGGTCGTCGGGGTGCAGGTGGACGACGAAGCGGTTCGGGACGAGCGTCCGGTCCGATGCGGCCAGCCGCTCCGCCTCCATGGCGCGCTCGATCCGTCGCTGGAGCTGGACAGGCTGGAGACGGGTCCGAAAGAGGCGAGCGGAAGGGCGCTCGAAGAGTCGTTCGAAGAACCGCTCGATGGCGGCCAGCGGCGGCATGGTCGGTCGCGGACTCTACCACAGGGTCGCCGGATGGCCCCTGCGGGCACGGGACCATCCGCCTGGAGGCCCGGTACCCCCGTTGGGGGAACGCCCGAGCTCGTGCGATATACTCTCGGCCCTGTTCGGGCGGTTCCGTCCGTCCCTGCATGTCCGTCGCGCACCGGGGCAACATGACCGAGATCCTGACCGAATCCTTCTGCGAACGATGTGGCTCGCGCTACACGTTCGAGACCGCTGCGCCGAAGATCCGGCTCCGCAAGGTCAAGGTCTTCTCGCGTGGCCTGAAGAACTTCGTCCTCGACGACAAGACCTCGCTGGACGAGGCGCTGGCCGCGGCCCGCAGCGACACCGACCGCGAGGTCACGAGCTCGCAGCTCGACGCGTTCCACAACACGTTCAACTTCTGCATGCAGTGCCGGCAGTACACGTGCCCCAACTGCTGGAACGAGGCCGAAGGCCGCTGCCTGACGTGTGCGCCGCTCGGTCACGCCGCTGCCGCTTCGCTCCCGGGGCTCGCAGCCGCGACCACGGCCCCCCTCGCGCTGACGCCCACGAACGGGACCGCCGCCGCCAACGGGACGCCGGCGGTCGCGGCCACCAACGGCCACGCCCACGAGGACGAGACCGGTGGCTTCGATGCGCTCGCCCGGCTCGACGCGCTGACCCGGACCGAGCCGCCGCTCGCGGCCGCGGCGCCGCCAGTCGCCGCCGAACCGGTCGTTCCGCCCGTCGCGGCCGATCCGGTCGCCCCGATCGAACCGCCCGCCGTCGCCCCGGCGGTCGAGGCCGCTCTGGCTACGCCCGTCGCCGAACCCGCCGAGGAGGCCGTGGTCGCGACGCCGGCGACGACGATCGAGGCCGAAGCCGCCGTCGAGGCCGCCGCGCCGCCTGCGGCGCCGGTCGAGCCGACCGTCGAGGCCGCCGCCGCCGAGGTCGCCGCCGCCGCGCCCGTGCCCCAGCCGGTCGCCGAGCCCCTCGTCGAAGCCGCGGCTCCGATCGTGGCCGAGCCCGCCGCCGAACCGGTCCTCGCTGCCGCACCCGAACCCTGGATCGACGACTCGCCGGCGCCCGTCATCGAGCCGCTCGACGAGCTGGTCTTCGACGCCGACGAGCCGGTCGACGAACTGGTCGCCGAGACGGTCGTCGAGGCCGCTCCCGCGTCCGCGGTCGATGGTGTCGCGGCCGCCGCAGCCGCGACCTACCTGGTCCACGAGGCATCCGAACCGGAGGCCACCGACGCGTCGGACACGGACGATCGCTCGATCGCGCCGGCCGCGGCTGCCGCTGCCGCCACGGCCGCTGCGCTGCTGGCCGGTCTTCGCCCCGGCGAGAGCATCGACGATGCGCTCGCCGCCTACGAGCGCGAGACACCGGTCGCGGAGGCGGCGCCCGCCGCCGCGGCGATCGTCGAGGAGACGGTCGCCACCACGCCCGAGGCCGCGCCTGAGCCGATCGCGGCCGCGCCGGTCGCCGAGCCGGAGCCGATCGCGGCCGCGCCGGTCGCGGCCGTGCCCGAGGCCACGCCGGAGCCGGTGTTCGCCGACGAGGTCGTGCCGGAGACGATCCTCGTCATCGAGCCCGAGCCCGAGCCGGAGGCGGTCGCGGCAGCCGCGCCGGAGCCGCCGCCGGCCGCACCGCCGGCCCCAGCCCCCGTGGCCGCCGACGCGGCCCCGCTCCCGCCCGCGCCGATCGACGTCGTCGCACAGCCCACCTGGACCATCGTCGCGCCGGACCCCACACCCTCGAACGGGACGCCCGTCGTGGTCCCGCCCGCCGTCGACCCGGAGTGGCCGGCTCAGCCGGAGTGGCCTGCCCAGCAGGTCTCCCCCGGCCTCCCCTTCCTCGGCCGGCCGGCCGTGCCGACCGGCGGCGTGGAGGCCCTCTGGGCCGCCTCGGACCTCGCGGTCACGACCCCTCCCGGCGACAAGACCGTCCTGGGTGTCCAGGCCTGCGTCAGCTGCGGCCTGTCACTCTCCGCCACCGCCCGGTTCTGCCGCCGCTGCGGGACCTCCCAGCGCTGATCCGGCGGCCGGGCCCGCACGGGACCGGACCTCGCGAACCCGGACCCAGGCCGCCCCGTACAGCAGCGCCTGGAAGCTGAACGAGAACCACGCGAGCGCGATGAACGCCGCCGCCAGCGATCCGGCGAGCGCGACCGAGCCCACCAGCCTCGGGACCAGGAACGTGAACACCTGGGTCAGGACCACGATCAGGATCCCCACCACGACGGCCGGCACGCGGATCGATCGCCAGGACGGCGCCCTGGCCGGCAGCGTCCGGTACACGAACAGGACGACGAGGACCGCGAGCACGAGCAGGACCGGCCCCGAGGTGAGGATCCCGGCGACGGACCCGGCCACCGGGATCGAACCCGGGATCAGGGCGTCGAGCAGCGTCGCGAGCGAGCCGATGACGATGACCCCGACGATCGCCGTCAACAGGATCGCCACCCACGCGAAGCCGAGCACGGTCCGGCGGACGATGTCGCGCTCGGGCTCGTCGGCGAAGATTCGCGCGAACGCGACGTCGAGCGAGCCACGGAACTGGCCGACCGTCCACAGGAGACCGACGAACCCCACGATCGAGGTGAGCGCGGCCGACTGCGTGAGGGAGCCCAGGATGTTCTCGAGCAGCTCGCGCAGCGGCGGGAACACGTCGGACAGGGCGTCGACCAGCGCCTGCTGGGTCGCAGAGTCGTGGACGAGCAGGCCCGGCCAGGCCGAGCACGAGCACCACCGTCGGGATCACCGCGAACAGGGCGGCGAACGCCAGGCCGTTCGCGAGCAGGCCGCCCGCCGCCGCGCCGTACGTGTCGAGCACCGCCCGGACGTAGGCGATCCGCGGCCGGTCGAGGAACCGCTCCAGCAGCGCCATCGGGTCGACGGACGGTCGCCTCAGGTGCCGAGGTCCTCGAACAGGACGGGCTGGAGATCGCCGGAGCGGACCCGGCGCGGTGCCGCGATGAGCGCCCGCACCTCGCCGCGCCGGACATACCGCCGGCCGCCCAGCTTGATGCTCGCCAGGCGTCCGGCACGCGCCCAGCCACCGATCGTCGCGGGCGTGAACCGGACGTTCGCGGCGGCCAGGATCTCGGCGGCCTCGGCGAGCGTGATCCAGTCAGCCGCGGCGGCCATCGTCAGTCGGACGAGGAGGCCGCCGTCCCGGCCCCCTTCGCATGGTCGGTCTTCGCGGCATCGGTCTTCGCCGTATCCGTCTTCGCGGCCTCGCTGCCGCGCGACTCGGACGTGCTGGACGAGGCCGTCCCGCTACCCGTGGCGGCACCGCTCGTGCCGCCGTGGTCGCTCGCGCCACCGTCGCTCTCGCTCCGGGCCGGCTTCGAGGTCGAGCGCCTTTCCTTCTTCGCCCAGCCGGAGCCCTTGAAGTGGACCGCCGCCGCCGTGATCGCCTTGCGGACGGGCCCGCCACCGCACAGCGGACAGCTCGGTGGGGCCATCGGCGTGGACGCCGTGGACGACCTCGAATCGGCGACCGCACTGCGCGCAGTCGTAGTCGTAAAGGGGCATCGCGCTCGGTCGCGCCGGTCAGCCGCGAAGGAGCCGCATGCCGCACTTCGGGCAGTAGAACGCTCGCTCGTGCGCGGAGGCGAACCCGCAATGCGCGCAGACGAGCCCGCCCCGGCCCGGCCGCCGGCACCGGCCGCTCGATGGACGCGATGCCCTGGGCGTACTGGCTGGCCAGGATGTTCGACATGATGCCGGACAGCAGCTTCGCGCCGATCCGGTCGGTGTCACCGCGGACGCCGCGGCCGCCCCAGCCGACGATCGCCCGGCAGATCATGTCGCCGGTCGCCTCGTCCCAGTGGGACGCCACGCCGCCGACGATCGCGTTGTACTCCGGGTAGCCCGACGTATCGAGCTCGCCGTCGAGCAGGGCGCAGGCGAACGTGTCGAAGGCCAGGTCCACCGCGTCGATCGACTCGAGGACGACGAGCGCGTGCCGGGTGATCGGCGAGCTGCCGTGGTGCGCGTTGAGCCACTGCATGGCCTCGGACGGTCGCGAGATCGTCGGCGTCGCCTGGCTGAACTCGATCGGCAGCGGGTCGACGACCTCGATCTCGGAGATCGCCAGCCCCGCGAGCATCCCCGGCAGCTCGGCGAGCGCCTTCGGCCCGGACTTCATGCGGACGCCTTCGCTGCTCTTGCCCGGCGTAGTACAGCTTCAGCTGGTGATCCTGGGCGACGATCTCCTCGGGCATCGAGTGGCCCGGTGACTTCGCCGGTCTTCGCGGCGGTGGCCTGCGCCTCGGCGCTGCCCTTCTTCTTCAGGAAATCGAGCGGCACGTGGTGTCTCCAAGGGTGAGCGTCTGGCTCGCCTGCCATGGTAGCAGGGGCATCTTCAGCCCGCCCCGGCGGTTGCCGCGATGACCTCGAGGGGCCCGAGCGCAACCGTCGCCGCGTGCGAGCAGGCGTTCCGGCAGGTCCAGGTGGGTGCCGACGACGGGGTGCCACTGCCCCCCGCCCGACGGCCGCGGGATCCGGACCGTGGCCCCGTCCGCGCCGAACGCCGCCAGGACGAGGACCTCCTGCCCCGACCCGACCCGTCGGAAGGCGAGGACGCTCGGGTCGTCGACCGCGACGAGGCGGAGCGCGCCGTCCTGCAGCGACGGGAGGGCCCGGCGCGCCGCGAGCAGCCGTCGATAGCACGCGAGCACCGAATCCGGGTCGCGGCTCTGGACCGCGACGTTGCGCGTCTCGACGTCGTCGCCGAGCCGGAGCCACGGCCGGCCCGTCGTGAACCCGGCCCCGGGACCGGGCGACCACGGCATCGGGGTTCGGGAGCGCGATCGGTCCCACCACGAGAACCCCGGCCCGACCCGGGCCGCCGGCGGGTCGACGCTCTCCTCGGGCGGCACGTCGACATCGCCCATCCCGAGCTCCTCGCCGTAGTACAGGAACGGCGTCCCGCGCAGCGTCAGCAGCAGCGCGGCCGCGGCCTTGGCGATGGGGTCGCGCAGGGCGTCGCCGGCCCCGAGCGAGGCGGCCAGCCGCGAGGCGTGCCGGGGCTGGTCATGGTTCGAGAGCACGATCGTCGGCCACTGGGTCGGTCCGAAGGCGCGCTCCCGGCGGCGGATCGCAGCACGGAAGGCGCGGGCCGACCACGGTCGCGTCAGGAGCTCCCAGTCGAACACCAGGTGGCGGTCGGCGGTCAGTTCTGCGGCGCCCTCGGTCGTGCCGACGAACAGCTCCCCGACGCTCATCCGCCCGGGGGCCTCGTCGACGACCGCCCGGAAGCGGCGGATCAGCTCGGGCAGGTCGGGCTGGTCGAAGTCGTAGAGGTGGTGGCGGCGGGCCCAGGCCGTCGTGCCGCGCTTCGTCGGGTTCGACGGCATCTCGGGGTGCTTGAGGTACACGTTGAAGGTGTCGAGGCGGAAGCCGTCGACCCCGCGGGCGAGCCAGCCGCGGACCATGTCGAACTGCTCGGCCTCCACCCGCGGCGCGCGCCAGTCGAGCTCGGGCTGCTCGGCGAGGAAGGTGTGGTGGTAGAACTGGCCCCGCCGCGGCTCGTACGTCCAGGCGGGACCGCCGAACCAGGAGACCCAGTCGTTGGGCGGGAGCGGCCGACCATGGCGGTCGTGACCGGCCGGGTCCCGCCAGATATAGCGGTCCACGCCCACCGGCTCCGGCGCGGCGCGCGAGGCGGCGAACCACGGATGCTCGTCGCTGGTGTGGTTGATGACCAGGTCGAGGATCACCCGGATGCCGCGCCGGTGGGCTTCGTCGACGAGCCGGTCGAAGTCCGCCTCGGTGCCCATGGCCGGGTCGATGCGGGTGTGGTCGCTGACGTCGTAGCCGCCGTCCTTGCCGGGCGAGGGATAGATGGGCGACAGCCAGATCGCGTCGACGCCGAGCCCGGCGGGCCCGAGGTGATCGAGGTGGTCGATGATGCCGGGCAGGTCGCCCAGGCCGTCGCCATCGGTGTCGGCGAAGCTGCGCGGGTAGATCTGGTAGACGACGCCGCGCTGCCACCAGTCGGCGCCGAACCTGGCGCCCTCGAGTGGCGATCGTCCTCCTGCGTGGACGGGCACCGACATCTCCTTCGATCGCTCGGGATTCTGTCGTGCGTTCGTGACGCGATCCGACCGGACCCAGAGGCGAGGGTATCGATTCGGTACTTGACAATGTCGCCGCGACACGTCATTGATACGCGTTACTGACGCGCGTTAGTCGACCACAGTCGGGACGCAGCCGTCAAGCAGGAGGAGTGGCAGGCGAAGGCATGCCGAAGCGACCGACGAGCGCCGACGTCGCCGCCCTGGCCGGGGTGTCACGAACGACGGTGTCCTTCGTGATGAACGGCCGGACCGACGTCAAGATCCCGTCCGGGACGCGCCAGCGGGTCATCGCCGCGGCCGAGCAGCTGGGCTATCACCCGCACGCCTCGGCCCGTCGGCTGGCCGGCGGGCTCAGCCACGTGCTGGCGCTGGTCATGCGCCAGTCGCCCGAGCAGGTCGCCTCGGACGCGGTCCTGGCCGAGACCCTTCGCGGGCTGGCCGTGGCGGCGCGGTCCGAGGGGTTCCGGGTCATGGTCGAGCCGCTCGCCCTCGACGGACCGACGGCGACCTACACGCCCTGCTCCGTGCCCAGCATGCCGACGGCCTCGTCGATGTCCGGGCCGCGCATCGACGACCCGTCGCTCGTCGAGCTTGTCCGCGACGGCTTCCCGATCGTCCTCCAGGGCTCCCTGCCGGACCTCGCCGTGGCCAGCGTCGACGTCGACAACGTGGCCGGGGCGCGTGGTGCGGTCGAGCACCTGCTCGCGCTCGGCCATCGCCGCATCGCCTGCATCACCAATGCGCCACTCGTCTACACCGCCGCCCAGGAGCGGCTGGCGGGCTACCGCCTGGCGCTCGACGGCAGGCCGGGGTCGCGGTCGACCCGGCGCTCATCGCCGAGGGCGCGTTCGACGCCCCGAGCGGCCACGCCGCCATGGCCGCAGCTCCTGGCCCGACGACCTTCGAGGCCGCCTTCGTCGCGAGCGACGTCGTCGCCCTCGGCGCGATCGGCGCCCTGCGCGAGGCCGGCCGGCGCGTGCCCGACGACGTCTCGATCGTCGGCTTCGACGACATCCCGCTCGCGGGCTTCTTCGACCCTCCCCTCACCACCGTGCGCCTGCCGGCCTTCGAGCTCGGCCAGGCTGCCGGACGGTCACTCATCGACCGGATCGACGACCGGCCCGTGCCGGAGCGGACGCTCCTGCCGACCGAGCTCGTCATCCGGTCGTCCACACGCCGCGCCACCGAGGCACGGAACGAGACCGACCGGGACGACCCGGTCATCGGAGGAGGACGGCGACGGACCAAGGTGTCCGCGCCCGGAGGAGGGCGCACGACGTCATCGTCGTCGCCGGGAAAGGAGTGACACGGATGCAGATCGCAGTCACACCGACACGCCGACTGATCGCGCTGCTGGGGGCAGCGGCGATCATCGCGGGGGCGTGCTCGTCGAGTCGTCGGGCTCGAGCCCCATCGGCGGCCGAGTCCGCTGGCGCATCCACTGCGCCAACGACCGCGGCGTGCGCGCGGCGGGTCGGCCGCCGCCTCGGGCCAGCTCGGAGGCTCGGTCTCGGTCATCGGGACGTGGACCGGCGCCGAGCAGGAATCGTTCATGGCGATGGTGAAGCCCTGGGAGGACTCCACCGGCGCCACGGTCCAGTACACCGGGACGCGTGACATCAACGCGATCCTCTCGACCGGCATCCAGTCCGGGCTCCTGCCCGACCTGGCCGGTCTGCCCGGCCCCGGCCAGATGCGGAGTACGTCAAGGCCGGCGCGCTCAAGCCGCTGAACGACGTCATCGACATGACGGCCTATTCCGCGGACACCGCTCCGGGCCTCGTGACCCTCGGGTCCGTGAACGACCAGCTGTACGGCATCTTCATCAAGGCCGATATCAAGGGGTTGTTCTGGTACAACACCGGCGTCTACAAGGACGGGACGCCGACCAGCTACGACGACCTCCTGGCCAAGGGCAAGTCGACCGCCGACGGGATCGGCGGTGACGCGAAGACCTTCTGCGTCGGCCTCGAATCCGGCGCCGCCAGCGGCTGGCCGGGCTCCGACTGGGTCGAGCAGTTCGTGCTCAACCAGAGCGGTCCGGATGTCTACGACAAGTGGGTCGCCGGCAAGCAGAAGTGGACCTCGCCCGAGATCAAGCAGGCGTTCGAGGCCTTCGGCAACGTCATCGCCAACACGTTCGGTGGGGGCAAGAACGCGAACGCCACGAACTTCGTCGCCTCCGGCGACAAGCTGTTCTCGAGCCCGCCCGGATGCGTCTTCGTCAACCACGGGACGTTCATCACGGACGCCTTCAAGAAGACGGGCGGCGCGACGGACGGCCAGTTCGACTTCATCCCCTTCCCCGCGATCAATCCGACCTACGCCGGCGCCGTCGAAGGCTCGGGCGACCTGTTCGGCATGTTCAAGGACACGCCGCAGGCCAAGTCGCTCATCGCCTACCTCGCCACGCCCGAAGCCCAGGCGATCTGGGTGGGCCGCGGCGGCGCGCTCTCGGCCAACAAGCAGGTCAGTCAACTATCCCAACGACATCCTGAAGAAGGCCGCGGCGGCCCTCGTCGACGCGAAGGTCTTCCGGTTCGATGGCGGGGACAACATGCCCCAGGCCATGAACGACGCGTTCTTCAAGGCGATCGTCAGCTACGCCCAGGATCCGTCCAAGCTGGACTCGATCCTGGCCAACCTGGACAGCGTCCAGGCGAGCTCCTACACACCCTGACCCGCGTTCGCCGGCAGGACGGCTGGGGGGCCGTCCTGCCGCGGACCCCGTGATGCGGAGGCGTGATGGATACCCGGCTCGTGGCGGCGATCATCATCGTCGTCGGTCTGCCCGCGCTCCTGGTCGGCTACATCCTGCTCATCGAGGCCCTGCTCCGGTTCGTGCCAGGCCGCTGGCAGGGGCGCATCAGGCCGTGGCTGTGGATCGCGCCGGCGCTGTCCTTCCTCGGCTTCTTCCTCGTCTATCCGACCTTCAACACCATCCTGCTGAGCCTCCAGGACAAGTTCTCGAAGACCTTCGTCGGGCTCGCCAACTACACCTACTTCTTCAGCAGCCCCGACACGCTCGTCTCGCTCCGCAACAACATCATCTGGCTCGTGCTGCTGACGGCCCTGGCGGTCGGGCTCGGGCTGCTCATCGCGGTCCTCGTCGACCGCGTCCGCTACGAACCGGCGGCCAAGTCGGTCATCTTCCTGCCGCTGGCGATCAGCTTCGTCGGGGCCGGCATCATCTGGCGCTTCGTCTACGACTACGCGCCCCCCGGGGAGCCGCAGACGGGGCTGCTCAATGCCGCGGCGACCACGGCCGGCTTCCCGCCGCAGACGTGGCTCCAGGACGCGCCCACCAACACCATCGCCCTGGTCATCGTGGCGGTCTGGATCTGGACCGGCTTCTGCATGGTCATCCTGTCCGCCGCGCTCAAGAGCATCAGCCCCGAGCTGATGGAGGCCGCGCGCGTCGACGGCGCCAATGAGCTCCAGGTCTTCCGCGGGATCACGTTCCCGCTCCTGCTGCCGGCCATCGCCGTCGTGGCCACGACGATGGTCATCACGGCGCTCAAGGCGTTCGACATCGTCTACGTCATGACCAGCGGGAACTTCGACACGAACGTCGTCGCCAACCAGATGTACAAGGAGCTGTTCACCAACGGCCAGCCGGGCCGGGCCAGCGCGATCGCGGTGGTCCTGCTCGTGCTCATCGTGCCGGTGATGCTCATCAACATCCGGCGATTCCGCCAGCAGGAGGCGATCCGATGACCGTCGCAGCCACCCGAGAACGCGACGTCGCCGTCGCGGCGCGGCATCGCCGACCGCGCGACTGGCGGCGGCTCCTGCTCCACGCGGTGATCCTCGCGCTGCTGGTCATCTGGCTGCTGCCGACGATCGGGCTGTTCGTCAACTCGATCCGCACGCCCATCGACGTCGCCCGGACCGGCTGGTGGACCTCGTTCCTGCCGCCGTGGAACTTCACCCTCGACAACTACGCCCAGGTCCTCGCCAAGAACGGCATCGCCCAGGCCTTCGTGAACAGCCTCCTGATCACGATCCCGGCCACGATCATCCCGATCGCCGTCGGATCGTTCGCGGCCTACGCCTTCTCCTGGATGGAGTTCCGCGGGCGCGACTGGGTGTTCGTCATCCTGGTGGCCCTGCTGGTCATCCCGCTCCAGACGACGTTCGTGCCGCTGCTCACGATCCTCGGGCCGAAGGGCATCCACCTCCTGGGGGCCGGTCCCGGCGCCTTCGTCGCGGTCTGGCTCGCCCACACGGGGTACGGCCTGCCGTTCGCGATCTTCCTCCTGACCGGCTACATGCGCGGGCTGCCCAAGGAGGTGTTCGAGTCGGCCGAGATCGACGGCGCCGGCCACGCCTCGATGTTCTTCCGGCTCGCGATCCCGATGAGCATCCCGGTCATCGCGGCGCTCGCGATCTTCCAGTTCCTGTTCGTCTGGAACGACCTGCTCGTCGCCCTGATGTTCATCGGCGCGCAGAACGCGGCGAACCTGCCGCTCACCATCGCCATCGCCAACCTGTCGACCTCGCTCGGCGGCGACTGGCAGCTCCTGATGGCGGCCGCGTTCATCTCGATGGCGCTGCCGCTCATCGTGTTCTTCGCCCTGCAGCGGTACTTCGTCCGCGGGATCACCGGCGGCGCCGTGAAGGGCTGAATCCTGGCGCTTGACGGGCGGGCGGCTCCTCCCCCGCCCGTCAGCGACCCAATCGGTCGCGCAGCCGGTCGACCTGGTCGGCCAGCTCGGCCTCCCGGGCACGGGCACCCTCGACGACCGCGGGCGGTGCCTTGGCGATGAACGCCTCGTTCGTGAGCCGCTCGCGCGCCGCGGCCAGCCACGCCTCGGCGTCCGCGAGCTCGCGCGTCAGGCGGGCCCGCTCGAGCGCCGTGGAATCGTCGTCCGCGGCGTGCGGGCGGATGACCGCCTCGATGTCGCCACCGGGGACGATGATCGTCAGCTCGCCGGGTGCGTCCGCGGCGTGCAACGCCTCGGGCGTGAGCTCCCGGTGGAGCGGGCGCGCGCGGGCGAGCCGCTCGATGGCCGGTCGCAGCGACTCGAACGCCCCGCCGAGCTCGGCCGGCACGTAGACCCGCGTCTCGAGCCAGTCGGCGGCCGGGAGCTTGGCCGTCGCCCGGGCCGTGCGGAGCTCGGTGACGAGCGCGAGGAGCGCCTCGACCTCGTGCTCCGCGACGAGGTCCCGCTCGCCCGTGCCGGGCCAGCGCGCGACGATGAGGAGCTCCGGGTCCGACGCCCGGTGCGGGATCGCGGCCCACAGCGCCTCGGTCACGAACGGCATGACCGGATGGAGCAGGCGCATGTACGTGTCGAGCACCTCGACGAGGGTCCACCAGGTCGCCTCGCGGGTCGCCGCGTCGAGGGTCGGGTCGGCGAGGCGCACCTTGGCGAGCTCCACGCCCCAGTCGCAGTACTCGTTCCAGATCGCGTCGTAGACGAGCCGGGTGACCTCGCCGAAGGCGTAGGCGGCCATCGCCTCGTCGACGGCCGCCGTGGTCGCCGCGGCCCGCGACAGGAGCCAGCGCTCCGCCGGCCCGAGCGACCGGGCATCGGGCAGCCGGCGTTCGGCATCCGGGGGGATCGTCGCGGGTCGCGCCCCGACGACGAACCGCGTCGCGTTCCAGAGCTTGTTGGCGAAGTTGCGGGCGTGCTCGAGCTTGGCGTCGCCGAACCGCTGGTCGTTGCCGGGTGTCGTCCCGTGGATGAGCGCGAACCGCAGGGCGTCGGCCCCGGACTCGTCGATCGCCGACAGCGGGTCGACGGTGTTGCCGGTCGTCTTCGACATCTTCTTGCCGAGCGGGTCGCGGATCAGGCCGGACAGGTAGACGGTATGGAAGGGCTCGACGTCGGTCAGCTGAAGCCCGAGCATCATCATCCGGGCGACCCAGAAGAAGATGATGTCGTACCCGGTCTCCATGACCGAGGTCGGATAGAACCGTGCCAGGTCCGGCGTGGCATCCGGCCAGCCCAGGGTCGAGAACGGCCAGAGCCCCGAGCTGAACCAGGTATCGAAGATGTCGGGGTCCTGGCGGAGCTCGCTCGCCGGCCGGCCGCAGACCTCGCAGGCATCCGGTCCGGTCTCAGCGGCCGACACCGTCACGTGGCCGTCGGGGCAGTACCAGGCCGGGATGCGATGGCCCCACCAGAGCTGCCGGCTGACGTTCCAGTCGCGGATGCTCGTGAGCCAGTGCTCCCAGGTCTTCTCGAAGTGGTCGGGCAGGATCCTGGTCCGGCTCGAGCGGGTGGCCTCGAGGGCGCGCGCCGCGAGCGGCGCGGTGCGGATGAACCACTGCGTCTTGAGCCGCGGCTCGATGACATCGCCGCTGCGCTGGCAGTGCCCGACGACCATCTCGTGCGGCACGCTCGCGACGAGGTCGCCGCGCGCGTCGAGATCGGCCACGATCCGGCGCCGGGCCTCGTAGCGATCGAGGCCGTCGTAGGGCGTGCCGGTCCCGACGATCGTGGCGTCGTCGGCGAGGATCGTGATGGCCGGGAGCCCGTGGCGGATCCCGGTGGCGTGGTCGTCGTGATCGTGCGCGGGCGTGATCTTGAGCGCGCCCGTGGCGAAGGCGCGGTCGACGACCTCGTCCGCGATGATCGGGGCGTCCCGCTCGACGAACGGGATCCGGACCGTGCGCCCGACCAGCGCGGCGTAGCGCGGGTCCTCGGGGTGGACCGCGACCGCCGTGTCGCCCAGGATCGTCTCGGGCCGGGTCGTCGCGACCGTGATCGTCCCGTCCGGGTCGGGCTGGCCCGTGGCCGCGTCGACGAGGTGGTAGCGGACCGACCAGAGCGTGCCCGTCTCGGGTGTGGCGATCACCTCGAGGTCGCTGACGCTCGTCAGGCAGCCCGGGCACCAGTTGACGAGGGCCTCGGTCCGGAACGCGAGACCGTCGCGATACAGGCGGTCGAACGCGACACGCACCGCCTTCGCCGACCCCTCGTCCATCGTGTAGCGCAGCCGGCCCCAGTCGAACGAGCCGCCGACCCGCCGCTGCTGCCCGAGCATGACCGGTCGCGTCGACTCGCTGAACGCGCGCATCCGCTCGAGGTACCGCTCGCGCCCGAGCGTCTGGCGGCTCTCGCCCTCCTTGGCCAGGATCCCGTCGAGCACGAACTGCGCCGCGATGCTGGCGTGGTCGAGGCCGGGCAGGAACAGCGTGGCGTGCCCGCGCATCCGGGCGTGCCGGATCATCAGGTCCTCGACCGCGGTGCGCTGCGCGTGCCCGAGATGGAGCGACCCCGTCACGTTCGGCGGCGGCTGGATGATCGTGAACGGCGGGAGGTCGGGGTCGGCAGTCGAGCCCGCCCCGTCGGGCGCGAAGACGTCCGCGGCGAGCCAACGCTCGTAGATCGCGCCCTCGACCTCGTGCGGCGTGTAGGTCTTCGCGAGTCCGCTCATCGTTCGCCCTCGAACACAGATCGGCCCGCTCGTCCAGCGGACGAACGGGTCGTGGTACCACCTGCTGGTTCGGCGCCCGGGGCCCGTCGCTCATCGCGACCGGCCGGATCCGAATGCCCTCGGGGCGCGCTATCGGGCGCCATCCGTCGCGGCTCGCGAGCGACCTTCACACCGGCGGTCCCGCGCGGCTCCCACCGTCCCGCGCTCGCTCGGGGGTCCGTCCCGGCGCTACTCCTCTCGGTCGTCGCCGTGAGGGCGGGAGTGTAGCACGAGGGGTGGCCGATACCAGACCGCGACGTCGACCGGCGCGGTCCCGTCCGACGTCGGTGCGCTCGACAGGAGGATGTTGCTGCCCGCCGGGAGCGGCACGACCGCGCGCCCGAGATTCACCAGGCAGCGCAGGCCGTCACCGCGCTCGAAGTGGAGAACGCGAGGGTCGTCCCCGACCCAGCGGAAGGCGTCGGACGCGAACCCGGGGTGCGCGCGGCGGAGCCGGATCGCGTCGCGGTACAGCGTCAGCATCGAGGCCGGATCGCCGGCCTCGGCGGCCGCGGTCAGGTCGGCCCACGCGGCCGGTTGGGGCAGCCACGGCACGGAGCCCGCGGGTCCGAACCCGAACGGCGGCGCCGCACCGGACCACGGGAGCGGAACGCGGCAGCCGTCCCGCCCGCGCAGCCGGTGGCCGGACCGGGTCCAGATCGGGTCCTGGAGCCGATCGACCGGGACGTCCTCGACCTCCCACAGGCCCAGCTCCTCGCCCTGGTACAGATAGGCGCCGCCCGGGAGCGCGAGCATGAGCAACGCGGCAGCCCTCGCGCGGCGCGTCCCGAGCGCGAGATCGACCCGCGACCTGGCGGCGCTCGCGCGCGCGCTCGGGGATGCCCCGGCCGCCGGCTGGCGGCGCCCGAACCGGGTCACCTGCCGCGTGTCGTCGTGGTTGCCGAGGACCCAGCTCGCCGGGGCGCCGACCCTGCCCATCGCCGCGATCGTGGTGTCGATGGCGACGCGCAGCGGCGCCGGATCCCAGGCCGAGCGCATGAAGTCGAAGTTGAAGGCCATGTGCAGCTCGTCCGGGCGGACGTAGCGCGCCCGCCGGTCGGGACTCCGGACATGGATCTCCCCGACGAACGCGCGCGTCGGCGCATAGCCGTCGCTGATCGCCCGCCAGGCTCGGTAGATGTCGTGGACGTCGTCGCGATCCCAGTGCGGATGCGAGCCGGGCGGCACCGGCGGGGCGCCCGCGCGCGGGACCGGTCCGACATCGGGCAGCAGGGCGTCCTTGACGAGGGAGTGCGCGACGTCGACGCGGAAGCCGTCGACGCCGCGGTCGAGCCAGAACCGGATGATCGACTCGAACTCCTGGCGCACCCCGGGGTCGGACCAGTCGAGGTCAGGCTGTTCGGGGGCGAAGAGGTGGACATACCACTGGCCCGGGACGCCGTCCGGGTCGACCACCCGGGTCCAGGCCGGGCCACCGAAGACGCTCCGCCAGTCGTTCGGCGGCTCCTCGCCGCGTGGTCCGCGACCGTCGCGGAAGAGGTATCGCCCACGCTCGCGGGACCCGGGCGGGTTCGCGAGGGCCGCCTGGAACCAGGGGTGCCGGTCCGACGTGTGGTTGGGGACGATGTCGATCATGACCCGGATGCCGTGGGCATGGGCCGACTCGACGAGCTCGTCGGCGGTGGCGAGCGACCCGAACAGCGGATCGATCGCGCGGTAGTCCGCCACGTCGTAGCCGCCGTCGGCCATCGGCGATCGGTACCACGGCGTGATCCAGATCGCGTCGACGCCGAGCTCCTGGAAGTACGGGAGCCGGGACCGGATGCCGGCGATGTCGCCGATCCCGTCGCCGTCGGAGTCCGCGAAGCTGCGGATGTAGATCTGGTAGACGATGGCGCGACGCCACCAGGCAGGGTCGTCGGTGGTCACGCCGGGGCGGCTATGCGGTCTCGCCCCGCTCCGCGAGCCACTCCTCGTAGTTCGTCTCGTCGACCCCGCCGTCGACATCGGTCTTGGTCAGCAGGAGCGGCAGGCGCCCGTCGCGGATCGTCTCCTCGGTGATGATGCACTTGCGGATCTCGGTGCGTTCCGGGATGTCGTACATCACCTCGAGCAGCGACTCCTCGACGATCGATCGCAGCGCCCGAGCGCCGGTCTTCCGATCGAGGGCCACCTCGGCGGCCGCCCGCAGCGCGCCCTCGGTGAAGACCAGCTCCACCTTGTCGAGCGCGAGGAACTTCTCGAACTGGCGCGCCACGGCGTTCTTCGGCTCGGTCAGGACGCGGACGAGGTCGTCGGCGGTCAGTGCCGACAGCGTCACCATGACCGGCAGCCGGCCGATGAACTCCGGGATCAGCCCGAACTTCAGGAGGTCCTCGGGCATCACCTTGTCCAGGATGCGCGCCCGGTCGGTCTTGCCGATCGCCGACTCCGACCCGAACCCGATCGAGCGCCGGCCGACGCGCTCCTCGACGATCTTTTCGAGCCCGTCAAAGGCGCCGCCGCAGATGAACAGCACGTTCGTGGTGTCGATCTGGATGAAGTCCTGGTGCGGGTGCTTCCGCCCGCCCTGCGGCGGCACGTTCGCGACGGTCCCCTCGAGGATCTTGAGGAGCGCCTGCTGGACGCCCTCGCCGGAGACGTCGCGGGTGATCGAGGGGTTGTCCGCCTTGCGGGCGATCTTGTCGATCTCGTCGATGTAGATGATCCCGCGCTGGGCCCGCGCGACGTCGAAGTCCGCCGCCTGGATGAGCCGCAGGAGGATGTTCTCGACATCCTCGCCGACGTACCCGGCCTCGGTCAGGGACGTGGCATCGGCGATGCAGAACGGCACGTCGAGCACGCGGGCCAGGGTCTGGGCCAGGAGCGTCTTGCCGCTCCCCGTGGGGCCGACGAGCAGCACGTTCGACTTCTGGAGCTCGACCTCATCGACCTGGTGGCCGGCGTTCACCCGCTTGTAGTGGTTGTAGACCGCGACCGAAAGGACCTTCTTGGCCCGCTCCTGGCTGATGACGTACTGGTCGAGCGCGTCCTTGATCTGGTGCGGGTTCGGGAGCTTGGCCGCGGCCGACTTGGGGCGCGGCGTCTCGAGGAGCTCCTCCTCGATGATCTCCTGGCACAGGTTGATGCACTCGTCGCAGATGTAGACGCCCTGACCCGCGATCAGCTTGCGCACCTGTTCCTGGCTCTTGCCGCAGAAGGAGCACCGGTACGGGACCTTGGGTCCCTTGGTGCTGCTCGTCGTGGTCACGTGCCCGTCGTGGCTCCCTTAGCCGTCCTTGGACTTCTTCGGCGCCGGCTCGCTCGCCTCGGCGACCGCTGGTACCTCGCCACCGGCTCGTCCGGCGTCATGCGCCTGCGCGATCAACGAACTGTTCTCGACTGCGTAGACCGCGTCGATGATGCCATAGTCCTTTGCATCCTCGGGAGACATGAAATGGTCCCGGTCGGTGTCTTTGGTCACCCGCTCGATCGGCTGGCCCGTGTGGCGCGCCAGGATCCCGTTGTTCACTTCCACCAGATGCTCCCATTCGCGCATCTGGATGACGGCGTCCGGAGCGTTCCCCCGGAACCCGCCTGAGCCCTGGTGGATCATGATCCGGCTGTTCGGCAGCGCGTACCGCTTGCCCTTCGCGCCGGCCGCCAGGAGGACCGCCGCCATGGAGGCCGCCAGCCCGATGCAGATCGTGCTGACCGGGGCGCGCAGGTACTGCATGGTGTCATAGATCGCGAGACCCGAGGTCACCTGCCCGCCGGGCGAGTTGATGTACAGGCTGATGTCCTTCTCTGGATCCTCGGATTCGAGGAACAGGAGCTGGGCGATGACGAGGTTGGCGAGGTGGTCCTCGATGGCATCGCCGAGGAAGATGATCCGCTCGCGCAGGAGGCGCGAGTAGATGTCGTAGGCCCTCTCGCCTCGGCTGCTTGACTCGATGACCATCGGGACGAGCATGTTCGGTCTCTCCATCGTGGGCTGGTTGGGCGTGGTCAGCCCGCCGGGGCGGGTTCGTCGGCGAGGATGGACCCCGGATCGGTCGCACCGATCGACGCGTTGGCGGTCGCCGCCTCACCCTCGACGGCGGACGCCTGGTCCTCGAGGTGCGGCAGCGGCGGGTGGGACGGGTGATCGGCCAGCCAGCCGTCGATGATCGTCTCGACCACGCGACTGCGGCGGAGCGTGCTGCGGATGAAGCTCCGGCCCCGCTCGGAGTCGAAGTAGCCGGCGAGCTTCGGGTCGTTGCCGTACCGCTCGCGGCCGCGCGCCACCTCGGCGTCGACCTCGGCGTCGGGGATCTCGATCGCCTCGACCTCGGCCACCTTCGAGAGGACCAGGAGCGTCTTGACCCGCTTCTCGGCGCCCGGCCGGAACTCGGCGTGGAGGTCGGCCTCGGTCTTCTCGACGACCTTGAGGTAGGCCTCCTCGGTGATGCCCTGGCGCGCGATCGAGCTGCGGAACTCGTCGTGCATCACCTCGACCTCCTGGTCGATGAGGACCTCGGGCAGCTCCAACGTGGCATTCGCGACGGCGTACTCGATGATCTTGTCGGCGAACTCGTGGCGGGCCCGGTCGATCGCGTTCCCCTCGAGCCGCTGCTTGATGTCCGCGCGCAGGGCGGCCATGTCCTCGAAGTCGCCGAGCTGGTGGACGAAGTCCTCGTCGAGGTCGGGCTGGATCTTCTCGCGCAGCTCCTTGAGCTCGACCGCGAAGTGGACGGTCTGGCCGGCCAGCTCGGCCTCCCCGTAGTCCTCGGGGAACGTGATGTCGAACTCGGTGGACTCGCCCGGCTTGAGCCCGAGGAGGTTCGCCTCGAACCCGGGGATCAGCCGTTCCTGGCCGAGGATGAGCGGCATCCGCTCGGACGTCCCACCCGCGAACGGGGTGCCGTCGCGGGTGCCGACGAAGGCGATGACCGCGTAGTCGCCGTCCTTGGCGCCCCGGTCCTCGACCGCCGCCAGGGTCGCATTCTGGTCGCGCAGCTCCTCGATGACCTGGTCGATCCGGGCGTCGTCGATGACCTCGATCTCGGGCTCGAAGTTGAAGTGCTTGTAGTCGCCGAGGGTGACCTCCGGCCGGACCTGGACGGTCGCCTTGAAGACCAGGGGCTTGCCCTCCTCGGCCTGGACGACCTCGACGTCGGCGTTGGTCAGCGGCAGGATCTCGCGCTCGATGAGCGCCTCGCGATAGGCGGTCTCGACGAGGTGCTCGACCGCATCGTCGAGGACGGCGCCGGGTCCGAGGGCTCGCTCGAGGACCGGCCGCGGCGCCTTGCCGGGGCGGAACCCGGGGACGCGCGTCCGCCGCGACAGGTGCTGGACGGCGTCGCGGACGGCGCGGTCGAGACGCTCCGCGGGCAACTCGACCTGGAGCTCGACCGTGGAGTTGGGGCCAGGGGTCGTGGTGATCTGCATCGCCGGGAAGTATAGGGCGGGGGCGATCAGCCGGCCCGAGGTGGCGCCTCGCCGAGCGCCGAGGGTGGTAGGCGAGGTCGGGGTCGAACCGACACGCCGCTCACGCGGCACCGGCTCCTAAGGCCGGCGCGTCTGCCATTCCGCCACTCGCCCGCCGCGAGTGTAGCGGCTCGGGTTCACACGCCCGTCGGCGTCTCGTCGTCTCCATCCGGACTGCTGCCGCCGCCGGTCCCGGCGCGCTCCTCGTCCTGTCGTTCGGCGCGGGCACGTACCTGCGCGAGCCGTTCGGCGAACCCCCGCTCGTCCGCGCCGAGCAGCATCGTGGCGCCGCGACGGGCCGCCGCGGTCAGGAGCGGACGGGCGACGCTGACCAGCAGCAGATTCCGCGTCGTCGTCCGGTCGCGCGCCGCCTGCTTCGCATACCTCGCGAAGTCGCGCTCGAGGGCGCCGCGCACCCGGTCACCGTCGTCACCGATCGCGCGGAGGCTCTTCTCGATCTCGTCGGGCAGCATCGACTTCGGCAACGGCGTCGCCGGTCCCCGGACCGCGCGCTTGGCCCGGCCGAACAGCCGCTGCGGCCCCTTGAGCGCGATGAACCCGACCCCACCCACGACAGCCGCCGCCTTCGCGGGGCTGCGCTTGATCTTGGCCGGGATATCGAACGCGGCACGGGCCGCGGCCTCCATGGTCTCGAGCTCGGCGCCGAGGTCGGCCCGAGCCGCGATCACCCGATCCCGGGCGGCATCCGTCTCTGTAGCCACTCGAGCGTCTCCTTGCTGGTCTCGATCGTGGTGGTCGGGTAGAAGCGCAGCCTGAGGGCTTCGACATCGATGCCCGTGCGCGCGACGTCGCGACCCATGATCGCCATCCAGGCGATGTATCCGATGGTGAGGCCGATCCCGACGCCGACCTGCGGTCCGAACGTGATGGACGTGAATGCGCCGACGAGGACGCCGACGACGGTCGACCCGACCACGACGCCGGCCCGTCCGCCGCCCGCTCCCTGCATCCGGACGGCCAGGATGATCCCGACGACGAGGCCCACGAGGCCCCCGAGCAGGATGCCGACGACGAGCGGCCGGGTCCCCGGATCCACGGCCAGGCCCAGCGAATCGCCGATGGCGGTATAGAGCCGGTTCGGCAGGTTCGTGACGAGGACGATGGCCGTCAGGACGCCGAGCACGATCGCGGCGGCCAGCGCCCGCACGATCCGCGCGGGCGCGATCCCGACCGCGAGCAGCACGCAGGTCATCGCGATGGCCACGAAGAACAGGACGCCGTCGAGGACGCCCCATCCCAGCGATCCGAGGATCCACTCCCCGAGGAACAGCGACGTGCCGATGACGAGCAGCGTGAGCGCGACGATGACGAGCGCGACCGCGATGCCACCGAGGGCCGCCACACGGGCGACCTCGCCGCCGATCTGGGCGAGCTCCGCCTTGGCCAGATCGACATGGGCCATGACGAGCCGGATCGCGGCTGCGCGGGTCGCCTCGAACTGCTCCCGCAGTCCGGGCGGCTTCCGGCGGCCGCGAGGTGGCGGCGGCGGCGTGCCCGATCCCGGTGGCGTGCCCCCGGGCGGCGGCGGCGTGCCGGGCGGTGCGGGTGGTGGCGGCCCGCCCATACCCGCCCCGGCGGAGCCCGGCGGGGGCGGCGGGGGCGCGGCCGATCCCGCTGCGCGATCGCGCGTCGTCGGGTCCGGGTCCTCGGGCGGATCCGGACGGACCGCGCCGGGGTCGGTCCCGGGATCAGCCGCGGTCGAGCCCGGATCGGGCGGCGAACCGGGTGCCGAGCCGCGATCGGACGGGTCGGGGCCGGGGTCGCCGGGCGGTGGCGGGGGTGCTGTCGGGTCGTCCAGGGCGGTGCTCCGGGGCTGAGCGGCGCGATGGGAGTCGGGTCGGATGATAGCAGCGCAGCACGGGCCACCCGGCGGCGGCGCACGACCGGTGCGGGTTCGCTACGCTCCGGGGATGCCCGATCCGGCCGAGCCCAGACGCATCCTGACGGCCGAGCTGCTGAGCATCGGCAGCGAGCTGACCGTCGGCGATACCCGCGATACCAACGCCGGCGAGCTGGCGCGGGCGCTCACCGGGCTTGGCGTCGAGGTGCGCCGGATGACGGCCCTCCAGGACCGGCTGGATGCCGTTCGCGACGCGTTCGCCGATGGTCTCGGGCGCGCCGACCTGGTCGATCTCGACGGGCGGCCTCGGCCCCACCCCCGACGACCTGACGCGCGAGGCGATCGCGGCCGCGTGCGGCGAGACGCCGGCTATCGACCGCGAGCTCGAGACGTGGCTGCGCCAGCTGTGGCGGCGGCGCGAGATGCCGTTCCCCGAGGGCAACCTCAAACAGGCGTGGCGCATCCCGTCGGCCGAGGCCCTGCCGAACCCGAACGGCACCGCACCCGGCTGGTTCGTCCGCCGGCCGGACGGTCGCCTGATCGTCGCCCTGCCCGGACCGCCGCGCGAGATGCGCCCGATGTGGGCGGACGAGGTGATCCCGCGCCTCGAACAGCTCGGTCTCGGCGCGGACGTGGCCACCCGGACCTATCGGCTGGCCGGGATCGGCGAGTCCATGGTCGCGGACCGGCTCGGTGAGGCGCTCCTCCGGGGGACGAACCCCATCGTCGCGACGTATGCACGGGTCGAGGCGGTCGACGTCCGGATCTCCGCGGTGGGCGACAGGTCGACATCCGCGGAGACGATGGTCGAGGACGCGTCGCGAACGGTCCTGGCGGAGCTCAGCGAATTCGTGTGGGCCACCGGCGACACGACCTGGTCCGGGGCCATCGGGGCGCGCCTCGCCGAGCTCGGGTGGTCCCTCTCGATCGTCGAGATCGGGACGGCCGGCCAGCTGGCGGCGCTGCTCGGCGACGTGCCGTGGCTGCGCTTCGACGAGACGCTGGCCGCCGACGCGCCGGGCGCGCTCGCCCACGGCTCCCCCGCCGGCGACGACGACGCTGACGCGACGACCGACCTCCTGGCGCCGTTCGCCGAACGGGCACGCGAGCTCGGCGGCAGCCAGGTCGGTCTCGCGATGCGCGCGACGCCCCGGCGCGGCGACACCGGGGTCTCGGTCTCGATCGTCGATGCCCGGCACGAGCCATCGGGAGCGACGGCTCGTCTTCCTCGACGGCGCGAACGGCCGGAGCCGCGCCGCGCTGGCGGCAGCGGCGATCCTGCTCGAGGCGCTGACGGGACCCCGACCCGCGGGCTAGCGGCGCGACGCCCGGGCGAGGCCGTCGAGGTCGACGACGACGATCGCGTCACGCTCGAGGCGCAGGTAGCCGTCGTCGCTGAACTGGCGCAGCAGCTTGTTCACGCTCTGTCGGGTGCTGCCCACCATCGAGGCGAGATCGCCCTGGGTGAGCGAGGTCCGGAGCCGGATCTCCCCGCTGTCGAGGACCGTGCCCCCGTCGCTCGCGAGCCGGACCAGGCACGACGCGAGGCGGCCCGTGATGTCGAGGAAATGGAGCTCCTCGACGTGCGTCGTCAGCCGGCGGAGCTCCGAGGCCAGCGACGCGAGCAGCGCGTCGCGGATGACCGGCTCCTCGGCGATCAGGTCGCGGAACCGGTCCCGCGGGAGGACGACCGTCTCGGCGGCACTGAGCGCCGTGGCCGTCGCCGAACGAGGCGCGCCGTCGAGCAGGGCCAGCTCCCCGAAGACGTCGCCGGGCTGGAGTCGGACGAGGATCGCCTCGTCACCGCCCTCGGACGGCAGCGAGATCTTCACCTCCCCGGACACGAGGATGAACAGGGCGTCGCCCGGGTCGCCGACATGGAAGATCACCTCGCCCCGGCGGAACCGCCTGGCCCGCGTCCCCGCCGCGACGCGCTCGAGCGTGTGCCCGTCCAGCCCCGAGAAGAACGGGATCGACGCGAGCGATTCGACCAGCGGGCGACCGAGGACCATCGTCGCGCCATCGTAGCGGCTCATCCGGAGCGCCCGGGACCGTGTCCGCTGGCCGACATCCGGCGCGTCGCGGAGGTGTCGTTCGCCCGCGATGGTCCCCGATACGATGGCCTCCCATGACTCGCCGACCTGTCCGGGCGCCTCCGCGTGACCGTGCTTGGTTGCAGCACCGCCGCGCCCCACGCCGACGGCCCGGCGGCCGCCTTCCTCGTCGAGTGGGCCGGGACCACGCTCCTCCTCGACGTCGGGCAGGGCTCGATCCGCCGCTTGCAGCGCCTGATGGACCCGCGCGACCTCTCGGCCGCCATCGTCGGCCACATGCACGCGGACCACTACCTCGACCTGGTCGGCCTCCGCTACCTGTACCCGTGGGGCGATGCGGCACCGCGGACGCTGCCGGTCCACGTGCCGGTCGGCGGCCGGGCACGGCTCGACGCCCTAGCGGCGGCGATCTCCGAGCGGACCGGCTTCTTCGAATCGGCGTACGACGTGGTCGAATACGACGGGGCGCGACCGCTCGCCGTTGGGCCGCTCACGGTGCGGTTCATCCCGGGTCGCCACTACGTCCCCGCCTGGGGCGTCGTCGTCGAGGCGCCCGACGGCTCGCGCCTGGCCTACACGGGCGACACGGGGCCGAGCGACGCCGTCGTCGAAGCGATCGCCGGGGCCGACCTGCTGCTCATCGAGGCCGCGCTGCGACGGCCGGCGGACGACGACCGCGAGCGCGGCCACCTGACGGCCGAGGAGGCCATCGAGATGGCGCGCCCGTGCCCGCGCCGCGTCGGCCCTCCTCGTGCACTACGCGCCGGAGCGGCGGGCCGAGCTGGCGGCGATCTGCCGGGCGGCCGGGCCGTGGATCCGGCCGGCCTCGCCGGGCTGACCGTGACGGTCGGTCGCCGGACCGCCGGGGTCGGCCCGATCCGCTACGAGGCGCGTCCGTCCCCGAGCGCCGCGGCCGCGCGCGACATGTAGTCGGCGGCCATCTTCGGGTCGTCGGACAGCTCGGCGGCGGTCCGCCAGAACGAGGCGGCCTCGGTGGCCGCGCCGAGCACGAGCGCACGCCGACGCGGCGGTCTCGAGAAGCGGGATGGCCCGGTCGGCGTCGCCGGACGCGGCCCGGTGGACCGCGATCAGGCTCACGGCCCTCGGATCGTTGGCGGCCTCGAGCTGGTCCGCCAGCCGGGCGTGGAGGCGCCGCCGCTGGGCGGCGAGGACGCCCGCATAGGCCGCGTCGTGCAGGAGCGGGTGGCTGAACCGCCAGACGCCGTCACCCACTGCCACGATGCAGCCCGATTCGAGGAGTCGCTCGAGCGCCGAGGGCCGGAGCGGCTTCCCGAGAAGCCCCTCGATGAGGTCCCGCCGGAACCGGACGCCGACGATGGAGGCGACACCCAGCACCTCGCGCGCGTCCGGCGGGAGCGCGTCGATGCGGGCACCCAGCAGGGCCCGCAACGTGAGCGGCACCGTGACACCCCGCCGGTCGGAGAGCCTGACGCGGCCGTCATGCCAGGCCAGGGTCCCGTCGTCGAGGAACGCGCGAACCGTCTCGGTCACGAAGAGCGGGTTCCCGGCCGTCCGCTCGTGGATCCTGCGGGCATCCTCGACGTCGAGCGCGGCGCGGGCGACCTGGGTCGCGAGCTGGGCCGTCTCCGGGACCGCCAATCCCGCCAGGTCGATCCGTTCGACCCACGGCCGGTCGGCCCAGGCCGGGACCTGGCCCGGGCGCATCCCGACCAGGACGAGGAGCGGCTGCTGCGGGGCATGGTCGACGAGGACCTCGACCAGACTGCTGCTCGAGGGGTCCATCCAGTGCAGGTCGTCGATGACCACGACGCGCCGGCCGGACGTGTCGAGGATCCGCTCGATGTAGCGCCTGGCGACCTCGATGAGCGTGGCCGTCACCGCCGCGGGGTCCGTGGGCGTGTCGGGCGCCTCGGCCTCCCAGCCCGAGAATGCGGCGTCGCGGGCGATCGCGGCGATGGCGCCGCCGAAGCGCCGGACATCGTCCTCGTCGAGATCCGGCGTGAACAGCATCGATCGCGCGAACGCGCCCGAGTCGAGGCCGTGCTCGTCCGCGGCGGCCTGGGCGAACAGGCGGGCGAATCGGTACGGCTCGGCCTGCCCGTAGGACGTGCTCTCGGTCCATGTCCACGCGAACTCCCGCGACCGTGCCTCGGTCTCGAGCTCGACGAGGAGTCGCGACTTGCCGATCCCGGCCTCCCCCACGACGAGTGCGACCCCACCGACCCCCTCGGTGGCGCATCGCTCGATCATCGACCGCAGCCGCGCGAGCTCGTCGCCGCGACCGACGAGGAGGCTCCGTGCGGGCGCCCGCGGCCCATACCCGCCGATCCCGACCTCGCCATCGAGCGCATGGAGCGCGACCGGCTCCGACTGCCCGCGCAGGACCACCGAACCCCGGTCCGAGACGACCAGCCGGCCGCGGGCCGCCGTCAGCGTCGCGGCGTCGAGCAGGATCTCGCCGGGTCGGGCGATCGACTGGATCCGGGCGGCCGTCGTGATCGCGCTGCCGGTCAGGGCCGAGATCGTCGGCCGCCGCCTGGGGCTGGCCGATGTGACGACCTCGCCGGTCGCGATCCCGATGCCGCACCTCGAATGGCTCCGCGCCGTCGCCGAGCCCGCGCAGCGAGGCGCGGATCGCCATGGCGGCGAGGGCCGCGCGGACGGCGTCGTCGTCGTGCGCGCGCGGCCAGCCGAAGACCGCGAAGATCGCATCGCCGATGAACTTCTCGCGGGTCCCGTCGAGGCGCTCGATGGCCTCGGCCATGGCGGTCAGGGCGAGGCGGACCCGCTGTCGCACGATCTCGGGGTCGTGCTCCGCGACCATCTGGACGTACCCGACGAGGTCGGCGAACAGGGCGGTGACGATCCGGCGATCGCCCGGCTCGCCCGGCGCGAACCGATCCGGGCCGCTCGCTGCGGCGTCGAGTGCCGCGCCGCACCGGTCACAGAACCGGGCCTCGAGCGTTCCCTCCGCGCCGCACGCGCTGCATCGCACCGTCGGGGTCCCCCTTCGTTGCCGTGCGCGCTCGGTATCTCGCAGTCTAGCGGCGCCGGGGGCCAGCCCTCACGTCCGCTGTCGCGTCACGCTCGAAAGAAGCGGTGCATCCGGGAAACGGTCGTTCAGGAGACGGTCAGCACCGGTCGGTCGGCGGCCTGGGCCGCCCGGACGCTCATGCGCGCCGCGACCGCGCCCGCGATGGCGGTCAGGGCCCGCGCCGCCGGGTCCGGGTTCGCGCTGGGCGACCGCCGGCACGCCGACGTCGCCGCCCTGGCGGACCGTGATGTCGAGGGGCACGCCGCCGAGGTAGTCGAGCCCGTGCTCGGCCGCGAACCGCTCGCCGCCGCCACGACCGAAGATCTCGGTCAGCTCCCCGCAGTGCGGGCAGGCGAACGCGGTCATGTTCTCGACGAGGCCGATGACGGGCACGCTCATCCGCTTGAACATGGCCAGGGCCTTCGCCGACGTCGGACGAGCGCCACCTCCTGCGGCGTCGTCACCAGGACCGCACCGGAGATCGGGACGGACTGCGCCAGCGTCAGCTGCGCGTCGGACGTGCCGGGCGGCAGGTCGATGACGAGGTAGTCGAGCTCGCCCCAGTCGACGTCGCGGAGGAACTGCTGGATCGCGCCGCCGACCAGCGGCCCGCGCCAGACGATCGGCTGGCCCTCGGGCACGAAGAACTGGATCGAGATGGCCTTGACGCCGTGCCGCTCGAGCGGCCCGATCTTGTTGCTCTCGGTGGCCTTCGGCTGGCCCTCGAGCCCGAGCATCATCGGGATGTTGGGGCCGGTGATGTCGGCGTCCAGGAGCCCCACGGACGCCCCGGCCTGGGCGAGGGCCACGGCCAGGTTGACGCTGACCGTGCTCTTGCCGACGCCGCCCTTGCCGGACGCCACGGCGATGACGTTCTTGACGCCCGGCAGCAGCTGCTCGGCCTGGCGCGGCTGCGCGCGCCGGACCATCGCGCCCCACGTGATGTCGACGCGATCGGCGCCGATGCCCGCCAGGACGGTCCGGACGTTCCCCTCGATCTCGTCCTTGAGCGGACAGGCCGGCGTCGTCAGCTCGATGGTGAGCGCGATCCCGGACCCGTCGATCACGAGGTCCTTGACCATCTCGAGGGTCACGATGTCCCGCCCGAGCTCGGGCTCCTGGACGGCACGCAGCGCGTCGATGACGGCGCTCTCGGTGAGGCTGGGCATGAGCGATCGGGTCCCCTTCGCGGCGTGGTCGTCGACGCGTTCTGACGGTCGAAGCGTCGATATCCTACCGCGCAGGAGCGGTGAGGCCCCCCGGCGGCGCGAAGCCGGCCGGACGCCCGCCCCGGAACACGCCGCATCGGTCGCGCGAGAATCGAACCTGGTGGGTCGGTTCGGCTTCGAATCTCGTAGACTGCCCCGGACCGCGTCGCACGAGCCGAGTCGTCGTTGACACACGATGCGGCGCGACCATATCCTCGGCCGCGACCCCGGAAGCCTCCACAGGAGTGCGAACGAACCGTGCCCGCCGTCGACGTCAGGCTCGTGGATGTGGTCAAGCAGTTCGGCGATGCGGTCGCGGTGGACCACATCAACCTGGAGGTCCAGGACGGGGAGTTCTTCAGCCTCCTCGGCCCGTCCGGCTGCGGCAAGACGACCACCCTCAGGATGATCGGCGGCTTCGAGGCCCCGACCTCGGGCCTCATCGAGCTGCAGGGTCAGGACGTGACGTGGCTGCCCCCCTACCGGCGCAACGTCAACACGGTCTTCCAGAACTACGCGCTGTTCCCGCACCTGACCATCTACGAGAACGTGGCGTTCGGTCTGCGGCGCAAGGGCGTGAAGGACGCCGAGCTCAAGAGCCGGGTCACCGATATGCTCAAGCTGGTGGAGCTGCCCGGGTTCGAGACCCGCAAGCCGACCCAGATCTCGGGCGGCCAGGCCCAGCGCGTCGCGCTCGCGCGCGCGCTCATCAACCGGCCGGCCGTGCTGCTCCTCGATGAGCCGCTCGGCGCCCTCGACCTGAAGCTGCGCAAGCAGATGCAGGTCGAGCTCAAGCGCATCCAGCAGGAGGTCGGGATCACGTTCATCTACGTGACCCACGACCAGGAGGAGGCGATGACGATGTCCGATCGCATCGCCGTCATGAACAACGGCCGCTACGAGCAGCTGGCCGAGCCGGAGGTCCTCTACGAGCGGCCGACGACGCGCTTCGTGGCCGGGTTCCTCGGCGTCAGCAATCTGCTGCCGGGCACCGTCGAGGGCAACGACGGCACCTATTCGGCCGTGCGCCTCGAGGACGACACGCGTGTCCGGGCACCGCAGGCCCTCGTCGGTTCGGACGCCACCGTCAACGTGGGCGTCCGTCCGGAGAAGATCCGGCTGCACGAACTGACCGCGGATCCACCCGCCGGTCACAACCACCTGTCGGGCGTCGTTCGCGATGCGTCGTATCTTGGTGTCAGCACGCAGTACCTGGTCGAGGCGCGGGGAGGCGCCCGGATCATGGTCTACGAGCAGAACGTCGAACGCGCCACCAAGGCCGAGCTCTGGGCTCCCGGTGAGGAGGTCCAGCTGACCTGGTCGCCAGACCACACATTCGTCGTCCGCTCCGACGGACCGGGTCAGCCGGCCGCCGCCGCGGATTGATGCCGCACCACGATCATCCGAGGAGTCCGATGAACGACCAGCCATCCGCCCGCCCCCGCGGGATCACCCGCCGCCAGTTCGTGCAGGGCACGGCGCTGGCCGGATTCGCCGCCTTCCTGGCGGCCTGCACGGGCACGAAGGCCAGCTCGGCCCCGGGCTCGTCGGCGGCCGCCGCATCATCCGCCGGCGCTTCGGCGCGCCCCGTCCGTCGAGGCCAGCTTCACCCCGATCGACAAGACGGTGACCGGTCCGCTCAAGTTCGCGAACTGGCCGGCCTACATCGACCAGGCGACCGAGGCGGATGCGAGCACCGGCGTGCTGCCGGCCGGCTCGTCGAAGACGCTCGAGAACTTCAAGAAGAAGTACAGCGTCGAGGTCGACTACGAGGAGAAGATCGGCGACAACCCCGCCTTCTTCGAGACCATCCGGCCCGCCCTCGCCGGCGGCCTGCCGACCGGCTGGGACCTCATCGTCATGACCGACTGGATGGCCGCCAAGATCATCGGCCACGGCTGGGCGGAGAAGCTCGACCCGGCCGACGTCCCCAACGCCGTCAAGAACCTGCGGGACCCGCTCCGGAACCAGGTGTGGGACCCGAACAACGACTTCCACTTCCCGTGGCAGTCGGGCATGACCGGCATCGGGTTCAACTCGAAGACCCTCGCCGAGAACAACATCGCCCTGCCGACCAAGATCGCCGACCTGTGGGCCATCCCGGCCGACAAGGTGACGATGCTGACCGAGGCTCGCGACACGTTCGGCCTGGCGCTGCTCAAGCTCGGCATCGACCCGAACCCCGAGACCGTCACCGACGCCGACCTCGACGCCGTCGCGGCCGACATCCAGCCGCTCGTTGACGGCGGTCTCCGGTTCACCGGCAACGAGTACCTGCAGGACTTCGCACAAAAGAAGGTCTGGGCGGCGTATCGTCTGGTCCGGCGACCTCGCCTCATCGGGTGGCGCAGACGACAAGTTCGTCTTCCCCGAGGAGGGGACGATGATCTGGACCGACAACATGATGATCCCGAAGGGCGCGGCCAACCGCTACACCGCCGAGCTCATGATCGACTACGTCTACGACCCCACGGTCGCCGCGCAGATCGCCGACTACGTCTACTACGTGTCCCCGGTGACCGGGGCGGACGCGGAGATCAAGGCGCTCGACCCGGGTGCCGAGACCAATCCGCTCCTCTTCCCCACCCCGGAGATCGTCGCCAAGCAGCACAACTTCCAGTTCCTCTCCGATGAGCTCGAAGCCAAGATGAACGAGCTCTTCGCGGGCCTCTCCGGCACCTAGCGCGGAACGGACGTCCCACGATGACGGCCCAGCCCGTCAACAAGCCCGGCCCCGGCGATCCGGGGCCGGCTCGGGCCGGCGTTCCCCTACCTGCTGTTGGCACCCGGCCTCATCTGGCTGACGCTCTTCTATGTGCTGCCGGCCATCCAGATGTTCACGTACTCGATCTCGACCGGATCGCTCGAGACCGGCTACACCATCAGCCTCAGCGCCGACGCCTACGTCGAGGCGCTGACGAAGTTCAGCAAGCAGTTCCTCAATTCGATCCTGTACGGCGGGATCGCGACGATCATGACCCTGATCATCGGCTTCCCGGTCGCCTACACGATCGCCTTCCGCGGTGGTCGCTACAAGAACCTGATCCTGTTCCTGGTCATCGCGCCGTTCTTCACGAGCTTCCTCATCCGCACGATCTCGTGGAAGATCCTCCTGGGCGACGAGGGGCCCATCCTCGGCCTCGCCAAGCACACCTTCGGCATCCTGCCCGGCGACGTTCAGCCTGCTCGGCACGCCCGTCGGCCCAGGCCGCCGGGATCACCTACAACTTCCTCCCCTTCATGATCCTGCCGCTCTACGTCGCGCTCGAGAAGATCGACTCCCGGCTCATCGAGGCCGGCGAGGACCTCTACGCGAACAAGGCGGCGGTCTTCCGGCGGGTGACGCTGCCGCTCGCGCTGCCCGGCGTGTTCGCGGGATCGCTGCTGACGTTCATCCCGGCGATGGGCGACTACATCAACGCGGAGCTGCTGGGCAACCCGAGCACGCGGATGATCGGCAACGTCATCCAGAACCGGCTGCTCGTCCAGAACGACTACCCCGTCGGGTCGGCGCTGTCGTTCATCCTGATGGCCGGGATCCTGGTCGCCGTGGCCGTCTATGCCCGTGCCCTCGGCACGGAACAGCTGACCGGCTGATGGCGACCGCGACGGCCCGCCCGGCCGATCACGTCAACGCCGCGCCCCGCGGGTCGCTCTGGCAGCGGACCCAGGCGCACCTGCTGCCGTTCTTCACGGTACTGGCGATCATCTACCTGATGATCCCGATCGCGGTCATGATCATCTTCTCGTTCAACAAGCCGATCGGGAAGTTCAACTACACGTGGAACGAGTTCTCGATCCAGGGCTGGCTCCACCCGTTCGACTGGCCCGGCCTCGGCGACTCGGTCATCACGAGCCTCGAGATCGCCATCCTCTCGACGATCTTCGCGACGATCCTCGGGACGATGATCGGGCTCGCCCTCACGCGGTACCACTTCCGGGGCCGCGGTGCCCTCAACGGGATCATCTTCCTGCCGATGGCCACGCCTGAGATCGTCCTGGGGGCGAGCATGCTGACGCTGTTCGTGGCGACGGCACTGCCACCGCTCCAGGGGAAGACGCCGACCCTGTACCCGACCGGCTTCTCGACGATCCTGATCGCCCACATCCTGTTCAACATCAGCTTCGTCGTGGTGACCGTGAAGGCGCGCCTCGCAGGCTTCGACCGACGCCTCGAGGAGGCCGCGATGGACCTCGGGGCGAACGAGTTGATGACCTTCTGGAAGGTCACCTTCCCGCTGATCCTGCCGGGTGTCATGGCGGCCGCCCTGCTGGCGTTCAGCCTGTCGATCGACGACTTCGTCATCACCAACTTCGTGTCCGGGACGACGAACACGTTCCCGATCTGGATCTACTCGATCCAGCGCAACGCCCTGCCCGTGCAGATCAACGTCATCGGCTCGATCATCTTCATCGGGGCGGTCGGGGCTGTGGGGCTGAGCTCCTGGCGCTCCGGCCGGGCCGCCCGCATCCGCTGACCCCGCTCCCATCGACGCTCCCGGAGGCCCTGAGATGATCCAGACCGAACCCACCACGACGGCCGCCGCGTGGCCCGACCATGACGTCGTCCCGCCGGTCTGGAGCCGGATCACCAACCTCGACGTCGACCGCGGCGAAGGCTCCTGGCTCATCACCCGCGACGGGACGCGCTACCTCGACTACTCCGCGGGGATCGGCGTGGCGAACACCGGGCATGCGCACCCGCGCGTCGCGGCCGCGGTGGCCGCCCAGGCCGTGAAGCTGCTCCACGGCCAGCAGAACATCCTGTACCACGAGCCCGGGTTGCGGCTCTACGACCGGCTCCGGGGCCTGCTCCCGGGCGGCCCGTGGCAGGCGTTCCTGTCCAACTCCGGCGCGGAGGCCGTGGAGGCGTCGGTCAAGCTGGCCCGGGTCGCGACCGGCCGCCCGGCGGTCATGGCGTTCCGCTACGGCTACCACGGACGCACGGCCCAGACCATGGCGCTCACGACCGCCAAGGACGTCTATCGCGCCGCGTTCGAGCCGCTGCCGGGCTCCGTCTACCACACGGCGTATCCGTACTGCTACCGGGCGGCCGGCGGGTCGCATTCGCCCGATGCCTGTACGTGCGACTGGGAGGCGCAGCTCGACCTGACCTTCCACCAGTTCATCTACCCGGACCGGGTCGCGGCGATCATCGTCGAGCCCGTCCTCGGCGAGGGCGGTTACATCGTGCCGCCGCCGGGCTTCCTGCCGCGGCTTCGCGAGATCACCCGCCAGCACGGGATCCTCCTCATCGCCGACGAGGTCCAGACGGGGTTCGGGCGGACCGGCGAGATCTTCGCGGTCCGCCACTGGGACGTCGAGCCGGACATCCTCGTCATGGCCAAGGGCATCGCGTCGGGGCTGCCGCTATCGGGCATCCTGGCGCACCGCGACCTGATGGCCAGCTGGAAGCCCGGGACCCACGGCGGCACCTACGGCGGCAACGTGGTCTCGTGCGCGGCGGCGAACGCCACGCTCGACGTCATCGAGGACGAGGGCCTCGTCGCCAACGCGGCGGCACGGGGCGACCAGTTCCTGGCCGGCCTGCGGGCGCTCCAGGGCCGATACCGGTCGGTCGGCGACGCGCGTGGGCTCGGGCTCATGGTCGCCATCGAGCTGGTCAAGCCGGGCGTGGGCGATGGTCGCGTCCCCGATCCCGACCTGACGAAGCGGATCCAGGCCGAGGCCCTCGATCGCAAGCTCATCGTGCTGACTGCGGGCACGTACGTGAACGTCATCCGGATCATCCCGCCGCTCGTGACCACCGCGGCGGAGGTCGACCTGGCGCTCGGCATCCTCGACGAATCGCTGGCCGCCGCCGGCGCATGACCACGGACGCCCGCGGCGGATCGTGACGGAGGTACCGCGGTCAGCACAGCCGTACGACCCGGTGGCCGCGGTCGGAGTCATCCTTCGCTGGCTCGAGCGATGGGGCTGGGATGCGATCCCGCACGCCGCGATCCCACCTCCGGCCGATCCTGAAGCGCTCCGACTGGCCAGGGACCGGGCGATGGACGCCGCGATCGTCTCCGGCCGCGCCGACCTCCTTCGGGAGTTGCAACGGTCGATGGTCGAGCTGGCCCTCGAGCAGTACCGGCGAGCCGCCCTGGGCGCCGTGTACTTCCGCCCAGCCCTCGAGCCGCCGGAGCAGCGACGGGAGGCGATCGACATCCTCGTCGATGCCGCGACCGCCAACCTCCTGGCCGACGTGCTGTCCGAGGAGACCGTCGCGATCCTCGGAGCTCGATACGAGGTGCTCTTCGGCGGCCTGCCCTTCGCGGAGGACCCCGAGTGACGAGCCCGTCGATCGAGGTGGTCCCGGCCACGCCAGAACGGTGGGACGACATCGCGCTGCTCTTCGACGGTGACAGCCCGCGGGGGTGCTGGTGCCAGTACTGGCGTCGGTCGAGCGGCGCGTACGGTGCCGGCGATCCCGGCTCGGGCGAGCGCGGCCTGCGCCAGGAGGTGGCGGCCGGCCCGCCGGCCCCGGGCGTGATCGCCTACGTCGATGGCGAGCCGGCCGGCTGGTGCGGCCTCGGCCCGCGCGCCACGTTCGAGCGGCTCGTGCGCTCGCGGACCATCCCGGCCCTCGATGACGTCCCGGTCTGGTCGATCGTGTGCTTCAAGGTGCGCGTCGGCTACCGGCGCAACGGCGTCGCCCGTGCGCTCCTCGCGGGCGCCGTCGATTACGCCGCGGCACATGGGGCCCCGGCCGTCGAGGCCTATCCCATCGACCCCGAGGGCCGCCGGCTGGACGTGGCGTTCTCCTACGTCGGGTTCACCGGGATGTTCGAGGCCGCGGGGTTCCGACGGATCGTCGAGACGGATGCCCGGAGTGCCGGCCGGCCCAGGATCCTGATGCGACGCGACCTCGCCGGCGGCACCTGAGGTGGACGCGACCGGGACGGGCCTGCTGGTCCTCGTGGGCCGAGCCTAGGTGCCGGAACCGTCCGGCGGCGTCGGGAATCTCGACTCGAGGTCCTCCTCACCGCGCAGCGCCCAGCGCATCCCGAACACCGAGAACACGAGGAACCCGACGACGAAGCCGACGAGCCCGGCCGCGAGCGAGACCTCGGGCGGAGCCCCCAGGCCGATGGCTGCCAGGGCGGCGAGCGCCCCCAGGATCATCGCGTCGATCGTCGCGATCATCCCGATCGTGGTGGTCAGGCCGTGCGCGATGTTGCCGATCAGGCTGTGCCTGGTCGCCACCTCCCCGTAGCTCGCCAGCACGCCCTTGGCGTCGTCGTGAGAGCTGGTGATGAAGTACGGCTCGACGCCCGGCACCATCTCGAGATACCCGTGGCGGATCCGGTTCATGCCCCGGATCGCGAGGAGCTCCTCCCGGCTGGCTCGACCACAGCCGTCCGGCGGTCGCGGCGCCGATGAACAGGTCCGCGACGAGCAGGATGGCGGCCACCGGGACGACCGTCTCGGACATCCCGTTGGCGCCGATCAGGAAGCCGATGACGATGAGCGACGCGGACAGGAATGACAGGAACATCCCCGCCCGGCTGAAGGCCTCGTTGTAGGCCAGCGACCGGCTCGTCAGGAGGCTCCAGTGCTCGGTCGAGAGGATCTGGAGCGCTCGCGGGTCCGCGAGCGGCTCACCGGTGGTCGCGGGCGCCGACGCCCCGGTCTGATCGGACGGTCGATCGGCTGCGGCGCCGACCCGGTCGGATTCCTGCATCGGGATGCCTCCTATCGGGTGATGAGTCGGTCTCGGACGGTCTGGTGCAGCAGGCCGTTCGAGGTGACGAACGTCCCGCTGTCGATCGCGCGACGGCCCTCGAAGTCGGTCGCGCTGCCGCCGGCCTCCTCGACCAGCACCAGGGGTGCGGCGGCGTCCCACGACGAGAGACCCACCTCGACCATCGCCTCCGCGGCGCCCTCGGCGACGAGCGCGTAGCCCCAGAAGTCGCCGAACCCGCGCTCGCGCCACGCGTCGCGCAGGAGGCCGTCGAACCCGGGAGCCCGCCCCGACGCCTCGATATCGCGCCCCGAGCCGTACAGGATCTGGGCGTCTTCGAGCGCCGCGACGCGCGACACGCTGATGCGTCGCGGCGATTCGCCCCGGTTCCTGGCCCATGCGCCGCCCGCGCGCCACGCCCACCAGCGCTCGTCGAGGGCCGGCGCGGAGAGCACGGCCGCCTGCAGCTCGCCGTCGCGCTCGACCGCGAGGAGCGTCCCGAAGAGCGGCACGCCGCGGATGTAGTTGTGGGTCCCGTCGATCGGGTCGATGTACCAGCGCACCGACGCGTCGCCCGCCTCGACCCCGTACTCCTCGCCGACGAGGCCGTGCCCCGGGAACGCGTCGTGGAGGCGCTCGCGGATCAGCCGCTCGATGGCGGTGTCGGCCTGGGTCACGAACGTCCGGTCGGGCTTGGTCTCGATCGTGAGGTCGCGGCGGAAGTGCGACCGCGCGATGACGTCCGCCTCGTCGCAGGCCGCCTGGGCGACGTCGAGCCAGCCACGGAGCTCGGCGTCCGTGCCGCGCCGGAGGCTCGCGGACCAGTCGGTGCCGAAGGTAGGGCCGGTCACGCGCGGATCCGCTCGTTCTTCGGGTCCCAGAGCGGCTCGCGGGCGACCTCGAAGCCGATCCAGTCGCCGAACACCTCGACCTCGCCACGCGTCCCGGTCGCCGCGTCGGGCGGCAGGTAGGCGTACGCGATCGAGCGGTCCACCGCGAAGCCGTAACCCCCGGACGTGACGCGGCCGACCACCGCGCCGCCCAGCCTGACCGGCTCGTTGCCGAGGCAGACCGAGCGCGGGTCGTCGATCACGAGACAGCGCAGGCGCTTGCGCGGCCCGGCGGCCTTGGCGGCGACGAGCGCCTCGCGGCCGATGAAGTCGACCCCCTTGTCGAGCGCCACGGCGAACCCGAGACCGGCCTCGAACGGCGTCTCGTCCGGGGTGATGTCGCTCGACCACACGCGATAGCCCTTCTCGAGCCGCAGGGCGTCGATCGCGCGGTAGCCGCCCGCGACCATGCCGTACGGCGCGCCCGCGTCCCAGAGCGTCGCCCAGAGCGTCCGGCCGTACTCGATCGGGGCGTAGAGCTCCCAGCCGAGCTCGCCCACGTACGTCACTCGCAGCGCGAGGACCGGCACCGCGCCGACGGTGATCTCGCGGGCCGTGAGGTACGGGAACCCGGCGTCGGTGACGTCGTCGCGCGTCAGCGGGGCGAGGATGTCGCGTGCCAGCGGCCCCCAGATCCCGAAGCACACGCGCGACGAGGTGATGTCGCGCAGGGTCACGCTGTCGTCGTCGGGGAGGTGCTTGCGGAGCCATGCCGCGTCGTGGTTCCCGACCGCGGTGCCGGTGACGAGCAGGTAGCGGTCGTCGGCAAGGCGGGTGATGGTCAGGTCGGCCTCGATGCCGCCCCGCCGGTTGAGGAGCTGCGTGTAGACGATGAAGCCCGGTGGTCGGTCGATGTCGTTGCCCGCAAGGCACTGGAGGAAGGCCGTGGCGCCGGGCCCGCCGACCTCGAGCTTCGCGAAGGACGTCTCGTCGAACAGCGCAGCGGCGCGACGGGTCGCCAGGGCCTCGGCGGCGATCGCGGGCGACCAGTGCTCGCCGGCCCAGCCCCGAGGCCGCAGGGCAGCGTCGCCCGCCGCGGCGTTCGCCTCGAACCAGTTCGGGCGCTCCCAGCCGGACTTCTCGCCGAACGCCGCGCCCAGCGCGGCGAGCTGCTCGTAGGTCGGCGACATCCGCAGCGGCCGGGCGGACTGGCGCTCCTCGTTCGGGTAGTGGATGTCGTAGTACGTCGCGTAGTTCTCGATCGAGCGCGCCAGCGTGTACGCCTGCGACCGGTACGCCGCGCCGAACCGGCGGATGTCCATCTTCCAGAGGTCGAGCTCGGGCTCGCCGTCCGCGATCCAGGTGGCCATCTGGCGACCGATCCCGCCCGCGCCCGCGATCCCGTGGGCCGAGAACCCGGCGGCCACGAAGAAGCCGCGGACCTCGGATTCGCCGAGGATGAACTCGTTGTCGGGCGTGAAGGCCTCCGGGCCGTTGATGACGCGACTGACCCGCGCGTCCTCCATCGCCGGCACGCGCCGGATCGCCCCGGCCATGATCGACTCGAAGCGCGGCATGTCGGGCGCCAGGAGCCGGCCGTTGAAGTCGGGCGGGATGCCGTCGAGCCCCCACGGCGCCGGGTCGCGCTCGTAGCCGCCCATGCACAGCCCGCCGACCTCCTCGCGGAAGTAGACGAGGTTGTCCGGGTCGCGGAGCTGGGGCAGGCCCGCGTGGACGCCGTCGATGGCCTCGGTGAAGAGGTACTGGTGCGCCATCGGGATGATCGGCACGTTGACGCCGGCCATCCGGCCGATCTCGGGCGCGAACATCCCGCCCGCGTTGACGACGACCTCGGCCCGGATCTCGTCGCGCTCGCCGCGCTGCTCCACGGTCACGCCCGTGACGCGGCCACGTTCCGTGCCGATCGCGACGACCCTCGTGTGCGGTCGGATCGTGGCGCCCCGCTGACGGGCACCCGCAGCAAGCGCCTGGGCGAGACCCGACGGGTCGAGCCAGCCGTCGGTCGGGAGCCAGACCGCCCCGAGCACGCCATCGGTCGACATGAGCGGGAAGCGGGCCCGGGCCTCGTCGGCGGTGATGAGGTCCAGCGGCAGCCCGAAGGTCTTCGCCCAGCCGGCCTGGCGGCGCAGCTCCTCGAACCGCGCCGGCGTCGAGGCCAGCCGGAGCGAGCCGACCTCGTGCCAGGACGGGTCGACGCCGGTCTCGGTGGCCAGGCGCCGGTAGAGCTCGGCCCCGTACATCATCATCCGGGTCAGGGTCACCGAGCTGCGGAGCTGGCCGACCAGCCCGGCCGAGTGGAACGTGGACCCCGAGGTGAGCTCGGCGCGGTCGACGAGCACGACGTCGGTCCAGCCCAGTTCGGTCAGGTGATAGGCGATGGACGTCCCGCCGACGCCGCCGCCGATGATCACCGCCCGGGCATGCTGGACCATCCGCGGCGCCTCCTGTTGCCCTCGACCGACGACGCACAGCGTAGCGCGCTACCCTCGCCCGACGGAGGGACGAATGACGCCGTCGATCGAGCAGGTCATCGCCGCGATCCCCGAGTGGGCCGGGCGATCGGTCAGCGCGGAGCCGATCCCGGCGGGGCTCACGAACACGAACCACCGCGTGACCGTGGACGGGACGCCGATGTTCGTCCGGATCCCGGGCGCCGCGACCGAGCTGCTGGCGGTGGACCGCGGGAACGAGCTGCACAACACCCGGGCGGCCGCGGCGGCCGGCGTCTCGCCGCGGGTCGCTCCACAGCCTTCCTGAGTGGGACGTCTTCGTCCTCGAATGGATCGAGGGCCGGACGATGTCGAACGAGACGCTCCGCGCCCCGGGGATGCCGGCGCGGATCGCGGCTGTCCTCCGGCGGCTCCACGCCGGCCCGCGGTTCCGCGACGACTTCGACATGTTCCGCCTCTCGGAGCGGTACCTCGCGCTCGTCGACGAGCGCCGGATCGCCATCCCGGCCGGCTACCGCGAGCATCTCGACCGGATCCCGCGGATCGAGGCGGCGCTCGCCGTCCATCCGCTGGCGACCGTCCCGTGCCACAACGACCTGCTCGCGGAGAACTACCTCGACGACGGCGAGCGCCTGTGGATCGTCGACTTCGAGTACAGCGGCAACGACGACCCGACGTTCGAGCTCGGCAACACCGCGCAGGAGCTCGGCTTCGACGAGGGCCAGGTCCGCGAGCTGTGCGCGGCCTACTTCGGCGAGGCCTCACCCGCCCTGCTCGCGCGGATGCGGCTCCAGATGATCATGTCGGACGTCGGCTGGACGCTGTGGGCGGCGATCCAGGCCCGGATCTCGACCATCGACTACGACTTCACCGGCTGGGCGGAGGAGCGCTGGGCGCGGGCGAGCGCGATGCTCGACGGGCCCGACTTCGAGGGGTGGCTCAGCGCGGTCCGCGCCTGATCGGCGTCACCCGCGCATCCGCTCGCCATCGGGGTCGACGAGGACGTCGGAGGTGATGACGGCCGGGACCCGCTCGTCGAAGACGTCGACCTCGAGCTCCGTGCCCGGGTCGAGGCCGGTGGGGCAGTACGCGTAGCCGACGGTCGCGTGGACGGTCGGGGCGAACGCGACGCTCCGCAGGCGACCGATGACCTCGCCGCCGGCCCGGACCGCCTCGCCGCCGTAGATCGGCCGCCAGTCCGTGCCCCCGATGCGGAGCGTGCGCAGCCGCCGGGCCGTGGCGTCGAGCGGTGCCTCGGCGACCGCCTGCAGCGCCGCGCGCCCGATGAACTCGCCCTTGCCCAGCCGCACGAACGCCCCGAGCCCGGCCTCGAACGGCGTCTCGCGCATCGTCAGGTCCGTCCCGTAGTAGCGGTAGCCCTTCTCGATCCGGAGCGAGTCGAGCGCCCGATACCCGAATGGCTCGAGGCCGACGTCGGCTCCGGCCGCCCACAGCCGGTCCCAGACCTGCACGGCGCGCGCCGCATCGGTCGTCAGCTCCCAGCCGAGCTCGCCCGCGTAGCTCAATCGCGAGGCGACGATCGGCGCGGTCCCGACGAGGATCGCGCGTGCCTGCCGGAGCGGAAGGCCGGCATCGGAGACGTCGTCGGTCGTGGTCAAGCCGAGGATCTCGCGGGCCAGCGGGCCCCACAGCCCGATCGTCGCGAACTCCCCGCTGACGTCCTCGATCTGGGCACGCTCGCCGTCCTCGACGTGGGATCGCAGCCAGGCGAGGTCCGAGGCGACGTAGCCGGCCCCGGTCACCACGCGGAACCGGTCGTCGGCGAGCCGGGCGATGGTCACGTCGCTGACGATCCCGCCGCGCGCGTCGCACCACTGCGTGTACACGAGGCTGCCCACGGACCGGTCGATGTCGTTGCTCGAGACGCGCTGGAGCAGGCTCAGCGCGCCGGGTCCCACGACGTCGATCTTGCCGAAGGAGCTGAGGTCGATCAGGCCGGCTCGCCCCCGGACGGCCTCGACCTCGGCGATGACCCGATCCAGCCAGGGCGGTCGGGACCAGCCCCAGGCGGCCTGGTCGCGGCCCGCGCGGCGCCACGGCCGTCCCGGCTCGTGGAGGTCGGCGCGTTCCCAGCCGGCCTTGGTGCCGAAGACGGCGCCGGTCTCCTGGAGCCGCCCATGGAGCGCCGAGAGCCGTCTCGGCCGGCCCGCGACGTCGCTGTCGTACGGGTAGCGGAGCCGGTAGTAGTCGGCATACGTCTCGCGCGCCAGGCCGGCGACGAACGTCGGGTCGCGGTACACCGGGCCGAACCGCCACGCCCGGTACGGCCCGATGTCGACGCCCGGGTCGTCGGCCGTGATCCATCCGGCCATCGCGCGACCGATGCCGCCTCCGCCCCCGAACCCGTTGAGCGAGAGCCCCGCGGCGACCCAGAAGCCGCGGACCCCGGGGAGCGGCCCGAGGAGCGGGTTCGCGTCGGGCGTCATCGCGTCCGGATGGCAGACGAGCCGGATCGCCTCCGCGTCGGCGAGGAACGGGAACCGCCGGATCGCCCCGGCCATGAGCGGAGCGAACCGCTCGTAGTCGGGGGGCAGCGACCGTGCGGCGTGGTCCCACGGCACCCCGTCCTCCCAACGCGAGACCGGATCGGTCTCGTAGCCGCCGAAGACCATCCCGCCGTGCTCGGCCTTGCCGTAGACCAGGTTGTCCGGGTCGCGGAAGCACGGCATGTCGCGGGGCAGCTCGTTCCCGGGGACCGCCTTGAGGGCGATGTGCTGGTGATCCACCGGCGTCGACGGGATGGACTCGCCGACCATCGCGGCGACCTGCGGCGCCCACATCCCGGCCGCGTCGACGACGAGCTCGGTGTCGATCGGGCCCGCGTCGGTCTCGACACGCCGGATGGCACGACGCGCGGTCATCTCGAAGCCGGTCACGCGCACCCCGGTCCGGATCCGGACGCCGAGCGCTCTCGCCGCGTCCGCGACGGCGTGCGTGGCCGTGTGCGGGTCGAGATGGCCGTCACCGGCGAGGTGGACCGCGCCGTAGAGCGATTCGCCGCTGATCGCTGGCATCAGCTGCCGGGCCTGGTCGGCGCCGATCACCCCGGCGTCGAGACCGATCCCGCGGGCGCGGCTCGCCGTCCGCTCCAGCTCGCGCAGCTGGTCGGGGCTCGAGGCGAGGCGGAGGCTCCCGACCCGCTCGAAGACGCCGAGGCGCTCGTAGAGCTCGATGCTGTAGCGGCGGAACCCCATCATCGTCGCGGACGGGTTGAACGCGGTCACGAGCCCCGCGGCATGGCACGTCGAGCCCGCCGTGAGCGTGGCCTTCTCGACGAGCAGCACGTCGGTCCAGCCGGCCTCGGCGAGGTGCAGCGCGACGCTGCAGCCGGTGATCCCGCCACCGATGACCACGACCCGTGCCGCATCGATCCCCATGAGCCGACACGGTACGTCGCCGCCGGGTCGGACGTGGGGCCGGCGGAGCATCCCGCGCCGATCGCGGCTACGATCGTGCGGTGATCCGCCCGCGTGACGAGACGTCGTCCGGCACCTGCCCGACGACCGCCGCTCGCCGGGACCCCTGACCCGATGGCTCGGCAGCTCGCGCTCGGGTCCGTCGTCTTCATCGCGGGGCTCGTCCTCCTGTTCGGCCTCTCGTCGGTGATCTCGCCGGGGACGGCGCCGGCGTCCGGCAGTCCGAACCCGAGCGCCGCGGCGGCCGTCTCGAGCGGCGCGCCCTCCGGTGGCGCAGGGACCTCCGCGAGCCCGGGGGCTTCCGGCGATGCCTCGCCGGGCGCCGGCGGCTCGCCGGGTGCGGGCGCCTCGTCGAGCGCGGGCTCGTCCGCGGGGCCGTCGTCGTCCGCGGGGCCGTCGTCGTCCGCGGGGCCGTCGTCGTCCGCGAGCGGCGCACCCGGCTCATCGCCCTCGCCATCGGCGGGCGATGCGGTGCTCGTCGGGGCCGGAGACATCGCGGACTGCGACCTCAAGGGCGACGAGGCCACGGCCACGCTCCTGGACGGGATCGCCGGCACCGTCTTCACCGCCGGGGACGACGCCTATCCGTCCGGGACCGCGAAGCAGTTCACCGACTGCTACGGCCCGACGTGGGGGCGACATCTCGATCGGACCCGCCCGGCCCCCGGCAACCACGACTGGGAGACCCAGGACCTCGCCGGGTATCGGGGGTATTTCGGGGAGCGGGCCGGCCCGGCCGGCACGAGCTGGTACTCGTACGACCTCGGCGCCTGGCACGTCGTCGTGCTCAATTCGGAGTGCGGCAAGGTCGGCGGCTGCGGCTCGGACTCGACCCAGGGCCGGTGGCTCGCCGCGGACCTCGCGGCGTCGTCGGCACGCTGCACGCTCGCGATCTGGCATCGGCCGCGCTGGAGCTCCGGCGAGCACGGCAACGACGGGTCGATGGGATCGTTCTGGGAGACGCTCTATCGCGCCGGTGCCGACGTCGTCGTGAACGGCCACGACCACGACTACGAGCGGTTCGCGCCCCAGGATCCGGGCGGCCACGAGGACCGCGCCCGGGGGATCCGCGAGTTCGTCGTCGGCACCGGTGGGGCGACGCTGCGCGAGTTCGGCACGACCGCCGCGAACAGCGAGCTGCGGGTCGCCGGGACGTACGGGGTCCTCAAGCTGACGCTGAAGTCGAACGGCTACGACTGGGTGTTCATCCCGACATCGACGGACATCGGGGACAGCGGCTCGGGCCCCTGCCACTGAGCTCCGCGGTGCGGGGGCCGGGACGGCGGGCCCGCCTCAGCCGTCGGCGGTGGCCTCCAGGGCGTGCTCGAAGCGTGGCGTCGCGGCGTTCGCGAGCAACCGGTCGAAGTGCTCGGCGGCATAGGCGACGAAGTCCACGTCCAGCGTGCTGATGCCCTGCTGGAGCACGCCCCACATCGCCTCGCGGAAGTCCGACACGACCCGCATCAGGGTGAGCCGTGCCAGGCGCCCGGTCCGGATCTCGCCGTCGTACGCCGCGAGCAGGATCGCGTCCTCGTCGGCCGTCAGCTCGTGGTTGATGCTGAAGTTCCCGAGATCGAAGAACGGGTCGCCCATGCCGGCGTACTCCCAGTCGACGATCCGGATGCGCGTGCCGTCGTCGATGAAGTTCGCGTTGAGCAGGTCGTTGTGGCACGGGCGGGGCTCGATCGGCGACGCCAGGCAGGCGAGCTCGATCCGCCGGCCGATCGAGGCGGCCAGCTCGTACTCCACCGGGATCGGCACGCCGCGCTCCCTGGCGAGGGCCCGATACGCCTCGACGATCCGGAGCGGCACGAACAGCCCCGGGATCGCGGGTCCGTCGTGGATGCGCCGCAGCGAATCGGCGACGCGGCGCAGGGTGTCGGGCTGGTGGACCGCCGCATCCGAGACCGGTGAGCCCTCGATGAACCGCGTGACGAGATACCCCTCCGGTCGGATGAACGCCGTCACCTCTGGGCCGACGCCGACGCCGGCCGCCGCCACCGTGGCGGCATGCTCCACCTCCCGGCTGATCCCGAGGAGGTGGGTGTCGTTCCCGGCCAGCCGGATGACCCAGCGATCGGTCGTGCCCGTCGCCGCGACGAGGAAGTTCCGGTTCGTGATCCCGCCGGACAGCGGGACGAGGGTCAGGTCGCGCCCGGCCAGCTCTGGCAGCCGGCCGAGCGCACCGACCAGGTGATCGCGCAGGCCTCCCTGGAGGATCGGCCCCTCGGTCACCTGGGCATCTAGCCGATCACGGCCTCACCGGTCGCGGCATCGGCCTCGACCTGGACCGCGTCGAGCTTCCCGCGCTGGGCGACCAGGTAGTAGATGGCCCCCAGGATCACGACCAGCCCGACCAGCGTCTCGAAGATCGGCCAGGCGGGCAGGCCGTCCATGAGGTTGCCGCCGACCTTGACGAACGTGTTGATGAACGGGTTCGACCAGGTGTTGCGCAGGTCGTTCCCGTAGATCCCGAAGAGCGCCGGGTCCGTCCAGATGGCGATGTTGATGATCATGAACCCGCCCCAGATGAGCGCCAGGATGTTGAGCAGCAGGCCCCAGCCACCGAGGTTGAACCAGGCCTTCTGGTGCGGCCACCCTCTCGTGCGCGCGATGAGCACGCCGAGGTTGCACAGGAAGTACGAGATGTAGATCATCCCGGTCGCGCCGATCGCGATGTAGATCGCCGCACCGGCACCGGTGACGAAGAACGGGATCGCGGCCAGGACACCGACGGCCACCGACGCGTTCGCCGGCGTCTTGAACGAGTGGTTGACGTGTCCCCAGAGACCACCGAAGGGGAGCCGGCCGTCACGACCCATCGAGAACATGAGCCGCACGGTCGCGCCCTGGATGGCCAGCGTGCAGACGTAGACCGCGATGAGGATGACGACCAGGTAGAGGTCGCCCAGCGTCAGTCCGCCGATCGAGAAGGTCAGGTTCTCCTTGATGGTGTCGGCGATCGGGAACCCGAAGGCCTGGCCGGTCGCCACGGCCGCCGCCACGTCCTTGAAGGACAGGGTCACCGCGAGCAGGAAGATCGCGCCGACGATCCCGGACAGCCAGATGGCGGAGAGGACGCCGCGCGGCGATTGGCGGCTCGCGTCGATGGTCTCCTCGCCGAACGTGCCAGCCGTGTCGAAGCCGTAGACCACGAACAGCGCCATGAACGCGCCGATCAGGAACACCGGCGGGTATTGCCCCTCGGCAAGGTTGCTCGTGAAGGACGTGTCGAACAGCACCGACGGCGACTGGTGGTTCGCGAAGAAGAGCAGGATCAGCGCGAAGACGAGCATCCCGAGGATCTCGGCGCCGACGCCGATGTTGTTGATGATCGCGAGCAGCCGGACCCCGGCGACGTTGATGATCGTCGTCGAGAGCAGCGCGACCAACCCGATGAAGGACTGCATGTCCAGCCCCGGGAACGGCGACGGATCGGCGAGCTTGATCGTGTCCGGGTAGATGGTCGAGAGCACGAGCGGCACCGTCGCCGCGACGGCCGTGACGGTGATCACCCCGGCCCAGAAGTAGATCCAGCCGGTGAACCAGCCCAACGTCCGGTTGGAGAGCCGCTTGGACCATTGGTAGATCGAGCCCGCGACCGGGAAGTGGCTGGAGAGCTCGGCGAAGTTCAGGGCGACGAACGTCTGGCCGAGGATGACGAGCGGCCAGGCCCAGAAGATGGCCGGACCGCCGACGCCGAACGCCACGGCCTGGTTCGTGAATGTCCCGGTCGAGACGCTGATGTAGCTGAACGCGACCGCGAAGTTCGACAGGAAGCCGAGCGAGCGCGATAGCTCCGGCTTGATGCCGAGCGAGCGCAGATGCGCATCGTCCCGTGCGACGACGTCCTGGGGACTACTGGACTCCGCCACGATCTCCTCCTCCTACCACCGCACGACCGGTGCGAGACTGACCTCTGGGGAGAGACGCGAGGACGTTCGGATCGAGCCCGACCGGACTCCCTCAAGCCGGCCGGACTGGCCGCGAGGATAGCACTGCGAACGGCGCCGTCAACGACGTTTCTCGCGCCTCGGGCGGTCTTCGTCCGTGGCAATTCGCAGGCCGAGCGTGTGGACCGAGTCGCTCGTGCCGGAACGCGTCGTGGTCGTCCGGCGGGATGGCGGACCCGTGGTACTCGCGGCCTCAGCCCGCGCCGACGGCCTCCCGGAGCACGTCCGGCATCGGGCGATGGACTTCGACCGGACGGATGTAGGCGGCGATCATCTCGCGGGTCCCATTGACGCCGAGCTCCGTGTACAGGAACGAGATCTTGCGGCGCTGGGCGGCCAGGATCTCGTCCTTCTCGGGCAGCTCCCAGAGCTGTCGCTTGAACGGGCCGATCGCCTTCTTGCGGGTCGTGTACACGAACTGCTGGTCGGTCTGGCCGGGCTTCCGCTCATCGAGGGCGCTATCGAAGCACCAGGCTTCGATCTCGCGGTGGAGCGACTCGGGGAATGCGGGATGCTCGTAGAGCGCGTTCTGGAAGCCGGTCGCGAGGTGGATCTCGGCGGTCTCGACGGCCGGGAAGTGATGGAACAGCTCGTCCGGCAGGGTCGAGGCGCCGTGCTGGACCGCACCTGCCAGCCCGTACTCGCGGGCCACCACGCCGAGCTCGCGAAGCACCTCGAAGTCGAGCTTGACCTCGGCGATCTCACCACTCGGGAGCGGCACGCCGCCATGGCTCGTGCCGGTCTGGACGCTGATCTTGCTGATGCCGATCGCGCCTGGCGCGCGCGCGTCGAGCTCGCGACGGTAGCCGTCGAGATACGCGCGCAGCTCGTCGACGGTCGAGTTCTGCGTCCCGACCTCGCCGATCTCGCCGCCGACGCTGACGGTCACCCCGTCCGCCTCGAGCGTCCGGATGAGGGCGGTCAGCTCGGCCGCGCGCCGGTAGTTCTCGCGCTGCTGCTCGTCGACGTTCGGCTTCGAGAGGTCGACGAGCGTCGACGAATCGATGTCGATGTTCCGATACCCGGCGTCGATCGCGAGCCGGCACGCGCGGCGGATCTCCTCGGTCATCGTCTCGGGGTCGGCCGCGTACTTCTTCGCGTTGAACTGGTAGTGGTCGCCCTGGATGAAGACCGGTGCCCGCCAGCCGGCGGCGATCGCCCCGGCGAGGACGGCGGTGGCGTAGTCGATCGGGCGCTGGAACGTGTACGTCTGCTCGCTTCGGGCGAGCTCCAGGATGACGGCCCCGACGTCCGCCGCGATAGCGGCCTCGAAGACCGTCCGGGCCATGTCGAACACCTGCGTCCGCAGGTTGATGGCCGGGACCGTGAAGCCCGAGATCTCGCCCCTGGCCCGTCCGGTGTAGAGCTCCTGGATGCTCGCCGAGCGTGCGCCGAGCGCCTGGCTCGCCTCCCAGACGATCCACTGGGCGGCGGTGATCACCGCCTCGTCATCGCTGAAGGCCGCGGTCCAGGCGAGGTCCCGGATGGCCGTGTCGCGGAAGACGGCGTCGTCTTCGATGACGAGGAGGTCGCGGTCGAGGTGGGCGGCACCGCGCAGCGTCGTGAGCAGGTCCGCGGGGGAGGTGGCGACGTGGGGCATCGGTCGGTGGTCTCCTGGGTCGTGGGAGCCCATGGTACGACCGGACCGGGTCCGCCGATGCGCGCGGCTCGGTGGCGGACAGGGGACGACCGCCGACCCCGGGGGGCGGGTCGGCGGCCGATGGATCGCTGGGGTTCAGCGGGAGAGGCTGTAGTTCGAGACCAGGGCGAGCGCGGCGGCCTTCTGGTGCGCCTCGGCGAGGCGCTCCGGGACCGGGCCGGCGGCGGTGAGCACGATCGCGACGACCGCGAACACGCCCGCCACGATGGCGACGGCGAGGACCGAGGGCGGCGCGACCAGCGCGAGGACGATGGCACCGATGAGCGCGAGGATCCCCACGTCCGCGCGGGTCACGGCCGGGGCGCCGGGAACGATCGGCCGCGGGACGGCGTAGCGCTTCGGGCTCGAGATCGGCATGACGGCGAGCATCTGGTTGCTCCCTGCGTGGCGGGTGATCGACGACCCGACTATCGCCCCGCCACGGGGCATGGCTCCACCGACGAGGGTCCTCAGCTCGACCCGTCAGATGACGATGGCCGGGGTGGTCGCGCGACGCGGCCCAGGCCGCGCCGCGAGGCGGACGCCCGGCGTCGTCCGGGTCAGAAGGTGGGCTTGACCACCATGAGGAACACGATGATCACGATGAGGCCGCCGAGGAACATCCCGCCGCGCTGGACCTTCTTGACGTTCGCGAGCAGCTCCGGCGGCGGGCCGCCGGCGGGCGGCCCGGGCGGTGTGCCGGGGGGCGGGGTCCCGAGCTCGATGATCCGATGGAGGGTATTGCGCTGGACGGTCAGCGCGTATCCCAGCAGGATCACGTACAGGACGATCGCGATCATCAGCCACTGGCTCGCCATCAGGCTGATCCCCGCCGCCCAGATGAGCAGGAGCCCGGTGATGCCCTGGATGATCGCCAGCGGGTAGACGAGCGACCGCCCGATCAGCGCCACCTGCCGGGAGCTGAAGTTGGCGTGCTGCGGCTCACGCCCCGCCGCGGCCCCCATGATCGAGTACGCGTACGTCGGCCCGAAGGCGACGATAGCCCCCATCACGTGCAGGAAGAGCAGGAACGGGACGAGCGACTTCGGGTCCATGGACCATCCTTTCGGCGTGCGCGGTGCCCACGTGCGACCCGGGGAGGATAGGGCCTACGACACCCGCTTCGTGCGCCGTCCCACGAAATCGACCAGGACGTACTCGCCGAGGTGCTCCGGCGTCGCGTAGAACGCCCGGCCACGATTGAGCCGCGTCATGTGCGCCACGAACTCGGCGAGGGCGCGCGAGCGCTCCAGCATGAACGTGTTGATCGTGATCCCCTCCTTCGTGCACCGCTGGACCTCGCGGAGGGTCTCGCTGATCGTGCGGCGCGTCGGCGGGTAGCTGAACTCGACCTGGCCGCCCTCGAAGTGCGCTGTCGGCTCGCCATCGGTGATGACGACGATCTCCTTGTTCGACGCCGGGTGGCGCTCGAGGATCCGGCGCGCGAGCAGCAGTCCGTGCTGGAGGTTCGTGCCGTACTCGTAGCCGTGCCAGGTCAGCTCGGCGAGCGACCCCGGCCGGATCTCCCGCGCGTAGTACGCGAAGCCGATGACCGACAGGTGGTCGTGCGGGTACTGCGTCCGGATGAGCGTGTCGAGGGCGACGGCGACCTTCTTCGCCGCCAGGAAGCAGCCCCGCAGCAACATCGAGCGGCTCATGTCGACCAGCAGGACCGTCGAGGTCCGGGTCAGCTGTTCGGTGCGGAAGACCTCGAAATCGGACGCGCTGAGGTGGAGCGCCGGGTCGCCGCGGGCACGCCGCATCGCCGGGGCGTTCTCCTCGCGCGAGAGCGCGTTCGTCAGCGTGGAGCGGAGGTCCAGGTGGAACGGATCGCCGAACTCGTACGGCTTGGTGGTCTCCTCGCGCTCCCCGCCGCGGCCCGCCCGATCCGTCCGATGGCCGCCGAAGGCATCGCGCTGCAGGCGGGCGAACAGGTCGTCGAGGACCTTCTGGCCGATCCGCCGGCTGCCGCGCGGCGTCAGCTCGAGGTGGTCGCCGTCGCGGGTGAGGTACCCCGCCGCCTCCAGCCGACGGGCCAGGTCGTCGAGCGCCTCGAGATCGCGGACCGCCTCGTCGCCCAGCAGGTCGCGGACCTCGTCGCGATCCAGCGATCCCAGGTCGCCAGGCCCCTCGACGTCCGAGAGCGCATCCTCGAGCCGGTCCATCGCGGCCAGGCGCTCGATCTGCGCGAGCGCGCCATCGAGCCCCAGCGGCTGGTCGCCCGCGAACGGCACGCGCTCGCCGAGCCCGCCCGGGAGCAGCAGGTCCAGGTTCGAGGCGAGCTGGGCGAGGTCGACCCGCAACCGGTCGTCCTGGAGCAGCGCGTCCATCATCAATTCGAGCTCGGCGCGCTGCTCGGGGCTCATCGAGCGGAGGAGCGACTGCATCGCCGCCATCCGCGACGCCAGCTGGTCGATGATGTCGTCGAACGTCCGGGCACCGGGAAAGAACCGGCCGTGCTTGGCGAGGAACGCGCGCACGTCCGGGTCGCCGCCGCCGATCCGCTCGCGGATGAGCTCGTTGAGGTCGCGGACCATCTCGCGGTTCGCGGCGAGGTCCTCGGGCCGCATGGACCGGATCGCCTCGGACATGCCCTCGACGTACTGGTCCAGCACCCGGCCGCGCAGCCGCCCGACGAGCTCCTCGAACCGTTGCCGCGCGTCCGGCTCCATGAAGTCGTAGTCCTGCAGGCCGCGCAGCCGCTCCCCGAGATCGGGCGACAGGTCGTCGAGCTGGTCCAGCCGCCGGGCGGCGGCGTCGCGCAGCATCTCGCGCAGCGACGGGTCGGCGCCCTCCTGCGACGCCTCGTCGAGCCGTCGCTCGACCCCCGACCGTTCCTCGGCCACGATCTCGTCGAGCTCGCGCCGGATGTCGCCGAGCACGTCGCCGAGCCCGTACCGTTCGAGGGCCTCCTCCCGCCGCCGCTCGAGCCGGTCCATGAGGTCGCGCAGCCCCGCGAGGTCCGGGCGGGTCGGGTCCCCCGTGCGCCAGCCGCGCTCCATGAGCCGGCGCAGCGCCTCGGCAAGGTCGCCCTCGGCCATGACGTCATCCGAGAGCGCATCCATGATCTCGTCCGCGTCGAGGTCGGGGACCTGCTGGGTGCCGTCCCAGCGCGAGTAGCGGGCGCGCCGGGCGATGGCCTCGGGACTGTCGCGGTCCTCGCGGACGCCGACCGAGAGGTCCTTCGGGTCCGGCGAATAGGCGGTCATGCGTGGCCCGTCACCGGTGATAGACCGTGCCGCTGGCGAGCCGCTCCTTGTTGATGCGGCGGGCGAGGTGCAGGCCCTCGAGGAGGAACTCCACGGCCGATGCGACGACCGCCGGCTCCTCGGCCCCGTCGGTCACGTCGTAGGCACCGAGCCGATCGACGGCAACGCTGAGCCCCGGAACCTCGCGCATCCACGCGACATACTCGCGCGACGGCGTCCGGTCGCCGATCTCGACGATGAAGCCGTCCTCGAACGCCTCGACGACCGGGTCGAGGTCGTCGAGGTCCACCCGTCGCGAGAACGTCGCGTACAGGGCCTTCGTGACGAGGCGCTCGACGATCCGGTCCTCGGGCGCTTCGTCCCCGACCAATTCCAGCTCGACCTTGCCGACGGTCGAGGCGATGACGGCGCCGAGGTCCGAGATGCGCGGGGCGCCCAGCGGCTCGCCGAGCCGCACGGCCCGCTTCAGCGCGGCGGCCTCGAGCACCTCGGTGTTGGCCACCGACACGCGCACGCTGACGCCGGACCGCTGGCTGATCTCCGGTGAGCGTCGAGCCAGGTGGGTCAGCTCCGCGACGAGCTCCTCCATGAACGGCGGCACGACGACCTGCGGGATGCCCTCCTCGACGCCGAACCGCCGCTTCTCCTGGCGGACGATGGCCATCTCGTGCTCGAGCGTGCGCGGATAGTGCGTCCGGATCTGCGAGCCGAGGCGATCCTTCAACGGCGTGATGATCCGGCCGCGCGAGGTGTAGTCCTCCGGGTTCGCGGACGCGACAAGGAACAGGTCCAGCGGGAGCCGGACGATGAACCCGCGGATCTGGACGTCGCGCTCCTCGAGGATATTGAGGAGGCCGACCTGGATCCGCTCGGCCAGATCCGGCAGCTCGTTGATGGCGACGATGCCCCGATTCGCTCGCGGGATCAGCCCGTAGTGGAGCGTCAGCTCATCGGACAGGTACCGGCCTTCGGCGACCTTGATCGGGTCGATCTCGCCGATGAGGTCGGCGATGGTGATGTCCGGGGTCGCGAGCTTCTCGGCGTAGCGGCGGTCGCGCGGCAGCCAGTCGATCGCGGTGGCGTCGCCGTCGCGCTCGACGAGGGCGCGGCCCGCCGGACTCACCGGCGCGAACGGGTCGTCGTTGAGCTCGCCGCCGCGGACCACCGGCAGCCACTCGTCGAGCAGACCGACGAGCGCCCTCGCCATCCGCGTCTTCGCCTGGCCTCGCTCGCCGAGGAACACGAGGTCCTGGCCGGCGAGGATCGCGTTCTCGATGGCCGGGACCACCGAGTCGGCGTAGCCGACCACGCCGGGCAGGACGTCGGCGCCGGCGGCGAGCCGGACGAGCAGGTTCGCCCGCAGCTCGTCCTTGACGGTCCGGGAGTGCCAGCCGCCCGCTCGCAGTTCGGCGATGGTGGCGGGACGCGGATCGGTCGGCATCGGAAACCTCAGTAGGACGCTGGAGTCGCGACGGGTGCGGGATGGGTGGTCCGGTAGGCGTCGATCGCCGCCTGGACCGCGTCCACCTGGACGACGCCGGCCGCGGCGAGCCCGGCCAGGAGCTCGCGGCGCCGCGCGGTCTCGGCCTCGAAGTCGCCGGCCCGGCGACCGGTGCGCTCGGCCAGCTCGGGGACGATGCCCCAGCCGAACTGCTCGAACTCGTCGGTCGCGGCGTCCCAGGTCGCGAGCACGGCGGGTCCCAGCCGCTGGAGATGGCCGTGGACGTCGCGCGCGGTCGGTCGGACGTAGTGCGCGGCGACCACGCGGCGGCGGCCGCCGCTCGCGACCCGCAGGATCAGGACGACCCCGAGGCGCGACAGCTCGTCGTCGCCGAGCTGGACCGGTGGCCGGCCGAGTGACGCGAAGACCTCGTCGAGGGAGTCGGCATGGATCGTGGCGGCCAGGCCGTACCCGATGGACGCCGCCCTGACCGCGATCCTCGCCTGCTCCCCCCACGTGTAGGCGGGCAGATGATCCGAGAGCTCCGCGGCCACGAGGACCGTCGTGTCGGGACGGACGAGCGGTGGCCCGGCCTCGGCGGTGCGCGGGGTCCGGGCAGACCAGCCCAGCTCGGAGGCCTGCGGGAGCCAATCGAACGTCTCGGCCTCGCCGGAGAGCTCGACCGTCCGGGTCCCCGGAGGCAGGAGGTCGAGGAACGCGCCGAGCAGCGTGGTCTTGCCGGTGCCCTGGGCCTCCCCGGCGACCAGCAGGGGCACCCGCGCGTCGAGGAGCATCCAGACCGTGGCGGCCAGCTCGGCATCCAGCGTGTGGGCGCGCAGCAGCGCCACGATGGAGCGTGGCTCGGGCGGGACCGGGCGGAAGGCCCACCGGCCCCGCATCGGCGAGGTGTCGGCCATGGGGACTCCGAAGGACGGGGTGGATGCCGGTTCGGTTGGCCAGCGTACGGCTGGGCCGGAGGAGCGTCAAACGGTACCGGCGGGCGCTGGATGACCCCTGACCTCCGGTGCCCGCGGACCGTACGACTTTCCCGCTCTGCGCCGGTACGCGAGGCCCATAGCCTTGGCAGGTCGTCACGTAGGGATGGGACGTCGAGGTTTAGGGATGGACCCGCTCGGCCTGAACACGGCCAGTTTTTGCGAACAATGCGGCCTCCACCGGGATCAGCTCGGTGACGAGGCCATCGCCCCGTTCCGCGATTGCCCGGCATGCGGTCGCGCCGTCTGCCCGAACTGCTGGAACCTCGTCGGCGCGGCCTGCCTCCGCTGTGTGCCGTTCAGCCTCCCGCTGACCGAGCCGGCGCCCGTCGATCCGGTGTTCGCGGCCGCCGCGGCCGCTGCCGCCATGCCCGCGGACCCGCCGAAGCCGAAGCGCGTTCGTCTGCGCAAGCCCAAGGCTGCCGCCCCCGAGGTCGCGACCGCGGCCGCGTTCGTCGCCGCGCCCGTCGAGCCCGCCGCGGACCCCGCCGCCGCGGCGCCCGTCGCGACCGCGCCGAAGCGGCGCCCGGCCGTCCCCAGACCCGAGGAGCGAACGGTCGAGTGGCCGGATCGATCCGTCGAGTGGCAGGTCCGCCCGGGCATGGTCGCGCGCGCGGCCACCACACCGGCTCCCGCTGCCGCCGCGGCATCGGTCGCCACCCGCCCCGTCGCCCCGGCCGGTCCGTCGCGCCGTCGCGGCCGGCTCGCCGGCCTGTTCGGGCTCGCCGTGGTCGGTCTTGCCGTGGTCGCGGTCGCCGGGACCTCGCTCATCGCGCTGGGGCAGCTCCCGACCACGCCGGTCGGGCCGCCCCCGACGGATCCCGCGACGGGCCGGCCGCTGGCCACAGCGCCCGCGGCAAGCGCTCCGGGCGAGACGACCCGACCGGGCATCGTGGTGCCCGTGATGCCCGGGTCGACCCGGCAGCCCAATTCCGCCGGCGGCGGCACCGACGGTCGGAGCCGCAGCGACGTCGCCGTGCCCACGCCCGGCGAGACGACGACCGGTGGCGGACCGGGCTTCACGACGACGCCGAAGCCGACGAGCGCGCCCACGCCCGTGCCGACCGCCGCGCCGACGCCGAAGCCCACACCGGACCCGACGCCCGACCCGACGCCGAAGCCGACGCCGGACCCGACGCCCGATCCGACCCCCGACCCCACGCCGGATCCGACCCCCGACCCCACCCCGACGCCCACGCCCGATCCCGGCTGAGCGGCGATACCTGACAGCGCCTGACCACATCGACGGGCTACGATCGGGCCCATGGGAGAACCCGCGGGGCTCGTGATCCTGCCGCTGACCGCGGAGCGCCTCCCGGACCTGGCGGACCTCTTCGGCCAGGGCGGAGACCCACGCTGGTGCTGGTGCGCCTACTTCCGGGTGCGCGGGCGCGACTGGACGAACTCGACGGCGACCGAGAACCGCGAGGTGCTCGAAGCCGCGGTCACGCGGGACGCCACGCAACGGCGCGCGCCCGGGCTCGTCGCCTATGACGGTCCGGAGGCCGTCGGCTGGACGAGCGTCGGGCCGCGCGAGGACTACGAGCGACTGACGTTCTCCAAGGTGCTCGCGCCCGTGGATGCCACGCCGGTGTGGTCGATCGTGTGCTTCGTCGTCGGTCGGCGCTCGCGTGGGCAGGGGGTCGCGGCGGCGCTGCTCGACGCCGCCGTCGCGTACGCCCGCGAGCACGGCGCCACCGTGCTGGAGGCGTACCCCGTCGAGGTCCCGGCCGGCACGAGGATCCCGTCGGCGAACGTCTACCACGGCACGCTCGCGATGTTCGAGCGGGCCGGCTTCGAGGTCGTCGAGCGACGGCAGGCCAACGCCGCGAGCCCCGTCCGGCCCATCGTCCGACTGACGCTCTGAGCGGGTCTACGTCATCTGACGCAGCGTCCCGAACCGTTCGCAGGAAAGGGTTGACACCCGTCCGGCGGCGAGCCTAGACTGCCGACCGGCGTGCAAGTCGCCCGCCCACGTCTCGCCCTCAGGAGGGCCGGCTCCGAATGAGAATGCTGCACCTCTTCCGACGCCCGACCGCACCCGACGGTGCTGTCGATAGCGGGAGATCTGCGCCCATCTCGAGCTAACCGCAGGCGGCAAGACCGCCTTCCGGACAGTCCCCGAGCCGTGGGCCAGATCGGGCCCCCGGCTTTTTTGATGCCCTTCCAGGTCCCGGGTATGGGGATCGACAAGGACACACGAGCCGCGAGGCCCACCCGACGTAACCGTCGGTCGAGGCCCGCGGCTCGTTCCATGTCCGTCCCTTCCCACCTGGAGTCCATCGTGACCGCCACCACCACCATCGACCAACTGAAGAACGAGGCACCGGCGGTGCATCCGGTCGTGTGGCCGGTCGCCACGGGCGTCCCCGCCCTGCTCATCGAAGGCGTCAGCAAGCACTTCGTGGTGGGCCGGGCGAAGAAGTCCGTGGTCGCCATCGAGAACGTCTCGATGCGCCTCGAGCGCGGGGACATCCACGGGATCCTGGGTGCCAATGGGTCGGGCAAGTCGACGCTCATCCGCCTCATCTCGGGTCTGCTGACCCTCGATGCGGGCCGAGTCGAGGTCTTCGGGCACGACATCGAGCGCGAGGAGCTGGCGGTCAAGCGACTGATCAACCGGGTCAGCGTCGACGCCGCCTTCTTCAAGAAGCTCAGCCCGATGGAGAACCTCGTCTTCGCCGCGCGGATCTACGGGCTCGACGGCAAAGCCGCCAAGCACGACGCGCTGGTGATCCTCGAGCGACTCGGGATCAGCGAGAAGCGGGTCGGCCGGCCGATCGAGCAGATGAGCCGAGGGATGCAGCAGAAGGTCGCGATCGCGCGAGCCCTGCTGACCAGCCCGACGCTGCTGCTCCTGGACGAACCGACCACGGGTCTCGACCCGCGTTCGAAGCTCGACGTCCAGACCTTCATCGAGGAGCTCAGAGCCACGCACGACACCACGATCGTCCTGACCACGCATGACCTGGCCGAGGCCGAGCGCCTCTGCCGCCACATCACCGTCCTCGACGCCGGCCGGGTCGTCGCCGAGGACACACCGGAAGGCCTCAAGGCCATGGTCGCGGAGCGACTGGGCCGGCCGGCCAGCCTCGAAGACGTGTTCATGACCTACACGGGCCGCTCCCTCGACGACGACGTCGACGAGGACGAGGCGGACCCGGACGACGACTAACGACAGGAAAGGAGGTGAGAAACATGCAGTCACAGTTGCCCCTGATGGCCCTTCTGCTGGTGCGCGAGCGCCACGAAAGGGAGATCGCCCACGCCGCGGCCGCGCGACGTGCCGGTCGCCAGTCCTCGTCCGTCCGCCAGGCGGTCGGACGCCGGATCATCGCGATCGGCGCCCGCGTCGCGGCAGAACCATCGCTCGAGCCGGCTCGTTCCCGCTGAGGGGCGAGCCGGCTCCCCCGCCAGGAGACCACTCCGATGACCGTCGTCGCCCATGAGCTGAAGGCGTCCTACGCCTTCATGGAGCGCAACTTCAATCTCACTCGCCGCTACTGGGGCTGGGAACTCGCGTTCCTGGTCTACTCCGTCGCGGGCGCGCTCTCGATCACCCTCATCGGCGTCGAACAGGGCAGTCCGACCCTGGTCCTGTCGCTCATGATCGGCGCGATCTTCTGGAACTACCTGTCGGTCGTGTTCAGCTGGATCGCCGAGACCGTCTCGGTGGAGCGCTGGGAGGGCACGCTCGAGTACACGTTCATGGCACCGGTCCGGCGCTCGTCGCAGCTGCTCGGGCAGGTCGCCTACGCGATGGTGTACGGCCTGATCCACACGGCCGTCATCTTCATCGTGCTCGTCCTGTTCTTCCCGCAGCTTGACCTGTCCAAGGCGAACCCGGGCACGGCCGCCACGTTCATGCTGCTCGGCTCGTTCAGCTTCGTCGGCATCGGGATGATCGCCGCGATCCTGCCACTCCTGTACGTCGAGCGCGGCGCGCAGATGACGTTCGTCCTCCAGTCCTGCCTGCTGCTCGTGAGCGGGGTCTACTACTCCGTCGACATCCTGCCGCCGTGGATGCAGGTGCTGTCCAAGCTGTCGCCGGCGACGTACGTCCTCGACGGCGTGCGGGCGGGGCTGATCGACGGGAAGCCGGTGACCGACCTGACCCATGACGTCTGGCCGCTCATCGTCATGGGCTTCGTGTTCATCCCGTTCGGGCTGTGGGCCTTCGGTCGCGCCGAGCGGTACGCGAAGCGGACCGGCAAGCTCAAGCGGGTGGGCTGACATGGTCCGGACGAGCCGACGATGACCGAGTCGCACGTGCCCACCGGGCTCGGGTGGGACGCCGCCTGGTCGGAGGCGTTCCTCCCGTTCGCCGCGGGTGGCCGCAGGCCGGCGAGGGTGATGGCCGTCCACAAGGAGACGGCCATCGTCCGGGGCGACCACGGCCTCGACCGGGCCGCGGCGGTCTCCGGTCGCTTCCGGCACGAGGCGCTCGCCCCCTCCGACTATCCGGCCGTCGGCGACTGGGTGGCGCTCGAGGCGTCCGCCGACGGCGCCCAGCCGGACGGCCAGGCCGTGATCGCCGCCGTGCTGCCGCGCCGGTCCGCCTTCGTCCGGAGCGCGGCCGACGCCACGCGCCGGACCGCCGGACGCCTGGTCGACGAGCAGGTGATCGCGGCCAACGTCGACGTGGCCTTCCTCGTCGCCGGTCTCGATGGCGACTTCAACCTGCGCCGCCTCGAGCGCTACCTCGCGGTCGCCTGGGCGAGCGGGGTCATGCCGGTCGTCGTGCTCAACAAGGCCGACATCGGCCGCGACATCGAGGGCCGGCATCTCGCCGTCGAGGCGATCGCCCCGGGTGTCCCGATCGTGACCCTCTCGGCACTGACCGGCGACCACGTGACCGACCTCGGGCCGTACCTGCTCCGTGGGACGACGGCTGCGGTCCTCGGCTCGTCCGGGGTCGGGAAGTCGACGCTCGTCAACACGCTGCTCGGCGAGGCCCGCCAGGCGACCGCCACCGTTCGCGAGGACGACTCGCGCGGCCGGCATACGACGACGCACCGCGAGCTGTTCGAGCTGCCGGGCGGATCGCTCCTCGTCGACACGCCCGGCATCCGCTCGCTCGAGGTGGTGGGCGCCGACGTGGGCGTCGAGACGGCGTTCGACGACATCGCCGACCTCGCAGCCACGTGCCGGTTCAGTGACTGCGCCCACGAGAGCGAGCCCGGCTGCGCCATCCGGCGGGGGCTGGAGGACGGCAGCCTCGATCCGGCGCGGCTCGCCAGCTACCGCAAGCTCGAGCGGGAGCTGCAGCACGCCGAGCGCAAGGGCGATCCCCGGGCGCAGGCCGAGGAGCGACGGCGCTGGAAGAACATCCACAAGGCGGTCGGCCGCCAGATGCAGGACAAGTACGGAGGCGACCGATGAGCACCCAGATCGCCGACGAGATCGTCGTGCCCGAGCGTCCCGACGTGCCGGGACTGCGGTTCCGCCACTTCCGAGGGGCGCCCGACTACGCCGGCATGGCGGCTGCCAACCAGGCCGCGCGGGATGCCGCCGGGATCCTCGACGTCGTCGACGCCGAGGGCATGGCGCATCAGTACGCGCACCTCGTCAACTCCGACCCACGGGATGACATCCTGATCGCCGAGATCGATGGACGGATCATCGGCTACGCGCGGACCGAGTGGCGCGACGCGACGGACGGGTCACGGTCCTTCGACACCGTGTGCGTCGTGCACCCGGAGGTCCGACGGCGTGGCATCGGCGGGGCGATGCTCGAGTGGCAGGAACGACGGCTCGCGGTCGTCGCCGCTGGCTTGCCGGCGGACCGCCGCTCCGTGATGCGGGCCTGGACCTGGGATTCGGACCCCGGCGCGGGCGGTCTCCTCGAGTCGCGCGGATGGATGCGTGAGGGTCGCGGGTACGAGATGGTACGGCCGAGGCTCGACGCGATCCCGGTCGTGCCGCTGCCAGAGGGATTCGAGGTTCGGCCGGTCGCTCCGAGCGACCACCGGCGGGTCTGGGAAGCGGCCGCCGAGGCGTTCCGAGACGAGCGCGGCGAAGGCGAATGGACCGAGGAGGACTGGGCGCGTGAAGCCGGCGACCCGCGTCGCGACCCGACCCTCTGGGCGGTCGCGTATCTGGGCGACGAGATCGCGGGCGGCGTCCATGGCCGCATCGACCCTGGCGACAACGCGTATCACGGCGTGCTCCAGGGCTACATCGCCGGCGTCTGGACACGGCGACCCTATCGCCGTCGCGGTCTTGCCCGTGCGTTGCTGGCACGCGTCCTGGTCCTGCTCCGCGACCGGGGCATGACGAGCGCGTATCTCGGCGTGGACGGGCTCAACCCGAACCAGGCCGTCACGTTGTACGAATCACTTGGCTTCGAGATCCATACGAGCGAGACCGACTGGACGAAACCACTCGCGGCCACCACGGCTGCGTCGGAGGAACCACGATGACGACCGCCCGCGCCAAGACGAGCACGTCCCCCGATCCGGTCCGGCTGGACCTGCCGGGCATGCCCGCGATCCCGGGCCTGCGCGCCCGGCACGTCCACGGGGAGGCCGACTATGTCGCGGTGGCGCGCGTGTTCGGCGAGTCCAACCTCGCCGATGGGATCCCGTGGCTGCCCACCGCGGACCAGCTGCGGCTCGACATCACGGGCCACGACGGCATCGACCCGGCGGCGGACGTCATCCTTGTCGAGGTCGATGGCGAGCCGGTGGCGGAAGCGCAGGTCTGGCGGCTGATGCGCAACGGGCGCGTGGTCTTCGAGGTCGGCGGCCACGTCGTCCCCGCGTTCCGCCGCCGCGGGATCGGCCGGGCCCTCCTCGCGGAGAACCTGCGTCGCGTCGACGAACGCCTCGAACTCGAGCCCCGCGGCACGCACCGCGAGATCCGCGGGTTCGCCGAGGACGACGAGGCTGGCCACCGGGCGATCCTCAGCGAGGCCGGCTTCGAGCTGATCCGGCACTTCTTCCTCATGCGGCGGCCGGAGCTCACGACGCTCCCGCCGGTCGTGCTCCCGGACGGCCTCGAGATCCGGCCGGTCACCCCCGACCAGCACCGCGCCATCTTCGAGGCGGAGCGCGAGGCGTTCCGCGACCACTGGGACTTCCACGAGATGGGCGACGACGAGTTCCGCACGACGTTTGCGCGATCGGAGCTCGACACGGGCCTCTGGGTCGTCGCCTGGGACGGCGACGAGGTCGCGGGCGTCGTCCAGACGTGGATCTGGCCCGAGGAGAACGAGCGCCTCGGCGTCAAGCGCGGCTGGCTCGAGCACATCAGCGTCCGGCGCCCGTGGCGTCGGCGCGGACTCGGCCGCGCGATCACGGCCGCGGCGCTGGCACGCCTCCACGACGCCGGCATGGCGGACGCGATGCTCGGGGTCGACTCGGAGAACCCGACCGGCGCCCTCGGGCTGTACGAGGGCCTCGGCTTCGAGGTCGACTCCCGCTCGGCCGCCTACCGGCTCCTCGACTGACGGCCGGACCGATCAGCGGACGGTCGGCTCGCTGAGCCATAGGTCCGCGTCGCCGAGCTGGCCTGCGAGCAGCACCACGTCGCCGGTCGCGGTGTCGTAGACCGTGATCGAGGAACCGTTCCCGGGCGCCTCCTGCCCCGCCGAGTCAACGCCGGCGACCGCCGCCCCGTAGAGGTAGCGACCGTCCGCGCTGATGCCGATCGACGCCATGTCGGCCTGCGGCGCCCAGTGCCCGATCTGCGCGAGCGTCGCCGCGTCGAAGACGAACACGCCCGTCGAGCCGCCCGAACCCTCCTGGCCGCCCTCGATGCCGAGTGCATAGATGCGCGTGCCGTCGGGACTCACGATGAGGCCGGGCTGCAGGAACACCTTGGCCAGGGCGGACGGGGCGATCCAGCTCCCGATCCGGCGCCCGATCATCGCGATCGCATCGAGGGCGTCGGGCGGGGCCGCGGCCGCCACCTGGCCCTGGCGCGTGGTCACCGTCCCGGTCTCGAGGTCGTAGCGGGTCATGGCCGCGGCGGCCGGGTCCCAGATGAACAGGGCATCCGCGGTCTGCGCCGTCAACGCCAACCCGTCGACGTTGGCCTCCTGGGGCAACTCGGTCGAATCGACGGTCGTCCCGTCGGCACGGAAGTGGGCGACGGTCACCCGGCCCGAATCCGCCACGCAGGCCGTCCGGTACGTCCCATCGTCCGCGGCGGCGGCGGCGATCTCGCTGCAGTCTGCCCAGGAGCTCGAGCCGGCCGGGACCAGGCGGACCTGCCCGGGGTCGGTGGCACCGCCGACGAATCGCCCGATCCAGTGATCCACGCCGCCCGCCAGGGGTCCGCTCGGCCCGGTGTCGTCGTACCACATCTCGGTCAGGAGGAGCGTGTCACCCGAAGGAGACATCGCGGCGACCGGCGCGAGCCTCGTCCGTGCGCGCCCGTCGTGAGACATCGGAACAGCGAGCGTCACCGAGTGCGAGCCCGTGATCTCGAGGGTGGACAGGTCGAGCATGTCGACCGAGAGGACCCATCCGGTCGCACCGTCGCGGCGGACCGTCCCGATGACGGCGTATCGTCCGTCCTCGGTGCCCGTCAGGCTCACGTCGACCAGCTGGGGCTGGACCGACTTCACCTCGGTCGGGTCGAGGGTGCCGTTCACTTCCTTGAGTATCCGCCGCTCGACGGCGGCGCCGGTCGCATCCACGACATCGAGCGTCAGGCGCAGACCGTTCGGATCGCCGGCGGCGCGCTGCGTCCAATCGGCGCAGAGGCAGACCCAGCCACCACCCGGTCGCGCCAGGACCTTGGTCGGACCGTTGTACCGGCCGATGACCGCCGGACCGAGGGTGCCGGTCGCGAGGTCGGCGACCTGGAAGCCCTCGCCGGTCCGGACCATCACGCTCGCCGGATCCGGCAGTGGCCCGTTGCGGGCGAGCTGCGGCAGCGGGGTCCCGGCGGGCGCCACGCTCGCGGACGGGCTGGTCCCCGGCGAGGCCGTCGCCGTCGCCGGCGTCGCGGAGGCTGCCGTGCTCGGAGCGCTTGCCCCCTGGTCGCCGCGCGGGGCCGTGAGCCAGACCGCGACGAACGAGAGCGAGATCGTCGCCACGACGGCCATCGTCGCGGCGCCCAGCAGCCGGCGGGTCCAGCGGACCCCCGAGCCGCCGCCGCCCGACGACCGACGCCCGCGCCCGACGCGGTCGCGCCACGTCAGCGCATCGAGGCGCTGCGGCGGCATCCGCCAGTCGTCGGCCATGTCGTGGACGATCGCCGCCAGGGCCGCGTCGTCGAGCGGCTTGGGAGCGGCATAGTCCGGGCGTTCGGGATCCATCGGGACACCTCGTGTCATCGTGCGGCTCGTTTCGGGAGGGCGGGCTCGTCGGCGCTCGACCGCTCGGCGGCCAGTCGCTCTCGAAGCGCCGCGTGGGTGCGGCTGAGGATGGAGCCGACGTTCCCCGGACTCGTCCGCAGGAAGCCGGCGATCTCGGTGTAGTCATAGCCGTAGTAGTGGCGCAGCACGAGCGCGGCCCGAGCGTCCGGCTTCAGGCCGGCCATCCCCTCCTCGACCCGCTGCCGGAGCGCGAAGTCGACGGCCGGATCGGCGGCCAGCCCGCTGCCGTCCGCGGCCATCGAGCGAAGCTGGCCCACGGCCGGGACCGCGAGCCGGCGAACGCGCCGGCGCCGGAGGTCGTCGAGGGCCGCGTGACTGACGATCCCGTGCAGCCAGGCCCGCAGCGAGCGGTTGCTGTCGTACTGCTCCCAGCGTTCGAAGGCGCGGGCGAAGCAGTCGTGCGTAGCGTCGACGGCGGCCTCCGGATCCCGCAGGATCGCGTAGGCGACGCGATACACGTCGTCCGCGTGATCGCGGTAGGCCCGGTCGACCGCCTCGCGGCGCAGCTCCTGGTCGCTCACATCACCTCTACGCGCCGGCCGGCCGAATCGTTGCATCCGGGCCCGATGCTGGTCGGCCGGTGCCGCGAGGGCCGCCGCCGGCGCGGGGCCGCCGCCACGTGCCGGCCTCAGGCGAAGAGCCGGCCGCCGTCCCGGACGAGCTCCATCCACGCCCGCTCACGACCGACCGTCGTCGCGGGTCCATGCCCCGGAAAGACCGCGACCGCATCCTCGAGGCCGCTGAGGCGCGCGATGGAGCCGGCCATCGCCGCCGGATCGCCACCGGGCAGGTCGACGCGTCCCCAACCGCCGGCGAACAGGGTGTCGCCGCTGTAGAGAAGGCCGTCATCCTCGGCGAGGAGGCAGACCGAGCCCTCGGTATGGCCAGGCGTGTGCAGGACGCGCAGGCGGATCTCGCCGAACCGGACGACGCCCCCCTCGGCGAGCTCGACCGCCGGCACGCTCGGGACGATCTCGAACGGGGCCCACAGCGGTTGCGGGTCCAGCAGCCGGTCCCGGTCGAGGGGGTGGACCGCGATCTCGGCACCGGTATGGGCGGCGACCGCGGCGTTGTCCCCGATGTGGTCCCAGTGGCCGTGGGTCGAGATGATGAGCTTGAGCGTCCAGTCGCGGGCCGCCAGCTCGTCCGCGATCCAGGCCAGCGACGGCGTGGCGGTATCGATCGCGATCGCCTCGCGCGAGCGCGCATCCGCGAGGACATGGACATTCGTTGAGACGGGCCCGACGACCCGGCTGAGGCGCTCCATCCGGGCAGTGTGGCAGATCGAGGGCGCGACGCCGTCAGTCGCCGCCTTCGAGCTTCTCGCGCATGCAGTCGAAGGTCTGGCCGATCATCTTGTTGGCGGTGCCCTCGATGAGCCGCGCGCCGACACCGGCGAGCGTGCCCGCGATGTTCACGTCCGCGCTCCAGTCCATCACCGTGGTCCCGTCGGGACCGTCGGACAGGGCCATCAGCGCATCCGCATCGACGGCGCTGCCCGGGGCCTGCCCGTGGGCCTTGATGACGGCCTTGTCCGGCGCGACGAGCTCGGCGAACGTCATGTCGACGACGAACCGGGCGTTGATGAACCCGATCCCGACCTTGGCCGTCGCCTTGAAGTGGCTGTCGTCGATGACCTCGATCTTCTCGACGCCGGGACCGCACTGGCCCACCTGGTCCGGATCGACGACGAAGGCCCAGACCTTCTCACGGCTGGCGCGGATCGGAACGGAGCCTTCGAAGTGCATGCATGGCCTCCAGGGGCGGGTCGGGGTTGCGGATCGAGCGCCGGGTCAGTCGGGCGACGATACCGAGGATGGGAGGTAGGCGGTCGGCTCCTTGATGAACCGCGTCCGGCAGCCGATCGAGCAGAAGGCGTACACGACGCCGTCGTGCTCGGCGAGATGCCGGGCGTGCGAACGGTCCACGGTCATCCCGCAGACCGGGTCGAGCAGCACGATGTCGTCGACGACCGGCTGCAGCTCGACGGGGGCGAGGCCGCCCGCGACCGTCGCGGGCCCGGGAGCCGCCACGAAGTCGGCCCGGCCGCGGCGGACCTGGACGAGCTCGGCCAAGATCGAGACCGCGATCTCCTCCGGCGTCTCGGCACCGAGATCGATGCCGGCCGGCGCCCGCAGCGCCGCCAGCCGCTCCTCGGCGATGCCCGCCTCGTCGCGCAGCCAGGCGCGGACGACGGCGGCGCGGGTCGGCGACGTCACGAGCCCCACGTAGGAGGCCTCGCGCGCGAGCGCCGCGGCGGTCGCCTCCTCGTCCCAGACGCCCTGCGTCGCGACGATGACGTACGGGGCCAGCTCGGGGTCGAGGTGCTGCAGGTCGGTCGTCGCGAGGACCCGTTCGGCGCCCGGGAAGGCGTCGGCGTCCGCGACGGGATCGATGACCGTGACGCGCCAGCCGGCGGTCGCGCCCATGGCCGCCAGCGCGCCGGCGATCGGCGTCGTGCCGGCCACCCACAGGACCGGTGCAGGCAGATGCGGTTCCACGTAGATCTCCAGTGTCCCCCCGGAATGGCAGGTCATGACGAGCTCGAGGACCCCGTCGCCGCGGCGACCCTCGGCCGGCGCGTCCTTCGAGAGACGCAGGAGCCGAGGCTGCCCGTCGACGAGCGAGCGGAGCGCCTCGCGGACGACGACGGGCTGGGCGCAGCTGCCGCCGACCCAGCCCTCGATCGTGCCGTCCGGATGGACGAGGCCGGACGCGCCCGGCCTCGCCGATGTCGGCCGCTGGACCGCGACGACCGTGGCGACCGCGAACGGCCGCCCGGCCGCCTCGAGCTCGGCGGCGCGCGCGAAGATGGATCGGCGGGGTCAATTGCCGATCCACTCGCCGCTGAGACGAGCCGAGGCCAAGGCGGCGCCGAGCACGAGAGCGAGCGCACCTCAAGGTGCGTGAGCGAGCGCGCGCAGTCGCCAACGCCGGCATCGGTGCGGCATCAGCGGGCGAGCGCTGTTCACGGAGATGCCATTCTCGTGGAGGATGGCCCAGACCTTCTGGGGCGTGATCGGGATGTCGATGTTGCGGACGCCGAGATGCCAGAGGGCGTCGACGACCGCGTTCGCGATGGCCGGCGGCGCGCCGACCGTGGCCGACTCCCCCACCCCCTTAGCGCCGATCGGATGATGCGGCGACGGGGTGGTCGTCTTGGCGGTCTCCCAGGCGGGGCTCTCGACCGCCGTCGGGAGCAGGTAGTCCATGAACGTGCCGGTCAGGTTGTTGCCCAGCGCGTCGTAGCTGATCTCCTCGTAGAGGGCGGGAGCCAGGCCCATGTTCAGGCCACCATGGATCTGCCCGTCCACGATCATCGGATTGATGATGTTGCCGCAGTCGTCCACGGCGACGAACCGACGGATGTGGACCTGGCCGGTCCCCTTGTCGATGTCGACGACGCAGATGTAGCTGCCGAACGGGAACGTCAGGTTCGGCGGATCGTAGTAGTCGACCGCCTCGAGGCCCATCTCCATCCCCTGCGGGAAGTTCGTGTAGGCCGCGAACGCGATCTCCTGGATCGTCTTGAACCGGTCGGGCGAGCCCTTGACGCTGAACTTGCCGGGCTCCCACTCGAGGTCGTCCTCGGACGCCTCGAGCAGGTGCGCCGCGAGCTTGCGGGACTTGTCGAGGATCTTGCGCGAGGCCATCGAGGTGGCCGCGCCCGACGTCGGCGTGGAGCGCGAGCCATAGGTCCCGAGACCGTAGGGCGCGGTGTCCGTGTCGCCGTACTCGATCTTGATGTCCTGGACCGGGAAGCCGAGCTCCTCGGCGATGATCTGGGCGTACGTGGTCTCGTGGCCCTGGCCCTGGGTCTGCGACGAGATCCGCGCCAGGACCTTGCCGGTCGGGTGGACCCGGATCTCGCACCCGTCGTTCATCTTCAGGCCGATGATGTCGAAGTCGTGCGACGGCCCGGCGCCGACGATCTCGGTGAAGCTGCAGATGCCGATGCCCATGAGCTCGCCCTTGGCGCGCTTCTCGAGCTGCTCCCGGCGCAGGCCCGGGTAGTCGATCATGTCCATGGCCTTCTGGAGCGCGGGCGCATAGTCGCCGGAGTCGTACTCCCAGCCGGTCGGCGTCTTGTACGGGAACTGGTCCTTCCGGATGAAGTTCTCCATCCGGAGCTGGGCCGGGTCCTTGCCGATGTCGTGGGCCAGGATGTCGACCATCCGCTCGATCGCGTGGACCGCCTCGGTCACGCGGAACGAGCAGCGGTAGGCGACGCCGCCGGGCGGCTTGTTGGTGTAGACGCCGTCGACTTCCACGAACGCGTTGTCGAAGTCGTAGCTGCCGGTGATGACGTTGAAGAGCCCCGCGGGGAACTTGGAGGGATCCGCGGCGGCGTCGGTGTAGCCGTGGTCGGCGATCGTCTTGACCTTGAGGCTCGTGATCTTGCCGTCCTTGGTGGCGCCGAGCTCCGCATGGATGTGGTAGTCGCGGGCGAACGAGTCCGCCTGGAGGTTCTCGGAGCGGTCCTCGATCCACTTGACCGGCTTCCCGACGGTCAGCGTGGCCACCACCGCGAGGACGTAGCCCGGGTAGACCGGCACCTTGCCGCCGAACCCGCCGCCGATGTCGTGGGTCTTGACGCGGATGTTCTGCTCCGGCAGGCCGCTGACGAGCGCCAGGACCGTGCGGATCGCGTGGGGCGCCTGCGAGGTCATGTGCAGCGTCATCTGGCCACGGACGGCATCCCAGTCCGCGATGCAGCCGCACGTCTCGATGCTCGCCACGTGGATCCGCGGGATGTAGATGTCCTCGGAGACGCGGACCTCGGCGCTGGCCATGGCCGCGTCGGCCTTGGCCTCGTCGCCCAATTCCCAGTGCCAGATGTGGTTGTTGGCCTTCTCGGGTCCACGATCCGGCCGGAGCACGAGGGCGCCCTCTTCGAGCGCCTTCTGCGGGCTCGTGATGACCTCGAGCGGCTCGTAGTCGACGTTGACCGCGGCGACGCCGTCCGCGGCGATGTATTTGGTCGTCGCGACGACCGCGGCGACCTCCTGCGACTGGTACATGACGGTCGTGGTCGGCAGCACCATCTGCTTGTCGCCCGCGAGCGTCGGCATCCAGTGGAGTCCGGCCTTCTCGAGGTCGGCGCCGGTGATCACGGCCAGGACGCCCGGGATCTTCAACGCCTCGGTGGCGTCGATGCCCTTGATCGTGGCGTGCGCATAGGGGCTCCGGACGATGTCGAGCCAGAGCTGGCCCGGCAGGTTGAAGTCGTCGATGTACTCGCCCTTGCCGCGGATGAACCGCGGGTCTTCCTTGCGCTTGACCGAGTGGCCCATGCCCCCGATCTCGGCACTGGTGCGGGGCTCCGCTTCGGTGGTCATCTGGTCACTCCCCGCTCAACCGGCCGCGACCGGCGTGGCGCCGGCCTGGGTGTCCGCGGCAGCCTGCATCTCGCCGGCCGCCTGCTGGATCGACTTGACGATGTTCACGTAGCCCGTGCAGCGACAGAGGTTGCCGCTGATCCCGACACGGATCTCCTCCTCGGTCGGGTCGGCGTTCTCGCCGAGCAGCCAGGCCGCCTGCATGATCATCCCCGGGGTGCAGAACCCGCACTGGAGACCGTGCTGGTCCCAGAACGCCTGCTGGAGCGGATGGAGGTCCGCGCCGCTGGCCATGCCCTCGATGGTCTTGATGCTGCGACCGTCGGCCTGGACCGCGAGCATCGTGCACGACTTGGCGCTCTCGCCGTCGACGTGGATGGTGCACGCGCCGCAGTTGCTCGTGTCGCACCCGACGTGGGTGCCCGTGAGGCCGAGGTTGTCCCGGAGGTAGTGGACGAGGAGGAGGCGCGGTTCCACATCGGCTTCGTGCGCCTCGCCGTTGACGGTGACCGTGATGTGCTGCGTGGTCATCGTGGGTGTGGCCTCCTACGCGTACGCGAGGGCGCGCTCGACGGCGAGCCGGAGCGACCTGACGGTCAGCTCGGCGACCATCGCCCGCTTGTAGTCGATCGGACCGCGGATGTCCGCGGACGGATGGCTCTGGGCCCCGGCGGCGGCGCCGGCCCGGTGGTAGGTCTCCTCCGATGGCGTGCTGCCCACAAGGACGGCCTCGGCATCGGTCGCGGCGAACGGCGTGTCGGCGACGCCGGTCACGCCCACCCCGGCCCCGGCGATCGTCCCGTCCTCGGCGACGCGGATCCTGGTGGCGATGCCGACCGTCGCGAAGTCGCCGACCTTGCGCTCGAGCTTGACGTACGCGCCTCCGAGGCGCCGCGGGCGCTTGTCGAAGCGGATCTCGGTGAGGATCTCGGTCGGCTCGATGGCCGTCTGGAAGGTGCCGAGGAAGAAGTCGCGGGCCGCGATGACCCGCTCGCCGCTGCCACTCCGGCAGACGACCCGGGCATTCGCGGCGAGCAGCACTGCCGGCCAGTCCGAGGCCGGGTCGGCGTGCGCGACAGACCCCCCGATGGTCCCCCAGTTGCGGACCTGCGGGTCGCCGATGCCGCCCGAGACGTCCTCGAGCAGCGGGTAGTGATCGAGGACGATCGCGTTCTCGTGGATCTGGCGATGGGTCGCCTTCGCGCCGATGCGGAGTTCGTCGTCGGTCTCGACGATGCCGTCGAGCCCGGTCAGGTCGCGCATATCGACGAGGAGCGGCGGCTGCGCCAGGCGGAGCTTGATGAGGGGGAGGAGGCTGTAGCCACCCGAGAGCAGCTTGGCCTCGCCTTCGCGGTCCTTGAGGATCCGCAGCGCCTCGTCCAGGTTCCCCGGACGGACGTAGTCGAACTGGCCGGGAATCATCGCTCGGCTGCCCTCCTCCCCGCCTGCCGCGGGGGCGATACGGTCGACCCGTCCGAGCCCGGACGGGCACAGAGCTGGTGGCGACGTTCGCGGGCCGGCGGTCGGGGGTGTCGCGACGGGGATGCCGACGGGGCGCCGGGTTGCGGGGAACGTTGCTCGTGAGTATCGCGCCGGGGTCGCTCGTGCGTCAACGTGGCCGGTGACGGGAGTGGTGCGTGTCGTCGTCGATACGTTCCGGCGCCTTGGAACACGATACGTTGGGGCTAGCGGCATGGATTGCGGTGTGGCGGGCGCCCTGGGGGGCCGTGGGGGCGCGGGCGCATCGCGGCCGGCGAGTCCGCTCCCGCCGCCCGTATCGATCACCCGCAAGACTGGCAGTCGTAGCGCGGCGACACGGGAGGCGTACGAGCCCCGGTTCGGCCCAATTCGATGCCCGCGATCGCTGGTGCACGCACGAAGAGGCCCGCATCTGGAGCAGGATTGCTCCGATACGGGCCCGATCGCCCCTGGCTAAGACTCCCAGTCGTAGAACGAGCTTGAGCGGCGAGCTCGAGCGGCGAGCTCGAGCGGCTGCGGCTCGAGCGGCGGGCCCGGCCGACTGGTCGCTCCGGCGGGTCCTGGCCCCGCCCCCCACGTTCCGAGGTCAGGCGCTGACCGCCAGCGACGCCCCCGTCTCGAGGAACGTCTTGAGCCCGGACACGATGAACACGATGCCGCCCGAGAACTCGGCCTCGGTCGCCGAGCCCGGGATCAGCGCGCTCGTGACCGTGAGGCGCGAGCCGCCGTCGTCGGTCGGCTCGACGAGCCACACCATGCGGATCGGTCCCTCGGCCTCGATGTCGGGGCTCCAGCGCGGCCGGAACGACATCGCGATCGACCGCCCCGGATCGATCTCGAGCACGTGCCCGTCGGCGGCGATCGAGCCGTCCGGATTGGCGTACGTCAGCGCCGAGCCAGGCGTCCAGTCGGAGGCGACGCGCGTGCCGTAGTAGTAGCGGAGGGTGTCGTCGCCATCGGTGATCGCGCGCCACACGCGTTCCGGCGCGGCCTTGATGTAGATCGAGTAGACGTGGTCGATCCGGTCCATCGGGTTCTCCAGCTGCGTCTTGATGGTCTTGAGCGAACCGGCGATCGACTCTGCGAACTTGCCGGTCCACCGGTCGTGGACGAGACGGATCGGCACGGGGTTCAGGAAATGGCGCTTCTCGCGGCCGACCCGTTGGGTCGTCACGAGGCCCGCCTCTTCCAGGACGCCGAGATGCTTCATGACCCCGAACCGCGTCATCCCGGGCAGGTACCCGCACAGCTCGCCGAGCGTCTGGCCATCGCGCTCGAAGAGCCGGTCGAGGAGCTCTCGTCGACCTGGGTCGGCGAGTGCCCGGAAGACCGAGGCCATGTCATCCGTCATGCCTCGGACTTTATGTGACCAGATAGTCACATGTCAAGCCCTGGCGTCGGCCTTGTGAGTCAAGGCCGGTTGGTAGATCGGCCTGTCGTCATCGATCGAGACCGCGATCGAGCGCCTCCCCAAGGACGGATGCGCTTTGGGCCGTGAGCCGGTAGACGCCCTGGAGACTGATCGTGCGCATGATCCGGCCGTCCGCATCGAGGTGCTTGATCGGCCGCTCCGGTTGTCGACCCGACTGCCAGCGGAGGTCCCGGACAGACGACACGGGGACAACCGCATCGAGGGTGATCGGCGTGGCATCGTCCGCGACGATCACCTCGTCGGCCTCGCCCGGGCACAGAGCGGCGATCGCCGCGTCCGACGCGATCCACCGCTCGAGCCGCACGAACGCCGGTTCGCCTAGACCGATCGACGCGAACTGCTCCGGATGGCTGGCGACGAACGCCTCCGCCGCCAGGATCGCACCCACGCGTAGCCGGCCGAGCACGTACAACCGACCCTCCAGAACACGGACCGGGAAGACGAGATCATTCGGCCTGACGCCCGCGCGGCTGAACCTCGGGGCGGACTGGTGCGGACCCCCGAACGTCAGCGCCAGTGGGCGGCCGACGACGCCTGCCTTTACCAGCCGGCGGACCTGATCGTTGGTCCAGAAGGTCGTGAACGCGACGGGCGGACTCGGGGCAGATGCGGAGGGCATGGCTCAGGCTACCAACCGGCCTTGGCGCACGAGGCGTCGGCATGTGCCCTCGTGGTGGTCCGGTACCTTGGATCCGTGACCTGGCAACCGATGCCGCACGCCATCGAGACCGAGCGGCTCACCCTCCGGCTTCGCGACGAGCGCGACGCAGCCTGGTACCGCGAGCTGGTCGCCGAACGTGGGGAGGACATGCCGACGCTCGAGGAGGCGACGACGCGGCTCGCGCGATTCCGGGATCTCACGATCGAGACCGGGATCGGTGCCCTCGCGATCTGCCGTCGCGCGGAAGGCGACGTGATCGGCTACTGCGCCCTCGTGGTCGGACGGTGCAGCCTGGACGAACCGGAGATCGCTTACGAGCTGCTGCAGCGGTTCCACGGGCGCGGCTATGCGACGGAAGCGGCGGAAGCCCTCGTGGCTGCCGCGGCCGCGACGGGGCGACATCGGCTCTGGTCGACCGTGCGGCCTTGGAACACGGCGTCACTTCGGGTGCTCGAGAAGATCGGGTTCCGTCAGGGATCACACCACCTCGGATGAGCACGGCGATGTGGTCTACCTGGTACGCGACCTCTAGGGCGCCTGCCCGGCGGAGCCGCGAGCGTCCCGCCGTCATCGATTGACCTCGGTGCAGCCATCGACCACGATTCAGCCGATGGGAGACGATCACGTGATCAAGGCGCTCGTCGCCGAGGCCGAGGCCGATGGGCGCTGGGAGGCCGTGCGCGCGTTCGCAACGTGGCGATGACCGAGCATGCGGCGCTGATCGTCGGAGCCGGTCCGACCGGGCTGATGCTGGCGGGCGAGCTCGCATTGGCCGGCGTGGATGTCGCCGTCGTCGAGCGGCGCCCCGATCAGTACCTCCCCGGCTCACGCGCCGGCGGTCTGCAGTCCCGCACCATCGAGGTCCTCGATCAGCGCGGCATCGCCGATCGGTTCCTTGCGGAGGGGCAGGTGGCTCAGGTCGCCGGGTTCGGGATGATCCGCCTGGACATCAGCGACTTTCCCACCCGGCATCCCTACGGGCTCGGGCTGTGGCAGCGACACATCGAGCGCATCCTCGCCGGCTGGGTCGCCGAGCTGAAGGTCCCGGTCCACTACGGCACCGAGGTGACCGGGTTCGTGCAGGACGACGACGGGGTGGACGTCGCGCTGTCCGACGGCCGACGCGTTCGGGCGCAGTACCTCGTCGGGTGCGACGGAGGACGCAGCCTGGTCCGCAAGACCGCCGGCATCGAGTTCCCCGGCTGGGATCCGACGACGAGCGCCCTGCTCGCCGAGGTCGAGATGACCGAGGAGCCGGAACTGGGCGTGCGGCGCACGCCCTCGGGCACACACGCCCTGGGCAAGGTCGAGTACGAGGTCAAGGACGGCGTGGTGGTCTACAAGCCGGGGGGAACGGTCGGGGTCATGCTGACCGAGCCGCAGGTCGGCACCAGCGAGCCCACGCTGCGCGATCTTCGCGAGGGCCTCGTCGCCGTGTACGGGACCGACCACGGGATCCACGACGTGACCTGGATCACCAGGTTCACCGACGTGACCCGCCAGGCCGCTGCCTATCGCAAGGGACGGGTCCTGCTGGCCGGCGACGCCGCCCACGTGCACTCCCCGATCGGAGGGCAGGGCCTCAACACCGGTGTGCAGGATGCGGTCAACCTTGGATGGAAGCTGGCCCAGGTGGTCAAGGGGGTATCGCCGGAGCGCCTGCTCGATACCTACCATGACGAGCGCCACCCGGTCGGTGCCCGCGTGCTCCGCAACACGATGGCGCAAGTCGCGCTCACGCGCGCCGACGATCGCACCGACGCGTTGCGCGACAGCGTCTCCGAGCTCCTGAGCATGGACGAACCGCGCCGACGGTTCGCCGCGATGATGTCCGGCTTGGACGTCCACTACGACCTCGGCGAGGGCCACCCGCTGCTCGGACGCCGCATGCCCGACCTCGACCTGATGACCGCCGACGGTCCGCTGCGGGTCTACACCCTGCTGCACGATGCCCGGCCGGTGGTGCTCGATCTCGGTGGGCTCGGCGGCTTTGACATCACACCGTGGGCGGATCGGGTCCGGCTGGTCGTCGCCGGGTACGACGGTCCGTGGGAGCTTCCTGCACTCGGGGCGGTCGCCGCTCCTTCCGCTGTGCTGATCCGGCCCGACGGATATGTGGCGTGGGTGGGAGACCAGACGCAACTGTCGCTCGCTGACGCGCTGACCACCTGGTTCGGATCGCCGACTGCGGCGTAGAACCGGACGAATGGCGTGTTGCGTCGGCGCGAGCCCACGCCGACGATGGAATCGTGAAGAAGACGTCGTGGCGCGGGCCACCGATCAACAGGGAGCGGGCGGTTCCCCGAGCCGGCGCCCGTTTGTGGGCGCTCGTCACCGTGATCGTCCTCGTGTCGGGGGGCTGCATCGGCATCATCGAAGCCCCGGCCCCTCCCACCACGAGCACGTCGCTCGACGAGACCGTCCATCTTCGAGCGGATGAGCCGGTCGCGGTCCGTCATCTCGCCTTCGAGGTGACATCGCCGTCCCGGGGCATCGACGTCAAGCTGGTGATCAACGCAAATCGTTTCATCACCGAGACGACCGGCGAGTTCGCCGAGGACGTCACGCTTTCGATCCGGTCGGATGATCCGGAGACGACAGCCTTCGTCGGCAGCCCCGGTGACGCCCGGCCGGGCGCGATCTTCTCGCTCACCGACCTGTGTGCGAGGGGCTGCCAGAGCGGCGTCACCGTGGTCGTTCGCGGAACCAGTGACGCTCGTCCGATCGACGACATCGCGATCTCGGCAGTGTTGTCCGCTACGGCCGCGACGAATGAACAGAGCGCGATGGGGACGACGCTGTCGCTCCGCGACGACGGGGCAACCACGTTCGATGGAGATCCCGCCACGGTCCGCGCAAGTGCGGCTCCCGCGATCGCGGTGAGTCCCGCCGCGCCGAAGGCGCACGTCGACCTGCATCTGCATGTCGATCCCATGCTGTTGTACGACCCGCTGGCCTTCCCGCTCGTGGGCAGTCTCGCCCTTCGGGCGAACGGTGACCCGACGACGCACGAGCAGCTGTGGAACCCCTTGGGGATGCCTGCCGGCCGCGTGACGGTCGACGGTCAGCCAACGGGCATGGCGCCCGAGAGCGGCGCCTACGAGATCGATTGGCTCCGCCTGTGTACGCCAAGGAAAGCCTGCGATGTCGAGATCGGGATCGATGTGGACTACGACCAGCTGGCGATGCAGGCGCAGGTCACCGCGGCCGTCTCGAACCGGACCGCCTCGCCACCCCCGCCCTCCTTCCAGCTCACCGTGGAGGCCCTTGCTCGGCTCGAGACGTTCGACGGGAGCCCCTTGCCGAGCGAGGGCCTGACGCTGACGGCCACACCCTGATCGCTGCGACCCTCGCGGCCCGCGCCACGCCGGTGCCCACGAGCGCGACGGGCCCGCCGGGGAGCCGCGAGCTCGATGGGCGGTGGCTAGACTCCCGGGCATGCCGGATGCGGCGCGGACCGTCCAACGCACCTATCTCGTCCTGACGCTGTTCACGACGCTGTCGGCGTCGTTCATCTGGGGCATCAACACGCTCTTCCTGCTCGACGCCGGTCTCGACAACACGCAGGCCTTCACGGCGAACGCGTTCTTCACCGTCGGCCAGGTGCTCTTTGAGGTCCCGACCGGCGTGGTCGCCGACACCCGCGGCCGGCGCTTCTCGTTCCTGCTCGGCGCCGCGACGCTCCTGCTCTCGACGCTCCTGTACCTGGTCATGTGGGAGCTCCGTGCCGGGTTGCTGGGCTGGGCGCTGGCATCGATCCTGCTCGGGCTCGGGTTCACGTTCTTCTCGGGTGCGACCGAGGCGTGGCTGGTCGATGCGCTCCACGCGACCGGGTTCACCGGAACGCTCGAAATCGGTGTTCGCGAAGGCGCAGGTCGTGACCGGGGTCGCGATGCTGACCGGATCGGTCATCGGCGGCGTCGTCGCGCAGCTGACCAACCTCGGCGTGCCATACCTGCTTCGTGCGGGCCTGCTCGGCGTGACGCTGGTGATCGCCTTCGTCTTCATGCACGACCTCGGGTTCAAGGCCAGCCGCGGTGCGAGCGTCTCCGCCGAGGTCCGGGCGGTCATCCGCGGCTCGATCGACGGCGGGTTCCGCAATCCGCCGGTCCGCTGGCTCATGCTTTCGGCGCCGTTCACGCTCGGCGTGGGCATCTATGCGTTCTACGCGCTTCAGCCCTACCTGCTCCAGCTCTACGGCGACCCGACCGCGTACGGGGTGGCCGGCCTGGCCGCCGCGGTCGTCGCCGCGGCCCAGATCGTCGGCGGTCTCAGCGTCACGCGGGTGCGCCTCCTGTTCCGCCGACGGACCGATGCCCTGATCATCGGTGGCGTCGCGACCGTCGTCCTCCTCTTCCTCATCGGGTCGACGAACAGCTTCCTCTTCGCGATCGTGCTCATCGTGGTCTGGGCCCTGATCTTCGCGATGGAGGGACCGCTCCGACAGGCGTTCATCAACGGCGTCATCCCATCGGAACAGCGCGCCACGGTACTGTCCTTCGACAACCTCATGGCCTCGGCCGGCGGCGTCGTCTTCCAGCCGGTCCTGGGTCGCGTCGCCGATGTCAACGGGTACGGGGCCTCCTACATCGTCGCCGCGGGTCTGCAGGCCCTGGCCCTGCCGTTCATCGTCCTGGCCCGGCGCGAGAAGGCGGCCTCCGACCCGATCACCGACGCGCCCGACGAGCCGATGACCGCGTGAGATCGGCCAGAACATGCCGCGACCTGACCGCATCCGCGGTCACGATGGGCGGATGACCGACACGATCCCGCCCGAGGCGCTTCTCGCCGGCTATCCCGACGAGATGCGCCGCATCGCCGAACGCCTACGCGCCATCGTCCGGGCGTCGATGCCCGAGGCGATCGAAGCCGTCCGGCCGGGCTGGCGACTCATCGGCTACGACCTGCCGATCGGTCGCCGGACGACGTTCTTCTGCTTCGTCATCCCCGAAGCCAAGCATGTCCACCTCGGGTTCAAGTATGGGGTCCTGATGGACGACCCGGACCGCCGGCTGCAGGGCAAGGGCATCACGAAGGAGGCGCGCTGGCTCACGTTCAGGCCCGGCGACGCCATCGACCCACCGATGCTCGATGCGCTGATCCGGGAGGGCGCCAGGGTGGCCGGCCTGTCGAGGCCGGAGCGCCTCATGCTCGCGCTCGACCGCGAGGCACGCCCGGCAGCTCCGGATGTGGCCGGTCCGCTCGAGGACTAGGCCCGTTGCCGGGCGATCACCGCATCGCGCGGCTCAGGTCTTCGGGCGCCAGCGGAGCGGCACCTCGCCGCGTGACGCGCTGCCGGCGATCTCGGTCACCCGCGCCTGACGTGTCGCCGGGCGCTTCGCCTGGAGGACCCACCAGAGGAGCATCCGCCGCGTCGACGGCGAGAACCGATCCAGGCCTCGCGCGCCGGTGGGTTGGCCTCGAACGCCGCCGCCAGGTCGTCCGGGACCGCGAGGTCCTCGACTGCGTCGAGCGCGGTCCACGTCCCGAGCTCCTTCGCCCGGGCCACCGCGGCCAGGCCGGCCGGGAGCATCAGACCCGCGGCCGTCAGGCGCGCCACGCGTTCCCGGTTCGAGCGCGACCAGACGCTCCGCGGCTTGCGCGGCGAGACCCACTGCATCACCCGCTCGTCGTCGAGCGAGCGGCCGGTCGAGTCGATCCAGCCGACGCAGAGGAGCTCCTCGACGACCGCCTCGTACTCGATCCAGGGCTTGCCCGTCGCCCGCCGATACCCGACGATCCACGCGCCCTTCGACGTCGCGTGATGCTCGGCGAGCCACGACCGCAGCGACGCCCGGTCCAGCGGGTGGACCGTCTGCCGACCGTCGGGCGCCACCCCCTCCTCGATCATCGGCCGCCCGGCGGCGCCCAGGTGACGATGCCGGTCGGGAGCGGGCGCTGTCCGCGCAGCCCGACGCGACCGTCGGCGTCGGTCTCGATGAGCCCGTCGAGCGCGGCCCGGAAGCGCGCGTCCTTCTCGCTTCCCGGCTGGACCCACACCTGACGGCGCAGGAACCCCTCGAGCTCGGCGTCGGTCGCCGAAGCGGCGCGGCTCGCGCTCGAGCCGATGGACCTCGGGCGTCCGGCCCATCGCGCGGAGGAGCTCGACGAACTGCGGGAGCGCCGGGAGCGCGACGCGGGCCTCGCCATGGACCGGTGGCCAGCACACGTCCGCGATCGACGACGGCTGGCGCTCCATGAGCATCGCGACGCAGCGGCGGCGCGTGGCGGCCTCCATGGCCAGCACGAACGGGCCGATGGCCTCGATGTCGTACCCGACATGGGCGATGAGCGAGACGTCGGCCTCGAACGGCGCGACGTCCGACGGCGGCCACCGTCCGACGACGATGCGGACGTTCGCGATCCGGTGCTCGGCGGCGAGCTCGCGGAGCGCATCGAGCATCCCGACGGACGGATCGACGGCGATCACCGATCCCCCGCCGGGTGCCAGGGCCAGGGCGATCGGCAGCGCGTACCGGCCGGCGCCTGCGCCGATGTCAAGCCACGTCTCACCCGGCTCGACCATGGACGACAGGATCTCGAGGTCGCGCTCGCCGGTCCGTGCCGGATCGGCCCGGAACAAGCCGGTGACCGGGGCGTAGAAATCCGCGCCGTCGGGGACCTCGCGGACCCGGTCGACCTGCTCCCGGTTCGCCACCACGCGCGCGGCCCAGGCCGTCTCCAGCAGCCCGACCAGATCCGCGCGCGTGTCGACGTCCGGGTTCTCGCCGTCCACCGTCACGTCGCGGACGAGCTCCGGGTGGGCCGCGATGAGCGGGCCGAGGCCGCGATCCCCGGTCGCTGCCCCGACGAGATCGAATGCGGCACGACCGACGAGCACCGGATTCCGGCCGCCGTCGTGCGAATACACAGGCACCACGATCGGGCGGCCGGCCGTGGGTGGCGAGGCCAGCAGCGCCGCGATGGCTGCGACCGGAAGCTGCGGCTGGTCGCCGAGGACGATGAGTGCCGCCGATGCGTCCGGGTCGAGTGCGTCGATCCCGACCCGGAGGGAGCTCGACAGGCCACGCGATGGGTCGGGGTTCCGGACCCGGCGCGCGGCACCCCACCGGACGGCGCCATCGATCGCGTCCGCATCGTCGCCGAGGACCACGAGGACATCTGCCACGCCGGCCTCGGCGAGCCGATCGAGGACGTGCTGGAGCACCGGCCGGCCATCGAGGGTGGCCAGGAGCTTGCCGCCCCCGAACCGCGACCCGGCCCCGGCGGCGAGGACCACGGCTGTCACGCGCTCGTCCCTCACCGGCGCATCTTCCCACCGGGGAGGCGCTCGGGTAGCCTTGCGCGACGTGGCACGGCCGCCGGCCCAACGGGCGACCACCGCCGCGACAGGACCGCCGCCGCGACAAGGGTGAGGGAGACGCCACGATGGCCGACGAATCGGGCCCCGACGATCAGCGCGCCGCTGAAGGTTCGGCGCCGCCACCGGCAGACGTTCCGGCTCCGCCCGCCGCCCAGCCCGCCGCTCAGGCACCGGCTCCGGGACCGGCCGATCCCGCCGTGACGCGTCCGCCACTGGATCCCCTGCCGCCGGCCCCGGCCGCGCCGAACCCGGTCATGACCGCATGGACCGCCCTCGACCAGACCTCGCAGATGATCCTCGGCGCGTCGCTCGTGCTGGTCGTGACCCTGCTGATGGGCTCGCTCGTCTCCGCGTGGGCCGCGACCGGCAACTTCGTGCTGATCCTGCTCACGGCCGCGATCGCGGCCGCAGCGACCGCCTGGTACACCTCGACCACGAACGCGGGTCCGAAGCCCTCGACCCTCCCGCTCTCCACCATCGAATTCGCGGCGGGAGCCGTGGCCACGGTCCTCGCCGGCCTGCGCGTCGTCGAGATGCTCGCCGACTTCGGGCACCTCTCCGATTACGGCGGCCTGATCGGCATGATCCTCACGATCGTGCTGGCCGTCGCGGCCGCGGCCATGCTCGCCGGCGCGTTCCGGCGCGACCCGAGGTACCGAACACCGGGTCAGTACGGCGACACCGGCACGCGCCTGGCCATCTCCGGTCTGACGCTCGTGATCCTGGGCTGGGCGCTGAGCTTCATCTTCAGCTACTGGAACATGAATGCCGCGGCCACGGTGCTGGGCCTGCTGACGATCGCGACGGTCGCGATCATCGTGGCGCCCCGTTGGGCGACCGTGGTCCCGGAGGTCCCGCTCGCGTGGGTCGGTGCCGGCCTGGCAGCCGTGTCGCTGCTGCTCGCGGCAGACGAATGGGGCCAGTTCATGGACCTGGGCGCCACCCGCGTCGAGCTCGGGATCCTCGACTTCACCGCGTTCCTGATCTACGTGATCGGCATCTTCGTGATCATCGTCGGGGGCGTGCTCGCCGGCCGGTCCTGGCTGGCCACGCGACCGAAGCGAGCTCCGAAGCCGGCCCCCGAGCCCGACGCCGCCGCGGAGGCGACGCCAGCGGAGGCCACGCCCGCCGAGGCTGCGCCGACCGGATGGGGCGCCGCCGAGCCGCCGGCCGAGCCCGGATCCGCGGGCGACCCGCCGACGGAGGCCTGACCCGGCGAGGCTCGTCGCTCAGGCGACCGCGCGCTGCCGGAGCGGGACCCCGCTCCCGCCGTACCGTTCCGCGACGATCTCGGCGAGGATCGCGAGCGCGGTCTCGGCCGGGGCGCGCCCGCCGAGATCCAGCCCGACAGGGCCGCGCAACCGGGCGAGCTCGGCCTCGCTGACGCCCGCCTCGAGCAGGCGCGAGCGGCGATCGCCCTGGGTCTTCTTCGAGCCGACCGCGCCCACGTATCGGCAGCCGCGTCGCAGCGCCTCCACGATCGCCGGCTCATCGAACTTGACGTCATGGGTCAGGACCGCGACCGCGTCGTTCGGACCGAGCCCGATCTCGTCGGCGACCTCGTCCGGCCAGCCGACGATCAGCCGGTCGACGTCGGGGAAGCGCTCGGGCGTCGCGAACGACGCCCGTCCGTCGATGACGACGGTCTCGAAGCCGAGCTCGCGGGCGAGGCGCGACCAGCGATCGCGCGACCTCGACGGCGCCGACAACTACCAGCCGCGGCCGCACCGGGAAGACCTCGATGAAGAGCGAGCGACCGCCGAGCTCGACCGTCCGGGACAGGCCGCGCTTGAGCGCCTCGCTCGCGGCCGTGACGAGCTGCGCATCGAGGTCCGGCGAGCCGAGCGAGCCGTCGAGACGCCCGTCGTCGTGGAGCACGAGCTCCGGGACCGGCGGCGCGCCGGCGCCCGGCTCGTGCGGGCCGAACTCGCCCGGCGGCGAGTCGGCGGGGAGCGGCGTCACGACCGCCGACCCGTGCCCGCCGGCCCCCAGCGAGTCGCGGGCCGCCTCGGCCACCACGGCGGGCAGCCGCGGCTCGACGAGCACGTCGATGGTGCCGCCACAGGCGAGACCGACGTCCCATGCCTGCTCGTCGCTGATCCCGTAGCGGATGACCCGGGCGTTGCCGGAGCGGCGGGCCGCCTCGATCTCCTCGGCCGCGGCACCCTCGACGCAACCGCCGCTGACCGACCCCGCGATCCGGCCATCGGCCGCGTAGAGGAGCACGGCCCCTTCAGGGCGCGGCGCCGAGCCGAATGTCCGCACGACGACCGCGCGGCCGACGTCGACCCCGTCGTCGGTCCAGGTTCCCAGTGTGTCGAGCAGTTCCCTCATCGGATCGGCCTCGGTGCGGATGGATCGGTCGGCATGCCGCCGACGACGTTCGGTGGTACGGCCACGGCCGGGGCGGTGACGCCGGGGAGTGCCGCGTGCGCGGCGGCCTCGCTCCCCCGCCGCGTGTCGCCTGCGCGGACGCCGCCCAGGATCTCGCCGAGCCGCTCCAGGTTGGCGACGGTCCCGGCCGCGAGGAAGTCGTCAACGTACGGGAAGGCCGCGCGCATCCCGCCGGCCAGCGGCTGGTAGCCGGGCGTGCCCGCGAGCGGGTTGAGCCACACGAGCCGGTGGCAGTTGCGCCGGAGCCGGGCCGTCTCGGTGGCCACGAGCGCCGGGTCGCCGCGGTCCCAGCCGTCCGAGACGACGATGACGACCCCCGACGTGCGGAGCGTGCGCCTGGCCCAGTGCTGGTTGAAGGTCCGGAACGACTCCCCGATCCGGGTCCCGCCGGCCCAGTCGTTGACGGTCTCGGACACACGGGCGAGGGCGCGGTCGCGGTCGCGGTCGCGCAGCAGCCGCGTGACGCGGGTCAGGCGCGTGCCGAAGACGAACGACTCGGTCCGCACCTCCGACGCCGCCGAGAGCGCCTGGATGAACCGCAGGAGCAGCCGGGAATGGCGCTCCATGGAGCCCGAGATGTCGCAGATCACCACGAGCGAGCGCGGTTCCCGGATCGGTCGCCGCCAGACCCACGTCAGGAGCTGCCCGCCCGTGCCGAGGTTCCGCCGGAACATCGCTCGCGGGGCGAGGCGGCGGCCGTGGGAATGCAGCTCGTGACGGCGCGTCCGGCGCTGCTCGAGTCGCGGGACTAGCGCGTCGACGAGCCGCTCGGCCTCGCGCAGCTCGGCCGGGGTCATCCGGTCGAACTCACGATGGCGCAGGACCTCGCCCTGGCTGTACGCGTCGGGCGAGACGATGACGCCCTCGATCGGGGCCTCGTCGTCGGCGTCCTCGTCGTTCCCGGTCGGGATCGGGATGCCGCGCTCGTCGGGCTGGCTCTCGATGCCCTCTTCGCCGGCCTGCGGCTCGGCCGCGCCGGTCGACTCCGGGTCCGCGTCGGCCGGGGCGCTCGGGTTGGCGATCGGTGGCGGCTCGAAGGACCCGGGCAGACGCGACGCGCGGCGGCGCCACCAGCGCTCGAAGACCGCGTCGTAGACCGCGCGATCGTCGCGCCGACGCACGAACACGGCCGCCCCGGCAGCCCGCACCTGCTCGCGGTCGCCGATATCGACCAGCGTCAGCGCCCGCGAGAAGTCGACCGCGGCCCCCAGGTCCACGGCCAGACGCGCGGCACGGAGCGCCCGACCGAACCCCACGGCCTCGTTGAGCAGCCGACGGCCATCGACCTCCGGCCCGAAGGGCGCCTGGACGATCGCGGGGTCGGTCATCGGTCTGCCCCGGTCAGCCGCCGGCGGCGGCCTCGGCGAGCATGCGTCGGGCGGCATCGCCGCGCACCTGCCGGATGTCCTCCTCGTATTTGAGGACCACGCCGAGTGTCTCGTCGATGAGCTCGGGTGCCAGCTCGCGGGCACCGAGCGAGAGGAGGGCCGCCGCCCAGTCGAGCGTCTCGGCGATGCCGGGCACCTTCGTCAGGTCCGCCTCGCGCAGCCGATGCACGAACGCGACCACCTCGCGGGCCAGGCGTTCGGGCGCCTCGGGCACGCGGGCGAGCACGATCTCGTACTCCTTCTGGGCGGTCGGGTAGTCGATCCAGTGGTACAGGCACCGGCGCTTGAGCGCGTCGTGGACCTCGCGGGTGCGGTTCGAGGTGAGGATCACCCGCGGCGGGACGTCGGCCTTGATCGTGCCGATCTCCGGGACCGTGACCTGGAAGTCGGACAGGATCTCGAGCAGGTACGCCTCGAACTCCTCGTCGGCCCGGTCGATCTCGTCGATCAGCAGGACCGGCGCCACGCCGTCGTGGACCTCGAGCGCCTGGAGGAGCGGCCGGCGGATCAGGAAGTCCGACCCGAAGATGTCGTGCGCCGTCGCCCGATCGGCCTCGCCGCGCGCCTCGAGCAGCCGGATCTCGAGCATCTGGCGCGGGTAGTTCCACTCGTAGACGGCCGTGTTGACGTCCAGCCCCTCGTAGCACTGGAGGCGGATGAGCTTCGCCCCGAGCGACGCCGCGAGGACCTTGGCCAGCTCGGTCTTGCCGACCCCGGCCTCGCCCTCGAGGAGCAGCGGGCGCTCGAGCTCCAGCGCGAGGAAGACCGCGGTCGCCAGCGACCGGTCGGCGATGTAGTCGCGCTCCCGGAAATCGGTCTGGATCGCCTCGATGGAGCGGGTCCCGGCGGGTCGCGACTCGCGGTCGGAGGGTTCGGTCATCGATGGAATCTACACGGCCCGCCACGGTCCCGGGTCCGCGGTCGCCCTGGTGCTCGCCGGGAACGGGATCGGGGCACGATCTCGTGCGTGGGGGAGGGCCACACGCTACCCTATGCGGACCCACCAGGAAGTCCGGCCGGAGGATCCATTGGCCAAGGGACGCGACAACGGGGCGCTCTCGGTACTGCGCACCGAGGACGTGCCACTGCAGGAAGTCTCCGGTGTCTGCCTCCGACGTGAATCCGGCGGTGACATGGCCCTCGTCGCGTTCGGGGATCGGACCTCGATCGCCGCCTGGGTCGAGCTCCCGTCCGACGACCAGGGCGCGTACGTCTGGCAGACGGTCGACCTCGCCGATGTCGAGGGCTCGCAGATCCCCCGCGACGATCCGCAGGTCGAGGCGGTCTGCGCCGACGGCGCGGGACGCATCCTCATCCTCCAGGAATCGCCGCCGCGGGTCGAGCTGCTCGACTGGGCTGCCCGGCGCGTCGTCACGCGCATCGCCCTGGAGATCCCGGCCGGTCACCCGCTGCACGATTCCTGGGTCGACGCCGAGAGCTCGCAGGGCGAGGGCGCGGCGTTCATGAAGGACGGTCACCTCCTCATCGCCAAGGAGAAGGACCCGGCCGCGTTCATCGAGTTCGGACCCGTCGGCGACGCCCCGGCCGGGTTCGACAGCGGATCGGCGCTCGAGGGCGGCGCTCGCTGGCCGATCGAGGAGGGCGACCACGTGTTCGGGCCGCTCGCCGTGTGGATGCCGTCGGTGAAGCTCCAGGCCGCGTGCGAGGACTTCAGTGACCTCGAGGTCGGCCCGGACCGCCGGCTCTACCTGCTGAGCGACAAGTCGGCGTCGATCGTCCGACTGGGTGACCTGACCGTCGGCGACGCCGTCGCCCGGGCCGACGAGGTCTGGGAGCTCCCGACGCTCGACGGCAAGCCGGAAGGGCTCGCACTGACACGGAACGGTCGCGCCATCGTCGCGCTGGACACCAAGTGGGCGAAGGAGAACCTCGTGCTGCTCGAACCCCCGATCGCGGAGGGCGCGTCGTCGTGACCGCCGCCATGCCGACGACCGACCGCGCCCCGGCCCGCCGCTTCACGACGCGACCCGGCCGCCCGCACCCGCTGGGCGCGACGCCCGACGCCGAGGGCACCTACTTCGCCGTCTTCTCGCAGCACGCCACGAGCGTCGAGCTGCTCCTCTTCGAGCGCCACGACTCGCCCAAGCCCATCAAGACCATCCAGCTCGACCCGGGCGTCAACCGGACGTTCTACTTCTGGCACATCTACGTGGTCGGGCGTGACACCGGGCATGGGCTACGCCTACCGGGTCGACGGCCCGAAGGACCTCCACGGCGCCGGGCACCGCTTCAACCCGAACAAGGTCCTCATCGATCCCTACGGGCGCGGCACGACCTCGACGCTCTGGGATCGCGTCGCCGCCTGCGGCCCGGAGGACAACCTCGCCCATTCGCTGAGCAGCGTCGTCATCGACATGACGGACTACGACTGGGAGGGCGACCAGCCGCTCAAGCGGCCGATGTCGGAGACGGTCATCTACGAGATGCACGTCCGGGGCTTCACGAAGTCGCCCTCGTCGGGCGCGGCCCATCCGGGGACGTACCTCGGCGTCATCGACCGGATCCCGTACCTCCAGAGCCTCGGGGTGACCGCGGTCGAGCTGCTCCCCGTCTTCGAGTTCGACGAGGACGAGATCAGCGGCACGAACCCGATCACCGGGCAGCGGCTGCATCAACTACTGGGGCTACAGCCCGATCAGCTTCTTCAATCCCCACGAGGGCTACTGCGTCGCCCCCGACGAGGGCTCCCACGTCCGCGAGTTCCGCGACATGGTCAAGGCCCTCCACAAGGCCGGGATCGAGGTCATCCTCGACGTCGTCTTCAACCACACCGGCGAGGGCAATCACGAGGGCCCGACGATCAGCTTCCGGGGCTTCGACAACAGCATCTACTACCACCTGGAGCCCTACGACAAGGAGTTCTACACGAACCTGTCGGGCTGCGGGAACACGTTCAACTGCAACGTCCCGCTCGTGGAGAAGTTCATCGCCGAGTGCCTGCTCTTCTGGGTCCGCGAGATGCACGTCGACGGCTTCCGGTTCGACCTCGCGTCGATCCTGTCGCGCGGGCCGGACGGCAAGCCGATGGACGACCCGCCGGTCCTCTGGCACATCGAGCTCGACAACGAGCTGGCCGACACGAAGATCATCGCCGAGGCCTGGGACGCCGGCGGCCTCTACCAGGTCGGCTACTTCCCGGGCTTTCGCTGGGCGGAGTGGAACGGCCGCTTCCGTGACGACATCCGGAGCTTCGTCAAGGGCGACGAGGGCCTCATCGGCAAGGTCGCCGCACGGATCAGCGGCTCCGCCGACATCTACCAGGCGGACGGCGAGCTGCCGATCAACAGCATCAACTTCATCACCGCGCATGACGGCTTCACGCTCAACGACCTCGTCTCCTACAACGGCAAGCACAACGAGGCGAACGGCGAGGGCAACCGCGACGGCACCGACGACAACCTGAGCTGGAACTGCGGCGTCGAGGGCGACACCGACGACCCCGACATCGAGGCTCTGCGCGCCCGGCAGGTCCGCAACTTCCTCTCGATCCTGATGCTCTCGCAGGGCGTGCCGATGATGGTCATGGGCGACGAGGCCCGCCAGACGCAGTTCGGCAACAACAACGCCTACTGCCAGGACAACGAGATCACCTGGTTCGACTGGACGCACACCCAGAAGCACGCGCGACCTCGTCCGGTTCACGAGCGAGCTGATCGCCTTCCGGAAGGACCATCCCACGCTCCGGCGGGCGCGGTTCTTCACGGGCGAGCAGAACGAGCGCGGCCTGGCCGACATCACCTGGCACGGTTGCCGGCTCTTCGAGCCCGGCTGGGACGATCCGTCGTCCCGGGTCCTCGCCTTCACGCTCGCGGGGTTCCCGGCAAGTCGGGCAGCCGGACGAGCGACAGCGACATCCACGTCATGCTGAACATGGACTGGGATCGACCTGGACTTCGACGTCCCGAAGGTCGAGGGTCGGCGCTGGTATCGCGCGCTCGACACGGGGGCGCCGGCGCCGGAGGATATCTTCACCAAGGGCCACGAGCCCCTCTGGGAGGGCGACACCTACCGCGTGAAGAACCGCAGCATCGTGGTGCTCATCTCGAAGCCATAACGCCAGCACGTGGCGTCCACCAGCGAGTTCGATGAGGAGAGACCGTCATGGCGGTGAAATCGGCGTCCGTTCCGGCGAAGTCCAAGGCCGCTCCGAAGGAGCCGATGGCCTTCTCGTTCACGGACACCATCGCGGGGTACGTCAAGCGCTACGACCAGGCCGCCGACGCGTTCACGATCGAGACGACCGACGGCCGCGAGTTCACGGTGGCGCTGACCGACACGACGAACGCCCAGATCGTGCACAACCTCGGTGAGCCGTACGCGGACGCCACGGGCCAGATGCGCGACATGCTGGTGCCCGGCCGGTACCTTTTCACCTACGGGGTCTTCTACCCGCAGGCCGGCGGCCACGTCTACGAGGCCAAGCAGCTCACGTTCCCTGGCGCACGAGCCCACGACTACGTCTTCGAGAAGCCGGACTGGTGGGTCAAGCAGATCTACCAGATGGCGGACTTCTACTACACGGCGCAGTTCGGCGACGGCCCCCCCAACTGGCGCGAGTACCGCGTCGGCGTCGACATGACCGGCCACAAGACGGGCGACCGCCAGGAGACGGACACGATCTCCCGGCTCATCTACGGGCTGTCGACCGCCTACCACATGACCGGCGAGGACCGGTTCCTCGATGCGGCCGAGAAGGGCGTCGAGTACCTGCGCGAGCATCTGCGCAACGTCGACACGGGCGAGGGCGTGACGTACTGGTACCACGCGATCGAGATCCAGGAGCCGAACGAGAAGAAGATCCTCGCCTCCGAGTTCGGCGACGACTTCCAGGCCATCCCGGCCTACGAGCAGATCTACGCGCTCGTCGGCCCGACGCAGGTCTTCCGGATCACCGGCGACCAGCGGATCAAGGACGACATCGACGCCACCGTCTCGCTCTTCGAGCGCTTCTTCTACGACCCCGAGTACGGCGGCTACTGGTCGCACCTCGACCCGATCTCGTTCGACGGGAAGAGCGACGGCCTCGGGCGCAACCGGGCCCGCAAGAACTGGAACTCGGTCGGCGACCACGTTCCGGCCTATCTCATCAACGCCTGGCTCGCCACGGGCGAGGACAAGTACGCCGACATGCTGGTGTCGGTCGCGGACACGATCGAGCAGCGGTTCCCCGACGACCCGAACAGCCCGTTCGTCCAGGAGCGGTTCCACGAGGACTGGAGCCACGACACGACCTGGGGCTGGCAGCAGAACCGCGCGGTCGTCGGGCACAACCTCAAGATCGCCTGGAACCTGATGCGCATCCACCACATGCGCCCGGCCACCCGCTACCTGGACCTGGCCAACAAGATCAACACGACGATGCCGGCCGTCGGCAGCGACGAGCAGCGCGGCGGCTGGTACGACGTCGTGGAGCGGGTCCGCAAGCCCGGCGAGGAGGCGACCCGCTTCACGTGGCACGACCGCAAGGCCTGGTGGCAGCAGGAGCAGGCGATCCTCGCCTACCAGATCATGGCCGGCTCCACGGGCAACGAGGAGGCGCTCCGACTCGGACGCGAGTCGGCGGCGTTCTACAACGCGTGGTTCTTCGACTACGAGGAAGGCTCGGTCTACTTCAACGTCCTGGCCACCGGCGTCCCGTACCTGGTCGGGACCGAGCGCCAGAAGGGCAGCCACTCGATGGCGGGCTACCACTCGTTCGAGCTGGCCTACCTCGCCACGGTCTACACGAACCTCCTGATCACCAAGGAGCCGATGGACCTGTACTTCAGCCCGATCCCCGGCGACCTCAAGGACAACATCCTGCGGGTCTCGCCGGACATCCTGCCGCCGGGCAGCATCAAGATCGGCAGCGTCGAGGTCGACGGCAAGGCGTATGCCGACTTCGACGCCGAGGGCCTGACGGTCCATGTCCCCGACGACAAGAAGCGGCACAAGATCAAGGTCCGCGTCGTGCCGACCATCGATCCGTTCGAGGTCAACACCGTGTTCGAGGACGGCGTCGCCCTGATGACGCTCGCCGGCAAGCTCGACACGAGCACGTTCGGGGTCTTCCAGGCCGAGGTCGAGAGCGTCCTCGCCAAGAAGCCGAGCCGGCTCGTGCTCAACCTCCAGGACCTCGACTCGATGGCCAACGTCGGGATCCGGGTGCTGCTGTTCGCCCGCCAGCGGATGGACGTCTCGGATCGGGCCGACATCTACGCGGTGGCTCCGAAGCCCGCGGTCGCCGAGGCGCTTCGCCGCGCCGACCCGGACCAGGAGGACATCAACGTCGTCGAGAGCTACGACCCGTATCGCGATCCCGACGGCCTGGGGAAGAAGCCCGGCAAGAAGTAGCGGGAGCCGCGGCCGGCCCGACCGGGTCGGCCGCCGTCATCACGCCGCGCGACGCGCGGGTCAGCTCGGCTTCAGCGTCCCATCGAACCAGGCGATCGCCTCGTCCGCCGACTGGGTGACCCACGGCTCGCGGACGTACAGGTCCGTGTGGAGGCAGTCGAGGACGACGAGCTTCTTCGGCTCGCCCGCCCGCTCGAACACGGCTCGGACGGCCGCAGGTGGGATGACGTCCTTCTCGCCGTGGATCATCAGCAGCGGCGTCGGCGAGATGAGCGGGATCGCCTCGGCCGAGTGATCCGAGATCAGGTACTCCATCAATTCGAGCGTCAGGCGGTTGTCGTAGGCCGGGGCGTACGTCCGCTGGGCCTCGGTGTAGAAGTCGTTGGCCTCGGGGAACGCCATGGCGCCGCCCCCGCCGGGCGGTGAGACGGCCGGGATGTACGTGGCGGCCTCGCCGCCCGCGAACCGGCGATCCCGATCCCCGTTGAGCTGGGTCAGGAACCCCTGGACCCCCTCGCGGCCCATCATGGCCTCGAGGGTGTTGAGCCCGGTGGCGACCGAGACGATGGCCTTGAACCGGCGGTCGTACGCGCCCAGGAAGAGCATGTGGACGCCACCGAGCGAGATGCCCCACCCGCCGATCCGCTCGGGATCGACCTCGGGCTGGGCGCGCAGCCAGGTCAGGGCGTTCCGGATGTCCTGCTGCTGGTCGTGCGGATCGAGCTGGTTGCGCGGCTCCCCCTCGCTACCGCCGAACCGGCGGTAGTCGAACGCCAGCACGGCGTAGCCGGCCGCGGCGAACCGCTCCGCGTAGCCCGGCAGCGTGATCTCCTTGACCGCGCTGATGGCGTTGGCCATGACGATCCCCGGGACGCGCCCGGTCGCCCCGTCGGGCGTGTAGAGCCAGCCCGCGCAGGTCGACCCCTGGCTGGTGAAGGTCACATCTCGACGCATCACGTCCTCCCGGCGAACCGTCTCCGGCCGACCCGACAAACCCCTGGAACGAACGACTAGGCGGCCGGCGGATCCGGCTGGTCGACGTAGCCCTGGCTGATCTCGACGATGTTGCCGTCGGGATCCGCCACCCAGACCGAGCGCCACCCCTCGATGAAATCATCGAACCCCATCGGGCCCGCGGTGGTCTTCGCGTCGGCGCCCATCTCTGCGAGCTTGGCGTCGACGTCGTCCACCTTGAACGCAAGGTGCCGCCAGCCCGGGTACTCCGGCCCCGGGCCGGCCGGCGCCGGTGCCGGGTTCGGCTGCGTCGCGCGGAACAGCTCGAGATAGAGCGCGCCCGACTTCAGGAAGACGATCTGGTCGTCGCCGCCGAGCGGGACCACCCGGGCCCGCTTGAACCCGAAATGGCGGGTGTAGAAGCGCTCCGTGGCGGCCATGTCCTGGCAGACCACACCCATGTGATGGAACTCCAGCGATGCCACGAAGCCCTCCTGCGTGTCCGTTCGACCCGGGAGCCGTCAGCCGCGGGCCGCCGGCGGCGCGGCGATGACGCCGATCTGCGTCAGCAGCCCGATCATGTCGGTCCAGTACCAGCTCTTCGCAACCTTGCCGTCGGCGATCCGGAGCATCGCGACCTCGGTGAAATCGACCGGCTTGCCGCTCGGCGGGACCGTGCCGGTCGGCGAGACCATAGGCCCGGTGTGGGTGCCGCGCTGGCGCAGCCGCCCGCCGACCATGTCGCCCTCGGCGATCTCGATCTCGATCTCGACGTTCAGGTCCGGGAAGGCGGCGAGGAACATCCCCGCGATCGCCTTGACGCCCGCGGGTCCGGGCGGCAGCCCCGGCGCGCTGGGGCTCTCGTGATCGGCGGTGAACAGCTCGTCCGCGACGTCGAGCTTCTGCTGGTTCCAGAGCTCCTCGATGACGCGGTGGAAGATGACCTTGTTCTCTTCGGCGGACATGGCGGGTCTCCTGGATCCGGGTGGGCGGTTGGTCGGGTCAGCGGGTGCCGGCGCTCACGCGGCCGGCGGCTGGATCTGGGCCATCAGCCCGAGTGAATCGAGCTCCTGCCAGCGGGCGACCACCTGGTCGCCCCGGAACCGGAAGATGGCGCAGCCGGTCCACGTGACCTTGTTGCCGGTCGCGGCCATGCCGTAGAAGTCGCCCTTGTGCGTGCCCGAGAGCGTCCCCGACACCAAGATGTCGTCCCCCTCCCCGATCAGCTCGTCGACCTGGAACCAGAGGTCCGGGAACGACGTGAGGAACGTCATCGTGAGTGCCTTGAACTCGGCCGGGCCGTGCAGGTCCTTGAAACCGGCGCCGCCGTAGCTGACGAAGTCCGGCGCCAGGAGCACGTCCAGGAAGTCGTAGTTGCCCGCGTTCGTCTCGTCGTAGAGCCGCCGGATGGCGGCCTTGTGCGCCGCCACGTTGCCCGTCTCGACCGCCATCTAGGTCCTCACTTCACTGTTCGGGGTGGTGGGCGCCGTCGCGCCGCTCATGCGTCCTTCGCGTCGATCATGTCGAGGATGGCGCGGGCGAAGAGATGACAGTGCCCGCCGGTCCGTCCGGTGACGAGGTCGCCGTCGATGACGACGTCCTGGTCGGTGTAGATCGCGCCCATGTTGATGACGTCGCCGTGGAGGTTGTTGTGGGCGACCACCGGCCGCCCGCGAACGAGCTCCGGGAGTGGCGCGACCAGCCACATGCCGTGGCAGATGATCCCCTTGATGACGTCCGGCTCCTTGAACGCCCGGGCCAGGAACTCGGTCGCGGGCGGGAGCTTGGCGACGTCATCGGTGTAGCGCAGGCGGTCCGAGACCATCGCCGACGGGACGATGATCGCGGCGTAGCTCCGGAGCTCCTCGTCGCTCATCCCCTCGAACGACTCGGTCGCCTCGAAGGGCACCTTGTACTCGTGACCGTGGAAGGTGATCCGCGGCTGGCCCCACATGCGGGTCAGCCAGTGCACCTCGACGCCGTCCTCGGCGAACCGGTGCTTGTAGTAGAAGATCTCGTCCTCGTAGAAGTCGCTCTCGATGAGGATGCCGACCTTCTTGCCTTTGAGCGTCACGGCTTCGACCCCGAGGCGGTCGTCGCGGACGACCCGGCCTTGAGCCAGTCCGCCAGCCGCTCGGCGATCATCATGATGCCCGCATTGCAGTTGCCCGACTGCACGACGGGCATGACGCTCGCATCGGCGATGCGCAGCCCGGCCACGCCGCGGACGCGCAGCTCCGGGTCGACGACCGCGAGGTCGTCGGTGCCCATCTTGCACGAGCCGGTCTGGTGGTGATACGAGTCGGCCGTAGCCCGCAGGAACGCCCGCAGCTCATCGTCGGTCTTCGGGTCGTCCGCCGGCATGAGTTCCGGGCCGACCCACGGCGCGAACGCCTTGGTCGCGAAGATCTCGCGCGAGACCTTGACCGCGGTGACCATCTTCTCCATGTCGCTCGGCTCGCCGAGGTAGTTCGGGTTGACCAGCGGGTGGGCGGTCGGATCCGCGCTGGCGAGCTTGACCCAGCCGCGCGAACGTGGCCGGACGAGGCCCGGCAGGATGCTGATCGAATTCGGGTGACCCTGGCCGACGATGATGTTGAACGGGACGTGGACGAAGGCGATCTGCAGGTCCGGCCCGGTCTCGGCCGGATCGGCCTTCAGGAAGAGCGCCGCCTCCGACAGGTTCTGCCGACCCTTCGGGACGGGTTGCAGCGACTCGTGGATCACCCCGGTCAGGACATGGTTGTGGAAGTTCTGCCCGACGCCCGGCAAGTCGACCGCCGGCTTGATCCCGACGGCCTTCAGCTCCGCTGCATCGCCGATGCCGGAGAGCAGGAGGAGTTTGGGCGACTCGATCGCCCCGGCGCAGACGATGACCTCGGCCGACGCGTGCGCCTTGTGCGTTCGTCCGCCCTTGAGGTACTCGACGCCGGTGCACCGGCCATCCTCGATGACGAGGCGCGAGGCCAGCGCATCGGTCGTGAAGGTCAGGTTCTTCCGGCTGAGCGCCGGCTCCAGGTAGCTCCGATACGCCGAGACCCGCTTGCCGTCCACGACGTTGATGTGATGCCAGCCGGCCCCGATCATGTCAGGACCGTTGAAGTCCTCGGTCGGCGGGTAGCCGAGCTCGACACAAGCGTCGATGAAGGCGCGCGAGGTCGGGTTCGGATGATGCTTCCCCGCGTTGGTCAACGGCAGTGGTCCGTCCTTGCCGGCCCACGGACTCGTGTCGTCCTCCTGGCCCTCGAGCTTCTTGAAATACGGGAGGACGTCCTGGTACGACCAGCCGGTCGCGCCGCCCGCGGCCCAGCCGTCGTAGTCCGACGTGTGGCCCCGGATATGCATCATCACGTACAGGGCGCTCGAACCGCCCGGCAGCTTGCCGCGCGGCTCGAAGGTCTTGCGGCCGTCCAGGCCCGGCTGCGGCTCGCTGAAGTACTTCCAGTCGACGTCAGACCCGAGGAGCGTGTACCACAGCGAGGCGTCCTCGACGTTCGGCGGGATGTCCGGCCCGCCGGCCTCGAGCAGGAGGACCCGGACCGCCGGATCCTCGGTCAGCCGGTTGGCGACGACGCATCCGGCCGAGCCGGCGCCGACGACGATGTAGTCGAACTGGGCCATGTCGGTCAGTCCAGCTTCTGGTCGAGGAACGGCCGGAACGGCTTGCTGTCGTGGAAGTTCGCCATGTAGGCGATCTTCCCGTCGCGGATCTGGAAGTAGTTCATGACCTCCGCCTCGATCGGGTCGCCCGCGGCGTTCGCGGCCGAGATGTGGGAGACGACCGCGGCCTCGTCGCCGGTCACCAGGATGTGCTTGGGCACGTTCTGGAAGCGCGAGTACGCACGGCCCATGCCGGCCATCATCGGCCGGAGGGTGGCGAGGCCCTCGATGTGGCCCGCCAGCTGCTCGTCCATCACCATGTCATCGGTGAACAGGTCGCACCAGGCGTCCCACTGGCCGGCGTTCGCGGTGACGTAGTAGCGGTCGATCACGTCCTTCGTCGACATGGCGTCAGCCCTGCCCGCTCGACGCGGCCGGCGCCGCCCCATCGCCGCCACCGCCCGACCCGCCGACGCCAAGCTGGCCCATGAGGCCGAGCATGTCGACGTCGTACCAGCTCTCGACGACCTTGCCGTCGGCGATCCGCAGGATGCCGATCTCGGTCCACTCGACCTTCTTGCCGGTCGGGGCGATGCCCATGAGGTCGCCGTCGTGGGTGCCACCCTGGCGGAACCGGGCGGCGACCCGATCGTCCTCGGCGACGATATGGGTGATCTCCATCCAGTAGTCGGAGAACGCGCTGCGCATCATGTTGACGATGAACTTGACGCCCTCCGCCCCCAGCGGCAGGCCGGGGGCGCTCGGGCTCGACGCCTGCGGATGGAAGATCTCGTCGGCCACCGCGAGGTTGCCCTTGTTCCAGACCTCCTCGATGAACCGCTCCATCAGGGCGTGGTTCGCCTCGCGCGTGGACGGCGCCCCCGTCAGGTGCGGGGCCGCGATCGCGGGCGGCTGGGGCTGCTTCGGGATCACCCCGAGCTGCTGCATGAGGCCCACCATGTCGAGGTTGATCCAGCCCTCGACGAGCTTGCCGTCCACGACGCGGAACAGGCGCGTGCCGGACCACTGTGACCTCGTTGCCGGTCGCCGGGATCCCCATGAAGTCGCCGGTGTTGTGCCCGGTGCCGATGCCCCGCCCCACGACGAGGTCGCCCTCGGCGATGACGTCCGCGAAGTCGAAGACGAGGTCCGGGAACGGTTCGTTGAACGCCCGATAGGCCCACTTCAGACCTTCGCGACCGGGCGGCTGGCCGGGGATGGGCTGGTGCTCCACGTAGTCCTCGACGACCCACCCATCGAGCTTGTCGAGCTCGAGCTTGTTCGTGGCCTTCACGAACTCCGTGACCATGGCCTTGTTGGCCTGTTCCTCTGCGAGCGACATGTGACTCCTCGTCCTGCGTGTCCTGGTGTTGAGACGGCGCTCCCTCTACTGTCCCTGCCGGTCCTCCCCGGCCCGGCCGCCAGGGCCTCGCGCGGTCACCCGCCCGGCGCCCCCGGGCCGGCACCTAGCTGGCCCATCAGCCCGAGCATGTCGGGGACGCCCCAGCCTTCGAGGCGCTTGCCCCCGGCGATCCGCTCGATGGTCATCCCGGTCAGCTGGACCGCCTTGCCGGTCGCCGGGATGCCCATGAACGGGCCGAGATGCGTGCCCCGGGCGCTCCAGCGCGTGGCGACCAGGTCGTCCTCGGCGATGATCTCCTCGGTCGTGTTCTTGACGTCCGGAAAAGCGACGAAGAGCGGCTCCACGGTGGCCTTGTAGCCATCGAGGCCCTTGATCTCCATGCCCATCGCGCGATAGACGTAGCCGTCGGCGAGGATGTCATCGAGCTCGCTGAGATCGTGCCGGTTGAACTCGTCCTCGACGTAGTGGCGGAGGATCCGCTTGCCTTCCTCGGGGTCGATCCGGCCTTCGGCCTTGCGCATCGGCGTCGGGGTCGCGGGCGGCGGGGCGCCGCCGGGCGACGGGATCGCGCCGAGCTGGGTCAGCAGGGTCAGGAGGTCGGGCGACCCCCAGTGCTCGGCGATCTTGCCGTCGGCCACGCGGAAGAAGCCCATCGATGCCCACTCCGCCTTCTTGCCGGTGGCCGGGTGGCCCATGAACGGTCCGTCGTTGGTGCCGCGGCCGATCACGTAGGTGGCGACGAGGTCGCCCTCGGCGACCATCAGCTCGATCGTGAAGTGCAGGTCGGGAAAGGCTCCCCGGAACATCTTCGGGATCATCCGGACCCCGTCCAGCCCCTCGGGAGCCCCGGGCGGACGGCTGTGGTCGACGTAGTCGGCCTGGTACAGCTCCGGGATGACGTCGACGTTCCCGGTGTTGATGACCTCCTCGACGAACCGGCGGTACACCGCCTTGTTCCGCTCCGTGGACGACAGGATCTCCGAGGACATGACCGTCCGTCCTTCCTTCCGCTGCGCGACCGATGGTCGAGATCGACCGGCGCCGGGCCCTACCCGTTCGCCGCGCCGCCCGTGCCGCCGGCCGGCACCATGGCGCCGATGGTGGTCAGGAGCCCGAGCATGTCGAGCTGGCCCCAGCCCTCGACGACCTTGCCGTCGACGACCCGGTCGATCCCGATGGTCTCGACGCTGACCGTCTTGCCGGACGCAGGCGTCCCCATGAACTCGCCGAGGTGCGTCCCTTCCCAGACGAGCCGGACGATGACCGTGTCGCCGATGGCCATGATGTCCTCGACGCGCTGGACGGCGTCGGGGAACCCGGTCCGCCAGGCGAGGATGAGCTGCTTGAGGCCCTCGACGCCGGGTTCGATGACCTGGCCGCCTGCCCCGTGGACCTTGAAGTTCGGGTGGATGAGCTCGTCGGCGACCGCGACGTGACCCTTCGTCCAGCCCTCGTCGCACCACCGCCGGATGACGGCCATGTTGGCCTCCTCCTGCGGGGTGTAGGTGTGGTTCGCGCCTGGCATCTAGTCCTCCCGGCCGCGCGACCCCGAACGGGACGCGCGGCGTATGTGCTTCGGTGGCTGCGGCCGTCGAGCGTGGCCTATTCCTTGGCGCCGGCCCACATCTTCTCGGCGAGGTGGTCCTTCGCCGGGTCGCCGCCGGCCGCCTCGTGGGCCGCCTTGGATGACTCGACGAAGGCCGACATGATCTCGTTCGACTTGTCGTGCTGCGCCGTGTACTCGGGGCCGATCAGGAAGGCGAGGTCCGGCATCGCCTTGCCGCCGATCGACCACTCCATCTGGGGCGTCTCCTGGATGATGCAGTAGACGAACGGCCGGGCGACCTCGCCGACGACCGAGATGAACGTGTCGGTCATCTTCACGAGGAGCTCCTGCTTCTGCTCCTCGTTGGCCACGACGTCCTTGATGAACTGGATCGTGATGATCGGCATCTGCTGCGCTCCTTGTGGCTGTGCTGGTCTTCGGCCGGCCTATTGCGTGTCGCCGACGACCGGCGCGCGCGACCAGAACTGGTCGTACTCGGTGGTGCCGTCGCCGAAGATCGCGCCCTTGCCGGCCACGACCTTCCCGTCCGTCCAGCGCAGGACGTGGACGACCTCGATGTCGAGCGCCTTGGCACTGTCCGAACGCTTGCCACGGTTGCGGGTGATGTCGGCGGACCAGTCACCCTCGACGATGACGCTGATGGTCTCCATGTTGAAGCTGCCACCGGACAGCGCCCCGACCTGGCCCATGAACCCGAGGAACTCATCGAGCCCGTGGTACCAGCCCGACAGGTGGTTGTGGCCCGGGACCTGCCAGACCATCTCCTCGGACCACAGCTCCGCGACGATGTTGCGATCACCGGTCGCGAGCGCCTTGTAGGCGCTCTTGACGCGGTCTGCCGTGATGTCAGTCATGCCCTACGCCTTGTCGGTTCGGAGCGGGACGTTGGGATCCTCGGCCTTCGACATGTCGTGGACGCCCAGGCGGTCCGGGATCGGCTTGAGGTCGTACATCGCCCAGAAATAGCGATCCACGTTGTGCTGGTCGGCCGTGTAGACCTGGACCTTCCAGATCTTGCCGTCCTTGATCGTGTAGTGGCTGCAGGTCGGGAAGATGATCTCCTCCCCGTTGGTCAGGATGCCGTGCCCGGTGTGCTTCTCGACGACGCCGTCGTCGCCCATCGTGCCGAAGGTGACGTTGTCGACCTTGATGCCGGTCTGCATGAGCGCCCCGAAGAACGCGATGACCTCATCCGGGCCGTTCTTGACACCCGACAGCGGGTGATGACCGGGCAGGGCCCAGGTGATGTCCGGGGCGAAGACATCGGTCTTCAGGGTCGCCATGTCGCCCTTGCCGAAGCACTCGTACATCTTGCCGACGACGGCCATCGCGGGATGGGTGGGAGCGTCCGTTGCCATTTGAAAAGCCTCCGTTCAGTCGGTGGTGGGTTCGGTCCGCCGGGATGTGACGGTTCGTGGACCTATCGCTAGCCCCCTTTCAGCTGGAGGTTCGGACGGCGGGTCAGAGCGGCGACGATCCGGGCATCAGGTCCATGCCATCGACGACGTACTTCTTGATGACGGCACGCGACCCGTCCTCGGACCGAGCGACGACCCAGGTCTGACGGGCGTCCATCCCGAGCCACTTGCTCTTCGCATCCGGCGGGTTCCAGACCTTGGCCTGCCAGTTGACCACGAGCTTGACGTCCGCCTCGGCGCCGCGCGGCGTGATCTCCAGCGACTTCATCGTGTGGACCTCGTCGAAGAAGAGGTGGGTCACCTTCTCGTACCAGCCCTTGAACTCGTCGACGCCGAAGGTCGGTCCTTCCGGCCAGTAGCACTCCAGGCCCTCGGCGGCGACCATCGGCACGATCTCGTCGACGGGGACGTGGATGTCGAGCGCGTGATACCAGGCATCGACGAGGGCCTTGACCTCGGCCTCGGTCAGATCGGTCGCCATGATGGTCGTCTCCTTGTCACTGAGGCTCATGCCCCCGATTCGCCCCGGCGCTCACGACTGGCCGGCCGTCGCGTGCTTCTGTCGAGCGACGTCGTGCGCGACGTCGTTGTGGACCACGAGATCGATGAGGAAGGGCCGGTCGTCGGCGAGCGCCGCATCGAGCGCCGGGCCGATCTCCGCCGCGGTGGTGACGCGGGCGGCGCCGACCCCCATCGCCTCGGCCATCAGGTCGAAGCGCAGGCTGCGGGTCGCCGAGCCCGAACGACGCCGGGAACTCGCCCTCGGGCAGCCCGAGGTCCTTCCAGTACTGCTGGATGTTGAGGCGCAGGAGCTGGTAGGCGCCGTTGTCGAGGATGACGAACTTGGCCCCGATGCGATGGTGGGCCGCCGTCCAAAGCGCCTGGATCGTGTACATGCTCCCGCCGTCGCCGGTGAACCCGACGACGGTCCGGTCCGGGTGCGCCAGCTTCGCCCCGATCGCCCCTGGGATCCCGACGCCGAGCGACCCGCCACGGGTCTGGAAGAACGAGCCGGGGACGCGCGGCGGCAGGTACTGGGTCACCTCGGGCGAGAACGTCAGCGCCTCGTCGAACACGATCGCGTCGGCTGGGAGCCGCGCGGCGAGCGCCTCCATGAACTCCGAGGCGTGAAGCGGGACGCCCTTGCGGGCCTCGATGTCCGCGTCCCGCATGGCCGCCGCCCGCTGGTCCCGTTCTGCGGCCGCCGCGGTCGAGCGCGATCGCGCCGTCTCGCGCTGCGCGGCGGTCTGCCGTCCCTCGAGGGCGGTCCCGAGCGCGGCCAGCGTCAGCTTCGGGTCGGCGACGAGGCCCAGGTCCACCGGGAAGTTCTTGCCGATCTCGTACGCGTCGAGATCGACGTGGACGACGCGCGCGCCGTCGGCGAAGACCCGCGAGAGCGTCGGGAAGACCTCGGGGAAGATGTAGGTCCCGACGATGAGGACCCCGTCCGCCGGGGCGACGATCGGCGTGCTGTGATGGCCGAACATGTGCCCGAGGTGCCCGCGGAAGAGCGGGTGGGTCTCGTCGATGTTGACCTCGGACGAGTTGGCCCCCCAGACCGACGCACCGAGCAGCTCGGCGACCCGGGTCAGCTCCGCCTGGGCGCCCGAGTTGGCGATCCCGTCGCCGATGATGATGAGTGGCCGTTCGGCCGCCGCGAGCAGGCCCGCGGCCTCGTCGACGAGGCTCGCGTCCGGGACCACCCGGGTCGCCGGGAGCGAGGTCCGGACGATCTCCTCGTCGTTCGGGGCGTCGAGGACGTCCGCGGGGAGGGCGACGAACACCGGTCCGGTCGGCGGCGTTCCGGCGATCTTGATCGCCCGCCGCAGGACCCGCAGCACCGACGTGGGATCGACGACCCGGGTCGCCCATTTGGTCACCGGCCGGGCGATCGACACGAGGTCGGCCGCCATCTGCGCATCCATCGCGTCGTAGCGGATCCCCGACTCGCCCGCGATGACGACGAGCGGGGTCCCGCCGCGCTTGGCCTGGTAGAGCATCCCGACGCCGTTGCCGAGACCGACCCCGCTGTGGAGCTGGACGACGGCGGGGCGCTTCGTCGCCCGGGCGTAGCCGTCGGCGATCCCGACCGCGATGGTCTCCTGGAGGGCGAGGATGTACTGCAGGTCCGGGTAGCTCCCGAGCGCGTCGAGGAACCCCTGCTCGACCGTGCCCGGGTTGCCGAACATGAACCGGACGTCATCGGCCAGCAACTGTTCGAGAACGGCGAAGCGTCCGGTCGCCGACATGGTGTCTCCGTGGTCTCGGGTCGGTCGGATGGACCTACCAGCCATACCTGGTCAGCCCGTCCTCCAGGACCTCGACCATCTTCTCGCCGGTGAGATACGAGTCCGGCGTGGAGCGCCCGGTGATGAACGGGAAGTCGACGATGACCGAGGTGGCGTGGCCGACGTTGCCGTGGTAGCCGCCGTCGGGCCCGGTCGCGTCGCGCAGGATGTACTCGAGGGGGTACGGGGGCGGGCCCATGTTCAGGTCGCTGCCGAGGAACCCGGTCCCGTCCTTGTAGTCGTACTCCTTGCAGTGCCCGGTGACGTGCTTGCCCCAGATGATGCTCTTGCGGTCCGACAGGTCGCGGGCGAACGCGAGCGCGGTCACGCCGTAGCACTCGGCGCCGATCGCCTTGCCCATCTTGAGGAACAGCAGGATCAGGGCGTGGATCCGGTCGTTGTTCGCGATGTCGACGATCGGCCCGCTGCCGCCGACGAGCAGGATGGCGTCGTACTTGGCGAGGTCCTTCTCGAGCGCGTCGAGCTCGTTGTAGTACCCCTCCATGTCGCGCAGGAGGGTCGGCGAGCTCCAGTACGGGCGCTCGGGGACCCACTTCGAGATGTCGATGGGCTTGTCGTAGCGCGACGAGGCGTCGAGGTCCTTGGTCTTCTGGGCGACCTCGGGCGAGGTGACGGACTTGCCCAGCGGCGGGTCGATGTAGGCCGGGTCCATGCTCGGCGGCAGCGGCGCCGGCCGCTTGCCGTGCGCCGTCGCGAAATCGACCTTGTAGCCCGCCTTGTCGAACGTCTCGAGGGGGCCGACGAGCTCTTCGCCCCAGTATCCGTACTCGGAGATGATGATGAGGATCCGCTTCAAGTCCGAGCCCCTCCTGCCCTAATGACGTCCGGTCGCGGACGCGTCCTCTGCGGACCTGGAGCGGCGCGCGCGAGCGAGCCGGACGGCCCCGGTCGCACCGGTCGCTGCCGAGGGGGACACCGAGAAGATCGCCGCGTGGAGAGAGGCGATGACGGCCCGTCACCCGTGGTCCGCGATCGGCGTGTCCGATCGGGATCCGGGCGTCGAGTCTGGAACTCCCCTGCCGGTGACCGTCCCTCGGCTGCCTCGCCAGGACACGGTACGTAGGGGCCGACTGTAGCAGATGGCGGGACCATCATTCCAGCCCCGAAACGTCGGTCGCGGCGTGCTCAGGAATGGTCCGGATCGAGGCCCGCGACACGGGCGTCGAGCTCGTCGATCCGGGCGAGCGCGGCGAGGAGCTCGGGGAGCCGGGTCCGCCGGCTGGACGCCTCCTGGTCGGCGGCCCGCTCGAGCGCCGCGGCGCTCTCGGTGAACGTCCGGTGGAGCTCCCCGATCCGATCGGTGAACCGGGCCCGCATCTGCCGCTGGATCTCGTCGAGGAGCGACGCGAGCCGGCCGTCCGCCTCGAAGCGGACCTCCTCCACGAAGCTGCCGAGGAAGGTCCGTGCCTGCTGCCGACGGTCGGCGAGCTGGCGGCGACGCTCGCTCATGACCTCCTTGCCGCCGAACACCAGCGCGACGCCGAGGACCGCCGGCCCGACGACGGCGGCCCCGAGCAGCGTCCCGAGCATGCCCAGCATCTCGACCCCGACGTTCGCCCCGGTCACGAGGCCGAGGCTCGCGACCAGCCCGGAGCGCGCCTTGCCGTCGAAGGCGGGCCCGCCCTGCCACAGGGTCGACACGTCGAACGAGATCGGGGCGCCCGCGAGGTCGAACCCGACCGCCTCGTCGGCGAGCAGCCCGGCGACCATCGCCTGGATCGCGGCCGCCCCGTCGGTCGCCTCGAGGAAGGCGGCCCGGACCGCCCCGGCGGTCGCGGCCTGGACGCGCTGGCTGACGTCCGGCCAGGCACGGGCGGGGTCGATCCGCTCCACCTCGTCCTGGGCCTCGCGCAGGATCTGCCGGATGCGGCCGGCGAACGCGAACTCGATGCGCGTGCGGAGTGCGGCGAACTCGTCCTCGAGGCGCACCGACCAGTGGGCGCCGCCCCCCGCGAGGTTCGTCAGGCGCGCCCGGACGTCGCGGAGCTCGGCCGCCAGCCGCTCGGCGGCCTCCGGGTCCTCGAGGGCCATCCGCTCGGCGGCGAGCGGTTCGCGCAGCTGGTCGAACGCGGGTCGCAGGCTCGCCGCGGCCGCCGCGACCGCGGCCGCACGTGCCCGGCCCACGACGTCGCCGACGATCGCGTCGGCGAAGACCGGGATGCCGCTCTCGCTGTCGAGTATGGGGTCGCCCGCACGGTGGCCGTTCGTGCGCAGGACGGAGCTGAGCCCGAACGGCGCATCGGTCAGGCCGACCGAGCGGAGATGCGTGGCGTCGATGTCGACGATCCGTCGCCACGCGGGGTACATGTCGACCTTGGTCACGGCGACGAGGATCGGCGGGCCGGCCTTCATGGCGCTCGCGAGGAACTCGAGCTCGGGGCCGGACAGCTCCGCCGACGCGTCGGTGACGAACACGAGGGCGTCCGCGGAGGGCAGGAACGCGAGGGTCGCCGCGGCATGCCCCGCGTTGAGGCCACCGACGCCCGGCGTGTCGACGAGCGTGACACCGCGCTCCAGGAACGGGTCCGCGAGGCCGACCTCGACCAGCTCGACCGTGCGCCGCCGCTCCGGATCGACCGGCTCCGCGACCCAGTCCGCGATCTCGCCCGCGGCGATCGCCTCGATCACGAGCTCGCCGTCCACGCGACGGCGGACGGAGGCGCCGGGCGGGTCGGCGTACGTGACGACCGTGACGGCCATCGTGGCGAAGTCGTCGTCGACCGGGCAGACCGGCGTGTGGAGCAGGGCGTTGATGAGCGCGCTCTTGCCCTTCTTGAACTCGCCGACGACGCACACGACCGTGTCGGTCCGGGCCGCCCGGACGGCGACCGCCTCGAGACGGACGGCGAGGTCGTCGCGGCCGGCCGCCACGGCCATCGCCTGGGCCTCGCGCGCCAGCGCGGCCACCGCCGCCGGGTCGATGTCGGCGCGCGCGATCGTTTCGTCTCGCGGCATCGCTGGCCGGGTCCTCCCTCGGGTCCCCGAGTGTAGCGTTCGGCATCGTCGGGGACGTGCGCAGGGTAGTATCGGGCCACCCGCGCCTGCACGGCGACGGCGGGACCCACCGCGACCATCACCATCGACGAGGTGACGTTCATGGAGTACGCGCTCGGGATCGATCTCGGTACGACCTACTCCGCCGCGGCTACCACGCGCGACGGTCGTCTCGAGATCTTCCAGCTGGGCGAGCGCGCCGCGACGATCCCCTCGATCGTGGTCCTGCGCGCGGATGGCGAGGTGCTGACCGGCGAGGCCGCGGAACGGCGGGCCCTGGCCGAGCCGACCCGGACCGGGCGCGAGTTCAAGCGGCGCCTCGGCGACCCGACGCCGATCATCCTCGGCGGGACGCCGTACGGCGCGGAGGCGCTGCTGGCCCACCTCCTCCGGAGCATCGTGGTGCGGGTAACCGAGCAGCTGGGCGGGCCGCCGGCCGCGATCGCCCTGTGCCACCCGGCGAGCTACGGCGCGTACAAGATCGATCTCCTCCGCCAGGCGGTCCGGCAGGCCGACGTCGGCGAGGTCACGCTCATCACGGAGCCCGAGGCGGCGGCGGTCGACTATGCCCGCCAGGAGCGGGTCCCGGCCGGCTCGGCGATCGCCGTCTACGACTTCGGCGGCGGCACGTTCGACGCGACGATCCTGCGCAAGACCGACACCGGCTTCGAGCAGCTCGGCCAGCCCGAGGGCATGGAGCGGCTCGGCGGGATCGACTTCGACGAGGCGCTCTTCACCCGCGCGATGGCGATGGTCAAGGCGAGCGGGACGCAGCTCGACACCGAGGACCCCGCGACCCTGGCCGCCATCGCGCGCCTCCGCGAGGAGTGCCGTCGCGCCAAGGAAGCCCTCTCGTCCGACACCGACGCGACGATCCAGGTATTCCTGCCCGGCCTCCAGACCGAGATGCGCCTCACCCGCGCCGAGTTCGAGGAGATGATCCGCCCACGGATCCGCGAGACGATCGAGGCGCTCGGGCGCGCCGTGCGCAGCGCCGGGCTGACCTACGAGGGCATCGACCGGGTCCTCCTCGTCGGCGGCAGCTCGCGCATCCCGCTCGTCGCCGAGATGGTCCGCGACGCCACGAGCCGCCCGGTGGCGGTCGACGCCCACCCGAAGCACACGATGGCCCTCGGCGCGGCCTTCGTCGCCGAGGAGCGTCGGCGAGAGGCCGCGGCCGCCGCGGCCGGCGGCGACATCGCGGCAGCGGCAGCGGGCGTCGCGCTCGCCGGAGCGGCAGCGGCCGGGCTCGCGGGCGTCGCCGATGCCGCCTCGACCGGCGCCGGGGCCGGGGCGCCACCGGTCGTGACGGATGGCGGAGCGGGTGCCCTGGCCGACGATGTGACGCAGCCCATCCCCGTCGCGGCCGCGGCCGCGGCGGCGACGGCCGGTGTTGGAGCCGGTGCCGGGTCCGTGCCACCCCCACCGCCCGCGGTTGCCGGGGCCGGAGCCGCCGGGGCCGGCGGTGGTCGGACCAGGCTCATGGTCGGGGCCGCGGCCGTCGGCGCCGTCGCGCTCGTCCTCATCGTCGCGGTCGGGGCGTCCGGCCTCCTGGGTGGCGGCGGGACGAGCCCGTCGGCCTCGCCAGGCGCATCGAGCGGCATCGCGGTCGTCACGTCCTCGCCGAGCCCGAGTCCGTCGCCCAGCCCCAGCCCGACGCCATCGCCGAGCCCGACGCCGTCCCCCACGCCGACGCCGACCCCCGAACCGACACCGACCCCGACGCCCGCGGGCAAGGCAGCCCGGATCCTCGGCATCACCATCAAGAGCGGCAAGTACATCGTCGACTACGCGGTCTTCGGCTACACCCAGAAGCTCCCGGGGCGTCACGTCCACTTCTTCTTCGACACCGTGCCGCCGAAGCAGGCCGGGATGCCGGGCAACGGCCCGTGGTACGTCTACGGCGGCCCGATCCCGTTCACCAAGTACAAGCTCACGGACCGGCCGAACGGCGCCAAGAAGATGTGCATCCTCGTGGCGAACCCGGACCACTCGGTCATCCAGGGCACGGGGAACTGCGTGACCCTGCCCTCCTAGCCGAAGGCCCCGACCATGCGAGAGGGCTCCCAGGACCTCGCAGCCGAGGTCCGACGCATCGCGGATGAGGCGCTTCGCGTCGCCCGCGGGACCGACCAGGAAGAGGCGGTCCTCGCGGCCATGCGCCGGCTCGACGAGCCGCTGCGCGTCGCCGTCGCGGGCCGGGTCAAGGCCGGCAAGTCCACGCTCCTCAACGCCCTCGTCGGGGAGCGGCTCGCGGCGACCGATGCGGGCGAATGCACGCGGATCGTGACGTGGTACCGCCACGCCCTCGGGTATCGGGTGGTCGCCGACCTCCGCCCGTCGGGGACCCGCGAGCTCGTCTTCCGGCGCGAGGACGGCGCGCTCCAGATCGACCTGGGCGAGCTGCCGCTCGACGCGATCGAGCGGATCGAGGTCGGCTGGCCGTCGAGCAAGCTGGCCGAGCTCACGCTCATCGACACGCCGGGTCTCGGCTCGACCGACGATCGGACCTCGGCCCGGACGACGACCGCCCTCCTCGACGAGGACGCCGACGGACCCGGCGAGGCCGACGCGGTGCTGTACCTGATGCGCCACCTGCACCGGTCGGACGCGAACTTCCTCGAGGCCTTCCTCGACCGATCCATCCCGCACGCCTCACCGGTCAACGCGATCGTCATCCTGTCGCGCGCCGACGAGATCGGCGCGGCGCGCCCCGACGCCCTCGACTCCGCGCGGACCATCGCCGAGCGCTACGCCGCCGACCCCGCCGTCCGCGAGCTCGCCTCGGGGGTGGTGCCGGTGGCCGGGCTCATCGCGGAGACGGGCGCGACGCTCCGCCAGGAGCAGTTCGGCTGGCTCCGCGAAGTCGCCACGCTCCCCGAGGCCCGGCGCGAGGAGCTGCTGCGCTCGGTCGACCGGTTCCGCGATCCGGAGCTGAACCCACTCGGCGAGGAGCTCCGCGAGGAGCTGCTCGACCGGCTCGGGCTGTTCGGTCTGCGGCTCGCGGTCGGCCTCATCGTCGACGGGCGGGTCCGCACGGCCACCGAGCTGTCCGGGGCGCTCCTCGAGGCGTCCGGCATCCGCGAGCTCCAGCGCATCCTTTCGGAGCGGTATGCGAGCCGGGCCCAGGCCCTGAAGGCGCGGTCCGCCCTGGCCGCGCTCCGGGTCATCGGCCGCGAGCTCGAGGGGCGCTCGATCCCCGACGCCGCCGGCGTGACGATGGCCGTGGAGCGCCTCGAGTCGTCCTCGCAGGAGCTCGCGCTGCTCCGGCTCCTCCACCTCGTGCTCACCGGTCTCGTGCCGCTCGACCCGGCCGACCGGCGCGAGATCGACCGGCTGTGCGGCGCGGGTCGGCCGGCCGGGCGGCTGGGGCTCGCCCCGGAGGCCCCGCCCGACGAGGTGCGCGCGGCGGCCCTCGGCGGCATCGACCGGTGGCGGTCCCGGGCCGGCAATCCGATGAGCGACCGGCGCATGATCGAGGCGGCCGAGATCGTCAGCCGGGCCTACGAGGAGATCTACGCCGGGGCCGGTTGACACGCGCCACGGGCTTCGACCGTGCCTGAGCTAATGCGCGAGCCCGACGGCCCGGTTTGCACCCCGTGCGCCAACGGGCGATCGGGTCCCCGGATCCACACCTTCGTTCGTCAGCTGTTGCATCCGACGGCGTTGCGGACGTCTGGACGACGCTATTCGGGACGTGGTCCGTCCGTTCGATCATGGGATGCAAACGGGGACGGCAGCGGCCCCGGGCCGGCGGCCGGCGGCACGCGGCAGGCGGCCGGAACGGTGCGACCGGCATGCCGGGCTGGCACACTGCACGGACATCGTTCCGGACGACGGGATGCCCCCGCGACGGGACGGCACGACCCGCCCCCACGGGACCGTCGACAGGAGGGACACGATGGATACCACGGCGTTCTATGCCACGGCATCGGCGCTGTCGTTCACGCTCCTCGGGTTCTGGTGGGTCGTCGTCCAGTTCCGGCACGACGAGATGACGCAGGACCCCGGCCGCCGGCGCCTGGCGTTCGTGGTGTCGCTCCACTTCATCCTGCCGGGGCTCATGTCGCTCGCCGCGCTGCTGACCGGCGACCTGCCGATCCTCTGGCGGCTGACCTTCGGGACGGCCGGGGTCGCGGGGATGGTCGCGGTTGTCGTGGCCTCGCGCGGCGTGGCGGAGCCGACCGGGACGATCGCCGCGATCGGACGCGCGGAGTGGATCGCCCTGCCGCTCTACGGGATCCTGACGCTCGTCGCGATCGACCCGGACCTCATCAAGGGCAACTTCGACCTCGTGCCGCTCCAGGTCGAGGGGATCGTCATGACGCTCCTCGTCGGCTTCGGGATCATGTTCGCCTGGTTCCTCTTCACCGAGCCGCGCCAGCCGGGCGCGAGCCGCGAGGCCTGAGCACCACGCGCGACGAGGGGGCCCGGTCGACGGGTCGCGCCCGGGTCGCCCCCCGCTCCCCACACCGGTGCATGGCGCCGGTCGAGTATCCTTCCCGACGCACCGTGCCGGTCGATTCCCCGGCGCTGCGTCGCCGTTCGGGGGAACGTCACCGGTGAGGGAACCGCTTCGGATCGGTTCGACCCGCCACCCGCGGGTCCTCCAGATCGATGCGCGCGCCTGGGTCGCGCGGCAGTCGACGACGGCCGGGCGCCGGGTCGGCCTCGCGAACATCCCTGCCGACGAGATCGCGAGCATCGCCGAGCTCGGCTTCGACCTCGTCTGGCTGACCGCCGCGTGGACCATCGGCTCGGGCAGTCGACGGCTGTGGCGCGCCTCACCGTGGATGTGCGAGCGCCGGGCCGCCCTCCTGCCCGACGGCTCCGACGACGACATCGTCGGGTCGCCGTACGCGGTCGCGGCCTACGAGCCGGCCGAGAACCTCGGCGGCGAGGCGGGCCTCGCCTCCCTCCGGACGAGGCTCGCGCAGGCCGGCGTCGGGCTCATCCTCGACTTCTACCCGAACCAGACCGCCACCGATCACCCCTGGGTCCGGCGCCACCCCGACCGGTACGTCCACGCCGATGCGAGCCATCGGGACGCCGAACCGGACGGGTCCTTCGAGGTCCGCTCCGACGGCCGCCACTGGATCGCGCACGGCCGCGACCCGAACTTCCCGCCGATGACCGACACCGCCCAGCTCGAGTACCGGCACCCCGAGGTGCGGCGGGCGATGATGCAGACCCTCCGCGACATCGCGACCCGCTGCGACGGCGTCGTCTGCTCGATGGCGATGCTCGTCCTCGACGACGTCTTCCGGGCCACCTGGGCCACACGGTCGGTCACGCCCGACGTCGGCGACGACCCATCCCACGCCGGCGAGTTCTGGTGGCACGCCGCGAGCGCGGTCCGCCAGGCATACCCGAACTTCCTGCTGATCGCCCAGGCGTACTGGGGGCTCGAATGGCGGCTCCAGCAGCTCGGCTTCGACTACACGTACGACAAGCCGTTGCTCGACCGGCTCATCGCCGGCGACCCGGGCGAGATCGCCGGCCACCTGCGCGCCGACGATACCTACCAGCGCCGCTCGGTCCGGTTCCTCGAGGACCGCAGCGAACCGCGCGTCACGACCCGGATGACGCCACACCAGGAGCGAGCCGCGGCGCTGACCGCGGCCACCGTCCCGGGCATGCTCCTGATCGATGACGGGCAGATGGCCGGGGCGCGGCTGCGGGCGCCGGTCCAGCTCCGGCGCGAGCCCGACGAGACACCTGACCCGGGCATGGCCGAGTCGTACCGACGGCTCCTCCTCGCGACGAACGACGAGACGTTCCGACTCGGCCACGTCATCCGCATCGACCCGACACCAGCCTGGTCGGGCAACGGGACCCACGAGGGCGTGTTCGCGCGGCTGTGGGTCGGCCAGCATCGGCAGCTCCGGCTCGTCGTGGCCAACCTGACCGGGGCGCCGTCGCAGGCGTTCGTCCCGATGTCGCTGCCGGACTTCGCGGGCAAGGAGATCCGCCTCGAAGACCTGATCGCCGACGACGTCGCGTACGAGCGCTCCGGCGACGACCTGCTCGTGCGCGGGCTGTACGTCGACCTGCCCGCCTGGGGCGGCCACATCTTCAAGATCACGAGGAGCCAGCCGACAGGCCGCCGCAAGCGCTGAGCACCCGCCGGGCGGCAGGCGGGGCGACCCGCTCGCGACCTCGGCCTCGGCGCCTCAGCCGTCGGGCGCGTCGAGCTCGCGGGCGTAGGGCGGGAAGCGGAACCGCTGGCTGCGGGTCAGGATGCCGCCGTGGCCGAGCTTCGCGACGGTCCGCTCCGAGGCCGGCTCCCCGGAGAGCAGCCGCGGCAGCAGCAGGTCCGCGGCCGTGGCCTTCGAGTACGCGCCGCACGTCGGCAGGCCGAGGATCGCGACCTGTCCGACGCGCGCCAGCCATAGCATCGAGCCCGGGTGCGCCGGGACGCCGCGGCGCACCACCCGCCCGCCGAGGGCGGCGATGGCCACGAACGTCGGGTCGGCCGGGTCCGTGCTCGCGGTCCCGGCGGTCAGCACCAGGTCGACGGGGTCGGGGCCGCGGGTGAACGCGGCCAGCGCCGTCTCGACGTCCTCCGCGTCGTCCTCCACGTAGTCGATCCCCACGACCGTCGAGCCGAGGCCCTCGACCTTGGCCCGAACGCTCGCCTCGAACCGCTCGCGCGCGGTCGCGCGCAGGGACTCCTTGACGATGACCCCGACGCGGCCGGCGATGAACGGGGCGACCCAGACGAGCGGCTGCGTCCCGAAGTCCGCGATGCGGACGCCGGCCTCGACGGTCGCCGCGTCCACGACGTGCGGTGCCACCTTGACGCTCGCGACGAGGTCGCCACGCTCGACGATCTGGCCATCGAAGACGGTGAAGACCTCGAGCGGATCGAGGCGGTTCAGCCGCTCGAGCTCGGGGATCCGGACGTTGACCACGCCCGGTGCCGCCGCGACCAGGTCGATCCGGCTCTGGTTGGGGCCGCGCACGTCGAGGCCCGGACCGCCGACCGCGGTGGCGAGCCGGACGGCGGCCTCGTCCTCGTGGAGCTCGCCGGGGTCGATGATGAGGACCGTGACCGGGTCGCCCGGACCGGCAGCCGCGAGCGCGTCGAAGTCCTCCGCGCTGAGCCGGCGGCCCTTGGTCCAGCGCGCCGCGCCGACCGTCAGGTCACGCGCGAGGACCGCGCCTTCGAGGCGCACCGGGGCGCGCCGACCCGGGGTGACCCGATCGACGCGCACGCGGTGATGCCGGGCCCGTCAGGCCGACAGGCCGAGCGCGGCCTCGATCGCGCGGCGGGTGTAGACCGTCGCCATCTGCGTCCGGTACGCCGAGTCGGCGTGAATGTCGCCGTTGACGGTGATCCCGTCGGTCGCATGGGCCGCAGCCGCGGCGACCGCCGCTGCCGACCCGTCCGATCCCACGAGCGCCGCTTCGACGGCCTTCGCGCGGTACGGATGGTCCCCCACCCCGGTCAGGGCGACCCGCGCGTGCGAGATGGAGCCGCCGGTCTTCGCGATGACGGCGGCGACCCCGACGATCGAGTAGCCCGACGCGGGCTGCTCGAGCTTGCGGTATGCGCCCTGGGCGCCGGCCGGGAGCGGCCCGCGCCTGATGGAGACGAGGATCTCGTCCGGGGCGAGCCCGGTCTGGAACGGGCCCTCGAAGAACCCGTCGAGCGGCACGACCCGCTCGCCGCGGGCCGATCGAAGCACGGCCGAGTAGTCGAGCGCGAGCGAAAGCGCCGGCGCGTCCGACGCGGGGTCGCAGTGGGCGATCGACCCGCCGATGGTTCCGCGGTTGCGGACCTGGACGTCGCCGATGCCCGACAGGCAGTCCTTCGCGAACGGGAGCGAGGTGCTCTCGAGCGCTTCCGCGTAGGTCGTCAGCGCGCCCATCTCGTAGCCGCCGTCGGCGGTCGCCTTCACCCCCTTGAGCTCGGACAGCCGGCCGACGTCGATGAGCTTCTCCGTACTGGCGAGGCGCAGCTTCATGAGCGGCAGGAGGCTCATCCCGCCCGCGATGACCTTGGCCGAGCCATTCGACGCGGCGAGCGCGGCGAGGGCCGCGTCGAGCGTCGCCGGCCGTTCGTAGGTGAACGCCGCCGGGATCATGCCTGGCCTCCCTTCGCGGACTGGATGGCCCGCCACACGGTTTGGTTGGAGTACGGCATGTCGAGATGCCGGATGCCGAGCGGGCTGAGCGCGTCGACGACCGCGTTGGCCACCGCCGCGGTGCTCGCGATCGCGCCGGCCTCACCGACGCCCTTGACGCCGATCGGGTTGACCGGCGACGGGGTGACGGTCTCGTCGAGCTCGAACGCGGGGAACCACGAGGCCCGCGGCAGCGCGTAGTCGAGCATCGAGCCGGTGAGCAGCTGGCCCTCGTCGCTGTAGATGGCACCCTCCCAGAGGGCCTGGCCGACGCCCTGGGCGATCCCGCCGTGGAGCTGGCCGTCGACGATCATCGGGTTGATCTTCTTGCCGACATCGTCGACCGCGATGTAGCGGACGAGGTCCACGTGCCCGGTCTCCTCGTCGATCTCGACGATCGCGATGTGCGTCCCGAACGGCCACGTGCAGTTCGGGGTGTCGTGGTACGCCGTCTCGTCGAGGTACGGCTCCATGCCCTCGGGGGCATCGAACGCGAGATCGAGCGCGAACGCGATCTCCTGGATGGTCTTGACCTTGTCCGGGCTGCCCTTGACCCGGTAGTTCGCGCCATCGACCTCGATGTCCTCGGGCGAGGCCTCGAGCATGTGCGCGGCGTACTTGCGGGCCTTCTCGCGGATCTTGGCCGCGGCCTTGATCGCGGCCGTGCTGCCGACCGACGACGTCCGGCTGCCGTACGAGCCGTAGCCGAAGGGGGTGCCCTGGGTGTCGGAGTGCTGGACGACGACGTCCTCCATGGGCACGCCCAGCTCGTGGCCGATGATCTGCGCGTAGGTGGTCTCGTGGCCCTGGCCCTGCGGCTGGGTCCCCATCGTGACGACGACCTTGCCGGTGAGATGGACGCGGATGTTGGCCGATTCCCACATCGCCGCGCCCCAGCCCTCGCCGACCGCGCCGATCCACTTGGAGGGCGCGACGCCGCACACCTCGATGTAGGTCGAGAGGCCCATGCCGAGGAGCTTGCCGCGCGTCTTCGCCTCGGCCTTCTTGGCCTCGAGGTCCATGTAGCCGGCCATCGTGATGGCCTTGTTGAGGGCCGGCTCGTAGTTGCCCGAATCGATGTAGATCTTCGCGCCGCCCGACGCCGTGCCGAGACCAGACGGGTTGTCGTACGGGAAGGCGTCGGGGGCGATGAAGTTCTTGCGCCGGATCGCGGCGCGATCCATCCCGATCTCCGCCGCGAACAGGTCCATGGCCCGCTCGACGACGTAGGTCGCCTCAGGGCGGCCGGCGCCGCGGTACGCGTCCACGAACGTCGTGTTCGTGTAGACCCCGGTCACCTCGCAGTAGACGTTCGGGATCTTGTAGCAGCCGGACAGGACGCGGCCGTACAGCGTCGTGGGGATGCCCGGGCCGATCGTCGAGAGCCGCCCGCCGAGGTTGGCGAACGTCTTGACCCGCAGGCCCGTGATCTCGCCGTCGCGCTTGCCGGCGATCTCGAGGTACGTGATGTGGTCGCGGCCGTGGATCGTGCTCTGGTAGTTCTCCCTGCGGCCTTCGACCCACTTGACCGGCACGCCGCCGAGCGTCTTGCTGGCGAACAGCGTCAGCGGCATGTCGGCATAGGTGAAGATCTTCGAGCCGAACGCGCCGCCGACGTCCGGGCTGATGCAGCGGATCTTGTGCTCCGGGATGCCCATGACGAACGCGGCGAGCAGGAGCCGCTGGATGTGCGGCGTCTGGCTGGACATCCAGATGGTGTACTCGTCGGTGCCTGGGTTGTACCAGCCGATGTCGCCGCGGGTCTCCATCGAGTTCGGGATCAGCCGCTGGTTGACGATGCGCTGGCGGACCACGACCTCGGCACCCTCGACCGCGGCGTCCGTGCCGGCCTTGTCGCCGACGGTCCACTCGAAGACGACGTTGTTCGGGGCGTTCTCGTGGAGCTGCGGCGCGCCCGGCTGGGTCGCCTTCTCGGCATCGACCACGGCCGGGAGCGGCTCCCAGTCGACCGTGATCAGCTCGAGCGCGTCGAACGCCTGGGCCTCCGTCTCCGCGACGACCGCGGCCACGCCCTCGCCGGTCCACTTGACGCTGTCGGTCGCGAGGATCCGGGGCGTGTTGACGTTGTTCTGGATCCCGGCGCTGCCGCCGGCCGGCCAGGCCATGGGGAGCGGGTTGTAGGGGATGTCCGCGCCGACGAAGACGCCCAGGACGCCGGGCGCCGTCTTCGCGGCCGAGACGTCGATGGAGCGGATGTTCGCGTGCGCGTACGGGCTGCGCAGGATGGCCATGTGGGCCATCGAGGCGAGCTTGATGTCGTCGAGGTAGTTGCCCTCGCCGGTGATGAAGCGCGGGTCCTCCGTCCGCTTGACGGGCTTGCCGAGCATATCGATGGACGGGGCGTCGAGCGTGTCGGTCATCGTCGTATCCCTTACGCGCTGACTGGGGCGGTGGCCCCTTCGCGAATCATCGCCGCCGCCAGGCGGATGGCCGCCACGATGTTGTGGTAGCCGGTGCAGCGGCAGATGTTGCCCTCGATGGCGTGGCGGATCTCCTCATCGGAGGGATCCGGGTTGCGGGCGAGCAGGTCGGTCGCGACCATGATCATCCCGGGCGTGCAGAACCCGCATTGCAGGCCGTGCTTCTCCCAGAATGCGTTCTGGAGCGGATGGAGGCCCTCGGCGCCGGCGAGGCCCTCGATCGTCGTGATGCTCGAGCCGTCGGCCTGGACGGCGAGCATCGTGCAGGACTTGATCGCCTTGCCGTCGACCTGGACCGTGCACGCGCCGCACTGGCTCGTGTCGCACCCGACGTGGGTGCCGGTCAGATCGAGGTCCTCTCGGATGGCCTGGACGAGGAGGCGGCGTGGCTCGACGTCGAGCTCCCGCCTTGTCCCGTTGACCGTCAACTCGATGTGTTCGCCCACGGGCTGGACCTCCTCCGGCATGTCTGCCTGGCGCGGAGATGGCCGCGCCTCCCCTTGGAGCATCCGGGTCCTCAGCGCGACTCGTTGGCGTGCGCGCGAGGTCCGACGATGGTGGCACCGCGGCCGTTCGGAATCAAGATGGTTGCGCGCGCGTGTCGCCGCGTGCTGCGGTCGCGGGAACCGCCGGTCGCGGCGGGCCGGTCAGCGCGGGCGCCGGCGCGGCGCGGCGGGGTCGTAGCGACCGAGGGCGGCGCTGCGGATGTCGATCGCGCGGGGGTCCATCGCGGCCAGCTGCTCGGCCGGCGGTCGCGCCGCGAGCCGGGCCGCCTCGCCGAGCCGGTCGAGCTTCCGGCGGGCCACGTCCCACGGGAGCGCGGCGAGCGTGGACGCCGTCGCCAGGCCGACACGCGCGAGCCCGCGACCCTGGCTCGCGGCCGCATAGGCCCCGGCCCACATGAGGAGTTCGGGTCCGTCGTCCGACCCCGCCTCGGCCGCGAGGGCGCCGCAGACGATCCCGCGGTCGCCGGGGGTCGCCGTCACCAGCCGCCAGTTGTCAGGGCCCCCGATCAGGTCCACCGCGAGGCTGGCGTACGGGGCGGTGAGGACGGTTTCGGCACCCGCGTCATCTGCGCTGCCGCCGGTGATGGCGAGCGACAGGTGGACGCCGACGAACCCGTCGAGCAGCCGCTCATGGAGATCGCGGAACCGCGCCCGCTCGCCGGGGTCCTCGCCGATCCGCGTCGCGTCTGGCTCGGCGATCTCGACGATCGGGCAGCCGGCCTCGGCGAGGGCCGAGATCGAGCGGCGCCACGGGTCCACCGACCCGGCGTGCGCGACCCTGGCGGTGAACGGCCCGGCCAGCACGGCCTTGACCGCGCGGTCGGTCCGGCCGGCCGTCGCCCGCCAGGACGCGACCGGGTCGTCGGGCTCGACGGGCCAGCCGCCGTCGGTCAGCGGTTCGAGCCCGGCCTCGACCTGGGCCGCGACGACCGCACCGAGGATCGCCTCGCGCGTGGCATCGGCCGCGAGCGGCGGGCGCGGCAGCGGCCCGAGGAGCGTGGCGAACACGCCGGGTCAGCCCGGTCGGGTCGGCGCGTCCGCGCGGTCGCCGGCCCGGTCGCCCGCCGGATGCCCCGCGACGACGCGCAGCGCGAGGGCGTCGGCGGGGCCGGCCCCCGGCCCTGCGCCCACGATGGCGACCGGGCCAGACGCGCGCGCGGCGACCCGGTCGTCGTGCGCGTTCGTCCCCACCACGAGCCCGACGACCACCGCGACCCCCACCACGCCGAAGGCGACGTACGGGACATAGGCGGGCGGTCGGGCGCGGCCGGCCGCCGGTCCGGGCGTGCCGGGGCGCTGCCAGAAGGAGGACATCGTCGGCACGCCGGTCGGGGGCAGGAGCGCCCCGAGCCAGAGCCCGGCGAGGAAGCCGCCGATGTGGGCGGCCATGTCGATGTTGCTGCCGGGCGCGAAGCCGATGACCAGGTTCAGCAGGACGAGGATGCCGAGCTGGCCGATGAGCCCGCGGCTCGCCCGGTCGAACGGATGGTGGAACCGGCTCGCGGCGAGCAGGATGCCGAGCAGGCCGAAGATCGCCCCCGAGGCGCCGACCGCCGGACCGTCCCCACCGAAGACGAAGCTCGCGACCGATCCCGCCGCCGCGCAGGTCAGGTACATGAACAGGAAGGTCAGCGAGCCGTACCAGCGCTCGACGATCGGGCCGGCGAGGTACAGCGCGTACATGTTGAAGAACAGATGGAGCGGGTCGGCGTGGACCAGGGTGACGGTCCAGAGCCGCCAGTACTCCCCAGCCGCCACGTCCGCCTTGTCGAGCCAGAGGATCCGGTAGAGGTCCTCGCCCTCAGCGGTGAGGATCGCGACCAGTGACACGATGACCGTGGCGGCGATGAGGATCGTCGAGACCGGGATGAGCGGACCATCGCCGCGCGCCCGTTTGAAGTACCGCTTCGCGCTCCCGGCGTCGCCGGTCTCCTTGGCCAGCCAGCCGAGCCGCGTCGCGATCTCGGCCTTGTCGGCCGGGGGTGCCCGCCGGTCGGCCTCGCGGTAGGCGCGCATCGCCGGTCCCAGCTCGCCGGCCCGGACGTAGGCCGCGGCGAGGTTGCGCCAGACCGGGTAGGTCGACGGCGTCTCGCCGAGCTCGAGGACGGCCTTCCAGGTCGCGACCGCACCGTCCTCGTCGTCCATCCGGTAGCGGGCCTCGCCCAGCCCGAGGAGCGCGGCGGCCGTGACCGCCGAGTCGTCGAAGCCGACGACGCGCCCGTAACAGCCCGCTGCCGCGGCGAACTCGCCGGCCGCGAGCAGCGTGTCCGCCGACGTGAGCAGGTCCAGCGCGGCCTCGCGCGAGAGGCGCCCCGTGGCCGGGGGCAGGGGCGCGTCCGCGGGTCCGGCCTCGTCCATCGGCGCGACTGTACAGGAGCCGGTGGTGGAGGGTCGAAATCGCCCATCGGCACCACTCTGAACTCAACCTTTCACGCGACCTTACATTTAGCAGCCCCCGAATAGGACCATCGTCAAAGGGCCCGCGAACGACCGGCCCTCTTGGATCGGGAGTGCCGCCACCTACGATCGGTGCATCTTCCGCATTCCGCTCATCTCGGGGATCCACACTGTGGTCAAGACTCGGAACCTGATGCTCCTCGGCAGCCGCAGATCGCGACGTCGCGGGCGCGGCCAGACGCTGGTTGAGTTCGCGCTCGTCTTCCCGATCTTCTTCACGCTGTTCATGGGGATGATCGAGTTCGCGTTCGCGTTCAACGCCATCCTGTCGGTGAACTTCGCCTCTCGCAACGCGGCCCTCGCCGCGGCCGAGGCCGGGAACGCCAACGGCGCGGACTGCGTGGTCCTGTCGGGCATCGAGTCCGACATCACGGCACCCGCGGACCACGCGCGGATCACCAGCGTCGACATCTACCGTGCCACCTCGACCGGCTCGGTCTACCTGCCGGCCGCGACCACGACCTGGACCCGAAGCGGCAGCACCGCCTGCACCTTCCCGGACGGGACGATCACCACGGTGCCGTACACGCGGACCGCCAACGGCTACCCGACGACCGATCGCTGCAACGTGATCGGCGGCTGCCCGAGCGGCCATACGTCGGTCGACCAGATCGGCGTGCGCATCTACTACACCCACGTCTACATCACGCCCGTCAAGAACTTCATGGGAGGCGGGGGCACGATGGCCTTCGACCGCGCCAACGTCATGCGCATGGAGCCGGTCCAGTGAGGCGGCTGTCGATGCTGCGTCGTCGCGGCGGCCAGGCCGGCCAGAGTGTCGTCGAGTTCTCGATGGTCGTGACCGTCGCGATGATCCTCCTGCTCGGCATGCTCGAGTTCGGGTTCGTCTTCGACCACCACCTGACCCTCGAGTACTCGTCCCGTGAGGGTGCCCGCGTCGGGTCGGCCCTCGCGAACGGCGGCGGCACGATGGGCTGCGGTGCCGGCCAGTCGCCCAACGCGGCATCGGTCGACCCGCAGATCGTGGCGGCCGTCCAGCGCGTCCTGACCTCGCCCGGCTCCCAGGTCGTCGAGAGCCGCGTGTCCTCGATCAAGATCTTCAAGAGCACGGCGACGGGCACCCAGTCGGGCACCTCGGTCAACGTCTGGAACTACTCGGCCGGCGCCGGACCGCTCGTCGACGGCCGGAACCTCGATTTCGTCAACGCGTCGACCGGGTGGTCCGCGTGCTCCCGGAACAACGGGGCGTCCGCCGACTCGATCGGCGTGGGCATCACCTACAACTACCAGCTCGTCACGCCGCTGTCAGCCGTCATGGGCTTCTTCGGCGGCGGACCGGGACCCTCGACGATCCCGATGACTGACAAGACCGTCATGGCACTCAACCCAGGGAACTGAGAGATATGCGATTCATCAGCCGAAACCCTGATCGGAAGGCCGCGAGCCGGAATGGCTCGCGCGCCCAGATCGTCGTCATCTTCGCGGGGGCGATCATCGTCTTCGTGGGGCTGTGCGCCATCGTCATCGACGTGTCGTGGTACTGGTCGAACACGCTCCGGATGCAGCGCGCCGCGGATGCCGCGGCCCTCGCGGGCGTCGTCTTCCTCCCCGGCAACGTGCCGCTCGCGGTCTCGACCGCGCGCGCCGAGGCCGTGAAGAACGGCTACACGGACGGCGTCGGCGGCGTGGCCGTCACCCCGACCCAGGATCCGACGAACTCGCGGCGCCTGAAGGTCACCATCAGCGGCCCCGTCAGCACCTACTTCGCGCGCGCCATCGGGATCACCACCTGGAACGCGTCGCGACAGGCGAAGGCGGACTTCATCCTCCCGGTCCCGATGGGCAGCCCGCAGAACTACTACGGCGTGGGCACCCTCAAGGGCACGACCCTGGTCTCGACCGTCACGGATCACATCGCCGCCAAGAACTCCGGGATGGACGTCCCGACCACCAGCCCCGCCGGCACCCCGTGGACGGCCAGCTCTGGCACCCTCGTGTCGGCCGTGGCCAGCAGCGATGCGAACAATGACCGGACGGCGACGAACGGCGCCACGCAGCAGTTCGGTGGCTTCGGCCTCAACGCCGGACCGTTCGCGTCCGGCGAGTCGATCACGGGGAACATGACCGGCCTCCAGGTCGAGCTCACGAACGTGTCGGTCTCGGCGACCTGCGCCTCGACGAGGATCACCGTCGCCCTGTCGTGGAACGGCGGGGGGAACTGGACCACCGTCACCGCGCAGACCGCGCTCCTGACCACGACCGCCTCGTCGATCACCTTCGGCTCGGCGGCCTCGACAGCCTTCTGGACAGGTCACACCACCTGGTCGGCTTCCGATGTGAGCGACGCGAACTTCCGCGTGCGGCTGACCGGCGTCAAGGGATGCGCCACCGCCGGGACCCAGCTCAGGATCGACCGGCTCCGGGTCCAGGCCAACTACAACACCAATACCCCCACCACCGCATACACGACCCCGGCCGATCCGACCGCGCGGACGATCACGTCCCCCACCCTGACCGTCCTGCCGACGCAGGGGTTCTGGGGAGCGGTCATCTCGAAGGGCGGCCAGCGCGGCAACGGCGACCGATATGGTCCTGCCAACGACACCGCCGGCCCCGGTGGCCTGAACGCCGAATACGACGTGAACGGCTACGACTACACCGTCGAGGTTGGCGCCAGCGGCCGGGTCTCGATCTACGACCCGACCTACTGCGCGACCGGCACGAGCGCCGGCGGCGGCTCCTACGGCGCCGGTGACCACTGGATCGGCGCAGCGGGCACCCCGTTCACGACCGTGTTCACCCTCTACGGCACCAACGGCACGCCGTTCGACACCACCGACGACGTCTCCGTCGCCACGTCGGGCTCGATGTTCGCGAACGAGATCCAGGCCGACTACAGCGGCAGCTACGGGCAGCCCGCCGGCTGGTCCGGCCCGGGCACAGGGACCTATACCGACTGCGCGAGCGACCCCTACCACAACGCGTGGTGGAACATGAAGACCGGCCTCGCGGCCGGCACCTACCGGCTCAACGTGCAGGCGAGCGATGCCGGCAACAACGGCACGAGCGCGGAGAACATGTGGTCCGTCTGGGTGGACGGCGGCAGCGCGCCGCGGATCTACGGCGGCGGCCGGATGGTCGCCTACAACAACCTCGACGCCGGGACGCAGCTGTTCTACATGGCCCAGATCGACGCGGTCCACGCCGGCAAGACCATGGTCATCGAGCTCTTCGACCCGGGTGACGTCTCCGGCGGCGCCTCGCTGCGGATCAAGAGCCCGGACGGCAACGCCTACAACTACGCGACGTTCTCCTACACCTCGGACAACGGCCAGCCGCCGGGCAACAACGTGACTTCGATCACGACAGCCGTCGGCTCCACGAGCTACTTCAACAACTCGGTCATCACGATCCTCATCAACCTGCCTTCCACGTACGGCAGCACGGGCCTCACGCCTCCGGGCGAGAGCCTCCCGGGCTGGTGGAAGATCGAGTACACCGTCGGTGGCGGCAACGACACCACGACGTGGCAGGTCAGCATCCGCGGCAACCCGGTCCACCTCGTCCTTCCGTAGACCGACCCTCTGGCTACGACCAGACGACCCCCTCGCCGGCCGGCGACGGGGTCGTCGTCTGTCCGGCGCTAGACTCCCTCGCATGTGTGGGCGCTTCACCCAGGAGCGGCCGGCCTCGGAGCTGGCCGAGATCTTCGGCGCGGAACCGCTCGTGGAGGATCCGGGCGCCCGGTTCAACGTCGCGCCGACGGATGAGGCCCTGGTCGTCGTCCAGCGCGACGAGCGTCGGGCCATCACGGCCTATCGCTGGGGTCTCATCCCCCACTGGGCGACCGACGCGAAGGTCGGCTCGCGGATGTTCAACGCCCGCGCCGAGACGCTCACGAACAGTCCCGCCTTCCGGGATGCGTTCCGTCGCCATCGTTGTCTTGTCCCGGTCGACTCGTTCTACGAGTGGAAACGCGAAGGGACGGTCCGCCAGCCGTACCGCGTCGTGCGCGACGACCGGCGCCCGCTGGCGCTCGCCGGGCTGTGGGCGGGCTGGAAGGACCCGAGCACGGACGCGGTGCGCCGGACCTTCACGATCATCACGTCCGCCCCGAACGAGGCGCTCCGCGACCTGCACGACCGGATGCCGGTCATCGTGCCGGAAGAGGCGTGGGACCGCTGGCTCGACCCGGCGCCCGTCGACGGGGGTGAGCTGCACGGCCTGCTCGAGCCGTCCGACGCGATCGATCTCGACGTCTATGCGGTCCCCCGCTACGTGAACGACGTCCGTCGTGACGGGCCGGAACTCATCGAGCCCCTGGAGGCCGCCGACCGGGCGTGACCCTCATTCGGTCACCGGCGTCCAGGCGGGGCGGCGCTCCATCGTCTCGCGGAAGGCGGTCGCCGGGTCCGCGCCGCCGTCGAGCGCGGCGGCGAGGCCGCCCACGAGCGAGGTGAAGGCACCGTCCGGGTCGCTGGCAGGCGCCTCGATGATCATCGCGTCCGCCGGCAGCTCCGACGGCACCGGCGTCCCGCGCTGCACGAGCGCGATCAGGGCCCCGCGATCCCATGCCGCCGCCTCGATCGCGACGCGCACGAGCCGAGTGTCGGTCACGTCCGTCAGCACGAGCACGGTCGCGTCCGAGAGATAGCGGAGCGCGAGCTCGAGGTCGTCGGCCGCAAGCGTGGGGACCCCCTCGGACGGTGGCTGGCGCAGCGTCGCGACATGGCCGACGCCGGCCGTCGCGAGGTCCAGCATCAGGCGATCGCCGTCGGGATCGTCGCGGACGCGCGCCACGAGCTGGACGCTCCCGCCCGCCTCGGCGGCAGCGCGGGCAATGGCGGCGGCCGGTCCGCCGCGGATCGACGTCGCCGCGTGAGCCGAGGGGTCCGGGTTGCCGACGACGACGATCACAGGCGTCAGCCTAGTGTCCCTCGCAGGCGCCCGCTTGCGCTCTCAGCGCGACGGATCGATGGCCCCGGCAGCGGTCATGGGCATGGAGCTCGCGGCGGGATCGTCGAGGACGTCGCCGTCTTCAGACCGTGCGACCAGGGTGGGCCATTCGCGAGATCGGCGTGACCGGTCGGGTCGATATAGATCAGGTCGTGTGCGGCGTCGACCGGCCAGGTCTCGAGCGGCGTGCACTGGGCGTCTACGAGGCCGATCGTCCAAGCGTCGCTTGAGTCACCCCTGCCGGAAAAGAGTGAACGGTAGGCATGGGGTGGAACGTCAAGGGTGAAGTGCTGTTGCTCCCTCACGTCGACGATCACGGGTCGATCGCTGTCGTTGAGGATCCAGTAGGTGTACCCGCGATCCACGATGCAGCCCGCGAGGAGTCCGGAGGCCAGGATCGCGACCAGCACGAGCCTGTTCATGCCGCCGGTACGCACGGCCTCAGCCTAGCGTGCCGGGCGGTCGCTCGCGGAAACAGGCCCGCGGCCGGCCAGCGCCAGGACTCAGTCGCCGCCCGAATCGCCCCCGCCGCTGCCGCTGCCACTGCCGCCGCTGCCGCTATGGTCGTCGGTCTCGTCGGGCTCGGGCGTCTCGTTGGGTTCGGGTGTGTCCTCGGCCTCGGGCGTCTTCGTCGGCCTCGGCGTGGCGTTCCGCCGCGGGGTCGCAGTCGGTCGGGCGGTCCTGGACCCGTCCGTCTCGGTCGGTTCCGCCCCGTCGCCACCATGGTCGTCGGTCGCCCCTGGCGAGTCGGTCGCGCCCGGCTCGTCGGTCGACCCCGGCCCGTCGGAGGGCTGGGCCTCCGGTGAGACCTCGGGCGACCGGCTGGGCGTCGGCGCGGCGGGCGTTGGTGCGGACGGTGATGGCGACGTCACCGCAGGTCGGATGGTCGGGGCCGGGCGGGCCGGCGGCGTCAGGAGGTTCACCGCGCCGATCGCCGCGACGCCCGCGAGCGACCCGGACGCGAGGACGATCAGGAGCACGAACGCGAGGGCCTGCGCCCGGACGAACACGGGCCGGCCACCGCTCGTCGCCACCCGCCAGGCCGCCCCGACGGAGCCGGCCAGTGCGGCGAAGCGCCCCCCGAGACCCGGACGCGTGGCGCGGACCACCAGCCGCGGCGGCGCCTCGGCGGCGATGGCGGCCATGACGCGGTCCTCGAAGCCGACCGTCGGGCCGACCTGGTCGCGCGCGCTCAGCATCTCGAGCTCGCGCGCGGCCGCGAGGGCATCCGCCATCTCGGCGTCGGACGGGTCGCCGCCCGAGTCCGAGCGCAGCTCGGCCGGATCGAAGCGGCGACCTGGTCCGGTCATCGCTCGGCCCCCTCGAGGAGCGAGGTCCGCAGCCGGAGCAGGCCGCGGCGCAGGTGGGTCTTCACGGTCCCGAGCGGTCGCCCGGTCTGGAGCGCGATCTCATCGAGGCTCAGCTCCCCGAAGAATCGGAGCGAGACGACCTCGCGGTACGGCTCGGGAAGCCCCGCGACGGCACCGCGGACGTCCGTGGCCCGCTCGGCGCGGACCGCGAGCGAGGCCGGATCGGTCGTCGCGCCGACTTCGAGGGCGGTCTGGTCCATCGCCGCGGTGATGGGGTCGCTCATCGCCTCATCCTCGCGGCCGAAGGGATCTCGCCAGGTGACCGTGCGTCGCTGGCCGGCCTTGCGGAGGGCGATGCGGATCCCGATGCGCGTCAGCCACGCACCGAAGGGTCCTTCCCCCCGCCATCCGGCGAGCGATCGATAGGCGGTCACGAAAGCCTCCTGTGCGGCATCTTCCGCGTCGTGCAGGTCGCCGAGGACCCGGTGGCACGCTCGCACGAGTTGCGGTCCCTCGCGTTCGACGAGGCGTCGGAACGCGTCACGGTCGCCGGCCAGGACGGCCTCGACCGTGGCGCGGTCGCCGGCGAGCTCGGCCGACCGGTCGGGTGGCTCAGGTCTGGATGTGCTGATGGATGGGCTCCGGTGGTCAGGATCGGATCGACCGTCGGACGCGGTCGGTCGGTCCGCCCCAAGTTTGCCTTGGGAGGGACCGACCCATCGTGCTGCATGACCGTCGTCCAACGCCGTCCACCCGGTGGGCGGACAACCGGACTAGTCGTCGTTGCCGCTGTCGTCGCCGCCACCGTCGTGGCCGCTGTCGCCACCGTGGTCGTCGTTCGCGTCGTCGGTCGCACCGGCGCCGTCGTTGCCGTGGTCGTCGTTGGCGTCCTCGCCCTGGTCGTTGGCGTCCTCGCCCTGGTCGTCGTTGGCGTCATGGGCGCTGTCGTGGCCGCTGTTCGCGGACTTGCTCTCGCCGGACGTGTCCTCGGCCTTGCCGGTGGCGTGGCCCGAGTCCTCGTGATCGGCCGATTCGCTCGGCTCGGCGGTCTCGGCCGGCTCGGCGGCTTCAGCCGGCTCGGCGGTCTCGCTCGGCTCGGCGCTCTCGCTCGGCTCGGCGGTCTCGGCCGCTTCAGCGGTCTCTGTCGGGTTCCGTGGTAGCCGTCGGCTCTGTGACGTTCACGACGCGCGTCCCGTCGTCGCTGCCGCCCGAGCGGATCAGGCCGTCAGCCGCGAACGCCCCACCGACCACCAGGAAGGTGGAGACAAGCGCGACTCCCAGGCCGCGGATCCATCGAGCTTGTGTGCGCATCGTGTCGTTTCTCCCCGTATCCGCCGATCGGTCGACCGGCATCTACGCGTTTGAGACACGGCACGTGCGGAAGGTTTCAGTCCGGCTCGGCAGGCGTGGTGTCAGCGGTCACCGGGTCGTCCGTCGTCCCGGGGAGCGATCGGCCCCTCGGCCCCGGCGGTCGGGCCGCTCTCGGCATCCGCGTCGAGCGCATTGGCGTCGCCGTCGACGGCCGCCGCGGCGGCAGCGGCGCTCACGGCCGGGCCTGGGGCGCCGACCACGTCGTCCGGCTCGATTACGACCCGCCCGAGACCCTCGGCCTCGAGCGCTGGCCCGAACGCATCGACGTCGCCGACGAGCACGATCGCGGCCCCGTCGACGTGGATGTGGCCCACGGCCGCGGCGGCGATCTCGTCGATCCCGACGGCCTCGATGCGCGACCGGTACTGGACGAGCTCATCGACCGGCAGGCCGTGGACGACGAGGCCCGCGAGGGCCCCGACCACGGCCGAGGCCGTCTCGAACCGGAGCGGGAAGACCCCGATGAGGAAGTCGCGGGCCGCGGCGAGCTCGGCATCGGTGACCTTGGTGTCGCGCATCCGCTCGAGCTCGGCCAGCGTGTCCAGGATGGCCGGGACGGTCACCTCGGTGTTGACCGCGGCGCGGGCCCCGAACGGCCCGGCGCCTCGGCGGAGCTCGAACCCGGCGCCCGCCCCGTACGTGTAGCCCTTCTCCTCGCGCAGCTTCATGTTGAGGCGCGAGTTGAACAGGCCACCGAGGATGGCGCTCATCACCGACACCGCGTGGAAGTCCGGGATCCGCCGCGGGAGCCCGCGGTGCCCGATCCGGATCTCCGTCTGGACCGAGCCCGGACGATGGATGATCCGGACGAGCCGGCCCGTGGACGACGCAGCGTCGTCGATCGCGGCCGGGGGACGCACGCCCGGGGCCGGCGCCCAGTCGCCGAACAGCCCGGCGGCGAGCGCCGCGACGTCGAGACCGGCCAGGTCGCCCCCGACGATGAGCGTGGAGCGTGCCGGATCGAGACCGGCCGCCCACACGTCGCGGAGGACGTCCGGGGTCAGCCCCTCGACCGTCTCCTGGGTGCCGCCGGCCGGCCGATGGTAGGGCGTCGAGGGCGCGTAGATCGTGCCGATGAACGTCTCCTCCGCGCGGCGGCGCGGGTCGGCCTTGGCCTGGAGGATGTCGTTCAGTCGCTCGTCCCGCAGGCGTTCGACCTCCGATGGCGGGAACGTCGGCCGCAGGAGGAGCTCGGCGAGGAGCGTGAGCGCCGCCGGCAGCCGGTCGGCCGGGACGTCGAGCCCAACGCTGAACGCGTCCCACCCGGCCTCGGCATGGAGCGAGGCCCCCAGCCGCTCCGATGCCTCGATCAGGGCGATCGCGTCGTAGTGCTCGGTCCCCTCCGAGAGGGCGCGGGCCGCGAGCACGGTCGCGCCGCCGCGGTCCGCGGGCTCGTCCGCGGCCCCGTTCGGGAGGACGAGCGAGGCGGACACGAGGGGCCGGCCCGGCAGGTCGGCCACGAGGATGCGCAGCCCGTTGTCGAGGCGATGCTCGGCGACCGCGGGAAAGTCGTACGAACGTGGTGTCCCCGGGATCGGGCCGCTCCGCGATCACGGCACCGTCGCGCCGGGCATCGGTGCCGCTCATGCCGCGACCTCGTCGGTCTCGGCGTCGTCCTCGGTCAGGGCCTCGTCGTCGGCCGCCGGACCCTCCGGCAGGTAGGTGAGGACGAGCCGGTTGTCCGGGCGGAAGACATCGGCCGCCGCGGCCCGGATGGCCTCGGGGGTCACGGCGAGGTAGCGCGGCAGCATCCGGTTGATGAGCCCCGGGTCGTCGAAGAGCGTGGCGTACATCGAGAGCCGGTCCGCGCGCTCCTCTACGCGCTGGAGCGCCCCAAGCTCGTCCGCCTCGACGAGCGCGCGGGCACGCGCGAGCTCATCCTCGGTGACGAGCTCCGTCGTCAGCCGGGCGAGCTCCTCGTGGAACGCCGCTTCGACGCGGTCGACGTCGACGCCCGGTCGGACCGTCGCCCATCCGGCGCAGATCGACGCGCCGCCGATGAACGGGAGGCTGAACAGCGCAACATCCTGGGCGATCCGGTCCGTGCGGACGAGGCGGCGGTCGAGCCGGCTCCCCTTCCCCCCGGACAGGATCTGGCTGGCGATGTCGAGCGCATCGAGACGCGTGTCGCCGAACACAGGTGCGCGGAACGCGACGTAGATCCGCGGCAGCGGGACCCGGTCGTGGACGGTCTCGCGCCGCTCGCCGCCGAGCGTCGGCGGCAGGGACAGGTCGCCCAGCGGCGGGATCGACGGGTTGGCCGGGATCTGCCCGAAGTAGCGCTCCACGGCCTCGCGTGCCACGGCGGTCTCCACGTCCCCGACGATCGAGATGACCGCGTTGTTGGGGGCGTAGTAGGTGCGGAAGAAGGCGATGACGTCGTCGAGCGACGCCGCGTCGAGGTCCTCCATCGAGCCGATCGTCGAGTGGTGGTACGGGTGCTCGGGCGGGAACAGGTGCCCCTGGAGCTTCTCCTGCCACGACCCATACGGTCGGTTGTCGTACGAGGAGCGCTTCTCGTTCTTGACGACCTCGCGCTGGTTGTCGAGGTTCTCCTGGCTGATCGCATCGGGCAGCGTGGCCATGCGATCGGCCTCGAGCCAGAGGGCGAGCTCGAGCTGGTGAGCCGGCAGCGTCTCGTAGTAGTTCGTGCGATCGAGCCAGGTCGAGCCGTTCATCGTGCCGCCCGCCGCCTGGACCAGCGCGATGTGCTCCGCCTTCGAGACATGCTTGGACCCCTGGAACATGACGTGCTCGAAGAGGTGCGCGAACCCGGTCCGGCCGGGCTGCTCGTGCTTGGAGCCCACGTCGTACCAGAGGTTGACCGCGACCACGGGCGCGAGGTGGTCCTCGGCGATGACGACCCGGAGGCCGTTCTCGAGGTGGTCGTCGCTGAACGTGACGGTCGGGACGTGGGTCGGCACGCGGGGCTCCTGGTGTCGGGCGGCCGGGGCCACCGGGGCGGGTCGGATGGGTGACGACGATCGTAGCGCCTCCGCGGGGAGAAGGGTTCGGGACGCGAGGATGGATGGGTCTTGACAGCGGGCCAGCCGATGATGTTAGATGGGTATCTAACACGAGTTAGGAGCCAACGACACTACCATGGCCGCCCGTCCCGCCACCCGCCGCGACACCGCCAACCCGCCCGCGAACCCGCGCGTCCGCGACCTCCGACGGCCGAATGCCGGCCCTTCGGTCGACTGGGACGTCCGGACCGCCTACGACTTCGTCTTCTCGCTATCCGACGAAGCCGGGTCGACCGACGACCTGCCCGCCCCGGACCGGGCGTGGCTCGCCGAGGGCAAGCAGCGCTTGCAGGCCGAGATCGGCGATGCGACCGAGCTGTACGGCAAGGAGCTGTGCGTGGTCCTAGCGGGTCTGGCCGTCGATCGCCCGGAGGTGACCGATGCTGCGAGCCTGGTCGGTCTGCTGCGCGCCACGTCGGACGACACGATCGTCCGACTGATCCTCGGCGAGGACCTGCGCGACCCCGATCGAAGCGAGACCGCGGAGCTCGCGATCGCCGGGGACGACGCGGCGATCAACGCGATGATGGAGCACCTCGTGGGTCACGTCGGTCACGACGCGAAGGAGTGGCTCTCGCGGATCTATCGAGACCCGCGGGCGGTCATCGGGCCGGCGGTCGAGGTCCTGAGCGCGTGGCTGCCGACATTCCAGGCGGTCGAGCAGCGCGTCGGCGAGATGATCGAGCGCGACGCAGCGTCACGGGCGAACGACCGGGCCACGCTCGACCCGTACGAGCTCATCGAGCGGACGACGGGCGGCATCCGATGGCTGTCGGAGCCCGGGGTCCGGCGGATCATCCTGGCGCCGTCCTATTTCGCCCGGCCGTACAACTTCCTGCTCGGCAGCTCGGACTGGCGCCTGTTCGGCTACCCGATCTCCGATGCCGCGCTCGATGCCGAGGATCCGCTCGCACCGCCGCAGGCGGTCGTCCGCCTCCATCGCGCGCTGGGTGACGACACACGCCTGCGCATCCTGCGACTGCTCCGCGACCGCGATCTCTACCTGACCGAGATCGCCCAGCAGCTCGACCTGTCCAAGCCGACCATCAAGCACCACCTCGCGCTGCTGCGCTCGGCCGGTCTCGTGACCGTCACCGAAGCCGGGAGCGTCATCTACTACTCCCTTCGTCCGACCCGTCTCGACGACGCGTCGGACGAGATCAAGCGGTTCCTGCTGGGCTGAGCCCGAGGGCCGGCGAGGCCCGAACCCGAACGGCGCGACCGTCGTCGCGCCACCACCACTGCATCGAACCCGTCCAGACGCCGGTCCACAAGTTAGATAGATGTCTTACAGGAGGAAGAGGGCGATGATCGAGATCACGCACCGCGTCGACCACCGGAGGCAGGAGCTCCAAGGCGTGGCCGAGCGGATCCGCGCCGAGCGGGCGCATCGGCCATCCATGGCTGACCCGCCGGTGGAGTCCCTGGCCGGTCCGTCTGCGGCCGCGATCTCGGCTGCGGTGGCGAGCCCTCGCACGCCAGCGGCCGGCCCCGCCGCACCGACGCCATGTGGTGATCGCCCGGTCGATGCCGGGGCGACCCGGACCCGAGCCGCCTGAGGCCTCGCTGGTGCGCGTCGGCCTGCAGATCCCGTCCTTCTCCTTCCCGGGGGGCGTGCCCGCCATCCGGCCGACCCTCGCCGCCATCGCGCAGGCGGCCGAGGCGAACGGATTCGCGAGCCTGTGGGTGATGGACCACCTCTTCCAGCTGCCGGAGGTCACGGGCTGGGGCGGACCGGACGAACCGATGCTGGAGGCCTACACGACCCTCGGCTTCCTGGCGCGGGCGACCGACCGGATCGAGCTCGGGCCGATGGTCGCGAGCGTCATGTACCGACCACCGGCCTTGCTCGTCAAGGCCGCGACGACGCTTGACGTCCTCGCCGGCGGGCGGACCTACCTCGGGCTCGGTGCCGGATGGTACGAACGCGAAGCGCGGGGGCTGGGACTCCCCTTCCCTCGCCGCGCCGAGCGGTTCGAGCACCTCGAGGAGACGGTGCGGATCGCGCTGGCGATGTGGGCGGGCGACACGAGCCCCATCGACGGCCACCACCACCAGCTCGCCGAGCCGATCTCGAACCCGTCGCCCCTGTCCGCGCCACACCCGAAGGTCATGATCGCCGGCGGCGGGGAGCGGCGGACGCTCCGTCTGGTCGCCGCCCACGCCGACGCGTGCAACATCCTCGTTCCCGACCCCGGTGAGAGCGCCCGCAAGCTCGAGGTCCTGCGCCGCCATTGCGAGGCCATCGGCCGGGACGACGCCTCGATCGAGAAGACGTCGCTCGTCGAGGCGGATCTGCGACCGGGGCGCCAGACCCCGGCCGACGTCATCGCGGCCCTTCGAGCCCAGGCCCACGAGGGCATCGAGCACGTGATCGTCAACCTCCCTGACGCGCACGAGCTCGCGCGGCTCGAGACCTTCGGCCGCGAGATCATCCCGGCCGTCGCCTGATCCTCCGAACAGGCGGCGACCGGCGGTGGTCTGCCCGTCGGGATCGCCCCCGGGCTGTCAGAGCGCCCGCAGCGCGTTCCTCGTAGACTCGCGGCCATGCTGCGACCACTCTCGTTCCGGCGACCGGGAACGCTCCTGCTCGCCGTGGTTCTCTCCCTCTTCGCGTTCGCCGGGACCGTGTCCGCGCACGCCGAGCTGGAGACCCCGACCCCCGCCGATGGCGCCACCGTCGAAGGCAGTCCGCCGGTCATCAGCGGGGTGTACAGCCAGGCGATGACGCCCGACGGCAGCTCGCTCAAGCTCGTGGGCGCCGACGGGCAGGAGCTCGCGACCGGCGGCGTCGACCCGGACGACGCGACGATGATGTCGATCGACCCGTTCCCGAGCTGGCACCCGGGACCTACACGGTCCAGTCGACCACGGTCTCCGCGGCCGACGGCGACATCGACCGGAAGACCTGGTCCTTCACCGTCGTCGAGGCCGCGCCGTCGCCGACGGCCGCGCCGACAGCGACCCCGACGGCCGCGCCGACACCGGTCGCCAGCGCGAGCGCGAGCACAGTGCCGTCCGCGAGCGCGAGCGCCTCGGCCTCCGCGACGCCCGCCGCCAGCGCGACACCGGCGCCAAGCCCCGCGGCCAGCGCCGCAGGTGGAAGCGACACGAGCGCCGGTGGCGATGTCCTGATCCCGATCCTCGTCGCGATCGTCCTGCTCGCCATCCTCGCCGGCGTGCTCTACAGCCGCCGTGATCGATCGGGTGGCGCGACGCCCCCGTCCGACACACCGCCGGCGTCCGGCCCGCCGCCGGCGTCCGGCATCAGCTCATCCCCGAGTCCGGACGCGCCCACGACGATCCAGCCCGCATCCGGCGGCGCGCCGCCGTCCAGGCGCCGCCCCCGTCCGACACACCGTCGCCGCCCAGCACGCAGCCATGACCGACGGGCGCGCCAGGCGCCTGTTCGCACGTTCCGCCGCGATCCTCGGGGCGTCGCTGGCCGTCGCGCTGGCGGTGCCGTCGACCGTGCTCGGGCATTCGCTCAACCCGACCTACACCAGCCGTCTGCCGCTAGCGGTCTACCTTGACGGGCGCCGCCATGACGGTCGGGTTGTCGTTCGCGTTCGTCCTCGCCCGCGACGTTCGGGCTCGCCCGGCGGCGATCCTCGCGCCGCCGCACCTGCCGCCCGCGGTGCATCCGGGTCGGTCTCCGCGCGATCGGCCTCATCGCGTGGGTCTGGATCGTCGTCCAGGGGATCCTCGGCGGATCGAGCGCCGGCTCGGTCGCGCCGCTGTTCCTGTGGGTCTACGGCTGGGTCGGCCTGGCGCTCGTCTCGGCGTTCCTCGGGCCGGCGTGGCACTTCCTCGATCCGTTCTCGACGTTCTACGACCTCGGTGCCGGGCTGCCTGCGGCGTCTCGGCGTCGGTGCCTGGACGCCGGCCGCCTACCCGGCCCGCCTGGGCCGCTGGCCGGCATGCATCGGGTTCGTGGGCTTCGTCTGGCTGGAACTCGTCGATGCCGGCGGTGGTCCGGCCACGCTGTTCATCGTGCTCGTCGGGTACACCGCCTTCACGCTCGCGATGATGGCCCAGTTCGGGCGGGACACGTGGCGCGTCGAACGCCGAGACCTTCACGGTGTGGTTCCGGCTGCTCGGGCGGCTGGCCGCCTACGCCCTCGCCGACGAGGACGGCCGCGTCCGGCGGCGATGCGTTCGCCGGCCGGGCTGCTGGAGCCGGGCTGGGCGAGCGCCGACGCCGCGCTGGCCGCGCTCGGGCGTGGGCTCCATCCTCTTCGACGGCCTCTCGCAGACGCAGTTCTTCTTCGACGTATTCGGCGCCCCCGGGATCGCCGGCGAGACCCTCCTGCTGGCCGCCTGGCTCGGGCTGCTCGTCGCGGCGGCCATGTTCCTGACCCGCTACGTCGGGGTCGAGGCGACCGGTGCCGGCCTCCTGCCGATCGCCGTCGGCTACCTCATCGCCCACTACCTGACCTACCTGCTCATCGACGGCCAGGGCATCCTCGTCGCGATCTCGGATCCGTTCCAGCGCGGCTGGGACCTGTTCGGGACGGCGTTCCACGAGCCGACGGGGGCGTGGCTGCCGCCGGGCCTCGTCTGGACCGTCCAGCTGGCGGCGGTCGTCGGCGGGCACATGCTCGGCGCGTGGGCGGGCCACGTGAACGCCGCCGAGCACGCGCCGGCGGGCGTCGCGCTCCGGTCGCTCACCCGTCGCGAGATCCCGCTCGCGGTCGTGATGGTCGTCGCTCACGACCCTGACCCTGTGGTCGCTCGGCCAGGCCATCCCCGTCGACGCCCCCGACCGACGGCGCCCGCACGTACGTGCCGAGACGCGCGCACGCACCGGGCTGGCCCTGGTCGGCACCCACTCCTCGAGCGAGCGGACGTCCGAGCAGCCGCTCCACGATGGCCGGGTCGAGCGCCTCGGCGGCGGCGACGGCCGTCTCCATCGCCGTCAGGCAGAGGATCCCCTCGGCCGTGGCCGCGAGCCGGATCTCGGCGGCGTCCCGCACCGCGCCCGGAGCGCGGCGTCGGCGTGTTGACCACGAGGCGGACCTCGCCGTCGGCGATGAGATCGAGGATGGCCACCTCGCCGGTGGCCGCGTCCGCCGCGTCGCCGAGCTTGGCGACCGGCGCGGCCTCGTAGCCGGCGGCGGCCATGAGGGCGGCCCGGGTGCCGGGCGTGGCCGCCAGTCGGTAGCCGGCCGCGGTCGAGTGCCGCGGCGAGGCGCGGGAGCGGGCCCTTGTCGCGGTCGGCGATGGACAGCAGCGCGAGCGCGCCGCTCGGTCGCCCGGCCGGGGCGGCACGAGCGCCGCGCCGAGCAGCGCCTTGGCGAGCGCCACGCGTGCATCGTCATGCAGTCCGATCACCTCGCCGGTCGACTGCATCCCGGGCCCGACCGACGGGTCGACGCCGCGCAGCTTGGCCGTCGAGAAGGCCGGCGCCTTGACCGCCACGAACGACGGCGGCGGGAGCAGCCCGCCGTCCCAGCCGAGCTCCGGGAGCGTCGCCCCGAGCGAGATCCGCACCGCCAGCTCGACCATCGGGACGCCGGTGACCTTGGAGAGGAACGGCACCGTCCGCGACGCGCGCGGGTTGACCTCGATCAGGTAGACGCCGTCGTCGCGGACGATGAACTGGGCGTTGACGAGGCCCTTCGCGCCGAGCGCGAGCACGATCCGCTCCATCGTCGCGACGATCAGCGCCTGGTCGCCCTCGCTGACGGTGCCGGGCGGGAAGACGCCGACCGAGTCGCCCGAGTGGACGCCCGCCCGCTCGATGTGCTCGAGCAGGCCCGGGATGAGGACGCGCTCGCCGTCGGAGACCGCGTCGACGTCGACCTCGACGCCCTCGAGGTAGCGGTCGATGCGGACCGGGCCGGTCCGGATCGACGACGGTCGCCGCCGCGAGCTGCCGGGCGAGGTCCTCGGGCGAGTAGCAGAAGTCGATCGCGAGCCCGCCGATGACGAACGACGGGCGGACGATGACCGGGTAGCCGATCCGCTCGGCGAGCGTGAGCGCCTCCTCGACGCTGTGCGCCATGCCGCCCTCGGGCTGCGGGATGCCGAGCCGGTCGAGCAGCGCCGAGAACCGCGTCCGCTCCTCGGCCTGGTCGATCGCCTCGAGGTCCGAGCCCAGCAGCGGGATGCCCGGCCGCGGCCAGCGGCGCGGCGAGGTTGAGCGGCGTCTGGCCGCCGTACGCGACGACCGCCGGGAGGAGATCGGTCGCCGCCCGGCGACTCGGCGTCGATGACGCTCCGGACGCTCTCGGGATCGAGCGGCTCGAAGTAGAGCCGCGACGAGGCGTCGAAGTCGGTCGAGACGGTCTCCGGGTTCGAGTTGATCATCACCGCCCGCCAGCCCGCGCGCCGGAGCGTGTCCGCGGCCCGGACCGCGCAGTAGTCGAACTCGATCCCCTGGCCGATCCGGACCGGCCCGGAGCCGATGACGAGGGCCGCCGGGCGCTCGATCGGAGGCGCCTCCGGGCGCCGAGCCCGAGGCGGCGTATGTTGCATAGAAATACGGCGTCTCGGCCGCGAACTCGGCGGCGCACGTGTCGACCATCGCGTAGCCCGGGACGATGCCCGAGGGCCAGCCGGGCCGTCCGCAGCGCCTCGGCGGTCGTGCCGGCGAGCCCGGCCAGCTCGCGATCGCCGAACCCGGCCCGCTTGACCGTGGCCAGGAGCGTCGCCGCCTCCGCGTCTGCCGGGTCCGCGAGCCGCGGGCCCGGCCGCCGCGACCTCGGCCTCGAGCGCGACGTTGCGGCCCATCTCCGCGAGGAACCACGCCGAGATCCCGGTCGCCTCCCCGACGATCGGCTCCGGGACGCCGCGCCGGAGCAGGCCGAGGAGCCGCCAGAGCCGGCTGTCCGACGGCTCGAGGAACCGCTTGCAGGACGATCGGGGCCGCGGTGCGCTGGGCGTGCCGGGTCGATTCGCAGGCCTGGCCGGCCTCGTCGACCCAGCGGATCGGCTCGTCGGCGTCGGGGTCGCCCGCGTAGACGCCGGCCAGGTAGTCGAACGTCGGCGTCCACGGCGGCGTCCTCGGCCAGCGGCCCGACGCCCGCCTGCTCGAGGCCGCGCAGCGCCTTGTTGAGCGCGGACCCGAACGTCCGGTCGATCGCCATCACCTCGCCGGTCGCCTTCATCTGGCTGCCGAGCGTGCGGTCGGCGCCCGGGAACTTGTCGAACGGGAAGCGCGGCAGCTTGACGACGACGTAGTCGAGCGCGGGCTCGAACGCCGCGACGGTCGTGCCGGTGACGACGTTCGGGATCTCGGCGAGCCGCCGCCCGACGGCGATCTGCGCCGCGACCCGGGCGATCGGGTAGCCGGTCGCCTTCGAGGCCAGCGCGGAGCTGCGGCTGACGCGCGGGTTGACCTCGATGACGGCGTACTCGGTCGAGTCGGGCGAGAGCGCGAACTGGACGTTGCAGCCGCCCTCGACGCCGAGCGCGCGGATGATCGCGAGCGCCGCGCTGCGCAGCCGCTGGTGGACCTGGTCGCTGAGCGTCTGGACCGGCGCGACGACGATCGAGTCGCCGGTGTGGACGCCGAGCGGGTCGACGTTCTCCATCGAGCAGACGGCGATGCACGTGTCGTCGGCGTCGCGCATGACCTCGTACTCGATCTCCTGCCAGCCGACGAGGCAGCGCTCGACCATGACCTGGCCGATGGGGCTGGCGCGCAGGCCCGCCCGGATCCGCTCGCGGTAGGCGGCCTCGGTCTCGACGATGCCGCCGCCCGTGCCGCCGAGCGTGAACGCCGGGCGGACGATCGCCGGCAGGCCGATCGTCTCGAGGGCCACGTTCGTCGACGCCGTCCCGCGTCCTCCGGCGTCGCGCCCTCGACGATCGCGCGAGGGCGCATACGGCTGGCCGATCCGGTCGAGCAGGTCGCGGAACGCCTCGCGGTCCTCGGCCATCCGGATGGCCTCGAGCGGCGTGCCGAGCAGGCGGATCGGATGGCGCTCGAAGACGCCGCCTCGGCCAGCGCCGTCGCGAGGTTGAGCGCCGTCTGGCCGCCGAGCCCGGCCAGCAGCCCCTCCGGCCGCTCCCGGGCGATGACCGCCTCGACCGCCTCGACGGTCAGCGGCTCGAGGTAGATGACGTCGGCGACCTCGGGGTCGGTCATGATCGTCGCCGGGTTCGAGTTCACGAGGATCGTGCGGACGCCCTCGGCGCGCAGCGCGCGGCAGGCCTGCGTGCCGGCGTAGTCGAACTCGGCCGCCTGGCCGATGACGACCGGCCCGGAGCCGAGGATCAGGACCGAGGCGGGCTTCGGATCGTCACGGTCTCGACGCGCCGCGCGCCGCGGCCACGAACCGGTCGAAGACCGCCAGCGCGTCGAGCGGCCCGGGCGCGCCCTTCCGGGTGGTACTGGACGGTCTCGATCGGCAGGTCGCGGTGGCGCAGGCCCTCCACGGAGCCGTCGTTGAGGTTGACCTGGCTGACCCGGAACCCGGACGCGGCCGGCAGCGAGTCGCCGACGACCTGGACCTCGTGGTTCTGGGCCGTGACCTGGACGATGCCCATCTCGACGTCGCGCACGGGGTGGTTGGCGCCGTGGTGCCCGAACCGCAGCCGGCGCGTGTCGGCGCCCGCGGCACGGCCGACGATCTGGTGGCCTAGGCAGATGCCGAGCAGCGGCCGGCCGTCCTCGATGACCGCCCGCGCGAGCGCCACCTGCGCCTCGAGCCGTGCCGGGTCGCCCGGTCCGGGCGAGAGGATCACCCCGTCGATGTCCGACGAGAGCAGCTCGGCGGGGGACACGGTGTGCGGATGCACGCGCACGCGGGCGCCGCGGAAGCGCATGGCCCGCACGATGTTCTGCTTGAGCCCGAGGTCGACGATCCCGATGCGCGGGCCGGTGTCGCCGGGCGCCTCGAAGTCGGTCGATGGCCGCGGGCGAGACCTGGCCGACGAAGTCCTGGTCCTCCCAGCGCGGGACGGCGCGGGCGGCCGCGCGGGCGGCCTCCGGGTCGGTCTCGCCGGGCGCGGTGACGATGCCGCGCAGGCAGCCGTTCGCGCGCAGATGCCGGGCGAGCGCTCGCGTGTCCACGCCGGCGATCGCGGGGATGTCGTTGTCGCGGAGGAGCGCCGCGAGCTGGCGGGCGTCGTCGAGCACCGCGGCGGTGGCGTTCGCGACGACGAGCGCGCGCAGCCACGGCCGGATCGACTGGTCGTCGTCCGCGAGGCGCCCGTAGTTGCCGATGAGCGGATAGGTCATCACGACGACCTGGCCGGCATACGAGGGGTCCGTGCAGACCTCCTGGTAGCCGGTCTGGCTGGTGTTGACGACGAGGTCGCCGCCAGCGGCCACGGCCGCCCCGAACGCCACGCCCGGGAAGACGGTCCCGTCCTCGAGCGCCAGCAGCGCGGGACCGAGGTCCCCGATCCGGGGATCGACGATCGCACTCGCGCGCGGCGGCGGTGGGACGATCACCGGCCTGCGGATACAACGAACCCACCGGCCTCGAGGGCGCGGTGGGCAAGGACGTGCGGGGACATTCAGCCTCCTTCGCCGGCCTCACGGGACCGGTACGCCAGCCTCACAGGACTGGCCATGAAAGGACGCCGTCAGGGTAGCATCCCGGGCGCCCGGCGTGGCTGGCCGCGGGCACAGGTCGCTGGTCATCGGCACGCGCGATCTGCTCCAAACGGTGTTCAGACCGCACGGGCGAAGTGGGGCCCGACCGATGCAACGAAGTCGCAAGCCCGCAGACGAGGCCGCAAGCCTGGGTCGGGGGTCGGGATCGCAGCCTTGGACGATGCTACGTTTCTTGTTCCTGCGGTTCCTGCCGCGACGGCTGATCCCGCTCATCGCCCTCTTCGAGATCTATCGGCTGTTCCGGCGGTTCCAGTCGGCCGGTCAAGCGCGCCCACCTCGCCGACTGGTCGTCAGCGAACCCCCGGAGGCTGCCGTGACGACGCTCACACCGCCGAAGGTCGACGGCCAGGTCTACGGCGGCTGAACAGGCCGTCGCCACAGAATGGCGACGCTGATCCGCGGGCCCTACCGGTCAGGGCGCCACGCGGCGCATCCCCAGCAGCCGCGCCAGCAGGTCGTAGCTCTCGGGTGTCCCGGGCCACGCGGCGTGCAGCCGGTCGGCGCCGATCCGCCGACCGACGAACCGAAGGACGATCGCCGCCAGGATCAGGTCGTCGAGCTGGCCGATCCCCGGGAGGAAGTCCGGGATGAGGTCGATCGGTGACGCCAGCCACAGGCCCAGCAGCAGCAACGCGACCTTCGGGCCGCGGGGCGTGCCCGGGTCGGCGATGAGGCGCCGGCTGAGCCGGATCGTATCAGGGAGGAGCCGGAGGGCGGGGCCGGCGAGGTCGCGCGACGGACGGTGGAGCCACAGGACGAGGACCGCCCCGAGCCAGATGCCGACGGTGATCGCGGCGATGACCAGGAGCGCACCGAGCCAGTCCACGTGGTCAAGCGCTGGATCCGGCCCTCGATGAGGACCGGTCCGTCAGCTCCCCTCCCCGCCCGGCTTGCCGAAGCGACCCTGCTTGACGGCGAAGACGACCTCCGACACGGCCGCGCCGGCGATCTGCTCCCACACCGCCAGCGGGACGTACGGCGCGAACCGGGGGCCAACCGACTCGAGCACCCGCGCGAGGTTCGGCCCCGAGAACACGGCCTCCGCATCGCCGGCGTGACGATCGAGGTCCGCCAGGACGAACGCCTCCTGGTCGATCTCGATGCGGATGGTCCGGGGTTCGTCGTGGTCAGCCATGGCGGGAGTCTAGGGCAGACTCGCGTGCCTGCAAGGCGGCCCTCGACCGGCTAGGCGGTCACCCGATCGAAGGTCGCGTACTGGAAGCTCTGGGGGATCCCCATCGGCGTGTGGTGCAGGTGCCGGACGCTTCCGGTCAGGTGGAACCCCGGCCCGCATTCGTCGGCCAGCATCTCGGGGTCGTAGCGACGAACGGCAAGGCCGCTGCACCGTTCCGGCCCGTCGCCGGCGAAGGTCGCGACGATCGCGACGCCGCCCACCGGCACGGTCCGCTCGGCGAGACCGACGTAGTGCCGCCGGGCGTCGGCGTCGAGCAAGAAATGGAAGACGGCCCGGTCGTGCCAGATGTCGAAATGACCCAGGTCGACGACGGCCGACACATCGCCGACGATCCATTCGACCTCGGATGCTCGGGCGCCGAGTCGACGTCGCGCCACGGCGAGTCCGGGCTCCGAGATGTCGAGCACGGCGACGCGCTCGAGACCGAGATCGAGCACGCGATCGACGAGACTCGACGCACCGCCTCCGACGTCGATGAGGCTCCGGGCACCACGCGACACGGCATCGACGACCAGCTGGCGGGAGATCGCAGGATCCGGCTCGTACCAGCCCACCGAATCGATCGGACGCGTCGAGTAGATCGTGTCCCAGTGGTCGGACGCCATGACCGCAGGATACGCCCCGGCCGGAGCTAACCTCTTGGAGCCGGGCCGTGCCGCTCGTCGAGGTCACCCACCGCAACAGGGCACATCCGGCCACAAGGCGCGCTCCTCCCACTTGGTGCCGTCGGGTGTCCAGAGCAGCACGGTCTCGCCCCGGCTACCGTCGCCGACGAGCAGGTACCCCGATCCGCCGCCGAGTGCCGCCCCCGCGCCGGCGATGCGTTGCTCGCCATCCGCGACGTCAAGGTCGAGCCACGTTCGCCCACCGTCGCTCGTCGCCAGCGCCGGCGTCCTGGCACCCCACCACAGGCCGGTGCCATCGGCGGCGATATCGAAGCCGATCTTCGTCCCGTCGAGCGGGAGCCCGTCGTCGGTGGATGCTCGAAGCACCCATGATGCGCCGTGGTCCGCGGAGGAGAACAGGGCCTTCTCCTGACCGCCGCCCGCGCCCTCCCCCGCGCAGAGGAGGAGCAGCTCGGTCGGCGACGCGGCGGCCAAGTCCGCGAGATCCAGCCGCCCGCACGGGTTGATCGCCTGGCTCCAGGTCGCGCCGGCGTCGCCGGTCACCTGGACCACGGGGATCGGCGTCCCGCTCGCTTGGTGCGGACCGCCGCGCAGGACCACCGCGAGGATCCCGGTCTCGCCCGCGAACGCGATCGAGCGCGGCGCGACACTGGCCGCGGACACCCAGGCGCCGGACGCGTCGCGGTGCATGAGCGACGGCGAGCAGCCGGGCTCATCCTCGGGACACGGATCCGACACCCACGGCCCTCCGGGCGCGGCCGCGATCGCCGTGGCCGCCCACGGGCCGACCTCGTGCGCCGTCCACGTCCGGCCGCCGTCGGCGGTCTCGAGGACGAACGCCGGGCTGCCACTTGTGCTGCCCGCCACCCATCCATGGTCGACATCGGCGAACGCGATCGCCTTCGGCACGAACCCCTCGAGGCCGCCGGTCGCGTCGCCCGGGACCGGCGTCGCAGCCGGCGTCGCGGCTGGCGTCGCGGGCAGCGACTGGATGGGTGCGCCGGTCGGCTGCGCGGGCGTCACCTGTGGTCCGCCGCCGCACGCGGCCAGCGACAGGGCGATCGTCGCGACGAGAACCAGGCTCGCTCGGGTGATCACGTCACGTTGACGGTACCTTCCGCCCGTCATGTGCCGCTCCAGTGGCACTATCGTCGCCGATCGGCCTCCGTCGCCTACGGCCGTCGGATGTCGGGCGGAACCCAGGCCGTGATGTTCCCGGGGGGCCGTTGCAGTCCGGTTAGGCGCTGAATTGGGCTTGAGCCGTTACGAATTCGATCGTCCCGGAGCCTGACGACTCCACCAGGACGGTGACGCACAGACCCCTTGAGACGACGCTTGGAAGGGCAGGCTCGACGTCGGGGTCGTCGAACCTGACTGTGTTCGCGAGGGCGTCACTCGGGCCTTTCCACTCTCCGGAGCGATTCCCGGACCAATCCGTATCGAACTTGGCGAGGCGGGTGTTGCCGTCCCACACGTCGACCCTTTTGACCTTCGCCCCGGCAGAATTGAAGAGGATCGCGACCTTCTTGAGCCCGCTCCGAGGTTTAGTCCTTTCCGACCTTGGGATCACGAACTCAAACCAATGCGAGAAGAGCGCGTTCGGTGGGAGCGGTGGTTTGGGTGGAAACCTGTACGTCGCGAACGGTCCTCGGTGCTCAATCGCGGCGTTGACCGCAGGCTCCTCCGCGATCACGGCGTTTCCGTGCACCCACACCCAGCCCAGATCGTCGTCGGCCGCCATCGTTCACCCCTTTCGGGGCCAACGTAGTCGCACTGTGTCTGGTTGCCGTCTCGCCTTTGCGTGTCACAGCGGGGCTGCACAATGCCAGATGGCTCCGACCCCGGGGAAAGAACATGTCGTTCCAGCATCAACTGGGGAATGACGGTCAAGTACGACGACTCCGACTTTGATGTCTACACCACCGGCCACACGACCAGCACCTGCGCGTAACGCTGTCCTCTGGGTCGTCTTCGCGGCGGCGCTCGGCGTCGCATTGATCTGCTGCCACGGCGCCGCAAGAGCCGATGTCATCGTGACGCTCGTGAATGAGTCGAGCTCGCCCGCCAGCATCACCGCCGCGGTCGATGGCCAACCGTACGAAGGCTTCCGCTCGCACGTCGAAGCCTGCGAGATCATGCGTCAGGGGTTGTCGCAGGGGACCTTGGCCATGACCGTCACATCGTCGTCGGACCGGGGCGAGCTGTCGATGACGATCGACCACGCCCCGACCGACCCTGCCCAGAGGACGATCGTCATCGACCCGACGGGTCACATCGACATGGACGCTCCGAACTGGCCCGGCAGCACCAAGCCCTGCTGAACTTGGTAACTAGTCCTTGAATGGCCGCTCCGCGACCGTTTGGTGTAGGGAAAGGTCACAGCCTCCGACTCAGAACGACCCCCGGATCTGGTCCGGGGGTCGTTTCGTGTTCAGGACGGTGGTGAGCCCGGAAGGACTTGAACCTTCAACCCGCTGATTAAGAGTCAGCTGCTCTGCCATTGAGCTACGGGCCCACGAGATCCGGCTCCGCCGGAGCCGAAACACTGGTCGATGCCCGAGTCACCGCTCGGACAGTCGATGATTGGTTCCTGTCACAGATCCCAATGAAAGGAGCCCGTAGCGATGGCTGCGGCATCGACCAGCGGCGTGCATCTTACCCAACCGCGCGACATCGCGACACTCGCCGCTATATCGGCGGTCCGCCGCTGACCGCCGACGGCTCGTGCCGGTCGTCAGGCCGGGACGGCCGGGACCTCCATCGGCTCGTCGGGGTCGCCCTCGATCGTGACGCGCGGGATCCAGTCGAGGAAGCGCGGCATCCACCAGTTCCAGTCGCCGAGCAGCGTCATCGACGCGGGGAGCAGCACGCACCGGATGACGGTCGCATCGATGAACACCGCGACCGCCAGCCCGAGGCCGAGTTGCTGGATGAAGACGAACTTGAGGCTCACGAAGACCGCGAACACCACGACCATGATCGAGGCCGCGCTGGTGATGGTCCCCGAGGTCACCGAGATGCCCTTGGCGACCGCCTCTCGCGATCCGAGCCCGCGATCCCGGGCCTCCTTGATCCGGGTCAGGATGAAGAGGTGGTAGTCCATCGACAGGCCGAACAGGATCGTGAAGATGAAGAGCGGGACCCAGCTCTCGATGACCCCGCTCGGCGTGATCCCGAGCGGTCCCGCGAAGAACCCGTTCTGGAACACGACCACGAGGACGCCGTACGCCGCGGCGGTCGAGAGCAGGTTGAGGATGATCGCCTTGATCGGGATGACCACCGAGTGGAAGGCGACGAGCATCAGCAGGAACGAAAGCCCGAGGACGAACACGAAGATCAGCGGCGCGCCGTCCGCGTAGACCTTGGTCACGTCGACGCTGAAGGCGGCGTCGCCGGTGACCAGGGCCCGGACGTCGGGCAGGCCGCCGAAGACCGACGGCGCGAGCTCGGACCGGGCCTGGCGCACGAGCTGGCGGTTCGCCTCGTCGTTCTGGGTGCCGGCCATCGTGAACGAGACGAGCGCGACATGGCCGTCCTTTGACGGCGTGACCTCCACCGGCTCACTGAGCCCCGGCAGCTTGAGGCCCTCGGTCTTGAGCTTCTCGATCGCGGCCTTCGTGTCGGGCTGGTCGGCGTTGGTCACCACGATCTGGAGATTGAGCTCGGTGCCCTGCGGCCACTTCTCGTTGAGCATCTTGATCCCGGCCACGCCATCGATGGAGTCCGGGAAGGCCGTGATGTCGGTGATGCCCGTGCGCAGGTGGAGGACCGGGTAGGCCAGCAGGAGCAGGAACGCCACCGAGATGACCGTCATCGCGACCGGCCGGGCCATCACCCAGGTGACCAGGCCGGCCCAGAACCCGCTGCCCTCCGGCCGCGCCCCGCGCCGATCGAGCCAGCCGATGGCGGAGCGACCCCAGCGGCTGACCGGGCCGAGCGGCAGCGCCACGAACAGCCGCGGGATCCAGGCGGCCGGTCGGCCGATGTTGACCCGGTCGCCGAGGATGGACAGCGCCGCCGGCAGGAACGTCAGGCTGCCGATGACCGAGACGAGCACGACGGAGATCGTGCCGATCGCCATCGAGCGTGAACAGCGAGACGCCCAGGGTGATCAGCCCGGCCAGCGAGATCATCACGGCCAGGCCGGAGAAGAAGACGGCTCGGCCGGCGGTGCTGCTCGAGACCTCGATCGCCTTGGCCCGGTCGCGGCCGGCCCGTCGCTCGATGCGGAACCGCGTGATCATGAACAGCGAGTAGTCGACCGCCACCGCGAGCCCGATGAGCACGATGAGCTGGGTGGCGTTCGGGCTGACGGCGCCCGACGACCTGGCTGTAGACGCCGAGGATGCCGAACGCCGCGAGCAGTGAGGTGATCGCGAGGACCAGCGGCACCACGGACGCCACGATCGCGCCGAACGCGAACAGCAGGATGAAGAACGTCAACGGGATCGTGAGCCGGAGCGACTCGTCGAGCCCCGACGAGATGAGCTCGTTGATGTCGTCGTTGATGAACGTGCTGCTGATCGTGTGGATCCGCAGGCCCGGGTTCGCCGCCTGCGCGGCGTCGATGATCGGGCGGACCGGGGCGATAAGGGTCGCGACACGCGTGTCGTCGCCCGAGATCCGGGTCACGATGCGGACCGTCGTCCCGTCCGAAGACACGAGCCCGGCCTGCGGGGGCGCCTCGAACGGGCTCGGGAACGGGTCGAAGGTGGGGGTCTGGACGCCATCGAGCTCCGCGCCGGCGCCGCGAAGCTGCCCGACCAGGCCGTCGACGACCGTCTTGAACGCCGGATCCGTCGTCGCACCCGGGCCGCCCCCGACGACGACGAGGACCTGCTCGTAGGGGTCGTTGGTCCCGCCGGCATTGAAGACGTCGTAGGCCTCGCTCGCCTCGAGCTTCCGCTCGTTCGGGTTCCCGTTGGCGTCGGCGGCGTTGATGCCGCCGATGGACAGGCTGTACGCGAACACCCCGATGGTCGCCACGAACCAGAGCGCCGCCACCGGCCAGCGATGGCGGGCGCTCCACATCGCGACACGGACCGTGGCGGGTTCCCGGCCCGGCGCGGGGGCCGGAGGGCTCGTCGACATCGAGATCTCTCCTGGGTGGGGTCGGTGCCGGGCCGCTGACGGCCGCGTGGTTGCTGCCCGATATCCGCAGACTACGCCGGAAACGTTAACGGCGGTTTCGCGCTGCGGCGGGATGAGCGTGCCGCGGGCCCCATAGACTGGCCGACGTGAACGGGCATGTCATCGTCTGCGGGCTCGACCACCTCGGTCTGCGGACGGTCGACGAGCTGCGCCTGCGCGACGAGGAGGTGGTCGCCATCGGGCCGACCACCGACCCTGCCGAGCACCTGACCAAGCAGGGCGTCCGGCTCGTCGTCGGCGACCATCGCCTGGCGCATGTGCTGCGCGAGGCCGACGCCCACGGCGCCGCCGTGCTCGTCCTGACGGGCGACGACGACCTCGGCAACCTCAACAGCGCCCTGGCGGCGTCCGAGCTCAACCCGAAGATCCGGGTCGTCATCCGGATGTTCGACCAGGAGCTTGGCGCCCACATCCCCGATCTCTTCCCCGATGCGGTCGCCCTCTCCTCGTCGGCACTGGCGGCGCCCGGCTTCGTGTCGGCCGCCATCGACGGCGAGAGCGGCAGCCGGTTCCGCCTGGCAGGTCGGGTCGTGTCATCACGCCACTCGACGCAACCGCCGCGGGCGCCGCAGAGCATCCCGATCGCGCGGATCCACGCCGACCGGACCGTGGAGATGCTGCCGGACGCCGCGGTCACCGACCCGGACCTCATCCTCATCGACCTCGAGGACGAACCCGACGGATCCGAGCCGCTCATGGCGACGCCCGCCCCGACCACCGGGCATGCCGGCCCGGTCCAGCGGATCATCGGGCCGATCCGCGCGCGGCTGTCGTCGCCCGAGCGCCGCCTCCTCCGGTTCCTCGGCGATCCTCGTCGGCCTGGCGGTCGCCTCGGCGCTCTTCTTCGACCTCGTCGCCGGGCTGACGCCGATCGACGCCATCTCCTACGCCATCACCCTGCTGACCGGCGCGTCGCTGCCGGCGGAGATCGATGCCGCGAGCGCGAACGGGGCGGTCCGCGTCTACGCGATCATCCTGAGCCTCGTCGGTGCGGCCATCGTGGCGGTCGTCTACGCGTTCATCACCGACGCCCTCATCCGCTCGCGGCTGCTCCAGACGCTCGGGCGACGGACCGTGCCCGGGAACGTCCACGACCACGTGATCGTGGCCGGCCTGGGGTCGATCGGCTACCGCGTGGCGCTCGGTCTCGTCGCCCGCGGCGTCCCGGTCGTCGCCGTCGAGGTCAGCGACGACGGCCGGTTCGTCTCGCCGGCGCGGGCCGCTGGGATCCCGGTCTTCATCGGCGACGCCCGGCATCGAGCGGTGCTCGACACGCTCCGGCTCGGGGCGGCTCGGGCGCTGGTGGCCGCGACCAGCGACGACCTCGTCAACCTCTCGACGGTCCTCAACGCCCGCGCCATCCGCCCCGACCTGCGCGTCGTCGTGCGCCTGTACGACCCGGATTTCGCCGTGCGGGTCCAGCGCGGGTTCCACATCCGGTTCACCCGGAGCGTGTCGCATCTCGCGGCGCCGGCCTTCGCGGCCGCGGCGGTCGGCTCGGACGTCGTGGCGACCGTGCCGGTGGGCGACCGCCGGGTCGTGCTCTTCGCTCGTCTGCGCGTCCCGGCCGGGTCGGAGCTGGAGGGACGGCTCGCGGCGTCGCTCCACGCGCCCGGCGAGCTGCGGGTCCTCGCCGTCGCCGATCCGGGGACCGAGGACGCGCGCTGGGACTTCCCCGCCGACGAGGTCCTCGACGCCGATGAGGAGGTCGTCGTCGCCGCGACGCGCGCGGGCCTCGGTCAGGTCCTGCGCTGGGCCGCGACGCCCGCGCATGCCGGCGCGGCCCCGAAGCCCGACGAGGCGTTCACCGACGCCGGGGTGGTCGACACGGTCGTCGATCGCACCGACGACCGAGCCTGACCGCGGTCCCCTACCCGCGCTTGCGGGCCTTCCAGATCTCCTCGCTCGGCCAGCGTTTCGCCCAATCCGCCGTGACGAACGGGTAGGAGGTCGTCGCCCCCTCGGGCGCCCGCAGCTCGAGCAGCGCCTCGACCTCGAAGTCGTTCGCGCGGAGGAGCCGGATCCAGTCGCCGTAGCCGAGGTAGAAGTTCGTGCTGCCGTCCGACCAGTCGAGGCGGTGCAGGTCGAAGTACGGCCGGATCATCTCGTTGGTCGCCGCGACATCGTCCTCCTCGGCCATGCACAGGACGAGGATGGCGCCGTTGACCAGGAAGATGAGCTCGCCGCCGGGACGAAGCAGTCGCGCGGCCTCCGGGACCCACTTGTACGGGTCCGCCCAGATGCTCGCGCCGTATTCCGAGATCGCCAGGTCGAAGCTCGCGTCCGGGTACGGCACGACCTCGGCATTGCCGTGGATCAGCGGGAACTCGATCGCGTGCTCCGCCTGCAGGCGCCGGGCGGTCGTGAGCTGCGCCTCCGAGTTGTCGATCCCGACCGGTCGCGCGCCCCGGCGTGCCAGCCACGCCGAGACGTAGCCGGTCCCGCATCCGAGCTCGATCGTGTCCCGGCCCTCGAGGTCGGCCGGCAGCACGCCGAGCGTCGCCTCCGGGATGGCCCAGATCCCCCACGTCTCCTCGCCGGCGGCGAGCCCCCAGCTCCGCTCACCGTTCGCGACGTACTCCGGGGCCCACTCGTCCCACGACGTCCGATTGCGCCGGACGTGCTCGGGAAGGTCGTCGGTCACGACGCCTGGTTGTCGATCTGGGCGCGTTGCAGGCGTCCGCTGAAGTCGACGTAGATCGACTTCCACTCGGTGAACGTGTCGAGCGCCGCGTGGCCCGCCTCGCGGTGACCGTTGCCGGTCTGCTTCCAGCCACCGAACGGCAGATGCGTCTCCGCACCGGTCGTGCCGGCGTTCACGTACATGATGCCGGTCTCGAAGTCGCGCATCGCCCGAAAGGCCTGGTTCACGTCGCGGGTGAAGATGCTCGACGAGAGGCCGTACTGGGTCTGGTTGAGCGCGAGCATCGCCTCGCCGTAGTCGGCGACCGGGATGACCGCGAGGACCGGCCCGAAGATCTCCTCCTGGCCGATGCGATCCATCGGACGGACGCCCGCGAAGATCGTCGGTTCGAAGAAGTGGCCGTGCGCGAGGACACCGCCGGTCGCGCGCCCCCCGCCCGTGACGAGGTCGCCCTCGCTCCGGCCGACGCCGATGTACGACTCGACCTTGTCGAGCGCGCCCGCGTTGATGAGCGGCCCGACATCGGTGCTGTCGTCCTGGCCGGAGCCGAGCCGCAGCGCCTTCGCCCGCGTCTCGAGGCGCTCGAGCAGCGGGTCGACGACCGCGCGCTCCACGATCACCCGGGAGCAGGCTGTGCAGCGCTGCCCGGTCGTGCCGAAGGCCGACCAGAGGATGCCGTCCGCGGCCAGGTCGAGGTCGGCATCGGCGAGGACCACGACCCCGTTCTTCCCGCCCAGCTCCATCGCGAGGCGCTTCAGGCGACGACCCGCCTTCACCGCGATCGCCTTCCCGGTCTCCGAGCTGCCGGTGAACGAGACGACGTGGACGTCCGGGCTCTCCACGATGGCGTCGCCGACCTCGCCGCCCGTGCCGGTCACGAGGTTGACGACGCCCGGCGGGACGCCGGCCTCGGCCATCAGCTCGACCAGGAGCGTGGCACAGTGGGGCGTGTCGCTGGCCGGCTTGAAGACCACGGTGTTGCCGCTCACGAGCGCCGGCATGATCTTCCAGCACGGGATGGCCATCGGGAAGTTCCAGGGTGTGATGATCCCGGCGATCCCGATCGGCTGGCGGATGCTCATCGCCCACTTGTCGGGGAGCTCGGACGGGGTCGTGTCCCCGAACATCCGGCGTCCCTCGCCCGCCATCAGGTACGCGATGTCGATGCCCTCCTGGACGTCGCCACGCGCCTCCGCGATGACCTTGCCCATCTCGCGGGTCATCGCCCGCGAGAGGCGCTCCTTGTGCTGCGCCATGAGTGCCCCGAACGCGTAGAGGATCTCGCCGCGCTTCGGCGCGGGCGTGCGCTTCCACATCGGGAGCGCGGTCTCGGCGGCCTTGACGGCCATGGCCACATCGGCCTTGGTCCCCTGCTGGAAACGCCCGACGACGTCGCGCGTGTCCGCGGGGTTGCGGCTCTCGAACGTGGCGCCGCTCGTGGAATCGCACCACTCCCCGGCGATGAAGTGGCGGAACGTCGGGGTCTCGACGGCGGTCTCGGTCATGCCCGCGAGTGTACGTCGTGGGGGCGCCGGACGACGGTCCGTCGGCGGGCGTTCAGGTCCTGGCGGGAGGGTCGCCGCAGGTCCAGACGAGCCGTCCGACGAGGCTGAGCGGCGCACCCGCGGGCGTTTCGCCCTGGTCGGCGACCAGGACCACGTCGACAGGTACCGCGCCATCCGCCCGGCCGACGCCGGCCACGACGTCGGGGATGCCGGCGCGCGGTCCGTAGTTCGCGATCACACCGCCGTGCGCGTTGTCGGTCAGGTGGACCTCGAAGGCGGCCGCCGGGAACGACAGCCACGCGTCGTAGTCGACGCTGCCGTCCGAGGCTGGCAGGCCGGTGACCTCCTCGACGTTGGTGCGCGCCGCATCCCACCGGCACCACGCGGTGTCCTCGACGGACAGGGCGATCGGCCCGCTCAGGCACAGCCGCCAGCGACCCGGACCGTCGTTCGAGGTGTCGGTCTCGGTCCCCTCGCGCGGGGGTTCGTCGGCGGGGCCCGGCGGCTGGGCGATCGCGCAGTCGGCCACGTCCTGCGGGGCCGCCGTGGAGACGGGCGCCTGGGCGGAGCCGGACGTCTCCGAGGATCCGGTCGACGTCCCGCAGCCGAGCGCGACGACCGCAAGCAGCACCGCGATCGCGCCGGCCGAGAAGCCGCCGTTGCCGGCACGCCCGTTGCGGTGGATCACGCCCCCGGACATCGGTGCGCTCCTCAGACGCGCTCGACGGCCATGGCGACGGAGCCGCCGCCGCCCAGGCACAGCGTCGCGAGGCCATAGCGGCCCTCGCGGCGCTGGAGCTCGTGCAGGAGCGTCGCGACGATCCGGGCCCCCGACGCGCCGATCGGGTGGCCGAGGGCGATGGCGCCGCCGTTGACGTTGACCTTGTCCCAGTCGAAGCCGAGCTCGCGACCGTCGGCGAGCGTCTGCGCCGCGAACGCCTCGTTGATCTCGATGAGGTCGAACGCCTCGATCGGCAGCTCGATCCGGTCCAGGAGCCGTCGGACGCCGGCGATCGGGGCGAGGAAGAGCCACTTCGGTTCGACCTCGGCCTGGGCATAGCCGACGATCCGGGCGAGGGGCTTGAGCCCGAGCCGTTCCACGGTCCGCTCGCTCGCGACGACCGTGGCCGCGGCCCCATCGGTGATCCCCGGCGCGTTGCCGGCGGTGACCGTCCCGACCGTCGCGGCGCCTCGGTCCTCGCCGTCGGGCAGCGCGAAGGCCGGCTTCAGGCGCGCGAGGGCCTCCGCGGACGAGTCCCGCCGCGGACCCTCGTCGAGCGAGACGACGGTCTCGCGGCCCTTGGGGTCGCGCACGGTCACCGGCGCGAGCTCGGCATCGAAGCGCCCGGCATCCATCGCCGCGATCGCCTTCTGGTGGCTGGCCAGCGCGAGGGCATCCTGGTCCTCGCGGCTCACGCCGTCCTTGATGGCGACCCGTTCGGCGTGGGTGCCCATGTGGCAGTCCTCGATCGCGCACCACAGGCCGTCGTGGACGGTCGCGTCGATGAGCTCGCCGTTGCCGAGGCGGTACCCGAACCGGGCACCCGGCAGCAGGTAGGGCGCCTGGTTCATCGACTCCATCCCGCCGGCCACCGCGACCTCGGCATCGCCCGCCCGGATCTCGGCCGCGGCCAGCATGATGGCCTTGAGGCCCGAGCCGCAGACGCGGTTGATCGTCGTCGCCGAGGTGGTCGCCGGCAGACCGGCGTTCAGGGCGGCCTGGCGGGCGGGGGCCTGGCCGGCACCGGCCTGGAGGACCTGGCCCATGAGGACCTCGTCGACGGCCACGACCGCCGGGTCGATGCCGGCGCGCTCGACGGCCGCACGGATGGCGACGCCCCCGAGCTCGGTGGCCGGCACGCTCGCGAGGCCACCGCCGAACTTGCCGATCGGGGTGCGCGCGGCGCTGACGATGAAGACGTCGCCGCCGGGACCGCTGGAGGCGTGGGTCATGGCTCGAATCTACACCGGCGTGTCGCGTGGGCCGTTACGGGAGCCCGGTGACGACGCCTGTCCGGCCCCCGTGTTCGGCCCCCGATGCCCGGCCGACGGCGCCGGGCCGCGGCCGGCCCCGGTCAGACCCGGCGGAGGACCTCGTCGGCGACGATCAGGCGATGGATCTGGTTCGTGCCCTCGTAGATCTGGGCGCCCTTGGCATCCCGCATCAGCCGCTCCACGCCCGTCTCGCGCGAGTAGCCGGTCGCACCGAAGAGCTGGACCGCGTCGGTCGTGACGCGCATCGCGGCGTCGGATGCGGTCCACTTGGCCAGCGACGACACCTCGGCGAGCGGCTCGCCGCAATCCCTGGCCTCCGCCGCGACCCGGGTGAGCGCGCGCGCCGCAGCCACGTCCCGGGCCATCTCGGCGAGCATGAAGCGCACCCCCTGCTGGTCGGCCAGCGCCGCACCGAAGGCCTGCCGCTGCGTGACGTAGGCCGCCGCCGCCTCGAGGGCGGCGCGGGCCAGCCCCACGCACGCCGCGGCGATCGAGATGCGCCCTTCGCCGAGTGCCGAGAGCGCGATCCGGTAGCCGTCCCCCTCGGCCCCGAGCCGGTTCGCGACCGGGACCTCGCAGCCCTCGAACACGAGCTCGGCCGCCGGGCACGACCGGATCCCCATCTTCCGCTCGTGGGCACCGAATCGGAAGCCAGCCATCCCCTTCTCGACGAGGAACGCGGTGATCGCCTTCGTCCCGGCCGCCTGGTCCAGGGTCGCGAAGACCAGGTATCGGTCGGCCTCGGGGGCGTTCGAGATCCAGATCTTGCTGCCCGTCAGGCGATAAGCGGTCGGACCGTCGGCCGGCCCGACCCGCTCGGCGCGGGTCCGGATCGCGGCGGCGTCGGACCCGGCGTGCGGCTCGGTCAACGCGAATGCGCCCAGCGCCTCGCCCGCCAGCATCGCGGGGAGCCAGCGTTCCCGCTGCTCGTCGGTGCCCCAGGCGACGACCGGCAGCTGCGACAGGATGTGGACCGAGAGGGTCACGGCCGTGGCCATGTCGGCCGCGCCGAGCTCCTCCATCGCGAGCGTCCAGCCCAGGTACGAGAACCCGGCGCCACCGTGCGCGGCCGGGATCGGCGCCGCGGTCAGCCCCAGGCCCCCCATCCGCGTGAAGATCGATCGGTCGAACCGCTCGGCCTCGTCGCGCTCGATGGCCGTCGGCGCGATCTCGCGCTCCGCGAAGTCGCGCGCCGTCGCCTGGAGCAGCCGCTCCTCGTCGCTGAAAGGCCCGTCCGCCGCTGTCGTCACCGCGGCGGCCGCGGATAGACGTAGAAACCCTGGCCGGTCTTCTGGCCGAGGTGGCCTGCCTTCACCAGGTCCTCGAGGACGCGTGGCGGGCGGACGTGCTCGAGAGCCAGACCGTCCTCGAGCACCCGCATGATCTGGAGGCAGACGTCGAGGCCGATGAAATCGGCGAGCTCGAGGGGACCCATCGGGTGATTGAGCCCGACCCGCGCGCCCGCATCGATATCCTCGGCGGTCCCGACGCCCTGTTCGAAGGCGCGCATCGCCTCGGCCAGGAACGGCATCAGGATCCGGTTGACGATGAACCCGGGCTTGTCCGCGGACACGATCACCTGCTTGCCGAGGTCCGTCGAGAGCGCGCGGATCGCCGCGACGGTCTCGTCCGAGGTGGCCTGGGCGCGGATGAGCTCGACGAGCGGCATGACCGGCACGGGGCTGAAGAAGTGCATCCCGAGGAACCGTGCCCGGCGCTCGGGCGTGACGGCCTCGCCGAGCCGGTGGATGGCGATCGAGCTCGTGTTCGAGGCGAACGTCGTCTCCGGCGGCGCCAGCCGATCGAGCTCCCGCCACAGCGAGCGCTTGACGTCGAGGTCCTCGAAGACGGCCTCGATGACGAGGTCCGCGTCGCCGACCCTCGCGACGTCCGAGGTGGCGGCGACCCGCGCCAGCGTCGCGTCCCGTGCCTCGCTGGTGAGCTTGCCCTTCGCGACCGCCCGCTCCAGGTTGCCGGCGATCCGCTCGCGACCCGCCTCGGCCAGCGCGAGATCCGGTTCGTACAGGATCACGTCCTTGCCGATGGCGGCATGGACCTGCGCGATGCCGTGCCCCATCAGCCCGGCCCCCGCGACGAAGACGCGCTCGACGGTCATCCGTGGAGCGTACCGGTCGCGGCAAGGTCCGGGTGGCGCACGCTGTCCCGCCGGGCGATGAGCAGGATGGCCCCGCCGAGCGCGATCGCCGCCGAGACGAGGAACGCCCCGCCGTACCCGCTCGCCCCGGCGACGAAGCCCAGGACCGCGGGCGACAGGCCGAACGAGAGATCGAGGAAGGCCGTCGTCGTCCCCACGACCGCGCCGCGCTCGGTCTCGTCCACGCGTGCGACTGCCAGGGACATGAGCGCCGGGAACATGAATGCGACGCCCCCGGCGAAGACGGCGGTGCCGACGAGCAGCCCGATCGGCCCGTTCGCGAGCCCGATGATGGTCAGCCCGGCCGCCGTCGCGAGCAGCGCCGCTCCCGAGACCCGCGCGGCGCCGAGCTGATCCGGCAGCTTCGCGAAGACGATCCGCAGGCCGACGATGACCAGGGCGTAGATCGCGAGCGCGCCGCCGGCACCGTCCATGCCGAGGTTCGTGGCGTGCAGCGGGACGAAGGCCAGATACCCGGCCATCCCCCAGGCGCCGGTCAGGATGAGGAACCCAGGAAAGATCCCTGCCGGATGGATGAGCCGAGCCCGCGTGCGCGGCCCGTCGCGTGGCGCCAGGATCGTCGGGGCCGTCTCCGGGACGAACAGCGCGAGGACGGTCGCCACGGCGGCCATCGCCGCCGCCGTCATCCAGACGGCCGAGAACTCCGGCCGCGCCGAGGATGGTCTCGCCGAGCAGCGGCCCGAGCGCGAGACCGAGATAGACCGACAGCGACCCGTAGTTGATGGCCTCCCCGCGGCGGTCGTCGGGCGCCAGGTCACTGATGGCGGCGACCGCGGCGACGAAGAAGAACGCGTCCGCGATCCCGAACAGCGACCGGACGAGCACGAAGGCCGCGAGCGAGGTCACGACGAGGTGTAGCGCGAGCGCCACGACGGTAAGGAAGCCGCCGCCGATGAGGAGCGGCCGGCGCCCGAACCGGTCCGATGCCCAGCCCACGACGGGCCGCATCAGGAGGGCCGCGATGGCGAACGCCCCGATCGCGATCCCGACACCGATCGAGTCCGCGTGGAGCGGCCCGGCGGCGAACCGCGAGGCGACGGGCAGCACGGTGCTGCCGGCTGTGAAGAACACGAGCGCGGCCGCGAACAGCGCGGCGAAGGCGGGCGTCAGGAGCCGGGACGGGCTCGCGGGGCGGTCAGGCGCAGCCACGCCGGTCAGCGTAGCCGAGCCGGATGAGCGGCTGGGAAGCGACAAACGTCATAATTCGCGGCGTGCCGATCCGCGAGACCGCTGCAGCCCGGGGTGCCCGGCGGGGTCGCTCCTTGACCGCCCGAACCGCCGACGGACTCGCCTTGGCGCGACGAGCCAGCGGACTCAGCCTCCGGGAGATGGGCCGTCGCATGGGCGTTGGTCACGACCGGCTCGCTCGGATCGAACGTGGCCAGACCGAGCTCGACATCGAGACGGCGGCGGCGATGGCGGCCGTCGTCGGTCTCGAGCTGAGCGTCTCCCTGCATCCGGACGGAGATCCGGTGCGCGACAAGGGCCATCTCGCGCTCCTGGCGCGGTTCCAGAAGCGCCTCGGGCCAGGCCTTCGGTGGCGGACGGAGGTCCCGATCCCGATCAGCGGTGATCGACGGAGCGCGGACGCCGTGATCGACGGACCGGGGATCGCGGCGCTGGTCGAGGCCGAAACGCATCTCGACGATGTCCAGGCGCTCGAGAGATCGATCGGGGCCAAGCAACGAGATCTCGGCGTCGACCGGGTGATCCTGCTCGTCGCCGACACGCGCCACAACCGGGACGTGGTGCGACGGTGCCGGAGCTCGCTCGACGATTCCCGGTCGGCACGAGGGAGTGTCTCAGGGGCCTCGCTCAGGGGCGCGATCCCGGTGGGGACTGCCTCGTGGTGCTCTAGGCGTTCGGATTCGAGGCTCCGGCCCCGGCGCGCCTGACCGGTCCGGGCCTCGTCATCGGTCCGACTGCGCCCGACCGGTCGCGGGCCTCGTCATCGGTCCGACCCCGCGCCCGGTCCCGCCCCGAGTCGCTCGCTCCTGGTCTACGGATCGACCAAACGACGAACGAGACACGCGGCCCGGTGTCGATCGGTCGACGAGCGGACCATTCGACGCCGGAGACGCCCCGTGGGCCCGCGGAATCCGACGATCCGGCCATGAACGGCGCGGTTCCTTCGTCGGATGGTCGATGGGCGCGCCAATCGTGTTCCGGGTGGCCCGGGAACTCCGCGTGACCCGCCGCCTGCCTCCGGGCCAGGCGCCCACGCTCCGGCGGCGCGCGACGGCGCACGCGATCAGGTCATTCGGAGCGTGCCCAGCAACTGATCCGCGGCCGTGTACGGATCGAGACGATGGTCCGCCACCTCGGCGATGACGGAGCGCGTGCCGGCTCCCCGTTCGGCGTCGAGCAGGGCGACTCGCAACCGTTCCCCGAGGATCGCCCAGACCTGGGCCTCGGCACGGGCCAGGCGTGCGGCCGGGGCAGCCCCCTCGCCTCGACCGGCCGCGCGATGCCGATCCAAGGCCGCGAGCAGCTCGGGGACGCCTTCGCCGGTCGCGGCGGTCGTGACCATGACCTCGGGCCGCTTCGGCATCGGCCGCGCCCGGAGCGCATCGTCCGCGGAACCGGGCGCCGGCCCGCCGTCCGCGGAACCGGGCGCCGGCCCGTCGACGCCCGACCCTCGCCCGCTCGTCGGCACGAGCATCGCGCGGAGCTGCGCCGCCGTCCGCAGCGCTCCCGGCTTGTCGCCCTTGTTGACGACGACCAGGTCCGCGACCTCGAGCAGGCCGGCCTTGATGGCCTGGACCTCGTCGCCCATCTCGGGCGCCTCGAGGACGACGGTCGTGTCGGCCGCCGCCGCGACCTCGACCTCGCTCTGCCCGGTGCCGACGGTCTCGATGAGGATGAGGTCGAACCCGCAGGCATCCAGGACCGTCGCCGCGGCACTCGAGGACGACGCGAGACCGCCGGCGTGCCCACGCGACGCCATCGACCGGATGAACACGTCCGGATCCTCGGCGTACGCCTGCATCCGGACCCGGTCGCCGAGCAGCGCGCCACCGGTGATCGGGCTCGACGGATCGACCGCGATGACCCCGACCGTCCGGCCGGCGCGCCGGACCTCCGCGATCAGGGCGGAGACGAGGGTCGATTTGCCGGAGCCCGGCGGCCCGGTGATCCCCACGAGATGCGCCCGGCCCGCCTGCGGGTAGAGCCGGCGCATCGCCGCCTCAGCCACCGCGGTGCGGTTCTCGACCGCGGTCAGGAGCCGGGCGGTCGCGAGGCGGTCCCCCGCGACGGCGGCGTCGGCCAATCGATCGGCCCGGGAGCCGGGATCCTCCCCACCCTACTCGCGCGGCCGCGCGTTCGAGCGAAGGTAGCTCGCGACCTGCGCGATGGTCGTGCCAGGCCCGAAGACCTCGGCCACGCCGGCCACCTTGAGGGCGGCGACGTCGTCGTCGGGGATGATCCCGCCGACGGTCACGAGGACGTCCCCCATCCCGCGGTCGGTCAGCAGCTTCGTCACCCGCGGGACCAGCGTCATGTGGGCTCCGGACAGGATCGAGAGCCCGACCACGTCGACGTCCTCCTGGAGGGCGGCCGTGGCGATCATCTCGGGCGTCTGGCGGAGCCCGGTGTAGACGACCTCGAACCCCTCGTCGCGCAACCCCCGGGCGAGGACCTTGGCGCCTCGATCGTGCCCGTCGAGGCCGGGCTTCGCGATCAGCACCTTGAGCGGGCGGTCTGCCATGGCGCCGATCGTAACGCGTCGGCGGCGTCCGGTGGCCCCGATACTTGCCCCCATGCACGGAGAGCGCGGGGTCGATGCCCCGCCGGTCGGCCCGCACGACCACGAGACGTTCCTTGCGGCCCAGCGTCGCCACCGGCTCGCGGCCCGGGTCCGGGCGATCCCGGCGATCCTCGGCGCTGCCGTGATGGGCATCCCGCTCGGCGTGTACCTCTCGCCGGTGCTGCTCGCCCTCGCGATCATCGTCACCGACCTCATCAACCTCATCACGCCGATGCCGGATGTCGGCGGGTCCGTCATGGCGCTGCTCGATGGCCTGATCGACGGCGATCCGGGCACGGTCCAGTCGGTCGCCTGGATCCTCGTCGTCTGGGTCATCCCCGGCGTGGTGCTGCTGTTCCTCGCCTACCTGCTCGTCCGCTGGCGACTGGGGCGGATCGGCGGCGCCGGGATCGCGCTCGGGCTCGGCGGACGTCCGCCCCGCGCGGACGCCCCCGAGGAGATCGAGCTCGTCGACATCGTAACGGAGCTCGCGCTCGCGGCCGGGATCCCGGCACCGGCCGTGCTGCTCTACGACGATGGTCCCGCGAACGCGCTCGTCTTCGGGCGGGACCACGATCACGCGACGGTGCTGGTCGGCCGGCCGCTCCTCGACGCGATCGACCGCGAGGCGACCCAGGGGGTGGTCGCCCGGCTCATCGCGTCGGCCGGCGACGGCGACCTGGGCCTCGCGACCGACGTCGGTGCCGTGTACGTCACCTACGGCCTGCTCGAGACCGCGCTCTCGGCGATCGTCAGCCCGTCCGCGCGGGTCCGGCTCCGGGCAGCCCTGCCGCCGCTGTTCGGACGAGGTCGGGACCCGGGCCGCGATGCCGCAGGTCTGGCCGCGCTCCTCGGCCAGCCGATGGACGACGACGTTCCCGACAACGCGGCCAGCGGGTGCCTCACCCTCCTGACGATGGGCGGGCTCATCACGATCGGCGCCTCGATCATCAACCTCTTCCTCGCCGGGCCGCTCCTCATCCTCGCGTGGCGCTCGCGGGTCTATCTCGGCGATGCCACGGCCGTCGAGCTGACCCGCAATCCCGAAGCGCTGGCGCGGGCCCTGGGCGGCCTCGGCGGCCGCGATCCGCGCCTGCCCGGCAGCGCCTGGCTCGAGCTGCTCCAGGTGGTGGGCGGGGGATCGGGCGGCCGGCAGGCCGCGGGCGGGCGCACGACCCTGTCCGACACCGGCCTGGCCGCATCACTCACGCCGTCCGTCGCGCACCGGGTCCAGCGGCTCGAGGCGATGGGCGCGTTCGCCGGCGGGCCTGCGCCGGATGCGACACCGTCGCGCCCTCGGTCGCGCGGGCTGAGCTGTGCGCTCGTCGCGATCCTCGTCCCCCTGTTCGCGGTCGTCGGCGTCCTGCTGCTCATCGCGACGGCACTCATCGTGTACCTCGTCGCGTTCGCCGCGTTCGTCGTCCTCGTCATCGTCGCCGGGCCGATCCACGAGCTGTTGCGCGGCCTCGCGGGCGGTTGACGGGCGCTCGATGATGCCCGCATGGGCACCGAGATCTCGCCGCTCGCGAAGAAGCTGAAGCTCCGGCCGGGGGCGCGGGCCGCCGTCATCGGGGCGGCACCCGACTACCTTTCGCGCTTGGACCCGCCCGAAGGGTCCACGGTCGCCGAGGTGCTCGACGGCCCGCTCGACTGGATCCAGGTCTTCGTGCGGACCTCGACCGAGCTCGCCGCGGTCGTCCCGGCGATCCAGGCGGCGATCAAGCCGGATGGCCTCGTCTGGATCAGCTATCCGAAGGGTTCGTCGAGGCAGCAGACCGACCTGACACGCGACAAGGGCTGGGAGCCACTCGAGGGCGGCGACCTCATGTGGCTCTCGCTGGTGTCCGTGGACGACACGTGGTCGGCGTTCGGCCTGCGGCCGTACCGGCCGGGCGAGGCGCGCCAGACGTTCCGCTGAGCGCCGAGCCGACATGAAGGAGCCCCGGACCCATCCGGGCCCGGGGCTCGACGCTCGTGAGCGCGAGACGACCCCTATGCGTTGGCGCGGCTGAACGTGCGGGCGGCGACCCAGACGGACACCACCGCCAGGACCGTCGTGACCGCCACCCCGATCGGGATCTCGGGGTCGCCCCACTGGCCGTTGAACAGCGCCCGGGCCGCGTCCACGGTGTGCGTGAACGGGTTGAGCGTGCTCAGGAACTGCAGCCAGTCGGGCGCGAGCGCCATCGGCAGCAGGATCCCCGAAAGCAGCAGGAGCGGCATCGCGATGCCCTGGACGAGCGGCGCGAAGGCATCCTCGCTTTTGAGGATGAGCGCCGCCGCGTACGAGATCGGGGCAACGGCGAGGCCGATCAGCACGAGCAGCCCGAGGACCACCGCGATCCCGGCCGGATCGACCTGCAGGCCGAGCGGGATCGCGAGGATGATGAGCAGGATCGACTGGAACATCAGGATGACGACGTCCCGGAGCGACCGGCCGAGCAGCATCGCCCCGCGGCTCATCGGGGTGACGCGCATCCGCTCGATGACCCCGCTGCGCAGCTCGGCGATGAGCCCGAACCCGACGAAGGCGGTCCCGAAGATCGCGATCTGGATGAGCAGTCCCGGGACGAACCAGTTGAAGGCGCTGGTGGTGGTGCCCGCCCCCTTGACCGCGCCCTCGAGCAGCGGACCGAAGAGGAAGAGATACAGGACCGGCAGCATCATCCCGAAGACGATCCAGGTGGGCTGCCGGATGGTCAGCCAGAGCGATCGGTGGAAGATGAGCCAGGTGTCGCGGATCAGCTGCATGAATGGATTCCTTGTCTCGGTGGTGAACGGTCGGGTCGTGGCGATGACGGTCGCGCTCATGCCGCCGGCTCCTCTCGAAGGGACCGGCCGGTCTGACGCAGGAAGACGTCGTCGAGGCTCGGTCGGGCCAGGGTGATGGTCCGGGCGGTGAGCCCGGCGCCGTCGAGGATCCGGAGGATCTGCGGCACCGCGGTCTCGCCCTGGTCGACATAGAGGCGGATCAGCTCGTCCTCGCTGCTCGCCTCGCGGACGAAGGCCTGGTCGCGGACCGTGGCGAGGACCCGCTCCTGGTCGCCGTCGACGCCGAGCGTGATCACGTCGCCCGCGACCTCGCGCTTGAGCGCGTCGGCGGTGCCTTCGGCGACGATCACCCCGTGATCGATGATCGCGAGCCGGTCGGCGAGCGCATCGGCCTCCTCGAGGTAGTGGGTGGTCAGGAAGACCGTCGTGCCGAGGTCGCGCAGGCCGCGGATCTCGTCCCACATGTGCGCGCGGGCCTGCGGGTCCAGGCCGGTCGTCGGCTCGTCGAGGAACAGGACCTGCGGCCGATGGACGATGCCGAGGCCGACGTCGAGGCGGCGGCGCATGCCCCCGGAGTACGTCGCGGTCGGACGGTCAGCGGCGGCTTCGAGGTCCAGCGCGACGAGGACCTCCTTCGCCCGCTTCTGGGCCGCGCTCTTGTCCATCCCGTACAGGCGGCCCTGGATCACCAGCTCGCCGCGGCCGGTCTCAGCCGGGTCGGTCGAACCGCCCTGCGGCACGTAGCCGATGCGGCGACGGACGGTCTGCGGCTCGCGGGCGAGATCCGCCCCGGCGACCGTGGCCTGGCCGCCGGTCGGCTTGAGCAGCGTCGCGAGCATCCGGAGCGTGGTGGTCTTCCCCGCACCGTTGGGCCCGAGGAACCCGAAGATCTCGCCAGCCTCGACCGTGAGGTCCACGCCCCGGACGGCCTCGACGGCGCCGCCACGGACCTTGAACGTCCGGCGCAGGCCCTTCGTCTCGATCATCGTCATGTCGTCTCTCCTGTGTCCTATGCTGGACAGGTCACTTGCGCCGTTCAGCAATCTGGAACATTATCTGCACGGGTCAGATAATCACCGGCACAGGAGCACTTGTCAAGATGGATAGACGACAGGGCGTTGACAGCGTCGTGCGCGCCCTCCGGCGCGTGAACTTCCAGGGCTCGATCTTCGGCCAGTCGGTCGCGATCCGGCTCGGCCTCTCCGAATCGGACGTCGACGCGCTCGAGCTGCTGCTCGACGCCGGGGCGGCGACCGCGGGCAAGCTGGCAGAGGTCATGGGGCTGACGACGGGGGCCGTCACCCGGGTGATCGACCGCCTCGAGCAGGCCGGCTACGTGCGGCGCATCGCCGATCCGGCCGATCGCCGGCGGGTCATCGTGGAGATCGTCCCCGAGAAGATCGCGACGCTCGAATCGATGATGGCCTCGCTCGAGGACGCCGCCGCCAGCGAGGTCGGGCGGTACTCGCCTGAGCAGCTGGCGCTCATCAACGAGTTCCTCACGCGCATGGCGGACCTCACCCAGACCGAGTCCGCGCGGCTGCGCACCACCACCGCAGACCCGACCGTCTCGATGGGCCCCGCCGAGCACGCGGCCGCGCTCGGCGGACTGACGAGCGCCCGGCTGACGTTCCGCTCCGGCGCGCAGGACCTGCGGATCCGGGCGGGCCGCCTGGCCACCGAGCTGTATCGCGGCAAGTTCGACGGGGCCACGCCGCAGATCCGTGTCCGCGACGGCCGTGTGCTCGTGCAGTACCGCGGGATCCCCTTCGACTGGCGCAAGCGGACCGCGACGATCGCGCTCAACACCTCCATCCCCTGGGCCATCGAGCTGACCGGCGGGATCGAGCGGATCGAGGCGGACCTGCGGGACCTCGATGTCCGGCGCTTCGAGGTGACCGGCGGGATCGAGCGCGCGCAGCTCGAGTTCGGCAGGCCGCGGGGCGAGCTCCCGGTCAAGCTGACGGGCGGGACGAAGACGATCCGCGTCGAGCGTCCGGCCGGCGTCCCCGTGCGGCTGCGCCTGCTCGGCGGCCACGGGCATGTCGAGATCGACGACACCGGCTACGGCAAGCGGGGCGGCGAGGCCGTCATCGAGTCGCGCGGCTGGTCGACGGCCCGGGACCGGCTGGCCCTCGAGGTCATCGGCGGTTCCAAGACGATCACGGTGCTGGAGCGGCACTGAACACCTCACGCGGTGCCGGCTGCCGCCGGGCGGCGGACTCAGCCCCGCAGCCCCTCCACGACCTGCAGCGCGCGCCGCTCGCGGGTCTCGGGCCGCTTCGCCTCGGCGACGTGCTCGGCGTACTCGCGACGATGCGAAGGGGCCAGGTCCGCCCACGCCGCGGCGGCCGCGGCATCCCGGGCGAGCGCGTCGGTCAGCTCGGGCGGCACGACGACATCCGCCGACCGGGAGCGCTCATCGCGCGCCAGTTCGAACTCGACGGTCTCGCCGGCGTCCTTGCCGATCGCGGCGCGGGTCGCCTTGTTGACGACCATCACGACCTTCCGCCCCTCGCCCTCGAAGGTGTAGGGCATGACCTGGTTCTTGAACGGCTGCCCGTCGATCGTGCCGACGACCGACGTGCGACCCGTCGCCCCGAGCGCCTGGACCGCCTCGGCCGGGATCTCGACGAACGTGCCGACGTCGACCGGCACGAGGATCGCGCGGAAGCGGACGGCGGTCATCGCTCCGGCGACCGGCGGGCCAGGTGATCGAGGAACTCGGCGCGCGTGCGGTCGCGGGTCCGGAACAGGCCGAGCACGGACGAGGTGGTCATGATCGTCCCGGGCTTGCGCACGCCGCGCATGACCGCGCAGAGGTGGGTCGCCTCGATGACCACGCCGACGCCCTGCGGCTCGAGCCGGTCCTGGAGGAACTCGGCGACCTGCTGGGTGAGCCGCTCCTGGACCTGGAGCCGTCGCGCGTAGGTCTCGACGATGCGCGGGATCTTGGACAGGCCGATCACCCGGCCGCGGGGGATGTAGGCGACCGCCGCCGTGCCGAAGAACGGCAGGAGGTGGTGCTCGCACAGCGAGTAGAACGGGATGTCCTTGACGATGACCATCTCGCTGTAGGCGACGTCGAAGATCGCGCCGTTGATGAGGCGCTCCGGATCGACGTGATAGCCCGCCGTCAGCTCGGTGTACATCCGGTGCACCCGCTCCGGGGTCCCGACGAGCCCCTGACGATCCGGGTCCTCGCCGATCTCGAGCAGGATCTCGCGCACCGATGCTTCGACACGCCCCGTGCCGGCGTGGCGCCCGGCGCCCTCGATGCTGGCCTCCGCGCGGCCGGGCTCCTCGCCGATCTCGGTCTCGATCTCGTCCACGATCGCCTGGACGTGGCTGGGCAACTCGGTCGGGCGCGACATCGGTCTGGCGGGCTCCTGTGCAGGGCGCGATGGTACGTCGGACGCTGCTAGGCTGCGGAGCATGGCGCTCACCCTCGTCGAACAGCTGCGGTTCACCCGCGCCGAGTGGCAGCGCGGCCTCGCGGGCGTGTCGGACGCGGACGCCACGCGCCGGGTCGCGCCGATGAACTCGCTCACCTGGATGATCGGCCACCTCGCGTGGCACGAGCGGCTCGTGTGGATCGAGCGTGGCCAGGGCCTGACCGTCGAACCCATCCTCGACGCCGTCGCGAACGGTGCGCCCGCGTCGACACCGCCCCTCGACGAGATGTGGTCGGCCTGGTCGCGGATCGTCGAACGGTCCGATGCCGTGCTCGGCTCGCTCACGGCCGACGGCCTCGAGCGGCCGCTCGCCTTCGACCGCCGACGCCGGTCGCCGGCAGCCGGCACGGAGCTGCTCCACGTCATCTACCACTACTGGGGCCACATCGGGGAGGCGTCGGCCGTGCGGCAGCTGCTCGGTCACGACCAGCCCCCCGAGTTCGTCGGCGACATCGACCGGCTCGCGCCGTACCACGGAGACCGCTGACCATGGCCCATCCGCGCGTCGAACAGCTCCGCTTCGCACGATCCGAATGGGTGCGTGGCCTGCGCGGCCTGTCCGAGGAAGACGCCCAGCGACGCCTCGAGCCGATGAACTCGATCTCGTGGATGGTCGGCCACCTGGCCTGGCACGAGCGGCGCATCTCGATGGAGCGCGGCCAGGGCCTGCGCGTCGAGCCGGTGCTCGATGCCGTCGCGAGCGGCCTGCCGGCCTCGACCCCATCGCTCAAGGCCATGTGGGCCGCCTGGCGCCGCGTGACCGAGGCGGCCGACGTCTATCTCGACACGCTCACCACCGCCGACCTGGAGCGCCCGCTGCCGCACGACGGGCGCTCGGACCCGCCATCCGCGGGCTCGCAGCTGCAGCGCATCACCTACCACTACTGGAGCCACATCGGCGAGGCGTCGGCCGTGCGCCAGATCCTCGGCCACAAGCGCCTGGCGCAGTTCGTCGGCGACATCGAATCCGTGGCGCCCTACCGGCGCGAGGACTAGCCCGCCCGACCGCGCCGGCCGAGGTAGTCGTGCCAGAGGAGCCGCGCGGCGACGGACCGCCACGGCCGCCAGCGCTCGCCGAGCTCGACCATCTCCTCGGGCCGCGGTCGGCGGTCGAACCCTATGACCTCGCCGGCGGCCGTCGCGAGCGCGATGTCGCCGACCGGCCACACGTCCGGCCGTCCCAGGACCATGAGCAGGTAGATCGTCGAGGTCCACGGCCCGATCCCGGGGATGGCCTCGAGCTCGCGCGCCACCACGTCGTCGTCGAGCTCGACGAGCCCGTCCAGGTCGAGCGTGCCGACCTCGATCGCGGTCGCGAGGGCGCGCCCGTAGCGGGCCTTCTGCCGGCTGAAGCCGATCGCGAGCAGCTCGGCGTCGGAGAATGCCAGGAACCGGGCCGGGGTCAGCGGCGCGGCCGCCATGGTCAGCCGGTCGAAGGCGGCCTGGGCCGAGGCCAGCGAGACCTGCTGCTCGAGGACGATGTGGAGCAGCGTCGGGAACCCCGGGGCGCGGTCCCACAGCGGCGGCGGGCCGAACCGGGCGACGATCGCGGCGAGGTCCGCATCGCGGGCGGCGAGATCGGCGACGGCCGCATCGAGCGTGGACCGGGTCAGCGCGCGGGGCATCGCCCTCAGACGACCGTGCCGCCGGAGGTGAAGCCGCGGGCCGGAAGCGGATCGAGCGGCCGGCCCTCGGCGCCGCGCAGCCACGCGCGGGCGTTCTCGCCGAGCGACGGTCGGTGATACCCGCCCTCCTGGAGGATGACGAGGCGCCGGCCGAGGGCGGCCACCCGCCGCCCGACCTCGTGGTAGACGTCCGTCGTCAGGGCGAAGTCGCCGATCGGATCGAGGCCGTAGGTGTCGAACCCGAGCGAGACGACGACGACCGACCCCGGCACGGCCCCGATCGCCTCGACCGCGCGGTCGGTCGCGGCCAGGTAGTCCTCGTTCGTGGCGCCCGCCCGGAGCGGGATGTTCAGGTTCTCTCCCGCCCCGTCGCCCTCGCCGGTCTCGTCCGCCCGGCCGAGGAAGTAGGGGTACGCGCGTTCCGGGTCGGCGTGGATGGAGACGTACCGGACGTCGCCGCGTCGCCAGAAGATCTGTTGGCTGCCGTTGCCGTGGTGGTAGTCGACGTCGATGATCGCGACGCGCTCCCCCGTCGCCTGCGTGACGGCATGGGCCGCGATCGCGGCATTGTTGAAGAAGCAGTAGCCCCCGTACATCGACCGGGCGGCGTGGTGGCCGGGTGGCCGGCACAGACCGTAGGCGGCGGTCGCGCCGCCGAGGACGAGATCGACCGTGGTCATCGCGACGTCGACCGCGCCGCGCGCCGCCAGGTAGGTGCCGGCCACGAGCGGCGCCGCTGAGTCGAGGCCCCAGAACCCGGCCCGCCCGGCCGCGTGCTCCGGCTCACGCACGAGACGTGCCTGCTGCTCGGGGCTCATGCCCTCGAACATCGCGCGGTTCGGATAGGTGTCCGCCGACAGGAACGGCGTGCCGAGGGCCTGCCGCCGGACCTCGGACCAGGCGACCTCGAGGAACCGCACGAGCCCCGGGTCGTGGACCGCCGTGATCGGCCCCTCGCCATGCTCGGTCGGCGGGGGATGCGATCGAAGCCTCCGTCGGCATCGAGGGTCGCGCGGATGATCTCGGCCCGTTCGGCGACCTCGTTCGCGGGGATCGCCTGGCCCATGAAGGTCTCGACGGTGATGTCGTGACCGAGGTGCGCCGGCGTGTAGACGACCTGCATGCGTTCCTCAGGACTCCCGAGCCGTGGCGACGTCGCCGGCGACCACCAGGATCGCCGCGCTGACCGCATCGGGACGGTAGCGCATCAGGTTGTGGCCGTCGTGACGGAACGACAGGCTCCGGATCGCCCCACGGCCGGCGGCCTCGCGCGCGGCGCTGACCGTCGCCAGCGCACGGTCGCGGACGCCTGGCGCGTCATCGCCCGACTCGGCGGCCGCGAGGGCCACGACCGGCGCCTCGACCGCGACGAGGGCGTCCGCGGGCACGTACGCGAACATCGTCCGCACGCACGCCTGGAGCACGTGCGGCCGCGTCACCGGCACGACCCGGCCCGCATGCGTCTCCACGACGGTCTCGCGGGCGGCCCGCTCCTGGTCCGCGTCCCAGGTCGCCGGGTCGAAGGCGGCGCGATCGGCGAGGAACGACGACAGCGAGCGGAGGACCTCGGGTGGCTCGTCGAGCCCGCGCAGGAACCCGTCGACATCCATCCCGGTCGAGGCCTCGAGCGACTCCCAGCCGCCGTCGACGAGCACGAGCCCGGCACAGCGCGCACCGAGCGAGCGGGCGGCCGCCGCGGCCACGATTGCCCCGAACCCGTGCCCGGCCAGCACGACACTATCCTCGGGCACCGACAGGAGCCCGGAGCCTTCGGCCACCGCGACCGCGTCCTCGGCGAGCACGGCGAGGTCGTAGCGCCGGGCTCCGTCGGGGCATCGGAGAGACCGTGACCCCGCAGGTCCATCGCGACGACCGGTCGTTCCCCGCGGAGGCGTCGCGCCACCGGCGTCCAGACCAGGCCGTCTGGGCGAGACCGTGGACGAGGAGGATGCCCGGTCCCTCGCGGTTCGCGGCTGCGGCGACCCCCCAGTCGAGGAAGTGGATGCGGTCGCCGGGCGTGACGGTCACGACGAAGCCCTCGGGCTCGGCCGCGAGGTCCGGAGCGGGGACGGCGTCGAGCGGCAGCTCCATCGAGCCTAGGATACGAGCGCCATGGCCAAGCGCCGCCGGGGTTCCCGGTCAGCTCCGCTCCGAGCCTCGCGCCATCGGCGGTTCGAGGAGCTCGTCGACGCCGCCCTCGCGTCGATCCCGATGCCGTTCGCAGCCGCCCTCGACGAGGTCGCGATCGTCATCGAGGACGAGCCGTCGCCAGAGCAGCTCCGCGAGAACGACTTGCCGTCGGATGACACGCTATACGGCCTCTACGAGGGGGTCCCACGCACGGACTGGGGCGCCGACTGGGCGGCTGTCCCGAACCGGATCATCCTGTTCCGACTCCCGCTGGAGGCGGACTTCGCGGACCCGGACGACCTCGCCGACGAGGTCTGGGTGACCGTGGTCCACGAGCTCGCCCACCACCTCGGGATCGACGAGGACCGATTGCACGAGCTCGGCGTCGACTGAGGCGGCGGTCAGCCGAGGATCAGGATCGCCGTCACCAGCAGGCCGACCCACGCGACGAGGACGCCGAGCAGCAGCGGTCGGGTAAAGACCCGGAACCGCGATCGGCGCGGATCGCGGACCATGGGATCGCGATCGCCGCCCGGCCGCACGTGGTCGAGCCCGAAGGTCGCGTGCGTCAGGCCGAGGAACATGACGACCTGGGGCGCCAGCGAGATCGCGGTCACGGTGTAGACCAGGGTCCCGAACGCGAAGGTCACCGCGACGATCCCGGCCGTCACCAGCAGCAGGCCGGCCGGCCCCGAGTCCGCGCCGAGACCGAGGGCGCTGAACACGCGGAACGCGATGTCGAGGCCGGCGCTCAGCCCGAGCAGGATCAGCAGGACGGCCGCCGCCTCGAAGAGAGCCACGACGGCCGCGGCGACCTTGCGGGCGCGGTAGACCCGGAACGAGCGACGGGTCGCCTCCCACGCGCCGACGTCGCCGAGGACCACCCCGCTCAGCACGTACGCGAACGGCGCCCCGACCAGCACCGCGGCCAGCACCGTCGCCACGAGCGTCCCATCGGCACCGATCGGGGCGATCGCCTCGAAGCCGGCATCGATGGCGACCTGGGTGAGCGACAGGGGGATGCCCGCGATGAGCGCGACGGCGATCGTGCGCCAGAAGACCATGCGCGACCGGGCAAGCGCCTCGTGCACCGTCATCGGCCGGCCGACCAGGCGGCCGCCGAGGATCGATATCGCCATGATCCGGCTCTCGATGGTCGCCACCAGCAGGCCGATGACCGCCGGCCAGGCCAGCAGGCCGTACCACAGGTACGCCGCACCGTGGTTCAGGGCGTCGGCCTCATGCACCGTGAGATGGACGGACCTGACCGCCAGTGCCCACGTGGCCAGGGCGAAGGGCGTGACGGTCCCGAGCGCGATGATCCCGATGTAGAACGAGGCGCGCCGCATCTCCTCGGTGGCGCGTCCCAGGAGGTCGAAGCTCGCTCCGATGAGGGCGCGCGTCGTCTCCAGCCGGGGCGGGGTGAACGCGGGGCCCGGGGTCGTCGGAGGCTCGCCGGGCGAGGCGGCGTCGGCGGGTGTGGCGGCGGACGGATCGGCGTCGGCGGGCTCTGGCGGCCCCTCGGTCACGAGCCGCCGCCTGGGAGCGTGCCCGCTCCGGCGATGAGGTCCCCGAACCGTGCCATGTCGACATTGCCGCCGGACAGGACCACGACGACCCGCTCGCCCTCGTGGATCGGGATGCGTCCGGCCAGGACGGCCGCGAGGGCCGCGGCACCGGCGGGCTCCAGGACCTGCTTCGTCCGCTCGAGCGCGAACCGGAGCCCGGCGAGGATCGTCGCATCGTCAAGGAGCACGATGCCGTCGAGCAGCTGACGGGTCATCGCCAGCGTCAGCTCACCGGCGAAGGGCGCACCGAGCCCGTCGGCCACGCTGTCCGGCTGGATCCGGACGACCTCGCCGCGTTCGATGGCGAGCGACACCGCGTTCGACCGCTCCGGTTCGACGCCGTAGACGCGCGTCGCCGGCCGGCGGCCCTTCACGGCGGCGGCCACGCCCGAGATCAGACCGCCGCCACCGACCCCTACGACCACGACGTCGACGTCGGGCAGGTCGTCGACGATCTCGAGGCCGATCGAGCCGTGGCCCGCGATGACCTCCGCGTCGTCGAAGGGGTGGACGAGGGTCAGGCCCTCGGCGTCGCGGACGCGCTCCATCTCCGCGAACGTCTCGCCGATGTGGACGCCGTGGAGGATGACCCGGGCCCCGTAGCCAAGACACGCCTCGACCTTCGAGCGGACGGCGGCAGCCGGCATGACCACCGTGACCGGCACGTTCACGGCGCGGCCGGCCCAGGCGTAGGCCTGGCCCGCGTTCCCGGCCGACAGCGTGATGACGCCCCGCGAGCGCGCATCGGGAGCCAGCGTGGCGATCCGGTTGGACATGCCGCGCGCCTTGAACGAGCCGGTCTTCTGGAGGTGCTCGGCCTTGAGATAGAGACGATCGCCAGCGACGACGGTGCCGCTCGCCGCCGCGATCCAGCGCGCGGCCGTGGACGAGCTGAGCATCGGCGTGCGATGCACCAGGCCGACGATCCGCTCCCGGGCCTCCTCGATGGCGGCGAGCGTGACGGCGTCGTCGCGGACCTCGTCGGGCATGCGGCGGAGTATGCCACCGCGTCGGGCTCCCACGGCGCGCCGCGGCAACGCCGGCACGTTGCTGCACTTGCGCGTTTGCGCAAATAGTGATATGGTCTGGGGGTGCTGGATTACCTGCCAGTCTCCGCCGAGTCCGACCGAGAGCGCTATGCCGCGATCGGGAGGGCCCTTGCGGACCCCAAGCGCCTGTGCGTCCTCGAGTCGCTCGCCATCGGCGAGCTCTCGGTGAGCGACCTCAGCACGAGGGTCGGCTGTCAGGTCCCCAACATGAGCCAACACCTGGCAGTGCTGCGCAACGCCGGGCTGGTCACCAGCCGGCGCGAGGGCACCACCATCCTCTACCGCCTCGCGGACCCGCGCGTCCTCGAGGCCTACCGACTCATCCAGGACCTCGCTCGTTAGGGCGAACGGGAGAGGAAGGATCCATCCACATGGTGGAGATCAAGGTCGCGACGGACGCGAATTTCGAGGAGCTCGTCCTCAAGGCTGAGCGGCCGGTCGTGGTCGACTTCTGGGCCGCCTGGTGCGGTCCCTGCAAGATGGTCGCACCCGAGATGGAGAAGCTCGCCGCCAAGTACGAAGGGGCGGTCGACGTCGTCAAGGTGGACGTCGATGCGAACCCGCGGCTGTCCCAGGCCTTCAACATCCTGAGCATCCCGACGATCGCGTTCTTCCGCCCCGGCGAGCAGCCGCAGGGCGTAGTCGGGTTCCGGCCGCTCGAGCAGCTCGAGCAGCAGTTCGGCCTCGCGGCGTTCGCGGTCGCCGACGTCGACTGACCACCGAGCCCTCCGTATCAAGCCCGGCCCCGGTCCGCGAGGATCGGGGTCGTTCGAATTCCTGGCCGCGGGGCGGCGACCGGCTGGCGACCGGCTGGCGACCGCCTCAGTCGGCTGACGGTCCCGCGCGCCTGGCGGCCGACCCCAGCCAGGCCACGGCCCGGTCCGCCGCATGGGCGTCCAGGGTCGCCGGTGCGAACCGGACCCAGTCGGCGCCGCGCTCGGATGACATCGTGTCCGGCGTCCGCTGTGCCGCTTCGGCGACGAGCGGGTCCAGGCGGAACTCCCCGACCCCATCGGCGCTGAGCGTCGCGATCAGGTGGTCGCCGACACGGAACTCGGTCCGACCGTCCGTCGACGTGGTCGTCCTGACCGTGGCCAGGTCGAGGGCCGCCTCGCCCAGCAACTCCGCGAGCGTCATCCCTGCCCGGCGGCCAGGATCGCCTCGAGGTCCGGGAGGTGATCGCGGTAGTGGTCGACGGTGTCCTCGCTGAAGCTGCGCATGTGGGTCGGGTGCTTGACCCAACGGGCCTCGGGCACGACGGTCAGGGTGCCGCGGAACTCACCCGGCTGCGACCGGAACGCCGATCGCAGCTCGTCGAGCGGGACGGCGGCCCACCGTGCCTGGAACTCGGCGTTGACGACCTCGCCGCCACGCTCGTCCCAATCCGCGCCGACGCGAGCGATCGTCGGGCTCGTCTCGCCGACCGCGAGCTCACGGGCGATATCGAGCGAGACGCCCTGCCACGCGAGCATGTGGGCCATCAGGTCGCGACCGGACCAGCCGTGGGCGGCCTCGACCGGTCGGGTCAGCGCCGAATCCGGGAGGTCCGCGAGCGCCTCGTAGGGTGCCCACGCCTCCCGCTCTTCCTCGAGGAACTCTAGCGCGTCCAGGTACACGCCGGCCATGGTAGACGGCCCGCGCGGCAGATGGGATGAAGCCGAGACACCGGGGGGCTACAGTCCCGAGATGATCCCCGGTCGACCCGAGCCGACGGCCCTCGACGACGCGTGGGCGCTCGTCCACGAGCCGCCGCCCGCGCCCGCCGATGCCGCGGGGGCGCCCGTCCCCGAGGTGGTCGCTCCCGTCGTGGATTTCGCCGTCGCGGGCCACGGGCCGGACGCCGAGACGCTCCAGACGGTAGGGGTCGTGTTCGTCCACGGGATCGGGGCGCAGCTCGCGGCGGAGACGCTGTTCGACTGGACCGGACCGATCGTCCGAACCGTCTGGTCGTGGGCCGAGCAGACCGCGGATCCTGCTGCCGGGCGTCCGTTCCAGGATCCGGTCGAGATCGCCGAGGTCGACCTCACCGGCGCCACGACGCCGATCATCCAGCTGCGGATCCCGCCGGTCCCCGGCCACGACGCCCAGCGCTGGGTCCTGACCGAGGCGTGGTGGGCCGCCGATGTCCGGCCGCCCGGCCTCTCGAACATGCTCGACTGGCTGTTCGGCAAGGGCGAGGTCAGGTGCATCATGACCGGGATCGTCTCCGGACTCAGGCGGAACGCCGCCCGGCGCGGGACCGACCCGTTGCAGCCGGACGGCCCGCTCGGAAAGCCGCCCAGGCGGGGCATTGCGGACGCCCTCGACGAGGTGGCCATCTCCGCACTGTTCATCCTGCTGACGACCGTCGTCGTGCCGCTCTACGGGCTGCTCCGGGTCCTCGGCTCGCTGCCGATCCCGAAGCTGCACGACGCCGTCTCGACCGCGCAGATCGACTGGTTCATCCAGGAATGGTTCGGGGACGTGCGGGTCCTGTTGAGCGACCGCGCCCAGGCGGCGAACCTGCGGAGCGTGCTCGCGAAGACGATCCGCAAGCTGCGCTGCTATGGCGCCGATTCGATCGTGATCGTGGGGCACTCGGGCGGCACCGTGCTGTCGTACATGTTCCTGGCCGATCCCGAATACGACGACCTCGATGTCGACAAGTTCATCAGCCACGGCCAGGCACTCGGGCTCGCCTGGTATCTCGGTGACCGCGGTGACAACGTCAGCCCGGCGTACGATCTCGGGCTGCGGCCCGGGGACCGCCTGCTGCGGAACGCGCATCACGACCGTCCCGACGGCGGACCATCGACGCTTCGCTGGGTCGACTTCCACGCCAGCCACGACCCGGCGCCGGCGTTCTCCGCCGACGGCTGGCCGCGGGACAAGGACCCCGCGGCCGACGGCCCGGACGTGGGCTGGACCGTGTACAACCGCATGAGCGTCCGGAACGACCACGGCGGGTACTGGGACAACGACGAGCAGTTCGTGATCCCGCTGCTCCGCGAGCTCGACACGCCGGGTGCCTCGGCGGACGGGTCGCGCTTCTTCCCGACGCCGGGACCGCAGCGTGACCGGGTCCTTCGGCGGGCGAGCCGGGTCCGCGGTCTGGCGCGCTGGTGGAACGCCTGGATGGTGATGCTGGTCCTGGCCGTGGTGGGCGGCGGCCTCGGCGCGCTCATCTGGGGGGGCGGGTTCGTGCAGCTCGGCATCTGGTCGGCGGACATCCTCCGCCCCCTGCCGTTCGTCGGCCTCGCCGCGACCATCACGCCTGGCATCCTCGGTGCCATCGTCATCGTCGTCGCGTTCGCGTTCCACGGCACCTCCGCCATCGGCGACTGGAACAAGCTCGATGTCGACGAACGTGAGCAGGCTCGTCTGGTCGAGCCCGGGCACGTCTCCCGCGCGAACATGCGCGGTCAATTCGTCCTCTACCTGGTCGCGTGCCTGGCACTGATCGCGTTGTCGATCGTCCCGCACCCCGTGACCGTCGCCGTCGCCATCGTGCTGGCGGTCGCCGCGCACGGACCGGCCCAGCTCGCCCGGGGGATGTCGTTCGCGGGCGGCTGGTTCGACCCGAGCGAGACCATGGACCGGCCGTCGGACGGGAAGGGCGAGGCCCAGACCGACCCGGCCGAGCCACCGACCGGCGACGCCGGCCCGGCCTAGACCGCGACCGGCTCCCGGTACTCCCCGAAGACCTCGCGCAGGACCGCGCACTGCTCGCCGAGCGTGGCATAGGCGGCCGCGCATCGGATGAAGTGGGGCATCAGGTTCGTCTCGCTGCTGCCCGGGCGGAGCGCGGCATCGCGGAGACCGTCGAGCGCCGCCGCGACCGCGGCGGGGTCGCGCTCGCGCCGGGTCCGTTCGAGCCGCGCGAGCTGTGCCTCCAGCGAGCCCGGGGGCACGCTCAGGACCGGCACGGCGGTGACCTCGTCCGCATCGACATAGGCGTTGACCCCGACGACCCGGCGCTCGCCCGCGTCGAACTCCTGCTGGTAGCGATATGCGGCGTCGGCGATCTCGCGCTGTGGATAGCCCTCGGTGACCGCGGCGACCATGCCGCCGCGCCGGTCGATCTCCTGGAGGTAGCGGGTGGCCTGCGCGGTCCATCTCGGTCGTGAGCAATTCCACGAACCACGACCCGCCGAGCGGGTCGACGGTGGCGTCGACGCCGGTCTCCTCGGCGATGATCTGCTGCTGGCGGAGCGCGAGCAGCGCCGCCTCGGCGGTCGGGACCGCGAGCGCCTCGTCGTGGGCGTCGGTGTGGAGCGACTGGGTCCCGCCGAGCACGGCGGCCAGCGCCTGGATGGCGACCCGGGTCAGGTTGTTGAGCGGCTGCTGCGGGGTCAGCGAGACGCCGGCCGTCTGGGTGTGGAACCGCATCCAGGCCGAGCGCTCGTTCTCGGCGCCGTAGCGCTCGGTCATGAGGCGATGCCAGATCCGGCGCGACGCCCGGAACTTCGCGATCTCCTCGAAGAAGTCGGAGTGCGAGTTGAAGAAGAACGACAGGCGCGGCGCGAAGTCGTCGATCCGGAGGCCGCGGGCGAGCGCCGCCTCCACGTACGCCATGCCGTCGGCGATGGTGAACGCGAGCTCCTGGACGGCCGTGGAGCCGGCCTCGCGGATGTGGTAGCCGCTGATCGAGATCGTGTTCCAGCGCGGCATCTCGCGCGTGCCGAACTCGATGGTGTCGGTCACGAGGCGCATCGATGGCGCCGGCGGGAAGAGGTACTCCTTCTGCGCGATGAACTCCTTGAGGATGTCGTTCTGGGTGGTGCCCTCGAGGCGCGCCCGCGGGACCCCGGCCTTCTCGGCCGCCACGATGTACATCGCCCAGATCGGGGCGGCCGGCGAATTGATGGTCATCGAGGTCGAGACGCGGTCGAGCGGCAGCCCCGAGAGCAGGACCTCCATGTCCGCGAGGCTGCTGACGGCCACCCCGCACGTGCCGAACTCCCCCTCGGCCTCGGGGTCGTCGGTGTCGTACCCGTACAGGGTCGGCATGTCGTACGCGATCGAGAGCCCGGTCTGCCCGGCGTCGAGCAGCTGGCGGAAGCGGGCGTTCGTGTCCTCGGCGGCCCCGAACCCGGCGAACATCCGCATGGTCCAGAGGCGGCTCCGATAGCCGGTCGGGTGGATCCCCCGGGTGAACGGGGGCTCGCCCGGGCAGCCCGATGTCGGCGATGGGATCGACCGCGAGCTCGTCGAGCGTCCACTGGCCGTACAGGCCGCTCGACGGTCATGTCGCCGAGCGTGGCGAAGCGTGGCTTGCGCTCGGGGGCGCGCTCGACGGCAGGTGTCAGGCGATCGCGCACCCAGTCGCGCTGGCGGCTGGCCCAGTCGGGCGACCGGCGGCTCATGGCCGGGACTCTAGCACCGGGTCACCCGCGAGACGCGCATCCGTGGCGGCGTCAGCGCGTCCCGAACGCCGAGATCGCCTCCTGGATCCGGGCCTCCGGCATGTCGTGCGTGACGATGACGTTCACGCGGTCGGCGTCGGCCGAGGGCCACACGAGCACCGACTGCTCGCGCTCGCCCGTCTTCGTGTCGAGCCGGCGCCCCTGGCGGCCGGCGATCGTGGGCGACGACTGGCCGATGATGTCGGTGCGGCCGGCCTGGGCGGCGCTGTTCGCGTAATAGTCGGCCAGCAGGTCGGCGGTCAGGCCCGGCGCCGTGAAGACCGCGAGCACGACGGCCGGCTCGCCGAACGTCCAGGTGCCGCCTGCGAACCGGATCTCATCGATGCCGGCCGCGGCCAGTGACCCGAGGTTGACCGGGGTGCAGTTGCGCCCCGAGTCGAGCTTCTCGGGCGCGGTGTCGTGATACATCGTCGGGATCAGCGCCTCGAGCTCCGGGTAGGCGCCCGCGGCCGAGCCGTCGCCCGTACAGGCGCCCGTGGGGTCGAAGGACGGCGCGGCGCCGGCGCTGCAGCCCGCGAGCGCGACCGCAGCGGCGAGGACGACGAGCAGCCGGATGGCCCGCGCTGGCGGTCGGGGGATCATGGCCCAAGCGTATCGAAGGGCGGCCGAGCCCGCCGGAGACGCGCTGTCGGGCCGTCGGCGGAGCTTCGCTCGATCGCCGTCCCGGGTGGTGCGTGCACGCACCTGGTACCTCTTTCCTAGTCCGGTGCGCGGATGCATCCGACCAAAGAACCGAGGCGAATCGGGACAAGGGTCACATTGCCGGAATGTGGTGTGCGCTCGTAATGTTCTGCCTACGCCGACCCGCGATCGAACCAGGACTTCACCTGGGGCGTCGGTCACGGAACAGGAAACGGACGTCGACTCGGGGATGGTCCGAGCCGGGGATCCCGGATCCAGTTTACGAGCCGAATAACTGGTTCTTCGGCCAACAGGCCTGGTGGACCGTCGGGACGGCAGCGCTTATAGCTCAGGGTCCTCTCTTAATCAGCGAAGATCGACGCCCTCCGGTATCGGGGGGCGTTTTCGCGTCCGGCGCACGGTCTGCGCGGTGACCGGCAAGGCGCGGCCGGACGGACCGGGCGTGGCTGAAAGGGCAGGCGCGGCTGGACGGGCAGGCCGGACCGCCCGCGGCGGCGAACCTAGGCCGAGCGGCCGGGCCGCTCCGGGGCAGGACGGGCCCGCCGAAGGACGCCCCGACGGTCGAGATCGGCCTGGGTCACCCGCGCGGCCGCCACGAGATCCGGGTCGCGCGTGACCGTCCCCGCCAGCCAGTCCACGTACGACGGCTCGAAGTCCGCGATCTGGCCGAGTGTGTGGCCGTGGAACTTCCCGAACTCGACCATGTGCTCGAGCGCCCGCTCGAGCGACGGCGGCGTGGGCCGGCGGAAGTGACGGATGCGCCCGCGAACGGGCGGGCCCGTCGGCGTCGACGCGCGCGGCGGCTCCCGGTCCACGATCTCGCCGCGCCGCGGCGGATGCCCGGGCAGCGACGTGCCCCGCCTCGACGCCCGGTCGGCCACGTCGTTGCGCGCCCGGTAGGTGGCGCTCGTGTCCAGTCGCCCGGTGACGGGGCGAGTCGGCCGCGGGTGGGGCGGGCCACCGCGCCGGCGGGTCGGCTCGCTGGAGAACGACTCACCGTCCTCGCCGGCGGACGCCCGTCGGCTGCGGCCGGTGCCGTCGTCGCGGGTCAGCGCGGCGTAGGCGTCGTTGATCTCCGCCATCTGGCGCGTCGCCACCCGCGAGGCGGCCGGATCGTCACCGGTCAGGTCGGGATGGTGCGCCCGCGCGAGTCGGCGCCAGGCGGCCTTGATCGCCGTGGGCGTCGCGCCCGGCAGGACGCCGAGCACCTCGTATGGATCGCGCTTGGCCACGGAGCCAGTGTACCGGTGCCGCCCCCCGGCACACGCCCGGGCGATCTCGTCGGCTGGGCGCTTGACAGGCCGGGCGGGTTGGCGTCCCCTTTCCGTCATGGGAAGAGTCCGACGCGCGGGGGTACTCGCGGCCCTGGCCGCGGCGCCGCTCGGCCTCGCCTACCGGTTCGCGCTCGCGTACCGCGTTCGCGCCGGGTACCCGCGGCGGCATCCGCCCGTGATCACCCCCGACCAGGTGGGGCTCCCCTACGAGACGACGACGGTCCATTCCGAGGGCATCGACCTGCCGGCCTGGTTCATCCCGGCCCGGGACGGTGCGCCGGGCCCCGGGATCGTCCTCGTCCACGGGTGGGAATCCGCGCGCGACCGGACCCTCCCGATGGCCCTGTTCCTCCACGCGGCCGGGTTCCATTGCCTGACCTTCGACGTCCGCGGCCACGGGGCCAACCCGCCCGAGGACCTGCCCGTCAGCGCCGGCGAGTTCGGGACCGACACCCTCGCGGCGTTCCGCGAGCTGGTCGCGCGACCCGAGGTGACCACCGCCGGCGTGAGCGGGCACTCCATGGGCGGCATCGGCGCGATCCTGGCTGCCGGTGCGGAGCCGCGGGTCGGCGTCCTGATCGCCTCCTCGTCACCGGCCGACCCGTACCGGCTCACGCGCCAGACGTTCCGCCTGGCCCACCTCCCCATCCCCGACCCGATCGCCTATCCGCTCGCCTGGCTGACCACGCGCGTCTACCTGCGCCCGCGCGGCCATATCGTGCGGGACGTGAGCGCCTCGAAGGCCATCGCCCGGTACGCGGGGCCGGTCCTCCTCGCCCATGGCGCCGGTGACTCGGTCGTCCCGCCCGGGCACATGGACCGCCTGGCGGCCGCGGCACGGGCCGCGCGGGCCGGCGGAACGTCTGACGGGGCGTGGCAGGGCACGCCGGCGCCCGTGGAGACACTCCTCGTGATGGACGGCCAGCACTCCTGGCTGTACGAGTCGCCGGTCTACCGCCGGGCCGTGGCGCGGTTCGCGGCCGAGGCGCTCGGCGGCCCGCTGACGCCCGAGGCGGCCGGCGAGATCGCCGCGGCGACGGTCGCCGAACGGATCCCCGATCTCGAGGGCCGCTTCGCGGCGGCCGAGGAGAACGACGGCGGCGCTCGAACGCTGGCGAGCGTCGTCCTGCCGGGCGCCACCCGGCGCCGCGTGCCGCTCGACGGCGAGCCGACCGGCGAGCCGTGAGCGACGACCCTGTCTGGACCGCCATCCGGACCCGCCGCGCGGTCCGCCGGTTCCAGGATCGACCCCTCGATCCGGCGCACGTGGAGCGCATCCTGAACGCGGGCCGCCGGGCGGCGAGCTCGAAGAACAGCCAGCGCTGGGCGTTCATCGTCTGCCGCGACCGCGACCACCTGCGCGGGCTGTCCAAGGTGGGGCCGTACGGCGGGCATCTCGCGGGCGCGGCCGTCGGCGTCGCGCTGGTGACGCCCGACCCGCAGTCCGCCGACGCGCCGCTCTCGGTGATGTTCGACCTGGGGCAGGCGGCCGACAGCATGATGCTCGCGGCATGGGAGCTCGGGGTGGGCAGCGCGCCGGTGACCGTCTACGACCAGGACCTGGCGCGCCGGCTGCTCGCCTACCCGGCAGACCACCACTGCGAGTTCCTGCTCTCCTTCGGCTACCCGGCGGATCCCACCGATCTCACGCGGCCGCCGAAGCCCGGTGGCCGGCTGCCGCTCGAGGCCATCGTCCACGAGGAGCGCTGGTAGGCGCGTCGATCGGAGCCGGTCGGCGCCGGGACGCGATGCCTGGCCGCCTGCGGCGCCTACTGCCAGCGGAACTTGCGCGAGGCGATCCCGAAGCAGACCACCAGCCAGACGAGCAGCACCCCCGCGCAGACCCACAGCGAGGCGAACGGGACGCCGCCGACCATCGTCTGGCGCAGCGCGTCGGCGAGGTACGTGAGCGGGATGAGCCGGGCGATGGTCTGGAGCACGGGCGGCATCGCGTCGATCGGGAAGAACACCCCAGAGAGGAACATCATCGGGAACTGCACGACCTGGGTCAGGCCGTTGGCGGCGTCCTCGGTCTTCGTGAACGACGCGAGCACGTACCCGAGGGCGAGGAAGGCGACGGCGCCGAGCACGACGAAGGCCGCCGACAGGATGATCGAGCCGCTCACCTCGACACCGAACACCGCGACGCCGACCGCGACGATGATCACGGCCTGGGTGAGGGCGATGAGCAGGCGCATCAGGACGTTCGAGCCGACGAGCTGCGAGCGGCGCAGCGGCGTCGCGGCGAGTCGCTTGAGGATGCCCTTCTCGCGGTCGGCCACGAGCGGGATCGCCGCGAAGATGCCGACCTGCATCACGGACAGGCCCAGCATGCTCGGGACGAAGTAGCTGATGAACGTGAGGTTCTCGGTCTGGATCGTCTCGGGCACGGGCACCACCAGCGGCGTCCGGCCGCCCAGGTTGACGACCCCCAGCACGCTGCCGACGGCCTGGTAGACCGCCGACACGAGCTGCTGGCGGGACGGGTCGAGGACGATCGTCAGGTTGGCGGGCGCCGCGGTGCCGGCGGCGGCCGCGGTCACGGCGCTGCCGTAGCCGGCCGGGACCACGATCACCGCATCGATCGCTCCGGTCTTCATCGCGGCCGTGGCCGCGTCCCGCGAGTCGTCGGTGAGGTCGACGCCGGCGGCCACGAACGCCGCGCGAAGCTGGGCGGATCCGCTCGAGCCGTCCTGGTCGACCCATCCGATGTTGACGGCCGTCCCACCGCCGCCCTGGAAGATGAACCCGAACAGGAAGATGAAGATCAGCGGGAACGCGAGCGTCCAGAACAGCGCCGCCCGATCGCGCGTGTAGCTCCGGATGTTCGCGATGGTCAGCGCGCCAAGGGCACCCATCGATGGCCGCTCCCCCTCAGTCGCGCAGCGCTCGACCGGTCAGGTCGAGGAAGACGTCTTCGAGCGTGGGCCGCCGGATCCCGAGGTCGCCCGGCTCCACGCTCCGTGCCTCGCACAGTGCGAGCAGGGCCCCGATCGTCGCGGCGACATCCTCCGTGTAGAGCAGGATGTCGACGTCGTCGCGCTTCATCGACGCCACCGCGGGCAGGGCGGTCAGATCGGCGTCGGTGAGGACGTCGGTCGCGTCGAACCGCACGGTCCGCTCCTTGAACCGCTTGGAGACGAGCTCGTCGACCGTGCCGATCTCCAGGATGTGCCCGTGGTCCATGATCGCGAGACGATCGCAGAGGACCTCGGCCTCCTCCATGTAGTGGGTGGTGAGCAGCACGGAGCGTCCGGACGTCCTGATCCCGAGGATGATGTCCCACAGGGCCCGGCGGGCCGCCGGGTCGAGGCCGGTCGTCGGCTCGTCGAGGAAGACGAGCTCGGGGTCGTTGACGAGCGCGAGCGCGACCGAGAGACGCTGGCGCTGGCCGCCCGACAGGACCTGCGTCTGGGCGTTGCGGCGCTCGCCGAGCTCGAGCAGGTCGATCAGCTCGCCCGCGGGCCGGGACACCGGATAGAAGCTCCGGAACAGGTCGAGGACCTCGGTGACCGTCAGCTTCGGGTAGAGGGCCGCCGTCTGGAGGCTGACGCCGATGCGCGGCTTGAGGGCGTCGGCGCCGGTCGCGATGTCGAGCCCGAGCACCGTCGCCTGGCCCCCATCGGGCTTGCGCAGGCCCTCGAGGATCTCGACCGTGGTGGTCTTCCCGGCGCCGTTGGGTCCGAGCAGGCCGAAGACCTCGCCCGGCCCGACGTCGAAATCGATCCCGTCCACCGCGACGAGATCGCCATACCGCTTGACCAGGCCCCGGACCCGGATGACCGGATCCGTGCCCACCGAGACCGGACTCCCCTGCATCGTCGGATGGTGCCAGACCCGCCCGGTCCGTGCGCGCCCGCCCGGCCGGCGATCACACGATCGAGGGGTCGGATCCCTCCTCCTGGAGGTCCGGGACGTCCGGGTCGGCGTCGAAACCGGTCGACCAGTCGATGTCGAGCGCGATCGCGCTCTCCTTCGGGCCGCGGTCGTCCTCGGGCGCCGGCGCGCCCAGCCCGAGATAGGCGTCGAGCGCGGCCTCGAGGCCCACGTCCTTGCCGAGATCCTCGGACAGGATCCACTTCTGCTCCAGGACGTCGCAGTACGCCTGGAGGACGTCGCGACCCTCGCCGATGGCCGGGGTCAGCACCTCGAGGGTGGGCTGCAGGACGTCGCGAGCCCAGCGCTCGGCCGCCTCCTGCTCGTCGATCGGGCGCTTGTCGTAGTACTCGAGCCAGGCGCGGTACTCGCGGATATCGTTGAGCAGGAGCCGCGCCTGGCCTTCGAGCGCCACGATCCCCGTCAGGCGCTCGAGCTGGCGGGCGTGGAAGCGCCGGTTGGAGACGGCGACCTTGAGCCGCACCGCGCCGTCATCGGACCCGCCGCCGGGCCTGGCCGGCTCGATCTGGATCTCGTCGACGGCGAAGCCGAGGTCGTTCAGGCGCCGGATCCGGGCGCGGATCGCGTGCCGGTCGTACGGGGAGAACTCGGGCTCGTGGTGGAGTTCGTCCCACACCGACAGGTAGCGCGTCCGGACCATCTCGGCCGCGGCGACGGAGTCGTCGAAGCCGTCCTCGCGGCCCTGGAGGGCGGCGACGTCGGCCAGGCCGAACGCGACGTTCTCGACGAGGATCTCCAGGTCGTAGGCGCGCTGACCGTCGGACAGGGATGGATGGATCTCGCTCGTCTCCGCATCGACGAGGAACGCCTGGATCTTGTCGCCGTCGCGGCGGAACAGCGTGTTCGCCAGCGAGCAGTCGCCCCAGAACACGCCGGCCCGGTGGAGGTCGACGAGCAGCCACGCCATGGCGTCGAGCAGGCGGTCGCGGTACGGGCCGGGCCCGAGCGGGAACCGCATCAGGAGGCGGCGGTACTGGATCGAGAACGCCAGGTACTCGGTCATGAGGATCGCCGTCTGGCGCGCCGGTGACGCGGCCAGCCCCACCGCCTGCACGGCCGGGAGGGCGAGCGACTCCAGATGGCGGAGCACGTGGAACTCGGTCTCGGCGACCGCCAGCGGCTCCTCCTTGAGCGCGTACGTCCGGCCGTCCTGGTGGAGGAACCGGACGAGGTGGCGCGACGGCCCGACCGGGATCTCCTTGAACTTCAGGGTCTCGGAGGACCACTCGGCGAGCGGACGCTCCCAGGGCAGGTCCAGCAGCGCCCCGGCGCTGTCGCGGAGCCGGAGCCGGGGAAAGGTCGGCTGGATGGACGAGAGATCCAGTGCGACCCTCAGAGCTTCTTGCGCAGGTACGCCGTGACGGTGGCGTCGTAGCCCAGCGATTCGTAGAGGTGGCGCGCCTCGGGCCGGTGGTGCCCGGCGGTGATCTCCACGAAGGCCGCGCCGAGCTCGGCCCCGATCCGCTCGGCCTCGGCCATCAGCGTGCGGCCGACGCCCCGCTCGCGTGCCCCGGCGTCGACGACGAGGGCGAGGATGCGCAGGATCCGGTCGTCGTGCTCGAACCGCGGGAGGGCGTGGATGGCGATGAACCCGAGCAGCGTCTCGTCGTGCTCCGCGACGATCACCCGTGAATGGGGCGAAGCGAAGCGCTCGAGGCGCTCGACGATGTCGCTCGGCCCGGCCGGGTAGCCCTCGTCGGTGAAGAGCTGGGCGATCTCATCGGCATCGGTGGGGACCGCGAGACGGAGCGTCACGGCGGGGCGGTCGGTCACTGGGTCGCTCATGTGTGGATGGTACCCGCTGGGGTCACGGGGCCGACCCGCCTCCCCCGTCGCCCGCGGTGTCCACGACGAACACGAACCGGCCGGCACGAGCGGTGCCGGCGACGAGGCGCTCCGGTCCGAACGGCCCCCGCGTGACCACCACCGGCGGGTCGAGGCCGGCCCGGCCGGGCGCAGACAGGGCCTCGAACCAGACCGCGACCGGGCCCTCGCCGAACCGCGCGAGCCACGCGGACAGCGGACCCTCGGTCGCCGGCTCGAGCAGGACGAGCGCGACCCCATCGGCACGCTCCGCCCGACGGCACGTGGCCCCGAGCGCATCGTCGGGCGCGACGGATCCGAAGCCCAGGCCCGCGGCGCGCTCGGCGCGCTCCAGCTCCACGGTCGCCCACCCGACACCGATCGCTCGCAGATCCGCGGGGATACCGGTCGTGCGGGCGAGGCGCGTGCGACCGTCGGCGATGGCCCCGGCCACGAGACGGTCGATCTCCTCGCTCACCCGACGAGCAGCAGGTCCGGCGCGGGCCGGCCGACCATCTCGAAGCCGGCATTCCGGTAGAGCCGGATCGCGCCCTCGTTCTCCGAGAAGACCCCGAGGTAGATCCAGTCGCTCCCGGCCGCCAGGGCGTCGCCGGCTGCCGCCAGGGTCACCAGCTCGCCGAGCCCGCGCCCGCGCGCCCACGACGCCGTCCCGATCGACGACAGGTAGCTGGCGCCGTCGAAGGTCGCCCGGCGTGCCACGGCAGCCGGCTCGCCATCCAGGCGGGCGAGGTAGTGCATGAACGCCGGGTTCGCCAGCGAGGCCGCCGTCTCCGCCTCGACGCCGGTCCGGCGGTGGGCCTCGACGTCGAAGGCATCGGACAGGATGGGGGCCACGGCGGACACCGCCGCCGCGACGGCCTTGCCCTCCAGGCCCGCCAGCCGCTCGAGCCTGACGGACGGATCGGGCGGACGGCGGGGGCCGCGCCGTGCCGGCCCAGGATCGATCAGGACCATCACGCAGCCGGCTCCCATGTCCCGGAAGCCGTTTGCCTCCAGCCGCTGCACGAGGTCGCCCGGCGTGTCGTGGGCGGGCGACGGCCAGATATGCGGCTGCCGCGTCAGCGAGGCGAAGAGGATCAGGACCTCCGAGAGCCGCTGGTCGAAGGCATCGGGCTCGGACGGCCAGCGGATCGCCTCGAGGCGGTTCCAGAACGGCTCCGGATCCTTCGGGTCGTGGAGCAGGATGGCGTCACCGAGGTCGCGAAGGTCGCGACCCGGCATGGCGTGGACGCGTGCCTCGTGCTCGAGCAACCGACGCATCGTCGCGGCGTCGACGGCATCGACCAGGCGGCCTGGGGCGCTGACCTCGTCCATGCCCGAACGATACCGGCATCGAACCGGAGCGACGACCGCGACGTAGCATCAGACGACACACTCGCGCCCTGGAGGAACCATGTCCCGCCGAATGATCCCCGCCCTCGCCGCGTCCGCGCTGCTCACCCTCGCCCTCGCCGCCTGTGGCAGCAGCGCGAGCCCGGCGCCCAGCGCCGCCGGACCCGATACCGCTCCAAGCGCGGCCGGCCCGAGCGCGGCCGCCGGCGCGTGCACCGAGTCCTCGAGTGCCGGTACGGTGGCCGTCTCGATCAAGGGCTTCGCCTTCAACCCGGCCGACATCCAGGCCAAGGTCGGTGACGTCATCCAGTTCACCAACGGCGACACGACTGGCCATACCGCGACCCTGGACGACGGCTCGTGCACGACGCCGACGATCGCCGCCAGCGCCGCGGACGGGTTGACCTTCAGCGCGGCCGGCACGTACCCCTTCCATTGCGCCATCCACAGCTCGATGAAGGGGACGATCACGGTCAGCTAAGCCGCAGCGATCGCCTGACCGCGCGCCATCCTGGAGGCCGGCCTTGCGCCGGCCTCCGCGCTATCGAGCCGGCCGCTCGGCGACCAGGACCGATGCCCCGGACGGCAGGTCGATGAGCATCGGCTCGGGCAGACCGGCCGCCGCGAACCAGGCCCGGAACCCATCGCGCGTTGCGAGGGCCGTGCCCTGGTAGAGCTCGTCGAGCTGGACGCCGACGATGAGTTCGCCATGGCGCGTCCGGAACTCCTCCGAGGACGACGGCAGGGGCCAGTCGAGGACGACGATCCGCCCCCCGGGCGCGAGGGCGGCCCAGGCCGCCCGAAGCGCTCCCGGCGGGTCCGGCAGCTGGTGGAGCGCGTACTGGAAGTAGGCCAGGACGTACTCCGCCGCGGGGCCCGGCTCGTCGGCCTGGGCCTGCTTGATGGCGATCCGATCGGCCAGGCCCGCAGCCTCCACGTTCGCGCGCGCACGCTCGACCGAGTCGGGCTCGAACTCGACGCCGACGAGCGTGAGCTCCGGGAACCGGCGCGCCATGGCGATGAGCCAGCGACCGCCGCCGCAGTGGATGTCGACCACGTGGCCACCGTGCTGCAGGTCGACGACCAGTTGCGGGAGCGCGGACAGCGCCTCCTGGAAGAAGACGGCGATGTCCTGCACGGTCAGTCGCTCGATCGAGCGACGGTAGCGGTCGGGGCGGGCGGCCATGGGGACACCCGTGCGGAAGAAGTCGAGCATCCCGCCCCAATCCATGGAGGCCGTCACCGAGTGGACGACCTGGCCGCCGAGGAACTCGGGGCGCTGCTCGTCGAGCAGGATGACAGCGACGTCCTCGTCGATCGAGAGGCGGTCGCCCTCGAGCGTCACCAGGTCGTGCGCGTCGGCGGCCCAGGCCCACGCCTCGATGGCCTCGGGGCGGCAGCCCGCCGCGTCGGCGAGGGCGGCGCTCGTCAGGCCCGCCGGCCCCGCCGTCCGGAGACGGTCGAAGAGCCCGAGCTCGACGCCGAGGTAGACCAGCCAGGCACTGTGGAACCCGGCCAGGCTGGCGACGAGGTCGTCGAACCGTTCATCGAGCTGCATCGGTCCGCGGATTGTCGCATGCCGTCACGGACATGAAGACACCACCCGGAGGAGTCGGGTGGTGTCTTCGGTGGTGGCCGCCCCCCGACGGCCGGGTGGATGTCAGCGGCGGATGATGCCGAGCCCGCCGGTGGCGTAGGCCGGCGACGCCGACGTGATCTGGCGCAACGCCTCGTAGGCAGCGGCGCTCATGTCGGTGCCGGCTGCGGCACCCTTGGACAGGTTGATCGAGTTCCAGTAGGCCATCGCATCGACCGGGGCCACAGCGGCCGGGGCCTGATGCATCGCCGCGTAGGCGGCCGAGCTCATGTCGGTGCCGGCGGCCGGCAGGATGGCCTTGGGCGCGAGATAGAACGTGCTCGGGTCGAACACGGTCGGCGGGAGGGCGGTCTTCGGCGCGACGTAGAAGTTCATGGCGTCAAAGACCGGGGCCACGACGGCCGGGGTCTGACGCATCGCCGCGTAGGCGGCCGAGCTCATGTCGGTGCCGGCGGCCGGCGTCAGCAGCTGCGACGAATACGGGTGGCTCGCGAGGATCGTCCACCGGTTGACCGGGATGACGACGTCGTCCGTGGCCTTGCCGTTGAGGGTGCCCGTCGGGGCGCTCAGGTCATCGATCACCTTGCCGGAGTATCGATTGACGAGGCCCTTCTGCGCGCCCGTCTTCGGGCCGAGGCTCGCGGTCGGGAACGTGGCGCCGAAGCGATCCTTCAGCTCGCCCTGGTGCTGGATGAAGGTCCCGTTCGGCGTGACGTACGTCGCGCCGCGATCACCGAGTTCACCCTGGTGCTGGACGAGGCGCGGGTCCCGGACCGAGAACAGCGGCGCCTTCTCGCCCGCTCGCTGGGCGATGAGTGCGGCCTGCACGTCAGCCGGGACGGCCCCGGCGGCAGGTGCGGCATGGATGCCCTGGCCGAGGGCGACCCCAACGGCGGCGAGAGCGATCACGCCGGCGATGAGGGCCACGACCCCGAAGGGAGTGGCGGACCTGTTCTGCCCGACGAGGGGCTGGCTGTTGGCGGACATTCCGTCCTACCTCCTTGATTCGTTCCGGGCCGGCGATCGGGACATCCGACCGACCGTCCGTGGCGATGCCGCCATGCTCGATCCGGGCCGGGTCGGCGCCATCGGGCCCGGTCCCTATGCGTCGGACGAGCCGCGCCTCAATCTGTCCGGTGCCGTGCGGCCGGGTACCTTATGGCCGGATGCAACGGCCCGAGCCCGGCCGTGGTTCTGGGGAGTGATGGACACCGACAGCCGCCTCGTCGCCGGTCTGGCACGGGACCTCGACGGAACGTTCGAGGAGCTCGTGCTCGCCCACCAGGACCGCCTCTTCTCGATCGCGCTGCGCGTGCTCGGAGACCGCGGCGCGGCCGAAGAGGCCGCGCAGGATGCGTTCGTGCGCGCCTACCGGGCCCTGGCGGGCTACGACAGCGCACGGATCGGCGAGATCCGGCTCCGGCCGTGGCTCGCCACGATCGTGCTCAACCTCTGTCGGACCCGGCGGTCACGGCGGGCGGCCGCCGGCCGGCCGCCGCTCTCGCTCGACCTCGAGGGTCCGAGCCTGCCGGAGCCGGCCGCCAGCGACGCCTCGACGTCGCCGGTCGCGGTATCCGAACGCCGTGCCGAGCGCGACCGGTGGGCAGGTCTCCTTGCCACCCTCCCACCCGCGTATCGGGCCGCCGTCGTGCTGCGCCACGTCGACGGCCTCTCGTACCCGGATCTCGCCCTCGCCCTCGGCCGGCCCGAGGGCACCGTCAAGGCCCAGGTCCACCGCGGCCTGGCGATGCTACGAACCGCGCTCGCGACGACCGACTCGCCCGAGCGCCAGGAGATGACCGCATGACCACCGACGACCGAACCCTGGAGGCGGCCATGGCCGACCTGGCGACGACCGCCCCACCGACCCTCGCCCAGAACGTCCTCGTCGAGGTCGGGCTCGCCGACCGGATCGCGCGGATGGACTCCGTGATCGGACCGCTCTACGTGGCATGGAACGGCATCGGCGTCAGTGCCGTGGAATCGGCCGACTTCGCGTCGAGCCACGAGGCCCGGACAGGACGCCCGGTCATCCCGACCGACGCCCTGCCCGAGGCGCTGGCGCGCGCCATCCATCGGCGACTCGATGGCGACCGGCGGGTCCGCATCGACCTCGACCTGCGCGGCCACACGGACTTCGAGCGGGACGTCTGGCGCAAGGCCCTCGACATCCCGCGCGGCGAGGTCCGGCCGTACGGCTGGATCGCGGCGGAGATCGGTCGGCCGAGGGCGGTCCGGGCGGTCGGCACGGCCCTCGGCCACAACCCCGTGCCGCTCATCGTCCCGTGCCATCGGGTGGTGCGCACGGACGGCACGATCGGGCAGTACTCGCTCGGCGGTCCGGAGAACAAGCGGACGATCCTCGCGTCCGAGGGCCTGGACCCGGCCGAGATGGAGGAGGCCGCGCGGCGCGGCGAGCGGCTGATCGGCTGCGCCTCGACCCGCATCGTGTGCTGGCCGACCTGCTGGACCGGGCGGCACATGCTGGCCCGCAACCGGCGCCCGTTCCGCTCGCTGGGCGATGCGGCCGCCGCCGGGTACCGGCCGTGCAAGATCTGCCGTCCGGTCTCGGGGGCACTGGCCGCCTGAGGCCGGCCGGGACAAAAGCGTCGGTCGAATGTCCTACTGGACTAGGCCAACGGTCACCGGGTAGACTGGCCCGATCTTGGACCATCCACCTATGCCAACCGAACCCGCGGCCCCGGTTCGACGCGGGCCGGGGATCTGGCTCGGGATGCTCGTCCTCTATTTCGTGTGGGGCTCGACCTACCTCGGGATCGCGGTCGCTGTCGATACGATCCCGCCGTTCCTCATGGCCGCGCTCCGGTTCGCGCTGGCCGGCGCGGTCCTGCTCCTCTGGACGCTCGCCCGGGACCGCCGCTCGTTCACCTGGCCCACGCGCCGCGAATGGCGCGACTCGGCGATCGTCGGCGGCCTCCTGCTCGGCGGCGGGATGGGCATGGTCGCGTTCGGCGAGCAGACGATCCCGTCCGGGATCACCGCGCTCCTGATCGCGTTGATGCCCGTGTGGGTCGCGATCTTCGGTCTCGTCTTCCTCGGTGAGCGCCTGCCACGGATCGCGGTGATCGGCATCGCCGTCGGGTTCGTCGGAGTCGCATTCCTCGTCGGGCCGTCGGCGCTGGGGGGCGCCGGCGCGCTCGACCCGCTGGGGCTCGCCGCCGTGATGCTGTCGCCGATCTGCTGGTCGCTCGGATCGCTGTTCGCGTCGCACCGTGCCGTGCTCCCGCGCCAGCCGCTCCTCGCGACCAGCGCCCAGATGCTGACCGGCGGTGCGGTCCTCGTCGGGATGAGCCTCGTGAGCGGCGAGGTCTCGACGTTCCAGCCCGATGCCGTCTCGGCGGCCTCGCTGGTCGCGTTCTTCTACCTGACCGCGGTCGGGAGCATCCTCGCGTTCACGACCTACGGCTGGCTCCTGCGCAAGGCGCCGCTGCCGCTCATCGCGACCTATGCCTACGTGAACCCGGTCGTCGCGGTGGCCCTCGGCGCGCTCATCCTCCACGAGCCGATCGAGCCGCGGACGATGGTCGCCGGCGCGATCATCGTCTTCGCCGTCGCGCTCATCGTCACGACGCGAGGCCGGATGCGCCGCCCAGCGACGCAGGTCGCGCCCACCCAACCGGGGATCGCTGCCGAACCGGCCTGACCGCCTCGGATCTGGGGGGAGCGGTCAGCCTTCGGCCAGGATCGTCCGCGCGGACCGTCGCGCGAGCGCCATGATCGTGATCATCGGGTTGACCCCGATGCCCGTCGGGAACCCCGACCCGTCCGCGACGTAGAGCCCGCCGACCACCTCGTCGCCCTGCGTGCCGACGCGCACCCGGCCCCACGGATCGCACGGGTGCGCCCGCGCGTCGCGGCCCATGCGGATCGTGCCCATCTGGTGCGCCGAGAACACGGTCCCGCGGTTCGGGCGGAAGTCGAACGTGGCGAGCGCCGCCTCGAAGGCCGCGAACTTCGCCGCCTCGTCGCCCCCGATCCCGGGCGAGAACCACGTCGGGGGCGTGCCCACAGCGAGCTGCTCCGTGGCGCCGGCCGCGCGCAGGAGCCGGGCCATCTGGACGAGTGCGTGACGGAGCGTCGCGATGCCGGTCTCGTCGAGGCGATAGTCGATCCTGACGCGACCGGCCTTCGTCAGGGTCGTCCGTCCCTCGCCGCCGTCGCGCGTGACCGCGATGACCGGGGCGAGGTGCGCGACGCCGGCCATGACGTGCGCGTGGGCGTCCGTGCCCTCCCACGGCAGCGCCAGCGCGAGGAGTCCCGGGTGACCGGGCGCCGATTCGATGACGTAGCCGTTGTGGTCCCCGTCCGCATCCCGCGCGGAGGCGCCGAACTGGAGCGAATGAGCGCCCTGCATCGTGCCGCGCCACATGTCGATCGACTCGGTGAAGCGACCGGCGATGACCGGCACGGGATGGATCCGGAGGTGGCGGCCGATGGCCGGATGGGTCAGGCCCGACGCAAGCAGGATCGCCGGGCTGCGGAGGGCGCCCGCGGCCATCACGACCGTCGGCGCATGCACCGTGACCGCGAGCGGCGCCGCCTCGCCGGTCGGAGCAACTACCGCCTCGACGCCGACCGCACGGCCGCCCTCCAGGCGGACCCTGGTGACCGTGGCGTCGGGCACGATCCGGGCGCCCGCCGCGGCCGCCCGTGCCAGGTGGACGCGCAGGCCCGACTGCTTCGACCCGCGCCGGCAGCCGAACGGGCACGACCCGCAGTCGCCACAGTCCGTCGCGTTTCGCCGCGTCGGGGCCGCGTCCCAGCCGAGTGCGCGCGCCCCGCGCAGGACGATCCCGTCCTTCGGGGGGATGTGGGTGGGCTCGGCGACGTCCAGCTCGCCCTCGAGCGCGGCGATGTCGTCGGACCACGCCTGGCCGGTCACGCCCTCGAGCCCGTGCGCGGTGGCCCACTCCACGCGGACCGCCTCCGGCGCGCCGATGCAGGTCATCCAGTTGACCGTCGTGCCACCGCCGACACCAGCGCCCGCGAGGAACGTGACCGAGCCGTCCCAGGTCGTGACGAGCCCATGGTCGAGGTAGAGCTGGTCGAAGGCCGCCAGCTCGTCCCGCGGCATCGTGGCCTCGTCGTGGAACGGCCCGGCCTCGAGCACGACGACCGAGCGACCCGCCTCCGCCAGCGCCGCCGCCACCACCCCGCCCCCGGCCCCGGAGCCGACGACGACGACATCCGCGTCGAGGACGACCGGACCCTCAGGGGAACCCGGATCGGCGCGGAGCCGGACCGGCTCGATCGGCGCCAGGTCCGCCGTCACCGGCGGGTCGTCCGGGCGGTAGCCGATCCGCGCGTGCTGCGGGTTCGGGGCGCCGACGCCCGGATCGGCATAGGCGAGGAACGTCAGGAGCTTGCGCAGGGCAGCGAACGCCGACCGCCGCTGCGCGAGCCGCGAGCTCGCCCAGCTCAGCAGGTACCGCTCGCGGGCCGCCGGCGACATCGAGGAGAACGTCGTCGGTCGCCCGACGAGGGCGAGGTTGGCGGACCGTGACTCCATGAGCCGGAGGGCCCGGCGGAGCTGGTCGAGCTGTTCCGGATCGGCGACGAGCGTCAACGCCTCCGATGCGAGGCGGGCGCGATGGGTCGCGTTGTCCCGGACGAACGTCTCGGCGATGGCCGCGAGCGTATCGAGCTCCGAGGCCGTCCAGGGTCCGCTCACGATTCGGTCCTTCCGGCCGTCAGGCGGTGGGCCGCGACCAGCCCTGCGCCGGCCACGGCTCGCAGCGCAGCGGCCGGTCCTCGCGGTAGCCGAGGGCGTAGTCCGCCTGGATGAGCGTGTGGAGCTGGCTCGTCCCCTCGTAGATGACGGCCGCCTTCGAATTGCGCAGGTACCGCTCGACGGGGAACTCGTTGGAATAGCCGTTCGCCCCGTGGACCTGGATCGCGTCGAGCGCGCTCTGGACCGCGTGCTCGGTGGCGTGCCATTTTGCGAGGCTCGTCTCGCGCGTGTTCCGGAGGCCCTGGTTCTTGAGCCAGCCGGCGCGCCAGACCAGGAGCCGGCCCATCTCGATGCCCCTGGCCATGTTGGCGATGAGCTGCTTGACCAGCTGATGCTCACCGATCTCCAGCCCGAAGGTCCGCCGCTCGTGGGCGTACCGGACGCTCGCGTCGAGACACGCCTCCGCGAGCCCGACGGCTCCAGCGGCCACCGTGTACCGGCCCTGGTCGATGGCGCTCATCGCCACGAGGAACCCCTCCCCTTCCTCGCCGATCCGGTTCTCGACGGGGACCGGCACGTCGTCCATGTTGATCAGGCCCGTGTTGCCGGCCCGGATCCCGAGCTTGCCGTGGAGCGTGCCGGTCGTGAGCCCGGCCATCCCACGCTCGAGCATGAACGCGGTCACGCCCTTGTGCTTCTTCGCGCGATCGACCGATGCGAAGACGAGGAAGTGGTCCGCGAGATCAGCGAGGCTGATCCAGATCTTCTGCCCGTTCAACCGGTAGGCGTCGCCGTCGCGTCGGGCGGTCGTGGTCAGGTTCCCGGCATCGGTGCCGACACCCGGCTCGGTCAGGCCGAAGGTCGCGAGCTTCTCGCCGCGCGCCTGCGGGACGAGCCAGCGCTGCCGTTGCTCCTCGGTCCCCCACTGCAGGAGCGCCAGCGAGTTGAGGCCCACGTGGACGCTCTGGACGACCCGGAACGCCGTATCGGCACGCTCCAGCTCCTCGCAAAGCAGCGCGAAGCTGATGTAGTCCATCCCGGCGCCGCCATAGGTCTCCGGGATCGGCGCCCCGAGGAAGCCCAGCTCGGCCATCCTCGCGAAGATCTCGCGATGGACCTCGCCCTTCTCGTCCCACTCGCGGATGTGCGGGAGGATCTCCGCCTCGGCGAAGGCGCGGGCGCTGTCGCGGACGAGCTTGTTCTCGTCGGTGAGCGCGAGGTCGACCACGGTCCCTCCGGGAGGCGGATCAGGCGACCGATGCTAGCAGGGCCGGGGTGTGCTCGATGACCGTCGCGGGCCGTGGCATCCAGAGCGTGGCGACGTGGCCGGGCGCGACTCGGAGCTCGCGGAGGACCCCCACCCGGGCGCGCCGGCGAGCCGCCTCGAGGGGATGGCCGGCTCCCTTCGCCTCGGCCTCCAGGCGGGTCCAGGCCCGGGCGAAGGCGCGCGGGCGTGCCACCGGCGGGAGGTCGATCAGTCCGGCCACGTCGTCGGGCGAGAGGAACCGCCGCGCGACCGCGAGATCCATGCGGTGCGGGGCGACCTCCTCGACATCGACGCCGATGTCGACACCGATGGCGAGGGCCACCGCGACCACGTCCCCGGCATGCGCGAGGCTGAACCGGACGTCGCCGCCGTCGGACTCGACGACGCGCGGCCGCCGGCCTGGCGGCGCCACGATGACGAGGTCCGCCGCAACCCGGCCGAGGACGTCGCCGAGCACGGTGCGGCAGAGGCCGTGTGCGGCGATGAACCGGTCGCGGCCGGCGCCGGTCCGGTGGGCCTCGGCTCGCCGTCGCTCGTCGTCGCCGAGCAGGCCGAGGAGCGCGGGGAGATCGGGACGCAGGTCGGTGACGGTCGCGGTCCAGACGTGGACGTCGTCGCGCCCGATCATGCCGGGACCTTCTCGGCGTCGCGCTCCGCGCTCCGCAGCACCGCGCACAGGCGCGTCGCGAACAGCGCCCCCTGGTCGCCCTGGAACACCGTTTCATGGTCGACCGGCAACGACTCCCAGTCGACGCTCTCGGCCAGCCCGTCCCAGAACGAGCGCGGGACGTCGTACTGCCGCGAATGGAACACCGTGAGCGCGCCGGGATATCGAGTCAGGGCCTTGGCCCGCCGCGTCCGCGCGAGCGCGTCGAGGTAGCGATCCCGATCGAGCGGTCCGTCGTCCGGCGCAGGGGTCAGACGGATCGCGATCTGGCGCCCGAGGCCGGCTGTCGCCTTGCGGAGTTGCCGGTGGCGCAGGTGATGGGGCAGGCGTCCGGCCAGGCGGATCGAGCGGCGGACGAGCGTGCGGGGGCCGGTCCGCCGGTCGATGCGCGGGTCGACGAGCCCGAGCAGCGCGATGGTCTCGCCATCGGCCTGGAGGCGGCGGGCCATCTCGAGGGCGACCCGGCCGCCCGAGCAATACCCACCGAGGTAGTACGGCCCCGAGGGCTGGATCGTGCGGACCTCATTGATGAAGGCCGCCGCGAGCCCGTCGATCGACGGCGGCAGGTTCGTGCCGTCGATGCCCATGGCCCGGAGGCCGTACAGCGGCTGGTCGGGGTCGAGCGAGCGGCGCAATGCCGACGGCCCGATGATCGTGTCGTCGATGTGGACGAAGAAGAACGGCGGGCGGTCGCCCTCGGGCTGGATCGGCAACAGGGGCGATGTCGGGACGTCCCAGGAGCCCGTCTCGAGGCCGCGCGCGTAGCGCTCGACGGTGGGCGCCCAGAGGAACGTCGCGAGCGGCAGGTCGCGATGCCCGAGGCGCTCCCCGATCCGGGTCACGATCATCGCCGCGAGCATCGAGTCACCGCCCATCGCGAAGAAGTCGTCGTGGATGCCGACGGCGTCGAGCCCGAGCACCTCGGCCCAGATGGCCGCGACGTCGGCCTCTCGCGCGGTCCTCGGCAGGACGCTCGGGGTCGCCGGCGGGGCGTCCGGGCCGGCGGACCCGGTCGGGCTGGCCGCTCCTGTCGGCGCCCCGTCGGGCGGCCCGGTCGCGGTCATGTCGAGGCCGAGGCGTTCGGCCATCCCGATCCGCTGGACCTTGCCGGTCGCGCCCTTGGGGATCTCGTCGACCAAGCGGATCACGCGCGGGACCTTGTGGTCGGCGAGATGCGTCGCGAGGAAGGCCTGGAGCTCCCGCTCGGATGGGGCCGCGCCTTCGGCCGGGACGACCGCCGCGGCCACGTCCTCGCCGAGCCGCGGATCGGGGATCGCGAAGACGACGGCCTGACGGACGCCCGCGTGCGACAGCAGCACGTCCTCGACCTCGACCGGGGCGATCTTCTCGCCCGCGCGATTGATGAGCTCCTTGAGCCGGCCGTGGAGGTGGAGGTAGCCGTCGGCATCGAGGACGCCCTGGTCGCCGGTCAGGAACCAGCCGTCGACGAACGCTCGGGCATTCGCCTCGGGGTTCGCCTCGTACGCGTCGATGACGGTCGCGCCGCGGATCCCGACCTCGCCGAGCATCCCCGGCGGCACGGGCGCGCCCGCCGCGTCGAGGGTCGCGATCTCGATCCCCGTCGCCCGCCCGACCGAGCCGTGCTTGCGCACACCCGGAGGGAGCGGGTTGCTCGCCATCTGGTGCGTGGCCTCGGTCATGCCGTAGGCCTCGACGACCGGTGCCCCGAAGACCGCCTCGAGGCCCTCGGCCGTCGGGACCGGGAGCGCGGCCGACGAGGATCGGATGAAGCGCAGCGGACGCCGCGCGACGACGTCCCGGTGGCGCTCGGCTCGGGCCAGCACGGCCTGGTGGATCGTCGGCACCGCCGTGTACCAGGTGGGCGCGCCGTCGTCGATCCAGCCGAAGAACGCCGGGGCCACGAACCCGGGCGCCGCGATGAGGCTCCCACCCGACGCCAGGCTTGCCAGCAGCGCGCCGACCAGCCCGTGGATGTGGAAGAGGGGCATGACGTTGAGGCACCGGTCGGACGGCGTGAGCGCCAGGCCGTCGGCGATGGTGCGCGCGGACGCCACGAGCCGGCCATGGGTCAAGGGCACGATCTTCGGGCGGGCAGTGGTCCCGGAGGTGTGCAGGACGAGGGCGACATCGTCGGCGCGCGCGGCACGACCCGGCGCCGGCGTGGGGCCGTGGCCGCCACCCGGCACGGCAAGCTCGAGGGCACCCGCGGGTGCATCGGCGCCGGCCGTCATCGAGAGCACGGCGATCCCGAGCTCGGCGGCCACGCTCGCGACCGGTGAGTCAAGCCCGGCCTGGACCACGACGGCCGTCGCGTGGAGGTCCGTGAGGTAGAACTCGAGCTCGTCGCGCTTGTAGGCGGGGTTGAGCGGGGCGCACACGGCCGCCCCGGCGATGCCCAGGAAGGCGGTGGCGGCCTCGGGGCCGTTGGCCGTCACGAGCGCGACGCGATCGTCGCGGCCGATCCCGGACCGGTTCAGGGCCGTCGCGACCGTCGCGAGCGCATCGGCGAGCCCCGCGTAGGTCAGCGGCTGTCGGCCGGGAGCGAGGAGGGCGATGTCGCCGGGTCGGGCGGTCGCGCGCTCCGCCACGAGCGCGGCCACGGTGTCTGGGGTCATCGTCGGGCAAGGATAGAGGGGCGTCCGCGGCCCGTATACTCGGCGCATCCCACCCGCTCCGGAGCTATCCGACCCGATGTCGACCGATGCCGTCATCCCGCCGATCGCACCCAACCTGACGCCGGTCCTCGGCCGCTACTTCCAGCGCGAGTGGAGCCACGGCAAGGGGCATCGCCTCTTCGACACCGACGGCCGGGCGTACCTCGATTTCGCGAACGGGATCGCGGTCTCGGCCCTCGGCCACGTCCACCCGCGGGTCACCGCCGCCATCCACGCCCAGGTCGACCGGCTCATCGGGCCGATCAACGCGATCGGCTTCACCGAGCCGATCTCCCGGCTCGCGACCGACCTCGCGGCGACCTTCCCGGCTCCCCTGGACTCGGTGATGTTCCTCAACTCCGGGTCGGAGGCGATCGACGGGGCGCTCAAGCTCGCCCGCCGGGTGACCGGGCGGCCCGGGATCATCGCGTTCCGCGGCGGGTTCCACGGGCGGACGTTCGGGGCGATGTCCGTGACGACCTCGATCGCTCAACTACCGCATCGGGTACGAGCCGATGCTTACCCGGCGTCTATTTCGCGCCCTTCCCGCAGGTCTATCACGACTTCGACGGCGACGAGCACCGGGCGAGCGAGACCTGCGCTTGCGATGCTGCGGTCGATCTTCGAGCCCGATCATCGCCGCCGTCCAGGTCGCGGCGCGATCGTCATCGAGCCGATCCAGGGCGAAGGTGGCTACACGCCCGCGCCGCACGCCTTCCTGCGCGAGCTGCGGGCGCTGTGCCACCGGCACGGGATCATGTTCATCGCCGACGAGGTCCAGACCGGATACGGGCGGACCGGGCGCATGTGGGCGTTCGAGCACGCCGGGATCGTCCCCGACATCGTGACCGTCGCGAAGGCGGTCGCGAACGGCCTGCCGCTCTCGGCGATCGTCTCGTCGCGCGACCTGCAGGAACGATGGGGACGCGGCGCGCATGGATCCACCTACGGCGGGAACCCGGTCGCGTGCGCGGCCGGGATCGCCGTCCTCGAGACGATCCGCGACGAAGCGCTCGTCGCCAACGCCGTGACGCGCGGTGCGGAGCTGGTGGCCGGCCTCGGCGCCATCGCCGCCGAGGATGAGCGGATCGGCGACATCCGTGGGCACGGCCTGATGATCGGCGTCGAATTCGTCCGGGATCGCTCGACCCGCCAGCCCGATGGCGACCTGCCGGATCGGCTGATGGCGGCCTGTGCGGACGCCGGGCTCCTGGTCCTGACCTGCGGCTCGAAGCACGAGACCATCCGCTGGATCCCGCCCACTGGACGTCACCGCCGCCGAGATCTCCGAAGGCGTCGAGATCTTCGGGGAGACCCTCCATCGGACCCGGTAGCTCCGGCCGCCGCGTCCGAGCGCTGCCGGCGCCTCCTCTGCATCGCTCGCCCTGCTCGCTCGGGCGCTAATGGCGCCGTCCGCGCTCGGCCACGACCGCCGATCCACCGCTCGCCCCTGCTCGCTCGGGCGCTCATGGCGCCGTCGGCGCTCGGGCTACGGCCCCGACTCGCCCTGGGACGACACGAGACGGGTGATCAGTCTGCGGGCGGGAGGCCGGCGTTGATCCGGATCGCGTCGCGGACGAAGCGGGCGAGGCCGGGCTGGATGCGCTTGTAGGTGGCTTCGAACCGAGGGTCGGCCACGTACATGTCGCCCAGGTTGGCGTGCATCTCCTTCGAGCACGGGTAGAAGCGCTGGTCGATCTGGAGCCGATGCCGTTCGACGAGCGCCTGGACCTCCGCGTCGCCCGGACTTCGGCCCGCCGCGAGCGCGGCGCCCAGACCGCGTCCGATGGCCTCGCTCTCGGCCTTGATCGCCTTCCAGTGGTCCTTCGTGTAGCGCGCCGTGCGCCGCGCCGATTCGGCGTAGGCATCGGTGTCGCCCCAGCGCTCCTTGACTTCGATCTCATAGGCGCTCGGGTCGAAGTCGCCGAAGACCTCGAACATGTCGGCGTCGTTCATCGTGGTCCCTTTCGTGAGCGCGTCGAGCGCGGCGTCGATGGCGGCGACGATCGTCTCCATCCGACGGGCGCGACCCGCCAGCTGTTCTCGCTGGGCGACGAGCGCCGCCCTGCGGTCGAAGGTCGGGTCGAGCATCAGCCGGCCGATCGCATCGAGCGGGAAGTCGAGCTCGCGGTACAGCAGGATGTGCTGGAGCTGCTCGAGGTCGTCGTGGCGATAGAGGCGGTAGCCCGACGCGGTCCGGTCCGAGGGGCTTAGCAGCCCGATCGCGTCGTAGTGATGGAGCGTCCGGACGCTGACATGCGCGAGGTCGGCGAGCTCGCCGACCGTGTAGGTCCGTCCGTTGGCATCCATCTCGGGGCGGAGTCTAGACCCTGACGTTACGTGAGGGTCAAGCGGGTCGTCCGGGCGGAGGGCAGCGTCCGGGCCGGGACAGCAACAAGCGCCCGGACCCGATGGGCCGGGCGCTCAGACGCACGGAACCTGCGACGTCGGGGCGGACCTCGTCCGGCCCCGAAGGGATCAGCGGTTCTGCGAGAGGAACTTCATCACGTCGTCGAGCCGGAACCGGCGGTCCCCGCGCTTGCAGACGCGATAGAACGGCAGCTCACCCCGATCGCCCAGCCGCTTCACCGTATTCACGTGCAGGTGGAGCATCTCGGCGACCTCGGTCGCGGTGAGCATCGGTCCCAGTTCGTTGACGGCCATCGATGCCATGTGGTCGTTGCCTCAGTTCTGCGCACTTTTCGGCGGTTCCGGGACCCTGGGGTAGCCAGGGGTATGGTCCGGCCCGCTGCGAGGGAGAGCGTATGAGTGGGGTGCCTATACCGCCAAGCCGTACTTTGGGATAGCCGCCAGTACCACGCTCCGGTCCGGGGTGGTCGTCAGGCCCGGTTCGGGTGACCGGTGTGGCCCCCGGACACCGGTCCCAGGCACGTCAGTCGCCGCGACCCACGCGGTAGGCGTCGGTGGTGTCCGGGGCGTCCCCGACGATCGTGATCTCGAGCGTGGGGAGCCGTTCGAGGATCCGATCCGCGAGCGACGAGCGACGCATGCGCTCGAGCGCACTCGTTGTCCGATGCGGCATCACCAGTCGGGTCACCCGGCGCGCGGTCGCGACGGAGGCGACGCCCTCCGCGACATCAGCGGCCTCGACGCTCACGATCTCGGCCCCGAGGTCGGTCGCGTCGTCGAGATACTCGCGGAGCCGGCGGTTACGCTCGGAGGATGCGCTGGCTTCGGCCGGCGTCTCGACGACGACCGCGAGGAGCGGCGCGCGCAGGACCGCGGCGGTGGCGGCCGCGCGACGGAGCGCACGCGGCGTCGCCGGCGACGAGTCCACGAGGACCAGGACGCGCTCGCTCACCGTCTGGCGCAGCCGCGCAGTCCCGATGTCCTCGAGTTGCGCGTCCACACGTCCGGCGACGAACCGGAGCGCCAGCTCGCGGAGGGCCGTCAGGTTGCTCTCGGTGAAGAACCGGTCGAGGGCGATCCGCGCGCGTTCCTCGGGGTACACGTTGCCGTGGCGCATCCGCTGTCGCAGTGCGAAGGGGCTCATGTCGACGAGCTCGACTTCGTCGGCCGCGGCAAGGACCTCGTCGGGGATGCGCTCGTTGACCGGCGCCCCCGTGATCGTGGCCACGGCGTCCGCGACCGAGTCGAGGTGCTGGATGTTGCACGTGCTCACGACGTCGATGCCGGCGTCGAGGAGGACGTTCACGTCCTCCCAGCGCTTCGTCCGGGTCGACCCGGGGGCATTGGTGTGGGCGAGCTCGTCGACCAGGGCGACGGTCGGCGCTCGCGCGATGACGGCGTCCGTGTCCATCTCCTCGACCACCACGCCCCGGTACTCGACCCGTCGGCGTGGGACGATCTCGAGGCCATCGAGCAGCTTCTCGGTCTCCGGCCGGCCATGCGACTCGACGAACCCGACGACCAGGTCAGTGCCGCGCTTCGTCCGCCGGTGGCCTTCCTCGAGCATCCGATAGGTCTTGCCGACGCCGGGGGCCATCCCGAGGTAGACACGCAGCCGACCGCGAGCGCGCTGGCCGCTCGACCCGCCGGTGCGGGCCAGCATCTCCTCGGCGGTCGGACGGGTGTCGTCCGGGTCGCGGTTCGATCCGGTCATGGTGCCAGCAGGCCGTCGAGGTCCAGGTTGGTCAACAACACGTTGACTCGCGGCTGTCCGAGGAACCCGAGCAGCGGCTGCTCGGTATGGCGGGTGACGGCGGCCCGGACATCGTCCACCGACATGCCCCGCTCCTTGGCGACGCGCGCGACCTGGTACTCGGCCGCGGCGGGGCTGATATCGGGGTCCAGACCGGAGGCCGATGTCGTCACGAGGTCGACCGGGATCGGTGTCGAGCCGTGCGCCGCCACATAGGCATCGACCGCCGCGGTGACCCGATCGATCAGGTCCTGGTTGGTCGGCCCGAGGTTCGAGCCGGCCGACGATGACGCGTCGTAGCCGTCCTTGCCGGCGGCGGAGGGCCGGCTCCAGAGGTACTTCGGGTCGCTGAAGCCCTGCCCGATCAGGCTCGAACCGATGGTCCGCCCGTCGGTCGTCACGATGAACGAGCCGTTGGCCTGGTGGTTGAACGCGACCTGCGCGATCGCGGTCACGACCAGCGGATAGACGAAGCCCGTCACGATCGTCAGCGCGAGCAGGATCGCGATCGCGGGCCAGAGCCGGGTACGAAGGAAGGTGGTCATCGAAGTCGTCCTATGCCAGGTGGAGGGCCGACACGACGAGGTCGATCGCCTTGATCCCGATGAAGGGGGCGATGATCCCGCCGAGGCCGTAGATGAGGAGGTTCCGCCGCAGGAGGACGCTCGCTGGGGCGGGCTTGAAGGAGACGCCACGAAGGGCGAGCGGGATCAGCGCGATGATGATCAGCGCGTTGAAGATCACCGCCGACAGGATGGCGCTCTGCGGGGTCGCGAGACCCATGATGTTGAGCGCGTTGAGCTCCGGGAACACGACGACGAACATCGCCGGGACGATCGCGAAGTACTTCGCGATGTCGTTCGCGATCGAGAAGGTCGTGATCGAGCCGCGGGTGATCAGGAGCTGCTTGCCGATCGCGATGACCTCGAGCAGCTTCGTCGGGTCGGAGTCGAGGTCGACCATGTTGGCCGCGTCCTTGGCCGCCGACGTGCCGCTGTTCATCGCCATCCCGACGTCCGACTGGGCGAGTGCCGGCGCATCGTTCGTGCCATCGCCGGTCATGGCCACGAGGTGTCCCTCGGCCTGCTGCGCGCGGATGAACGCGATCTTCTCTTCGGGGGTGGCCTGGGCGATGAAGTCGTCGACGCCCGCTTCCTTGGCGATGGTCGCCGCGGTCCGTGGATTGTCACCGGTGATCATCACCGTGCGGATGCCCATCCGGCGGAACTCGGCGAACCGCTCGACGAGTCCCTCCTTGACGGTGTCCTTGAGCTCGATCACGCCCAGGACCCGGCCTTCGCTCTCGAGGACGAGCGGGGTCGCCCCGAGGTCGGCGATCCGATCCGCGTCGGCGGTCACCTCGGCCGGCAGTGTGCCGACCTTCTTCTCGATCGCGTCGACTGCGCCCTTGAGGATCGTGATCCCGGCGGTCGTCTTGACGCCGCTCGTTCGAGTCTCCGCGCGGAACGCGATCTCCTCGGTGATCTGGCCGGACAGGACCGCGAACCCGGCCTCGTCGCCGACGCCGGCCGGCCGGCCGAGCTCGGCGAGGCGCTTGCGGGCGAGCTCGACGATGGAGCGCCCTTCCGGCGTCTCGTCGCGGATCGAGGCGACGAGGGCGGCCTGGACCGCATCCGGTTCCGAGACCCCGGCGGCCGGGGTGATCGATGCCGCGAGCCGGTTGCCGTACGTGATGGTGCCGGTCTTGTCGAGCAGGATGACGTCGACGTCGCCCGAGGCCTCGACGGCCCGGCCGCTCATGGCCAGGACGTTGAAGCGGGCCACGCGGTCCATGCCGGCGATGCCGATGGCGGACAGCAGGCCGCCGATCGTCGTCGGGATCAGGCAGACGAGCAGCGCGACCAGCGCGACGGTGTCGACGTTCGTGCCGGCGTAGAGGCCGAACGGCCGGAGCGTGACCGTGGCCATGAGGAACACGATCGTGAGGCCGGCGAGCAGGATCGCGAGGGCGATCTCGTTCGGCGTCCGCTGCCGCTTCGCACCCTCGACGAGCGCGATCATCCGGTCGAGGAAGGTCTCCCCGGGGTCGGTGGTCACGAGGACGGCGATCTGGTCGCTGACGAGGGTCGTTCCCCCGGTGACCGAGCTCCGGATGTCGGTGCCCGGCTCCTTGAGCACGGGCGCCGACTCGCCGGTGATGGCGGCCTCGTTGACGAACCCGATCCCCTCGATGACGTCGCCGTCACCGGCGATCGTCTCGCCTTCCTGGACCACGATGATGTCGCCCTTGCGGAGATCGGATGAGCCGACGTCCTCGAGGGTCCCGTCGGCCCGACGGCGGTGCGCGGTCGTCTCCGAACGCGTCTTCCGCAGCGTTGCGGCCTGGGCCCGGCCGCGGGCCTCGGCGACGGCCTCCGCGTAGGTCGCGAAGAGGACCGTGAACCACAGCCAGATGCCGATCTGGATCGGGAACCCGAGACCGCCTGCCGCGGTCGGCTGGGCGCCGGACACGTCGGTGATCGCGATGATCGTCGTCAGGACGGCCGTGATCTCGACGACGAACATGACCGGGTTCTTGATGAGGAGCCGTGGGTCGAGCTTCCGGAACGCGTGCGGGATCGCCGACCGGAGGAGCTCCGGGTCGAGGACGCCTTTCGGCTTGGGCGGCTCGCCGGCCGGCTTCGCGCCACCGAGGGTGACGAAGCGCTGGAAGCGGCGGGTGCCGCGACCGGTATCTACGGACATGAGTGCCATCAGGAGACCTTTCCGGCGTTCTGGAGGAGCTGCTCGACGATCGGGCCCAGCGCGAGCGCGGGGAAGAAGGTGAGCGCACCGATGATGATCACGACACCGATGAGGAGGACCACGAACAGGGCGCCCGTGGTCGGGAACGTGCCGAGCGACGGGGCGACGGCTCGTTTGGCGGCCATCGATCCGGCGAGGGCCAGGATCGGCACGATCATCCCGTAGCGGCCGATGAGCATCGCGAATGCGCCCGTGATGTTGTAGAAGGGCGTGTTCCCGGTCAGGCCCGCGAAGGCCGAGCCGTTGTTGCCCGTCTGACTACTGAAGGCGTAGAGGATCTCGCTGAAGCCATGCGGACCCGGGTTGAGCGGCCCTGCCGTCCCCTCGGGGAGGACGCTGGCGATGGCCGTGAACCCGAGGATGCTGGCGCCGAGCACGAGGGCGACGAGCATCGCCATCTTGATCTCGAACGACTCGACCTTCTTGCCGAGGTATTCGGGCGTCCGGCCGACCATCAGGCCCGCGATGAAGACGGCCAGGACCGCGCCGATGACGAGCATGCCGTACATCCCCGCGCCGATCCCGCCCGGCGTGACCTCGCCGAGCTCCATGTTGAGAAGCGGGACGAGCCCTGCGATGGGCTGCGCACTGTCGTGCCATGAGTTGATGGCACCCGTGCTGGTGCCGGTCGTGGCCGCCATGAACAGGCCGCCGACCGCGGCCCCGAACCGGACCTCCTTGCCCTCCATGTTTCCCACACCGGTCTGGTCGACGCCGGCCGGGAACAGCGGGTTGCCGACGAACTCGACATGCATGGCCCCGACGGCCCCGACCGTCAGGATGATGGCCATGGCGGCGAAGATCGCCCAGCCCTGGCGCTGGTTCTTCGCATATCGGCCGAACGTGTAGGTCAACGAGAACGAAGCGATCAGCAGTGCGAAGATCTCGAGCCAGTTCGTCAGCGGCGTCGGGCTCTCGAACGGGTGCGAGGAGTTCGCGTTGAAGAAGCCGCCGCCGTTGTTGCCGAGCTCCTTGATGAACTCCTGCGACGCGACCGGACCGATCGCGATGGTCTGCGTCGCCCCCTGGAGGGTCGTCACGGTCTGCGACGGTTCCCAGGTCTGGGGCACGCCCTGCCACACGAGCACGAGCGCGCCGACGATCGAGATCGGCAGCAGGATGTACAGCACGCCCCGGGTGAGATCCACCCAGTAGTTGCCGATGGTCTTCGCGCTGCGGCGCGTTAGCCCACGGAAGAGCGCGATGGCGATGGCCAGGCCGGTCGCGGCCGAGGTGAAGTTGCGGACGGCGAGCACGGCGGCCTGGGTCAGGTAGGTTGCGCCGCTCTCGCCCGAGTAGTTCTGCCAGTTCGTGTTGGTCTCGAAGCTCACCGACGTGTTGAAGGCGAGGTCCGGCGTCATCGGCGGGATGCCGCCCTGGTTGAGGGGCAGGACGTCCTGCAGGCGGAAGACGACATACCCGGCGGCGATGGCGACGAAGGCCATCACGAGGACGGATACGGCGTAGCCCTTCCAGCCCTGCTCGACGGTCTCGTCGACCCCGCACACGCGGTAGATGAGTCGCTCGACAGGCCGGATGATGGGGCTGAGGAAGACCCGCTCGCCCTCCATCACGCGATAGATGTAGCGGCCGAGGAACGGGGTGACGACGACGATCGCGAGCGCGATCGTGAGGAGGGTCAGGAGATCACCGGTGGTCACGATCAGAAGTCCTCAGGGCGAAGCAGCGCCCACAGCAGGTAGACGAACACGAAGGCCGACGCGAGGCCGGCGAGGATCTCGATGCCGTTCATCGCCCGACCCGCTCGCACAGCAGCAGATAGCCGGAGAACACGGCGATGCAGCCGATCAGGATCAACGCGATCTGCAGGTCGGTCATGGTTCAGGACTCTCCTTTGTGAGCAATCGGTCGAGGGTCGACCGAAGGGTTTCCAGGGCGAAGGGCTTCGGCAGGTATCCGGCCACGTCGAACTCGCGAAGGCGCGCCGGGCTGACCGCCATGGCGCTCGCGATGATCACCAGTGGGCGCCCGGCGGCCTCGAAGGCCTCGCTCCGAAGCACCGACCAACCGGTGTCGCCCGGCAGGTTGATGTCGAGGAGGATCAGGTCCGGGCGGGCGCGCTCGACCAGCATGGTCTGCGCCGCCTCGGCGGTCGGGGCGACCGTCACCTCATACCCGTGCGCTCGCAGGTTCGCGGCAAGGAGGTCGGCGAGCGTCTCGTCGTCCTCGATGAGCAGGAGTCGGGCACCCGTCATGGCGCTTCCTCACGTCGGACGCGGACGTCATTGCTCGTCTCGTCGGGACCCCAGAGCGTCTCGAGGATCACCCCACGCTGGACGGCCAGCGGCTGAAGGATCTGGACGACCACTTCCGTCATGCGCATGCCCGCGACGACCGTGCGATGGCGCGCCACCGGAGGCCACGAGTTCGATCGCACTCATGACGAGCTCGACCTCGCGGTCGATGGCGCGCTGGACGTGGAGCTCTGCCGCTCCGTGATCTGTCACGCCTCTACGCTCGCACCACCGTCCAAGAGGGGGCAGAGCCGGAACCCCCGATCTCCGCTCAAGGACCGCTCAAGTCGGACCCGGATGACGGGGTCGCGAGCCTCAGGGCGCGGCGATCCGGTACCCGACGCCGGGCTCTGCCACGATCAGCCCTCGGAGCGAGCCCGTCGGGTCGGCCGCGTCGATCTTGCGGCGGATCTGGCTCACGTAGACATGGACGTAATGGGCCTCGTCGCTGTAGGCCGTGCCCCAGACGGCACGCAGGAGGCGAGCGTGCGTCACGAGGCGGCCCGCATGCGTGAGGAGGACCTTCAGCACCTCGTACTCCCGAGGTGTCAGATGGACGGTCGTGTCCTGGACGGTCACGAGCCGCCGACCGATGTCCATCCGCAGCTCGCCCATCCGGATCTGACCGTCGACCTCGGCGGCAGGGCCCGCGGCACGACGGAGCAGCGCGTCGATCCGCGCGCGCAGCTCGACCATCCCGAACGGCTTCGTCACGTAGTCGTCGGCGCCGAGGTCGAGCGCCGCCACCTTGTCGGATTCCCGGTCGCGCGCAGACAGGACGAGGATCGGCGTCGTCGCCTCGCGCCGGACGTGACGGATGACGACCAGGCCGTCCTCGTCCGGGAGGCCAAGGTCGAGGACGATGAGATCCGGCCGGCGGCGGTCCCAGTCGGCCATCGCCGACCCCGCGTCGCCGGCCTCGACGACCGCATGCTCATGGCCACGGAGGAATGTCGCGATCGCAAGGCGGGTCGCCTCGTCATCCTCGACGAGCAGGATCGTCGGAGCGCCGTCGCGGGCGCCGGTCACGTGCCGCCGCCGTCGGACGGCTCGGGCACGGCGATCGGGATGTCGAAGTCGACGGCGAGCCCGCCCAGCGCACTCCGACGCGCCGTCACCTGTCCACCCATCGCCTCGATGAGACCGCGGACGACGGCGAGACCGATGCCGGTGCCCCGACGCGAGCCTTCCCCCTTGCGGGGCACTCGGTAGAACTTCTCGAACAACCGCGGCAGCGTCTCATCGGGGACACCCGGTCCACCGTCCTCGATCGTGACCCGCACGCGCCCTCCAAGGGCCGCTCTCGCAAGGATGCGGATCGGCGCGTCCGGTCCTGCGTACTTGGCCGCGTTGTCGAGGGTGTTCACCAGGACCTGGCCGATGAGGACCTCGTCGACGAGGACCGGCGGCAGGTCGACGGGAACGTCGATCGTGACCTTCCGGTCACCGGCGGCCACGGTGGTCCGGGCGACTGCCTGGGCCACGAGATCGGACAGCGCGAAGACGCCCAGGTTCGGGCGAAGCTCGCCGGCTTCGACGCGACTCATGTCGAGCAGGTTCGTCACGAGCCGATTGAGCCAGTCCGCCTCACGATCGATCGAGCCGGCGATCTCGCGGCGCTTCTCGGGCGGCCAGTCCACGACGGGGTCCATCAGGCTACCCGCGGCGGCGCGGATGGAGGCGAGCGGCGTTCGCAGGTCGTGCGACACGGAGTCGAGCAGCGCGGACTTCAACGCGTCGCTCCTGCGGGAGATCTCGGCGGACGTCGCGTCACGCTGCAGCCGGCCACGCTCGAGCGACCCACCGATCTGGTCGGCCGCGGCGGCCATGATCCGGGTCTCTCCCTCGTCGGGGTCGCCGAGGTCGCGCTGGCGGCTCGCCCAGACCGACCCGAACGTCTGCGCTCCAGCCGTGATGGCCACACGGTACTTGACGTCCGCCGGTGCCTGACCACCCTTGCCCGCCCGGCCCGGCACGTGGACACGAACCCACTCGGCAGGTTCATCGCCGGGGCGTCGGCGTAGCACGGTGTGCACCGCCGGAGCCGGTGGTGCCGGCGACCCTTCGACCGCGGTGTCGGCCGCCAGCGCATCGGCGACGACGATCCAGACCCGGCTCGCCCTGGTCTCATCACAGACCGTTCTGGCGATCGGCCCGAGGGCGGACATCGTGTCGTGCTCGCTCGCAAGGGTGAAGCTGATGTTGAACAACGCGAGCGCTTCGCGCTCGCCCTCGATCGCCACGAGCGCCCGGTCGCGCTCGCGCCCGGCCAGCCGCCCGACAACGACCCCGACCACCAGCAACAGCAGGAGGTTCAGCCACTCCGCAGGGTCGCGCACGGTGAACGTGTAGTACGGCTCGATGAAGAACCAGTCGTAGACGAGGAACGCGCCGACGGCCGTCGCGATGGCCGGCCCCGTCCCACGCAGCACCGCGACGGTCACGACCGCGAGGAGGAACGCGGGTGACGCGTCGTTGAGCCCGTAGGCCTCCAGGGCGGCGACGACGATCGCTCCGACGAGCAGCGCCGCCACGATCAGGAGCGCGGTCGACGAGAGGCGCCGAACCCGCCGACCCACCGTGCGCGCGGCGCGACCGGGGGCGCGCCCGACCTGGGCCGTCACCGGTGCTCGCCGCGGGCGATCCGGCGCGCGTCGCGGCTCACGCGAAGGAACTGCGTGAAGTGGCGCCACGGCCGGATGTGGCTCGGTTCCCCGGCGTAGATCGTGCGGATCGGGACCCACGCGATCGGCAGCCCGAGCGCGATGCAGCGGGCGATCATCTCGACCTCGAACTCGAAGCCGTCCTCGGTCGACTCGAGCAGCGCCCGCATGAGCCGCCGGCCGATGAGTCGATAGCCGGATTGGTTGTCCGGGATGTTCCGACCGACCGCCGCGGAGAGCACGAACCCGCCGAGGTTGTTCGACAGGCGGCGGACCGCCGGCATTTCCGAGAAGTCGCGCTTGCCGATGACGAGCTCGGGCCGGCTTGCCGTGAAGGCCGCGAGGAACGACGGGATCTCCTCGGGGTCGTGCTGCCCATCGGCGTCGAGGGTCACGACGGCCTCGGCGCCGTGCTCGATGGCATGGCGGAAGCCGGCTCGGAGCGCGGCGCCCTTGCCGGCATTGGGGACCTGGCGGATGACGGTCGCGCCGGCCGCTCGCGCCTGCGCGGCGGTGTCGTCGGTCGAGCCGTCGTCCACCACGACGACCGGTAGGTACCGGCCCGCCGCGGCCACCACCGAGGCGATCCGCGGGCCCTCCTGGTACCCGGGGATCAGCGCCAGCACGCCGTCGCGGGCGGAGGGGCTCGTCGGGTCATCCACGACGAGCATCGTACGTCGCGGACCCGGGCGGGTCCGGCTCCGTCAGGCCGCAAGGCAGCGTCGCGGGTCGGCCCTCACGAACCGGCCATCTCGGTCGTCGGCCAGTGCGCCCAGAACAGCGAGACCAGCACGAGGACGTCGAACGCGAGCGCGAAGCCCGCACTCGAGGCCACGATGCCGTCCCACATCAGGACGATCCCCACGATCGACGTCACCGCGCCGGCGGCCGTCACCCCGACCCACCACGGCTGACCGAGGAGGAAACCGCCCACCCCGGCCACGAACAGCACGATCGTGGCACTCCAGAGGAGAGCGGCGATCGCCCGGGTCGGGCCGTCGCCGAGCCCCGAGGTCAGCGCCCACGAGTGACCCGTCTGACCGGCCCAGCCGGCGAGCTGCAGCGAGGGTCCCAGGAACAGGATGTGGCCGATGCCGTGCGCGAGCACGACGAGGGCGATGAGCACCTTGAGCGTCATAGGGTCACTTCCGGGCAGAGGCTGCCAGCCGATCGCCGGGCAGCGTAGGGTCGGTCGGCCCGAATCGGGTGTCCAGATGTCCCGACAGGGCCGTGCGGACGGTCCGAAACGCGCCGTTCGGCCCTTCGAAATCGGCGGTATTGACGCTCACGCTGGCCACGGTCCCAGCCCGACCGCAGGAGGACGCGCGATGACGCTCTCGCACTGGACGAGCGAACATGCCGTTCGCGACTACGACGACGCCTATCGGAGCTCGCTCGCCATGTGGCCGCTCCCCTACCGGTCGGAGCACGTCGACACGCCGTTCGGTTCGACCCATGCGGTCATCAGCGGCCCGCCAGACGGCGACCCGGTGATCCTCGTCCATGCGGCGTCGCTGTCAGCCGTCCAGTGGCACGTCCAGATCGCCGATCTGGGCGCGACCCATCGGTTGTATGCGATCGACATCATGGGCGACATCGGCCTGTCGACCCAGACGCGCTCCATCCGGACCCGCGTCGACGCGGCCGGCTGGATGGCGACGGTCATGGATGGGCTTGGTCTCGAGCATGCGGCGCTCGTCGGGTCGTCGTTCGGCGGGTTCCAGTGCGCCAACCTGGCCGTCGCGCATCCGGAGCGGGTGGACGCCCTCGTCATGCTGGCGCCCGCGGCCACGCTCAAGCCGTTCAACCTGCTCCCGAACCTGGCGATCCGGATCGGCGGCTTCATCCCGCTCCCGGTGACGGTCCGGCCGGGGCTCCGGGGCATGATGTCCGGACACCTGCCCGATGAGCGCATCGTCCGCCAGATGGAGATCGGCGTCGGCGGCTTCCGCTACGACCGTCACGGCATCTATCCGGTCGAGATCCCCGACGCGGAGCTCGCCAGGATCAGCTGTCCGACGCTCGTCCTGCTCGGCAGTGGCGAGATGATCTACGACCCGGACGCTGCCGCGGCACGGGCCCGGCGGGTCATCCGGAGCGTCGACGCTGAGGTGATCCCGGACGTCGGCCATCTCCTTGGCCTCGAACGGCCGGACCTCATCAACCCGCGGATCGCGGCATTCCTCGCCGGCGCGGTGAGGTTCCGCCAAGTCGCCTGAACGAGGCGCGCGCCTGGACGAGGCGGGAGCGCCTCAGTCTCGCGGTCGCATATGACGGTCGAACCAGGCGGTCGTCCGGCGGATCTGGTCGAGCGCATGGACGCGCTCCACGACCACGTGCCCCTCGCGCGGATAGATGACGAGCTCGGCCTCGGCGCCGGCGGCCACGATCGCGGCGTAGAGCTGCTCGCCCTGCTCGGGTGGCGTGCACCGGTCGAGCGCGCCGGCCGTCACCAGCGTCGGCGTCCGGCAGCGGTGCGCGTGGACGACGGGCGAGCGATCGGTGTACGCCCCGGACGGGTCGTCCCAGGCGCCGTCGAGGATCATCTCGTCGAAGGCCGCCACCTCGGACGTCAGGTGGAAGGAGCGGTAGTCCGCGACGACGGACATCGCGACGGCCGCACGGAACCGATCCGTCTGGCCGACGGCCCAGCCGGCCATGTACCCGCCGTACGACAGACCGGCGATGCCCAGCCGCTCGGGGTCGGCGACGCCCATCGCGATGCACGCGTCGACCCCGGCCATGATGTCGGCGAAGTCGCCGCCGCCCGGGTCGCCGATCACGCCCTGCGCGAACGCGTGCCCGCGGCCGGTGCTGCCGCGCGGGTTCGGGAGCAGGACCGCGTACCCGGCGTCGGCCAGGACGACCCCGTTCGGCTCGGACTCGGAGAAGTAGGCGCTCCAGCACCAGGTCGGCCCGCCGTGCACGGCGGCGATCAGCGGCAGCGGGCCGGTAGCCCCGCGCGGCGTCATCAGCACGCCCTCGATCTCGAGACCGTCGGCCGAGGTCCAGTGGACCGTGCGGGCGTCGGGCCACGGCGGCGCGTCCGCGACGAGCGCGTCGTTGAGGGCGGTGAGGCGGACCCAATCGCGCGTCGCCGGGTCGAACCTGGCGATCTCGGGCGGGACGCCATGGGCCTCGTGGGTCGTGTAGACCGCCGTGGCGCCGTCCGTCACGGCGCACTGGGGCTTGACCACGTTGCCACCGATGAACGCTGGGCCCGCCCAGACCTCGTCGCGGCGACCATCGAGCCAGATCCGCCCGGCCGCCGTGCCGGTGCCGTCCCCCCGGGCGTAGAAGAGCGACTCGTCGTCGCACCAGGAGGCCAGCCCCACGCTCTCGAGACCGGGCCACGGGTCCGTCGCGGCCCCGGTCTCGAGCTCGACGACCTTCAGGCTGCCGCTCAGCAGCCCGGGATCGCTCGAGTAGCCCTCGACCACCGCGACCCGTCGCGCGTCGGGCGAGAGCGCGAGCCCCTCCAGTTGCCACGCCGGCTCGTAGATCGTGCGGGCGGTCCGGGCGGCGAGGTCGAGCGTGGCGACCCTCGAGTGGTACCAGCCCGAGCCCCGGGGGTCGTCCGAGACGATGGCCACGACCGTGGCGTCGCCGTCCCAGTCCGTCTCCCAGACGTTGAGACCCGACGGCCCCACCTCGTCGACGGTGCCCGACGCGAGGTCGACGAGGAACAGGCGCCGCCAGGCCTCGCCCGGCTGGCGGACCTCGATCGCGTCGCGCTCCGACCAGAGCACTGCACGGGCCGAGAAGTCGAGCCCGTACAGGCCGGCATCGGCGGCCATGACGAGCAGCCGCCGGCCGTCGGCGGACCACGCGACCGATTCGGCGGACCCCTGCAGGGTGCCCGCATGCGTGGGTGGACTGCCCGGGACCATCGTGTACGGCTGTTGGTGACCCGGCGTGATGCGATCGGACAGGAAGGCGAGCCGCGACCCGTCGGGCGACCAGACGGGCGCGCTGTCGCTCCACGGCCCATCGGTCAGCTGGACCGCCGCGTCGTCACCGCGAAGGAGCCACAGGTCGCTCGGCTGGTGCGAGCCCACCTCGGCGACGACGGCGTGCAACGCGAAGGCCACTGAGCCGCCGTCGGGCGCGATCGCGATCTCGGACGGCGTCCGAAGGGCGAGCAGCCGCTCGGTCATGTCGGCGAACGCCATCTCGTCCTTTCCGCTCGGAGGGAGCGATCAGTCTGACGGCGCATTGCCCTCGAGGGCCGGGGTGTCGCTCCCTATGCGACCGCCGGTTCGGACGAGACCGGCGACTCCATCTCGAAGGTCGCGCGCATCGGCTCCTCGCGAAGGAAGAGCACGACCACGGCCCCGACGATGGCGCCCACGATCCCAACCCAGAACGTCGCGGCGACCGCGACCGAGAAGGCCTCGTGGATCGCGTGCACGATGCCCGGGATGAGTGGCTCGATCAGCGGCCGGGACTGCCTCCGGGACTGCGGCGAGGATCCGCTCGCCGAGGTCGCCGGTCCCGGTGACGTCGACCCCCTGCCCCCGCCGCGAACTGGTCGACGAACTGCTGGGGCACGCCGGCCGCCAGGAGCTGGGACGGGATCTCCTCCGTCAGCCTGCTCGCGAAGACCGTGCCGGCGATCGTCAGGCCGACGGTCCCGCCGATCTGCTGGAAGAACGTCAGGCTGCTGGTCGCCACGCCGATCCGATCCGGTGCGACCGCGTTCTGGACGATCAATGTGAAGACCGCGAACGACGGGCCGATACCGAGACCCGTGATGAGCATCCAGAGCCACATTGCGAGACGGTCGGTGTCGGCATGCAGGTGCGTGAGCGCCCACAGGCCTAGCGCCAGCAGGACGAAGGAGCCGAAGATCAGCGCCTTGTACCGGCCGGTCCGCGCGACGATCTGGCCCGATGCGATGGCGCTGAAGATCAGGCCGAAAAGCAGCGGCAGGATGCTGTAGCCGGACTCGGTGGCGCTTGCTCCGGCGACCGTCTGGAACCAGCGCGGCAGGAAGATGACCGCGCCGAAGAACCCGAAGGCGGCCAGGAACATCGCGGTCACCGAGATCGCTGAAGGCCCGCATCCGGAACAGACGACAGCGGCACGATCGGATCCGGAGCCCGCGACTCGAGCCACATGAACAGGGCGCCGAACGCAAGACCGACCAGGATCAGACCACCGACGCTCGGATCCGTCCACTCACCGCCCGCCTTGTTCGTTAGCCCGATCAGGAAGGGCGCGATCGCGAGCGGTGAACACGGCGGCACCGAGGTAGTCGATGTGCTTGGCCGCATCGGGCCGCTTGATCGCGGGCAGCAGCCGCCACAGGATGGACGAGCGAGATGAGGCCGATCGGGACGTTGACGAAGAAGATCCAGTGCCAGCGAAAGGTTGTCGGTGATGATGCCGCCGATCGCCGGGCCGATCAGCGATGAGAGCCCGAAGACGGCCCCGAAGAGGCCGAGGTACTTGCCTCGCTCGGCCGGCGTGTAGAGGTCGGCGACGACCGCGAGCGCGACCGGGAAGATGGCGCCGCCGCCGAGGCCCTGGAGCCCGCGGAAGAGGATGAACTGCCACATCTGCCTGGCTGAGGCCGGCTCCCACCGACGCGATCAGGAACAGGCTGACCGCGAAGATGATGATCGGGCGACGCCCGAACAGGTCGGACAACTTGCCGTAGATCGGCCCGCTGATCGTGCGGTCAGCAGGTAGATCGTGACCGCCCAGGTGTACAGATCGTTGCCGTGGAGGTCCGTGATGATGACCGGCAGCGCCGTCCCGACCACGGTCTGGTCGAGCGCGAAGAGGAACAGCGCCAGCAGGATCGCGCCGAGGATCTCGAGGCGCTCGCGATCGCTCAGGTTGATCGCTGGCTCGTCCGCGGCCGACTGCGTCGTCATCCAGGGCCTCCTTGGGCGGCGCGTCGCGCGACGCGCTCTCGATCAGGGGGGTTGGGCTCGCACGGGGAGGTGAGCTTCCGGCGTGCGGACAGCCAGTCTACCGCTGCCCCATGCCAGGAATGGTCAACATCGCCACGAGTGGACGGTTGCGTTTTGGCGCCCCCGCCAGGATTCGAACCTGGGACCTTCCGCTTAGAAGGCGGCTGCTCTGTCCACTGAGCTACGGGGACGCGGTTTTGTGCGTGGAAGGTCGAGACCCTACGGAATTGTCTCGCCGACCGTCACGAGCTGATAAATCACTCGCTCGGCAGCCACATCGATGTCGGCGTCGCTCGCGGTGGCATGAAGCTTCACGGGTTCAGTTAGGTCCACGGACACGTGCCACGTGCCATCAGTGGTGCTGCCCGGTTGCGTGACATCGAGTTCATACCCATCGTTCTCGGCCCACTTGCGGAGCCGCGCGAAGTCGCCGTTAGCCATTGCTGTTTACCCCTTCGAGAGCGAAGGCCCATGTCAGTCAGATGAGCATAGTCGGAGCGGACGTTGGTTCGGGATGGCGGAAGGGTTTTGGTTCGGAGGAGAACCGTGGGGACAGGTCCCCAGGTTCAGGTCTCTCCGCCCGGGCACCTTGGGGGCCCCGCGCGAGGGCAAACCGATCGGACCCCGTGGACGAAGCCCGTACCATAGGCCGTAGCCGATCGATCGGGTGGCCGCGGTGAGCGCGGACCGCGTCCCACAGCCACCCACAGGAGGCTGTGCATGGGAACGTGTCTCATCATCGCCAACGAGACGCTCGCCGGGGAAGCGCTCCTGGGCGAGATCTCCGAGCGGATCGGGCGGGGCGCCACCGACTTCCATGTCGTCGTCCCGATCGCCCCGATCACCCACAAGCTGACCTGGGACGAGGACGAATCGCGGGCCGCGGCGTCCGAGCGACTCGAGGTCATCCTCGGCTGGCTCCGCGACCATGGCGCCGAGGCCAGCGGCGAGCTCGGCGATCGCGACCCGATCGCGGCCGCCCGGGACGCGCTTCGCGAGCATCCGTCGGACGAGATCATCCTCTCGACGCTGCCGGTCGGGATCTCCCGATGGATCGGCATGGATGTCCCTAGCCGATTGCATGCCGCGATCCCGCTGCCGGTCACAGTCGTGACCGCCATGAGCCGGACCGAGGCGCTCCCCTAGACGACCGCCGGGAGATCCCGGCCCGCGGGGCGGGCACCGATCGAGACGGCGACGCGTCCGGAGCGCCGAATTCGGCCGTGCTATGCTCCGCGCCCCATCGCGCCGAACCGGTCGGCCGCATGGGCCAGAGAGGACCCGAACCGCCCATGTCGGGACGTCCGAGGAGCACCACCGCGGGTGGCCAGCTCGCGCTCGAACTGCCGCTCGAGCTGCCGCCGATCGCGCTGGCGCCCGAGTGGAAGGACCAGCAGCGCCTGTGGGGCCACTCGTTCCACCCGATGTGCTCGTATCTGGCCAGCTTCCCGGCCGCGCTGGCGCACGCGTTCATCGCCCGCTACTCTCGCCCCGGCGACGTCGTCCTCGACCCGTTCTCCGGCCGCGGCACGACGCCGCTCCAGGCCTGCGCCGAGGGCCGGATCGGCGTCGGCAATGACCTCAACCCGTTCGCGCACCTGCTGACGGCCGCCAAGGTCGAACCGGCGACCCGGGCGCAGGCGGCCACCCGGCTGGCCGCCCTCCGGCTCGGCTGGAACGCCGCCTCGGCGGACTGGCTCGCGCTCGGCGCGCGCGTATCGGCGGACGCCACGTCATCGGCCGCCCTCGTCCCGCAGGCCGGCTCGGGCGCGGCTCCGGAGGCGGGGGTCGAACCGGTCCCGGTCGAGGTCGCCCTGGCCTTCCACCCCCGCACGCTCGGCCAGCTGCTGTTCGTGCGCACGTCGCTCCGGCTCGAGGACCGCACGGATCGCTTCCTCGCCGCGGCCATCACCGGCATCCTCCACGGGAAGAGCGCGTCGTACCTCTCGGAGCTGATGCCGAACACGTTCAGCATGGCGCCCCGGTACGTCCGCGACTTCGCGCAGCGGACCGAGTTCGCCTCACCCGAGCGCGATGTCTTCGACGGGCTCGCCAGCAAGCTCGACCGGCTGTTCCGGGGCACGCCGCCGCCCATCGAAGGGGTCGCGCTGCTCGGGGATGCGCGCGACGTGGCGCCACGGGCACGGGCGGCGCTGCGCGCTCGCGGCCGCTCGGACCGGGCTCGCCTCGTCGTGACCTCGCCGCCCTACCTGCGCGTCGTCAAGTACGGCTACTACAACTGGCTGCGCACGTGGTTCCTCGGGTTCGACTCGCGCGAGATCGATGCGACCCTCGACGATGCCCATCATCGCGAGCCCTACATCGCCTTCCTGCGGGACGTGCTGGCCGGGCTGCGACCGGTCCTCAGCGACGACGCCGTGGTCGTGCTGGTCATCGGGGATGTCGAGACCGACCGCGGACGCCGGATCCGCGGCGGGATCGGGCTGGCCGAGCGGACCTGGGAGATGGCCGCGGAGCCCGAGGGCTACAAGCTCGCCGGCGTCGCGCTCGACGACGTCGCCGCCGTCCGCAAGATGACCAAGCTGTGGGGCGACGAGGCCGGACGAGCGACCAAGACCGATCGGATCCTCGTCCTGGGCGCCACCGAGATCGGCCGCCGGCGTGCCCTTGCCGGCGCCGGCGTCGACATCGACTGGACGTGGCCGCCGAGGGCGCTGCGCGCGATCTGACCCGGGCCGTCCGGGCGTCCGAGCGCGCGGTCCGTCATCGGTCCGTGGCCGCCACTAGAATGCGGCCATGCAGCAGATGTACCACCCGTCGGACCTGGCCTCGATGGATCCGCTGGTCCTCATGAAGAACCTCGACCACGTGCGGATGACCAGCCGGCGGCTCTCGTACATCCTCCAGCAGCAGGTCCACCTGTACACGCCCGAGGCGAACCAGCTTCGCGAGCAGATCGACCGGTACGTCGAGGCGGAGCGCCAGATCGAGGGCGAGATGGCCCGGCGCCACATCCGCGCCTGACGAACGCCGCTGCGCGATCAGGCGATCGCGCGAGCCGCTGTTAGCCGGACGGTGACGTCCACCGTGCGCTCGGTCGTCTCGGGCGCCGGCGCCCGCTCCGGTCGCGCTTCGACCGCCGCCGCCACGTCCTCGCGGGCGGCTATCGCGGGCTCCACGGCATCACTGGCTGCCTCGTCCCGTTCCGCGACGATCGGACCGGGCGGGACCTCGGCGTGGATCTGCACCGCCACCGGCCGGCGGCGTGCCTGCTCCTCGCCGACCACGATAGCCGTCAGCGCCGCCAAGCGCGGGCATGTCGAAAAGGCAGAAGCCGATCCCGAAGGCGGCGAGGTCGTCGGGACCCAGGCCGCGGAACAGGCCGCGCGACCCGACCGCGCACATCTCGTCGTAGAGCTCCGGCCAGCCGACGCGACGTCGGCGGTAGCAGAACCGCACGAATTCGATCGCGTCCGGGTCAGGATTCCGGGGGCTGGCGGTACTCGGCACCATCGGCGGCGGGTTCTCCCTCCAAGGCGTCCTCCTCGCCGGCTGTCGGCCGGCGCCGGGCGGAGGCAATACGAAGCTAGGACCGACTGGATCGGACGGTCGGGTCCGCCAGCCGGACATCGATATCCCCTTGGCCCCGTCGCCCCTGCTCACCCGCGGCGACCGGTAGCGGACATCGTAGGGCGCGACCGCCGAGCCGGGAAGGGGGCTTGTCCACGAGTTCGTCCACCAAGTTATCCACACGAACAGGCGTTCACCGAACGCCCGTGCGGAACCACGCCCAGGATCGAGGGGGAGACCGGTCGACCGGTCGAGGACGGGACGCCGGCCATCCTAGACCGCCCGCCGCGTGAGCCCGAGTCCGGGCCGCTGTCCCAGCACCCAGCGGTGCCCGCCGTCGAGCTCGAGCCCTTCGAAGGGGTCGTCGGCCAGCAGGAGGCACCCGTCGAGGTCGACCCACTCGGCCAGGGACGCCACCGCCGCCGATCCCGCGATCCCGACGGACGTCTCCTCCATGCAGCCGAGGAAGGTGCGGAAGCCGAGCTCCCGGGCACGTTCCAGCATCGCCTTCGCCGCCGCGATCCCACCGCACTTGGCGAGCTTGACATTGACCCCCGCGACGACGCCCACGAGCGACTCGAGGTCCTCGTACGTGACCGCGCTCTCGTCGGCGACGATCGGGAGCGATGAGCGCTCCTGCAGCCAGGCGAGGTCGCGGTACGCGCGCGCCGGGAACGGCTGCTCGATGAGGACCACGCCCAGGTCGACGAGCTCGGGGAGCAGCCGCTCCGCGTCGTCGCGGGTCCAGCCCGTGTTCGCATCGATGCGGATCGCGCCCGTGAAGACCGCCCGCACGGCCCGCAGCGTCTCGAGGTCCTGCGGCCCGCCGCACTTGATCTTGAGCGCCGGGAAGTGCGCGGCGCGCTTCGCCCGCTCGGCGACCACGGCGGGCTCGTCGATGCCGATCGTGAAGTCGGTCGGCGGGATCTCGGCCGGCAGGCCGATCAGCTCGTGGACCGGGATCCCGAGCACCTTGCCGGCGAGGTCGTGGAGCGCGATGTCGACCGCGCATTTGGCCGCCCCGTTCCAGCGGATCCCGGTGCGGAACAGCTCGCCGGCCTGTTCGAGCGACCGGCGCGCCGGATCGAGGTCGGCGAACTCGAGGCGCGGCTCGGCCAGCGACAGCAGCAGTGGGAAGACGGCCGCCATCGTCTTGGGCGTCTCCCCGTAGAACCTGTCCGGGTAGCCCTCCCCCACCCCGGTCACGCCCGGGAACCGGTCGTCGGTCAGCTCGACCACGACCGTAGTGACGCCCTCCCCGTCGGCATGGTCCGTCCGGGCGATCCGGAAGGGATCACGCAGCGAGAGATGCAGGACCTCGTGGGTCAGCCGGAGGGTCACGCGCCGACGACCCACGGCAAAGCGTCGACCCGCTCCTCGATCGCCGCCCACAGCCGTTCAGGTCCGAACCGGACCGGGTCGTCGACCGGCAGGCCCGTCTCGGCCGCGGTCTCCGCGATGATCCGGCGGGCCTCGTCGTCGTCGGGATAGCGCGAGGTGTTGAGGGCGACCGCGACGACCTTCGAGGGCGCGACGAGACCGGCCACACGCTCGTGGAGCTCGATGAAGCCGGGCAGCGGCGCGATCGGGAACGTGAGACCGGGCAGGTGCTCGAAGTCGTGGTCGGTCAGCCCGGGCTTGTGGACCATGACCATGGCCTGGGGTGTCGCGCCGTGGATGAGCACCGAGCGTCACCGACGAGTAGGCGGGATGGTCGAGCGATCCCTGCCCCTCGACGAGGATCCAGTCGCCGCGCTCCTCGCCTTGCTCGACGAGCCACTCGACCGTGCCCTGGGTGAAGTCGCTGACCAGGCGGTCGACCGCGACGCCCCAGCCCTCGATCATCATGCCGGTCTGACCGGTCGGCACGAACACCGCTGAGCGACCGGCCGCGATGGCGGCCTTGCGCAGCTCGAGCGCCACGGACATCTTCCCGATGGCGCAGTCGGTCGCCACGGTCAGGATCACCCGCTTCCCGGGCCATGCCGCCGGCCGACGGACGTCTCCATCCGCTCGGGCGGACGGCGGTAGTCGACGATGCGGGTGCCGTGCATCGCCGCCGCGCTGGCGAAATCCACGTCATCGCCGAGGAACGTGTGGAGCCCGGACAGCACGTCCAGCCCCGCAGCGATGGCCGCCAGGATCGTCTGCCGCCACTCCGTCGGGAGCTTGCCGCCCGGTCGGCGCGATGCCGATCAGGAGCGCATCGGGCCGCCGTGGCAGGGCGAGGGCCTCGTCGAGGGTGGCCACGATGGGGATGTCGTGGCCGGGCAGGAACTCGGCCACGTCGTGGCCGGCCTTGGTCGAATCGAGGACCGCGACGACATCGTCGGGGCCGTATCGGATGACCCCGTAGGCCGTCTTCGCGTGGTGGTCCCCGAACTGGCCCTCGGTCAGGATCACGAGGCGTCGGCGGTCGGTCGGTCGCATCGCGCGAGTGTAGGGAAAAGCCACTGGCCGGGCGCGGTCGACGGTCAGGACGCAGCATTGACAGCCCATCGCCCCGCGGTAGCATGCGAACCGATCGGGGTCTGGCCGGCCGCGGTCCTGGGGCGGTGACCGGCCGAGGGACGTGCGTGAGCGGGACCTGCAGGATCTGCGACGAGCCGGCGACCCGGGCGCTCGGCGAGTACGCGTTCTGCGACCGCCATTTCGAGAAGGCGACACGAGCCCGTCCGGCCGGCTGGCAGGCCGACGTCGCCTCCATCGTCGTCCTCATCGGCTTCGTCGTCCTCGTCTACGTGCTCGATGGGCTCCTGGGCCCGCAGCTCTCCGGCCCGGCACTGACCGCGGTCGGGCTGATCCTCGCCATCGTCCCGGCCGTCGTCTGGCTCGGCTTCTTCTACCGCCGCGACCGCCTCGAGCCGGAGCCACGGACCCTGGTCGTCGGCGAGTTCATCCTCGGCGCGCTCGTGGCGACCGCGATCGGGATCCCGGTCATCGACCAGGTCTTCGATGTCGGGGGCTGGCTGTTCACCTCGCCGCTCGTCCACCTGGCGGGCAGCATCCTCGTCGTCGGGTTCGTCCAGTCCGGCCTGACCTACCTGACCGTCCGGCTGTCGGTCTACGGCTCGCTCGAGTTCGACGAGCGGACCGACGGGATCATCTACGGCACCGCCGTCGGCCTCGGCTTCGCGACCGCGCTCAACGTCGTGTTCGTCACCGATTCGGGCGGCGTCGACCTCGGGACCGGCGCCATCCGGATCGTCCTCACCTCGCTCGCCTACGCGAGCTTCGGCGGCGTCATCGGCTACTTCCTGGGCCGCCAGAAGTTCGAGCCGCGGCCGATCTGGTGGATGCCCGCCGGTGTCGCCCTGGCCGCGACGCTCAACGGCCTCTTCTTCTTCCTGCGCAGCACGGTCGGGCGCGGGACCATCGAGGGTCCGCTCGAGGCGATCGCGCCGTGGATCGGTCTCGCGCTCGCGGCCGTCCTGGCCGCCGCCGTCACGGCCGTGCTCTCGAGGCTCATCCGGCGCGAGCTCGCCCAGGGCGTGGCCGCCCCGGAACCCGGGGCGGGGGCGTCGACATGACGGCCGCGGCCGGCACCGACCTGCGGGCGGCGCGCGACCGTCGCGAGTCGCTCTCGTTCATCGCCGTCGTCGTGCTCGTCGGGGTGGCGCTCGTCGCGGGGTTGCTCGTCAAGCAGAGCGTCGAGCGGGCGGTCCGGCCGGTCGACCAGGCCGGGCTGGATGCCAAGCTGCCGGCCGGCTGGGTGGTCCTGCCGGCGGGCGGCGACCGGCTGCTGACGGCCTACGACCCCCTCGACCCGGACGTCCGGTACGCGGTCGCCGCCGTCGATCCCGCCGCCACCGTGGACGGGGCAGCCAGTCCCGCCCTGACGCCCGAGGACGCCGCCACCCGACGCCTCCGCGACCTGGCCCGGCTGCTGCCGGCCTTCACGATCACGTCCCAGGGCCCGGGCACGCTCGGGACGGTGCCGACCTACGAGGTCCGCTACTCGTTCGTCGACCAGCCACCGGGTGGCAAGGGCACCCCCATCGACGCCGTCGAGCACTACGTCGCCGATGGCGCGATCTTCCCCGACCAGGACCGGGTCCTCGCGATCGTCCTCGAGGCCCCGCCCGACGGGCTCGACGCGGCGCTCCCGGACTTCGACCGCTTCGCGAGCGAGATCGCCGGCCGGTCCGGGACCGCCGAGGCGCCGGGGCCGCTCACGGCGATCCGCGGCGGAACAGTACCCGCGGCGCCGGTGGGGGTGGCGCGCGGCGTCGGGCGCGAGATCGCCTCGATCGCCGGTCCGGCCGCCGACGGCCCGCCGGCCCAGGCGAGTGCCGCGGACCTCGTCAACGCCACGGTCCAGATCCTGATGGTCGCCACGATCGGGGGGCAGGAGCAGGAGTACGGCTGGGGCTCCGGCACGATCCTCTCGAAGGACGGGCTCATCCTCACGAACGCCCACGTCGCGAAGCCCTCGGCCGAGGGTCGCGGGATCTACGAGGCCGACCCGACCCCGGAGGTCGATCCCGAGGACCTGATCGTCGCGATCGTCGAGTCCGAGGACCGGCCCGCCGTGCCGCGGTACCGGGCGACCGTGCTGTCGGCCGACGGCTATCTCGACGCGGCGGTCATCAAGATCGACCGTGACCTGACCGGCCGGCCGGTCTCCGCCGCGAGCCTGAACCTCCCCACCGTCCCGATCGGCGACTCGAACGCGATGCACGCGGGCGATGCCCTGACGGTCGTCGGCTTCCCGGGGATCGGCGGGGACACGATCAGCCTGAGCTCGGGCCGGGCGTCCGGGTTCCTCGGTGACGACCGGATCGGACCGAGGGCCTGGATCAAGACCGACGCGATCATCAGCAGCGGCAACTCGGGCGGGCTGGCCGCCAACGAGGCCGGGCAGCTGATCGGGATCCCGACGCGTGCGCCGAGCGACGCCGGCGGCTACTCGTGGGTGCGGCCGATCGCGCTGGTGAAGCCGCTCATCGACGGCGTCCGTGCGGGTCGGCGGAGCGTCGACAGCGCGTACGTGGTCAAGAGCACAGGGCGCGAGGATCTCAAGCTCGAAACGTGGACGGACACCAACAGCGACTGCCCGGCCAAGGACCGGCTCAGCGATTACCCATCGGGCACCACCGACATCGTGGCCGCGCTGGACCACCAAGGTTTCGCCAGCGGCGAGGACGTCATCAGCCAGTGGCGGCTCGACGGCGAGGTGGTGAACCGCACCGCGGTCCGGCTCGGCCAGGGCGCCGAGCGGGGCGGGTGCTTCTTCAGCGAGCTGTACTACGACCGCGGCCTCCCCGACGGGACCTATCTCCTCGAGCTGTTCGCGGGACCGACCCTCCGTGCCATCGCCACCGCCCAGACGACCATCGGGTCGGTCCAGGCGACCGACGCGGCCACCCTGTCCGGTCAGGTCCTCGATGCCGACAGCGGGCGACCGGTCGAGGGAGCCGTGGTCTTCCTCCTGACGCCCGGGACGGATCTGGGCACGTGGGTCAACGACCCGGAGGACAGCCAGGTGGTGTCGTTCGCGAAGACCGGCTCGGACGGCACGTTCGAGATCGTCGGGCTGACCGCCGGGACCACGTATCCGGCACTGGCCATGGCCGAGGGCTACGTGACGGCCGGCGGGTCCATCGGGCCGGTGGTGGCGGGCGACAACGTCATGCGCAACGCGATCTCCATCACCCCCGTCGGGCCGTAGACGGCGTCCCGTCAGCCCGCCCATGAGCTTCGACGTGGCCGCGGAGGCCTACGACCGGTTCATGGGCCGGTACTCGATGCTGCTCTCGCCGCAGCTCGCCGACCTCGCCAGGATCGGCGACGGCCAGCGCGCGATCGACGTCGGCTGCGGGCCCGGCGCCCTGACGGCCGAGCTGGTCAGACGGCTAGGCGCGGGGGCGGTCGCGGCCGCCGATCCGTCCGAGCCGTTCGTCGAGGCGGTTCGAGCGCGCTACCCCGGCGTCGACGTGCGGCTGGCGCCGGCCGAACGCCTGCCGTTCCCCGACCGGTCGTTCGACGCCGCCCTTGCCCAGCTCGTCGTCCATTTCATGTCGGACCCGGTCGCCGGTCTGGCCGAGATGGCCCGCGTGACCCGGCCCGGCGGCGTCGTGGCGACGTGCGTCTGGGACCACGCCGGCGGCCATGGCCCGCTCAGCCTGTTCTGGCGGGCCGCGCACGAGCTCGACCCCGATGTCGACGACAAATCGCGGCTCGCCGGGGCCCGCCAGGGCCACCTGGGCGAGCTCTTCGAGGCGGCCGGCCTGCACGACATCGAGGAGGCCGTGCTCGACGCCAGCCTGGAGCATCCGAGCTTCGAGGAATGGTGGGAGCCCTTCACCCAGGGTGTCGGCCCCGCAGGGTCGTACGTGGCCACCCTCGACCCGGACCGTCAGGCGCAGCTGCGCGAGCGCTGCCGCGCCCTGCTCCCGGCCGCGCCGTTCGCGCTCGAGGCCCGGGCGTGGGCCGCCCGGGGGACCGCCTAGCGGGGCGGCGCGGACACGCGAGGGCGAGTCTGGGTCGGGTGTCGGGGACGAGGAGTCTGGTACCGCATACCGGATTCGAACCGGTGATCTCCGCCTTGAGAGGGCGGTGTCCTGGGCCTCTAGACGAATGCGGCGCCGCGACGGGCGGCTGAGCGCCCGGCCGGTTCGGGATGATACCAGATGGGCGGTCGGCGACCCGCCGGAAGCACCCTAGAGGCGGTGCGTCTCGAGGAAGCCGCGGATCGCGTCCGCCACCTGCTGGTAGCTCCCCTCGCCCACGACGAGGCCGTAGTGCGAATGCGCCCCGAAGGGCTCGTACTCTGCATCGAGCCATTCGGCGACGCGCTCGGCGTCCTCGGCCGAGACGGTCCCGTCGAGGCCCCCGCCGATCACGAGCCGTGGCACGGCCTCGACGCCCCGCCGGTCGACCGAGACGCCGGCCAGCATCTGGCGGCGCGCGGCGCCGGCCTCGTGCGGCTTCTGCCCGAGCAGGTGCTGGATGCGCAGGATGTCGGCGAGGCTCAGGTCCCGGTGGTCGCGGAGCAGACGCTCGGGGAGCGTCTCCCAGCCGATCATCGAGCGGCCGTAGACCTCGGGGATCTCGCGCAGCTCGTGGGAGCGGGCCGGCGGCCGGAGTTCCCGTGGCAGCTCCGGGCTGAGGAGCACGAGCCCCGAGATCGGCATGCGCTCGGCCGCCTTGAGCGCGAGGAGACCGCCCATCCCGTGACCGATCACCACGACCGAGGGACCGAGCCGCTCGAGCGCCGCGACGACGTCCTCGGTGTAGGTGTCGAACGAGAGCTGGGCGGGATCCGCGGTCAGCGACCAGTGGTGGTTGCGCAGGTTGAGCGCGTGGCCCTCCCAGCCACGCCCGGCGAAGTAGCCCAGGTAGCGCTCCCAGAGCCACGAGCCGGTCAGCTCCCCGTGCAGGAAGAGCAGCGGCTTGCGGCGCGAGCGGCGCTCGGGCAGCCACGACTCGATGTAGAGCCCTCGATCGTGGAGTTCGATCTCGTCCTTGCGAACGGGACGTCCGTTGATCGGCGGCAGCTGGGCCTGCGCGAGGATGGAGTCGGGAGTCTGGTCCGGCAATCAATTCACCATTCGTGGGGGTTGATGACGAGGCCGGTCAGGGCCTTCGGATAGAAATAGGTCGACTTCTGCGGCATGACATCGCCGTCGGAGGCGACGGTCATGATGGCCGATACGGGCGTCGGCTCGAGCAGGAACGCGACGGCGGCGCCATCCTGCCCGCGATCCACCTGCTCGATGGCATCCGCGGCAGACTTCGTGTAGGCCACCGCGCCGGCCGCCACCGCGTCGGGGTCGATCCCGGCAAGCTGCTCGAGGGCCACCCCGAGGAGCACGACGTCGAGGCCACGGACCGCGTCGCCGCCCGTCGGCAGGAACGGCTCGAACGCCGACCGCCGCGCGGTCAGGCGGGCCCCGCCCGAACGGGTCCAGACGCCGAAGCGGCCGCGCCCGCCGTCGGCCAGGGCGGCGGCCTCGAACTCGCTCCGCAGGTCTGCCGCCGAGACGTCCCGCTCGACCTCGAAGAACCGATCCGCTCCGTCGAGGAAGGTCCGGATCGCCGCCTCGTCGAGATCGCGGACGATGCGATGGGTCGGCAGCACGGTCAGCGGTCGGGGCCCGGCCGGCAGGAAGAGCATCAGCAGGTAGTCGAACGCGGGGTCCTCTTCGCACGACCGGCTCATCCGCCGCTCGTCGCGGTAGCGGAGCGCCGTCTCGTAGCGATGGTGGCCGTCGGCGATGGCGACCGGCCGCGCGGCCGCGGCCGCGGTGACCGCGAGCACGGCATCGGCGAGGTCGCCGTCCGCGGGCACGCCCCACAGGCGATGCCGGACCCCGTCCTCGTCGGTCAGGTCGACGTCCGGGTCGCGGCGGCTCCACGCCGCGAGCTCGCGCTCGACCGTGCCGCCGGCGTCGTCGAACAGCCCCACGACCGGGCTCGTGTTGACGCCGGTCGCACGAAGGAGCTTGTAGCGGTCCTCCTTCGGGGCCGAGAGCGTCCGCTCGTGGGGCAGCACCCCGGAGCCCGGCTCGAGGGGCTCGAGCCGGAGCCGTCCGAAGAACCCGCGCTGCGAGCGCTCGACGTCGGTGCCCGGCACGCGATAATCCTGCTGGTAGACGTACACCGACGGATGCGGGTCCTTGTGGAGGATGCCACCCGACCGCCACTCGGCCAGCGTCCGGGCGGCGCGCCGGTAGCGATCGTCGGGCTCGTCGCCCTGCCCCGGCTCGGGCAGGTCGAGGCGGACGACGTTGACCGGGCTGCGTGCCAGGAGACGCGCGTGCAGCTCCGCCCCGATGACGTCGTAGGGCGGTGCGACGACGTCCACCAGGTCGCCGACGGTGGACGGATCGAAGCGAAGGGCGCGGAACGGTCGGATCTCGGGCACGGGACCTCAGGGCGGACGGCACTCGGGCCGAGGGCTGCGGGACGACCGCATCGTACGATAGCGGCCGCGACGGCGCGACCATCCGGGCGAACCCGGCGGACGGGCGCCATCGTGCCTGGACGCAACTTTCGTCCGGAGCAGGGCGTCCTTGCTCCGACCGTACCCAGCCGGACGACATGCTCGGAGTCTTCGTGCGCCTACGACCGCTTGCGATCGCCGCCCTCCTCCTCCTCGACGCTGGGTGCCGGCGCGTCCCCGGTCTCGGCGGCCGACGGCCTCACGATGGAGGCCCACGTCCTGCTCGACGGGAACGCGCGCGTCGGGTCGTGGATGGCGATCGCGGTCCACCTCAAGAACGACGGTCCCGCCATCGACGGCGAGCTGCGGCTCGCCGGTGGCGCGCAGGGCCGCACCCGGTTCGGGACCGTCGTCGACCTGCCGACCCAGTCCGACAAGACGTTCCTCCTGTACGCACAGCCGCCGGCCTTCGGGCGGGAGCTGCAGATCGCCCTGGTGGCCGACGGTCAGGCGATCGCGACGACGAAGGCCGAGTTCACGATCCACGACACCAACCAGCTGACCGTCGCCGTCATCGCCGAACGACCGGGTGACGTCATCGGCGGGATCGACCTGCTGCCGAACCAGAACCAGCTGGCACCGGCCGTGATCGCCATCGATCCCGAGGATCTGCCGGAACGGGTCGAGGCATGGGGTGGGCTCGATCGGATCGTCTGGCAGGACATCGATTCCCACCGCCTGTCGCCGGCCCAGCTGGATGCGCTGCGGGGATGGGTGGCCAGCGGGGGCCGGCTCATCATCATCGGCGGGACCGCGGGCCCGAGCAGCCTCTCGGCATTCCCCGACGGCCTCCTGCCGTACCGTCCGACCGCCACCGTGGATGTCGCGGCGAGCTCCCTGACCGGACTCCTCGGCACGACGCCGGAGGGCGTGACCGACCTGCCGGCGCTCGGTGGCGCCCTGACCGCGGGTCGGACGCTGGCGACCGTGGGTGACCGGGCGATCGCGGCGGAGCGCTCGTACGGGACCGGCGCGGTCGCGATCATCGGCTTCGACCCGACCACGAAGTGGATCGCCGACGGCCGCGCCGCGGGCGAGCTCTGGCGCCGCATGCTGCCGCCCCGGACGGCCGCCACGTCGACGCTCGGCGACGACAGCCAGCTCGTGAGCGCCGTCTCGCAGCTGCCGGCCCTGGCGCTCCCGCCGATCGAGGGCTTGATCGTGCTGCTCGGTGCGTACATCCTCCTGGTCGGGCCGATCAACTACCTGGTGCTCAGGCGCCTCGACCGGCGCGAGTGGGCGTGGGTCACGATGCCCGTCCTCATCGTCGTGTTCGCCGTCGGCGCATATGCCTTCGGCTCCGTCCTGCGCGGCAGCGATGTCATCGTCAACGAGGTCGCGGTCGTGCGGGGACCCGCGGGGACGACCGACGGCGCGGCCCAGGTCTACATCGGGGTGTTCTCGCCGTCACGCGGGAGCTACCAGGTCCAGGTCCCGGGCGGTGCGCTCCTGTCGGCCCCGATCAGCGGCGACGTGTTCGGCGGCGACACGGGCGCGGCCCTCGATGTCCTCCAGGGCGATCCGGCAAGGATCCGCGACCTCGGCGTGAGCTTCGGGTCGCTGCGCACCATCCGCGCCGAGACGCCGATGAGCCTCCCACTCATCGGGTCGGAGTTGCAGGTCGTCGACGGGCGGCTCAAGGGGACGATCACGAACCAGTCCACGATCACGCTCCAGAAGCCTGCGGTCGTCCTCGGGGCGACCGTCGTGCTCCTCGATGACATCGCGGCCGGCGCCACGGCGACCGTCGATGCCGCGCTGCAGTCCGGACAGGCGGTCCAGACGCTCTCGGATCGCGTGGTGGGGCCCACGTTCTTCGGCGACCCGAACGACATCAGCGCGAACACGATGAACCTGTACATCCGGCACACGATGGTCGATCAGCTGACCTTCGATCCGACCTTCGGAGGAGGGACGACCACGCTGCAGGCGGATGGGGCGGTCATCCTCGCCTGGGGCAGCGGGAGCCTCCTGCCGATCGAGATCGCCGGTCAGACGCCGCGTGCGAGCGGGAACATCCTCTACTACATGCCGGCCGCGGTGGCGGTCCACGGCACCACGACGTTCCGGGCGGACATGCTCCGATCGAGCATCATCGACTCGGACGCGCAGTTCTTCAGCATGGACCCGTACACGGTGAGCTTCGGCCGCGGCAGCGCAACGATCGCCTACCGGCCGATCTCGTTCGAAGGGACGTTCCGGCCGACCGAGGTGTCGTTCGGACTGAACTGGGGCGGCGACCAGCGCATCCCGGTCAAGGGCCAGCCGGTCGCGCCGCTCCCGGAGATCCCGCCGGCGTGCACCGACACCACGCAGCCCGGCTGCGACCCGAACGGGTTCGACGGGATGCCGGAGGTCGAGCTGTTCGACATCACCGCAGCGCAGTGGGTCCGCCTGCCCCATCTCACGATGGGATCCCGCTACAGCCTCGACCATCCCGACCGGTACGTTGATCCGGCGTCCGGGTCGGTCCTGACCCGTTTCGTCAACGACCGGAGCGACACGGTAGGCTTCTCGTTCGACCTGTCGCTGACGGGGGACATCCGATGAGCGCGATCGTCCGCACGGACGGACTGGTCAAGCGCTACGACGGCACGCTCGCCGTGGCCGGCATCGACCTGACCGTGGAGCCCGGCGAGATCTTCGGGCTGGTCGGCCCCAACGGCGCGGGCAAGACCACCACCCTGCGGATCCTCGCCACGCTGCTCCGCCCGTCGAGCGGCGACGCGGAGATCGCCGGCTGGTCCGTGACCAGGAGCCCCGATCAGGTCCGTCGCGTCCTCGGGTTCATGCCGGACGTCTTCGGGGTCTACGACGACATGAAGGTCTGGGAGTACCTCGACTTCTTCGCCCGCTGCTACGGGATCCCGCCGGCCGGCCGTCGCCGCATGATCGGCGACCTCCTCGAGCTGGTCGACCTCGGCGACAAGCGCGAGGCCTACGTCCAGACGCTCTCCCGCGGCATGCAGCAGCGCCTGTGCCTCGCCCACGCGCTCGTCCACGACCCCGAGGTGCTGCTCCTCGACGAACCGGCCTCGGGCCTCGATCCCCGCGCCCGGGTGGAGCTGCGGGAGCTGTTGCGCGAACTGCGCGCGCTCGGCAAGACGATCGTGATCAGCAGCCACATCCTCCCCGAGCTCGAGGAGCTGTGCACGAGCGTGGCCATCGTCGACCGCGGCCAGGTCCTGGCCCAGGGCCGGGTCTCGGACATCGAGCGGCGCCTGCGCTTCGGCGCCGTGCTGCGCGTCCGGGTGCTCGCCGACGGCGCGGCCCTCGCCGCGGCGGTCGACCAGTTCGCGGCGGATCCCGACGTCGCCTCGGCCACCCTGCTCGACGACGGAACGATCGAGCTCGGGTTCCGGGGCGACGACGAAGCTGCCGCGCGGTTGCTGACCCGGACCGTCAGCAGCGGTCTGCGCGTGGTGACGTTCGCCCGGGCCGCGAGCGACCTCGAGGAGCTGTTCCTCCAGGTGACGGCCAGCGACCGCGAACCGGTCCTCGTCGCATGAGCGAGACCCTGCCGGTCGCCGGGGCCGACCCGGTCGAGCCCGATGCGACGCCCGTCGCCACGGCACCGGTCGTCGCCCCGCGCCGCAGCCCCGTCCGCGCCATCCGCCGCACCGGCAGCGGGATCGCCGCGGTCGGCGTGAAGGAGCTCCGGGGCCGGATGCGCGGCCGGCGGGCGTTCGTGATCCTGACCCTGTATCTCCTGCTCCTCGGCGGCTTCGCGTGGATGTACGAGCTGATCCTCGCGGCCCAGGTCAACGTCGGCGTCGGTGGGTCCGCCGCCTACGCGTCGGCGCTCATCGGCCAGGAGATCTTCGGCGGGCTGCTCATCCTCATCACGCTGCTGGTCGTGTTCCTCGCGCCGTCCTTCACGGCCGGGGCCATCAGCCTCGAACGCGAGAAGCAGACCCTCGACATGCTCGTGACGACGCCGATCTCCTCGTTCGCGATCGTCATCGGCAAGCTCCTGAGCGCGCTGACCTACGTGTTCATCCTCATCGCGGCGTCGGTCCCGGTCACGGCCATCGTCTTCGTGTTCGGCGGCGTCGCCCCCGATGACGTCATCCGCGGGTACATCGTGCTTGTCGCCACGGCGCTCGGGCTCGGATCCTTCGGGCTGTTCTGCTCGACGATCGTGAAGCGCACGCAGGCGGCGACCGTCATCACGGTGTTCGGCGTGCTCGCGATGACGCTCGGGTCCGTCTTCGTCCTGTACTTCTGGAACGTGATGGCCGGCCTGTCGTCGGGCGGCCAGCAGGGCCTCGGGCCGATCAAGGGCCGCGCGCCGGAGGCCATCGCCTATCTCAATCCGTTCCTGGCACAGGCCGACATCATCTGCGGCACCCAGACGGTCTACGGGGAGTGGTGCGATCGCTACTCGCGGATCATGGGCGGGCAGAACGGGATCATCTTCACGGGCGACACCCCACTGACCGCACCGGTGCCGGCACAAGGGGCGGTCGGCAACGCGAAGATCCTCGGGGGCGGAACGGTCTCGGTCGCACCGAACGGGGACCTGGTCACGGGGTTCGCCGACATCGGGGCCGCCGACGTCACGGCCTTCGGGGTCGCCCGCGACACGTTCTGGCCGAAGACGGTGGTCGCCTGGCTCATCGCCTCGGTCGTGATGATCGCGATCTCGATCCAGCTCGTCTCGCCGACCCGCCGCTGGCGCCCGCATCTCCCGAGCCGGGCACCCCGGGGGTCGTCGACATGAGGCTCCGCGGACCTTCCCGGCCGAACCGAGGATCGGCGGAGACCCCCTATCTCCCGGTCGATCCGCTGGCCGTCATCGATGGCCCGCTCGACCCGGCCCTGCTCGCGGTCCGCAGGGGGCTCCTCTCCTACCGTCGAAGGCTCTGGATCCGGCGCATCGTGCGGCGGACCTGGCTCGCCGTGGCCGCCATCCTGATCGCCGAGCTGGCCGTCTGGACGGTCGCGAGGTTCGTGCCGATCGAGTCTGCCGCCCTCGTTGCCGCCGCGATCCCGATGGTCGGGGTGGTCGTGCTGCTCGGCGCGATCATCCTGGCCAGACCCACGATCGGCGAGACGGCGCTCGCGGTCGACGTCGAAGCGGGCCTTGGTGACCGGGTCTCGAGCGCCCTGGAGCTCGCGGTCGGTTTCCCCGCCACCGCGGGACCAGGGGCGTCGGACGAGCCGGACGACGGCCCCGACGGCCTCGACGGCCTCGAGGCGGGCCCGCTCGACGAGGCAGCGCAGGCCGACCGGTTCGTCCGCCGCCAGCGGGCAGACGCGCTGGACGCCCTGCGGCGAACGCCGGCCGGCCTGTTCCGACCCCGGCTGTCCCGCCAGCCCGCTGTGGCGGCCGTCGTCGCGGCCCTGCTGCTGGCGCCGGTGCTCCTCATCCCGAACCCGCAGGACGCCGTCATCGCCCAGCAGCGCCAGGTCCATGAGGCGGCGGACCGGCAGGCGGACCGGCTCGACCATCTCGCCCAGGAGCTCGAGACCAAGGGCGCCGACGCCGAGGACCCGAGGACGCGCCTGGCGCAGGAGTTGCGTGACCTCGCACGGCAGCTGCGCGATCATCCGGGCGACCTGGACGTGAACCTCGCCAACCTCGGGTCCATCGAGAGCGAGGCCCGGGCCCAGATCGACCCCGCGACCGAGCAGCGGGCCGCCTCGCTGACGTCGCTCAGCCGAGCGATCTCCCGGGCGGCGACGGGCCGCCCCGACGCCAATCGGGACGGCGATCCGCAGCAGGCCCGACAGGACCTCGAACGCCTTCGCGATCAGCTCGGTGACAAGACGCCCCAGCAGCTCGCCGATCTCGCCCGGCAGCTCGCGGAGCAGGAGGCGACCGCATCCGGCACGAGTGGCGCCGCATCCCAGGCGCTCCACGACGCCGCCCAGAGCCTGGCCCAGGGCGACACCGCGAGTGCGCGATCGGCCATCGACCGGCTGGGTGAGTCCCTGACCGGGACGGGGCAGCAGGTCGCGACGAACCGCGATCTCTCGGGCGCCGCCTCGCAGCTCCAGGATGCGCGCCGGGACCTGGCCGACGCGGGACGGCAGACGGCCACCCAGGGACAGGGCCAGGCGCAGGGCAGCCCGCGACCGGGCAGCAGCCCGGGAACCGGCACCGGCCAGGGGCAGGGCGCGGGCCAGAGTCCCGGCACCGGCCAGGGGCAGGGGCAGGGGCAGGGGCAGGGGCAAGGCGCGGGCCAGAGTCCCGGCACCGGTCAGGGGCAGGGGCAGGGTCAGGGGCAAGGCCGGGCAGGGCTCAGGGTCAGGGGCAAGGGCAGGGCCAGGGTCAGGGTCAGGGGCAAGGCCAAGGGCAAGGCCAGGGTCAGGGGCAAGGCCAAGGGCAGGGCCAGGGCGCCATCGGTGGCGGCGGCTCCAACGCCCGCTCGCTCGGCAACGGCATGGGCGGCAACGGACGGCCGGCCGGCCCGACCAACCCGAACCGCCCGGCACAACTCGGTGAGGACCTGTCCTCGGTCTTCGCGCCGTTCGACCGCCTCGGCAAGCCCGGCGACCCCTCGTACGTGTCGGGGACCGGTGGCGACGGCCAGACCCAGCAGGGCAACGGGACCGGCACCGGCACCGACAACGGCGCACTCACCCCATACCAGCAGGTCTACGCCGACTTCGAGCAGTACGCGCAGACGTCGCTCGAGCGCGGCTACATCCCGATCTCGGTCAAGGACTACGTCCGCGAGTACTTCAGCTCGCTCGATCCCACGAAGTGATGGCCGGCGCACGCCGTCCGACCGCATCCGATCCGGAGGCACCCATGGAGAGCCAGACCGCCGCCGCCGCCACGACCACACTCGCGCCCGAGGCTTTCTCCGAGCGCGCGCAGACCATCGAGCGCGAGGTCGGCCGGGTCATCGTCGGGCAGCGAGACCTCGTCCGCCAGACGCTGACCGGCCTGCTCGCGAACAGCCACGTGCTCCTCGAGGGCGTCCCCGGGCTGGGCAAGACCATGCTGGTGCGGACGATCGCAGACGTCATCGATTGCTCGTTCAATCGCATCCAGTTCACGCCCGACCTGATGCCCGCGGACATCACCGGCACGAACATCCTCATCGAGGAGGGTGGCCAGCGGGTCTTCCGGTTCCAGCCGGGTCCGATCTTCGCCAATCTCGTCCTGGCCGACGAGATCAACCGGGCGACGCCGAAGACGCAGTCGAGCCTGCTCGAGGCGATGCAGGAGCACCAGGTGACGGTGGCGCGACAGCGCTTCCCGCTCGACGCCCCGTTCTTCGTCCTCGCGACGCAGAACCCGCTCGAGATGGAGGGGACCTATCCCCTGCCCGAGGCGCAGCTCGACCGGTTCCTGTTCAAGGTGATGGTCCCGTTCCCCAACGAGGAGGACCTCGTCGCGATCATGGACCGGACGACCGGCGCCGAGTCCGTCACGGCCAGCAAGGTCTGCACGGCGGCCGAGATCGTCGAGATGCAGCGACTGGCCCGCGCGGTGCCGATCGCCCCGCATGTCACCGCGTACGCGGTCAGCGTCCTGTCGGCGACGCACCCCGACCAGCCCCGGGCACCCGGTCTCGTCCGCGACTACGTCCGATACGGCGCGTCGCCGCGCGGTGCCCAGGCCCTGGTCACGGCGGGCAAGATCTACGCGCTGCTCGACGGTCGCTTCAATGTCTCGATCGACGACGTCCGTGCGGTGGCGCTGCCCTCGCTCCGCCATCGCATCATCCTCAACTTCGAGGGCGAGGCCGAGGGAATCACCACCGAGGCCATCGTCCGATCCATCCTCGACGCGGTCGCGCCGCCGACCGTCGAATAGCGGGCCGGCTGGGCCCCGACCGAGCGAGATGACCGGACCGCAGACAGGGCCGCCCGACGCCGCCCAGGCTGCGACGCGCCCGGCGGCCGCCGGGACACGTCCCGCGTTCCTGCCGAACGAGGTCGACCCGACCGTCTTCGACGAGGCGTTCCTGCGCCAGCTCGAACGGCTGTTGCTGCTGATGCGATCGCCCGTGCGGGGCGGGCTCAAGGGTGGCCGGCGCAGCGTCAAGCGCGGGCAGTCGGTCGAGTTCGCGGACTACCGCGAGTACACCCTCGGCGACGACCTGCGCCAGCTCGACTGGAACGTCTACGCCCGGCTCGAGCGGCTGTTCGTCAAGCTCTTCGTCGAGGAGGAGGACGTGACCGTCACGCTCCTCGTCGACGCGTCGGCATCGATGGCGGCCGGACGCCCCGGCAAGCTCCTCTTCGCGAAGCGGGCGGCCGCGGCGCTCGGTTACATCGGGCTGGCGAGCGAGGACCGCGTCTCGGTCACCGCCCTGGCCGGGCGGGTCGCCCGCCGCCGGGCGGCGATGCGCGGGTCGGGCCGGGTGTTCCGGCTCCTGGCGGACCTGTCCGCGATCGAGCCCGCGGAGGGCCCGACGGACCTGCTCGCGGCGGCGCGCAATGCCGCCGCCCAGCTGCACGGACGCGGGGTCGTCATCCTGCTGTCCGACCTGCTCGACGCCTCGGCCGACCGCGTGATCCGCGAGCTCGCCGCCACCGGCTCCGAGCTCATCGTCGTGCACGTCCTCTCACCCGACGAGCTGGATCCCGTCCTCGAGGGCGACCTGCGCCTCGTCGACAGCGAGACCGGCGAGGGGCTCGACGTCACCATCGACCTCGCGACGCTGGACGCGTACAAGGCCCGACTGGCGGCCTGGAAGGCGGGCTTCGCCGACACGGCCGCGAAGCGCCGGGCGAGCTACGTCGACCTCTCGTCGGACGTCAACCTCGCGGAACTCATGTTCGCCGAGCTGCGCCGGCGACGGGTCCTCGGGTAGCGCGATGCCCTTCATCACCCCGCTCGCGCTCGCCGGCCTCATCTTCGTCCCAGCCGTCATCGCGATGTACCTGCTCAAGCTCCGGCGCGAGCCGACCGTGGTGCCGTCGACGCTCCTCTGGAGCCGGCTGCTGACCGACGTCGAGGCCAACGCCCCGTGGCAGCGCCTGCGGCGGAGCCTCCTGCTCCTGCTCCAGCTGCTCCTCGTCATCGCGCTGGTCCTGCTCGCGGCGCGGCCGTTCCTGGAGCGTCCGGCGGGGCTCGCCCACGACGTCATCCTGGTGATGGACACGTCGGCCAGCATGGCCGCCACCGATGTCGCCCCGAACCGGCTCGCGGCGGCCCGCGAGGCGGCCATCACCGCGCTCGGCGACCTGCCGACCGGAGGCCACGTCAGCGTCATCGCGGCCGACCGCAGCGCCCGGATCGTCGTCAACGAGACGACCGATCTGAGCCGGGTCCGCCAGGCCCTCGACGGGCTGGAGCCGTCCTCGACCAGCGGCGACCTCGGCGACGCGCTCGAGCTCGCCTCCAAGCTGGCGGCCCGGTCCGGGGACGCGCAGATCCTCGTCGCGACGGACGCCGCGCTCGCGACGGCGCCCACGACCAAGGTCGACGCCCCGATCAAGGTCCTTCCGGTCGGGCGCGACCGCAAGAACCAGGCCATCGTGGCGCTCGCGGTCCGCACCGCCCCGTCGGCCGTGACCCGCTCGGTCTTCATCAGCGTGGCCAACCTCGACATCGAGAGCGCGCAGCGCCGGATCGAGGTGTGGGGCGACGACCACCTGCTGGAGGCGCGCGACGTCTCGCTCGATGCCCAGGCCCGCTCGGACGTCGTCATCGACGACGTACCGCAGGACGTGGCCGTCGTCGAGGTCCGGCTGGTCGCCCAGGACGCCGCCGCGGCCGGGCCGCCGGACCGGCTGGCCGTCGACGACCGTGCCTGGGCGGTCCTGCCCGCCGCTCGGACCAAGGTGATCCTGCTGGTCGGAGAGGGCGATCCCTATCTCGAGACCGCCCTGTCGTATCTGCCCAACGTCGAGCTCTACGGCGTCACGCCCGAGGAGTACGGGCCGGCGACGGCGCGCAAGGACGGGCGCCCGTGGGACCTGGTCATCTTCGAATCGACCCTGCCGGCGACCCTGCCCGACACGCCGATCCTGGCCATCGCCCCGCCGAGCACGAGCGCGCTCGGTGAGGTGGCCGGCACCCTCAAGGACCCGGGGATCGGGTCCCTGAGCCCGGACGAGCCGATCCTGCGCTACGTCGATCTCTCGACGACCCACATCTCGCAGGCGCAGCGACTGACGACGCCCGACTGGGCGCGGACCATCATCCCGGGACCCGACGGTGCGCCCCTCCTCTACACGGGGCTCCGGACCGGGCTGCCGACGGCCGTCCTCGCGTTCGAGCCGCGCCGCTCGGACCTGCCGCTCCAGGTCGCGTTCCCCGTCCTGCTCGCGAACCTGACCGGCGAGCTGCTCGGCGGATCCGCCGCCCCGACCGAGGCCGTCGCACCGGGCAGCCCGGTGACCCTCGCGATCCCGGCCGGCGCCGGCGGGGTCACGGTCACGAGACCCGACGGGACCGCGTCGGAGCTGGTCGCGAACGCGACCGGTGGCCCTAGCGTCACCTACGCCGCGACCGACCTGCCGGGCATCTACACCGTCACCCCGATCCCGGGCCCATCCGCCTCGCCCGGGGCGGCCGCGAGCGCTGCCGCACCGACCGCCGCGGCGTCCGCGTCGCCGGGGTCCTCGGCACTCCCCGTCGAACCGGATGCGCCCGTGCAGTTCGCGGTCGACCTCTTCGACGTCGGCGAGTCGACGATCGCACCCGGCTCGGTGGCGGCGCTCGAGGCGCTCGGCGGCGGGCCCGTGGCGTCGGCGGCGCCGGGGACCGCCGGGCCGACGGCGCGCCCGACGACCCGCGACGAGCTGTGGCTCCCGATCGTGCTCCTCGTGCTCGTCGGGCTGTGCATCGAATGGGCGGTCTACCATCGCGACGCGCTGACGCGGATGTACCGCTCGTTCCGGACCCGGGTCGGCCGGCAACCGACCGGTGGGAACGCCTAGATGGGCATCAACCTCGAGGCGCCCGTCTGGCTGCTCCTCCTCATCCCGGCGCTCCTGCTGACCATCGGCCTGCACCTGGGAGCCCGGCGGCGCATGGGCGCCGGCCGGCGACGGGCGGCCCTTGCCATCCGGGCGCTCCTGCTCACCGCGCTCGTGCTCGCGATCGCCGGGTTCCAGCTGGTGCTCCCGGTCGACCGTCTCGCGACGGTGTTCGTGGTCGACCTCTCCGATTCCGTCGGCAACGGCGGTCGTGCCGACGCGCTCGCGTTCCTGCGCGAGACGCTCGCCGAGAAGCCCGCCGGGGATGTCGCCGGGATCGTGGCGTTCGGCAAGGAGGCGCTCGTCGAGCGGCTGCCGTCCGAGCTCGAGGACATCGACCGGATCGCCTCGGCCCCGGTCAAGACCGCGACCGACATCGGGGCCGCCCTCCGGCTCGCGACCGCGCTGTTCCCCGACGACGCCCAGAAGCGGATCGTCCTCCTGAGCGACGGCAACGACACGACCGGCGGCGGTCAGGCCGAGGCGGCGCTGGCCGCCAGCCGCGGCGTCCAGATCGAGACGAGGCAGATCGGCCTGGGCGATGCCGAGGAGGTGCTCATCGAGCGGCTGACGACGCCCTCGACCGCGCATCTCGGCGAGTCGGTGCAGGCCATCGCCGAGATCCGGTCATCGGTCGCCCAGCCCGCCACGGTCCGGCTCTTCGCCGACGGCGGCGTCGTCGCGACGCAGGCGGTGAACCTGGCCGCGGGCCTGACCCGCGTGACCTTCGACATCAAGCCGACCGAGGCGGGCTTCCACACGTTCCGCGCCGTCGTCGAGGCGGCACGCGACACCTTCAGCGAGAACGACCGGGCCGACTCCAACACGATCGTCAAGGGCGAGCCGAGGACCCTGGTCCTCGCCGGCGACGACAAGGTCGCGACCGAGCTCATCGCGGCCCTCAAGAGCCAGCAGCAGCTGGTCGACAAGATGGTGCCCGAGGCGCTGCCGACCGATTTCGCGGGGCTCGCCACCTACGACAGCATCGTGCTCGTCGACGTGCCGCGCCTGCGCCTCTCCGACCGCCAGCTCGCCGCGCTCCAGGTCTACGTCCGCGATCTCGGGAAGGGCCTCGTCATGGTGGGCGGGCCGAACAGCTTCGGCGCCGGCGGCTACCAGAAGACGCCCCTCGAGGCATCGCTGCCCGTCGACATGGGCGTTCGCGACCGCCAGAAGCAGCCGGACATCGCGCTCGTCGTCGTCATCGACAAGTCGGGATCGATGGCGGCCTGCCACTGCAACTCGTTCGATCGCAACAGCGGGTCCGGGATCGCGGGCGTCCAGAAGGTCGACATCGGCAAGGAGGCCATCCTGCGGGCGGCGGCCGCCCTGACCGATCGCGACGAGCTCGGCGTCGTCGCATTCAACGAGAGCGCGCACTGGGTCGTGCACACCCAGCCGCTCGCGACGGTCGGCGACCTGCAGGGCCAGCTCGCGGGCATCCGCGCCGACGGGCAGACGAACATCTTCGCCGGCCTGGACGAGGCGGTGACGTCGCTCGAGGGCGTGACCGCCACACGACGCCACATCATCCTGCTGACCGACGGCTGGTCGACCTCCGGGCAGTACGACGCGATCCTCGCGAAGATGAAGGCCGACGGCATCACGCTCTCGACGGTGGGCGCCGGCGGCGGGGCCAATCCGTTCCTCGAGAAGCTCGCGACCGAGGGCGGCGGCCGGTTCTATGCCGCGGCGAACCCGGCGAGCATCCCGGACATCTTCCTCAAGGAGACGCAGCAGGTCTCGGGGCAGCAGATCGTCGAGGAGCCGTTCTTCCCGATCCTGACCTCGTCCTCGCCGATCCTCCGGGGTCTCGACCAGGGACTCCCGAAGCTGCTCGGTTACAACGGCACGACCGCCAAGCCCGCCGCGCAGACGGTGCTCGTCACGGCGCGCGACGATCCGCTCCTCGCGCAATGGCAGTACGGGCTGGGCCGCTCCGTGGCGTGGACCTCGGACTCGACCGGACGATGGGCGAAGGACTGGGTGGGCTGGAGCGGCTTCAACCGGTTCTTCTCGCAGCTGGTCAGCTGGACCTTCCCGGGCGAGGAGACCGATGGCATCGAAGCCCGCTTCGAGGCGACGGGCGGCACGTCGTCCCTGCACATCGAGAGCGTCGAGGCCGACGGCTCGCCGCGCGACTTCTACGCGACCAGTGCGGTCGTCGTCGGACCGGACCTCGAACCCAGGACCATCCAGCTGGCGCAGACGGCGCCGGGCGTCTACGAGGCCCCGATGGGCGACGTGGCGCCGGGTGCCTACGCGATCCGGGTGACGCAGATCAAGCCGGGGTCCACGGCGCTGGGGCGGACGATCGGGCTCGTCGCGCCGACCGCCGCCGAGTACCGGGTGCTCGGCCCGGACGAGCCATTCCTGGCCTCGCTCCGGGGGGTCACCGGCGGCTCGGTCGCGGCGACGGCGCTCGACCCGTGGACGCACGACCTGACCGCCACGAGCCGGTACACCGACCTGTGGCCGTTGCTCCTGATCCTGGCGCTGCTCCTGTGGCCGCTCGACATCGCGCTGCGGCGGGTCTCGGTCGGCCGGCGCGAACTCGTGTCCGCCCGGGCATGGATCGCCGGGTTCGGCGCCCGGCGACGCCGCGCCGCGCCGCGCACGGCGACGAGCGAGAGCCTGCTCGTGGCCCGCGAGCGCGCGAGCGGGTCGTCTTCGCGAGCCGCACTGCGAGCCGGGCCGGACGCGCCCGGCGGCGCGGTCGCATCGGAGGCGTCCGCACCTGGGGCGCCGACGGCTCCGGCGGGCACGGCGGGTGCCCGGACCACCGGGACGGTGCCTGCGGCCGCCACCATGACCGCCGGGCAGGTGCCCGTCGCGCCTGCAGCGCCTGCGCGACCGGTGCCGGCCCAGGCTGCCGCGCCGGCCGCGCCCGCCGTGCCCGCCCCGTCGGTGACGCCCTCCGCCGCGGCCGGGGTGGACCCATCGACCGACACCATCACCCGCCTGCGCGACGCGAAACGGCGCGCCCGCGACCGATAGGCCGCATCGCCGGGCGCCGGAGCCGCTGCGGCGAGCATCCAGCGAGCGGGAGGCAGGCGGGACCGGCGTCGATCCAAGGCCGGTGATAGCCTTCGGCCCGATGTCCCCGATCCGTCAGGCCGTGCTCGGCCTGCTCCTGAGCGTGCTCGTCGTCGCCGGCTGCGGGACCGTCGAGACCACGCCGCCGCCACCGACCCCTGCCAACTTCCCCGATCTCGCGGGCGGGCTCGCCCTGCGCGGCCTGAAGATCGACCACGTCGTCTCCGGCGATGCCGGCTGCACCGATTCGACGCTCATCCCGACCGCGATCTCCATGGACGCCTACGGGCTCGACCAGGCGACGCCCGTCCGGCTGTACCTCTACATCTTCGGGAGCAGCGACAGCTTCGAACGCCTGCGTCCGACGATCGACGACTGCGCCAGGTCCTACGTCACCGACCCCGACACGTTCGAATCGGTCGACCAGTCGCCGTACGTGGTGGCGGGCCAGGGACCCTGGGGCCAGGCGTTCGAGGCGGCCATCCGCGACGGCCTCGCCGCGGCGGCGGGCAACGGCGGCTAGGACCCACACGTTCGGTCCGAACCGGTCCGCTGGGGTCCGGTTCGGTCCGGGTCGGTCGACCGTCCCATTGCCGATGGGACGACCGGGTGACGGCCCGCCGGCCCCGCCCGGCGGATGCTCGGGACATGGTCCCCGCCCCCCTCGCACGACGTCCCCTCGTCGGCTCGACGCTCCTCGCCCTCCTCCTCGCCGTCGGTACCGTCGCGGTGGCCGTCGGACGGGATGGACCAGCCCCGGCCGGCCCGATCTCGGCGGTCGCACCGCTGGTCACGGACGCTGGCGGGTCAGCCGGTCAGACGACCTGGGCGGATCCAGAGCCTCGCTACGACGGCTTCTCCGCGAGGCTCGTCTCCGCAACGCAGGTGGCCGGCACCATCGCCCGGCCCGGTCCGCGGATCGCGATCGGCGCGGCAGCCGCGGCCAGCACCCAGGCGAGCGCCGGATCGACCTCGTCGGTCCACCAGGGCCGCAACCACGTCTGGATGCCCGCGCTCGGCATCGACCGCTCGGTCTCGTTCTTCTCCTGCTCGAACGGCTCGTACCCGGGCAACCGCGTCTACCGCTGGGGCTGTGCCGGCTCGAACAACGTCTACCTGTTCGGGCATGCGTGCAGCGTCTTCAAGCCACTCCACGACGCGTACGTCCGCGGCCGGCTCGGGAAGGGCATGAAGCTCTACTACGCCGACGGCGGCGGCCGGGTCCACACCTACAGCGTCTCGTGGTGGAAGCTCACGACCGCGACGAAGGGGATCTGGGCGTACAAGAGCCTGTCGCGGCCCAGCCTGACGCTCCAGACGTGCATCGGGGCGCGCAACCAGTACCGGCTGATCGTCCGCCTCGTCCGCGTCGACTGACCAGACGAGCGCGCGCGGGCGCGTCGGGGGCCCGGCGGGGCGCTCAGACGACCCGGAGTCCCAGGATCCGCCGGGCGATGACGAGCCGCTGGACCTGGCTGGTCCCCTCGCCGATCTCGGTCAGCTTCGCGTCGCGCATGTAGCGCTCGACCGGATAGTCGGTCACGTAGCCATAGCCGCCGTGGACCTGGATGGCGTTGTTGGTCGCCCGCGAGCTGACCTCCGAGGCGAACAGCTTCGCCTCGGCCGCCGCGAGCGCGTAGTCGCGGCCCTGGTCCTTGAGCCACGCCGCTCGCCAGACCAGTCCGCGAGCCGCCTCGATCTCGGTCGCCATGTCGGCGATCATGAACGCCACGCCCTGGAACGAGCCGATCGGCCGGCCGAACTGCTCGCGGGTCTGGGCATACGGGATCGAGGCATCGAGCGCGGCCTGGGCGAGCCCCACCGCCAGCGCCCCGATGGAGATGCGGCCGCCGTCGAGGATCGCGAGGAACGTCTTGAAGCCGCTGCCCTGCTCCCCGAGCAGGTTCGCCGCCGGGACCCGGGCGCCCTCGAACAGCAGCTCGCCCGTGGCCGACGCGTGGAGCCCGAGCTTGTCCTCGAGCCGCCCGACGGAGAACCCGGGCGTGTCCGCGGGGACGATGAACGCGCTGATCTCCGGGTTGCCCTCGTCGCGGGTCCCGGTCCGCGCGGTGACGATGTAGGTCCCGGCCTGGCCGGCATTCGTGATGAACCGCTTGCCGCCGTCGAGCACCCACGAACCGCCGTCCGGGCCGTCCTCGTGGCGTGCCGTCGTCCGCGTGCCGCCCGAATCGCTGCCCGCGCCCGGGCTCGGTCAGCCCGTACGCGCCGATGACCTTGCCCTGCGCCATCGGGACGAGGAAGCGCTGCTGCTGCGCCTTCGAGCCCACGAGGTGGAGCGGTCCGCAGCCGAGGCTCGTGTGGGCGGCGACGATCAGCCCGAGCGAGCCCCAGACCCGCCCGATCTCCTCGATCGCGATCGCGTAGGCGAGGGTGTCGAGGCCGGCGCCGCCCTCGTCCTCGGGGATGGGGATGCCGAGCCAGCCGAGCTCGCCGATCCGCCGGACGATCTCGGTCGGGAAGCGTCGCTCGCGCTCGTGCGCCTCGACGACGGGCGCGACCTCGGTGAGCATGAAGTCGCGGATCGTCTCGCGCAGCAGCGCGTGCTCCGGGGAGAGGTCGAGGTCCATGTGGCGGCGAGGGTAGCACCGGGACAGCGCGCCGCGGGCCCCGGTGCTAGCCTTCTCGGATGCCCGAGCCCAACTTCTCGGTGCGGGGCCACAGCGGCCCTTCGGCGAGCCTCGGCGGCGGCGCCGGCCGGCCGGTCCGTCCAGCCTGCGGCGCGACCTGCTCCTTCGCCTCCGCCTCGACGGCCCGTCGTCGCCCGACCAGCTTGCCGTGCGCCTGGGCGCGAGCCGGACCGGCGTCCTCCAGCAGCTTCGTGCGCTCGAGACGGCGCGCCTCGTGAGCCGCCAGACGGTGAAGCACGGCGTCGGGCGGCCGCGCCACCTCTACGACGTCACCCCCGATGCCCAGGACCTCTTCCCGGCCACGTACGACGCGCTGGCGGCGGGACTCCTCGCCGCGATCGGGGCGGTCGGCGGCGACGAGCTGCTCGAGGAGGTCTTCGCGGCGCGCCGCCGCCAGCTGGGCGGTGCGCGTCCGCGAGCAGCTCGCCGACCGCCTTCCCGCGGATGCGCCGCTCTCGGAGCGGGTGCGCGAGCTCGCCGAGATGCAGGCCGCCCAGGGGTATCTCGCCGAGACGGTCATCGGACACCGACGGCTCGGTCCGGTTGCGCGAGCACAACTGCGCGATCTACCACGTCGCGCGCGCCACGCCGGCCGCCTGCCAGGCCGAGCTGGACCTGTTCCGCGAGGTGCTCGGGGCGGACGTCGTCCGCGAGAGCCACATCGCCTCGGGCGACCGTTGCTGCTCCTATCGCGTCGAGGATCGCGCGGGCGACTAGGCCTCTTCGCGCTCGACGACCTCGCGGCGCGCGGGTTCGAGGCGGGGCGGCGGGACGTCCGTGACATTGGGCACGAACGAGGCTGCGAGCGACGTGGCGGCCGCCTGCTCCTGGTCGGTGACCGACAGGATCCCGAGGCGACCCAGCTGGGCCATCTCGTCGCGGATGTAGGTCTTGAGCATCTCCGGGCCGTCGGTGTTGATCGTGAACCGGACCTCATTGCGGCGGAACGTGTCGAAGATCCAGCGGAACTCGTCCCAGCCCGAGACGACCTTGGTGTTGAGGTTGGAGGTCGGGCACAGCTCCAGGACGATGCCCCGCTCGCGGATCATCGACATCGCCCGCGGGTCGTAGGCCGCCTTGACCCCGTGGCCGATCCGGTCCGGCTCGAGCAGCTCGACGACCCGCGCGACCTCCTCGACCGGTCCGGACTCGCCGGTATGGACCGTCAGCCCCAGGCCGAACTGGCGGGCGCGCCGGAAGAGCCGCCGGTAGTCCGCGACACGGAACGTCGCCGACTCCGGACCCGCGATGTCGACGCCGACGACGCCGCGGTCCCGCCAGGCGATCGCCTTCTCGGCGATGATCTCGTTGAGCTCGAACGGGAATGCGCGATCGAGGCAGAAGATGAGCCCGGGCTTGACCGGGTACTCGAGGCCGGCCTTGTCCATGCCGCGGACCGCCGCCGCGATGATGTGGTCGAGGTCCTGCTCGCCGCCGCGGTTCCGCTTCATCGGGTTGAAGCGGAGCTCCATGGTCGTGACGTTGTTCTTGCGGTACGCGCCGCCGACGACCTCGTAGACGCTTCGTTCGACCGCCAGCGGCGAGCTCTGGATGAGCTCCGTCCAGTGGAAGAGCTGGAGGTAGCCGTCGAACGAGCGGTTGCGCCGCGCGGAGACCGTGATCATGTCGCGGAACTCCCAGTAGTCCTTGGTGGGGAGCTTGATCCCCTGGGAGTGCGCGATCCCCCACATGATGGCCGGCGTCACCGCGCCGCCGAGATGGCAATGGAGCTCCGCCAGCGCGATCTTGCGGGAGAGCGGTCGGGCCATGGCCCTGAGCATACCCGACGGTCAGCCGTCGAACGGGCCGGCCCCGAGGCAGATGTTGAACCGTCGCTCCTTCGAGCCCGACTCGACGAGCACGCGGTATCGGCCGGGCGCGAAGGTCACGCCGCTCGCGGGCGCGACGAGCGTCATCCCCGCCACGACGTCGGGGACCACGCGGACCGGGACGTCGACGGTCCGGCCGCTCGCGAAGAGGAGCCGGACGATGACCTCCGTCACGTGCACGGCGCCCGGGTGCGAGATGGCGAGCGCGACCGGCTGCGCGGTGTCGTCGGGCTGGTCGCAGCTCGTGCCGGACAACCGGTCCGGCGCGGACCCGTCGGTGCCGATCACGACCTTGGTCGAGCCGGCGAACCGGGCGAACGATCGCGCCACCTCGAGGAGCATCGCGGGCTCGCTGGTCGGGCCGGGGCGCAGCTCGATCCGCCACGTGGCGGCATGCTTCCCGGCGGCATCGCCCCACGTCACGTGGATGGCGTAGTCACCGGGGCTCCACTCGACCCCGGGCGGAGCCGCGAAGAGCGCGTACCACGACGAGCCGTCCGGGCCGGCCCGCTCGCGGATCACGGCGTTCGGAACGTCTGGCAGCGGACCCGGCGACAGGCGCTGCAGGTCGGCGGTTAGGGGGCGCCGGCCCGCCGGCAGGATCACGCCGAGCCCGGTGGCACGCGGCAGCCACTCGGACAGGCCCCCGAACGGACCGGTCTCCGAGCCGAGCGGCGGGTCGAGCCATGCGGTGGCCGCATCGACCGCCGCGATCCGATGCGGGACCAGCCCCGTCGGCACGCCGTCGGCGATGGCGAACGGGCCTGCCGGCAGCCGCGCCGGCACGATCCCGGCCGCGGCGAACAGCGGTCCGCTCGACGGCGTCACAGGCTTCGGCGCGGGCACTCGCTCGAACCTTCCCGGTATCGCCACGTCGACGTGCTCGATCCGCGTCCCCATCAACAGGTCGACGCGGTACCGGCCGGCAGGCCATGTCCCCGGGCGCTGGCCGTCGGTCGAGGGCGGCCAGAACAGCGTCTGGCCGGCGATGGGCACGCTGTCGACCGACCCGACGTCGAGCCACTCCCACCCGCCGTCCGAGGTCGCGCGCGAGACGCGCGTGTCCAGGGGCGTGTCGAGGAGCGGGGTCGTCACCCCGATCGCCAGGATCGGTTCGTCCCGAGAGCCGATCGTCGCTCCGCGGTCCGCCGCCGCTCCGTCCGGGACCGGGACCGGGACCCAGCGCTCCTCGGCCCGCGAACCCTCGCCGGCCGACGGCTGGACGATCGCCCGGACGCCCCAGGCGTCGTGGAGGCGTTCCGCGTCCATGATCCGGATGATCGTCGCCACCGGCGCCGGTCCGGCCGGAGCCACGCCACCGGTCGCCGCCGCGCTGGGGAGCGGCCCGGACGGGCCGGCGTCGGCTCGACCGGCGGGACGGCCCGATGGCGCGTCCCAAGGCTTGACGATGGCCGCGCCGAGGCCGATGACGACGATCACGACCCCGATCAGGACCGGGTCGACGCGCCGCCGGCGCGGGCCGAGCGGGACCGGCTCGAACTCGACGCTGCCCTGCGGATCCCCCGTGCTCACCGACGCATGGTTGCACGGGACCCGAACACTTGCCGGACGGGCGGGACCCGTCGCTCGGTCAGCCCGCCAGGGGGACGATCCGGCCCTCGGCGTCGAGCGTCGCCTGGCGCCGCAGGCGCTTGAGCTCGGCCCCGGGCACCTGGTCCCGCGCGTGGTAGCTCGAGCGGACGAGCGGCGCCGACTCGACGTGCTTGAACCCGAGCGCGAGCGCCTCGACCTTCATCTCGGCGAACTCGTCGGGGTGGTAGTAGCGCTCGAGCGCCAGGTGCTGGAGCGACGGGCGGAGGTACTGGCCGATCGTCAGGATGTCGACGTCGTTCGCCCGAAGGGCCTCGAAGGCCTCGGTGAGCTCGGGCCGGGTCTCGCCGAGCCCGACCATCAGGCTCGACTTGGTGTGGACCGGGTAGCCGATGTCGGCGGCCATCTCCTTGGCGCGCCGCAGCACGTACAGCGAGCGGTCCCAGCGGGCGCGCTTGCGGACGGGCTTCTGCAGCCGCCGCACGGTCTCGAGGTTGTGGTTGAGGATGTCCGGGCGCGCATCCATGACCGTCTGCAGGCGCTCGTCGGAGCCGTCGAAGTCCGGGATGAGGACCTCGATGCCCATCCCCGGGCTGGACTCGCGCATGCGGGTGATGGTCTCGGCGAAGATCCGCGACCCGCCGTCCGGGAGATCGTCGCGGGCGACGCTCGTGACCACGACGTGCTCGAGCCCGAGCCGGCTGACGGCCTCGGCGACGCGGCGCGGCTCGTCGTCGTCGAACCAGGTGGGCCGGCCCGTCTTGACCGCGCAGAACCCGCACGCCCGCGTGCACGTGTCGCCGAGGATCATGATCGTCGCGGTCCGTTGATCCCAGCACTCCCCGATGTTCGGGCAGCGGGCCTCCTCGCAGACCGTGTTGAGCGAGAGGCCGCGCAGCAGGCCTTTCAGGTCGTGGTAGTTGTCGCCCGAGGGCATCCTCGCCCGGATCCAGTCCGGATGGCGACGGGGCGCGAGCGAGCCGTCGGCGGCAGGGAGGCCGGCCGCTCCCCCGCCGAGGGCGATCGGCAGGTCCGGTCGTACGTGCGGGCCGGCGGGCGTGCCAGGCTGATCTTGGCCGCCGGGCGGCGAGAACATGGGGAGTTCCCGGTGCATGGCGCGAGTGTAGCCGCGCTCAGCCGCTCGACGCACCGAACGCCTCGGTGAAGCCCGAACGCAGGTCCCGCACGCGATAGCCAAGCTCGGCGGCGGCCTTCGCCGAGCTCGCCCAGTACGTGACCCCGTCCGAGGCCTGCAGGATCTCGCGGAGGTTCGGCGACAGCCCGAACATCCCACCGAGGTTCGGACCGAGCCTGGCGCCGACGCGGAGGACCCAGTTCGGGATCGTCAGGCGAGGAGGGCGCCGCCCGGCGGCCAGCGCGGCCTCGATCATGGCGTCGCGGAGGCGGATGTTGTTGCCGGCGATGACGTACGACTCGCCGATGCGGCCGCGGTCGAGCGCGGCAAGCAGGCCCGCCGCCAGGTCGACCACGTAGACCAGGCTGATACCGAGGTCGCCGAGCGCGATGAACGGCGCCTTCCCGTCGTACGCGGCCTGGAGCTGCTGGCCCGCCGCCGAATGGTCGTGCGGCCCGTACACGCCGCCTGGCTGGGCGATGAGGACCGGCGCCCCGGCCGCGATCCGACGCTGCGCGGCCACGTGCCCGAGCCACTTCGTCTCGTCGTAGTAGCTGGTAAAGCCCGCGGCGGGGTCGCGGACATAGGTCTCGTCGACGACCACGCCCCGCGTGTTCCCGAACGCGTTGACGGTCGAGACATGGACGATCCGCGCCACGCCCGCCGCGGTGGCCGCGTCGAGCACGCGCTCGGTCGCGCCCACGTTCGCGTCGAGCATCGCCGGGCGCTCCGAGGCCGGGATCCCGACCCGGTACGTCCCGGCGAGGTGGATGACCCCGTCCGCGCCCGCGAACGACCGCTCGAGCGCCGCGCCGTCCGACAGGTCGCTCGCGACCAGCTCGACCGCCCGGGCATCTGGGCCGACCTCGATGGAGGTCGATGCCGGGTCGCGGACGAGCACGACCGCCTGGTCGCCGCGGGCCGTGAGCTGGCGCACGACGGCCCGGCCGATGAACCCGGCGCCCCCGGTGACCACGACGCGTTGCACGGGCACTGGCGGGACCTACTGGCAGCCGGGGACGAGCAGGTAGACGGCCCCCGCGTCGGCCTGGCCGTTGCGGATCATGATCCGCTCGCGGTTCCGCCCCGACTCGCTGCTGTCGATGAGATAGAGATCGAGGCTGCCGAGTGCGTAGCCGGTCGGCTCGTACGTGCTCGGGATGCTCGCCGCGGAGACCGGGGCAGACAGGTCGGCCCACCGGTAGACCCGGCCGTCGTACCGGATCCAGCCGGGAAAGTAGCTGTCCTCGGGGAACGTGGGGAGATCGCAGCCGGCCAGACGGAGGCCGGACTGGACGGTCGCATCGGGTCCGGTCCAGGTATCGACGCGTTCGGCCCGGAGCCGGTCCGTCACGACGATGGCGCCGATCCAGACGGCCGCGACGATGGCCGCGACGAGGAGCAGCCTCGGCCCGACGCGATGGATGTGGACCTCGGGCAAACGGGTCGACCGGCGTGGCTGGATCGGCAGCTCGCGCCCGGCCTGCAGGTGTCGGAGCAGCGAGTCGTAGCGATCCCGCCCGGGGACCTCCATCTCCTCGCGGCGGGCGCGACGCTCGTCGATGGTCGGGCGGTGGGCGTCGGCCTCCGAGCCGGGGTCCAGCTGGGCGCCGGGCGTCGGGGCGATGGAGCCCGGGTCAGTAGACAGGCGTGTCTGGTCCCACGGCTTCGATGGCGGCCTTGACGACGCGCAGGAAGGCGGCCGCCTGGGCGCCATCGTTGGCCCGATGATCGATCGCCATGACGACGTTCATGACGGGGCGGATCGCGATGACGTCGCCCTCGGGCGTCTCGCGGACCACGGGGCGCTTCGTGATCGCCTCCATCGTCAGGATGGCGACCTCGGGGACGTTGATGATGGGCATCGTCAGGTTGGAGCCGAACCAGCCGGTGTTGTCGATGGTGAACGTGCCGCCTCCGAAGTCGTCCACCCGCAGCTTCGAGGCGCGGGCCCGGGCGGCGACATCGGCGATCGCCCGGTTGAGGCCGCTGATCGAGAGCTGGTCGACGTCGCGGATCACCGGCACGATGAGGCCGTCGTCCACTGCCACGGCGACGCCCATGTTGATGCGTCGCTTGGCGAGCAGCCCCGGCTCGGTCCAGTGCGCGTTGAACGTCGGGTACTGCTTGAGGGCCTCGACGGCGGCCTTGATGACGAACGGGACGTAGCTGAGCGAGATCCCCTCGCGCTCCTGGTAGTCGCGCTTCGCCCCCTCGCGGGCCCGCACGAGCCCGCTCACGTCGACCTCCATGTGGACGTACGCGTGGGGCACCGCAAGCGCTCGCGTCATCTGCGCCGCGATGCCCTTGCGCATCTGGGTCATCGGGAGGAGGACCTCGTCGGCACCGTCCGGAAAGGCGATCGCGCCACCGGCCGGTGCCTTGGCGGCCGGAGCGGCGATCGGCGGCGAGGCCGGAGCGGCCGAAGGGGCCATGACCGGGGTCCCGCGACCGGTGCGGATCGCCTCGACCACGGCGAGGACATCGTCGCGCGTGATCCGTCCGCCGCCGCCGGTCCCGACGATCTGCTCGGGGCCCAACCCGTGCTCGCGGAGCAGTCGCCGGACCGCGGGGGTCATCCTCGCATCGGCGTCGCCGTTGGCCACGATCGTGGCGGCAGCGGCCGGGGCGAGCGTGGCCGCGGCCGGGGCCACGGCGGTGGCGGGGGCCGCGGGCGCCGCCGGGGCGGCGGGCGTCGCGGCGGGGGCGGCGGGCCGTTCATCGGAGCCGGCGGGGCCGCGTGCCGGCTCCGCGGCCGGGGCCGCCGGGGTCGACGCGGCGGCCGGGCTGGTCGCCGCGGACGCTTCCGCCTCGTCGCCGGTGTCGATGATGGCGATCTCCGCGTCGTTGGGGACCGTCGCCCCTTCCTCGGCGAGGATCTGGGTCAGCGTGCCCTCGAACGGCGACGGGACCTCGGCGTTGACCTTGTCGGTGATGACCTCGACGAGCGGCTCGTACTTGGCGACGTGGTCGCCCGGCTGCTTGAGCCACTTGCCGATCGTGCCCTCGGCGACGCTCTCACCGAGCTGGGGCATCGTCACCTTCGCCACGTTCGCAGGTCCTCCGCTGTCGCTGTGTGGCGCCTAGTGTCGCCCATCCATCGGTTGCGGGTCGAGTGGGACCGTGCCGGGCATGTGCGGCGGTCTCGCGTCGCCTCCGCGCCTGCCCTGGTTCAGTAGGCCGCGAGCGTGCGGATGCCGGCGGCGATCTTCTCGGGATCGACCATGAACCAGTCCTCGAGGACGTGGTTGTAGGGCACGCCCGGGACGTCCGGACCGGCGATGCGCGTCACGGGCCCGTCGAGGTAGTCGAACGCCTCCTCGGCCACGATCGCGGCCACCTCCGCGCCGTACCCGCCGAACCGGTTGTCCTCGTACACGATCAGGCACTTGCCGGTCTTCCTGACCGACTCGAGGACCGTCTCCTTGTCGAGCGGCCGAAGGGTCCGCAGGTCGATGACCTCCACGCTGATCCCGTCCTCCGCCACCCGGTCGGCGGCCTCGAGCGCGTAGTGCGCCATCAACCCGTAGGCGATGACCGTGACATGGGTCCCCGGGTGGGTGACCGCGGCCCGCCCGAGCGGCACGACGTAGTCCGTGTCGGGGACGTCGCCGCGCACCGAGCGGTACATCTTCTTGTGCTCGAAGAACAGGACCGGGTCGTCGTCGCGGATCGCCGAGCGAAGGAGCCCGCGGGCGTCGTACGGCGTCGACGGCACGACCACCTTGAGGCCCGGGACGTGCGTGAAGAACGCCTCGACGCTCTGCGAGTGGTAGAGCGCACCGTGGACGCCGCCGCCGTACGGCGCCCGGATCGTCATCGGGACCGCATACCCGTTGTTCGACCGATAGCGCATCCGGGCCGCCTCGGACACGAGCTGGTTGAAGGCCGGGAAGATGAAGTCCGCGAACTGGATCTCGCGCGACGGGCCGCAGCCCGTTCACCGCGGCCCCGATGGAGGCGCCGATGATCATCGATTCGGTCAGCGGCGTGTCGATGACCCGCTCCTCGCCGAACTCGGCCCACAGCCCGTCGGTGACGAGGAAGACCCCGCCCTTCTTCCCGACGTCCTCGCCGAGCACGATGATCGACTCGTCGCGGCGCATCTCGGTCGCGAGGGTCTCGCGGATGGCATCGAGGAACGTCCGTGTCGGCATCAGTCGACGTCCTCGGCGTACACGTAGCGAAGCGCCGTGGCCGGGTCCGGGTCGGGCTCGGACTCCGCGAACTCGGTCGCATCGTGCACGGCCGCCTCGATGTCGGCCGCGAGCCGCGCCTCGATCTCGTCGGTCAGGACGCCGGCATCGCGGAGCTGCTCGCGGAAATGCGGGAGCGGGTCGCGTTGCTTCCCGGCCGTCAGGTCGTCCTCGGAGCGGTACTTCGTCTGCTGGTCGTCGGACGAGTGGCCGGTGAGGCGCGTCACCTTCGCCTCGATGAGGGTGGGCCCGTCGCCTGCGCGGGCACGGGCGACCGCGTCGCGCGCAGCCGCATAGCAGGCGAGGACGTCGGCGCCATCCACGACCACGCCCGGGATCCCGTAGCCGGACGCCCGGTCGGCGACATCGGCGACGGACACCTCCATCGCCGCCGGCACGCTGATGGCGTAGCCGTTGTTCTCCACCACGAACACGAACGGCAGCTTGTGGATCGCCGCGAAGTTCAGTCCCTCGTGGACATCGCCCTGGTTCGAGGAGCCCTCGCCCATGCTGGTCATGGCGACCTGGCCCGTCCCGCGGATCTTCGCGGCGAGCGCGATCCCGACCGCGTGCAGGAGCTGGGTCGCGACGGGCGAGCTGACCGACACGATGTTGTGCGCACGGCTGCCGTAGTGGCCGGGCATCTGGCGGCCGCCCGACGACGGGTCGTTGGCCGTCGCGTACTGGGCGGTCATGATGTCGCGCGGGCTCATCCCGAACGTGAGGCACGTCGCGATCGAGCGGTAGAACGGGGCGATCCAGTCGTGCCCCTTCTCGAATGCCCAGGCGATCCCGACCTGGGCGCCTTCATGCCCCTGGCCGCTGATCACGAAGGGGATCCGACCGGCACGATTGAGGATCCACATCCGCTCGTCGACCGCCCGGGCGAGCGCGACGAGGCGGTACATCTCGATGAGGTCGTCATCGGACAGGCCGACCGAGTCTCCGAGGTGGGAATCGCCCCTGGTCACCGCCATCGCGCGGATGGGCCTCCGGTCAGTGTGTTCGTCGGCTTCAGAAGTTGATCGAGCGGCCGTCGACCGCCATGGCCGCCTCGCCCAGGACCTCCGACAGCGTCGGGTGCGGGTGGGTGGCGGCACCGATCTCCCACGGTGTCGCCTCGAGCGAGATGCCGAGGCTGGCCTCCGCGATGAGGTCGGTGGCGTGCGGACCGATGATGTGGACGCCGAGGGTGTCCTGGGTGGCCTTGTCCGCGATGACCTTGGCGAACCCCTCGTACTCGCCGCCGATGAGCGCCTTGGCGATGGCCTGGAACGGCACCTTGCCGGTCCGGTACTCGGTGCCGGCGGCCTTGACCTGCTCCTCGGTCAGCCCGATCGAGGCGATCTCCGGCCGGCAGTACGTCGCGCGCGGCTGGTTGAGGTAGTCCATCTCGTGGACGTCGGTCTCGCCCGCGATCGTGTGCGCGGCGGTGATGCCCTCGTGACCGGCCGTGTGCGCGAGCCACAGACCGCCGACGATGTCGCCGATGGCGTACACGTGCGGCTCGCGGGTGCGCATGTGGCCGTTGACCTTGATGATCCCCCGGTCGACCTCGACATTCGTCGTCTCGAGCCCGATGTCCTCGATGTTCGCGGCGCGGCCGGTGGCGACCAGCATCTGCTCGGCGCGGAGCTCGGCCGGCTCCTTGCCGTCGGGTCCGACCATGAGGCAGATCCCGTCCTTGTCGGCCGTCACGGATGCGGTATCGAAGCGGGCGTTGGTCATCACCGTCATGCCGCGCTTCGTGAAGCTGCGCTCGAGGGCCTTGCTCACCTCGCCGTCCTCGAGCGGGACGATCCCCGGCAGGTACTCGAGCAACGTGACGGCGACGCCGACGTCGTGGAACATCGAGGCGAACTCGACGCCCACCGCCCCGGCACCGACGATGACGATGTCCTTCGGGAGCGTGTCCATCCGCAGGACGTCGTCGCTGGTGACGATGCGGGTTCCGTCCGGGGTCAGGCCCGGCAGCGACTTCACCCGTGAACCGGTCGCGAGGATGACGTCCGTGGCCTGGAGGATCCGCTCGCCGCCGGTCCCGGGCGTGCCGTCCTCGCCGGGCTGGCTGACGCGGACGCGCTGCGGGCCGTCCAGCCGGCCGCGGCCGGCCACCCAGGTGACCTTGTTCTTGTCGATAAGGGTCTTGAGCCCGGTCCACAGCCGCTTGACGACGGCGTCCCGCCGGACCGCCATCGCGGCGTAGTCGATGCCCGGCTCACCGGGCAGCGTGAGCCCGAAGTCCTTCGCATGCCGGACGCGCTCGACGAAGGCGGCGGACTCCAGCAGGGCCTTCGTCGGGATGCACCCGCGATGCAGGCACGTGCCGCCGATCTTGTCCTCGTCGACCAGGGCGACCCGGAGGCCGAGCTGGGCGGCCCGGAAGGCCGCCGTGTACCCGCCGGTGCCCGCGCCGAGCACGACGAGGTCGAAATCGTTGGAGGAGCCGACGGCCATGGGTCAGGGTGCCTCGGGAAGCCTGCATCGCGGCGGCCCCGTTCGGTCGGGGGCGAGCCGTGCAGGCGTGTGGGTCATCGGGGCGATGGTACGCGCGGGGTCGAGACTCCCGCAACCGATGGCCCCCGGTCCCACGCACGTCGAGTGCTAGACTCCGGCCCATCGGGCGACCCCGCCGCCCGACGCAGGAGTGCAGTGATCGATCCCACGGTCCTTCAGTCGGCCGGCCTGGTGCTCTTCGCCTATCTGGCGGGGTCCATCCCGATGGGGGTCCTCGCCGCACGCTTCTCCGGCGGTCCGGACCCACGGACGATCGGGTCCGGGCGGACGGGTGGCACGAATGCGCTCCGCGCGCTGGGACGCCGCTGGGCGGCCCTCGTCGTCATCGGCGACCTGCTCAAGGGCGCTGTGCCGGTCCTCCTCGCCCGAGTCGTGACCGGCGGCGATCCGCTGACCGAGGTCCTGTGCGGGGTGGCGGCCGTGTCGGGGGCGATCTGGTCGGTCTTCGTCGGGTTCCGGAGCGGTCGCGGTGTCGGAACGGGCGTCGGGACGATGCTCGTCATCCAGCCCGTCGCGGTGCTGCTCGCGACGCCGGTCTTCGTCGGGGTCATCCTGCTGACGCGCTACGTCTCGCTGGGATCGCTCCTGGGTTCCGCGGCGATGTTCCCGGCGATGCTGCTCGTCCTGATGGTCGTGCCGGACACCCCCCTGCCCTACGTCCTCTACTCCGCGGTCGGGGCCGCCCTGATCTGGCTCGCGCACGCCGACAACATCGACCGGCTGCTGCACGGCACCGAGCGCAAGTTCGACCTGGGGCTGCTCGCCGGCAAACGGCCCAGCGGCTGAACGGGGCCACGGCGCAGGCTGACCTTGACAGCCGGCCGTCGATGATCCTCATACGGGGTGCACTTCTGGTCCCCGTCGCTGGCTGCGAGCCAACGATCTCGACCGCGGCGACGCGACCGCCTGCCGCCGCTGGCCCCGAGCCAACGATCTCGACCGCGGGCGACGCGACCGCCTGCCGCCGCTGGCCCCGAGCCAACGATCTCGTCCGCTGGACCCGCCGACGACCCGTAGGGAGCCGTTTCGGAGACCCTTGGTGGCGGAGCGCCACCGATGGGGCGGGTTTGACCCGCAGGACCCTGGCCCGAAGCCCCTTCCTCCCGGAAACGTTGGCTGGGAGCCAGCTCGCGGCGTCCGCCGCTTCACGCGCACAGCCAGGCCTACTCGTCGAGCGTGCCCCGGCTCGTCACCCGCTCGATCGCGATCCGGATCACCGGACGATCCCTCCCACCTATGTCAGTCGATGGCCCGGGAATCGAACGACCCGGGTCGGCTGACAACCCGGGTCGAGATCACGCTGGTTCGGCGGGCCGTGGGTCGGCCCGCACCGAGAGGACTGGATCAGCCGCCGCGCATGCTCCGGAAGCAGTCGCTGCAGTAGACGGGCTTGCCGCTCGTCGGACGGAAGGGGACCTGGGCCTCCTTGCCGCAGTTCGAGCATGTCGCGGTGAACATCTCGCGGGGACCGCGATCCCGGGAGCCGTAGCTGCTGCTACTGGCGTAGCTCGCGCCGCCGGCGGAGTACCCGCCGCCTGCGCCGTAGCCTCCATAGGAGCTGCCGCCGCCCTCAGCGTTGCGGGCGGCCTTGCGGCTGGCCCGGCAGGAGGGGCAACGGCGCGGTTCGGTGAAACCACGCTGCGCGTAGAAATCCTGCTCGGACGCGGTGAACACGAATTCCTGTCCACAGTCCGCGCAGGTCAGGTTCTTGTCGCTGTACACGAAGACGAAACTCCTCTCGGTAGCCGGCGCGATCCCGTCGGGTTTCTCGCGTCAGCCGTGAGAGGAGTCCGAGTTGCGTCGAGCTACGTATCTGGCCACGGAACGCGCTTCCATGGCGTTTACCGGCGGGATGGTACGCGCTCCTCCCGTGCTTGCATAGACCTGACTTTCGACCAGTCGAACGAACCCCCGACGCGGTGCGGTATCGTCGCCCGGACATGGAAGAGCGACAGCGGCCGACCTCCATCTGGGACGTGATCTCGCGCCGCGAGGCGCGCCTCCTCTTCTGGTTCCTGATCATCGCGCTCGCCGCGGTGATCGCGACGCTGGGCGCCGAGTTCACGGCCATCCTGGCCGCGCCCGCGCTGATCCTGTTCATCGCCTGGCTGATGGCGTACGTCCTCGAGCCCATCGTCTCGCTCCTGCATCGGCATCTGCCGATGCAGGGACGCGGTCTCTCGGTCGCGATCACCTATCTCGTGACAGGCGTCATCGCGGTCGTGGTGCTCGTGGCAGCCGGGGTCGCGATCATCAACGCCTCGATCGAGTTCCTGAGCAACCTGCCGGCCATCGTCGACCGCGTCAAGACGGTCCTGGAGCCCGTCGTCAGCGGGCTCGGCCTCCAACTGCCCAACGGCGGGACCAATGCCGTCACCGCGGTCCAGGAATTCGTTCGCAACAACGCGGGCGGTCTCGCCGACGCCGTCGCGATCGCGATCGGAAACGCCATCACCGTGGTGGCAAGCCTCATCACGGCCGTCTTCATCTCGATGGGTCTGGCGATCGGCGAGGTGTCGCTTCTCGGCTGGATGCGTCGGTTCCTGCCCAGCAGCACCTACCGCGACCTGACCGAGCTCGAGCAGGCCATCGCGGTCTCGTTCGGCGGCTTCGTGCGCGGCCGGCTGTTCGTCGGGGGCATCTACGGGATCATGGTGGCGGTCGCAGCGGTCATCTTCGGTGTGCCGTACGCGGCGCTGATCGCGGTCATCGCCGGCCTGATCGTGTTCATCCCGTTCATCGGGCCGCTCCTCGGCTGGGCGGTCCTGCCGGCCTTCGCGTTGCTGGTCGCGCCCGACGTCGTCGTGCCCTGTCTCGTCGTCAGCCTGCTCGGCGCGGCCGCCATCCAGGTGGTGATCACGCCGTTCGTGATGGCCGGTGCGGTCAACATGAAGCCCGTCGCGGTCTTCGTCGTGGTGGTCCTCGGCACCTCCATCGCCGGCGTCGCGGGCGCGATCTTCGCCATCCCGACCGCGGCCGCGATCCTCGCCATCACCGACTACCTGCGCAAACGCGACGTCCTGCTGCGCGAGGAGGAACCGGAGCCCGACGGCGAAACGCCCGAAGACGACGGCGGGACGCCCCAGATCGAGAACGCCGGAGCGACGAGCCCGACCTGAGGCTGTGCTCCCGGCTCAGCCGTCGACGAAGGGCGCGGTCGCGAACAGGTGCGCGAACTGCTTGCACCAGATGACGGCACTGGCGAAGTCCCTCGGGTCGGTCCCGTCCGGAAGGTCGTATCCGAACGCACCGTCCGTCGCTTTGAGTCGTCCGAGCTCGAGCGCGCCCTTCGCATATCCGTCGGCCGCCGGCGAGAGGTACACGAACAGGTCGGGGCCGTTGCGCACCGAGAAGTCCTCGAGCCGCAGGTGATACCGGCCAGGTTCGATCTCGATGATCGTCGCCGTACCCCGGCCGAAGTGGAATTCGTCCGACCCCTGGAACGAGCCCGTGGCGAGGGTCGTGGGCCCGAATGGAGTCGGCGTCGGCTCAGGTGTCGCGGACACCTCTGGACGTGCCGTCGCGGGAGCCGACGGTTCAGGCGATTTCGCAGCCGCCGTGGCGGTCGAGATCGCACCGACCGGCGCTGGTTCGACCAGCTCCGTGCGGATGATCAGGGGCGACGCCAGATACCAGCCAAATGGCAGCCCGATAGCGAGCACGATCCCGGTCAGCATCACCGATCGCCACGGATGGCGACGTGCGGCCTCGAACCATCCCCGTCGCCGGGCGACGATGACGAGGGCGACGATCGCCACGACCGACACGACCGCGATCGCGACGCGCAGGTCGTAGAGCGCACCCGACGCCGACTGCCAGAGATCCCCGAGCGCTTCCATCGTTCGACCGCCGCTACTGAAGCGCGGCTGCCGCCACGGCGTGGGTCATCTCCGTGTCCCAGATCACGACACTGTGGTACCCCTCCATCACCGAGCCAGCCATGGCAGCCGGGATCACGAACGACTGCATCCCTTGGGTCGACTTGAGCGGTCCGAGATCCAGCAGCTTCGACTTGTCGATGTCGCTGGAGGACGTGACCGCCGCATTGCTGACCAGCACGACGTTGGTGTGCGCGATCGAATTCGGCGGAGAAGTCCTCGAGGACGACCTCATAGGTCTGGTCGGGAAGGACGACGAGCTGTGCCGAGCCACGGGCTGTCCCGTCGATGGGCTGTAGGGTGCCCGTGCCCATGACCTGCATGTCGGCCGCAGCCGACGGTGCCGAAGTCGGGGCGGGCGATCCTCCTGAGGACGAGCAGGCGACGAGCAAGAGCGGGATCGCCCAGAGGGCGGCAGTGCGTCTCATCGGATCGGTCTCCTACGCATGGCGGGGTTGAGCCGTTCCGACGTTGCCGCGCCTCCGTGTCAGCTCGATGACGGTCCCGTGACGGAAAACTCGCGGCGGGCCGTCTCGAGGTACGCCTCGACCTCGCGCTCCTGCCTGGTCTGACCCCAGCCGAGCTCGGAACCCAGCAGCGCCGCCACGCGTGGCGCGATCGCCGCCCCGCGATCAGGAAGCTCCTGGGCGAGACGCGTCCGGCGGGCGAGGACGTCGTCGAGCGAGACCGCGAGCTCGTGACGGGCCGCCCAGGTCACCTCGGCCTCGAGGAACGGGCGGCCGGGCGTGAGGGGCCGGAGCAGGTCCTGCTCGGCACCGAGACCCACGACGCCCGGCGCCTCGGTGCCGTGGCGGGCGACGAGGCGGGCCGCGACCTCCGGTCCCAGCGCGGCGAGGACCGGGATCGTGTCGAGCTCCGCGGCGATGCGCTGGAGGGCGTCGGTGTCGGCCGCGCCGACGAGCCGCCGATCGGCAGTCTGGCTCGGCCGGGCACGGGCCGCCTCCTTGCCGAGGACCGCGTCGATGGCGTCGCGAGCCATCACCCGGTACGTCGTGTACTTCCCGCCGCCGATCCGCACGACACCCGACGACTCGACGGTGACCCGGTGCTCTCGCGATGCCTTGACCGTCGACCCGCCCGACGGGGCGATGAGCGGGCGAAGCCCCGCGTAGGTGCCGACGACATCCTCGCGCCGCAGGTCGACGTCCATGGTCTCGTTGACGGTCTCGAGCAGCTTGTCGATCTCCCAGCCGGCGGCCGCCGGATGCGAGAACGGACCCTCGTAGGGGGCGTCGGTGGTGCCGATGAGCCAGTGGTCCGGCCACGGGACGAGGAAGACGATCTTGCCCGGCACCCGGATCGTGAGACCGGTCTTGTTCGGGATCCGCTCGCGTGGCACTACCAGATGGGCGCCGCGACTCGGCAGGATCCGCAGCGCGCCGCCGCCGAAGGGGTGATCGGCCTCGGCCTCCCAGACCCCCGTGGCGTCGAGGACCGCGCGTGTCCGGATCTCGATGTCGGCGCCGGTGGCCAGGTCCCGCGCGCGGACGGCCTGCATGGTCCCGTACGTGGGGTCGGACCGAAGGCCCGTCGCCCGGACCCGGGTGATGGCCACGGCGCCGTCCGCGATCGCCGTCCGCGCGACCGCGAGCGTGTAGCGGGCGTCGTCCTCGACGGCATCGTGGTAGACGAGCCCGCCGCGGAGGCCGTCCCGGCGCAGCGTCGGCGCGAGCTCGAGCGTGTCCGCCTTCGACAGGCGGCGGTGCCAGCCGCCGTCGCGCCGCGCGCCGAGGATGTCGTACAGCGTGAGCCCGGCGTCGTAGAAGGCCTTCGACGCGAACGGGATGCCGTAGATCGGGAAGAGCAGCGGCTCGATGCGGACGAGGTGGGGGGCGAGGTGCAGCAGCCGCGACCGCTCGGCGAGGGCTTCCCGGACGAGCGGAAACCGGAACTGCTCGAGGTAGCGCAAGCCGCCGTGGATGAGCCGCGACGAGCGTGACGAGGTCCCCGCGGCGATGTCGTCCTGCTCGACGAGTGCTGCGCGCATGCCGCGCGACGCCGCGTCGAGCAGGGCGCCGCAGCCCACGATGCCACCGCCCACGATGACGACGTCCCACGTCTCCTCGGTCAGCGCGTCGAGCGCGGCCCGCCGGGCATCGAGCGGGTCCGGCACCTCGGGCGGTTCGAGAGCCTCGACCGTATCGGGCTCCCCGGTCATCCGGGGTCGTCCGGTCGCCCGCGCGAGATCCGCCAGAGCAGCCAGCCGGTGCCGACGACCAGCACGATGATGGCGAGCGGCGTGTGGAAGACGACCTCCTGGGCCGATGTCGGCAGGACGCTCGTCAGCACGGCCAGTCCCAGCACGACGACGACGACGATCGCCGCGACGAGCGCGACCTCGCGCCAGCCCGGCTGGCGGCCGATCGGCCGTGGCTCAGCCACGGTCCGCGTCCAGCGGGATCCCGATGGGTGCCACGAGGACCTTGCCCGCGTGGGCGGCACCGCGACGCGTCAGCAGCCCCGTCTTGGGCCGATGGAAGGTGACCGTGAGATCCGCGCGGACGGCCGGCTCCGACGGCTCACCGCTCGAGAGATCGACCGCCGTGGGCGTGTCGACCGCCACGACCGGGATTCCCATCGCGGACGTCCGCACGATCAGCTCGACCGCCGAGCGGATGGGCTCCCGCAGGGCGCCGGTCACCCCGGTCCCGAGCAGCGCGTCGACGATGACCGAGGCCTTGTCGATCCCCACCCCGAACATCGCGACGTCGCGCGAGACCGGCAGGTGGACCTTCGTGATGCCCTGGTCGCGGGCGATCCGGTCCCAGTTGCGGGCGGCCGTCGCACCCGCCGGGCGCGCATCGGGCGCGACGAGCCCCACGACCACCGACGCCCCGGCCAGGGCGAGCCGCCGGGCGGCCACCAGGCCGTCGCCGCCGTTGTTGCCCGGACCGCACAGGATGACGACCGGGCCGGTCCCCCACCGGCCCAGGTCCGTGGCCAGCGCCTTGACCGCGGCCGCCACCGCGGTCCCGGCATGCTCCATCAGCCGTTCCTCGGGCACGCCGAGCGCCTGGGCCCGCCGGTCGGCGCCGGTCATCGCTTCGGCGGTCATGGGCGTCTTCGACGTCTGGGCGGCCCACCGCCGGCGCAGGCCGCGCAGGTCGAGGTCGAAGATGGCGGGATCGTTGGCCGGCAGGGCCGGAGCCGGCTCGACGGTCGTTGGCATCGTCACCGAAGCGTAGCGGACCGGCCCTCAGGCCATCCGCAGCCGGGCGCGCCGCGACGGGTCGAGCTCGACGAGGCCGTCGCTCGCGAGGGCGGTGAGTGCGGCGTCCACGGCCGCCCGGTCGTGATCGCCGATCGGGGCGTCGAGCGCGACCCAGGTGTCACCGGGTGCGTCGCGCAGGCGATCCATCACCCGGCCCCGCAGCCAGCGCCGCGTGCTCGGGAACCGAGCGACCGGGGGGCGCGCGGCAGCGGGACGCGCCACCGCGCGAGGCGGAGGGACGGACGTGGCAGCCTGGCCTGCATAGCGGCACCACGCCCGGGCCGGGCAGGCGTCGCAGAGGGTCACGCGCGACCGGCACAGCGTCGCCCCCAGGTCCATGAGGGCATGCGTCCAGGCGCCGGGCCGGTCCCGCGGGACGGCGGCGTCTGCCACCGTCTGCATCTCCCGCTGCGTGAGCGATGCCGCATCGCCGGCGACGACCCGCCCGAGCACCCGCCGCACGTTGGTGTCGACGGCACCGACGGGCACGCCGTACGCGAGCGCTGCCACGGCGCGTGCCGTGTACGGACCGACCCCGGGCAGCGTCTCGAGCGTGGCCACGTCGTCCGGGACGCGACCGGCGTGGACCCGGACGATCTCGCCGGCCGCTCGCCACAGGTTCAGGGCACGGCGGTCGTAGCCGAGGCCCTGCCACTCACGGAGGACGTCTGCCGGGCTGGCGGCGGCGAGGATCTGCACGGTCGGGAACCGGGTCATGAACCGCTCCCAGCGCTCGGCGGCCCGGGCCGCTTGGGTCTGCTGGGCCATCGCCTCGGAGACGAGGATCGCGTACGGGTCGGTCGTGCGCCGGAAGGCGAGCGGGCGGCCACGCTCCACGTACCACGCCAGGATGGCGTCCCTGAGCTCGACCGGGACCCGCGCGACATCGTCCACCATCGGCAGGATAGCGACGGCGTGGTCGTGGTGACCGCAAGGTGATGTTCGGCAGCCGACTGTCCGACGAGGAGGCGTTGGGCCCGGAGCTGCCGGAGCTCCTCGCCGATGCGTTCGCCATCGGGACGCCCCTGCTGCGGTATCTGGCGCCGATCTAGCATCTGCAGATGAGCCCTGAAGACCGGGAGCTGTTCAATGCGGCGACAGACCAGGACGTCCACCTGACCAAGACCGGGGACGACGCGTGGGAGGTCGGCATCCTGCCGAACCTCGGGCTGCTGACGAACGAGAGCGAGGGGCAGGCCGAGACGCTCCTATCGGGCGACTACATCCGGCTGCCGGATGGCCGCGAGTTCAAGAGGGTGCTGACGACTGCCGAGGCGCGCGAAACGTTTGGGCTGCACCCGATCGCAGGGCACGAGGAGAACGAGAGCCGTGACCACGAGGGGAACGCGAGCACCGAGGAGCCGAACCGCGTCACCACCATCCAGCGGCCGTTTCATTGGGGCATCGTCGTCATCGTCGGGGACGACTGGGGCGGTGAGTCGGAGGCTCCTGCGTTCGACCCTGACCGGATGGTGGCCGTGAACGATCGCGCAGTGACCATTGCCGTGCGACACGCTCAGGACACGGATGAGGTGGAGACCGGAGCCGACGGAGTCGAGTATGTGAAGTTCGCGGAGGCGACCGTCGTCGCCCGGCTGCTCGACCTGTCGCCGACCGACGAAGGTCGCCGGGAAGTCTTCAGCGGGGTGATCGCCGTGCCGTCGGGTCGGCTCAGCATCGGGGACGCCGACGAGGAGACCATCGTCACGGCGCATCAGGGCAACAACCGCGTCATCGTCTCAGTCGATGACGACGTTCCGGAAGACGACCTGTCGCCTGATCTTGTCTTCGTGGACCTACTGCCTGCGCTCGAGTAGCCCGACTCGGCACTGGGACAATGCTCCAGGATCGGCCGGCGGTGATCGCGAGGTGAGCGCGACGGGGTAGATTCGCGGAGGTACCCGCGCAGGAGCACCCTCGTGACCATCGCGACCTCGACCTTCACCGGTTTCCGCCCCGAGGCCATCGACTTCCTGGCCGAGCTCGCGGAGCACAACGATCGCGACTGGTTCCAGCCGCGCAAGGCGGACTACGAGGGGCTCCTCAAGCGCCCGATGGAGGCGATGGTGGCCGCCCTCGCGGAGCGGCTCGAGGCGAGGGAGATCCCTCTCCACGCGGACCCCGCCCGCTCGATCTTCCGGATCTACCGCGACACCCGGTTCTCCAAGGACAAGTCGCCCTACAAGACCCACCTCGGGGCGAGCTTCCCGTGGATGGAGCAGACCACGGAGGGGTACGAGGTCGCCGATGCGGGGGCGCACGGCAACGGCGGGTACTTCAACTTCCAGCCGGGCGAGATGTACGTCGGCGGCGGGATGTGGATGGCCGAGAAGCCGCGGCTCGACGCCTTCCGGCGCGCCATCGTGGAGGACCCTGATCGCGTGCGGGCGGCGCTGGAGGAGCCCGGGTTCGTGGCGGCCTTCGGCTCGGTGACCGCGCACGAGCACCTGAAGCGCGTGCCGACCGGCCTGCCGGTCGATCATCCGATGGCCGACCTGTTCCGCTACAAGGACGTCGTCTTCGGGCGCCGGCTCTCCGACGACGAGGTCCTGTCCGCATCCCTGCCCGACACCCTCGCCGAGGCCTTCCAGGCGGGGATGCCGGTCTTCGAGTTCCTCGCCACCATCAGGGCGTGACCGCGGCGATGCGCTTCGGCGCGGCGTTCTGGATCAACCGCTTCGACTGGCCGACGCTCCGGGACGCGTGCCTCGCGGTCGAGCGTGCCGGGTGGGACGGCCTCTGGATCGACGACCATCTCCTCGCCGACGAGGGCCCGTCCGGGGACCCGAAGCTCGAGGGCTGGGCGACGCTCGCGGCGCTGGCCGTCGTGAGCGAACGGGTCCGGCTCGGGCTCCTCGTCGCGGCCAACACGTTCCGGCCGCCTGGCCTCACGGCCAAGCTCGCCACCACGCTCGATCACCTCTCCGAGGGCCGCATCGTGCTCGGGCTCGGTGGCGGCTGGTTCGGCGGCGAGCACGACACGTTCGGGATCGACTTCGGTTCGGGGTTCGGCGACCGGCTCGACCGGCTCGACGAGGCGACGATGCTCATCCGGCGCCTGCTCGACGGCGAGCGAGTCACGCACGCCGGCCAGTGGTACTCGATGCGCGATGCCCTCTGCGAGCCTCGTCCGGTCCAGGCCCGCCTGCCGATCCTCATCGGTGGATCGGGACCCACCAAGACCCTCCGGACGACCGCGCGGTACGCCGACCTGTGGAACGGGTACGGGTCGCCGGAACGGATCGCCGAGACCAGCGGGATCCTCCGCGAACGGTGCGTCGAGGCCGGCCGCCCGTTCGAGGCGATCGAGCGGACCGTGACCATCCACGCGGTGGTCCGCGACACGGCGGCCGCCGCGCGCGAGGTGTGGGCCGAGACTGCACGCGCGAACGGGCTGACCGGCAAGGCCGGCTCGGACGGCAGCGACCGGGGCCTCACCATCGGCGGCTCCCCGGAAGAGGTCGCGGCCTACCTCGGCGGATACGCGTCCATCGGGATCTCGGAGGTCATCTTCGTCTTCCGGTCGCCGGTCGACCTGGAGTCCATCGAACGGATCGGTGAGGTCCGGGACGCGCTCGAGGCGCGCCCAGCCCGGTCAGCGTGAGCCGTCGCGGAACAGGCCGTGCATCCCGGCGGTCGGCGCCCACAGCCACGACGGGAGGTACGTGCTCGCGTATTCGAACTCGTAGCACTCCTTCTCGACCTCGAACGCCCGGATCAGGGTCGGGTCCACGACGATCGCCGAGCCGGCCTCTCGCAGCCCGGCGCGGTACGCGGCGAGGAACCGCTCGCGGGCGCGGGCGAGCCAGCCCTCGAGGTCGAGCCCGGGACTGTCGAGCGGACCGCCGTTGCGGGCCTCGGCGCGGCGGCCGGCACTCCGACCCACGTGGTCGATCGACCGGAGCATCGAAGCGACGTCGCGCAACGGCGACCGGAGCGCCCGCCGCGCCTCCGGCGAGCGGAACGGCTCACCCTCGAAGTCGATCACGTGGTAGCCATCGGGTGCGACGAGGACCTGGCCGAGGTGGTAGTCGCCGTGGATGCGCGTGACGAGCGGAGCGCCCGGCACGGCCTCGAGGACGGTCAGCTCCGCGGCGATGCGGGGGCTCAGCGTGCGGAGGGCAGCTCCCGCCGCCCCGGTGGTCGCGCCGAGCGCGCGTTCCAACTGCTCACGCGCCTCGGCCGCCCACGCGCGAAGCTCGTCGCGCGTCGCCTCGCGCGGTTCGAACCCCGGCACGCCCCGGGCGCTCGCGAGGACCGCGTGCAATCCGGCCGTCAGCGTGCCGAGATCGGCGGCGACCTCGGAGGCGAATTCGACACTCACCGCGCCCGGCGCGAGCAGCCAGCCGGTCAGCGACTCGGCGATCGATTCGTAGGCGTCGGCGCCATCCGCGACGAATGCCTGGGCGATCGCCACGGTCGTCGCATCGCCGGATGCGCTGACGACCTCGGCGATGCCCGCCAGCGGCGGGACCGCGGCGAACCCGGCCTCCTCCGAGAGGTACGCGACGAGCTCGAGCTCGGGGTTGAGACCCGGCGGCACTCGGCGATACGCCTTGAGCAGCGTGGTCTCGCCGAGGACCACGGACGTGTTCGACTGGTCGGCGCCGAGGTCGCGCTCGGCCGCTTCGGCGATCCCCGGCGGCATCGCCCGGCCCGGACGGCAGACCAGCGCCGCGGTCACCGGCCCCGCCGGACCCCGACCCGACTCCCGGCCGTGATGCGTCGGGACCGCCGCGATCGCGCGACCCTCGGCCATGGCGGTCGCGAGGGCTCGCCACGCTCCGTCGCCGGGCTCCGCCAGCCGGAGCGGCGTCCCGGTCAGCGCGAGGAGATAGCGCGCCGTCGAGCCCGTCGCCGGCGTGGAATGCCGCGACCGCGAGGACGTGCGGCCGGTCGCGGTCGAGGACGAACGCTTCATCGAGCGCGATCGACTCGATCGCGACACGCTTCTCGCCGTACCAGCGGGCCTCCGCCAGCGAAGCGCGGTCGAGGCCGCCGAGGGCGGCCTCGATGTCCGGGCGGGTCGGACCGGCGTCAGCCGCCAGTGTTGATCATCACGTGCTTGACGAACGTGTAGTCCTCGAGCGCGTACTTCGATCCGTCCTTGCCGTAGCCGGACTGCTTCACGCCGCCGTGCGGGGTCTCCGACGCGAGCGTGAAGTGCTCGTTGATCCAGACGTGGCCGAACTCGAGCGCCTTGGCCACCCGCATCGCGCGGCCGATGTCGGTCGTGAAGACCGAGGACGCCAGACCGAACGGCGTGTCATTCGCCCATTTCACGGCCTGCTCCTCGTCGCTGAACCGCTGGACCGTGACGACCGGCCCGAAGATCTCGTCCTGGATGATCTCCGACTTCTGGTCGGGCCCGGCGATGATCGTGGGGGTGTAGTACGAGCCCGCGCGGTCGGGCCGCTCGCCGCCGAGGACGACCTCGGCGCCGGCCCGGGCGCGGTCGACCATGCCCTCGACCTTGTCGGCCTGCGCCTGCGCGATGAGCGAGCCCATCTCGATGTCGTCGCCCTCGGCGGGATCGCCCCACTTGATCGTGCGGACCTGGTCGGCCAGCGTCGAGACGAACTTGTCGTAGACCTTCGGCCCGGCGAGGACGCGGGTGGCCGCAGTGCAGTCCTGGCCCGCGTTCCAGTAGCTGGCGAACCGCAGGGTCTCCGCGGCGAGATCGATGTCGGCGTCGTCGAACACGATGACCGGCGCCTTGCCGCCGAGCTCGAGGTGGAGCCGCTTGACGGTCGCCGCCGCGAGCTGCGCGACGCGCTTGCCGGTCACGGTGTCGCCGGTGATCGAGACCATCCGGACGGTCGGGTGCGTGACGAGGGCGTCGCCGATGTCGGCGCCCGATCCGGACAGCACGTTGACGACACCGGGCGGGAAGACCTCAGCGAGGATCTCGGCGAACGCGAGGGCGCTCAGCGGCGTCCGGGCCGATGGCTTGAGGACGACCGTGTTGCCGGTCGCCAGCGCCGGCCCCAGCTTCCAGCTCGCCATGTAGAGCGGGTAGTTCCACGGTGCGATCGACGCCACGACGCCGATCGGGTCGCGCCGGATGATCGAGGTGTGCCCGGCCAGGAACTCGTTCGCGGCGAGGCCGTCCATGACCCGCGCGGCGCCGGCGAAAAACCGGAACAGGTCGACGCTCGTGGTCATCTCGTCGATCGCGGCGCCGACCGGCTTCCCGGCGTTGGCGCTCTCGAGGCGGCCGATCCGGTCGGCGTTGGCCTCGAGGGCGTCGGCGAGCTTGAGCAGGAGCAGCGAGCGGTCCTGCGGGGTGGTGTTCTTCCACGTCTCGAAGGCGGTCGCGGCGGCACCGACCGCGCGGTCCACGTCCTCCTGCGAGCTGGCCGGGACATTGCCGATCACCTGGTCGTTCGCGGGGTTGATGACGTCCGCGGTCCGGCCGTCGGCCGCGTCCACGAACTCGCCACCGATGAACTGCTTGTAGGTCTTGACGCGCTCGAGGGTCTCGGTCACGGGAGTGCCTCCTGGGCATGACGACAGGGTGTCAGTGGCCTCGAATGGTGGCGCCATCGTAGTCCGCCATGGTGAGTCCGTCCCGCCACGTGGGCTGGCACGCGGTCAGCGCGGGACCGGCTCGCCCGTGCGCGCAACACGCTCGATGAGGTCGGCCGCCCGGACCGTCCCCGACCCGGCCTTGATGCGCTCCGACATCGCGGCCAGGCGACCGGCGAGCGCCCGGTCGTCGAGCAGCTCGTCGATGGCGTCGGTGAGCTCCTCGTCGCGGAACGCGTAGGTCGACAGGCGGCGGCCGAACCCGGTCTCGTCGATGCGCTGGGCGTTGTCGACCTGGTCCCAGAAGAGCGGGAGCACGATCATCGGCTTGCCGTGGTGGAACGCCTCGGTGACCGTGTTGTTGCCGCCGTGGGTGATGACGAGATCGACCTGCGGCAGGATCGCCGGCTGGGGCAGGAACCCTTCGCCGGTCTGGTTGGCGTGAAGCGTGATCTCGTCGGCGAGCGGACCCTTGGAGACGATGACCCGGTGCTCCGTGGTCGCGAGCAGGTCCACGAGGCGCTGCATGAGCCCGACATCGGCCGAGCCCAGCGACCCGAGCGAGAGGTAGATGAGGGCACCGTCACGCTCCCGGAGGTGCTCGGGCAGCTCCCAGGTCGTGTCGGCGGCCCGGACCGACGAGTCGACACGGTGCCACGTGGGTGCCAGCGCGCGCTCGCGTGCGTAGTCGGCCTCCTGCGGGTAGATGTACAGGTTCAGCCACGGCGACTCGGCGGTGAAGTCCGGCCCGAGCTCGCCGTAGGTGAGACCGGTCTCGCCGTGGTCCCGGCAGAACGCGTCGAAGTCGGCCCACATGTCGCCGTGGGTCCGGCGCACCTCGTCGAGGAAGGCCGGCCAGCTCGACCGGTCCGCCGCGGCGTACCCCGACGAGAACGGCGCGATCGCCGGGTCCTTGATCTCGGCCGGGTTGCAGGACACGATCCGGACCCACGGCCGACCGGACCCCGCGAGCGCCGGGAAGGCGACCACGTTGTCCTCAACGATGGCGTCGGGGCCCAGCTCGTCGAAGATCTCGCGCAGGCGCGGATCCACGTACTTCGAGCCGTCGACGAGCGCCTGGAAGGTGGGCGCGATGAACTCCCCGAGCTGCTCGAGCGTGGACTTGCGGAAGACCGGCGACGTGTCGCGGATGAAGTCGATCCAGAACTGGCCGGGGATCTCGGGGACCTCGGGCGGCGGCCCGAGCCGCATCAGGCGCTCCTCGAACCCCTTGGCCTCGAGCGTGCCCGCGAACGACTCCTCGACGACGAAGACGACGCGGTGGCCGCGCGATCGCAGGATCTGGCCGATCCCCACGCAGTTGTTGGTCGGCCCGTAGGCGCCCTCGGGGAAGAACACGATGGTCCGGGCGTCGGTCACGCGGGGCGTCCTCCGAGATCCGCTGGCGGCGTGGACGATCAGGCCACGATCATCGCCGACGGCGACGCGATCCGCTCAGTGACGCTGCAGCGACGAGCGGAGACGCTCGAACTCGGCGTCGTCGATCTCGCCGCGGGCGTACCGGGTCCGGAGCGCGTCGATCGCGGGGTCGCGCGGCGGGGTCGCAGACGTCGCATCCCTTCGGGTCACGGCGCGAGCGACGAGGATGACGCCGCCGATGACGAGTCCCCAGAAGACGACGAACGCCACGATGGAGAGGATCACCCAGAACATGTCCGTGGACATGCGCGGAATCTAGTCCTTTGCGCAACGTGCGAACGGCGCACGTGACCGGTGCCGTCGCGCTAGCCTCAGCGGGTGACATTCCCGCAGTTCGGCATCTTCGCCCAGGGCACCGTGGCCCACGAGTTCCTCGAGTTCGACCTGCTGCCCGACGTCGACCTCGCGGCCGTCGGGGACGCGCTTCTCGAGCTCCGCGTGCCGGCCGTGTCGGCCGGCGGGGTCAACCTGGTCCTCGGGTTCGGCGCCGACCTGTGGCGCGCGCTCGCACCCGACGAGGCACCGGCCGATCTCGGTCCGTTCCGGCCACTCGGGGCGCCCGGCGGTCACCGCGCCCCGGCCGAGCAGCATGACTTGTGGCTGTGGCTGAACGGCAGCTCGCGCGACGTGGTCTTCGAGCACGCACGGGCCGCCGCCTCAACCCTCGAGCGCGTGCTGACGGTCGCGACCGACCAGCCCGCGTTCGTCCATCGCGACAGCCGCGACCTGACCGGGTTCATCGACGGGACGGCGAACCCGATGCTGCTGGAGGCGCCGCAGGCGGCGCTCGTTCCCGAGGGCCGGCCGGGTGCCGGGGGGAGCCATGTCCTCGCGATGCGCTGGGTCCACGACCTGGTCGCCTTCGAGGCGCTGACGATCGAGGAGCAGGAGAACGTCTTCGGGCGCACGAAGCTCGACAGCATCGAGTTCGTGGGCAGTCGCCTCCCACCGACCGCCCACATCGCGCGCGTCCAGATCGACGACCCGTCGGGCGAGGAGGTCCAGATCTACCGGCGCAGCGTGCCGTACGGGACGACCCGGGAGCATGGCCTCCTCTTCGTCGCGTTCGGGGCCGACCGCGACCGCTTCGACCGGATGCTCGCGCGCATGTTCGGCCCGAACGACGACGGCCTCCACGATCGGCTCACGGACTTCTCGCGACCGGTCAGCGGCGCCTACTACTTCGCGCCGTCGCTCACCCTCCTGGCGTCGCTGGCCGACCGGCCGTAGTCGCGACGGGCTGAGCGAGCCGCCGCACCCAGCGTCTTCGCGCTCAGCGGGCCGTGGCGAGCGCGACGGCAAGGATCGCGATCGCAGCGACCCCGACGGCGAGGTCGAGCGGCCCCCACCGCACCTCCCGATACCGGCTCCGCGGTCCCGACCCGAACGCGCGGGCGTCCATCGCGAGGGCGACCCGGTCGCCGTGGCGGATCGCGAGGACGAGCAGGCCGAGGAGCAGGCGCGGGTGCCAGCTGCCCCGCAGCCCGCGGATGCGGCGAGCCTGGCGGAGCGTGGCCAGGTCCTCGCCGAAACGCGGCAGGGCCTGGTACGCGGCGAGGGCGCCGTAGGCGAACCGCTCCGAGACGCGGGCCTGCTGGACGAGCGAGTCGACGAGCCGGGTCGAGTCCGTCGTGAGCGTGAAGACCGTGCCGACCGACGCGATCGCGATGACCCGGGCCGCGAGCGCGACGCCGTTCGAGACCGCCTCGCTCGTGAGCCGGAGCGGTCCGATCGTGACCAGCGTCGTCGCCGACGGATCGCCATTCGCGGCCGAGAAGATCGCATTGGAGATGCCGACGCCGAGCGCGGCGACCCACAGCACCGCGAGCGCGCGGGCCAGCGTGACCGGCCGGATGCCGCCGATGGCGATGCCGGCCAGGAGGACGATCGCGGCCAGGACGAGGGGCGGAGTGATCGCGACGGTGAAGGCCAGCCCGGCCAGCCACAGGAGGGCGATCGCGAGCTTCAGGACCGGGCTGACCCGACCGAGGATGCTGTCGAGCTGGGCGTCCGCGGGCTCGATCCGGGAGATCATCGGAGGGCTGCCACGACCGGCCTCGAGTCCGCGGCGATCCGACCGTCCTCGAGTTCGACGACGCGCCCAGCGACATCGCGCACGAACCGCGGGTCGTGCGTCGCCGCGAGCAGGCACGCCCCGGCCGCCAGGTGCTCGTCGAGGATCGCGACGAGCGCGTCGTAGCCATGGCGGTCCTGTCCGAAGGTCGGCTCGTCGAGCACGAGCACCGCGGGGTCGCGGACGAGCGCGACCGCCAGCGATAGTCGCCGTTGCTCACCACCCGACAGCCGGTACGGGCTGCGCGGACCGAACCGCTCGAGCGGCATCGCGAGCCGCTCCATGAGCGTCTCGGCCTGCGGCCGATCCGAGGGCTCGAGCCCGAGCATGATCTCGTCGGCGACGCGCGCCGCGAGGAACTGGCGCTCCGGCTCCTGGAAGACGTACGCGGCACGGCGCGACAGCTCGGCCGCCGGCAGCCGGGCGGGATCGTCGCCGCCGAGCTCGATCCGGCCGCGGTCCGGGCGCAGCAGGCCGACGAGCAGCCGGCCGAGCGTCGACTTGCCGCTGCCGTTCGGGCCGACGAGCGCGACGCGTTCGCCGGCCGCGACCTCGAGATCGACCTCCCGGATGACCGGCGCTGCACGGTCGAACCCGAACGTCACGCCGGCCGCCCGGACGACCGTGGGTCCGAGGGTGATCTCACCGTCGATCCCCGGTCGTGACGACTCGGATGATGGCTCGTCTGGCAGCCAGATCCCCGCGGCGTGCATCGGGGCGCCCGACCGCTCCAGGACCTCCGCGGGCGTCCCGACGTCGAGCTGACGCCCGTCACCGTCCAGGGCCAGGACCGCGTCGGCGAGCGACCACGAGGCCTCGACCCGGTGCTCGATGAGCACGATGGTGGTCTCGCGCGCGGCCCGCAGCCGGTCGATCCAGGCGAAGAACGCGGCCGCGCCTGACGGGTCGAGATTCGCGGTCGGCTCGTCGAGCACGAGGAGGCCCGGCCGCGCCGCAAGGACACCGGCCAGTGCCAGACGCTGTTGCTGGCCGCCCGAGAGCCGGCGCGAGAGTCGACGCTCCATGCCCCCGAGGCCGGCCGCCGCCAGGACCTCGGGCACGCGTGCCTGCATCTCCGAGAGCGGCCAGCCCCGGTTCTCCAGGCCGAACGCGACGTCGTCCTCGACCCGTTCCATCACGAGCTGCGAGCTCGGGTCCTGGAACACGAGCCCGACCCGCGCGGCGACGGCGGCCCGGTCGAAGGTCCGCACATCGGCCCCGGAGAGCTCGAGGACGCCGGTCATCGTGGCCGGGACCTCCCGGGGGATCAGCCCCGCGATCGCGAGCGCGAGCGTGCTCTTGCCCGCGCCCGACGGGCCGACGAGCAGCAAAGTGGCGCCGGGCTCGAGCACGAAGTCGAGCGCCTCGATCGCCGGGCGCGTGCTCGCGCGATGGGTGATGGTGAGATCGCGGGCCACGAGGCCCGCGGGCTGCGTGTCGTGGGTCGTCAGTCCGGGAACCCTTCGAGCGCGCCGGCCTGCTTCAGTGCTCGATGCAATGCGATCGAACCGCCCGCCACGATGATCACCGCGGAGATGGCCATGAGGAGGCCGCGGAGCAGCTGCACCTCGAGCGCGACCGTCGGGTACCAGACGACCCAGTCGTGGATCCACGCGGCGGCGGCGCTCCCGACGGCGGCCACGGCGAGGACCGGGAACGTCCAGACCCGATATCGGACGATCGCGAACACGATCTCTGCGCCGGCGCCCTGGACGACCCCAGAGACGAGGGCGTCGACCCCCCACTGGCTGCCGAGGATGGCCGACACGCCGGCGGCGACCGTCTCCGCGAAGATCGCCGCGCCGGGCTTGCGGACCGTCAGCGGCGCGAGGACGGCCGGGATCAGCCACACCGCGTAGCCGAGGTCCTTGAGGGGTGGGGCGAAGGCGAACGCAAGGTCGACCGGCCCGGCCCAGGCCAGGTTCCAGACCCAGAAGACGACCCCGAAGGCGACGCCGATGACCGCCGTCACGACGATGTCGCGGGTGCGCCAGCGGGTGTCCTGGGCGGTGCTCGGCGACGTCGCGCCGAATGCTGTCGTCATGATCCGTGTCCTCCGGGGCCGAACATGCGAAACGCCGTCTCCGGGTCGGGGACGGCGTCATCGATGACGTTCGGCCTGCTTCCTTCGCCGGTACGAGCCGGATCAGGTTCGGCGGGTCTGTGGCCCAAGCCACACTCTCAGCGCAGTCGCGCTCCCCGGAGGCGATATTCGATTGTCCCGACAAGGTATCACGCGCGGCGTCCCGGACGGCCCATCCCGACGTTCGGCCGCTGCGTGCGATCAGGCTGACGGGGCCGGACCGGGCGAGAGGAGCACGACGAGGGCGACGAACACGAACGCGCACGCGGCGATCAGGAGGAGCCGTGACCGCTCGACGCGTGGATCCGGATCACGATGCGTGAAGGCCATCCACATCGAGCGTCGCTCCTCTGGACTAGCCCAGAGATGCCGCGCGCGAGCGGTCCTCCACAGGCCATACCGCCGTCGGTGAGTTTCGTAGAACAGCTCCTGGGCGGCGACCAACAGGATGATCAGTGCGATCGCACCGCCGATCGTCAGCGCCATCACGCCACCGCTTCCCCGTCCGGGGTCGGCGCTCCCGACATCTTCGTGACCTGGATGCGGATCCAGGCGATCACCTCGTCGATGATCTCGGGGCCCTCGGGCTCGTTGTGCAGCTCATGACGGAGGCCGGGATAGGTCCGCCGCTCCACGCCCGGAGCGCCGTCGAGGACGCTGGAGGCATCGACCGGCACGAGACCGTCATCGACGCCGTGCAGGACGAGCGTCGGCAGGCCGAGACCGCCCGCTGCAGCGGCCCGGACCCGGGACTGCTCGGCCAGCGCCTCGGCGCCGAAGCGGGTCGTCGTCACCCTCGTCCGGGCGGGATCGGCCGCGTACGCTTCGGCCACCCTCGGGTCGCGCGAGAGCGTCGATTCGTCGAAGGCGTTGTTGAGGGCCATCGTCGGCGCGATCCCGCCGAGCAGCCTCGCGACGGTCTTCTTCCAGCCCGGGAGGGCCGACTCGAGTGCCGGCGATGTCAGGACGACGAGGTCGGGCTTCGGACGATCCCCGAGGACGTACCCGGCGACGATCAGGCCGCCCACCGAGTGGCCATAGAGCACGACCGGATGGTGATCGGCGCTCGCCCGGACGATCGCGAGCCGTTCGGCGAGGTCGTCGTGGACCTGCGCCCACCGGTCGACGTGGCCGCGGCGGCCGCCGGACCCGCCGTTCCCGCGCTGGTCATAGGCCCAGGTGTCGAGGCCTGCCCCGGCCAGCTGGTCCCCGACGTGCTCGTACCGGCCGGAATGCTCCGCGAGGCCATGGACGAGCAGGACCGACGCCCACGGGTCGCCGGCCCAGGCGCCGCCCGCCTCGGCCTCGTCCGCCGGCCAGTGGCGGACCAGCAGGTCGGTGCCGTCGGCGGTGGTGGCACGGCTGACCATCGATGGCATCGAGCGCAGCGTACGCGACGCGTGCGCGGGCCATCCGGCGCCGCCGATACCATGGCCCGATGGGTGTCGGGGATGGCTGGGTCGAGATCGGCGAGCGCGTCTTCGTGCGCCGATACGCGTTCTACGACCAGAACATCGGGGTGATCCTCGGCGACGGCACGGCGCTCGTCATCGACACTCGCTCGACCCACGTCCAGGCACGCGAGATCCTCGACGACCTGCGCGATCTGACGACCGACCCGGTCTCGGTGGTCGTGGACACGCACGGCCACTTCGACCACGCATTCGGCAACCACGTGTTCCGCCCGGCCGTGGTCTGGGGCCACGAGCGCTGCGCCACCTTCATGGAGCGGACCGGCGAGGCGCGACGCCCCCGGATCGCCAAGGAGGAGCCCGACCTGGCCGCCGACCTCGCGGACGTCGTCATCGATCCCCCAGACCGGACCTTCGCCGACACGCGGGTCATCGAGGTGGGCGGGCGTCCCGTGGAGCTGCGCTACCTGGGCCGCGGTCACACCGACCACGACATCGTCATCTCGGTCCCCGGCACCGGCGTCGTGTTCGCCGGCGACCTGCTCGAGAACGGCGCCGTCCCGTTCTTCGGCGACGGATACCCACTCGATTGGCCCGCCACCGCCGTCGCGGTCGCATCGATGATCGGCGATGGCGTCGTCGTCCCCGGTCACGGCGACCACGCCGGCCGGGCGTTCGCCGAAACGCAGGCCCGATCGCTGGCGGCGCTCGCGTCGCTCGCGCAGCGCGTCCATGGCGGCGAGCTCTCGCTCGACGATGCGGTCGCCGCGCACCCGTTCGCGGACCATCCGCCCGAGCACGCCCGCGGGCCGCTCGGTCGCGCGCTCGAGCAGCTGCGGGGCGAGCTCGACTAGTCGGCCGGGCCGGGCGACGGTCGGTCCGGGCGGAACCGGAAGTACGCCCAGAAGACGACGGACGCGAGACCGAACCCGCCGACGAGGGCGAGGATCGTCAGGAGCGGCGTGCTCGTGGTCGAGGTCAGGTAGCCGCTGCCCGGGACCAGGAGGATCTGCAGGAAGCCGAACGCCCCGAGCCCGTAGAGCACCGCCCAGACGGGCTTGCTCCACCCGAAGACCGCCGCCCCGGGGAGGAACCGCAGCGGCGCCAGGCTGAAGACGACCCCCTCCAGGCCGGCGACGACGAGCGCCGCGAGGGCGGTGGCGATGATCGCCACGGCGGGCGGCGTCGTGACGCCGATCCGGATCTGCGCCAGCGCGACCCAGCCGGCGATCGAGAGGGCGAGCAGGAAGGCCGCGGTCAGCGCAGCCGAGCGGCCCTCGTCACGCGTCGGGAGGCTCCGCATGAACTCGACCGCGAGGATCAGCCCGTAGAGGTAGCCGGGCAGGAACCCGGTCGCCCGCGAGATGAGGACGCAGACGAGACCGATGACGAGCGTGCCGGGCAACGGCCGCAGCCGCCCGTGGTCGCCGATCTCCGAGTGGGCCTGCCATGGCCATAGCACGGACGCAGCGGTGATCGCGATCAGGCCGATGAGCGTCCCTACGAACATCGTGAGCGACGCGGGCGACGTGCCGAACCCGGGGTCGAGGAAGCCGTACAGCAGCGCGCTCACGACGAGGAAGAGCAGCACGCCGACACCCCGGGGCAGGCCGCGGCCACGACCTGTCTCGCCGGACGGTCGCAACCGGAACCAGCCGCGGACCTCGTCGTAGTTCGCCTCGAGGGTGCTGTTGAAGAGCGCCCCCGGGAACGGCAGGAACATGAGGATGAGCAGCGCCAGCAGCGCGACCGGCAGCAACGACACCGGATCCGCGGCGACCTCGGCCGGAGTCGGGATCGAGCGCGTGAACGCCGGAACGACACCGATGCTCACATCCCGCGGCGGCTGCGATGCCACGACGAGTGCGACCAGCGGCGTCGGGGTCGGGCTGGGGCTCGGGGTCGGGGTCGGGCTGGGCGTCGGGGTCGGACTGGGCGTGGGGCTCGGTGTCGGGGTCGGGCTGGGTGTCGGGGTGGGCGTAGGGCTCGGTGTCGGCGTAGGAGTCGGGGTCGCGGTCGGTCGCTTCGTCGGCTTGGGCGTCGCGCCGCCGAGCGGCGCCTTGGACTGCGCCTGGACCGCGACGGTCTCGAGGATCTGCTGGCCGAGCGTCGTCTCGCTCGTGTCGGCGGTCAGTTCGCAGTCGCCGATGGTCTGGATCGCCCGTTGCGGCGGCTTGCCCTGCTGCTGGGCCTGCGCCACGACACCGCGGATGCCGGACGATTCCTTGTCCGAGCACACCAGCTCGAAGAGTGGCAGGGTCAGCTTCAGGGTCTCGCCGGTCCAGGGCACCTCGACCGACGACGAGGTGAGGACCACCGGCTCCCCGACCGAGCCATGCGGCGGGATCGTGACCGAGATCGTGTCGCCGGTCTGGTCGTCCTTGCGTCCGCACGTCGTGTTCCCGCTCGACGCGTCGTTGCTGCACGCGAACCCCGCGGCCTTCAGCGCCCGGATCTCGTCGCCTCGCGCGTCCGCGGCGACCGGTGGCGGGGTGCGCGATGGGTCCGTGACGGCCGCATCGGCCCGCTCGATCGCGACGCCCACGATCGACCCGAGCAGGGCGCCCGTCACCAGCGCGAAGGTCAGCAGGGCCAGGGCGAGCGCTCGGAACGTGGTCGCCACCCCGGGCCGTCCTATTCGATCCGGACGATCCAGCGGCCTCGCGCGGCCCCCGCGAGGATGCCGTCGAGGGCCGGCTCGAGCGTCTCGAGCGTGACCTCCCGGCAATGGACACCGAGGTCGCGCGGACGGAGCTCGCTCGCGAGCAGGTCCCAGATCCGGCGGCGTCGCTCGATGTGGACGTTGACCGAATCCATCCCGAGCAACGCCACGCCCCGCAGGATGAACGGGAACACCGTGGTCTCGAGCTTGGGCCCACCGGCATTCCCGCTGGCCGCGACGGCGGCGCCGGTCCGCAGCGTCCGGAGGATGTAGGGCAGGGTCGCGCCGCCCACCGAGTCGACGGCACCGGCCCAGCGTTCCGTGTCGAGCGGCTTGCCCTCGGCGGTCACCTCGTCCCGTGCCAGGATCCCGGCGGCCCCCAGGCTCCGGAGCCGTTCCGCCTCGTCGGGCTTTCCGGTCGCCGCCCAGACCTCGAAGCCGCGATCGGCGAAGATTGCCAGTGCCGTCCCGCCGACGCCGCCGCTCGCCCCGGTGACGAGGACCGGACCGTCGGACGGTGTCAGGCCGCGCTCCTCGAGCGCGACGACGGACATCCCAGCGGTGAAGCCGGCCGTCCCGATCGCCATCGCGTCCCGCGTGGACAGCCCAGGGGCGAGGGGCACGACCCAGCCCGCCGGCACGCGCTGGTACTGCGTGAACCCGCCGTGGCGCGAGACGCCCAGCTCGTACCCGTGCGCGACGACCTTGGTGCCGACCGCGATGGAGGCGTCGTCACTGCCGACGACCTCGCCGGCGAGGTCGATGCCGGGGATGAGCGGGCTGATCCGCGCGACCCTGCCATCGGCGCGGGTCGCGAGTCCGTCCTTGTAGTTCACGCTCGACCATTCGACCCGGACCTCGACCTCGCCCTTGGGCAGGGCGGCCTCGGCGAACTCGCCGGCGCCCCGCTTGACGGTGGCAACAGCGGCGTCGTCGACCTTCTCGGCGAGGTAGGCGCGGAAGGTGGCGGGAATGGCGGACACGGCGCAAGCCTACCGTCCGTCCAAGGTTACGTTTCGGTGGCAGCGGTTGACGCGGTCCATTGCCCTCCGGCACCATCCCGGGGCGATGAGCACCTACGTCCTTGCCAACATGTGTATGCGCAGGCGGCCCCACCGAGAGGTATGGGTCTGAGAGTCCCGCGCACGTAACGAGATGACGTAGGAGCGGGACCACAGATCTGGTCCCCGGGCCGCGAACTCCACCAACGGAGTCGCGGTCCTTTTGTTTGTCCGGCACACCAGGAGGCACACGCACCATGGCCGAACTCGATCCCGCCACCTTCCGGCCCGAGACACGGGCGCTGCATTCCGGCCAGACGCCGGACCCGTCGACGCACGCCCGGGCCGTCCCGATCTACGCCACGACGAGCTACGTCTTCGACGATGCCGCGCACGCGGCGCGACTCTTCGGGCTCCAGGAGTTCGGGAACATCTACACCCGGATCATGAACCCGACGACCGATGTCTTCGAGCAGCGGGTCGCCGCCCTCGAAGGCGGCGTCGCGGCGCTGGGCCTCGCGTCCGGACAGGCCGCCGAGACGCTCGCGATCCTCAACCTCGCCCGCGCCGGTGACAACATCGTCTCGTCGTCGTCGCTGTACGGCGGCACCTACAACCTGTTCACCCACACGCTCCCGAAGATCGGCATCACGACGACATACGTCGACGGTTCCGATCCGTCCGCCTTCGGCCGCGCCATCAACGACCGGACGAAGGCCGTCTTCCTCGAGCTGATCGGCAACCCGCGCCTCGACGTCCACGACCTCGCGTCGATCGCCGATGTCGCCCATGCCCGCGGCGTCCCGGTCATCGTCGACAACACGTTCGCTCCCCTCCTCGCCCAGCCCATCAAGCACGGCGCCGATATCGTCATCCACTCCGCCACGAAGTGGATCGGCGGCCACGGCACGGCCATCGGCGGTGTCGTCGTGGACGGCGGCACCTTCGACTGGGCGGCGTCCGAGCGGTTCAAGGCGGACTTCGTCGATCCCGACCCGAGCTACCACGGCATCAGCTACACGGCGGCGTTCGGGAACCTCGCATTCATCCTGAAGCTGCGCGTCCAGGGACTGCGCGACATCGGCGCCGCGCTCAGCCCGTTCAACGCCTTCCTGTTCCTGCAGGGTCTCGAGACCCTGCCGCTGCGCATCGCCCGGCACAGCGAGAACGCGCTCGCGGTCGCGAAGTGGCTGGAGACGCGACCCGAGGTCACCTGGGTGAGCTACCCGGGTCTGCCCTCGCATCCGTCCTACAAGCAGGCCACGAAGTACCTGTCGGGCGGGTTCGGCGGCATCGTCACCTTCGGCGTCAAGGGCGGCGTCGAGGCCGGTCGCCGGCTCATCGACAACGTCAAGATCTTCAGCCTGCTCGCGAACGTCGGCGACGCGAAGTCGCTGATCATCCATCCGGCCTCGACGACGCACTCGCAGCTCGAGCCGGAGGAGCAGGTCTCGACCGGCACCACGCCCGACCTCATCCGCCTGTCGGTCGGCCTGGAGCATATCGACGACCTGATCGCCGACCTCTCGCAGGCACTCGAGGCGTCGACCCAGGACGCACCGAATGACGGTGTCCTCGTCGGCGCGGCAGGATGACGGACGTGGCGGAGGGCGCCGCCTCGGCGGCGCCCTCTCGCCGCGAGCTGCCAGTCGGGACCGGGCGGGTCGAGATCGCCCATCTCGGGGCCTTCGAGCTCGATGACGGATCCACGCTGCCCGACCTGACCGTCGCGTACCGGCACGACGGCCTCGCCCCGCGGGACGGGCACCAGATCGTCGTCGTCCACGCGCTGACCGGGTCGGCCGACGCGGCCGGCGACTGGTGGGCGCCGCTGATCGGCGAGGGTCAGGCCCTCGACACGGCACGGTACGGCGTGCTGTGCGCGAACCTGCTCGGGGGGCGCTACGGGAGCAGCGGGCCGGTCTCGCTCGATCCTCGGACCGGCCGGCCCTATGGCCCGGCCTTCCCGCAGGTCACCACGCGCGACCAGGCGCGCGCGCAATGGCGATTGTTCGACGCGCTCGCCGTGGAGCGGGTCGCGCTCGTCACCGGCGGCTCGCTCGGCGGCATGGTGGCGCTCGAGATCGCGCTCGCCCGGCCCGACGCGGTGGACCACGTCGTCCCGATCGCGGCGCCCGCGGCCACCGGCCCGCTGGCCGTGGCATGGAACCATCTGCAGGTCACGCTCCTGGACCGGCTCGGCCTGGAGGGCCTCGCCCTTGCCCGGCAGCTGGCGATGACCACCTATCGGAGCGAGGCCGACTTCGACGAGCGGTTCGGTCGCTCGGTCGAGCCAGACGGGCGGCCGTCCGTCGTCAGCTACCTCGACCACCAGGGCCACAAGCTCGTCGAGCGCTTCGACCCAGCGACGTACCGGATCCTCGCGGGTGCCATGGATGGCCACGACATCGGCGCGGATCGGGGCGGGCTGGCCGGCGCACTCGAGTCCCTGGCCGCAGCCGGGGCCAGGGTCACCGGCATTGGCATCGAGGACGACATCCTGTACGGGCCTCGGCAGGTCCGCGAGCTCGTGGACACGGCCTGGGCCGTCGGCGTGGACGCACGGTATCGCGAGATCCTATCGACCAAGGGCCACGACGCGTTCCTCGTCGAGTGGGACCAGCTCAGCTCACTGCTGGCCGAGGCTCTCGGGGGGCGCTGATGGCTCGCGCGCGAGGGCCGCGTACGCGGCATTCACCGCCTCGACGAGATCACCACGCCCCTGGTGGCCGGAGACCGTGGTCTCGCGTCCACCGGCCGCCCAGCCGACGTCGACGCCCTGCGATGTGAGGACGAGCGCCTTGCCCGGGTACTGCGTGTGCAGGTCCTGGGTCAGCTCCTCACCGCTCCAGCCCGACGCCCAGACGTCGTAGACGAGGACATCGGCCCACTCGACCTGCCAGCAGGGCAGGCCCTGCAGGACCGGGCAGGCGGTCAGGGCATGCGTGGGACCACCGCATTGGTCGACCTCGAAGCCGGCCCGTCGGAGTGTGTCGACCTTGAGATCCGCGAGATCGAGATCGTGATCGACGACGAGCACCTTGACCATGGCAACGTCCTCCGTGCCAGGTCGCGATCCCATCGGCTGCCGGTGGCGACCGCGCCGTGTGATCAGCGCAGGGTGGGCCGCGCCCGACATCGACGGTCAGTGCCGAATGGCACGGACGCGACGGGCCATTCGGCGCTCCGTCGGCCGGCGAGTGAGCATGACACGAGGCCCCGACCGGCCCGTAAAGGTCGGACCCGATCGGGGTCCGGATCCGGCCTCCGGGCGCGAGCCGCCTAAAGGGTCCCGGCGCGCGATTGAAGGTGAACGCCCTCCGACAATGCCGAGACCGCCGGATGTCCCCCACCCCCTCCGCCCCGTACGTTGCTCCCCGACGAACGGTGAACGATCCAGACGATCGACCGGAAGCGGACGGAAGGACAGTAACGCGGTGTTGGTGAACGAGAAGACGATGACGGCCATGCGGATCGAGGAGCTGCAAGCAGCCGCCGACGCCCTGCGCCTGGCCCGATCGGCCAGGGACGCCGCGGATCCCGCGGCGCATCGAAGCGTCATCCGGATGTTCCGGATCCGCCGCTCGGCGGCCGCAGCCTGACCGCGTCGAATCAGCGCGAGCCCAGGGTCGATCCGCCGGCAGCCATGACCCGGGCCCCGAGCCGGCGGGCCCCCGCGAACCGCGACCGACCGTCGACGAGCGTCGAGCCGGACCCGGCCTCCGCGCCCCGTATCATCGAGGGGATGGCGAATCGGATCGTCAGCCCGGAGGTCGTCGGACGTCGGGCGGAGCTCGAGATCCTCGACGGCGCGCTCGCGGACGCGGCCACCGGCCACGCCCGGATCGTCCTCGTCGGCGGCGAGGCCGGGATCGGCAAGACGAGGCTGGTCACCGAGGCGTGCGGCAAGGCCCGCGAAACGGGCGCGCTCGTGCTGAGCGGCGGTTGCGTGGGGGTGGCGGACGGATCGCTCCCGTTCGCCCCCATCGTCGAGGCGATCCGGCCATTGGTCCGGGCGATGGCGTGGCAGACGGGCGACGATGGCAGCCCGGTGTCTCCGGCGGCCCGTGTCGCCCTTGCTGCGGTCGCCGCCGACTTCGGGCTCGCCGACGCTGCCCTGCCTCGTTCGACGGACACCGCGGAGTCGCGCCCGGAGTGGGCGCGCAGCCGGCTGTACGAGTCCGTCCTGTATCTGCTGCGCCGGCTCGGTGAGGACCGGACGGTCGTGCTCGTCGTCGAGGACCTGCACTGGGCCGACGACTCGACCCGTGAGCTCCTGGCATTCCTCGTCCGCAATGTCCGTGACGAGCGGCTGCTCCTCGTGGCCACGTTCCGGAGCGACGAGCTGCACCGCCGTCATCCGCTGCTGCCCTGGCTCGTCGAGGTCGATCGGCTCCCGGGGGTCCAGCGCATCGAGCTCGCCAGGCTTGACCGCGAGCAGATCGATTCATCAGCTCGCCGCGATCCTCGGCCAGGACGTCGACCCGGCGGTCGCCGAGGCGATCTGGAACCGCTCAGAGGGCAACCCGTTCTACGCGGAAGAGCTGCTCGCGACCGGGGCAACCACACGGCGGTTGCCGGTCACCCTCGCCGAGGTGCTCCGCGCGCGGCTGGCCGGCATCGGCGAGGACACCCACCGGCTGCTCGGGGTCGCATCGGTGGCCGGGCGGCGGGTCGATCACGACCTGCTCGCGACGATCTCGGACCTGCGGGAGGCGCGACTGCTCGCGTCACTCGGCGAGGCCACCGCGGCTGGGCTCCTCGTGGCCGAGGATGACGGCGACACCGAGCGGTATGCCTTCCGTCACGCCCTGATGGGCGAAGCCGTGTACGACGCCCTGCTGCCGGGCGAACGCCGCCGGCTTCACGCGACCATCGCGACGGCGCTCGAAGCGCGATCCGGCGTCGGTGCCGGGGATGAGGCCGGACGGCTCGCGGAGGTCGCCCACCACTGGGTCGCGGCCCGTGATCAGGATCGTGCCCTCCACGCCTCGGTGAGCGCGGGCGTGGCCGCCTTCGATACCCACGCTTACGCGGAGGCGCAGGGCCAGTTCGAGCGGGCCATCGAGTCGTGGGACGTCGTCGGTGACCCGGAGGCGTCGACGGAGATGACGCGTTCCGAGCTCATCCGCCGAGCCGGTCAGGCCGCGCTGCTCGCCGGCGACTTCGCGCGCGCCGCGGGCCACTATGGAACCCTCTTCGACATGGTCGATCCGTCCACCGACCCTACCCAGGCCGGCCTCTGGAGCGAACGGATGGGACGAGCCCTCTGGTCGCAGGGGGAGATCGACGCGGCGATCCGGGCCTACTCCCGGGCGGCCGAGCTGGTGCCGAAGGAGCCGCGATCCGAGGAGCGGGCGCGGGTCCTCGCTGGGTATGCCCAGATCCTGATGTTGTCCGCCCGCTACACCGATTCGCTCCAGTACGCCCGCGAGGCGATCGCCATGGCGCGGGCGCTCGGGAATCGGCAGATCGAGGGACACGCCATGGCGTCGGAGGGCACCGATCTCGCGTTGATCGGCGACGAGGTGGCGAGCCTCGATATCCTGCGCGAGGCGGTCGCGATCGCCGAGGAGATCGGCGACCCCGATGACATCGGACGTGGCTACGCGTGCCTTGGGACCGCGATCGAGCTGACCGGCGCCTTCGAGGAGGCGGCTCAGGTATCGCTCCAGGGCGCCGCCCGCATGGCGCAGTTCGGTATGGGCGGTCCGAGTCAATACCGCGTCTTCCACCGGCTCAATGCCGCGGAATCGTGGTACCAATCTGGTCGGTGGGACGAAGCGCTCAAGGTCGCCGAGGACGTGTCGGCCGGGGCGACCGGTGTCGGCCGGATCTTCTGCGAGACGATGCTCGCCCGGCTGCACGTGGGGCGGGGCGATCTGGAGGCCGGGCAATCGGCGCTGGAACGCGGGATCGCCGCACTCGGCCGAGGTAGCGAAGCCCAGTTCAACGGTCCACTTCGACAGGCGGGCGTCGAGCTGCACATGTGGCGGAACGATCACGCGGCTGCCCGGCGGGCCGTGGACGAGGCGCTCGACATCCTGGCCGGCACCGAGGATCTGCCGATCCTCTCGCACATGGTGGCCCTCTCCGCGCTGGTCGAGGCGGACGTCGCCGAGCGGTCGCGGGCGGCCCGGGACCTTGCGGCCGCCGAGGCCGCAGTGACCCGTCTGACGGCGCATCGAGACCTGCTCGTCGACGCGATGGCGTCGGTCGACCGAGCGCCCGGACCGGATCTCGACGCGCGAGGGCATCTCGCCATGACCGAAGCGGAGCTCGGCCGAGCCGGCGGCACCTCGGATCCCTCGGCATGGCGCCAGGCTGTCGAGCTCCTCAGCGAGCGACGCGTCGCCTATCCGCTCGCCTATGCCCGGTACCGCCTGGCGGAGGCGCTGCTCCCGGTGCGAGAGCACCGCGCCGAGGCCACCGATGCGCTGCGGGCCGCGCACGACGCGACCCTCGACCTGGGCGCGCGACCCCTCGCCGAACGGATCGAGGCGCTGGCGGCCCGCGCGCGGATACCGCTCGCCCCGGTGACACCCAAGCCTGCCCCCGAACCAGGTCCGGCCGACCCGCTCGCGTCGTACGACCTGACACCACGCGAGGTCGAGGTCCTCAGGCTCGTCGCCGCCGGACGGACGAACCGCCAGATCGCGGAGGAGCTGTTCATCAGCGAGAGCACGGCCGGCGTGCACGTGTCGCACATCATCGGCAAGCTCGACGTCGGCGGGCGGGTCGAGGCGGCGGCGATCGCGGCCCGACTCGGGCTCGTCGGCTGATCCCGAGAACCGCCTCTCAGGTCGCGGGCGTCGGCTCGGGCGTCGGGGTCGGGGTCGGGGTCGGCTCAGGCGTCGGCGTGGGCGACGGCGTCGGTCCCGGGGCCGCGGGGTTCTCTCGCGCCCAGAGGTACTCGCGGAGCGTCAGCTTGCTGTCATGGACCCGCTTGGCGACGGTCCGTCCGACATACCGGAAATGCCACGGCTCGTACGTGTAGCACGTGACGGCCGTCTTCCCCTTCGGGTAGCTGATGATGAAGCCGTATCGCCAGGCGTTCTTGCCGAGCCATGTCCCGGCCTTGCTCTTGGCCCAATCGGTCACGTCCCACGGCGCCTTGCCGCCATAGGTCCGGAGATCGAGCGTCGTCCCGAGCTGGTGCTCGCTGTGGCCGGCACGGGCGCTCTCGGTGAGCGCGACCTCGTATCCGTGGACGGCCACCCAGTACTTGAAGGTCGACTTCTGCGTGGCATAGCTTCGATAGGCGGACTGGACCGAGAACCGGGCGCCCGCCTTGCGCGCGGCCCGTGCCATCGCCTTGAGGTCGCCGATGACGATCTTGCGCACCTTGAACCCGCCGTTGAGCCCGGCGGTCGAGGTGGATCGGAGATCCCTGGGCTTGTAGCTGCTCGCGAGCCGATAGCGCGTGTCGAGGATCGACCGGCTCCAGTCGCTCAGCTTCCGGTGCTTGGTCAGCGTGTCGGCGACCTTGCATGCCGGCGTCGTCGGGGCGGCTGAGACCGTCGACGCGACGCCCGTCGCGAGCACGACCGCGACCAGCAGGACGAGGATTCGGCCCCACGGCCGGCGGTGGTCCATGCCAGAAGGCTACCCCGTCAGGCCAAGCCCGGCACCTCCCCCGAACGTACTGGCACCCACCGCGGGCCTGATCTGAGCGCCCGCGCGAGCCTCAGGGAGCCGGTTCCGGCGGGGTCGCGACCGACGGGGTCGGGGTGGCGGCCGGGACCGGTGTCGGGGTCGGTTCGGGCGGGGTCGCGACCGGGGTCGCGGTGGGCTTGGGGGTCGGCTTCTTCGTCGGCTTCGGGGTCGGCTTCTTCGTCGGCTGGGCGCCGCAACCGCTGACCCCGCCCGACGTCGGGTGCTGGGTCGACGCCTTCGGTGCCTTGTAGCGCTTCTTCGGGAGCGAACCGTCGGTCGGGAAGAGGTCCTCCGCGAGGGCGGTGATCCGCTTCATGACGGGGAGCTGGACCGACCCGCGCCGGTCGAACCCGGACTTGACGAGCGGATGGGTGATGACCGCCCGGTACGTGTCGCCGCGGCCGACCTTCGCGGCCGCCTCGGCCAGGTCGGGCAGGCGCTTGCGCGGGATGTTCGTCGAGACGGTCTTGCCGATCGCCTTGAGCAGGCCGATCGGGTCGTTCATGAACCCGCCGCGCTCGATGGTGTCGCGCAGGCCGGACAGGACCTCCTGCTGGCGGGCGGCGCGGGTGAAGTCGCTCTCGCCCGACGCCTTGCGGATGCGCGCGTAGGCCAGCGCCTGCGTCCCGGTCAGGTGGTGACGCCCGGCGGTGATCGCGAAGCCGTGCTCGTAGCCGTACTCGCTGTAGTGCGGGTCGCAGAAGGCGTGCTCGACGTTGACGTTGACGCCGCCGAGCGTGTTGACGACGGCGACGAACCCGCCGAGGTTGACCGCCGCGTAGTACGGGATGTCGAGGCCGAGCAGCTTCCCGAGGGCGCCGCGCAGGACGTCGAAGCCGGTGCCGTCCGACCCGGGGAACTGCTTGGGGTGGTGACGCGCGTACGCGACGAGCCCGTTGATCTTGGCCGAGAACTTGCGGCCGTCGGCGAGCGGGACGTCGACCATGTCACGCGGGATCGAGACCATCGAGACGACCTCGTTCACGGGGTCGAGCGAGACCACGATCATCGTGTCGGTCGCGTAGGTGTTCCGGCCGACGCCAGCGTCGACGCCCACGACGAGGGCGTTGATCCGCTCGACGACGGGCGCGCTCGGCGAGGGCGAGGCGGATGCGCCGGCCGATGGCGAGGCGGACGGTTCGGCCGGCTCGAGGAAGCTCGGGTCCGGCTCGGGGGCGACCGACGGTCCGGCGGCCACCGGTGCCGGTTCGTCGACGAAGATCGCGTCGGCGGTCTCGCGCGCCACCTCGGTCCCGTAGCCCGCGTAGACCTGCGGCGCGATGATGACGAGGAGCAGGATCGCGACCGGGATCGCGTCGCGGCGTCCGAGTCTCGGGAGACCGGGGGCGGTCAGGCTCGAGCTGACCGCGAGCAGCCGCCAGACGAGCAGGAGCCCCTCGAAGGCGAGCAGGGTCCAGAGGACTTCGGATTCGACGAGGCTCGCGGCGAGCCGGGCCGGGGAGGTGGTGACGGCGATGAAGATCGCCGCTGCGAGCGCGATGAGCATCGGCGCCAGGAACAGGACGGCGCGCCGGCGCCGGCCCGCGACGAGGTGACCGACGCCCGGGATGATCGCATCGAGGACGGCAGGGACGTAGCGAGAGCGGTCCTGTGGCTCGGCGGGAGTCGGTTCGGCGGGCGCGATCGGGCGCGCTTGTCGGATCGGCACCGGCGCAGGGTACCAGCGACGGCGGGGTCAGGCTGAGGGCGGTCTTCCAGGGCGAGGCGGCGGCTTGCCGTCGGCGTCGACAAGGGCCGTTTCGCCGACCCCAGGACCGGCCCGTCACGGGAGCCACAGGCCCCTCCGGGCCGGTCGGTCACTGGTGATGGGGTATCATCTCGGCCGCTCCACTGGCGAGTGGCCAAGCGGTAAGGCGCCTGACTCTGGATCAGGAGATCGAAGGTTCGAATCCTTCCTCGCCAGCCATCCCTACCAGCCGTAGGGATCCAGGGACTCCCGACCACCACATCTGGTGGTTTCGTGCGGGAAGAGCGTGGCGCGGGCTCCAAGAAGGAGCCACGAGATGCCGCGAAGTTCACCTGATTCGCCGAATCGCGAAGTTCACCTGACTCCGCGTACTGGCAGCCGAGATCCGCGGCGCCACCGCTTCGACGCGGTCGTCGCGGCGTTCGTCGCGGCCTGCCGTGCGCAGGTCCTGTCGGAACGGACGATCGAGTTCTACCTCGAGGGCCTGAACTCGTACCGCGCCTTCGCGGGCGCCGACGGGCACGACCTGACCCTGGCCGATGTCGACCTCGGGGTCGCCCGAGCCTGGCTGGCCGACTTCGTCGCGCGGGGACGGAAGCCGGCGACCGTCGCGGCGCGGGCCCGGGCCCTCCGGGTCTTCAGCCACTGGATCGTGACCGACGACTACGTCCGGACGGACCCGCTCGAGAAGCTCAAGGTCCCGACGATCCCTCATACGATCGTGGAGACGTTCACGACTGACCAGATGATCGACCTCCTGGCGGCCGCACCGGCGCCGCTGGCCATCACCCTCCGCATCTTCCTCGACACGGGCGTCCGCCTCGGGGAGGCGACCGGGCTGCGGATCTCCGACGTGGGCGACGGTCAGCTTCGGGTCCTGGGGAAGGGCGGCGACGAGCGGGCCGTCCCCTACGGCCGGACCCTCGACGCCGCGCTGCGTCGCTACCTGACTCGCGAGCGCCCCGATAGCCTGACTTAGCCCGGCGATCGCCTCCTGCTCGGACACGATGGCCGGCCATTGACCGACGCCGCCATCTACCAGGGCATGCGCCGTCTCGGGGCACCGCTGCGGATGACCGGGGTCCGCGTCTCGCCGCATACCTGTCGTCACACCTTCGCGATCACCTTCCTGCGCAATCGCGGCAACGTCTTCGCCCTCCAGAAGATCCTCGGCCACAGCGACCTCGCGATGGTCCGCCGCTACGCCGAACTGGCCGAGGGCGATGTCACCGCTGAGCACGCCCTCGCCTCCCCGCTCGACCACCTGTCCGCCAGAGGCCGCCGCTCGGGCGGCCGCCCTCAGGCGGCCCGCGATCGGCGGGACGGGGCGAGCTGGTCGAGCGGGGAGAGCCGCTGATGGGCGGCGATGACCTGGTCTGGCGTGAGGTGGGTGTAGCGCTGGTTCATCGATCGCTGCCCGGAAGTGCTGACTGCGGCTCACCTAGCCGCTGGCGTCAAGTCCAGTCGGACAGGATCGCGGTGGAGCGAGCCCCCCATCCGATCGCTGGCTCAAGCGCCTCGACCACTCGACGAATCGCAGAAGCCAGACCGTCGGTCGCTTCTTCGACAGTCGGGAAGGTCCGACCAAGCTTCTCGAGGGATCGGGGGAGCCTGGCGAGTTCCTCGATCAGGAATGCGGCCGCCGTGCCAAGGGACACGGCGCCCCCGAGGTACTCCTCGGCAACGCCAGTCGCCTCGTGGTCGGCGTCGATGATGTCGATGATCCGGTCCTGCCCCGGTGCGATGGCGGCCATCTCGGTCTCGAGTGCCGTGGCTACTGCCTCGAGCGCCGCCACCTGCGCCGCGCACAGTCCCGCCAATTTCGATACGTCCGCCGCCGTTGGCTGCTGTGGGAGGGCCGCAGTCGCCTCGTTCAATGCCTGGACTGCGGCCGAAATGCTAGCCGCTGCTTCATTGGCGCGCAGGACTCTCACGCCCGTCCCGATGACGAGGTATTCGAGCTCAGGCCAGTCACCTCTCACCATCCGCCGAATGGTAGCAAGCGGTGCCGTCTGAGAGGCCAGCTTGGCATCCCGCGTAGCCTTCATGGCTTCGGTGAGTCCGAACGTGGAACTTATGTTTGGAGCGGGAGACGAGGTTCGAACTCGCGACAGGCGCCTTGGAAGGCTGCCGCTCTCCAGCCAGCCAGCTACCCAACGGGTGGCGGCCCAGAAGACTCCCCCACACCTCATCTGGTGTCGTGCGGAAAGGCCGTGGCGCGGGCTCCAAAAAGGAGCCCCCCAGATGCGCTGTACGGCGAGGCAGCCGCCTCGCGGAGCCATGTGTCTCGCGGCGCGTACGACTTACTTGTGGTCCGGCGCGTCACCTGAGATGCCTTCGAGAGACAGGACGGTCGCGCCGGCGGCGCGGCCGGTGACGGCGCCCTGGAGCGCCGTGGCCGCGTCTGCGAGCGGGAATGTTGCTCCCACGTGGAGCGACAGCAGCCCATCCGCGAGTGCTGCCACCAGGACGTCAAGCCGAGCACCGTCCGCGCGGACGTAGATGTTCGCGACCGTGACTCCTCGTTCGGGTGACGGCGGATCGCCAGTGATCGTCGCCAGATGGCCGCCGTCTGCGACGGTCTGCAACGCGGTCGCCGCCCCGCCGCGGGCCGCATTCACTACAGCGTCAACTCCGCGTCCACCTGGAGTTGCGTTTCGCACGAGGGTCGGCCACTCGGGATCGTGATAGTCGAATACGGCATGTGCCCCGTCGCCGCGAATGCGCGCCGCGCTCGAGCCGCCCGCCGTCGCGACGACGGTCGCGCCTCGCGCGACCGCGAGTTGTACGGCGAGCCCGCCGGTGACGCCGCCGGCGCCGTGCACGAGCACCCATTTCCCCGCAGGGACGGGTGCGGCGTCGGTTAGTGCCTGGTCGGCGGTGAGCGCGGGCACCGGGAATGCGGCCGCCGCCGCCCATGGAACGGCGGCCGGCTTCCGCGCGACGAGTGCGGCCGGAGCGACGAGCCACTCCGCCCACGCACCCTGGTGTCGCAGCGGCAGTGGGTGGGTGAGCACCTCGTCGCCCGGTGCGAGGCTCGTCACGTCCTCGCCGGCCGCGGCAACGACCCCGGCCGCTTCAACCCCGAGGGCCAGCGGCGGCCGGCGGCCGACATCCCAGGCGCCGACGCGGACGAACTCGTCCCAGTTGCCGACACCGGCGGCACGCACCGAGATCACCACCTCGTCCGGCGCGGGCGACGCTGGCGCCGCGAGCTTGAGCACTCGTACCTCGCCGCCCAACGCGTCGATGCCGGCGGCCTGCATGCGTCGCATGGCTATCACCTGCGGAGAACCGCTTAGTCCCGGACGACCAGCACGGTCTTCCCTGGGCGGCGTCTCCGGGAGGCCCCGCTCTGGTACGCGGCTCGACCCTCGGCTAGTGGAAACGTCGCGGCCACGCTGACCTTCAGCTTGCCGGTGTCGATCATGTCGGCCACCTGTGCCAGACGTTCCCGGTTCGCCGTCACGACGAAGAAGAGGGCCGTTACGCCGTATTTGTCGGCCGTCTCCTGTGAGGGAGGCTCCTGGAGGGTGATCAGGCGCCCGCCAGGACGGAGTGCCGCGAAGAGGGCTTCCGGTGTCTCTTGACCGACGGCGTCGATCACGGCGTCGAAGGCACCCTTCTCCGCGTCGAGCGACTCCTGTTCGTTGGTGATCACGCGTTCGGCGCCCAGAGCGAGGACGTGCTCCGTGTCGGGGGCATGCACCGTGGCCGTGACGCTGGCCCCAAGCGCAATCGCCAGCTGGGTGACGAAGGACCCGACACCGCCGGCGCCTCCACGCACGAGCACGAGCTGGCCGGGTTGAACTTTCGCATGATCGACCAGGGCTTCCCAGGCCGTCAGGGCCGGGAGCACCGCGGCCGCCGCAACGACGTGCGACACCGTGCGAGGACGGGCGGCCAGACTCGTAGCCGGCACGCTGACATACTCCGCGGCGGCGCCGTCCCGGTCGAACGGCACAAGCCCGTACAGCTCGTCACCGACCGACAGTCCGGTTACGCCATCGCCGACCTCGGCCGCGACCCCAGAGAACTCGTGGGACGGGATGACCGGAGTCCGGTCGACACCATCCGTGGCCCAAGTCTCGGGCCAGGTCAACTCGGCGAACGTGATCGCCGCCGCGTGGACGCTGATCAGAACCTCGTCGCTCCCCGGGGTCGGCCGTGGCGCGGATTCATATACCAGAACTTCCGGGCCACCCTGAGTGTGCGCTCGCAACGCCATCATGCTTCCACTGGCCACCTCACGCCACCTCCATAGCCGCCATTCACTCGATGTCATTGTCTTCGAACAGTGGCACCTCCTCTTCCTCAGACTCATCTTGGCCGTCCTGTACCGCTATGCAAGCAAGAACGATTCTCGACGGCAACAGCCGCTAGCCAACCGCCGCCCTGTTTGGCGAAGGCCTCCTCGGTAATCTGAAGGCGTCTGGCGATATTCAGGGCGGCCAGACGCTGTCGGAGGGTTTCGCACTCGTCACAGGAGCCGGCTCCCCTCTGACCTCTTGAACGGGCACCAGCCGGCAACGCCAAATCGTCGCGGAGCCTCTTTCGGAGTACTGGGAACAGCGGGAACCGCTCCCCTTCCCAACGGTCGTCGAGCACGATACGGTCGATCCCGGAGTTACTTGAACGGATGACGTTCACCTGACTCCGTCCGGCATGTTCAACCTGATTGCCGGCCGGACACATCGAAATCGAGTCCGCGCCACGCTCTCAGGAGATCGAAGGTTCGAATCCTTCCTCGCCAGCCAACTACCCCACGGGTAGCAGTCGAGCGAACTTCAACACACCACGTCTGTGGTTTCGTGCCGGAAGAGCGTGGCGCGTGCTCCAGCAAGGAGCCTCGAGCTGCTTCGAAGTGCACCTGACTCGACTTCGGGACGTCGGGATTCTCTAGAAGCTCGACACGCCGGTCGAATCCTCACTCAGGTTTTCGCTTGCCCGGACCCTTGCAGGTGGGCGAGCACAGCCAGCACTCGGCGGTGATCGTCGGATGCGGGTGGCAGCTCGATCTTCGAGAAGATGTTGGCGATATGGGCCTCGACCGTCTTTCGCGACATCGACAGGCGATCGGCAATAGCCTGGTTCGATCGGCCTTCGGCGATCAAGGCCAGAACCTCGCGCTCACGCTCCGTCAGGTCGTCAAGCGGGACCGCGCCCGGCGGCCAACGAGCACCGCGACGACCGAGGGATCGATCACCGAGCCGCCCTTTGGCAATCCGTCGGAGTCGAACAACCGCTTGGACTTGGAACGACCGAACCGCCACAGGATGGCATAGGGCTTGATTGTGCCTTCCAGAGCTGCGCGACGTGTTACGCGACGACGGTGTCGATCCGATGTCTGACACGACGAACTCAGCAGACCGCGCTGACTCCAAGTCGGTGGCCACGCCCATGTCACCTTTCCCGGGTAATCGCACCCTAGAGGGGTGATGGATATCGTGTCGGAACTCACGGAGACACCTCTCAGCGTCGAGGCGCTGTACCGCTCGGACGCGCCACGACTTTGGCGGGCGGTCTACGCGTGGGCCGGCGATGCCGAGGTCGCTAGCGACGCCGTCGCCGAGGCGTACGCGCAGGTGCTCCGCCGCGGCGGGGCTGTTCGCAATCCTGCAGCATGGACGTGGCGGACGGCGTTCAAGATTGCCGCGGGCGCGCTGAAGGATCGGCCCGCGTCGCGGGACGCCGAGCTCGGCACGGCCGGGGATGTCCACCTCGACGCCTACACGGACCCCGACCTCCTCGCTGCCCTGCGACGCCTGCCCGATGGGCAGCGCGCGGCCGTCGTCCTCTTCTACTACGCCGACCTTCCAATCCGCCAGATTGCCGAGCGGCTCGGCTCGAACAGCCTTGCGGTTCGGGCGAACCTCAGCCGTGGCCGCCGACGCCTCCGGGACCTACTGGGTGAGCACGATGGATGACCTGCAGCGGCGGTTCGCAGCACTCGATCAGGTTCCGGCGCCAGATCTCTGGCCGTCGATCCAGGACCGAGCCCGACGCCTCACCGACGAGTCGGCCGTTGAACGCGTCCGGGGCGGCCGACTGACAATCGCGAACGGCGCTCGGTCCTTCCGAGACCGGCCGATGCTGGTCTGGCTGGTCGTGGTCGCCCTGATCTCTGCCGTGGTCGTCGGGGCGGTGTCGGTCGGCGCCGCGCGTCTCTTCTCGGTCCCGGGCCCCATTCGGTCCTCGGTCGCACCGTCGGCCGTTGCGGTCGGGCCGTCCGCCTCCCCCACGGCATCGGACGCCGGGGTTTGCACGGAACGCCCGGCGGTCACAACGGCGACCCTGACACCGATCGCTGTCCCGCACAACGTCACGAAGTTGGTGTTCTCGGGATGCGTCGTCTGGGCGCGGATCGGGGCGAACAACGGTGGCATCGCGAAGATCGATCTCGCGACGAACCAAGTGCTCGACACGATCGTCCCCGCCGAGATCGTCGGCGACTCGATGACCGGATCCGACGATGGCATCCTCGCCGATACGAGCCCAGCGAACAGCGACCCCAATACATTGATCCCCCTGATCCGGATCGATCCTGCGACGGACGCGGTGACGACTCTCCTGAACCTGCCGGTCAACGGCGACTTCGTGGTTCTCGACGGCCAGGTGTGGAACCGCAAATGGCGGTCCGGCGAGCTGTGGCTCGTGCCGCTCGACGGCAGCAAGCCGGTCCAGGGCGGGACCATCCCATCCTTCATCGGCGCCGCCTTCGGCTCCGTCTGGACGCAGCCCAGCGATGGCACTGGCATCTGTTGTCGAGACGTCCTGGCCGCCGTGGAGCGGTGGGACGCGCCCGGGTTGGCGCCAACCGCGTCGATCGATGTCGGCACCGACTCCCAGTGCCTGATCGCGGACCACGGGATCGCCTGTGTCTCGCCCAGCGGGCGCGTCGCCCTCGTCTCGGCCGATACGAACACCATCGCGTGGAGCGTCCAGATCCCCAACTGGACCGGCGACATGGTCAACGTGGCGGCGGCGGACGGCTCGATCTGGCTGCAGCCGGCCGCGACCCAGCCCGGCCGAACTGACGCGCACGAGCTGATCGAGCTCGACGCAGCCTCAGGCACAATCCTGCGCCGCGTGGAGCTGGCGGTCCGCCAGCCGCTCAACCTCTGGGCCGGCGGCGGCAGCCTGTGGATCTCCGGCGCGGGGCAGCCGCTCGCGCGACTGGACCTGCCGCCTCGCTGAGGCGCTAACCGGGTCTGCCGCTCAGCGAAGGGAGTTGATCTGGCCGGGGCGGGCTCCAGCCACGGGTTGTGCCTAAGCGGCGTCCGCGATCGCGTCGAACTCAAACCTCACGTCTCGGACGCGACAGCTTCCCATCCCGCGCCGCTCAGCTCTACCCTTGCCACACCCGGCGTGACCTGGCATTGAGCTTATGAACCTGCCGCTCTCCCTGTTCAGAGAGGTAGGTCCCGGAGTAGCGGGAACAGCGGGAACCTCTCCCCTTCCCCAACGTCGTCGGGTGCGATACGGTCGATCCCGGAGTTACCTGAACGAAAGACGTTCACCTGACACCGTCCGGCATGTTCAACCTGATTGCCCGCCGGACCAACCGAAATCGAGTCCGCGCCACGCTCAAACCGCACCCACGATCGTCAGAACGTCGGGAGTCCTCTGGATCAGGAGATCGAAGGTTCGAATCCTTCCTCGCCAGCCAGCTGCCCCACGGGTAGCGATCCATGGAACACCTAAACCACATCTGGTGGTTTCGTGCGGCCAGAGCAAGGGCGTGGACTTCCAAGAAGGAGCCACGCGATGCCGCGAAGTTCACCTGATTCGACTTCTGGACGTTCACCTGATTTGCCGGATCGCCATCCTTCGTAGCGTGCGATCTCTGACCGGACGTTTCACCCGGCCCCGTCGCCGAGGAGTGCCAATACCCGCTGGGTGACCTTCTGTTTCATCTCGACCAGCAATTCCTCGCTGTAGAACGCGGCGTGTGGCGTCAGGACCACGTTCGGGAGCCCGATCAATGGGTCGTCTGCCGGGATCGGCTCGTGCTCGAGCACATCGAGAGCCGCCCCCGCCAGACGACTTGACCGCAGGGCGTCGACGAGGGCATCGTGGTCGACCAGGCCGCCTCGGCTGGTGTTGACCAGGATGGCCGTGGGACGCATCAGCGCCAGCGTTCGCGCGTCGATGAGATGGCGGGTCGAGGCGTTGAGCGGAGCATGGATGCTGACGATGTCGCTCGTCGCAAGCAGGTCGTCGAGTTCGACGACCTGCACATCCGAGGCGCGTGGTCCCAGCGGATCCGAGCCGACCACCGTGTAGCCGAGCGCCCGCGCACGCCGTGCGAACGCCGAACCGATCCGACCGAGCCCGACCACGCCCACCTGCTGGCTCGATGGGCGGCGAACGCGCCCCGCCAGGCGGAAGTCCCAGATGCCGGCCTGGACTCCTCGGTCGAGCGGGACGATCCCACGGGTCAGGGCCAGGATCAGTCCCAGGGCATGGTCGGCGACTTCGTCCGTGCAGTAGTCCGGCACGTTGACGACCCGGATGTCCAGCGACGCGGCGGACTCGACGTCGATCGTATCGAGTCCGACACCGTACCGGCCCACGACCCGACAGGCCGGCAGGGCGCGCAACACCTCCCCGGTGATGGGTGCGTACTGGACGATCAGTCCGGCCGCCGCGCTGGTCGTGCCCGCTGCGATGACGTCGGCCGCGGTGCGGCAGTCGGCAACCTCGAGCCGGAACCCGGCTGCCTCGACCATGGCCCGTTCGATCTCGGTCGATGGATGGTCGCAATCGGTGATGAGGATCGTGCCCGCCACTGTCATCGCCCGGCGCCGGTCGTCGGGTCGAGGAGCGCCTTGATGACCGTCCGCTCGCGGACAGCCTCGAACGCGGCCTCCCAGTCGCCGAGCGGGAAGACGGTGCTCATGCCTTCGAGCTGCCTGGTTCGCTCGAGGATCGTGATCGCCGGCGCCCACGCCGTGCCGTTCGAACTCATCGAGAAGGTCGCATCGACGGCCCGCGAGACGGCCAGATCCCATGGGACCCGCACGACCGGCTGGCCGCTCATCCCCACAGCCGCGAACCTACCTCGGCGCCGGACCGCTCTGAGCGCGAGGTCGATCGCCTCGGCCGTTCCGGTCGCGTCGATGACCAGGTCTGCCCCGCGGCCGGCGGTCTGGTCCTGGATGAGCTCGACCGCTGAGTCGTCCAGGACCGTCAGCGCTCCCATGGTCCCTGCGAACCGGAGGCGGTCCGAATCTCGCCGGCCGGCCACCACGACGGTCGCGGCACCCATCGCGAGCGCACCGGCCGCGAGCAGGATGCCGATCGGCCCGGGGCCCACGATAAGGACGACGTCGCCGGCCTGGACGCCGGCCCGCGCGAGGGCGGTGACCGACACGGCCATCGGCTCGGCCAGGGCCGCGACTCGGTCGGGCAACCCGGCCGGGACACGGTGGAGGAGATGCACAGGCATCGTCAGCCGGTCGGCGAACGCGCCGTCGATCCCCCAGCCGGGCGAACGCTTGCTGGCACACAGCTCCGCGAAGCCACGGCGGCACAGGTGGCAGGTGCCGCAGGCCATGGAGTGCGGTTCGCTGACCACTCGTGCTCCAAGCCAGGCCGGATCGACGCCGCCACCGAGCTCGACAACGGTCCCCGTGAACTCGTGGCCGAGGGTGACCGGCGGCCAGTACGGGAACTCGTCCTGGACGATGTGCAGATCGGTCCCGCAGATCCCAGCGTACCGGACGGCGATCTTCACCCAGCCGGCCACTGCCTCGGGTTCCGGCCGTTCCTGTAACGCGAGGTGGCCGACACCGCGGGACGTCTTGACCAGGGCGCGCATCAACGCCCACCCGTCGCGACGAGGTACTTGACTCCCTCACCCGCGCGCAACCGCGCAAACGCCGCCGGCGCCTCATCGAGCCCAACGACTTCGCTGATCAGCGGTCTGAACGCCGCCGGGCCGTCCGCCAGCATCCGGAGTGCCGCGTCGATGTCGGCCGGCTGGTAGACCCGATTGCCGAGCACTGTCAGTTCCTTGAAGAGGATGGCCTGGAGGTCGAGCTCGACGGGCCGCGCGTAGGTGCCGACGAGGCCGATGCGCCCGGCCGGCCGGACGAGCCGAGGCAAGAGTGCGGCAACAGCTGGCACCGCGGCAGCGTCGAACGCGACGTCAGCCAGGCGGCCCGACGTGTGCCGCTCGAGGTCGCCGAACGGATCCACCGTGTCAAGCGTGTCGAAACCGAGCGACTCGGCGAACGTCCGCCGGGCCGGGGCAGTCTCGCCGATGAGGATCGTGGCCGCCCCGACGTGTCGCGCTGCGAACGCCAGCAGGAGCCCGATCGGTCCTGCGCCCATGATCACGATCGTGTCGCCAACGCCGACGTGAGCGCGACGGGTTGCGTGGACGGCGACCCCCAGCGGCTCTGCCAGGGCGGCCACCACCGGATCGAGTCCGGCCGGCACCACGTGCACCCGCTCCGAGTCCACGACGACCCGCCCACTCAGCCCGCCATCCCGATCGATGCCGATCAGGCGCAGGTTGGCGCATACGTGTCGCTCGCCAAGGCGGCAGGCCGAGCAGTCGCCGCAGGCGATGAGCGGATCGACCACGACCGCCCGCCCTGCCAGTTGCCCCGCCGTCGCTCGCCCGACCAGTTCATGTCCGAGGACGAGCGGGAAACGAGCCCGGGGATGGGAGCCTTCGACGATGTGCAGGTCCGTCCCACACAGTCCCACGAGATCGACGTCGATGGCGACTGCGTCGCCGGTAGACTCCGCCGGCGGTCGCTGTTCCACGACGAAGCTGTCGACGCCGGTGAGGACGAGAGCCGGCCGGTTCATCGGCGGACCCGGGCGCCGGCACCTGCCATGAGCGCCTCTACCTCGGCTTGCGTCGCCATCGACGTGTCGCCCGGGGTCGTCATCGCCAGGGCGCCGTGCGCGGCTCCGTATTCGACGGCGACCTGCGGCGGATGGCCGGCGAGCCAGCCGTGGATGAGGCCCGATGCGAATGAGTCGCCGCCGCCGATGCGATCGAGGATATCGAGGTCGCGCCGGGTGGTCGCTGGGTAGACGACCCCATCCGACCAGAGCAGGGCACCCCAGTCGTTGCGATTGGCCGTCCGGGCGACCCGAAGGGTGACCGCGATCGCCTTCAGGTTCGGGAAACGCGTCGCGGCGACCGCGAGCATCGCCGCGTAGGCCTCCGACTCGAGCTGGTCGAACGACCCGTCCGTGCCGGCGACGTCGAGGCCGAGCGCGGCGACGAAGTCCTCCTCGTTGCCGATGAGCACATCGACCGATGCGACGATCGCGGCAAGGACCCGCTGGGCGGCGGGACCACCGCCTCGGCCGCGCCACAACGAGTCGCGGTAGTTGAGGTCGAATGAGACGACCGTGCCGTGCCGGTGCGCCGCCTCGATCGCCGCCGCGATCACGCCCGGGGTGGTGTCCGAAAGTGCCGCGAAGATCCCGCCCGTATGGAACCAGCGCGCGCCTTCAGCGCCGAAGATCGCCTCCCAATCCACGTCCTCGGCGGTCAGCTGGGACGCCGCCGTGTTGGCCCGGTCCGAGCTTCCGACCGCCGCGCGCACGCCAAAGCCGCGCTCCGTGAAGTTCAGGCCGTTGCGGACCGTGCGGCCGATCCCGTCGTACGGGACCCAGCGGATGTGCGAGCGATCCACGCCGCCCTGTCGGATGAGGTCTTCGATCAACCGGCCGACCGGGTTGTCTGCGAAGGCCGTCACGATGGTGGTCGACGCGCCGAAGCAGCGACTCAGGCCACGGGCGACGTTGTATTCGCCGCCGCCTTCCCACGCCCTGAACTGACGGGCGCTCTGGATCCGCTCGTCACCCGGATCCAGGCGCAGCATCACTTCGCCCAATGCCACCAGGTCCCAACGCGAGTCCGACGGCGGACGCACTGTCAATGCCATCAGGGCGCCGGAGGGCGCACGGTCCGGACGACCTCACTCGCCTCGTGGGCCAGCCGACCGACCGCAGCCCAGTCTCGTTCGAGAAGCAGCCCCGGACGGACCATCCAGCTGCCACCCACCGCCAGGACCGATGGCACCCCGAGATACGCTGCCAGGTCCGCTGCCTCGATCCCGCCGGTCGGCACGAAACGCAGCGCCGGGAACGGGCCGCCCAACGTGCGCAGATATGCCGGCCCGCCCGCCGATGAGGCGGGGAAGAGCTTCACGACAGACAGGCCGAGGTCCATCGCCTGGATCACCTCCGTGGGCGTGAAGACTCCGGGCAGGACCGGTGTGCCTCCACTCTGACACGCCCGGACCACGTCTACCTGCAGACCGGGGCTCACGATGAACTCCGCGCCTGCCGCGAGGGCCTCGTCGAGCTGGGCCCGCGAGATGACGGTTCCCGCCCCGACCAGCACGTCGGGAACCTCGGTCCGGATCGCGCGGATCGATTCCGCGGCGGCGGCGGAACGGAAGGTGATCTCGATACACGCCAGGCCTGCGTCCCGTAGCGCGCGGGCGAGCGCCGGCGCATCCTCCGCCCGCTCGATCCGGACGACCGGGACGACTCCGCTGGCGGCGATCCGCTCGAGGACGTTCAAGCCCGGACAGCCCCGGCTTCGCGCAGCGCAAGCCAGGCACTGCCGTCCGGGTACGCGTAGGCGGCCCGCGAGGCGGATCTCATCTCGATCGAGTAGCCGGGCGCGGCCGGCGCCTGGTAGCGCCCCGAGACGACGACGACCGGGTCGACGAAGTGCTCGTGGAGGTGATCGACGTACTCGACGACGCGATCCGCGAGCGATGCGCTGATCGCGATGTAGTCGATGATCGCAAGGTGCTGGACGTACTCACACAGGCCCACGCCACCGGCGTGGGGACATACCGGCACGCCGAACTTGGCCGCCAGCAAGAGCACCGCCAGCACCTCGTTCACGCCGCCCAGGCGACAGGCGTCCACCTGGCAGAACGCGATCGCCTCGGCCTGCAGGAGTTGCTTGAACATCACCCGATTGTGGCAGTGCTCGCCGGTCGCGACGCCGATGCCATACGGGGCGAGCGCGCGGGCGATCCGGGCATGGCCGAGGATGTCGTCCGGGCTGGTCGGCTCCTCGATCCACCATGGCTGGAATGGTGCGAGGCGCTCCATCCAGGCGATCGCCTGGTCGACGTCCCAGACCTGGTTGGCGTCTACCATGAGGATCCGGTCCGGTCCGATCTCGTCGCGCAGGATCCGCGCCCGCCGGATGTCCTCTTCGAGATCACGCCCGACCTTGATCTTGAAATGCGTCCAGCCCGCCGCGACTCCCTCCCGGGCCAGCCGACGGACCTTGTCGTCGGGGTAGCCGAGCCAGCCGGTCGAGGTGGTGTAGGCCGGGTAGCCCGTTGCCAGCATCTCGGCCTCGCGGGCCGCCTTGGTCGGTTCGTTGCGGCGCAGGATGTCGAGGGCCTCGGCGGGTGTCAGGGCATCGGTGATGTAGCGGAACGGGATGCAGCGGACGAGCTCCTCCGGGGTCATGTCGACGATGACCTTCCAGAGCGGCTTGCCCTCGGTCTTGGCATAGAGGTCCCACACGGCGTTGACGATGGCGGCGGTGGCGAGGTGGATGACACCCTTTTCGGGCCCGACCCAGCGGAGCTGGCTGTCGCCCACGATGTGCGACCAGAAGGCACCGAGATCCGCCGTGAACGACTCGAGGGTCCGACCGACGACGAGCGGGGCGAGGGCCTCGATCGCCGCGACACACAGCTCGTTGCCCCGGCCGCTCGTGAATGTCAGCCCGTGACCCTCGAGGCCGTCCGGGTGATCGGTCTCGAGGACGACATAGGCCGCCGAATAATCGGGCTCGAGGTTCATCGCGTCGGACCCGTCAAGCGCCAGTGAGGTAGGAAACCGGATGTCCGATGCGATGACCGCCGTGATGGTGACCGGCACGTGCTTCTCCGTGGGATGGATGAGGGGGCCTGTCCGCCTCGGCCCGGAGGAGGCCAGCCGAGGCGGACAGGCGTTGGTGGACTAGGGTTTCACGGGAGCACGTGGCCCGGCACTCACCGGTAAGTGCCGGGCCCTTCGGATGCCCTTTGAGCCGGCGTCCGAAGCGTGCTCCCATGCGGAAGGAGTTACTGCCAGGCTGACGTGAAGTTGGCCGCGTTGTCCTTCGTCACGAGCGTGGTGCCTGTGTCGATGGCCTTCACGTAGTTCTCGCCCTTGAGCGACTTGACTGCCGCCTCGACGCCGAGGTTCGTCATCTTGAACGGCGACTGCGCCATCGTGGCTGTGGTCTTGCCTGCCTCGATGAGCTTGGCCATTTCCGGGTCACCGTCGTAGCCGAAGATCAGCAGCGGGTGCTGCTTGGACTCCGCGACCGCCACGGCACCCATCGCCGGGGAGTCGCACGCCGAGTAGATCGCTGTGAGGTTCGGGTACTTGGTGAGCAGGTCCTGCGTCACCGCGGCGCCGGTCTTGGTGTCACACAGGGTCTGCTGAGCCCCGATCACGACCTTGACGCCAGTACCGTCGAGCGCTGCCTTGACACCGTCGATGCGCTGGTCGAGGTTCGGCACGCCACGCACGGCTTCGAGCAGACCGATGGTGTCGCCCGACTTCAGCTGGGTCTTGATGTACGCGCCGGCAGCCTCGCCGCCCTTGACGTTGTTCGTAGCGGCAACCGCATCCGGCACGACACCGGGGATCGTGTTGTCGACGAAGACGATCCGGACGCCTGCCTGCTGAGCCTCATTGAGGGCATCGGTGACGCCAACGCCCATCGGGGAGATCACGATCGCCTGGGCGCCCTTGGTGACAGCGTCCTGGATCTCCGCGATCTGGCAGGGCGTGTCGTCGTTGGTCTTGCACGCGTTGGTCGTGAGCTCGATGTCGTTCGGGTGATCGGTCTCATACTGCTTGGCGCCCGCGATCATGGCATCCCAGAAACCGCCCGTGGCCTTGGTGAGAAGCGTGACCTTGATCTTCTCGTTCGCGGCTGCGCTCGCACTCGCGGACGGCGCCGCGGTACTCGCGGACGGCGCCGCGGTACTCGCGGACGGCGCCGCGGTACCCGCGCCGCTGCTGCTGCACGCGGTGAGGAGCATCGCCCCCGCTCCGAGCACGACCAACGCTTTCATTCGAGTCGACATGTGTGTTGCTCCTTCTTGTCGGATCTGCCGCACGTGCCGTGCGTCCAGGTGGTGAAGCCTCAAACGGTGGTGCTCCCTCGGGCCCCGACGATCCAGGACACGAGTTGCTCTTGGTTGTCCGCGGTCGCCGGCGCCTCGCCGATCTTGCGGCCGCGGCGCATGACCATCGCCCGGTCCGCGACGGCCATCACGTGATCCATGCTGTGAGAGATCAAGATGACCGCGACGCCGGAGGTTCGGAGCCGATCGACCAGCTCCAGGACCCGCGCCGACTCCCGAAGCCCGAGGGCGGCAGTCGGCTCGTCGAGGATGACGATCTTCGAGGAGAACGCCACGGCTCGCGCGACCGCCACCGCCTGGCGTTGGCCCCCGGACATCAGCGCCACGTCAGCATCGAAGTCAGGGAGCCGGATCTGCAAACGGTCGAGAAGGTTCTTTGTTCGGGTGGACATCTCCTTCTGCTTCATCCACTGCAAACCGCGTGGCAGCCAGGACGGCCCCGCCACTTCGCGGCCGGCGAAGAAGTTCGCCGTCGGGTTGAGGTTGTCGAACAGGGCCAGGTCTTGGTAGACGGTCTCGATCCCATTCGATCGGGCATCGGCCGCCGAGTGGATCTGCACGGGGGCGCCGTCGATCTGGATCTCGCCTCGGTCGAGTTTGTGGACGCCGCTGATGCACTTGATGAGGGTCGACTTGCCGGCGCCGTTGTCGCCGAGCAGGGCGAGAACCTCACCGGCGCGGACCTCGAGGTCGACGCCGTCGATCGCAACCACGGCCCCGAAGGTCTTGGTGGCACCACGAACGCTCAGGACGGGTTCCACGTCCGAGGGCACCACGACGTGATCGGCGTCAGTCATGCGAGCCTCGCCTGCATGCTGCGGAACCGGTTCTCGACGAGGGCCCGCAAGACGTCGAGCTCGACCGCGGCGAGGACGACCACTCCCACCGCGATGTACTGGAAGTTCGGGTCGAGACCGAGCAGGTTGAGGCCGTTGTGCATGACCCCGAGGATCAACGCACCTGTCAGGGCGTTCAGGACACCGCCACGGCCGCCCAGGAAGCTGCCGCCGCCGATGATCACCGCGGCGATGGCGTTGAGCTCCATGCCCTGCCCGGTGAACGGCGAGCCGGCGTCAGCGGTTCCGACGAAGAGCATGCCGCCGATGGCCCCCGACAGCCCGCTCATGACGTAGACCGAGATCAACGTCCCGTTCATCGGCACGCCCGTGCGGACCGCGGCTTCAGGGCTGCCACCGACGGCGTAGATCCATC